>NZ_JAAARQ010000001.1:0-21848 GCF_010646905.1 Acinetobacter portensis
CGAACTGCCTACAACAGGTTCTGTGTCTGTGACTGCTGACGTGAGCGATAAGGCTGGCAACCCTGCAACGCAGGCAAGCAACCCGATCAGCGTGGACATCGCCGCACCGACGATTGCGATCAAGGTCCTCTGGCTGGTGACGACGTAATCAATGCGACTGAAAAGGACAGCCATTAACCATCAGTGGTACGACCACAGGCGTGGAAACGGCCAGCAGGTGACGGTGACCGTGGGCGTCAAGACCTACACCGCGACGGTGACGGACAACGCCTGGAGCGTGACGGTACCGGCGGAAGCTGTGGGCGAACTGCCTACAACAGGTTCTGTGTCTGTGACTGCTGACGTGAGCGATAAGGCTGGCAACCCTGCAACGCAGGCAAGCAACCCGATCAGCGTGGACATCGCCGCACCGACGATTGCGATCACAGGTCCTCTGGCTGGTGACGACGTAATCAATGCGACTGAAAAGGACAGCCATTAACCATCAGTGGTACGACCACAGGCGTGGAAAACGGCCAGCAGGTGACGGTGACCGTGGGCGTCAAGACCTACACCGCGACGGTGACGGACAACGCCTGGAGCGTGACGGTACCGGCGGAAGCTGTGGGCGAACTGCCTACAACAGGTTCTGTGTCTGTGACTGCTGACGTGAGCGATAAGGCTGGCAACCCTGCAACGCAGGCAAGCAACCCGATCAGCGTGGACATCGCCGCACCGACGATTGCGATCACAGGTCCTCTGGCTGGTGACGACGTATCAATGCGACTGAAAAAGGACAGCCATTAACCATCAGTGGTACGACCACAGGCGTGGAAAACGGCCAGCAGGTGACGGTGACCGTGGGCGTCAAGACCTACACCGCGACGGTGACGGACAACGCCTGGAGCGTGACGGTACCGGCGGAAGCTGTGGGCGAACTGCCTACAACAGGTTCTGTGTCTGTGACTGCTGACGTGAGCGATAAGGCTGGCAACCCTGCAACGCAGGCAAGCAACCCGATCAGCGTGGACATCGCCGCACCGACGATTGCGATCACAGGTCCTCTGGCTGGTGACGACGTAATCAATGCGACTGAAAAAGGACAGCCATTAACCATCAGTGGTACGACCACAGGCGTGGAAAACGGCCAGCAGGTGACGGTGACCGTGGGCGTCAAGACCTACACCGCGACGGTGACGGACAACGCCTGGAGCGTGACGGTACCGGCGGAAGCTGTGGGCGAACTGCCTACAACAGGTTCTGTGTCTGTGACTGCTGACGTGAGCGATAAGGCTGGCAACCCTGCAACGCAGGCAAGCAACCCGATCAGCGTGGACATCGCCGCACCGACGATTGCGATCACAGGTCCTCTGGCTGGTGACGACGTAATCAATGCGACTGAAAAAGGACAGCCATTAACCATCAGTGGTACGACCACAGGCGTGGAAAACGGCCAGCAGGTGACGGTGACCGTGGGCGTCAAGACCTACACCGCGACGGTGACGGACAACGCCTGGAGCGTGACGGTACCGGCGGAAGCTGTGGGCGAACTGCCTACAACAGGTTCTGTGTCTGTGACTGCTGACGTGAGCGATAAGGCTGGCAACCCTGCAACGCAGGCAAGCAACCCGATCAGCGTGGACATCGCCGCACCGACGATTGCGATCACAGGTCCTCTGGCTGGTGACGACGTAATCAATGCGACTGAAAAAGGACAGCCATTAACCATCAGTGGTACGACCACAGGCGTGGAAAACGGCCAGCAGGTGACGGTGACCGTGGGCGTCAAGACCTACACCGCGACGGTGACGGACAACGCCTGGAGCGTGACGGTACCGGCGGAAGCTGTGGGCGAACTGCCTACAACAGGTTCTGTGTCTGTGACTGCTGACGTGAGCGATAAGGCTGGCAACCCTGCAACGCAGGCAAGCAACCCGATCAGCGTGGACATCGCCGCACCGACGATTGCGATCACAGGTCCTCTGGCTGGTGACGACGTAATCAATGCGACTGAAAAAGGACAGCCATTAACCATCAGTGGTACGACCACAGGCGTGGAAAACGGCCAGCAGGTGACGGTGACCGTGGGCGTCAAGACCTACACCGCGACGGTGACGGACAACGCCTGGAGCGTGACGGTACCGGCGGAAGCTGTGGGCGAACTGCCTACAACAGGTTCTGTGTCTGTGACTGCTGACGTGAGCGATAAGGCTGGCAACCCTGCAACGCAGGCAAGCAACCCGATCAGCGTGGACATCGCCGCACCGACGATTGCGATCACAGGTCCTCTGGCTGGTGACGACGTAATCAATGCGACTGAAAAAGGACAGCCATTAACCATCAGTGGTACGACCACAGGCGTGGAAAACGGCCAGCAGGTGACGGTGACCGTGGGCGTCAAGACCTACACCGCGACGGTGACGGACAACGCCTGGAGCGTGACGGTACCGGCGGAAGCTGTGGGCGAACTGCCTACAACAGGTTCTGTGTCTGTGACTGCTGACGTGAGCGATAAGGCTGGCAACCCTGCAACGCAGGCAAGCAACCCGATCAGCGTGGACATCGCCGCACCGACGATTGCGATCACAGGTCCTCTGGCTGGTGACGACGTAATCAATGCGACTGAAAAAGGACAGCCATTAACCATCAGTGGTACGACCACAGGCGTGGAAAACGGCCAGCAGGTGACGGTGACCGTGGGCGTCAAGACCTACACCGCGACGGTGACGGACAACGCCTGGAGCGTGACGGTACCGGCGGAAGCTGTGGGCGAACTGCCTACAACAGGTTCTGTGTCTGTGACTGCTGACGTGAGCGATAAGGCTGGCAACCCTGCAACGCAGGCAAGCAACCCGATCAGCGTGGACATCGCCGCACCGACGATTGCGATCACAGGTCCTCTGGCTGGTGACGACGTAATCAATGCGACTGAAAAAGGACAGCCATTAACCATCAGTGGTACGACCACAGGCGTGGAAAACGGCCAGCAGGTGACGGTGACCGTGGGCGTCAAGACCTACACCGCGACGGTGACGGACAACGCCTGGAGCGTGACGGTACCGGCGGAAGCTGTGGGCGAACTGCCTACAACAGGTTCTGTGTCTGTGACTGCTGACGTGAGCGATAAGGCTGGCAACCCTGCAACGCAGGCAAGCAACCCGATCAGCGTGGACATCGCCGCACCGACGATTGCGATCACAGGTCCTCTGGCTGGTGACGACGTAATCAATGCGACTGAAAAAGGACAGCCATTAACCATCAGTGGTACGACCACAGGCGTGGAAAACGGCCAGCAGGTGACGGTGACCGTGGGCGTCAAGACCTACACCGCGACGGTGACGGACAACGCCTGGAGCGTGACGGTACCGGCGGAAGCTGTGGGCGAACTGCCTACAACAGGTTCTGTGTCTGTGACTGCTGACGTGAGCGATAAGGCTGGCAACCCTGCAACGCAGGCAAGCAACCCGATCAGCGTGGACATCGCCGCACCGACGATTGCGATCACAGGTCCTCTGGCTGGTGACGACGTAATCAATGCGACTGAAAAAGGACAGCCATTAACCATCAGTGGTACGACCACAGGCGTGGAAAACGGCCAGCAGGTGACGGTGACCGTGGGCGTCAAGACCTACACCGCGACGGTGACGGACAACGCCTGGAGCGTGACGGTACCGGCGGAAGCTGTGGGCGAACTGCCTACAACAGGTTCTGTGTCTGTGACTGCTGACGTGAGCGATAAGGCTGGCAACCCTGCAACGCAGGCAAGCAACCCGATCAGCGTGGACATCGCCGCACCGACGATTGCGATCACAGGTCCTCTGGCTGGTGACGACGTAATCAATGCGACTGAAAAAGGACAGCCATTAACCATCAGTGGTACGACCACAGGCGTGGAAAACGGCCAGCAGGTGACGGTGACCGTGGGCGTCAAGACCTACACCGCGACGGTGACGGACAACGCCTGGAGCGTGACGGTACCGGCGGAAGCTGTGGGCGAACTGCCTACAACAGGTTCTGTGTCTGTGACTGCTGACGTGAGCGATAAGGCTGGCAACCCTGCAACGCAGGCAAGCAACCCGATCAGCGTGGACATCGCCGCACCGACGATTGCGATCACAGGTCCTCTGGCTGGTGACGACGTAATCAATGCGACTGAAAAAGGACAGCCATTAACCATCAGTGGTACGACCACAGGCGTGGAAAACGGCCAGCAGGTGACGGTGACCGTGGGCGTCAAGACCTACACCGCGACGGTGACGGACAACGCCTGGAGCGTGACGGTACCGGCGGAAGCTGTGGGCGAACTGCCTACAACAGGTTCTGTGTCTGTGACTGCTGACGTGAGCGATAAGGCTGGCAACCCTGCAACGCAGGCAAGCAACCCGATCAGCGTGGACATCGCCGCACCGACGATTGCGATCACAGGTCCTCTGGCTGGTGACGACGTAATCAATGCGACTGAAAAAGGACAGCCATTAACCATCAGTGGTACGACCACAGGCGTGGAAAACGGCCAGCAGGTGACGGTGACCGTGGGCGTCAAGACCTACACCGCGACGGTGACGGACAACGCCTGGAGCGTGACGGTACCGGCGGAAGCTGTGGGCGAACTGCCTACAACAGGTTCTGTGTCTGTGACTGCTGACGTGAGCGATAAGGCTGGCAACCCTGCAACGCAGGCAAGCAACCCGATCAGCGTGGACATCGCCGCACCGACGATTGCGATCACAGGTCCTCTGGCTGGTGACGACGTAATCAATGCGACTGAAAAAGGACAGCCATTAACCATCAGTGGTACGACCACAGGCGTGGAAAACGGCCAGCAGGTGACGGTGACCGTGGGCGTCAAGACCTACACCGCGACGGTGACGGACAACGCCTGGAGCGTGACGGTACCGGCGGAAGCTGTGGGCGAACTGCCTACAACAGGTTCTGTGTCTGTGACTGCTGACGTGAGCGATAAGGCTGGCAACCCTGCAACGCAGGCAAGCAACCCGATCAGCGTGGACATCGCCGCACCGACGATTGCGATCACAGGTCCTCTGGCTGGTGACGACGTAATCAATGCGACTGAAAAAGGACAGCCATTAACCATCAGTGGTACGACCACAGGCGTGGAAAACGGCCAGCAGGTGACGGTGACCGTGGGCGTCAAGACCTACACCGCGACGGTGACGGACAACGCCTGGAGCGTGACGGTACCGGCGGAAGCTGTGGGCGAACTGCCTACAACAGGTTCTGTGTCTGTGACTGCTGACGTGAGCGATAAGGCTGGCAACCCTGCAACGCAGGCAAGCAACCCGATCAGCGTGGACATCGCCGCACCGACGATTGCGATCACAGGTCCTCTGGCTGGTGACGACGTAATCAATGCGACTGAAAAAGGACAGCCATTAACCATCAGTGGTACGACCACAGGCGTGGAAAACGGCCAGCAGGTGACGGTGACCGTGGGCGTCAAGACCTACACCGCGACGGTGACGGACAACGCCTGGAGCGTGACGGTACCGGCGGAAGCTGTGGGCGAACTGCCTACAACAGGTTCTGTGTCTGTGACTGCTGACGTGAGCGATAAGGCTGGCAACCCTGCAACGCAGGCAAGCAACCCGATCAGCGTGGACATCGCCGCACCGACGATTGCGATCACAGGTCCTCTGGCTGGTGACGACGTAATCAATGCGACTGAAAAAGGACAGCCATTAACCATCAGTGGTACGACCACAGGCGTGGAAAACGGCCAGCAGGTGACGGTGACCGTGGGCGTCAAGACCTACACCGCGACGGTGACGGACAACGCCTGGAGCGTGACGGTACCGGCGGAAGCTGTGGGCGAACTGCCTACAACAGGTTCTGTGTCTGTGACTGCTGACGTGAGCGATAAGGCTGGCAACCCTGCAACGCAGGCAAGCAACCCGATCAGCGTGGACATCGCCGCACCGACGATTGCGATCACAGGTCCTCTGGCTGGTGACGACGTAATCAATGCGACTGAAAAAGGACAGCCATTAACCATCAGTGGTACGACCACAGGCGTGGAAAACGGCCAGCAGGTGACGGTGACCGTGGGCGTCAAGACCTACACCGCGACGGTGACGGACAACGCCTGGAGCGTGACGGTACCGGCGGAAGCTGTGGGCGAACTGCCTACAACAGGTTCTGTGTCTGTGACTGCTGACGTGAGCGATAAGGCTGGCAACCCTGCAACGCAGGCAAGCAACCCGATCAGCGTGGACATCGCCGCACCGACGATTGCGATCACAGGTCCTCTGGCTGGTGACGACGTAATCAATGCGACTGAAAAAGGACAGCCATTAACCATCAGTGGTACGACCACAGGCGTGGAAAACGGCCAGCAGGTGACGGTGACCGTGGGCGTCAAGACCTACACCGCGACGGTGACGGACAACGCCTGGAGCGTGACGGTACCGGCGGAAGCTGTGGGCGAACTGCCTACAACAGGTTCTGTGTCTGTGACTGCTGACGTGAGCGATAAGGCTGGCAACCCTGCAACGCAGGCAAGCAACCCGATCAGCGTGGACATCGCCGCACCGACGATTGCGATCACAGGTCCTCTGGCTGGTGACGACGTAATCAATGCGACTGAAAAAGGACAGCCATTAACCATCAGTGGTACGACCACAGGCGTGGAAAACGGCCAGCAGGTGACGGTGACCGTGGGCGTCAAGACCTACACCGCGACGGTGACGGACAACGCCTGGAGCGTGACGGTACCGGCGGAAGCTGTGGGCGAACTGCCTACAACAGGTTCTGTGTCTGTGACTGCTGACGTGAGCGATAAGGCTGGCAACCCTGCAACGCAGGCAAGCAACCCGATCAGCGTGGACATCGCCGCACCGACGATTGCGATCACAGGTCCTCTGGCTGGTGACGACGTAATCAATGCGACTGAAAAAGGACAGCCATTAACCATCAGTGGTACGACCACAGGCGTGGAAAACGGCCAGCAGGTGACGGTGACCGTGGGCGTCAAGACCTACACCGCGACGGTGACGGACAACGCCTGGAGCGTGACGGTACCGGCGGAAGCTGTGGGCGAACTGCCTACAACAGGTTCTGTGTCTGTGACTGCTGACGTGAGCGATAAGGCTGGCAACCCTGCAACGCAGGCAAGCAACCCGATCAGCGTGGACATCGCCGCACCGACGATTGCGATCACAGGTCCTCTGGCTGGTGACGACGTAATCAATGCGACTGAAAAAGGACAGCCATTAACCATCAGTGGTACGACCACAGGCGTGGAAAACGGCCAGCAGGTGACGGTGACCGTGGGCGTCAAGACCTACACCGCGACGGTGACGGACAACGCCTGGAGCGTGACGGTACCGGCGGAAGCTGTGGGCGAACTGCCTACAACAGGTTCTGTGTCTGTGACTGCTGACGTGAGCGATAAGGCTGGCAACCCTGCAACGCAGGCAAGCAACCCGATCAGCGTGGACATCGCCGCACCGACGATTGCGATCACAGGTCCTCTGGCTGGTGACGACGTAATCAATGCGACTGAAAAAGGACAGCCATTAACCATCAGTGGTACGACCACAGGCGTGGAAAACGGCCAGCAGGTGACGGTGACCGTGGGCGTCAAGACCTACACCGCGACGGTGACGGACAACGCCTGGAGCGTGACGGTACCGGCGGAAGCTGTGGGCGAACTGCCTACAACAGGTTCTGTGTCTGTGACTGCTGACGTGAGCGATAAGGCTGGCAACCCTGCAACGCAGGCAAGCAACCCGATCAGCGTGGACATCGCCGCACCGACGATTGCGATCACAGGTCCTCTGGCTGGTGACGACGTAATCAATGCGACTGAAAAAGGACAGCCATTAACCATCAGTGGTACGACCACAGGCGTGGAAAACGGCCAGCAGGTGACGGTGACCGTGGGCGTCAAGACCTACACCGCGACGGTGACGGACAACGCCTGGAGCGTGACGGTACCGGCGGAAGCTGTGGGCGAACTGCCTACAACAGGTTCTGTGTCTGTGACTGCTGACGTGAGCGATAAGGCTGGCAACCCTGCAACGCAGGCAAGCAACCCGATCAGCGTGGACATCGCCGCACCGACGATTGCGATCACAGGTCCTCTGGCTGGTGACGACGTAATCAATGCGACTGAAAAAGGACAGCCATTAACCATCAGTGGTACGACCACAGGCGTGGAAAACGGCCAGCAGGTGACGGTGACCGTGGGCGTCAAGACCTACACCGCGACGGTGACGGACAACGCCTGGAGCGTGACGGTACCGGCGGAAGCTGTGGGCGAACTGCCTACAACAGGTTCTGTGTCTGTGACTGCTGACGTGAGCGATAAGGCTGGCAACCCTGCAACGCAGGCAAGCAACCCGATCAGCGTGGACATCGCCGCACCGACGATTGCGATCACAGGTCCTCTGGCTGGTGACGACGTAATCAATGCGACTGAAAAAGGACAGCCATTAACCATCAGTGGTACGACCACAGGCGTGGAAAACGGCCAGCAGGTGACGGTGACCGTGGGCGTCAAGACCTACACCGCGACGGTGACGGACAACGCCTGGAGCGTGACGGTACCGGCGGAAGCTGTGGGCGAACTGCCTACAACAGGTTCTGTGTCTGTGACTGCTGACGTGAGCGATAAGGCTGGCAACCCTGCAACGCAGGCAAGCAACCCGATCAGCGTGGACATCGCCGCACCGACGATTGCGATCACAGGTCCTCTGGCTGGTGACGACGTAATCAATGCGACTGAAAAAGGACAGCCATTAACCATCAGTGGTACGACCACAGGCGTGGAAAACGGCCAGCAGGTGACGGTGACCGTGGGCGTCAAGACCTACACCGCGACGGTGACGGACAACGCCTGGAGCGTGACGGTACCGGCGGAAGCTGTGGGCGAACTGCCTACAACAGGTTCTGTGTCTGTGACTGCTGACGTGAGCGATAAGGCTGGCAACCCTGCAACGCAGGCAAGCAACCCGATCAGCGTGGACATCGCCGCACCGACGATTGCGATCACAGGTCCTCTGGCTGGTGACGACGTAATCAATGCGACTGAAAAAGGACAGCCATTAACCATCAGTGGTACGACCACAGGCGTGGAAAACGGCCAGCAGGTGACGGTGACCGTGGGCGTCAAGACCTACACCGCGACGGTGACGGACAACGCCTGGAGCGTGACGGTACCGGCGGAAGCTGTGGGCGAACTGCCTACAACAGGTTCTGTGTCTGTGACTGCTGACGTGAGCGATAAGGCTGGCAACCCTGCAACGCAGGCAAGCAACCCGATCAGCGTGGACATCGCCGCACCGACGATTGCGATCACAGGTCCTCTGGCTGGTGACGACGTAATCAATGCGACTGAAAAAGGACAGCCATTAACCATCAGTGGTACGACCACAGGCGTGGAAAACGGCCAGCAGGTGACGGTGACCGTGGGCGTCAAGACCTACACCGCGACGGTGACGGACAACGCCTGGAGCGTGACGGTACCGGCGGAAGCTGTGGGCGAACTGCCTACAACAGGTTCTGTGTCTGTGACTGCTGACGTGAGCGATAAGGCTGGCAACCCTGCAACGCAGGCAAGCAACCCGATCAGCGTGGACATCGCCGCACCGACGATTGCGATCACAGGTCCTCTGGCTGGTGACGACGTAATCAATGCGACTGAAAAAGGACAGCCATTAACCATCAGTGGTACGACCACAGGCGTGGAAAACGGCCAGCAGGTGACGGTGACCGTGGGCGTCAAGACCTACACCGCGACGGTGACGGACAACGCCTGGAGCGTGACGGTACCGGCGGAAGCTGTGGGCGAACTGCCTACAACAGGTTCTGTGTCTGTGACTGCTGACGTGAGCGATAAGGCTGGCAACCCTGCAACGCAGGCAAGCAACCCGATCAGCGTGGACATCGCCGCACCGACGATTGCGATCACAGGTCCTCTGGCTGGTGACGACGTAATCAATGCGACTGAAAAAGGACAGCCATTAACCATCAGTGGTACGACCACAGGCGTGGAAAACGGCCAGCAGGTGACGGTGACCGTGGGCGTCAAGACCTACACCGCGACGGTGACGGACAACGCCTGGAGCGTGACGGTACCGGCGGAAGCTGTGGGCGAACTGCCTACAACAGGTTCTGTGTCTGTGACTGCTGACGTGAGCGATAAGGCTGGCAACCCTGCAACGCAGGCAAGCAACCCGATCAGCGTGGACATCGCCGCACCGACGATTGCGATCACAGGTCCTCTGGCTGGTGACGACGTAATCAATGCGACTGAAAAAGGACAGCCATTAACCATCAGTGGTACGACCACAGGCGTGGAAAACGGCCAGCAGGTGACGGTGACCGTGGGCGTCAAGACCTACACCGCGACGGTGACGGACAACGCCTGGAGCGTGACGGTACCGGCGGAAGCTGTGGGCGAACTGCCTACAACAGGTTCTGTGTCTGTGACTGCTGACGTGAGCGATAAGGCTGGCAACCCTGCAACGCAGGCAAGCAACCCGATCAGCGTGGACATCGCCGCACCGACGATTGCGATCACAGGTCCTCTGGCTGGTGACGACGTAATCAATGCGACTGAAAAAGGACAGCCATTAACCATCAGTGGTACGACCACAGGCGTGGAAAACGGCCAGCAGGTGACGGTGACCGTGGGCGTCAAGACCTACACCGCGACGGTGACGGACAACGCCTGGAGCGTGACGGTACCGGCGGAAGCTGTGGGCGAACTGCCTACAACAGGTTCTGTGTCTGTGACTGCTGACGTGAGCGATAAGGCTGGCAACCCTGCAACGCAGGCAAGCAACCCGATCAGCGTGGACATCGCCGCACCGACGATTGCGATCACAGGTCCTCTGGCTGGTGACGACGTAATCAATGCGACTGAAAAAGGACAGCCATTAACCATCAGTGGTACGACCACAGGCGTGGAAAACGGCCAGCAGGTGACGGTGACCGTGGGCGTCAAGACCTACACCGCGACGGTGACGGACAACGCCTGGAGCGTGACGGTACCGGCGGAAGCTGTGGGCGAACTGCCTACAACAGGTTCTGTGTCTGTGACTGCTGACGTGAGCGATAAGGCTGGCAACCCTGCAACGCAGGCAAGCAACCCGATCAGCGTGGACATCGCCGCACCGACGATTGCGATCACAGGTCCTCTGGCTGGTGACGACGTAATCAATGCGACTGAAAAAGGACAGCCATTAACCATCAGTGGTACGACCACAGGCGTGGAAAACGGCCAGCAGGTGACGGTGACCGTGGGCGTCAAGACCTACACCGCGACGGTGACGGACAACGCCTGGAGCGTGACGGTACCGGCGGAAGCTGTGGGCGAACTGCCTACAACAGGTTCTGTGTCTGTGACTGCTGACGTGAGCGATAAGGCTGGCAACCCTGCAACGCAGGCAAGCAACCCGATCAGCGTGGACATCGCCGCACCGACGATTGCGATCACAGGTCCTCTGGCTGGTGACGACGTAATCAATGCGACTGAAAAAGGACAGCCATTAACCATCAGTGGTACGACCACAGGCGTGGAAAACGGCCAGCAGGTGACGGTGACCGTGGGCGTCAAGACCTACACCGCGACGGTGACGGACAACGCCTGGAGCGTGACGGTACCGGCGGAAGCTGTGGGCGAACTGCCTACAACAGGTTCTGTGTCTGTGACTGCTGACGTGAGCGATAAGGCTGGCAACCCTGCAACGCAGGCAAGCAACCCGATCAGCGTGGACATCGCCGCACCGACGATTGCGATCACAGGTCCTCTGGCTGGTGACGACGTAATCAATGCGACTGAAAAAGGACAGCCATTAACCATCAGTGGTACGACCACAGGCGTGGAAAACGGCCAGCAGGTGACGGTGACCGTGGGCGTCAAGACCTACACCGCGACGGTGACGGACAACGCCTGGAGCGTGACGGTACCGGCGGAAGCTGTGGGCGAACTGCCTACAACAGGTTCTGTGTCTGTGACTGCTGACGTGAGCGATAAGGCTGGCAACCCTGCAACGCAGGCAAGCAACCCGATCAGCGTGGACATCGCCGCACCGACGATTGCGATCACAGGTCCTCTGGCTGGTGACGACGTAATCAATGCGACTGAAAAAGGACAGCCATTAACCATCAGTGGTACGACCACAGGCGTGGAAAACGGCCAGCAGGTGACGGTGACCGTGGGCGTCAAGACCTACACCGCGACGGTGACGGACAACGCCTGGAGCGTGACGGTACCGGCGGAAGCTGTGGGCGAACTGCCTACAACAGGTTCTGTGTCTGTGACTGCTGACGTGAGCGATAAGGCTGGCAACCCTGCAACGCAGGCAAGCAACCCGATCAGCGTGGACATCGCCGCACCGACGATTGCGATCACAGGTCCTCTGGCTGGTGACGACGTAATCAATGCGACTGAAAAAGGACAGCCATTAACCATCAGTGGTACGACCACAGGCGTGGAAAACGGCCAGCAGGTGACGGTGACCGTGGGCGTCAAGACCTACACCGCGACGGTGACGGACAACGCCTGGAGCGTGACGGTACCGGCGGAAGCTGTGGGCGAACTGCCTACAACAGGTTCTGTGTCTGTGACTGCTGACGTGAGCGATAAGGCTGGCAACCCTGCAACGCAGGCAAGCAACCCGATCAGCGTGGACATCGCCGCACCGACGATTGCGATCACAGGTCCTCTGGCTGGTGACGACGTAATCAATGCGACTGAAAAAGGACAGCCATTAACCATCAGTGGTACGACCACAGGCGTGGAAAACGGCCAGCAGGTGACGGTGACCGTGGGCGTCAAGACCTACACCGCGACGGTGACGGACAACGCCTGGAGCGTGACGGTACCGGCGGAAGCTGTGGGCGAACTGCCTACAACAGGTTCTGTGTCTGTGACTGCTGACGTGAGCGATAAGGCTGGCAACCCTGCAACGCAGGCAAGCAACCCGATCAGCGTGGACATCGCCGCACCGACGATTGCGATCACAGGTCCTCTGGCTGGTGACGACGTAATCAATGCGACTGAAAAAGGACAGCCATTAACCATCAGTGGTACGACCACAGGCGTGGAAAACGGCCAGCAGGTGACGGTGACCGTGGGCGTCAAGACCTACACCGCGACGGTGACGGACAACGCCTGGAGCGTGACGGTACCGGCGGAAGCTGTGGGCGAACTGCCTACAACAGGTTCTGTGTCTGTGACTGCTGACGTGAGCGATAAGGCTGGCAACCCTGCAACGCAGGCAAGCAACCCGATCAGCGTGGACATCGCCGCACCGACGATTGCGATCACAGGTCCTCTGGCTGGTGACGACGTAATCAATGCGACTGAAAAAGGACAGCCATTAACCATCAGTGGTACGACCACAGGCGTGGAAAACGGCCAGCAGGTGACGGTGACCGTGGGCGTCAAGACCTACACCGCGACGGTGACGGACAACGCCTGGAGCGTGACGGTACCGGCGGAAGCTGTGGGCGAACTGCCTACAACAGGTTCTGTGTCTGTGACTGCTGACGTGAGCGATAAGGCTGGCAACCCTGCAACGCAGGCAAGCAACCCGATCAGCGTGGACATCGCCGCACCGACGATTGCGATCACAGGTCCTCTGGCTGGTGACGACGTAATCAATGCGACTGAAAAAGGACAGCCATTAACCATCAGTGGTACGACCACAGGCGTGGAAAACGGCCAGCAGGTGACGGTGACCGTGGGCGTCAAGACCTACACCGCGACGGTGACGGACAACGCCTGGAGCGTGACGGTACCGGCGGAAGCTGTGGGCGAACTGCCTACAACAGGTTCTGTGTCTGTGACTGCTGACGTGAGCGATAAGGCTGGCAACCCTGCAACGCAGGCAAGCAACCCGATCAGCGTGGACATCGCCGCACCGACGATTGCGATCACAGGTCCTCTGGCTGGTGACGACGTAATCAATGCGACTGAAAAAGGACAGCCATTAACCATCAGTGGTACGACCACAGGCGTGGAAAACGGCCAGCAGGTGACGGTGACCGTGGGCGTCAAGACCTACACCGCGACGGTGACGGACAACGCCTGGAGCGTGACGGTACCGGCGGAAGCTGTGGGCGAACTGCCTACAACAGGTTCTGTGTCTGTGACTGCTGACGTGAGCGATAAGGCTGGCAACCCTGCAACGCAGGCAAGCAACCCGATCAGCGTGGACATCGCCGCACCGACGATTGCGATCACAGGTCCTCTGGCTGGTGACGACGTAATCAATGCGACTGAAAAAGGACAGCCATTAACCATCAGTGGTACGACCACAGGCGTGGAAAACGGCCAGCAGGTGACGGTGACCGTGGGCGTCAAGACCTACACCGCGACGGTGACGGACAACGCCTGGAGCGTGACGGTACCGGCGGAAGCTGTGGGCGAACTGCCTACAACAGGTTCTGTGTCTGTGACTGCTGACGTGAGCGATAAGGCTGGCAACCCTGCAACGCAGGCAAGCAACCCGATCAGCGTGGACATCGCCGCACCGACGATTGCGATCACAGGTCCTCTGGCTGGTGACGACGTAATCAATGCGACTGAAAAAGGACAGCCATTAACCATCAGTGGTACGACCACAGGCGTGGAAAACGGCCAGCAGGTGACGGTGACCGTGGGCGTCAAGACCTACACCGCGACGGTGACGGACAACGCCTGGAGCGTGACGGTACCGGCGGAAGCTGTGGGCGAACTGCCTACAACAGGTTCTGTGTCTGTGACTGCTGACGTGAGCGATAAGGCTGGCAACCCTGCAACGCAGGCAAGCAACCCGATCAGCGTGGACATCGCCGCACCGACGATTGCGATCACAGGTCCTCTGGCTGGTGACGACGTAATCAATGCGACTGAAAAAGGACAGCCATTAACCATCAGTGGTACGACCACAGGCGTGGAAAACGGCCAGCAGGTGACGGTGACCGTGGGCGTCAAGACCTACACCGCGACGGTGACGGACAACGCCTGGAGCGTGACGGTACCGGCGGAAGCTGTGGGCGAACTGCCTACAACAGGTTCTGTGTCTGTGACTGCTGACGTGAGCGATAAGGCTGGCAACCCTGCAACGCAGGCAAGCAACCCGATCAGCGTGGACATCGCCGCACCGACGATTGCGATCACAGGTCCTCTGGCTGGTGACGACGTAATCAATGCGACTGAAAAAGGACAGCCATTAACCATCAGTGGTACGACCACAGGCGTGGAAAACGGCCAGCAGGTGACGGTGACCGTGGGCGTCAAGACCTACACCGCGACGGTGACGGACAACGCCTGGAGCGTGACGGTACCGGCGGAAGCTGTGGGCGAACTGCCTACAACAGGTTCTGTGTCTGTGACTGCTGACGTGAGCGATAAGGCTGGCAACCCTGCAACGCAGGCAAGCAACCCGATCAGCGTGGACATCGCCGCACCGACGATTGCGATCACAGGTCCTCTGGCTGGTGACGACGTAATCAATGCGACTGAAAAAGGACAGCCATTAACCATCAGTGGTACGACCACAGGCGTGGAAAACGGCCAGCAGGTGACGGTGACCGTGGGCGTCAAGACCTACACCGCGACGGTGACGGACAACGCCTGGAGCGTGACGGTACCGGCGGAAGCTGTGGGCGAACTGCCTACAACAGGTTCTGTGTCTGTGACTGCTGACGTGAGCGATAAGGCTGGCAACCCTGCAACGCAGGCAAGCAACCCGATCAGCGTGGACATCGCCGCACCGACGATTGCGATCACAGGTCCTCTGGCTGGTGACGACGTAATCAATGCGACTGAAAAAGGACAGCCATTAACCATCAGTGGTACGACCACAGGCGTGGAAAACGGCCAGCAGGTGACGGTGACCGTGGGCGTCAAGACCTACACCGCGACGGTGACGGACAACGCCTGGAGCGTGACGGTACCGGCGGAAGCTGTGGGCGAACTGCCTACAACAGGTTCTGTGTCTGTGACTGCTGACGTGAGCGATAAGGCTGGCAACCCTGCAACGCAGGCAAGCAACCCGATCAGCGTGGACATCGCCGCACCGACGATTGCGATCACAGGTCCTCTGGCTGGTGACGACGTAATCAATGCGACTGAAAAAGGACAGCCATTAACCATCAGTGGTACGACCACAGGCGTGGAAAACGGCCAGCAGGTGACGGTGACCGTGGGCGTCAAGACCTACACCGCGACGGTGACGGACAACGCCTGGAGCGTGACGGTACCGGCGGAAGCTGTGGGCGAACTGCCTACAACAGGTTCTGTGTCTGTGACTGCTGACGTGAGCGATAAGGCTGGCAACCCTGCAACGCAGGCAAGCAACCCGATCAGCGTGGACATCGCCGCACCGACGATTGCGATCACAGGTCCTCTGGCTGGTGACGACGTAATCAATGCGACTGAAAAAGGACAGCCATTAACCATCAGTGGTACGACCACAGGCGTGGAAAACGGCCAGCAGGTGACGGTGACCGTGGGCGTCAAGACCTACACCGCGACGGTGACGGACAACGCCTGGAGCGTGACGGTACCGGCGGAAGCTGTGGGCGAACTGCCTACAACAGGTTCTGTGTCTGTGACTGCTGACGTGAGCGATAAGGCTGGCAACCCTGCAACGCAGGCAAGCAACCCGATCAGCGTGGACATCGCCGCACCGACGATTGCGATCACAGGTCCTCTGGCTGGTGACGACGTAATCAATGCGACTGAAAAAGGACAGCCATTAACCATCAGTGGTACGACCACAGGCGTGGAAAACGGCCAGCAGGTGACGGTGACCGTGGGCGTCAAGACCTACACCGCGACGGTGACGGACAACGCCTGGAGCGTGACGGTACCGGCGGAAGCTGTGGGCGAACTGCCTACAACAGGTTCTGTGTCTGTGACTGCTGACGTGAGCGATAAGGCTGGCAACCCTGCAACGCAGGCAAGCAACCCGATCAGCGTGGACATCGCCGCACCGACGATTGCGATCACAGGTCCTCTGGCTGGTGACGACGTAATCAATGCGACTGAAAAAGGACAGCCATTAACCATCAGTGGTACGACCACAGGCGTGGAAAACGGCCAGCAGGTGACGGTGACCGTGGGCGTCAAGACCTACACCGCGACGGTGACGGACAACGCCTGGAGCGTGACGGTACCGGCGGAAGCTGTGGGCGAACTGCCTACAACAGGTTCTGTGTCTGTGACTGCTGACGTGAGCGATAAGGCTGGCAACCCTGCAACGCAGGCAAGCAACCCGATCAGCGTGGACATCGCCGCACCGACGATTGCGATCACAGGTCCTCTGGCTGGTGACGACGTAATCAATGCGACTGAAAAAGGACAGCCATTAACCATCAGTGGTACGACCACAGGCGTGGAAAACGGCCAGCAGGTGACGGTGACCGTGGGCGTCAAGACCTACACCGCGACGGTGACGGACAACGCCTGGAGCGTGACGGTACCGGCGGAAGCTGTGGGCGAACTGCCTACAACAGGTTCTGTGTCTGTGACTGCTGACGTGAGCGATAAGGCTGGCAACCCTGCAACGCAGGCAAGCAACCCGATCAGCGTGGACATCGCCGCACCGACGATTGCGATCACAGGTCCTCTGGCTGGTGACGACGTAATCAATGCGACTGAAAAAGGACAGCCATTAACCATCAGTGGTACGACCACAGGCGTGGAAAACGGCCAGCAGGTGACGGTGACCGTGGGCGTCAAGACCTACACCGCGACGGTGACGGACAACGCCTGGAGCGTGACGGTACCGGCGGAAGCTGTGGGCGAACTGCCTACAACAGGTTCTGTGTCTGTGACTGCTGACGTGAGCGATAAGGCTGGCAACCCTGCAACGCAGGCAAGCAACCCGATCAGCGTGGACATCGCCGCACCGACGATTGCGATCACAGGTCCTCTGGCTGGTGACGACGTAATCAATGCGACTGAAAAAGGACAGCCATTAACCATCAGTGGTACGACCACAGGCGTGGAAAACGGCCAGCAGGTGACGGTGACCGTGGGCGTCAAGACCTACACCGCGACGGTGACGGACAACGCCTGGAGCGTGACGGTACCGGCGGAAGCTGTGGGCGAACTGCCTACAACAGGTTCTGTGTCTGTGACTGCTGACGTGAGCGATAAGGCTGGCAACCCTGCAACGCAGGCAAGCAACCCGATCAGCGTGGACATCGCCGCACCGACGATTGCGATCACAGGTCCTCTGGCTGGTGACGACGTAATCAATGCGACTGAAAAAGGACAGCCATTAACCATCAGTGGTACGACCACAGGCGTGGAAAACGGCCAGCAGGTGACGGTGACCGTGGGCGTCAAGACCTACACCGCGACGGTGACGGACAACGCCTGGAGCGTGACGGTACCGGCGGAAGCTGTGGGCGAACTGCCTACAACAGGTTCTGTGTCTGTGACTGCTGACGTGAGCGATAAGGCTGGCAACCCTGCAACGCAGGCAAGCAACCCGATCAGCGTGGACATCGCCGCACCGACGATTGCGATCACAGGTCCTCTGGCTGGTGACGACGTAATCAATGCGACTGAAAAAGGACAGCCATTAACCATCAGTGGTACGACCACAGGCGTGGAAAACGGCCAGCAGGTGACGGTGACCGTGGGCGTCAAGACCTACACCGCGACGGTGACGGACAACGCCTGGAGCGTGACGGTACCGGCGGAAGCTGTGGGCGAACTGCCTACAACAGGTTCTGTGTCTGTGACTGCTGACGTGAGCGATAAGGCTGGCAACCCTGCAACGCAGGCAAGCAACCCGATCAGCGTGGACATCGCCGCACCGACGATTGCGATCACAGGTCCTCTGGCTGGTGACGACGTAATCAATGCGACTGAAAAAGGACAGCCATTAACCATCAGTGGTACGACCACAGGCGTGGAAAACGGCCAGCAGGTGACGGTGACCGTGGGCGTCAAGACCTACACCGCGACGGTGACGGACAACGCCTGGAGCGTGACGGTACCGGCGGAAGCTGTGGGCGAACTGCCTACAACAGGTTCTGTGTCTGTGACTGCTGACGTGAGCGATAAGGCTGGCAACCCTGCAACGCAGGCAAGCAACCCGATCAGCGTGGACATCGCCGCACCGACGATTGCGATCACAGGTCCTCTGGCTGGTGACGACGTAATCAATGCGACTGAAAAAGGACAGCCATTAACCATCAGTGTACGACCACAGGCGTGGAAAACGGCCAGCAGGTGACGGTGACCGTGGGCGTCAAGACCTACACCGCGACGGTGACGGACAACGCCTGGAGCGTGACGGTACCGGCGGAAGCTGTGGGCGAACTGCCTACAACAGGTTCTGTGTCTGTGACTGCTGACGTGAGCGATAAGGCTGGCAACCCTGCAACGCAGGCAAGCAACCCGATCAGCGTGGACATCGCCGCACCGACGATTGCGATCACAGGTCCTCTGGCTGGTGACGACGTAATCAATGCGACTGAAAAAGGACAGCCATTAACCATCAGTGGTACGACCACAGGCGTGGAAAACGGCCAGCAGGTGACGGTGACCGTGGGCGTCAAGACCTACACCGCGACGGTGACGGACAACGCCTGGAGCGTGACGGTACCGGCGGAAGCTGTGGGCGAACTGCCTACAACAGTTCTGTGTCTGTGACTGCTGACGTGAGCGATAAGGCTGGCAACCCTGCAACGCAGGCAAGCAACCCGATCAGCGTGGACATCGCCGCACCGACGATTGCGATCACAGGTCCTCTGGCTGGTGACGACGTAATCAATGCGACTGAAAAAGGACAGCCATTAACCATCAGTGGTACGACCACAGGCGTGGAAAACGGCCAGCAGGTGACGGTGACCGTGGGCGTCAAGACCTACACCGCGACGGTGACGGACAACGCCTGGAGCGTGACGGTACCGGCGGAAGCTGTGGGCGAACTGCCTACAACAGGTTCTGTGTCTGTGACTGCTGACGTGAGCGATAAGGCTGGCAACCCTGCAACGCAGGCAAGCAACCCGATCAGCGTGGACATCGCCGCACCGACGATTGCGATCACAGGTCCTCTGGCTGGTGACGACGTAATCAATGCGACTGAAAAAGGACAGCCATTAACCATCAGTGGTACGACCACAGGCGTGGAAAACGGCCAGCAGGTGACGGTGACCGTGGGCGTCAAGACCTACACCGCGACGGTGACGGACAACGCCTGGAGCGTGACGGTACCGGCGGAAGCTGTGGGCGAACTGCCTACAACAGGTTCTGTGTCTGTGACTGCTGACGTGAGCGATAAGGCTGGCAACCCTGCAACGCAGGCAAGCAACCCGATCAGCGTGGACATCGCCGCACCGACGATTGCGATCACAGGTCCTCTGGCTGGTGACGACGTAATCAATGCGACTGAAAAAGGACAGCCATTAACCATCAGTGGTACGACCACAGGCGTGGAAAACGGCCAGCAGGTGACGGTGACCGTGGGCGTCAAGACCTACACCGCGACGGTGACGGACAACGCCTGGAGCGTGACGGTACCGGCGGAAGCTGTGGGCGAACTGCCTACAACAGTTCTGTGTCTGTGACTGCTGACGTGAGCGATAAGGCTGGCAACCCTGCAACGCAGGCAAGCAACCCGATCAGCGTGGACATCGCCGCACCGACGATTGCGATCACAGGTCCTCTGGCTGGTGACGACGTAATCAATGCGACTGAAAAAGGACAGCCATTAACCATCAGTGGTACGACCACAGGCGTGGGAAAACGGCCAGCAGGTGACGGTGACCGTGGGCGTCAAGACCTACACCGCGACGGTGACGGACAACGCCTGGAGCGTGACGGTACCGGCGGAAGCTGTGGGCGAACTGCCTACAACAGGTTCTGTGTCTGTGACTGCTGACGTGAGCGATAAGGCTGGCAACCCTGCAACGCAGGCAAGCAACCCGATCAGCGTGGACATCGCCGCACCGACGATTGCGATCACAGGTCCTCTGGCTGGTGACGACGTAATCAATGCGACTGAAAAAGGACAGCCATTAACCATCAGTGGTACGACCACAGGCGTGGAAAACGGCCAGCAGGTGACGGTGACCGTGGGCGTCAAGACCTACACCGCGACGGTGACGGACAACGCCTGGAGCGTGACGGTACCGGCGGAAGCTGTGGGCGAACTGCCTACAACAGGTTCTGTGTCTGTGACTGCTGACGTGAGCGATAAGGCTGGCAACCCTGCAACGCAGGCAAGCAACCCGATCAGCGTGGACATCGCCGCACCGACGATTGCGATCACAGGTCCTCTGGCTGGTGACGACGTAATCAATGCGACTGAAAAAGGACAGCCATTAACCATCAGTGGTACGACCACAGGCGTGGAAAACGGCCAGCAGGTGACGGTGACCGTGGCGTCAAGACCTACACCGCGACGGTGACGGACAACGCCTGGAGCGTGACGGTACCGGCGGAAGCTGTGGCGAACTGCCTACAACAGGTTCTGTGTCTGTGACTGCTGACGTGAGCGATAAGGCTGGCAACCCTGCAACGCAGGCAAGCAACCCGATCAGCGTGGACATCGCCGCACCGACGATTGCGATCACAGGTCCTCTGGCTGGTGACGACGTAATCAATGCGACTGAAAAAGGACAGCCATTAACCATCAGTGGTACGACCACAGGCGTGGAAAACGCCAGCAGGTGAGGTGACCGTGGGCGTCAAGACCTACACCGCGACGGTGACGGACAACGCCTGGAGCGTGACGGTACCGGCGGAAGCTGTGGGCGACTGCCTACAACAGGTTCTGTGTCTGTGACTGCTGACGTGAGCGATAAGGCTGGCAACCCTGCAACGCAGGCAAGCAACCCGATCAGCGTGGACATCGCCGCACCGACGATTGCGATCACAGGTCCTCTGG
>NZ_JAAARQ010000002.1:0-3059385 GCF_010646905.1 Acinetobacter portensis
GGACCTGTGATCGCAATCGTCGGTGCGGCGATGTCCACGCTGATCGGGTTGCTTGCCTGCGTTGCAGGGTTGCCAGCCTTATCGCTCACGTCAGCAGTCACAGACACAGAACCTGTTGTAGGCAGTTCGCCCACAGCTTCCGCCGGTACCGTCACGCTCCAGGCGTTGTCCGTCACCGTCGCGGTGTAGGTCTTGACGCCCACGGTCACCGTCACCTGCTGGCCGTTTTCCACGCCTGTGGTCGTACCACTGATGGTTAATGGCTGTCCTTTTTCAGTCGCATTGATTACGTCGTCACCAGCCAGAGGACCTGTGATCGCAATCGTCGGTGCGGCGATGTCCACGCTGATCGGGTTGCTTGCCTGCGTTGCAGGGTTGCCAGCCTTATCGCTCACGTCAGCAGTCACAGACACAGAACCTGTTGTAGGCAGTTCGCCCACAGCTTCCGCCGGTACCGTCACGCTCCAGGCGTTGTCCGTCACCGTCGCGGTGTAGGTCTTGACGCCCACGGTCACCGTCACCTGCTGGCCGTTTTCCACGCCTGTGGTCGTACCACTGATGGTTAATGGCTGTCCTTTTTCAGTCGCATTGATTACGTCGTCACCAGCCAGAGGACCTGTGATCGCAATCGTCGGTGCGGCGATGTCCACGCTGATCGGGTTGCTTGCCTGCGTTGCAGGGTTGCCAGCCTTATCGCTCACGTCAGCAGTCACAGACACAGAACCTGTTGTAGGCAGTTCGCCCACAGCTTCCGCCGGTACCGTCACGCTCCAGGCGTTGTCCGTCACCGTCGCGGTGTAGGTCTTGACGCCCACGGTCACCGTCACCTGCTGGCCGTTTTCCACGCCTGTGGTCGTACCACTGATGGTTAATGGCTGTCCTTTTTCAGTCGCATTGATTACGTCGTCACCAGCCAGAGGACCTGTGATCGCAATCGTCGGTGCGGCGATGTCCACGCTGATCGGGTTGCTTGCCTGCGTTGCAGGGTTGCCAGCCTTATCGCTCACGTCAGCAGTCACAGACACAGAACCTGTTGTAGGCAGTTCGCCCACAGCTTCCGCCGGTACCGTCACGCTCCAGGCGTTGTCCGTCACCGTCGCGGTGTAGGTCTTGACGCCCACGGTCACCGTCACCTGCTGGCCGTTTTCCACGCCTGTGGTCGTACCACTGATGGTTAATGGCTGTCCTTTTTCAGTCGCATTGATTACGTCGTCACCAGCCAGAGGACCTGTGATCGCAATCGTCGGTGCGGCGATGTCCACGCTGATCGGGTTGCTTGCCTGCGTTGCAGGGTTGCCAGCCTTATCGCTCACGTCAGCAGTCACAGACACAGAACCTGTTGTAGGCAGTTCGCCCACAGCTTCCGCCGGTACCGTCACGCTCCAGGCGTTGTCCGTCACCGTCGCGGTGTAGGTCTTGACGCCCACGGTCACCGTCACCTGCTGGCCGTTTTCCACGCCTGTGGTCGTACCACTGATGGTTAATGGCTGTCCTTTTTCAGTCGCATTGATTACGTCGTCACCAGCCAGAGGACCTGTGATCGCAATCGTCGGTGCGGCGATGTCCACGCTGATCGGGTTGCTTGCCTGCGTTGCAGGGTTGCCAGCCTTATCGCTCACGTCAGCAGTCACAGACACAGAACCTGTTGTAGGCAGTTCGCCCACAGCTTCCGCCGGTACCGTCACGCTCCAGGCGTTGTCCGTCACCGTCGCGGTGTAGGTCTTGACGCCCACGGTCACCGTCACCTGCTGGCCGTTTTCCACGCCTGTGGTCGTACCACTGATGGTTAATGGCTGTCCTTTTTCAGTCGCATTGATTACGTCGTCACCAGCCAGAGGACCTGTGATCGCAATCGTCGGTGCGGCGATGTCCACGCTGATCGGGTTGCTTGCCTGCGTTGCAGGGTTGCCAGCCTTATCGCTCACGTCAGCAGTCACAGACACAGAACCTGTTGTAGGCAGTTCGCCCACAGCTTCCGCCGGTACCGTCACGCTCCAGGCGTTGTCCGTCACCGTCGCGGTGTAGGTCTTGACGCCCACGGTCACCGTCACCTGCTGGCCGTTTTCCACGCCTGTGGTCGTACCACTGATGGTTAATGGCTGTCCTTTTTCAGTCGCATTGATTACGTCGTCACCAGCCAGAGGACCTGTGATCGCAATCGTCGGTGCGGCGATGTCCACGCTGATCGGGTTGCTTGCCTGCGTTGCAGGGTTGCCAGCCTTATCGCTCACGTCAGCAGTCACAGACACAGAACCTGTTGTAGGCAGTTCGCCCACAGCTTCCGCCGGTACCGTCACGCTCCAGGCGTTGTCCGTCACCGTCGCGGTGTAGGTCTTGACGCCCACGGTCACCGTCACCTGCTGGCCGTTTTCCACGCCTGTGGTCGTACCACTGATGGTTAATGGCTGTCCTTTTTCAGTCGCATTGATTACGTCGTCACCAGCCAGAGGACCTGTGATCGCAATCGTCGGTGCGGCGATGTCCACGCTGATCGGGTTGCTTGCCTGCGTTGCAGGGTTGCCAGCCTTATCGCTCACGTCAGCAGTCACAGACACAGAACCTGTTGTAGGCAGTTCGCCCACAGCTTCCGCCGGTACCGTCACGCTCCAGGCGTTGTCCGTCACCGTCGCGGTGTAGGTCTTGACGCCCACGGTCACCGTCACCTGCTGGCCGTTTTCCACGCCTGTGGTCGTACCACTGATGGTTAATGGCTGTCCTTTTTCAGTCGCATTGATTACGTCGTCACCAGCCAGAGGACCTGTGATCGCAATCGTCGGTGCGGCGATGTCCACGCTGATCGGGTTGCTTGCCTGCGTTGCAGGGTTGCCAGCCTTATCGCTCACGTCAGCAGTCACAGACACAGAACCTGTTGTAGGCAGTTCGCCCACAGCTTCCGCCGGTACCGTCACGCTCCAGGCGTTGTCCGTCACCGTCGCGGTGTAGGTCTTGACGCCCACGGTCACCGTCACCTGCTGGCCGTTTTCCACGCCTGTGGTCGTACCACTGATGGTTAATGGCTGTCCTTTTTCAGTCGCATTGATTACGTCGTCACCAGCCAGAGGACCTGTGATCGCAATCGTCGGTGCAACGGTATCAACCGTAAATTTAATTTCTGTCGGATCCGAAACATTCCCAGCTTTGTCAGTTTGACGTACGCTGATGCTGTTCTCACCTTCTTGCGCAACCGGTTTATTACTGCTCCATGTCACACCGCCATCGGTGCTGTATTCAACGGTCGCACCTTCTTCGATACCCGAAACAGTGTAGTCACCCTTGTTGGTGATGCCATCTTTATTGTCACTGCCGCTGTCGGTGATTAAAGTCACACCTGGTGCAAAAGGTTTAATAGTATCTTTCTGAGTATTTTTATCATCACCATCTTGCCCAACAAGAATACCTCCAACAACACCCGCACCCACCAACCATGGTAATAATCCAACGAGTTTACTACCTTCAACTGCTGGTAATAATGCTTCTAATCCTGAAATTTCTTTAAAACCCGAAAGACCATCAAACCAATAAAGAACACAACCATCTTCTTCAAAGACTAAATCTGATGTCACCCCTTCAGCATCCACAACAAAGAAGTTTTCAATAACAATAACTTCTCCATTCGTGAGCTTTAAAATTAAATTATTCCCATCACGAATGAATTCTGATACATCATCACGATTCATTTTTGTATGAACAATACTTGATTCGGACAAAACAATACGTTCAGCATTAATGCTTACTTTATTGAGAGAGTCTTTTTCAATTACTATAAAATTATTCATCACACATCCAATATATAAATTAAATATTTCTTAAATTTAAAAGCTAATTACTCAGATAAACCTGTAATTTCAACCGCAACTCGGCGATCTGGTTGCAAACATGCATGTAACGCTTCACGCTGCCTTACTTCAAAACAACCATTAGTCACTGGCTCACGCTTGCCCGCACTTGCAGTCGAAACCACAATTTCTGCCAAACTATTTTGGACCAATAGGTTACGCACTGTATCTGCACGGTTTTGGCCCAATTGATCGTTATAGCGATCACTTCCCAAACGATCTGTGTGACCAACTAAATTAATACGACTGACAGAAACAAAGTTATTGTGAATTTGCGAAGCAACATTCAATACCTCTTGACGACCTTTTGGTAGCAAATCATTTAAAGAAGAACCGTCAAATTTAAATAAAATGTCTGCGGCTAAATCCACTCGAATTGTATGTTCCTCAGCAGTGGCCTGATGTTTTACTTCACAACTTAATAGCTGTCCGTTATTGGAAATAAAAGGTTTACCATCAGCATTGACAGATAATACTAATTCAGTACTCGCTAACTTCCCTACGCTTAAGTCAATATCACAACTTTGACATGATGATTTAGTACAGTTTTTTACTTTGAAATTATACGTTTCGGGCTTCAATGAATATTGAGCAGAATTATTTATATAAAAATTTCCAGCTTTAATACTATCAATATAAAATTCAATTGAGCAGTTTTGATTTCCTTCAGTGTCTTCCGCACATAGAATTCCATCTCTTGTAACATTAAGCAACTGTGAATAACCAGACTTCATTTCCTGAAAACGTAATTCTGGCGGCTTTGAACACACCATCGATGAACAAGCCGATACCCCTAGCGAAACACTAAGTAAGGTTAAAATATTTTTCACACTAATAACTCTTAGCAACAAATTAATAACATAGGCTTCAATCGCAAATATGATAAAATTCATACTATTTGTTATTATTACACATTTGTAGGGTCTGTTGAGATTTCCCGTTTATAATTTAGACTATAATGGTAACCGGCTTTCTTGCACAAACCTATCTGTAAAGGCTTTTTCAGCGATATAATTTTCAAATGAAGAAGCCTACACACAAAATCTACCGCACAACCAATTGGTCCGCATATAACCGAGCACTCATGAGTCGGGGAAATATTGCCATTTGGTTTGATCCTGCTACGCAATGGTATGCTCCATCAAAAGGCAAACAAGGGCGAAATCAAACCTACTCCGACGCAGCTATCCAATGCTGCTTAATGATTAAATCCTTATTCCGTCTATCTTTACGTATGGTCACTGGCTTTGTGCAAAGTCTGATTAAACTTTGCGGATTAAATTGGACCGAACCAGATTACAGTACGCTTTGTAGAAGACAAAAGCATATTGATATTGCAATCAGCTACCAAAAAAGTAGCGATGGGCTGCATCTACTCGTAGACTCTACAGGCATGAAGTTTCTAGGTGAGGGCGAATGGAAACGCAAGAAACATGGAGCTGAATATCGTCGCCAATGGCGTAAACTACATATTGGTATAGATGCCAAAACCCTACAAATACGCGCTATTCAGCTCACAACCAATAATGTCAGTGATTCACAGGTGCTTGGTGATTTACTTAATCAGATTCCACAAGATGAGCAGATTGACTCTGTTTATACCGATGGAGCTTATGACACCAAGCAATGCCGTCAGGTCATTGCAGATCGGCAAGCACATGCGGTGATTCCACCTAGAAAAAATGCGAAACCATGGAAAGATACAAAGAGTAGCTCGCTAGAGCGAAATGAATTACTTCGAACAGTTAAACGTTTAGGCAGGACATTATGGAAAAAATGGTCAGGCTATCATCGCCGCAGTTTGGTGGAAACCAAGATGCATTGCATCAAATTATTAGGCGATAAATTAATGGCAAGAAGCTTTCCTAGTCAGGTGAATGAAATTCATGCACGTGTAGCAGTCCTCAACAGATTTACGGAATTAGGTCGACCACTTACCCAAGTTACGCCTTAAATTTGGCTCAATTAGGGGCGCTTTGCATTTCAAATCTTTGTGCAACAAAGCCGTATTCACATATAAAAAGCACAAAAACAAAATTATTTACACCCTCAAATTTATTTACAGGCTCACTCAAAACTATCTTTCTCTTAAAGCCTCTTGCGCTTTATTAAATGGTTTTATTAGATAATCTAAAATCGTTTTCTCCCCTGTTTTAATATCGACTGTTGCAACCATGCCAGGAGTAATACTGAATTGTTTGCCTGCTTTATTCATCAATTTTCCTGAATCCGTTCGAATATACACTCGATAATAAAATTGATCTTGCTTAACTTCATCTCTCAATGTGTCTGGTGAAATAATTGAAACTTTTCCTTTCAACCCACCATAAATAGAATAATCATAGGCAGTGATCTTCACGAGTGCATCTTGCCCAGGATGAATAAAAGCAATATCTCGCGGTGAAATACGTGCCTCAACCAAAAGTTGTTCATCCAGAGGAACAATTGTCATCAACTTGCCATTTTGAGAAATCACTCCGCCAATAGTCATAACATCAATTTCTTTAACAATTCCTCGTACAGGTGATTTAAAAAGAGTACGATTTAAAGAGTCTGATTTACCTTTTACGACTTGTAATTGCGTTTCGATATCTGTGTTGGCTTTTGCCAACTCTTCTCGAGCTTTTACCAAATATTGATTTCTCACATCATTCATTTGATTGCGCAAATCAGTTGCTTGGCGCTTGAGCCGCAATACTTCGACTTCACTAGCTGCACCTTTAGCTACTAATGGTTCAGTCATTTGTAGCTCCTGTTCAACTAAAATAAGTGCCTGTTGTAAACCTGACAAAGATTCTTCTATATTAGATCGTCGTGAATGATACAGTGCTGTTTCTTCTTCAACTAAACTTCGCTCTTTAAGTACTTCACTCGGAAACTTTAAAGCAGTTCCATTGACTTCTGCACGTAATCGCGCTGCTGTTGCTTGTGATGCCAGTAGTAAGGAAGCAGATTCACCAACATTTGATGCAAAGCGAGTTGGGTCAAGTTGGGCAAGTACCTGCCCTTCTTGTACGATTTGCCCTTCATGCACATAAAGCTTTGTTAAAATTCCACCTTCAAGAGACTGTACCACTTGTTCTTTAGATGAAGGAATGACTTTACCAGTACCAGTTGAAACCTCTTCAAGTTTAAAAAACCATGCCCAGATCAATAAAGCCAGAAGCCCCGAACAAATAATCCAAATAAATAGACTGGGTCTGGGCAATGGTGGTTCTAAATCTTGAACTTTTACAGCATCTTTTCTTTCTATAGGATTTCTAATCATGATGCTGTACTCGCTATATTGGTTTGAGTATTACCTAATACTTGCTCTTTAGGACCATCCATAACAATTTTTCCATCATGTACTACAATAATTCGATCCACCAACTCAAGTACTGCTCGACGATGGGTTGCAATGACTAACGTTCTTTGGCCCAACCAGCCTTTCAGGTTGTCAATCAATTGTTTTTCAGAAACGTCATCGATTGCGGCTGTCGGCTCATCAAGCAATAGAATATTTGGTTGACGAAGTAATAATCGTGATAAAAGTAAAGCTTGACGCTGGCCACCAGAAAAACCAACACCACCTTCTAAAATTTGATGATCTAAACCTTCTTTCTTATCTAATACAAAGTTTAATGCCCCAGTGAGCTTGAGCACATTTAAAAGCTCTTGGTCAGTCGCCAAAGGTGAGCCTAATGTCAAATTTTCACGTACAGAGCCAAAAAACAAATGTGGATTCTGATTGAGTAAGCCCATATCTCGACGTACATCCGTTGGATCAATTAACCCCAAGTCAACCCCATCTAATTTGATTTTCCCTTGAACAGGCTCCTGCATCCCAGATAGCAACTGTAATAGCGTTGATTTGCCTGCACCATTACGACCTAAAATCGCTATTTTCTCACCAGTTTGAATTTCAAGTTTCGGAATGATGAGAGTAGGTTTTGCATCGTTTTCACTATATTTGAAGACAATATTATTAAGTTCATAATGTCCATTCAAAACAGGCCTATGAATTAAATGTGCATTTGGTGCTTGGTCAACTGGTTTCTTCATAAGCTCATCTAAACTTGTCTTAGCAACTTTAGCTTGTTGAAAACGCCCTAGAACTCCTGAAATCTGTGTAATTGGTCCTAGCATGCGCGATGATAAAATTGAACAAGCAACTAATGCACCTGTAGTCATTTCCCCTTTCATTACAGCAAAACATCCAACCAGTACGACAATCGCAAAAGTAAGCCCTTGCACTTTCTGAGTCCACGCCCCCACAATTCCAACTAATTTCCGTTGGCGCATTGAAATATCTGCAGCAGCTTGATTCATGTGATTCCATTGGTTCTGAAATCGAGATTCCGCTCGCAATAACTTAATATCTTCTATACCTTGAACAGCTTCCACCAGTGTTGCATTGCGAATAGCACCTTCACGCATTCCTTCAGATGCTAATTTTGCCAATGGCTTTTGAATCAAAATTCCAGGAATAATCATTAAAGGTACAACCAAAACCATGACCCAGAACAGATTGCCACCGATCAGCCAAAAAATGGCCAAAAACAAAAAGAAGAAAGGCAAATCTGCAATCGCTGAAATGGTTGTAGAAGTGACTAATTCACGAACACCTTCCAATTCACGTATTTGCGAAATAAACGTACCTGTGGATTTGGATCGCTCTTTATTTTTAATTCTTAAAGCATGACCAAATACCTTATCTGAGATTTTTAGATCTGCACGTTTTCCGATAATGTCTGATAAATAAATACGTGCAACTCGTAAACAAAATTCAAATATTGCTGCAATTAGTACACCACCGGCTAATACCCATAAAGTTGGAATAGACTGTGCAGGAATAACTCGATCATAAACATTCATTGAAAATAAAACTGTCGCCAATGCAAGTATATTGGCCATTAATGATGCAAACATCACATCCAAATAGCGTTTCCAGTCTTTGAGTACAATCGTCCAAAACCAGTTCTGCTCATATGGTTTAATATACTCATCAATACGGACATCAGGAATTGATTTCTCAGGTCTTAAAATATAAACATTGTTCACATTTTCTTTTAATAACTCTACAGTAAGTACTTGTGCTAATCCCTGATCACCACTGAACTGAATATTCGCATTCCCATTGGCATCGAGTTGATTCAATACGCCAACTTGCCCATCTCTCATTTGAATAAGAAGTGGTAAACGCCACGGATTCAAAATATCTTCACTAAATTCAGTTTTTCTTAGACTCATCCCGATCTGACGGCTCACCAAAATCAAAATATCATCAAGTGACTGGCTCGGATTCCAATCGAGTTGCAAGCGTAAACGCTCTTCAGATGGTTCGATACGATAATGTTTTGCAATTGCTAGAACGGCTTGAAGCCATGGCTGATAATTCATAGTTTTGCTCATGGTAAAATTTCAAACCCTTGAATAGAAGTATTATTTAGTTGATAAAATGCTCTTGAAGCACCAGTAACATAGATATACTGAATTAGGGCCGCGTAAATATCATATCTTGCATTTTCAATTTCCTGTGCGGCAGCATGAATTGCTTGTTCAGAATTCAATAAATCCACCACTGTGCGGGTGCCTAATTTATATTGTTCTTGATACAACTCTTTTGTCCGTGCCGTGGTTTCTTTTCTTAACGCTAGAACATCCATTTGCTTTTGCTTATTTTCGACCTGCACACGAATGAGTTGTATTTGATCTAAGACATCTAAATAAACTGTGTTAACCGCCGCTTTTGCTGCTTCTTCCGCATAATTTGCAGAACGGATTTTTGCTCGAGTCGCCCCGCCTTGGAAAAAGTTACTATTCGCTTCCAACATAACAGAGCTATAAAAACCATCATCTTCATTATTATTCGGATTTTTCCCATTCAAAGCTTGATTTAAGCTAGCTTTAATATTAATTGTTGGATAAGCGCTCAGTTTTGTTTGTTCTTTTTGTAATTTAGCAACTTGCACTGATGCCTGAGCTACGATCATCTTAGGAATTTGAGTGAAGTTTGGGTCATTGTATAAACCCGCATTACGAATGATCGTATCTGGAATATGCATCTTCACATGAGAGACGTCATAGCCTAGTAGCATTTGTAACTTTTGCTGATATTGCTTTAATTGCGTTTCTTGTATGAGTAAATTTGATTGGGCCGCTTCTAAATTTGACTGTGCCTGAATCGGATCTGCCTGACTACTAATACCCGCTTTAGCCCGTAAATTAGCGATTTCTGCAATTCGAGCAATTCCTTTGATTTGTTGATTAGCAATACGAACGATTTCTTGATAACGGTTAATATTGACCATCGCATTCGCTGTTTGATATGCAATATCATCAATGCTATTTAATGTATTTGCTTGTTCTCGTAATAACTTCGCTTCTTCTATATTGATATCGCTTTTGATTTTTCCAAAATCATATAAAACCTGTGTCGCTGATAAACTGTAAAGCTGTCTTCCCCGTTCGCCAGTCGTTAAATCAGCTGTACTAATACCACCAGAGATTTGAGGAAAATATTGTGCTTTCGCCGCATCAATGTTTGCACCTTGGCCTGCAATAGTAGCAATACTCTGAGTGATTTCAGGTCGACGCTGTAGCGCTTGATGAATTGCATCAAAAAGTGTTAGCTCAGCTTCAGAGTTAATGCTTATTTTTTCCATACCTTTAAGTTGTTGTTGAATACCACTCAATTTGATAACTGGCAAAGTATCTTGCGCTGTCTGCTCACCCCATGAGTATTTACTTAGTTCTTGAATACTCACTTGATTCAAATCTGCAGGTTGCGACGAAAAAAACTGTTCGATGTTTGCTTTAGCTGAGTCTAAATAATTTTTTGGTTTTGCTGCATAAATAGGCATTATTGGTGCACAAAACGGAAGAAACAGCACAAGCCATATCTTTGATTTTATAAAATTCATGATTTAAGCATCTTGGTAAATTCATACCGTGGGAGTTTTTCAAATGCTGCGTCATAGCATTAAATGAGTACTGTAATTGCAGCCATTTTCATTACAATTTTTATCTATCTTTATCCAAAATTAACTTAAGATAAATTCAAATTTAAAATGAATGAAAGGAGCGTTATGTTTGACATAGTGTCTTCACCTTCCGCTGCAGGAGTTACTTTGACAGTAATGCCGTTTTCAAGGTCTTCAGCTGTTAATGGACGGTTAACCAGTTCAGTGCCATCTTGATCTTTGATCACAACAGTATCACCAACGCTATAACCCGCATCTTTCGGGAAGGTTACTTTTGCATCAACTTTGCCATTCTCATCAACATCTGATGGGTTAATGACATCATCACCGCCATCTTGAATTTCAACAACTGGCGCACCTGTTAGGTCTTTTTCACCGTCACCGTCAACATCGCCCGGAACTACCAAGTCAACTGTTGAATTATCGCTGCCTTCTGGTGACGTATTGCCAGCTTTATCGGTCACTGTTGCGGTAACAACTGTATCTTTACCTTCCGCAGCAGGAGTTACTTCAACAGTAATACCATTGTTGTTAATGTCATCTTTGCTTGATGCTGTAACTTCAATTTCTTCTATTGAACCATCTGGATGAGTGATCGTAATCTTATCACCCTCTACAACTGGCTCGGTCGGCTTAACAGTCACTGTAACTTTGCCGTTGACAAGATCAGTTGGATTGATAACACCATCACCACCATCATTAATCTCAACAGTTGGTGCTGTAGGTGCTGTAGTATCTTTCGGTTCTTCATCCTTGTCATTGTGATCAATAATTGCTGCAGCGCCACCAACTACAGCAGCACCCACCAACCAAGGTAACAATCCAACGAGTTGACTGCTTTCAACAGCAGGCAATAATGCTTCTAATCCTGGAATGCCTTTAAAACCCGATACGCCATCAAACCAATATAGAACACACCCATCTTCTTCAAAAACCAAATCTGAAGCGACATCGTCATATGTTATAAAAAAATTCTCAATAACAACAACTTCACCATTTTTTAACTTAAGCACTAAGTTATTGCCATCACGGATAAATTCGTCGACGTCATCACGGCTCATTTTAGTATGAACAATAGAAGCTTCGGTTAATGTAATCTGTGTCGCATTTACTGTAGACTTATTTAATGAGTCTTTCTCAATTACAATAAAATTAGTCATATTTTTACCCAAAAAATTATATTCTTTTATCTTCTAAAACTTTAACTATTTAGTAATGCCTGTAATTTCGACAGTTACACGGCGGTCAGGCTGTAAACAAGCTTTGAGTTCTTCACGCTGTTTTACATCAAAACAACCATTCGTCACAGGTTGATTTTTGCCTGCACTAGACGTTGAAATATTATTTTCAGATACACCGTTTTGAACCAACAGGTTGCGTACTGTGTCTGCACGGTTTTGCCCCAATTGATTGTTATAGCTATCACTTCCCAAACGATCTGTGTGACCAACTAAATTAATGCGGCTTACAGAAACGAAGTTGTTATGAATTTGCGAAGCAACATTCAAGACCTCTTGACGCCCCTTTGGCAGTAAATCATTCAAGGAAGAACCGTTAAATTTAAATAAAGTGTCCGCAGCTAAATCCACTCGTATTATCTGTTCCTGAGCAGCAACCTTGTGCTTCACCTCACAACTTAAAGGCTGACCATTATTGGAAATAAAAGGTTTACCGTTTGTATTGACAGAGAGTACAAATTCATTGCTTGTTAGCTTTCCTACGTTTAAGTCAACATCACAACTTTGGCATGATTCTTCAGTACAGTTTTTTACTTTGAAATTATATGTTTCTGGTTTCAATGCATATTGAGCCGAATTATTTATATAAAAATTTCCAGCTTTAATACTGTCAATATAAAATTCAATCGGGCAATTTTGCTGTTCTGCTGTATCACCACCACAAAGCTTCTCATCTCGCTTTAATACAATAGGTTGATTATTTTCTTGCGTTTTTTTCTGAAAACGTAAATCTGATGGCTTCGTATATGGGCTTGATGTGCAAGCCGCTACCCCCAATGAAGCTACAACAGCTAAAAGTGACAATCTCAACATAACTATCCCTTGTGGACTTAGAACAATTTAAGGAACAATTTCAAGCACATTTCCTACACAAATATCTTTCCATGAATCTACTGAAAAATTATTATTGTGACGCAGTGCACATTTCAACATCTTTATATCAAAATAAATGTATATTTTGAACATTTATTTTTTGTGTCAACTGTATCACTTTATAGTTTTATAGGACTTACGCACTATTATTTATAGATTCTCTGTGGTAGCAGATGATTTTTATCGAGAATAAAGTCATCAATGAAGTTTTTGATCATTGGTCTAAATAACTTCTTCTGCCAACGATATACATTTTCAAAGATCCGCTCAAACTGGTTCTTTTGTATCTCAACATAGGCCATCAAGGCTGAAAAAATATGATTCGAAATCAGTTTAGATCGTCTTACTTGAAACTTTTCAATATGACAAACCTGTTTAATCACTCGGTGATATTGTTCTATTTTCCAATGACTTGAATGTAATTCATGAAAACCCTCAAAGGACAATAAATCATCTTCATCTTGATGCACAATATAAAACCTCTGCTGTTCTTTTAACTGAGTCTTAAATAATTGTACAAAGCCAAAATCTTTGAGCCAGACCACTTGACCCTGATGGAAATTTGGCAATAAACGCAGTTGAAACCATTGTCCTTTTTCTGGGGAAACCTTACGGTTACAGTCGATACCAAACATAAATCGAATACCATGTTTTCTTATGGTTTTTAGATTTCCAGTCGATGAATACCAACTATCACCTGTAATAAATTGAATCTTTGCACCCCAACTGAGTACTTCACTTAACATATCCATAAAGTAATCATTCTTGGTTTTACCTTCAGATTTGTCATAAATTCGGAAATTAATTGGAATATTTTGACCATTTTGATCTGTCGCATACAAGGTAATGAGATTAATACCCTTGACGGATCGATGGTGTTTGCCTGACCAAAAATAGCTAACCAAGTCCATATGTTGACTATATGGTTTATCTAAAACAGTATCATCAATACTGACTATAAGTTTATTATTATCAATATGTTGAATTGCTTCTTGATATAGGTCGTGAGGTGTGTAGTCTTCACGTTCTAGAAAGCGATTTACACTATCATGCGAGATGTTATAAGTCTCGGCAAGTTGTGTGCAGCTAATAGAGTTCGGTTCTGTCATGAGAAAGCCCATATAAATGGGTAGAGTACAAGTTGCTGTAGAAGCATTTTTAATTCGTCTGATCACAGATACTTTATAAAGTATTTTAATACTTTTTTGAATCCGTCAATGCGTAAGTCCTAGGAAATTTAGCATAGGGCATAGTGAAAACAATACTAGAGCAATTACTCAACAATAAACTGCAACATCAGATATTTAGATCATATTCAATTTTAATAAAAAGACAAATGTGTATTAAAGATAGCCATCATGTGCTTATTTTTGATTACAAAATATAATGGGGGAATTGCTTCCCTTTTCATACATTTTTCATATATAAAAAGACATACTATTTTTAAGGTTTTTCTAAACCAATTTTTTTACTTCATAATTAAAGGTGAACCATGCAAAATAAGAAGCGCACCCCATTAGACGCGCAACAGTCCCATCTTTGGATTATTGGTGGTGGTATCGCAGGTATGGCTGCTGCTGCATTTGCAATCCGTGATGCCAAAGTCCCTGCCAAAAATATCCATATTTTAGAAGAACTCGATATTTCAGGTGGCTCAATGGATGGTGGAGATACTCCACATGCCGCGCAAGCTTGGGTGACACGTGGTGGGCGAATGCTGACCGATGAAACTTATTTGTGCCTATGGGACTTATTTTCCAGTATTCCATCTTTGGAAAATCCAGACATTTCCGTTCGTGAAGAATGTCGTGAGTTTAATGAAAAAGTGAAAACCCACGCCAATGCACGTTTAATTGATGCCGAACATGTCATTGCGGATGCAGCAAAGCTTGGTCTGAATACACTACATCGTGCACAGATGCTGCGCCTATTGGCTTCAAAAGAAGAAAAAATTGGTAGCCGCCGCATTGATGAGTTTTTTGATGAGGCCTTTTTTGAAACCAATTTCTGGCGCATGTGGCGCACCACTTTCGCTTTTCAAAAATGGCACAGTGCGGCAGAGTTAAGACGCTATTTCTTGCGTTTTATTCAAGAATTGCCACGCATTCATACCTTAGCGGGTGTGAAACGTACCAAGTACAACCAATATGACTCGATGATTCTGCCCCTACAGCGTTGGTTAGTCGCACAAGGCGTCGATGTGCGTTTTGGACACTATGTCACAGATGCAGACTTCATTACCAATGCTGAAACTCAAGAACGCTACGCTTCACGCCTATATGTACAATTGCCTGAAGGCTCAGAGCAAATTAATCTGAAAGCCAATGATTTAGCTATTTTCACTTTAGGCTCTATTACAGCAGACTCACGTTATGGCGGTAATCATGACGTGCCTGCCCTTATTCGTCATCGAGAAGATCATGGCTGGACGCTTTGGGAAACGCTGGCACAAAAAGCCCCAGACTTTGGCCGTCCAATGACTTTTTATGGCAATGTCGATGAACATAAGTGGGAGTCTTTCACTCTGACCATGAAAGATGACGTGCTACTTAAACGTATTATTGACTATACAGGCAATGAACCAGGCACAGGCGCACTCATGACTTGGTATGAGTCGGGTTGGCATTTATCCATCGTGGTTCCTGCACAGCCACACTTTGCCGACTTACCTGAAGGTTTATATACCTTATGGGGCTACGGTTTCCAAATTGACCATATAGGCGATTACATCAAAAAACCAATGTCCGAAGCCACGGGGCAAGAAATCCTAACAGAACTGATTAAACAGCTCGGTTTTGACGACATTTTAGATCATGTTTTGGCAACGACTGATGTTACTACCGCCATGATGCCATACGCCTCTGCCCTATTCGCCTGCCGTAAACCGGGGGATCGTCCACAGGTAATTCCACAAGGCTCACAAAACTTTGCTTTCCTTGGACAGTTTGTGGAAATTGAAGATGACGTGGTCTTTACTGTGGAATATTCAGTTCGTGGGGCGATGCTTGCCATTTATGAATTTTTGGGGGTGGAACGTGAAATCCCTGAAATTTACAACGGTCTACTTGATCCCAAAGTGGGTTTAAAAGCTTTAGAAACAGTGTTCCACTAAGTTTTTAATATATAGCGATAAGAGCACCTTTATGTCGCCACTATTACATAGTTTAATTTAAGCAACGTTTGGATACACGAGTGTGGCAGGGATGCCACACGTTATCCATCATAATAGGGATGTTATGTATGGGTAACAAAGGCTTTTGCTTTCTTTTGGCTTATCAAAAGTAAGGTTATTGCCTACGCAAACACCTTTTGTACTTTATTGAAATGTTGAGGCCGTGTACGCACCTAATTTTAAATTGGATAAAAAGAAAAATTATAGGACTTACGCATTGACGGATTCAAAAAAGTATTAAAATACTTTATAAAGTATCTGTGATCAGACGAATTAAAAATGCTTCTACAGCAACTTGTACTCTACCCATTTATATGGGCTTTCTCATGACAGAACCGAACTCTATTAGCTGCACACAACTTGCCGAGACTTATAACATCTCGCATGATAGTGTAAATCGCTTTCTAGAACGTGAAGACTACACACCTCACGACCTATATCAAGAAGCAATTCAACATATTGATAATAATAAACTTATAGTCAGTATTGATGATACTGTTTTAGATAAACCATATAGTCAGCATATGGACTTAGTTAGCTATTTTTGGTCAGGCAAACACCACCGATCCGTCAAGGGTATTAATCTCATTACCTTGTATGCGACAGATCAAAATGGTCAAAATATTCCAATTAATTTCCGAATTTATGACAAATCTGAAGGTAAAACCAAGAATGATTACTTTATGGATATGTTAAGTGAAGTACTCAGTTGGGGTGCAAAGATTCAATTTATTACAGGTGATAGTTGGTATTCATCGACTGGAAATCTAAAAACCATAAGAAAACATGGTATTCGATTTATGTTTGGTATCGACTGTAACCGTAAGGTTTCCCCAGAAAAAGGACAATGGTTTCAACTGCGTTTATTGCCAAATTTCCATCAGGGTCAAGTGGTCTGGCTCAAAGATTTTGGCTTTGTACAATTATTTAAGACTCAGTTAAAAGAACAGCAGAGGTTTTATATTGTGCATCAAGATGAAGATGATTTATTGTCCTTTGAGGGTTTTCATGAATTACATTCAAGTCATTGGAAAATAGAACAATATCACCGAGTGATTAAACAGGTTTGTCATATTGAAAAGTTTCAAGTAAGACGATCTAAACTGATTTCGAATCATATTTTTTCAGCCTTGATGGCCTATGTTGAGATACAAAAGAACCAGTTTGAGCGGATCTTTGAAAATGTATATCGTTGGCAGAAGAAGTTATTTAGACCAATGATCAAAAACTTCATTGATGACTTTATTCTCGATAAAAATCATCTGCTACCACAGAGAGTCTATAAATAACAGTGCGTAAGTCCTAACTCATTGGGATGCGTCATAGTATTGGTCGTTAGAAAACAATTATTGTGACCATTATTTCAATGAGTTATCTATTTTTGTCGTGTACAGAGCATTTTTTTATAACGTTCAGTATGATCAGTAAGCTCATTCATCCGAGCTTGGTTATATAAATCATCGTAAAATAATGTCATATGAAATTTGGCTTAGATAAAGATTCGATATCCAGCTACTTTCCATATTTTTCATCGTATTAACATGATTCAACTTATAACTGAATACTTAATTTATTATCACACCTAAAACCATAGGAAATGAGGTTTTACAGATGTTTCCATGTGCTAGTGTTTTTAGAATTTAGCTATATCGACCATTTTGATTAAGAGAATGTATTCTTCTCGTTCTAAAAAATTTAAGAAATCATAGATAATATTTTTTTATAAGATGACCAATTGGTTGTACGATAGATTTTAGGGGGCAGGTTTATGCATTTTGAAATTATATTACTGAATAAGCCTTCCATTCTAGGTTTATGAAACAAAGCCTTTTTTATATCGCAGATTCAAATCTCAAGTGCGACACATTTGTAGTTAGTTGAAAAAGTTAGGTGTATTCGTAGAATCATTGGACTTTTTCAACTCGCAATTGGAAAGCACACAATGAAGAAATACACCCAACTTTCTCAAGATGAAAGATACGAAATTTATGCTACTTTGAAAAGTAAAAGTTCAATCGCTAGCCTTGCTCGGGAGTTAGGGCGTTCACGATCAACCATCTACCGTGAATTAAAAAGAAATACTGGGCAACGTGGATATAGAGCTCAACAGGCAGCGAAATTTGCAAGTCAAAGACGGTACCGTCCTTCATCACCCATGACAGCATTTGCCTTCGCTTATATTGATTACTTGATTGGCTTGGACTGGTCACCAGAACAAATTTTAGGCGCTTTAACACAACGCGGTTGGCTGGATGTACCTTCACATGAGTGGATTTACCAGTACATTTATGAAGATAAATCAAAAGGCGGTAAACTCCACCTACATTTAAGGCATCAGAAGAAATATCGAAAACGAGGTTACAAAAACACGGATCGTAGGGGGCAAATCATTGATAAAACAAGTATTCATTGCCGAGACCAGGTCATTGATCAACGACAACGTTTAGGAGATTTCGAAGGTGACACTGTAATTGGTAAACATCATAAAGGTGCTTTATTAACTCTCGTTGATCGAAAGAGCCTGTACGTACATATTGTTCATTTAGGGCCAACGAGAGCATCCTCTCAAACGATTACTTGTGCATTAGATCGTTTACGGATGAGCCATGCTTATAGTGTTACTTTTGATAATGGTAAGGAATTTGCCGAACACAAAAGAATCACTGATGCCGGCATAGATACGTATTTTGCTGATCCTTACAAGTCTATTCAACGAGCAAGGAATGAAAATACGAATGGTTTAATCCGGCAATATCTGCCAAAATCATCATCGTTTGATGACGTGTCAAACGAACAAATAGAGCAGATAGAATTTGCACTCAACCATCGTCCTAGAAAAACACTAGGTTGGTATACGCCTAGTGAAGTTATGGCTGGTTTTTATACTGTTGCACTTGCCGCTTGAATCCGCCTATTAAATAAATATAATAAGATACTAAATATATTTTCAATTATATCAGATCTAGTGCATATGAACTTTTTAAAAAAATTAAAAGATAAAATACATGAATTAAGACAAGAAACAGAAAAATGGCCTGAACAAGCTCAAGCTCAAGTAGCTGAAAATAGGATAAAAAGCGAACAGTCTCTGATGAAAAAACGCTATGAATTTATGAACTTTTGGTTACAAACTAAAAATTTACCTCTGTACAAATCTATGGATATATTTTTGGAACAGTTTGAGGAAAAGCAAAAAGAATATCTTTTAATTAAAGAAGAGTTTATAAAAAAAAATAAAAATTCTTCTTTAACTCAGGAACAAAAAGATTTTTTTATAGATCATAATGATATTTGGCTACCATTTTTAGCTAGCCAGGATGGCCTTATTGAATTACATGATTGTATTATAAATGATTTTATTAAAAAATATAACATTAAAAAATCTGGTAACCATTAGAATGGTTTTTAATCAAAAAAGAAATAATGTTTAAGGAATTATAACTACAACAGCTGTTAAAAATATGTGACAGGCTGTACAGCTGTGATCACAGCAGAACGGCTTTGTTGCATAAATATATAAGACTATGATTTTATTTAATTTATTTTTGGATTGAAATTTAAACAAATCCTTAAAAATCAGTATCTTGAAGAATGTTTACGCAACAAAGCCAGATTGGTTCAATAAAAAGCGTGTACACAGTGCACTGGGTTATGTATCGCCTTTTGAGTTTGAAGCAATGTACTATGATAAGATTAACCCGTTAGGTCAGGTGGCCTAACTTAAATAAAAAAGTCTCCGACAAACCCGGTACGGTTCAGCTTACTATTGAATAAAACCTATAAGAAAAACATAATAGATTTATTCTCCTTCAAAAAACCTTAATTAAAATGCCTATAGAACATTCTTCCAATACAAATTGGCTTATTAATCAAAATTCAGAAAAAAACCAACTTCCTTCATATCCCAATAAGCTCTATATTGGTATTGATTTTGGCACATCCACAACAGTTGTAAGTCAGGTAGTCATTACTGAGAACTCCGTTGAAAAAGTAAAAACACTTACTCTTAATCAACCTGATGAATATGGTGCGACCATACGGCATCACCTAGTGAATACAGTACTTGCGTGGCGAAATAAAACTCTTATTTGGGGCCAAGATGCATATCGATTAAAATCGCTATTAACTGAAAGTCGCAATGTCTTTTCATCATTTAAAATGCGCTTAGGGTTAGCAATAGGTCCCACTTATCCATTGACCGCTCTATCTGAGAGCAAGGCTCAGCCTTATATCATTGAGACAGCAGAAGATGCTACTCAAGTTTTTTTTAGTAAGCTTTTAGAAAGTATTAAGAATGAAACTGGAAATTCAAATTTGGAAAATTACAAATTTGCTTTCTCCGTACCAGCCTCATTTGAAGCTAATCAAAGACGTAGTCTATTTAATAGCTTGGAAGAATGTGGGATTGTTCAGAATCAATGTTGTTTAATTGATGAGCCTAATGCCGCATTTTTAAGCTTTGTATATGATTGTACTAGAAATAATGCTACACATCCTTTTTTAGAAAAACTTAAGTCTAGACCAACAAACATACTAGTGTACGATTTTGGTGCAGGAACATGTGATGTGACAGTTCTTCAAGTTGATGCTTGCAACAACAAGTTTTCATCAAAAAATTTGGCAATTTCAAAATTTACGGCTCTAGGTGGCGATGACATCGATCGAGCAATTGCCAAAAATATACTATTACCTCAACTTTTAAGAGAGAACACACATTTCAAACCCGATTCAAGAGATATTTCAGAAATTGTCATCCCTGTTTTGCAAGCGACAGCAGAACAATTAAAAATAGCTGTTTGCAAATGGCTTAAACAAAAAAATATAAATCAATTTAGAAGCTTAGATCAATATTCCAGCGAAATTTTCACTTTACATTCTCTGGAAGGAATCAAAGTCAGAGACTCTAGATTAAATTTAACTAAACCGTCTATACGCCTTGATGAGTTTAAAATCATTATGGATGATTTTGTGGGGATGTATGATGGTATACACACACCAATGCATTTATCCTCTCCGATTGAAGATGCATTATCTAAAGCAAATATAGAACGTGAAGACATAGATGGTGTTCTTTTCATCGGAGGAAGTTGTCTTAACCCATTAGTGCAATCATGCGTAATGAATTACATGAATGAGTTTTCAGATGAAGTTGAAGCTATCTTACCTAAGGATGTAAGAGCTCATGTTTCTCTCGGAGCTGCAATTCATTCATTTAGCTATCATGGTCTAGGAATTGATTTTATTAGGCCTATTGTTTCAGAAGCTATATATATCATCACCTCTCATGAGCATTTGGAAACAATCATACCAGCATCAACTGAGGTTCCTACCCCAGAGCCATTCCATACTCAACTAATAGTCACTCGTGATGATCAAAACATTATCGATTTACCTATTTGCGTAGGAAGCAAAAATAAACTTTTAGGCATTTTGACTATAGAGACAGAAGATGATTATTTTAAGCAAGGAGCTATCGTTGATGTCTACGCCAATATTAATCATGAAAAACTTCTTAATGTTGAAGCTGTAATTGATGGTATAAAAGTAAACACCTCTATTCTAAATCCTCTAGCCAATAATACTTTAACAAAAGTGGAAGAACATATGCTTCGAGCAAAGCAAAAGTTTAATCAAGCACTTTTAGATTATAATGGTCGCCCTCCCGTAGATATTGCCGTTGAGTATGCCTCAGCCTGTTCAGAAGCGGGAGCATATGAACTAGCTGCAGATCTATACATCGCTATCGAACGCTTAGATCGTAATGCTAATCACGCTACTAACATTTGTTATAATTATGCTCGAGCCGGTAAATCACAAAAATCTAATGAATGGGCCGAAATTGCCTACAAACGCTCACCAAATGCTGTTAATGCGTTTAACATTGCTTGTAAGTCATACGGAGAAAAAGAGGAACTCTATCTTCGCAAAGCATTAGAACATGATCCAAATTTCACCTCCGCTTTATTAAAACTTGGTAAAATTCTTAAACTTCGAGCTGATAAAGAAGGCACTATTCTTTTAGAAAAAGCCCTCTTGTTACTTCAGGATGAAATATATACTAGCTCTGTACGTATCAGAGATTGTGATGACCTTATTGAAGTTTGTGACATACTTGAAGATTATGAACAGCTTAAATCTACAGCAACTGATATGAAGAAAAGAATAATCCATGAGAATAAAGAGATATATTCCTCTGAAAATTTAGTATCTAGTCTAAAACCAAATCTAGGCATGAAAGAGGGTTAATTATGGCTTGGTGGATTAAAAAGCAAAATTTGAGTGAAGAGCAACGCCAATACATTCTATCAATTAAAAACAATTTAAGTCATGTTCATTGGGTTCGAGGAGCTGCTGGTACTGGAAAAACAACAGTTTTAGCAGCTTTAACACAAGAACTTAAGCTTGAATACCCTAATGCTTCTTTTTGTTATTTGACATACACACACGCTCTTAAGGATTTAGCAATTAGTGCCTTTAAAGAAGAGAATGTGGAAGGTGTACACTTCCTTACACATACCAAATTTTTAAAAAATAATTGGCCATGCGATTTCGTGTTTCTTGATGAAGTTCAAGATATTTCTGCTGAAGATTTAAATACAATAAAGAAACTATCAACCCATTTAATTATTGCTGGTGATTGTGCCCAATCTATTTATGAACAATCGGCTACAGAAACAGAAATAATTTCAACGGTTAATCCATTCCAGCACGTATTAATGATTATTCATAGGCTTACAGAGTTTTTAGCTAAAATTGCTTTCAGCATTTTGCCGAATAATCATTTACTTAGTGGAAAACCAGGAAATACTTTGGCAAATACAACCGCTAGACTGATCCAATTCGAAAATCAAAATCAAGAATTCATTTGGACAGCGAAAGAAGCATTAAGTAGAGCTAGACCAGACAAGCCTAGTTGTATATTGCTATCACATCACAAAGATATTAGTTCGCTTATTCAAGTGATCGTCCAACATTTTTGTTCTAAAAATGCTGATGAATTGTTTGCATATCAAACAGGTAAAAGTGACCGATATGATTATAGACAAGTAAATGCTTATTTAAGAGACAATAACATAAACATCAGATACTTAGGCAATGACTTTGGTAATTTTAACGAGATGCCATCAAAGCCTATGGTATACCTTATGACATATCATAGCTCAAAAGGTCTAGATTTTGAGCAAGTCTTTATTCCACAATTAAATAGTAATAAAGATATTGTCAAACCATTTGTGTTGGAAAAAAATCCAGATTTAGATAAACGCTTGCTCTTTGTTGCAACCACACGAAGTCGTTGCAATCTATTTATGAGTTACCACACGTCTACTCCCCATAAACTAATTCAAAATCTTCCAAATATTACTCAAATTAAATATCAGCCTAATCAAGATGATGAGGATGAGGAGTTCTTTTAATGATCAATGGCCAATATATTGTACTTAGCTTTAAAGAATGGAATAACTGGATCGCTCAAGGCTTATTAAAAATACATAGTTCTAGGATCCAGCCTTATTTAAATACTCAGCAGAGTTTTTTTAATCTCATGAATACTGCGGCTGATATTACGCATTTAGATGATAATGAGTATATTCTTGCTAAACTATCTAAATCATATTCATCTTCTACTTATCAGTCTGAACATACTTTAGCTAGCTACATTAGCTTAGAAGCCGTGCAACAATTTTATGCATTAACGGAACGGGGTAAATTTGCATTAAAGCATAGTGCAAATAATCTACAGGTTAGTTTAGCAATAGATTTGGAGATAGAAAAATTTTGGGAAGCATATCGCTTAGATCAAAAAAAGATTTTAGAGCACGAGAAGGCACTAAAATTTACCAGACTTATATGGGACAATAAAATTCCCGAAGAGTCTTTACTTGATTTAATAAATAATAAAACTCTAAATGAATATTTCAACCCAGCAAAATATGAAATAACTCATCTAAAAAACAAGATGATAAATTTACAAATAGACTTTTTTCAGCTTTTTCACATTTAGAAAAGTATGAACAATCTAAAGCCTATGCCGGCATGTTCACTCGTTTATTGTTTAAACTCGAAGTTAATGATCCCGTTCTAATTGAAAAATATGAGGAAATCTCAAATTTATGTAGTTCAAAAGAAGATTATGCTTCTTTGAAAGAACAGCAGACTAAAGATGAGCTCACCTCAAAATTTTTATCTAATAAAATATTGAGAGAGAAAATTCTGACTGAATACATTCTTTTAGAGGCCCAAATTAAGCATCTACCACTACTTGCATTATCTGTCTACTTTCACTATGAAATGTTAATTAAACATAACTATTCAATAGATTTAAGTACATTGAAAAAAGACATCTACGATCTTAACTTCTTCTATGGACAGTCAGAATATTCAGAATATTCAGAATATTCAGAATACAAAAAATTGCCATATTTAGTTATATATACCATTGGTAAGCTATTACCAGATGAATTCATCAATACTTTATATTACTTTAAGTCAAAGGTATATCCATGCTTTCATCCTACAAACCAATTTGATTTAGAACGAGCCTTACCCGATATTACAGATGAAGAACAATATGAAACAATATTAAATCAGCTTAATGAAGAAATTTCTAAAAGTTGGATTGGCTTTAATACCGTCTTTAATTTACGATCAACCGAAATTACACCTTCAAAAAATATAGAAGAGACAAAAGCTTCACATCTTACTCAAGCCACAGGATCAACAAACATCACTCATCCATCAGAAAAGGATCTGGACACTCAGCCACAAATAGCACAGGTACCAGAAATAACCGATTTAAATACCCATTCTGAGGCACAGAGCAATCAACTAATAACTTCACCTATTGTAACAGCGGCTCAATCACCATCAGTCGATCAGCAACCACCTATGTCAGCACAACAACCTGAGCAAATCAGTTTAATTGTAGAACATCAGGTAAATGAGGAATCTCTACCAGTGTCAGCAGCTGATGAGACAATGGCTAAGCCACAAAATTCGCTTATTGAGTATTTAATACGATTTTTTAATGACCCAGAAATTCAAGATCTTAAATCTTTGATAGAAATGTTGAAAAAAGATTCCAAATTTAATGACATCACCACTCAAGGCAAATTAAGAGAACGATTAGTTACCGAAGGTATTCTAAATCCACAGGATGCACCTAAAAATGGAGACAAACTTTTTAATTACATGAAAAGAGAAATAGCTAAAAAGTCTTAGTTTTAACTGTGTGTTTCATTCTTCGGTACCCACTATAATTTTCTGAGAGATCAATCAATATATGAACTAAAGATTACTACTGTAATCTTTAGTTAGTTGAATAATATGAAATAATTCTAAAATTGTATTTCGCATAATAAGTATAAAAACCATGAGAATCCATATCTTTACTCTAGACAAATTTATTTAGGATTAACCTTTAAATTAATTTGATTAATTCACGACCTAGATCCATATTTGGTTTTAACATATCATCAGCTAATTCTCTTTTACTTGATAAAAGTCGATCCAACTTTACTTCGAAAGTCTTGAATTCGTCCGTTACAACTGTTGGATAGTAAACAAAAACTTCTTTATCTTGCCCAATACGATATGCACGGTCAGTCGCTTGATCTTCCTTAGCTGGATTCCAACTACGTGTATAATGAATGACATGATTAGCACGTTGAATGTTAACACCAAACCCTACTGCTGTAGTGGACAAGATAATGATATTAAATCCTAATTTTTCTTGAAATTTATCAATCAAGTTTTGCCGTGTTAAGCCTTTTTTACTGCTCGTATTTGAATCACCATTGACCGTTGTAACGTTTAAGCCGAATCTTTCCAGAAGAATTCGTTTAAGAAATACTTGAATGTCTCTAAATTCAGTAAAAATAATGACTTTTTCATTTTTTTGCTTGATAGATTCTAAAGTTTTGATTAACCAACTTACTTTTGGAGAATCATTTAAAGTAGCACTTGGCTGAAACTGTAATGGATGAGCACAGATCATTCTCATACTATGCAAAGAAGTTAACATCGCTCCCTGATTACCTTCTGCAGACAATTTTTTAAAGCGGTTAACCACATCAATATATAATTGTCTTTGCAATAATGAAATTTCAATATTTTTACAGTGATCTACCTCAGTTTTAGCGGGTAAATCTGCGACATCATGTTTCATTCTTCGTAAGACTTGAGGGGCTATCAACTCACGAAGCTTTAATAGTGCTGCTTCATCATTATTTTCAGCATTTTCTATAGGTTTTCGATAACTTTTACCAAACTCATTTAAAGGACCTAATAAGTTTTCTTGAATGAAATCGAATAAGCACCAAAGATCGGTTAAAGAGTTCTCTACTGGAGTACCTGTACATGCAATTTTAAAATCTGCTTTTTGAGCTTTTGCAGCCTTTGTCACCATTGCTGTAGGAACTTTAATTTTTTGTGCTTCATCACAAATCATTATACTCCAGTCTTCTCTAGCTAAAGAAAATTCAAGATCACGCATCGTCTCGTAGGTTGTTAAAACAATATCAGCATCACCACGCCAATCGTCCTCTAAAAGGTGTGTAATACCATGATTTTCTCTTAACTGTGCTGAAATCAAATGCTTGGGGATTTTTCTATCTTTTAAGTTATCACCATATAAACTTAATATTTTGGCAAATTTACCACTAAAGAATCGATTTGCTTCGGCTTCCCAATTCTCTAACAGTGAAACTGGAGCCACAATTAACACTGGTTTCTTATCTTCAGCATTTTCAAGATACTCACCAATAAAACATAAGAGCTGAAGTGTTTTACCTAAGCCCATATCGTCAGCTAAAAGACATCCACTGACTTGTTCTGGCGCATACTGGTGCAGATTCTGCAACCATGCAATTCCATATTCTTGATGCTGCTTTAAGCTAAATTCTTGGTTTCTAAAACTAGCGGGCAATTTAGCTGATGGAGGATTATTCTCATCAAAAAGTAAGCGATTTACTCGCTGTTTTGTAAATTCAGCTTCATCAATATTATTCGCAATTAATAATGTATCTTTTTTCTTTTTCTGTGAATTAGCGTTAGATTCTTCTAATATCTCTTTGGGCTCTTCTTTCTTGGAAGCATATAAACGGTCTAGTAAATTTTTGGCATCATCTAATGACACTTCTTTATCTGCATATGGAATTTCAACTTCATCTTGACTGTTTTGCTCTGCTTGCTTAATCCGCTGCTCAAGTAATTCAATGGTTTCATCAAAATTTTCATCTTGCAGTTGCTGCTCTAACTCCATTAAATGTTGTGGCAACCATTCAGATTCACCGCTATCTCTTTTAATAAATTCAGAGTTCAGCTTTTCTGCTTCACCAATACCAATAACACGACCGCTATAATTCGATAAATCCAATACTTTTTGAGCTTGTAGTTCATCTTGATATTTTTGAATTTGATTTAGGTCATTTTTTAATTCTTCAATTTGATCATCTAAATAGCTACTTCGGTCAATTTCATATCCTGCCCATATAAAAATAGGGGATTTTTTCTCATATGCTTGAATAAAATAAGAAGTCTGATCCATATTATATAGTTCTAGGAAAATTGGATTTTGTTCTCTTTCAGAATTCTCTTGTAGCTCTAATTTCGCAGAAACATAATGATTTAACTCATCATAATTTTTTTCTATTTGTAAAGTATAAGTATGAATTTCTGCTTGCTGCTTGGACTCCTCAAAACTCTCAGGTGAAATAACTTCAATTGCATCATCACCTAGTTGAGCAAATGGATTATGTAAAAATGCGTGCGCGCTCTCACCAGAAATACGTCTGTTCGGCATTTTTTTAATTTCATTCAGAACTTGCTTCACTTGAGGTTCAATCACTACATGTGCAATTCCACCATCAGCTAAGCTAATACTGTACTGATCTTGAACATTATTATATTGATCAAACGTCTTCAGCCAATTTGATGGAGCTTCATCAAATTCAGGCTGAATCTCTACAACAGATTCCTGACTAATCAAATTTTTTCGAAGATTTAACTGTAGTTTCTCAGGTGCTAAAACTACTGTCTTTCGTAAAAAATCATCTAAATTTGCATTAGACTTATTGGCCAATTTTCTGATATTCGCCCAATATTTCTGGTTCTGTTTCGTATCTTTATTCTCTATACGTGAAAACTCTTTTAATTTTTCGACAAGTTGAAAACTTGATTCACTCAATAAATGTTCTGTGCCATCAATAGTTAAAATAGCTCCAACTCGCTGAATAGAACTTTTAACCTTAATATTATTTTCGTTCAACCAACCATCTAAAATTATTTTGAAATCTGGGTCACTTAACCCTCCTTCACTTCTAATTATTGGACGAAAAGAAGTCTGTGTTGGAAAGTTTAGTAAATGAATTACATTTTCATGTTCTGAATCTTGCTGAAGTTGAAAAAACTCTTCCCAAGGCAACACAAAGTGGTCATCCATAAGGTATGCAAGCTCTTCCTCTTCCAAGCTTTCCCAATAGAAATCAGCATCTGTTTTAGCATTTTTTGTATGTGAGTAAACTACACCTACTTCATCATACGTAAAAGATTTGGAATTTAATTGAATAGATTCTTCTCTTACAGATTCAGTACTCTTTTTTCTTTTCCAAAATGCTAGTTTCATTTAAATATACCTTTCAAAAATTAGTCTGGATAAATTCCCAGACCTTTTAATCTATTGTCGAAGGAGTTCTCCCAAGCACCGTTATGTGATAAATAAAAATCAGCCTTTGCCGTAGATTTTAAATCTGTAATATTGACGACTTGAAGATCTGATTTAAAAGATTTGTAAGGTAGCTTTCTATAAAAATAAGTAGCATTATTTAGTTCAGAGAACTCAACTATATAATAACCACCAATCTTTATCATAAATGCATTGGCTGCTGAACTCTTACCAATAATTCGCTTGAATCTTCCTTGGTTTTTCCTCTTGAATTCCTCTTGCTGTCTAGTTGCACGAAAGATTGCATCTTCATTCAAAAATATTTCAGAGAGAGAAACTTGTTTAATAAAACGCATCCAATAATTAAATCTGCGTGTTTCTGCACCATAGCTAAAGACTTTAAAAAATGCTTCTAAATCAGCTCTAACAAACCACTGGATAACCATACGTTTTGTTTCAGAATTTACATTATTCCATCCCGCAGAAGAATCATATTGTGGATTCCCCCACTGATTTAAGGCTAAATGCTTCAAAACTTCATTTACTATTTCCCGCTTAGAAGTCCTAGCGTATCGTTCTAACAACGCAATAAGAATATCAGTGGTGTACAAAACATTTTGTTCAGCTAAGTCTATAAATCGGGGAATAATTTTCAAATAATCCTGCTCATTCATATCTTTAATAGATTGAATAGAAGACTTAATTAAATTATCCCAAAACCAGCTATTAGGAGCCATCTTTAAGCTTTCTAATTCATTTGCAATACTACTTGCATCTTTGTCTTCTAAAAATCTTTTAACAAATGATTTTGTTGGTGAATTAGATAAAATTTCCGAATAATCAACAAGGGTATTCATCCATTTTTTAGGACGTTTTAATTCTCTATAAACACCAGACCTATTTGTATTCAATATATCTCTCAATTGAACCCAAATTGCTGGCTTACTTTTTACATCTTCATTTTCTAAAGCAAAATAGCTGTACAACAATGGAAAATAAACGAGTCCAATAAGGTCCATCTCTGATTGTTGAAAGTGCTGGATAATCCTTTTACCAATATCACTAAAGATAAGTTTTTCTTGTGCACCTGGTAGTATTTTGCTTAATGCCCAAGCCAAATTTTTCCAATCTCTTCGTGTGAGGTGCCCAAAACCAGAGCTTTCTAATTTAGAAATTGACCTAAAAATTTTTTCATCTAAAGGAAGGCTATTTTCTAAATCATCAAACTTCTGATCAAGCACAGAAAGTGTTTTGAGCAGTCGTTGAGGCTTTATAAATTTCGCATTTGTAACATCTACAACTGAATGACCACTTAATTTTTCCTCCAAACGACGTTTCAAGTTCGCTATGCTCATAGATATCACCGCGTCAATTGGCATGTTTCAATCGGCGCTGAAACAAAATGAGGTTGAGGCTCTGCACTTTCTTTTTCTTTTAAGCCATAAAACTGCATTCTCAATTCAACACGGCGAGATGCTTCCTTACTATCTTTAGCCGAGTTAAAAGACACCCCCCCGCCAAGAATAATTGCTTAACCTGGTTTTTTTGCTGTTCAGTTAAAGTTAGGCCTGAACTAAATTTAGGATCAAGTAAACTACACATCACCCATTCTGAACGACGCAAACTCAAGTTTAAATTATATAGATATGAACCATCTGTATCTGTAAAGCCTTCAATCACTATTTGCTTAAACCATTTTTCACCTTGTGGGTTATTTGCTTCTTCAAGAATAATTGGCACAATAGTATTTAGACGATTACGACCCACCTCATTTAAACGATAATCATTATGTGAAAAACGACCAGCTTCACCAAAATTAATGCGGTTATTTTTACAATCAACTTCAATGCCTGCATCTTTCAATTTGACACTGTGCTTGATACTCTGACAAATATTTAAAATTTCTGCACTTCTTTGATCTTCAGCTTGAGTAGCCTCATTAATCTTTTTAGTGACGATCATGAGTGATACAGCCATAACAACGAGAAATAAAGTCATTAATGCTGTCATTAAGTCCGCAAAAGAAATCCAAAAAGGTTTTTCACCTTCATCTTTAGGACGTGCCTTTTTAGAGTACCGATTACCTAGCATTGCTCATGTACTCCAGACTTAGTTTTTCTTTTGTCTAACGATATCTTCAAGATCTTCAACAAAGCTACCTAAGCCTTCTACACCACTTGAAAGACGCTTAACTGCTTGGTCAAGCGTATTATCATATATACCTAAAGAATGGTTCAGACTCGTCTCAACCGATGCCCCGAAGCTATCAAAACTCTTCACCAACACATCACTGACTTGTTCAAGATAGTCTTGCATCTCTTTTTTTACTTGATTCAATGCTGTTGTCATTTGATTCATATCCTCAAGCATTTTAGTATTCATACCGGCTTCAGATTGCGCTTGTTTAATCAGCCCCTCAAGCGTACTGATCGCCTTATTAACGCTATCCTGAGAATTTTTATAATCACTCAATAACGAAATAAGATTATTGCTTGCACTAGTCAGATGAGTAGATGTAGTGGTTACTTCTGAGATCAATTGTGATGTTTTATCTGTGACACTAATAAGTGAAGTACCAGCTATATTAAATTGTTCCGAAGCTATACGCATTTTTTCTGCGCCGTTGTTCATTCCTGTAATACTATCAGTCGTCACCTGAGTGAGCTTTTGAATATTGTTTTTATAAGATTCAACTGCATTTTGACTATGCACGATTAATTCTTTGATCTCTACCCCAAGACTATCAATTAGGATTGAAGATTGTTCATGTAACTTATGCTGATTATCCGCAATTGTACGATCTTGCTCTATACGCTGTTTAGCAATATCCGCCATCACACCCGACATAGTTCCGCCCATATGTCCAATCAGCTCAGAAACTTTCCCATTTAATTGTTCAATCGCATATTGTCCCTGTTCTCCAATTTTTTCTGCACCCTTAGACAAGTGTTCGACCATTGAATTCATTTGATCGGACATCGCATTTTGCTTTTGCTGAATATCCTCAATCATTTTAGACATTTGGTTTTCTAAGCTTTTTGTCGAATTTTCACTATTCACTTTCATATCAGTAATTAATTGAGTGAATCCTAATTGCATCTCTCTCATTGCAGATACTGATTGAGTCATCATCTCACTCATACCATTCATTTGAGTACCAAATGTTGATTCTAGTTTGGTCATAAATGCAGTGAGTACATCTGTCATTAACTCTTGGACAGCAGAACTTTGATCACCACTGACCTGCTGTACACTTGACGCAATTTTCTCTAATGGTGCTTGTAAATTATCGGAAATAGACTGACCTATTTGATCAGCCATATCTTTGCTTGTTTTGGCATAGCTATCAGTTAATTGTGATGTAAAAGCCATTTGATTCTTTTTATTTTCATCAACCAAGTTAGTCATCATTACTTTTAGTTCATTGACTAAACTATCTTTCAACTGACGTGCATTCGTTTCATTTGCTTGCGATGATTTCAGTAATTTCGCTAAATATTCCTCACCGGTATCATCAGATTCAAAGAAATCATCTATCTCTGTTGTTAACATTTCCAACTGAGCATAACACTGTCTTAACCACGATTTCTCACGCCATGTAATTAACATTGCTGTAGCAATAGCCAATGCAGATGCCATAAAGGCTTCACTCACACCACCTAAGAGTAATCCAAGACTATCTTGCACTTTTTCAGGATTACCTGCTGGATCAAAAGCTAATAATCCGCACAGTAAGCCTGCAAATGTAGCAATAATGCCGACACCCGTGATAATCCCGGGAAGATGTTTATAAAATTCAACTCTTAGTGGAGTATCAACAATAACCGATTGCGAGAAAAAAATATCACTCGATATAGTCGCACGAGATGCTTTTAAAACATCTGCGCCATCGACAACTTCATAGCTATCATGGAAAGAATGTTTGTAATTTAACCATGCATGTTTTAATGGAATACTATTTTCAAAAACATGATCTAAAGCATGAGTATTAACATTAGGTTGCTGTTCAACTTTCTTTAAAGCTTTTATGGCATCGCCTAATTGAGTATCAAGCTGTTTTGCTGGTTTAATATATTTTATGTAGAACCTATAGCTAATTACAGCGACAAATATTCCCATAAGACCTGGGATAATAAAATAACTTTGCAAAAATGCTACAATAGCTAAAAAATTCACAACCGTTCCCCTTCAACTATTATAAAGTTGATTTTTATTAAATAATTATGTGCAATATATCACAAATTACAAACCTAGCTCACAATCAAAGAAAGGCAAGTAAATGCATTGTTTTTCAAAAATTTAAAAATAATATAGTTAAAAATTTTTCTAAAAAAGTGGCGGCTATTCACTTTATCCTTTAAAACAAATTTTCCACCATTACCCATTGAGTACTCAAAATTGTACTTAATGAGTGTTTATGTTGGGTTAGGTACAAAATATTGCACTGAACCGTACCGGGTTTGTCGGAGAGTTAATATTCTGAGAGACTATCCCGATGACAAAATTAAAATATACCCCTGAAATCAGAGAAAGAGCGGTTCAATTATTGATTGAATCTGAAAAAGATTATCCATCGAATTGGGCTGCGATCACCGCTATTGCTCCCTGAGCAGTATACTGCGCAAGGGTTGTACTCCTGAAACACTACGTGCCTGGCATCAAAAGTATTTGAATCAACAGAATCCAATCAAAGTACAGCAGCTTTCAGACCAAGAACGTATCAAACAACTCGAACGCGAAAATAAAGAACTGCAACGCGCCAATGAGATTCTACGCAAAGCAGCCGCTTTTTTCGCCCAGGCGGAGCTCGACCGCCCACACAAATAATGGTGGATTTTATCCATAATAATAAAGAGCTGTACGGAGTCGAGGCGATTTGTAGAATTTTACCAATCGCACCTTCAACCTATTACCGCACTCTAGATCTCTGCGATGAGAAGCATTGCTTCGCAAGGGAACATCGAGCAAAGCGAGATTTACATGACTTGCATCATGCTGAGGAGATTAAACGAATTTGGAAGGAAAGTTCAGGTCGGTATGGTGTACGTAAAGTCTGGCAAAAACTGAAACGTGAAGGCTATATTATTGCGCGCTGTACAGTTGCTCGATTGATGCAAAAACTAGGTATACAAGGTGTTTGGCGTGGTAAGAATAAACAAACTACCCGTAGCCGAGATGATCAAAAACGAGCAGATGACTTGGTGAAACGCAATTTTAGTGCTGATCAGCCTGACCAGCTGTGGGTCGCTGACTTCACGTATATTCAAACAAATTCAGGCTGGGTCTATACCGCCTTTATTATTGATGTGTTCTCACGAGCAATTGTTGGATGGAAAGTATCAACACGTATGAATACAAACATGGTGCTCGATGCACTGGAGCAAGCATTGCATGATCGAGGCATGCCAAAGAACGTGATTCATCATAGTGACAGAGGCGTGCAATATCTTTCCATTCGTTATACCAATCGTTTAGAAGCAGCAAATTTACGAGCATCAGTCGGTACAACTGGTGATTCATACGATAATGCTCTGGCTGAAACGATGAATGGCTTATACAAAACAGAGGTGATTGAATATCTAAAAGCAGATTGGCAAGGTTTAGCAGATGTACAACTTGCGACACTAAACTGGGTAGATTGGTTCAATAAAAAGCGTGTACACAGTGCACTGGGTTATGTATCGCCTTTTGAGTTTGAAGCAATGTACTATGATAAGATTAACCCGTTAGGTCAGGTGGCCTAACTTAAATAAAAAAAGTCTCCGACAAACCCGGTACGGTTCATACCGATTCAGTATTTTCCCACGAATTTTATCGTAAAAATTCACAATGAATTGATCCAGAAAAGGTATCATTTGCACCACACTACGTGTCACAAAATAATGACCTAGTTGATAATTGAGCCACGCAATAACACCAATACAAAATAGAAAAAAGATACAAGGAAGTATCCAAACTCTTGGATAACGCTCCAAAACCATCAGGAATGTATAAAACTCCCCTTGTATCCAACTCCACATATATATTTTCCTTATCGCATCACACCCTGTTGCAAGCTATATTTCCATGACATTCTAAAAGCAGTATCTTTTGAATATTGCTTATACATATCCATATCGATCTTTCTTTGACGTAGCATGACTTCATTCATGATCTTATCAAAGGCTAAATCTTTGGTATGCGGATCAGGGTTATTTAAGTACTTGCTCTCAAAATCAGCATGTTCCTTAATCTGTTTTAATATATTCACAAACTTCACTTTTTGCTCTTCAGGTGTTGCAGCCCAACCACCAAACCAACGTTGGTTAAATGTTTTAATAATTTCATCTAATGGATCTTCTTCCGTTTCACCGCCATGAGCACCACGTGGATTAGAGTTTGTCGGATCTAGAACCGTTTCTTCAGCATCTAATTCAATATGTTCACTCAGTTTTTTACGCTGTAAACCATATGAGTTTAAATCCACTGAGTTGAGCAACTCATCCAATGCATCCGCTTCAGGATCTTCAATTTTAAGTTTCGGAATCAAGAATTTTAGGAACCAATATAGCTTTTCCCAAGCTGGAACTTCATACGGTAAAATTGATGCCATCTGACCATAAATCTTCACAAACTGCTTTGCCTTGATTTTGAAATCAGCTTTATCTTCAGCACTGAGTTCTAATGCAGCATCAAAACGTGCAACGGCGATATCAATAATCGGGCTTAATTTTTCTGCATCCACTGAATCGAAATACTTTGTAGCGAAGTCTTCCACTTCAGTGGATTCATATACTCCAACAGTATCCAACTCATCCTTCAACTCATTGAGTACATTAATATCAGTAGCTTGTGACAAAGTAGTCGAAGTGTAGAAACGATCAAATGATTGTTTGATATCTTCTATTTCATTGAAGAAATCTAAAACAAATAGATCTTCAGTTCTCTTGCCTAATTTAAGTGCAGAACGATTTAATCGAGACAGTGCTTGTACGCATAGTACATCAGCCAACTTTTTATCAACATACATCGTACATAGCTTCGGCTGATCGAAGCCAGTTAGGTATTTATTAGCAACAATAAGCAATCGATACTGATCTTCATTCACCCCTGCAGGCTTTTTCTCACCAACATAGCCACGATCAAACATATCTTTAGTGTCATTGTCAGAGAATCCATTGAGTATCGCTTCTGTATATTCAATACCATCCACTTTCTTCTCACCAGAGAATGCAATGATGGCTTTAAATGGATAACCCGCTTGCTCTAGCAGTCGGTCAATCGCTTTGTAATAGCGGATCGCAGACTCAATATTTTGAGTCACAATCATTCCTTTGGCTTTGCCTTTTAATTTCTTGGTGTTTACAACATGCTGGATAAAATGATCAAGCATCACTTCAGCTTTAATATCAATCGTCTGTTGGGTTTTCTCTACATAACTTCTTAATGTTTTCTGGGCTTTTTTCGTGTCAAACAACGGATTATCTAGAATCGATTTTTCAATTTCATAGAAGCTCTTGTATGTCGTGTAATTTGACAAGACATCTAAAATAAATCCCTCCTCAATCGCTTGTTTCATTGAGTACAGATCGAAAGGTTTAAACGAGCCATCAGCTTGCTTTTCACCAAACTTCTCTAAAGTCGTGTTCTTTGGCGTTGCAGTAAAAGCAAAATAGGATGCATTGCCTTTCATCTTACGTGCCAACATCGCACTTAGAATTTTGTCTTGAGCATCTACACCATCACTATCTTCGATTGCCTTACCCATAACTTCATTCATTTTGTCATGTGCAACACCTGATTGAGAACTATGGGCTTCATCAATGATCACAGCAAAACGCTTATCACTTAAATCTGCAATTCCATCAATAATAAAAGGGAATTTTTGGATCGTGGTAATAATGATCTTTTTTCCATTTTCTAAAGCAGATTTCAATTCTGATGACTTATGGGCATGTGCCATAATATTCTTGACCTCAGAAAACTCCTTAATGTTCTCTTTAAGCTGTTTATCAAGAATACGGCGATCCGTCACCACAATCACTGAATCAAATAATGGGTGTTCTAGCCCTCGGCTTCCTGCAATATCTTTTTCTGCTGGGTAAGCTTCGATCAACTGAAATGCCGCCCATGTAATCGAATTTGACTTACCTGAACCTGCGGAATGCTGAATGAGGTAAGTTTGACCAACCCCTTTAGTTGAAACATCATAAATAAGACGGCGCACTACGCTAAGCTGTTGATAACGAGGGAAATAAAGATTTCTTTTGTCTAGTAAGGTTTTCTCATCACCATCTAGTCGAACAAAGTGCTGAATGATATTTGCCAGACTTTCTTTAGAAAGTAGCTCTTTCCAAAGATATGCCGTTTTATGCCCCTCTGCATTTGGCGGATTTCCTGCACCTGCATTATGTCCCTTGTTAAACGGTAAGAAGAATGTATTCGCCCCAGCAAGCTTCGTGGTCATATAGACTTCATCGGTATCGACAGCCATATGCACAATACAACGAGCAAAGCTCAATAAGGGCTGTGTGATATCACGATCTTGTTTATATTGCTTCTGCCCATGATGACGAGCATTTTGCCCTGTCCATTCATTCTTTAATTCAAAAGTAATAATCGGAATACCATTTACGAATACCACCATATCAATTTCTTGTAATGGATTGGCTTTTGAGTAACGTAATTGGCGAGTTACACTAAAAATGTTCTGCTTGAATCGGTCTTTAATCTTCTGAGAACTACTTGCCAACGGCGCTGGGTACATCAACTGAAAATGCGCTTGATCTACGGCGAGACCTTTTTTAAGTAGATGAACCACCCCATGCTTTCGGATCATTCGATCAAAGCGTTCGTAGATTTTTCGTTGCCAATCGTGTGGATTAAATTTCTGAATCTTTGCCAGCTCATCAGCTTGTGTTTGTTCTAAAAACTGCCAGAAATATTGGGTATCTAAGGCATACAACATGTCAAAATTTGCAGGTGAACCCGATACAAAGCCATGATGAGGTAGAGAAATATCGGTTAAACCTGCTTTAACATTTTCGAGGCATGTTCCAGTCAGCGCTTTTTCAATCGCCATTTCTAAAGCACGTTCATTGGTTAAACTGACCATATTATTTATTACCCTCAACCCCACAATAATGCATTTTTAGCAGTTCAATCATCCGATCCTGATGCATCTTAACAACTGGCTTATCTAAATTTTTACTTTCTGACTTCTTAAAAGTATCAAACAAATATTTAAGCTTTAACGAATCATATGATGGCTTTCTCTCAAACTCTGCCAATTTAACCGTCACAGGCTTATTACTATATTCTGAGTTTTGCCCTGGACTGAGTAAAACCAAATTACCAAAAGCATGCAAATATGACTCCTGCAATACAGCCCCAAATCTCTCTTTTTGTGGATGCACATGCTCTACTGAGTTTTTTGCAGTAATACGATAATTTTTAAATTTCTTCTCTGTACGACGACCATAGTTTTTCCATAAAACATATTCTAATTTTTGGAACCAATAATGTTCAAAAGAAGTCCCTTTTTGACTTTCTAGGTAATCTTGGATTTCTTGCCAGTCTTTTGTTCCTATTTCATCCTCAATACAAAGTTGATAACTAGCTTCTTTTTGAGTCACTCCATCTGCTGCTAATGATAAATCATTATCAATTTTCTCTAACCACTCAACGACATCATCTTGGTCTAAAGAAGAATCAGCATTTATTAAACCAATTAAAAATGGCGTTAACCAATACTGAGCACTACGTTCACCAGTAAAAATTCGCACACTTTGTAAAAGCTCTAAAGCAGAATGTTCTTTCTTTGTCCTATTAAAATATGCTTTTTTAGCTTCTTTCTTTTTCTGTCGATTTATCGAAGTTAAACGTAATTCCTCACCACCACTATCTTCATTCTCTAGCCACTTCACACACCACGTATCAAATTGATATCGCACTTGCCATAATACATCTAAAAAATCTTTTATCTCTTTCTCACTGGCTTGAATTACAAAGTCTTTAAAAATCTTTTGTAAATTTGAAGAAATCAGACGCTCTTCAATATCATTCTCATCGTTTAACACTTTGTAGATACGCAATGCATGAATTAATAACAACTCGAAGCTAATAAAAGATCGACAATGATTTTTACTTTCCTCCGGAATATCTGCTTCTATCTGATCTTCATGTTCTGTTTCTTTTTCACTATCATTTTCATAATTTGAAATATTACGTTTACTATCTATCTCTTGAATAGATAAACCTTTCAAAAATGACTTTTTAGAACCTTCAGATTCAACCTCAAACACCATGCTTTCTGCATCATAGTGCTCAAGATCCTCATAACTCAATTTATTCCATGATGAAGCTTCAATCTTTTTACGTAACACCCGTTCAAAATATGTATTCATATTTTGACAAGCATCCCAAATTGCCTCATAAAGCTTCTTATTCTTCGTAATTTTTTTAAAAATTTTGGATTTCAGAATATCCACTGGCTCTAACTGTATTCCCGAAGTATTCATACTCGAGAACAGTTTATTCAAATCAGTCTTTTCCGGGATAATGTTATTAATCCATCTTACATTTTCAAAAATGTAGTCTATAAATTCCCTAAGATCCAACTCACTTTGACTTATTTTGTGAAGTCTTTGTTTTATGTACTCAAGACCTGCATGTATATGTTTTAAATAAGCGTCTTCAGCCAATTGATCTTGCGATGGCTGACCAAATCCATCAAGCCCTGCTTGAAAACCTAAATAGGATTCAATTCTTTCCCTAATCTCAAAATGCAATCTTGGCTTTTTAGCGTAAGTTGAGACTTTGAGTATCGGATGCCCTTTTAAAACTGAATCTTTGTAATCATGGCAAGCCAAGGCAAATAACATCAATGTTGTTGTACGTTGTTGCCCATCAATTAATTCATAAGTTGAAAGATCTTTTTTGGATGACAATGTTGTACCAATAAAATAGTGAGGTTCATCATTTTTGAATGCTTCCTCAATATCATTGAGTAAATCTTCGATATGAATTGAACTCCATACATACGGACGTTGATAGCTAGGGATAACGAATTGATAACTCGCATCTACAACGTGCTTTAAGCATAAAAGCTCTGTATTTACTGCGTGATTCATTCTTATTCCCCTAATTTCCGTATCTTTTGACTCAACTGATCTGCAAATCTTTCTGCATATTGGGCTGAGCGTATTCCTAATTCGAAGTATTTATTGGTTTCCTCAACAAAATGTCGCTTGACCGTGTTTTCATTGAGTCCATCTTCATCTACTTTTAAATCAAAGCAATCCAAACTTTCAAAGACCTGTTCTGCTGTAAATCCATAAGCGATGTGATCTAAGACTTTATGTTCTCTTAAAAACTCTGGAATAGAATCTGCCCTTACTGCTTTTTTATTACTGACACGTTTTGAATAGGCCACCCTAAACAATTTCTTAGCGAAGGCATCAAGCTTATATTCACCAAATTGACTGAGGTATAACATCAACCCAGTGACGAAAAGTTCTTCTAAAAAACGACAGCCTTCTAGCTCTTTTAACCAATCAATAAATTTAGCATACTCTGGTAAATAGCTGACTTTTAAATCTTTATAATATTTACTGTATAAATTTTGAAAGTATTCCATATAGGAAATACTATTAATACCTTCATTTAACGGCTGTCTAAGCTGGTAACCATTTTGTAAATCTTGCTTTGCTTGTTTCGCCATAGGTGTATACGTAACACGCATAAGGCCATAAGCAACATCGTCTTGATGTTTTAAGGTTCTGTTGGCAAACTCATCAACAACTTCATCTCGAATTTTTTGTTTTTCTTGATAAAAAGGAACTGCTCGTCCTTTCAAACTATTCCAATAACGCCCTCTTAACAGCGTCATGACTATGCCTTGTAATTCACCTAAATCTTCCCATTCTTTCGCATAGTGATTTCGATAAGGTTCAGGAATAGCACGCAGATGATGCGCTTTAATAATATCCGGCCCCGTGAGCCTTACACCACCTGTATTCTGAGTTTCAAAGAATTTATAAGCATCATCTTCTGACTCAGTTACTACGAGTGATACAACAATATTTTCAAAGTTTATATAGTCTTCCCATTTACTCCGTACTTTTTCAAGGTACTGTAAATTTTGCTTAATGTGCTGAATACTCAGACTTGCTTGATAAGTGAGTGATACATCATCAAGCTCGCTATTTAGATAGCCAAGTAAAGCAAGTGTTGTTAAGCGCTGCTGCCCATCAATAATATTCAAACATTCATCTTGTGCATGTAAGATCACACTCCCCAGATAATAAGGACTGTTAGTAAATTGTTCTTGATGATCCTTTAAATCTTCAATCAGTTTATCAATTTGCTTTTCACCCCATACATAGGGGCGCTGATACTCAGGAATGCTTAATTGCCCCTGAATATATCTTTGATCTTCTGTTTTAATTCGTTTACTGCTCAGCAACTGTGCCACATTGCACACTGCTACTTTAATCAACGCTTGTGATTCTGACACAACCTACCCTCAATTTTAAATTTTTAGATCTATGTTTTCTTACTTAATCACTTGATACGCTTCATTCATATATGGCTTAAATGCCTGTTCAAACTTTTGCACGTTTTCAAAATGCCATTGGATGTACTCAGGCCAGTGAGTTTTGTTATAACCCTCTACGGCGTTAGCAACTACAATCTTTGATAATTTTTGATCTTCCGATCTACGCCAATCCAACTGTAGACCACAACTTAGCTCAATTTCTGTTTTACGTGCATAGAAGAAATCAAAGAGCTTTTTATTGTTTTCGATATTGCTTGTTGCAAACTCAAGTTCTACACGGAGTTCTTTTTGGGCGAAAATCAAGTTGTAGTTACACTGTGCAATTGTTGCACCTGCACTACGCCATCCTGCACCAACTGGATTTACATTGCGGAAAAGGTCAAAGTTCCGATTTTGAAAATCCTCTAACAACTGTGTCCAATAGGCTATTCTCAATTGTCCAAGTGAACTTTCTCTTTCTTTAATGACTTTGATTTCCGCATCTTTACGGCTTAAACGCACCATATATTCTGATGCTTCTGGTACAGGAATAATTTGCTGAATATCGACCAATAACTGACTATTCAATATATATGGCGAAACCTTTACACATTTAACATCAATCTCGCGCTCAATTAACCAAAGCGCAGTATTGGTGACTTCTTTTCTAAATTCACCTGCAACGAGAATGATGCGTTGCGTGGCTTTGGGATTCAGCTTACTCATCCAATCTATATCAGAGTTTTCGCCTAAGAATTTTTCAATCAATACACGTGCTGTGTGATGAACATGTTCAGGCTCATACGCATCGGCATCCAAATCAGGATCAATGGGTCGATACTTACTCAGGTAATTCGCATAAACGTTAATAATATCTTCTGCCGTAAACGGCGCTACATAAGATGCATACTTAAGTGCCTGCCACACGGCGTCACGTCCACTGTCATCACGTTTGTTTTCAATCAGTACTAATTGTCCTTTGGTGTCTAAGGCCAACAGGTCTAAGCGTTCGCCTGTGCCATCAAAGCCATCAAATTCTTTTTGGATGATCAGCAGTTCTTCGCCCAATGCTTCAGGGTGGCTCACCAACCATTCTTGTAAGTCGTAACGCTCTGTCAGCTGTTGTTCGCTCAATTTTGTACCATTTAATGGTTTTAGTTTTTTATTGGCTGTGTCTACTGTATATAAGCTCATATTCCCCCCGAAATATTAAAAAACCTAGCCAACCGTAGTTCGCTAGGTTTAATTATTTATGCCACTTTAATTTTGCCTGTGACAGCATCATTAATAAGTGTGGTTTTATATTCTTTCAATTTCTCTATCTGTGACTCTAACTTCTGAATCAGATTATTATGCTCGTTTTCAACTTTATCAGCATACTCACAAATTAACTTCTGTTCTTCTAATGGAGGCACAATAGATTTAATACGATAAAAATTTAAGTTAGATAAATTTTGTAAGCCTATGCTCATTCCATTCGATGCACCCGCATACAAGGTTTTGTATTGCTCAGTGTGATACAGCAATTCAAAATACTTTGTATAAACGTTTTTGGCAGGCTCAAATACACCATAGTGAAATGTCACAATTCCCGTATAATTAGATTGAAAAAATACACCCAAATGTCCTTTGAATCTATTAACCACTAAATCATTTGGAAAGCACAACTTAAAGTTATTTCGATGGGAAGGACTTAAAGACCTCTCTTTCATCTCTCCAGAAGGAATAACACCGTCTTTTTGAGACAAGGATAGTGGTAGCTCATCACCTTTCACTGGACGTGAATTTTCACGAAACAAACGTCGATTAAAATATGTTTCCCAATGCTCAGGAATTTGACCAATCCATTCCACACCCGAATCTTTCATCGGTACATTTGAATTTAAACCTTGAGTCACCGCTTTTTGAATGACAATTTGCTTACGTTCATTGAGTAAAGCAATTTGTTGTTCTTTAATCGCAATCGCTTGGTCGATTTTTCCCGCTTTATCTTGGATAAATTCAACAATCTTCTTTTGTGAATCAATATTAGGAAACACAAATGGAATATTCTTCATTCTATCTTTTGATAAATCCCATTGCCCAATTCGAACACCATCAGATGCACTTCCAAAAAAAGAAATATAAGTCTTACTTCTTATCGCCCAATGGAAAAAATCAGGATAAATTGGCTTAATAAATTTAAAAATATAGTAAGCAGGACTGACAATACCTGTATATGGTGATACACCATATGAACCTTGCCATGCTTTCATTTTATTCATACCAAACTGACCTTTTTCAATCAGTTTGTAATTACTTAAATCGTCAGGAATGAAGTTATGATTTTCGGAATCATCTTCGACATCTCTTAGGATTACCCCTTTCTCACGAGTAATCGAGAGTAAGTCTTTATCAGCATTACCCTTAATTGAAATTGGCTCTAAGATCGTTCCTAATCTTTCATTAAACCAATCTGTAGGGATTTTCCCAATCCACTCCACACCCGAATCTTTATAAGCATCATATTTTTCAAACATCATGCTTCCCCTTAAAGACCCAAAATCTGTGCAATCAAACCATCGGCTTGCTTCTCAAGACTTAAAATATCCTGAGCCACTTCTTCTAATGAACGCAATGGCTTATGCTGGTAGAAATACTTGTTAAAGCTAATCTCATAACCAATCTTCACAGAATCAAGATTAATCCACGCTTCAGCCACATGCGGTTTTACTTCATCTAAAAAATACTGATGAATCTGCTGTTTTAACGGTACAGATTCACTATCACGTAAGTCACTATTGCTTTCATAAGTCGTAAACTCGCCTTTTTTCACTGTTGCATAATAGCCAAAGTCGGCTAAATCAGCTTCTGTACAACCCAGGTGTTCAAGTAAATCAGCAAGCTCAGCGTCATTCAGCTTCACGACTTTTTTCACCACTTTTTCTGCGCTTTCGTCATACCAACTCACCGCATTTAAAATGTTGTTCTTTTCAGAATTTGATAGCTTCATCTTTAAAGCTTTGATGGCTTCATCGACTTTCTTCTTAAACAGGTTAAAGTCTGAGAATTCATCTGTACCGACCTGTTGCATGATGCTTAAAGCACTGTCCAATGCTGTTTTTAAAGCATTCCAATGCTTCACATCAAACAGTTTGGCTTGGGCTTTATTGTTCAGCGTATGTTATTCCAAAGTAGAAATGTCCTACCTAATAACCAAATAGAAATGTCCTATAAGGACATTTCTAAGTCAAGCGCAGGATTTATATTTCGTTGTTGAATTACTGTTTTCTGTGCACGTCTGCTTGGCATTTTTTGAGAGCGATTACGTTTGTTTTGTTGTTCTAATTCCTCATGCTGTTGTTGAATATGCGCTAAGACAGACCCTAAACGCTTGTTCTCAACTACTTCTCGCTGATTCAGCTGACTTAATTTATCAAAGATGCTGTAATTGATCTTTCTTGCTTGATACTCAATGCCAACCGTACCATCTGGATATTCTAAGAACTCAATATATTTACCCATCAAAGTATGGTTTTGTTCAATATTTTCTAAAATATAAATGCACTTATCGTAGGTAATGGTGAGGCTTTTACTGACTTTACGTGGTTCCCGCCAAGTAAAAATACTATCTAATTCCTGAGGGGTTTCAGTGCTGCAGCGATGTAGGTCTTTGGGATTCGATGCCACTTTGGCAAACTTACGATTAAATTGCTCAATAAAGCAGGGCAACCAGGCGTTCGCCTCTGCAATGCTATTGATACCTTCTAGGCGCATCTCTTTAATCAGACGATCCTGAAGGGTTCTATTGGCGCGTTCTACACGACCCTTGGCCTGTGGGGAGTTGGCAAAGATAATATCAATATTCAATCTACTCAGCACACGTCCAAACTGCGTTATTTTAGTTTCTTGTTTACTGCTCTGATTCACTCTAAATACTGAATGTTTATCACTATAAAAAGCCAAAGGCTTGCCATGTTGTTCGATATAGCAGCGTGTCGAAAGCATATAATCAAAGGTTGATTCTGTTTCACAGAAACGTAAGTGCTGTAATTTACTGGTCGCATCATCAATATAAACCAGTAAACAGCATTTAGCGGCTCTTCCTTCAAACCAGTCATGATATGAGCCATCGATTTGAATGAGTTCACCCAAGCAATCACGGTTATAGCGGGGTTGATATGGGCGTTTCATGCGTTTGGAGCGTGGAATCCATAAGCCAGCTGCAATCATCCAGCAACGTAGCGTTTCCACTGAAATATCCAACCCATGTACAGTGCTAAGCTTTTCATGTGCTAGGGTCGGCCCGAAACCATAGAGTTGTTCTGCAATGATAGTCAGGCAGTGTAATCTTAGTTCTTCTGATCGCTTAGAATTACTCGATTGACCACGACCGGCATGAGCCAATGCTGCGGGACCGTGAGCTTTATAGGCTTGAATTAAGCGCCGGATCTGGCGTTCTGAGAGTTGTAAAAGCTCTGAAGCTTTAGATTGCGTTATGCGTCGATCACAGACTTCTTGTAAGACTGACAATCGTTTAAGTTCTTTATCCGACATAGACACCAACATATTAAATCGTCCGCTAAGAAAATCTCTAGTTGAGTATTCTAAAAGCGGACATTTCTACTTTGGAGAAACCGGACATTTCTATTTGGGACTTACAGCGTAATCTCTTGATCTTCGCACCATGCTAATACTTCTTTTTTCACCGCATCAAGCTTCGCTTCGGTATAGATGTCATCGCCATAAGTGCTATACATATATTCCATTGGCTCAGACAACGACTTATCAAAACGTAAACCTTGCAAACGCTCTGCACTAAATTGCGCGCTACGGCGGTCTGGACGCTCAATATTGACCTTGTAATAACCAAAATCTTGGTTATCAAAGACCTTACTTGCAATACCGATAGGATCATTTTGCGCATCAAGCTGACGTTCTACATCTTGACCTGCAAGATAAGTCTGCATAATTTCAGCAATATGTTCTGGGGCAAACTCACAGTTTTTATTACCCAAGTTTTTACGCAATTTTCGGAACATTAAACTTGCATCAATCAGTTGTACTTTGCCTTTGCGCTGTTGTGGTTTGTTATTCGACAACAACCAAATGTAGGTCGTAATACCCGTGTTATAGAACAAGTTGTTTGGCAACTGCACAATCGCATTCAGTAAGTCATTTTCGATGATATAACGACGAATATTACTTTCACCGCCACCTGCATCACCTGTAAATAAGCTTGAACCATTATGAACAGAAGCAATACGACCACCAATGCCGTTATGCTCAGGCGATTTCATCTTATTGACCATTTCCATGAGGAATAAAAGCTGACCATCGCTTGAACGTGGTGTAGCATCACAGCTTTCTTCATTGCCCCAATAGTCTTTTAGTTTCACGATGAAACGTGGATCTACCACATCTGAACCATCTTTGATGTACTTCTGCTCTGATGCCCAGCTCTTTCCATACGGTGGGTTTGAGAGCATGAAGTCAAATTTGGTGCCGACAAATTCATCTGTAGTTAATGTTGAACCAACACGAATGTTTTCAGGGTTATTTCCTTTAATCATCATGTCTGACTTACAAATAGCATAAGTCTCATCATTGATCTCTTTACCATACAGAATCACGTCACGATTGCCATTTTCTACGGCGTAACGCTCTTCAATAAAGTTTTGTGCTTCAGTCAGCATCCCGCCCGAACCACAGGCTGGATCGTATACAGTGATGGTTAACGGTAATTTGTCTTGGATTGTGTCAAAGACAAAATGCGTCATTAACTCAATCACTTCACGTGGGGTAAAGTGCTCACCTGCCTCTTCATTGTTATCTTCATTAAACTTACGAATCAATTCTTCAAAGACATAACCCATGCCCAAGTTCGTCAGTGCAGGTAAACGGTAGCCGTCTGGGTCGACTGCATCTTGTGGTGTTAAGTTGATATACCGTGACAAGAATTTTTCAACAACGTCTAACAGCACATTTTTATGTGACATGTGACGGATTTGAGCATACAGGTTAAAGCATTGAATAATTTCTTTAACGTTGGCGCTAAAACCTTCTAAATATTCTTCAAAGTTTGCAAATAAAATTTCAGGGTTATTCGATGCCGCTGTGTACAGTGAGCGCAGTGTCCATTTAGAAGTGTTATAGAACACATAGCCTGATGCTTCTTTCAGTGGTTCATCATCAAACTCGGTGAGTTCCATTTCGACTTGTTGATAGCGTACTTCTTCGAGTACTGCATCTTTAGTCGGTTCTAACAAGGTATCCAAACGGCGTAATACAACCATTGGTAAAATGACATCACGATATTTACCACGTACATAGACATCTCGAAGACAGTCATCAGCAATCGACCAGATAAATGAAACCAATTTGTTATGTACTGAATGATCCATAAGAACCCAAATAAAGTATTAAATTTTAATGCCTGTATTTAACACTATTTTCAAGTAATTCGGCAGACTATATAGTGGATTCTTTAGGCTTATACGCCAAATTATGTCGCATAAAATTTCTAGAAAATAAAGGATATCTCGTGGATTTAACACATTTTAATTTTTTAATATTGACAAAATTTGATCGAAAACTTGGTAATAATTTAGAACAAGTGGTTAAAAAATCGAGTCAGATTGAAGAAGAACTTTCACCTATCGAATTAAAGAGTATGCTGTCTGAAGTATTAGGGCTTGATGTATTGGATAGCAATTCCAGCCAAGTAGTTGATCAAGCTGAAAATATCCAGATAACATTTGCTTATATTTTGAAATGTCTATCGCTCTACCCTTTGCAAAATGAGATGTATCAAAATTGGAATAAGCATGTTGCGCTATTCGATCAAGCTGAGTTGACCGGTTTTTCAGAAGCAAGCATCACTGAGTTGCATGAATTTATTCAAAGCATTGTCACCACAGGACATAACCATGTATATCTATCCCTTGAGAAAATGAATCAACCCACTCATCTCATTATGCTGCTCTTAATTCACCTTGATACAATCCTGATCTTAGACAGTAAAATGGATCTACTGTGCTTTAATCAGTTGTTTAAATTTCGATTTAAGAAAAATAAATCTTATGGCCCATCAAGTAGCTTTTCCGATTTCATCATCTACTCACTAGCCTCACACGCAAATAAAAAACCATTAGAGAAACTCCCTAGTATCAGCTCATTTGACAAATATCTAAATACGGAATTACTTGATAATGACAGTAATAACTACGACAATGAAGATCACCCACGTCTTAAAACGATGCGTCAATTACTAAAAAAAATGAGAGCTGAAGATCGCTTTTGCTACTTAACCGATATAGACCAGTTTTTCACGACTCCATTTGATCGAGTTAAACTGATGTTTGATGATCTATATGAAAAAATCACAGAGTCTAATTCTCGTTTTCTACTTTCACGAACCATCAAGGATGATGATTTCGTTGTCTTCAATGAAATGAATGCTCTATGGCTTATCTATTACTTCCAATTCCTTGTCTACGAAGGTCATAAAACAAATTCTCCTGAAGTTTTACAAGGACTCAGCTCTACCCGTGAGTTTATGGATTTATGGCAAATGTTCTATGTACCTAATGGCAAAAAGGCCACTTTTCAGTGGCCTAGCCAATTTAATGAGATCGCTAAGATCACTTAAACATTGTTGTAGCGACCTGAGCCAGAGGGGTTGCCTGTTTTACTTGGCCAACCTCCTCCGAAACGAATTTCCTTAAAGAAAGCTACTACATCTTCATAATCAATCTGCGACCACAAAGGATAGTCCGTATGTGAATTTCTGATTTGCCGCCAAGCATTTTCTTCGTAAACAATATTCGTACTTGGATTAAAGTTATTCTCAGGACGAATGATAAAGCCCCAATCATCCTTTGCTGTACCAACCTCAAGCCTAATGTTTAAAGCTTGAACTGTTCTAAACACATTAATCACACAGCCAAGCCCTAATGCGTAGATAGGCTTTTTTAAAAGCACAACTGGTGCACCTAAGATATGCTCAAGTTCAGCAACAGTTTTAGGTTCGTACAAATATTTACCATTTGCTTCAGAGACCAATAATTTAATTTTCATATGATCTCTCACTTACCTGGTGAATTATTATCACGACCACCACCTGAAGGATTCCCGGTGGTGCTAGGCCAAGCAGCGACTTGTGAAATCTCATTAAAGAACTCCACAGCTTCTTCATAATCAATTTGTGACCATCTTGGGAAAGTTTCATAACTACGTCTGATTTTCCAAAGCGCATCATTCTTATAAATTTTCAAAATTGATTTATCAAAAGGCTTATAAGGTATTAAAAGAAAATCCCAAGAATCCTCTTTATCGCCAACATCTAAATGCACATTCAAAGACTGTGCTGTCTTAAAGACATTCACAATACCACCGAGCCCCAATTGTGCTCGAGGCTCCTTTAATACAATGGCTTTGTGCCCTAACACTAATTCCAATTCATCAATTGTTTCAGGAGAAAAAAGCCCGATGCCTTTTGGACCTGAAACCTGTAATCTTAAATGCATCTGTTTTACTCCTTACTTACGTGGTGGATTATTATCACGACCACCGCCTGAAGGATTTCCTGTTGTACTTGGCCAACCTGCTTTACTCATTTTTATCTCCTTATTTCATGTTTAACCAACTCGATAATGAGTGGATAAATACCATTATGGAGAAAGTATTTTTTTGATTTTGCCGGAAATAAAGCAAATTAGATCAAAAACCAAACACACGTCACTATTCCATCATTTTCAATCCGTTTTTAAGCAAGACGATACCAATCACATTCTGCAGCCTGATTCGAATTAGATGCTTTCTTTTTGGCTTTGCAATAAATAGGAAGTCCTTCGGAATAGTTATAATTATCACCACTGTATTTACACAAAAAACAGCTTTTTACTGGTACTTTCTTTTCAACTGCAAGTTTTAACTGTGAAATGAACATATCCCCATGAGCATATCCCATCAGTACATTTGAGTTTTCAAACTCCAAATCGGTTTCAATAATATTGCTATATTCAATTTTATTCTGGAACTTGGCTAATTTAGCTTTAATATCTGACAAGTATTCCAAACCTAACCAAGCCTTACCCGAATCCCAAACAAGAAATAAAAAATACCGTTTGTGCATACATTTACAATCAGCATCAACTATTGGAGCACTTTCTTGATTGAATCCCAAAAAGAGAGCATCGCTTGGCTTTAAATCTGCCCTATATATTTTTTCGACTTCCTCTTCGCAATCTAATGGTATTTCAATAATTCGTTTGCCTGAGCTTTCTTTTTTCTCACTCAAAAAATGAGTCACAGCAATTTCAATATAAATACAATCTTCGGCATTATTTTGACGGGTTAACAATAGGTCTGGAATAAACTGGTCATGCCTCTTCTCAACTTGTATTTGTGAAAAATAATTTGTGAGATCAAAGCATTTCTCTGTATAACCAAGATCACAATATTTTCGAATGGTTCTTTTAAATTTTTGGCATTTCTTGGGCACGTGGAACGTAATATAAAATGGTTTGTTTTCAGTTAAACATCTTTGATAAGTTTCAAAAAAAGCACGTTTACCCAAACGGTGTAAATAAGTTTCCCCATTACACTCTAGTACGGTTTTGTGGGCAAAATGGGGCTTGTTGATTTTCCCATTTACTTTAGCAATTAATGGATTATCACAGCCAATGCAAATATATTTAGCTTTATCCTCGATACCAACTAAATCAACAGCTTTGACGATTTCCCCATGTTCATTTTTTGCGTACTGATATCGCACCATGCCTACCCCCTATAAACTTAGCCCATCCACATTAAATAATTATTTTCTTTTCCCTGAGCATACGCCCAGTCTGCCACTTTATGTGACCGCTCTTTATCTGTTAAAAAACCAAGTACGGATATTCGATCCACAATGATCAAATCCTGTTCTTCATTACGTTCTTGCCACTTATGCAAAAAATCACTTGAAGCGAGTAAATTACTCTTCTTAGAATTACAGCTTGAATCTGCCAACACGAAGTTATGACCTGTATCTGAGGGATACATAGACCATGGAATGAAATGATCAACGGCGTAATTGCCATTGCGCATCGGTTTATTGCAGTAGAAGCATTTACAGTCCTGTAGCTCGACCAACACATTAGCCACAGCATTTAATTGGTTCCGACTCGGCTCAAACATGAATTGTTCAAGATTCGGCAACTGATTCAAAATAGGTGCATTGCTGCTGTTCTTACGGATATAGTCAATCCAACGTTTCTGGCAAAGCTCTTCGATGATTTCACTGAACTGTCGTAAGCAAAACATGACTTGAGGCAAAAGGATGAGCTGCTTTCCACACCGATCAAGCTGATATAAAAACTCAAAATTTTGACCATTGATATTTTGCAAGTAGCGGACTGGCATGTCTTTTACAGTGCGAGCGACATCTTTAACTAGCTTCAACCACACCAATGAATCTCGTCTTAATAACCCCAAAGAAGAGTAGCTTTGCCGAAGCTGTATAATGCGATTCACAATGGCAGCTTGTTTACCATTGTTCTGATTTAAAATCAGCTGCCCTTCATCATTAAAGGTATAGGGTACCGCTTGCTTCCAATACAGCTCGATAAACTTCTCAGCGATATCCGTATATTCGAGTGATAGACTCTCACCTGAATCTTCACCTTTTTCAATAGCTAATCGGCTTAGGCTAATCAGCAATGCAAATTTATAGGTGCTACTAAAACTACCCGACTGTAAAATCAGCTGAATATTTTTTAGAAATTTAAGTTGTTCTTGTGCAGTAGGAATAAAGTCAGGCATGTTTTTTCCAAAGTACATTCAGCCATTTTTCTTGTCGATCAGGTCGCTGATCTACTGTAATCCACTGTTTTAATACCCTAACCCCATTCAACTGGTCTAACAATTCCTGAGCCTGCTCTTCATTTAAGTCAGTAAACGCCCTACCGCCTTTTTCTCTATCTGCTGTTCCATATTTAAAAGACATATAGCACACACCGCCACGGCGTAATGCAGCATGAATACGTTTTAAAACATTAGGGAGTCTATTACGAGCACAATGTAGTAAAGAGGCACATGCCCATACCCCATCATAAACATCGTGCATATCAAGCTCATAAAAACTTTGCTGCTGAACAGCGATACCAGTAAGTTGAGTCGCTCGTTCGACTAATACTTCAGAATAGTCTATGGCACCTACTTGATAACCTTTATTTTTAAAAGCCAAAGTGTCACGCCCTGAGCCACAACCTAAATCCAAAATCCATGCAGAATTGGGCAACTCAGCTAAAAATGGTTGGTATATACTTTCCATATCCACATACAACGTGGCTAGAGCAAACTCATCCGCAAACTGATTGTAATAATCTATTTTTTTCATACGTTTAAAATAATAAAAATTTGATTCTATTACCATATCAGAATCGACTATATTATTTAAACAACTTAAAAATTAACGTAGGCTATTGATGTATTTTTTTCATAAAAAAAGCACACCATAATTTGATGTGCTTTTATAGTAAAATCTAAGCACCAAACAAGGCTGCTCGTGCTTCTTCCTCAGTTCGATCCGATTTTAAACGATTACAGTAAGGGTGCAATAAAACTGCATTATCTATATGACCCTCTCCCCCCAATGACATCGCAATACGATGATCAACTTCTGTCGAAGAAGAATGTAAAAGACCGTCACATATACGACAAAAATTCTGATTATGAATATTAAATTTTTGTCGAAGAATCGTCTTGGTTGTTAATGAAAATTTATGTGATTTTGGTCTTTCATCTGGTTTTAATTTTTGCACGTAGGCAACAATATCTTTAATCGCCTGTTCATCCCTGATCCCATGAAAGCCTGCTTCTAGGTGTTCATTAAAATTTAAATAATCAAATGATTTAGACAAAGCCAAGATGATTGTATTCAGGTTTAATTCATCATCAAAATCAATGTCAACTTTAGAACTAATTTTGATAAATGCTTTATAGACGATTTGTAGTCGATCATAACCTTTAATTCCACTGCCAAATTTACCAACAGTCTCTGTAGTTGCTATTGGAAAATTAGCAATTAAAGTCTCTACACTTTTACGTACACTCGTAAAATACTGAAGTTTATTTTCATTGTGTAATTCTGCAATAATTGCAAACCACGCCAAAAACGATGTGATTTGAAAACGACCATCTTTAAAGAAATATAATTGAGGATGTAAACCTAAACTGACATTTCGGTTATCACCCTCTGGTTTGGCAATTCTAAATAGAATTGTATAGAGCTCCGATAATCTTTCGTACACTCTTAAAGCCTGGCCATCCGATTCATCTGAATCCATATCTGAATCGTTAGATATGATATTAAGTAGCTCTGTGACCAATCCAATCCGCTTACCATGAGTTAGGTCTGTATCTAGTAAAATATTTCTAAACAATAAATTATGAATTTTTTCGCCTAAAACAATGATGCGGTTAATTTCATTTTCACCCAGATCAATTAAATTCGCTCTATTATCACTCAGATAGCAGCATGCATAAATTGCATAGAAAGTATCTCTTCCCCTATTTTTTAAATGGGCCTCTTCCCAACGATCTAAACGCTTTGATTTAGAATTAATGGACTCAAATGCTTTTCTTGCATCTTCAGGTGAACCCACTACATGCATAAATCGAATACTGAGCTTCTCGATATTTTCTTTTATTTTAATCAAACTAGGATCAGTCATTATTTTTTGAAAGTCAGAGCATTCTTTTATTCTATCCCGAATATATCGTAAATCAGCTTTTTGCTGATCATTAAAGTTTGGGGCACTAATAACTTGCTCATCAGCAAAATAACGTTTAATCCATGCAACGAGAAGTGAAACTCTATGCCCACCATCAATTACATAAATATTCCCATTTTCATCCATCCAATATAGCACTGTGAGCCAAGTATTAGGATTGGACATACATTCCTGCATAAACTCAACAATTTCTTCCAGACGCCAGTACTCTGTAGAACGTTGATTATCTGCTTTATACAGCTGTTCAATAATTTGACTATTTTCTAAATCTTTTATTTTTACCTCAAAATGCCTAGGTTTAAGAGCATATTGAGTTGGAAAAGCGACCATTGGTTTGCGGTCTAATACATTTTTTAAAATCGTAGTTGTTCCCATGACAGATCTCCCAGTCACGTATTTTGTTAGATAAATTTGATGTGAAGTTGAAATGATCTACTGCATGAAAATACGCAGTAGACCGAGGAGACCTTCAAGATGTATTTATAGTAGTGTGGCTCATTTTGCACCTATGATTATTTGGCCATTCATTTCACTTTCCTACGGCGAAATGGTGGCGAGCTAAATAAGTTTAGGAAAACCATTCATAGGGATGGCCGGCTGTAAAGCCACCTATTTAGCCCACCATAATTTTGGGCAAAATAAAGCCTATAAGAAGCTATTAGCTTTTTATAACAAATAGCTCCTTACCTATGAAAATGCAGGTTTCCTACGCCTGATTACAGATTTTGCTGCAACATCTTTATCTTATGTACATAAAATCAATTGGTCAAATTAAATGATCAAAAAACAATCGATCGACTTTAAAAATAATTAACTAATATTTTTAAAAGCTTATCCATACAGATTAATATGTGTAATTTCTACAATATTTAGTTGATGTATAAAGTAATTAGCTACGAAACTCTATAAATTTAGTAATTCGGTTTAATTAAGGAAGTGTATTGAAACTGCAAATTTTATCGGATACTCACAATTCGAAATATTCATTATCAGATGAAGCTGACGTCATTATTCACGCTGGCGATTTTTCTAATCGCTTAAGTGGTGCAATTGAGTTTGCCGAAAAATGTAAAACGATGGATAAAAAATTTATCTTTGTTTTGGGTAATCATGATTATTACTGCTCAAACTACGATTTAGTCGTGGATTTCTTAAAAGAAAACTATCCTCAAAATGCTCTGTTTGATGACAACCATATCAAGATACAGGATAAAATATTTGTTGGCGGTACATTGTTTACGAACTTTCGTTCCAACTCAACTCGTAAAACATCTAACGATCTGCAAAAATTTAAAGAAGATGCTGAACAATCGATTTATGATTTTGATCAAATCATGATTGGCAGTGATCATCGAACAATAACTGCTAATGACTACATTGAACTATTTAAAAAATATCATCAAAATATTATGCAATTTAAGGATCAAGATAATGTGATTGTCATTACGCACTTCCCGCCTCATTTAGCTTGTCTTGATCCATATTGGGGTACGCATCCTGTTGCATCAGCCCTCAATCCCTATTTTATTAATGACCTAGATATAAAAGGCTTTAGGTTATGGATTGCAGGACATACGCATACATCAGTGGATACTGTAGTCGACGGATGTAGATTAGTGATCAATCCTTTGGGTTATCTGCCAGAACAAGGTAAAAATGGGTTTAGAGAAAATTTGATTATCGAAGTTTAAATAGATATATTTTTCTGAAACCTTTTTAAAGCGTCAGATAACTCGATTTTAAAATTGTCTGCAATATTAATGATGAAGCATCAGTCCCTTCAAAACCTAAAATAAGTGATGTCACATGGTTTTTTGATACTCAATAGTACAATTAGGACTTTTAAACTTTAGCTCATGGTTCTAATTAGTATAAAATTACATAACACCATTAAAATTTTATGGAAAAATGAGAAGACTAATCAATTTTAAAAATATTGAACAAAGATCACGCCCAATTATTGAGGTTATACCTATGGTATTTGAAAACAACCAAGCGACGCAACGTATTGTATCACATCATTTAAAACGTATAATTCATCAACATAGAGATGAACTACAAAAGCTTGCCTATAAATAAAGCTCATTATCCACATTTAAATGTTCATACCTATATTTGGCCACTTTTTCCACCACATCAATTTATTTCAAATTTTCTGTGATACTGATAATGAAATTTATACCACATCCGAACTAGGAGAAACTCATGTCGATTTCTTTAGATCCAGAAAATGATTGGAAGAATAAAATTGCAGATCAAATACTTAAAGATCTGCTCGAGATCAACAAACTCCAAGGTAATTCTATTAAAAAAATGAAAGCAGACCAAAATGGTGTTTTCTATGTAGAACAGGAAATCTCAGTTGAGGACTTCCTTAAGACCCTCTGAATTTCATCTTGCTGATTTTTTACTACGGACCCAACTGTTATTTGCGCTCTCTCTAGAAACAATCCGCTCTACCATAATATTTACCTCACTTTACAGATTGCTCTAGTTCTTGCTTTTCAACACTCTGATACGAAGACGAACTATTCATTAAAGCATGCCCACTTTTGAATGCCAATTCTTGATGAATCTCTTGCTCAGCATACTGGTCGCACCGTGATTTTTTATGTATTCAGCTCGTTTTAGCATAAATGCTCGCTCACGCTCTTGAACGTTGGAATTCAATTCCATATTTTCCGCTTGACGAGTAGCAATATAATTATATGTAATGAATCCGCAAAGTACGATTAAAAAGAAACTGAGTTGCCTTTTTATACTTCTACTCACAAATAATCCTTTTATATCCAGTTGATACTGAAGTTATCACGTGCTCGCACTAATAAATTTAAAAACTAGAATGGATGAGACACTATAAGGGTTAATCACTCATCTCTAGGATTGAAATCTTTAAATTCATCAGCATTGCTAGCAAATTTAACAAAAAAGTTATGCCATGCAAATAATGACTCTAATTCCTGTTTATTTTGAATCGGTTTAGGCAACTCATATCCAATGATCCAGTATGGTGCTGTACAGCAAACATGCTCAGGTATAAGGACTTGCTGTAAGGCTGTTTCAGCACTTAAAAAATATAAATTATCGTTTAAGTGGACAATATTCCCTTGTAAAGCTTCTTGAATACAATGATCTACATCTATATACGTATGCTTCATTTAGTCCGCCTCCATTTTTTGAAATCGCACTCTTAAACCTGTTAAATTATTTAACGCACGTATAAATATTTTTATTTAAAGTACAACATATAAAAATACTTGCTCAATATGCAGCTTAAGTAACTGTATCTAAATGTTTATTTACAATCTTCAAAGACAAACTATAAAAAAGAATAGAAATCAATATCTGCATATACTTAGCTTTAGGATTAATATTCTTTAAAACTAGTACTTCATATTTTTTATTTTTCCGAATCTTCATCACTTTACTAAATTCTTCCCATTCATGCTCTCTATAATAGATATTGCGAAAAAAATCATTACCTACAATTGCCTTTAGATTTACTAAAAACTCCAAATAATTTGCATAACTTATTTCATCTCTAATATAAAATTTAATTTTAGCATCTACAATCAAAACATGATCGAGAAAAAGATTTGATAACCGAGTCAGTTGATCCTGAAATCTTATTTGATCTTGAGCTTTACCATAAGCCTGTTTTATCAAACGCATTGCTTGATAATTATCATGCTGAGCATATTCTGCAAGAAACTCCAATAATTCTTCAGAGGATCTTTTATGATTCCCACGTTTTTGGGTGTAATACCGATTGCTATATATCAATTCTATATATTCTAAAAAAAATTTTCTTAGTTCGGAGTCTGAACTAAAAACTATAGGATTTTGTATTGTATTTAGCTCTTCTAAAAAAACATCTTGGTCTAAGCTCAATGTATGATCCCCTCCCAAAAAGTGTGACTGGTGACCATTCATTTTATAATCAGGGGTCAATTCATTTTTATAACCTACCCTATTTCTCAAATAATCACATAATATTTTTCTGTAATTCAAAATATTAATATCAATAATAAACTTTTTACTACGACCTACTCCCGCTTTAGTATGCTTAGGTAGCAAATGCTGTAACAACTTTCTAGGTATGTAATTTTCTTGTCGATTACATGCATCGGCATACAAAATCATTCCAACATGCAAATAGTGGTTTGCTGTCATTTCTATCGATGAATGACCTAACATATAAGCCAAATGTTTCCAAACATCGGCTCTATCTTCCAAAGAAGTCGATTCAGCTAAAATATAGTTTCGAATATTTTTAACATGATTATCTGAATAATCTGTCCAAGCTATTCTGAGTTGATCACTACCCTTCAACACAATAGCAAGATTATTCGCTGCACTGTGTCTCAATGTATGAAAAGAGAAATTATATTGTTCATCACCAAAAATTAAATCCAAACAACATTTGAATACTTGTCTAACTGAACTTGCTTTAATAAGTCCAGCACCATTTTTTTCAAAGATGAACCGGTTAGCACCTAAACAAATACGATTTTCTTTTTTATTTATAACTATCATTTTGAGCAGATGACAAAATTCTAGCAATTCTTCTTCAGTCAGTAATTCACTTAAACACAAAGCACGTTGTGCATTTCTAGTTTTAAGCTGTCGATCATAATTATTTCTAATTTGTATTTTCAAAAACTCTATTTTTTCATCAAATAACCAATATTCAATTTTATTAGAATTATTTTCATGTTTTTCTAAGCTTAACGTCGTTAAGTCACTTAGTTTAAGCCCTAAAATTTCACTTATTCTCAGACCACAACGATATCCCAAAATACATATCATTCTTACCATTCGTAAGTCATGACAATCCATCTTTAGGTTAAAAAGTCTTTTTGAGTTAGGCAATAATTTATCAATAATGTATTTAAACATATCTTTTGATATATATCCGCTACGACAAACTTGAGTATTCTCTGTTTTATAATATGAAAACCAATCATCCAAATTTGGAGCATTGAACACACTAGAAATATGTTTATGAAATGCCTTAAGCTGCTTTAAAGCAGCTGAATATGTATCATGCTTTTTTTCATAACTCTCTAAGTTAGTTTCCTCAAGTGTGGTATTTTTATCATTTTTTATCTTCACGCTTAATATGTACTCATACATATCTTCAAAATCACTTTGATCTGCATCTAATAAATTAATTGAATGTTCAACAGCATAGCAATAAAGCTCTACTGAAAACACCGACTTGTAGGTTTGAAGAGAAGATAATTTAATACCATTTGTCAAATTCATTTCAAACCAACTTAGCAAACAAATTTGAACACTTAATGATGCTATATCTGGATCACTTTCGCCCTTAATAAACTCTAAATCATATTCATTTCTTACCTTTGCCAAATTAAATTTTAAAGATCTTTTGAACCGTTTTTGATCATTGCTTTTAGATCCTATCCTTAAAATTCTCTTTACTTCTTTGGGCATAGTATTAGAAAAATTATCCGTACACTTAATGGCTTGAAAAGATAACTGATTTACTTTTTCACTCTTAATTAGTTTGTTTTGGACATATTGAATCCTTAACTCCTCTAAAGGAATTTTTAATCTTTGCTCTAGCTGATTTAAGTAATTTATTGAAATTGCTGACGTAGCATACTTCCCTACATTTAATGCGGATAAAAACCCATCTATTGATACCTTTCTCTTATTCCATGCAATATAATCAATATGGTTAAATGCCATAAACCCTTTAGCTTTAAATTTTTTAACAACTTCATTATTCTGAGAAATTTTTCTTAACTCATTTAACATCCAATTTTTAAATTTATTAGTATCATTTATATCAAATCCTAAAATTTGATCTAAACTCAAATAATGTGTTTTAGGTATCTCGGCAACTAATCTATTCAAAATAATCAATGTAATAGGTTCAAGACTGACCTGACAACTCTGGTACGTATTCCCATCCAAAAACAAATTTGCATATCTTTTATTTGGAATTAGATAACTCAATAAAAAACCATTTGCTTGTAATTTTGATGCGTCCTTAACATCATAAATATATTCTAATCCATCAATAGGGCTGAGATCACATACACCATATTCAGTAAAGTTTTTAAAGACTGTTTTAACTATACTAACTAGATGATTTTCAAATGGACAATTTGAGTGAAAAATTAAACTTAATGTCAACTGAGCAAATAGAATCCTCAACAGACAATGATTAGTAGATAAATTTTCTTTACTTTCTATATCTTTAAAATATTCTGAATCATAGTTAAAAACTTCTTTTTCTATCCAAAATTTCTCTAATTGATTCTTAAAATTATTTAATTGCGAACCCTCTATTAATTTGTGTGGAGTAGCATTAATTTCCTTTTTTGCACTATTAGATATAAAATAATCAGGTATCGATAAATCTACCACTTTCGTAATATCATAATATTTATCAATAATTTTTGTTTTTTCTACAAACCACAATTCGCGCCAATACGTTAAATATTCATTTTTTAACTGTATTTCACTCATTAACTTAAGTTGAGCGTTAAGTTCATGTTGCATAACTCCAATTAATTTTTGAGTATTAACATTAAGATTACGCCATGACTTATCAGTTTTTCGCTTTTTAGAATTAAATTCATCAAATAACTTAGTGATATCACAACATAAATTTATTGCTTTATTTTTTAAGTCAGTCTGAAGTTCTAATGATAATTTACTCATACTTTTATCACCAAGCCAAGCTCAATCAACATTCCGTCAACAGCATTGAGAATTTTCGTTTTATATGCATAAAAACTAAGTGAAGACCCATAACTAAATCCAAGATCTAGACTATCGTGTGCATACAATGTCTTTTGAATATCTATCGGTAACTTCACAGAATTGATTAAAAAATGTCTAGCCCAATTTTTATACAAATAAAAATTCATTGACTCTAAATTACATTGGACGAAATCTGCCGTGATTTCCTGCAATTTTTTCCTTTTATCCATGATATAAATGAGGGATAAATCTGTATCTTTTTCAACCTTATTAGCTAAACCCTGTTCCATTAAGAAATTTTGGTATTTCGATATTTCTTCTTTCAAAAAACTGGTTATCGGTATATAACGACCAAAAGGACGACTTTCGCTTTTTTTATCATGAACGTAATAAAAGCCATTTGTTGCATCGTAATACTTCAATGGTCCTGGAGCACCTGAATTAGGGCGGATACCAAGAGTTAATAAACAAATTGTCCACATCCATATGGCATAACTATTCACCTTTTCATAAAGCGATTTTTTTTCATTATTGAGAGTTGACTCCAAATCACTTTTTAATCTATGAATAAAATTCCGAGCATCTTTTGTATTCCATAGTTTCCTACTCCCAATTTTTCTTTCGTTTCGCTCCCAAATGACAGGATAATCTATTGCTTTATCGGAGCTAGAATCATCACTAGACTGGAATTGTACGTCAGTGACGTTCTCAAGATATTTTTGATAATATTTATTCATTTCAATGGCATTGAAAACAGCATAGGCTAATTCAGGTTCATGATGAATTTTTTTATTTTTAATAAATTCTTTCAAAAGGCCTTTAGGATCAATGCGTGCCATATGGAAATGTAGTTGCTGCGCTATAGAACCAATATTTATTACACCTAAACAATATCTGGAGAACCAGTCTTTAATTTTCAAATTCAAATCCACTATTAACAAATTTTGATGATTTAAAATAGTGTCTACCCACGAAGCTGGAACATGAATATCCCAATTCTGTGCTGTAGTAAGACAAAGTTGGTTGATTAGCGTTCTATTCTTACTTTTTTCAGTATTATCTAAACCAACGTAATATCTAAAAAGATAACCATCTGCATCCTTAGCTTTAGAAATTCGCTGATCTTCTAAGAGAAGGTCTATATTAAGAAAATGTGTCGCTGACACCCCAGTAAATAACGACATTAAGAACATTGCAGCAATAGCACTTTCTTGTGAGTCTGGCTGAGCTTGAAATTTATCTATCAGTACCTGAAATACTTTTCGTAATAGAATTTGTTCTAAAAACGAAGGATTTGATACTGTAGGATAATTTCTCCTGATTATAATTTCAGCTATTTTTTTATCTGATTGTACATACCCACTTACTCTACCAGCAACACTATCAGCTTTAACATTAAGGATTGTTTGAGTATCGTCTTCAGATATTTCATCCTCAATAGAATCATAAGATCCTTCTGGAACACAAATACTTATAGCCTCTTGTGGACTAGGGTCACTAACTTTAATTCTTTTGAATTTTGATTTAGCCTTTGTGCTTTTCTTATTGTTTTTTAAATTTTCGATATTTTTTATTTTTACAATGAATATTTTTAAATATTCAAAAATCTTTTTTACTATAGTTATTTTATCAATATTAGTAACCGAGAAAAATAATTTATTAAATTTTTTATTATAATCTGAAACAAATTTTTCATCTAAATCATCAACTATTGATTCACATGATTTTATTAAAAATATATTAATCGATTCCAAAATCTCACTAAAACCATCTTCATCACGATATTCACAATTTTTCGGTGAAATCAATTTTAGTAACAAATAAAAGTAATAGTAAAGTGTTGAAATATGGCTTTCACTATAACCTTTTTTTTGTAAATTATGAGCAATATATGAAATAACAACATTCAACTCAAATACAATTTTGCTTTCAATGATTAAATTTGAAAAATAGGATTTACCATATTCAGCTTTATATAGATCAATTAATTTATTATTTTTTATTAAAAATGATTGTTCTGAACATGATTTTATCGCACTAGTATAAGAACCACTTTCATAATTTAACATTATACTGTCTATTGATTCTTTAAGGCTATACTCCTCAAAAAATCCTGCAAAATCGATATGCATAAGAGCAATACTTTCAGAAAGACTTCTTAATCTAGATTCTATTTTATTTTCATCTACTGGCATTTTTAACACTATTGATCCTTTAACGTAGGACAATTATTTATAAGTATATTTGTGATTAACTTTTTTACCTGCAGGATGATAGCTTTGAAGTTTGTGCTCATACAGTCTGAAAGCATTGAATTTTTTCAAAAGTGAAAATTATTCAGAGTTAAGCTTTAAAGCCTTCTAACCCCACCCAATCAATCACAAATTAAAAGCTTCAAGTAATTGTTCTCTTTAAATAAAATTTATACAACCCAAATAAACTTTCTGCTGGCTTGTAGATAATTCGTTATTACATTACCTAACTCGCCTAGCAGTCTAATGAATAGATATGAGCAACTAGCTCATATCATCTTCAAATTTAGTCTTCTTGTGAGCAAGCAAATTTGTAGACTTCTGCTTTACTCCATCGAAGACTACGACCATGTCTAATAGGATTTATTGGTCCATTTTCATACAGTGCCCATTTACGCAATGTTTGTTCTGCATATCCCAGCAACCTAGCTGTTTCCTTAGTTGTTAACAAAAGCCGATCATCTGTAATGGGCTTTTGTTTGTGCTTAAGTACCATATTTTGTAATTCCAGTTGATTTCAACTTATAAAAACATAAATAAATTGGTAATGAAATTGTCTTAAAATCTATTTTTTCTTTACCAGAATTTGGGTTAAGATATTTATGAGCTTAAATAAAAAAGAGAGATATATGGGACGCCCACTAAGAACTAGGATAGATTTCGCTAAAACATTGAGTTGGTATGATTTCTTTCATAATCAATTAATAGCTTTTGGGAAAATTAAGAATGATTTCGGTTTAGCAAAGTTATTATGTAAAGATACTGAAAAAAGTCATGAATCAAATTTATTTAAAAAATATAAGTTTGGATTATCTACCCCACAGCAAGAATGGATTGATATTATTGATTCGAAATGTATTGGCTCATCCAATATCATCAATCACTCAATATGGAAAAATTTAAAATATCGAACTACAGAAGAAAAGTTAATTTTAATAGAGTTAAATAATCTTCCTAATTATATATTTGAAAATTTAATAATAAATGGACATATAAAAGATTTTAATAAATCTGATTTAGAAAAATTAGCTCAATATGGATCTTTAGATAGCCTGTGTGCATTATATTTATTACATCAATGGGGTTATAGTATTGGCAGTACAAGTCTAGTAAATGATTGCTGTTCATTTATTATAAATACTTTGGAATTGCTGCTAAAAAGACATGATTATCTTGAGCGCTCACACATATTTTTATTCGATGAAATATGTGATCAGATATTCATTATGGAGTTAAAGGGCTATAATCGTCCTCTTAAAATTAAATTAAATTGGCGACAATACAGAGATAGGAATTGGACTATTGAAATTCGAGAAAAATCTAAAAGAACTGAAGCTGATCTTATTGCTCACCCTAAAATCAATCATTTAATTCCTTGCATAGATGAGAACCTTGTAAATCTATATAAACAGATTCTAGGATAGAGTGGCTTTATCGCATAAACTCATTCTGGGAGCTTATTCAACAATACTATTTCCAAATGAATAAGCTCACACCTAAAATTTATCATACAAGCAATTGACACTCTTATAATCTCCTCTGAATCGGTTTAGGGAATATCTCAATTGGGTTTGGTTCAAAGCTTATTAGGCTATCTAGCTTGAATTTTTCAACGCAAGATACTCCACCCTATGTAGAAAACAAAAGCATATTGATATTGCAATTAACTATTAAAAAAGCAGCAATGGACTGCATCTAATTGTCGATTGTACTGACTTGAAATTTTTAAGTAAAAGCAATTGGAAACGTACGAAGCATCAGCCTTAATATCAGCGGCAGTGGCTTAAGCTACATATCGATATAGATGCTAAAATCCTGGAAACAAGTACTGTACAGTAACTGCCAACGATGTCAGTGATTCACAAGCATTTAGAAACTTACTTGCTCAAATTCCTATAGATATCGACTCTGCCTATACAGACAGGCTTATGACATTAAACACTCCCAACACGTGATTTTAGACCTAAAAACACATACGGTGATTCTACTAAGGAAAAGTTTAAAGTTTTGGAAAGGCAAGTGAACGAAATATATAGAGAGGAATAAATTATTGAAATGGTCAAGCGTCTAGTGATAAGCATTTGGAAAAAGTGGTCTATGGCATCAACGGCGATAACTTGGTCGAAACCGAGATGCATTGCATCAAATTATTAGGCGATAAACTCAGCACAAGGAATTTTGACAGTCAGATCAATGAGATTAATGCACGTATAGCCGTCTTAAATAAATTTACAGAATTAGATCGCCCCCATACCCACGTTTTCACTTGAATTTGAGTAATTACAGTAAATTCTATCTTTAAAGTCTTTATACAACAAAGCCTGTTAAAAATAATGTTGATTTAAGCTGCTTACCATTTGCTTACCAGAATCTAAAAACAAAAAAACCACTTAGGATTAATGCACCTAAGTGGTTGTTTTATATGGTGGGCCCAGACAGACTTGAACTGTCGACCAACGGATTATGAGTCCGCTGCTCTAACCAACTGAGCTATAGGCCCTATATATTGAAATTATTTATACAACAAGTCCAATCGCCAAGAATACTAACGAAGAAGAATATAAAATACAAGCAGTTTAAAAAACAATTGAATATTAATAAAGCAGGAATAAGACTATGAATTTAAATGATTTGTTTAATTTTTAACCATCTTAACATAAAACCCTCATCAGCCAGCCATCAAAAAAAATGAAAGATAAAACTCATAAATTAAAAATCACATACAAGATCAATATGTTATTAAAAAATAAATTAATCAAACGCTTATTTTTAAAATAAATTTCAATTGAACTTATTTAGGTTCAAAAGCCTCATCGCTTTTACTTTGAATGAGGTATTCGACAACCGACCATAAAACGACAATAGTAAACATGACCATAGCGAATACCAATGCTGAAAAATAGATCATTTACCGCCCCAAAGAATCAAAAGCTTAATTTCAAACATAACTGTGAATTTTTTTGTACGACAAAAGTCTAACAACTATTCACACATTTGGGTAGCAATAAATCACCATAACTAAGAGTTCTTTTATATCTAAAAACATTTTTCAAGTCTTAATTGAATATTTGATATTCAAAATCAAATATTAAACCTCTTTAAGCTTTATATTTTCAATCGACATAACATGTTTTCTAAATTTAATATTGACTGTTTCAACTAATAAGTAGAAATTAGGCCTTTCGGTTTCTGTGTCATTTTTCTTATGTTTAAAAAATTTCTTGGTGAGACAGCCTTCAAAGTATCAGGTTGGACATATAAAGTTGAAGATAATATTCTTGAAGATAAACAAGTCATTGTTGGCTTTGAACATACATCAATGATGGATGCTGTACTTTCTATTGCACTCTTCCAAATTTATGACATAAAAATTCATACATTAATCAAAAAAGAATTATTCAAAGGGCCTTTTAAACCGCTTTTAGATGCTGTGGGTGGTATTCCCGTAGATCGTAAATCGAGCAAAGATATCGTGTCACAAATGGTTGAACATTTCGAAAAGAATGATAAGTTCAACTTGGTAATTGCACCTGAAGCAACACGGGCTAGGAATGGTGAAGAACGTCGCCCTATTCGCACAGGTTTTTGGCATATTGCAAAAGCTGCAAATGTACCTATTGTTTTATTATATGCAGATTCAAAAAATAAACGTGGTGGGATTTTAGGAAAAATTTATCCTACAGAAATCAATCATGATTTAGCCTTACTGAAACAGCTGTATAAAGAAAAAGTAGGTTTAGATATCGTTATTCCAGAACCAAAATAATATAATCGGGATATAAAAACACATGATTTTTATATCCCACTTTTTATCAATAATTAAGTTTGGATGATTTTAATTCAACTCAAAATAAAAATAGCTCTCGTTATTTCATCTTTTGCCTCGAATTTAAGCATTTTTTCAAAAGTTTAAACAAACTGAACAAATCTTGTTTTGAAACACTTTATCCGAAAAAACCCCTTATGGTAGAATTTGCACAATTCGATCGGCATACAGCCAATCTACAAGGAGCATTTCGCATGGCGGGTCATTCCAAGTGGGCCAATATTAAGCATCGTAAAGCAAAACAAGATGCTAGCCGAGGTAAACTTTTTACCAAATACATCCGTGAATTAACAACTGCTGCAAAACTCGGTGGCCCAGATGCGGGAAGTAACCCTCGTCTACGTGCTGTTGTGGAAAAAGCACTGTCTGTAAACATGACACGTGATGTGATTAATCGTGCAATTCAACGCGGTGCTGGTGGCGATGATAACGACGATTTAAAAGAAATTACATACGAAGGTTACGGTGTTGGTGGTGTTGCTGTTCTTGTTGAAACAATGACAGACAACCTTAACCGTACTGTGCCTGATGTACGTCACTGCTTCTCTAAAACTGATGGTAACTTAGGTACCAACGGTTCAGTTGCTTTCTTATTCACGAAACGTGGCGAGATTACTTTTGAAGATGTTTCTTTAGAAGATCAAATCATGGAAGTTGCATTAGAAGCTGGCGCTGAAGATATTGAAGTTGATGAAGATCAAATCTTAGTGATTACTACGCCTGAAGCATTTGGTGATGTTCAAGATGCTTTATCTGCTGCAGGTCTTAAATCTGACAATGCTGAAGTGGTGATGAGCCCTTCTACTAAAGCTGAAATCACAGATATCGAACAAGCGAAAAAAATCTTAAAAATGATTGATATGTTTGAAGATCTTGATGATGTTCAAAACGTTTATACAAACGTTGAATTCTCTGATGAAGTTCTTGCAGAATTAGATGCATAAACCTATTCTGTAAAAAAAACGCACCTTTAGGTGCGTTTTTTATATCTTAGATCAGCATTTAAAGCATTTAAATAACTTAAAAATTTAAAGCGACCATCCCACAGCAACATGAAATCTCAAAGTTAGAACCATGTAAATAGGCAATGTAACTACCCAAAGAATAAAGGCAGTTAATAGCCTGAAACCGTATTTCTGAATGATTCTATGTTGTTTAAATAATACTAAGCTTCCCCAAAACAATAATAAATAAGTAAACACATACCACAGTACATCCAAATGTTTTGAAAAAGTATAAGCAACTTTAGAATGTACGTAAAAAGTATCTAAGCCTATCCACAATACAGCAATTAAAATACCAATACTGAAAAATCGAATAAATAATGCCATGAATATTAAGTTCTAGATAAACTTCACAATGTGAGTTGAGCCTAAAACTTAAACCCCGCTCAGCAATCCACTGCAATTAAATACATTATATTCTTTAATGACAAAACTCGAATGTAGTGCAACGACATGCTCAATTTTTCCAATTCTACGCAGTAGCACTTCACTATAATTTTCCATATCTTTTGCAATCACTTCGACAATAAAATCTGCCGATTGCCCTGTAACTAAAAATGCATTGATGACTTCTGGAATGCTTTCAAGTTCTTCTAAAAATTTTGCAAAAGTATCTGTGTCATGTTTACTAAGTGAAACTTGTAGTAAAACATGCAAACTAAACCCTAATTTTTGATAATTAATATCCCGTTTTAAGCCCGAGATCACTTTAGTATCTATTAAATTTTTAATACGTCGATGTACCGAGCTGACAGATAGGTTAATACGCTCGGACAATTCATTTAGATTCACATCTTCATTGGTTAAAATTTCCAATATATGCTTATCGTAACGATCTAACTCCATCATATCCTCCTGTTATTTTTATGTTTTAAACAATTCGATAAGATTAATATTAGATATAACACAGATAATTGAAAATATTTTCAATTTTATTACCATTTAGCGTATTTTTTCTGACCAAAAGATCACTTCAATAAAAAATTCCGTACCTTTTCTCAAAAATACGGAATTATTCTAATTATTGCTGATGACACTTTAAAGACTTTAAACGCCTCGCCAATCTACACGAGCATTCCGTTCAGTTTGATAAACTCGGAGTACATATTGCCCCAAAGGCATATCGGTTAATGTTGCTTTAAATTCCCTAAATGCTTCAGATGAAATTTCACCATGTTCTTTTTCCCACGGCGTAGCTTCAATTTCTAAAATCGGAGCGAGCATCGAACATACTGCAATATCAGCCAAACCTAATCGATCTCCTACAAAGTAACGCCCTTGTTGATCAATAAGCTTTTGATTCAGTGTATTCACCAAATCATCCATTTTTATTTTTGAATCGCTAATTTGCGCTTCATCTAATTTCAAACCTTTTGAAACTAGACTTTTCATAATGGGTTTTGAATATTTTTCAAATTGTCGCAAATAGCCTTTTTCACCAATCAAAAGATCTAATGATTCTTCATCTTTAGATAAAGCATGTGCCATCGTCCACCGACGAACATGACGACCCAATTCATTGGCTAAATCATTAATTTCTAAGGCTTCATTTCGTTGCAATTTTTCTGCACGTAATAAGGTTCTTTCAGGATAAATATCATCTAAATACAAAGCAATTTGAGTGCTATCTGCAATCCAACGTTCTTGATCATGCAAAATAGGCAGTTTGTATTGCCCTGTTTTTAGTTTTGCAAATGCACGATGAACAATGGGGACTAAGTTATGCGCCACATATTCCAGTTCTTTATGATCTAGCATCCAACGTGCTTTTTCACAAAAGTGTGATAAAGGAAACTGGTACAAAGTTCGCATAGATTCTCCAAAATAATAAATACAACTTGTTCTTATGTTCGATACTTTAGACACACCCTCTGCAAAATACAATGTCATGTCTGTTTGTATTGATACTTTAATCCCTATTAATTTTGTCAGCTTTTATATAATTTTATCGCTTCTTTATCTTTTAAGTTGATAAAACACAATTCAAAATAAAACATCTATTTTTAATTATTTTAATAATATCATTAAATTTCAAATAATTAATTTATCAAATTAGAGTAATTAATAATCACTTTTTTTCTTAAAGTTTCTTTCTGCTAAGTTCAGCACAATCGGTCATTTAATATTTTAAGCATTCGAGCGTAGCTTTTGAACATCATTAAAGGTGTCGCTATGTCTCGTATTATTCCTAAAAATATTCGTATTATCGAAAATGACCAAGAAGCAATAAATGCCGCTTATCAAGTTGCAGATTTTGCTTTGGAAGGTCGAAATGAACGTGATCAAAAGCGTTCACTTCCTTTTGCTGAGGTCGATTTATTTAGCCAAAAAGGCTTGAGTGGAATTCGTATTCCAAAACAATACGGCGGTGCATGTGTATCAAATAAAATCTTAGCGCATGTATTTCGTATTATTAACAAAGCAGATTCTAGTTTAGGACAAATTCCACAAAACCAATTTGGTCTATTAAACATAGTGAACGCTGTTGGAACAGAAGAACAAAAAAAATTTATTTTTAACGAAATTTTAAACGGAAAACGTCTTGCAAATGGTGGACCTGAACGTAATACAAAAAACACCGCAACCATTAGTACTCAAATTAGCTATGAAAATGGTCGTTACTTTATAGATGGTGAAAGATTTTATTCAACAGGAAGTAGCTTTGCAGATTGGTTAGCCATTAAAGCCATTCATCCTGAAGGACATACTGTTTTAGCTATTGTAGACCGTTATTCAGCAGGCGTAGAAGTTGTAGATGATTGGAATGGCTTTGGGCAACGTACAACATCTAGTGGAACAGTAAAACTTAAACATGTTGAAGTCGATCCGTTCCTTATTTTAGATGATCGCATTTTGCAAGAAAAACCATCTGTTCGTGGATCATTCTCTCAGCTTCTACAAGTTGCCATTGATGTCGGTATTGCAGAAGCTGCTTTTGATGACACGTTAACAGCCATTCATAAAGCTCGCCCAATTATCGACTCAGGCGTTGCCAAAGCCAGTCAAGAACATTACACCCTACAAGAAGTTGGCAAACTCAACATTACTTTAGATGCTGCCATTTTACTGCTCGATGAAGCTGCAGAATATTTAGATGAACTTGAAGCTAAAGAGTCGATCACCGCTGAAGAAGCTGCAAAAGCATCAATTATTGTGGCTGAAGCAAAAATTTATGCCAATGATGCTGCCCTACAAATTTCAGAAAAACTCTTAGAACTGGGCGGTAGCCGTTCAAGCCTACGCCAACACAATTTAGATCAGCATTGGCGTAATGCACGTGTACACACCTTACATGATCCAATTCGCTGGAAACTGCATGCCCTAGGTGATTATTACCTCAATCATAAACTGCCTGCAAAACACGCGTGGATTTAAGGAGAACAACATGACTTCATTTCAAACTATTGTGCCCTTAGAAGCAACGCAACTTGCCGATGCACATATTATTCAATCTGATGCAGAAGCCTTAGAAATTGCAAAAACCCTAGCAGAACAATTCAAAACCAATGCCATTCAACGTGATGCTGACAGAATTTTGCCTTTTGAAGAAATAGAGGCTTATAGCCAATCTGGTCTTTGGGCTATTACTGTGCCTAAAGAATATGGTGGCGCAGATGTTTCAAGTCTTACTGTAGCTAAAATTATTGCTTTAATTAGTGGTGTAGATGGCTCACTTGGGCAAATTCCACAAAATCATTTTTATGCACTTGAAGTTCTACGCAACACAGGTTCGGAACAACAAAAGCAAAAATTATATGCAGAAGTTTTAAAAGGCGCACGTTTTGGTAATGCTCTTGCAGAATTTAAAACAAAAAATGCCGCTGTTCGACACACTACTATTCGCCCTTACGATGACCAATTTATTGTAAATGGCGAGAAATTCTATTGCACAGGAAGTTTGTTTGCTCATCGAATTCCAACATTAGTCAAAGATGACAATGAACGTGAATTTTTAGCTTTTATTCCTCGTCATAGTGAAGGTATTAGCCTGATTGATGATTGGACAGGCTTTGGTCAGAAAACAACAGGAAGTGGCACAGTTAAGTTCGATAAAGCGATTGTTTCATCTGAAGATGTCATTCCATTTGATACTTCTTTTAGCTCACCCACGCTTGTTGGTCCTTTTGCACAAATTATACATGCAGCCATTGAAGTGGGTATTGCACGTGCAGCATTTGAAGAAACCTTGCTTCGTGTTCGTCAGGCACGTTCTTGGATTGATTCAGGCGTAGATGTCGCAACAGCTGATCCTTTAACGATTTATGAAATTGGTCGTATTGCTGCCGATGTTCGTGCATCTGAAGTGTTATTAAAACAAGCTGCTCAATCTATTGATGCAGCAAAACCCTATCCAAATGCAGAAAACATTGCCAAAGCCTCTATTGATGTTGCCAAAGTTCGTGCGCATAGCACTGAAACAGCCTTAAAAGCATCTTCAAAACTCATTGAACTTGCAGGTAGCCGTGGTAGCCAAAGCAATGATGGTTTAGACCGTTTTTGGCGCAATGCACGTGTACACACCCTACATGATAGTTCACGTTGGAAATATTACTTTATCGCAAATTACGTATTAAACGGTGTTTTACCACCACGTCGGGGGACTTTGTAATGAGCAACACTACGCAAAAGGAAACTGCGCCAAAAAAAATTCTACTCAATGCTTTTGATATGAACTGCGTAGGTCATATCAACCATGGTTTATGGACACATCCACGAGATGAGTCGCACCGCTTTAATGAATTAAGCTATTGGACAGATCTTGCGCAAACATTAGAAAAAGGTTTGTTCGATGGTCTTTTCATTGCAGACATTACAGGTGTTTATGATGTCTATCAAAATGGCATCGATTTAACCCTAAAAGAATCGATTCAACTCCCAAGCCATGATCCAAGTACATTGGTTTCAGCAATGGCTGCGGTTACTAAAAACTTAGGCTTTGGGATTACCGTCAATTTAAGCTATGAATCGCCTTATCAATTTGCACGTCGTTTTGCCAGTTTAGACCATCTTACAAAAGGTCGTATTGGTTGGAACATTGTTACAGGCTATTTGGACAGCGCAGAACGTCTTATTGGACAAAAAGGCTTAAAAGATCATGACCTTCGTTATGAACAAGCCGAAGAGTTTTTAGAACTTTGCTATAAATTTTGGGAAGGTTCTTGGGAAGATGATGCTGTCCTAAAAGATAAAGCCAATCGTATTTTTACCGATCCAAGTAAAGTGCATGCGATTGAACATCACGGACGTTTCTACAATAGCCAAGGCGTATTTCAAGTATCACCATCTATACAACGCACCCCTGTTCTTTTCCAAGCAGGTGCTTCGCCTAAAGGTATGCAGTTTGCAACCAATCATGCAGAAGCGATGTTTATTGGTGGAGATACGCCTGAAAAAATCAAAGTTCAAGTCGATAAAATTCGTGCATTGGCTTCTGAACAAGGACGTGATGGAGATGCCTTAAAACTCTTTGCAGGTATTACTGTCGTTTCTGCTGAAACAGATGAACTTGCAGAAACGAAATTACGTGAATATGTTCAGTATGCAAGTCCTGAAGCAGGTCTTGCACATTTCTCGAGTTCTATTGGCACAGACTTAGGTCAATTTGCCGATGATGAAGCCATTCCCTACAAACAGACCAATAGCATTGTTTCTGTAAATAATCGTTTTAAAGAGCAAAAAGTCACCATTGCAGATTTAAAAGCACAGCATTTATTAGGTGGTCGTTATCCACTGATTGTAGGCAGTGGTGCAACTGTAGCTGAAAAACTCATCGAATTTATTGATATTTCAGGACTCGATGGTTTTAACCTAACACGCACCGTTGCACCTGAATCACACCACGATTTTATTCATTATGTGATTCCAGAATTACAAAAACGCGGACGCTATAAAACAGCATATGAACAAGGAAGCTTACGCCACAAAATATTTCAAAAAGGCGATCGTCTTCCAGACACTCATCCTATTCACCAATTTCGATGTCAAAGCTCGGATGCGCATTTAGACCAGATTCAAACTCAAAAACAAACAGCTTAATAAAACTAAATTTAGAGGTGCAAAATGGCACAATCATCAAAATCGAAGCTTACGATTATCGGGGTAGCTTTAGTTGCAATTATTGTCGCGCTTGTAGCGTGGACATATCAGAAAAAAACGAATACGACAGAACTTGTCATTGGAATTAGCCCTCCTTTTGCTAAACCATTACAGGTGGCTGTAGATGAAGCAAAAAAAGAAGGAATTAACGTAAAATTAGTTGAATTTTCCGATTGGAACACACCCAATATCACTTTAAATCATGGTGATATTGATGCCAACTATTTCCAACATCAACCCTTCTTAACCAATGCATTAAAAGCCAATGCGGACTTTAAATTAAAACCGCTTGGTATTGGTTCAGGCACACACGTGGGTTTGTATTCTAAAAAGTATAAATCTATTGCAGATGTTCAAGATGGTGCACGTGTGGTGATTCCAAATGATCCTGTAAACCAAGGTCGCGCGCTATTACTTCTACAACATGCAAAATTAATTTCTTTAAAAGATCCTGAAAATCATTTATCGAACTTACAAGATATTGCATCAAATCCTAAAAAATTAAACTTTATTGAAGTTGAAGGTCCACAAACTGCACGTGCGGTAGATGATGCAGATTTAGTATTTACTTACCCAATGTATTTACGTTTGGCGAAAACCATCGATCCAAATGATGCTTTAATTTTAGATGAAATTAATAACACAATTTATGCCATTTTATTTGTAGTGCGTGAAGACTATGAACAAAAGTCTCCTGAAAAAGCTGAACAACTGAAAAAGTTCATTCAAATTTACCAAAATTCAGACAAAGTAAAACAACAACTGAATGATGAAATTGGTGAAAAACTTTGGTTCAAAGGCTGGAAATAAGGGATTTATGATGTCTACACAAGTAAAAAATAAAAAGCTTATTTCAATTGCCGTGGTGGTCATTGCAATTATTGCAGGTCTCGTGGGGTACAGGTTTTTAAATCATACATCGCACGACAATGTATTAAAAATTGGTATTAGCCCACCTTATGCAGAGCTGTTAAAAAGCGTTGCAGATGATGTGAAAGCTAAAGGGATCAATCTTGAAATTATTGAATTTTCAGACTGGCAAGCACCAAACGTTGCCGTTCAAAATGGCGATATCGATGCAAACTTTTTCCAACAAAGCGTGTTCTTAGCCAATGCTGTACGTGAAACAGGCTACGACTTACACGCATTTGGTAAAGGTTCGGGAAGTCATGTCGGTTTATATTCTAAAAAGTATAAAACTTTAAAAGATTTACCTGACAATGCCAAAGTGGTTGTACCAAGCGACCCTGTCAATTTATCTCGTGGTTTAACACTTTTAGCACGTGCAGGCTTAATTACCGTTAAAGATGTCAATAATGAACTCACAACATTAGAAGACATCACTAGTAATCCTAAAAACCTCAAACTTATTGAAGTTGAAGGTCCACAAACTGCTCATGCTTACAATGAAGCAGACTTAATTCTAGGCTTTCCACATTACTTAAAATTGGCAAAAGTTGCAGATCCGAACTCTGCCCTATTTATTGACCCAATCAATAAAAAATTCGCCATTCTTTTCGTAACGCGTAAAGACTATCAAGATAAAGATGACAAGCTTAAAACCGTGGTTGAAACCTTCCAGAATTCCGAGAAAGTTCGTGCAATTTTAGACAAAGATTTCGGCAAAGGTATGTGGTTTGAAGGCTGGAAATAAGGAGAATAAATATGGTCAGTTTTGGATCTCATGTTGAATTTGCAGTCCCTCATATCACCATCAGAAATTTAAACAAATTTTATGATGTTCAAGGTACGCAAGTTCACGCACTCAAAGATATTAATTTAGATATTCCTGAAGGAAAAATTTTTGGAATTATTGGAAAAAGTGGTGCAGGAAAATCATCGTTAATTCGAACTTTAAATGGTTTAGAACGTATTTCCGAAGGCAGTATTCATATTCATAAAGAAGAGCTTGAGCATTTAAACCATGCAGAGCTGATTGCTTTACGCCAACGTATTGGCATGATTTTTCAGCACTTTAATTTAATGTCTGCAAAAACAGTACGTGAAAATGTCGCTTTACCGCTCAAAATTTCTAACCATAAAAAAGATGAAATTGAACAACGTGTTAATGAAGTCTTAGATTTGGTGGGTTTAGGCGATAAAGCAGATCATTATCCTTCACAGCTTTCAGGCGGACAAAAACAACGTGTCGGTATTGCACGTGCTTTGGTTCATAAACCTGAAATTTTACTCTGTGATGAAGCAACATCTGCACTTGACCCAGAAAGTACATCGGTTGTGCTTTCTCTTTTGAAAGAAATTAATCAAAAGTTAGGTATCACCATTGTTTTAATTACCCATGAAATGCAAGTGATTCGTGAAATTTGCGATCAAGTTGTGGTCATTGATAAAGGTGAAATTGTTGAATCTGGTCAGGTTTGGTCTGTATTTTCCAATCCTCAGCAAAAAATTACGCAAGAATTATTAAATCTTGAACAGCTTGAATTACCTTTTGAAATTCAGCCTATTTTAGAAAATGAACAGCAATCAATCGTGTTGAAATTACGTTACGAAGCAAGTGTTCATCAATCGCCAAATCTTAAAGATATTTTTGATGCTTTTGATGCGCCTGTACATTTATATCAAAGTCATATCGATAGCATTCAAGGGCATTTGATTGGTTCTATTATTATCACCACATCAAATCCACATTTAGATATAGACGCATTAAAGCAAAAATTAAAACAACATATTGCACACATTGAGGTACTTGGCTATGCAACAACTCATTGATTTACTAATCACAGGAACTATTGATACTTTGTTGATGGTTGGGGTATCTGCATTTGTTGCTTTACTCATTGGTTTGCCCCTTGCGGTTGTGTTTGTCATTACATCCGATCACGGTATTTATCCATCAAAAAGTATTAACCAAGTTTTAGGTTGGATTGTAAATATTACTCGTTCTATTCCATTCTTAATTTTAATGGTCGCACTTATTCCTATTACACGCTTTATTGTAGGAACAAGTTACGGCGTGTGGGCGGCTGTTGTTCCGCTTACCCTTGCAGCAACACCTTTCTTTGCTCGTATTGCAGAAGTGAGCTTACGCGAAGTAGATACGGGCTTAATTGAAGCAGCTCAAGCCATTGGCTGTAACCGTAAACAAATTATTTGGCATGTGCTTTTACCCGAAGCACTTCCGGGAATTGTTGCAGGCTTTACCGTAACGCTCGTAACGATGATTAACTCATCTGCAATTGCGGGTGCAATTGGTGCAGGTGGTTTAGGCGATATTGCTTACCGTTATGGATATCAACGTTTTGATATGCAAATTATGCTTGCGGTGATTTTAGTGCTTGTTGTTTTAGTGATGCTGATTCAAGCCACAGGTGATGCACTCTCAGCTCAGCTCGATAAACGTAAAATTTAGAGCTAGTTAATAAGAGACAATAAATATATTGTCTCTTATTAAAAATTAACTATCATTTTTGTCATCATCATTTCGAGCTATAAAAATAAATAAGCACCCAATAATAAAAAGTATAAAACTCGGTAATTCAAAAAAAAGAGCTAATGGATCAATACCACTTCCAGGACCACCTGAAGCAGATACTCCAGTAAGTAACAACAATAAAAAACCATAAAATAAAAGACTTAGAATAACAATTACAATACCAATTTTTCTTGACATAAACCAACCACTCTATTGTTATAAGTATTTTTTAATTATCAAAACAGCGACCTGACTTTATCATGGCTTTCATGTAAAATCATTCACAATTTTTCATATAACACTGTGTGAGTCATTTCATGGGTTTTAATTGCGGTATTGTCGGCTTGCCGAACGTTGGTAAATCTACACTTTTCAATGCATTGACTAAAGCTGCTATTGCTGCAGAAAACTTCCCATTCTGTACAATTGAACCAAATACAGGCATCGTACCTGTACCTGACCTTCGCATGGACAAATTAGCGGAAATTGTAAAACCGCAACGCGTTATCCCGACTTCTATGGAATTTGTAGATATTGCAGGTTTAGTTGCAGGCGCATCTAAAGGTGAAGGCTTGGGTAACCAATTCCTTGCGAACATTCGTGAAACAGATGCAATTGCACACGTTGTTCGTTGTTTTGAAGATGAAAACGTTATTCATGTTAATGGTAAAATTGATCCATTAGATGATATTGCAACAATCAACACTGAACTTGCACTTGCTGACCTTGAAGCTGTTGCAAAAGCAATTACACGTTTAGCAAAATCTGCAAAAAGTGGCGATAAAGAAGCAATTGCAACAAAAGCAATTCTAGAAAAAATTCAGCCATTATTAGACGAAGGCAAACCTGCTCGTGCGGCAGATTTAGACGATGACGAACGTAAACTTGTTCGTGGTTTTGGTTTAATGACTTTAAAACCAACGATGTACATTGCAAACGTTGCTGAAGATGGTTTCGAGAACAACCCACATTTAGAAGCTGTTAAAAAATTAGCTGCTGAAGAAAATGCCATTGTTGTTCCTCTTTGCAACCAAATTGAAGCAGAAATTTCTCTTTTAGAAGATGAAGATCGTGCTGAATTTTTAGAAGCAATGGGCATGGAAGAACCAGGTCTTAACGTGGTTATTCGTGCAGGTTATAGCTTACTTGGCTTACAAACTTACTTTACAGCAGGCGTTCAAGAAGTTCGTGCTTGGACTGTTAAAGTTGGTGCTACAGCGCCACAAGCTGCCGGTGTTATTCATACAGACTTCGAAAAAGGCTTTATTCGTGCTGAATGTGTTGCTTACGATGATTTCGTTCAATACAACGGTGAAGCTGGCGCGAAAGAAGCAGGTAAATGGCGTTTAGAAGGTAAAACTTACATCGTTCAAGATGGCGATGTTTTACACTTCCGTTTTAATGTATAAATATTAAATACTAAAAAAGCCCCTACTTTAGGGGCTTTTTTTTGTGCAAAACAACTTCATCAATATTAAATAAAAGGCAAATAATAATAAATAACAAACAATAATAATAATCATTAATATTTACATAGCATAAATATTGCCCTACACTCATTCCTACTAAAATACTCAACTATAAAACAGGATGAAAACCATGGCTTATTCTCTACCTGCTTTGCCTTATGCATATAACGCACTTGAACCAAACTTAGATACTAAGACAATGGAAATTCATCATACAAAACATCACCAAACCTATATCAATAATATCAATGCAGCGATTGAGGGAACAGACTGGGAAAAATTAAGCGTTGAAGAACTGGTTTCTCGTGTGAATGAAGTTCCTGCCGATTTAAAAAATACAGTTATTAATAACGCCGGTGGCCATGCCAATCATTCCTTATTTTGGACAGTGATGAGCCCTCAAGGTGGTGGAGATCCGATTGGACAAGTATCTTTAGCCATTGAACAAGAACTCGGTGGTTTTGAAAAATTTAAAGAAGCCTTTACGAAAGCTGCAATTAGTCGTTTTGGAAGTGGTTGGGCTTGGTTAAGTGTTACGCCTGATAAAAAGCTAGTTGTGGAAAGTAGCGCCAATCAAGACTCACCACTAATGCATGGCAACACCCCTATTTTAGCTTTAGATGTTTGGGAACATGCTTATTATTTACAATATCAAAACCGTCGTCCTGAATATATTGCAGCCTTTTATCATGTGGTGAATTGGCAAGAAGTAAACCGTCGTTATTTAGCTGCAATTCAGTGAATATTGGATGACTGATATCCTCATGCCATCATTTAAAGCCATTCGTTTTTATATAGGAATATTCATTTTATTATTTGGATGTTTTCTGATTTTTAAATCAATTATTTAGTTTGGTTTCCATAAAGAAAAAGCCCTACTGTGGGGCTTCATTTGAAAATCTAAGTCTTAAATCTTTAAAGCTTAATCGGCATTCACAGCTTTTAAAGATTTTTGATCCATCTCTGAACGTAGTTTTTTCGCTTCAATCAACATTTTTTCTTCAAGTGGTTTTCTCAAACCCATTAAGAAAATTAGCTCTGCCAATACAAATAATGGTCCTATCGCTAAACCAATCACATCATCCATAAATGCAGGTTTTTTCTTTTCATAAAAATGCCCAACAAATTGAAAAATCCATCCGATAACAAATGTTGAAATACTCAATGTAAGCCAATGCGTAATAGACATTTCAGTAATCATTAATGCGTACGGATAAGCTATTGCAAAAATAGCCGCCATAACCACACCAAAAATTAAATCTAAGCTCAGATAATAAATCACGCTTGCTACAATTAATAATAGCGCCAAAGTAATAGGAAAACCTGCAACAACAAAACCTGCTTTTGCTGTTAAACACAAAATGGCAAATACAATAAGTGGAATTCCAATAAAATGAGTGAATACATTCTTACGATCTAAATGATACGCTGCATATTGGCTTAATAGTTTTTCTAATCTCGTCATAGCAATCTCCTTGCTTATATTCTTCTTACAATATATAAGATATTAAACAGGCAAGTTGTCGGCTACCCGACAGTTACAATGATAAGAAAAAGGAAGTTTTATGTTAGAGCTACGCGATATAAAACAATTAGAAAATAACGTATGGTTTTCTGAGCTCCCCCCTATATTTCAAACTTTTATTTTAGGAAAATCCCAACTTTTACATGCGGAAAAAGATCAGAAAATTTTCCTTTCAGGCGATATTTTTAATGGTCTTTATGCCGTATTAGAAGGCTCTGTTCGCTTAGGCTATATCGACATTCAAGGCAAAGAGGCTGTTGCTGCAATTGTTGAACCTATTATGTGGTTTGGTGAAATTTCATTAGTCGATCAGCAACCACGCTCACATGATGCAATTGCGACTAGAAAATCGGTCATTCTACATATTCATGCTCAAGAAATGATTCAGCTTTTAAATGACCATCCTCAGTTTTGGTTTTATATCGCAAAGCTTACTAGCCAAAAATTACGTTTCGCTTTTCTAGAACTTATTTCTATTCAAACTCAAACCATTTATCAACGACTTGCACAGCGTTTATTGGTGATATTAGGCGGATACGGTAATCATCTACACATAGAAAACAATATTATTCATTTATCTCAAGAACAACTTGCACAAATGTTAGTTTGTTCAAGACAAACGATTAATCAAGAACTACAAAACCTAGAAAAACAAGGTGTGATTAAAGTTACATTTAAAAGAATTGAAGTGCTTGATAATGAAAAACTACATCGCATTGCCCTTAATTTAAAAGAACAAGAATAATACGTTATTTCTAAAAAATGATTTCTGGGAAGAATTCAAAAATATTTTATGCGTTTTTTACTTGGGCTTACGCTAAAAACCATTTATAGATTCATAACTTTTAAAGAATTCAAAATCAAAAAAAGCAGAACATGAAGTTCTGCTTTTAATTATTCGTATTATGACCAGTTAAACGCCATTCTTTTTCGGGTCTGTATTTCCCAATGCCGGATTATCAATTGCACCCTTACATTGTGCTTTATCACGTTCATAATCTGCTTTTTTCTGATCGACAGAACTCGATTGATCAATCGTTTCACGTGCCCAAATTTCTAGACTGGTTAATGCCTTACGACATAAAGCATATTTACCTTCAGTCACAGAATCTGTCATTTTCACATTAATGCGCCAATCTGTACTTAATTTACGTGCAGGTTTACGCACCTGTTCTTCTAATTGATCAACCTTATTTGCATAAATGAGTGGATCAACTTTATTGATAAAGTCCCAAGCTGCATGTGCATATGTCGTTGCATCATTTGTCAACTTAGGTGCAGGCTTAATTTCAACTGATTGATCTTTCGAATCATTATTGCCACACACTTGTAATAAAAAACCACTGCTCAATAAAGAAACGATCAATAAAGAACGAACATTAAACTTCAACATTTTATGCATGCTACCTAAAACAATCAGGCACTATGCTAGTAAATTCGGCTAGAATACTCAATCTACATTTATTTATTTGTTTAATACTTTGTAAGGTGAAATGTGTCTTTGGGAAAAACAACAATTTTAAAACCCGCAGGATTTTGGCAAGGTGCAAAAGATAGCCAAGCCATTATTTTCACCTATCTTCCTGTTTCATTTGCATTTGGTGTATCTGCCACACAATTTGGATTCACTGCTTGGGAAGCACTTTTTCTTTCATGCTCAATGTATGCAGGTGCAAGTCAATTTCTAGTGGTTGCCCTCTTAGGTAGCGGTACATCTATTTGGATGACAGCTCTGACCGTCATTGCATTAGATATTCGTCATCTTCTATACGGCCCTGCACTGCAAAATTTAATTCAAGATAAACTTAATCTTAAAAAAACGGCTCTTTGGTCTTGGGGCTTAACCGATGAAGTTTTTGCCTCAGGCATGATTAAGCTTTCTCAACGTCGCCAAGAATGGTCTGAATCTTGGATGCTAGGCTTAAGTTTATTTAGTTGGTTGTCTTGGGCTTTAGGTTCTTTTTTGGGCGGTCTTTTTGCAGATCAAGTCAGCAACTTACCGCAATTTTTACAAGCCGCTTTAGACTTCTTATTGCCTGCATTGTTCTTAAGTTTCTTATTGGCTGCATTTGAACGTAAGCATACTTTTATTGTTGCTATCACTATTATTGTTTCTGCAATATCGTGTTATTTCATTGACCTTTCAGCAGCCATTTTCATTGGTATTACATCAGGTATTTTGGCAGGCTTATTTAAACATTATGTTTTAAAGCAATACGATGAAGAACTTGTTGGAGATCATCATGAATCTTGAGATTATTCTTGTTGGTATTATTGTGGGTATTGCCAACTTTGCTTCTCGTTTTGGGCCATTTTACTTTATTCAAAAGCGCCAAGAAGGTTCACAAAAACGCGGTTCGCTTTGGATTAAAATTGCACTTGGAAGTATTGGTATTGCCGCCATTAGTTCTATGCTTGTGGTCGCAACATTACCGCCTTTATTAGAAACACCAAATAAAAGCTTTGCGATGCTTGTTGGCTTTACTGTACTCACAGGTTTATATTTCAAATTTAAACAAATTGTGCCTGCGACATTAACCGCGGCATTGGCTTATGGGCTTGTTTATACGTACTATCCAATGCCATTTTAATTGCTTTTAAGTCAAAAAATTATAAATTTCAAAGATGATATTGCCAAATAAAGTTATAAAAAAAACTGTTAGACAATATCATTATTTTACGTGAATCCATGCTTAACACTTGTTCGAGTTCTGATATGCTAAAAGTCCATAAAATTAAGCATGGATGATTTACATGAGCGTTACTATTGGTACCCCACTTCAATCTTCTGCTGTTAAAGTTTTACTTTTAGGTTCAGGTGAACTGGGTAAAGAAGTGGTGATCTCTTTACAAAGATTAGGTGTTGAAGTGCATGCGGCAGATCGCTACGAAAATGCACCTGCAATGCAAGTTGCACACTATGCTTATACAATTAATATGGCAGATGCCACAGAATTAAAAAAACTTATTCATCACGTTAAACCCCATTTAATTATTCCTGAAATTGAAGCGATTGCAACCGAAGTCCTACTTGAAATCGAAGAACAAAACATTGCGACTATCATCCCTTCTGCAAAAGCCGTCAATTTAACCATGAACCGTGAAGGGATTCGTAAACTTGCTGCTGAAGAACTTGGTTTACCAACATCGGCTTATCGCTTTGCCAATACCTTAGAATCTTTCCGTGCGGCATGTGATGATATTGGTTATCCAAACTTTGTAAAACCTGTGATGTCTTCTTCAGGTAAAGGTCAATCTCGTGTAAAAAGCTTCGATGAAGTTGATGCAGCTTGGGAATATGCACAAACAGGTGGTCGTGTAAATCAAGGGACTGTCATTGTTGAATCTCAAATTGATTTCGATTTTGAAATTACCTTATTAACAGTTCGTTCTAAAAACCCAGAAACAGGCGAAATTGAAACCTCTTTCTGCGACCCAATTGGACATCTGCAAGATTCAGGCGATTATGTTGAAAGTTGGCAACCTCAAGCCATGACACCTGCAGCATTAGAAGAAGCAAAGCGTATTGCACATAAAGTCACTGTGGCATTAGGTGGATGCGGTATTTTTGGCGTGGAACTGTTTGTAAAAGCAGATAAAGTATGGTTTAGTGAGGTGTCTCCTCGCCCGCATGACACGGGTTTAGTGACGCTTGCATCTCAATTCCAAAGTGAATTTGAATTACATGCACGTGCTATTTTAGGCTTACCCGTAAATACAACACGTCATAGTGTTGCAGCAAGTGCTGTCATTTATGCAGGCGTAGATGATACTAACTTGTCTTATTCTGGCTTAGATCTTGCTTTAGCAAATCCAAACACAGACTTACGATTATTTGCGAAACCAGAAGGCTTTAAACGTCGTCGTATGGGCGTTGCAACTGCACGTGCAGAATCTACCGATCAAGCACGTGAACTCGCAAAAAACACGGCAAGCCTTGTCAAAGTCAATCAAAACTAAGTTAGAGATAAACAACGGATACTGTTCATGATCAATACTTTACCCTTACACAATTACGTTAAAAGCAACCACGATATTAAAGCGATTAATCAATGGCGTTCAGACGTGGAAAATCAGCTTCAAGCGTATTTTGATCAGGGACAGTCTATCCGTGAAGTAATTCTTGCTCGATCAAACTTAATTGATGAAGCACTGAAATTCCTATGGCAACACGCAGAACTTCAAACCACTAATTTAGGCTTATTTGCCGTAGGTGGTTATGGCCGTCGTGAAATGTTGCCTTATTCAGATGTCGACATCATGATTTTGTCAGAGCATGAAATTACAACTGAACAAGAAAAATTAATCTCTACCTTTATTTCATCTTTATGGGATGTCGGTAATTTCAAACCTGCTATTAGCGTTCGCACCATTCAAGATTGTGTCGTTCAAGCAACAAACGATTTAACCGTTGCAACAGCACTCATTGAAGCACGTTTAATTACAGGCAATGAACATTTGGCAAAATGGCCACGTCGTATAGTTTCTCAGTCTTGGACAGATAAAACATTTTTTGATGCAAAAATGGAAGAGCAAGCAAAACGCTATGCTCAACATAACAATACAGAAAGTAATTTAGAACCCGATATTAAAAATGCACCAGGTGGTATTCGTGACATTAACCAAATTGGTTGGATTGCAAAACGTCATTTCCGTGTAAATCGCATTTATGATTTAGTCCATTTAGGCTTCATTTCAGAATTTGAATTGGGTGTTTTAGAAGAAGCAGAATGCTTCCTTTGGGAAATTCGCCACTATTTGCACCGTATGACTAAACGTGATGAAAACCGTTTATTGTTCGATTATCAGCGTGATATTGCAACAATATTCGGTTATGAATGTGAAGAAGGTCAATCGGCAAACTATTCTATTGAACAGTTCATGAAGCGTTATTACAGAACGGCGCAACAAGTCACAACACTCAATGAAATGCTTTTAGCCTATTTCAATGAATCTGTCATTACCCCTCGCTTGCCCGATTACGAACGTAAAATTGAAGAAATTAATGAAAACTTCAAAATTGTAGATGGAAAATTAGCGGTACAACATCATAAAACGTTCTCTGAAAAGCCAAGTGCAATTTTAGAAATCTTCTATTTATTGGCAAATCGATCTGATATTGATGGCATTCGCGCGCGTACGTTACGCTTACTTACGCTTTCAGCAAAAAGTATAGATCAAAGTTTCCGAGATAATCCTGAACATCAAGCATTATTCATGTCCATTATTCGATCACCAGATCGCTTATATGAAACCATGAATGCAATGAAACGTTATGGTGTTTTAGGCAATTATATTCCTGCATTTGGGCAAATTATGGGGCTAATGCAATATGACTTGTTCCATATTTATACAGTTGATGCTCACACATTATTATTATTACGTAATTTAAACCGTTTTAAAGAACCCGAATTTGCCAAAGACTTTCCTGTTGTAAGTTCAGTTTTCCAACGTCTGGTAAGACGTGACATTGTATATTTAGCCGCAATTTTTCATGACATTGCCAAAGGTCGTGGCGGTGACCACAGTCAACTTGGCGCATCGGATGCCATTTCATTCTGCCGCGCACACGGCTTAACAGAACGTGAATGTAATTTAGTTGCTTGGTTAGTTAAAAACCATCTTGGTATGTCTGTTACCGCGCAAAAACGAGATATTTCAGACCCAGATATTGTGAAGCTTTTTGCTGAAAAAATGGGAGATATGGAGCATTTAGATTATCTATATGCCCTTACTGTTGCCGATATTAATGCCACAAACCCTACGCTTTGGAACACATGGCGCGCATCACTTATGCGTCAATTATACACCCATGCCCGTGATGTCATTCGCTCAGGTTTAGGTCGTCCTGTAGATTATCAAATGCTCATTGAAGACACTAAATTTGCTGCAAGTGAGTTATTGGTCAATGATTTTGCGCTCAATGAAGTTGAAAAAGTTTGGCAAGAGCTAGGCGATGAATACTTCCTAAAAGAATCTGCCGATGAAATTGCATGGCATACACGCGCTATTCTTCAACATGGTCATAATTCTGCACCACTTGTTCTTATGCGTGCTCACCGTAAATATGCGCAAGATGCCGTTCAAATCTTTATTTACACACAAGATCAGCCAAATTTATTCGCAACAACCGTAGCCATTCTTGACCGTATGAATCTGGATGTTCAAGATGCACGTATTATTACCGCAAGCACCGCATTTAGCTTAGACACTTATGTGGTTCTTGACCGTTTTGGTACATTACTTACAGACCCTGAACGTGAAGAAACGGTCGTAGATGCATTAGTGAAAGCACTCAGTCAATCGGACAAATACCCAGGTTTAATGCAACGTCGTATTCCACGCCAATTACGCCATTTTGATATTGAAAATAAAGTTGATATTTCATTCAATGAAGCACTCAATCAAAATATGGTTGAAATTGCTACTCTAGATCATCCGGGTTTACTTGCCAAAGTGGGTGGTTTATTTATGATGCAAGGTTTAGATATTCACTCTGCAAAAATTGCTACACTTGGCGAACGCGCAGAAGATATTTTCTATGTCACTAAAAAAGATGGCATCCCAATGACTGACGAAGAAGCCAAAACTCTTGCTGAACAATTAAAATCGGCATTAGATGAAGCTTCAAATCAAGTATGTGTACAACATTAATTTAATTGTTTGGTATTCGCTCCATGAACTCTAGCTTGTCTTTATTACACCCATATCCATTTGAAAAGTTAAATAAACTTTTTCAGGATGTGAAAACTGCGGATTTACCTTTAATTCCTTTATCTATTGGTGAACCGAAACATCCTGCACCGGAGTTTGTAAAACAAGCGATCATCGACAATTTCAAACATTTGTCTACATATCCAAATAGCAAAGGCTTACCTGAATTACGTGAAAGCATTGCGAATTGGTTATCTCGTCGTTTTAAACTTAATGCGATAAGTGCTGAATCGCATGTTTTACCTGTTTCAGGTACACGCGAAGCAATCTTCTCTTTTGTTCAAGCATTGGTAAATCGTGAAGAAGCGCCTTATGTGGTGATGCCAAATCCGTTTTATCAAATTTATGAAGGTGCAACATTACTTGCAGGTGCTAAACCTTACTTCATCAACTGCACAGAAGAAAATAACTATCTAGGCGATTTTGATGCTGTGCCTGCTGAAGTTTGGGAAAAAACAGCCCTTCTTTTTGTGTGTACACCGGGTAATCCTACAGGTGCAGTTCTTTCAAAAGAACAGTTCAAAAAGCTGATTGCGCTTTCAGACCAATACAACTTTGTCATTGCATCAGATGAATGTTACTCAGAACTTTGGTTCGATGAAGCACCTGTGGGTTTATTAGAAGTTTGCGCTGAAATAGGACGTGATGATTATAAGAATTGCGTGGTATTTCATTCACTTTCTAAACGTTCAAACTTACCAGGGATGCGTTCGGGCTTTGTTGCGGGCGATGCAAACTTATTGAAACCTTATTTGCAATATCGCACATACCATGGCGCTGCGATGCCTATTCAACATCAACTTGCGTCTATTGCCGCTTGGGATGATGAAACACACGTTGAAGAAAACCGTAAACTTTACCGCGCTAAGTTTGAATTATTCCAAAATGAATTGGGTCATTTATTACCACTTCAAAAACCAGATGCAGGTTTCTACTACTGGTTAAAAGTAGATAATGATGAAACTTTTGCCAAATTACTCATGGAAAAAGCACACATTAAAGTTTTACCAGGTCGTTACTTATCTCGTGATACAGAGCAAGGTAATCCGGGTGAAAATCACGTGCGTATGGCATTGGTTGCAGACATTGCTCAATGTGAAGAAGTCGTAAAACGTCTTAAAGCTATTCTTTAAGTTTAAATAATACGCATAAAAAACCACTGTGCTTACAGTGGTTTTTTTATTTCAAAATCATATATTAGGTTATATGTTACGGCTTTATCGACGTACGGAATTTTATCTAAACGAGCAAGCTTCACAGCATCTAATACCTTTTGATCTATTATTTTAGAACCCGAACTTTTAACAACAACGGCATCACCAATATAACCTGTACTCGCAATAACAGTCATTTTCACTTGAATAGCATTTTTATAATATTTAAATTCTTGTGCACTAACATTAAATTGCGGTCTTGATGCCCAATCGACTTCATATTCATTTTTATACAATTTCGTGTCAATTTTATAATCACGATCTTGAATTTCATACTTAGGTTGCGGAGTTTCTAGTATTTTGAGTAGTTTACTGTACTGATCTTTATCTTCCGCGTGAACGTATTGGAAAGCTGTAAAAGCTCCCAAAAGTAAACTCATGATTATTCGATATCTATTTTGCATTTTAAGTGTCAATAATTTAAGGCAACCTTTCGATTGCCTTATTTAATCACTTATTTCAATGCTTTTTCAATTTCTTCTTCCAACGCCTCTGGTTTCGTTGTTGGTGCAAAACGATCAAGCACAGCACCATCTTTACCAATCAGAAATTTAGTGAAATTCCACTTAATTCCATTACCCAAAACACCTTTACTATTATTGGTTAAGTAACGAAATAGTATATGCGCTTCAGCACCTTTTACATCCACTTTGGCAAACATAGGAAAAGTTACCCCATAGTTTTTTTGACAAAAAGAACCTATTTGTTCATTTGAATCAGGGTCTTGCCCACCAAATTGATTACATGGAAATCCTAAAATCAAAAAACCTTGATCTTTGTATTTCTGATAAAGTTTTTCTAATCCCGAAAATTGTGGCGTAAAACCACATTTGCTCGCTGTGTTCACAATCAATAAAACTTTGCCTTTATAATCGGCAAAAGATTTATTTTGACCGTCCAACAATTCAGCATCGAATTGATAAACATCTGTCATGGATAGGTATCCTCATCATTTTTTTCTTGTGATTTTAATTCTAGTGATGCCGAATTTACGCAATAGCGCAATCCTGTCGGCTCTGGTCCATCTGGAAAAACATGTCCTAAATGTGCATCACAATGATGACAAATAATTTCAGTTCTGACCATCCCATGTGACGTATCTTGTTGTTCTTCCACTACAGATGAATTAATTGGTTTGTAGAAACTTGGCCAACCACAACCGCTATCAAATTTTGTTTCAGATGCAAATAATTCTTCTCCACAGCAACGGCAATAATAAACGCCTTCCTGCTTAGTATTCCAATATTTACCTGTAAATGGCGCTTCTGTTCCCTTCTGTCTTGTAATACGAAATTCTTCAGGTGATAACTCTCTTTGCCATTCTCTTTCTGTTTTATTGAGTTTTCCCATGATTACGTACCTTTCCATCTTGCTGTTTAAAATAAGATAATTCTATATTTACGTGATTCATATTAAAATTTCTAGTCTTTATTCAACATTTTACAAAAGACCTATAATGCTAAAAAAGCAAAAAGTAAGCAAAACTTAAAAACAAAGTAAGCAAATTACGCATTAATTGCTTTTTTATGCGTAAATTTAGTGATAGGCTTAGTCATATTCTTACTCAGGATAAAAAATGTCGCAAAAAAAGAGCGTTCTTTTTAAAAACCTATTACCTGTCATTAAACAGTATCAACAGGTAGGGTTTACGCATGAAAAAATAGTTACACTACTTAGAGATGAACATCATCTTGATCTTGTAACCACTGAGACATTTAAAAGCTATTTATACCGTTACGCAAAAGTGACTACCACTCATTCCGAGAACATCAAAATGTCGAACACTTTCCAACCCCGTCGCGAAATTAAAAAATCTTCAAAACTCGAGCATGTATGCTACGACATTCGCGGACCAGTGTTACGAGCGGCCAATGAGATGGAAGAAGCTGGTCACAAAATTATTAAATTAAATATTGGTAACCCTGCTCCTTTTGGGTTTGAAGCACCACAAGAAATTATTAATGATGTTGCTTTAAACTTACCAAATGCCATTGGTTACACAGACTCAAAAGGTATTTTCCCTGCACGTAAAGCCATTTGTCAGTACTACCAACAAAAAGGCATTCTCAATATGCATGTCAATGACGTGTATATTGGTAATGGCGTATCAGAACTTATTGTGATGGCAATGCAAGGCTTATTGGATGATGGCGATGAAATGCTTGTTCCAATGCCTGACTATCCATTATGGACAGCTGCGGTTAACTTATCTGGCGGTACAGCAATTCACTATAAATGTGATGAAGAAAAGAGTTGGTACCCAGATATTGCCGATATGGAAAGCAAAATCACACCAAATACACGCGGTATTGTGATTATTAACCCAAATAATCCTACAGGTTCTGTATATCCACGCCATGTTTTAGAGCAAATTGTCGCTCTTGCTAAAAAATATGACCTCATTTTGTTCGCAGATGAAATTTACGACAAAATTATTTACGATGGTATTGAACATGTTTCAGTTGCTGCGCTTGCGGGCGATCAACTGTGCGTTTCTTTCAATGGTCTTTCTAAAGCATATCGTATTGCAGGTTACCGCTCAGGTTGGATGGCAATTACAGGTGATCGATCACGTGCTTTAGACTACATTGAAGGTCTAGATATGTTGGCTTCTATGCGTTTGTGTGCAAACCATCAAGCGCAATATGCAATTCAAACAGCATTAGGTGGTTATCAGTCAATTAACGATTTAATTCGCCCAGGTGGTCGTTTATACGAACAACGCAACATTGCATGGGAAATGTTAAATGAAATTCCAGGCGTGTCTTGTGTAAAACCAGAAGGCGCAATGTATTGCTTCCCTAAACTTGATCCAAATGTTTACCCTATTCAGGATGATGAACAGCTTATGCTTGATTTGCTTCGTGCAGAAAAAGTACTCTTGGTTCAAGGTACAGGTTTTAACTGGCCAACGCCCGATCATTTCCGTGTGGTGTTCTTACCCGCTGAAAATGAATTACGCGAAGCAATTAGCCGCTTAGGTCGCTTCTTAGCAAAAATGCGTTAATTCATCATTTAAAAAAATTAAGCCAAGTGTTCACACTTGGCTTTTTTATTGCATTGCCTTTGATATCAATACTCATCATTTCAAATGATGATTTTTAAATTGATATTTAGTTTTGACTATATCCTGAACAAACTTCTTTGGTTAAGTTAATTACTCAGGATGTTTTACAAATGACAACAAACAAGGAAATGTAATGAAAAAAACATTAACCACATTAGCTCTTTCTCTTAGCTTACTTATTCCAATTTCATCTTTCGCTAAAAATAATGTTGTCGTTGTTGCAACAGGCGGTACCATTGCAGGTGCAGGTGCAAGCTCCACCAATAGTGCAACTTACACAGCCGCTAAAGTTCCCGTAGATGATTTATTAAATGCGGTTCCGCAAATTCAGAATTTAGCCAATGTTACAGGCGTTCAGGCTCTTCAAATTGCATCTGAAAGTATTACAGATAAAGAACTACTGAGTATTGCACGTCAAGTAAATGACTTAGTGAAAAAACCATCAGTGAATGGCGTTGTCATTACACATGGTACAGATACAGTTGAAGAAACGGCTTTTTTCTTAAGTTTAGTGATTAAAACCGACAAGCCAATTGTACTTGTTGCTTCTATGCGCCCACCTTCAGCGCTTTCTGCCGATGGCCCTCTGAACCTTTATAGTGCAGTCGCACTTGCAGCATCGGACAGCGCCAAAGGTAAAGGCGTAATGATTCTAATGAATGATGATATTTTTGCAGCGCGTGATGTTTCAAAGACTATTAATATTCATACCAATGCATTTGCAAGCCAATGGGGTCCATTAGGTACGCTTGTTGAAGGTAAGCCTTATTGGTTCCGAAACGTAGCAAAACGCTTCAACAATGCATCAGAATTTAACATTGAAAACATTAAGGGTGATGCCCTACCACTTGTACAAATTGTTTATGGCTCAACAAATATGTTGCCAGATGCCTATCTTGCTTATCAAAAAGCAGGTGCAAAAGCGATTATTCATGCAGGTACAGGTAATGGCTCTGTAGCGAAATATATCGTACCAACACTAAATCAATTACAGGCAGATGGTGTACAAATTATTCGCTCATCACGTGTGCCTCAAGGTTTTGTATTACGCAATGCCGAACAACCTGATGATAAATACGGCTGGGTAGTTGCACATGACTTAAATCCACAGAAAGCAAGAATTTTGGCTGCATTAGCTTTAACAAAAACTAAAGATACAAAAGAAATTCAGCGCATGTTCTGGGATTATTAATTTAATTATTTAAATAAAAAATGCGCCTCTTATGGCGCATTTTTAATACACAGATCTTATAGAAAAAGGTACTATTTAATCAAATCTATTGATTAATTTTGGTGAGTGCTTATGACCTATAAAGTTCATTTTATTGATGTAAAAAATCAGCTACAGAACTATATATGGTTAATTGAAAATACTAGCACCAAAGAAGTCATTGCAGTCGATCCAACCGAAGCGAAATTAGTTGAAGCATTCTGCTCTGAAAACAAACTTCAATTGGCACAAATCTGGCTCACACATTGGCATAAAGACCACGTAGGTGGTGTTCCTGCATTACTCATCAACCGTAATATTCCTGTTTATGGCCCGCGTGAAGAACTGAGTAAAATTCCGTTTATCACCCACCCACTTTCGCATGAAAATTCATTCAAGTTTCACGACTTAAAAATCGATATTATTGCTGTTCCAGGTCACACACTTGGACACATTGTTTATTTTGCCGATGCCATTAATAGCTTATTCTGTGGAGATACCTTATTTGCTATGGGTTGTGGTCGAGTTTTTGAGGGTACATTTGAACAAATGTATCATTCACTCAATAGACTTTCTGCTTTACCACCACGCACAAAAGTGTATTGCACACATGAATATACGCTTTCAAACGCTAAATTTGCCTTACACGTTGAACCCAATAATGTCGATATTATTCAACGCACTCAAGAAGTTGAAAGCTTACGCCTACTAAATCAATGCACACTACCAAGCACAATTGACCTTGAACTCAAAACCAATCCTTTTCTACGCGCGAACAACGTTAAAAAATTTCAAGAACTCAGAGAGCTTAAAGATAATTTCTAATTTAACATTTTATTTGATGCGTATTTATATACGCATCCCCCCAAAAAACTATTTTTTCTAAATATCAATATATCCTTCAATCATCAATAAAGAGCAAACAAACATTGATTCTCATTTAATATTTACAAAATATTTCCAACTTACATTTTTTAACATCGAATAAAAAAAGAAAATAAATATTAAAAAATATTTTTAAACTATATTACAATAACTTAACAACCACTCATCCAATTTTAGACGCATAAAACTACAACTTTTTATAAAATATAAAAATAAAAACTCAACATAATTCATTTTTATTTAATTTTATCCTTTAAAAAGTTTTATCCATCCCTATTAATATATTTAGGGATAAACAAGGAGCTTTCTCGTGAAAAAAGTAGTTAAGGCAAAAAATTTAATCGCATTTCGTATTTGGTTAGAAAAATTAGGATATTCAGTAAAAAACCTAACAGATAACCGTGGTTTTACTTTTAGTTTCAAAAAAGAATATGGCTTAGTGACTTGCGAACTTTCAGGTAATGCCCTTGCAGTTCAATTGGGTGAAGAGTTTGAGGATCATTTAAAAGCTTAATGTGTTCATAACACAAAGTGAATATTCACGCGAATAGTGAAAAGGATTTTCATATGCCCATTTTTTAATGGGCATTTTTACATCTATACATTTAAGTTGTCTTAAGTTTTATTATTAAAAGTCAGTATTTACTAAATTTCAGGCAATAAAAAAGCAAGGACAATGCCTTGCTTTAATAATGATGGTGGGGACGGAGAGACTCGAACTCTCACACCTTGCGGCGCTGGAACCTAAATCCAGTGCGTCTACCAATTTCGCCACGTCCCCATCATAGGGTACTAACATACTGTTAGATTTTAAGTTGGCAGAGGATCAAGGACTCGAACCTTGACGAACGGTTTTGGAGACCGTCATGCTACCATTACACCAATCCTCTATTGCCTAATAACTATCAAACTTAGTTGATAATTATTGGTGGGGACGGAGAGACTCGAACTCTCACGCCTCGCGGCGCTGGAACCTAAATCCAGTGCGTCTACCAATTTCGCCACGTCCCCAATGGCTGTGTATATTATAGAGATCACTTAATGATGACAAGCCCTTTTTATTAAAAAAACCATCGTTTGTTTAAATAAAAAACAAAATGATATTTTTTGGTTTTTTCTTATACATTTTCAGTAATTAAGCTCATTTTTAATGCTGAAATATCAATCAACCTATCTGTTTTTTGCTTTATTAACATTGCATCCAATGTCCTTTTAAAACAAATAAATGATTCTGGCAGTTCAATTTTTAACGTTTGGCAGTGTAAAACTGCCCAATCATAATAATTATTTGCAAAAAGTCGCTCTTGTTTTAACCATTCATAAAAAACAATACCTAAAGCATAGATATCTGAAGCGATACTTTTTGCTTCTGCGTGAAATAATTCAGGCGCCATATGTCTTGGTGTTGCATTTAATTGTGAAAATTTAAGCGTATCTTTAATTTTTATGCTTTGTTCAAAGTCGATGAGTTTGGTTTGATTGTTATATTCAACAAAATGTTCTGCTTTTAAATCTGCATGTAACCACCCTGCTTTATGCAAATTTTCTAATACAGAAAGTGCTTGAAGCATTTTATGTTTAATTTGATCTATGTTGAGTGTATTTGTAGGTTCATCAAATAAAAACTTTGCATGGGGTAAAATCAGAAGTGGCATGCCGATATTAAAATTATTCACCACCGTGGAATGCTTTAAAATTTGAAAAGGCAATGCAATGCTTTCAATCTGCTTTTCACTTAAGGATGAATAGAAATCAAGCTCACGCTGAAAAGCATCTTCTAGGCTGACTTCATTTTGCAGTGCTTGGGTTTTTAGCCAATATTGTTGATGTTCTTCAAACCAATAAAATACACGGCGTCCTAAAGCCAAACTATTCGGCTGACTTGCACAAGTTAATTTTTTAGAAAGTATATCTTCCAAATTAAATTTGAATATATTCTGAACCTGCATATTGCACTTTATCTTGTTGATATGTGAGAAGCTCTAAGCAATGCTGAATGGTTTTACCTACACGTGCATGAACTTCGATAGATGAAATTTTTGGCCATGTTGCTCGCTCACCTTCACGTTGCAACATCTTAAATAAGTGTTCTTTCGGGTTTTGTAGCATATAACTGTAATGACGCAAGTTAAAATGCCCCACGATATTTACATCACCATAATAACGCTGATCTATTACCCCATAACCATGATCAAGCAAACGTCTTACCGTCGGTACACTTCCCACGCGTTCACGTGCAAAATCCATCATACCTCTTGAAATTACTTTTCCTTGACGACGCACAATACGTTCAGGCCAACTGAGCATATCCTTACGAAAACGTTCTTCATCACTTTGCATAAAAGGCACAACGTGCGGATTTACCTGACATGCAATGGTGTAATTTAAATTATATAACCGTGCCATTTTCTCTTGTGGAAAATCACTACGTACACTGCCATCTACCCATGTAGTTGTTGCCATATAGGGTGTGTATTTACCATCTTGGCGTTTACTTGTAAGGCGTACAGGTGGAAATAATACAGGTACAGCACACGAAGCCAATACAGCGCTCCAAACCAACAAATCTGGAGCTGTATAGGTATTCATAATTCGTGCATCTTGAGAAGCATCATACGGCGCAACAGCAACATTAATATGTAAGCCAGATCGCTCGAAAGCTTCAGCAAAAGTTAAATCACCTAAATTGTTCTTTAAAAATTGTTTAAGGAATCTAACATCAGCAATACCGCCATTCCCTTTAAGAATTTCACGCCAATCTCTAAATTTAAATGCTTCATTAAAGAAACTTTCACCACTTAAAATTTGTTGAATATCTGAAGGCTTAGAAACGCCAAGCATTGCAGTCATAATTGCCCCTGCACTTGAACCCGACATCACTTTTGGCATTAAATCTTGCTCTAGTAATGCCTTACAAACACCTGTATGAAACAAACCTAGCGTTGCACCGCCTGAAAACATTAATGCAGGCTGACCATAAGCTTTTTGACAGGCCTGGAAAAATACGATTTTCTCTTCATTGTTTATCGTTTGACATTGTTCTGATGCCACAAATGCCAAACTATTACTTACCTCTGCAACATAATCTTCAATGATTTTTTTTGTTCCAACCATGGTTGCTGTAAACAACATTGGATGTGCAATATTGGCAATATCGTAAGTTAAACCTTCACGCAAAATATGCATTAAATCTGAAATACGATTTTGCGCTCTATAACGTCGGAGTAAAATTAAACGATGCGCAATTATTTCTGCATCAAAATAAGGCGATGAATTATCATATTTCCATGCTTGTGCACCCGTTTCTTCATCTATTTTTAACGCTAAATGCTGCCATTCTTCATAAGATTCAGCCTGTTCAATTTGTTTTTTTAATTCTTTAATCCGTTTGTTTTTATGTGTATTCATGCCATTTCCAAAATCTTTAAATAACATTACAACCCTCTTCCATGTTTTTATACATCAACCCTAATTCTCACTATGCAGAACTTCTATAAAGAGTTCAATGATTAAAACGTGTTTTACTTGGCAAGTTATTGAAGTTTGGTATACATTCTTTAAGCAATATCTAGCCTCCTCTATATTGAAATATAAGCTGAAAAATCATGGCACTAATTGATTTACCCGAAAACCTTTTAAAATTAATGACCACCGTACTGCAACAAGTACAACAAGCTTTGCCCGAGCTTCAACACAGTTCAGATTTTTCAACATCTGCATATAAATGGCAAAACAAACAATTAAAGCCCATTGTTCAAGCAAAAACTATGTATTTAGCAGACTTAAAAGGTATTGAGCGTCAAAAAGAAAAAGTCATTCAAAACACCTTACAGTTTTTAAAAGGCTTACCTGCCAATGATGTGCTACTAACAGGTTCTCGCGGTACAGGAAAATCATCTATTGTTCGTGCATTACTTACAGAATATGAATCACAAGGGTTAAGACTCATTGAAATTGAACGTGATGATTTATCCGATTTACCCTTAATTCAAGACATTATTAAAGATCGTCCTGAAAAGTTTATCGTGTATTGTGATGATTTGGCTTTTAATGCGGAAGATGAAAACTACCGTAGTTTAAAAAGTGTTTTAGATGGCTCATTACAATCGGGTTCAGGTAATTTTATTATTTATGCAACCAGTAACCGCAGACATTTATTGCCTGAATTTATGCATGAAAATACCCCACTTCAAAAAGTTGATGTCCCTCAATACACAGAGCTACATCCTCAGGAAGCCATTGAAGAAAAAATTTCATTGTCAGACCGATTTGGCTTATGGCTTTCGTTTTATCCTATGGATCAAAACTTATATTTAGAAATTGTTGAAAATTACTTACATAAAGCCAATATGGTCATGGATGATGAAGCGCGTATTGAAGCTCTAAGATGGTGTCAATCACGTGGGCAACGTTCAGGACGAGCCGCTTATCAATTTTCTAAACATTGGATTGGTTCACAACAACTGAAAAATAGTTAATTTAAAAATCACTTGGCTATTTCCAAACATCTAGCTAAGTGATATTAATTATCATTTATCAATAAAAATCATATCATTTTGCCCTTTTCATAGATTTAAATAATAAATATCAATAAAAGGAATTGTTTGTTTGATGTGTTTTTGCCTAAAATACATCATTAGTTATTAGACCAAATTTTTAGGTAGCCGTCGCCATGACATTTGTTGTCACAGAAAATTGTATTAAATGTAAATATCAAGACTGCGTTGAAGTTTGTCCTGTTGATTGTTTCTACGAAGGTCCAAACTTCCTTGTCATCAATCCAGATGAATGTATTGACTGTGCGCTATGTGAACCAGAGTGCCCTGCAAATGCAATTTTCTCGGAAGACGAGTTACCTGCAGGTCAAGAAGTCTTTATCGAGCTAAATGCAGAACTGTCGCAAACATGGCCAAATATCACGCAAATTGGCGACCAACCTGCCGACCGTGAAGAATGGAATGGCAAAGAAGATAAATTACAATATCTTGAAAAATAAGATTAAAAAAAAGATCAGCACTTGCTGATCTTTTTTTACCCACAAAAGACACATTTCATTTCAATATTTTCTGAATAATTCTCATTTTTTAGATTATTATATTTCTGATTTTAATAAACTTCTGATTTAAATAATGAAGCATTTTTTGAAAGCCGTGCTTTCGTTTAGTTTTATCCCACTTTTCATGATTGGATGTTCTTCTAATCCCAATCAAGGTTCTACATCTACACAGGGTAAAAGAATTTTCATCCCTCAAGAAAATGTGACTTTTGATCGAAAGGTTCCGCCTAAAGTTATTCCTTATGCATATAACTCATGGACTGCCGTAAGTAATAATTTAAAACAAATCCGAGATTATGAAATATTCTTAGAAAAAAATGGCGTAGGTAATATTATTCCTAGCTATGAATTACTACGCACCGCACGTGATTGGCAAAAATGTGGTCGTTCTGAATACATGGTTCCTAGCCGTGAATTATGGGCAAATCAAGTTCCTACATTACGCATTTTTAAATACTTAATTGCATCTAAAGTTTTAACAGACTTCACGGTAACCTCTGTTTATCGTGACTTAGCTTTAAATCAATGCGCTGGTGGTGCAAGTTCATCACGTCATTTATTTAACTCTGCCATCGATTTCCGTATTGGTCCTGCAATTCCTCAACCAGAAGATTATGCATATATTGAATATAGCAAATTCAAGCTTTGCCAATTTTGGTCACAATACGGTAGTAGCCTAAACATGGGCTTAGGCTTGTATTCTACTGGTCAAATTCATATTGACTCTCAAGGCTTCCGTACTTGGGGACCCGATTTATCTCGTAAATCATCGATGTGTCATTACTAAATTAAAATCTTAAAAAAGAGGTCAATTGACCTCTTTTTTATGTCTTATTGATATCTTAGATGGATTTTTTGCTTTAAAAATTGCAGTCTGAGCATAAAGGTATAAAATGCACGCAACGCAACAAAGGTAAATGTACTATGCAACAAATGTGGACAGAAATTGATAGTTATATCGAGTCACATTTAACTCCTGAAGATCCAATTTTGACTCAGACTTTAAAAAATACTGACGATAAAGGCTTCCCAGATCATCTTGCTGTTGCGCCAAACCAAGGCATGTTATTGCAAATGCTCATTCAAATGAACAATTGCAAACGCGTACTTGAACTTGGTACTTTTGCTGCTTACAGCACCATGTGGTTGGCTCGTGCACTTTCTGAAGATGGTTATATTTTAACAATGGAAGGTCGTGATACACACGCAGCATTAGGTCAAGAAAATATCGACAATGCTAAGCTTAAACCTACTGTCGAATTAAAATGTGGTCGTGCAGCTGATATTCTTCGTGCTTTACCTGAAGATACAGCACCTTTCGATTTTATTTTTATTGATGCCGATAAACAAAGCTATCCTGAGTATTTAGAATTGAGCTTAAATTTATCGCATTCAGGCACCATTATCTTTTTAGATAACGTGATTCGTGCAGGTGAAATTTTAAATCCTGACAATCATAAACCAAGTATTGAAGGCATTCGTGACATGTTTAAAGCGATGCAAAATCATCCTAAAATTCTTTCTTGCACTGCCCTACAAACGGTTGGTAGTAAAGGACATGATGGCTTTGCAATTGCGATTGTTAAATAATTTTTTAACAGCGAACAAAAAACAAACTTTGTTTTTTTATTATTTAACTTTATAGACTTACACACACTGTCCATATAGTTATCCACAGTAAATGAGGATAACTATGGACAGAAATAAATCAGTTTAGACAAATTACTCTAAACAATAGAAATATCCTTATTTAACCACCAATAAAGGTACGATTGAGTTCCTAAAAATAGCGGTTGTAATACTCCCCAAAAAGAATTGTTTGATTTTACTATGGCTAAATGCACCCAACAGAATAAGTTGAATACCATGTTCTTTTTGATATTCCAAAATATTTTCTGAAACATCACCATATCTATATTCTGTAACGACATCTAAACCTGCTTGCTTCAAAAAGTTTTCAGGCTCTTTAAGCACTTCAGGATGATCCCCCACATATAACAAATGACATTGCAATAATCGTAGTAAATCAGTTTTTGCAATTCGATGCATCATCTTCACGCACGTTGGAGAATATTCATAAGCAAAGATAAAACGTGTAGGTGGCTTAAATGTTTCACCCACAGTCATTACGGTGCAATTTGCACCACGAATAAAGTTTTCAACATTGCTTCCCATTGCTTTTTTTCGTTCAGCAGATCGCTCGCCTAAACGCCCAATTAATGCAATATCATCTTCTTGAAGAACATTAAAACTTTGTTCTAAAAAATCACCTTTTTCTTGAATTCGAGTAGGTACAATATCGTGTTTTTCTTGAATTAATTCAGAAATATGATTGAGTAAATTATTACTATAATCGAGTGCTAATTCACTTTGTTTTTGTTCAAGCTCCGCAAGCTCTTTTAAAAGCATGGCATTACTTTCAAAACCAATCACACCACTAATTTCCCCTAAATGATAACTTGCAGGGTAATAGTCCAAAACTTGTAATAACACAAGTTCTCGATTGGTTTTCTTGGCAATCCAAGCTGCAGCTTCAGCAAGTGCATTAATACAAGGGGATGAATCAATACAAGCCACTACACGTTTCATAAAACCCTCCTTATGTTTCACATTTTTTAATTCATTGTTGTTATTTTTAAATTAGCACATCTTTATTATAGTTTTCATCAAATTATGTAAGTTTAAGCTTCATTTATTATTTTCGATAACGTATTAACTTTGCAGGATTGCCTGACACAATTTCATTTTCAGCGACATCTTTCGTAACCATACTGTTCATACCAACCACTGCATGATCGGCAATTTTCACGCCATCTTTCACACCAACATGCGCACCCAACCAAACATCTTTGCCTATTTCGATCCCTTGAGAGCGCACAGGTTGTTGATAGATTGGCATATCAAGTTCCATACCATGATCAAAAGCATATAAGTGACAATAGGCTGCAATACGAACTTGATCATGCAATTTAATACCGACTCGTCCACCATCTAAAATACAGTGATGATTAATAGCAACTTCATTGCCAATTTCAAGTGGCCCATGCAAAGTGCAATCGGCTGCAATAAAAGTATTATCACCAATAATAATTTTACGACCTGGTTCAGCAAAAATATGTGCCAAGGGTGAAATAAAACAATTTTCACCGATTTCAACTGTTTCCATCGACATCAAATATGCTTGATATTCTTTTTGCCACTCATCTGCCCACGCACGATTTTTTGGCTTTAACGACCAATATAACCAAGGCATATAATTCAAACGATGTTTATGCTGTTCACGATATTTTAATAATGGATCGATATCAGTCATTCGATGGCTCCTCAACAATTTTGAGTTGCGCACGTCCTCGGGTTAAATCTTGAATTTTATGAGCGAGCGGTTCAATTTGATGAATTTGTGCGAGTGCATTTACCTGAACACCATCTGCGGTATAACTTTCCTGATATTCAATTTCGCTTTGTTTTAATTCATATTGTAAAATTGACCATTCATTAAATAAACATTCAAAGTAAATTTTTTCTTTTTTAATCAGTTCAATTTTTTCAGCAAGTAACAAGCATTGCCCTGCGCTTCCACCATAGGCGCGTACAAGACCACCTGTACCAAGCTTAACACCACCATACCATCGGTTGACTAACACAAGTACATTGGTCAGCTCATTGCCTTCAATTGTGGCTAATATTGGACGCCCTGCTGTGCCAGATGGTTCACCATCGTCATTAAACCGTACATCATGCCCTATTTTCCAAGCCCAACATTGGTGTGTTGTGGTGTGATCTTTATTGGCTTCTAAAAAGTCTTTCACCGCTTGTTCATTTTCTACAGGTACAGCAATGGCTTGAAAGCGACTTTTCTTTATATCTTCTTCAAATTCTACAGCTTGGGCAATGGTAAATGGCATAAATGAAAAAACTTAAGCAATTAAGTCATTATAACGTGTTTTAGGGCTAAATTTGGCAATAAAAAACCTCTTCGAAAAGAGGTTTTTATAAGTGAATTATTTAGTTTTAGCGTTCACGTAATGCTTCACGTGCTTTATTAAATGGTTTAACCAGATATTCAAGTACAGTTTTTGAACCTGTTTTAATATCAACTGTCGCCACCATACCTGGGGTAATACTAAATTGCTTACCTTCTTTATTGGTCAGCTTATCTGTATTGGTACGAATATAAACACGATAATAAAATTGGTCTTGCTTCACTTCATCTCGAGTTGTATCAGGTGAAATAACTGTTACTTTACCTGCTAAGCCACCATAAATAGCATAATCATATGCGGTAATTTTAACAAGTGCTTCTTGCTCAGGATGAATAAAGGCAATATCTCGAGGTGAAATACGTGCTTCAATCAGAAGCTGATCATCTAATGGCACAATGGTCATGATTTTACCATTTTGTGGAATAACCCCACCTATGGTCATCACATCAATTTCTTTCACAATACCACGCACAGGCGATTTAAAAAGCGTACGGTTTAAGGTATCAGACTTCCCTTTTACCACTTGCTGTTGTGTTTCAATATCGGTATTAGCTTTTGCTAACTCTTCACGAGATTTCACATAATATTGATTTTTAATATCATTCATTTGATTTAGTAAATCATTGGCTTGACGCTTTAATCGAAGTACCTCAACGTCACTTGCAGCACCTTTTGCAACAAGTGGTTCGGTCATGCTCAATTCCTGCTTCACTAAATTTAACGCTTGCTTTAAGCCTGATAATGATTCTTCTAAATTAGCACGTCTTGAATTATAAAGAGCCGTTTCTTCAGCAACCAATTTAGGTTCTTTCAGCACCTCTGACGGAAAAGATAATGCCGTACCACTTACTTCTGCACGTAAACGAGCAGCTGTTGCTTTAGACGACATCAATAATGATGCTGTTTCACCAACATTAGATTCAAAACGTGTTGGGTCTAATTGTGCAAGCACTTGTCCTTGTTCTACAACTTGACCTTCTTTCACGTGAATTTTTGTCAAAATACCGCCATCCAAAGACTGAACAATTTGCTCTTTCGATGTAGGAACAACTTTACCCGTACCTGTTGAAACTTCTTCAAGCTTAAAAAACCACGCCCAAGCCAATAAAACCAAAAGCCCTATACATACAATCCAAATCAGCATGCTAGCTTTAGGTAATGGTGGCTCAAGCTCAGTAACAGTCATGTTACGCTTTTGATTTAACTTTGCTTCACTCATGATTGAACTCCAGCTTGAATTTGATGCTGTTGCACACGAGGTTTCGCTTGCGACTGATTTAAAATTTGATCACGAGGACCATCCATCACAATCTTGCCGTCATTCATCACAATAATACGATCTACCAACTCTAGAACTGCTCTACGGTGTGTCGCAATAACCAATGTTTTATGATCAAGTTGCTGTTTCAACTGATCAATAAATTGCTTTTCAGTGACATCATCAATGGCTGCGGTAGGCTCATCTAAGAGTAAAATATTTGGCTTACGAATTAATAAGCGCGATAACAGTAAGGCTTGACGTTGACCACCAGAGAAGCCTATTCCGCCCTCTAAAATCATATGATCCAAACCTTCTTTTTTGTCTTGAACAAAGTTGATTGCACCTGTCATTTTTAAGGCATGTAAAATTTCATCATCACTTGCTAAAGGTGCACCAAGCGTAATATTTTCACGCACAGTTCCAAAAAACAAACTTGAACTTTGATTTAAAAGTGACATATCACGACGCACATCTGATGGATCAATAAGTGACATATCTACGCCATCGAGTTTAATCTTCCCTTGAACAGGTGTTTGCATACCCGAAAGCAACTGTAATAGCGTTGATTTACCTGCACCATTTCGACCAAGAATGGCAATTTTTTCGCCTGCTTTAATCTGCAATTTAGGAATAATTAAGCTTGGTTTTGGATCATCTTCTCCATATTGGAAAAGGACTTCTGAGAATTCATAGTCACCATGAATTGCAGGTTTATGAATAAGGTGTGCATGATCAGGCTGATCGACAGGCTTTTTCATCAACTCATCTAAGCCTTTTTTAGCCGCTTTGGCTTGTTGCCAACGTCCTAAAACTCCTGCCAATTGTGAAATAGGTGCAAGCATACGTGAAGATAAAATTGAACACGCCACCAATGCACCCGTGGTCATTTCCCCTTCCATCACAGCAAAAGCACCAACTAAAACGACAATTGCAAATGCCAAACCTTGGATTTTTTGCGTCCAAGTATTCATAAAGCCCACTATTTTACGTTGGCGCATAGAAACTTCGGCAGATGCTTCATTCATGTGATTCCATTGATTTTGGAATCGAGTTTCGGCACGTAAAAGTTTGATATCTTCAATACCCTGAACGGCTTCTACCAACATCGCATTACGAATGGAGCTTTCACGAATCCCCTCATTGGCAAGTTTCGCTAAAGGTTTTTGCGCTAAGAAACCAGGAAGAATCATCAGTGGCACAATTATCAACATCACCCAGAATAAATTGCCACCAATAATCCAGAAAATTGCGAGGAATAATAAAAAGAATGGTAAATCTGCGATGGCTGAAATAGTGGTTGATGTGACCAAATCTCGTACGCCTTCTAATTCACGAATTTGTGAAATAAAAGTCCCTGTCGATTTCGATCTTTCTTTATTTTTAATACGCAAAGCATGACCAAAAACACGATCTGAAATTCGTAAATCTGCACGTTTACCAATAGTATCGGATAAATAAATACGTGCCATACGCAGCACAAACTCGAAAATTGAAGCGAGTAAAACACCACTAGCAAGCACCCAAAGTGTAGATACTGACTGTGCAGGAATAACACGGTCATACACATTCATGGAGAATAGAATGGTAGCTAAAGCTAAAATATTTGCCAATAATGATGCCAACATCACATCGGTATAACGTTTCCAATCTCGAAGAACAATTGACCAAAACCAGCTTTGCTCATACGGTTTTATATACTCATCAATACGTGCATCGGGTACAGATTTTTCAGGACGTAAAATATAAACATGACGAATATGTTGTTCTAAAACATCAATGGTTGATGTTTGAGATAAGCCACCATCACCACTAAATTGAATATTTACATGCCCTTCAGCATCTATTTTATCGACCACCCCCACTTGACCATCATTCATTTCAACAATGATCGGTAAACGCCAAGGATTCAATAAATCTTTATTCAATGTAGATTTACGAATACTTAAACCAATTTGGCGCGTCATCACGGCAAGAACATCATCTACCGTTTGATTCGGATTCCAATCGAGTTGCAAACGAATGCGCTCTTCAGAAGGTTCTATGCGGTAATGCTTTGCAATCGACAAAACTGCCTGAAGCCAAGGTTGATAATTAATTTTTGTACTCATGGCTTCACCATAAACCCTTGGATTGATGTATTTTTCAATTGATAAGCATCAAAAGATTGCCCCGTAATCGAAAGGTATTTAATAAGTGCTGCATAAATGTCATAACGTGCATTTTCAATTTCTTGCGCTGCACTATGAATCGCTTGTTCGGCATTCAATAAATCTACCGCAGAGCGCGTACCCAACTTATATTGCTCTTGATACAACTCGCGTGTACGAATGGTTGTTGCTTTACGTGCAGTTAAAATGCCAAATAATTTTTGCTTATTATCAATTTCTTCACGAATCACTCTCAACTCATCTAAAACATCTAAATAAACAGAACTAACTTTTGCTTTTGCAGCTTCTTCGGCAAAACTAGCCGCTTTATTTCTAGAGGAAACAGCCCCCCCTGATAAAAAGTGCTTGTCGCTTCAAGCATGATTGAACTATCTGTTCCATCATCTTCATTATTGCTTGGATGCTTACCATTTACAGCTTGGCTAAGAGAACCTTTCACACTTAAAGTTGGGTAATTACTTAATTTGGTTTGTTCTTTTTGTAATCTTGCAATTGCTACTTCTGTTTGCGCAACCATCATTTTAGGAACCCTATTGAATTTAGGTTCTTCATATAAATGTGAATCTGCAACAATTGTTTCAGGAATTTGAAAATCAAGCGTTCTTGCATCTACACCAACAAGCGTTCGAAGTTTTTGTTGATATTGGCTTAATTGCGTTTCTTGCACAATTAAATTTGCTTGAGCCGACTCGACATTTGATAGCGCTTGCACAGGGTCTGCCTGCGTACTAATACCCGCTTTTGCGCGTAAATTAGTAATCTCAGCAATATGAGACATCCCTTCAATTTGCTGCTTAGCAATTGCGGTAATACTTTGATAACGTTTAATATTTACAATCGCAATAGCAGTATCATAAGCAATTTTGTCAATATCGACTAATACATTGGCTTGAGATGCTATTAATTTTGCTTGTTCAATACTAACGCTACTTTTAACTTTACCAAAATCGTAAAGCATTTGCGTTGCATTCAAACTCAGAACTTGTCCATAACCTTTTTGATCAGTTAAATCGGCAGAAGAAAAACCACCCGAGATTTGTGGATAATAACTTGCACGAGCCACGTCAATTGTAGCGTTCTGAGAAGATAGGTTTGCAATTGATTGTGTCACTGTTGGACTACGTTGCAATGCTATTAAAATCGCATGATTAAAGCTTTGTGGCTTTTGTATTTGGGAAACAATCACACGAGGCGAAATTTGACTATATGAACCTTGAGAAATAATCGGCAATGCTTCGGATTGTTGTCTATAAACACTAAAATCACTTAGTTCGCTAAAATTTGCCTGATTAAAATTTGGGTTCGATTTGGGAGATAAAATCCCCGATAAAGCATCTTTTACTACCATTGTAGAATGCTTATTGGGGCTTTGAGTATATGCATGATTTGGGAGAAATATAGCAAGCGATAACAAGCTGAGTGGCTTCATGGCACTCGAAATAAATAGCTTTATATTTACCGTTTTTTGTCTGATAAACATGATCAATTTAACAAAATAATTTTGTTTTATTTTATCGCTATTTGTTTGTTAATGTGTATTTTTTGTTAAGTTTTATTACCGTATTTTTCAATTTATAATTCATGCAGATGTTTACATAAAAATCTGCATGAAATTCTAATACTTAGACTACAAAATCATCACCAAGGTAAACTTGACGTACTGTTTCATTGGCTAAAACATCTTGCGGAGAGCCTTCTGCAATCACAGAACCTTCACTTACAATGTAAGCTCTTTCACAAATTGCGAGTGTTTCTCGTACATTATGATCTGTAATAAGCACACCAATACCACGGTTTTTTAAGGTACTAATAATATCTTTAATGTCACCGACTGAAATTGGATCGACACCTGCAAAAGGCTCATCAAGTAACATGAATTTAGGATCTGCAGCTAAAGCACGTGCGATTTCAGCACGACGACGCTCACCACCAGAAACACTCATACCCAATGAATCTTTAATATGCGTAATTTTAAAATCTGCCAAAAGTTCTAAAAGGCGTTTTTTACGCTGATCTTTATTCAAATCTTTACGCGTTTCTAAAATTGCCATGATGTTTTCAGAAATCGTCAGTTTTCTAAAAATTGAAGCTTCCTGAGGTAAGTAACCAATACCCTTTTGTGCGCGTTCATGCATGGCTAAATCAGATAAATCTAAATCATCTAAATGAATTTCGCCTTTATCCATACGCACAAGACCGACAACCATATAGAAACTTGTTGTTTTCCCTGCACCATTTGGACCAAGCAAACCGACAATTTCACCACTTTTCATAGTGAAAGAAACATCTTTTACAACCCAACGCTTACTATAATTTTTAGCTAAATGCTTAATACATAAAGTTTGTGTTTTATCTAGTTCATCCATTAATCACGTGCTCCAGGATAAGATTTAGAGCTTGTTGGCGGAATCACGATTTGTACACGACCATTTGAAGAGCCTGTACTATTTGGAGTACCAATTGCTTCAATATCACCTTTATTCATGCTGTATTTTAATGTTGCACCACGAATACTTGAGCCATTTTGTTCAAGTAATGCATTACCTGAAAGCGTGATAATTCCTGTTTCTGCGTTATACACAATTTTTTGTGCCTGACCTTTTGCTAACCCTTTGGCAGAATCAAGCTTTTGCTGAAATTTTGCAGGTCCACCTGTTGCTGTAATTACGCTAATTTGTTTATTTGCATTTAAGTTTGCAACAAGTGATGCAGCTTGAACCTTCATTGTGCCTTGTTCAATAATGACATTACCGCTATATGTTGTTACGCCAGACTTTTCATTAAACGTTGCTCTGTCTGCAACCAATGATAATGGTTGTTGACGATCTGATGGAATTGCATATACCGCGCTCGAGGATACAATTGCCAAGCTTGCCACGAGTAAAGATTTTTTAGCTAAAAATTTCAATGTATTAAGCTTAGAATTATCGTTCATATGTTCCTCGAATATTAAAAAATTCGTATTGTCCGTTGTTAAAATTTGCCTTCATCCCCTGACTTAAAAATTTAGCTTGTGGGGACTCAACGGTAATTTGCTTATCTGTTTGCAAATCTCTAGTTTTAGGATAACCCGTCAGTTCTGATGTCTTAAATGTCATTTTTTCACCACTATCTAGAAAACGTGTGGCTAAAACCTGATTAGACATGACAACCTTTGAGTTATTGTCATAAGAATTCACAACTTTAGCAAAAAAGCTCCCATCGGGTTTAGAATCTTGAAAAGTATCTGCATTCAGATTCGTTAACCTAGCACTATTTTTTTGCATATCTTGTTCTAAACGATCTGCTCGCGCCTTTAAAGATATCAAGCCTTTTTCATCTGTTTGAGTCAAATTAATTTGTTCGGCAGAATAAGTCATGCTTCTAGAAGAATCGACTTCTAGCTTTTTACCTTTCCCGCCCAAATAATAATAACCACCACTTATAGCTGCAATCATTAAAGCGACGACATATAATTTTTTTGTATCCATAAGTGTGATTTCAACTCAAGCTTTTGAATGTATATAACATTATTGTGGCGCAGATGCATATTTTTCGAGTAACTGTGTGTATACGCCTTTCGACATTAAAATCATATCGCAAATTTCACGTACAGCACCACGCCCACCCATCGCTTGTGTCACTAAATCTGCACGACGACGCACTTCAACATGACCATTTGGAACAGTAACCTTCATACCTGCAATTGCAAATGCAGATAAATCGGGCCAATCATCCCCCATATATAAGCAATCTTCAGGTTTAAGATTAAATTGTGCACATGCCTCTTTTAATGCAACGCCTTTATCTTCACGACCTTGAAATACTAAATCTACACCTAATGCAGACATACGTTGTTCTACGATATTACTTTTACGACCAGTAATAATAATGACTTTAACACCTGCTTGTTGTACAAGCTTCATGCCTAATCCATCACGAATATCGAAAGATTTAATTTCATCGCCTGAGTTTGTAAGCGTAACAAAACCATCACTCAAAATACCATCAACATCTAGAACCAAAGCCTCAACATGACGTGCTTGTTCTAACAAAACATATGATGCCATTATCTATTTTACCCCAGCTTGAATTAAGTCATGCATACCAATTACGCCAATCACTTTATTTTCAGTATCAACCACAACAAATTGATTTACTTTCTTTTCATTCATTTTCTCTAATGCAATCACGGCACGAGAGTTTTGCCCAATAGTCTGAGGATGCTTCGTCATGACTTCAGATATAGATAAATGAATATCAAAGCCTTGCTGCTTATCGATCAAACGACGTAAATCACCATCCGTAAAAATACCAAGCAAAACGTCATTTTCATCAACGATGGTGGTTAGACCTAATCGCTTACTTGAAATCTCATAAAGCACTTGATTCATTGGTGTGTCTGGAGATACTTTTGGTAGCTCATCACCCGTATGCATAAGATGTTTTACATCGAGTAATAAGCGTTTGCCTAAAGCACCTGCAGGATGTGAACGTGCAAAATCATCAGCAGTAAAACCACGAGCTTCCAACAATGCAACAGCCAAAGCATCACCTAAAGCAAGTGTTGCCGTTGTGCTTGAAGTTGGTGCTAAACCCAATGGGCATGCTTCTTGGATATTACCTAGTGTCAGTGCAACATCTGCATTTTTTGGCATTGGCCCTTTATTGTCACTACTAATAGTAATCAATGGCACACCTAGATGCTTAACCAAAGGCACTAACATCATAATTTCATCACTTTTTCCTGAATTGGAAATTGCAATTAAAACATCGCCACGAACAATCATGCCCAAATCGCCATGCCCTGCTTCACCGGGATGCATAAAAAATGAAGGTGTTCCTGTTGAAGCAAAAGTTGCTGCCATTTTGCGACCAATGTGACCTGATTTTCCCATACCCGTCACAACTAAACGACCTTTGCATTGCAAAATAATTTCACAAGCTTGCGTAAAACGATCATCAATTTGTGTCGTAAGAACTTGTAATGCATGTTTTTCTATTTTTAATGTTTCTAAAGCAACGCTTTGAAAATCAATTTGATTTGGCATGTTTTCTGAATTCAACTTTAAGACCTTGCCCTATAAGAGCCATTCATATGCATTTCTGCTTAATTTTCGCAATTTTATCATATCTATTCAATCACAATGGTTCAAAATGTGTAAGAAATCTCTTTTTTAAACCACTGTTAGGCATTCGGAATACATCCATTAGCATTGAGTAAATAAAGTATTTGACTGTAATTATTTTTAGACAGCAGCGAAATATATTTAGGCATAAAAAAAGCGCCTATCTTTCGATAGGCGCTTTTTCGTATTCTGGAGCGGGAAAGGAGACTCGAACTCCCGACCCCAACCTTGGCAAGGTTATGCTCTACCAACTGAGCTATTCCCGCAATGAGGTGAATTATAGAGAGTTTTATGATGATGTCAACTCTCTACAATTTCATTTGATCAATTAATCAGCACGACGCCAAATTGTCCCTTGACGCGTATCTTCTAAAACTACACCTTGATCGAGTAAAGATTGGCGAATTTCATCTGCACGCGCAAATTCTTTCGCTTTCTTTGCGTCGACACGCTGTTGAATCAAATCTTCAATTTGTTCAGCAGATAAACCCAAGGCTTCTTGACCAATATCTGACTTTAAAAAATCATCTACATTGTGCTGAACTAAACCTAAAATATTGGTTAAATGACGTAAAGTTGCATAGTAAACAGCTGCTTGCTCTGAATTCTCATCTTTAACTGCACGGTTCAATTCTTTGTTAATTTCAAATAAAACTGCAATCGCTTCTGAGGTATTAAAGTCATCGCGCATTGCAGCATTAAAACGTTCAACCAGTGCTTCATCATACGCTGCAACAACGTCCGTACCATAAGTTTGCTGGTATGCTTTGAAAGAATGATAGAAACGTGACAGTGTATTTTTCGCTTCTTTTAACGCAGTATCTGAAAAATTTACAGGGCTACGATAGTGCGATGATACGATGAAATAACGAATAACTTCAGGATGGAATTTATCCATTACATCACGAATAGTAAAGAAGTTGCCTAAAGACTTAGACATTTTTTCACCATCAACATTAATGAAACCAACATGCATCCAGTAGTTTACATATTGTTCATCTGTTGCAGCTTCTGATTGTGCAATTTCGTTTTCGTGATGTGGGAATGTTAAGTCTGAACCCCCACCATGAATATCGAAATGATTTCCTAGGCAGCATGTCGACATTGCTGAACATTCAATATGCCAACCTGGACGACCATTACCCCATGGTGAAGCCCATGATGGTTCATTTTCTTTGGCATGTTTCCAAAGTACGAAGTCAAATGGATGTTTTTTCTCTACTTCAACATCTACACGATCAGATGCACCTGCTTGCATATCTTCGAGTTTACGACCTGAAAGACGACCATATTTTGCAAATTTTTCAACTTCAAAATACACATCACCATTTGCCGATGGATATGCTGTGCCTTTATTAACAAGCGTACCAATCATATTTTGCATTTGATCGATATAGTCTGTTGCACGTGGTGCTTCATCTGGATGTAAGCATCCTAAATTTTCAGCATCGTCATTCATTGCTTGAATAAAACGATCTGTTAAAGCGGTAATACTTTCGCCATTTTCATTGGCACGTTTAATAATCTTGTCGTCGATATCTGTAATATTTCGAACATATTTTACATTCCAACCCTGACTGCGTAAGAAACGAATAATGTAGTCAAATGCAACCATTACGCGAGCATGACCAATATGACAGTAGTCGTAAACTGTCATACCGCACACATACATGTCGATATGTCCTTCTTTACGTGGAACAAATTCAACTTTTTTACGTTGCTCTGAATTGTATAGAACAAATGGTTGCATAGGTTTTCATAAGTGCTTTTATTAATGATGGCTCATCTTAACCTAAGCACTATTTTTCATAAAGTTTTAACATTAACTTTTATGGCTTTCTGCATAAAAAAATCCCCAACCGAAGTTAGGGATTTTTTATTTTCAGTTTTCTACAATTAGATTAGAAAATGATTTGGTTGTTATCAAGTAAGAGTTTCATTAAATCCTCACCTGTTTTAATCGCATCAAGTTGCTTAGATGGACTGTTCTGAATATTTTGAAGCGTTAATAATTCAGTTTTTTCATATTTTAAACTACTACCATCTCGGTCTACAGAAATTACAGCAGTTTTTGATACTTCATCGTATTTAATCGAAATAAAATCATTCAATTTTGATTTATCAAAACCCACTAGAATCTCATTAAGATTTATTGAATCAGCCTCATCTTTAGCTGCATTTCCGACAGCAAAATCTGTCCAAATATCATGACCATTTCCTGCTGTATGGCTAGATTCATTTAAAACTTTGTAGATTAAAGAATCATGACCACCATTACCTGAAATCCAGTTATTAAATTCATTACCCAATAAAATATCATTAAAATCTTCTTTACCTGATAATTCTATATTCGTACCGCCTTTTTCTAACTGTGTTAAAGAGCTAGAACCAATATTAATTGAGAGTTTAGATTTAACTGAATCACCACCTATACCAACTAACTTATACTCAAAAACATCTTTCTGATTAATATCATCTACACCCTTAACTCTATCTGCAACGTACTCATAATAGCCCGTGCTCCAAATTTTTAGCGTACCGTATTCACCTAAAATCGTCTTATAACCATCAACCGAATTAATGCGAATAAAATTACCACTACCATCTAGAACTTCAAAGAAGGTGGTTTTAGCATCAAAACTATCATTAGCTAAGACTGAGCCTTTGATTGGATTTAAAGAAATGCCCTTATCTACTTCATACTCATGAACATAAACTGTTTGTACTTTAATATCTTGCAACTTCAATGAAACGATGTTTTTAGACATAAAGCGATACGATCCAACATCAAGACCATTAATATAAATTGGATTCTCATTATCAAAAACCTTATTCATACCTTCAGAGAAATTTGTATATACCTCATACTTACCTGTCGAATGATTTAGCTTTTCTAAAACCCATTCACTTTCTCTAAGCTTAAATAAACTTGTATGATCAATTTTTGCTGTGAATACACCCTGTACTCCAACACCATTTATCTCAAAATTTAAGTATTCATTAGTTTTTAATGTTTGACCGTAATCTAGTCGTTTAGAACCTGAGCCTTCAGCATCAAATACAACATTTGTAATATTCGAACCTATTTCAGTAAAAGTTACACCTGCTGTAGCCGCAACACCACTCGTCTTACCTAAACTTAATGTATATTGACCAAGAGATAAACCACTTAAATCAAGAACACCACCCAGCCCCCAATTTAAATATCCAAAATCAGATTCAGATTCAGATTTACTAATTGGATTATAGTAAATAGTTTTGCTCTCTAAACCATCCGCTTCAATACGGTACAATTTATAAACCATATTACTCATTGTACTAATTGAGGTGTTGGTTAATTTAAAAACACTAGTACCATTATGATTACCAACATTAAATGAAATTTTCAGCGCATCTAACACTTCTCCATTAGCGAAAGATTTAACTTCCTTTACATTACTCACATATTTATTAAGCAGTATATTACTATCTAGCTTATTAGTAAGGTAAACTTCAGCCGAATTAATATCTTCAGTTAATATTTTAGACCCATCTTTACTCACAGTTTTTTGATTCACAACATCATTATTAGATGAAATTTGTGGGCTTTGAATTTGAACATTTAATTGGTAACTTAATACCTGATTACCATCACCAACAATGATTTTAAATTCATCAACTTTACCTATACTCTGAACCGTAAGCTTGGTTGGCTCATATGTATAATTACCTTGAGCATCAATTTTTAACTCACCATATACCCCTTTGATATTAATAGAGCCAAGCTTACTATTTAACTCAATCCACTCATTATTAATGTAGATTTTAGTCACTGTATAAGATTTCAAATTATTAAATTCATCTAATTCTCCAAATTTAATATCCTGAATTTCATCAATAACATTTCCCTTGTATAAAATAATATTTTTACTATCAACCTCTACATCACTAGCCCAATTCGAGCTATAAATTTCATTCATTTCTATAGTTAAGAATTGAGCAACACTTAGACCATTTGTTGGCATAGCCAATAGTTTATATTCACCTGCCCCTAAGCCCAAAATAGGGACTGTCATACTATTCCCAATAAAGACTGCACCACCTAAAACACCAGATGCCAATGTACTCTGAATCCAATCCGTACTACCATCAGCATTATAAATCTTCTGCATCAACACAAGCTTAACACCCGAACCACCTAATAAGGTATTCACAGAAATAGTAGCGTTAAAATCCCATGTTCTATTCTCACCAATAGTAAATTGAACACCAGCCGTAGATTTAGCAATATCAGCACCTAGAACATTGCCAAGCCCTAATCCAACAAGACCACCACCCACATCTGTCCACCATTTATCAGTAGTCGAAGTAACTATTTTTTCAACGGGAACAATTAGGTTTAAACCTGCATAGACAGTATTTTCAATATCATTCGCAAAGTTAATTTCATCAGAAATAGTTGAAGTAATATGATTTAAAGTAACCGCATGTTTTAATAAGTCTTCAATATACTTCAAAGCTTCAGATACACTTAGTGTTGAAACATCCTTAAGTTCAAATGATTTGGCTAAAGTTATTGCTTCTATTAACTCATATTCCGAATCTGAACTCATATCCTCTCTATGTTTAGCTAAAACATCTTTGGCTTTTTGAAGTGAATCATCAAACTTTGTTTGAGCAAATATATCAAGATCAACAATTGCATCAGAGGTCTTTAGAACAATATTATTCTTTGCAGTCTCCAATTGATTTTTTGTTGCAACCTGACCCAACAGATACTCTGTTTCATTAATAATATCTTTCAATACTTTTAAATCATTAACAGGTAGCTTATCTTGAGCTACATTAAATACAAGCTTGGCTTTAGATAATGCTTCTTTCAAAGCATTTTCCATCACTGTTTCTGCGATTTCAGCTTCAATTGATGTCTTAATTATCTGTTTTAAATTTTCTTTTGCCTTTAGTAATTGCTCAATAGTTACATTATCTATTTCTAAAATAGCTTCAACTTTAGCTTTTTCCACAATTAAAGCTTCTCTTTCCAAACCATCAAGTTTCGGATCAGTTGAATTTAGTGCTGATAATGCCTGTGCTAAAACGTCTGCTATTTCGGCTTTTAAAGCGTCAATATCCACATTAACTTTAGGAACTAATGAGCTCAAATCTTTAGCTGTATCTAATAAAGCTTTAACATCCGTTGATGTTGTCAATCCATTTGCTTTTGCTAGTGCATCTGTCAATGTCTTGATTTCAGCATCACTTAGTTTGCCTGACTTAATTCCATCTGTTAACGCCTGTGTCGCAGCTTCAATTGCTTTTTGCAACTCTGCTTTAGCTGCTGACAATTGCTCGTGGGCTACTGCATCTTCCAATGCCTTTTCTAATGCATTGTAAGTTTCTTTGGTTGAACTTCTATTTTTTAATGCCGCCTCAGCAGAATCAATAAGTGTTTGAATCTCTTGCTTTTGAGCCAATGTTAACGCCGGTTCTTTAGACTCTAAGGCTAGTTTTGCAATAGCGATGTCTGCTTCCAAAGCTTCTTCTGCTGTTTCTTTAGAAACTGCATCTGTAAGCACTTTGCTAAGATCAGCGATCGCTTTTTCAACTTCTTCGCTTGTTGATCTTGTCGAATTTGCAATCAATTCAGCTTTAGCTTTCGATACTTCAACCGCTACTTCTTCTTTACCATCAAGTTTCGGATTAGTTGAATTTAATGCCGCTTCTGCTTCTGCAATCAATCCAAATAACTCTGCCTTTAGCGAATCTATATTTTTGGATGCTTGTGCTTTTTCTGCATCTGTTACGACTTTGTTTAGCTCCGTAACTGCATCTGTAAGTTCTTTATCTGTCGATGTTTTGTCATCTAAGATATTTTGTGCTTTGTCGATTGCATCTTCAACTTGAGCTTTTTCTGCACCTGTTAAATCTTCTGCTGCATCTTTTGCTTTTTCAATAGCATCTTCTAATGCTTGTTCTAACTCTACACGCGCATCCGATTTCGCATCTTGTGCTTTTTCTGCATCTGTTACGACTTTGTTTAGCTCCGTAACTGCATCTGTAAGTTCTTTATCTGTCGATGTTTTGTCATCTAAGATATTTTGTGCTTTGTCGATTGCATCTTCAACTTGAGCTTTTTCTGCACCTGTTAAATCTTCTGCTGCATCTTTTGCTTTTTCAATAGCATCTTCTAATGCTTGTTCTAACTCTACACGCGCATCCGATTTCGCATCTTGTGCTTTTTCTGCATCTGTTACGACTTTGTTTAGCTCCGTAACTGCATCTGTAAGTTCTTTATCTGTCGATGTTTTGTCATCTAAGATATTTTGTGCTTTGTCGATTGCATCTTCAACTTGAGCTTTTTCTGCACCTGTTAAATCTTCTGCTGCATCTTTTGCTTTTTCAATAGCATCTTCTAATGCTTGTTCTAACTCTACACGCGCATCCGATTTCGCATCTTGTGCTTTTTCTGCATCTGTTACGACTTTGTTTAGCTCCGTAACTGCATCTGTAAGTTCTTTATCTGTCGATGTTTTGTCATCTAAGATATTTTGTGCTTTGTCGATTGCATCTTCAACTTGAGCTTTTTCTGCACCTGTTAAATCTTCTGCTGCATCTTTTGCTTTTTCAATAGCATCTTCTAATGCTTGTTCTAACTCTACACGTGCATCTGATTTCGCATCTTGTGCTTTTTCTGCATCTGTTACGACTTTGTTTAGCTCCGTAACTGCATCTGTAAGTTCTTTATCTGTCGATGTTTTGTCATCTAAGATATTTTGTGCTTTGTCGATTGCATCTTCAACTTGAGCTTTTTCTGCACCTGTTAAATCTTCTGCTGCATCTTTTGCTTTTTCAATAGCACTTTCTAGAAGCTCTCTAGAACTATCTAAACTACTTAATGATCCAGCACTTGAGTTATTATTAGAGCTACCACCACTATTTGAAACAGCCACAGCAATACCAGCTAAACCAGCAGCAATACCCCCACCAATAACAGCCATATTGCTGAAAATCGATGCATCTTTATATAAATAATCTGTGAAATTTTCTATTGGCGAATAATTTACTTCAGTGAATAAACCTTCTGCATTTAATCCATCTAGATTTAATTCAAAATACTGACCTTCAGCATTTTTAACGACCATTTGATTTGCATTAGAGCCTGAATAATAATCTTTAACAGTGACTTGCTCACCAGATTCCAAGTTAATGGTTAAATCATCACCTGTCTTTGCAATGCTTTTAATTTGTTCTTGTTCAACATTTAACTCCACAACAACTGGATTTGTTGTAGCACCATTTTCAACAACTTTCCCTGTTGTTTTATCAAAAATTTTATATATAGACATATCCCCACCCAAAACCAAGTAATTTACTAAACTTTATTTATCAAATATTTTTTAATAATTCAACAACAAAAAATAGCTTGAAATTAACACTTAATAGTTAAGAATTACTTAAATATCCACTATATTATTGTTTTTTATATTTTTTTTAAAAAATAATTTAATACAAAATAAACCACAAATTTTCAATTATCAATGACTTAACAAAAACAACAATACTTACAAATAAATCACAAAAAAAACAATAATAGATTTTAAAATCACCATATTAATTAAATAAAAGATATATTATTCACGAAAATATTATCACTTTAGAGAATTACTTATAAAAAAAAGAGGATTTAAAAATCCTCTTTTTTCCAAACTAAAATATATAGCTATTATTTTTTCTGTACAAGAATCGAACCAACTGAATAACCAGCACCAAATGAACATAGAACACCATATTCACCATTGTTCACTTCATTCGCAGTACGATGCAATGCAATAATTACACCAGCAGATGAAGTATTTGCAAATTCGTCCAAAATAATTGGCACAAGTGCAGGGTCTGCTTCAGCTGCTTGCTTACCAACAACAAGTTTAAGAATTAATTCATTCATACTTGCATTGGCTTGATGTAGCCAAAAACGCTTCACATCTGTTGGATCAATTTCATTTTTCACTAATTGCTTAGTAATCATTTTTGCAACAAGCGGACAAACTTCTTTGAAAACTTTACGACCATCTTGACGGAAACGCTTATCGTCAGTATCTGTTGTTTCACTTGGGTTTAAGAAACCAAAGTTATTACGAATATTGTTTGAGAATTGCGTGAATAAATTAATATCTAGAACTTCAAAACCAGATTTAGTTTCTGTTTCTTCAATAATCGATGCTGTCGCAACATCACCAAAAATAAAGTGACAATCACGTGAACGGAAATCTGTATGACCCGATGTAATTTCTACATTTACAAGTAATACACGACGCGCACCCGCTTTAATTGCATCATAAGCCTGCTTAATACCAAATGTTGCAGCAGAACATGCAACATTCATATCATAAGCATAACCTTGAATACCAAGTGCAGTTTGAATTTCAATAGCTACAGCAGGATAAGCACGTTGTAAGTTAGAACAAGATAAAACAACCACATCGATGTCTTCAGCAGTAACGCCCGCATTTTCCATCGCTTGTTTTGCTGCTGTTACGCCCCACTCAGCTTGAAGCGATAATTCATCATCTGAACGTTCGCGTAATGTTGGACGTAGACGATTGATATCTAGAATCCCTGTTTTTTCTGAAACATAACGACGTTTTACGCCAGATGCTTTTTCAATAAATTCTGCGCTTGAACCACGTAGCGCTTCTAACTCGCCTGCTGCAATTTTTTCAGCGTTATCTTGGTTATAACGTTCCACATAAGCATTTAAACTATCAACCAATTCTTCGTTGGTGATAATGTCTTCTGGGTGATATAGGCCAGTACCTGTAATGCGGATGCCCATGTAAAACTCCTTCTCGAAATTACTTATATATTAACTTATTCCAAGCTTATCCCATACTTTTTGTATGCGTGCTGGTGAAATTGGCATTTTTGTCTTCATTGGTTGCGCAAATAATGAAATTCTAAGCTCTTCAACCATAAAATAGACTTCTTTAAGACGTGCATCATTTTTATATTTAAAGAGTTTTTCCATCCAAGGATCAACATTAACAATGGCTGCATTATCTCGTGTTAAATTATTCGGTAAGCGATCAAGTCGCTGTACCAATGCTTTTAAATAGCGTGGAAATTCTTGCCAAACATCAGGTGATTTCTCATACACAAAGTTTGATAACATCATCAAATCGAGCTGATCTTCAACATCATCAATATTCTTTCCGAAGATTGAATCATCCAAAACCAATAATTTACGACGAATATCCTGCCATTGAATATAAATATCACTCATCAAACTTAAAGCCGTTTGCCCATGCGTTAAGAAATTTTTCTTCACATCTAAAACGAGCTTTTGAAATTCTTCAGCATTTACAGGGAGCGTATTCACCGACATTTGTAACGTTGCATACACTAACATTTGCTCTAACTTGGCTTTATCACCCAATGGCGAATATGCCAAAGCAAGTGGTTTAGATATTTGTTTTTTCAATTGTCGGGTTAAATCCCCCAACTGCATATGCACCAAATGAATAATACCGTCACGATGTTTTTTAATGGCTTCTGCCTGATCATTAAAAGTTTGAATGACCACACCAGATTCATCTTTTTGCTCTAAATTTACAAAGGCTTTGTTTGGGACCAATGCTTGATATTGCTTAACAATTACGCCTGTTACTTTTTGCGATGCTTCAAATACAAAACTTTCAGGAAAGCTTTTAAATTCACCTTTTAATTGTTTTACAGGGCTATGTGTTTCTGTACGACAACGTGCTTTTAATTCTGCTAAATCACGTCCATGTTCAATCACACGCCCTTTTTCATCGACCACTTTAATAAATGGCAACAAATATTCATCTACACGTTCAAAGGAAAAATCTTTTTCAGAGATTTGATCGCCACGTAATTGATAAGCCAAAAAACTAAAAATATGCTGATTCAAATGCATTGCATCTACACGTGACATTAGTTTGCGTGCTGTATCGGGAATTGGCACCAAATGACGTCGCTTATCTTTAGGCAATGCTTTTAATAAGGCTTCTATTAAATCTTGACGCCAACCTGGAATTCCCCAAGACCAAATATTTTCATCTACCTGAGGAAGTGCTTGCACAGGAATTTTAACCGTCGCACCATCTTGATCATGACTTGGGTCAAAACGATAACTAGCAGCTAAACGTAATTCACCATTACGTAAAAAATCAGGAAATTGTTGCGTTGTTGGACGATCATTCATCCAAAGCGCATAATCTTCTACAAATAAATAGCGTGGATTTTTCGGCTCAACTGTCGCACGCCAGTCTTCAAACGAACGACGGCTTGCCACTTCAGGCGGTACTTTAGATGCATAAAATTGATAAATGGTTTCTTCATCGACCACCAAATCTCGACGACGCAACTTATCTTCAACACGCTCCACTTCTTCTAATTTGAGTAAATTGTGTTTTAAAAATGGTGGTGTAATGCCCAAATTACCTGTGGTTAAACCATCTCGAAGGAAGATTTCATGCGCAGCAGGTTGATCGACTTTTTCATAATTGATTGGGCGTTTAGGCTCAATAATTAAGCCGAATAATGAAATTTGATCGTAAGCATTTACTACACCTGCTTTTTTAGACCAATGCGGTTCGAAATAGTGATGTTTCAACAAATCGCCCGCGGCAAGTAAAATCCATTCGGGTTCAATTTTTGCAAGTGTTCGGATATAAACTTGAGAGGTTTCCACCATCTCAAATGCCATCACCCAAGGCGTATTGGTCTTATGCAAACTCGATGCAGGGAAAATTCGGGTCTTTTGTTGGCGTACTGCCATAAAGACATTTCGCTCATCGGTTTTATTGGCGATAAACGATAATAATCCTGTTAAAAGTGCACGATGTAAATTTTCATAATTGGCTTTCTTTTCATTGAAAGACAGTTTTAAACCTTTGGCTAAATCGACCAACTGTTCGTGAGTTTTTTTCCATTCACGTAAACGAAGCCAACTTAAGAAATGATTTCGTGCAAATGTACGACGTTTATTTTCGCTCATTTCACGATTGGAAATTAATGTTTCCCAAAGCTTAATGTAGAACAAAAAATCTGAATCTTCTTCACGGAATAAAGCATGCTTTTGATCGGCTTGCATTTGCTTATCTGCAGGACGTTCCCGCGGATCTTGCACAGCCAAAGCAGCAACAATAATTAAAACCTCATTGAGCACACCAAAATGTGCCCCGCCCAAAATCATACGCGAAAGACGTGGGTCAATAGGCATTTTCGCCATTTGCTGACCAATTTTGGTAAGGGAATCTGCCTTACTTTGAGCAAGTTTCCCTTTTTCAATAAGTGAGGCGTTCTTCGCCGCAAGAGAGGGATTAGTTTCAGCAGAATCTCCCCCTTGCGCAGTAGCGCTGCTCACTCTTTGTAAAAGAGAAGGATTTTTCTTCTCCACCATCGCCCCAAGCTCAATTAAAAGCTTACGACCATCATTTACTAAACGATGATCAGGTGGTTCAATAAAATCAAAATCATCGAATGTGCCTAAACCCAAACTTTGCATTTGTAAAATAACAGATGCTAAATTGGTTCGTTTAATTTCAGGTTCAGTAAATTCAGGACGACCCTGAAAATCATCTTCAGAATAAAGACGAATACACACCCCTGGTGCAATACGACCACAACGCCCTTTACGCTGATTTGCAGATGCTTGCGACACAGCTTCAATAGGCAAACGCTGTACACGAGAACGGTAGTTATAACGTGAAATACGCGCAAAACCACTATCAATGACATAGCGAATATTGGGCACAGTTAATGCAGTTTCCGCAACGTTGGTGGCAATAATAATACGTCGACCACCACCCGTTGGATTGAAGATTTTTTGTTGTTCACCTAAAGCCAAACGTGCATATAAAGGTAAAATTTCTGTATGCCGTGGTCCAAACTTCTGTAAAGTTTCTTGAAGCTCACGAATTTCTTGTTCTGTACTCGCAAAAATTAAAGTATCTGCGTATTCAGGATGTCCTTTATCTTGAGCATCTTTAAAACATTCTTCTACTGCGGCAACAACTGCACGTGGCAAGTTTTCTTCAAAATCATCAAATTCATCATCATCACTTCCTACAATGCTCATTTCTGAAATTGGACGATAACGAACTTCTACAGGAAAACTACGACCTTCCACTTCAAAAATTGGCGCACCATTAAAGTAATTTGAGAAGCGATTTACATCTAATGTTGCTGAAGTAATGATGACTTTTAGATCTTTACGACGCGGTAAAAGCTGTTTTAAATAACCCATAATAAAATCGATATTCAGCGAACGTTCATGCGCTTCATCGATAATAATCGTATCGTATTTCGTTAAAAATCGATCATGAGATAATTCTGCAAGCAAAATACCATCTGTCATTAAACGGACAATAGAGTCCTGCGAACCTTGCTCATTAAAACGAACTTTAAAGGAAATCGATTCCCCTAATTTTTCGCCTACTTCTTCTGCAATACGCTGAGATACGCTACGTGCGGCTAAACGTCGTGGTTGAGTATGACCAATTAAACCTGTTAAACCGCGCCCCGCAAGCATGGCAATTTGTGGTAATTGAGTGGTTTTACCCGAACCTGTTTCACCTGCAACAATAATCACCTGATGCCTTTGAATGGCTTCAATAAGTTTGTCGGCAGATTGAGTTACTGGTAAATCTTGATTGAGTTTAATATTTGGAATACGTGCAATTCGTTCACGTACTTTTGCATTTGATTTTTCTAGTAATTCTTGATGTTGTTTTTCATTGGCGTCTTTACCTTTACGCAATCGATTTAAACGGTGAAGATCTTTCGCCATCACCATATTTTCAACATTTAAATCTTTCGCAACCAAGTGAACGCCCTACAGCTAAATTAAAAGAGAATATTCTACCTGTTTTCAAATAGATTCCCAATCATTGCAGCGCAATGTTTTTACGATAATTAAGCAATCTATTTTTTAGATACAACATATTCTCAAATAACGGCTTTTATCAATTCCATATTAAGCCACTTTTAAAGCCTTATTATTGAATGCATTCAGCTCATTTTTCATAAATTCTTAGTTATATAATTTCAAAATGGTATGTTGTCTTTTACAAAAATTTATCTTTTAAATCAGGCAATGTATTTAATCATGCGACAAACACAGACATGAGGATCATTAAAACAATATTTTTCATGTTTTATTTTCTAAATAAATAGAATAAATATTAAACAATATCAAGTATTACCAAAATAAAACCAAATGATATTTATTTAATTATTTTAACTATCACCCTTGATTTTTTAATGGGAAGACTCCATGTTTAAGAAAGCACTTGAAAGACAATTCTTGTCATCTAACCATCATCTATATTTTGTTAAATGATAAGAATTGTTTGTGTGCTGAAAAGCTAAATTTACTTAAATTCGGTTTTTCCGATTTTAGTTATGTAAAAATACTGTTTCAGCAAAACCAATAATTTCTATAATCTAATAGAAAACCAAGACTCACCTCAATCATGGAGACAATGATGAGCTTAATTAATACTGAAGTTAAACCGTTTAAAACAACTGCATTCCAAAATGGTCAATTCATTGAAGTAACTGAAGCTGATCTTAAAGGCAAATGGTCAGTAGTATTTTTCTACCCAGCTGACTTCACTTTCGTTTGCCCAACTGAACTTGGTGACCTTGCTGACAACTACGCTGAATTCAAAAAATTAGGCGTTGAAATCTACTCAGTTTCTACTGACACTCATTTCACTCACAAAGCTTGGCACGATTCTTCTGAAGAAATCAAAAAAATCGAATACGTAATGGTTGGTGATGCTAACTGGACTCTTGCTAAAAACTTTGACGTATTAATCGAAGCTGATGGCCTTGCAGATCGTGGTACTTTCGTTATCGATCCTGAAGGTAAAATCCAAATCGTTGAAATCAACGCTGGCGGTATTGGTCGTGATGCTTCTGAACTTCTTCGTAAAGTTAAAGCAGCTCAGTACGTTCACGCTCACCCAGGTGAAGTTTGTCCTGCTAAATGGAAAGAAGGCGATGCAACTCTTGCTCCTTCAATCGACTTAGTTGGTAAAATCTAATTTCAAATTAGATTGAACTGATTCAAAAAAACCACGCTTTTTAGCGTGGTTTTTTTATTCTTATATTCAACATTCTTATCTACAAGCATCTACAAATAATGAATATAAATCTTAGATTTATACGTTGTTTCATTTCTCATTTGTGATATACATAAATAACCTAGTTAGCAAAATAAAAGAAATTCTTACATGACCTAAAACATGATAATAACGAGGTTGCTTATGGAAAAAACTATTGTCGTCACCTTTTATAAATACAATACAACATCAAGATATTTAAAAATTTTTTACGATGATGGAAGCGCAGACTTATTCCACCCTGTTCCTGAATTTATCTACAACAATTTAGTACGATGTAGCGATAAAACATCTTTTGTTCATAAGTACTTAGAATACGACCTCAACTTTAAACGTGTTTCTATGCAATAAAAAATAAAGCCATCAATCAGTTTTGATGGCTTTTTCTCAATCCTCAACATCTTTACTCATTAATTCCGTGTAGCTAAAAATAGTCCCGCACCTACAGCTAAAGTCGTTGTGTTAAAGTTTAGATTTTCACGAACTAAATTTAAAAAACCTTCCACTTCAGATGCATGAGAGAGCACATTATCCACCACTAAAAGCCCACCTGTTGCCTTTAAGATGTGCTGTAAAGCATTCCAATAATCACAATATGCATCACGTTCTGCATCCAATAAAATAAAGTCGAATTGTTCTGTAGTTTTGCTCAAATAGTCCTGAGCATCTGTAACAAGAAACTCAATAACATGATCAAGTGAAAAATCTATTGCATTTTTCCGTGCAAGTTCAGATCGTGTAGCATCAATCTCTAATGTTGTGATTTTTGCTGAAGTTGATTCTGCCGCATGCGCCAGCCATAAAGTGGAATAGCCTGTAGATGTGCCAATTTCTAAAATACGTTTAGATTGTTGTGTCCGAATTAAAACATTTAACAATTCTGCAGATTCAGGTTCAATATTTCGATAACGACTTAAACGATCCGAATATGCTTGATCATGTGCTTGAAACTGTTGATACAACACATCTATTTTTGCTAAGAATTCCAAGCTCATTTACATTCCTTTTCACTCAATATTCTTTTAATTATTCCGTTTCTTGAATTAACTTAAAGCGTTCAATTTCACGATCATCTGCTGTTGTAATGGTTTCAGTAAACATAGTTAATGGACGTACCCACATTGAATAATCCCCATACAAACATTGATAAACCACAACTTGCTCTCGTGTTTCACTATGCGTTGCTACATTAAAAACTTGATATAAATTGCCTTTATAATGTTGATAAATCCCTTTTTTCAAACTCATATTCATTACTCATTTTTTCAATACTCACTATCATAATCAGATTCATTTTATTTTCATCAAAATATTCTTAATTATGAGTTTAATTTTTAAATTACGTGAAAACTACTTGAAAACCATCATTTCAACACCATATTTGTATTTAGAGACTCACACATATATTGTTGATTAATTGTACTATTTAATCAATCAATCCAAAAAACCGATTATTAGCATAAAAACAAACTGTTTCACCTATTTAATGGTTTGTTCTATGATTCTCTCATCAAATAAACATTTACTCCTTTGGAGACGTTAGCAATGTTAGATCAAAATACTTCAGCTCAATTAAAAACACTTCTTGAACGCCTTGAAAGCCCTATCGAAATTGTCGCTACTTTAAATGGCTCTGACAAATCAGACAAAATTAAAGAATTGGTTTCAGAAATCGCTGCGCTTTCTGATCAAGTGACTGCTCGTTTTGACGGTACGAATGCTCGTGCGCCAAGTTTTGGTATTGCAAAAGTAGGTGAACAACCACGTGTAAACTTTGCAGGTTTACCGATGGGTCATGAGTTCACATCTTTGATCTTGGCATTGTTACAAGTTTCAGGTTATGCACCAAAAGTATCTGACGATGTTTTAGCTTCTATCAAAGCTTTAAACTTAACAGCTGACTTTGATGTATTTGTATCTTTAAGCTGCCATAACTGCCCTGATGTTGTTCAAGCGCTTAACTTAATCGCAATTAACAACCCAGGTACAACAGCAACCATGATTGATGGTGCATTCTTCCAAGATGAAGTTGAAGAACGCAAAATCATGGCGGTTCCAATGTTATTCCAAAACGGTGAACACATTGGTCAAGGTCGTATGACTTTAGAAGAGATCATTGCAAAATTAGATACAAACTCTGCTGCAAAAGATGCTGAAAAATTAAATGCCAAAGAAGCGTTTGATGTATTGGTGATTGGTGGTGGCCCTGCAGGTAACACATCTGCAATCTATGCTGCTCGTAAAGGTATTCGCACTGGTATCGTGGCTGAACGTATGGGCGGTCAAGTGATGGATACGATGGATATCGAAAACTTCACGTCAGTTCAAAAAACACAAGGTCCTAAGTTTGCTGCTGAAATGGAAGCACACGTTCGTGAATATGGTGTAGACATCATGAACCTACAACGTGTATCTGATATTAAAGGTGCAGATCAAACAGCGAATGGTTTGGTTGAAGTCACTTTAGAAAACGGTGCGAAACTTGAATCTAAAACTGTGATTCTTTCGACAGGTGCACGTTGGAGAGAAATGAACGTTCCGGGTGAACAAGAATATCGTACACGTGGTGTAGCTTACTGCCCACACTGTGATGGTCCATTGTTCAAAGGTAAACGTGTTGCTGTGATTGGTGGTGGTAATTCAGGTGTAGAAGCTGCGATTGACCTTGCAGGTATTATTGAACATGTAACGCTTGTAGAGTTTGATACAAAACTTCGTGCTGACCAAGTGCTTCAAGATAAATTGAACAGTTTGCCAAACACCACTGTGATTAAAAATGCATTATCTACAGAAGTGGTTGGTGATGGTTCACAAGTGACTGCACTTAAATACAAAGACCGTGCAACAGATGAAATTAAAACGGTTGAGCTTGCTGGTATCTTTGTACAAATTGGTTTGTTACCAAACACCGATTTCTTAAAAGAAACAGCTGTTGAACTTTCAAACCGTGGTGAGATTGTAATTAACGAACGCAACGAAACCAATGTACAAGGTGTGTTTGCTGCAGGTGACTGTACAACAGTTCCGTACAAACAAATCATCATTGCAACAGGTGAAGGCGCGAAAGCATCGTTATCTGCTTTTGATTACATTATTCGTAGTGGTCTTTAAGTTTTGAAATAAACGAAAAATCACAAGAAAGGCTTAGTATCGAAAGATGCTAAGCCTTTTTTTTATTAGAAGTTTTTAAAAAAAATTTACATTTAATAAACAATAATAGATATTCTTATATTAGAAAAATAGATTATATTTTCAACTAACCCAAACTATGGGTATAACAAAAGGAAAATCAGAATGAATAAACTATTTATTGCTTTAGGTCTTGTTGCTACTGTTGCGCTAGTGGGATGTAACAAAGAAAAAGCGCCTGAGACAGGTGCAACTACAGGTGAACACTTAGAAAATGCTGCTTCTCAAGCTACTCAAGACATTGCGACAGCAACTGATCATGCTGCTTCTGAAACAAAATCTGCAACTGACACAGCTACTGCTAAAATTAATGCAGCTGCCGATGAAGCTGCTGCTAAAACAGCTGCTGCTGCTGATGATGCTAAAGCCGCTGTAAAAGATGCAACTGCACATGTTGCAGGTGCCGTTGAAAAAGGCGCTGCTGACGTTAAAGAAAAAGTTCAGCAATAATTCCAAATATAAAAAAGAAGCCTCAAATTTGAGGCTTCTTTTTTATTTCGCAGATAAGAATTTTTATTTACTTGATTGATCCACCAAATATTGGTTATGGTTCATTCAGCATTCAATATAAGAGAGCCTCACATGTATTCACATCATCATGAAAATCACCTGATCCAACGTGCAGGTTGGTTACGCGCTTCAGTTTTGGGTGCAAATGATGGAATCATCTCCGTTACAAGCTTAATTATAGGAATGGCTGCAAGTGGTGCTTCTACTCAAACATTACTAATTACATGTATTGCAGGTTTAATTTCAGGTGCTACCTCTATGGCGGCAGGTGAATATATTTCGGTAAAATCTCAAGTTGATATTGAAGAAGCCGACTTACATACTGAGCGTAAAGAGCTTGAAAAAAATCCTGAATTAGAATTGAAAGAGCTTACACATATTTATGTTTTACGTGGCTTAGAACCTAATTTAGCCCATGAAGTCGCCATTCAACTCACAGCTCATAATGCATTAGAAGCACATGCCCGTGATGAAATTGGAATTCATGAGAATACATCTGCCAACCCATTACAAGCTGCAGGGTCTTCTGCCCTTGCCTTTTCTTTAGGCGCACTATTTCCAATGTTTGCAATATTGCTTAGCCCTGAAGGCCTAGTTGATAAAACGGTGATGATTGTTGGGATTATCTCATTGGCAATTTTAGGTGCAATTTCAAGTTATTTTGCAGGAACATCCATTCTTCGAGGCTGTTTACGCGTGACCTTATGGGGCGTTCTCGCTATGGGATTCGCAAGCTTAGTCGGTTCATTTTTTGATGTAAGTACATTTTAATGACCTAAAAATCAATTTCTTTATAAATATAACTGATTTATAAAATCAGTTATATTCAGCATTAATTCAAGCTTTAGTCCCTTTTTATAATATTTTAAAACTTTAAATGTTTTAAAATAATCCTACTTTTTTAGTCTTATCTATTTCTCCCATGTCTATTATTGCAGCGCCTGCAAATCGATCTAATGTATCGGTTTGGGTGGCATTTATTTTGTTAATTATTGGTACTCTTGGTGCATATCAGGTTGTTGGTCTTAATCAAGCATTATTGTTCTTGATTGGTGGCGCACTTGGCATGACTTTGTATCATGCATCTTTTGGCTTTACATCAAGCTGGCGTGTATTTATTAAAGAACGTCGTGGGCGTGGTTTACGCGCACAAATGATTATGCTTGCCCTTGCAGTTTTACTGTTCTTCCCTGCTTTAGGTACAGGTGAATTATTTGGTAATCCTGTTAAAGGTAATGTTAGCCCCGTTTCGATGTCTGTCATGATTGGTGCCTTTATTTTTGGTATTGGGATGCAATTGGGCGGTGGTTGTGCTTCAGGTACGCTTTATACTGTGGGTGGTGGTAGTGCTCGTATGATCGTGACGCTTTTCTTCTTCTGCCTTGGTTCTTTAATTGCGACTTCACACATTGGTTGGTGGTTTGCACTTCCTCATTTAGAGCCTATTTCACTTGTAAGTAGTTTGGGCGTTGCACCTGCTTTAGTACTTAACTTTGTATTATTTGCGGTAATTGCTGCAATCACTATATTTGCAGAGAAAAAGCGTCATGGTTCACTTGAAGTTGAACCTAAAAGTTCACATCAAGGTTGGAAACGTTTTATTCGTGGACCGTGGCCACTCATTTGGGGTGGAATCATTCTTACCCTTCTTAACTTTGCAACGCTTGCGCTTGCAGGTCGTCCTTGGGGTGTGACTTCTGCACTTGCTGTTTGGGCTGCAAAATCTGCAAGTTTTGTTGGTGTAGATGTAGCATCTTGGGCATATTGGCAACAACCTGCAAATGCGAAAGCACTTGCTGAATCTTTATGGTTCGACATTACTTCAATGATGAACTTCGGGATTATGATTGGTGCTTTATTTGCAGCAAGCCTTGCAGGTAAATTTGCACCTAACTTTAATATTCCAAAACGCTCTTTAATTGCTGCTGTTGTAGGTGGTTTATTATTAGGTTATGGCGCACGTTTAGCGTATGGCTGTAACATTGGTGCTTATTTTAGTGGTATTGCATCTGGTAGCTTACATGGTTGGTTGTGGCTTGTTTTTGCATTTATAGGTAACGGTGTTGGTGTAAAACTTCGCCCTATTTTCTTCCCTAATGAAAAACCAAAACCTGAACAACTAACAGGTTGCTAATAGAAAAATGAATACGAAAAAGCCCATCTCATGATGGGCTTTTTTTATCACTGAAATTTCAATATTGATTGAAATCTAAATTGAGTTTTGATGGTTTTTCCAAGATATACCCTTCTTTTTCATATAAATATAAACACCAATTTGCAGTGCTATAAAATACATCAAATTTCTAAGAAGATTTATCCATAATTCCTTGTTTCCAAAGAGAAGTTCAACAGATAATAAAAAAATTACCAATGACAAATGTAAATACAAAGTATGTTTGAAATTTTGACTTTGTGCCGCATATGCATTGTAATAACCTATTAGAATCAAACCGATAAACATAACACCAATTGCAGCAGCAATTCCCCAATAGACAAAGTCCTCAGGTGTATAGTCCAAAATTGCCATAAATACAGCCGTTATAACTGCTAAAGCAAAAAATGAAAGAATTATATTTTTAATATAATATTTGATTAGCATACTTATTCTCTTGATCAAACATCCAAACCCTTATACTCAGTTTACCCCCAAATACTCCCGAGAAATACAATTAAAAATTTATATGTATTATCCATAATTGTTTTAATTCCCCATCCATCCTCAACTTTTATCGCTATATCAAATTAACTCAATCAACTTCCATCTCAAAATAAATGCATCATTTACTACTAATTTCTTAAACACGATGAATGTAAATTATGAGCAAAAAAAAGCCCCGAAGGGCTTTTTTAAATCTTTAAATTACGCTTTCTTTTTCAAAGTCGCATCTAAAACTTCTTTATCTAAAGCTTTGTCCCAACGCGCAACAACAATAGTTGCACACGCATTACCAACCAAGTTCGTTAATGCACGACATTCAGACATGAAACGGTCAATACCCAGAATCAATGCCATACCTGCAACAGGAACCGCAGGAACTACAGACAACGTTGCAGCTAAAGTAATAAAGCCTGCACCCGTTACACCTGCCGCACCTTTAGAACTAATCATAGCAACGAGTAATAATGTTACTTGTTCGCCAATAGAAAGATCGATATTACAAGCTTGTGCAATGAACAATGCAGCCATTGTCATATAGATGTTTGTACCATCTAAGTTAAATGAATAACCTGTTGGAATAACCAAACCTACAACTGACTTTTCACAGCCTGCTTTTTCCATCTTGTCCATTAAAGTCGGTAAAGCCGCTTCAGAAGAAGATGTACCCAATACAAGCCATAATTCATCTTTAATATAACGAATTAAATCAATAATTGAGAAGCCATTGTATTTCGCTACAGCACCCAAAATCACAAGAATAAATAACAATGATGTGATATAGAACGTTGCGATTAATAACATTAAGTTACCAATACTTGAAATACCGTATGCACCAATTGTAAATGCCATCGCACCGAAAGCACCTACAGGAGCAAACTTCATTAACATACCAACAAGCTTAAATACAGGTGTTGTTAAATGATTCAAGAATTCTGTAACGGGTTTCCCTTTTTCACCAACACTCGCAACAGCCAAACCAAACAACACTGCAACAAATAATACTTGTAAGATTTCACCACCAACCAATGGACTTACCAAAGTCTTTGGAATGATGTTCATGAAGAAATCTACAATAGATGCATCATGAGCTTGCTCGACATAAGTCGCAACTTTATCACCTGCAAGATGTGTAGGATCGATATTCAAACCTTTACCAGGTTGAATAATATTTGCAACGATCATCCCCACAACAAGCGCTAAGCTAGAGAACGTAATAAAGTAAAGCATCGCTTTACCTGTTACTCGACCTACTGAACCCATATTCGTCATACCGGCAATACCAGTACATACTGTTAAGAAAATTACTGGCGCAATAATCATCTTCACAAGCTTAATGAATGCATCACCAAGTGGTTTTAAACTTTCACCAAGTTCAGGAGCGAAGTGACCTAATGCAATACCCGCAAGAATTGCAAAAATGACTTGTAGATATAAAATTTGATAGAACTTTTGCTTTTTAGGCGGCTGAGCATGCTCATCTGCGTGAATATCCATGGGAGACCCTTTAACAAAATCCAAAACATTTAAAAAGCTATATGTTTACAGTAACTATAAACAATAACTACAAAAAATAACTGCGAGGATTTTAATGAAAAGCAAGTGCCAATGATAGTAATCGCTCTAAACCTTTAGTCTAATATTTATAAATAAAATACACATCAATTTCATATAGTTAATTATTATTTGTTTGAATTTGAATCAAAAAATATACAAAAATAATGCATCAAAATCCATTCAAAGCTCAATAATTAAACAATACAATTCATATAAAATAGATATTAATTAATTAAATACAATTACTTAATTATATAGATAATTTATTAATGACGAATTAATGATTAATTAATCGATTTTAACCAGGCTCCGTCGTTTTATATCTATTTTTAGATACCACTATTTTTCTTATTTATACTTAATACACATCAATGCCTATCATTTGATGATAGGCATTGGAAAAACTCGTAATTACAATGCCTCTTTTAAATTACAACCGTAACCCATGACCTGCTGTACTTGACGATACGTTGTATATCTATTCAAGATAAAATCATAAAAAAGATCGGCCGATGAAAAGTCTTGTTGAAGATTTTCTTGTGCAGCATTTGGCAATTTTAGTTCTTTAACTAAATTTAAGTTGTAATGACCCAGTCGATACATCTCTGTAAAGTAGCCATTCATTAAATCACAATAAGCAACTTTGGTCGGCTTTAACGATGTACTTGCAACCAAATGCATATTTAATGTTTTCAAATTATCTACATCAAGCGGAAGTTGGTGTGCAAAAGCAATACTTTCATCTTTTTTGAATTGTTTAAAATCTAAAGATAATTTTTTATTTAATTGCTCAAAACGTGTCTGCAAGGTTGCGACATCCGCAACTTTATATTTGCTTTCATCTATTACAGGTTTGACCTCTTCTGTTTTCGAACAACCTATAAAAGCAACACTTGCAATTAAAGTCGCGCAAAGCAACGGCTTCATTTTGATCTCACATTTAATATTCAACAATGCATATCATTATGCATGAAATAATCTCATTAACCGCGAGTTTTAAAGTGTCTTTTCATTCATATAACGCCAATAGCGTTTTGGTACATACTGAATATGAAGCTTCATGTTCTTACGTGCCTGAATATTTACACTCTTAAAGTAATCTTTCCACAATTGATCATAAAGCACTTCTTCATCATCTAGTTCAATACTAAAACTTTGACTGTGCCCTATTTGAAGCTGCGTATCTATTTCATATGCATTCATTTCAATTTGATGCACAGTATCTAAATCATAATAAATACCGAATTTACGTTGCTCATCATAAATGAGCCATTTTTGATCTTGATAACGTGATTTAAAATGCTTTTCTATGAGTGGTAATACATTAAAATCGGGTTTGACCAAACTTAAAAATAACCCATCTTTACACTTTTTAAAGCGAACAAAAGCTTCCATTCGATGCTTTTCACGCCCCACTTGCTTTGCCCATTGTGAAATACCCAAAACATTTGGATGACCAAAATTTCGATCTACAGGCTTTTGTGACCGAAACACATAAATCGCAAAATTCAAGCAATGCTGAAAAGCCTCTTCTTGTTCAGATAAAAAACTGTAATAAAAGTGTATTAGGCTATTTGCAGAAGTTTTTTGCTTGAGCCCTTGCCAGACACGTTGTGCATGTTCTTCATTTGAAGCCACCACGACAAAATCATCAAATAAACCATTTTGACTGTGCTCGTTTGCTGTAATGTTGACGTCAAATTCTGTGAACTGAAAACTACGAAACACACAACTTAATAGTCCTGTGAATGTTCCATCAAAATAATAAGTCGCCATTAGAAACCAAATCCTAATTGCGGTGAAAGCTGTTGGGTATATTTAGACTGCCCCGATTGTAAAATTTGTCTACGGATTTGCGCAGAATGCTGTTCTTTTTGGAACTTTTGACTATCTACACAGCGAATAAAATGTTGCGCACGATTATATGAAACACCCATTTGCTTTAGTTGATCGATATGAATTTGCCCAAAACGACGTGCTTGTACAATTTTTTTGGCAGATTTCACCCCAATTCCAGGAACACGTAAAATCATTTTGTAATCTGCGCGGTTAATGTCTACAGGAAAAGCATCAGGATGACGCAACGCCCAACTCAGTTTTGGGTCTATATCTAAATCTAAATTAGGATGTTCATCATCTACAAGTTCATTGGCATCGAAACCATAAAAACGCATCAACCAATCACTTTGGTATAAACGGTTTTCACGTAATAATGGTGGTGCAGAACCAACTGCAGGCAACGCTTTTTCTTCTTCATTAATTGGAATATAACCAGAAAAATAAACCCTTTTTAACTTAAATGTTTTGTAATGATGATCTGCCATTAAAATAATATCTTTGTCAGATTCGTTATGCGCCCCCACCACCATTTGTGTGGTTTGCCCCGCAGGCACAAATTTTGGTGTCGAGCGAATAACCTGTCGTTCTTCTTTTAACTGAATGAGACGATCTCGCACAATGCCTAAATCTTTTTGCACTTCTGCATGTGATTTTTCAGGCGCAAATTTCTGTAAACCTGCTTCCGTTGGCATCTCTAAGTTAATGCTCATTCGATCTACATACAAACCTGCTTCGGTAATAATTTCCTGAGATGCACCAGGAATGGTTTTTAGATGTATATATCCATTAAAATTTTCTTCTAATCGTAATTTTTTGACCACCTGAAGCATTCGCTCCATAGTGTAATCTGCCGATTTAAAAATCCCTGAACTTAAAAATAGCCCTTCAATATAATTACGGCGATAAAAGTTCATGGTTAAATCGACCACTTCTTGCACTGTAAATGCTGCCCTTTTCACATCATTTGAACGACGTGAAACGCAATATGAGCAATCGAAAATACAAACATTAGAAAATAAGATTTTCAACAAAGACACACAGCGACCATCTTCTGTATAGCTATGGCAAATACCCGAACCTGTATTACCTAAGCCCTTATCTTTATTTTTGCGATTACTACCACTCGATGAACATGAAACATCATATTTGGCAGCATCAGCTAAAATTTGCAGTTTTTCACGAATACGATCATACATGGGAGATGTAATTTAAGATAAAAACTGATTATAAAATTTATATGAAAAATACGATGACCAATCATCATAATTACGACAGAGCTTGACGCTTAAAATGTAAAAAATCCATTCAGTTTTATTCTATTTATAAAGAAAATACTGAGTATTATTTGCCAAATATTAAAGGCTTAGGCAAAGTGTAATAAGCAATATGGAGTATGCAAATGAGTTTATTAAACACCTTAGGAATTAAACACCCTATTTTACTTGCCCCGATGGCAGGTGTATCAACACCTGAACTTGCGGCTGAAGTATCAAATCAAGGTGGCTTTGGTTCACTCGGCTTAGGTGCAAGTTCAGTTAATGTAGCTCATAAACAAATTTTGCGCACTCAAGAATTAACAGATCAGCCATTTCAAGTGAATTTCTTTTGTCATGAAAGCTCTGCTTTAAACAGTGAAGTTTCACAAAAGTGGATTGAACTTTTTGCCGATAAATTGAAAGAATTTGGTGCGGATGTACCCACCACACTCAACTGTATTTATCCTAGCTTTAAAGATAATGATGATTTTCTAAATCTAGTTTTAGAAACCAAACCTAAAGCCGTTAGCTTTCATTTTGGTACTCCTCATGCTCATCAAATTCAGGCTTTAAAAAATGCAGAAATTATCACACTCGTTTCTGCAACAAATTTAGCCGAAGCTAAAGCCATTGAAGCAGCAGGTATCGATATCATTATTGCTCAAGGTATTGAAGCAGGCGGACATAGAGGAATTTTCAACGAAACTTTTGATGCAGCAATTACAACATCCGACCTTGTTCAACTCATCAAAAAAAATTGCACACTTCCTGTAATTGCAGCAGGTGGAATTATGAATGGTCATCAAGCTAAACAGTTTTTAAAATTAGGTGCAGATGCCGTACAACTTGGAACTGCTTTTGTACAATGCAAAACTTCTAGTGCAAATGATGCTTATCGTAAGGCTTTATTTGATCAACCCCTTACCCAAATTACAGCCAGTATTTCTGGTCGTCCTGCACGAGGAATTATCAACCACTGGCATAAAGAAATCGATACACCAAACCGCCCTGCCGTTCCTGCATATCCATATACTTACGATTTAGGTAAACAACTTCATGCGGCTGCATCAAAAAATAATGATTATGGCTATGGCGCATTTTGGGCAGGTGCAAATGTTTCTGAGATTCGCGAATTAGAAGCAACAGACTTAATAAACCAACTTATTTTAGAAATGCAGTTTTAAACGATGAATTTTACAAGCATGACATTTCAAACTTCACCACAGTATTTTAATGTGAATTTTAACGGTTTTAATTTATCTGCATCATCTTTAGAACCCACCACTAAACGTCAAAGTTTAATGATTCACGGAGGTGCTCGTTCTCAAGAAGTATTTCTTCATTTAAGGAATTTACTCGCATATCACGATATTGGTTCAATTGCTTTTGACTGTATTGGTCATGGTCAATCGACTGGGAAATTAGCGGATTCTTCATTAAAAAGTCGTACCCAACAAGCATTGCATTTATTACAACATCAAGAAACAAAAATTGATGTATGTATTGGTGTGAGTATGGGCGCTTATAATGCAATTCAATTAAGCAAAAACCTTCAGCTAGATGCGTTAATATTATTTGTTCCCGGTGTTTATACGCCAGAAGCATATAACATTAATTTTGGTGAACAATTTAGTGAAATTATTCGGACTAAAAATAGTTGGTTAGATTCTGATGCTTGGGAAATTCTTCGTGATTTTAAAGGTAAACTGCTCATAATTTCTGCCGAAAATGATGAAGTCGTTCCAAATCAAATTCCTGAGAAACTTTTTGCATCAGCCTCGCAATGTGCGTGGAAACATCATTTTATTGTTCCTAAAACACAACATAAAGGCATTATGAATTACATCTTTAACTCAAATGAATTAAAAGATGAGTTTTATCTTCAACTCAAAAAATGCATTATGCTTTAATATAAGTGTTTGAAAAAGCTTTTAAATACTAAAATAATCATGTAAATATTAAAGCTCTTTCATAAAACCCTCTCCTATAAGGAGAGGCAACGTCAGTTGTGAATTTATGGGTACCTAAAAAGTGATTTGGAAATAACTCTAATTAAAGTGACTGAATTCGTATAGGAAATAGGTCATAAAATTTACACAATAAAATTAAGTAAAGTATCGAATATTTCTTGGCATAGAATCTAGAGTATTAAAAACCCGCATTTAGCGGGTTTTGTTTTTTCATTTCGTTTCTAATAAATTGACATGTTCAACTTGAACATCACTCATGATTTCACCATGAATTAGTAAATTATTAAAGTAATCTTCTACTACTTTATATTGTTCAACAGTCGATTCAACTTTGTACATACTTTGGCGAAACTCATTACTTGAACGTAAACCTTTTGTATACCACGCAATATGTTTACGTGAAATACGGCATCCTGAATATTCACCATAAAACTCATAAAGCTCTGATAAATGTCCTAACAACACATCTTTTACTTCTTGAATACTTGGTGCAGCTAAGTGTTCGCCTGTTTTTAAATAATGTGCAATTTCACGAAAAATCCAAGGTCGACCTTGTGCAGCACGACCAATCATCACCGCATCTGCGCCTGTATAATCAAGTACATATTTGGCTTTTTCAGGACTGTCGATATCACCATTGGCAATCACAGGAATACTAAGCATGTCTTTAACATCTTTAATTAAAGAATAACGTGCAGTATTTAAATACATATCTTCACGGGTACGACCATGCAAAGCGAGTGCAGCAATGCCTGCTTCTTCTGCACGTTTTGCAACTCGCATAATATTTTCATGACCGTTTAAATAACCCAAACGTGTTTTCAAAGTCACAGGCACATCAACTGCAGCAACAACAGTATCTAAAATGCGAGCAACTAAATCTTCATCTTGTAAAAGTGCAGAGCCTGCAAGCTTATTACAAACTTTTTTTGCAGGACATCCCATATTAATATCAACAATTTGCGCGCCATTTGCCACTTGATAACGTGCAGCTTCAGCTAAATCTGCTGGTTCAGAGCCTGCAATTTGCGCTGATATTGGAGCAAGCTCACCATCAAAGTTGGCACGATATAAGCTTTTCTTACTCATACGCAAAGTTTTATCAGACGTCATCATTTCACTAACAGCATGCCCCGCACCAAAATACTTGCACAGTGTTCGAAACGGGCGATCAGTTACTCCCGCCATCGGAGCGACAATCAAATTATTTGACAGTTGATAAGGACCAATATACATATATATTCTTAACTTTTACGACTTGCATAGTATACTGCATCTACCCATTGGGCTCATCATCTCTAATCGAGTTTTCATCAATATGAAAGAAAAAGTTGTTTTTTCAATGCTTAAACCTTTGTCAGTTTTAGCTTTAGCTATTGGATTAACCGCATGTGGTGATAGCTCTTGGTGGGCGAAAGATGAGCCAACATTAAAGCAAGAACAGCTCAAGCGTTTGTTACCAAACCGAGTAAGTGACCGTGAATCTTGGTCTAAAGATATCTACGATATTTCTGAACAATTTGGTATTCCGCAAACCAAAGAAAATATGTGCTCCATTATTGCTGTGGTCGATCAAGAATCAAATTTCCACGCAGATCCTGAAGTTGCAGGCTTAGGTGCTAAAGCGGTTAAAGAAGTTCAAGAACGCTTAGAAGAAAAATTTACAGATAAATTGGGCGATACCATTGGCACACCAATCGCGGCTTACTTCCAAGATGTCTTAAAAAATCAACCAAGTCCTGAAGATAACTATTTAAGTCAAATGCGTCGTGTAAAAACAGAACGTCAACTCGATGAACTGTATCGTGAAATTTTTGATTATATGTCGAAGCATTATCATGTGAGTGCTTTAACAGGTGCGGCAAAACTTGTTGGACAAGATATTGGCGAGAAAATGAATCCAATTACCACATTGGGTTCTATGCAAGTACATATTGGTTATGCCAAAGAACATAAACGCCAAAGTGGCAGCATTGCCGATTTACGCACAGACTTATATAGCCAATATGGTGGTTTATATTACGGTATTCATCGTTTAATGATGTACTCTGCTAAATACGATAAACCTATTTATCGCTTTGCCGACTATAACTCTGGTCGCTATTCAAGTCGTAATGCTGCATTCCAAAGCATGCTGAATGACTTAACCACAGCAGAACTCGATTTAGATGGTGACTTACTCCTTTATAATAAAGATGGTAATGCTAAATCGACTCAAAGCCAATCTGAACGTGAATTGATTAATGTATTTGCCAAAAATAATGTTTTGGTGACTCCGCGCCAAATTCGCTCAGACTTGAAAAAAGAAAAAGATAAAGACTTCGAAGATACAGCAACCTATAGAGCTATTTCTAAGCTCTATAAAGAAGCAACAAATAAAGAACCAATCTATGCAATGATGCCTGAAGTGGTCATTACAGGACCAAAACTAAGCCGTGATTACAACACAAATTGGTTCGCTTCACGCGTAAACGGACGCTTTGAAACATGTATGAGAAAAGCAAAAAATATAAAAATCTAGCATTATTCGACTTTGATGGAACCCTGTATAAAAAAGATAGTTTCACAGGGTTCATTTTCTATGCGCTATCTAAGATGTTATTCCAAAGTAGAAATGTCCTACCTAATAACCAAATAGAAATGTCCTATAAGGACATTTCTAAGTCAAGCGCAGGATTTATATTTCGTTGTTGAATTACTGTTTTCTGTGCACGTCTGCTTGGCATTTTTTGAGAGCGATTACGTTTGTTTTGTTGTTCTAATTCCTCATGCTGTTGTTGAATATGCGCTAAGACAGACCCTAAACGCTTGTTCTCAACTACTTCTCGCTGATTCAGCTGACTTAATTTATCAAAGATGCTGTAATTGATCTTTCTTGCTTGATACTCAATGCCAACCGTACCATCTGGATATTCTAAGAACTCAATATATTTACCCATCAAAGTATGGTTTTGTTCAATATTTTCTAAAATATAAATGCACTTATCGTAGGTAATGGTGAGGCTTTTACTGACTTTACGTGGTTCCCGCCAAGTAAAAATACTATCTAATTCCTGAGGGGTTTCAGTGCTGCAGCGATGTAGGTCTTTGGGATTCGATGCCACTTTGGCAAACTTACGATTAAATTGCTCAATAAAGCAGGGCAACCAGGCGTTCGCCTCTGCAATGCTATTGATACCTTCTAGGCGCATCTCTTTAATCAGACGATCCTGAAGGGTTCTATTGGCGCGTTCTACACGACCCTTGGCCTGTGGGGAGTTGGCAAAGATAATATCAATATTCAATCTACTCAGCACACGTCCAAACTGCGTTATTTTAGTTTCTTGTTTACTGCTCTGATTCACTCTAAATACTGAATGTTTATCACTATAAAAAGCCAAAGGCTTGCCATGTTGTTCGATATAGCAGCGTGTCGAAAGCATATAATCAAAGGTTGATTCTGTTTCACAGAAACGTAAGTGCTGTAATTTACTGGTCGCATCATCAATATAAACCAGTAAACAGCATTTAGCGGCTCTTCCTTCAAACCAGTCATGATATGAGCCATCGATTTGAATGAGTTCACCCAAGCAATCACGGTTATAGCGGGGTTGATATGGGCGTTTCATGCGTTTGGAGCGTGGAATCCATAAGCCAGCTGCAATCATCCAGCAACGTAGCGTTTCCACTGAAATATCCAACCCATGTACAGTGCTAAGCTTTTCATGTGCTAGGGTCGGCCCGAAACCATAGAGTTGTTCTGCAATGATAGTCAGGCAGTGTAATCTTAGTTCTTCTGATCGCTTAGAATTACTCGATTGACCACGACCGGCATGAGCCAATGCTGCGGGACCGTGAGCTTTATAGGCTTGAATTAAGCGCCGGATCTGGCGTTCTGAGAGTTGTAAAAGCTCTGAAGCTTTAGATTGCGTTATGCGTCGATCACAGACTTCTTGTAAGACTGACAATCGTTTAAGTTCTTTATCCGACATAGACACCAACATATTAAATCGTCCGCTAAGAAAATCTCTAGTTGAGTATTCTAAAAGCGGACATTTCTACTTTGGAGAAACCGGACATTTCTATTTGGGACTTACATAAGAGACATATCATAAAACAAGGATTTAAAATTTTACCTTGGATTCAGGCTTATTATTTAAAGGCCTATCCTGCACATGCAATGCGTCCAAAACTCTTTCATGCCATGTTTAAAAATAGTCATGTCGATGAAATTGACGCGATCGCGCAAGAATATGTACATCATATTCACAAAAACTATAATGCTGAATTATTAGCAAGATTACACGATCATCAAGCTTTAGGTGATGATGTTGTTTTGGTTTCCGCAACGGTAGATATCTATTTAAAATATATTGCTAAAAACTTAGGTATAGATGTTATTTGTACAAAAACAGAAATTATTGATCAACATTATACAGGTCGGTATTCTTCTGCAGATTGTAGTGCTGAACAAAAAGCCATACGAATTGTAGAAAGATATAAACTAAACCAATATCAACATATTTATGCTTATGGTAATAGCTATGAAGACTTACAAATGCTTCATTTAGCACACTATTCATACTATGTCGGGAAAAATGATCAACTCCCCTTATTAGAAAGAGTTGAACAAAGTGCATAATTCTAAATTCTTTACTTAGAACTAAATAAACGAAATTTTTTAGAATTTCACCTCAATTTGCAATGTGTCTGTATAAACCCCTTCAGGTGCAATCACCGTTGAAGGCTCAGTAATTTTTGCTGTATAGGAAAAATTTTGATTGGTAATACCATCATATATCAAAGGGTTTACACTTGCCTCATTACTATTCCAACGTTCAGATCCAATACTTCCCCAACGCTGTTGTGTCACATTTTTATATACTTCATAGCCAATATAATTAGATTGAGATTGATGTTTCATTCTTCTTGTTGCATTAAAATTCTGCCCATTCGACAAACCTACGCTATAAGGTGTCTGAGCTGAGCATGTAATTTGAACAACACCATTTACAGTATCAAACTTTGAAACTAAAGCTGCAGATCCAAAGCTGATGTCACTTGCATTAATTTTACAATCCTCCGTTACTGTTAATACGATTGGCACATTTGCATCACGACCAGCCCCCCAAGTGATCCCCAAGAAAGGAAAATAAGATGCTCCTTCACTTTTAAACGTCCAGAGATTAATCCCACCTATACCTAAGGCACCAACATAATAAAACCATTTAATTCTAAGGTTACCCTGATACACACCAGGCTTTAAGTTTGTTGATTCCGTCACCGTTACAGAGAAAGGTATACTACTATTCGGGCCACCAAATAACGATATTAATGAAAAAGAGCTTAAATCTCGCTCTACTCCTGTTTGTAAAATATTATTATTATTGTCCCGAATAACAATACGAGCTTTATTTACCCCATCTTGATGCAATAATGTTGCAGGAACACTTAGTGGTCTGTATTTTATAAAAGAAGTAGATACCAATGTTAATGTACCTACACAGGATAACCCACCAGACATTTGCTGAGCAGATAAATTAGGAACATTGAATGAACTCACGGGTCCTAATACAGCTGGAGTTGCATACGTATCACATTCTGCATATACATATTGTGTAGCTATAGTGAATAGGCTCACAGATAGATATTTTAATATTTTATTCACTTTCATCCCCATGCATCTGACACACAACATTTGCGATACTTTGAATTTCAATTGTATTTATTTCTGCTTCAAATTTAGCCTGACAAGAAGATCCATCCTCTAATACAACATTCAGAGTATTTGTTGGATTTACTTCTTCAATATAAGCCATGCCATCCATACCCACATATGTAGAGTCTTTGCCATTTTGATGGACAATTGAACCTACAGGTACAGCCGAACCATCGACCAACTTTAAGTAAATAGTTGCCGATGTCACTTTTTTAACAGGAAAATCAATCACAATACCCGTTCCTAATTTCGCAGAAATTTGCTGTTCTATCACGGGTGTTGAATAATTAGATGGTAGATTTAATGGATCGATGGCATATTTCGCACTGTAATATGGCGTGACATTAGGTACGAATAAATATCCATTTTTATTGGTTTCACCAATTAAATTATTTTCGTAGCGTATTGGAATATTTGCATTTTTATTTGCTGTTACAAGTGCAAATGACTCACCTAAACGGTTTGAGAAGAATAGTGAGTTTTTCATCCATACAACCGAGCCCGATACTCCATACCATTGATCATAATTATTATCCCCAGAAATACCTGCATCCACATTCATATACCGATTACGATATCGAACTTGAGCTTGATTGAAGTCCTTGCCTTGCTCATTAAATCTATGAGTAAGATCTACCCCCACTCCACCACTTGTAGGCATTTGATAACTATAATTAAGATATGTTGAACTTGCACCATTCTCTTGATATTGATGTCCTGCGCTCATCCGACTTGGCGTTTGACCAAGTGGGAATGTCACTTGTAGTGCACCACTCCAACTTTTATCATTTAAATCTTGGTTTGCACTTAAAGAAACAGAAGCACCATACATAAATTTCGGTAGAACCGGTGCCCAAGATAAACTCAACAATTCAGTACTCGTAAAATTATCTCGCTTAATATTGAAATATCCTAAGCCGAAAGTTCCACTATTGCGCCCTGATATAAATATGTTTGCATTCGTATTTTCAGAAGATTTTGTAGAGCTTAAATCTGAGCTGTAATAGGTTGCGAGATTGGAAAAACCCTCACTACGCTTTGTATGAGAAACATTAAAACCAAAGTGATTTTGTTGATACTGATAACCAACGGTAAATTGATGACCTTTGTCTTTATCGCTTTTATCTGCAAATGGAGATTCTTCAATAAAACTTTGAGTATAAGAAGTATTTAAAACGCCATAATTATATAGTTTAAATACAGCACCAACGCCTGTATTCCAAGTTTTATCATTACCCTCTAAATGAAACTCACCTGTTAACCAGTTACCAAGACCATAACGTGCATCAATGGATCCAACCAAATCACCATAATCAAAGTTTTTCAGACCATAATTTTCACGCAATGTTCCAAGCGATACTGAATAGTCCAGCATCCCCTTTTTTAGAAGATCACCTGAAACATAAAAAGGAACAGTAGTTGAAATTTGGCGACCAACAGCATCTTTTGTCACAATAACAGCTTCACCACGCCCATTAATAAAAGGAACATTTGTAATTAAAAATGGACCTGGTTGTAACTGATCTGTAGAGTTTTTTAGACCATTGATGAATAAATCGACCGTACTTGGTAAACCAACCTCCCCCTTAAATTGAGGCAATGGATAAGTAATCAAATCTGGGCGTATAGAATAATTTTTCCGAATCTGTATCCCCCCCATTCGTACAGAGCTCGCCCAACTATTTTTATTCAATGAGTAAATATCACCCAACTCAACAGTATAAATGGATTTTTCATCATCGAAACGCCATGTTGTGTCATAGCGCATATATTCATTTGATTTTTTTTGTCCTAAATTATTTTCTACTGAATTATAAATACCTGAGTTTGTTAAAGAACCATACGGGCTAAAAAATCGCTGTTCTGTGTATAAGTTAAATACACTTCCACCCTCATGGGGTACAGAATAATAAGCATCGTAGTTATTAAGAAGACCTACTCCACTTCGAGCAGGTGTTTGCTTATACCAATAGTCTCGCCCCAACATTTGTTCAGGCAGCCATTCTGCAGGTAAATTTAAATGTAATTGTTGACTCTGACTTTCATACTTAACTGTGTAACCCTCTTTATCCGATTCAAATTTAACCCATTCATTAGCGGTATTTGCAAAACCCAATTTAATGAGCTCTTCTTCAGATAAAGTGCTTTCATTGGTAAATTTTGAATAATCTAAATCTAAATTTTCAATGTCTTTTTTAAGAATAAAATACTGATCATCCTTAACAATTACAGGAACAACTTTTTGAGTGGAATATGTATTTATAACCAATTCTAAATAAAATTTTAAATAAGGAATATCTTTTACATTTATACTCGCTGAAGGTATCTCAGTAAATGTTTGTGCATAAACATGAGTAAAAGAAGATGATGCAATTAAAGTAATACATTGAGCTAAAGCACTCATCTTAAACTTTAAGTGTATAATCACAAATAAACCCCTATTATTTTTTATTTATGAGAAAAGGAATATCTTTTACATTTATACTCGCTGAAGGTATCTCAGTAAATGTTTGTGCATAAACATGAGTAAAAGAAGATGATGCAATTAAAGTAATACATTGAGCTAAAGCACTCATCTTAAACTTTAAGTGTATAATCACAAATAAACCCCTATTATTTTTTATTTATGAGAATAGGCTCTTGATTCTGCCCAACAATTGCATAAATTGATTTATTTTTCAGAATCAAACTTTTTAATTCATCACTTAAATTAAATGCCAACTTACTTCCAGACAAAACATATCCAAAAGTATTATTCCCAGCCATAGACTTATATTCTTTACCATCTACTTGAAAACCAGATACTCTCACCGAAATTAATCCAATATTTTCAATTTCTATTAGATTTTTACCATCAATAATTGACCAATTTAAAATTGGGCGTGCATTCGGGTTTTTACTATTCATTTTTTGAGTAGTTTGACTATTTCCACTCCCTATTCCCCTACCATAACTAAATAAAGGGAGTGAGTAGCGCATTTTAAAGCTAACATTACTCACTTCATCATCCTTATTTAAATTAATCGGTAATTCATCAATAATAATACGATAACTATATTCTTTTGAATCTGGAACATTCATTGCTTTAGTTAATCGAATCATTTGCTTATCACCAGCAACTACTTTAACAATGGGGGGACTCGCAATAATTTCCTGCTGTTCTTGATACTGATCTTCGTTATTTACTTTAGACCATTTAAAAACCCTGATTTGAACCATTGAAGCTTCATCACCCACATTTTCCAACCAAACAGGTGCAGCTTTATCTTGGCTTTCCAAAACAGGATATATTGGCCAAATTAAAAAATTAGACTTTGCATAAATAAATTGTGTTGCTATAAGCGATAAAAATAAAAAAGAAAATAGCTTTATTAATAAATGATTTAAATTCTGAAAAATATTCATAATAATTACCAAATAACTGTAATAAGAACTTCATCCAAATATTTTCCAGAAGGTTTATTCGGCTTACCTTTACTTAAATCAACTAAGCCATAAACACCAAAATCAAGAATATTTTTTGAAGTATTACTTTTTAAAAATAGAGTATTTGAAGGAGAACTAATACCTATAACTTTTGAGCGATTAATATCTGAATAAATTTGGTAATCAATAAAAAAACCACCACTTTCATTTCTTAAACGTCGGGTTTGATTTGTATTATCAAAATTATTCCCATTACCAAATACAATACTAACGGGAATATCTGGTGTACACTCTAAACTCCAAGTATTTCTATCATTTAAAATACTTGCAGTTACATTTTTTTCTTGAGAACTTGTTGGATAACTACCAAAATCTAAAGCGACAGAAGACTCTTTAAATATACAGCCCTTTTGAATAGTTGCCGAAACTTTAATATTTGCTGTAGTAATCGCATACACAGGGATATATGTAAAAGAACATATAATAAAAAGTATAAACCTAAACATATTAGTGGCTCTTAAAATGCTACAGTTACAGTGATTTGATCTATATATTGACCTTTCACAAGACCACCAGCATTATAAGCTTCCGAGTAAATTCGAACTTGTTGCTCTACTCCACCGTCAAAACTCAACTGAGTTTGAGGTGATAGAACCACACCGTTTTTATTATCTCTATATATCTGATAAGCAATGTAGTGCCCTGCACCATCTGTCATAGCTCTCTCAGCTTTTGACTTATTTACATTGGGAACATTTGCTGAATTTTGCCCCGCACTAAAGCTAACACTTACCCTACTATTAACAGGGCAATGAATTTTTATTGCATTAAACTCATTGGTTAATGTTGTATTTACAGAACTAAATCCTGCAGATTGATCACCAAAATCTATATCACCAAACTTTCGATCTGATGTACCTGTTACCACTGTTTTTCCATTTATTAAACATGCTGGCACTAGGTTAAGAGTACTATTCAATCGCATTTGACCTTGTCCAGCAAAAGAAGAACCGGCAATGAAAAATATAAGTATGCTGAATAAACGTGCTACTCCAAACTTAACGATTGTTTTTTTCATTTCCGGCCTCCCATTGGTTCTTTAAATTAGAAAGATACTGTAACTAAAAGGGTATCTGTATAATCACCTTCCGATACTGCTGTAGTTTTTGCTGGTACTGCACCATATAAAGGAATACTCACTGGAGTTGTACCTGTAGTCGTGAAAGGAACTGCTGTATTGATTTCATATATTTTCGAGCGTGCAGCATCTTGATAAATATTATAAGCAACATCATCAGTACCATTCGATAACAAGCGACTGCCTTTCTCGCCACCATCAACACTTACTTTAAAGCCAGGTACACCTTCATCACATGTCACAGTAATGTCACTACCATTACCTGCTGATGCAACTTCAGCTGTTAAAATATTCGACCAAGTTGAAGCTGTTTTACCAAAGTCCAAAGTACCGAATTTATTCATGTTGCCATTTGCATTCGAGTTATCTACTTTACAACCAGAAGATACATTTAATTTCACATCAACTTGACCTGTAATTGCTGCAGATGTATTAGCTGTCGCTAAAGTCGCGGCAATCGCAAGCCCCCAATACGCTAAACTTATTTTTTTCATAACAATTATCCAGTTTTACTTAACTATGCCTATAATTTAGGCAGAAATATATTAACACTATTAACATACTTTTCCATTAAGTTTATTTTTATTGCATTTTATTACATATTTGCAAACTATTTATCATTTTTATAAAAAACAGATCAAGAACAAGCTAAATCATTATTTAAATTAACTAACATATGTATATTAAGTAATCCATTAATATAAAAAAGTCTAAATAATTTATACAAATTTATTCTTTTGGTAAAAAATTACTCAATTTTACATAGAATAATTACTCTATTTTTCACATATAAATTACTCATACATAGAGGGAAATCCTTTATCAAATTTTATGATCATGCATAAAAAAACCACCTATTAAAGGTGGCTTTTAAATCTGTCATTTGATTATTTTTTGAATGGAAATGCATATTTCACAATACGTTTAATTACACTACCGTACTGCTTTACTAAACTTGCATTATTATAATTTAAACCATACTTTTCACAGACTGCTTGAACTTTAGGTGCCATTTTACGGTAACGACGCGCAGGAATATCAGGGTATAAATGATGTTCGATTTGATGGCTTAAATGACCTGTCAAAATATGGAACGCTTCTGAACCTGTTAAGTTGGAAGAACCACGAATTTGACGCATATACCAATGACCACGACTTTCATCCTGTAAAACTTCTTTTGAAAACACTTCAACATCTTTAGTGAAGTGACCGCAGAAAATAATACTGAATGTCCAAATGTTACGAATACCATTAGCAACACAGTTACCAGCCAATACAGGTAAAGCAGCTGGACCTGCAATTACAGGGAAAAATACATAGTCTTTCACCAATTGTTTGGTGATTTTCTTTTTCATTGGTGCAAAGCGCGATTTAAACTCTTCTTTGGTCATACGCCCTTTTAGGTATTTACCAATTTCAAGGTTTTGAATTGCTACGCCCCATTGGAAAAGTAAGCAGAATGGAATGCTATACAAAGGTTGCAATAAGTAACCTTTTTTCCAACGTTGTTCTGGGAATAAACGTAATACGCCATAACCAATATCATCATCCATACCTTTAATATTGGTATAAGTATGATGTTTATAGTTATGTGTTTGACGCCAATCGTCTGCTGTACCCACAATATCCCATTCGTATTTTGTACCATTGAGTTTAGGATCATTCATCCAATCATATTGACCATGAATAACATTATGACCTAACTCCATGTTTTCCATGATTTTAGAAAAACCAAGTAAGCCTGTTCCTAATATCCAAGCTGGTGGAAACCATCCTGCAAATAACAATGCACGACCAATAATTTCTGAATACTTAACAGTGGAATACACACGATTAATATATTTTGCATCTTTTTCACCTAAGTCATCTAAAACTTCTTGGCGAATTGCATCTAATTCACGTGCTAACTCATCTTGCTCAATTTGAGTGAGTTCACGATTTTTTGGGTTTTTAAAATATTCAAGTTTTACTGGCATATTCATATTAATAAACCTCTTATAAATCTATGACTAAATCGGTTTGTGCTGAGTTAACACAAATCTTAAGTAAATTACCTGGTTCATTATTTTGTGAACCATTCACTAAATTTTTGGTTGAGCCTTCAGCTTTGTTACATGCACACTTATTGCAAATACCCATACGGCAACCGTGCTTTGGTTTAATATTTTGTTGCTCTAAACCCAATAAAATCGGCTGACCTTTCGGAATCGCAACCACTTTATTTGACTGAGTTAAAGTCACATTCACAAAACCAATTTCATCATGTAAAACAGGGCTCATACTAAATGCTTCTGTTTTAATGCAATGAGCAGCAGCAAATAAAGCTTCAACATTTGCTGTAAACCCTGATGGGCCGCATGCATATACTGTACTTTGCTCAATATTTTGAAATGCTTTTACATGAGATTCATTTAAACGTGAAGCAGGATGTACTGCATCTTGCGTATAGAAAAATTCAACTTTGAAATTTTCATATTGTGTAGCTAATTGTTCAAACTCTGCTTTAAATGCTACATCGGCTTGAGTTTTCACCCAATACATAAGCGTTACAGGCATTTCATTAATTTTGTTTGATACAACCAAAGCTTGAATTAAGCTATGCATTGGCGTAATACCACTACCCGCAGCAAGTAGAATTAAAGGTTGCGTATTTTCTGGAAGTTGCATATCGCCATAAGGACGACCAAATTCTAAAATATCACCTACTTTCGATTGCTCTAACAACCAAGAACTTGCAACACCATTTTCAACTTTTTTAGCAACAAGCAACACTTTTTTAGCATTCACTTGAGTCAAACTATACGTACGTTCGTAACGAATTCCATTTACAACGACAAATACTGGATGATGCTGTCCTGCTTCACCCACACTGAATTTACGATTGAATTCAATCGTTAATGCAACAGTATCATTCGCAATAATTTCTTTTTTAACAATAGAACCCAAAGCCTGATTTACAGACCAAAGTGGATTCAATTTTTGAAGCCAGAAATTTGCTGAATATGGATCAATCACCACATCTACCAATGCAGATAAAGGAGATTTCGTTTTTTCGATTGTATGCATAGTTTATACACCACGCCTTTGAACTTTTAATTATTATACACATGTATATATATTTGTATATACAGTTGTATTGTATCCAATCATTTCAAAGTGTAGACGTAATGGTTATAATGATTTAAAGCTAATTTACAACTGTACCTATGACTGAACCATCAATGAAAATAAGCAATATCACTACTTTACAGGAAGCTAAAAACATACAGGAAACTGTTCCTGCGCGTACGGTTGGTCGTAAAGCAACAATTACAAAAGAAGAACTTTTTCAAGCAGCACTCAATTTAATTGGTCCACAAAAAAGCATTGCATCATTAAGTTTGCGTGAAGTTGCACGTGAAGCAGGTATCGCTCCAAATAGTTTTTATCGCCATTTTAAAGATATTGATGAATTAGCTATTGAACTGATTGAGCGCTCTGGTGGTGTGTTACGTAAAATTTTACATCAAGCCCGTTTAAAAGCTTCAAAGCAAAGCAGTATTATTCGTACTTCTGTTGAAGTCTTTATTGAACAGCTCAATGCAGATGAAGGCAATTTAAGCCTTTTATTACGTGAAGGCTATACAGGCTCACATTCTTATAAGTTAGCTGTTGAACATCAACTTAATTACTTTCAGCAAGAACTACAAGAAGACCTAATTCGCTTAGAACAAACCAATGGCAGTAAACTCGCACACCCCGACATTGTGTCTAAAGCCATCACACAATTGGTATTTAATATGGGTGCAAAAGTCATTGAAATTCCAGTGGAACAGCGCAAAGAAACAGCCGAACAAACAATGATTATGATTCGCATGATACTAGAAGGTGCTCGCCACCTAGATGCGAACAAAATTCATTAACACTCATTTAGACTTCTTTCATAAAATATTTTTTGAGTAATTAATAAACTCACAACGAATACCCCCTCTCTTATAAAAAATGAGAAGTTCGCTCAGCAAGGGAGAAATTTTTACGAAAGAAGTCTATATGCGATTTTAAATTATTAGCTCAACTTAGGAGTGAAGTACTGAAATATCCAATATTTAAAGCAATGATTCCAAGAATCTCTGAAATAAGATTTGAAAATTAAAACCAAGTTATAACGATTAAATATAAGCTTTGTACATATTGATACTTTAGAACTATAGATAGTTGATTATTCACACTCTAAAATAGATATCTAATTGATCGTAAAGCCTCTCCCATGCGTTACCAAATTATTGATGTCTATCAAACTGAAGACTTAAAAAGATATATTGCCAAATGTTTGAAAAAACACTCTCCTCAATTTATTGTCATTGAAAGCCCAAGAACCTTCTGCTTAAACATTGATATCATTAATGTAAATTGCCAACACACATCTGCAACATCAGCAACAGGTGAAGAAATTTCACTTAAAATATTAAATAAATTCGATACATTTGATAAGACCTATATGTCTAGACTGTAACGCTCACATTAACTGATTGACCTTGAGCTTCTTATTTTCCTATTCTAATAAACAAGTTTCTTTTGGAACTTAGAATAAAAAACCAAGGAAATAGAAATGAATATTAAGGAAATGTCAGGTTTACAAATTATGCAGGCGATGTGTGATGGTGTTATTCCGCCACCATCAATGAGTTTAACTATTCCAATGACAGCAGGACAGGTCACAAAAGGTCATGTGATATTTACAGCTAAAGCAGATGAACGACATATCAATCCATTGGGTGGCGTTCATGGCGGTTTTGCCGCAACTGTTCTAGATTCTGTTACAGGTTGTGCCGTATTTTCTATGCTTGAAGCAGGTATTGGTTATGGCACCATCGACTTAAATGTAAAAATGTGTCGCCCGATTCCAATCAACCAAGAACTGACTACTTATGGTGACATCATTAATATCAGCAGAAGTTTGGGTATTGCTGAAGGAAAAATTGTAGATAAAGATGGTAAACTTTATGCGCATGCAACCGCAACTTGCATGATTATTCGCCCATAATATTCAATAACCAAATCATTTTAGAGCGCGAAATGCATTCAATTTGCGCTCTTTATTCATTTATATTAAATAGCAGATTTTAATTGAGTTGTTTGCTGTAAATTTTGAATAGGTCGTGAAAGACCTTTGAAAACACAATAAAATTGAAAGATTGTGCCGACTGAAATATCAACCGATTTATTTTCACGAAGTGACCATGCTTTAGAAGTATCTTGCCCTGTAACTGAACTCCCATTGAGCTCATATACAAATAAATCTTGCTCCGATTGATTCAGCGTTTTATCTCTTAAAATTGTGTTGATTAGTTCGCTTTTATTCACATCTACAGTCCATTTATCTGCAAACCAAAGTTGCAATAAATCGCCTAAAAAAAGTTGATGCGAAGCCAAAGGCCAAACTTGTACTTCAGCACCTTCCACAGGCACATAGTATTGGTCAGCATTTTTGATAATTGAAAGGTAATTTTCTTTGTAAAAAGAAAAGTTTGCAAAAATTTGAGGGATAGTGAGCGTATTCATTCGCTGTCTCCTATTTAGCCATTTTAGTGCTGGCAAGTTGGGGTTAAATCCACACTGTCTAAGCTTTCGCTCAAACGCTCTGTTGTTAATATCAGACTACCAACTGATTTTTTTCTTTGCAAGCACTTCATGAGATATTTCTTCATTTTTTTCAATTTTGTTCAAATAAAAAGCATACAGATGAAAAATGTAAGAAAGATGACAGTTTTTCCTTGACCCTCTTTCAAATGTCCTTATAATCGCATGCAGATTCTCCAATAGCTCAGTCGGTAGAGCGACGGACTGTTAATCCGCAGGTCCCTGGTTCGAGCCCAGGTTGGAGAGCCAAATACTAAAAAACCCACTCATTACGAAGTGGGTTTTTTATATTTATAATATTTAAAATACATAAGCTTTAAAGCTCAATTTAATTCATGAATTTCTCACCCAAGCTAGAAATATTGATCAATGAAATACAATCTAACGACGAATTTGATGAATGGTATATATCTATTGATTTCCATGTCAAAACATTGAACCAACATAACTGAATTACCATCAAGCTTAGAATCCCCCCTTATTACATCAAATAAGGAAACATCCTCTATTAACAATCAATATTTACAACAAGTAGTTCAAGAAATTAAAACCAGTTATAGACTTAAATAAGAAATCCCTCATATAGAGGGATTCTTACAATGATTAAAACGAATTAAGCCGCTTTAACAGGTACACCACTATGGAAACGAAAAAGCTCATCTGGTGTTGAAATTAATTCTGCTTCAACTTTACGTATATGCTCAATACGCTGTTGAATATCCTCTTCAGGATTTTTCAATTTCGCAGTTGTTGCAACATCTAAAGCAAGCGCCAAATAATCTTCATAATGGCGAGATTCAGACTTTAATAAGTAACGGTAATAACGCCCTAATTCTTCATCTACAAGCGGTGCAAGCGAATAAAAACGCTCACACGAGCGTGCTTCTACAAATGCACCAATCACCAATACATCAATTAATGCTTCAGGTTCATAAGTACGAATTTCCTTACGCAAACCACCTGCATAACGCCCTGCACTTAAACTTTGCCAAGCTTGTCCACGCTTATTCATTAGTGAAAGAACTTGCTCATAATGCAACATTTCTTCACGTACAAGCTGTGCCAATTTCACTTGTAAATCGACATAAAAGTTATAGCGAAACATCAAGTTCATTGCCGTACTTGCCGCTTTTTTTTCACAATTAGCATGATCTTGCATTAAAATTTCTAGATTATTTAATGCTTCATCAAGCCAAGACTGAGGAGTTTTACAACCCAAGAAACCAATAACAGGTTGCATGAGTTCATCATAATTAATTGTAGACATAATTTATAAACGCGCCGACTTAATGACTGCTTTCATTTCTTTCACAGCATCTGCTAATCCAATAAAAACAGCATCAGCAATAAGTGAATGACCAATATTTAATTCGTGAATTTGTGGAATTTTAGCAATAGGTGTCACGTTTTCAAGATTTAAACCATGACCCGCATTAACCACCAAACCTTTTGATGCTGCATATTCAGCACCTTTTATAATACGTTCAAGCTCGTTTTGTTGCTTTTCAGGTGTTTCAGCATCAGCATAAGCACCTGTATGCAATTCAATTGTAGGTGCACCACATGCAACCGCTGCATCAATTTGTGCAAAATCAGCATCAATGAATAATGAAACATCACAACCAATTGCTGTTAATTCTTGCGTTGCTTTCTTAACATCTTCAAAATGACCAACAACATCTAAACCACCTTCCGTTGTTACTTCTTGGCGTTTTTCTGGCACAAAACAAATATGATGTGGTTTTACTTTTTTCGCAATTTCAACCATTTCATCGGTTACTGCCATTTCCAAATTCATACGTGTTTTCAAGGCTGGACGCATACGATATACATCGGCATCTTGAATATGACGACGATCTTCACGCAAATGCAAGGTAATACCTTCCGCACCCGCTTGTTCACAAATTAATGCAGCATTAACAGGATCTGGATAAGAGGTACCACGTGCTTGTCGCAAAGTTGCAACATGGTCAATATTTACACCTAATAATGCAGCCATAATACTTTCCTACTTAACGATGAGTTTGAGCGTTTTGAACCCACAATTGTCTACTTTTTAAAGGGCGATCCCCTAAAAGTGAAGTAATCACTTGTCGATATAGCTTAGTGAGCAATTGTAACTGTTGTAGATTGAATTCCCCACCTTTTTCATACTGCATCATTGTTTGTATTAAAGCGCCCGATATTGCAGATCGAGAAGCTTGAGCAGTAGCAAGAAATCCATCATTTAATTGAAATTGGTAATTCATTTCATTCGATATTAATTGCTGATTTGAATCGACTGAAAAATCAATTGCATAACCTAAATCATCCAATAATTCATGTTCAAACTGACGCAAAATTTGGCGTAAAAATAGGTTTTGATCTTCTTGTTGAGATAATTTTTGTAATTGTTCTAAAGTTTTTGAATACTGAATGAAAGTCTGTGGCATTTCTACTTCAGGTGGACAAAGTCTTAATAGAACTTCATTTAAATAAAAGCCTGAAAAAAATGCATCACCATGAAAAAAAATAGGCTGATTCACAATTTCCAATTTACTAAAATTTTTAAGCTCAGATTTTCCTGAAGCTTGTAAACATATCGGCTGATATTGCGGTGGTGGCGTTTGCCTTAAAATACCATCAACACGACCATGCTCTTGCGTAAATAAATGCACAATATGGCTACGGTCACGATATTTTCTGTGATGAATTAAATAACCATGCAAAATTTCATTGCGCATGAGGTCAGTTTTTAATCCTTAATTTATTTTTTTTGATTATCTTCATCATCTTCATTTGAATCGGCATCATCATGCCCATCTGGAATGACTGCGCCAACAACAGATGCTGTTCCTTTAACAACACCCTTTGTCGCTTTATATGCAACTTTTACGGGAACTGTAACAATTTTAGTAATACAGCCTTGAAGGAATAAAACACATATCCCTATCGCTAGAACTTTCATCATCACAATTCCCCTAAAGATGGCTTATAAACTTGAGTTAGATATCGCTATAACCCAAACTTTTTAATGCACGTTCATCATCAGACCATCCGCCTTTCACTTTAACCCAAAGCGTAAGCATGATTTTCTGCTCGAACATGCGCTCCATATCAACACGCGCATCCATACCAATTTTTTTCAATTTCGCACCACGCTCACCAATCACAATGGCTTTTTGGCTTGGGCGATCTACGAAAATTGTGGCATCAATATATGTGCAAGCTGCTTTCGGACGACCTGTTTTTTCATTTACCGTTGCTTCTTCTGTTTTAAAAGATTCAATTTGAACGGTTAAATCGTACGGAAGCTCTTCACCCAATTGACGCATGATTTTTTCACGAATTGTTTCAGATGCTAAGAAACGCTCTGAACGGTCTGTGATTTGATCCATTGAATAAAGCGGTGGCTGGAATGGTAAATACTTTTCAATCGTATCGCGCAAATGATCTAAATTCGCACCACGTAATGCAGAAACAGGAACAATTTCAGCAAAGTTCATCAACTTCGCACGTTCTTGAATTAAAGGTAATGCTTCATTCTTATTTTCAAAAGTATCAAGTTTATTAATAACAAGAATGACTGGCATTTCTGCATTTTGAAGTTTTTCCAAAACTAAATCATCGTTTGGAGTCCACTTTTGCGCATCAACCACAAATAGAACAAGGTTCACATCACGTAATGCAGAATGTGCCGCACGGTTCATCATTTTATTGATGGCACGTACTTCTTTTTTGTGCATCCCTGGTGTATCTACAAATACAGCCTGAGATTTCTCACGTGTATCAATCCCCACAATTTTGTGGCGTGTGGTTTGTGGTTTACGTGAAGTAATCGATAACTTTTGACCCAATAAATGGTTCATAAGTGTAGATTTACCTACGTTTGGGCGACCTACAATCGCAACAAAACCACTTTTATAATCCGCAGGAATGTCTGTTCCTTGCGCACTAAAAAATTGACTAATAAGGTCGTTACTGTCGCTTTCTTGCGACTCGTGATCAGCATCGATGTGATCGGAATGAGTAGTCATTAAGACTTGATCTCCAATAATTTTAAAATATCCGCTGCTACTGTTTGTTCAGCAAAGCGACGGCTAGATCCTTCTCCATACTTCACAGGCAAGCCCTCAACAATACACTCCACTTTAAAGTGTTGATTTGGGGCATCGCCTTGAATATCCACAACCTCGTAAACCGGGAGAGGTTTTTTACGTGCTTGTAAATACTCTTGTAAGCGTGACTTAGGATCTTTCAGTTGATCTGTGGGTTCAATATGATCTAGATAAGGCACATACCATTTTAAAACAATAGGTTCCAATATGGTCAGATCATTACAATCGACATAAATTGCACCAATAATTGCTTCAACAGTATCTGCCAAAATAGATTCACGGTGATGCCCGCCAGACTTTAATTCACCTGTACTTAAAATTAAATGTTGGCTTAATTTTAAGTCATTGGCAATTTTCCCTAGCGCTTCTTGACGCACTAAGGTTGCACGCATACGCGTTAAACGGCCTTCATTTTCATGCGGATAAGCATGAAAGAGATAATTAGCAATAATCATCCCTAACAGTGAATCGCCTAGATACTCTAGACGCTCATAGTTTAATTTATGGCTCACCGATCGGTGGGTCAATGCCAGTTGTAACAATTCAGGTTGTTTAAACTGATATCCGATACGACTCACTAAACGACTTTCATTTAGCTTTGACTGAGCTTTGATCAAAATTTTTCTCGAACTTTAACACTAAATCTATATTGAGTAAGAAAGGCTTTCTTACCTCATAATCCTTTTTCACAATAAGTTCACCATTTTTCGAAACTTTTGCAATATCTTCAAATTTAACATTGATAATATTGTTCATCGAAAGACGCTGACTCATTTGATTATTGAATTTTTCAGGAGAAATATCTTCAGGGCTATTTTTCAACAAAGCTGAAATTTCTCCATTAATCATTCTATCATCAAAATAAGGTCCCCAAACAGCTATTGCAAATTTTGCAATTAAAGCAAAGCAAATCACTGCCAATAAGATTGAACTATACGAAGCCCCTAACTGAGATTTACGCATACTTACTTCCCCATTATTTTTTAATCAATTGCCCCGTTACGACCAAATGATGGAATTTTAAATCCAGGCTCTTTATGCATCCATTTATAGATTGCTCGACCCGTTAAGTTTTCTTCTGGCACAAAGCCCCAGAAACGACTATCAGCACTTTGATCGCGATTATCCCCCATCGCAAAGTAATGACCTTCTGGTACTTTCACTTCCCAATATAAACCATTTGTATTTGAATATTTACCGTTTTCTAAATAGTTTATGAATGGTGCTTGGCGTGCAACATTTACACCTTCTAGCTCACGCATTGTAAATGTATGACTACCTAAAGTTTCTTTGTGATAAATAGATGTAGGTGTATCTTGTACATCTTTTTCGCGGCTAAATTGCACAGGCACTTTAGCAACTTCTTTACCATTAATAATCAATTGCCCATGATCATAAACAATATGATCACCTGGTAAACCAACAACACGTTTAATATAACTAATGGTTGGTTGCGGTGGGTAGCGGAATACGATGACATCACCACGTTCAGGCTCACCAACGTCTATTATTTTCTTATTAATGACCGGTAAACGAATGCCATAATCAAACTTATTCACCAAAATAAAATCACCTGTTTCTAAAGTTGGCACCATAGAATCTGAGGGAATATTAAATGGTTCATATAAGAATGAACGCAAAATTAAAACGACTGCTAAAACTGGCCAAAAATCATAAGCCCATGTGATAATGAAATGTTCATTTCCACGCCCTTTCGTTTGTCTTTGTTTAATGACAAACTTATCTAATAGCCACACAAAAAAGAATATAAGTGTTGCCGGTACGAGGATTAAATTAAAATCAAAATCCATGAGCTAAATGACCTCTGTTGTTTTATCTTTCTACTTTTAATACAGCAAGGAACGCTTCTTGTGGGATTTCAACACTACCCACTTGCTTCATGCGTTTCTTACCTTCTTTCTGTTTAGATAGAAGTTTCTTCTTACGTGAAACGTCACCACCATAACATTTAGCCAGTACGTTTTTACGCATTGCCTTAACAGTTGAACGCGCAATAATTTGTGCGCCAATTGCGGCTTGAATGGCAACATCAAACATTTGACGTGGAATCAAATCTTTCATTTTTTCCACAAGTGCAATACCACGATGACGAGCATCTTGGCGGTGACAAATCATGGCTAAAGCATCCACTTTATCGCCATTAATCAGCACGTCAACTTTAACCAAAGATGAACTTTCAAATCGTACAAAATTGTAATCGAGTGATGCAAAACCACGCGAACAAGATTTCAATTTATCAAAGAAATCCATAACAACTTCAGCCATAGGAATTTCAAAAGTAATCGCAACTTGATTACTAACAAACTTCATATCTTTTTGAATACCACGACGTTCAACACACAATGTCATTACATTGCCCAAGTATTCTTGAGGAACGAGAATATTACATTCTGCAATTGGTTCACGTAAATCTTCAACTGTTGAACCATCAGGCATTTTTGAAGGGCTATCGATATAAATGGTTTCGCCATTTTTCATCACTGCTTCATAAATTACAGTCGGAGCAGATGAAATAAGGTCTAAATCGTATTCGCGCTCTAAGCGTTCTTGTACGATTTCCATGTGTAGCATACCTAAGAAGCCACAACGGAAACCAAAGCCTAATGCATCTGAGCTTTCTGGTTCAAAGAATAATGCTGAGTCGTTAATTTGAAGCTTATGAAGTGCTTCACGGAACGGCTCAAAATCACTTGCATCAATTGGGAATAAACCTGCATAAACCTGCGGTTTAACCTTTTTAAAACCCGGTAAAATTTCAACTTCTGGCGTATTTGCCAAAGTAATGGTATCACCCACTGGCGCACCAAAAATATCTTTAATACCAGCAATAACAAAACCAACTTCGCCAGCTTCTAATACACCTGTATCGGTATGTTTAGGATTAAAAATACCAACAGAAGTGATAATGTGCGTTTGACCTGTCGATTTCATCAACATCTTGTCGCCTTTACGCACACGACCATGCTTAATACGAACTAAAGATACAACACCTAAGTAGTTGTCGAACCAAGAGTCAATAATTAATGCCTGTAAAGGTGCATCACGATCACCCACAGGTGCTGGGATAATATTTACAAGTGTTTCTAAAACACCTTCAATACCTAAACCAGTTTTAGCAGAGCATGTTGGTGCTTCAGTTGCTTCAATACCAATAATATCTTCAATTTCTTGAATGACACGCTCAGGTTCTGCTTGAGGTAAGTCAATTTTATTGAGTACAGGAAGAACTTCTAAACCTTGTTCAATTGCGGTGTAGCAGTTTGCAACAGATTGAGCTTCTACACCTTGAGCAGCATCGACCACAAGCAATGCACCTTCACAGGCAGCAAGTGAACGAGATACTTCATATGAAAAGTCTACGTGTCCAGGTGTGTCAATGAAGTTAAGTTGATATTCTTCACCATTCGGATGTGTGTAATACAAAGTTACCGATGCGGCTTTAATCGTAATACCACGCTCACGTTCTAATTCCATAGAATCTAAAACTTGAGCTTGCATTTCACGGTCTTGCAAACCACCACAGGTTTGAATAAAGCGATCGGCTAGCGTCGACTTTCCGTGATCGATATGCGCAATAATCGAAAAGTTACGAATGTTTTTTATATCAACAGATTTTTTAGCTTGCGCCATGGGCTACCTTGGAAATAAATGCGCTATGCATGCAATAATGAGTGCACAGCAAAAGCAGAATAAAGTTGCGAAAGATTATAGCAGATGGTTTTTTCAAAGTATTCATTATAATAATTTTGTTTTCAGCTTATTAAGCTAACTCTCAATAGTATTCTTATTGTTTATACAAAGATTTAAAATCTGTACTTAGTTAACGCCAAAATTTTCAAAAACCAAACTGTGATGATTACTTACACAATATTACATACACTTCCCTTTATGCACACAATCATTTATTAAGTTCCCCTAAATTTATTTTTTATCTTTTGTTTGGTTTTTTAGGGTTATAACATGTTGTTCAAATCATTATTTATTCTCTCTTTTTCTTTAATTTCTTTTCAGGCATTTGCCCACGATTACAAGTCTTGTCAAATTAAAAAAGAAAAACTACAGCAACAAATTGCTCATGCGAAAAAACACAATAATGCACATAGAGTAAAAGGTTTAGAAAAAGCACTCGCTCGTGTAGGGCAACAGTGTGCGCAAATTAAATCGAATAAATCATCACATCTAAAGTAATTCTTTTTTTAATTATTCATTTTAATAAAATTAAACCTGTATGGAATATGAAAATACTCTTTCCATACAGGTTCACTAGAGCTTAATTCTGTTTCAACACACCAAAAGCTTAATTTAATAGGACTTACGCATTGACGGATTCAAAAAAGTATTAAAATACTTTATAAAGTATCTGTGATCAGACGAATTAAAAATGCTTCTACAGCAACTTGTACTCTACCCATTTATATGGGCTTTCTCATGACAGAACCGAACTCTATTAGCTGCACACAACTTGCCGAGACTTATAACATCTCGCATGATAGTGTAAATCGCTTTCTAGAACGTGAAGACTACACACCTCACGACCTATATCAAGAAGCAATTCAACATATTGATAATAATAAACTTATAGTCAGTATTGATGATACTGTTTTAGATAAACCATATAGTCAGCATATGGACTTAGTTAGCTATTTTTGGTCAGGCAAACACCACCGATCCGTCAAGGGTATTAATCTCATTACCTTGTATGCGACAGATCAAAATGGTCAAAATATTCCAATTAATTTCCGAATTTATGACAAATCTGAAGGTAAAACCAAGAATGATTACTTTATGGATATGTTAAGTGAAGTACTCAGTTGGGGTGCAAAGATTCAATTTATTACAGGTGATAGTTGGTATTCATCGACTGGAAATCTAAAAACCATAAGAAAACATGGTATTCGATTTATGTTTGGTATCGACTGTAACCGTAAGGTTTCCCCAGAAAAAGGACAATGGTTTCAACTGCGTTTATTGCCAAATTTCCATCAGGGTCAAGTGGTCTGGCTCAAAGATTTTGGCTTTGTACAATTATTTAAGACTCAGTTAAAAGAACAGCAGAGGTTTTATATTGTGCATCAAGATGAAGATGATTTATTGTCCTTTGAGGGTTTTCATGAATTACATTCAAGTCATTGGAAAATAGAACAATATCACCGAGTGATTAAACAGGTTTGTCATATTGAAAAGTTTCAAGTAAGACGATCTAAACTGATTTCGAATCATATTTTTTCAGCCTTGATGGCCTATGTTGAGATACAAAAGAACCAGTTTGAGCGGATCTTTGAAAATGTATATCGTTGGCAGAAGAAGTTATTTAGACCAATGATCAAAAACTTCATTGATGACTTTATTCTCGATAAAAATCATCTGCTACCACAGAGAGTCTATAAATAACAGTGCGTAAGTCCTATTTAAATACAAATACCTAAATACTTTATTCAAAATTTTATTTCATATTGTATTCAGAAAAATCGAAAGGATCTTTTTCATCTGATATAGGCTGATATGCTTGTGTAAATGTTGGCGACATTCTTTTCGGTCTGCCCGTTTCTATTTCAATACATGCCCACTTGGTATTTCCAACAAATAATAGAGCCTTATCAGATGGACGATAAAAAGCATATTGTCTAAATAAATATAAAGAATTAATTTCATTGAGCCACGTTCTTAAAACAATGGTTTCCCCTTCAAATGCCGCTTTGCGATATTGCACATGGTGTTCAACTGCGACCATAGCATGTTTGAGTTCGATATATTGTTTTAAGCCCAAACCTAATTCTTCGATATGTGCCGATGCAACATCTTGCATCCATTGCACATACATCACATTATTGACGTGACCTAATATATCAATATGTTCTGGCATTACCTTCAATGTTAAATCAAAAATAGTACTCATTATCTTCCTTCAATTTTTATTGCCATAACATATCCCTAAGTCTAACCAAATATCATCACAGATTAAAAACAAAAAACCGCTCTGATCGAACGGTTTTTATTAAGTGACAATTTTATTGAATACGAACACCCACAATTGCACGTTGTCCATCACGAATAATAGTCATACGTACAACATTATTTTTTTTGAACTGAGCAATAGTTTCTACAAATTCAGCTGCATTTTTTACATCACGACTATTCACCTGAACAATTACATCACCTGGAAGTAAGCGTGCTTGTGCTGCTGCACCACCACGTAATACATCTTGAAGTAAGACACCACTTTTAGTGGCTAAACGGCTTTGCTCTTGTGGCGTTAAATCACGAATACTTACACCTAATATAGGACCTTTATTTTGTGCATTTCCTGCTTTATTTTTAGCAGGTGTGTCATCAGGTGCTGTTGATAATTGTGCTGAAATATTTTGACGTTTGTCATCACGTAATACTTCAAACTGAACCGATTGACCCGGAACAAGTCGGTTTAAATAACTAAACAATTCAACTGTTCTTAAAATTGGCGTGCCATTAATTTTTAAAATCACATCACCCGATTTTAAACCTGCTTTTTCCGCAGGAGAGTTCGGTGAAATTTGTGTAATAAGCGAACCTTCAGGTTTTGGTAGTTTATAAGATTCTGCCAAATCACGGTCAATATCCTGCAAACTTAAACCTAAATAAGCACGTGTCACCTTACCATTTTTCTTTAATTGATCTGCTACATCCATCGCAACATCAATTGGAATGGAAAATGAAAGCCCCATATAACCACCCGTACCACTAAAGATACGTGAGTTCACACCAACTACTTCACCTTTTTGGTTAAATAAAGGACCACCCGAGTTCCCTGGGTTTAAAGCCACATCGGTTTGAATAAATGGAACAGAGGTTTCCCCTGTCATATTACGCATTTTTGCACTCACAATACCCGCTGATGCTGAATACTCAAATCCAAATGGCGAACCAATGGCAAGTACAGGCTCACCTACTCTTAAGGTATCAACATTTCCTGTTTTAAGTTCAGGGAAATTATTCCCAGATACTTTCAGTAAAGCGACATCTGTACGTTCATCACTTCCTACCACAGTCGCATCGAGTTCACGGCGGTCATTCAAAACTACAGTCACTTTAGATGCATTTTCTACAACGTGATGATTCGTCAGTAGATAACCATCTTTACCTATAAAAAATGCGCTACCAAAACCTGTTTTTTCTTGTGGTGCTTTTTGCTGAGGAATAATAATTTGATTACCAAAGAATCGACGTAAAATTTCAGGAACTTGTTGTTGCATGAGCTCTTCTTGAGTCATTTTTTTTACAACATTTACGCTAACAACCGCAGGGCTAACATTTTCCACCAAATTAGAAAAATCGACTGGTGCTCCTGCATTTGTTTGTACTGCTACCATCGTAAAAACAGCAGCATAGATTCCTTTTTTTAATTCATTCGTCTTCATATTAAATGGTCACTCGACTGGTTATTTAGATGTTATAGACAATTATTATCACAAAGAAATATATTCTTACGTAATAAAATGTTTCTTTATATGTTTTATAAACAATAACTTAAATATTCCTTAAATTTTCAAAACACATCATTTTATTTCATAATTTAAAACTAAATTGCACTTGTATTTTTGTATAAAAAGCGTTCTGATGTTCGGACTTTTCTCAAAATTAGCTAATAGATATGCCTAATTTAGATACGTTACATCAATTTGATGTGATTATTGTGGGGAGTGGCGGTGCTGGCTTAACGCTTGCTTTATCTTTGCCACAACATTTTAAAATTGCGGTTTTAGCAAAATCATCTTTGACAGATGCAAGCACCTATTATGCTCAAGGTGGTGTTGCAGCAGTATTAGATCAAACAGATTCTATTGAACAACATATCAATGACACCATGATTGCAGGTTCATTTTTATGTGAAAAAGAAGCAGTTCAACAAACTGTTGAAGGTGGTCAAGCCTCTGTCGATTTTCTATTAAAACAAGGTGTTCAATTTACCTTGGATGATCAAGAGCAACTGCATTTAACTCGTGAAGGCGGTCATTCTCAACGTCGGATTATTCATGCTGCCGATGCCACAGGAAAGGCGATTTCAACCACACTGGTTGAACGTACTAAAGAAAAACAAAACATCCAAATATTTGAAAACTTTGTGGCGATTGATTTAATCACATCACAAAAATTAGGTTCAAACGAAGCAAATAAAGCTTTGGGTTTATATGCCTTAGATGAAAATACAGATCTTGTTCATACCTTTTTAGCACCATTTACCGCACTCGCTTGTGGCGGTGCAATGCGCGCTTATTTACATACATCTAACCCAGACATTGCCACGGGCGATGGTATTGCAATAGCATATCGTGCAGGCTGTCGTGTCGCAAATATGGAGTTTAATCAATTCCATCCAACCTGTTTATACCATCCTCAAGCACGTTCATTTTTAATTACAGAAGCAATGCGTGGTGAAGGTGCATATTTACGCCTGCCAGATGGTGAACGCTTCATGTTACGTTTTGATGATCGTGCTGAACTTGCACCACGAGACATTGTCGCAAGAACCATTGATTATGAAATTAAGCGTTTAGGTATTCGTCATGTTTGGCTCGATATTACGCATAAACCCAAAGCGTTTATTCAAGAACATTTCCCGACTTTATACGAACGTCTTTTAGAACTTGGCATTGATATCACCAAAGATATGATTCCTGTTGTTCCTGCTGCACATTATACCTGTGGCGGTGTAATGGTTGATGATCATAGCCAAACCGATATTTCAGGCTTATATGCAATAGGTGAAACATCATATACAGGTTTACATGGTGCTAACCGAATGGCAAGTAACTCACTTTTAGAATGCTTTGTTTATGGCATGAGTGCAGCCAAACACATTCAAGCCAATTTCAAAGCTGACGACCAATCGCCTGCTGTTCCTGCTTGGGATGATTCACAAGTCACCCATCCAGATGAAGATGTGGTTATTTTGCAAAACTGGGATGAACTTCGCCAAACCATGTGGAATTACGTGGGCATTGTTCGTACCAACAAGCGTTTAGAACGTGCTTTACACCGTATTGAAATGCTTAAAAATGAAATTTCTGAGTATTACCAAGATTATAAAGTCAGCAAAAACTTAATTGAACTGCGTAATTTGGTGCTTGTTTCAGAAATGATTGTTCGATGCGCCATGCAACGCAAAGAATCTAGAGGTTTACATTACACCTTAGATTATCCTGACCAAATGGATGATTTACAGCGTACGGTTCTTAGCCCACCTAATTTTAATACGCAGCAAGAAAACATTCTTTCTTAAAACAAAAGGAGTAATAAATATATTGCTCCTTTTTTTATTTCTATCATTATTTGTCTCTATCGTTTAATAGTAAATCATATACGCCATTTCAAAGGTTTTAAGATGCAACGGCACTAAATCGGGTAAGGCTTGATATCCACCTGCCAAAACAAAGAACAACGGAATTTTATGTTTTTTTGCCAAACTAAAAACCAGTTCATCTCGTTTTTCAATCAATTCTGTTGTTAACCACGGCGAACCAAAAGGGTCATTTTGATGACAATCCATACCCGCTTGATAAATCATTAAATCTGCATTCCAATCTAAAGCTTTTTGAAAGGCTTCATAAATTGCCATGGTGTATTGAGCAAAGTTACCTTTATTTTTATGAATCACACGCGATTCTGAGCGCGAATTTCCTGTTATTCCTAAAGGATCACCATGAATCGAAAAGTTAAATAAGTTATCTAATTGTGCAGCAAAATCTGTTGTTCCATCCCCTACATGCTGATCACAATCGAGCACAAAAATATTTTTATTCGGATATTTTTTTGCAACCAATGCCAAGCCATTAAACGTACAAAATGAACCACCATATGCATAAGTTGCATGATGAAAACCTTGTGCAATATTTGCCGATATTCCATGCTCGAATGCTAACTCAGCCGCTAATATTTGCCCCGAATTAATATGCAGAACTGCATCTCTGAATTGCTCATTCCACGGTTTAAAACCTGCCATAGTCGCTAGTTTTAAAGGCTCACCTGTTAAAACGGCATTTACATATTTTTCATCATGCAATTCATAAAATATGGATTGATCAATTAACTTGGTTTCATGGAGTTCCACATATTCAAACTTAGAAAGTTCTTCTGCAACCGCAGATAATTTTTCCATGCTATTGGTATGTGTTTTCGCAACATATAATGGTGAATAACAAACATGTAACATGGTTACTCCTCCTTATATTTGCGCCTGCGCAACATTTAATAATTGAGTCAGTTCGGTCGTGCCTGGACTATACAAACCATTGGCAACTTGTTGCTTATAATGTGTTGAAAATGCCCTTTTTCGGTTCTCGGGTGAAATTGCCAATGTGGTTAATCTTAAAAACCAAAAACCATTCAACGCTGTATATGGAATAACATAACCTTTGAATTGTTTATTTGGTCTTTTATTTGCAATTTGCGAAATATCATAATCAAGAGAAAACAAAGAACCTGCGGGAACACGTACACCATTCATCAACAAGGTTTGTAAACTGATACAGGAATGATTATCCCCCATATTCATTTTTTCAATGAGAAGTGGCTGCTCTTTTTCATCGACAATAATATTAATTTCACCCTGTCTAAGCACCGAACCATGTGCAATTTTTAAGAAAAAGTTTTCAGCCATTGGGCAAGAACCTACTTTAGGTTTTTCCGCCAATGTTTTTAATTCAACCATATGATTTTGTTCAGCTGTTTGAGGTAAAACAACATCAATGACCATTTGGCAAAGAATCTGACTTTCTTCAAGCTGGACTTTATCTATGATTGTTCTTAACGCAGTTTGAAAGTCTATTTCTTCTTTTAAACTTCGAACAAAATCATCATCACTTTTATGATTTGTTAAAAAATGATTGATACTTGGGTTTATATCTAAATTTCGCCAACTTGAAATTTCTACAGGATAAAGTGATTTTCGATCTAAAATTTTCTTTATATTTTTCCATGAATATTCATGAAATAATTTTAAGTCAATAAACTCATTTTCCAGTCGTGGTTGATTGATATATTCTGCAAGTAAACGTGTCGATTGCGTATAGCCACAGCCTCGTCTTTCGGTTTGATGACTATAATGTTCATTCAGCATTTCCTTTAACTTTTCAGATAATGGATACACCTGATTTTGAAAAGCTTTCACTAACTCATGATCGTTTGCTTGCATCGTTATTCCATTTCTATATTTAATTTTATTTATTAAAGAAATTTTTATTTATAAACAACTTAGCACTCTTTTTTAATTTGAACAATTTTTATTCTATTTTTTTAGGGATGGAATAGGTTGCTGTTACATGTGCAACAGGATCATCCATACCTACAGAATAAATCCAAACTTCCCCGACAATTAAACTTCGCCCCACTTTAATTAAACGACACTCACCTTTTAGGTCTTTATCACCAACAGGCTTACGTAAAAAATTGATATTTAAATTGGTTGTTACCGCTAAGGCAACAATACCTATTTCACCTAAAATTGCGACATAAAGTGCTAAATCTGCAAGTGTCATCATGGTTGGGCCTGAAATCGTTCCACCCGGTCTGAGCTGTTGATGATCGATCTTATAAATTAATTTTGAGCCTTGGGCAAAAACATCTTCAATTTCACAATGTTCTAAGCTTTGTGGAAAATCGCGTTTTAAGAATTCAATAATTTCCGTTTTATTACTTTTCATCTTTATAAAAAAATCCCTTATAGAGCATTTACTATAAGGGATTTAATGAAACATATTGATATTAAAATTTGACTATGCAGATTTTAAATATGCCAAAGCTTGTTCAAAGACTTGATCGGGTGTTTGCGTTGCATCTAAACGTTTAATTCGTTCAGGATGTCGTTCTGCTAATGTTGCATATCCTGCTCTTACTTTCTCAAAGAAAGTAACTTTCTCTTGTTCAAAACGATCTAATGCACCACGTTCACGAGCACGTGCCATTCCTGTTTCAATGGGTGCATCTAACCAAAATGTAAAGTCAGGCATACGCGTCACGAAATTTTCATTCAAAAGTGCAAGTTTTTCTTGGCTTAAACCACGACCTGCACATTGATAAGCAAAACTTGCATCGGTAAAGCGATCACACAGTACCGTTTTTCCTGCATTTAACGCAGGCATAACCACTAAATCTAAATGCTGTGCACGAGCTGCATACATCAACAAAAGCTCAGTGTCATTACACATTTTTTCTTCGTGATTCACAGACAATAATAGCGAACGAATTTGTTCTGCCATTGGTGTTCCACCTGGTTCACGTGTAAGAATCACATCTTTATTTTGCTGTTCTAAATATTCATAAATACGACGAATTAAAGTCGTTTTACCAACACCTTCTGTCCCTTCAAAACTAATAAACATCTTTACTCCTTATTTTTTAGATCTGATGACAGCCAGATATTCTTGAACCGCACGATTATGGTCGTCTAAATTACTTGTAAATTTGTGACCACCATTTCCTGTCGCCACAAAATAAATATTGTTTGAATTATCAGGATGCAACACCGCTTCAATGGCTTTCTTACTTGGTAAAGCAATTGGCGTTGGTGGCAAACCATTAATTCGATAAGTATTGTAAGGTGTCATGGTTCTTAAATCATCACGGGTAATTTTCCCTTGATAACGTTCACCCATACCATAAATAACAGTCGGATCTGTTTGTAAACGCATGCCTAATTTTAAGCGACGCTCAAAGACACCTGAAACCTGTTCAAGTTCGCTATCTACATTGGTTTCTTTTTCAATAATTGAAGCCATAATTAAGACTTCATATTTATCTTTATAAGGTAAATCGTTATCTCGTTGTTCCCAAGCCTCATCCAAAGCTTTCATTTGACGCTTATACAAATCCAATAAAATAGTCTTATCAGACTCGCCTTTATCATAGAAATACGTATCTGGCGCAAACAAACCTTCAGGATGATCAAACGGAATATCTAAGGCTTTTAAAATTTCAGCATTCGATAAATGACTGACATCTTTTTTCACCAAAGGATTTTTTCTTAAAGATTTAATTAAATCTTTAAATGTTGTGCCTTCAATAACTTGAACTCGATTCATGTCAGTATTATCAATATTGGAAATCATATCCAATACTTGGCGCACACTCATGCCTTGGCGAATTTCATAAACACCTGCTTTTAACGTGTCATGAATCATCAATTTCTGATAAAGCTTCAGCACAATTGGAAAGCTCACTTTGCCTTCTTGAGCCAAACGATCAATATAACCTGAATAGGTATCACCTGAACTAATCACAAGTCGTTGTTTAGGCGCATCTACAGGATAGTTTTTGAATAAACTACTCCACAGCACACCCACCACAACAACGGCACAAATCACCAATGTCGTTAAAATGGTTTTAGATGAAAAAGTAGATGACTGCTTTTTCGTTTTCTTTTTAGCTTTTGGCTTAGGACTAGACATATTAGCGAATCTGATTCAGTTTAAGATGGTGAAATAAATCAATACAGTCCTGAGTATTTAAGCATTCAGAATTAATTTCTGTCGCTATTTTCATTGGACTTAATGCATTGCAAAAAAACAGACTTTGAATGTTTTTAATTTCATTCTGATCTATAAGACGTTGCTCGCAAGCAATTCCATGTTGTTGCATGCGCTGAAGAATTTCCGTGCGCATAATACCATGAACGCCATTATAGCGAAGTTCGGGTGTTAGCCACGTGTTGTTTATTCGCACAAAGCAATTACTACTCACCCCCTCAACCACAGATCCTTGAATATCGACAACTAAGGCTTCTACCCAGTTTTTTTCATCAGCTTCTTTTTTTAATAATACTTGTTCTAAACGGTTTAAGCTTTTAAGCCCGACCAAATTTGGCATGCTTAAACCAATAGCTTGACTTAAAACACCAACTTCAATCATTTCATATTGAAAATCGGCAAGTGTTTTAGGATAAAAATAAAACCATAAATCTGCATCATGCTCAGGCAAACTGTAACCACGCTGCCCCTCACCACGACTAATAATGATTTTTATTGTGCCATTTAAATTGCCCTGTTCTTGCTTGAGTTCGTCTATCGTTTTTTGAATAAGCCTTAAGTCGATACTTAAATTTAACTTTTCACAAGCATGTTTTAAACGTTCTACATGTAAATGCTCTAGTTCTATACGATTATTTCGAATACGCCCCGTACTAAAACAACCATCCCCATAATGAAATGCGCGATCTAGCAATGAGATATCCAAAATTTCTTCAGCATTTTTAAAACATTGCATATAGCGTATATCCTATGGATTTCTAAACGGTTTAGAAATGAATAACTCATTTCTTATTCATATTAATTCACATCAAATTCTTTTTTTATTATTTTTTTTGCAAAAAAACTAAAGCTATTCTTGCCCAACCTTTACAAAATATTCAAATAAATTTGAGGAAAACATGAGCATTACAAATAAATTTAAACTAGGCGTTCTTGCTGCACTTGTATCAGCAACAGCTTTTAGTGCATCTGCAAAAGACTTCCTAAATGTATCTTATGACCCAACACGTGAGTTATACGATAATTTTAACAAAGAATTTAGCGCATATTGGAAAAAACAAACAGGTCAAGATATCAATTTTAAACAATCGCATGGTGGTTCAGGCAAACAAGCTCGTGCCGTAATTGATGGTTTAGACGCAGATGTTGTGACTTTAGCTTTAGCAGCAGATATTGATGAAATTGCTGAACGTGGTTTAGTTGCAAAAGATTGGCAGAAAAAGTTTCCACAAAACTCAACACCATATACATCGACCATTGTATTCCTTGTACGCAAAGGCAACCCAAAAGGCATTAAAGATTGGGGCGATTTAGTTAAGCCTGATGTTGCTATTATTACACCAAACCCGAAAACTTCAGGTGGTGCGCGTTGGAACTATTTAGCGGCTTGGGCTTGGGCAAAACATCAAAAAGGTGGTAACGACAAAACAGCTCAAGAATTTGTTCGTAAAATTTATCAAAATACAAAAGTGTTAGATTCTGGTGCACGCGGTGCAACAACAACATTTGCTGAACGTGGCATTGGTGATGTATTACTTGCATGGGAAAATGAAGCGCATTTAGCAACACGCGAACAACCAGGTAAATTCGAGATCATTACCCCATCACTTTCAATTTTAGCTGAACCACCTGTTGCCATTGTCGACAAAAATGCGAAAAAAGATGGTAATGAGAATTTAGCAAAAGCATATTTGAACTATTTATATTCACCTGCTGGGCAAACAGTTGCTGCGAAAAACTTCTATCGTCCGCGTAATGCAGCTGTTTTGGCTAAATACACAAATGTGTTTAAGCCACTCAAACTTGTGACCATTGATAAAGAGTTTGGCGGTTGGACAAAAGTACAAAAAGCACACTTCGATAATGGCGGTGTATTCGATCAAATCGTAAAAGAAAACAGCTCGAAATAACGCTATAAATTATTTTAACAACAATTCAAATGCATTGGTTTTGTTCGTAAAGCCAGTGCATTTTTTTTGACAACCATCTTAGCTTTTTTATTCATATAAAATTCATTTTTTATTATTTTTTTTGCATAAAGAAAATCGCTATTCTGCACACATGTTTCAAAACATTAATAATATTGAGGTTGGCATGAGTGTTTCATCTAAATTAAAGCTTGGGCTTCTTGCTGCAGTAATTTCTGCAACATCATTTTCAGTTGTAGCCAAAGATTTCTTAAACGTATCTTATGATCCAACCCGTGAATTATATGAAGACGTAAATAAACAATTTGGAAAATATTGGGAAAGCCGTACAGGTCAAAAAATCAATTTCAAACAATCTCACGGTGGTTCGGGTAAACAAGCTCGTGCTGTTATTGATGGTTTAGATGCTGATGTTGTTACGCTTGCTCTTGCTGCTGACATTGACGTTATTGCTGAAAAAACAAAATTATTACCATTAGATTGGCAAAAGAAACTTCCACAAAATTCAACACCATATACATCAACAATTGTTTTCTTAGTGCGTAAAGGCAACCCTAAAGGCATTAAAGATTGGGGAGATTTAGTAAAACCAAACGTTGGCATTATTACACCTAACCCTAAAACTTCAGGTGGCGCACGTTGGAACTATTTAGCTGCTTGGGCTTGGGCAAAACATCAAACAGGTGGTAATGACAAAACCGCGCAAGAATTCGTGGCTAAAGTTTATAAAAATACAAAAGTGTTAGATTCTGGCGCTCGTGGTTCAACAACAACATTTGCTGAACGTGGTATTGGTGACGTATTACTTGCTTGGGAAAATGAAGCGCATTTAGCGATTCGTGAACAACCAGGTAAGTTTGAAATTGTAACGCCATCACTTTCAATTTTGGCTGAACCACCTGTTGCCATTGTAGATAAAAATGCTGCGAAAAAAGGCAACTTAAACTTAGCTAAAGGTTACTTAAACTACTTGTACTCACCTGCAGGTCAAGACATTGCCGCACGTAATTTTTATCGTCCACGTAATGCGACCACTTTAGCAAAATACAAAAACACCTTTAAACCGCTCAAACTTGTGACCATTGATCAAGAATTTGGTGGTTGGGACAAAGTACAAAAAGCACACTTCGAAAATGGCGGTGTGTTTGACCAAATCGTAAAAGCAAATAGCGCTAAATAATGCGCTGAATAAGGGAGCAAGATCATGACACATACCGTAATTGTTCCGGGTGTTGGTGGTAGTGAATACAATCATTGGCAATCTATATTACAAAGACAAATCATGTCATCTTGTTCTCGCGTTCAACAAAAAGATTGGAACTTACCCATCTTAAAAGATTGGGTTGCTGAATTTGTTAAAACTGTGACACCTATTCAAGGTGATATTCAGATTGTTGCTCATAGTTTTGGTTGTTTAACGACAGTTGCCGCTTTAGCACAGCATCCTGAGCTAAATAGCAAAGTAAAAAATTTAGTGTTAGTTGCACCTGCAAACCCTGCCCGTTTTGGAGATGCAGGATTTGCTAGAGATAGCCAAAATGACTATCACACTTATTTTCACCAATTAGAAATACATGCTCCCACACATTTAATAATTAGCGAAAATGATCCATGGTTAGATTTTCAAGATGCATTGCAATTGGCTGAATCTTGGAAATTAGATCCAATCAACTTAGGTCAAGTTGGACATATTAATGTTGCATCAGGTTTTGGTTCTTTTCCTGAGTTATCGAACTATTTAATTTCAGATAAGCCATCGAAACATATCAATATTTCTGATGTAAGCAAGTATTTTTTTAAATTTGCTATTTGACGTCTGCAAACTATGCTTGTTTTCAATTTATTTATTTCACTGACTTATTTTGGTCAGTGCTCTCTTTTTGAGGAGTAATCATGTCGCAGCGATCCCGAGTGCTGCCAGGATTTGGTCTTTCCCTAGGCTTTACCCTAGCGTATTTGTCATTAATTGTGCTTATTCCACTTTCAGCTGTTTTTATTAAATCGCTTGGTATTGGATGGGATGGTTTATGGGAAATTTTAACTTCTGAACGTATTTTAAAGTCATTACAACTCAGTTTTAGTGCAGCCGTTATTGCCGCTGTTATTAACGTTGTTTTTGGTTTATTACTCGCTTGGTGTTTAGTCCGTTACAACTTCCCAGGCAAACGCATTGTAGATGCTTTAGTCGATTTACCTTTTGCTTTACCTACAGCGGTTGCAGGTATTGCATTAACTTCACTTTATGCACCTACAGGTTGGATTGGTCAGTACCTTGAACCATTGGGTATTAAAGTAGCTTATAGCCCTATTGGTATTACCCTTGCCCTAATTTTTATTGGTATTCCTTTTGTGGTTCGTACAGTTCAACCTGTACTAAGTGATTTAGAAACTGAACTTGAAGAAGCAGCGTCTGCTTTAGGGGCAAGTCGTTTCCAAATTATCACTAAAATAATTTTACCTATTCTATTCCCTGCACTTATTACAGGCTTTGCTTTAGCGTTTGCACGTGGTGTTGGTGAATATGGATCGGTTATTTTTATTGCAGGCAATATGCCGTTCAAAACTGAAATCGCTCCGCTCATGATTATTTCTCGCTTAGAAGAATATGATTATGCAGGTGCGACAACAATCGCAGTGGTGATGCTTGTGCTTTCATTTGTAATTCTGTTTTTAATTAACTTATTACAAGCATGGGCGAGTCGTCGTACTGGGAGAACTGCTCGATGAATACGAACAGCTTTGCTTTAGCAGAAAAATTACAATCTCGTGATGCTACACGTGAGCCTACTTGGGTTCGTTATACGCTACTAACCATTGCGCTTATTTTCTTTTTAAGTTGCTTAATATTGCCTTTGATTTTGGTTTTCGTAGAAGCATTTAAACAAGGCGTAGGCGTTTATTTCCAAGCATTGGTTCATCCAGATACTTTATCTGCAGTGAAATTAACACTTCTTACAGCTGTTATTGCAGTACCTATGAACGTGGTATTTGGTGTTGCAGCGGCATGGTGTGTTGCGAAATTTAACTTCCGTGGTAAATCTATCTTAACCACCATTATTGATATGCCATTTTCAGTATCACCTGTTATTGCAGGCTTAATGCTTGTGCTGATTTTTGGTACACAAGGTTGGATGGGAAGTTGGTTAATGGATAACGACATTAAAATTTTATATGCCGTTCCTGCCATTGTTCTAGCAACTGTATTTATTACTGTACCTTTTGTTGCGCGTGAGCTTATTCCTCTTATGGAAGCACAAGGAACAGAAGAAGAAGAAGCCGCTATTGTTCTTGGCGCTTCGGGTTGGCAAACTTTTTGGAAAGTAACCTTACCCAATATTAAATGGGGTTTAATCTACGGTGTCATTCTTTGTAATGCACGTGCAATGGGTGAATTCGGTGCGGTGTCTGTGGTTTCAGGACATATTCGCGGTGAAACCAATACATTGCCATTACACGTAGAAATTCTATATAACGAATATACATTCAGTGCTGCATTTGCTGTGTCTTCACTTTTGGCTTTACTCGCAATTGTGACCCTAATCTTAAAAACATGGGTTGAGATTCGCCAAGAAAAACAAGACAAACGCAATGAAGATGCACAAGCTTAAGGAATGACCTCATGAGTATTCAAGTTAAAAATATTGAAAAACATTTTGGTGCATTCCATGCACTTAACAATATCTCTTTAGATTTTCCAGATGGTCAATTGGTTGCCCTACTTGGTCCATCTGGCTGTGGTAAAACAACGCTACTTCGCATTATTGCAGGCTTAGAATCTGCAGATGGCGGTCAAGTTATTTTAGAAGGCGAAGATGCGACCAATGTTCATGTGCGTGAACGTGAAGTTGGTTTTGTATTCCAACATTATGCTTTGTTCCGTCACATGACTGTATTTGACAACATTGCATTTGGTTTACGTGTACGTCCTCGCTCAACTCGTCCATCTGAAGCTGAAATTAAAAAACGTGTGACGCGTCTTTTAGACTTAGTTCAACTTGGTTTCTTGGCAGACCGATATCCTGCTCAACTTTCGGGTGGTCAACGTCAACGTATTGCACTTGCTCGTGCACTAGCAGTTGAACCTCGCGTACTTTTACTTGACGAACCATTTGGTGCACTCGATGCCAAAGTTCGTAAAGAATTACGTCGTTGGTTGCGTACTTTGCATGATGAATTACACATCACCTCTATTTTCGTAACGCATGACCAAGAAGAAGCACTTGAAGTTGCAGACCAAATTATTGTTATGAACAAAGGTAATGTAGAGCAGATTGGTTCGCCACGTGAAGTGTATGAAAAACCTGCAACACCATTTGTATTTGACTTTTTAGGTCAAGCAAACCGTTTTGAAGGTCACAATCAAAATGGCATCATTCAAATTGGTGAAGACCGTATTCAGCTCGAAAGCTTAAAGAAATCGCCTGAAGGTAGTGTGATTGCTTTTGCTCGTCCAGATGAGTTACGCCTTCATGCACAGCCTCAAGACAATGCCATTCAAGCCACCTTCTTACGTGAAGTCTGGATTGCAGGTAAAGTAGTAGCAGAATTACAAGATCGTCAAGGCAACTTAATTGAAATTACATTAACGCCTGATGAAGCAAAATTACATCAATTCCGTCCAAGCCAAACTGTTTGGTTAAGCGTGACTGAATTACACTTATTTGAAAATCAAGTCGCTTAAGACGTTGGAATGGGGCTAAAGCCCCTTTCGCAAAAAGGGAACAAGAATCATGAATTTCCAACAACTACGTATCATACGAGAAACCGTAAGACAAAATTATAATCTTACTGAGGCTTCTGCTGCGTTATACACATCACAGTCTGGTGTAAGTAAACACATCAAAGATTTAGAAGATGAATTAGGCGTACAACTTTTTATTCGTAAAGGTAAACGCTTACTTGGCTTAACAGAACCCGGTCAATCTTTACTTGGTATCGTAGAACGAATGTTGGTAGATGCAGACAATATTAAACGTCTTGCAGATGATTTTAATAGAGTCGATGAAGGTACGCTTACAATTGCAACTACGCATACGCAAGCGCGTTATGTATTACCGCCTATTGTGAACAAATTCAAAAAAGAATTTCCTAAAGTCCATTTGATTTTGCAACAAGCAAGCCCTGTTGAAATTACAGAAATGTTACTTCAAGGCGAAGCAGATATTGGTATTGCAACAGAATCGTTAACAGCGGAAAGTAATCTTGCAAGTGTTCCTTTTTATGAGTGGCAACACAGTATTATTACGCCACAAGGTCATCCACTGGCAAGCAAAAGCAATATTACAATTCCAGATTTAGCCGAATACCCAATTATCACCTATCACGGTGGTTTTACAGGTCGTTCTAAAATTGATAAAGCATTTGAAGAGTCAGGCGCAGATTTTGATATTGTGATGTCTGCTCTGGATGCCGATGTTATTAAGACTTATGTTGAACTTGGCATGGGCGTTGGTATTGTCAACGATGTCGCTTATGACACAGAGCGCGACCATCGTTTAAAACAAATTCCAACCGATATTTTTGGCGTAAATACAACATGGATTGCCGTTCGTAAAGGTCATTTACTTCGTGGTTATGGCTATGAATTCATTTCATTATGTTCTGCCGATGCAGACATCAAAGCCCTGAAAAAAATGGCATATCCTGAAGATTAATAACAAATCTTTAAATATAAAAAAGAGGCGAATTCGCCTCTTTTTTATTATGTTTCAATGATCAAACTTCTAAATTACCAATAGAAATTCACACCAACTTTACCCACTGGCATCCAAGCATATTTATCATCATTGGCAATTTTTTGTTGCTCTGCTTTTAAGTCAGCAGCTGCACTGCCACCATTGGCATTAATAAATGTACCGTCTGCATCTAAATTCACAGTTGGATTACCTGTGTAATACGCACCAACTTCACCAAATACACCCCAGTTTTTACTAAACTTAGGCGCAATACCCACACCTACATAAGGTGCAATATTGTTTTTATAGTTCATTTGTCCGCGAAGTTCGCCATTGTAACTATAATTCGTACCATTGAGTTTCACATTACCATCTTTAGAACGTTGCGATAAATCATAATCGTTATCTAAATAAGCTACACCTGCAGCAAAATATGTTCCTTGAGCCCAACGATTATTGCTTGTACCCCACGGATGAATTTCTGCATTCAAATAGACATTATTATTGTCCATATCAACATCATATTTAGTACCGTTTACAGATAAATCATCGCGCCAAGAAATATTGCCACCGTTATAACCAAGTGACAAACCAACATAAGGACTTGCTGTCCATTGTATTGCACCACCGTAACCCGTTGTACCGACTTCAGCACGAACACCTGTTGGTATTAATTTATTATGTTCAAAAATATAACCATCTTTAATGACTGCACCGTCTGCCATTGCAGTACCTGCTGCCGTTGTTAGAACTGATGCAAATAAAGCTGTTTTTAAATATTTCATTTAATACTCCATTCAGTGTAATTAAACCTTGAATCGTAATTTTGATTGATAACCAACGAATTTAATATAGATTGAAAATCGCTATTTTTTTAAGCACATTTTGCTTATTTTTTGTTTTGTTTTACGTGATTTCTATAACGTTTAGTACAATTATGGAGAAATTTAGAATATTAGATCACATTCGGTTATATAAGATTAAAAAAATCAAAATATTTTAGAATAAATTCACTGCTAATTCGGTTTTAAGTCATTTTCTTGGTCAATATAGTGTAAAATCTGTGAAAATTTTTTTCTGGAAGGAAGATCATGTCTCAGCTTTCAACAATCATTGAACAAGCGTTTGAAGACCGTGCTAATTTCACAGCAGCGGACTGCTCTACTGAAATCCGTCAAGCAGTTGAAGAAGTTATTGCTGGCTTAGATAACGGCACTTTACGTGTTGCTGAAAAAATTGATGGCGAATGGATTGTTCATCAATGGGTTAAAAAAGCTGTATTGTTATCATTCAAATTAAATGACAACAAACCAATGGAAGCTGGTGATCTTCGTTTCTATGACAAAGTTGATACTAAGTTTGGCGATTGGACGGAAGAACAATTTAAGGCTGCTGGCGTACGTGTAGTACCACCTGCTGTTGCTCGTAAAGGTTCTTTCCAAGCGAAAAACGTTGTATTAATGCCATCTTACGTAAACATTGGTGCTTACGTTGATGAAGGTACAATGGTAGATACATGGGCAACTGTTGGTTCATGTGCTCAAATTGGTAAAAATGTTCATTTATCTGGTGGTGTTGGTATTGGTGGTGTTCTTGAGCCACTTCAAGCAAACCCTACTATTATTGAAGATAACTGCTTCATCGGTGCGCGCTCTGAAATTGTTGAAGGCGTAATTGTTGAAGAAGGTTCTGTAATTTCAATGGGCGTGTTCATTGGTCAATCGACTAAGATTTATGACCGTGCAACTGGCGAAATCCATTACGGCCGTGTACCTGCTGGTTCTGTTGTTGTATCTGGTAGCCTTCCATCTAAATGCGGTACTTACAGCCTTTATGCTGCAATTATTGTGAAAAAAGTAGATGCGAAAACTCGTGCTAAAACGAGCCTAAACGATTTATTACGTGAAGACTAATATTCTTCATTAAAATGATTGCGGAACTTTAAATGTTCCTCGTCTCTACGGTCAGTCATGGTCGTAGAGATTTTTGTTTTTATAGTGTTCCATCTTCCTTGGTTAATTTTGTTATGAGTACTCTCCGATCTTCTGCTATTCCTGTTTCTGATCCGTCTGCGGGTTTACGCATCACGGAGATTTTTTATTCATTGCAAGGTGAAGCAAATGCAGCAGGCTTACCGACTGTATTTATTCGTCTTACAGGTTGTCCGCTACGTTGTACATATTGCGATACAACATATTCATTTGAAGGTGGCGAACGTCAATCTTTAGATGACATTATTCAAACAACATTAGATTTTAAAACACCCTATATTTGCGTAACAGGCGGTGAGCCACTTGCTCAACCCAATGCATTACCACTCATGCAGCGTTTAGCAGATTTAGGTTGTGAAGTTTCTTTAGAAACCAGTGGTGCTTTAGATGTTTCTAAAGTCGATTCACGTGTATCTAAAGTTTTAGATTTAAAAACGCCAACTTCTGGTGAAGTTGCACGAAATTTGCTTTCTAATTTCGATCATTTAACATCTCATGATCAAATCAAATTTGTGATTTGTAACCATGAAGATTATGAATGGTCTAAACAACAAGTTGAACAGTACAAATTAAATGAAAAAGTAAGCACGGTTTGGTTCTCTCCTGCGTTTGCAGTGGAAAAAGGTGCGGTTCGTTTACCTCAACTTGCGCGTGATTTAGCACAATGGATTTTAGACGATCATCTCCCTGTTCGTTTCCAATTGCAGTTGCACAAACTTCTTTGGAATGATGAAACTGGTCGCTAAGGGTTAATCCACATCTATTTAATGATTTTTTTGGAGATTTAATATGCGTTCTCGTGCCATTGTTTTGTTGTCTGGTGGCCTAGACTCAACAACGTGTTTAGCATGGGCTCAAGCTCGTTATGAATGTATTGCACTCAGCTTTATGTATGGTCAACGCTCAACGACAGAGTTAGATGCTGCAAAAGCTTTAGCAGAACGCGCAGGTGTTGAGCATCGCACTATTAATATCGACTTAGGGAATTTAGGTGGTTCTGCCCTTACAGATCACAGCATTTCTGTTCCAGAACAAGAACAAGAAGGCATTCCTGTAACTTATGTACCTGCTCGTAACACCATCTTCCTATCTTATGCTTTAGCTGCTGCGGAAGTATTTGGTGCAGAAGCCATTGTTATTGGTATTAACGCTGTCGATTATTCGGGTTACCCAGATTGTCGCCCAGAATTTATTGATGCTTTTGAAAAGATGGCTCGCCTTGCAACCAAAGTGGGTGTTGAAGGAAAACCGCTTAAATTTGAAACACCGCTTTTGAATTTATCTAAAGCAAATATTATTCGCTTAGGTGTAGAGCATGGCGTAGACTATAGTCAAACCGTCTCTTGCTACCAAGCAGATGACCAAGGGCGAGCATGTGGTTTATGTGATAGCTGCCGTTTACGCAAACAAGGTTTTGTGGAAGCAGGTATTCAAGACCCTACTCGTTATATTCCAGTTTAAGAGGAATTCTGACTTTATGAAATCAAAAATTATTCTTTCAAGTGTTCTTGCTATTTCTACACTTTTTTCAGCAGCGAGCTTTGCTAATACAGCTGATGCGCAAGCAAAAATGGCAGCAGCCTATAAAAGCAGCAATGTTAAACAAGGTTTGATTGGTGTTTGTGTAGATGAGCAAACTAAAGCTGGTGCTTTAAAAGCTTTAACAAAAGATGAAGTGAATAAACTTTGTAAATGTAATGTTGAATCTCAAGGTCGCATGACAAATTCTCTTCAATGGGAATTACAAAGCGCTCGCAATGCAAAAGATGAGAAAAAATACGCAACTGCATTACAAAGCTTTGGTAAGTCTGAACAACCTAAAGTTAAAGCTTGCTTAGGTACAGCATTAGAAACAAAACTTGCTAAATTCCAAAAATAAGTTTGTTTAATTTAAAAAGCCACGTCATGTGGCTTTTTTTATAGCTTTTACAAATCACTTTAAGCTAAAAAATTATCTGAAAAGTCTTATCAATTCTGCGCTACATTCAGTATGATCTTAATCATAATTCAGAATTTTAGAGTATTCATATGTCAGCTCAATTAAGTTTGCTTAATCAAGTTTTTCCTACAACGACGGGCGAGATCAATTTAAGTGAAGTTCCAACTGAATGGTTAATTGTTTATTTTTACCCTAAAGATTCTACACCTGGTTGTACTACTCAAGCCGTTGGTTTTTCTTGCTTAAAAGATCAGTTTGATGCTTTAAATACCACTATTTTAGGTATTTCACGTGACTCTGTAAAAGCGCATCAAAACTTTACTGAGAAGCAAAACCTCACAATTAATTTAATTAGTGATAAAGAAGAAGTGCTTTGTCAGCATTTTGATGTAATTAAAGAAAAGAATATGTATGGCAAAAAAGTAATGGGCATTGAGCGTTCTACTTTCATTTTCCATAACGGTCAATTGGTTAAAGAATACCGTAAGGTAAAAGCGGCAGGTCATGCTGAACAAGTTTTAGAAGACTTAAAAGCACTTCAGGGTTAATATTTTTGAATATGATGCCTGTAAATACTTATAGGCATCAACCTCTTAAATCAATTCAAGTGTTTGTATGAAGTATATAATTTATTAAACTTTGTTCAAAATTAGGCAAATCGACTATTTTTTCATTTTATTAGTTTTATCAAAAAGTCTTTTGGAAATTTCATTATGCTCCTCAGCAGATAACTGTTTTTGATTAGTAGCAATACTTAAAACTTTAAAAATCACTACATCAAGCTCTTTTCTTTCTAAAATAAGATTATTAATTGTGCTTTCAATACTCTCATTAGAATAGTACTTACTTATAATACCAAGATCACTTATTAATTCTATATGAGCCTCTGTGAGTTCCTTCATTGCACTAACTAAATTATCCATTCTAAAGTCTCTTTTTTCTTTATTATCATTAAAATCTTTATCCCCTAAAATTGTAAGAATTTTTGGATATAAATTTTTAATTTTATCTTGATATACAATTTTCCCCTTATATGCTTTTTTTGCAATTTCAGAAACAATCTCACTTCTTTTTTGAATACGCCATTGATCTGAAATTGAAACAGCCTTGTATGCGGCAAATATAGTTGCGCCAGCTACTGTGAAATTTCCAATAGCTCCCCAGTCCCAACTAAACCTCAATAAACACCCCTTTCTTTTTCAAAATATAAGCTATTATTTTAAAACATAATTATTATTTTTATAATATCAGCATCCTTGCTTATATTTCACATTTTCATTTTAAATTACGCAATTAACGAATAAGCAATTCCCCACATCAAGAAGCCAGCACCTACATCTAAAACTTTCCACGCTCTATAATCTTTAAATAATGGCTGTAAATATTTCGCACCATAACCCAAGCTGAAAAAGAAAATAAACGAAGCTAAACTTGCGCCCACGGCAAAATGAACTTTATCACCCGTAATTTGTGTAGAAATAGCACCAATTAAAACCACCGTATCTAAATACACATGCGGATTTAACCAAGTAAATGCCAAACAAATCAGTAAGACTTTAACTAAACTCGTTTCATCTTTGCCATTCGCTTCTAAGCTTTGTTTCTTTGTCCAAGCTTGATAAAAATGCTGTAAACCATACAAAAATAAAAACATCGCGCCTAAATATTTAGCAATATCAATCCAAGCTGTATGACTTTGCACAACATGCCCAAAACCAAAAACACCTGCAAAAATCAAAATTGCATCTGACATTGCACAAATTAAGCAAATCCAAAAAATATGTTCTTGTTTTAAGCCCTGTTTCAAGACAAAAGCATTTTGCGCACCAATTGCAATAATCAGCCCAATACTCACTAAAAAGCCTTGAAGTACTGTATGTAGCATTTCAAATCACCGTCATTTTAATATGTGGCGAATTATCTCGTAATTTTTTTAAAAATAAGTATTATTAAGAAAATATCAATATAACTAAAAAATACTTAGGTTAATCTATGCTTCCACATAAAGCTTGCGAAGCTTTTCTCGCAGTCGCAGAAACGGGTAGTTTTGAACAAGCGGCTATTCGCTTACATATCACAGCATCTGCGGTCACATTACGCGTACAAAGCTTAGAAAAAGATTTAGGCAATACATTGATTGTTCGTGAGCGTCCCTGTCGTGTTACATCTACAGGTCAATTACTACTTGAACACCTACAACATCAACGTTTGATGGAACAAAATTTATTACAGCAGTTGAAAGGAAAATCGGATACATCTTCATTTTTCAAACTTAATATTGCCACCAATGCCGACTCATTAGATACATGGCTACTTCCTACACTACAACCCACACTCATTCGTGAGCGAATTTCACTTCAATTAAGTATCGATGATCAATCTCAAACACATCAACTTATGGAAACAGGGATCGTAAATGCCTGTATTAGTTCAGAACAAGTGCATTTAAAAGGCTGTGTCACTCATCACTTAGGAGCAATGCGTTATTTAATGGTTGCTACGCCTGAGTTTAAAAATACATGGTTTCAATACGGTGTAAATCGGGAAAGTTTAAGACGCGCTCCTGCTGTTATTTTTGGCGATAAAGATCAGCTTCACTCAAACTGTATATTGGAATTATTTGGCTTAAATATGCAAAGCTATCCCTATCATTTTATTCCTGCAGCAGCATCATTCGCTCAGGCAATCATTCAAGGCTTAGGCTATGGTATGGCGCCAGAAATGCAAATTCGTAAAGAGCTTGAAAGTGGTCAACTCATTCCTCTCATTCCTGAAGCTCAAACCGATATCCAACTGTATTGGCACCATTGGAAACAGCAGTCCGAACCATTAAAAATATTAACCTCGGTCATTTTAGACCAGACAAAACAATTATTTATTCAAGACACAAAAAAGCCATCATTTTGATGGCTTCGTTTAAATCACTAATCTTTAAAGTACGATATTACTTTTATCTTGATCTTTAAATTTCTGCTGTAATTTTTGATAAATTTCAGTTTCTTGAAAATGCTCTAAAAACTTAATTGAACCTTCAGGAAATGCTTCACGCAAAATTTCACCCCGATAATAAGCTTCACGCATAGGTGTTGCAGACATAGCACCTTCTAAACTTTCAAGCTCAACCATCTCCCATTCAGGGAAAAATTTTAAATAGTAAGATGAATCATCTTTAAAGTGACCAATTAAACCAACTTTATCTGAATCATTAATGACATCTGCAACTAATGATTTCACTAGTTTTTGCCATTTTTCATCATTATAAACATCAATTACATGAACAAATTTAATGCGATTTTGATCTTCTTTGGAAAAGTTAGATAAAATCATGTGTTCACGTTCAGTTGCTAAAAATGGATTTTTAATATTCCGTTCATTTTGCGCAGAACCTAATGCCAAAATAATATTTTGACTATGCTCCAAAGCAATTTGAATGGTTTTCATATGTGCCAAATGAAAAGGCTGAAACCGACCAATAAAAACGAGATAATCAAATTTATAATTCATAGCAGATCTGACTTTTTATGACTCATGAGTTATGGCGTTGAAATAAATATACGACATAATGGGGCATAAAATTAAATTAAGTTTAAAGCAAGGATAGTACGATGACACTTAGTTGTATTCAACAGCCTCATCAACATTTAAATGCCACTTTAGAAAATGGCGTACTGACTTTAGCCATTAACCGCCCAGAAGCAAAGAATGCTGTTTATGGCGAATTATATTTAAAAATTGCTGAAGCTTTAGATCAAGCAGATTTAGACAATACGGTTCGTGTTGTGGTTTTACGTGGTCAAGATGCCGACTTTAGCGCAGGCAATGACATGCAAGACTTTATGAAATTTATTCAATCGCCCTTACAAGGTAAAGCAGGCGACGCACCTCCATTTGTGGTGTTAAAATCTGCGGCACGTTTTTCAAAACCTTTAATTGCAGCAGTTCGTGGTGTAGCCATTGGCATTGGTGTGACTATTCTTTTACATGCAGACCTTGTTTATAGCGACAATACTGCCCTATTCCAAATTCCATTTGTCAGCTTAGGTCTTTCACCTGAAGGTGCTTCGAGTAAATTACTCATTCAACAAGCAGGCTATCATAAAGCGGCTGAATTATTATTTACCGCACAAAAATTTAATAGTGAAAAAGCGTTAAGTGCAGGCATTATCAATAGTATTGAAGATGATGTTTATGCAACATCTCAGAAACAAGCTCAAACTCTAGCAGCCTTACCACTTGCATCTTTACGTCAAACCAAAGCATTAATGAAACATAACCTAGAAGAAATTGTCGATTGTATTGACCATGAAGCAGAAATTTTCATGCAACGTGTTTCATCACCAGAAATGAAAGAAGCGGTTACTGCATTTATGCAAAAACGTAAGCCTGATTTTTCACAATTTAATTAATCTTTTAATGCACCAACGGTTTATGCTTGAGGTGCATTTTCATTTCTGAGATTTTAAAATCTTATGTCAAATACTGAAAAGAAACGCTATTACGAAGCTGCACCACAAGATATTGATATCGATAACTTTCGTAAAGTGGTAGAAAGCCGTCGTTCTGTGCGTAAATTTACCGACAAAGCTATTCCTGAAGATGTGCTTGATGCTTGTTTAGATTTAGCCTTACTTGCGCCCAATTCATCGAATTTACAGCCTTGGACATTTTACGTTGTTCAAAATCCTGCAAAGAAAAAACGATTGGTTAAAGCATGTTTAGGTCAACTTGCGGCAAAAACAGCATCTGAACTTATTGTTTGTGTTGCACGTACAGATCGTATTGATGAAATGGCAAAACGTAATATTAATGAGTTCCCATTCCCAGAAGTTCCTGCAATGGTGAAAAAATATTACAAGTTCATTCCATACAACTATAAGACAGGTTACTTTAATTCACTAGGTAACTTTAAGAAAGTAGCTTTCAAAGTTGCACGTACCCTAGACAAGCAATTGCCTGTGACAGCATTTAGTACAGATGATGCAAAACTTTGGGCAAGTAAAACCACTGCTCTTGCATGTGAAAACTTAGTTTTAGCTTTACGTGCTTATGGTTTTGACAGTTGCATGATGGAAGGTTTCGATGAGCCTTTAGTGGCTAAAATATTAAACCTGAACAATCAGCAATATCCAGTGATGGTGATTGCCGCAGGTGAACGTGCAGAAGATGGTGTATTCTTCCCACAATACCGTTTTGACCGAAGTTTATTTATCCAAAAAATATAAAAAAACGACCTATATTCAATATTGGATATAGGTCGATCTTTATCAAAAAACTAATTCAAACTTATTTAAATGCCTTTGCCTCTGTTGAACCAAAAGCAATACTTTTTGTTGATGGTACAAATAAGCCTGTATTGGCATCTCGACCTTGTAATAAATATTTCGGGTTTTGCGTGCCATAACTTTCAGAAGCAACTTTCGAAAACTGACCAATATCTGTTGTTAGTTTTCTCCAACGGTTCACAATCAAGACTTTTTGCGTATCTGCGAAATCCTGCATCATGTTTTGGTCGCCTTCGCTATCTCCTGCTATAAAGCTCGGACCATAACCATATTTACTCACCAAAAACTTTTCGATGGTTTGTGATTTTCCTTTGCCTTGCGTTTGGAAATAATCCTCATTAAATTTGGCGATAATTTTATTATTTTTATCATGTTGTAATTGCATTGCATACACACGATCGGTCGGAACATTAAATCCAATATTTGGATCTGTTGCAATTCCCTTAATCACATCTATAAATGATGCTGAACATACATAAACATCAAAGCCATTTTGCATCAAAGCCTGATATAAGTTTTGAACATCTTTATACGGTCTTAAACCATTATCCCAAGTCACAGAAACGACACCTGCTTTACCAGCCAATGCTTGAGGAGATGTCCAAGTTACAGGTGCAATTTTTTGCTGTTGTTGCCAAGCGTACGTTGCTTTAGCAAGTTGGCTCACTTCATTTGGTGCATAACCTGCAAATAAATAAGTCACCCAAGGATAAGAAACCGAATGATCAAAAGTGTCGCCTATGGCTGCGTATAAATATCGCATTTTGGTAATGAAGTTTTCATAATGAGGATTTTGTTTCACCTCATCTAAAGACTTCTTCCCTTTTAAGCCAACATAATTTTTATAAAGCCACGTATAACTTTCAATAATATCGGGCGAAATGGTGTTGATATTTACAGGCTGACCATCTTGATTATTAAAATCTGAACTAAAGTTTGTATCTTCAATATTGGTACGAATCACTTTATTGAGTTCTTTAGGACTAACCTTGAACAGTAAATTTTCAAGTTGATAAATCAGTGTCGCTTCTTCAATATCTAAGAAAATAGATGTGTTATCAAAATCAAAAACGACATATGGCGGTTTTTGAGCATTATATTTTGCACTTTTATTGCCATTTTCTAAGATAAATTGATTGAGCTGTGCATGATTAAATTGATCCCAATTGCCTTTTTCTAAGACATTTATTTGTTCCTGAATTTTTATTGTAGGAGCTTTAATTGTTTCAGCATGGGTAAGTTGTATTGTAAACAAACTTAATGTCGCCGCTGTTATCAACTGAGCTATTTTTTTCTTGCGCATTATTATTCCTTAACATCCATTTAAAAAAATAGACTAACTAAGTCTAGGTTGGAAAATAGTTGGTTTAAAAAAATTCATTTAACAGACATATTTATAGTCTTTATCAAGTTTTTAACATTTATATATTTCAAAAATATGATCATTCTGATCTATATTTTAAAAGTTACTTATAATTCCCCATTTCACTTTGGTTGAAATAAACCCAATTTATTTTTTCTCTCTTTCACTTCAAAATTTGCCTAAAACTCAATAAACATCTACGTTTTCAACAAGCATAAAATTAACAAAACCTTTTATATTAACAATTTATAATAATTTTATAAGTGCATCTTAAAAAAAAATAGTGTACTGATATCATCATTGTGTGAATGTTAGGTTCTAAACTTTTTACCAGAATGGTTTAATAATTAGTGGAAAATTACAATAAATGGAGCATCAACAAATGATGATTAAATCATTACTCATCACAGGATCAATACTTACTATTGGACTAAGCCTTGTTGCTTGCAATAAAAAAGGGATATCGGGTGAACCGAATAACCCAGAATGTATTGTTCCAGCTAAACCTGGTGGTGGTTTTGATTTGACCTGCAAACTAGCTCAAGATGCTTTAACAACGACAGACACTTTAAAAGCACCCATGCAAGTCACTTATATGCCAGGTGGTGTAGGTGCCGTCGCATATAACAAAATTATTGCCAATGACCCAGCGAACAATAATGCGATTATTGCTTTCTCTACAAGTTCTTTACTCAATATTGCACAAGGCAAATTTGGAAAATATAACGAAAAAGATGTTCGTTGGTTATCTGTCATTGGTACTGATTATGGCATGGTTGCAGTAAAAGCAGACTCTCCATTTAAAAACTTAAACGATTTGGTTAATGCCTTAAAAAAGAATCCTCAAGGAATCAGTTTTGCAGCTGGTGGTAGTATTGGTGGTCAAGACTGGATGCAAACTGCAATGCTTGCAAAAGTTGCGGGAATTGATCCTAAAAAAATGACCTATATTGCCTTAGAAGGTGGCGGTGAAGCTGTAACTTCAGTATTAGACAATCATATTCAAGTGGTTAGTGCTGGCGTTGCTGAAATTGTTCCACACATGAAATCTGGGGAAATGCGTGTATTGGCTGTATTTTCTAAAGAGCGTTTATCTGGCAATTTAACCTCTATTCCTACCGCAAAAGAGCAAGGTTTTGATATTGAATGGCCTATTATTCGTGGTTATTACATGGGTCCAAATGTCAGTAATGAAGCTTATAACTGGTGGAAAAAATCATTTGATAGCATGGCGAAAGATGGTAAGTTTCAGAAAATTCGTCAGCAATACGATTTATTACCACTCACAATGACAGGTGATGAACTCACTCAATACGTTTATAAGCAAACCAACCAACTCCGTGAACTTTCAAAAGAATACGATTTAATTGTTAGATAGAAATACAGGTTCTTTAATTGATGTAGATATTTTCTTTATATCAAATGGATGTTGATACTCCTCTTTAAACTGCGTATAAAAACAGCATGCTTTATTTTAAATATCTTTATAGCTTTTGCTTTGCCCTTTGTGGTGCTTTCATTGCGCAGCAACTTAATTTGCCTATACCTTGGTTATTAGGTCCTCTTTTTGTTACTGCACTTTTGAAAATCAACAATGCACCTATCGACTGCCATAAATCTGCACGTCAAATTGGCTTACTCATTATTGGTTTATCACTTGGTTTATATTTCACTCCAGACATGATTCATGTGGTGTTAAGCCATTGGGCGGTCTTAATTGTAGGTTTAGTTTTTGCTTTATGCTTAGGTGCACTCACTGCTTTTATTATTTATAAATGGGGTAATGTCGACTTTAAAACAGCTTGGTTTGCATCTGCGGTTGGTGGTGCAAATGAGATGTCTAATTTAGCTGAACAATATTCAGCTCGTGTCGATAAAGTGGCTTCTGCGCATGCATTACGCGTGCTTTTAGTGGTTGTGTTTATTCCATTCTTTTATAAATTCATGGGATGGCACGGTGCAGACACTTCCGCAATTTTAAGTATTCCTGTTAATTGGTCTAATTTTCTTGTTTTATTTGCCTTATGTTTATTAGGCTGCTTTATTTTTAAAAAATTTAAGCTTCCAAACCCTTGGACTTTTGGACCTTTATTGGTTGCTATTCTTTTAACTGCAAACAGCATTCATCTATCTTCTATTCCACCCTCAATTTTGCATTTAGGGCAGGTTCTTTTAGGATGGTCTTTAGGTAATAAATTTAGCCCGACATTTTTTAAAACAGCACCAAGATATATGTCTGTTGTGGCTTTGGCTAATGTTTTAAGTATTTTATTCGCATTTGTCAGTGCTTATATTTTACTGTTTTTTGTAGATATTCCATTGCCCACTTTAATTTTAGGTTTAGCGCCAGGTGGTGTTGCAGAAATGACGCTCGCTGCCAAAATTTTACATTTGGGTGTACCTATGGTGACAGCCTTTCATGTAGTTCGTATGATTGGTGTGATGAGTACCGTTGGACCTTTATACGGCTATATTCAAAAGAAATTTAAACTAAAAGTAGATACTGAATAAAACTAATTTATTTCTATAATTTGTAAAAACTCAAAGGCGGGCTCTTCGTAGGGATGGCTTGCTTTTAGTGCTTTTGCTACAGCAGATGCTTTCTCTTCAGGCACAATCGTTTCTACTCGCCATTCGGGTATTTTTTCTAAAGTGTCGAGTTCACCAATAAATGGATTTGCACCTTTTACGGGTTTAAATTGTCCTGTTCCTAACACTTGCCAAGCACAATGTTCGTAGTTGCCTATGCCACCTGCCCCTGCTTCAAAAATCGCAAGTTTAGTCATTTCAAGATGAGATTCAGGAACGTAATAGATAAGTTTAAGCATTAAAATTCCTTAATAGAATATTCGTGAACATTAAAAAATTCACAATGGTATTCCCTCTCCTCATAGGAGAGGGTTAGGGAGATGTTTTTATCATAAACACCCCTCATCCCAACCTTCTCCCAAAGGGAGAAGGAGCTTTCATTTATATATTAGATAACTTCTAGTTAGTCTTAAATATTTTAATAATCACATAATAACAAAAGAAAAAGTAAAGTTTTAACCTAAATCAATCAGGTGACTTGCGACATGGATGTCGCACGTTAGACTGTGGGACAAGGACGTCCCATCAGTCTAACAAAAGAGTTTTGTTACTTTTGCCCTCTCAAAAGTAAGACAAATATCTCATATAACAAAAAAACCACCTTACGGTGGTTTTTTCATTTCATCAATCAAATGCTATAAAGCAAATAACCTGCACCTAAAACCAAAGCTTGCAAAGCAAAAACTGCTCCAAATAACATCCAACCTTTTTGCTTAAACTCAGCCTTATTATCCATAATTTTAAAAGTTTTCGTCATGACATCACCTCATACCTGAGTGTTGATACTGAAATTGTTTAGTTATCCATCTTTCTTTTATATTGCTACTAAAATGTGCATACAACACACAAAACCTTATTCACTACCATATAAAAGCAAAATCTAAACCAAGTCCAGTGGGAGAATTAAAAAAAGAAATCTAAATTGAAACAAAATAAAAAAGCCACCCGAAGGTGGCTTTTTAGAAACTTAATCAGGATTAGCCAATAAACTTACGCGCATTACGGAACATACGTAACCAAGCACCATCTTGATCCCAATCTTCAGGCTTCCAAGAATGCTGAACTGCACGGAAGTTACGCTCAGGGTGAGGCATCATAATCGTTGCACGACCATCTGTAGATGTCACGCCTGAAATCGCTTCAGGTGAACCGTTCGGGTTCAATGGATAATGCTGAGTTGGGTTACCTTGGCTATCTACATAACGCAAGATTACTTGATTACCCGCATTCAATGCTGCAATGCTAGATTCAGGTGCAACCACACGACCTTCACCATGCGCAATTGCGATTGGTAAAATCGAACCTTCCATACCTTGTAACAATACTGAATTCGACTTTTCAACACGAACGTTTACAGCACGTGCTTCGAACATTTCAGACTCATTGCGGTGGAAACGTGGCCAGTTGTCCGCACCCGGAATAAGCGGTGCAAGTTGAGATAACATTTGGCAACCATTACAAACACCTAAAGAGAATGTTTCATCACGGTTAAAGAATTTCTCAAATTGATCACGAAGTTTCGGATTGAACAATACAGATTTAGCCCAACCACCGCCTGCGCCCAATACGTCACCGTAAGAGAAACCACCACAAGCCACTAAGCCTTCAAAATCATCTAGGCTAATACGACCTGCAAGCAAGTCACTCATGTGAACGTCAACAGTATTGAAGCCAACTTTATCGAACGCCGCAGCCATTTCTACATGACCATTTACGCCTTGTTCGCGTAAAATCACCATGTTAGGACGACGACCATTGATGTATGGCGCTTCAATTGGCTCGTTCAAATCGAATGTAGGTTTTGCAATAATACCTGCATGAGATTTATCTGTGATTAAAGCAAACTCTTCATCCGCTGTTTTTACGTTGTCACGTAAACGTTGAATTTGATGAGAAACTTCAGTCCAAGCCACTTGTAAATCTGCACGATCAAGTGCTAAACCATTTACAGTTAACGTATCTGTGTTGTTTACCGTACCAATCACTGCAATCGCATCTTTAAGGCTTGATGCTGTTACTTCAGCGTCTAATACTGCCCAATCTGCTTTGCTCATTTGAAGCACGGCACCAATTTCTTCTGCAAATAAACTTGCAGTAGATTGCTCTTCAAGTGCTACACCTAAGCGTGAAGCAAACATCATTTCTGCAACAGTCGCAACCAAGCCACCATCACCAATGTCGTGATACGCTTTAATTAAGCCACGATTGTTCCAATCTTGAACCAATGCAAAGAATGCTTTGAAGTCATCGAAGCTGTCTACATCTGGAGTAACCGAACCAATTGCTTTATACACCTGCGCCAAGATCGAACCACCAAGGCGGAATTGACCTTTAGACAAGTCGATACGTACAAGTACAGATTCAATATCTTTTAGTTCTGGTGTCAATGTCTTACGAACATCTGTTACAGGTGCAAATGCTGTAATTACGCCTGTCATAGGAGATGTTACAGATTTATCTTCGCCTTCGTCATTCCACGTGGTACGCATAGATAAAGAATCTTTACCTACAGGAATTGCGATACCTAAAGCAGGACACATTTCCATACCAATGGCTTTTACACCTTCGAATAATGCTTGATCTTCACCTTGTTGACCTGCCGCAGCCATCCAGTTCGCAGATAATTTAATATCGCTAATTTGGTCAATTTTTGCAGACATGATGTTGGTGATCGATTCAGCAACCGATAAACGAGCCGATGCAGCAGGATTTAACAATGCAACAGGTGGACGTTCGCCCATTGCCATTGCTTCACCTGTGTAACCTACTAAGCTTGTTGTTGTAACCGCAGCATCCGCCACAGGAACTTGCCAACGACCTACAAACTGATCACGAGCAACCATACCTGTAATCGAACGGTCACCAATGGTGATTAAGAACGACTTAGAAGCAACAGTTGGATTCTTAATAACACGGTAAATTGCATCTTTAAGATCAGTTACTTTTTCTGCTGTGAAGTCATCGCCTTTGCGCTCAATTGTTTCGTATGAACGGCTCATGCGTGGCGTACCACCAAGCATCACTTGCATTGGCATATCCACAGCTTTGTTTTCAAACAATGGATCTTCAACAGTTAAGTGACGTGCTTCAGTTGCTTCACCCAATACAGCAAACGGACAACGCTCACGTTCACAAATTGACTCAAACAATTCAAGTGATGATGGACGAATTGCAAGGACATAACGCTCTTGTGCTTCGTTCGACCAAATCTCCATTGGAGACATGCCCGGCTCTAAAGATGGAATCTTACGAAGATCAAGTACAGCACCAAGTTCGTGATCGTTCACAAGCTCAGGCATTGCATTTGATACACCGCCCGCGCCCACATCATGTACAGATACGATTGGGTTGTAATCTTCCATGCGCCAGCAAGTATCAATCACTTCTTGGCAACGGCGTTCCATTTCTGGGTTTTCACGTTGTACAGAAGCAAAATCTAGGTTTTCGCCCAATTTACCGCTATCTACAGAAGATGCTGCACCACCGCCTAAACCAATCAGCATTGCAGGACCACCAAGAACAATTAATAAATCGCCCGGTTGAATTGCATCTTTTTCTACATGATCAGGACGGATGTTACCGTAACCACCAGCAATCATAATTGGCTTATGGAAGCCTTTTACATCGCCATTTACATTTTGTTCGAAAGTACGGAAGTAACCATTTAAAGCAGGACGACCAAATTCGTTGTTAAATGCCGCACCACCTAAAGGACCATCAATCATGATCTGAAGTGGAGAAGCCATACGAGATGGTTTACCGTAATTTTCTTCCCAAGGTTGTTCAAAACCTGGAATATTTAAGTTAGAAACTGTAAAGCCTGTTAAACCTGCTTTAGGCTTACCACCACGACCTGTTGCGCCTTCATCACGGATTTCACCGCCTGAACCAGTCGCAGCACCTGCAAATGGTGCAATGGCTGTTGGATGGTTATGTGTTTCTACTTTCATAAGAATATGAGCAGCTTGGCTCTTATACTTATAAACATGTTGACCTGTTTCAGCATCTTGTTTTGGATAAAAACGCTGAGTATCGAAGCCCACAATTACAGAAGCATTGTCTTTATATGCAGACAATACATCTGTTGGAGATTCTTTATAAGTATTTTTAATCATTTGGAACAAAGACAATGGTTGTTTTTCACCATCAATTGTCCATTCAGAACCAAAGATTTTATGACGACAATGCTCAGAGTTCGCTTGTGCAAACATCATCAATTCGATGTCGTGCGGGTTGCGACCCATTTTAATGAAAGCATCAGTTAAATAATCAATTTCTTCATCAGAAAGTGCAAAACCAAATTCAGAGTTTGCTTTAACTAAAGCATCTTTACCCTGCCCCAAAATATCAATTGAGTTTAATGGTTTTGGTTCAGTTTCAGAGAATAATGCAGCAGCATCTTCAATTTGATTGAACACGCTTTCTGTCATGCGGTCATGCAATGCCAAAATTACTTCTTTAGATAAGTCTTTTAGACCTTTCAAAGTAAACAAAACACCGCGTTCAAGGCGGTGTATCGGGGTATTACAATTGGCAAAAATATCAGTCGCTTTAGAAGACCACGGAGAAATAGTACCTACACGTGGTGTAACTAATATTTGAACTTCATCACTTGTAGCTTGGCGTAGTTCAAAAGATTGACCATCGTTTAGTAGCTGTAAAGCAGATTGTTGCTGTTGCTCATTCAGCGCTTGGTCAAATAGATAAACCCATTGGCTTTCTATAGATTGAACAGAACTAATTGAAGATAGACGTGTTAATAGTTGCGTTTTCTTGAAAGAAGAGTGTGCTGATGCACCGGCCACGATAAACATGCTGATTTTGGCTCCACGGGCTGGTCTTAAGAACCATGCCACAATGTGACTTGAAGAGAGCGCATATTCTACTGTGTATTGGCTAAATCGGCTAGATGAAAATACAGATTTATCACGTCAAATTTTGCAATAATTTCAAAGAAATTCTTTATTTTCAGATAAAAAAATTGAATGCCCTTTGATTTTACTCAACAAAAAGCTTGTATCTAAATAATTCTAAAGGAAGTTCTACTTGTCATTAAATTTATTGTGAAAATTTGTTTTCTATGCAATAAAAACAACAACAAATAAAACTTACCCTTAAAAAATGAATTTATTGGATGTTATTCAATAAATAAACAACTGCATCGCCTGCAAGTTGTAAAGATTTTGGATCGACTTGCTCAATGGTGTCACACGCTTTGTGATAACACGGTGCAAACTCTAATTCATCACCATTCATTTTTTCATTGAACATAATAATAGAGGTCACAGGTACTTTACCTAAAAATGGTGCAGTATCACTTGCTGTTAAAGTCGATACATCCTTTTTCAAGGTCACTTTTTTATCTTTGAAAAATTCTGTCAGTAAGTTTTCTAAAGCAATATCACCTGTATGTGTTGGAATGCTACGCAAACCATCTAATAACGGTTTGTAATCACTTTCTGCCATGCCACGCTCTTTCAGCATTTTTTCCATATCATCTACAGAAGACTTACTTGCATCGGCAATCATCACATCCGGATTTTTAGTGCCTACCATATCGACATTAATATAAGCCTTAATACCTTTAAGCTGTTCAGGACTTAGTTTCTTTGCATAATCTTGCGAACCTGCAATACCTGTTTCTTCTGAATCCCAAAAGGCTAATACAATGGTATTTTTAGGTTTGGTTTTAGTTGCAGTATATTGATGCATTAAATCTAAAAGTAATGCCACGCCTGAAGCATTATCATTAATACCTGGTCCCATTTTTACAGAGTCGTAATGCGCACCAATCAGTACAGCCGATTCATTGGTTTGACCTGCAATTTCAACAAATATATTTTGTCCAACCACTTTTTCACGGTTTTCAAAAGGAAGCATTTGTGCAGTTAAACCTGCTTTTTTCGCTTCATCTAAAATATATTGAGCCGATGCCAAACCGCCTTTTGTACCTACGGCACGATTTCCGCCATTGTCTTTCGCAATTTTTTCAAAAGCCTGTAAATGCTTCATCATTTCAGCGGAATTTAATTGAATTGTTTTTGATGATGAAACTGCTGTCGTTTCTAATTTATTCGATTGAATTGTTTCACATCCACCCAATACAAACATTGAAGATAAAACACAGGCAGTTAAAATTTTAGGTACAAACATCGTTACAAACTCTTTGCTTTATTTATGCTTATCTTAATTTCAATTGGCACATTTCGTTGTTTGGTTTTGTAATTCTCTTACAATACATATTATAAATATAGGACAAGCTATGTCGTTCCCTACTAGAGCTTTACCCACTTTTTTGGCATGATGAGTTTAAGAAATTAGCGAATAACGATAAATGACTCAAATGAGATGGTTAGAATTACTATCAACAGTTCGTTTAGGTAGTAAAAAACAAAGTACAGAACAAGCAAGAAGTCCGTTCCATAAAGATTATGACCGCATTATATTTTCACAAAGTTTTAGACAACTGAACCGCAAAACCCAAGTTCATCCATTAACGCAACATGATGGCATCCATACGCGCCTAACCCATTCTTTAGAAGTGTCTTGTATTGGACGCTCTTTGGGCATGCTTGCAGCTGAAAAAATTAAAGATGAATTACCACCGTGGATTACTCCTGCCGATGTCGGTGCTATTATTCAAGCCGCGTGTTTAGCGCATGATATTGGCAATCCCCCTTTTGGACATGCAGGTGAATATGCCATTCGTGAATGGTTTGACGATGCCTCACATACAGACTTTTTAAAAGACTTAACCCCAGAACAAGAAGCCGATGTACGCCAATTTGAAGGCAATGCACAAGGTTTACGCTTACTGACTAAAATCGATTACCACCCCAATAATGGCGGTATGCGTTTAACTTACGCCACTTTAGGCGCTTATTTAAAATATCCTTGGTTGTCTAAAACCATTAGCTCACAAGGCAATATTCCTGCAAGTAAACGAGCAAAATTTGGTTGCTACCAATCCGAAAAAGACATTTTGGCGCAAATTGCAGAACAACTTGGTTTAATTCAACTGGACGAATATCACTATTGCCGTCATCCACTGACTTATTTATTAGAAGCTGCCGATGACATTTGCTATGCCTTAATTGACCTTGAAGATGGCATTATTTTAAACATGCTAAGCTATGAGGAAGTTGAACCCATTTTCTTAGACTTAATTGGTGAATATGGTGTTCCTGAAGAACTCGCAATGACCACAACCACCTGGCAACAAAAAATTGCAGCTTTACGTGGTCGTGTTATGAAACGCCTTGTCGATGAAGTGACTACAGCATTTGCAAGAAAACATGGCGAGATTTTATCGGGTCAACTTACAGGAAGCTTATTACAATATTGCTCACCCGATATTGAGCTTAGCATTAACCGAGCAAAAGATTTAGCACGTAATAAAATCTTTGAACATCCACAAAAAGCAGGTTTAGAGATTATTGCACATCAAAGTTTACAAACAATTTTAGATGCTTTTATTCCATTAACTACGCCAAATAAAACCCTGAATTTTAAAGAACAGCGATTATTTACAATCTTGACACGTGCAGGTGCTCATTTTTCAAATGATCACTATGACAATATTATGCAAGTTCTCGATTTGATTTCTAAATTCTCAGATCATCAGGCATATAACTTGGCGCAAGAACTACAGGGCAATAAAGCAGGTTTAATGTAATTCTTAAGTTGACTAAACCATAACGTGTTTGGATAGAATATCTGCAAATAACAAGTAGGAACTTTTGCCTTTAAAAGCAATCACCTCTACTATTGAGCTATTAACAAATAAGTGAAAATAAAAGATGATCGGATGTTTAATTGGTGAAGTTTTAGCATTGGAAGCACCAACAGTTTTACTCAATGTAAATGGCGTTGGTTATGAAATTGACACGCCACTTTCTACATTTTGCCAATTACAGAAAGGTCAAAAAGCCACAATTTGGACGCATTTAGCAGTTCGTGAAGATGCACAACTTCTTTATGGTTTTTTAGATGCACGTGAAAAAACGATTTTCCGTACATTACTTAAAGTAAACGGTGTTGGACCTAAAATGGCACTTGCTATTTTATCTACATTAAGCACCGAAATGCTCATTCACACTGTTGAAAATGAAGATGTAAACACACTTGTTAAAGTTCCAGGCGTGGGTAAAAAAACCGCTGAACGTTTGATGATTGAATTACGTGATCGCTTTAAAGCCATGTCTGCGCACACACAACCAACAAACTCAACAGTTGAACAAATTCAATTTACAGGGAATTCTGCTGTTGCCGAAGCAGAAGCCGCTTTACAATCTTTAGGTTATAAACCGCTTGAAGCACAAAAGCTGATTAATGCTGTTAAAGGCGATTACACAGAAGCAGGCGAAATTATCCGTGCTGCATTAAAGTCAATGAATAGATAATTAGCCGATTAGAGAAGACTCAGAATATATGCAAGACCGTTTAATTAGTGGCTCTGAAAAACCTGAAGATCATTTTGATCGTGCCATTCGACCAACTTCGCTTGATGACTACATTGGTCAGCCTGTTGTGCGTGAACAAATGGAAATCTTCATTGGCGCAGCACGTGGACGTGGCGAAGCACTCGATCACACCCTTATTTTTGGCCCACCAGGGTTAGGTAAAACCACACTTGCAAATATTATTGCCCGTGAAATGGGTGGTAATTTAAAATCGACTTCGGGGCCTGTTTTAGAACGTGCAGGCGATTTGGCAGCAATGCTGACCAACTTAGAAGAAGGCGATGTTTTATTTATTGATGAAATTCACCGTCTATCGCCTGTAATTGAAGAAATTCTTTATCCTGCAATGGAAGATTACCAACTCGATATTATGATTGGTGAAGGTCCTGCGGCACGTTCAATTAAACTCGATTTACCACCATTTACCTTAGTTGCAGCAACCACTCGCGCGGGCTTACTTACCTCTCCGCTTCGTGACCGTTTTGGTATTGTTCAGCGTTTAGAGTTTTATTCTGTTGAAGATTTAACACACATTGTTTCGCGTTCTGCAAAATTAATGGATGTTCCTATGACAGATGATGGTGCAAAAGAAATTGCACGTCGTGCGCGTGGTACTCCGCGTATTGCAAACCGTTTATTACGTCGTGTTCGTGACTATGCACAAGTGAAAGGCACAGGCGAAGTAACGCAAGAAATGGCGCAACTTGCTTTGGACATGTTGAAAGTCGATAAAGATGGTTTAGATACTTTAGACCGTCGTTATTTAAGTATGTTGCTAGAGCGTTTTGATGGTGGCCCTGCGGGTGTTGAAGCTTTGGCTGCGGCTATGGCGGAAGATTCAGGTACGCTTGAAGATGTCATTGAACCTTACTTAATTCAACAAGGTTATGTGATGCGTACTGCTCGTGGGCGTATTGCAACCAATATGGCATATTTGCAATTTGGTTTAACACCGCCAGAGCCGAAAGATAAGTGATTTAAAAAAGCAGCTTAGGCTGCTTTTAATATTTTAACCTTTTCATTTTGCAATAATTTATTTATTTCAGAAAATATCAATAAATTCTTTTCATAGATCTTTTCTGCTTCCGTATCTAAACTTTCCATTTGTATAGATTTAGTTGTTAAATCCAATATCTCTATTTTTAAAGAGTTTAATAAAAATAATATTTCATTATATTCATTCTCACTATTAAATAATGAAACATAGATAACTAGTTTATTGATTAACTTATGAATATCATCAGAACTACTTTTAATAAGTTTAATCTCGCTCATAAAGTATGTATCTTCTGATAAGCGAAAATTAGGCATACTCTGTTCCGACTTTTCTATTTGTTTAGATAGCCCAATGACTCTTAATATCCAACCACTTAGATTCGATGTCAGTTCTGATAAGCTACTTATTAGTTTTTCAGACCAATCTTGATTAAAAGTTAATTTAATTTCTATACTTCTACTGTTCTCTTGACTTCGTAAAATATTATCATTAATAAGTCTATGAGTTTCTGCTGCTTGTTTGATATCCTCACTAACGGTTTTAAAAGACATTTCTGTTAATTGGAAACTTTTTCGTCCATACCATATCGCAATAATCGTGGCTGAAATCCCCAATATAAAAGCAACCACCATCGCAATGACAAAAGACCAAATTGCAGTTGTATCAGTTGAATGTTGTAAATCTAAATGAATCATTTGATCTTTCGGCTGTTGTAAAACCAACGCTTGCGTATTTTTCTCTGCCACTTTTATCTCTAAATTATTTCCCCACAGCCAAACTACAAAACCATTCAAATAAAATCAATCACCTATAGTGCAAAATGTCTTTAAAAAACAATTTAAAATTTAAAATTTTGCAAAAAAATAAAAATTTTACTACCAAAGCATTGCACAAATATTGATCACACTATAAAATACTTTATGTGACTTAAATCACATTTTTACGTGTTTAGATTTTAATACGACTACTAAAAATATTTATATAAACACCATAAACAATAATTAAAATGAATGAAGCGGAACATTCAAATAAAAATAGGATTCTGTTATGAAACATCTAATTATCATCTTTTGTACAAGTTTTTGCCCCTCATTAATTTGGGCAAACACTTCATCTTGGCAATGTCAAAATACAATTAATGAAGTTAAATGTAAAAATAAAAACTGTCATTCAGGTGCTATTTTAGATTCTAAATTTAAAGTTTCTATTCAAGACCATTCAAAAGTTACGGTATGTACGCAAAATAAATGTTGGAATGGTCAAGCCACTTCTCAGAGCAACTCCAACCAATCATTATATACAATTAAACAATTTGGCTGGACAGCTCAAAATCAACCGCACTCAAATTACATTTTAGGTGTGAACCACTCAACAAAAAGCTTATACCTACAAGGTGAAGAAAAGACACATCCACTTCAATGCCAACTTGCATAACTTAGCAATCAATAAAAGAAACACTTTTATTTTATTTAGACGCTTTGTATTTTTATAAAAAATTATGAATGAAATATCACTCCTTTAGCTTTGGCTCATCGTGATGCTTATTTATTTTAGTTACACATTAGATATTTTTTATAAATCAAAACCAAAAAAAGACGTAGCTTACGCTACGCCTGAGATAGGGCTTTACCACTTTATCGTTATTTTAACTTTTGCCATTACTTCCAATTTTTCAATTTAGACGTATGACCAATCCCCACATTAAAACTATTGGTTGGATCAAGTTTTTGGTAATGATTTTTCAAAGATGGCTTCGCCATATATAAATGCCCAACATTGTGTTCAGCAGGATATTCCGCCCCACGATCATCCAACAACTTCCACATTTCATGTTCCATCGCTAAAGGATCAACACCCTTTTTCACAATATAATCTTGATGGAATACATGACATAAGAAATGACCGTAATACAATTTATGAATGATTTTTTCATCCATCTGTTGCGGTAAAGTTTCAACCCATTCACGATCATTACGTCTAAGTGCAATATCAAGCGCAACAATATCTTCAACTTCGCTTAAATGCGTATCTCGATAACGAATTGCCGCACCTGCCACCGCAAAACGATGTAAAAATGCTTTACGACCTTCATCATCTGTACATTTAAAATAATAACCTGTTTCATGCTTCGCAAAGTAATCTTTAAAGAAAGTATTCACTTGCTCGACATCTTGATGATCTATACGCAATACTAAATGATGCTCATATAAATCACGAAATTCATTCATGCGTTTGGGTAAGTGTGACGGTAAAAATCTAGTCACCAATTGCAGAACTTTATCGCTTAAACCTCGTAAGCCAAATTTCTGCAAATAGCCATCGACTTTATCTTTCATTGCAAATGCAGCAGGTACTTTTGCCGTACCAAATTTTTCAATGAACATAAAAGTATCTTTACCGTATTTTGCACCAATATCGTAGGCAACACGGTGGATGTATTCCCCTGCAATTGGCACATTTGGTAAATCTTTCAATAAGAAACGACGAATTTCAGTCAAATCATCATGTGAATTTGTACCTACATAAAACACCTGACTTGGGATTTTTTCAAAGGTATCTAAGCGAACCGCAAATACACATACTTTCCCTGCCGAACCTGATGCTTCAAATAAACGTGTCGGATCTGCATTAAAACGTGCAGGCGTGTTTTCATCAACTTGGCGAACATCATGTGAATAATGTTGATCAGATGCACAGCGATGCTCTTCTTTTAGAACATCTGAAGATGCATATTTTTTATTTTGTAGATTTCCTAGGATTTCCTCAGGCGTATTTCCTAAATGAATACCTAAATGGTTCACTAATTCTAATTTGCCTTGCTCATTTACACGGGCATATAAAGCAAGTTCAGTATAAGCAGGTCCTCGACGTACCAAAGCACCGCCTGAGTTGTTGCATACACCACCTAAAACAGAAGCACCAATACACGATGAACCAATCACTGAATGGGGTTCTCTGTTATACGTTGCAAGTTCTTTTTCTAATGCATCAAGCGTTGCGCCCGGTAAACAAACCACCTGCTTACCGTCTTGAATGACTTGAATACCTGCTAAACGACGTGTACTTAAAAGCAATACAGGACGATCATATTCACCAAATGGCGTAGAGCCACCTGTTAAACCTGTATTTGCCGCCTGCATGATGACAATAAAATCGGCTTCAACAGCAATTTGCAAAACCTTCCATTGTTCAACCAATGAACCCGGTGCAACAACTGCAAAAACTTCTCCTGAACCATAACGTCTACCCTGACGATATAAACGTGTATCGCTATCATCAGTCATTACATGTTGTTTACCCACAACATCTATCAGTTTTTGAACGGTCTGTGATGATGAAATAGTTTGCATGGTCGTCAAGTCATCCATTTGTGAATGTGTTCCCTCTCCTCTAAGGAGAGGGTTAGGGAGAGGTGCTTTTTAAAGAATTTGGGGGAAATACCCTTCATCCTAACCTTCTCTCTGAGCCATATATGGTACAAGAGAAGGGACTTTCAATAGAATTTCAATGATGTAAGTGACGCATCAGATATCAAATAAATGATGCAGATTACTTAACTAATTCTTTTTCCAATCGCACCAAACAATCAGATGTAATATCTGCAATTGTTTTCGCACCCGTTAAAGTCATCGCAACGCGCATTTCTTTATCAATTAAATCGAGTAAGTTACTTACACCTTCACCGCCTGCAGCACCTAAAGCGTAAACAAATGCACGACCCAACATACAAGTATCTGCACCTAGCGCTAGCATACGAACAACATCTAAACCGTTACGAATGCCTGAATCTGCAAGAATTTTAATATCGCCTTTTACAGCATCTGCAATGGGTGGCAAGGCACGAGCTGAAGATAAAACACCATCTAACTGACGACCACCATGGTTTGAAACCACAATACCATCTGCACCAAAACGTACAGCATCCTTGGCATCTTCAGGGTCTAAAATCCCTTTAATGACCATTGGGCCATCCCAAAATTCACGAATCCACTCTAAGTCTTTCCATGAAATAGAGGGATCGAAGTTATTGCCTAACCAGCCAATATAATCTTCTAAGCCTGTTGGTTTACCTAAGTATTTTGAAATATTCCCTAAGTCATGCGGACGCCCCATCATGCCCACATTCCAAGCCCAATGCGGATGGAAGCAAGATTGCATATAACGACGCATTGCTGCATTTGGACCACTCATACCTGAATGTGCATCACGATAACGTGCGCCCGGAACAGGCATATCCACGGTAAATACCAATGTAGAACAACCAGCTGCTTTTGCACGTTCCAATGCATCCTTCATGAAACCACGGTCACGCAGTACATAAAGTTGAAACCACATTGGACGTTTAATTGCAGGCGCAACTTCTTCAATTGGACATACAGAAACTGTAGATAGCGTAAATGGAATGCCTTTTTTATCTGCTGCGACAGCCGCTTGAACTTCTCCACGACGCGCATACATCCCTGTTAAACCTACAGGTGATAATGCAACAGGCATCGATAAAGTTTCATCAAACAATTTTGTTTCAAGGCTTAGTTCAGACATATCGTTTAAGACACGTTGTCTAAGTGCAATTTTTGATAAATCTTCTACATTACGTTTAAGCGTATATTCCGCATAAGCTCCACCATCAATATAGTGGAATAAAAATGGCGGAAGACGTCGCTTTGCGGCTTCACGGTAATCGTTCGCAGAAGAGATAATCATAATTTAGATCCTGTTTAATCGACTTGCACGCTGTTGACGAGCTTCTTCCTCATCAATCGAGCGTACTTGTTGAATGACAAACTCAATATGTCCACAAACTGCCTGACGTGCAGCTTCTGGATCTTGACGTTCAATTGCAGACATGACATTAAAATGTTGATCTTGCAATTGATCAAAACGATGTGATTCTGAGTAAACTTTGCGTCGACCCAAAACCACGTTAAATTGAAGTAAATCGAATAAGCTACGCATCAGCTGAATAAGAACAACGTTGTGAGATGCTTCGGCAATAGCAAGATGAAATTTTGCATCTGCTCGAGCTGCTTCATCATCATCACCAAAACCTTGGTAATGCGCAATTTCGTCATAACATTCGCGAATTTTTACAATATCTTCGGCTGTTGCTCGTTGCGCTGCATACCAAGCTGTACCACCTTCAAGAATTAAACGAGACTCTTGAACATCAAAACGATACTCAGGATCTACATCAATTAAATTACTTAAAGGTTGCACAATACTTTGTTGCGACCAATGAATTGGCAATTGTTGTAAGTAATTTCCAGCACCAACTTTGCTTAATAACAAACCTTGGCTGATCAATTGCTGTATCGCTTCACGTAAAGATGAACGTGATACACCCAATTGCTCACATAGCTTTCTTTCAGCAGGCAAACGGTCTCCGACTTGCATATTGTTCTGTTCAATTAATATGCGTAGACTTTGTACAATTTTGTCGGAGACTTTCATTCAATCCTGTCCTTTATTGCGTGTTATGGAATCATCCACGGGAACACATAAGCTTGTAGCGTAATAATAATACCGATCATTACTGTGAACGTTATACTGTGTTTAACCGTAAAACGGAATAAGTCGGATTCTTTACCCACAAGACCTACTGCCGCACATGCAATTGCAATAGATTGAGGTGAAATCATTTTACCTGTTACACCACCACTGGTATTGGCAGCAACAAGTAGAACTTCAGGTACACCAATTTGTTGAGCTGTAGTCGCTTGAAGTGCAGAGAACAACGCATTTGCCGATGTATCTGAACCTGTTAAGAACACACCAATCCAACCCAAAAATGGCGAGAAGAATGTAAACGCACCGCCCGTATGTGCAAGTGCTAAAGCAAGCGTTGCAGACATACCCGAATAGTTCGCAATAAAGGCAAAAGACAACACCATACCAATTGAATAAATTGGTGTTTTTAACTCACCTACAGTTTCACCAAAAGCATTCAAGGCATCTTTCGGTTTCATTTTTAGATAAATAATGGTGATGATGGCAGCAATCATAATTGCAGTACCTGTCGCAGATAACCAATCAAATTTATAAATGGCATCGTAATCAGTGATTTCAGGAACTACAGGTGGCATTTTTTGAATCATTTGATGCAGAAATGGCACTTTAATTGAGAACACTAAATCATTTAATGGACCGCCTTTTACGAACAAATCTTTAAATGGTTTGATACTCCAAAGGGTAACCATTGCTGTTAATACCGCAAATGGCGACCATGCTTTCACAATTTGACCTAGGGTATATGTTTTACGTGCTGCCTCAGCAACAGCTTCATCCACTTTTGTCTCTTCATCTTGAAAACGGAAAATATGTTTCGGTTTCCAAAATTTAAGCAATACCGTTAAGCTCACTAACGCTGCAATAGCTGCAGTAATATCGGGTAATTCAGGACCAACAAAGTTAGATGTTAAGTATTGAGCCAATGCGAAAGATCCACCACCTACAAAAATTGCAGGCCAAGTTTCTTTCACACCACGCCAACCATCCATAATCGCCATAATCCAAATAAGAACAATTGGCACCATGAACGGTAATTGACGACCGACCATTTGGCTAATTTCCATTGTATCTACGCCAGAAACCTGACCAGCAACAATAATTGGAATACCCATTGCACCAAAGGCTACAGGTGCAGTATTCACAATTAAGCACAAACCTGCTGCATATAAAGGTTTAAACCCTAAACCAACAAGTAATGCTGCTGTAATTGCAACAGGTGCGCCAAAACCTGCGGCACCTTCTAAGAAAGTACCAAAAGCAAAGCCCACCAATAACATTTGTAAACGTTGATCTTCTGTAATAGATAGAATCGAAGAACGAATAATATCGAACTGACCTGTTTTTACAGAAATTTTATATAGGAATAATGCGCCAATGATGATCCATGCGATTGGCCATAAACCATATAAAAAGCCATAACCCAAAGAAGCAAATGCCATTTGCGTTGGCATACCGTAAGCAAATAAAGAAACAAGCAAAGCTAGGACAACGGTTATTGTTCCTGCCACGCTACCTTTCATACGAAAAATAGCGAGTGCTAAAAAGAAAAATACAATTGGAATAAGTGCAACAATACTTGAAAGCCAAATATTGCCCATAGGGTCATAAATCTGTTGCCAATTTTGTAGCATCCTCTTCTCCATGAAATGCTATTTTCTACTTAACAGTAATCTTAAACACCCATATTGGTATGACCAATATTAAGTTAAGCAAAAAAATTATTCAAAAATTACTTTTTAATATTAAGATTTGTTTCTTTTAAGATCAATATAAAAGATTAATATAATTATTGGTCATACCAATTATTGTGCTTTTAAAAGTTCTGTTCATAACCACTTAATTTTTCAAAAATCAGTAAGTTATTGATTTTAATCACTATGAAAAATTCATGATTTTACAAAATCTGTTGCTTACTACTTTAGTCGATATAAGTGAATAATGGCTTTTGTAGATCGTTTAGATCTAGAGTAAAAAGCAAAGCACCCATCACTTTTCAAACTTTAATAAACGTTATTTATCATTATTTTATTTATTCTTAAAAATGCACATTTAAAACTTTAATCTTATTATCCTCTTTCAAAACTGCTTATTTAGCTTCTATTGCAATTTTTAATGGTTTTAACAGCCATCTCACAAAATTAAAAAGCCACATTGCATCAATTCAATATGGCTTTAAATGTTAAGGAAAATTATCTCTGCTCATTACACAGCACATTCTCACCTCGTTTTTTTGATTTCATTTTGACAGAGCTAAAAATGATACCGAAACAAATAAATACCGCTCCAATAATAATGTTCAAGGTTAGTGCCTCCCCCCATAACGCATATCCAAAAAATAAGCTTAAGATAGGAATAACCATAATTGAAATGGATGCGACAACCGCATCAACCTGACTAACAATCCAATTCCACAGTGCAAAAGCAAATCCTGTTCCAATCACAGCAATATAAAACAGTAATCCATCATTCACTGGATTAAGCCAAACATGGGAATTAACTGGCTCAAAACAAAGTGATGCTAGCAATAAAATGACACCACCTAATAGCATTTGCCAAATGGTCAATTTCATTTTGTCGTATGTAGCAAAATATTTTTTGCTATAAACCGTAGTCGTTGCCCAAAAAAAGCCTGAAACAATCAGAAATAATTGCCCAAACAATGAGAAATTCAGATGAATATCATGTAACTGCGTCCAAAGTATTGAAATCAAACCAAATGTTCCAAGAACTAATCCTAAAATTTTTTGCGCGGTTAAGCGTTCATTTAAAAAGTAATGTGCCAATATCCCAATAAAAATCGGCATAGTAAAAACCAAGATCGCAGAAAGCCCTGAATCGACAAACTGCATAGCAAAGGTTTGAGTTGCATAAAAACCAAAGCAAAGCAACATGCTAGAAATAATTAACCCTTTCCACTCTTCTCGAGCAGGAAAGACTGACCGCTTTAAAAGTAATTGAACGATAATTAAGGTGAAAGCAGCCAAGATCAGGCGCACTGAAATAAACAAAAATGGAGGGAATATTTGCAAACTATGTTTGACCAACCCCCACAACGAACTCCAAACCAAACAAAGCAATCCAATTGCGCTCATGACTCTCAAATTCATTATTTGTGCTCTGATGATTTAATTTGAAATTATTTTAAACAAAATAAACCATCACGAATAATGTTATGTTTTAATATATCCATCATTTTTTTTAATACCATTAAATAAAATTTATTCCTAGATTATGTTATGCCTTGAATATGCATCACGATCATAATGTAATTTTGCTTAAGGGGGCGCCATGAATATCGACATTAACGACATCAAGTCTTTTGTTACCGTTGCCGAATTAAAAAGTATCACTGCTGCTGCCAATAAGCTGAACTACCTACAATCGAATATGACGGCTAAAATCAAAAAAATTGAAAATCACTATGACCGACAACTTTTTATTCGCCAACCGAAAGGTGTTGAACTCACTGAATCGGGATTACATTTATATAGCCAATACAAAAAAATGCTGTTTACTTGGGAAGAAACTGAAAACAAAATTCATCAACAAAAAAAATTCTTACGCTTTGGAACCAATGCTAGTTTAGGTGGTATGCGTTTCTACCCTGCTTTTCAACAGCTTTATGAAACCTATCCTGACCTTTCGATTACCATGAAAACAGGCGCTACAGGTTTCATTGAAGATGAAATTTTACAAGGACATTTAGATATTGCCTATATACTAGGAAAGCCCCAACACAAGAACCTGCAATACATTCATAAAGCAGACGACCACTTGGTTTTGATTGGAAAAAACTTAATTAACTCAAATGATTTTAGAGACGGAATTAATCATCAAAATATTTTATTGGCTTCAACCGAATGTTGTTATGCCAAAACATTAGATCAACTTTATATTGATCATCAACTGAATAAAGGTCAGTTAACGCATATTTATGATTTGGAAGCTCTAATCCAATTTACTCAGCTAGGCATAGGAATTTCAATGATTGCCAAGTCACTTATTTCAAAATATAAGATTCCATACTATATGAATATACCTGAGCAATATCGTAATATTGGACTGTATTTAATTGCACGTCATGATCACATATTCACACCTATTGAAAATCAATTTGTCGGACTAAATGATACGCGCCCCCATCTAAACACTTAGAATTTGACTAAAAAAAAAACAATCTTTTATTTCAGGGTCAAAATCACTCATGAGATTTATTAAATTTGTTGCTTAACGAATTTTTTGAAAAAAATTTCTTTTTAAAAGTGATACAATAACAGCCATATATCTTCTCCTAGGTCACCACTTGGGTGCCTATTATTCAAAATCGTTAGGATGAACAATGTCTGATAACGCAACTATCTTACAGAATGTACCTGTAGGCAAAAAAGTTGGTATCGCCTTTTCTGGTGGTCTAGATACTTCTGCTGCTCTTTTGTGGATGAAACAAAAAGGAGCTGAACCTTATGCATACACTGCAAACTTAGGTCAGCCAGATGAAGATGATTACGATGCGATTCCTAAGAAAGCTGAAGCTTATGGCGCAGTTAAAGCACGCCTAGTTGATTGCCGCTTACAACTTGCATTAGAAGGTATTGCAGCAGTTCAATGTGGCGCTTTCCACATTTCTACTGGTGGCGTTCCTTACTTCAACACAACACCTTTAGGTCGTGCAGTAACAGGTACTATGCTTGTTACAGCAATGAAAGAAGATGACGTAAACATCTGGGGTGATGGTTCAACTTATAAAGGTAACGACATTGAACGTTTCTACCGTTATGGTTTGTTAACTAACCCTGCGCTTAAAATTTATAAACCTTGGTTAGACCAAACGTTTATTGATGAGCTTGGTGGTCGTGCGGAAATGTCACAATTTCTTATCGATAACGGCTTTGACTATAAAATGTCAAAAGAGAAAGCATACTCAACAGATTCAAACATGTTAGGTGCAACGCACGAAGCAAAAGATCTTGAATACCTCAATGCGGGTATCAAAATTGTTGATCCAATTATGGGCGTTGCTTTCTGGAAAGAAGACGTTGAAATTGCTCCTGAAGAAGTATCAATTACTTTTGAAGAAGGTTTCCCTGTTGCATTAAACGGCAAACGTATCGAAGATCCAGTTGAGTTCATCTTAGAAGCAAACCGTATTGGTGGTCGTCATGGTCTAGGTATGTCTGACCAAATCGAAAACCGTATCATCGAAGCGAAATCTCGTGGTATTTACGAAGCTCCAGGTATGGCACTTCTTCATATTGCTTATGAGCGCCTAGTAACAGGTATTCATAACGAAGATACAATCGAACAATACCGTATCAACGGTTTACGTTTGGGTCGCCTTCTTTACCAAGGTCGTTGGTTCGATTCTCAAGCGCTTATGCTTCGTGAAACAGCTCAACGTTGGGTAGCTAAAGCAATCACAGGTACTGTGACTTTAGAACTTCGTCGTGGTAATGATTACACCATCATGAACACTGAATCTGAAAACCTGACATATGAAGCTGAACGCTTAACCATGGAAAAAGGCGATTCAATGTTCTCTCCTATGGATCGTATTGGTCAATTGACAATGCGTAACCTAGATATTACAGATACTCGCGCTAAACTTGGTATTTATACAAATACTGGTTTATTGGCTGTTGGTACAGGTTCTGCTGTTCCACAATTAAAAGACAAAAACTAAGTTTTAGTTTGCGTTCAAAAAACCGCGCTTTTGCGCGGTTTTTTATTATCCCAAGAAAATAAATCTCTTTTAAGATCAAAAAAATTAATAAAGGAGATCTTATATTTAAATTTTTTTTGATTTAAGCCAGCATCTATCTTTTATTTTACTTATAGACTTGAAGTTAAAATAGAAGATAAAACCAAGTCTGAAATTGTTTTTCTCACTTTAATAATGAAGAGTTTCCACTTTTAAATAGATCAAAACTTTAGTACTTAAGTTCCATCCACAAAAATAGCAAATATTTACTTAAATCTATCTCTTTATTCATTTTTGCGGTTACCAATTTCACCCCATTTCGATTATCATTTGTTTTATTTTTTAGTAAGAATTATTTTGAATACGATAACCTTGCTTCAACCCGATGATTGGCATGCTCACCTACGTGATGGACTCTCTCTAAAACGTACAGTACCTGATCTTGCAAAACAATTTTCTCGTGCAATCTGCATGCCGAACTTAGTTCCACCTGTTAAAACTGTGGAAGAAGCAGAAGCATATCGTAGTCGTATTATGGAACACGTGCCTGAAGGTGTTCATTTTGACCCTCGCATGGTTCTTTACTTTACAGATCAAACATCCCCAAAAGAAATCTTAAAAATTAAGAATTCTGAAAATGTAAATGCAATTAAGCTTTATCCTGCTGGCGCAACGACTAATTCAGATAATGGCGTAAGCGACATTAGTAAAGTTTATGCTGTTATTGAACAATTAGAAAAGCATCAAGTGCCATTATTGTTGCATGGTGAAGTTACACATAATCATGTCGATATTTTTGACCGTGAAAAACGCTTCTTAGATGAAGTACTTTCACCACTCATGAAGCAATTCCCAGGTTTAAAACTTGTTTTAGAACATATTACAACAAGTGAAGCAGCTAACTTTGTTTTAGAGCACGATCGTAATGTGGCTGCAACTATCACACCTCAACATTTATTATTTAATCGTAATGATATGTTGGTAGGTGGTGTTAAACCGCATTTCTACTGTTTGCCAATTTTAAAACGTCAAACACATCAGCAAACATTATTAGAAGTTGCAACAAGTGGTAACCCTAAATTTTTCTTAGGAACAGACAGCGCACCGCACTCTAAAAATGCTAAAGAGAATGCATGTGGTTGTGCTGGATGTTATAGTGCGCCTACTGCCATCGAGTTATATGCTCAAGCCTTCGATCAAGTTGGTAAAATTGATCGCCTAGAAGGTTTTGCAAGCCATTTCGGTGCAGACTTCTACGGTCTTCCACGTAATACCAATACTATTACTTTGGTGAAAGAAGACCAAACTATCCCTGAAAGTTTAGACTACTTGGATGGTGAAAAAATTGTCCCACTTTATGCGGGCAAAACGATCCAATGGAGAAAATTGTGACAGACGAAACTCTACCAATCATTGGTCAGCGTTTCCGTGGCTTCCTACCTGTTGTTGTTGATGTAGAAACAGCAGGTTTCAATTCACAGACCGATGCATTATTAGAAATCGCAGCGATTCCTATTATTTACAATGAGCAAGGTCAATTTGTTCCGGGCGAAGCGTATCACGCGCATATCAACCCATTTGAAGGCGCAAATTTAGACCGCAGATCTTTAGATTTTATTGGTATTGATCCATTCAATCCAATGCGCGTTGCAATGGCGGAAGATGAAAAAACTGCGTTAAAACGTATTTTTAAAGCTGTAAATGATGTCCGTCGCCAACAAAATTGTACGCATGCTGTTTTGGTGGGTCATAATGCGCATTTCGATTTAGGTTTTGTACAAGCAGCAATTGCACGTACTGGAACTAAAAATCAAAATCCATTCCACAGCTTTTCGGTTTTCGATACAGTAACTTTAAGCGCTGTGATGTTTGGTCAGACTGTACTTGCTAAATCTTGTATTCAAGCGGGTATTGAGTTTGATGGCAAAGAAGCGCATTCAGCTTTATATGACACACAAAAAACTGCGGAACTTTTCTGCTTTATTTTGAACAAGCTTGCACCACACCTTGTAGATACTCTCCTATCGTCTGAACAATAAGTTCGTGCGATAAAAGCACCCTAGATATTCGTTTTTAATATTTCATGAAATGTTAATGATTAATATCATCTTATAGGGTGCTTTTTTACATCTAATCACACCTCCTCAGCACACAATTTGTATTTTTAATAATCAATCAATCTAATTTTAAATGTAAATAATTCTCATTCATATTGAATATCTTGTTTTATTAAATGATAATCGCTTTCTTTTAGATTTATATCTACATCTCCTCTTATGACATTTGCTCGTACTTACATTAGTTGTGCCATTTTTTCGATTATCAGTGCATCTATCTATGCAAATGATGAAACGCCTATACGAAGTAATGATACCGAGAAATCATCGGTGCAATTATCTCCACTTGTTTTAAAAGCAGCGGAGGATAAACAGCACATTGGTCAGACTGTATATACAAAAGAAGATATTGAAAAAACACCAAATAGCTCTAAAAATATTACTGATTTTTTAAAAGTAAATCCGAATGTGCAGTTTTCCAATAAGGCAAAAAATGGTTTACAACAAGGAGAACTCACACCTTCTGATATCAGTATTAATGGAGGTATGCCCTATGAAAATAAATATTTAATTAATGGCATGAGTGTAAATAACAACATCAACCCAATTGGGAGTAAAGAATCTAACGATCCCACAAATTTAATGGGAACGACACAAACCGTTGCCGTAAATACAGATTTACTTTGTGATATCACTTTACTCGATAGTAACGTTAGCGCGGAATATGGAGAGTTCACAGGTGGTGTTGTAAGTGCAGAAACCTGTAAACCCAAAACAGAAGTTGGAAAAATCCACGGCAACATAAGTTATGACTACACAACCGATTCATGGTCTAAAATCAACTTTCCCGACTCAGACTCATTAGAAGATTTCGAAAATTCTAATAGTGAAAAAAATCAACCTTACTTCACCAAACAAGGTCTTAGTACAAATATTTATGGAAATTTAACTGATACTTTGGGCTTTAATGCCTATGGCAGTTATAGACATTCAGCAATACCACTAAAAACCAATTTAAATGAACCTAAAAACTTTGAACAAACACGAGAAAGTCACAATGGTGGTTTAGAATTTTTTTATACACCATCCGATACAACTGAGTTAAAAGTTGGCGCTCAATTCTTTGAAAATAAAGGACTCTATTTCAAGGAAGATATTCTAAACTCTGAATCTACACATGTTTCAGATAGTAAGAGTATTTACGTTGATCTTAAAAACAAATTAGATACTGTCACACTAAAACAACATCTCAACTATCAATCTCAAAATGCATCAAGAGAAGCTGCTGACAACTTATATATATGGGCAAAATCTGATTCAAAAAATTGGAATTCTAAAAAAGCATCTCAACAAGAAGGAAATTTAGGCGACTTAGCACAAGAAGAAAAGAAACTTGAATACAGTGTTACGGCTGAATTTACGCCAATTGAAACTCATTTTTTAACACACACTTTTAAAGTTGGTGCTGGACTAGGTCACTACGAAGCAAATTCATCTAGAGCAAATAACACCTACTCTTACGCATCTTTAAATAAACCTCAACGAGCAGAAAATTGCATCGACAATGGATTAGAGCTAGAAGATTGCGACCCATCTACAGGTCAAGTTTTTGACAAACGTAAAGCCTATTACGCTCATAATATCAATATCGAACAAAATAGATGGAATGCATTTATTCAAGATTCAATGCATTATAAAAATTATGTGTCATCAACTATTGGCGTACGATTCGATTATGATTCATTAACTCAAAATAATAATATCGCACCACGAACAAGCTTTAACTACAAACCTTTTGGTAATAATCGTTTAACTTTTACAACAGGATGGAACCGTTATTATGGTTTAAATTCATTTTCAAATGAATTATCTGATCGTTTAGATCAATATCAAAAAGATGAAAATCGTGTTTCTGAAAATGGTCATTGGACGAATGAATGGAAACCTGATGCTAATTTTGGCAACATTAACTACCGCTCAAAACTAAAATCACCTTATTCTGATGAAACAGTATTTGCTGTACAAACTCAGTTTGCAAATACCAATGTCGTTTTAAAATGGGTTGGACGTGATAATAAAGATCAAGTTAAAACCATCTTAAAAATAAAAGATCCAAAGTTTAATCAGAAGAATACATACCACTACGATAATTCAGGTCTATCTACATCTGATATCTATACGCTTTCAATCAACAATATAACTCCCATACATATTGCAAACAGCTCACATCGTTTTAATTTAGCACTTGATTATACAAAAACAACGCGCAATTTCACCGACTACACAAGTAGTTCATCGAATACACCTGAAGTCATTTATGATGGTGAAAAAATCAGTTCAGATTTTATTCCTGCCTCAAACTACAATACGCCTTGGACAGCACGTTTAAGTTGGGACATTGGATTTGATCATTTACCTTTAACTATTTCTAACTTTTTTAGCTATAAAGCAGCAGCCGATGCAATGAAAGTAAAATATAAAGTTAATCTCGAAGATGGCATCTATGATGTCTATACGCCATATGAAACAAAACCTTCTTTTAGTTGGGATATGCGTACAAGCTATACAATTCCAAGTACTAAAAACACTCAAACTATATTAGGTTTGACAATTAATAACCTCACCAATCATAAAAATGAATATCTTGATACAGGTATAGCAAAACCTGAAATTGGACGACAATTCATTGCCGATATTACTTTCAAATTTTAATATTTAATTCAAGGGCTCAATTGGGCCCTTTTTATTCATTCAAATATTGCTCTTAACTTATCCAAACAACCTATAAATTCATAATACTTATCAGAAAAATCTGATTTACGTGAATATTCACTCTTAATATACTTAAATTATACCTTTCAATAATTTTTTTGATTATGCAATCTCCCTCTAAACCGTCACAGCAATCGCCTGCTGACGAAAGCTCTCCTGCGCTTAAGCGCGCAATGACATCTCGTCACTTAATTATGCTGTCTTTAGGCGGTGCAATTGGTACAGGTCTTTTTATGGGATCTGGTCAAGTCATTTCACAAGCAGGCCCCTTAGGTGCTGTTCTTGCCTATATTATTGGCGGTTTAATTGCATATATGGTCATGCTTTGCTTGGGTGAACTTGCAGTGCATTTACCCGTTTCAGGTTCATTTGGTGCATTTGCCTCTAACTATATTGGCCCTGGAACAGGCTATATGGTGTCTTGGATGTACTGGCTAGGTTGGTCAGCAACACTTGGAACAGAATTTACTGCCGCAGCAATTTTAATGCAAGAATGGTTTCCTCAAACCTCTATTTGGTTATGGACGCTCATCTTTGCCTCTGGTGTACTTATCTCCAATTTAAGTTCAACACGTACATTTGCCGAGTCTGAGTTTTGGTTATCTTTCATTAAAGTCGCAACTGTTCTCGTTTTTATTATGGTTGGTTTTGCCTGCATTTTTGGCTTTGTTCCATTCCAAGGCTATGAATCTGCACCAATGTTCCACAATTTAACTGAACATGGATGGCTACCCAATGGACTTATACCTCTGTTCACCACTTTATTAATTGTAAACTTTGCCTTTAATGGTACGGAAATGATTGGTATTGCTGCAGGTGAAACAGAAAATCCTGAAAAAAATATTCCCAAAGCCATTCATGCCGCGGTTTGGCGTTTAATCATTTTCTTTGTAGGAACCATTATTGTTATTAGTTCTTTACTTACATATACAGATGCAGGTCTAAATGTAGGTGGACATGGTGGATTAAGCAGTAGCCCATTCGTTTCTGTATTTAATTTAATGGGTATTCCTTATGCAGAAGATATTATCCGTTTTGTTATTATTACTGCATTATTATCGACTGCAAATTCAGGGCTTTATGCCGCTTCACGTATGATGTGGGCTCTTTCAGCACAAAAACAATTACCCAAAATTTTTGGTAAATTATCCAAAACAGGTATTCCATATGTAGCTGTATTGGTAACGATGATTGGTGGCTTACCCGGCTTATTGTCTGAACAGTTTGGTGCAGATGTCATCTTTAAAAACTTAATGGGCATTGCCGCATTTACCATGGTGATTGTCTGGATGAGTATTTGCTGGAGTCAGTTTAACTTCCGTCGCCAATGGTTAAAACAAGGACATTCGGTTTCTGAACTAAAATTCCGTACGCCATGGTTCCCACTCGTACCTATTTTAGGCTTCCTTTGCTGTACAGCAACAGGACTAAGTATGGCGGCAGATCCTGAAATGCTCTCAGGATTCATTGGTTGTTTACTATTTATGACTGCATGTTACGCAATTTATTATGGTCTTTATCATAAGAAGAATTAAACAATTAAGCGCAATCTTGAGATTGCGCTTTTTTTATCATCAAATTTTAAGAAAAGTTAAGTATTGTATGGTCTAAATAAATATCTAAATTAGTTCACTTTTAAAATATTTACCAAAAATTAAACAATCAGCGCATTAATATCAAAAAAACTAAGTTTGTGGTTTGACAGCTTTATAAAAACCCAATAACATACGCATCACCTCAAAACGTCCCTATCGTCTAGAGGCCTAGGACATCGCCCTTTCACGGCGGTAACCGGGGTTCGAATCCCCGTAGGGACGCCATATATCGCACCATGCGATCACTTGTTATACAAAATCATTATAATTTCATTGCAGATTTGTAGTTTTTCACTACAATGGTCGGCTTCATTTATTATTTATTTTTGATAATCCTATGCACTCATCTCCGAATGATGCTTCGCATCAGGGCAATTCTGCGCCTTTAAAACGCGCTATGAGTACTCGACATTTAGTCATGATTTCGCTTGGTGGCGCAATCGGGACTGGCCTATTTTTAGGGTCGGGTGAAGTCATTGCACAAACGGGGCCAGTAGGTGCCATCATCTCTTATTTCTTAGGCGGCGTTATCGCATATATGGTAATGCTATGCTTAGGAGAACTTGCCGTACACATGCCTGAATCTGGTTCTTTCGGTGCCTATGCGAAACGCTATATTGGTCCGGGAACAGGCTATACCATTACATGGTTATATTGGCTTACTTGGTCAGTTACGCTTGGAACTGAATTTACCGCTGCTGCATTATTAATGCAGGAATGGCTACCAGACAGCTCAATGTGGATGTGGACGCTTATTTTCGGTGCTTTCGTGTTTACCTTAAACATGATTTCAACCAAATGGTTTGCCGAATCTGAATTTTGGCTTGCCTTAATTAAAGTAATTACTGTTGTTGCGTTTATTCTTTTAGGTTTACTCGCAATATTTGGTGTACTTGGTTATCGCGGTTTCGAATCTGCACCATTATTTACGAACTTAACTGCTCAAGGTTGGTTCCCAGAGGGATTATTCCCTATTTTCACAACCATGTTGATTGTGAACTTTGCCTTTTCAGGTACAGAGCTTATTGGTGTAGCAGCAGGTGAAACTCAAGATCCTGCTAAGAATGTACCCAAAGCAATTAATACCGCTATTTTCCGCTTACTCATTTTCTTTGTAGGCACCATTATTGTTGTGACTTCACTTTTACCTCATCAAGAAGCAGGTCTTGCTGCTGAAGGTGTAAGTAGCAGTCCATTCGTAACAGTATTCCAGCACATTGGTATCCCATACGCTGAAGATATTATTCGCTTCGTGATTATCACTGCATTATTGTCTGCTGCAAACTCTGGTTTATTTGCCGCATCTCGTATGATGTGGTCACTTTCATACAAAAAACAGCTCCCTGCTGTATTTTCTAAAGTGAATAAACGCGGTATTCCATATGTCGCTGTTACTGTAACCATGATTGGTGGTTTGCCAGGTTTGCTTTCTGAGCAATTTGCACCTGAAACAATTTTCACCAATTTGCTTGGTATTGCTGCATTTACCATGGTTGTGGTTTGGATGAGTATTTGCTTAAGCCAATTTAATTTCCGACGTCAATGGTATAAAGCAGGACGTACAAAAGAAGAGTTAGGCTTTGCTGCCCCACTTTTCCCTATTGTGCCCATTCTTGGCTTCCTGTTCTGTTTTGTTACCTGTGTAAGCATGGTCTTTGATCCAGCAATGCAAATTAGCTTCTTTGGCTGTTTAGCATTTATTGGTCTTTGTTATGCAAGCTATTATGGGCTTTACCATAATAAATCTGAATAAGATGTGAATTAGAAAAAGAGTAACTTCGGTTACTCTTTTTTATGCTTAAATTTTAATGGCGATCTACTTTCATATTGGCAACTTAATCTATAAATATGAATAAAGTTGATTCATTTACCATCATTATTTCAATAAATTCGCCAATTATGTTGATAAATTACCCACTCGTTTCATTATCATGTTTTTTTTGCCGAAAAGCGTTTGACACCCTAGCCTTTTCAACCTAATATACGCCCACCTCTGAAACGTCCCTATCGTCTAGAGGCCTAGGACATCGCCCTTTCACGGCGGTAACCGGGGTTCGAATCCCCGTAGGGACGCCAATTTCAGAAGTAATGTTTGTATTAAGTCCCTATCGTCTAGAGGCCTAGGACATCGCCCTTTCACGGCGGTAACCGGGGTTCGAATCCCCGTAGGGACGCCACAAACTTTCAATTGAAAGAACATGGTTTTACAAATAATTACTTCAGCTGTCCCTATCGTCTAGAGGCCTAGGACATCGCCCTTTCACGGCGGTAACCGGGGTTCGAATCCCCGTAGGGACGCCATATTCGAGATGTTAAATTTATTTAATTATCTCACAAAAAAGCCCAAGCATAATGACTTGGGCTTTTTTGTGTTTGTATGTTTAATACATTTTGATTTATAACAAATAAGCCGTTCTAGATAATAAAATTAAACCGAGATAATTAAACCATGCAAATTAAACTATTTCACTTACCCAACTCTAGATCGCAACGTATTATCTGGCTATTAGAAGAACTACAATTAGAATATGAAGTTATTCAATGCTCAATGCAAAACAATGATTCAGGACTTAAACAACTCAAAGCACTAGATTCATCTGCAAAATTTCCGACAATTCAAATCACCCAGAATAATGAATTTTTCATATTGAGTGAAACAGCAGCAATTATGGAATATATGATTTTCTCAACAAAGAAACTTGATTCTTCAAAGTATTTCAATGAAGAGTATAAAAACTTCTGCTATTGGAAAAACTTTTCTGAAGCAACATTTCTTCCAGATCTAGTCTTAAAACAAGTTTTTCATCAACTTATTATTCAATCCCCTTTCCCTCTTCATATTTTTCCCAAAGTCATAAAATATGCTTTTGATAAAGCCTATTTAAATCCATTACTTGAACAACACATACAAAAAATTGACACACATTTAACTCAATATGGATACTTCGCAGGAAACTCTTTTAGCATTGCTGATCTTTTATTATGGTTTCCAATTTCCGCATATTGGTCTGCTCAACAAAGCGATCTTAAATTCCCTCATATTTGTTCTTATCTTGAAAAAATCAAAAATCGCGATTCATTTAAAATAGCCTTAGAAAAAGGACAGTGGTCTCCATCTATTTTTCAAGAGTATTGGAAAGCATCATGGTAATCTAATATTGGCTAGCTGCAATCAACTCACGTGTATAGTCAGTTTTTGGATGCTTAAAAAGCGCTTCTGTTTCCTGAAATTCCATGACTTGCGCATGATGTAAAACTAAGACTTTTTGGCATAGCGCTCTCACAACGTGTAAGTCATGACTAATGAATAAATAACTCACGCCATCTTCTTGCTGTAAACGACGTAATAACACCACAATTGAGCGTTGAGTCGTTCTATCTAAGGCTGATGTGGGCTCATCTAAAATAATAAGTTTAGGCTTTAAGACCAAAGCACGAGCTAAAGCAATACGCTGACGCTGCCCGCCTGACAATTCATGTGGATATCTGGTTTTAAATGATGCCGGTAAATCTACCTTTTGCAAAGCATCATCAACTAAATTTAAAATTTGGGTCTTTGGAAGATTTTTAAGACTTAAACCTTCTGCAATGGTTTGTTCCACCGTTAACCGTGGATTTAGACTACTAAAAGGATCTTGGAATACAATTTGAAATTCACAGCGTAAAGGTCGAAGAGTTTTTTCAGAAAGCTGATTTAAATCTTGTCCTAATAACGCAATTTTTCCATGACTTTCAATTAAACGTGCAACTGCCAAAGCAAGTGAACTTTTACCTGAACCACTCTCACCTACAATACCAATTGATTCACCATGTTGAAGCGCTAAATGCAAAGGTTCAACAGCAGTCACATAATCTTTCACACGATTCAACAATCCACGTTTAATTGGAAATCGAACAGATAAATCTTCGAGCGTTAATAATGGCGTAGATGTTTGTATTTTGAGAGCATCACCAAAATCGTGATTTAGTAAATTTTTCGTATACGCTTGCTGTGGACAATTAAAGAGTTGATCTACGCCACCCAGTTCTTCAACTTTACCCTTATTCATCACAATTACTTGATCTGAATATTTACGCACTAAATTTAAATCATGGCTAATTAAAATCATCGCCATATTTCTTTTTCGTTGCAATGATTTGAGTAGATTTAAAATTTGTGCCTGCAAAGTAACGTCTAATGCTGTTGTCGGCTCATCTGCAATTAAAATAGTTGGATCTAAAGCCAACGCCATAGCAATCATTACACGCTGTCTCTGACCGCCTGACAGCTCGTGTGGGTAGCGCTTTAGCTTCTCCTCGGGTTCAGGTATACCCACATCATTTAACAACGCTATAACACGCTCTTTGACTTGTTCTTTACTTAACCCTTGTAAGATAAGTGTTTCACCAATGATTTTTTCAACACGATGAAGTGGATTCAATGCCGTCATGGGTTCTTGAAAAATCATGGAAATTTTATGACCACGAATTTGCCTTTTTTCTGCTTCAGATAAAGATAGTAATTCTTGATCTTCAAATTGAACGTTACCTTGCACCACTAAACTTTTTGGCAATAAACCTAAAATAGCCAAACTGCTGATCGATTTACCCGAACCACTTTCTCCCACAATAGCGACTGTTTCGCCTGCACGGAGCTGAAAGCTTAAATCTTCAACCAAGTTTTGATCATGATGTTGAATATTTAAATGTGCAATATCCAACACGATTGGAAGATTATTGACGTCTTGGATCGAATGCATCACGCGTCGCCTCCCCAATATAAATGAGTAAAGATAAAACAATAGCTAGGGTAAAAAAGCCTGAAAGTGCAAGCCAAGGTGCGCTTAAATTATTCTTTGCTTGTAATAATAATTCACCCAAAGATGCAGACTCTGGAGGCAAGCCATATCCTAGGAAATCTAAAGCGGTTAATGCTGTAATATTTGCAGTAAGCATCAATGGAAGCTGTGACAAAGTTGAACTCATCGCATTGGGTAAAATATGGCGAAATATAATGGTTCTATCTTTTACACCTAAGCTTCTTGCCGCTCGAACATAATCAAAATTTCTTGCTCTTAAAAATTCTGCACGAACCAATCCAACCAATGCCGGCCAACCAAAGATCAACATAATGATAAACAACCAATAAATACTTGGCGTAAACATACTGACTAAAATCATCACCATAAAAAGCATAGGCAAACCGCCCCACACTTCTAAAATGCGCTGACCAATCAGATCTATCCATCCCCCATAATAGCCTTGAATTGCACCCACAATAATACCAATACATGCAGAAGCCAACGTCAAAGCAAAGCCAAACAAGAGTGACAATCGAAGACCATATAAAATACGTGCAAGGACATCTCGACCTTGATCATCTGTTCCTAACCAATTTTGAGATGTTGGCGCAGATGGTACAGGAACAGCTAAATCTAAATTTGGTGATTGGTACGAAAATTCAATTAAAGGCCAAATCACCCAACCTTTTTCTTTAATTAACTGAATAACCGCAGGGTCTTTATATTCTGCTTCGGTTTCAAAAACACCACCGAAAGTCGTTTCCGGATAGCTTTTTAATACAGGCACATAATATGAATCATCGTATTTCACCAACAACGGTTTATCGTTGGCAATAAATTCTGCACACAATGAAAAAATAAATATGACAATAAAAATAATAAGACAGGCAAAACCAAGTTTATTGGCTTTAAATTTTTCTATTCGAGCCTGCATGATCGGTGACATTATTTTACACCTCTCGAATCGAAATTAATTCGTGGATCAATCACTTGATAAAGCACATCACTCAATAACCGAAGCAACAAACCCAACAGCGTAAATAAAAATAATGTGCCAAAAATAACAGGATAATCTCGTTGAACAATGGCTTCAAAACCAAGCAAACCTAAACCATCTAAATTAAAAATAATTTCAATAAATAGGTTTCCAACAAAGAAGATACCAATAAGTGCCTCAGGTAAGCCTGCAATCACAATCAACATTGCATTACGAAATACATGTCCATACAACACACGGCTTTCACTCAAACCTTTTGCACGAGCAGCAAGTACATATTGCTTGCTTAATTCTTCCATAAAGGAATATTTGGTTAAATAAGTCAGTCCTGCAAATCCACCAATCACCATTGCCAATAAAGGCAAAGTCATGTGCCAAAAATAATCTTTAATTTGCTCCCAAAAACTTAATTGCTGGAAGTTTTCAGACACTAAACCTTGCAATGGGAACCATTGTAAATATGTTCCACCTGCAAAAAATACAATCAATAAAAGTGCAAAAACAAAAGCAGGAATGGCATATCCAATGGCTAATAACATTGATGTTGCTTTATCAAAAGCCATGCCATGTTGTTTGGCTTTCTTAATCCCTAATGGAATTGAAATGAAGTAAATGAGCAAAGTGCTCCAAAGCCCTAAAGACAATGAAACAGGAAGCTTTTCCCACAGAAGTTGGGTAACAGGTTTATCTTTAAAAAAACTTGTGCCAAAGTCGAAATGTAAATAGCTTTTCAACATAAGCCAAAAGCGTTCATAAGCAGGTTTATCGAAGCCATATTGCGCTTCAATTTTCTTCACCATTTCATCGCTTAAACCTTTGGCACCTTGGTATTTACTCGATTCATTTGCCGTTTCACCAACAGATGTAGTTTGTCCAATACCTTGAAAAGCCTCTGCCTTTTGTATGGCTTGCTCTACAGGCCCACCCGGTGCAATTTGAATGACCACAAAATTAATCAATAAAATAAAAAATAATGTCGGAATAATCAGCAATAATCGTTTAAAAATATAGGCGCCCATGTTCAATCCCCAAATGATGACATGTTATTGCTTACGCAAATATTGCGTCACTTTATTGGCTTTTACAGGATTACTCCACCAATAATCGACACCAACTGAAAGCCTTGGCTTCACTTTTGGTTGCTCGTACATATTCCAATATGCCAACCAATTTTCACCTTTGCCATAGGTCAAAATTTGATAATAACCTGAACGCAATAAGCGATCTAAAACTTTGGTTCGAATAATAAGCTGTTCACGGTTAGGAGCATGAATCACAAGTTGAATTGCTTGATCAATTGCAGGATTTTTAATACCCGCATAATTATAATTTCCTTGTTGATCTGCAGCTGCACTTCCCCAGAATTGTGCTTGCTCATTCCCCGGATTTAAAGATTGAGGTAAAGCATTCGTCGTCATATCAAAATCTGCACGGCGCATGCGCTCAATATATTGTGGCACATCAATTTGTCGTACGTTTACATCAATACCTAAGCGTTTTAAATTACGCACATACGGCATAAGTGTGCGTTGTAAACTGTCTTGAAAAATTAAAAACTCAAATTGAATAGGCTGACCATCTAAGCCCAATAATTTTCCATTTTTATACCGATAACCTGCTTTTAATAATAATTGTCTTGCTGTTAATAAATTTTGACGATTAAAACCACTCGCATCCGATACAGGTGATTTCAAATGACCTAAAACACTTTGCTTTTGAATGGGGTGCAATTTTGCTAATAGTGGATTTAAAATTTGCATTTCAGCTGCACTCGGCAAACCTTTGGCTTCTAACTCACTATTTGAAAAATAACTTTGCAAACGCTGATATTGATTATAAAACAGTGCTTTATTCTGCCATTCAAAATCGTAAGCCAAACTTAAAGCCTGACGAAAACGAATATCATTAAATGGTTTTTTACGCGTATTAAAAACAAAACTTTGCGTTGTTGCAGGATTATGATGCTGAAACTTCTGCTGAACAATTAAACCTGAATTCACAGCAGGAAACTTATAAGCTGTCACCCATTTACGTGCCATATATTCTTCATGATACGTATATTGACCCGATTTAAACCCTTCAAAAGCAACGTCTAAATTACGGTAATACACATATTTTATGTGATCAAAATTATATTTCCCTTTATTCAAAGGAATATCTTTTGCCCAATAATTTGGATTCCGTTTATAGGTAATGCTCCGCCCTGCATCTATACGTTCAATGGTATATGGGCCTGAACCTAAAATGGGTTGCATGGTGACTTTGGTGAAATCACGCTTTTGCCAATCTTTTTTGGAATAAATAGGCAGGCTTGCCAAAATTAAAGGCATTTCGGAATTACTTTCAGACTTAAAGGTCATTTTCACTTGATGTTTAGACAAGACTTCTGTTTTTGCCAAATCTGCAATATACATTTGCAAACCCGGATTCGACTTGGTTTGATAAGCATCAAAGCTAAATTTTACATCTTCTGCTGTAAGCGGTGTTCCATCACTAAAACGAGCCTTTGGATTAAGATGGTAAATCACAAACTTGGTTTTGACAGGATCAAAAGTGACTTTCTGAGCAATTAAGGGATACATCACCCCAGGTTCATCGAGTGAGCTTTTCATTAAAGAATCGAAAATATAATCGATACCTTCAACAGCACTGCCTTTACCATTCATGGCATTCAAGTTATCAAACGTTTCTTTACCCGACATGCTGAGATAACCACCTTTAGGCGCATGCGGATTGGCATACGGCATAGCAGGTAAATTTGCATATTTAGGGGTGTTATGAATGGCAATATAAGAAGTGGTCTGCAATGCAGACCACCCATATTGTGTTGAAAATAAAAGACTTGTGGCAAAACAAACGCGTTTTACCCATCGAACTGTCATAAAGACATCATTCCTTTGTCAAATGCATCATTAAAGATTTGGAACTTTAATAACATCCCCTAAACGAAGTGAAGTATTCTGTTGAATATCATTTAAGTCTGCAAGTGTTTTAGTATCTGTTCCATAACGTTTTGCCAAACCAATTAAAGTGTCACCACGCTTAACCGTATAAGATGTAACGAGTTTTGGAATCGAAATACTTTGACCTACTCTTAAACCCGACTTAGCAGTCAAATCATTCATAGATGCAAGCTCAGAAACACTAATACCCACACGACTTGCAATAGAATTTAAAGACTCACCCGATTTTACACTGTACTTCTCTGTATTTTTCGCAGATACAGCTGAAACAGTGCCTTTTTTCGGAGTTTCTACATTTTGTTTAGATGAAGCTGAGTTTGTAGATGTAGATGAACTTGAACCTTCAAGCTTTAAACGCTGTCCAACACGCAAACTGGCATTAGAAGATAAATCATTAAAATCTGCCAATTGACTGATTTGTAAATCATATTTACGTGCAACACTACTTAAAGTTTCACCCGATTTCACAACATGAATATCTGGCTTTTTCTCTGCAACAGTTTCAACTTTAGCTGTAGCTTTTGGCTCATCACCAGTAAGTTTTAACTTCTGTCCTACACGCAAACCTGTATTACGACTAATGCCGTTGATATTGGCAATATAATCCATTCCTAAATTATATTTATTCGAAATAACAGATAAAGAATCACCCGATTGAACGGTATAAGTATCTGGAACATTCGATCCTGCAGGAACTTTTAATGTTTGTCCTGCTTGCAGTCCCTTATTGCTTGCAATGTTATTTAAACTTGCTAACTCTGTAAGGCTAATTTTAGCTTGTGTTGCAATGCTATAAAGCGTATCACCACGTTGAACCGTATAATTTTCAACTTTATAACTTGGTGTAAATGATGCGTTGTCCGACTTCGTGCTTGTCGGCTTATCATCCGCTTTTGCATTTGATACAGAAACTTCATTTACAGGCACATTAATTTTTTGCCCTACCATCAAGTTACTACCTGAATTTAATCCAGGGGTTAAATCTGCCAATTCTTGATTAGACAATGCATAACGATCTGCAATCAGTTTTAAAAATTCACCGCGCTTAACCACATAAGTTTTGGTTTGAACTTTGACTGTTTTATTCGATGTAGACGTATCACGCTTAGAACTTGAATTATCTTTAAGCGAAAGCTTTTGCCCTACCAATAAATTACTTGTGGTCGATAAATTATTAAAGTCAGCCAATTGCTTAACAGATAAACCAAACTGTGCTGCAACCGTTGTTAAAGAATCATTTGGCTGAACATTATATGTTTCAGGCTGCGTTTTTGGCTTAGCGTCTACTACAGGTTTCGCATCATATAAATAGATGGTTGTACCTGCGTATAACATTGCGTTTGGATCAATTTGGTTCCATTTCGCAACATCACGCCAGTTCACACCATTTTTCAATGCAATAGTTGCTAAAGTATCACCTGAAACTACATTATAAGTACTACGCTTACCTTTTGGTGCAACCACAACCACTTCAGAATCTGTCTTAATGAAGTTCTTACCTTCATTACGTTTTGCTTCGTCAGAATCTGGTTTTGTATTATCTGCAACAGATTTAGGATACGAGAAGCCTTTTGTCAGCTCTTTTCCTTCTTGCTCTGCAACAGACAAACTGGTTTGAATTGCAGTTAACTTAATTTTTCCATCATAAGGATCGACAATTTCAGTCCCTTGAGGCGCAAGACGTTTAAGTTCTGCAATCACTTGGTCTTGTTCAGCTTGAGATGCTACAGGTTTAAGCACATCTTCTAGCTTTTGGGTTGCATCTTCAGCTTTTAAAGCCGCTGTAATTTTTTCACGTTCAGCAGCAGAAATTGGGGGTTCAACACTCACTTGTTTCACATTTACCGCAGGTGTTACTGCTACAGGAATACGCGGTGCACTTGGAATATCTGCGCTATTTGCAAAAGAGGCTAAAGCATTTGAGCCTCTAGGCGTAACAGCTAAATGTGAGGGTGTTTTAGCACTCGCTGTTAATACTGGTACAGTTGTAGCAACAGGCGTTTTAACCGTTGCAACTGGTGTAGTTACAGGCTTTGGCGTAACTGAAGTTTGCAAAGCAGGTGGCGTTGTTTTACTTGGCGTAATAGTCGTCGATGAACTTGTGCTATTTGATGATGCCAACCAAGAACTTGATGATGAAGCACCACCTAACTTTTTCAATTTTGCATCTATAGATGGGCTAACATCGGCAGGAATTAAAATACGCATTGGGCTTTCGCTATCAATACGTTCACCACGATGTGCTGGGTTTAAAGCATATAATTCAGCACGACTTAACCCTGTTAAAGATGCAATATCACTTAAATTAGCCGTTCCAACGTTCACTTCTCTAAAGTGAGGACGGTTCGCAATAGGTGGCAAACTTACACCATACTTGCTCGGACTTTTTACAATTTGTGCAACAGCCATAAAACGTGGCACGTAATACATGGTTTCTTGCGGTAATTTCAACGACCAATAGTCGGTAGGTAAACCCGCAGCTTTATTGCGATTAATTGCCTGTTGAATACGCCCCGGACCTGCATTATAGGCAGCCAATGCCAATTCCCAAGAACCAAACTGATTATAGAGTGCGCCCAAAAACTCATAGGCAGCACGTGTAGATTCAACAACATCACGTCGACCATCGTACAAATTGGTTTGTTTCAAGCCATAAATACGACCTGTACTTGGAATAAACTGCCATAAACCTGCTGCGGCTGCGCTACTTGTTGCCGCAGGGTCATAAGAACTTTCAATAATTGGAAGTAAGGCTAATTCTGTCGGAATACCGCGACGTTCAGCTTCTTTTACGGTGTGATATAAATAACGCGATGCACGTGCGCTCAAACGATCAATATACGGTTGACGCGACATAAACCAACTACGCTGTGCATCAATACGCGGATTCCACTGATCTGTGTTCATTTTAAAACCAACGCTCATGCGCTTCCACACATCACCATGCTTCAAAACAAGTAAACGATCACCCTCTACGGCACGCATATCTGTTGCAGAAAGTAAGTCTTCTAAAGAGTCCAAACTGTTTGCATCTAAATAGCCACCACTTAGTTGTTTTGACTTTGAAGAACCACTTGCACTTTGACTTGAAGCACATCCTGTCATTAGCCCTAAAGCAACAAGTGCAGATCCTACTGCTGTAATTTTAAATATTGATGGTACTGTCGGTTGCCACACTAGCGTGGTTGGTTTATACATAAGGAATCCAAACAAATCGTATAAATTATTTTTAATATAGACATTGTAATGAAGCATTACAGCGACACAAGGCTATAATTTACTGCTATTCATGTATAAATGTTACAAGAAATTAAAAAATTAAGATTTAAACCACTTAATCGATCAATTTGCGATATACAATAGCACTGTTTTTGTTTCACTCAAATTTTGGAAATGACTTATGTCTCAATCAATCACACTTTATGTAGATGGCGCTTGTCGTGGCAATCCTGGCTTAGGTGGTTGGGGTGCATATATTATTGAAGGAAATGAAGAACGTAAGATTTGTGGTGGTGAAGCCCATACAACAAATAACCGAATGGAATTAACGGCTGCTATAGAAGGTATTCGTGCCTGTTCAAAAGATGCCAATTTAATTATTTGGACAGATTCCAACTACGTGAAACAAGGCATTACAGAATGGATTCACGGTTGGAAAAAGAAAAACTGGAAAGATGTTAAAAATCCAGACCTATGGAAAGAACTTGATGCAACATGTCAGGGTCGTGAAATTGAATGGAATTGGATTAAAGGTCATGCAGGTCATGCAGGAAATGAAATGGCAGATCAGCTTGCAAACCAAGGTGCAGATGAAACCGAAGAAAAATTGAAAAACCCTATGCAAGATAAAAAAAAAGTTGAAAATGACTGGCTTCTAGACGACCCTTTTGGCTTCGATTTAGCTGAAGATGAGCTAGATGATGCTGAAGAACCTATAGATGACCTTGTCGAAGAGCCTGAAATCGTGACAGAAATAGAAGCAGCTGAAGAATCGAATGAAACCATTATTGAAGAAAAAAACAATAAGAAAATTCATCCACATATTGTGATTGCACCTGCGACAATTGATACCCAAGGTCCTCGCCAACTTATTCTAGATACGGAAACCACAGGTTTTTACTTCCAAGATACAGACCGTATTATTGAAGTGGGTGCGGTTGAAATGATTAACCGCAAACTTACAGGCGGTTCAATTCATATCTATATTAACCCTGAAAAAGAAGTGGGCGAATCTGAAAACATTCACGGTATTTCAGATGACTTTCTTAAAGATAAACCTAAATATGCCGAAATTGCAGATGTCTTATATGACTATCTGAAAGGCGCAGAAATTATTGCCCATAACGCAAACTTCGATATGAACTTCTTAAACATGGAGTTTGAACGCGCTGGTTTAGGCAAACTTTCAGCTGTTTGTGAAGTTACCGATACACTAGCAATGGCGAAGAGCAAGCATCCTGGGCAAAAAAACTCCCTAGATGCTTTAGTACGCCGTTATGAAGTTCCTGCCCGTGATCGTACTTTCCACGGTGCATTACTCGATGCGGAAATTCTGTCTGATGTTTATTTAGCAATGACAGGTGGGCAAGTATCTTTCGATATCGATGCCCTTTCTAATACAGAAGTTTTAGAAGGTGAAGCAACTCGTAGAGATGTTCAAATTGAACTTTCTACCATTTTACCATCTGAAGAAGAATTAGCCGAACATGAGAATTGGATCAAACATTTTGAGGAAAAACATGGCGAAGCCTGCCTTTTTGCCAAATAAAATTTGAATAGATTTCTGTTTTCTATATTTAAACTAAGAACAGTTAAGTTATAGTAAGTCATAAAGATTTTGCTCGCTTTTGGGCATCCGAAATACAGATATAACTTAGGATAGGTGCAGATCAATGTCTTACCAAACCTCAATACACTTTGACCCAACGGCATTACTAATAATAAAAAATGAGGTGGATAGCTCCATTTTGCATGTTGAAACGGCAGTTAGTGCATTAGCGGAAGATCAAACACTACCTTTTGGCATTGATGATGCTTTAGTTCAGTTAGAACAATGTGCTCAAGTATTGAATTTAATTGGGATGAGTAATCTTGCGAAAACAGCTGAATATTCTGCTGAACTTATGCGCAAAATTATGGGGAACCCAAGCCAAATCAACACACAAGAAATTATTGCCTTAAGTGAAGGCACAAATATGCTCAAACGCTATATTGAGTTTATTTGTTTACGTGAAGTTGAAATTCCACAATTTTTACTCGATACATTAAATCGTTTAGAAATTGCTTTAGGGAAACCTGTTACACAAGAAGGTTATCAAGTAGATGCTTTTTTAGGTGAATTTACACCTGACTTTAATTTGCCTCAAGCACCTTCTTTGGAAAAATCTCAGTATGTTCATCGCTTATATAAATTGGCGTTAAGCAAACTATTAAAACAAGAAGCAACAGCTTTAGATTTACAAGCATTTAAAATTATTGGTGCATATTTAGCAAATCTTTCACAGGGTCATCCAAGTAAACAATATTGGAATTTGGTGTGTTACGTTTTTGACAATATTGATCACCTCATTATTAATGAACCACGCTTACGCACATTCATTGAAATTGAAAGTAATATTCGTCAATACTTTGGAACACCTGATCGTTTTAAAGCCAATTTACATCATTTATCGAATATTTTAAGTTTAGCTATTCGCCAAGAAAACAGCACATCACAACATATTCGTGAGCAACTGAATATTGGTGATCAACTGCTAACCGACTTACAACTGCAAGTATTTAGTCGTCATTTATATGGTCCAGATTACGATACCATTCACACCATTAGTGAGTTAGTATCTACAGAAATGGCGCAGTTACGTGTAGATATTGAATACAACTATCAAAGTATGAGCGCTGAAAAAACACAGGAATTACAAGCAAGAATTAAAGATATTGCCAATATATTCCTAGTACTCAATTTGAATGATGCATACTCATCTTTAATAAACCAAGCAAAAGAATTAGATAATACTGATATTCTAAAAGATGAAAATTTCGCTCAAAAATTAATGAATGAGCTACTTTCTGCAATGAATGCGATTGGAATTTTAGAGCGCCATCATACCTCTAGTCGTTTACAGCTTCGCGTAAACAACCGAAATATCGCACTTGATCGCTTAGATGAAGCACATACAACCTTGTTACATGAAGCTAAATTAAGCATTGATTTGGTAACTACAAGCTTAGAACAACATCTTAAAGATCAAGATGTCACAGCTATCGCTAATATTCCTGCTAAATTACAAGAGGTTGCGGGTGCATTGCTATTCTTAAATGTTACTACAGGACAAACCGCTTTGAAAAATGCAGCGCAATTTGTAGAAACACAAATTCAAGCTGAAAAGCCACTGAGCACTGAACATGTTCATTCTGTTTTTGATACGCTTGCAAGTGCAGATATGCTGATTGAAAACTTAAAAAACAAACAACCTGTTTTACAGTCTATGTTTGATGTAGCATTGGCAAGTAGCGAAAAACTGAAATCTGTAGCCTAATGACTGAATTATCACTTGCGTATATTTTCCATCAACAACAACTTTTAGTCGATGAAAACTTCCAACTTCCCAAAGTTGAAAAACTTGCAAGTGATTTAAGTTTTAGCACGGGTGATCAAGTGATTGCCCGTGATTTACAAAACAGCGAAACCATTCCTCATGGCTTACAACTCGTCCCCATTCGTCAATTACTACAATTTTGGGACACCCAACAATTCGAACAAGCCAGCCGAGCAATTCAGCTTTTAGAATGGCGTCGTAATCATAAATTCTGTAGTCATTGCGGTGAAAAAACAGAAGCTCATGCCACTGAATTTGCAATGATTTGCCCTTCTTGTCGCTATCACCAATATCCTCGTGTACAGCCTTGTGTGATTACTGTGATTACACGTGGAAATGATGAGATCCTGCTTGCCAAAAATGCAAAAAATAAAAGCAATATGTACGGTTTAATAGCAGGGTTTATTGAAGTTGGTGAAACGCTTGAAGATGCAGTACGTCGCGAAACTGAAGAAGAAGTTGGATTAAAATTAAAGAATATTCAATATTTAGCAAGTCAACCTTGGCCTTTTCCAAGTAATTTAATGATTGCTTTTAAAGCAGAATATGAATCGGGTGATATTCATTTACAAGAAGAAGAAATTAGCGACGCTCAATTTTTCAAATTTGATGAACTGCCTGAAATTCCATTTAAAGGCAGTATCGCTCATGCAATGATTATGCATGTAACACAAGGTTCAAAAGTTGCAGATGACACTAAAACTTGGCTTTAAGTGATTTTAAATCTAGGCTTATCGCTAAATTTTAAACTTCAGTTAAAGCCTGATCGAGAACCCGCATAATTTCTTTTTTAGTGCTGTAAAGTCGGCTAAACAAACTCGAAACAGAGCCCATTAAAGTGACATGACCTGTTTTAGGAATCACCACCATTTCACTATGGTTCCCAAATTCTTTAAGCTTTTCATCAAAATTAGTAGCATTGCTTAAATGCACAATTTTGTCATTTTCAGCAATGAATAAATAATGCTGAATATGGTTCGATTCCACAAAATAAGAAGGCATGACATTCTGATAAGGTTCTTCCTGATCAAAAGCATCGGCACATAGCGGGTCATCTTTATAATCAAAATGATACGGTCCTGCTAATCCAACCACAGCTTTAATATTCGCTCTACATGTTATTTCGTATTTTTGTGGATGATAAATGGCAGACATGACATTAAATGCACCCGCTGAATGCCCTAACAACACAACACGTTGTGTTGAAATATTGAGTTTTGATTGATGTGCATCTAAATAATTTAAAGCAAGTGTCAAATCATCAACATAAGCAGGAAAAATATGTTGCGGTGCTAAAGTATAGTTAATAACCGCGACATCAAAACCTTCTTTTGCAAAAGCCTCACCCACAAAGCGATAATCTTTTTTATCGCCATGCAACCAAGCCCCACCATGTACAAATACAATGAGTGGGCGGTGATCTCTTGGAAATGTCGTTTGATATAAATCTAAACGGTGACGTGCTGCCAAACCATAAGCAACATTTTCACGCACCGAATAACCTTTTTTCGGTGTTAACCGATTTAAAGCATAACTACCAAAATCATAAATTCGAAACTCTTCGTACAAATATTTCAAATTTTGAGTTTTGGTATTTAACTTTTTCAGTAAGGGTTCAACTTTATTGAGCATTTACAGGTGCTGCATTTGGATCTATCGCAACAGGAGTTTGCACCGTAGGTTGTGCAAATGATTGATTATTTGATGATGCTGTTTCTGTATTATCAATCAATGTGACAATTTTTGTGACATTACCCACTTGCTGTAACACTTGATTCAAATCTGTGGTTTCAGCAGTATTTAAACGTCCCATAACATATAAAACGCCATCTTCTGTATGAATGCGTAATTTACTATCAGACACTACAGGTGCTTTCATCATTAAACCACGTGTATTTGCAGTCACAGTGGTATCTTGCATAATCGTAGAGTAACTAATTTGATTACCTACCGTAATGTAGTTATGAACTGTTTTGACATCGCTCATCGCACGTACATTATCTTCAGCAAGTTGTTTTAAATGCTGATCTGGCACTTGCCCTGTCAATAAAACATTGCTGTGAAAACTTTCAATATTTACACGTGATTGTTTAAATCTAGAATCGAGTTTATATAAATTAATTTTAGCTGTGCGCTGAATTGAATTATCAATAAAAACTTGCCCTAGCGATCTTGCACCACTTTCAGTACCTACAGGTGCGCTACCTGTTCCACCTGAAATAAAACTTGCGCAGCCAGATAAACTTGCGACACATAGTAAAGTTATTGCAATACGATTCATCACTCGGCCAGACTCCTTATTCAATTTTTCATCTTTATTTAATATTCAAACATTTAAATACATTTAACTTATGCTCAAAGATTAATAAACTCTGGATCAAAAGTAAAAGCATTTTCTATCCAATTCAGATCATAAGTGAAATGTGAAAAGTCATGCTGTACAGTTTTTGCAAATTGTTGTTGAAAATCAAAACAAATTACATCAAATCTACAATACAAATCACTCATATCTGGATATTCAGATAAATATGTTAATGCTGTTTTTATAATTTTCTTTTGTTTCGAATTTGATATCACTTCATGAGATTGACCGTATTTCGTTTGTGAACGTGCCTTAACTTCAACAAAAATCAAGTCTTGAGCATTTCTTACAATTAAATCTATTTCACCAAATCTGGAGTGATAATTTTTATGAAGCACTTGAAAACCATTTGCTGTTAAAAACAAACCTGCTTGATGTTCTGCCCAAGCTCCCATTGTTGCTTTATCTTTATCTGTATTTTTCATTTTATTTATGCTTTTTTTATATGTTTATGATTCAAGCAATAAACTTGAAGATCTGCTTTGCATCGCCAATGCCACGGCAATTTCAGGTAGAATAGCGGATTCTTCGTTACGATGATATAAATTCATTGTGACATCAGCACACCCATTGGAGATTGAATATGAGTGCTCAGTTATACGTTGTAGCCACACCAATTGGGCATTTAGATGATATTACCTATCGTGCTATTGAAGTTTTAAAATCGGTGAAGCTTATTGCTGCCGAAGACACACGTACATCTGCAAAGCTACTTAAACACTTTGGTATTAACACACCACTTACAGCATGCCACGATCACAATGAAAGCAATAAAACGGATCATTTAATCGAAAGATTATTGGCAGGTGAAAACATGGCGCTCATTAGTGATGCCGGTACACCACTGATTAGTGACCCAGGTTTTAAATTTGTTCGTGCCGCTCAAACCAAAGGTATTCAAGTTATTCCTGTGCCAGGTGCTTGTGCTGCTATTGCTGCATTAAGTTCTGTTGGCTTACCAAGTGACCGTTTCAGTTTTGAAGGCTTCTTACCATCTAAACAATCTCAGCGTTTACTGCATTTGAATCGTTTAAAAGATGAAACTCAAACACTGATTATTTATGAAGCGCCTCATCGCATTTTAGAGTGCGTAAAAGATATGGCTGATGTTTTTGGTGCAGATCGCCCTGTTGGCTTTGCACGTGAAATTACCAAAACATTTGAAACCATTAAAAAGATGACTTTAGGTGAATTAGTTGAATTTATTGCAAATGATTCAAATCAACAAAAAGGTGAAATTGTTTTAGTCATTGGTGGTGCAAGTGTTGAAAAAGATATGGAGCAAGAAAAGCTCGATCAGCTTTTAACGCGTTTATTACAAGACTTATCTGTAAAAGCAGCATCTCAACTTGCAGCAGACTTAACAGGTATTAAGAAGAAAATTGCTTATCAACGTGCTTTGGAGCTTAACCAAGTAGAACGCTAGGACAGAAAATATTACATTCTTATGGAGTTAAGCCACTTCATAAGAATGTAATTAAAAATACCCTTAATAATTAACATTAAAACAATTATGAAATATATAAAAATTAAAATTCCTAAAAAAATCCAAATACTTAATATTATTTGGTTACTTGGAATTATCCATATTATTTACTTTGGATTACAACCCTATCCTCATTACATAACTGGTGAACTTCAAACAGCAAAAAACGAAGGCATTGCTCTTATCTGTGCTTATTTCTCTATATATTTTTTCATAAGCAACATAATGTTCTTTTCAAACTATGATAAAAAATATTTCTATTTAACCTATGTATTTCAAAGTGTTATTGTAATTTTCCAGTTTTTTATCGCAACTATAGCATCAATGCATGCTCCACCTTTTATAGTAGCCTACATTGTAAATTGCATATTTTTAGTTTTATTACATTTTATTTTCTACCCTATTTATTTAATTTACCAAAAGAAAAGTTCTTTCTAATAGATTAATTTTTCAACAAAAAACTATCTCTATTAAAAAAAACACCACATAAGTGGTGTTTTTATTTAGTCTTTTGCTGACTCATCGGCTGGAACTTCTGTAATTTTTCCACCGCGGGCAAGAAATGCCGCAACTTCATCTTCCAAAGACTGACGTTGCTTTAGTTTAGCCGTTACAGTTAATGTTTCTGCTTCTGAAACATCAATGTCATTCGCTTTTTCATCGCCACCTGTTGCGCCTTTTTCGGCAGCATCAGCTTCATCATCATCGACAGTAGAATCTTCTACATCATCATCATAATCATTCATATCAGTCATTTTCATATCCCCACATTGCGTGTACTTCACAACCAATTTTATTGGTGATGATTTACGAAGAAATTTAACAATCTCTTCGCATTTCGCATAGAGTCAAATATCGGAAAGTGGATTATTTTTTAATCAAATTGGTAAGAATATATTAACAACCGATCAAAAAATATACTTTCAAGTTTAAACTGCGTAGCGTGTGCTTTTTAATAGCTGTAAACCATTGGCTTGTGCCATAAATGCATCTTTTAAAACAGGCTGATTTTCGACCTGCTTCAAACCAAAGTTTCGTGCCAAAACTACAGGAAAAAATGGCGTCGTTTCCAACCAACCAATCGCAGACATTCCATGCATCATGGCGTCATTTTGACCTTTGCGTAAATGTTCATAACGCTTCAAAGTTTGTGCATGTGCCCAAACACCACGTTGATAATCGTGTAATAACACATCACATAATATCGCAGCATCTAAGCAACCAATATTCACACCCTGTCCCGCAAGAGGATGAATCACATGCGCAGCATCGCCAATGATAGCTAAACCTTCTTTCACATATTGCTGTGCAGCACGTGCTTTAAGTGGAAATTTAGCACGTGGCGTCGCTTCTAAAATTTCACCCAACATATGATGACTTTCACGTGTGAGCAATGCTTTAAAATCATCATCACTCAATGCTGAATATTCATCTGCATAATCGTCTGGCAATGTCCAAACAATCGATTGCCAATAGCCATCTTGCTCCGCTTTTAAACTTGCCATTGGCAAAAATGCCAAAGGACCTGTTTCCAAGAAAATTTGTCGAGCAATATGTTGATGTGGCTGTGCTGTGCGAATTGCACAAGTCACACCTGCTTGTTTGTAATCTAGAACATCTAAACCAATAAATGCTTGATCACGCACAAAAGAATTTGCGCCATCTGCACCAATCAGAAGTTTAGTTTTAAGTTGAGTTCCATCGGCAAGTTGAATATACCAAACACCAATGCCTTGTTCGACACGTGAAACCTTGACTTGAGTTCGATAATCTTTTAATTGCTCAAGCATTTTTTGTTGAATCGCCAAATTCAAAATACTTGGTTCAACCATTGAACCTAAAGCTTGTTCAATTGATGGTGTACTTTCAGACACATCACCAAAGTTGATTTCACCATAACCATTTTTATTCCAAACTTGCATACCGCTGTAAGGCATATGGCGAGCAAGTCCATCCCAAACATCTACCGTTTTAAGTAAATGAATCGTCGCTTGGCTTAATGCTAAAACACGTGGATTGGCAACGGCTAAAGTTTTTTCTGAATCGAGGATGGGTGCAGCATCTAAAACTGTGGCTTGTACGCCACCTTTTGCAAGTAATAATGCAGTTAAACCACCCACCAAGCCACCGCCAATAATGACGGCATCTAGTACTTTTTCATTTTGACTCATGCTTTTAACCCCATTGCATAGTTTGCAACCAAAGGTTTAATTCCAGGAATGACATCAAAAGCAACCAAACCTGTGTTACGAATAAATTTTAAGAATGGGTTCTGATTACTAAAACCACGCACCACAGAATCACAGAATTTAATCACACGTTGCTGATCGGTTAAGCGTGATTTTTCATAGTCTAAAAGCATTGATGGTTCACCCAAATCTGCCGATTTAGCCAATTGATCTTTTAAGTAGCGTACCAATACATAAGCATCACGCATGCATAGGTTAAAACCTTGCCCTGCAACAGGATGTATCGTATGTGCTGCATTACCCATAAGTACAACACGTCCTACCGCTTGTTTTTCTGCAAGGACTTGTGACAGTGGGAAACAAAAGCGTTTACCTGTTTTTTGAAATTTACCTGCACGGTCACCATAGGTTTCTTGTAAGGCATCTAAAAAGTGTTGATCATTTTCATCGCCTAACCATTCATCTTCTGTACCTTTTTTCACAGGCCAAACCACTGAACGGCGGTATTCACCCGGTAAAGGAAGTAATGCTAATGGTCCTAATTCACTGAAACGCTCAAAACCAATATGCGTGTGAGGTTTAGACGTTTGAACAGTTGTAACAATGGCAACTTGATCATAATCATGTACTGATGCACCAATACCTAATGCTTTACGGCAGAAAGAATCTCGACCATCGGCAGCAATAACAAGTTTGGCATTCAGTGATAATTTTTCGCCATTTCGTTCTGCTTCAATATGTGCTGAATTTTCATCTTGAGTAAGTGATGTCACATTTACACCATCAATCAGTTCAATATTTTTTTCTTTTAAAACTTGCGTTAATAACACACGACCTAACCATGCATTTTCAATCACTTGACCAAAGCTTTCTACTTTTTCTTGCTCTGCTGTCAGCCTTGCCTTACCAAAGCTACCTTGTTCTGTAATGTGAACTTGTAAAATTGGTGTTGCATGTTCTTGTAATGAATCCCATAAGCCAAGTTCTTGATAAATTTGTACGCTACGACGAGATAAAGCGCTGTTTCGTGCATCGAAACTTGAGTGATATGGTGCAAGATTTGCATCGTCATAATTTGGATATTTAATGGCTTCTAGTAGCTTCACTGCAATGTTTTGTTTCGCTAACATGAGGGATAAACTCAGCCCTACCATACCACCACCAACAATGATTACTTCTTGTTGCATGCCTGTATCCTTCTTATGCTGTTTTCGAGGGTTTAGCCCGAAATACTTAAAATCTTTAATGGATTTTATATTACCTGAAAGATGAGGTTTTTTATAATGATTCGTGCAAAGAAGACATGTTTGTTTCTAGTTAAAGTTCTAAAAAATCACTCTCAGCGGTTATGAAACAATGCTTAAATATAAAGTGTATGAAATAAAATTAAGTAAGTGTGTCTAACCTAACTAACATAGATTTCAATAAATAATGCAACAGCATGATTATAGAGAATATAAATAGCCTCACATAAGGCATATTATGTTAATGATAGGAAAACTTATAAATGAAAAGCTATGAAACTAAACAAGAACTTATAGAGAGTATTAACAGCTCATTTAATAAATATTTATTAGAATTTAGTGATATTTTAGAAAGTGAAAAGAATAAAACTATTTTAGGTATTGATAAAACCCCTTCTCAAAATATTTCCTATCAATTAGGGTGGGTTAGCTTATTATTAGAATGGGAAATAAATGAAAAAGCAGGATTTACGGTCACAACCCCAAAAGATGGATTTAAATGGAATAATCTAGGTCTTCTATATCAAGATTTCTATCAAACATATTCTCAATATTCTATTGATGAGAAGAAAGAATTATTATTTAAAAAAGTAAGGGAAGTTATAGATTGGATTCAGACATTAACAGATGATGAACTTTTTCTACCTAATCAAAGAAAATGGGCAACCACACCTGCACAATGGCCTATATACAAGTGGATTCATATAAATACAGTTGCTCCTTTCACCAACTTTAGAACGCAAATTAGAAAATGGAAGAGACTTAATAGAGTAGAGACTTAAATAATAGTCTTATCGCTCACTATGAAGATAATTCCGCTTATATAAAAAAGCCGATCATCAGATCGGCTTTTTATGAAATGTAATTTATTTAAGTCAATTAGAACTTGTAATTATACTTAAACACTACACCATTCTCGCTATACTTCTCTGCAAAATTACCTTCATAATTAATAAAGAATTCATGTGTATTCTTAATATCAGAACTTACACCAATATTCACAATTGCAGAATCTTTACTAAAAGGAACATCTATATAACCAGCATAACCAGCAATAGCACCGTTATTAGATATCAATGTTAATTTAGCACCATCATTAATGTCTTTAAAGCTATGTTGCCAAGCCAAACCACCATTCAAACTAATATTAGTTGTATCACTGAACTTCCATTTTTTAGATACATCTAAACCTAGTTGTGAAGAAAAACGATCATAACTTGTTTCATCACCAGCTAAAGAAACTTGACCATTTTGTTGAGAGAATTTGTTATTTTTAACATAATCGTAAGACAGTCCTACGTATGGTTCAAAATGCAAATCATCAAGTTTGAATGCATAACCAACTTCTGTATTTACTTGATAAGTACGACCATGATATTTCGCTTTATAACGACCATCATCTAAATCATAATAAGTTGTTTCAACTTCGTTACGACCTAGCGCACCGCTGAATCGTAAGTTAATGTTGTCAATACTTTTACCTGCGTAAATACTAAATTGATAATTATCAACTTTTGCTGAACCATGGTTGTTTGCATCAATATCTTTATTGTTAATCGCACCCATCACACCGACTGTCCAATCTTCAATAAGAGTATCAGCACCAAATGCAACACGTTGATTATCAACATCATACTTATGAGCTTTAATATTCGAGAAGTTATTTAAAGCTCTAGAGCTTGATTTACCTTTAGAGTCCTGTAGTTCAACCCAAATATTATTACTATGATCATTTCGTTGCACATAGCGCAAACGATTATTGATCACTTGACGACCACGATCTAAATCGTGGAACTCTTCAGCCACAACATCACCTTGAATTGATGCAATATTTGCAACTTTTTCAGCTCTTGCAACATCAACTGGTTTAGCTTTATCTACTGCTTCTTGTTCAGCCTTATCTTTAGCTTCTTGTTCAGCCTTATCTTTAGCTTCTTGTTCTGCCTTGTCTTTAGCTTCTTTTTCCGCTGCTGCTTTATCTGCCGCTGCTTTATCTGCCGCCGCTTTATCCGCTGCTAAATCTTTAAATTTCAATTGAAGCTTTTTATCTTGTTCTACTTTTTCAAGTTCAGGCTTAACATCATCTGTAGTAATAGATTTAATATAATTATCATTAAATGATTGATCTATTTTCTCTGCATCAATTAATGTGTATTCATTACCTTGATAACGACTCACATCATTTTTAGTGAGTAAGTTATCAGGTTTTTCCTCATACATATTAAAGTTAGCCTTGTTCAAATAAGCTTTACCTTTAACCACTAGCTTATCTACTTGCTGACTTTCATCTTTAATTTTTACTGTGTATGTAGAGTCTGGAGTAAACTTAATATCACCATGAATGGTAAATGTGCTCAGTCCATTAGCATTATAAAGAGATGGAATAAATTTTCCGTCGTTTATATTTACATTCCCAGCTCGCCCTTGCCCAGAAAGAATACCAGCTTTATTAATAGTTAAATTAGATGTCAGAGAACCTGCAAGATCCAAACCACCTTCATTAATATGAGTCTCGCCCTTATAGGTATTTTTACCAGTAAGTTGTAAAACACCACTGCCGTTTTTAATTAAACCGCCACTACCCGTAATATCATTTGACCACGTATCGAATTCACATTCTTTAGCATCACATGTGCGCTGTCTAGGTGTACCTTTATCATAAACAACACCTTTACCCATGTTTACAGTAAAATCACCATTACCAAAGGTAGCTGCCAATCTATCTAAATCATTTCCTAAATTTTGTTTAACATCATCGGCAAGCATATCTTTCACATCATCAGATGATGCAAAAATTGCAGGTCCTTTAATTGCTTTTTCTAAATCAATTTTACCCCAACCAAAATATTGATCAATAACACGAGAGCTACCATCTTTAACTGCTCCCTGTTCATCCATATCTTGAGTAGTTGTTTTTAATACATTATTAACATCGCTTGATGTCATATATGGGAATCGTTCCATCAAAATAGCTAATGCACCTGTAGCATGAGGTGCAGCCATTGATGTTCCTGTCATATTTTCATAATTATCGACTAGCTCATTATTTACATTTTTATCAAATGTTGAACTGTAAATACCAGTTCCTGGAGCTGCTACACACCATAATGCGGTATATCCACATTGAGATGAACCAGCAAACAATACCTCCTTCGTAGCTTTATCACTCACGATAATATCGGTTAACTCAATATTCGAACCTACTTCTTTATACAAATAATCTATAGCACCTTCTTCTAAATCAACTAGTCTTAAATATTTTTCACCTTGATGCTCAACTTCAAAAAGCTGATATCCTTTCGTAGTTGTAATAACTTTACTATCTTCAGGAATTTCGATTTGATCACTACGAACAGAAATTAAATTTGCAACAGTAAGATAATGCGGTAGAAGTCCCTCATAAACCATCGGTAGTCCCTGATACGCACCAGGCTCATTATAATGATTGTAATTCCCCGCTGCAAAAACATTGATCACTCCGCTTTTTGCTGCATCCTGAATAGCTCTAATTCTATTTATTTCACCATTTTCATTAGATTTATCATTCTTTACATCATACCTAACACCACCTACAAAAATGGTATCCGTTGTCGCATCTACAGCATCTTTAATCGTGATTCCTGTTTGTTTATCTAAAACTTTTTCTAAAAATTCAAGTGGTCTATTTTTACTATTCGCTTCTTTATAGTTTCTTAGGTTAAATTGAGTTTTACCATCAATCCCAGTCAAATCTGCATATTTCGGATTATTTGCATCTATTCCGTAATGCGCATCATTTTCCGTTCCCCAGCTATTATTAATTACTCGAACAGAAGTACCATCAATTAACGGATAAATATTATTTGCCATATTCTGAACAAATAATTTGGAACCATATGCTACCCCATGCATTCCTATATTATCTTTTTGTCCTGCAATAATACCTGACACATGTGCACCATGTTTGTATTTTGCAGGGTCAAAATCGTTGGTAACATCATTACCAATCACTAAACTTGCATCGTGTTCTTTACCTTTTTTATTAGGCGCGACAAAAGTAAGATTGTTAATTAATTCATGAATGCCCGCTGGAAAATCTGAATCTGAAACGCCAATTGCAACACCTTTACCCGTATAGCCTTTTTCATAAGCATGATGAGCACCAATAGAATTTAAGCCCCAATTAGCTTTAAATTCTTCTGTTTGATAGTTTGTTGCAGCTGCAAAGGTATGAGGAGCCACAAGAATAGGACATCCTAAAAGGATACTACGTAAGACAATACTTAACGTTTTTTCCTTGAATAAAGTTTTCATTTCCACCCTTATTTATTAATAGTAATTAAATTTATTGATTAGTAAAAATAAATAATAAAGATATTAGAACTTCGTTTCAAGTTGATGGAAAAGTATAATAATTTGGTAGGGTTTTTATTGCCTTTTGTATTTAGAAAACCTTTTTGCTTTATGTTTTAAAAGTTTCAAGAGGATCAAGAGGATCAAGAGGATCAAGAGGATCAAGAGGATCAAGAGGATCAAGAGGATCAAGAGGATCAAGAGGATCAAGAGGATCAAGAGGATCAAGAGGATCAAGAGGATCAAGAGGATCAAGAGGATCAAGAGGATCAAGAGGATCAAGAGGATCAAGAGGATCAAGAGGATCAAGAGGATCAAGAGGATCAAGAGGATCAAGAGGATCAAGAGGATCAAGAGGATCAAGAGGATCAAGAGGATCAAGAGGATCAAGAGGATCAAGAGGATCAAGAGGATCAAGAGGATCAAGAGGATCAAGAGGATCAAGGATAATTTTCTAATTGGAGTTATATACACTTAATTTTCATAATTTATTATAAATCGGTTGTTTAGTAATCTTAAACAGTGCAAAACACTTATAAAAATTTTAATTTTAATTTATACCTTACCAAGATCCAGTTTCATTGCTATTTTTCTATCATCCCCACAATTAAAGTGAATTTTTTCATGAATATTCATTCATTAAAATGCAAATATTTTGTTTTTTTATCATAAATTAATATATAGAATTATTCCAAATTATTAAGAAATTTTAATCAAAAAACACAGGATCGTATCTTACTACAATATAAAAATTTCATACAAGCAAGCTAAATATGGTACTTAAAAAATTTTAACTCTAACTCAAGTAAATCTATTCAAATCAACTCATAAAAAAGCCAAAATAGAATTCCTTCTACTTTGGCTCATATTCATGTACTGCAAAAACACTCAGGTTTTATAACGCCATCAATGCTTCAATATCTTCAACCGTTTTTACGACATTTTTGGTTAAAACCAATGGACCATTTTTTGTGACTACAACATCATCTTCAATACGAATACCAATGCCACGCCATTTTTCATCTACAGTGGAATCATCTGGTGCAATATAAAGACCAGGCTCAATAGTTACCACCATTCCCTCTTCATAATTACGCCATCTACCATTCTGTTTATATGAACCTACATCATGCACATCCATACCCAACCAATGTCCTGTGCCATGCATATAAAACTGGCGATAATGCTCACTTGCAATAATTTGCTCTAAATCGCCTTGCATAATGCCTAAATCGAGTAAACCTTGAACCAAGATTTTTACCGCAACGTTATGAGGTTCTTTATATGAGTTTCCTATTCTTACCGCATCAATTGCAGCAATTTGAGAATCTAAAACAATATTGTATAAAGCTTTTTGCTCTGCATTAAACTTACCATTCACAGGAAAAGTACGCGTAATGTCAGATGCATAAAGTTGATATTCACATGCAGCGTCAATAAGGACTAAATCGCCATCTTTAAGCACTTGATCATTTTCAACATAATGTAAAATGCAGGCATTTTTACCGCCACCAACAATGCTGTTATACGATGGTACGCAACCATTTTTACCAAAGACATAATTCAATTCAGCTTCTAAAGCATATTCCATCATGTTTGGCTTAACGGTTTGCATTGCACGTGTATGCGCTTCTGCACTAATGTCTGATGCAATTTGCATAAGCTCAATTTCATCGGCAGACTTATGTAAACGCATTTCATCAATAATTCGATTTAATTGTATTAAGCGTGCAGGTGTATTAAAGCCACCACGTTGATTCTCTTCGGCTTGTTTGACCCATTTTGCAACACGTATATCGAAATCTGAATCATGACCAATACGATAAAAAGCTTTATCCTTATTAAGTAATTTTCCAATAATTTCTTCATCTAAGGTATCAATTGCAAAAGCTTCATCTGCTTCATAATCTTCTATTGCACCATCTACACCTGCTCTATAACCATTCCAAATTTCCATTTCACGGTTACGTTCACGGCAGAATAAACTATAACAATAGCCTTCCTCTTCTGTATCAAAGGTTTCAATAACAGCAACTGCTTCAGGTTCTGCAAAGCCCGTTAAATAAAAGAAACTACTGTCTGCTCGAAATTTATAATCTGCATCGTTATTACGCATTGCGACGGGGCTTGTTGCAATAATTGCAATGCTACGTAGCCCCATTTCCCCTGCAAGAATGTCACGACGTTCTTGAAAGTCGGCTTGAGTCAGTTTCTTCATTTAAAATAACTTCTTTTTGATTGTTTGATATATTTTGTTGCAATTAAATTCATCATCAAAATTTAAATTTAAATGTGAACTTTCATGCAACAAAATACCTAAAAATATGCTCAATTAACTTGAGCGATGAGGCGTGAACATTTCAACGACGTTTGTCGCATCTGTTGCTTTCGCTTGTAAATTTTTAGCTGGGAAATGTTTCAATAAAGGTGTGTCGTCAATTGCAACTTTCTTACGCCCCATTGCTAAGCTAACAGGAATTAAACGAACAAATTCATATAATTCTTGATAGCTTTCTTCGCCTTCATCATCGTCATCTGACTCTTCAAACTCAACAGCAGCAACATCTTGAAGGTTTTCAATCCACTCTTGTTCGTCTGGTCGTATATGCCCAGATGCCAAACCAAAACCTAAAACAACACCCGTACACCAATCTGCTAAAGCTTGTACACGTTCAGATAATGTATGTTCATCATCTGGTAACATAGGCAAATAATCGAGTTCATCTTCAGACAAAGCATGCGCTACGTCATCACCTTCCGTTGTAAGAACTTCAAGCGCTTCGGGATTAAGCTCAGGAACTTCTAAAGTTTCAAGAATTTTAATCCACTCTTCACGTGTTGGTGCTTGTGTAATACACACAATGCCCGTCAACAAACCATGTAATTCACTTGGGCTAGAAATCTCTTCAATACCCTTAAAATTGAGGTCCCAATCTGACCAACCTGAAATATCGTCTTGCATTCGTTTATCCAATCTCTATACTTCTTATATATTACCTTTGTTTGCAATACTGTGCGACTACGATATGTTAGAAGAATTACAGCGTCTACAAGCGCATGTTGGTGTTTTAAAAACACGACTCGCTGAATTTGAGTCTGAGAATCAGTCTTTATCAGATACTCAATCACGTTCAAATGAGCAACATAGTGCTCAAATTGATTTAAAAAATGGGATAATCTCTACAAAAGAAGAAGAGATTCATAGCCTTACAAATCAACTTAATTCATCACAATCACAATTAAAACAATTGAATGATGATGCAACGACACTTGCCGATCGTTATGGTCGTTTAGAAAAAAGTTGTACCGATCTGAAAAATCGTTTTCAAGAAATTCTTGCTGAGCGCAATGAATTACGTGTGATGAAAGAAAAGTTGCAAAATGAACAGCGTCATTCACATCAAGAAATTCAAGCATTGAAAAATGAGCGTGATCGTTTATTGCAAAAAAATGAACATGCAAAAGCAAAAGTTGAAGCCATTATTCAACGTCTGTCTATTTTAGGCACAGCGCAAGATCAACATGCACAAGAAATTCAGCAGCTTGCACACCCTGCTGAAGTGAATGAGGAAGCATAAATGAGCGAACAAATTCCTGTTGATATTAAAGTGCTAGGTCATAGCTTTCGTTTGGCAACCACTATCGATCAACAAGCAGATTTAGAACGTGCTGCTGAACTTTTAAATGAGAAATATAGCGATTTCCGTCGTAAAGCACCCCGTATGGAACCTAGCAAACTTACGATTATGGTTGCTTTGGAACTTATGCAAGAAGTACTAGCAATGAATAAATCTATTCAAGAATATGAACATTGTGAACGTTTACTTTCTACAATTTTAGAAGATGTAAAAGAATTTTCTTAATTGTCAGAAAATTTGCATAAAGACTATGCAATTGAAACGTCTGTTTACATCAATAAAGCCCGTTTAGTTTAATAAGCGGGCTTTATCCGTTATACTAAATGTACTCTGAGATGTTCGCCAGCGAGTCTATATCCCTGCCGATACTTATATCTTCGGATGTGTTCTGTGTATTTAGAGTGTATGTCTACCCTCGTGTAGAAAACCCAGCAAATATGCGTCGCGTCCACCTTGAACTCATCGGGTTCAGGGTAACGACATTGCAGCGGCATCGTCGGAGTGTTCTAAGTGATTGTTTTTTAACAGTCATGAACAAAATTTCAAAAATCCCCACCAAATCAATTTTCATTTTCTAGCGCTTTGTATACTCCATGTATACCAAAGATCTAATCACTTATGCAGCTAGTGCTGTTAGGAAATGAAAAATGTCAAACAAAAAAGTACTCATTACCCTTTCGTTCGTTAAGAATCTGATTAAACAGCTGAACGACCCACATGCAGATGAACAACTAAAAGAGTCAAAACAATATTGTTTTGATATTCCTCGTGGGAAACAGGTCTTCTTTCGTGATCTTAAACTCAGTGGCTTTGCAATTAGAGCTACTCGTCACTCTCTTGTATATACCGTTGAAAAGAAGATGCCTAATGGTGTTCCATGTCGTGTGACTATCGGAGATCACGGTGTATACACACCTGAGGTTGCACGGCAAAAAGCAACTGAATATCTTTTAAAAATGTCTGACGGAAAAAACCCTAATGATGAAAAAGAACAAAGACGTCAAAAAGCATCTCAAGAACGTGTAAACCACCAAAAAATTCCGACTGTGATTGATGCCTATAGGCACTATATCGAAGCTAAATCAGATTTAAAGCCTAATACAATTTCTGTATATGATAGAGATATGAACCTGTACTTAAAAGATTGGCATCATCTAAAAATTACAGAGATAACTATGGAAATGGTAGTTGGTAAGCATGCTGAAATATCACAAACCAATAAATCTCATGCCAACATCACCCTTAAGCTATTTTCTGCAATTTATAACTATCACCGAAAAAGATTGACTAATAATAATCAACCACTTATTACAGATTTTAGCCCCGTAAAAATTCTTTATGAGCATGATTTATTTAACAAATTAAAGCCTAGAAAAAATTATATCAACAGTGAACAACAAGCAGATTGGGTATCAGCGATTGTTCAAACCCAATGGCGAGGGAATGAAAAAGCGAATGAATATGGTTATCTAAACCAAGATTTCCTTTTGACATTTGTACTCACTGGTCTTAGGCGTAATGAGGTTGAGCAACTTTCGTGGACTAATATTGACTTGAAGTACGGGACTTTAAAAATTATTAATCCTAAAAATGGTGAAGACCTCCTTTTACCTTTAGGAGATACGTTACTGCATATTTTTAAACAACGAAAAAAATATTCGAATGGCTCTAAATATGTCTTCCCAGCAACGAATAACCAAAACCATATCAAAGATCGCAGGCATGTTCGCCACAAAATTACGGAAACCACAGGCATACCTTTCACCTTTCATGATTTAAGACGTACATTTACTTCTATTGCAAACCGTTGTGGTATTGGGATGTACACCGTTAAGGCTTTGATTAATCATTCTTATCAAGATGACTCAGATATTACAGCAGACTATACTCAAATTGATGCGAAAGACTTAAGAAATGCAATGAATAAGATTGAAAATCATATTCTTTCTAAAGGAGTTAAAAATATTATCCTCAATCGAGAATATTTAACAAAAAAGCCACATAGAATTTTTAAATAGCAGACTGAAATAAATTTTTTTGTTTACAAAGCTTTCAAAGATGGCGGGAGTTGAACCCGCTAAAGCTTAACTCTATCAAAATCTATCAAATATAATTGTTTGTATTTTCAATCATTTATATAATTTCATTTGATAGTTTTTGATAGGATTTAAAAAAAGTGTGGCAAAAAATGTGGCAATTATTTTTTACCCAATGTGAACCCAAATTTGATTTAGTGCATTGAATCATAAAACTATTATTGTCTAAATCCCCCCTAGGATAATGCAATGATAAAGACTCAGAGAACTAACTGTAGTAAGAGATTCTTTTCTTTGAGAATCGCTCAAGCTGCTTTAAGAAACCATCAAAGTAATCTTTGTCTTTTTCATCCGTTCTAAAACCAGCATATAAGGTACGACGTAAACCTTCTGGTGAGACACATTCGAGACGTCGGGAAGTGACCCAGCCTTTCATTTCATATTCATTCACTACCCAATCAGGTAGCGCTGCAATACCACGTCCGCTCGCCACAAGCTGAATCAGCATTTGTGTCAAGTCTGTGGTTCGAATATTTTTGGGTTGAATATTTGCAGGAATAAATAGCTTTGACATAATATCCAGACGATGTTTATCCACTGGATATGTAATCAGCGTTTCTTCCGCTAACTCTTGAACAGTAATGTGCTCTGCACGCACCAATGGATGTGTTGTCGATAATACAAGACGAGACTCATACTCAAATACCGGAAAATATTCAACACCTTTTAAAGTGATTGGATCTGCTGTAATCAGTAAGTCAAATTCCCCATTTTGCAATAACTCATGTGGATTCGCTTCAAATCCTGATGCGAAGTCTAAATCGACATCTGGATATTGGATACGATACTGATTCAATAGTGGCATGAGCCAATCGAAACAACTATGGCATTCTGATGAAAAAGTGATTCGACCAGTTTGTCCATGAATAATTCGCGTAATATCGCTTTGTGCAATTTGAACTTGAGGTAAAATCTCATCTGCTAGCTGTAGTAGTCTAAGCCCAATATTAGAAAAAGTAATGGGTCTCGTCTTACGGTTGACGACTTCAACTCCCATCCACTGATCAAGTTCACGTAGCTGATGAGATACTGCTGAAGGTGTAATACAGAGATCACTCGCTGCTGCGACTAAAGAGCCATGCTCTCTTAGAGCAAACAGCATTTTTAAATGTTTTAGTTCGATCATTTGGGGAGAAACTCAAAATCCATGTAAGGATATATTAAAATTTAGGCTTAAAAGCCCACATACAGTGGGCTTTTAAGCATTATTTGGTTTTTGCTTGTGATATTAAATTAATCCTTTCACAAGGAAGAAGCTTCCTACAATAACCAGTAAAACTGCAAAGCATTTCTTTAACATTGCTGGCGATAAAGCATGTGCTGCCTTCGCACCAAACTTAGCCGTAATGAAACTCATGATACTGATGCCTATGAAGGCATAAATATGAACATAACCGATGGTATTTGGCACATTGATTTCAGCATTCATACCAAAAATCATAAAACCTAATGCACCAGCAACTGCAATAGGGAGTCCACACGCCGCAGATGTTCCAACAGCCTTCTGCATGACTACACCATAACGATTCAGGTATGGAACCGTCAGACTTCCACCACCAATACCAAAGATTGCTGATGCAATCCCTATGACACTACCTGCGGCAACTTGTTGACCTGATGAGGGTAATGTTTTCGTTGGGTCAATTGCTTTTTTGGCACCTGTAAACATGGTATATGCAACCCAAATCAGGAATAAGCCAACAATGATTTGTAGATGTAATCCTGATATCAAACCAGCGATACCCGCCCCAAAAAAGCAACCTATCGCCATAGGTGGCGCTAGATTTTTAAAAACAGGCCAAATCACAACACCATTTTTATGATGCGCCATCAATGAGCTAATCGAGGTCACAACAATGGTTGCCAAAGATGTGCCTAATGCGAGGTGCATAACCACATCGGGGTCATAGCCCATTTGGGTAAAGACAATAAAAAGCAGTGGCACAATAATCGTACCACCACCGACACCAAACAGCCCCGCTGCAAAACCAGCAAAAGCCCCGATAACTAAAAAGGTTATAAGTTCCACAATAGACTAACTTTTAAAAAAATGAAGGAATTAAGGTATTGAGTTAAGCGTGTTCCAATTGACCCGCTTGATGGTAAGCACGGTTAAAATACACCAAGCTTTCCTCTTGATCACTTTGTCGAACTTTAAGAACACGGCACATGAAAATACTGTGTGTACCGACTTGTTGAATATTCTCAATCTGACAATCAAAACTGACTAAGGCATCTTCTAAAATCGGCGAGCCTGTTTCCAACGTACCCCATTCACCGAGTTTGAAACGATCTACTGAGCTGAACTTACTTGAAGCAAAAGCATTCGAAATTTGTTCATGCTGCGTGCTTAGTACGTTTACTGCCAAGACTTGATTCTCAACAAAATGTACATGAGAGCGAGAGGATTGATTCATACAGACTAATAATGTTGGCGGAGTATCCGTCACGCTACATACGGCAGATGCAGTAAAGCCATGCATCCCTGCCTCACCTGAGGTTGTAATCACATTCACCGCAGTCGTAAGTAAAGACATTGCATTTCTAAAGTCTGTTGCTTCAATCATCTCTTTCATCTCAAATATACATATCACGTACTCATACATAAGACAGAGCAAATGATCTTACGACTATTTGCTCTGCTTAACACAAGACTACGTTTGATTAAGCTTCTAACTCTTTACGAACAATGGCAGCTCCAGCACTTAAAGCCTCAAGCTTGCCACGTGCAACTTGACGAGATAGCGGTGTCATACCACAGTTGGTTGAAGGATACAGTTTATCTGCATCCACAAATTGCAATGCTTTACGTAAGGTATTTGCGACTTCTTCTGCAGTTTCAACTTGATTGGTTGCTACATCAATTGCACCAACCATGACTTTTTTGCCACGAATCAGTTCAATTAAATCCATCGGTACACGTGAGTTTTGGCACTCTAACGAAATGATATCTAGCTTTGACTTTTGTAATTTAGGGAAGGACTCTTCATACTGACGCCATTCATTACCCAATGTTTGTTTCCAATCCGTATTTGCCTTGATGCCGTAGCCATAGCAAATATGCACAGCTGTTTCACATTTGAGTCCTTCAAGCGCACGCTCTAATGTCGCAATACCCCAATCATTTACTTCATCAAAGAACACATTAAATGCAGGCTCATCAAACTGAATAATGTCGACACCTGCCGCTTCGAGCTCTAAAGCTTCTTGATTCAGAATTTTGGCAAATTCCCAAGCCAATTTTTCACGGCTCTTGTAGTGACCGTCAAAAAGTGTATCAATCATGGTCATCGGACCAGGCAACGCCCATTTAATCGGTTGATTGGTTTGGCTACGTAAGAATTTAGCATCGTCTACAAATACAGCTTTTTTACGTGATACTTCACCGACCACTGAAGGTACGCTTGCTTCATAACGGTTACGAATACGCATGGTTTCACGCTTTTCGAAATCCACACCTTCAAGATGTTCAATGAACGTGGTTACGAAGTGCTGACGGGTTTGTTCACCGTCACTTACGATATCAATACCAGCAGTGACTTGCTCATGTAATGATAATTTTAACGCATCACGTTTAGCTTCAAGAAGTTCTTCGCCTTCAAGTTTCCATGCTGACCATAATTTTTCAGGTTCAGCGAGCCATGACGGTTTCGGTAAGCTGCCTGCTGTTGATGTTGGTAATAAAATAGCCATGTCTAATCTTCTTTCTTTAAATTCGTCTATCAATGCAATGGATTAAGCCGCTTGGTCTTGCTGAGCATTTTCAATTTTAAAATTCGCAGCCCACTCGTCCAAAATGTCTTTATACGGTTTGATGAAGTTTTCTTCTGTCCACTTACCTTGTTTCACCGCCAATTCACCACGTTCAACACGGTCATAAACAATACGTGTCAGTGAGTAATCGCCATAGCTCAAGCTTGGTTGATATTCCACACCTGCCGGAGAGTTGGTATTGTAAATTTCAGGACGGTAGATTTTTTGGAAGCTTTCCATAGTCGCAATCGCACTGATCAATTCAAAATCAGTGTAGTCACGAAGTAGATCGCCTGCACAGTAGAAAGCTAATGGTGCATTCGCGCCTTGAGGCTTAAAGTAACGAACGCTTAAGCCCATTTTGGCAAAGTAGGCATCAGTACGTGAGTAATCATCATTGGTGTATTCGACACCGAGTACTGGATGCACGTTAGCTGTTTGGTAATAAGTTTTTGTTGTAGAAACACTTAAACAAATAACAGGATTGTTTCTAAATTCTGTTTTAAATACTTCAGAGTTCACTAGATGTAAATATAACTTGCCATGCAAGTCTCCAAAATCTTCAGGCATCTCATTAAACTTACAGCCTAATGCAGGAAGCACAACACTAAAGTCATAATCACGAACATAAGAAGAAAAACTGTTTCCGATCATGCCTTCAATGCGCTGATTGGTTTTATGATCAATGATGGTGCTTTTTAGTGTTTCAATAAATGGGAAGGTTTGACCGTTGCCCTCAATATCAATCTCTGCAGAAATAATATCGATCTCAAGTGAATAGCGATCGCCTTTTGGATTGTCGACTGTAGCCAAACTATTAAAACGATTGTTGATCATCGCAAGTGTACGACGCAGGTTTTCTTGGCGGCTTTCACCACGTGCCAAATTGGCAAAATTAGTGGTCTGACGTGTATTGCTTGCTGGCTCATAATTCTCATCAAAACGAATGCGCTTAATTGAACATTGGAATGCTGTGCTCATGGAGATTGCCACCTAAAAATTTTATAAAAAATCTAAATTTCTGAATGGCTTTATTTAAACGTGAATCATAAAATGAGTAAAACGATATAAATTCAGGATGAGATGAGTAAATCTCATGTTGGTGTTTTTTTAACATGCAATGGATGAGATCGCCTCATCAAATATCCATATTGAAAGATCAAGTGTTGGACACGTATTAAATAGAAATCGAATGCATCTGTATATCGATACAATGATGAACATTTAATGATGAGAAAACGAGTTGGGATAAGGTGTATCTGAGTTGTGGGCTTATTCATTTTAAAATATACGATTGAATAAGCCCGAAATTGAGCATCATGTGCAATAAAACAATCAGCTCATAATGTTTTCATTTTTTGTTTCACGAATACACATGAAAGCACATAGAGAAACACCTGCCGCGATAGATAAATAATATCCCACAGCATGCAAACCATAATTTTGAGCCAATTGAGTTGCAATCAAAGGGGCAAATGATGCGCCTAAAATACTACCAAAATTATAAGACAAGGCTGTTCCTGTATATCGAACTGAAACAGGGAAAATTTCAGACAAAATGGTCCCAAGTGGTCCATAAGTTAAGCCCATAATACTTAAACCAAGGCACAGGAACACCAATACTGATAATACGTTATCAGCAACAAAAAATGTTGAGAAGAACAATCCAAAGATCATGGTCAGAATACAAATGGCAATGGATGTTATTTTTCTACCAAACTTCTCAGCGGATAATGCAGAGATAGGAATACACAGACCAAAACACACTGTTGCAATCAGTTGGATTTTTAAAAAAGTATCTCGACTATACCCTAATGCGGTTGTCCCCCAATTCAATGCAAATATCGTCATCAAATAAAATACAACCAAGGTACATACTGTCGCCAACATACCCAATACCACTTTTCCAATATGTTTGGTGAGCACATCCTTCAAAGGTACTTTAACTGCTGATTGCTTGTTTAAAACATTTTGAAAAGCTGGAGATTCGTGTAGTTTTAATCGAATATATAAGCCAACGAATACTAGCAATGCACTTGCAATAAACGGAATTCGCCAGCCCCATTGCATAAAGGCTTCATCTGATAAAAATGCACCTAATAATAAAAATGAGCTTGCCGCAAGAATAAAACCAATTGGAGAACCGAGCTGTGGGAACATGCCATACCATGCACGTTTACCCTTTGGTGCATTTTCTGTGGCGAATAATACCGCACCACTCCACTCGCCACTCAAACCAAGCCCTTGCCCTAAACGACACAATGCTAACAAGATGGGTGCAGCCACACCAATTTGTGCATGGGTCGGTAATAGTCCGATGCAAACTGTAGAAATCCCCATTAATAGCAATGCAGAAACGAGTGTGGCTTTACGGCCAATTCGATCACCAAGATGTCCAAAAATAATAGCGCCAATTGGACGTGCGATAAATGCAATTGAAAAAGTGGCTAAAGATTGCAGTAATGCGGCACTACCACTACTTTCAGGGAAAAATAAATGCGGGAAAACCAGTACAGCAGCCGTGGCATAAATATAAAAGTCGAAAAATTCAATTGTTGTACCTACCAGACTCGCAAATAAAACACGTGTTTTAGAATTTGGATTGACCGTGGAGGTGTTGTGTTCTACATATTCCATGAAAGACCATCATCATTCGATAAAAAATCAAAAGATATAAATAAGTCGGCTCTCATTTATATTTGTACAAAAAAAATGATGACGGCTTAGATATACACTGAACAAAATATGTTTAGAACCCGATTCAATTTTTTTATGACTTTTAGCGAAATTTAAGTATTCAAATTAATGAGCTATTTTTAGCTTTTCCAAAGAAAAAATAGCTCAGCCTTCAATTTTAAAATTTGGCTTCATTCAATTGATTTGTTTAAGCTCTAATCATATTTCACCAGTGCAATTTATACCCACACCAATACATGAGTAAAACGATATTTCCTCACCAAAAGATGAATTTAATTCACAACTTACATCCTGAAGATCACTCATTTAAACATGAGCAAAAATCACCTTAACCATGAGATTAGATTGTTAAGATGTAGGGTTTAGATTTAAGCCCTATTTCCATGTCAAATAAACTTGAACGTCAAAAACTGACTCTCCCAGAAGGTCATGACAAACTCCTGCTTCACTCCTGCTGTGCGCCGTGCTCAGGTGAAGTGATGGAAACCTTGATTGAATCAGGTATCGACTTTTCAATCTTTTTCTATAACCCTAACATTCACCCGATAAAAGAATATGAAATTCGTAAGGAAGAAAATATTCGCTTTGCCGAAAAACATAATATCCCTTTTATCGACTGTGATTACGATACTGACAATTGGTTTGCACGTGCCAAAGGTATGGAAAATGAACCTGAGAAAGGCATCCGTTGTACCATGTGCTTTGATATGCGTTTTGAGCGTACAGCTTTATATGCAGCCGAAAATGGCTTCAGTCTAATAAGTAGCTCGCTTGGTATTTCCCGTTGGAAGAACATGCAGCAGATTAATGACTGTGGTCATCGTTCTGCTTCACATTACCCAGGCATTACCTATTGGGATTACAACTGGCGTAAAAATGGTGGTGCTGTTCGTATGCTCGAAATCAGCAAGAAGGAAGAGTTCTACCAACAAGAATATTGTGGCTGTGTCTATTCCTTGCGCGACACCAACCGTTGGCGTATGAGCCAAGGTCGTGAACGGATTAAATTAGGTGTGAAATTCTATTCGAATGCCATGGATGACGAGACTTAATACGCTAAAATAGCCAATCTATTTGGGTATCTCATCTTTGTAATTCAAAAGAGTTATACAGATCAAAACTCTCTAAGATTGGCTATTTAGCTTTCAATTTCATCATCAAATATACTGCGATCAAACGCCTTGAAACTTCATTTAATTACACTTTATCGCTTTATGATTGGCTTTGGTATTGGCTATCTATGCACTTATTTTTTTGCCCTCAATTTGATTCATTTATGCCAATCTTTTTTACCTAAAGCCGAATCTGTTTTGCTTGGCTCATTGGTCGCACTTATCTTTTATATCGCATTTGTCATTTTGATTTTTTGTATCAAGAACCTGAAATGGTTGTCTCTATTAAGCCTGATTGTACTCAGCATTTTATTTCTTACACACAAGTTTTTAGGATAATTCATGCTGAAATCGATTAGACAATCTACGGCAACTTTGCATTCTTGGCTAGGCTTAATTTTTGGTTGGTTGCTCTTTCTCATTTTTGTGATGGGATCATTGAGTTTGTATAAAACTGAAATCAATTACTGGATGCAACCTCAATTTGCAACTATGCAAACTAGCTCTAATGAGGCAGCTCAATCCGCTTTTGCCTATTTACAAACACATGCTCCCGATGCAAAAAGTTGGTTTATCCATGTTGCTCATGATAATGCACCTGTAAATCGTGTCTTTTGGCAAACGGCTGAAGGTGCTTTCGAAAATAGAATATTAAATGCTTCAACTGGCAGTGAATTACAGTTATTAAATACCCAAGGTGGTGATTTCTTTTATCGACTGCACTTTCAACTCTATGGCATGTCTTATATGACAGGACAGATCATCGTCACTTTTACTGCCTTTATTTTATTAATTTTATTGATTTCTGGTGTGATTACTCATAAAAAATTACTGATCGAATTTTTTACTTTACGTACTAATAAGGGACAACTCTCTTATCTTGACTATCATACTGTATCCGCTGTCACAGCGATGCCGTTTTTCTTTGTGACGGCATTTACAGGCTTGGCGATGTTCTTTTATGTACTCTTCCCTGCAAATTTAAAACTCAGCTATCCTGACAATCCTTTTCAGTATTTTGAAGAGATCCGTACAATACCTCAGCAGGATTTACTTTCAACTCCTGAAAAAGCAGAAATGCGCCCTATACAATACTTTTTAAAGCACACGACTCGACAATGGGGAGTTGCACCCTTAGATACAATTACAGTAAAAAGTCCAAATACATCATCGGCCCATATAACAATTAATAAAAAAGAAGATCGTACGATCACACGTAACCAAGATCAGTTTATTTTTAATGCACATACAGGTGAATTGCTTAAAAACAATCGAAATACAAGTGCATTAGCAACTTTGAATAATGGAATATATGGCTTACACATGGCACGTTATGCACAGCCGAGTTTACGATTCATCTTGTTTTTATCGGGCATACTCGGAGCAACAATGATTGCTTCAGGCTTATTTTTATGGAGCTTAAAAAGACAGATAAAAAATAAAAAACAAAGCTTTCATCTTGGTGCATATCTGGTCAACAGACTTAATATGACTGCAACTATAGGTCTTGGTATTGCCGTACTGAGTTATTTCTATATAAACCGCTTAGTGACAGCACCTTACAATTTACCCAATTATGAAATTACTACATTTTTCTCAGTGTGGTTCATTTGCTTTTTAATCGCTTGTTTAATGCCACAGCATCAACTTTGGAAAAGCTTACTCAAGGGCTTCATCATTCTCGCTCTTATACTACCTATCATAAACCTATGCTACTTATTCAATCATCATCTTATTTCTTCATTCTCATCGTATTGGATGTTCTTGAGAGTTGATCTACTCATTCTTCTGTTTGCTTTGTTGGCTATATTTTTACATCAAAAAATAGCACCAATTGCATCAAACCAAGTGACTCAAAATCAGTTTATAAACGGTATACGCTAAATGAAACTTATCATTGGTCTAGGCTTGATCATTTTAGCTATGCTGTTATTTTTTGCAGTGAGCTCAAAGCAGCGTATAAAAACACAACAAAGTCGCTTTGCTGTACTTAGTCAGTATCCCCAGATCTCTAGATTTCTAGGAATACTGCTTTTAGGATTATCCTTGTTTCCACTTTGCTCACATTATGGAAACAGTATTGGTTTTATTTCACTATATCTTTTGATCACGCCTATTCTTTTGATTTTGATATTCATTAAACGTAATTAATGTAATGAATTAAGCTTCTGTATACCAATTTTTCCAAGAACTAGTGCCACGTACTTCAAGTGGTACAGTTGGAATCAATTTTTCTTTTAGAACGTCAGTCTGTCCCACGGCTTTGGCAAGCCGGGCTTTCACAGAATGAATGCATTCTCGATCTCCAAATTCACAGCGGTCTAAGGTAGTCCCCCCACAAGGACCATTCGCCAATCCTTTTGGACAGGTTTCAGGACAGATATATAAAGTATCTCCTAGCCTGCATTGACCACAGCTTTCACAGCCCACAACGCCATGCTTAGAGATAAATTCAGTTTTCAGTAATGCTTTTGCAGCAGGTGTATGCTCCCAAAATGAGGCTTTAAAAATAAAGCGTCCGATACCCTTGGCAATTTTGGACTCAAACAATGCCTCATGCATGAAATGTAGTTGCTGATATTTAATCAACTGACTGGATGTCGGCTGACGGGAGTAATAAGGCAATTCTGGCATGAACTCTTTTCCAGTCTTCACTTGCCATAATGAATTCCAGAGAGCTTCAAGTGCATTCAAATCCAGATGCCGATATTGTTCTATATAGCTTTCCAAAAGCATCTGCTCTTCAGGCTTGTAACAGGCTGAAAGGTGAACTCCGGCAAACCCAAGATGTTTACACATCAGGATCTGTAAAGCACAGCGTAAATGAACCCGATCACTCAACCCATCCTGTTTTTCCTGAGCCAACACCCCTAACATATAGGGTGTAATCACAATACCAGCGACTTTATTTTTCACCATAAAATTGGCACGAGCAAAACTCAGCGGCATAACACAAGCAAGTATTTTTTGTTGGTAATGATGACGATTTAAAAAAGCCTTTACTTGTTTTAAAGCATCCATGTCATACCCTAATTGGGTAATAATAAAATCTGCGCCTGCCTTCATCTTTTTGTGTAGTTTTAGATATTGTGCGTCACGCTCAGCTTCAGCATATTTGAACGGGTTAAAGGCCACACCTAGATGAAATCCACCACGGCGCTTGGCTACCATCACGGCATTCACCGATTCTAGATATCGGGTACGTCCAGATTCATCCCCCCATAACTGTGCTCTTTGAGCTTATCGCCTGTCAGCAATAAAAGATTCTTAATATTGGCTGATTTGGCTTGATCTAAAAATAATTCAAAATCCTGAATATCTCGATCTTTCCCAGAAAAATGCAGAACTTTATCGCTCGATTTTGAATAATGCTGACTAGCCTCAAGCGGTGCCATATCATGGTCTGAATGGACACGGTCAGCAATTGCAATAAAAGCTGAGAAACCCGCAATATCTTGTGCTACATGTTGAGTTTTAGATGAAGTCAAATATTCAACTAAAATACAAAATTTATAATGTTCTAAGTGTTGAAAAAAATTAAGCATGTCCCTTGATTAACCAAATATCCTAAAGCTAAAACATTATTTAAAATTCAGGAAAGAACATGTCATTGTAGATAAATACAATTTGAATGTTCTCTCCTGTTCACATTCTTTATTTTCTTTTAGCTGAGCTGATTTTAATTTGACGCCTAAGCGTATTAATTTTTTGCTCAAGTAGCTGAATGATCAGATCAGAACCACTTACCCAGATATCATTTTCCTGAAACTTCACATCATCTTTTAGAGCCGTTTCTGATTGAGCACCATTTGTATTTTTTCTAGATATCTCGAAGCCTAGAATGCTATTTTCCTTAGAACGAATTACCTTTAACACACTAAAATCAATTGGGTTATTGGTATTTATCATTCGACATACTCGACCAATAAATTCTTTATCCTTTAACATCTTTACTCTCAAACCAACGGATAACTTACTTAAAACTTTTAAACATGCTGATTAATTTGAATATCTTGCAAAAGGATTAATTAAAGCATTTACAGTTATTACCAAGGCAATAATACGCATACTTTGACTGATCACTTTTACAAGACATCCATGATGAAATTAAGGCCAGAACTTTTTTGCGACCTTATTCATTAACTTGATTTTTTCCCACTGGGTATCATAGGAAATTTTGTTGCCCTCTTCAGTTGAAGCAAAACCGCTCTGTAAACACAGCCCTAATTGCTCAATGGGTAAAAATTGAGTTGCGTCATGGATACGCTGTGAAATGTCATCTTCACTTTCCACATACTCTTTTTTCGAAGAGACTAAGCCCAAAAATACTTCTGTTTGTGTGCCTTTGAGTAGCGCAATAGGTTCAAATCCACCTGCCCGATCTGTATCAAATTCCAATAAGTAACGATCGATATTGGTCAACTGTTTGAAAATATATGTAGAGATAAAGTGATAATCACCTTGATACAACCAGCTCGAACTAAAGTTGCCACGGTCAATATGCAACGATATAAATAAATCTTCTGGTTTATCTTTGAGTGCAAGATTGAGTATTTCTACACCTAGCATTGCTAAGTCATGATCTGACATACCAGAAGTGATTTCAGTTGCTCTATATTCTTCATCACTTAAATAGGCCCAAAACTCATCATTCAGTTGTAAATATCGACAACCTTCTTGGTAAAGCGCTTGAATTGCTTCTCGATAAGATTGCCCAATATCTGCAATATAGTCATTGATACGATCTGCATAGAACCGATTGTTTCTTAAGTGTGGAAAAAGCAACATAGTTGGACTTGGTATGCAATATTTAGCAGTTGCAAAACCTTCAATTGCTTTATGTAGATAACGATAATGAATCAGACTTGTGTGTTCTTCTGACCAAGCAATTTTCCCTGTGATACGGATGTCAATCGGTTTACTGATCGCATCTTTATATTTCAATCCATCACGTGTTTTGTAGCTTTCTATGCCTTGCAATTGCTCAAGAAAATCGAAATGCCACCAAGTACGGCGAAAATCACCATCTGTCATAACGGTACAATCTAGATCAAGCTGAATATCGATCAGATTGTCAATTTCTGCATCTTCAACCTGTCTTAATGTCTCTTCATAAATGACCCGATCAGCAAAGTCGTAACGTGCTTTTTTGAGTTCTAATGCTCTTAAAAAACTACCGATATGCTCTACCTTATTATTGGCATATTGGGTCTTCGCTTTAGGAGATGTATTACTTTGCATAGATAAACCAAATAAAAAATGACTTCTGAGAAGGTCACTTTATAAAATTAGAAGTATCGTTAATCGATATTTCTTTCAACGAAAAGAGAATGCTGTATCAGTATTTCAGTTTATGAATGAAAAACCAGACGACGAATCGTCTGGTTTTTCATGTGCACTACATTCAAAACGGGAGTATTGAAGGTATAACAACAAAACTTTACTGGTATTTGATTAGCTAAACTTAGATAGAATAAAACTATAAAAACAATAATAACAATGAATTATAACTGTTATTACATATGCTTTTACTGAAGGATTTTCACGCATAAATGAAGATCCCTCAGTTTCCAATACGAATTATTATTTCATCGCATAACGCAAGGTCACCCAAGCAGTACGACCATCTTGGTTGTAGCCTTGGGTTGTTTGATATTCTTTATCAAACATATTGGCTAATTTTGCTTGAACCGAAAGTTCTGGAGTAGCTTGATAAGTTAATCGTACATCAGCTGTTGCAAAAGAGCCCATATATGATTTGTTATCAGCACTATAACGCTTATCCTCTGCGTGTACAGCACCACCTACTATCCATTTATCAAAATTATAATCCGCACTTAAATTAAGTATTTGCTGAGGAATATTAGTGATTTGTTTACCTTTATTATCACCACTACGATTTTCAGGCTCTTGATAAGTGTAATTTATATTCCAATCGAATTGACCTATTGCCTGACCTAACTCTACCTCTATCCCTTTAATTAATGCCTTATCAACATTGATCGCTGGCCAACGTACAATCATTTGGTCAATATCATTACGGAAACCATTCAATGCCCAATTCACATTACCTATATTACCTTTAAAACCGAGTTCAATATTCTCTGATTCTTCTGGATTTAAATTAGGGTTGCCACCACCCCATTCATCTTGAGGGTAATACAACTCATTAAACGTAGGTGCTCGGAATGCTGTACCATAAGAGACATACGTCTTTAGAGCTTCATTGAACTGGTAACCAAGTGCTAGATTGCCTGTTGTATGATTTCCATATTGCTCGTTATCATCTAGACGCAATGCGGCCTCAATATCAAAATTATTAATATTTCCTAAATATTGAGCAAAATAACCAAAATTATCTCTACTTTTTTTGTCAAAAAGTGAAGGGCCATTAATTCCACTAATTTTATCTTTTAGATAATCAGTTCCTAAAATTAAATTATGGTTTTCATTAAATGCTAGTGTGTTCAACCATGAAATTGTTTCTTTTTGGGTTTCATAGACATTGTCTAAACCTGTTTTAATATATCCTTCCTGTTTATCTTGGGAATAACCAACCTTCAGTTTCGTGTTCCATAGATGGTTGGCTTGATAATTAAGGCCTACACCATATACAGATTCAATAAGTTTAGTATAAGGCTCTTGACCCCCGGTATTATCAATTTCCGTTTCACCTTCAATATGTAAGGCATTCATATCTACAGATAATTGATCGTTAAATTGATGTCCAGCATTTAAAGATACTGAATAATTTTCATAACCATCTTTATCTGTTTCTACTGGAGCGGCAGTTGCATCAAGGCCTTGGGTTTTCATTCCTGCAACACTTAAATTCGCCCAATTCTTATTATTTTTAATGTTCAGGCCAGCATTAGCCTTATAAGTTTCATGAGAACCGTATGTAAGCGACGCAAATGGCTTAATACCTTCTTGCGTACCTTTACGTGTAAATATTTGAATTACCCCACCAATAGCTTCAGAGCCGTATAAGCTTGAACGAGGACCTTTTACGACTTCAACTCGTTCAATTTGCTCAATAGGGAGAAATTCGAATGAAGATGAACCTGCAGTAGCTGCATTCCAACGCAGACCATCTACTAACACAAGCACATGTTTAGAATTTGTACCACGAATAGAAACACTTGTTACCTTACCTAGTCCCCCATTATTAGTGAATGTTACCCCTGGTACAGTACGTAATAAATCTTGTAGAGAGTTAAACTGCTTTCTTTCGATTTCTTCACGATCAATCACAGTAACGGCCGCTAAAGTATCGGCATTATTTTGCTCAACCAAGTTGGCAACGACATTGATTTTAGGAAGTTGGAAAACAGATTTTTCTGCTGCCATTGCCATAGACAATGGAGATAAGACTAACAAACCACCTAAAGCAGTTGTATACATTTGATTCATGATATACCCCAAAATTTCGCACCGCCCGTGCAAATATAAATGTGAAGCGCGCGGACGGATTTTGGGTAAGCAATACCAACTCAATATAATAGAAGTATGCGATCCCTTCTTTAACGCCCGCCGCATTAGTTAGGTTGTGCAGCAGGCCGGTCTCCGGACTTAAGGATGTTGCTATCCTATTCACCGTTGCGGGGGCAGTGTTAGCTTACACATACGTGTACTAACTTCCCAGTTTCACTTCTCTATAGAAGCACCTGAAGCAGGTACAGAGACTAAAACTAAGTCCTTGCTAAGTCAAACTGTTTCTGATTATTCGTATTACTCTCATAAAGCTAAATTTTCTAAGGAATATAGGAAGTAATAATATTTAAGGTCAACTTAACCTCCATATCTAATTAAAAGATGTCTACAGAATTGGTGGCTATTCATTCTAACCAAATCGAACCAAACACTATTATCAACATTGTCATAGCACTCACTTATTACTTTTACGAGAGCAAGTGGACCATCGCTTCTAATGAGTACAACATCCCCTACCTTGACATTCGTTTTAAATTTTTGTGGTTGTCCTCTATCATTAGGCCATTGATTTCCTAAACCTATAACACCACTTTCGAGAATAATTCTTTTTGCTTCACTACGGTTAACTGCTTCTTTATCACTAGGATGAATCTGCATATGCCAAAAATTCATATTTTCACTCTAATACTTATTTCTTTATTAAAAATTTAAAGCGCTTTATTGAGTAAGACATCATAAATAATATGCGCAAACTGCTTCATCTTCGCAGGATCACTCATAAGCTGTGTCATTTGCTCTATATGAGCTTCATTACTCTCTAACACGGCATCATCAAGCGCCGTATCAAACTCACCGAGCATCGCTTGTTCACGAGTATTATTGTGAATCTGCTTCATCATGCGTGAGTTTTCAGACATTTTATCTGCCACGGTATGCACATAGTTAATCATGTCTTGATCAGTTAGCTTATCTGTCACAAACAGCTCATTCACACGGCTTAAAATCACTGACAAAAAGTCTTCTTTCTTATCCTTAGCTTTCGCCGTCCCGACATCATTGGCAGGATCCAACTTATGCTCAGTGCTATTGGCTTTAAGCTGAATATCTTGCTGACGTAGCTTCGACAAGCGGTAATGACTCATTGCAACGTTACTGAGATCAATTTCGTCCTCATCCGCCACTTGCTCACGGAGCATTGGACGTAAGTTTCGAGCAAACAGGCTGAGTTTCTCTAAGTCTTTATCGTCATACTCAATAATTTGAGACATGAACTCATAGAAACGCGTAAAACTCCCTAAGTCTTTCTTGAAAATTTCCAAAGCATCACGAGCTTTCTTCGCTTCCGTAAATTCATTTTCAGCATTGGCAATGAGTACAGGCTCACCCGTTCGCTTGGTAATGTCTAACCGGTTCTTTGTGACATCGTAATCATTGACTGCTTCTTTATATCGCTGTTGCCAGCGTTGCATTGCAGGCTTACAAATGTTTGAGAGTGCTGCACTGGATTTATTTTTGCTATAGAAGGCATCAACAAACTGTTCTACTTCCGTCCACAGGAAAATACCTGAGGCTTTGAGCTTGGTACACAAATCATATATTTGATCTGGATTAGAGACATCTGCCAACTCCGCTGTCTGATAATACGGTTGGAATGCATCAAGAATGTCTTGTGGCTCATTGAAGAAATCCAGCACAAACGTACCTGATTCAGCTTTAGCAGGATAAGTACGGTTTAAGCGAGATAGAGTCTGTACGCATTCGACACCACCCAACTTTTTATCCACGTACATGGCACACAATTTCGGCTGGTCAAAGCCGGTCTGGAACTTATTCGCCACAATCATCACCTGAAAGTCATCGCTGTCGAATGCCTTACGCATCTCACGACCTTTCAAGTTTGGGTTCATATTGCTTTCAGTAAATTTCTGACCTAACAGATGGCTACTGTCTGCATCATTGGCATTAAATTCTACATCGCCTGAGAATGCCACCATGGCTTGAATGTTGGCATAGTTCTGTTCAGCAATGTATTTATCAAAGGCCTGTTTATAACGTACCGCTTCTTTACGAGAACTGGTCACCACCATGGCTTTGGCTTGTCCACCGAGTAAGCCCATAATATTCTTCTTGAAATGCTCAATGATGATATGCACTTTTTGCGAGATATTATGATCGTGTAAGCGTACCCACTGATTCAGCTTGGTCTTGGCTTTCTTGGCATCAACCGTTGCGTCTTTTTCTTCGATTTTCTGTTTGAGCTTATAGATGACTTTATAGTTAGTGTAGTTTTTCAATACATCTAAAATAAAGCCTTCTTCAATCGCCTGACGCATTGAGTAAACATGGTATGCCACAGGAATATTGGTTTTTGACGGCGGCATACTTGGATCAGGCAAGCGACCAAAAAGCTGTAGAGTTTTATCTTTAGGTGTTGCAGTAAAAGCATAGAAGCTTAAGTTGGCACTGCCCTTACGTGAAGCCATGACTGCATCAAGTACATCTTCAGAAGACAGCTGTTCATCTTCTTCACGTTCTTCAATCATCAAGGTTTCTTTAAGCTGACGCGCCGTAGAACCACTTTGTGATGAATGGGCTTCATCGGCAATCACGGCGTATTTACGCTCTTTGAGACTGGTGCTGTTTTCAATCGCACGGAGTACAAATGGGAAAGTCTGAATGGTCACAATGATAATCGGCTGTGCCATTTCCAAAGCTTTAGCCAATTTCTCCGATTTTGAGCCGTCACCTTCTTTATTGTTAATGCGTCCCACCACGCCATCGGCATGTTCAAATTGATAGATGGTATCTTGTAGCTGTGCATCTAAGATGGTGCGGTCAGTGACCACAATCACCGAATCAAACATCTTTTTATTGTTGGCATCGTACAAGCTTGAGAGTTGATGCGCCGTCCATGCAATGGAATTGGATTTACCTGAACCTGCACTGTGCTGAATCAAGTATTTCTGCCCTGTGCCCTCAGCCAGTGAATCCTGTACTAAGTTATTGACCACTTTCCACTGATGATAACGTGGGAAAATCAGACTTTCTTTCTTGTATTTCCGCCCTTCCCAATCTTCTTTTTCTTCAATTTGCAGATGGATAAAGTTACCGACAATATTCAATAAGCTATCCGGCGTTAAAACTTCATTCCATAAATAGCCTGTTGCATATTCATTTGGATTCTCTGGTACGTCATTGCCTGCGCCCTGATCCTTCGTTCCTTTGTTAAATGGTAAGAAGTAAGTGCTATCACCAGTGAGATGTGTCGCCATATAAACGTCATACTGACTTACGGCAAAGTGTACCAATGCGCCACGTTTAAACATTAAGAGTGGTTCAGGCTTATTGGTTTCAGGGTCTTTGGGCAAGCGCGTTTTGCGGTACTGTGTCATCGCATTTTGCACAGCTTGTTTAAACTCTGACTTCAGCTCCATGGTTGCCACTGGAAAGCCATTAATAAACAGCACAAGGTCAATACGCCATTTTTTGGCTTGTTTGCCTGTTGCCTCGAACTCTGCTTTATTAGCGTATGGGCTATAGACCAATTCAGGTACAACACGGCAAATATTTTGCTTATAGCGTGCATTCAGTTCAGGGTTTAAACCGTGTTCAGGTTTAAACTGACAAAATGAAAAACGCACCCCACGTGTACGGATACCATGACGTAATACACCTAATGTGCCATAGCTACGTGATTCAACATCAGTGGCGTTGATATTGGCTTTTTTAAGCTGTGCTTCGACCGTATCTAAAAAATGGCGTTCGGTGTCATTGGGGAAAATGCTTTTAAACTTCTGCCATTCCTTGTCTTGAGTCTTTTGCACAAAGTCTAGAATATCTTGGGTATAGAGGGCTTTTTCACGGTTATAGCCTGTACCTGAGCCAATCTGCCAACCATGCGACTGCATTTGGGCAATGATGTCGTTTTGAAATGCTGTTTCTTTGGTTACATCTGCACTCATACGCCAAGCTCCTTTTTAGCATCGTTATTTTTATTTGGGTTTTGCCAATGACGCACGTCTATTTTGCCTGTAACCGCAGAGGATATTAGGGCTGTACGGCGTTCTTGCATCAGTTGAATAGCGGATTCAGCATTTTCGATTAGTTTTTTATATTTACCTGAAACTTGCTCTACATAAATTAAAATTGCTGTTTGTTCTTTAATCGGAGGAACAGGTGTCCGCACTTTACCTAAAGTTTCAGTATTCAAATTATCCATTGTTGAACCTTTCGATTCTAAGGAAAGCTCTGAAACAAGACCGTCCGATGTAATTAACAAGTACGCATACTCAGGGAGTAATTTATCGTTTAGTTTCGCTTTTAGACTACCTGTACCACAAAGCCATCCTACATTTTCTTCTCTAACAATTGCACAACGACCAAGCTCACCTCGTCTAGCAAAAATAATGTCGCCAACTGCTAATTTATGTCTGCTTAATCTTTCTTGAGTTGTTTCATCTACTGTAATTTGACTATCAGGAACAAGTACACCATTTATCATGTGTGCTGGATTAATTAAAGGAATCCCATCTTCAATATAGTCCTCTGCATGTAATTGACTACCAAATGGACCTGTCTGAATATCTAGCATATTAAATTTTAACTGAGCCACAACCCAATGCTCAGGCACTTGCCCTAACCATTCCACACCTGAATCTTTCATCGTGACATTAGGATTTAAACCTTTGGTCACCGCATGGCTAATAACCGCTTGACGCTTTTCTTTTAGCAGTTCAATCAGCTTTTCTTGTTTAGCAATCAGGCTATCAATTTTTGTGGTTTCATGATCGAGGAAATTGGCGATTTGAGTTTGTTCACTTTTAGGCGGGACAAGTATAGGTAGGCGTCTAAAATCCTCAAATTTCATCGATTGGCGTAAACCACCGCCCATTCCATAAAATACTTTTGTTGTATCGTAAGAATGTAAAAGTCTATAAGCAAATTTAGGATCAATTTCTTTTAATGCAGACAATTTGAGATAGGCTGAAGTGATAATACCTTTTTGAGTTGCCAATCCTACACGCAGGCTTCTTTTATCATTTTGCAAATCGGTAAGGCGTAAAATAATATCACCACACTTTACGATCTGATAAGTATTAAATGATTCAGGTAATAAACCATGATTATTCTCTACATCTCGTTGAATGATTCGACCATAACTTAGCGATAAGACATTAGTTTCAATACCATCTACATTTTTTATCATTTCAGGTGTGAATAAAGCTAAAACAGGCTTAACTTCCCATGATTGGGGAACATCACCAACCCATTCCACACCTGAATCTTTATACTCAGCATATTTCTCATACTTCGCCATTACGAATGCACCTCTTGTAGAAGTGCCATAATTTCACGGCTTACCGCATCTAAATCCGTATCAATCTCGGCTAAATCACGTGGCGGTTCATATACATAAAAATGACGGTTAAACGGAATCTCATAACCCACTATGCCAATTTCGCCATCTTTATCATCACGCTTATCGGCATTAATCCACGCATCAGGCACATGTGGTTGAACCTCACGCTTAAAGTAAGACTCGATTAAATCGGTGGTGCTGACATTTGGATTAAGCGCAATGTTCTCAGCATCACGTAAATCACCATCTTGTACAAACTCGACCACTTTGCCGTTATACACAAACTGACCATACAAGGCATTTTCTGTGCCTTTAATGACCTTATTGATTACAGGTTCAGCATCGGCATTTTTCCACGTAATAGCATCAATGAATTGCTTCTTCTCTTTGGTCTCTAATTTAATGTTGGCATCTTTTAAAGCTTGTTTGAATACATCATCAAAGGCATTAAAGTCATCAAACTGCGCCGTGCCAATCTTGGCTTGTAGCGATTGGGCTTTAGTAAGTAAGTTACGTTGCTCTAACCAGAGTTTTGGCTCAAGTACGGTTTTAATGTCTTTTTCTTTGAGTTCGCTAAATTCAGCTTTAATCAGCGCACGAATCTCGGTTTCATATTCAGCTAAATCACCATAGCTGTCTGCCGTCCACGTTGCGCCGTACTGCTCGTATAGCTTTTGCATCACTGCATTAAATGGCTTCGGTGCAAAACGTAACGACTCGACAGCCTTATCACTCACTTGAGCAGATAAACGCAAAGGACGCTCAATGGTCACACGGCGATAGCCAAATTCATAACTATTAAAAATCTTGCTTGAGAAGGTTTTTGCAGATTCATTTTTAGGACTCGCAGATTGACGACCACGATTAGATTTTACATCGGCAGGTTTATCCAGTTCACGGGCATCGGTCACTTCAAAGTTTCCATAACAACGCGTAATCATCGCAATATCGTCTTCGCTCATTTCATTACGTTTTGAGCCAAGTGACTTACGCATTTTACTATACAGGTGAGTACCATCAATCAGTTGGACTTTGCCCTTACGCTCAGCATCTTTTTTATTACTGAGTACCCAAACATAGGTGGCAATGCCTGTGTTATAGAACATATCGGTAGGTAGCGCGATAATGGCTTCTAACAAGTCAGCTTCTAAGATATAACGGCGGATTTCACTTTCGCCACTACCTGCACTGCCCGTAAATAACGGTGAACCATTCAGGATGATACCAATACGACTACCTTGATCATGATTATCTGTATCACGCATCTTGCTAATGAGGTGCATTAGGAACAATAACGAACCATCAGAGACACGTGGCAAACCTGCACCAAAACGCCCTTCAAAGCCTTTTTGTTCATGCTCATCTTTAATATCAGATTCAATCTTCTTCCAATCCACACCAAAGGGTGGATTCGATAGCATGTAGTCAAATTTCTCATAGGCAAGTTGGTCATTGGAGAGCGTATTGCCTAATTTGATGTTGCGTACATCCTGACCTTTAATCAGCATATCTGCTTTACAAATGGCGTATGACTCAGGGTTTAACTCTTGACCAAAGACACGCATCACAGCATCAGGATTATGCTCACGGACATATTCTGAACCCGATGATAGGAAGCCGCCTGTACCTGCCGTTGGGTCATATACAGTACGAATAATGCCATCTTTGGTTAAGGCATCATCATCTTTACCAAACACCAAGCCTGTGGTTAAACGCACAATGTCACGTGGGGTAAAGTGTTCCCCTGCGGTTTCATTCGAACCTTCCGCAAAACGGCGAATCAGCTCTTCAAACACTAGCCCCATTTCATGGTTAGACACAGCGCCGTAGCTCAGGTCTGTCGCACCGAATTTCTGAACAACTTTATAAAGTAAATTGGCATCGTCCAATAAACCAATAAACTCCTCAAATTTAAAATGCTCAAAAATTTCACGTGCATCTGCTGAAAAACTTTGAATATAAGTATTAAGGTTTGAACGAATGTCTTTTTGACCAAGGCTGACTAAACTTAATTCTGAAGTGTTAAAAAACGATAAGCCATTGGTTGCTTTTAATAGCATCTTTTCTTTGGCTTCTTCTGGTAATGGCATGAGTTTAACTTTCTCATTGGCTGCCAATACATCTGCTTTACTTGCTTCTAATACACACTCTAAACGGCGCAACAAGGTGAACGGTAGAATTACACGCCCATATTGAGATTGTTTGAAGTCACCACGAAGTAAGTCAGCAACCGACCAAATGAAAGTTGCTACCTGTGAAAAATTATTATTTGTGATTGGATAAAATACCGCTTGCCAATAGGCAGAATACTAGAAATTTATAAGGTTGATTGTGCCTGATTTACAAGGCAATTTACTAGAGATAGACTGTACAAAAGAGTATTAATTAGTAGTACCTATGGGTTTTTTAAGCATTATAGAAAATAAAGAAATTTATAGCTTTATGCTCAATGATGAGCAGTGGGATCGTCTAAAAGACAAATATAAAAATCTCAGCATGCATATGCCTTGCTGTCAGACTCGCGCTATTCCTAAAAAGAGTAAATTGGGCACACAATATTTTGCACATCACCCCTCAAGCAGTTGTGGTTTTAGTTCTGGTGAAAGTCGTGAACATCAGTTCTGTAAATATCTCATCTTAAAATATTTGCATGAAAATGGATGGAATGTAACGCCTGAGTTTCGTGGTCAAATGCCATTAGGTGAAACTTGGATTGCTGATATTTATGCCCAGAAGAATAACGCCAAAATTGTGATTGAAATTCAGTGGTCACCACAAAGCATTGAAGAAACCAAGCGCCGTCAAGAAAAGTATATTGCTTCAGGTATTCGAGCCGTCTGGTTTATGCGAACCACTCAAAAAAATAAATGGGATGTCTTAGATTATCAAAGCTATGACTTGCCTATTTTTTCAATTTGGCTCAATAAAAAAAATTACCAATTGATAGCAAGTGGGGCATTTCACAATTGGGATAATGCTGATTTAGTGGAAATTGAATTTATAGATTTTTTCAAAGCACTCATGACTGGCTCAGTTCAGTACTCCTTAAAACCCCATGCAAGGCGCTCTCTCCAAGTTGCAATGAATACTATCCAATGTTGGAAATGTAAAAAGCCAACCAATACCATTATGGAAATTAATTACTTTATTCCACATGCTAAGGGGTTTACTAAAATATACCGCCTAGATGTAGAAGACCTCTCACATACACATAATGAAATTTTAAACCAACCTAGCCTTCTTCAGTTATATCAATATGGAGTGATTAAAAAGCGTTTTAGTAAGACACGAGGCGAAGCCTATTTATCTAATGGCTGTTATCACTGTGATGCACTACAAGGTGCATTTTTTTCTCATCATGAACGTAATGCAGAGAACATGAAATACAGTCATTTTATCGATGTACACATTGACTATGACACTCAAATTGATGGGCTGTGGTTTTATTTGGACTAGCGATTCAACAGGTTAATTTAGCTGTCATTATCAGCCCTTACATCATACTTTTAAGCCATTAATGCACATCAATCATAGAGCTTTGATTGCCGAATATATTTAAGCAATCGATCTGTTCTTGGGTATATACGACATTCAGCAATGCCATATTTGATGTCTAACTCTATACTCTGTAGAAGTTGATGCTGTAGCACATACGGCTTTCGACAAATTCTTAGCCATAAAGGGTGATCAATTTGGGCAACTAAATTCCTCTTTGCTAACCATACTTGTTTTTGTATTTGCTTTTTTACTTTCTGAACTGCCCTGTCTTTAAAATCATATCCTTTATTTTTGAGATAGTCGGTGAGTAATTCAGACCATCGTATAAAGTGTTTATTCACCATTGACCGAGTATATTCCCGCAGAATCAACCCATATTTCCTAGCAATATGTTGATCCACATGTTGAGATAAAAGTGCAATTTCCCAAATTGTTAGGCTTTCGCCGTGGGTCATCTTCTCCTCTATTCTCCTCTCATCAATTTCATTTATAAACCCGTGCTTAACCAAGTAATGAATCACTTTAGTGTCTAATCGCTCTACTTCCGATGCACAATTTTGTAATTTAACCCCAAATTTTTTATGCGGTTTTTGAACACCACTAATTTGGCATTTTGCAGACCAGGTTTCATATAACTCTTTTTCAATCGTTTTAATTTCTTTGTCTGTATAATATTGCTCAGAAATCACTAGAACATGCAAATGCGGATGCCACCCAAAACTCGCTGAATAGGTAATTTCAAGCACTGTGATATGACCATTTTTAGGAAATATGCGTTTCCATTTTTTCCCCCGAAGTGCATCTGTAAACTTACTTTGAACACGGCTGAGACGTTCTAGTAAATCACTTAAATTATCTTTCAATGAGTGTGGAATCGTTAATGTCATCATATAAACATGTAAGCCCTCATTACGCACCACTTTTTGAAGTTGTAATAATTCTGCTTTCTTTTGAGCAGCCAATCGACTTGCACAACGTGGACATGTCCAACCCTTACGACAGTCTAGTATATTGCTGAATATGACTTTCTTAGAATCTACATGATAAAAAACATCCACATTTGAATTAAGCCACTTTACTGCTTTACCACACTGCTGAATTTGATTTCCTTGCTTATTTTTAAGTGTTTTTTGAATGATTTCTTGGAGCTTAGCTTTAAATATGCGGTTAGAAGTACGCCAGTCTAATGATGTTTTTACTTCACGACTGTCGGGGAATATTCTTTTATTAATATCTAAAGAATAACGGCTTTCTTGTGCTGATAAAGATAAATTTTGCGATGAATATGTACGCTGTTGATCAAATGTCGGTGTATTTGAATCCATGTCTTTTCTGCTTACTTAAAAACCAGAAAACTACATGTTTTAAAATTTTAAAGATGAGTTTGATGAACAAAAATGAAAAAAAGATCATCTCCCATTATTTTTTTGCCAATCAGGTGAGTGCTAAAAACCGAATTTGATCAAATAAGCAACAATTAAATTTTCAATAATTCACCTTCGTTTGATCCGCTTTTGCTTTTACTCAAAACGAATAAATAATTAAAAAGCTTGGTGGACTTGAATTCTTTTATTTCTTTATAACACGAAATAATCTTATAAAATAAAATGCACAAAAGATTCATATCTTATTGTTTTTTATATTCATATTTACAAATTAAAAAATTATCAGTAAAACGCATATACCCAGTATAAATTTAGGAAAAATTTTGAAAAAGTTTCAAAAAATAGAAAGGCTAGCCAATGCGTTAAAACAAAGTGGCTGGGAAAACCTCGATGAAAATCTCACCCTGCTCACACATAAATCACAGCATGAAGTGAATATATGGTGTCAGCAGGCATTTGATGAAATTCTCGAGCAAATTACAGCGACAGGGAATTATCACCCCCCTATTGAATATGATTTTTACATTTGCCGATTGAAAGACTGGATATTAGCACTAGCAAGTCAAGTGCAAGAGGCATGGGACGATTGGCATCAGGAATGTTGTTGTAATCCCGCTTATAGTGACCACTGTGAAATAGAAGAGCCATTTGAATATGTTTTATCAGAAGAAGAATATTTCCAATTAGATGGATTATATGTACATCTGAGTTCAGATTATGGCGGAAGCATACTGTTTATTGGAGAAGACTTATTAGATTTATATGACTTCCTAAATGAAGAAGAATCATTCAAAGAATTGTGCCACTTATATTTTGGTAAATCAAAATTAAAGCAACCTGAAAGACTGTATCTGACCGATTTTTCTTTCTAAATCGAAATTGTGAACTAAACCTGCATATATTTGCAGGTTTTTTACTGTGGTAACTGTGGTAACTGTGGTAACTGTGGTAACTGTGGTAACTGTGGTAACTGTGGTAACTGTGGTAACTGTGGTAACTGTGGTAACTGTGGTAACTGTGGTAACTGTGGTAACTGTGGTAAGGCTATTCCAAAACTATGGATAGGTTCAACTTAACAAATCTCATTTTAAATATTCATTTCAATAAAATATATTTGCTCCAAAACTACATCGACATCCCATAATCCCTATCATTATTTTTTGCTTTATTGATTTCAGCTTTCATCTTGTGGATACGTTTAAGTTCCAATTCATATTCATTTTTATAAAGTTCATATAAGTTCTCTTCTCGGATTTTTTTCACTTTATCAATTAATGGCTTTATATCCATTTGAATAATTGGATCAGGGCTATAGAGCTTCCAACGTTCAATTTGCGGCGTATCTTTGAGTTTTGTTCCGAACTTCCTATTGTAGTTAGCATTAGATAGGCATGAAACTTGACTAGGTACTTGAACGTCAATGTTATTTATACGAACTATCTTCATTGGAGCATACTTTTCTAATGACTTATTTATCAATTGTTCAGTCAACTGGCGGTAATGTCTAATTTGATTTTGCCCAAAACCCAACACATCAGCTGTAATCTTCTGGGCACCCCCTCGTTCAGGATTTTTTGGTCGGTATAACTCAAAAAACAATTCTGGTGGCCTTTCTATATTTCCGAGTGTTGTCCTTTCAGAATATAGTAGGTGCAAATGCGGTTGATCAGATTCACCATCTAAAGCACCTTTATGACTATGAATAGCCCAGCTATAAGGAAGCTTAAATTCATCACAAAAAAAAGCATTTACTAAATTCTGTGATAACTCAATTCTTTGTTCTTTAGATAATTCTTTAGGTAAAGCAATTGTAATACTACAAGATGCTCTAGTTTCTTGCTTTTCATATTTATCAACTGCACCCCAAAATTTCTCTGGATTATATTTTGCCCACTCAGGCATATTCCCTGAAGTTTTAAATTCTAACTCTTCATTTAAATCACTTTTATTAAGCTCAAAATGCTTAATCCGGCTTATATAACAATATGCATTATAAGAAGATTTTTTATCTATTTTCCGATTATGTCTCAAATCAAAATAAAACACTATCTAATCCTTTTATTTAAAAACTCAATATAAAATAAATAAAAAATTAAGAAATTAAATTAAATAAATAGTTCCAAAAATAGGTTATATCTCGACCTCATCAGATTGCTTAGCAACTTAGTTGACCTTCCAGATCCTCGTTAATATAGGGTCTCATATTCACATACGCACACTACTTTCGTAAAAATATGATTTAATGCTATTCAAAATATAGTGTAATGCTTGTTTAAAACACAATTTCTATAAATATCAATAATTTAAGATTAAATGGTCCCACCGGGTGAGTTGGAGTGTTTTTTAATAGGCAAATTACAGCGTAATTTGCCTATTAAAAGACACGGAGACGAGGTAAGAATTTTTTGTGCATAGCCCAAAAATTTCTTACGTGAAAGCTTTCTTATTAATTGTTTTTTAAAAAAGTAGAATGGCTATTTTTTAAAATTTTCACATGAAAATAATCATGGATTTTGGGTTCCTGTTATAGATGTTACTTCACTCATCATTGGAGCTAAATCATGGCTGGTAGACCTAAGAAAAAAATTACAAAAAATGATTTATATAATTATCTTTATACTTATAAAAAAGTGTTGTGGTCTGTGCCTACATATAAATGTGAAGATGAGTTATTCGAAGTTTTGAGCAATGCCAATATAAAAGATATGGATAAATCTAAGTTTGAAGAATTTATAAATATTCATTTGGACTTAATTAATAAATTTAAATATAAATCAAATGAAAGATGCAAAAATCATGAAATAATAAAATACATAAAAAGCATTCCAGAAGAAAAATTAACAATAAATGAAAAACAAATTTTAGATTTTGATAAAGAGTGGTTTGCGTTAACACGTGATGAATATTTTCAACTACAAAAACTACTCAATAATTATAGGAGTAATAATTTAAATCAAATCAAAAATACTGTTGCCCAAAATACTCAATCTTCTGAAGATAAAGCTGATAAACAAGAAAAAAATAAAGAAAGAAAAAAAATGAATCATGAAAAGTTTTTTTTAGGTGGTGCATTTTTATCTTTGTATAAAGAGCTCGTCAACAATGAACATATCCATCCCACGAATGCATTGATAGAGATGATCAAACTATATGCCATACACCAATTTAACGCCCAACACGAACATGATATAACCGAATTATTTGCTAGATATATACATATTCCACCTTTTACAGAGCTAAATGAGAAATTAACTAAAATTGCTTTAGATCCTAGAAATCCAGTAAACCAGAAAGTTAGTTCATGAGCTCGTCAGATATGAGTTCATATCTTATGGAATGATATTTTCGCTCATAATCGGCTTATATAATGAGCCGAGTAATTCATTTATGCAGCTCATAAGTAGATGTTCAACTACTCCTGCGCAGATTATGAAGCACCTAGCCTTGTGACTAGCTACTGTTGAAACGCTTATCTACCAATATAGATCATTTCGCTACTCATGATCATCTCAATGTGAACTACTCCATTGGGTCAATTTGAGCTGTTCTTCTTTATAAATAAAATAAACAATAAAATAATTAAATATATCTAGGATATGACCATTATTTTATTTTTCACATTTTTATAAAAACTTCATTTCAAGGCCTTGACCTACCTCAGATTGCGGGATAATCTTCTTCCAACACAGCAAAATCCGTGTTCAGGCGTGGAAACCTGTTACTATCTAGGGGCAATAAATTGTCGCTCCTGCGGCTATTTTTTTGCCTACTGTTAAGCAGTCGTTATGGCGGTTTAACAGGGCAGCTTCGGCTGGCTGATCCTAGATTCAGTATTTCCACCCCTGTTAGACTGCCACCATCTCATGTGGAAATTGAGATGTGGTAGGTCATCAAAACCTATCTAGGATTACTGCTATGAATCACAAATTCAATGGTGCAAACCCTTGCACACCAAAAAAACTTGCTAAACAACTTCTTGTTGAAAGCGCAAAAATTCTATCGCATAAACAGCGCCAAGCCTTACTCGATATTTTCAAGACTTTAGACCAAGCTGAAAATAACGCTCAAGACAACACTCCATCCGATTTCGAATCGGAACAACCGCTTCAATTACACCAGCAAAATTCACATCATCAATATCACGATGAACTCAACCAAGAATTCTGGTCTGGTCAATATTTCGATATTGATACTCAAGAATATCCTGCAGATTGGCTACGCCGAACCCAACAACGTCTACGTCACAAATTGTCTGAACCTGCTTACTAAGCTTTAAGTGAGCACTTCTCATGACTAAAAAAACAAAATTATTAGTCCAAGGCGACTATCCGTTAATTGCCTCTCCTACGCTTGCCCAAGCGTATGGAGTCGCATCCGCAATCTTCTTACAAAAGCTACATTACTGTCTGCAAAGTAATGATGCCCAAGTCATGCAACAACAGAAGTACTTTTACCATAGCTATGAGCAATGGACTAAGACCCTCGGTGCATACAGTCCATCTACGATCAAACGCATAGTCTCTAAGTTAAAGAAAGTAGGTGTTTTAGTAGTCAAAAAACTATCTCAAAATAAATGGATTCAAACGAACTTCTATTCAATCAACTATCGAAAGCTCAGTTCTCTGCTAAAAAACTCTATTCAATCAGTTGAGCCTGAGACAGTAAATCAGGAAAACGTCCAAGCGATTTCTGCCCAACCATCGCACAACGTGGTCAAGCAGCCATCTACTGTAAAGGTAACGAGTGGAATCCCTTCTAAAAGACCAGCTCAACCTAACAAAACAGAAGGTCTACCCATGCCTTTAGCACCTATGGCATCAGCTGTGACACTAGAAGCAATGTCTAGTGAAAAGCGCAGCTTATATCACCAACTTTTACAACTGAAAGTTGATATTCACTATGATGATGCCCGCCTAGATGAATGGCTGAAACGCAAAAAATTTATTGTTCACAAAGCAGCCTATCTCAAAGACCAGTTGGGACACCTAAAAATGCGCTGGTATAGCCCTGAGCAATTAGGTTTAGACTTAAATTAACGCAATACTCTTTACCTATTCAAATCATCCTAGCTCCTCATTGAGGATAAAAGTTTGAAGGCATATGTTTGTATTTCTAATGAGACAAAAATGATGAATAACCAACCCTATAAAGCAGTCGTCTTTGATGTATTTGGCACACTAATAGAAATAAAAAACAGCCAATCTCCTTATAAAAAAATGATGAAGTGGCTTAAACAACAAGGGCGAAAACCACAAACAAATGATGCTGCAATGATCATGTCACTGGACGGTGATTTTGCAACAATCGCTTCTTATTTTGGGTATCAACTTCCTGTTTCCCTACTAGCAGAAATGAATACCGCTCTTCAACATGACTTAGAGCATATGCATGCGTTTGAAGATTCAATTCCAATGCTGATTGAGCTTAAAAAATTAGGCTACAAATCGGCGATTTGTTCTAACGCGGCTACGCCTTATGGCATTCAAGCACAGCACCTACTTCCACCTTTAGATGCTTATGCATGGAGCTTTAAGGTAGGTTTCAATAAACCTGATCCAACGATATATCAACATTTTCTAAATCAATTAGAGTGCCAACCCAATGAAGTATTGTTCATTGGCGATACCCAAATCGCTGATGTGGATGGACCACAAAAATTAGGAATGGCGGCTCGACTCATTGATCGTAAAAATGGTGAGAATCTTTTTGATGTACTCAAACCATTTTTAAGCTGATTCTTAAGATACCAAATCTGGTACTTAACTCATGATATTTGGGGTTTAAGTACCAAATCTTGTACCTAACAAGCGGGCTTAAATCATCCATTCAGCAAGCATAGATGTGATTTTTTTATTTTATAAATTTTAAAAATAACCATTTTTTTGAAGTTTTCAACGAAATGAGTTTTTAAAAAAATTCATATGTTACGTTTTAGCCATCACAAGATATCTCTGTAGATATATCTAAATTGCAAAACTGTTATAGGAAATAAAAATTTTAATGAAACAAAGATTAGATCGTATTGCTCGTATGTCAGAAGAGCAACGTTTGAGCTCAATTCATCAATTTTGGAATCTTCCCGAGGATGCAGTGTTCTCACCCGAAGTCGTCGCATTAGTATGCGATATGTCACTCTCATGGCTTCAGGCTAAACGATGCCAAGGCAATGGTATTCCTTTTGTCAAAGTAGGACCCAGAAAAGTTGGGTACACGAAAAGAGATGTACTCGAGTTTTTAGGTAAAAATAGGTATTTGAATACCTGCCAACCTAATTGAGACTCAACTTTAAAAAAGGCCACACAGGCCTTTTTTTATTCTATAAAATGTATACCTAGTGTATACCTCAGTTCAAAAAATACAGCTTAAATTCCATGTATACCCAGTGTATACTGTAAAAATATTGTTTAAAATTGCTTCCTATTTTTAGATGGCGTTTCGGCAAAAATATTTATGAAAATTAGTTTGTTACGGATTTATTTTTATTGTTCAATACACTCTAATGTTGCTTAACTCATGCAACCAGCTTTGAACTCATCGGGTTCAGGGTAACGACATGCAGCGGCATCGTCGGAGTACTTCTTTTTATTATTACAATAATTTTTGGCTCACTATATTGAGCATGCCATTCTTATTACTTACTCACCTCATATATCATTAATTTATTATCTATTTAGAATACAGTTTATTTGCGAACCGCAAACCAAAAAAAATCATTACACCAAGAAAAACCAAATATGACTTTTCCCCAATAAATGTAGCTTCCAAATGATTCTCGATAATAATATATTTATAAAATAGCCAATAAAATCCGACATATAAAAGGAAGAATAAAAGTAATATCAATGCCTTTTTTAATGCTACTTTTATATTTCTAAAGGGACTTTCACCCATAGTGATCTCTATCATAATGCTAGAAATAAAATACGCAGGAATGATATAAACTAATATTTCAGGAATAACACCCCAAATAGGATTCCCATTAGCTGTATGAGTAAATATAAGATAAATAATGCCATACAGAAAAGCTAAACTCAGCACAAGAATAAGCAATCTAATTTTTTCTTTCATTTTTAACTCTTACTCATTTAAAAAACCTTAATTATGTAAAAAATAATAAAAGTTAATAATCATTTATACCATCATACTTAAAGTACTGAGTGTCGAATCTTTTAAATTAATATCATCATCTGTGCACACATGAAATCCATTCAGCTTAGCCTTAGAAAATATCAGCACATCCACCCTTTTCGGCTTATTCAAACCGTTAAAATATAGCGTTTAGATTTAAGCCTTATCGCTATGTCGAACAAACTTGAACGTCAAAAACTTACACTGCCAGAGGGTCATCACAAACTCCTGCTTCATTCCTGCTGTGCGCCTTGTTCTGGTGAAGTTATGGAAACCCTTATTGAATCTGGCATCGACTTTTCAATATTCTTCTACAATCCAAATATTCACCCAGTAAAGGAATATATTATTCGCAAAGAAGAAAATATACGCTTTGCCGAAAAACATAATATTCCACTCATAGATGCAGATTACGACACAGATAATTGGTTTGAACGTGCAAAAGGCATGGAAAATGAACCTGAAAAAGGTATTCGTTGCACCATGTGTTTCGACATGCGTTTTGAGCGTACCGCACTTTATGCAGCAGAAAATGGGTTTAATTTAATCAGTAGTTCACTTGGCATTTCACGTTGGAAAAACATGCAACAAATTAATGATTGTGGACATCGTTCTGCTTCTCATTATGACGGTATCACCTATTGGGACTACAACTGGCGTAAATTTGGCGGTGCTACTCGTATGCTCGAAATTAGTAAAAAAGAAGAATTTTATCAGCAAGAATATTGCGGCTGTGTATATTCATTACGTGACACAAACCGTTGGCGCATGAGTCATGGTCGTGATCGAATTAAACTTGGTGTTAAATTTTATTCCAATGCAATGGAAGATGAATAAATGAAAAATACGTATATTATCAAGCCTAAGTTGGCATATTAATACCCTTTCAATCTAGCTCAATAGCATCTTAAAATTTGATGGATTTTGGCTCATCAAATTGATGTGCTAGAATATGCGCACTTTTAAATACCTACATCTACCGATGAGTGTATTTTTTGGAATCTCCTTTTTGAAATTAATCTGTTCTTTGATGCAAACATAATTTTTCAATATTTGTTTTAAGTACTTCTTTTTTTCTGTTTCCAAAACTTAAATTTAATCTCCTTGCTTGTCATGATATTGAGATCGTCATTATTCGTTCATCTCAATATAGACAGGCTATAAATGCTATGTTGAAAATAATGTCTAACCCTCAAATTTCTAAACTCACTCTTGCTGCGTTTTTATTTCCGCTAGCATTGGTCTTATTTGAATTCGCTGTTTATCTTGGCAATGATTTAATCCAACCTGCCATGCTCAGTGTCACCCGTGATTTTGGTGTCAGTAGCTCTTGGGCGCCATCTGCTATGTCATTTTATTTATTGGGTGGCGGCTGTATTGCTTGGCTTGTTGGCCCTCTTTCAGATCGAATTGGTCGTAAGAAAATTCTTTTAGCAGGTGCTTTATTCTTTACAATAACATGCCTACTTATTTTACTGACTTCGAATATTCAAAGCTTTTTAGGTTTACGCTTTTTACAAGGTATGGGCTTAACTGTTATTAGTGCTGTTGGTTATGCAGCTGTTCAAGAAAATTTTGAAGAACGTACTGCAATTAAAGTAATGGCAATTATGGGCAATATGACTTTATTTGCTCCATTATTGGGTCCCATTATTGGTGCATTCATGATTGATTATGTATCTTGGCATTGGGGTTTTATTGGTATCGCAGTTTTGGCAGTTTTAGCTTGGTTGGGTCTTAAAGTTGCTATGCCAAATGATCAAACATCTCAATTGGTCAAGCGTCCTTTAAATACAATTTGGTCAGATTTTGGAAAAGTATTTAAAAATAAACGATTCATCATTATGACCAGCGCATTACCATTGGCATGCTTACCGATTATGCTTTGGATTTCTTTGTCACCTATCATGCTTGTAGAAAAACTTGGTTTTAGCAGCATGCAATATGGTTTAGCACAAATTCCAGTTTTAGGTGCATTAATACTCGGCAGCGTTATTTTAGTTAAAGTTGTAGATAAATATCCTTTAGGTCAAACCATTTTATTCGGTTTACCAACAATGCTCATTGGTGCGTTGATCATCTTAATTGGTTTATTTATTCCATCTTATTTTGTATGGACGCTCATTATTGGCATGACCATTATGAGCTTTGGTGAAGGCATTTGTTTTTCTGTGCTATATCGTTTAGCAATGATGTCATCAGACGTATCTAAGGGAACGGTTGCTTCTGCTATGTCTATGCTTATGATGTTCAGCTATTTCATTGTGCTTGAACTATCACGCATATTATTTGAAAATTATGCGCTTGTTGCTTTTAGCTTATGTTGTTTAGTGCTCATATTATTATGGTTTACTTTACCTCGTAGTATGCTGAAAAAAGTGATGAAAGAACGTACGGAAAACGGTCAGTTCTAGCATATTAACCAAAGAATATTGGTATAAAAAAAGCGGAGTAAACTGAATGACTCCGCTTTTTTTTTGATGTTACTTTTCAATTTTATATTGAATTTAGATACCAATTTTTCCAAGAACTTGTACCACGAACGTCAATGGGTACAGTTGCTATTAAGTTCTCTTTTAAAGTTTGAGTTTGCACCACTGCTTTGGCTAAACGTGCTTTCACCGAGTGAATGCATTCTCTATCTCCAAACTCACAGCGGTCTAAGCTTGTTCCACCACATGGACCATTTGCCAAACCTTTAGGACAAGTTTCAGGGCAGATATATAAGGTATCGCCTAAACGACATTGCCCACAGCTTTCACAACCAACCACACTATGCTTACTTATAAATTCAGTTTTGAGTAATGCTTTTTTCGCAGATGTACTTTTCCACACACTGCGTTTAAAAATAAATTGCCCTAATCCTTTTGCAACTTTAGATGCAAACAATGCATCATGCATAAAATGTAGGTGCTGATATTTAAGAATTTGAGCCGATGTTGCAGGTTTAGAATAATAAGACATTTCAGGATAAAACTCTTTCCCTGTTTCTATCTGCCACAATTTCTCCCACAATATTTCACATGCAGTTAAATCTAAATGCCTATATTCATTCACATAACTTTCTAGCAGTAATTGCTCAGTAGGCTTATGACAGGCAGATAAATGTACGCCCGAAAAGCCCAAATGTTTACAGATTAAAATTTGCAAAGCACAGCGTAAATAAACTCGATCTGTAAGATGATCTTCTTTTTCCTTTGCCAATATATTCAACATATGTGGCGTAATCACAATGCCTGCAACTTTATTTTTCAACATAAATTGGGCACGTGCTAAAGTTAAAGGCATCACACATGCAAATAGCTTTTGTGAATACTGATGACGCTCTAAAAATTGCTTTGCCTGTTTTAACGCATTTAAGTCATAACCCAACTGGGTAATAATATAATCTGCACCTGCTTTTATTTTTTTATGTAGTTTTAAATATTGCGCATCTTTTTCTGCTTCGGCATATTTAAACGGATTTAAAGCAACACCAATACAAAAACCATTTCGTTGCTTTGCCGCCATCACCGCATTTACAGATTCTAAATAGCGAGTACGATGAAATTCACCATTGTCAGCAGATTGATGATTTTTAAGCTTATCCCCTGTTAATAACAACAAATTTTTCTGATTTGCTGCCTCAGCACGATCTAAAAATGCCTCAAAATCTGAAATATCACGCCCTTTCCCTGCAAAATGCAGAATCTTTTCAATCTCTTTAGGATAAGCTTGTGCCGCAATAAGGGGTTCAACATCATAATCAGAATGAACACGATCTGCCAATGTGATAAATGCAGGATAATTCGCAAACTGCTGTTTTACAGGCAAGATTTCTTTCATTGATGTTAAATATTCCACCAATATACAAAATTGATTTTGAATGAAAGTTTGAGAGAATTGCGACATAAGCAAATGAAAGATCTTAAGGATCGAATATAAAAATAGATTATAAAAAAATTTGAGTGACTCTGCACGAAGTACTACAAAATTGAAAAATAAGTACACCCTAAACGTCTTTCATAAATTGGAAAAAATTTATTAATCATAATTGAACTTATAAATAAGGCTCATTTTTCTTTTGGAATGAGAAAGATCTTTGGTAAGAAAATCTGGCTATTTATTCCCAAAACGTCTCCCTCGCCCTCTCCTTATAGAAGAGGGAAATTTCATTGTGATTTTTTTACACTCAAAAAGTGATTTATGAACGAATGCTAATCTAAGTATTAACTTACTTCCAAACTTCGGCAGCAATCTCATTCATTAACTTTAGTTTTTTCCACTGTGTATCGTAAGAAATTTTATTACCCTCTTCCATCGAGGCAAAACCACTTTGTAAACATATTCCTAATTGATCTAAAGGCAGATATTCTGAAGCTTGCTGAATAAGTTCAATGATTTTTGCTTTATCTTCAATTGATTCTTTTTTAGTTGAAATTAAACCTAAAAATACCTCCGTATGTGTATTTTTCAATTTACTTAAAGGTTTAAAATCTCCTGAACGCTCTGTATCAAATTCTAATAAAAACCGATCAACATTCTGTAACTTTTCAAATAAATAGCTTGAAATAATTTCATAACCACCTTGATACAACCAACTTGATAAAAAATTCCCACGATCAATATGTAATGCAATCACTAAATCTTCGGGCTTATCTTTAAGTGCTAGATTTAAAGTTTCAACGCAATATGCGGCTAAATCATCAGGATTTACCCCAAGTTGAATTTCTTTTTCACGTTGCTCTTCATCGCATAGATACGCAAAAAACATATCATTCACTTGAATGTATCGACATCCTTCTTGATATAAAGCATCTATTACTTTTTTATATGTTTTGCCTAAATCATTAACAAGATCATGTAGACGATTGGCATAATGGCGGTTATTACGTAGATGTGGATACAACATCATATTTGGGCTAGGCAAGCAAAATTTTGCAGTTGCAAATCCATCAGTCGCTTCATGTAAAAAGCGATATTGTGCCAAACAAGGATGATCTTCAGGAAAGTCGATATCACCAATAACGCGCACATCGTAAGCTTTTGCTACGGCATCCTTATACTTCACACCATCTCTAGTTTTATAAGATTGAATGCCATCTAAATGCTCAAGAAAGTCGTAATGCCACCAACCACGACGGAAGTCACCATCTGTCATGACCGTACAATCATTATCTAATTGAATGTCTATGAGATTATAAATTTCTGCATCTTCAACCTGCCGTAACGTTTCTTCATAAATCACACGATCTGCAAAATCATAACGGGCTTTTTTAAGTTTTAGCGGTCTTAAAAAACTGCCAATATGTTCTGCTTTATTGTTGATATATTGCGCTTTAGCTATTTGAGAGGTGTTACTAGACATGAATTAACCAACATTTATTTGAATATTGATTGAATAGAAATATGTGAAGATTGTCTAATTTAATTCAACTTGCACAAAAAATTAAAATACATATATAAATCAATATACTTTAATTATTTAAGCCTATTTTTTAATATAAATAATGAATTACATTCACTTAAAGATGAATTTATATCATGTAACTATTGCGCTAATTGAGATGATCAACCATCTGAATTGCTTCATTTAAAACAGGCAACTCAATATCAATTGAATCATTCTAATATTATTTAATTTATGAATAAAAAAATTCTATTATTCATAAGTGATAAAAAAAACAATTATTCATCAAGTTAGATTTTTTTATTTAAACAAAAATGGCTAATGCTTAGGTAATAAACCTTTACATCAGCCACTCTCAAATCACGCAGTTTTGATTTAAATTACCAAAAATGCTCAATTTGAATACCGACATTTGACCCGTGATTTGTACCTGAAAAATTATTCTCTGTTACATCACGTATTTTTTGTTCATTATCATTCCAATGTGCATAGGTATAATAAAGTCGAATTTCAGGACGATCATAATAACCCGTACCATTTAAGGCTAATGTTGGCGCAAGGGTAAATTTTGTTAAACGTCGTGTTTCATTAGATTGATTAATTTGGTCATAACCAATTTCAGATGAAATTTTGAATTTATCATTAATTACATAAGCCGTTCGTGTTCCTGCTGAAAACCATTTTTGTTTGTCTTGGTTTTCAATATCTGTTTCTTGATAAATGACTTGGAACTGACCATTGAAGATTTTATTATCGCTTTCCCAATCGACATAATCTAAAGCACGGAAATTTTTACTTTCACGATCTAATGATGGATTACCTGTATAGCTTAATCCCGTACCAGCACCAACACCATATTGAATAGAAAATGTATTTTTACCATTTAAAAAGTCTGTTGTTGTATTTTCTAAAGAAAATGCCCAACCATTTTTATTCGCATCAATTAAAGATATACCTGCTTGAATATGATTATTTTTATTTACAGCGATATTACCTACAGTTATATCGTGTCGATTAATATATTCCTTTTGGAAAACATTATCTTTTCTAGAAAAAACATAACTAAGTTCTAAATCACCTAGTTTGTATTTATCTATACCAAAGCCTGTTGCACTTTCATTCCAATAAAAGAAATCTGACATATGAATATCATGTCGATTGTAATATCTGCGCCCTGCCCATAAATTACCGCCATTTAATACCGATAAATTTTCCCAGTTTAAATAGGCTTGGCTTAAACGGGTAAATCCATGATCACCACTAAATTTAAGTGATTTATTATAATCATTTGAAAATTGACCCATTGCATTAATACTTAATTTAGAATTATCTGCAAACTCTATTAATTTCTGAGAACCAAATAATTCTCCGTATTGATCACATTCATTACCTAAACGGTATTTTGCGGGTGCGCCAGAAAGTTGAAAACATTCTTGACCATTTCCACTGGTATCGGAACCTGCACCTAATCGAACATATCCATGTACATCAAGTGCAAATATAGTTTGTGTTATGAATAGCGATGTAGCTGCCAATAAAAGCATTTTATTCATAAATTATTCCCTTTTATGATTTTTTAGACATGCGTTCCCCGTAATAAAGCTTTCACTTTAAAATCGGAAATTAAACTTTGGAAAATTCAAAAAAGACGGCAGTTTCAGTGTTTAAATTGAAATTGCCGTCTTTAGATTATGTTCAGAAATTAAGCTGAAATAATTTTATCTTTTTTATCTAAGTAACCTAAAATGACTTGTAGAGCTACACCAATCAAGGCACATACAGACATTAAAATGAAGCAAAGCATATAACCCTTAGGATTATGCCAACCACCAAATGATGTTAATAATGAACCCATTAAGATTGGCGCAATTGCACCACCCACATAAAGTGCTACAGTAATAATACTATTTGCAGTACCCATCGCTTCATTTTCAGCGTAGTCAGATGCCGTTGCATAGAAAATTGGCCAAATTGCATTTGCAGAAAAACCAAAAATCAATTGAATGATAATGACAGATATAACACCTTGCGTTAAACAGAAGCTCGCGATCCCTACAGCCATCCAAATACCACAAAGAATTAATGTTTTACGACGACCAATTTTATCTGAAAGCGTAGGCCAGAAAACCTGCCCCATAATACCTGTAATGGTAAATACCGCACTTAAACCTGCTGCTTTTGCTAAATCTAAACCAACAATGTTATATAAATACGCAGGGAAAATTGTTAAGAAACCTAAATATACAATGTGAGTAATTAAGGTACTCCCTGCTGTGAACAAAATACCACGAGATTTCAGCGTCTTTCTCAAAACACCTTTGTTCGATTTTGTTGGATTTTTTGCAGCTGTTTCTAAACATGGATTCTCTGTGGGTGGTGTAAAACCATTTTCCACACAAGAATCGTGAAATTCGTCATAACGTTTTTTATTTGAATAAATTGCCCAGAATGTAAGCACTGGTACAGATATCATAATTCCTAAATAAAATGCATAGCGCCAATTTTCAGGACCGAAGTAATAAATAATTGATGCCATTACAACACCGCTAAGTGCAGCTCCTACTGGATAACCAGCATGGTGTGCACCAATCGCAAAACCTCGGTGTTCTTTAGGCCACCATTCTGCTGTATTACTTACGCCAATTGGTTCTGCAACACCACAACCAATTGAAACCATAATACGTAAAATAACAAATTTATAAAAAGTATTACTAAAAGACATGATGCCAGAAAGTAATGATAAGAACGTAAAGCCAATAATTAAAGGCCATTGGAAAATAGCACGTTTCCAACCTGGCGCTTTTAAATCACAGTAAGCACTCACAGGAATACTGAGTAGTGCTAAAGACACTGTAATAGCTGCAACTGTATAGCCCCACTCAGTTGGCGTGAGTGAGAACTCTTCACAAATCATATTTGCAGCACGGAAAATTAGTTCGCGGTCATATGCAATAACTAACCAGATTAACCAACATACAACTAACGATACCCAAGAGTGACGATGCACCTTTTTTAAACTCATATTCCCTTCCTTTAATCATGCGAAGCATGATCTGTCCATGTACAGTCGTTTTACTTATTATTCCGACTAAAATTTTCTGTAATATAAAGAGCAGCTTTGATAATTACCAATTATTTTTAATTAATATTTAATTACTTTTAGTTATCGAATTAATTATAATAATTCCACACATTTAATTATTAAGTTTTAATAAATTAATAGTTAAATTTAATACCTTAAGTTTAAAAAAATATCATTCGATAGATTTATTCTTATCTTTAAATTGATATTTAATTCATATTAAAAATTAGTTTTGATTATCGAGTCATAAAAAATTTAAATCATCTAGAGAATATTTACATCTTGTCCTTTTGTCTTATTCCCTCACTTCCATTTAATTATTAAAATATTACTTCCAATAACTAATTATTATCACAAATTAATAATTAATCATTGGATTAAAAAATATTTGAGCTTTAGTGTGTCCACAATTTGGCATTGTATTTCAATATCAATTCAATATCGGCACTTGGAAATAGATAATATGGAAATTAAAGTACTTGTAGACATCAAGACTAAATTAGGTGAAGTACCAACTTGGGATCCAATTCGTCAACGTTTATTTTGGGTTGATATTTTTGATGGCAGATTATTTTCATGTGATGAGCACGGTGGAAATTTAAGAGCTTGGGAAACATTCCAAAAAGTAGGCTCTTATGCCCTACGTGAAAACCATAATGGTGCAATCGTTGCTCTAGAAGATGGTCTACATACTTTAGATTTTGAAACTGGTGATTTGGAATTCATTGCAAACCCAGAACCAAATATGCCTTTCAACCGTTTAAATGATGGTGCCGTAGACCGTCAAGGTCGTTATGTTTTTGGCTCTATGAATCGTGACGAAGCCGAAAAAACAGGAAAACTTTATCGTTTAAATCACAACTTAGAAATTGAAGTTCTTGAAACTGATATCAATACTTCAAATGGTGTTTGTTGGAATAAAGACGGAAGTCAGTTCTTCTTTAATGACACATGGCAAGGCGAAATTTGGACTTATGATTATAGTGCTGAAGATGGTGCACCACTAACAAATAAAAAAGTCTTAGCAACTGTTGATATGAGTGATGGTGGTTCTGCTGATGGTGCAACTGTAGATAGCGAAGGCTACTTATGGAGTGCAAAAGTATATTCAGGAAAAATCATTCGTTATGCACCAAATGGTACCATAGACCGTATTATTGATATGCCTGTGAAAAAAGTAACAAGTCTTGCTTTTGGTGGTAAAAATTTAGATATTCTATACGCAACGTCAATGTCTCAACCTCCGCTACCACGCTTCCCTGGCGATAATCAACTACGCGGAAGTCTGTTTGCTATTCATGGTCTTGGTGTTACAGGTATTCCTGAAGTTCGATTTAAAGGTTAATTCAAAACTTTATAAACATAAAAAAAGACTAAGTTCACTTAGTCTTTTTTTATTGCTTAGATAAACATTTAAACCTGAGCCAATAAAATATCAATAAAAGTTTGTGCAATATCAGAAATAGATTCGCCTTTACGTGTTAAAACACCATAATCTTGTGCTTTAAGCTGTAACTCTGTTTTTATAATTTTCAAATGCCCTTCTTTCACTTGCTGCTGTACCATTGCCTCAGGCAACATTGCAACCATTGGCGATGTTTTCAACATCTGCAAGAACGTTTGCATAGACATGGTATTTACTGTGTTTAACGGCACTTTTACATTTGCACGTGAAAAAGCCCCTTCCATTCTATCGCGAATTGGCGTTCCTTTCGGATACAGCAACCAAGGCCATTCAAGTAAATCTTTAAGCTCACAATAATCCATTGCCGCGCAAGGATGGCTTTGATTGACAACAATACAGAATGGTTCAGGTCCTAATGGTCGAAAATCGAAATATTGACTTTGCATTTCATTGGTAAAGCGTCCCACCGCCAAATCAATTGTATGTTCACTTAACATTTCCATTAAATGATCACTCGTCTGCTCAACAACATCAATACTTAATAATGGCCATTTCTTTTTAATTTTAATAATTGAATTTGGAATAACAATTGCAGTTGCAGCAAAAATCCCACCAATCCTTAAAAAACCATGACCGCCTAAGCGCATGATTTCTAATTCTTCAACAAAGTGTTTTGCATCATTCAGTACGCGTTGTGCATATAAAACAACAAACTCACCAAGTGCCGTAACTGGCATATTTCTTGGTAAACGTTCAAATACAGCGAACCCCAATAAATTTTCAATTTCTTTTAGCATTTTACTTACAGCAGGCTGACTTAAATTCATATGCTCTGCTGCTAAATGCATATTATTCGTTCTTGCAAGTGTTTCTATTAGCACTAAGTGTTTGTATTTAAGCCAATTATTTAAACTAGCATAATTTAGATCAGTCATTATAAATCCTTTTCATGCGATAACTATTTGTTATCAATAACCAATATAATATAATCTATGTTTATTGCTTTAGCATCCTACCATATTTTCCATAAAAAACATGCTGAGTTAAAACGTCTATTTTTTAAACTCCCATGTAAATATAACTCCAAGACTTAATTCACATTGCTCTCAATAATTATCATCCTTGCTTTAACGTTAAATAGGTTACCTCTATTCATTAATGAAAAAAAAGAGACCAGTGAATGGTCTCTTTTTTTATTCACTTAATACTTAAATTGTATTACGTGTATTTTCACCATTTACTAAGCGCAAAATATTCAATGGATTTTCATCGCGTAACGCTTCTGGCAACAAACTTTGCGGATAGTTTTGGAAGCATACAGGGCGTAAATAACGATTAATTGCCAACGTACCTACAGATGTACCACGTGCATCCGAAGTTGCTGGATATGGACCGCCATGAACCATTGCATCAGATACTTCAACACCTGTTGGATAACCATTTACAAGTAAACGACCTGCTTTTTCTTCAAGCACAGGTACAAGATCTGCAAACGTTTCAAAATCAGTATCATCACCAATAAGTGATGCAGTCAATTGACCATTCATGCTAGATAATGCCGCGTGTAATTGCGCTTTATCTTCCACTTCAATCACAATTGTAGTTGGGCCAAAAATCTCTTCTTGAAGTAATTGATCGCCAGCTAATAATAAGTCAACTGATGCTTTGAAAAGTTGTGGTTGAGCTTGATTACCTTCTTGAGTTTGACCTGCTAAGTGCTCAATACCAGCATGTTCACCAAGATGGTTTAATCCGCTTACATAGCTTTTCAACGTACTTGCATTCAACATTGTTTGAGATGGTTTAGCACCTATATTTTTTGCAAGATTTTGTACCAAATCACTCAATTCTTTTGATTTAATACCTAAAATTAAACCAGGATTCGTACAGAATTGACCACACCCCATCACGACAGAATCTGCTAATTCCTGAGCAATTTTTTCACCACGATTTTGCAATGCTTGTGGCAATAAAATCATTGGATTAATACTACTCATTTCCGCAAATACTGGAATTGGCTGAGGACGTGCAGCTGCCATATCACATAATGCACGACCGCCTCGAAGTGAACCTGTAAAACCTACAGCTTTGATACGCGGATGTTTAACAATAAACTCACCCACACCATTTCCATAAACCATATTAAATACGCCTTTTGGCATATTGGTTTTTTCAATTGCACGTTCAATCGCTTGCGCAACATAATCGGCAGTTGCCATGTGTCCGCTATGCGCTTTCACAACAACAGAACAACCTGCTGCAAATGCAGATGCTGTATCACCGCCTGCAGTTGAAAATGCAAGTGGGAAATTACTTGCACCAAATACAGCAACAGGACCAACACCCACTTGAATTTGACGTAAGTCTACACGTGGTAAAGGTTGACGTTCAGGCTGTGCAGTATCAATTCTTGCACCTAAAAAATCACCACGGCGCAAAACTTTAGCAAACAAACGCATTTGACCACTTGTACGACCACGCTCACCTTGTAAACGTGCAAGCGGTAAAGCTGTTTCTTGAGAAATAATATTTAAAAAATCTTCTCCTGATGCATCAAGTTCATCTGCAATCGCATCTAAAAATTGTGCTCGAAGTTCTGGAGAAGTATGACGAAACTTTAAAAATGCATCATGTGCAGCCTCACAAGCTTTATTTACTTCTGCTTCTGTTGCTTGAACGAATTCAAAATTTAATGCTTCACCAGTCGATGCATTAAAACTTTGAAGTTTTTTATTGCCTTCAGCACTACGATTTCCAGCAATAAAGTTTTGTCCAACAATCATGTCTATTTCCTTAAAGTGTAATTACAGAGCCAATAGCTAATTCAGGTTCAGCTTGCACCAATTTATTTTTCAGTGGTAAACCAAATTCTTTCATTTCAATTTCAAATTCATCACCTACTTCAGTGCGTACACCATCTGCAAAAGATAATGTTGCTGTACCAAAGTAATGAATATGGACATCACCTGGTTTTAAGAATTGTTGATATTTGAAATGATGATATTCAAGGTTGCTAATACTGTGGCTCATGTTGTTTTCGCCAGATAAGAATGATTTTTCCCAAATCACTTCATTATTACGACGAATACGGCTTACACCTTCTAAATGCTCTGGTAATTCACCTGTTAATAATGCAGGACCAAAACTACAGTAACGTAATTTAGAATGCGCTAAATACAGGTAGTTACGACGCTCCATAACATGGTCTGAATATTCATTACCAAGCGCAAAACCAATTCTGTATGGTTTAAGATCTGAACCAATCACGTATAAACCTGCAATTTCAGGTTCTTCACCACCATCTTCAGCAAATTGTGGTAATGGCAAAGATTCACCAGGTTTTACAACAATTGAACCATCACCTTTATAGAACCATTCAGGTTGAACACCTGCCTGACCTTGTTCTGGTTTACCGCCTTCAATTCCCCAATTGAACATACGTAATGTATCTGTTTCAGCTTCTACATCACTTAAATTCTGTTGATGCATTTTATTACGCGCAGAAGCGGAACCTAAATGCGTTAAACCAGTGCCAGAAATAAAGCAATGCGCTACATCTGGATGATCAAGTGGGGCTAAAACTTGTAAATTCTCAAGCAACGATGCATAGCTATACGTATCTTCTTGTAAACCTAAAGTTTCAATTTGCTGTTCAAGACTTTGCTTATTATCAATTGCTAACAAAGCTAAATCACGTACGCTGTTTACACCTTTAACAACATGAACCGTATCATTTTCAACTTTACCAACAGCACGTGAATTTCCGTTTATTTCAAACTGTATAACTTGCATCTTTGCTTCCTATTACACTGATGTATTTACATTTATTTTTAAAACTTAGGCTTTTTTCTTCTCTAATTTTGAATAAATAATATAGGTCAAAACTAGTCCAAAAAGCATTACGACTGTTAAGAAATACAAGCCCGCAGCCATATTTCCTGTATATTCTTTTAATAAACCAATACCGTATGGTCCTAAATATCCACCCAAGTTCCCCACAGAATTAATGAGTGCAATACCCGCAGCAGCACTTGCACCTGTTAAGAAACGACCTGGTAAAGTCCAAAACACAGCGGTTGTTGAAAATAAGCAGAATGCCACTAAAGAAAGTGCAATGAGCTGTAAAACTGGTGCAGATAACCATGCACTCAAGAACATTGAACATGCACCTAAGCCATATAGGAAACCTAAATGTCCATAACGATCATTTAAACGATCTGTACTACGTGGAATAATCAGTAAACCCACAATACCTAGGATGTATGGAATGCTCGATAAGAAGCCAATTTGTATATCACTTACACCACCAAATTGCTTAATGATGGTTGGTAACCACAGATTTAAACCATAAATACTTAACGTCACAGGCAAATAAAATAATGCCAACAACAAAACGCGTTTATCTTTTAAAGCATGTAAGGGGTTACCGTGACGTGTTTGATCGTATTCAGTTTCATCCTTAACAAGCTCGTTGCTTAGCCAAGTTTTTTGCTCTGCTGTTAACCATTTAACCGTTTTAATATTGTCTGGTAAGTACAGTAGTGTTGGTAAAGCGAGTAATACCGCAGGTAAACCGACAATCACAAATAACCACTGCCAACCATGTAAGTTTGCAATACCATCCATGCCTAATAACAGACCAGATAATGGACCAGCAATTACCATCGCAATGGGTTGAGACAAAATGAAAAGCCCCATAATTTTGCCGCGATGTCGAACTGGGAACCACTGTGTTATTAAATAAAGTACCCCAGGGAAAAAGCCTGCTTCTGCAACACCAAGTAAGAATCGAAGTGCATAAAAGCTTTTCGGACCTTCAATAAGTGCCATTGCCATGGTGATTAAGCCCCATGTCAATAAAATTCGTGCAAACCAACGACGTGCGCCAAATTTATCTAAAAACAAATTACTTGGTACTTCAAATAAGAAATAACCAATAAAGAATAGGCCTGCACCTAAACCATAAGCTGCATCACCAATTCCTACATCAGCACCCATATGTAAATGTGCAAAACCAACCGCTGCACGGTCAATATAAGCAACACAGTACAAAACAATTAAGGCTGGAATTAATTTGAGCGTAACTTTACGTATAACATCTTTTTCGAATTCCATATTCGACTCCTTGATATTACAAATAACAGCTTCTTGCTGTTGATAATTACATTTTTAAATAAAATATAGTAATACTATTTAAATTTCAAACCTTTTAAATATTATTTTTTTAGTGTATTTTTACTTCGTTCAGTTTTAATAGTAATACTATATAGGGATTTAGGTATGAGCTCTAATCACAAACTTCGTTCGGCTGCTTGGTTCGGTACAACAGATAAAAACGGTTTTATGTATCGTAGCTGGATGAAGAATCAAGGCATTCCTGATCATGAATTTGAAGGCAAACCAATTATTGGTATTTGCAATACATGGTCTGAATTAACGCCTTGTAATGCTCATTTCAGAAAAATTGCAGAACACGTTAAAAAAGGGATTTTAGAAGCTGGTGGTTTTCCAGTAGAGTTCCCTGTATTTTCTAATGGTGAATCTAATTTACGTCCAACAGCTATGCTGACACGCAACTTAGCAAGTATGGATGTTGAAGAAGCAATTCGTGGCAATCCGATTGATGGTGTCGTACTTTTAACAGGCTGTGATAAAACAACACCTGCTCTATTAATGGGTGCTGCAAGCTGTGATGTTCCTGCAATTGTTGTTACAGGTGGCCCTATGCTTAATGGTAAGCACAAAGGCAAAGACATTGGTGCGGGTACTATCGTTTGGCAAATGCATGAAGAACTTAAAGCAGGCAAAATCGATTTAAATGAATTTTTATCTGCAGAAGCAGGTATGTCTCGCTCTGCTGGTACATGTAATACCATGGGTACTGCATCAACAATGGCATGTATGGCAGAAGCTTTAGGTACATCGCTTCCACATAATGCTGCTATTCCTGCTGTAGATTCACGTCGTTATGTTCTTGCGCACATTTCAGGGATGCGTATTGTAGACATGGTAAAAGAAAATCTCACTTTATCTAAAATCTTAACGAAAGAAGCATTTGAAAATGCCATTAAAGTAAATGCTGCAATTGGTGGCTCTACAAATGCTGTTATTCATTTAAAAGCAATTGCAGGTCGTATTGGGGTAAATCTTGAACTTGATGATTGGAACCGTGTTGGTCGTGGCACACCTACTATTGTAGATTTACAACCATCAGGTCGTTTCTTAATGGAAGAGTTCTACTATAGCGGTGGTTTACCTGCAGTGATTCGTCGCATGGGTGAATCTAACTTACTTCCACATCCAAATGCATTAACAGTAAATGGCGAATCTATTTGGGATAACTGCCAGAATTCACCTATTTATAATGATGAAGTAATCCGCACAATTGACAACCCACTTCGTGAAGATGGTGGTATGTGTGTATTACGCGGTAACTTAGCACCTAAAGGTGCGGTACTTAAACCATCTGCGGCATCACCTGAACTAATGAAACATCGTGGACGTGCCGTTGTATTTGAAAACTTCGATGACTATAAAGCACGTATTGCCGATCCAGACTTAGATGTTGATGAAACATGTGTTCTTGTTCTAAAAAATGCTGGTCCTAAAGGTTACCCAGGCATGGCAGAAGTTGGAAACATGGGCTTACCACCTAAAATTTTAGAAAAAGGCATCACAGATATGGTGCGTATTTCCGATGCTCGTATGAGTGGTACAGCTTACGGTACTGTTGTACTACATGTTGCTCCCGAAGCAATGGCAGCTGGTCCTTTAGCTGTTGTACAAAATGGTGACTTTATTGAGCTTAATGCATACGAAGGAAAATTACATTTAGATATTAGTGATGAAGAACTCAAACAACGTCTAGATGATTTAGTTCTACCAACACCAAAAACATTTATTGGTGGATATCGTCAACTTTATGTAGATCACGTGTTACAAGCCGACGAAGGTTGTGACTTTGACTTTTTGATAGGATGTCGCGGTTCTGAAGTACCACGCCACTCTCATTAATTAAGTCATGTATTAGGTGACCTTGTTAAATTTCAAGGTCACCTATACCATAAGACGATAACCGTGCTTAAATTTGAAATATGAATAACTCTGACTACAAGAATCCTTCCCCAAGTAAAAGTCAACATGCGCTCATTGTGCAACAATTAGGTTTAAAAATAGTCTCTGGTGAAATAAAAGAAAACGAAAAACTCCCCAGTGAAGTTGAACTATGTGAAGAATTTAAAGTGAGCCGTCCTGTTTTTCGCGAAGCCATTCGTGTACTCAATGCAAAAGGCCTAACCTATTCACGACCAAAAATTGGAACCGTTGTACGCCCTAAAGATGAATGGCACCTACTCGATCCAGATGTACTTTTTTGGTTAATTCAAACCACACCAGAAAATGAATTTTTTAAAACTTTATCTACGGTTCGACGTGTATTAGAACCTGAACTTGCATATATAGCAGCAAGTACAGCAACAGATGAAGATATCCAAAAAATTCAAAATGCTTATAAAGACATGGAAAAAGCAAATAACGTTGAAGAGTTTATCTATCCTGATATTCAATTTCACTTAGCAATTGCGCAAGCCACACACAATGACTTGCTTGCATATATGCTAAAAATGCTAGTTATTCCATTACAGCAGTCTATTCAAGTCACAAGTTTAAGACCAAACTTGCAAAATCATTCTTTACCAAGACATAAAGCCATTTTGACCGCTATTGAAAATAAAGACCCTTTATCTGCACGCCATGCTTCATTAGTTCAATTACAAGATACTAAAGTTGCATATGACCAACTTAAAAAATAGTGCCATTTATATTTTAAAGTCATAAAAAAGCCCCCGAATATGGAGGCTTTTTTATTTTAACCAAGAATTAACCTGGGTAAATACCACGCTCTTTACGTGCACGTAAAATACGTTCACACGCTAGAATATAGGCTGCTGTACGCATTGTGCATTTATTATCAGCAGCACAATTCCAAACATCAGCTACAGCTTGAATCATTAATTTATCAAGACGTTCATTAATTTCAGCTTCACTCCAGAAGAAGCTAGCCATATCTTGAACCCATTCGAAGTAACTTACAGTTACACCGCCAGCATTACAAATTACGTCAGGCACAACAACAATGTTGCGACTTACTAAAACGTCATCGGCTTCTGGGTATGTTGGGCCGTTAGCACCTTCTAAAATCATTTTCGCTTTTAAACGTTGCGCACGTTCAACAGTAATTTGACCTTCTAATGCAGCAGGAATAATGATATCTGTTTCTACATCCCAGAAATCTTCATTATCAATTTGTTTAGCACCAGCAAAACCTAAAACGCCTTGCGTTGCTGCAACGTGTGCATGCAAACCTTCTAAATCGATACCATCAGCATTAAAGATTGTGCCTGTATGATCTTGAATACATACGATTTTAGATTTGTATTCGCTGAACAAGTTTGCAGCTTCACTACCAACGTTACCAAAACCTTGAACCGAAACTTTCGCACCATCTAGGCTTAAACCAATTTTTTTCGCAATTTCGTAACCTGTAATAAATACGCCACGACCCGTTGCTTTCACACGACCTAAAGAACCACCTAAATGAACTGGCTTACCTGTTACAACGCCAGTTACTGTGTGACCTTGGCTAGATGAATAAGTATCCATGATCCAACCCATTACATTCGGGTTAGTACCTACATCTGGTGCAGGAATATCTTTTTGAGGTCCAATAATATGGCTAATTTCGCTTGTATAACGACGTGTTAAACGCTCTAATTCACGTGGAGATAATGTACGTGGGTCAACACGAATACCACCTTTAGCACCACCAAATGGTAAGTTTACAACAGCTGTTTTAATGGTCATCCATGCTGAAAGTGCCATAACTTCATTAATTTCAACATCTGGATGGTAACGAATACCGCCTTTACCTGGACCACGCGAGAGGTTGTGTTGAACACGGTAACCTTCAAAATGACGAATACTACCGTCATCCATAATAATTGGAACATCTACAATTAAAGCACGTTTAGGACGCTTTAAAGTATCAACGTACTTTACAAGATCTTCACTTAAATATGGCGCAACGCGATCTACTTGTTCTAAAAACGTTTTCCAAGGACCATGTTCTGCATTTGCGTATGAGAGATTAGACATTTATATTCCTTTTATGAATTTATTGAGATCCTTATAGACTCTCTTTAAATTTCTTAACATTAGTTTCTAATTAAAACTTATTATTTGTATTCAAATATGCAACAAAGTATGCAATTAACCGATTGTAACAAAACTCGGTCATATACTGTGCAAAATTCGATAATTGATTTTTCAAATCAAAGTTTGAATGCCTCAACTATTTAAAAATACTTAATAATTTTAACCGAAAACTAATGCGCTTACAGTTGCGCGAAGTATAACAAAACGTTCTAAATATTCAGTAATTGAGTACAATTCAACAATTATCTTAACAATTTGTTACTTTCTTTATTTTCATCAGCTCATTTTAATTTAGTTAAATAATATTGAATAATGCTATTTCACAATATCTTCAATACTTTATTTTTAATTGGCTTTATTTCAAACCGCTCTGCTCTATATCACTCATTGGGCAACAAAAAATCTATTATGCAAATTCGCGATGGGATGACACTTTTAAATAGCGGATGTTTGAAAAACAAAATTGATTATTTGTGTGCATTTTGTCACATTTATTCATTTTTTGATCAAACGATATAATTCATATGAATTTGGATGTAAAAAGATTTATACAATATTCCACACCCAATACTCCATATTATTTTGATCATGAAAATTTTAAGCTTTTTATGCCTTACATTCATTCTTACAGGCTGTATAGGTACATCTAAAGATATAAAAAAAGCTGAAACATTATTAATTCAATTCCAATGCATAAATGTGGAAAGTGCCCAAATTCCGCATAGTTCGATTACTTCATATTATGAACAATCACTTTATTCATCAAAGCAAAAAGCAAGTTCATATATTGACAGTTATAAACATGGTGAAAAGCTTTTTGAGATTTCTTTACATGAAGTTGTAGAACAACAATATGCTATTTACAAAGAAGCCTGTCAAAGCCTAGGTGGTGTGACCAAGAACACAGACTAATAAGCATTAACTTAAAGCAAGCCGAGCTTAAATTATCAGCTTGCTTTTACACTCAATTATTCAGAAAAATAACGCGTGTCCACACTAAAGCTTTCTGGAAACTTAGCGTGAATATTTGAATAAAAACCCATGATTTCTTTCATGTCTTTATCCATATCACCAGAGGGATAAACAATTTTTCCAACACCTGTTTTTTTATTTGCATAATCCATATAAGCCAAAGCAATAGGTACATTGGCATTTACAGCGACATGATAAAACCCAGTCTTCCATTTTTCTTGTTTAGCTCGCGTTGCTTCAGGTGTTACCAACATGACAAGTTTAGGATGCGTCTTAAATAAGTCCGTCACCACCTGAACCATACTTAATCGCTCTTGCCCTGCTTCTTTCGGACGACGATCAATTCCAATTCCACCCATTGCACGCACAAAAGGCCCAAATGGAAGTTTCATATAGCTATCTTTAATGGTTAAGCGAACATTTACACCCAATGCTTTTAATGCAAGTCGTGCATAAAGTGCGTCCCAATTACTGGTATGTGGCGCAGCAATCATCACACACTGATCTAAATCTAAAGGCCAATGGTTGTCAATTTCCCACCCCATCAAACCTAAACTTTTTTCTGCAGCTTTTTCAAACACTAGAGTAACAACCAACCAATACATAAAGAGAGTGAATTCTATCAAGTGTAAAAATTAATAGAAGTAAAACTCTAAAAAAATGCATCTATTTATGCATTCACATATAAATAATAAAATGTAATTTCAATAATTAAAAAACATGACTTAAGTTTTAGAAATTTTCTGTAGATTTCTCATACATTGCTCGACCATTACATCGAGGATAATTTGTCTTTTCCGATACTGACTTCTTTTTTTAGATTGAACTTCTTCTAAATTTATTAAATTAGAAATAGGCTTAAAATGAAAATTTCCATCATCACTTATATGCGAGTCAAAATCTTGCCAAAAATGATTCAAATTTGCTTTCACTCTTGCTCGCTTACTTTTACGACGACTACTTTGAAAAGCATGGTTTTGATTAGATACACCAATAAGTGAACTTAAATGATAAAAATCTGCCATGATTGAAATTACATGAATCATTAATTGCTTTGGACGTAAACCATGTAATTGTTTAGTTAAATTTTTGATTAGCTCTGGACTCGTAACCTCGGGTTTTCCTCCCTGCAAGCCACCTATGAAAAATGTTGGCACATTATTATTCAAAATATATGTAAATGAAATTGTGTACTGAATTTGATTATTTAACTTCAAAATCAATGCCATCTCACCTTCATGTAAAAATGGTGCTTTATACTTCAAATAAACGGCCAAATCTTGAGATGTATCATCTCTTTCAATAGCCTGTTTCCAAAGTAACGTTTCTTCTTGAGAATAATGATTAGAATCAATATTTGATACAAGCCAATCATAATGGTCTTTTAAACACGCTAATGTTTGTTGTGGCTTAAATTGTCCACTTAAATACGGATATTGAGTTTTTAGATATAAGTCTGGACCATATGCTTTCTTCCAAGAAAGCATATCATTCGATGAGTTTAAGTATTCAACCCCAGCCATAATGTGCTTTCCAGTTGAAAAGATATCTAAAAATATAACGTAAATATTTAGATTTCGATTTTTGAATAAGGCAACTAGGCTCAATGAGCCAATGTTTTAAAATTTTATTTTGCATTATTTTATACATGTATTTTTTTGCAAACAATATCACATATATTTATTTTTATAAAAAACACATCACTTTTACAGTTGTTTTAATAAAAAACCCTGCTTTCGCAGGGTTCCTTTTAAATCAACTTAGAGGATTAACCACCAAATTGGTTCATTGTATTTTTAGAGTCATCACCAGCTTTCAATGCATTGTCACCAGCGAAGATTTCTTTGTGGTCATCACCGATGTCTGAACCAGCCATTGCTTGGTGTTTAACACATGCAATTGTACCGCGGATTTCTTTACGTTGTACGCCAGCAACATAAGCAAGCATACCTTCTTCACCGAAGTAACCTTTAGCAAGCTCGTGAGTTGAAAGCGCAGCTGTATGGTAAGTCGGAAGTGTGATCAAGTGATGGAACACACCTGCTTCACGAGAAGCATCTGCTTGGAATGTACGTACTTTTTCATCAGCATCTTTCGCTAATTGAGTTTCGTCATACTCAGCGCTCATTAATTTCGCACGGTCATAAGCAGAAACATCTTTACCTTCAGCAACATAACGATCATAAGTTTGTTGACGGAAGTTTAAAGTCCAGTTGAATGATGGGCTGTTGTTATAAACAAGCTTCGCATTTGGCACTGTTTCACGTACACGGTTAACCATGTGAGCGATTTCATCAACATTTGGCGTTGCAGTTTCAATCCAAAGTAAGTCTGCACCATTTTGAAGGCTAGATACGCAGTCAAGTACAACGCGATCAATTTGAGTGCCTTCACGGAATTGGTACAAGCCAGAAGCAAGACGCTTAGGACGGTGTAATTTACCGTTACGTTTGATTAGAATCTCATCTTCTTGCGCATCAGCGATGTCAATTTCAGAAGTTTCTAAGTAGCTGATATATTGAGAAGCGATGTCGCCTGGCTCTTTAACTACTGGGATTTTTTGAGTTAAGTCAGCGCCTTCAGAGTCAGTACGTGCAACAATGATACCGTCATCAAGACCCATTTCTAAGAATGCATAACGAAGCGCGTGGATTTTCGCGATGAAGTCTTCGTGAGGAACCGTTACTTTACCAGCTTGGTGACCACATTGTTTCGCGTCAGACACTTGGTTTTCGATTTGAAGTGCACAAGCACCTGCTTCGATCATTTTCTTAGCTAACAAGTAAGTCGCTTCTTCGTTACCGAAACCAGCATCGATATCTGCAATAATTGGTACAACGTGAGTTTGGAAACCATCGATTTGTGCAGTGATTTCAGCAGCTTTAGCTGTGTCGCCTGCTTCGTTTGCTTTTTTAAGCGCACGGAACAAGTCGTTTAATTCTTTCGCGTCAGCTTGACGAAGGAAAGTGTAGATTTCTTCGATTAATGCAGGAACTGAAGTTTTTTCGTGCATAGATTGGTCAGGAAGAGGACCGAATTCTGAACGAAGTGCAGCAACCATCCAACCAGATAAGTAGATGTAGCGACGATCAGTTGTACCGAAGTATTTTTTGTTCGCAATCATTTTTTGTTGTGCGATGAAACCGTGCCAGCAACCTAATGATTGAGTGTATTGGCTAGAGTCAGCATCATATGCAGCCATATCACGACGCATAATAGCAGCTGTATATTTCGCAATATCTAAACCAGTTTTGAAACGGTTTTGGATTTGCATACGCGCAGCATCTTCAGGACTGATGTCCGCCCAAGTGTTACCGAATTTTGCTTTTAATTCGCGGATTGCATCAATCGCTGTTTGATATGTTGTCATGATATTTTACCCTGTATGTATTTTTAGGATTTTTCAATTGAAAATTAAACTTGCTTTTAGGCTGTTTAATTTTCAACCGCTTCATTGCTATGGATACAGAGTAGATTGACTTAAAAAATTAATCCAATATTCTCTAAGAATCTTCACTATTTATTTAAAAAATATATAGATTAAAGTCTAATTATAATCAAAATACAGCAATATAAGTAATTGTTTTTAATAATATTTAATCTAAATTAATTTGTTTTATTTTCAATCAAATTGTTCATTTTTTATTTATTCGACTTAAGTCTGCCCCCTATTTAAAATATGAAAAATTGACTATTTTGACAGTAAAAATTTATCTTACAGTCAATTTAACATAGCAAAAAATGATCATTTTTAAGTCAAAATTTATTCCCTTATTTTTAAAGCTTATTTAATCCTGTAAATGAGCGTCAATTTTCACTGCTATTTTGTATTTATCTTCAATATTAATGATGAAGCTCCTTGATAACACTTTACTTTTAAATTCGACGCTCTTATTTTTATCTCGCTAATCTGTTGTTTTTTCCACCATATTTCTACACAAGCCCTACTCCTTATGGCATAATCACTATAATTTCTTGATTTTATTTTCGGTATTTCCTGTATGAATCTAGAGCGGGTAGATCTTAATCTTCTTATTTATCTTGATGTACTTCTTCGCGAAAAAAATGTAACTCGTGCCGCAGAACAATTGGGTGTCACTCAACCTGCAATGAGTAATATTTTACGCAGATTACGCAATTTATTTAACGATCCGCTACTTATTCGTTCTTCTGAAGGAATGACGCCCACTGAACGTGCTTTAGAACTTCAACCTCGCATTCGTGATGCGTTGTCTGATTTATCGATGATTTTAGAGCCGCGTACAGAATTCCGTCCTTATACATCTAACCGTGTATTTAGAATTATGACTTCAGATTATGCAGAGGCAACCTTAGTTCCCCGCCTAGTTAAAGCCTTACGCTCTGAAGCACCAAATGTCGTACTCGACTTTTTAACGCCTAGTGATGTGTCTTATCGAGATATGGAACAAGGTAAAGTCGATTTAGCCATTAATAGATTCAATGAAATTCCACAAAGTTTCCATCAAGTTTTAGTTTGGCGTGACAGCTTTTCTTGCTTGTTAAATAGTAAGCACCCTGCTGCAACCAACTTAAACTTAAAAAGTTATTTAGATGCACAACATATTTGGGTATCTAAAACAGGTATGGGCGTTGGCTTTGGTGTTAATCCTGAAAAACAAGCTGGCTTAGGCTGGATTGATCAAGCTTTAGAGCGTATTGGTCAAAAACGTAAAATTTCAGTATTTACCCGCCATTACCAAATGCCTGCATTACTTGCTTCAAATGTAGACTTAATTGCAACATTGCCAACGCGTATTGCAAGTTTACAATCGAATAGTCAAAATCTGTTAATTAAAGATCCTCCTTTTTATATTCCTGAATTTGAATTAAAAATGGCATGGTGCCCTTTACTTCATCATCATCCTGCACATCGTTGGTTACGCCAACTTATTCTATATGTTGCTCGTCAAATGATTGAAGAAGAGAATCGAGAGTTTTTATTAAATAACACTCAAAATTCAACTTATTAATTCCTATTTATTTATAAGTTCTTATTTATTAAGATTATCCTTTATGAACCTGAGCGAATATTTTTATATAACCTCAGGTTAATTTGTGTTAAAAATATTCATAATAATGATGAGCCACAGGTGGATTCGTGAGCCTTTTTCAAAATATTCTTATTATCTTAGTCCTTATTGCAGGGGCTGGATTTTTATCTTTAACTGAAATTGCATTAGCAGGTGCTCGAAAAGTAAAACTTAAGATTCTTGCTGAATCGGGTGAAGACCGAGCACAGAAAGTTTTAGATTTACAAGGTAACTCTGCAGATTTCTTTGCAGCGTCACAAATTGGTTTAAATGCTGTCGCAATTCTTGGCGGTATTTTAGGTGAAGGTGCATTTCGCCCCTACTTCATTAGCTTTGTAAACCAATTTTATGTTGGCCCTTGGGCAGAAACCATTAGTTTTACGCTTTCATTTACGTTAGTGACATCATTATTTATTTTATTTGCCGATCTTATGCCAAAACGCTTGGCAATGATCGCACCTGAAAAAATTGCCATTTCTGTTATTAACCCTATTCAAGTCTTTATTGTTGTTTGTAAACCTTTGGCTTGGTTTATCAATAGTTTAGCGAATTTACTCTTTCGCTTATTTAAAGTAAATACAACTCGTGATGACAACATTACTTTTGCCGATATTTCTGCAGTTATGGATGCAGGTGCGCAAGCAGGCGTATTGCAAAAGCAAGAACATCATTTCATTGAAAATGTATTTGAACTTGAAGAACGAAATGTCCCGTCGAGCATGACAACCCGTGAAAATGTCGTCTTTTTCACTCTCAAAGAATCTGAAGAAAGTATTCGTCAAAAACTGGCTGAATTCCCTTATTCTAAGTTTTTAGTCTGTAGTGAAAATATTGACGATGTGATTGGCTATGTAGATGCTAAAGATATTTTGGTTCGTATTCTAAATAATCAATCTTTACTACAACTCAATGAAAACACCATCCGTAATGTTTTAACCATTCCAGATACATTAACCCTTTCTGAGTTGCTCGATCGTTTTCGCTCAACCAAAGAAAAATTTGCTGTGGTGATTAATGAATACGCACTTGTTGTTGGTGTAATTACACTTTCAGATATCATGATTACCGTGATGGGTGATTGGGTTACCCCTATTGAAGCAGATTTGCAAATTATTAAACGTGACGAAAATTCATGGTTGATTGATGGTAGTACACCAATTGAAGATTTGAAGCATGCGCTTGAAATTGACACCATGCCAGATGATGAAAACTATGAAACCCTAGCTGGTTTTATGATGTATAAACTGCGTAAAATTCCACGTCCTGCTGACACGGTAATTTATGGCAATTATAAATTTGAAGTTGTCGATGTCGACCACTTTAAAATTGACCAGTTGTTAGTTACTCGCATCAATGAAGTTAACCAAACTATTGAAAAAGAATCAGAGTAATCTGATTCTTTTTTATATCACCACCTTATAAAAAAAGTGAAATTGATGACTAGTCTATTTCAACAAAATAGTATAAAAATTATTCTTTTGCACTTTTATTGATATAAAAACAATCGACTTTAGATGATTAAATAACCAAAAAAATCAACCAAATTACATGAATTAACACGTAATTACCTATACTTACACATATTCAAGATTATTTTCTCTCTTCGACATCAAATTTAAAATTTAAATTATTGTTTTTTATATACTATTTCCCCATAAAATGATCGAATAAATCACTTTTTTTCCACATTGTTTCTAATTCATCATTTTTTCACTACTATCGTAACGCTTTTAAGAAAAAATAATACTCACAACATAATTCAAAGGATTGAAATAATGCTCACCATTCTTGGTTTGGGTATGATTATCTGCTTCATGTATTTAATCATGTCTAGACGCCTAACACCGCTTGTTGCACTTACATTAATTCCCGTTCTATTTGCTCTAATTGCATACGGTCTTAGTTTCTTTGTAGAAGGACTAGACAATATTCACCTGAACGAGCTTGGTGAAATGATGCTTGAAGGCGTCAAAAAACTAGCACCTACTGGTGTGATGTTGCTTTTCGCAATCCTCTATTTTGCAATCATGATTGATACAGGTTTATTTGACCCCTCTGTAAAATGGATTTTACGCCTTGTAAAAGGTGACCCACTGAAAGTGGTCATGGGTACAATTACCTTAACTCTCATTGTTTCTTTAGATGGTGATGGTTCAACAACGTATATGATCTGTGTGGCTGCAATGCTACCGCTTTACAAACGCTTAGGTATGAGCCCGCTTATCATGGCATGTTTAATGATGCTTGCTAGCGGTATTATGAACCTAACACCTTGGGGTGGTCCTACTGCTCGTGCAGCAAGTGCTTTGCATGTAGACCCAAGTGATGTATTCGTTCCTATGATTTTACCTATGATATTTGCCATTTTCTGGCTTTATATCGTCGGCTTCATGTATGGCCGTATGGAACGTAAGCGTTTAGGTATTGTTGAATTAGATATCAGTCATGGCGATTCAATTCAAATTTCAACAAATCCTGAAGCGAACCGCGCACACTTACGTTGGTTCAATGCTTTACTGACTGTTGTACTTATGGTGTCATTAATTTATGGCATTTTACCAATGTCTATCTTATTCATGATTGCACTGAGTATTGCGCTTGTTGTGAACTATAAAGACATCGACATGCAAAAATCACTAATTGCAAACCATGCAGGTAGTGCTTTAAACGTGGTTGGTATTATTTTTGCGGCAGGTATTTTTACAGGTATTTTAGCAGGTACAGGTATGGTTGAAGCCATGTCTAAAGAGCTAGTAGCGATTATTCCTGAAAGTATGGGTCCTTTCCTAGCACCTATTACTGCTATTATCAGTATGCCTTTAACCTTCTTTATGTCAAATGATGCTTTCTACTATGGCGTACTTCCAATTCTGTCAGAAGCAGCAATTCATTATGGTATTAGCCCTGTAGAAATGGCACGTGCATCTATTGTTGGTCAGCCTGTGCATTTATTATCTCCTCTTGTTCCATCAACTTACTTACTTGTTGGCTTGGCAGGTATTGAATTTGGTGCTCATCAAAAATTCACCATTAAATGGGCAATTATTACCTGTTTAGTCATGCTTGTTGCTGCACTTGTATTTGGTGTGTTCCCTCTTTATTCAACACTTGGATAATATCTTAAGCATAAAAAAAAGCACCTTAGGGTGCTTTTTTATTGGCATTTAAAATACCGAACTAAAATTATTTGCTTAGTAAAGCATCTAAAACTGCTTGGTAGTGAATGTTAATATCATCTTCTAAAATCGTATATGCATTATCGAACTGAACCATCGGCCAGCCTTCTTTCCAAAATGGAAAAATATTGTGAAGACCAGAATTCACAATTGCATCTTCACGAACAATTGCTTGTGCTACTTGTGACAATACTTGTGCTGTTTCTGCACCGTCAATTGCTAAATAATCGATGCCACGTACTTTCAAAATACGAATACGGTCTTTTTTATAACGAATTTTTTTCGCCTGACCTTCGTTTAAGCCTAAAGCTAGAGTTACTGCCTCTACAAAACGCTCTTCAAATGCTGTATGCAATGCAACGAGTGCTTGTTTATGCGCTTCCTGACGACCTGCTTTACCGCCATTACGAATAATCTCTTTTGCTTCTATATTGAGCTCATCGTTTTTCATGGATTGTAAAATATCTACAATTTCGATATCGCTTAAAGATTCAGGAGATTGGTCAGTCATGAAATGCCTTTGGACTAATAAATAGATAAAGTCGTATTTTCGCATAAATCATCATGGAAATATATCTTCAAACCTATACCGCATCTTTTCATTTGGGCTTAGCAATAAAAAACCACCGCAAATGCAGTGGTTTTTTGATTTATAGCTTAAATCATTGGCAGTCTAAAACTTATAAAACTTCTACCACGACTTTACCGACATGCTCACCTGTATCCATACATGCATGTGCATCTTGAATTTGGTCGAATTTGAATGTTTTATAAATCATAGGTAAGCATTCGCCTTTTGCCCAAAGTGGTAAAACATTGGCTTTTAAGCCTTGGGTAATTTCAGCTTTTTCTGCTGTATTACGTGCACGCATGGTTGAGCCTGTAATGGTCAATCGTTTCATCATAATTTGACCAAGCTTCACTTCTTTGGCTTTTGCACCACCTAAAAAGGCGATATACACCAAGCGACCATCACGACGTAATAGATTTAAATTTTGTGCTAAATATGGCGCACCAACAATATCGAGAATAACGTCCACGCCTGCATTATCGGTTGCTTCGTTAATTACTTGCTCAAAGTCTTGAGTTTTGTAGTTAATGGCTGTAGTGATGTTTGAAATGGCTTGTACTTTTTCATCTGAACCCACGGTTGCAAATGTTTTCAATCCTAATGCATTACAAAGCATGAGTGCTGTGGTACCAATACCGCTTGTTCCACCATGAATGAGTACAGTTTCGCCTGCTTTGGCTTTGCCCATTTGGAAGATATTTGCCCAAACCGTATAAAATGTTTCAGGAATGGCAGCCGCTTGAACGTAGCTTACATTTTCAGGAATATTTAAAGTTTGGCTTTCAGGCACAACGCAATATTGTGCGTAGCCACCACCATTGGTTAGTCCGCAAACTTTATCGCCCACTTTAAATTGTGTCACGCTTTCACCAACAGCAAATACTTCACCTGCAACTTCTAGCCCCGGTACAGGTGTTACGCCTTTTGGCATTGGATATAAGCCTTGGCGTTGTAAGATATCTGGGCGGTTAATACCAAATGCATGTACTTTTACCAGTACTTCGTCTGCTTGTGGTGTTGGAATTGCAACTGTTTCGTAGGCAAGTTTATCGACATCGCCCGGTTCTGTAATAATGACTTGTTGCATGCTTGCTTGTGACATTTGCCTTTCCTTATTTATTCACTATTCATGTTTCTTATGCGTATTTGAACATAGTTAACACTTGGAATGAAGTGTACTCGCACTTTGGTCTAGCACTTACTTTTATGCCTTTAAACCTATTTTCATACTCTGTATTTGGAATTTATTGTTGATGTTGTTGTGATTGCTCACATGCAACTTTGAGTTTTTCATGTTCGCTTGGTGGCATTGGTGCAGTCATCATTGCTCTGTATTGTGCGCATTCTTTTGTTTCTTGAAGAATATTTTTGGATGGTTGTGTTGCACATGCAGATAAGCCTAAACAGATGAAGATGGTTAAATATTTCATTGATATATCTCATTGCCAATAATGGTTTCATTTTCATTATGAATGACAGCGAATGAAGGTTCTATAGCTTATTTTTTACAACTTGCTTGTATCAATAAAGTTTAATAAAAATTTACGTACCAAAGGTAAAACAATCAAAATTAATGGAAATGCCAACAACCAAGACTTACTCCAAGCAGATAACCATAATTGAAAAAAGTCGTGTACTAATCCTTTATTTAAAATCATGTTGTAGCAAGAAATTGCGCCACTCATAATGCCTGAAAGAATGAATGGCATGAGCCATGCCATATGTTTTGGATGAATTTTAATACGACTCATAACTTTTACTGAACCTATAGATCTTTAATTTCTACTGCTACTTGGTGGATTTTTTCGGCAATTTTTGCAACTTTTTCAGGATGGATTTCATCATCTTGTAAGTGCTGTCTGAGTGAAGATTTTAGCTGTTCCATTGCTTGTTTAATTTGCATTAAATCTGCATTGTTCTGAATTTTGTTACGTGTATTAAAGCGATTAAGTGTTTTTTCTAATTTTTGCTTTTGTGCTTGTAGATGCTCTAAGCCTTTGGGGTTGATGTGATATTGCTTTCGATCATCTTCACTTAAATGAACTTCTGTATAGCCTTGTTCTTCTAGGTAGTTAATGGTTGGGCAAATGGTGCCTGTGCTTGGTTTGTAGTTTCCACCCACAAGTGCCGATACATCTTTAATGATGTCGTAACTGAATTTGGGCTGTTGTGAAATAAAATGAAGCACGAGTAGTTTCATTTCCCCTGCTTCAAACAAGCGTTTTCTGGGCTGTGAAGTGCCATCAATTTCAGCAAGGATTTCTGATTTTGACATAAATAAGATATATCTTAGTTTTAGTTAAGATATATCTTAATTCAAATTATACTTAATATCCACTACTGATTAAAAAAAGGACTGTCACAAACCTGTATCTTAACCTCTGTATCAATTAGAACTTTACGAATGTAAGTAAATTTTTCACTTAGAGCTGGTCCTATATAAATATTGTTTAAACTATCCTTTATATCTGCACCATATTCATAAATGACTCTTTGCTCATTATTTGGTATATTAACTTTTGTATCACTAAGTGTAGTTACATAAAAAACTCTGCACTCTTGCTCTTCTTGAAATGCTAAGTGTTTAAAGACAAACCTCAATGGCCTTAAAGTTTTCTTTATAATTCTCTCTAAAGTTTTATCATCTTTTTTATTTTTATTTAAAAGAGAAACTATTTCACTAATTTTCTGTAAATCTTCATATACATTTTTATTTATACTATTTATAGAGCTTTCATATTCAACCCAATGTGCTTTAATTTCATCAATACTTAAATCATGAGTAGCATACTCCTGATAGAATGAAGTTTTATTTCTTTTAGCAACATCAATAAAACCAGTTTTCGTATCTATATAAACACACCTAAATAAAGGTAAATATTCTGTAAAACCATCATCGACTCTATCTTTTTTTAAAGGACTTTCTATCAATTTATCAAAAATAAAACCATTAGCAGTATTTGAAAAATAAGTTTTATCTAAAACTAAACTTATACCAGTTCCTTCTTTATTATTTGTACGTCCATATAATCTAAACTGATTTAATGAGTTATGATTAAATGTGAAACAACTTAAAAAAGTATTATCATTAGTTTCATTAGAAATTCCTAAGTATGGAAAAATTAATTGCCCTTCACTAGGATCATTCATTAAATCTGCCGAATTTAAACGCAAAGGCTTGCTTTCAACAATTAACTTATCAAAACCAAACAATGAAGTATAATGAGCAACCTTACGCTCATGATCATCAAATCTAACAATTAATTTATCCAAAATATTATGCACATAGAAATTTAGTAAATATATTAAAACTTTATTTTTCTTATCTACTCTATTTAACTCATTTGGTAAACTATAATCTTTAAATGAGTTATTGTGGTTAAAAGATGCTTGCAATACTTTTAAAAAAGTATCTTCAAACCCAATATCTTTACAATATTCAAATAATTTTTCATCTGCTAAATTTAAAATTAACCTAGCTGAATAATATTCCTCACAAGTATCTTTAACTTTTTTTAAATAATCATAAGCACGAATTTTATCTTTAAAAAACAAAATTCTACCAGTTGAAAAATAAACTATGCTTTCAAGCTTATTTAACAATTCAATCCACGTACTTATTCGATTAATCAGTTTTTGAGTTAAAACTAATAATCCTTTTTCTTCCTCATCAAAACTCATCTCACTTAATTCAACTTTAGCTTTCTTTAGTCGACAAGTAGATTTTCTTCTTTCTTTAGCAAGTACACTTTTAAATATTATTAAAGCTTCATCTAAATTCAAATAGTATTCATGTTTAATTTCAGGATTTTCTTCTATATTAATTTTTCTACACAAACCTAAAATGAATTTAAATATACAAACTATATCTTCCGCATCTTCTAATTCAACCATTTTTATTAAAATACCCCACAATTTGTGGGGTATTTTAAACTATTTTATTAAATTACAGACGAACCAACTCAACAATCTTTTCAACCAACTCTTCAACAGCATCTACAGTAAATGTTACATCTGTAGCTTCATCTACAGTCGTAATAACAGCAATACCCGTTTCACGTAAAAGTGCAACTTGAGCAGCATCTAAACCTGCTTTCGCAATAGCAACCACACCTTGTTGAAGCAACAAGTTTTCAAGTGCTTGCGCATTTTCCAATGCTTTCGCTGAAACAGTAATAGACGCAGGTTTTTGACCTAAACGAGCAGCACGAGCTTCCGCTGTTACAGGGTTTGTATGTGCAGTCCATTCAACAGACTCCTCCACCATACCCGCACCAATCGTCACGTTATTTAAACGATCAATAAAGATAAACGAACCTGTATAACGACTGTCTTGATAACGGTCAAATACAACAGGTGCATCAAACTCAACGGTTACATTGGCAATAGAGTTTAGCTCTAAGCTTTCAACTTGCGCTTTTTCAAGCGTATTCACGTTTGTACGGAAGTTAATCGCAGTCACTTTTGCAGGAACAGTTTGCGTACCCACTTTCAAGTTATACAATTTACCAATCACAAGTGGTTGATCTGCCATCCAAACCACAGTCGCATTCACAGAACGTGAAATAAATGGTTCAGCTTGATCTACACGTACTAAAACATTACCACGTGAAATATCAATTTCATCATTTAATGTAAGCGTTACAGCCTGACCCGCAACAGCACGTTCAAGGTTGCCATCAAAAGTCACAATTTCTTTAACAGTTGATGATTTACCCGATGGTAAAGCCTTAACTGTATCGCCAACATTAATATCACCCAAAGCAATCGTACCGCAGAAACCACGGAAGTCTAGGTTCGGACGGTTTACATATTGAACAGGGAAACGGAAATCTTGCTTCGCAGATGTACGATTAATTTCAACAGATTCCAAAGAACCCATTAACGTTTGACCTGTGTACCAAGGTGTATTTTCAGACTTGTTCACCACGTTATCGCCATTCAATGCAGAAATTGGCGTAAAGATGATGTTTGACGGTTTACGATCACCTAATTGCGCAACAAAACCTGCATATTCAGCTTGAATTTCATTGAAACGTGTTTCAGAAAATTCCACCAAATCCATTTTGTTAATCGCAACAATAATGTTCTTAATGCCTAACAAGCTTGCAATAAATGTATGACGACGTGTTTGCGTTTGAACACCATAACGCGCATCAATTAAGATGATCGCAAGGTCACAAGTAGATGCACCTGTTGCCATGTTACGCGTATATTGTTCATGTCCTGGGGTATCGGCAATAATAAACTTACGTTTTTCTGTAGAGAAATAACGGTAAGCCACATCAATGGTAATACCCTGTTCACGCTCAGCTTGTAAACCATCTACAAGTAAAGCCAAGTCAGGCGCATCACCTGTTGTACCGACTTTTTTCGAGTCACGTGTTACCGCTTGCAATTGATCTTCATAAATCAATTTTGAATCGTAAAGCAAACGACCAATTAAAGTCGACTTACCATCATCTACGTTACCGCAAGTTAAAAAACGTAGAAGGTCTTTATTTTCGTGTTGTTTTAAATAACCCAAGATGTCTTGGCTAATTAAATCTGATTGATGAGACATTGCTCAAACTCCACATATTCTTTTGAAATCGGTTCTAATATCTTTAATCCCTCTAAATCTCCCTTTAGTAAAGGGAGACTTCCTCCGCTTTTAAGCCCCTCTTTAATAAAGAGGGGTTTGGGGAGATTTTTAGGGAGAGATTCTAGAAGTAACCCTCTTGTTTCTTCTTCTCCATCGAGCCTGCTTCATCATGGTCAATCATACGACCTTGACGTTCAGAACTGGTTGCCAAAAGCATTTCCTGAATAATTTCAGGCAATGTATCGGCTTCAGACTCAACAGCACCCGTAAGTGGGTAACAACCCAATGTACGGAAACGTACCGATTTCATTTGTGGAACTTCGCCTTCTTTTAAAGGCATACGTTCATCATCAACCATAATTAACGTACCGCTACGTTCAACCACAGGACGTTCTGCAGCTAAATAGAGTGGTACTAATGGAATGCTTTCCAAGTAAATGTATTGCCAAATATCAAGCTCAGTCCAGTTTGATAATGGGAATACACGAATGCTTTCACCTTGGTTTACTTTACCGTTATAAAGATTCCAAAGTTCAGGACGTTGATTTTTAGGATCCCAACGATGTTTGTCATCACGGAATGAATACACACGTTCTTTTGCGCGTGATTTTTCTTCGTCACGACGCGCGCCACCAAAAGCTGCATCGAACTTATATTTATTCAAGGCTTGTTTTAAACCTTGAGTTTTCATGATGTCTGTATATTTAGAACTACCATGGTCAAATGGATTGATGCCCGCATCTTTCCCTTCTTTGTTTTGATGCACGATCAAATCAAAACCGTGTTTTTTTGCCATGTTGTCACGGAAGGTAATCATGTCCTTAAATTTCCAACCTGTATCTACGTGAAGTAGTGGGAATGGAAGCTTTGCAGGATAAAATGCTTTGAGGGCTAAATGCAGCATGACTGCTGAATCTTTACCAATTGAATAAAGCATAACTGGGTTTTCAAACTCAGCTGCTACTTCACGGATAATATGAATACTCTCAGCTTCAAGCTGTTTTAGATGAGTAAGTCTTTCCTCATTTAACGACATGGACAACACCAGCTTAGAAAAACGTGTCCTTATGACACATATGAAATTTGATATTCATTATAGTGATTTAGTTATCTTTGCTATTGCTTGTTTTGTGATATTAATATGCAAAATCATCATATAAAGCTTTTTTGATATTGCTTATAAAATATAATTAATCAGGTATTTAAACTGACTGTCATTCATCTATTCAATTTCATTTTTAACCCAAAGCATCAAGTATGCTTTTCAAGTCGTTAATCTATAAAATTATAAACATTTAAACTTTAAACAATAAAAAACCCGCACTTGGCGGGTTTTTTATTATTCACATCTTATACGTTTTTATGACGCATATGAGGGAATAAAATCACATCACGAATACTTGGTGCATTCGCGAATAACATAACCAAACGGTCAATACCAATACCTTGACCTGCTGTAGGAGGTAAGCCGTATTCTAAAGCTTCAACGAAGTCTGCATCGTAATGCATTGCTTCATCATCGCCTGCATCTTTTTCATTTACTTGTGCTTGGAAACGTTCCGCTTGGTCAATTGGGTCATTCAATTCTGAGAAGCCATTTGCCAATTCACGACCACCAATGAAGAACTCAAAACGGTCTGTGATATGTGGATTATCATCATTACGACGTGCCAATGGAGAAGTTTCAGCAGGATATTCTGTAATGAAAGTAGGCTGACGAAGCTGCGTTTCAACTGTTTCTTCAAATACGATAGTTTGAAGTTTACCTAAACCAAAACCAGGCTTCACTTGCTCTTTTAATGTTTCTTTTACGAAATTCGCAAGGAATTCACGATCAGCTACATTTTCAGGAGTAAATTCTGGGTTATGTTCAAGAATGGCATCAAACATTGAAATTTTCTTGAATGGACCTTTGAAGCTATACACTTCTTCGCCATAAGGAACATCTGAAGAACCTAAAATGTCGATGGCTAATTTTTCAAGCATTTTTTCAGTGAGTTCCATCAAGTCTTTATAGTCTGCATAAGCTTGATAGAATTCAATCATCGTAAATTCTGGGTTGTGGCGCGTAGAAACACCTTCGTTACGGAAGTTACGGTTAATTTCGAATACACGTTCAAAACCACCAACAACCAAACGTTTTAAGTAAAGCTCAGGCGCAATACGTAAGAACAATGGCATATCTAAAGCATTATGATGCGTTTCAAATGGACGCGCAGATGCACCACCTGGAATCACATGCATCATTGGTGTTTCAACTTCCATGAAGCGTTCGTTGGTTAAATATGCACGAATACCTGAAACCACTTTTGCACGAATTTCAAAAGTTTTACGTGTTTCTTCATTTACGATTAAGTCGAGGTAACGTTTACGATACTTCACTTCTGTATCTGTTAAACCATGGAACTTATCTGGAAGTGGACGTAATGATTTAGTTAAAAGTTCGAAGTGTTCGATATGTACATAAAGATCGCCTTTACCTGAACGACCTACATAGCCTTTAACAGCAATAATATCGCCAAGGTCTAAACCTTTAATTGTTTCTAATACTTCAGGTGCAAGTTCTTTACGTGCAACATATAACTGAATACGACCCGTCATGTCTTGAATTACGATGAATGAACCGCGGTTCAACATCACACGACCTGCGATAGATACATAAACCTTTTCACCTGCTTCAATATCTTCTTTAGATACTTCGGCAAACTGGTCTTGTAAATCTTGTGCGTAATGCTCACGTTTAAACGTATTTGGCCAAGGGCTAACACCCGTTTCTTTTGCTTGTTCTTGGATTTGCTTTAACTTGGCATGACGCTGTGCAATTAAATCGTTTTCGGAAATAGGTTGTTCAGAAGTCGATTGAGCGTTATTTTGCGTCATCTCTGCCTCGTAATTAGATAAGAAATAGAAGTGGCATAGCATAGCAGATTTACATCACAATGCGCAGTGGGAAATACTGTTCATTGATAAAAATCTGCCGTGTAGTACAAAATAATAATCATTAAATTCTTCTTTACCATTTTATACAGACCAAAACCTATTCATTTTAAGTCAAAAAAATGGATTAAAACCTAGACTAAAGGCTTAAAACCAGCCATAAAATAGACGAAAATCTAACATTTATAAGATCAATTTTTCATTAAGATAAAGGTTGACCATTTGTTGAAAAATCACGTTTTAACATTTTTATTTTCTTCGCTTTGTGAATAAAAAATAATGACGACTTGTATTTCAAAAATTTTGTTTTTCCATGGCTTGGACTCTTCAAGAGATTCAACAAAATTTCATGCGCTTGATGCTCAGCAAAAGTATTGTATTAACGTCGATTATCGTAATTTAAATTTTGAAACTGTTTCGCAGTTTTATCATGATATTGTTGAAAAAATTAAACCCAATATTATTGTCGGTCATAGCTTGGGTGGCTACTGGGCGTTACTGATGTCATTTCAACATCAAATTCCATGTGTCATTGCCAACCCTAGTTTAAGACCAAATTTCCGCGATGATTATCCCCCAATTACCGATGCAGACTTAAATCATGACATTCAGCAAATGGCATATTTAGAGTTGGGTGATGAAAATTTAGATATGCATGCGACCAAAGAGTTTTTGGAAAATTATATGCAAATCCAAAGTATCGAGGGTGGGCATCACCGCTTAGATCATCCTGAAAAAATGAATGATTTAATTGTAGAAATTGAGAAAACGTTTTAAAGCGGTTAAAAACACGAATCTAGAAAATAAAAAAGCCACAATCAATGTGGCTTTTTAGCAATCGAATAATCAATAAAACTTATGCTGCAACTGTTTCAGGTTTAGATTTATCATCTAAAACAGTCCAAATATCTAGACCTAAATCGGCATGCAAATCTGGTAAATCTAAGAAAATGCTCGCACCTAAAACATTGTGGTGACATTTTTCAGCAAGTTGTTTAACTGCTTTTAAAGTACCACCAGTTGCAAGTACGTCATCTACAATAATCACTTTTTGGCTTTGAATTTCAGCAGACATTTCTAAACGATCTAAGCCATATTCTAAGCTATAACCCACGCCTACAACAGGAGGTGGCAATTTACCTGCTTTACGAACCAGAATTAAACCTTTGCCTGTACGTTGTGCAAGCAAGCTTGCCAATACAAAACCACGTGCCTCAACTGCAATAAAGCTTTCAACTTCTTCAAGTTTTTCAGCAGGAATACTCGCAATAAGAGCATCAGTCAAAAGACCAATGTTTTTCATAAATAATGGCGTAAGATCGAAGAAACAAATGCCTGGTTTTGGAAAATCTTGAACCGTACGAATGTGTGACCACAAAGCTGTAGACTGATTACTCATGGGAGAAAATTTAATTGGGAAGGAATGAGTGAATTTTACCGCTTATTTTCAATAAGAGCTAGCAAAAGGAGGCTAAAACGAATGCATAGCGAACACAAGTAAAATAGTAACCGGTTGTTTTAATTGGTTTATTTTTTATCTAAATATTAATTATAGATTCATCTAATTATAAAATACCTGATTCTTTCAAAAATTTCTGTTCAACTTAAGTCGTAATCAAGCATATTGTTTTATTTATAAACAAACTGACTTCTTAGATTTTCAAACGATAGAAATGACATTTCGCCAAATAAACAAATTCACTCTGTATTTGTGACAAGTTTTGTTCATTAATTACCTTCAGTTTTAAAAATGCGCAATTAAAGATGTATATCTACTTTACTTTAGATACATAACTGCGTAAAAATTTACGTATCTATATGAACGCTGATTGTCATATAAAATAGTATCTTGCCTTTATAAGGATTTTCACCGATCCCTTTTAGATCGGTATTGGAGAGTCAAATGAAAAAATATCAATGCATCGTATGTGGATGGATTTATGACGAAGCAGAAGGCTGTCCTCAAGATGGTATCGTAGCAGGTACTAAATGGGATGATATTCCAGATGATTGGACATGCCCTGACTGTGGCGTATCTAAAGCAGATTTTGAAATGATTGAAATCTAAGCATCAGTATAAAGACCATACTCTGGTCTTTTTTATGCACTATTCCTTTTAACGTGGAGATTGTTATGCATCCTATCGTCATTATTGGTTCAGGTATGGCGGGTTATACCGTAGCACGTGAGTTCCGTAAACTTAATACAGAACAAGAACTTGTTATGATTTGTGCCGATGACGCAGTAAATTATGCAAAACCAACCCTTTCAAACGCATTAGTAGGCAAAAAAGCACCTGAGCAAATAGCTTTAGGCGATGCAGAAAAAATGAGTGCTCAGCTCAATATGCGCATTGAAAAAAATACATGGGTGAAAAGCATAGATGCAGAAAATCACCTTTTAAGCATTGAAAAAGATGGTGTTGAATCATCTTTAACCTATGCCAAACTTATTTTAGCTGTAGGTGCAAATCCAATTCGTCTTGCCATTTCAGGCGATGCAAGTGATGATATTCATGTTGTTAACAACCTAAGTGACTACACTGCTTTTCGTAAGCAAATTGACCAAAATCACGATAAACGTGTGGTCATTTTAGGCGCTGGCTTAATTGGTTGTGAATTTGCCAATGACTTACAAAACACAGATCACAAAGTCACCGTCATTGATTTAGCAACGCAGCCACTTTGTCGCTTACTTCCTGCTCATGTTGCATCTGCATTCAAACAAGGTCTAGAAGATACAGGCGTTAAGTTTGTACTTGGCACAACTGTTGAAAAAATTTCTAAAGCAGAAAACAACAGCTATGTCGTTTCCTTAGCAAACGGACAATCTTTTGTTGCAGATGCGGTTCTTTCTGCAATTGGCTTACAACCCAATATAGCACTTGCTAAAACAGCAAATATTCAAACTGCACGTGGTGTGATTACCAATAATCAACTTGAAACCAATCAAGCAGATATTTATGCCGTTGGTGACTGTGCAGAAGTAAATGGTACTTTACTGCCTTACGTTATGCCAATTATGCAACAAGCACGCGCACTTGCTAAAACCCTCAATGGTGCAAATACAGCAGTTCACTACCCTGCAATGCCTGTTGCGGTAAAAACACCTGCTGCACCACTGACTGTTTTAGCTGTTCCAAATGACCTTGAAGTCACATGGCAAACAGAAGAATTAGATGATGGTATGATTGCAAAAGCTTTCGATTCATCTGACACTTTACGTGGCTTTGTATTATTAGGTGCAACTGCAGCGAAACAACGTTTAACTTTAACTAAACTTGTTCCTGACTTGATTCCTGCATCTGTTTAAGGTTTAAATGACAAGGATGCCTAAAAACATCCTTGTTGTAGGAAAATAAAAATGAATAGTGCCCTAAAATATCAGGACTCCCCTTACACCTCTTTTATGTCTGAAACTAAAGTTCAGTTAACAAACGGCATAGAGCTGCATGTAGAATTAGGCGGAAAAAAGGAAGATCCTGCCATTTTGCTTATTATGGGCTTAGGTGCACAATTACTTTTTTGGCCTGATTTTTTTTGTAAGTCGCTTATTGATCAAGGCTTTCGTGTAATACGTTATGATAATCGTGATATTGGGCTATCAAGTAAAATTCGAAATAAAGGTCCAAAACTAAATACCATAAAAATGATGGGTCGTTTTTCCCTAGGTTTACAAAATCAAGGTGCACCTTATAGTTTATATGATATGGCTGAAGATGCAGCTTTACTTATTGATGAACTTGGTATTGAAAAAGCGCATGTGATTGGTGCTTCGATGGGCGGTATGATTGCGCAAATTCTTGCATCAAATTACCCTGAAAAAGTGCAAAGCCTTGGCTTACTCTTTACCAGTAATAATAAACCTTTTTTACCTTTGCCTTATCCAAAACAACTGTTAAGTTTAATTGGTAAGCCAGAGTCATCTGATGAAAATGGTATTATTAATCATAGTATCCATTTGTTAAAAACGATTGGATCACCAGGTTTCGTGAACCAACTAGAAGCAATGCAGACCGCGAAAAAGCTTTATCATCGGAGTTACTACCCAACGGGTATACTTCAACAGTTTTTAGCAATATTATGTACAGGATCATTGCTACAATTAAATAAGCAAATTCAAAAGCCAACACTTGTGGTTCATGGCTCTTGTGATCGTTTATTACCTCCTGGACATGGTAAGGCTGTTGCAAAAGCAATACCGGGCGCTAAGTTTGAATTAATTGAAGGAATGGGGCATGATGTCCCTCCGCACTTTATTCCATATCTTAGCGGATTATTTGTACATCACTTTAAATCGAAAAATTAGGACACTATGGCTGCACTACCATCCCTAAGACAGCTGTCATATCTAGTTACGCTGTCTGAAACGCTGCACTTCACAGAAGCCGCGCGCCGTTCATTTGTGACCCAATCGACTTTGTCGGGCGGTATCATGGAGTTGGAACGATTATTGGGTGGCGTACTCGTTGAACGTGATCGCCAAAACGTACGTTTAACCCCTTTGGGTGAACAAGTCGTTGCACGAGCCCGTGTTCTATTGGCTGATGCGCAAGACCTTATGCGTTTAAGCCGTGAAATGAGTGAACCACTGACAGGTGATTTGCATCTTGGCGTTATTCCAACAATTGCTCCATTTATTTTGGCGCAATTATTAGATGAAATGCATAAGCAACTCCCTAAAATTCAACTTCATTTCCACGAAGCACAAAGTGAAAAAATTGTTGAAAAATTAGAGTATGGCAACCTAGACATGGTTGTTCTTGCGCTACCATTCGACACTCGAAGCTTAAAAGTTGCTGAAATTGCACGTGAAAATTTATGCTTGGTTTATCATAAATCAGACCAAAATGCGGCAAATGCGAAATCTTTAGATCAGCTCGATCTTTCTCGTTTAATGTTGCTTGAAGAAGGTCATTGCTTACGTGATCATGCTTTAAGTGCCTGCCCTATTGGCGAGCGTAAAAATGATCATCGCTTAAAAGCAAGTTCATTGCCTACGCTTGTTGAAATGATTTCGGCAAATCTTGGCTTTACATTACTTCCTGAAATTGCAATTCATACCAATATGGTAAAAGCAAATCCAGATTTAGTCGTGAAGCAAATTGATGCTGCTCCAAGCCGTACCTTGGCATTAGTGACACGTAAGAGTACACCGCTTCAAAGTGAATTTGATGTGCTCCTACAAATTTTGCAGAAAATTACGCAAAACTTAAACTAAGCGATTTAGTTTAAGTTCAAACATAAAAAAGGAGTCAATTATGACTCCTTTTTTTATTATTTATTTTACTTAATCTCAGCCAGTAGAAGTCGTTGAGCATTATGTGGCAATTTCCCTTCCTCAACACCTGTACGCAACCATGTACCATCACCTTGCAGTAACCATGCTTGTTGATTATCTTTTAAGTACGCCAATAAACCTTGCTGATAAATACGCTTTTTCAAGGCAGGATCAACAATTGGGAAGCATGCTTCAACACGATTAAATAAGTTACGATCCATCCAATCTGCGCTTGAACAATAAATTCGAGCATCACCATTATTACCAAAGTAATAAACCCGAGTATGTTCTAAAAAACGCCCAACGATTGAACGAACACGAATATTTTCAGACAAACCAGGTAAACCAGGGCGCAAACAACAAATCGAACGGATAATTAAGTCAATCTGAACACCTGCCTGAGATGCTTCATACAATTTATTAATCAGCTGAACTTCGGTTAAAGCATTCACTTTCACAATAATTTTTGCAGGCTTACCTGCTTTTGCATTGGCAATTTCATCTTCAATAAAATGAATAAGCTGTGCATGTAATGTAAATGGCGCATGTAAAAGCTTTTTAAGCTTCGCCATTTTGCCCATTCCGGTTAACTCTTGAAATACACGATGGACATCTTCACAAAGCTCTTTATCTGTCGTTAGCAAGCCATAATCGGTGTAAATACGGGCATTACCTGCATGGTAATTACCTGTCCCCAAATGCACATAACGAACAAGTTTGTTATTCTCGCGACGTACCACTAAAATCATTTTGGCATGTGTTTTATAGCCCACTATGCCATATACAACAACAGCGCCTGCCTCTTGCAAAACATTGGCAACCGCAATATTCGATTCTTCATCAAAACGTGCACGAAGCTCAATAACAGCTGTAACCTCTTTACCATTTTTAGCCGCTTCAGCAAGGACTTGTACAATTTCAGAGTCAGGACCACTACGGTAAAGTGTTTGCTTAATGGCTAATACTTGTGGATCACGCGCAGCTTCACGAAGTAAATTAATGACAGGTGCAAAAGATTCAAAGGGATGATGCAGCAAAATATCCTGCTTTTGCATTGCACTAAAAATATTTTCAGATTTTTTGAGCACTTTTGGAATGATTGGCGTGTGCGAATCGTAACGCAAATGTGGGCGTTTAAAATTGGTTAATAAACGTGCAAGATTTACAGGTCCTTGTACTTTATAAAGTTGATCTTCATGTAAATCAAATTCATCTAACAAGTATTCATAAATATTTTGTGGACAGTTTTGCGTCACTTCTAAACGAACTGCACGACCAAAACGACGTGAATTTAACTCCCCTTTTAGCGCTTTTGCTAAATCTTCAACATCTTCATTTAAAGCTAAATCTGCATTACGCGTTACACGGAATTGATAACAACCTGTTGCCGTCATTCCTGGAAATAAATCAGAAATATGTTCATGAATAATGGCAGACAACATAACATGATGTTCTTTACCATCGGTTAGCTCATTGGGCAAGCGAACTACACGTGGCAATGATCTTGGCGCAGGAACGACAGCAAGATCAATTTGACGACCGAATGCATCTTTCCCTTCCAAAGTCACAATAAAGTTAAGTGACTTGTTCACCAAACGTGGAAATGGGTGAGCAGGATCTAAACTAATTGGTGTTAATACAGGTGCGACTTGTTCTTGGAAATATTTTTTCACCCAAGCCGATTGAGCAGGTGTTAACTCACCACGACGTAAGAAACAAATATCTTCTTCCTGTAATTTAGGTAAAATTTCTTCATTTAAAATTCGATATTGACGCTCAATCGCTTCATGTGCAGTTTTAGAAATTTGCTCTAAAACTTGTTTTGGCGTTAAACCATCTGGGCTATGACTTTCATTACCTAAATCGAGTTGCTCCATCATTCCTGCAACACGAATTTCAAAGAACTCATCTAAGTTTCGGGAAAAAATAAGCAAGAAATTCATACGTTCTAATAGCGGATGAAGTGGGTCTACAGCTTGCTCTAATACACGAAGATGAAAGTCTAAAATTGATAGTTCACGGTTTATATAACGATCATTATATGCGTATTCAATTTGTGGAGCTTGCGCAGGAGTTTCACTAACAGCCGTATTCATAGATCACCATCATTATTTTAAAGTCTACCCATACTTCTAAGTATGCTTCAAAATTGTGACAATTTCATAAAAAAAGCCCAATTTTATTGGACTTTTTATTTACTCTTTACAACACCTAAACATTAAGGAATTTGGCTATATCGCATATACTTTTGAATCATACGTTTGCGATACTTTAGCTTACTGTCATGGCGTCTATCTTGAAAATACTTTGGGTTAGGTAGTATTGCTGCTAAAAATATGGCTTGTTCACGGCTTAAACTTTTTGATGATTTGCCAAAATAATGTTGAGTTGCAGCTTCAATACCATAAATATTTTCACCAAATTCAACCGAATTTAAATACACTTCTAAAATACGTTCTTTTGACCACATTCGCTCCATCATCCATGTAATGACAGCTTCTTGCCCTTTACGAATAAATGATCTTTTATTGTATAAAAATAAATTTTTAGCCAATTGTTGTGAAATGGTCGAACCACCTGCAACCAGTTTGCCCTTATCTTTATTACGTTCTAGAGCAAATCGCATACCATCCCAGTCAAAACCGTTATGGCTCATAAATTTCCCATCTTCAGCAGCAACAATTGCGTGCTTTAAATAGTCGCTCATTTGGTCATAATCACGCCATTCATGCTGAATCGGCTTAGACATATCGGAAAAATAGTCTATTCGCATAAACATTGTGGTGTTTACAGGATGCGTACGCCACCAAGCCAAACTGGCAAAAATCCATAATTGTATGATTAATACCAAAGCAAGGAGTATCATCAATATACGTAGAATAAAAGCTTTCACCTTAGAACCGTACCCCTGTCTAATTTTTTCGTGCTATCTTAGAAGTTATAAGCCAAGACTAAAAGCTTATTTCACATTTTTATCATAATGAATCATATCCCAAAAATCACATGCAAAATCAAAATCCACCCATTATTCATACAAAACTTGATATCCATCTTTGGTGGATCACTGCTTTCATTATTGCGATAAATATCGCTTTATTTGCTTGGCAAGTGATTACAGGTATGGACGTTTCAAACCCTAACTCTGCGGATGCAATTCGTTGGGGTGCCGATTATGCACCTTTAACTTTTTTAGTAGAACCCTTCCGGTTATTTAGTAGCATGTTTTTTCACTTTGGGCTTATTCATTTAATGCTCAATATGTGGGCTTTATATATTTTTGGCAGTGTGGTTGAACAACTTTTTGGACGTTGGTATTTCTTAGGTTTGTATGTGCTGGCTGGTCTTTCAGGAAGCTTATTAAGTGGTTATATTTCTATTCAAAATAGCTACACTTTACTAAACGCGAATGAAATGATTCCTGAATTATTACCACGTGTTGGCGCAGGTGCTTCAGGTGCGGTTATGGGCTTAGGTGCAGCTTTGACCTTACTTGCACTCTTACCACCACTACCTCGTCAAAAATTCATCTTAGATAAAAAGACTTTAGTCATTGTAATGGCAATTAACTTGAGTATGGGTTTTATGATTTCAGGCATTAACAATGCAGCACATATTGGTGGCATGTTGATGGGACTATTACTTTCATTCATTTGGTATTTAGGTCAACGCTCCCATAAAAATGTAAGCTTCAAATGGTTTGGTATCATTCTTGGGAGCATTATTTGTTATGTTGCATATACATACTGCTTAAATCAGATTGAATATATCAGCTCACTTTGGCAAGCACTTCTTGAACATTTAAACGAATAATAATTATACTTTTAACGTTTTAAACTAAATTAAAAATAAGAGAGATGAATCTATTACTGATTCATCTCTCTTAAACTTTGTAGTGGTGGAATTTCAGATAAATAGCTGAGGCGATAACGTCCAATCAAGGCACAAAGCAAGGTCATACAAATAGGTAAAATCAGCCAGATTTCCAAATGCATTTGCATGATTAAATCCATTTTATAACTTGCAATTGCACTAATAATTTCGGCAAACAAACACGCCACAACCCCTGCCACTAAGCCCATAAAACCTATTTCTAAAGTCATCATTTGTTTAAGCTTTTGCTTAGACCCACCAAATGAGCGCAATAAAGCAACTTCTCTTTTTCGCTCTTCCATCAGTAAGTTCAAACATGCAATAAGGACTAAGATTCCTGAAATACTGACCAATATTGCAAGCAGACTTATAATTTGAACTAGCACACTTACAATACGTTTCACTTCATCTAAAATAAGACTGATATCAATAAATACAGTATTTGAAAATTGCTGAATCAGTTGAATTAATTTAGGTTTATCCTGTTCAGGTACATAAAAACTGCCTAAATAACTTCCCGCATTTTCATCCATAGTTTTTGGTGAAAAAATAAAGAAAAAATTAGGACTGAAACTTTCCCATTCTACCGATCTTAAATTAATGACTTTGGCTTCTAAAACACCTTCAGGCAAACTAAAGGTCAGCCGATCCCCCACTTGAATACCAAGTTCATTTGCTGTTTTAGCTTCTATAGAAACTTCATTTCTATCGCTAAATGCAGGTTCACCCGCCACAATAAAATTGTCTGATGGATAAGTCTCCGCCTGTGTTAAATTCAGTTCACGACGTAAAGAATTATTTTCTTTCACCAATTCTTGTGAAAATGGTTGATCATTTTTCGCAACTAATCTGCCACGAATATTGGGATATAAAGGCGTACTTTTCCATTGATTTACATCCAACTTATTTTTAAGTTCAGGCATATCAAAAGGCGGTAAGCCATACACAAATTGATTGGGTGTGCCTTCGGGTAATTGTTGTTGCCAACGATCTAGTAAGTCCGTTCTTAATACCGCTAAAACCGTAACTAAACTCAACCCTAAAGCCAAAGCGGTAATTTGAAATGCAGATTGATATGGCACACGTACATAAGCTGAAATTTTCCATTTTAAAGATTGTATAAACTTTAAAATAAGCCAAATACTCATATATAAAACAGCACAGAGGATGATAATTACACCAATCACCCACAAACTTAAAACTAAGTTTTCAGTTAAAACTGCACTAAAAATCACTAAGCTTAATGTGCCTGTAAATAACATCCACAGCATAGACTTCACAGATTTTTCTGACTGACGAATTACACGAATAGGTGGTGTTTTTAATAATTGCATTAAGCTTGGTACAACAAAACCTAATAGCACGACAGCACTCGTGAGCATTGCAATAGGTAAAGGTCCTGAAAGCATATCAACTGCTGAAAATTGTAATTGAATATGTGGAATGAGCTGAAGCATTAGCTGTAATAAGCCATAACCTAGTGCCAATCCAACAAAACAACCAACAACGATAGCAATAACTAAAACCACACTCAGCAAACTTAAATAAGCCAATAATATTTGATTTTTAGTCGCACCTACGCAACGTAGCAATGCAATATGATCTTGATTTTGCTGTACATAACGTTGACTTGTAAGCGCAATTGCAATACCACACAGCAAAATTGTTAAAATATTTGCCAATTGTAGAAATGTATCCAAATTTGCAATTGGCTTCATTAAGCGAGTATTCCCCTCACTTGCTTTACGCAGTTTTAAACTTTTTTGTTCATCAATATTTTGACCATCAACTTCTGACTTATTTTTGTTGGATTGAACAATTGCTTTGAAATCTTGCTCAAAGCCTTTTGTATTTTTTACATTACCTGAAAGTAATACACGATACTCAATGCGACTACCTGTTTGTATTGCGTTGGTTTTCGCAATATCTGCTTGGGAAATGATCACCGTAGGTGAAAATGCTGAGAAACCAAGCTCCTGATTGGAATCATGTTCAATAACGGCACTAACTTTAAACTCACCATCTGCAATATGAAGTTTGTCGCCTATTTTGACTTTCAATAAATCCATTGCACGTGAACTCAGCCACACTTCACCAGATTGAATTTTTTGAGATGAATTTGGGCTAACTTCTAATTCGCCACGTAAAGGAAATTCATCATCAATGGCTTTTACATTGACCATAACAAACTGATCATTGGTAAATGCCATAGAGCCAAAAACAGTCACATTAGATTGTTTAAGTTGATGTTCTTGAGCTTTATTTCGCCACGTATTTTCAATCGGATCATTATCAGTAATGACTAAATCTGCTGCGAGCATTTCAGCAGCTTGTAACGCAACAGCATTTTGTATTTGTTCATTACTAAACTTTAAAGCCGTGGTTGCACTAATGGCTAAAATTAAAGCAATAATAAGTAAGTAAATTCCCGAACTTTTAAAGCTTTGAATGAATAAGGGACGAAAAAGAGCATTCATATTGATGCTCCTTGCGTTCGATCAATCAGCTGACCATTCAATAATTCATAATGTTTTTGACATTGCGCTGCAAGCTGAACATCATGCGTGACTAAAACCAAGGTGGTTCCAATTTCACGATTTAATTCAAATAATAACTGCTCAATTTCTTTTGCTGTTTCACCATCTAAATTACCTGTAGGTTCATCTGCAAAAATAATTTTTGGGTTGCTAATTAACGCTCGTGCAATAGCAACACGTTGCTGTTCCCCACCCGATAAAACTTTAGGTGTTTGCATTGCTTGACGCTCTAAACCCACTCTTTTAAGTAATGCAAAAGCCTTTTTTTCAGCATCTTTATAGTTAAAACTCGTTTGCAATCTAAGCGGTAAAATCACATTTTCAAGTGCAGTTAAATGTGGGAGCAATTGAAATGATTGAAAAACAAAACCAATATTTTTTAATCTAAGCAAAGCACGTTGCTCTTCATTGAGTTGATGTACAGCTTCGTCACATACAATCAACTTACCCGAATGAGCCTGATCTAAAGTTGCTAAAATTCCTAATAATGTCGATTTTCCCGACCCTGAACGCCCTGTAATTGCAACTTGTTCGCCTTGTTGTATCTCTAAATTTAAATCTGCGAAAATTGTAAGTTCTTTATTGCCAAGTTGGATCTTTTGGGTCAATTGCTGTGCAGAAATAATTGCTTGTGGCATGATGGAATTATTATTGGTGAAGTTGGTCATATTGTCCCTTATGCAAAATCGCAATTATAAAAATCGTATATTGGCGTATGTCTGTTTAGTGTGCTTTAGCGCAGTGCCTATGTTCGTTTCAGCAAAAACTATTATGATCGTTGGAGATAGTTTAAGCGCTGGTTATGGAATTCAAGTGAATCAAGGTTGGGTGAGTTTGTTCAAAAATCGTCTAGAACAACAATATCCCAAAAAACATAAAGTGGTCAATGTAAGTGTCAGTGGTGAAACAACCAGTGGTGCTGTAGCAAGATTACCTAAATTATTAGCAACACATAAACCTGATATTGTGGTAATTGAACTGGGCGGAAATGATGGTTTACGTGGTCAACCACCGCAGCTTATTCAAAAAAACCTAGCGCAACTTGTATTACAAAGTCAGAAAACAAAAGCTCAAGTCATTTTACTTGGCATGAAAATGCCACCAAACTACGGCACAGCGTATCAACAAGCCTTTGAAAATAATTATAAAATTGTGAGTAATCAATACAAAGTAAAGCTCATGCCTTTCTTTTTAAAAGATGTTGCAGGTCATAAAGACTTAATGCAAAAAGACCAAATACATCCAAATGCCAAAGCACAACCCATTTTGTTGAATAATACCTATCCATATATAAAAGGCGCTTTATAAAGCGCCTTTTATTTTTCATTTTAATTCTAAAATATTTAGAAATCGTAGAAAGTTACTTCACCTGTTTCTAGCGAATATTCTGCACCTACAACTTTTAATTTACCTTGACCAATTAAATTCTCAAGTACAGCTGAACCATGACGAAGTTGGTTTACTGACGCAAAAACATTTGAACGAACAGCATGTTGCGAAAGTTTTTCCAAATCATCCTTAAGTTCTGTTTGCATTAAAATTTCAACAGAAGGACGAACGCGGTTCACAATTGACATTAAGTTTGCAGATGATGATTGTTCTGGGTTCATCAGCACTTCAATTGTTGAATGAATCGCACCACAATGCGTATGACCCAATACGACAACAATTGGGCAACCGAAACTTTCAGCTGCAAATTCAACACTACCTACTTGAGATGGCGCAACGATATTACCAGCAACACGAATAACAAATAGATCTCCAAGCCCCTGATCAAAAACCATTTCAGCTGGTACGCGAGAATCTGAACAACCTAAAATGATGGCAAATGGTTCTTGACTACCCGCCATTTCTGCCCGTTGTTGATGTGTCAAAAGCTTAGGATGACTTGTTTCACCTTGTACGAAACGTAAATTTCCTTGTTTTAAACGATCTAAAGCTTCTGCTGCTGTTAGCATTATTCCTACCACCGATCTTTTAAGTTGTCATAGTTTAATCTCATGCTTTTTGATTGTCACTTGCAAAAAATAATAGCTGTTTATTTTTTATAGTATTGAACCACTAAAAATAAACATGACTTTTCATGCTCATGTTCACATTTTAATAAAAGCATAAAAGTAACATCACAAAAACATAGGATGACAGTCAGATTTAATTATTTATAATAGAATCAAAGGGATTCAATAATTATCACGCAGCTTTATAGGCAAAATATAAATCCAATATTCAAATAAATTTGCAAGAATCTAGAGTTAGGGGTGAACACATGGAACAACTTAATACTCGATTGACCCATTTAAGACATGCACTTTATATTAGTTTGGCTGTATTTTGTTCGCCACATTCTTATGCAGACAAGCCACGAGATACAAAAAACAACGAATTTAGCATCCTACAAAAATACTTAAAACAAGAACGCATACATGCAGGTTTAAGCACAAAAAATATTAAAGTTGGCGATATTTCTTGGACATACAATGAAGGTGGTGATACATCCAAACCTGCCGTATTACTCATTGGCTTAACAGGAACTCGCGATCATTGGAATCGTGTTGCGCATTACTTAACACCTCATTATCACGTTATTATTCCAGACTTACCTACAGATGGTGATACAACCGTTCCAAAAACCTTCGATAGCTCCATCCCCAATATCACTTCAGAACTACGCCAATTTGCTCAAGCAATTCACATTGATAAAGACTTAAATATCGCAGGTCACTCTTTGGGTGGCTCTATTGCAACCGTTTATGCATCGCAATATCCATTTGATACACAAAGTTTATTTTTATTGAGTAGCGCAGGTATTTATAAACAAGCCAATACCAGTTATGCAAAAGACCCAAAAACACTTAAAGACTTATTAATTTATAAGCAGGGTGATTTTGCACACGTCATTCATAAATTAATGATGTCCCCACCTAAAATGCCAAATGAATTACAATCTGCACAAGAACAAATTTTAATTTCAAAAGCATCTAAGACCAATCAAGCCATCGATCAAATTGTTAAACTCAACCGCATTTACACACCCGATAGTTTTGCTCGCTTAACGCGTAATGTGGAAGCACCTACTCTCATTATGTGGGGCAAACAAGATCAAATTATCAATTATGAAGTTGCTAGTGAATTACAGGCACTATTAAAACGCGCTGAAAAGCCTATCATTTTAAATAATGTCGGACATGTACCTATTATTGAAGCAGAGAAACTGGTTGCTCAACATTATTTACCATTCCTTTCAAAGACACAGGACCTAAAGAATCCACTTGCTGATAAACTAATACCTTTCAATTAGGCTTTTAGAATCTTTATGCAAAAAAACCCTATGATTGAGCAACTCATAGATGCTCATCTCGAATTTTTAGATCATGAATTTTCTCAAGCCAAAATAGTAGAAGATGAATTCTCACACTTTCACCAATGGTTTAGAAAACAAAGATTAGAAGATATTTGGACATTTGAACAAATTAATCAGCTGATTCAAAAACAAATTCTAGCTACGCCTGCAAGTTCATTTTTAATTGAACAAATTTCTGAACATATTCGCTTTGCATTGGTACACCCTATTAATGAAACGACAAAAATTGCAGATGTCATTCCTGTTTTAACCGTAGATAAAATTGCTCAATATGTGGCAAGCAAAAGTGGACATCGCGAGCGACTCATTAAAACAGTTGTGAATAACCAAGCCTTTTCAGCAATGGTGACTCAACTTATTCAGCATTCCATACAAGATTATTTAGATAATTCTGCCATGGTGAAAAGTGTGCCTGGTGTTTCGAGTTTTATGAAAATTGGTAAATCTGTACTTGAAACAGTAACCGATTCTAATCTTGAAAATACCATCAATAACTATTTGCAAAAGAATATTCAGAAGCTCAGTCAAATGAGTGAACATGTACTGAATAATCATTTTGACGACAATAAGCTTTATCATTTCCAAGCCAATCTTTGGCATAAAATTAAAGATAAACCTTTATCTGTTTTAAAAAGTTATATCGAAACTCAAGATTTACCAAAGACTGTAGAAATGGGACATGAGATTTGGGACTTTATTCGCCAAACTGACTACTTAAAACAACAAGTTCATGATGGTATTTATGCATGGTATGCACGTAATCAACAACGTTCTTTTGACTTAATATTATGTGATTTAAATATTGATGAAGCTTTGGTTGAAAATGAATTACAAAATTTACTAACGCCTATTATTCAACACATGGTTTCAACTGAACAGTTAAAAAATCGTGCGCGATATTATTTGGAAAAGTTTTATTATTCTGAATCTGCTCAAAAAATTCTCGCGACATAAAAAAAGCCTCCAATTGGAGGCTTTTTAAATTCTCTCGTAGATGATTAGAATTTATACGTTAAACCTAAGTTATAACGACGACCATCTAAAACATAATCGTATGTTGCTGTATCAATTTTTTTATCAAATAAATTATAAATACCTGCATTTACTTGAATTTTATCCGTAGGTTTGTAGTTTAAACCGACATCAACCATGGTATATGCAGGTTTACCTTCCGCCATAGATGTACGACTTAAATAAGGTGATGTTTTACTACGAACATTCATACGACTCCACACGCCCACAGTATCTGTCGCTTGCCAATCAACCGTGGTATTAAACATATGCTTTGGCATTTCATTCAGTGGTTTACCCTTATTTACACCACTTTTTTGCTCTGTATCTGTAAATGTATAATTTGCATTTAAACGGACATCAGAGTTAATTTGCCAACCAAATGTGGTTTCAACACCGCGCATATTTGCTTTATCTACATTCTCTCGAAGACTGACAAAGTCAAAGTTTTCACCTAACCATGAACAACCCGCACTACCTGAACCTTTATCACAATCACGTATTTCGGTAATCTTATCTTTAAATTCACTATTAAATACGGTAATACCTGCATTTAAATTATCGTTATTATCCCAATTTGCAGATATTTCATAGTTCACACTTTTTTCAGGTTTTAAATTAGGATTTCCAACAATCACACCATTACTATTACCACCACCTGTCGCTTGCCCCCACCCTGGGACAGTCGCTCGTAATGCTGGTGTTTTATAGCCCGTAGAAACACCACCTTTTACAATCCATTCATCATTTAAAGTCCAAACACCATAAACTTTAGGACTCAAATGATCACCAAATTTTTCATCTTTATCTAAACGAAGTGATGTTGTTAAAACAAATGGATCCACAATTTGCCAATTATCTTCGGCAAATAATGCCCAACTATAACGATCTAAGCTAGATAATTTACTTCCAGCTTGTCCAAGTTTATTTCCTTTATCTTCTAATTCTTCTTTTAAATACATTCCACCAAAACTAAGGTTATGCGCACCAAGCTGGAACTGGTTGTTGGTATTAAATGTTGTGTTTACAGCTTCCATTTGTCGTGAAGGATTTTCTGTTTCTTCACGTTGAATATATGAGTTGGTTTTTACAGGACCGACTTCACCTCTGTGTGAAATACTGTATTCGGTACGATAATAGTCAGTTAAAGAATTTGTAGGATATTCACCTTTTTTATTTGGTTTATTCTCAATTGTTTTTCCAACAGTACTATTACGGTTTTGAATTGAACGCTTATATTCAAAATCTATCGCATGCTGATCATTTGGCGTTAATGTTAAAGTCGCACCACCCGCACGCATTTTTTGTTCTTTATAGCCACCAATAATATTATCTTCTTCACGTTTTGAATATGTACCATTGGCTTTCAAAGAAAGTAAATTTTTAATTAATGGACCTGAAACATAGGCATTGGTTTGATAAATATTTCCTGAATCTGAATTTTCTTGTAAAGTCGTATCAACTTTTACAGCACCTGACCATTCTGTAGCAGATTTTTTAGTGATGATATTAATCACACCACCCATCGCATCTGAACCATAAAGTCCAGACATTGGTCCACGAATAACTTCAATTCGCTCAATAGATTCAATACCTGGCAACCAACCTTGTTCAATACCAGAGTTATCACTATTTGGACGTACAGAGCGTGTATTTACTTTTTTCCCATCAATCATAATGACGGTGTAAGCACTACCCATACCACGAATACTAATATCGCTTGAACTACCACCGCCTGTCACAACAACACCTGGTACATCTTTCAATGCATCTGTAACATCACGATAGGCTTTTTTATTAATATCTTCTTGTGATAATACCGAAATTGTCGCTGCTGCTTTTTTTATATTTTGTTCAAAACCACTTGCCGAAACAACAATTGTTTCAAGTTTAGTTGACTCATTTTTCATGCGACTTTGTTCATTATTATTTTCTGCATAAACAGTGCTTCCAACACTACTTAATATAAAACTTGCTAATAATGTTTTGCTAAACTTATGTTGCATCAAACCCACCAACTGTTAAAAAATATTAAAAAGTTGGTGGATTCTATTTTTTTTGTAAATATTAACGCAAATCATTATCATTAATATTTACATACACATACATTTACTACTCATGATGTTACACAGTAAACATCACATTCACATTCTTTAGGTCATTAAAAAAGACCGCTTTAACGGTCTTTTTTAATAAATTTGAATCAGAACTGGTATTTTAAGCTTGCATAATATGCACGACCTGGTTCGTTATAAGTTTGACTAGTTGAATTACTGTCACGTAATTTTTGCTCATCAAATAAATTACTAATACCAATACGAGTATTCAAATTGTTGCTTAATTTATATCCCACATTAATTCCTGCAATACCATAGCTTTTTACTACACTAGGTTTTAGCGTACTTTCCAAACCACCCGAACCAGTTCCATTTTCAAGTCGCATCTCTGCTACGGTTCTCGAACTCTGTCGTCCATATTGCGTATAAACAAAATTAACATCTAATTTATCTGTAACGTCATATTCAAAAATTGAGTTAATTGTATATACGGGTACTAATGACAATGGATTACCTGTTGATTTATCTTTCGAGTCCATCATGTAAGTAAAGTTATTCGTCCAATGAATATTATCCCAAGATAGACCAATACTACCTTCAATTCCTTGTACAAGGGCTTCAGGTACATTTTCCCATTTTAAAATAACTGTATCTCTTGTTACCCCATTACCTTTTGATATAAAAGCACTTTGTATTTGTCCTGCAGCAATTTTATTTTTATAATCATTACGGAACCACGCTAAACTTGCTTTAACAATATCTTTTTCATATTCAACACCAATTTCTTTATTAATTGACGTTTCAGGCTTAAGTGTTTCATTACCAAATAAATAGCATTGTACTGAAGTTGGTAAATCTTTAGGGCACCCATTTCCATTGGTTGTAATCATATAGCCTTCAGCATTTTGATACATATTTGGTGCTTTATATGCCCTAGCAACACCACCTTTTAATTTCCAATGCTCCCCAAGCTTTTGAGTAATATTCAAGCTTGGACTCCAATTACTTCCTGATTTACTGTGATCATCATATCGCAGTCCTGCAACCACATTTGTCTGATCACTAATATCTATATTATCTTCAATATATGTTGAAAATATATGTGATTTCATTTCCGTACGGTCATTTGGCAATATAATGCCAGCAGATGCTAAATCAACTGTCGTGGTTGCACGTGTCGATGCAGGGTCTGTAAATTTATCATCCACCCACTCAACACCAGCGGTTAAGTTTTGTGGAACATAAAATTCAAAAGGAATATTCACTTCACCATTCAAACGTAAAGTATTTAATTCAGAGGTTTGTTTTTCACCAATATTACTAATACTCCCCTCCGTTGAACCTCCTAAATCTTCAATATATCGTTTATTTTTTGTTTTATCATATTGTGCGACTAATTTATTTTTTCCCCAAGCCCAATTTCCTTCATGTGTTAATGCATAGCTATCACGATACATTGTATTCGTTTCTGTACCGTACAACTCTTTTAAAATAGCCTTTGCATATGGATCATTATTATTTTGCGAATCACCAGAATATCTATTTCCTTGACGACCAAATGCAGTATCCAAAATAATTGATTGATCATCATTTAATTGCCATGCCAATCTTAATCCTGCATCTTGATTTTTTACCCCCTCACGACCTGCAGCTACACTATCAATAGATCTATTTAGATCAAGAGCATCAGGCTGAGTTTTATTTTGACTTCCATATAAACGGAATCCTAAAACATCTTTAATAATTGGACCACTTAATGTTGCTGTAGTACGGTATGAATCACCTTCTTTCTTATCTTCTGGTGCATTGTAGTAATGCTCAAGTGATCCATGTAATTCATTCGTTACTTTTTTAGTTATAATATTTACTACACCTCCAGCAGCTCCCGAACCATAGCGAGCTGCTGCAGGACCACGTAATACTTCAATCGATTCAATTGCATCAGCAGGTACCCAGTTAGAATCACCTCTTGTATCACGCTCACCACGCCAACCATAACGCACTGAATTTCGTGATGTAATTGGCTTACCATCTACCAAAATTAATGTGTTTTCTGGCCCCATACCACGAATATCAATTTGGCGATTATTGCCACGCTGACCTGTCGCGCTATTTCCAGTTAAGTTAACACCCGGCATACGACGAACATACTCAGAAATATCATTTACTACTGGTAGCTTTTCCAAATCTTCTTTTGTAATTATAGAAGCACCCAATGACTGTTTAATTTGTTCTTCTGCAGTTAGAACAATCGTATCTAATTTTGTAACTTCAGCTTGATTATCTTTTTTCTGCTCATCTGCTACGTTTGCAGCAATTGTCACTGAATACGTTATTGTTGATATGGCAAAAGCAAGTGCAGATTTCAAAAAAGTCTTATTCATCATGAATGAACTCATATACGTTTGAGAAGAGAGTGTGTGTTTTATGTTTCGCATTGTAACAAAAATTAAACTAAACACAATTCGTATTAATAATTATTATCATTAGCATTGTTTATATAGATAAAAAAATAGCCTCCTTTTGGAAGCTATTTATAAAATTTTAATTGTACTATTTCAAAATGAATTATTTGAAGTAAGCACCATCTGCTTGAGTATGATCCGTTTGATCAACCACACGTCCCAATTCAGGAATATGCTCTTTAAGTGTTGTTTCAACACCTTGCTTTAAAGTCACATCAATTGCAGAACAGCCTTGGCAACCACCACCAAATTTTAGTACAGCAGTTAAACCATGCTCTTCATCTTCAACAACTTCAACAAGTGCACAGTTACCGCCATGTCCTGCCAAACCGGGGTTAATTTCAGATTGCAAAATATAAGTAATACGCTCTTCCATAGAGGCATCAGGACCTACACGTGGTACTTTTGAGTTTGGCGCACGGAATGTTAACTGACCACCAAAACGATCTTTATTGTAATCAATAACCGCATCTACCAAATATGGAATAGATGGTGCATCTACATATGCAGGAAAATCTGGATAATCTTGTTTATAATCTGTAGGAAGTACTTCTTCAGGAGCACTATACGCCATACAACATTCAGCACGTGGTGTACCTGGATTTTCTACAAAAACACGCACACCAATACCTGGCGTATTTTGTTTTGACAATAAATCCGCTAAATACTCTTGAGCAGTTGGAGTAATTAATAAGTTTGGAATTTCTTCTGCAACTGCAGTGCTGGTGTTATCAGTCGACATATCAATATTTCCTCAAGCTGAAGTGGCTATTCTAACTGAAGATGTGGGGTAATTTTTAAAATTCAACTAAATTTGTCGGATTAATTATAAAAGTTCTGATTATTGATCATTTTAGTGGCATTATGATGCTTTAAAGAATTTTGAAAGATCTTCATTTAACTATGCTCGACTTACCTTTTAATCATACCGTTACGATTATTATTATTACCGTAATCATTTCTTTTCTGGCTTTTTCAAATCAGAATATTATGAACCGCCTTATTTTTTGGCCACCTGCAATGCAAAAAGGTCAATATGATCGTTTCATTACGCACGGCTTTGTTCATGCAGATGGCATGCACCTATTATTCAATATGTTTACCCTGTTTTTCTTTGGAAGCATTATTGAAACATTCTACCGTCAATACTTTTCAGGATTAGGATTCGTTCTTTTCTATTTAGGTGGTTTAATTGCAGCCATTATTCCAAGTTATTTACAGCATAAAAATGACCATAGATGGGCAAGCTTAGGCGCTTCTGGTGCTGTTTCAGCCGTGTTATTTGCTTATATTTTATTTGAGCCATGGAAACTCATTTTTGTATTTTTTATTCCTGTACCTTCTATCATTTTTGCTGTTTTATACATTGCTTATAGTATTTGGTCAGGCAAAAAGGGGAACAGTAATATTAATCACAGCGCACATTTATGGGGTGCAGCTTACGGTGTCATTATAACGATTATTATTGAACCTCGTCTAATTCCACATTTCATCAATAAGCTTTCTAATTTGCCATTTTAATCTGTTTTAATAAAGAGATCTTACTTGGTCTCTTTATTTTATTAAGCACTATTTCTCATGTTTTGATTACATAGTTCTTCACCATGCTCGAAATGCCAATTTTGCTGATATGCAGATACAAATTTTTCAATAAATGTAGGTGCCCGATCAATGGCTGATTTTTCTTTAAAATAACCACCTTCAATCGCCCAATCATAACAACTTTGATCTAATGGATATTCCGTTAAAATACCACTTAAGTAGTTGTTTTTAATCCAAGTTGACGCTAATTCATAAGATGTAAATACAGCAGATGGTAATCCCATAGATTTAGATGTAAATAGATAAACCGATGTCATTTTCAGTATATTCTCAAGTTAAAATAGATCATTTAACAAACATTATACCAACTAATATGTGACTCAATTCACATTTTACATAAAAATATATTTTTACATCGAAAAACAACATACTGTAATTTTCACCCTACAATTACCATGAAATTTACCACTCCACCTCATCAATTTAATCCTAAAAACTTATTTATATTACATTTAATTTAACAAAACACAGATTGTTTCGATTTTGGAACTTAATGCCAACGGTTTAGCAAAGCTCCAAGGATATTGTATACAACTGTATATTTTCATCATCAATATCGAGATATTTTGCAATGTCCTCTACCCTAGATGGTCTCCAATTTCCTATTAAAAATCCGAACACAAAACCTAGTACATCAAAAGTTGGGCGAGAAATTATTGCTGAAGCGCTTTCAACAGTGGACTCAGATTTATCTGCTCTAGCATTTAAAGAAAAAAATTGGCGAAAAACCTATCCTAAGTATTTCAAAGCATTGGTAGAGTCTGGTATTCAAAATGTTGATCACCCGATTGAAATTGCTGAACTTGGTTTAAATAAAGCACATCAATCTTTCGATTTTTATAAAGATGGTAAAAAGCATTCTTTTGCAAATGTTATGGATTTAGCAAGTCAGACACTTCATACATTTACATTTAAAGGTGAAAGCAGTGTAGAACCTGAATGGTATGTACCTTATAAAGGAAAAAAACTTCAGGGAGATGCTTTACTCGAGCAAATTGAAATTTGGGAAAATAATGGCATTGTAGAACCAAGTCATGCGAATGCCTTACGTGAAGCTGTTGCACATCCTGAATGGTTTGATCTTTCAGATAGAACCATGGTGTTATTTGGTGCTGCATCTGAAGCAGGTCCTTTAACATGGCTATCAAAATGGAAAGCCAATATTCTTGCTGTCGATTTACCCAATGAACGTGTTTGGGATAGAATTTTAAATACAGTAAAATCGGGCAATGCGACACTTTATGCACCCTCTCAAGAAAATTTAGATGCAAATGCAGACGTTGAAATTCTAAAATCTAAGCTTGGTGCAAATTTATTAACGCAAACACCTGAAATTGCACAATGGCTGATTGAAAATCCACACGATTTAGATTTGGCTGCTATTGCCTATTTAGATGGTGAAAAGCATGTTCGTGTTGCGATGGCAATGGATGCCATTATGCAATTTGTCAGCACACATAAAGCAAATACAAGTTTAATGTTTATGTGTACCCCAACCGATGTGTATGCCATTCCTAAAACAATTGTCGAAGCTTCTTCAGCTAAATTTAATGATCGCTCACATCTTGAGAAAACATTGTCTAAAGCGGTGTCATCTTTAAGCTTAAAACACTTATTTAAAGAAAATTCATCTGCACTGTATCAATCTGATAATGGAAAGGAATATGGTATTGCCGATTGTTTAGTCATTGAACAAGGTCCAAATTATGCTTTAGCAAAACGCATTCAACAATGGCGCGCAACTTTAGCAAGACATAAGGGGCAACACGTCAGTATTAATATTGCACCATCAACAACAACGCATTCTGTGACTAAAAATCCATTACTAAAAGCGGCATTTAACGGTGCAAGTTTATTTGATGTTGAAGCCTTTGAGCCTGCAACTACCAATGCAATTATGGCTGGCTTATGGATTCATGACTTACGTCATCCACAATCAGTGGCAAATCCTGAAGTAAAACTAGATCACCCTTTAGAACTAATGATGGAAGGTGCAAATCACGGCGGGTTATGGCGTGTGGCTTATTTGGCACGTACAGCACTTCCTTTTGCAGCTTTATATGGCTTTGCCAATGATAAATTGCCTATTGGGAAATTATTTAATCGACTTAAAAAGTAACAATAAGATATAAAAAACGCTGCAATTCGCAGCGTTTTTTTTATTTTCAAAGTGAATTAAAACACTTTAAGGAATAACCAGTACAGAACACCTGATAAACAGATTGTTGCAGGTAGTGTGAACACCCAAGCCGATAAAATTGATTTTACCATTTTGAAGTTTAGACCAGACTTATTAGCAACCATCGTACCTGCCACAGCAGAATTTAGAACATGGGTTGTCGACACAGGCATACCAAAACCATCTGCGGCTGCAATAGTCGTCATTGCGACAAGTTCTGCTGACATACCTTGACCATAAGTCATATGCTCTTTACCAATACGCTCACCTACAGTTACAACAATACGTTTCCAACCAACCATTGTTCCTAGACCAAGTGCCAATGCTACGGCAACTTTTACCCAGTTTGGAATGTACTGTAAGAATGAATCTAAATTGCTACGATATTCTTTAACAACTTTCTTTTGTGCATCAGAAATTGCAGGTAATTGCTCTGCTTTTTCTAAACGTTTGAATGCTATTGTACTTAAATACATGTCATTGCGTAAGTTAGAAACTTCAGCTTCAGGAATATCTTTTAAATCACCATAATGCCCTACACGCTCACCCAAATGATCTGTAAGACTTGCTAAAGCAGGTACAACTTCTGCATTTGCTTCTTTGGTTTGAATATATTTTGTGAGTACTTCTCGTGCTTGTACATCAGAAATATCTAAATGATTAGGATATATAGCAGCTGCTGTTTGAGCTGAAAGTTGCTCAAAAGACTGAAGATGTTGTTGATCTAAATTTTTATTTAATGAATAAGCCAATGGCACACAACCAATCAAAATCAGCATGATTAAACCCATACCTTTTTGACCGTCATTTGAACCATGTGCAAAGCTTACACCTGTACATGTAAAAATAAGGATTGCACGAATAATGGGCGGTGGTGGCTTATTACCTTCAGGCGGCTGGAATAATTCCATCTGCTTTTTAAAAACTTTTTTCACTAACAAAAATAGTAATGCTGCGAAAGCAAAACCAATTAGTGGAGAAAATAATAATGCTTTACCGACTTTAGTCACTTGCTCCATATCTACACCTGAAGCACCACTACTTGAATGTAGAAGATAGTTCATAATGCCCACACCTAAAATTGAACCAATTAAAGTGTGTGAACTCGATGCAGGAATACCCAAGAACCAAGTGCCTAAATTCCACAAAATTGCAGAAATTAGCATGGCAAAAACCATTGCAAAACCTGCACCTGAACCTACATTCATAATAAGTTCAACAGGTAGCAATGCAATAATGCCGTAAGCAACAGCACCACTTGCAACCATCACACCAAGGAAGTTACAAAAACCTGCCCACATTACCGCAACAGGTGCAGATAATGCGTTGGTATAAATCACAGTTGCTACAGCATTGGCTGTATCATGAAAACCGTTTACAAACTCAAATCCAAGCGCAATGAATAGTGCTGTAGATAAAAGAATAATTGAATATAAGCTCAAAGCTGGAACGTGAGCTAAATCTGCGGACAATTGAATACCAATATATACAAGCGTCGCAATAATGACGGTTAAAAAGACCGGTACAAAATATTTAGGCGTTGGCACATGAACATTGGTCGATTTTGTTTGAACCGATTGTTGTGCTGAATCAACAGGAGTTTGATTAGAATTCATGCAAGCAAATAAAGAGGATGATCAATCCGCTTATTGTTCAATTTAATTATGACAATTATATGACAAAACACTGTCATATAAAGTCAGTTTTGATGCTTTATTGTATGATTTTACCGAGAAAACCAGTTAAAAAAACATCATTAACTAAGTATTATCAAAGCCTTATATAAAACAACTATCACATCCCCATCCTTATTCTCATGTTTCACTCATTTGTAACAATACGCATAATTGATTAAAAAACCATCATGTCTTTTTGTATCTTTCTAATATGCACTACATTTATGACAAGTGAATGAAACTTTTATGACAATAAAAAGAGGCTTATAGCCTCTTTTTTACTTTTTACAGAAGATTATTTATTTTTTACTTTTCTTTATTCCAATAATATCCAAGCTTACGCGACGGTCGGGTTGTAGGCATGCTCTTAACACTTGTTGTCCCATAATATTTATACAATTTGTCGTTAGAGGCACAATATAATTTTTTTTCATTTTATAACCTTTTCATCTATATTTTTAAACTTCAATTTGGTTATGTTTGACTTGCTTATTTCCAAGTAAATTTCAGACCTAAAGTACCTTTATAAGTTTCTCGCTTTTCTGATGTAAATGAATGTTCATAACGTCCATCAGCATAGAAATAGCCATGTTGGCTTATAGGTAATTGTGCGCCTACTCCAACCGATCCCCATGTATTATTGTATTTTTCATTAATCGTATCTGGACCAATATTAATGTCTCTTTGCTGTAAAAAATCATGAAGTACATTTGCCGTAAAATAAACCGTATTCGCTCTCAAATCTTTGGCTTCACTATTTCGCGCTAAACGAACACCTAAACGACCACGTAAACCATGTTGATCATTCTGATCAACTGTACGAACATTATCATTAAATGAATCTAAACCTAAGTATTGATATATTAATTGTGCTTGAGGTTCTACCATCCATCCAGATTCGTTATCTTTATGCTCTGTTAATACATATGGACGTCCAGCTTCTAATGAAATTACAGCACCTAAACCATTTTGTTTAACTTGTTCTAAACCTTCAGAATTATAAGTATTGCGTAAATGAGATACTTGACCTACTAAATCTACATATGAGCCATTTCTATTATAATATGTGTTGTATAGCCCTAAACTAAATGCATCCGTTTTTCCATTACCTGTATTTTTATGATCAACAAGTTGTCCATCAATAGCTCTATAACGGTCTTCAAATTCCATATCGCTACGACCATATGAAATATATGCACCTGTATGATTACGAGACTGCTTTTCCATATTTTCGTGAATAATAAAATCATGACCTAGTTGCATTAAGTACTGTTCACCATTTATGTTAAAGCGATTTTTTCCTTCCAAATCTAGATGACTACCAACTACACGCCCCCAACTTTGACCTTGGTTATCTTTAACACATGTTCCACAGTCATCCCATGCGAGTGTCTGATTTTCCCCACGACGTTCATGTAATGTTCCTAATGTTGTATAACCTAACTCCATATTCGCAATAGGCATTTGAGTATAGCTTGGTGTTTCAGGATTTATAATTTCAATATTTCTTTGTGTTGCTTTCGCTGTCCAGTAGTATTCATCTTGATTTGTAACTGAATTACTTCTCATAGCAAGCTGTACCTGAGATATACCTGTTGTTCTTGCATTACCTTGGAATGCTTGAGTACCTGCTGTTTCAACATTAATCACAGGAACTGTATTAATAATACTTTGGATTTGTGTCACATTCCCATCTATTAAATTTAATGTTCCATTAGCGCTCACAGGAACGACTGTCGTCATTCCTGTCGCACGCCCAGTAATAGTCAAAACATCAGAAGATGAGTTTGTACCGACATCATCACCAGGACCATTCCACAAAGTATTCATTTTAACTGTTGCAGAGCCACTCGCTATATAATTACCATCAATTGTAAGTTTGTCTCCAACCTTGCCATTATCAAGATTAATCACACCACTTTTAGAATTAACACTTTGGCCTTGTAATGTAAAATTTGAAGCACTCCAATTTGCTTGCTCTACATCAAATGCATTTAAAGTAGATTCATCTAATACTAAATTTGAAAAAGTGGATAATGTTATAGCGTTATTCTTAGCTAACTGCCATTTAGAATTATCTTTCAATTCAATATTTAAATCGCCGACTGTTGATTTTGAAACTAACCCTTGTAAATATACATTTTTTTCAAATTTAGCATCGACAGTTGAGTCACCTTGTACTTCTAACAGCCAAGCTTTTGAACTCGCAGTTAAATCACTTGTTTTATTGACTTTTATCTCTACATTTTTTTGCTTTGAGTTAACTAAAATTAAAGATTTATCTTCTGATGTAGATTTCAAATTTGCTTGATTTAAATATATTTTTGCGCCCGTAGATGTCGCATTACCATTGTTTATTCCTGTTCCAACATCTGAATTACTCACATGAATTGCACTACCTTTTGCATCTACTGTAAGTGATGAGTTTGTATTTGAACTATCAAAAAATGAATTATCGATTAAACGAATCGCCACCCCGCTCGATTGCGTAGTGTCGATAGTAAGAGAACCGTTCAAAATCAGCTGACCAGCCCCTCCACCGAGAATATCATTCGCCTTACCTAATTTAACAGCACTTCCATTTGTGCTATTTACTGTCTTAATATAATTATTACTTCCATTTAAAATCACAACTGGAGTATTACTTACACCAGAAACATAAATACCACTTGAATTTGAACCTGAAACATTTGCCGTTAAATTGCCATTTACAGTAATACGCCCTGTAGAGCCGTTTCCATTTACAATATTATTGTTATGTCCACCTTGAATCGCACGTAATGCAGCACTTTGACCACTATTATTTGCAATTGTAATTGTTGCATCATTCACAATAATATCGGAATAGCTTGATGCTGCTGAAGAATCGCCCGAATCGGTTGATGATCCAGCAAGTAAGCCATAACTATAGCTTGACCATAGACTTGGATTTGCCGTAATTCTTACATCATTAAATTTAATGGTATTTGCACTACTATTATCGACACCAATAACATTTCCTGTAAAACCTGTAGCATTAAGTGTCATAGTTAAATTTTTACCAGTAATCGTAGAAGGTGAGTATTGAGCAGTAATCCCACTCACATTCCCTGCAAAAACACCAGACTTTCCAGACATAACCAATGTAAAGTCATCTGTAAACGTAACATTACCGCGACGTACTAATAGATAGTTATAAGCATTAGAAAAGTTATCGTTGGCAATAGATATAGTACACGGTGCATTTTGCTGATTCGTTATTGCATATTTAGGAGATACTCCTGAAGTACACTCTACAGCAAAAACAATAGTTGAATTTAATGCAATAAAACCTGTAATTATTATTTTTCTATGGCTAGATTTTGTCGATGCACGCCCCAACCCAGAACACACTACCCAAATATTGCGAGACATACACCAAATTAACTTATAGACTTTATTCATACAGCTTATTTTTTAATTTTTTTGTGATTTATAACTCATTTTATTATCGTTTATTATTTAATCAACCACTTTTAATTAAAAATACTGTGACTGAGTAGTTATTTTATTAAATTAAAACTAAGTACTTAAATCTGTTATCTTTTTAAATAAATAATATTTGTTACTTTGTGTAACTTTTAATCAAATAGTCATTAAATAAACTCCCCTACTTTGCTGAACTATTAACCTATTAAACTTGATTAAAATACATTCTTTGTCTTATAACTTTTTCAAATCATCTATATCCAACTTTCTGACGAAAGCAGCGCAGAATTCAATATGCTAATCTGTTAAGATTATTACCGTTTTTTAATTCCTTCTGAGAACGTTTGAATGTCTACACTTGCCACCCTAAAAGAGCTTCTTAGCAAAAGAATTTTAATTATCGATGGTGCGATGGGTACCATGATCCAACGCCATAAATTAGAAGAAGCAGATTACCGTGGTGAACGTTTTGCAGATTGGGCATCAGACCTCAAAGGTAATAACGATCTTTTAGTCCTTACACAACCTCAAATTATTCAAGGTATTCACGAAGCTTATTTAGAAGCAGGTGCTGACATTATTGAAACCAATACCTTTAACGGTACACGTGTTTCAATGTCTGACTACCACATGGAAGATTTAGTTCCTGAAATCAACATTGCTGCGGCTCGTCTTGCTAAAGCAGCATGTGAAAAGTATTCAACACCTGAAAAACCACGTTTCGTGGCAGGTGTTATTGGTCCTACATCACGTACAACATCTATTTCACCTAACGTGAATGATCCTGCATTCCGCAACATCACTTTTGATGCTTTAAAAGTTGATTATATTGAATCGACTAAAGCATTGATTGAAGGTGGTGTAGACATCATCTTAATTGAAACTGTATTCGATACCTTAAATGCTAAAGCTGCAATTTTTGCGGTAAAAGAAGTATTTAAAGAAATTGGTTATGAATTACCAATTATGATTTCAGGCACAATTACAGATGCCTCAGGTCGTACTTTAACAGGTCAAACAGCAGAAGCATTCTGGAACTCAATGCGCCATGCAGAGCCTTTATCTATTGGCTTTAACTGTGCCCTCGGTGCGGATGCAATGCGTCCACACGTAAAAACCGTGTCTGACGTTGCCGATACGTTTGTGTCAGCGCATCCAAACGCAGGCTTACCGAATGCCTTTGGTGGTTATGATGAAACGCCTGAAGAAACAGCTGCATTTATTAAAGAATTTGCTGAAAGTGGCTTAATTAATATTACAGGCGGTTGCTGTGGTACAACACCTGACCACATCCGTGCGATTGCACAAGCGGTTGATGGTATTACACCTCGTCAAATTCCTGACATTGAACCTGCATGTCGTTTAAGTGGATTAGAGCCATTTAACATCACTAAAGATTCATTATTCGTAAACGTAGGTGAACGTACCAACGTTACGGGTTCTAAAAAATTCCTTCGTTTAATTAAAGAAGAAAACTTTGCCGAAGCCTTAGATGTTGCACGTCAACAAGTTGAAGCTGGCGCACAGATCATCGACATTAACATGGATGAAGGCATGCTCGATTCACAAGGTGCAATGGTGCATTTCCTGAATCTTGTCGCTTCCGAGCCTGACATCTCACGCGTGCCAATCATGATTGACTCATCAAAATGGGACATCATTGAAGCAGGTTTAAAATGCGTTCAAGGCAAAGCTGTTGTTAACTCAATTTCTTTAAAAGAAGGTTATGACGAATTTGTAGAACGTGCGCGTTTATGTCGTCAGTACGGTGCCGCTGTTATTGTAATGGCTTTCGATGAAGATGGTCAGGCAGATACAGCAGCACGTAAACGTGAAATTTGTAAGCGTTCATACGATGTACTTGTGAATGAAGTGGGCTTCCCTGCTGAAGATATTATCTTTGACCCGAACGTATTTGCGGTAGCAACAGGGATTGAAGAACACAACAACTACGGTGTGGACTTCATTGAAGCAACAGGTTGGATTAAACAAAACCTACCACATGCAATGATTTCAGGTGGTGTATCAAACGTATCGTTCTCATTCCGTGGTAATGAGCCTGTACGTGAAGCCATTCACTCAGTGTTCTTATATCATGCCATCCAACAAGGCATGACCATGGGTATTGTAAACGCAGGTCAAATGGCGATTTACGATGATATTGATACAGAGTTAAAAGCTGCCGTTGAAGATGTTGTACTCAACCAAAATCAAGGTGAAAGCGGTCAGGATGCAACAGAAAAATTACTGACTGTTGCTGAAAAATACCGTGGTCAAGCGGGCGCACAAAAAGCTGAAGAAAACCTTGAGTGGCGTAATGCAAGCGTTGCAAAACGTCTTGAATATGCATTAGTCAAAGGCATCACCACGTATATCGACCAAGATACTGAAGAAGCACGTTTAGAATCTACTCGCCCACTCGATGTGATCGAAGGTCCTTTAATGGCGGGTATGAACGTAGTCGGTGATCTGTTTGGTTCAGGTAAAATGTTCTTACCACAAGTGGTTAAATCTGCACGTGTAATGAAACAAGCGGTTGCATGGCTTAACCCATTTATTGAAGCTGAAAAAACAGGTGCTCAATCTAAAGGTAAAATCTTACTTGCAACGGTTAAAGGCGACGTACACGACATTGGTAAAAATATTGTAGGCGTTGTACTTGGTTGTAATGGTTATGACATCGTTGACCTTGGCGTGATGGTACCGTGCGAGAAAATTCTACAAACTGCGATTGATGAGAAAGTGGATATCATCGGTTTATCAGGTTTGATCACACCGTCACTCGATGAAATGGTTTTTGTTGCGAAAGAAATGCAACGTAAAGGCTTTAACATTCCATTGATGATTGGTGGCGCTACAACATCTAAAGCACATACTGCTGTGAAAATTTCACCACAATATCAAAATGATGGCGTGTACTATACGGCGGATGCTTCACGTGCGGTGGGTGTTGCAACTCAGTTATTATCGGCAGAAATGAAGCCGCAATTGGCAGCTGACTATGCTGCGGATTATGAAAAAATCCGTGTACGTTTAGCCAATAAACAGCCTAAAGCTGCGAAACTTTCTTATGCTGAATCTGTTAAAAATGGTTTTAAAATTGATTTCGATAAGAATGCACCTGTAAAACCAAACTTCATTGGTTCACAGACTTTCACTAACTATCCTTTAGAAACATTGGTTGAATACTTCGACTGGACTCCATTCTTTATTTCTTGGAGCTTGGCGGGCAAATTCCCGAAAATTCTTGAAGATGAAGTGGTGGGCGAAGCAGCACGTGATTTGTATGAACAAGCGCAAATTATGTTGAAAGACATTATCGAAAACAAACGCTTTGATGCACGTGCAACATTCAGCATTTACCCTGCGAACCGTGTTGCAGCAGATACAGTTGCGGTAACGGATGAAAATGGGGTCGTTACACATAGCTTTGAACATATTCGTCAGCAGTCTGACAAAGTGACAAGCAAAGCAAACTACTCTTTAGCTGACTTTATTGCGCCAAAAGACGTTGCCCAAGATTACTTAGGTGGTTTCACTGTTTCGATCTTTGGTGCAGAAGAAATGTCGCAAGAATACAAAGCTAAAGGTGATGACTATAATGCGATTTTGGTTCAAGCTTTAGGTGACCGTTTCGCTGAGGCCTTTGCTGAGCATTTGCATCAACGCATTCGTAAAGAATTCTGGGGCTACCAAGCTGATGAAACTTTAGATAACGATGATTTGATTAAAGAGAAGTATGTCGGTATTCGTCCTGCACCGGGCTACCCTGCTTGTCCTGAACATTCTGAGAAAGCGCCATTGTTTGATTGGTTAGGTTCTACCGACAAGATTGGTACGTTCTTAACCTCTAGTTTTGCAATGTGGCCACCTTCATCAGTCAGCGGTTTCTATTATGCAAACCCTGAAACAGAATACTTTAACGTGGGCAAAATCTCTGGCGATCAGTTGGAAGATTATGCGAAGCGTAAAGGTTGGACCTTGGATGAAGCGAAACGTTGGTTAGCGCCAAATTTGGATGATTCGATTTCTTAATTGATTCAGCTAATTTTGATAAAAAATCCCTTCATTTGAAGGGATTTTTTGTTAAGCTTTGGCTAAACATAAATAAATTCTAAACATATGACAATACAACAAACAGACTTACAACTTACCAACTTAGATAATTATTCCGATTTAATGATTCTTCCTGAATTGATAGAAGATGAACAAAACATATATGTAGCATCAACAGTTTCTTTTTACAAATTTGCTAAAAAATTCATAAATATTAATTATGTAAAAGAACCAAATATAGTCTTAGAACAACGATCTATAGAATGGTTTGGACCAACTTTATTATTTACAACAGCCGCCTTGGCACAAAATCCTGAATTAGTATCAATAGCACTCAATGTCCTCTCAAACTATATATCTGATTACTTTAAAGGTCATAAAGAACCAAATGTTAAGCTAAATATTATTGTTCAAAAATCAAAAACAGAATATTCAAACTTTATGTATGAAGGTCCCAAAGATGGACTCATCGAAATTGAAAAAGTAATTGAAAGCTTAAAGAAATAATATGAACACCATCACCTTTAAAGATATTCACTTACAATTTTGTAAAAAGATAGACGAGTTTCAGATTTATAACAAATTCACGGTTAGTTTATCCCTTAAAAAAATAGCCATAGAAGATTGCAAAACTTTTATTAACTATATAAAGAGTATGAAATATCAAGCTATCCAGAAAAATCATAGCTATGAAGCAGATCAGCTTTTTCATATGCAATGTTTTTTGAATAGTTCATTATCTTCATTAAAAATCTGGATATTTCTAGAGGAAAATGATTATAAAAAAGCATGGGATTCACTAATAGATGCAAAAGAATATTTGAATATTGCTAGCAAAATAAATACTTATGAAGGTATAGATAATTTTTTAAAACATCTTGAAGCTATCGAAAATAGTATTTTCCCCCAAAGAAAATTTTATCTAAGTGCAGCTTTTACCTCTTCAATTGGGAATTGTTCAATCTGTCATAAAACTTTTTTTGAATGTGAGCATCTTGAAAATCATATCTATTGTGGACAATTATGCTTGAGAGTTAATCTTGAAAAGATTAAAGCAAATCATGTTGCATTAGTTGAAAATCCTGATGATAGGAGATGTATTGTTACATCGTATGGTCAAGGTAAATCAATTATTGATTCTTTTACTTTAGAGAATATAGAAGAAAAAGATGAAACCCAAGATGGTATTTTCCACGGCTATATGTTGACTTTTAAAAAGTTAGATTGGGATTAAATTTTGAATGCGTTTCAGTTCAATTCGAAATCCCTCCTAACCTCCCTTTACAAAAGGGAGGAACTACGCGACTCCATAACCGCAATCAAATTCGCGTGAAGTCCCTCTTTTTCCAAAGATAGATTTAGGGAGATTCCTGCTGAATAAATTGATAAATGCTCTCCACCACATCATCAATCTGCCCCATCACCTGTCCATTATCAAATCTTAATACGTTTAATCCAAGTTGAGCCAACTCTTTATCACGAATTTGATCTGCTTCTAATCCTTCATCCGTAAAGTGCTGATCACCATCACACTCAATGACCAAATTGGCAGCAGGACAATAAAAATCCACGATGTAATTTAAGATTGGCTTTTGCCGATAAAACTGCAAACCTAAAATTTGCTTATTGCGCAGTCGTGACCACAACAACTTTTCAGCATCGGTCATGTTATTACGTAAATCCCGCGAGGCTTGTTTTAAGTTTTTATTATAGGGTTTCATTTTTTTCTCTTTTTTAGAATCTCCCCTAACCCCTCTTTAATAAAGAGGGGCATTCCACGTAGCAAATGAATTACGTGACCACTCCTCCCTTTTCTAAAGGGAGGTTGGGAGGGATTAAAAAATAAATTTCAGCAAGCTTCAACAAAACAATACTTTTACCAAAATTAATCACATAACCCATCATCCAACATTTTTACCACTTAGTGAATAAATCCGTTTTATAATAGCCATTAAATCTTAATCTCCCCCCAATTTAGACTACTGGTGTTTCCATGAAAAAATTAATGAACGGTGCTGAAAACATCGTCGTTGAAATGTGCAAAGGCTTCGTCCTTGCGCACCCAGAACTCGCATTCAATGAATCATACAAAATTGTTTCACGAAAACAGAAACACCAAAATGTTGCCCTTATTAGTGGTGGCGGTAGCGGTCACGAACCTGCACACGCAGGCTTTGTAGGTACAGGCATGCTCGACGCTGCCGTATGTGGCGATGTATTTGCATCCCCATCGCAAATCCAAATCTATAAAGCATTAACACAAGTCGCAACTGACAAAGGTGTGTTAATGATCATCAAAAACTACTCTGGCGATATGATGAATTTCCAGAATGGCGCAGCTTTAGCAACAGATGACGACATTAAAGTAGATTATGTAAAAGTAGCCGATGACATTGCCGTAAAAGACAGCCTTTACACGGTGGGTCGTCGTGGTGTTGCAGGTACTGTATTTGTACATAAAATTGCAGGTGCTGCGGCAACGAAAGGTTACGACCTTGCACGTGTAAAAGAACTTGCACAAAAAGCTGCAGACAATGTAACAAGCTTAGGTTTTGCATTCACCTCTTGTACCGTTCCTGCGAAAGGCACGCCAACATTTACCTTGGCAGATGACGAAATGGAATATGGCGTAGGTATTCATGGTGAACCTGGTATTCGTCGTGAAAAAATCTTGCCATCGAAAGAGCTCGCGCAACGCATTGTCGATGACTTATTTTTAGATCGTCCTAACTTAAAAGAAGTTGCAGTTTTGGTGAATGGTTTTGGTACTACACCATTACAAGAACTGTATGTATTTAACAATGATGTATGCGAACACCTTGCAAGCAAAGGTATCAAAATTTACCGCACATTCGTTGGTAATTACATGACAAGTATCGATATGAACGGTGCTTCGGTTTCACTTCTTGCTGTAGATGATGAACTAAAAACTTATTTAGATGCTGAAGCAAATACCCCTGCATTTAAAATGGATGGTTCGCCTGCCCTACCTTTTGAATTTTCAAAAAAAGATGAAACAGTAAAACGTGAAGTGAATACAGATGTGGAAACACATGCTGAACATGCTGTAATTAGCAATGAGCAATTCACCATTGAAAACATGCGTTATGTAGTAGATGTCATGAGCGCATGCATCATTAAAAATGAAGTACCATTCTGTGAGCTAGATGCACACGCGGGCGATGGTGACTTTGGCATGAGTGTTGCAAAAGGCTTTAAACAACTTAAACGCCAATGGCATGAGCTTTTACAAGCTGAAAAAATGGATGATTTTTTACTAAATTGTTCAATGATTATTATGGAACATTGTGGTGGTGCTTCGGGTCCAATTTGGGGTTCTGCATTCCGTGCCGCAAGCAAAGCTGTTAAAGGTAAAGATGTTTTAACTGTTGCAGATTTTGCTCATCTTTTACAAGATGCAGTAAAAGGCATTCAAGCCACAGGCGAACGCTCATTTGGTCGTGGTGCGGTTGTGGGTGATAAAACGTTAGTTGATGCGCTTGTACCATGTGCCAATTCTTGGTCTGCAAATACAGATAAATCATTTAAAGAAAACTTTGTACTTGGTGCACAGGCTGCCGTTCAAGGTGCAGAATCGACTAAAGAAATTGTGGCACGTATGGGACGTGCAGGTACAGTTGGTGATCGTAGCTTAGGCTATCCTGATGCAGGTGCTCATGGTTTAGGCGTGATTTTCACAGACATTGCACAGCATATTAAATAAGATCTTTATTAAAAAAGCCTCGATTTGTTCGAGGCTTTTTTTTAGAAAATCACAGGGTATTTACAGAAAAAATCCTACGGTAAAATATCAATTTCAATAATATTTAAATGATGCATCATCTCTCGAATAAAAACAAAGTAGATAAATAGATGAATCTTTTCATCTCCGACTTTATTTACATAATATTCAGTATGTTCAATAAACTCATTAAATGCATGTTCCAACTTAATTTGATCAATACACATATCTGAATTAAAAAATATTGCAGATAATTCCTTTATAAACATATCTGATGTTTGCGCATAGTGCTGAGTTTTATGATCAATATGAGTTTTTTCTAAAATTTCTTCAATCACATAAATCATATTCTCAATAGCCAAAGCATCAACATATCCACGGCGTATGCTTTGTTTCTGAATATCACTTAAACCTTGGGAAAGTTCAAAATTTTGTGCTTGATCAGATATTTGAATATCATCTAAAGAAAGTGAAAATTGGAGCATATTTTGGTCTGTCATTTTATATTCACTCTAATTTTCTAAGCCCTATCTACAACATATATCCACTTATAAATGTCATTAAGTTCGTTCAACAAAAAGAATACCATCTAAATGGTCTATTTCATGTTGCACAATACGTGCAGGAAAACCTGAAAATTCTTGTTCTACACTATCTCCCGCTAAAGTTTGGTAACTCACTCGAATCACTTCAGCTCTTGCAACTTGCCCTCTTTCATTAGGCACACTCAAGCAACCTTCCTCACCCAATACTTGCCTATCTGAACGCTGAGTAATTTCAGGATTAATCATCACAATAGCGTCCATTTCAGGCGCATCTGGATAACGAATATTTGGTCGTGAAGCAACGATAATCACACGGCGAGATACGTACACTTGTGGTGCTGCAATACCCACGCCATTACGCGCAAGCATGGTGGCATGCATCGCATCTGCAAGCGCATTTAACCATGTTGAACCAAACTCTTGCATACTTACTTCAGCTGCATGTAAAGCTAAAACAGCTTCGCCCTTTTGTGCGACTTTTAAAATTTCAGTCATAGACAATTGCTCAATTAATCGCAAACTTCAATGAAGATAATAAGTTATAAAATTATCACTTTTTCAAATTAAAACCATTAAAAAATACCATTTAAATTATGACCAATGGAAAACATCAATAACTTAGCTATTGATATAATAAATAAAATTTCACATGTATTTTTCCATGACATTTAACGGATTGAATTATTTCAGCCTATTGATTCCGCTGTTTCTTTTTGCGACATCATTTCTGATTTTTATATTACGCACAAAGAAACTTGTATCAATTGAAATGACATGGTTTGGCTCTGCTATTTTTATCTCTGCACTTGCACAACTGATACAAACAGCATTACTTCCAAATGACCTTTTTTTATTTGCACCATTCATCACCTTACTATTTTTAATTAGCATTATTTTATGTACTCATGCGGTGTATAAACGATTAAGAATCAAAACTTCTTGGAAATTTTTAACCCTTGTTTTAACCATTACCGTTTCCACTGTTGGATATTACTCTTATATAGAACAAAATTTAGCAGTTCGCTTTATTGCAATTGCTTTAGCCACCATTGCTATACTTTTTAATAACGCTCAACCATTTATAAATGCTAAACATACGCATATTTTAGAACGCCTATTAAAGCTCAGTTTATCGGGTTCTATATTGGCAGTTTCTATTCGTGCAGTTGTACTTGTAAGTCTGATAAAGAACAACCGAAGCCTAGAAGATTTTCCCTTTATTTGGGCAAGTTCTCAATTTCTCATTCTATTTTTTACCAGTCTCATTTTTATTTTACTGTGTGCATGCTCTATTCGAGATTCCATCCGAAAACTTGAATATGAACGCAATATTGACCCACTTACAGGCTTACTCAATCGACGTGCCTTCAATGAAATCATTGAGCATTTAGAACCTCACCCTAACTCACAAAATGCGCTTCTCATTTGCGATATAGATCACTTTAAAAAAATTAATGATATTTATGTGCATTATATTGGTGACTTGGCTTTACAACATGTAAGTCATATTATGCGAAAAGCAGTTCGTCGTTATGATGAAATTGCACGTATTGGTGGTGAGGAATTTGTCATTTTTTTACAAGACACATCAACTGATACTGCACTATGCGTAGCAGAACGTATTCGTGAAACCATCGCATCGACACCATTAGAACATGAAAATAATGCTATTTATTTAAGTATTAGTATTGGTATAAGTTTTTTCCAAGATCAGAACCTTTTTCAAGAGGCATTGCATCAAGCAGATGCACAGCTTTACCAAGCAAAAAATTCGGGTCGAAACCAAATTCAATGGACATCTGCCCATCTCTCAATCGAAGATTAAACCCAATTAACCGTAATTTCTACAAAATCAGTTTTACTGATTTTAATCACCAAGTCTTTAAACTCGATTACGGCATAAAACTGTTCTGCGCCATCATCTAAACCTGTTGCAGACCATGTTGTTCCTCTTGGAAATTCATCTAAAAAATGAGCTTGATAAAAGTCTGCAACAGTATCGAAATTTAAATATAAATGAGGAGAAGCTTTAATTTTAGATGCTACAGCGAGAAACTGTTCTTTCTTAAACTGATCGAAATCCAAAATCATCCTATCCCTTTAAATTATTCAATGATTACTTGATTTTGTTTGTTTTGCACTTGCGTCCATTGATGCCATCCCCATGCTGCCAAGCCCACGAATGATGCATATAAAACCGCCGTTAGGTATAAATCTTTATACATAAACATGCCTGTATAAATAATATCAACAAATACCCAAAGCACCCATGTAGCGATATGTTTTCGACTTGTCCAATACGCTCCAAGTAAACTAAATGCAGCAAGTTGAGAGTCTAAAAGTGGTAATGCTGCATCGGTAAAATAGTGCAGACTTAAACCAAAGATTAAACCACCTATTGCAGTAATTATTATATGAAATAAAACTTTTTGAGCAGCAATAGGTTCAATTCTAATTTCATGATCTTGTTTTTTGGTTTTAGACCAATGATAAAAACCATACATCCCCAAGAACACAAAAACGATTTGTAAAATGGTTTCGCCATACAACTTATATTCAAAAAATAAGTAGCCATAAACAACATAAGAAATGAGGTTTACACCCCAACACCACATATGACGACGAATTGTCAGAACCACACCAATTACACTAATAATTACGGCAAAAACTTCTAAAGGCGACATATTTTCAATATTCAGAAAGCATGCTGATCATTATCAAATTTTTGAACTAATTCTCAAGTATTCTCGTGTAATTTTAATTGGATACAGTGATGAACTTGTGAGTTTTGACTTCAATCTAGCAATTGAGTAAAACAGTGAAAGTACATAAAAAACAAATTCAGGGATTAAAGAATGAATAATATAGCGACTCATCAAATGAAAGAGTATGTAAACACCGTTCAATTCCCTGCCCTAGATGACTACATACTTACAGGCACACTTTATTCTCCACCAAAACCTAAAGCACAAATACTCGTTGCAAGTGCAACAGGTGTTCCACAAACTTTTTACAGACGCTTTGCTGAATATGCCATGCAAGCAGGCTATCAAGTTTTATGTTTCGATTATCGCGGTGTTGCTCAATCTGCGCCTAAAAGCTTAAAAGGCTCTGAAATGTCTTACCTAGATTGGGGACGGCTCGATTTATCTGGTGCAATCAATTATTTAAAACAAGAAGCTTTAGATCTTTTTATGGTTGGGCATTCTTATGGCGGACAATCCTTGGGGCTTGCATCAAATCATCATCACATTAAGGCGATGTATTGTTTTGGAACAGGTGCAGGTTGGCATGGCTATATGCCTTTAAAGGAAAGAATTAAAGTTCAAATTGTTTGGAATATTGTTTTCCCACCTATGGTTGCACATTCGGGCTATTTAGCGTGGAGCAAAGTAAATATGGGGGCAGATTTACCCAAAGGTGTTTATACAGAATGGAAAAAATGGTGTAAAAATCCAACGTATTTTTTTGGAGATCCAGATCAAAAACATCTATTCGATTTATATGCTCAAGTAAAAACACCTATCTTTGCGGTTGCTGCTTTAGATGATGCTTGGGCTTTACCTAAATCTCGTCATGCATTTATGCAACATTACTCAAAAACCACAGTGCAATACATTGATATTACAGCGAAGCAATATGGATTAAAGGAAATTGGGCATATGGGATATTTCCGCAAAGGATCGGAAAAAATTTGGCAATCGATGATTAATACATTCGATGAAATGTGCTTAGCCTAAATATGCTGACTCGTGTAAATCACTAAAATTTAATGGTTCATTTTATTAATCTTGAATACGATAAGTGTATTGGTGCTCTAACCCATCTCGATCTACATGGGTAATAAACACGCCATAACGTCCCACGTAATATTCTAAAGATTGGTGATAAAACCCCCAATAAATTGACCATTCTTCTAAATCTAAATTTCTTAAACTTGTTTGTGTTTGAATAGGCATTTTGCTGAGAATATTTTCTTGAATATTTACTGCATTTGTTTTTGCCATGTCATGTGTTTTAGATTCTAAAAAAATCGTTGCGACATCATCAAAAAGTTGTTGTTCATACTCATCCACAACTTCAACAATTTCTGGAGACGTGTGTGCTGATGCTTTTGTCACAGACACTTTGACAGCATTGAGCTTTGCAAAATATTTAGATTTAAAAGCTTGGTTGATTTTAATTTTACAAAAAACTTTCCAAAATGAAAAAGCAGAAATAATAAAAACAATAATAATTAGTAATTTAACCATAAGCGTACCCACGATATTGATTCACGGCTTACACCCTTTTTAATGTACATGATTTATGCAAATTAACAAAAAAATATGGCACATAAATTAGATATAATTCACTTTATTTTTATTAAATGTTAAAAATTTTAATTTTAATTATTTTTTATATTGAATAAGGCAACTCACATTGCCTTATTCAAAGAATATAAATTAATCGCGTGTTTTCACATCGAACAATTCAATTTCAAAAATGAGATTTGAATTTGCAGGAATAATATTTCCCATTTTACGTGAACCATAAGCTAAATGTGATGGAACGATAAGTTTACGTTTACCGCCCACTTTCATACCCATAATGCCCTGATCCCAACCTTTAATTACTCGACCTGTGCCAATCACAGTTTCAAAGTAGTTACCACGATCGATAGAAGAATCGAACTTTGTACCATCTTCTAACCAACCCGTGTAATGTGTTGTGATTAAAGCACCTTTAACTGCTTCTTTACCTTCACCCACTTTTAACTCAATGATTTCTAATTCTGCTGACACAGTATTTCACCTATAAACATACCAATATTTCAACTTATAGTATAAACGGGATTGGACTAAAAATTTGAAGTTTTACATCTTTAGAACTTATGCATATTTTCTCAATCCATGAATCTAGCTTTTATTATTCAAACAATTTGACATAAAAAAAGATGCTAACATCACGTATAGCATCTTCCTTTTTTTCAATCAATTAGACTAACTTATTGTAATTGAGTCCACTCAATGACAGCTTGAGCATTGTCACCAATAAGCGTCCATTCACCATCCATCACATTCAATTGCAACTGCATGGTACGTTCGCATAAAGCTTGAATAGCTTCTGTTGTTGCTGTTGAAAGTTGCCAAATTTCTACATTTTTCAATGTTTTCAATTTACTATTGCGCTTATACCATTCATCTACAGATGAACCATACGTAATTACAGCAACTTGTTTGCAACGTGCACTGGCTTTTTTTACTTTATCTTCATCTGGACTGCCCACTTCAATCCATTTTGTGAGCTGACCTGTTAAATCTTTTTCCCACAATGCAGGCTCATCTGTTTCAAACAAATCTTTGGTAAATTCTAAAGCTTCATCTGCATAGCGCGCATACGCCAAAATACGCACCATTAAACGTTCAATCGTTTCAGATGGGTGTAATGCCATTGTAAATTGATAGTCACCATATTGATGAACATCCATATTGGCAATATTTAAATCTGCTTTATAAATTGTTGCTTTAAGCGCCATGAAAATTTCCTCAAATTTGGCGCTTAGCATATAAGATTTCAACTTTTTTTGCAGAGAAGATTTACCGTTGAACTAATCTATTTTGCAGTGAAATAATGCATCTTCAAAACTTAACCATTCACGTTCATTTTGATAAATAATTTCAATGCGATTATCAATTCCTTCCTGAGCAGATTGATAATTAAATTGATTAGGGTTGAAATTAAAAGATTTCCAACCTTCATTGGTATGAAACACCGCTTTAATTCTTAGCCAATCTTTTTGTTCACATAATAAATCAAGCACATCATAAAAATTAAAGCTCCAACTTTTTGACAACTTCCATCCTGCAACGCTATAACCTTGAGCGCTTTCAACATAATGATAAGGTAACTGTTTAATGATAGGCTTTTCATCCTGAGCTAAATTTTGTTGAATTTTTAACAATGGTTGTATTAAGCGTTTTGTGCCTGTATAAATTTGATCAACATCTTGAATAGATAATTTACCTTGCGAAATTAAAATCCATTTCTGTTGATAAGCGTCATATTCTTTTTTCAATTTTTCTAAAGCAAGAATGTCTGTATCAGACATTTGATCTTGATGAGAGATCACAACAACTTGCGCTGCTTTTAGTTGATCTTGATATAAATTTTGTTGCGACCAATCTGTATCACTTAAACGTGAACCATCAACTACGGTAATTAAACTACGCATACTTAAATGCTGTAACCAATGTGGCTCTGTAAGTTGTTCTAATAATTGTGCAGGATGCCCCAACCCTGTAGGCTCAATAAAAAGTCGATCTACTTTATTTTCTGAAATCAACCGTGACAAAGCAATTTGCATAGGCAACTGACTACTACAACACAAACAACCACCTAATAATTCTTGAACAGCAAAACCATCTGTTTGAGGCATAAGTTGTTGATCAATTCCAATTTGACCAAACTCATTCATCAATACTGCCCAAATTTCATCCTCAGGCTTTTGACTTAAAAAATGCTGTAATAAGGTTGTTTTACCAGCCCCCAAAAAACCAGAAATAATATGTGTTGGAATCGCTTTTGTTGGCGCAATAAATTTCAAAAGAAACTCACCGTTCAATGTGTATCTACTCATGCTACCAAGAAAAAGACAGAGTTCAAGACTAAAAGAAGATGATTGAGATACACAAATAAGTCTGTAGCAATAAAAAATTACATTAGTAGATGACTGTTTTTTGATTCACGCAGAAGTTATGTACAATTAATTTTACTGAAAAGATTAAATAATAAGCACCATGACATATTTCCATACAAATTATATGGATCTTTTAATCCACTATTAACATAAAAATCACACTTATATGACTTATGTATTTTCTACGTTAATAGCAATGTTTCACTTTGTTGCTTTCATTGCCCAAAATACGTTCAGCACTTAGCATGATCGAACTCAATATCTATGTGATGGTAGATATCGATTTTTATATTTATATGAAATTTAATTAATAAGGTTACCAAAATGAAACTTGCTCAAATTTTACTTGCTACTTCTATCGCTGCTGCAGCTGCTACTACTTTTGCTGCTTCTGCTGAACAAACTCCTGTTCAAAATACTGAAGCTGCCGCTGCTCAAGATCAAGCAACAAATGCACCTGCTTCTGAAGTTGCGACTTCTGAAGCCGCTGCTCAATAATTTTATTGAGCATAACAAATAAATTTGAGTAATATCTCCACCTTTTTGTATTACTCAAATCTATCTAAATAGCTGAATTGCACTGCTTTTCAGCTATTTTTTATCTTAGATATAAAGAAAAAAGTATTGGCTAGATCATTATTTATCTTTAAATAGCCCAAAGTGATCCATAAGCTTTTTTAGATGACTCAATAAAAATCATATGACGAAAAAAAAGACCTCATCTGAGATCTTTTTCCTAATTAATTCAATTAACAACACATCATTTTTTAGATTTTTTATAAATACTGCAAGAGGGATGATGACCTTCTTGTAAACGCGCTACTTTGCGATGTTCCGCAGATTCAAAACGACAACGCTTCCAATCATTATCTAAATTTAATGCAGGAATATTTTTTGGCTTACCATTCTCATCTACAGCAACCATTGTAAAGTAGCAGCTATTTGTATGGCGAATTGTGCGCTTTTGAATATTCTGTGCTTCAACACGAATACCAATTTCCATAGAAGTACGACCTACATGGTTCACACTTGCAAGAAAAGTCACCATTTCACCAACATGAATTGGTTCTTTAAAAGTTACTTTATCTACAGAAAGCGTAACAACATAACTTCCAGAATAGCGGCTTGCACAAGCATAAGCCACTTGATCTAGTAATTTTAAAATTGTTCCACCATGAACATTACCTGAAAAATTCGCCATATCTGGAGTCATTAATACAGACATTGTTAACTCAGACTGGTCTTCTAAAATTGGGGCAATTTGATCTAATGGGGACATTACGGACTCTAGACTCTTTTAAAGACAATAAGATATGTGAATAATATTATATCGCTTTTTCACAATATTGAGCGTTTAAATCGACAAAAAACTCATCATTATTATTTATAATGATTAGGGTATCATTCATAAAAATGTATATCTAATACCATTAAAGCCCATTCTAATTGATTGTTTTTACTATTTTTTAATATTCCAACCTAAAAGATATCTTATAAATATCATAATTAGCTATATACAAAAATAAACAATGCAATGTTCATTATCTCCTAATTTCTGCAAAGTACTTCTACTTTTCAGCGTCATTGCTATTTATTTTTTTGTGGTCGTGTTGATACTTTTAACATCTCTTTGGCAATATTCTCATACTTAAGAACTTGATTCGCATCTAAAACTGCTTCTATTTCAAATGAACCATCTACATTTTGCTTCACAACTTCAAATTCAATATTTTCAATGGCTGCCATTGTCACTTTAGCACCCAACCTAACTTTATACATTCAACACCCTATTATTTATCATCTATAAAACTAAAAACTGAATTTTACTTATAAAAAAAACACCACTAAATATAACAAACGTTAAATATAAACTGTTGAATTAATTAATTTATATGAAATTTAAAAAATACACTTATAGAAAAAACATATTAATTAAAATAATTAAAGGAGTATTTTCAGTACTTTATTTCATCTATTATTTATTTTTAAATTTTATTAATAGAAATAAAGACCTAATAAATGTAGGTCTTTATGTTTTCATTTAATTTTTTTAAAATCCTTTTTATTGTTCTTTCACAAAAGAATACTTCGCCTTTTCAATGATTTGATTTAACTCTAGTACTTTATTCATTGTAGCCTCCCTACCTACACTCATCGTTTCTTCACGTCCACTTACATCAAATATATGCACTTTTTCCCGCAAATCTGGTTGAATCACAATATCTGCGTACTTAAGTTCTTCTTGTGCCAAATGTTTTTGCATAATATTAATATTTTGATTAAACAAGCCCCATATATTCGATGTTTCTGTGTGTGTAGGCTGTGCCAAAATATCCACAGCAATGACAATATCTGCTCCTAAATCTTTCGCAGTCTTTACAGGAACAGGACTAACTAACCCCCCATCCACATATTCATCTGTGCCAATTTTCGTGGGAATAAACATGCTAGGTATAGCAACAGATGCTCTTACTGCCTGCCCTGTATTGCCATAATTAAAAACAACTTTTTTACCATCTTGTAATTCTGTTGCTACCACATACATCGGAATTTTTAATTTTTGTAGTTGTGTATCATTTACCTGTTGGTTAATAAAATCTTCAACTTTCTTACCTTCAAAAAAGCCTTTCATATCTAGCTTAACATCACGAACATCATTCGCTTTTAAACTTAAAGCAATTTCTTTTAATTCATCGGCACTTTTACCACTTGCATAAAGTGCTCCAACAATACTGCCTGCACTCGTACCTACAATAAAATCTGGATGAATATTATATTTTTCCAATATTTCAATTACACCAATATGTGCATATCCACGTGCACCACCACTTCCAAGAACTAAGGCGATAACTGGCTTTTTTTCTTTTTTTTCAATTTGCTGAAAGTTAACTTGATTTGGTAATTCTTGTGCATCAGGTAAATAACTTAAACTCTGTTGTGGTTTATTTTTATAAGACTCTAATTGAGGCATACTTTGACACCCAACTAGTATTAAACTTAAACAACTTAAAATTAAAAAATTTGATTTCAACATTATTCTACAAAGCTAGTTAATTTACCCTTTACACCATACATTTAATTCATGGATAAATTGAAGTGGTATACGTTAATTTTCGTTAAAAATTTCACTTGAAGCTTAATACTTCTCTTTATTCAAAATAATAAAAAAGCCTCTATAAAAGAGGCTCTTTAATCATTTAATTCAATATTACCAAATATCAGATTTTACTTTGTCTTTAAATTTAGGATGATCATCCAAATTAAATACAGGTTCTTTCACACCATTTTTCAATTGTGTTCGGTAATCTTTCAAAAGCATCAGTAAGAATGGCGTTAGTAAAAGAATAGCTAGCAAGTTAATACATGCCATACTTCCCATAAATAAATCTGCCATCGACCAAATTAAAGGAACGCTTGTAATAGCACCAAAATAAACCATGATCAACACAAAAACTCGGAACACAAACATCACTTGTTTATTGTTATTGATAAATTGAATATTGCCTTCGGCATAAGCATAGTTACCAATAATAGATGAAAATGCGAACATAAATAAAATAATCGCTAAGAAATCACCACCCCAAGATCCAATTTGACTTTCCAATGCCATTTGCGTCAGCGTCACACCTTCAAACCCAGCATCATGATACAAACCCGATACTAGAATAATAATTGCTGTACAAGTACACACAACGAAAGTATCAACAAACACACCCAACATTTGTACCAAACCCTGATTTACAGGATGCTTCACATCCGATGCAGCTGCCGCATTAGGAGCAGAACCCATACCTGCTTCATTCGAGAATAAACCACGTTTAATCCCTTGCATCATCGCCATTGAAACCATTGCACCAAAGAAACCACCCGCTGCTGCATCAAATTCAAAAGCTTTACTAAAAATAAGATGGAATATATCTGGCAAAATTGAATAGTTTGTAACGGCAATATAAAGGGCTACAGCAAGATAAAGCACTGCCATAATAGGAACAAAACTTTCAGCAACTTTAGCAATACGCTTAATACCACCAAAAATAATTAATGCCGTAAGCAATACTAAAAATAATCCGACCCAAGAAATTTCAAAGTTAAAACCACCTAATGCAATAATAGGATTTGCTTTATCCCATCCCCATGCATGTGAAGTTGCACCCACAATTGCATTGGCTTGCACGGCATTAAAAACAAAACCGTATGTAGAGATTAAGGTAATTGCAAAAACAACACCTAACCATTTTTGCTTTAAGCCTTGGGTAATATAGTAGGCAGGACCACCACGAAACTGCTGATTCTCTCTATCTCTAATTTTAAATAGCTGTGCTAAAGATGATTCTACAAATGCAGAACTCATACCTAAAAAAGCGGTAAACCACATCCAAAATACGGCACCTGGACCACCAATCGCAATTGCAATTGCAACACCTGCAACATTACCTACACCAACACGACTCGCTAAACCAGTGACAAAGGCTTGAAAGGGGGTAATCCCATGGTCATCATTACCTTCTTTACGACTTCCTTTCATTACTTTAATACTGTGGAAAAACAAACGAAGTTGTACTCCGCCTGTAATAAGTGTGTAAAACACACCTACAGCTAAAAGGAAGATCACCAAAAAATCCCAAAGTGGCGTATTTAGTGTATTGACCAACGCCAACAAGCGTTCGTTCAAATGCTCATCCATATGCAATCCTATAAGCTATAAAATTAGAAATTCTTTAATTAAAGTGAGAACATATTTTATTCAAAACGTATTCACACCCTATAAATGTGAGTGCATTATGCATTTTTATGATTAATTATTTAATTATACTTTACAATTTACTAATAAATAACAGAATAAATAACAGAATAAATAACAGAATAAACAAACAATAAAAAACAGGAGCATATTGCTCCTGTTTTTTAAATTTAAACTTTAATGTTTAAATTAGAAATCGTATTTAGCCATGAAGCCAACATGATTTTCTTTACCTGTTTTGTTGTCTACAGTATCACGCTTACCATAAACATATTCAGCACCAAAACTTAATGGTTTAACTGGGCTATAAAGTACATTTAACCAAGCTTGTTGTAGCTTTTTATTTGCATCAACTTTTACAGATTCTTTATCATAGAAAATAGCACCATAACCTAAAGTACTACGCACTTTAGGAGTAAACTGATAAGTTGCACCTACAGTTACTGCATCAAATTCTGATAAATCAATATCGTTACCATCTACTACATATGCAGTATTAGAGCTTGTATAACCTAAATAGAAATTATCACCCTTCACATGCGAGTAATCTACGTTTAGAGATAAACCATCAACTGGTTTTACATTTGCACCAACTGCTAAGCCCCAACCTACTTTCTTATCATCATAAGCAGCACTTGTTTCTAAAGATGTACGATTACGTACTTCTTGCACTAAAGCACGTGCATTCACAACACCTTTGTTGAATTTGTAATCAACTTTTGCTGTTGCTGCAGGTAAACGGTTTACATCAGCACCTTTTTCTAAAGACACTGCATAAGATGTATTTGCATTGATTTTGTCAGCATAACGAACCATTGGTGTACGTTTTGTACCTATACCTAGTGGTGAACTAAAATCAATCATTTCAGGTACTGTTGCACCAGACAAGAAGTTAGATGTTGTTTGACCTACTAACCAATTGTTATATGTTAAATAAGCATGACGCATACGTAATGCCCCATCACCTGAGCCACTACCAAAATCTACTTCGATTTTACCACCAACATCCGCACCTTCCACAGGTGCTTTAAAGTCTAAACCTAAACGCGTTGTTCTTGCAGTTGCGTAAAAACGATCTTCATTTGCTTTAGAATTAGTAAGATCAGCTTTATCAATCGAACTAAAAATGCCATCAGCACCCTCAATTTTATATTGAGCATCAGCACGAACAAAACCGTAAATATTTACATTTGCGCCAGCTTTAGATTTTAAACCAGCAAAACCTGATTGTGCTGGTGCAGCTTTTACTTGCTCAATTTGAGAAGCTTGCTGTAATTGCACTTGTTGTTGTTGTTGAATCAGTGTTTTTAATGTTTCCACTTCCTGACGAAGTTGCTTAATTTGTGCTTGTTCTGCTGTTGCAGCATTTGCAACCGTGCTTAACATTAAAACAGATACAGTTGCCGCTAAGCTTTTTGCTACAAACTTAGTAGTAAGCAATTGACTCATAAAATTCTCCAAAATTAAAATTTGCGTCCGTGACTTTTTCTTTTAAGGTTATTTATATATTCCTTAATAACCGTAAAACTCAAAAGCTCTATAGAAGACACATCTGCATACAGAAGCTTAAAGTGTAATTATTACAACACGTGTAATTTAGTTATTAACTCAATCCAAAAATAAGACATAGATTGAATTATGGATTTAATGTAACAAGTTCTTACCAAGATTAAAATCAGTTTTATAGAATAAGTAACTATTAATTATTGATAAAATGGATTATCTTAATATAAGTTATTGTTTTTAATGTAGATTAATTTTTTATTAAATCAAAAAATATAAGACTTTTGTATTATCTTTCTTTTTAAAATATAAAGCTATTTGATTGATATATAACATATATTATAAAAATACAGTATTAAAACAATAATAAATATAGGTATATCAACATTATCCACTTAAATATTGTGATATTTTTTATATGAATATCACATGAATTTAACTTCCCAGCCCAAATAGCATTAAAAAAACTTCAACCAAATAAGATCAAATATCTATTTTCTATCTTAAATTACAGACAAAATTAATATGCTCATAGTATGATTTAACATTCTATTCAGATTCATCTTTCGTACAAATACATCACGAATGATCTAGTCAAAAACTAATAAAGGATTTGCTTTGAAACATTGGCTTACACGTCTAAAACAAACGACTTATAACACGACGTTTATGTACAGCATCAGAATGATCATTGCATTCTCAGGAACCGCGTTTCTTCCCTATTTTATAGGAAATCAACTTGCAACTATTCCCTTAACTTTAGGTGTTGTTGCAGCAGGTATTAGCGATATTGACGACCGATTTTCTGCCAGAATTCAAAACCAACTTTTTACCTATTTAGGTTTCTTTATTACAGCAACATCTATTCAGTTGCTTTTTCCACATCCAATTTTATTTGCATGTGGTCTTATTATTTCTTGTATTTGTTTAATTTTACTCGGTTCATTAGGTCGCAGATACGCCACTATTGCATATGGTTGTTTAGTTGTTTCTGTCTATTCAATGTTAGGTGTTCACCTTTTTGAAGATTGGTATATCCAACCCTCTTTATTGGTCATCGGTGCGGCATGGTATGGACTTATTTCCACTATTAGCTTCCTCCTTTTTCCTGTGCGTGAAGTGCAAGATAAACTTTCATTATGTTATTCATCTCTAGGTGATTTTCTTTTTGCAAAATCTAATCTTTTTGATGTTGATATGACACCAGATAGTTATCAACAAAGCATGATTGATCTTTCATTGGAAAATGGAAAATTAGTCGGAATATTCAACCAAATGAAGACCGCATTACTCACACGTTTAAAAGGTGACCGCGGACAAAAAGATACACGTCGTAGCTTACAATATTATTTTGTTGCTCAAGACATACATGAGCGTGCAGATTCTGCGCATATTGATTATCAAAAATTAGCAAAAATTTTCGAACATAGTGATGTACTTTTCCGTTTTCAACGCATTTTGTCCTTACAAGGAAAAGCATGTAAAGACTTAAGTCAAAGTATAATGAAACGTGAAGTTTACAATCATAATCGTCGCTTTAAGCATGCATTTCAAAACCTAAAATACTCTCTTGAAAAATTAAAAAAAGATGATTCTTTTGATCAAATTTGGGTAAATGCGCTTTACTCCCTGTATCAAAATTTAAAATCAATTGATGCTCAACTCAAAAACCTTGAAACAGAACGTACAATATCACTCGATAAATCTAAACATATTGAAAACCAACTCAAAGATGATGATTTAAAAGGTTGGGCTGATATTGTGGTGCGTATTAAACAGAATCTAACACCTGAATCTGTACTCTTCCGCCATGCAATTCGACTCTCTCTTGTACTCTTAGTGTCATATATTTTTGTACAGCTTACCGACATTCAATATGGATATTGGGTTCTGCTTACAGCCCTATTCGTCGTTCAGCCTAACTTTAATGCAACAAAACGTCGTTTACGTTTAAGGGTTATTGGCACGTTGATAGGCATTATTATTGGCTATGGCATTTTATATTTTATCCCATCTGTAGAAGGTCAACTTCTTTTATTAATCATTAGTGGGGTTTTATTCTTTGACTTACGCAGCAAACAATATGCTCAAGCAACAGCATTTATCACCATTCTTGCATTAATTAATTTTAATTTAGACGGATTAGGTTTCACAGCAGCATTACCTCGTATGATGGATACACTTATTGGCTGTGCTTTGGCTTGGTTAGGTGTGACTTATATCTTCCCAGATTGGAAATTTAGACGATTACCACGTAACATTTCTCGCTCACTCAATGCACAATGCAATTATTTAGCAGAAATTATTGAGCAATATAAAACAGGTCGAAATAATGGTTTGAATTATCGTGTTGTTCGTCGCGCTGCGCATAATACAGATGCCGATGTTGCTTCTCTAATTTCTACGCTAGCAACTGAACCCGATTTCGATCCAAACCAAAAATCACTTGCCTTTGAATTTCTATGCTTGAACCACACTTTCCTGAGTTATATTGCTGCTTTAGGTGCACATCGAGAAAAAATTGAAGATCCTGAGATTTTAGCATTGCTAGATAAAGCTCTGAATGATATTAATGGTGCAGTTCTTCGTGATGAAGTCCCTGATTTAAGTGCTCAAAATATGCTACAAAAAATTCGTCAACGTTTAACGGCAAATACAGATGAAGACCAAAAATCTCTCATTATTTTACAGCAATTATCTTTGATGATGAGTATATTGAATCAACTTAGTCGCCTAAAGCAAAGCTTGAGTCATGATAGAGATGAAAATTCAACCGAATTAGCATCTTTATAAATAGGGTGAATTTGCAACAATATACTCCTGAAATGATTCAATTAATGCTACACTTTTTACAGTTCTAAATTTGTTAATTTCACTATGACCGCGAAAAACTTATACGCTTATACGCTACAACCTGTGAACTACGAAATTTCTGAAGCTGAGCAGCGTCATGCTCAACTAACGATTTGGCGTAGCACCAATAAAATTGGCATGAAAGCTTGGGCTATCATGGGTGTTGTTGCCTTACTTTCTATTTTAGGTATCGTTCTACTGAAAAATTATTCAACAATTTTTTGTTGGGTTGCTCTTGTCAGTGTCGTTGCTTATTACTTAGCTCGTCGATTCGGTTTAGAATGGTACGTTAAACGCAAAATGAATGAATTTCCTGTTCAAGCAACTACAGGTATCCGTTTAGGCGTTCAGCCTCACGGTATCGTAATGCGTCAAAAAATGGGCGTTCAAGAAGGCGTTGGTGCTGTTGCTTGGAAAGATATTTATGAATGGTATAACACACCAGATTTTCTTTTACTTAACTTCAAAGTAAAAGATCAACAAGGTGCATATATTCTTCCTAAACGCCTAGATTCTAAAAACTTCTCATTTAAAACGATTCGTACGCATTTAAAAGAATCTGTCGGTGATGCTAAAAACATTTAATGTTTTAGTTTACTGAATAAAAAAACCTCCTTTAGGAGGTTTTTTTATTATTCATATCATTGATGCTAATGATAATAATTATTATTTAAAATCCATTTTATCTTCAATTTGTTCATATATAATAATCACCAAACATTCAACCACTCCTTTCGCTCATGTTAAAAAAAACATTTTTCCAAATTCATTGGTTTCTGGGGATTACAGCAGGTCTTATCCTTTCTTTAATGGGAGTCACTGGTGCTATTTACTCATATGAACAGCAAATTCTAAAACTGATTAACCAAGACAGTTATGTGGTTCAAGTTCAAAATACACCTAAACTTACTCCTGCTGAAATTTACCAACATTTCAATAAAGAAAATGCAGAAATAAAAATAAATAGTATTACTGTTGCCAAAGACCCTACTGCATCATCAACAGTAAATATTGAAAAAGAAGGTGCTCGTCGTGGTCAAAATATTTTAATTAATCCCTACAATGCACAACAACTACCTGAAATAAAAGGTCAGCAGTTCTTTCAGTTTATTCAGCAATTACACCGTAATTTAACAGTTGGCCCTGTTGGTAAACAAATTACTGGTGCATGTACCCTGATATTAATTTTCTTTGTTCTGAGTGGTCTTTATTTACGTTGGCCAAAGAAGCATTCATTAAAACAATGGTTTGCTGTAAAACCAAAACTTAAAGGTCGTAATTTCCTTTGGGATTTACATGCAGTTGTAGGAACTTGGGTTATTATTTTCTACCTATTACTTGCATGCACTGGTTTGTATTGGTCATATGATTGGTGGCGCAACGGCATGTTTAAAGTGCTTGGTGTTGAACGTCCACAACCTGAAATGCAAGCAAATCAACCTCGTCCTGAAGGTCGTGGCAACAATCCACAAAATCAAGGTGAACACAAAGAAGGAAATGGTGAAGCGCGCTCTGAGGCTAATCGCTCTAATCGAGAACAAAATACTGAAGCTCAATCTCGTCGTGATGATAGTCAAGTAAATTTGCAAACTCGATCTGGTCATAATGATGAATCTAAAAAGAATAATAGAGATCGTAAAGGCTTAAATCCTGAACAAATTAATATTGCTTTAACACAAGCTTGGACAGGTTTTAACAGCCAAATTGGTCGCGACTACTCTACCCTCACACTGAATATTCCTAAAAAGCCAAATGGTGAAATGGAGATCAGTTTTGTAGATGCTGTTCCACAACATGAACGTGCTCGTAACAAAGCAACATTTAACTATAAAACCTCTGAAATTAAAGATATCGAAATCTATGAAGACAAAAAGTTAAATGAAAAAATTATGAGCAGTATGCTACCTGTTCACCGTGGTAGTTTCTTCGGCCCTGTTTATCAATTCTTTGCAATGGTTGCTGCGTTATTAATGCCTCTGTTCTTCGTTACAGGATGGATGCTGTATTTAAAACGTCGTAAGCAAAAGAAATTAACCCTTGCTGCACGTAACTCACAAACAGGTTTTATCGTAGATCCAAATGCAAAACCTTGGCTTATTGTGTACGCTTCACAAACGGGTGTTTCAGAACAACTTGCATGGAGCACAGCAACAAGCTTACAAGAAGCACATCAACCTGTAACTGTAAAATCTGCACAGCAAATTTCACTACAAGATTTACAAAATACAGATCAAGTTTTATTTATTGCAAGTACTTATGGCACAGGTGAAGCACCCGATCTAGCTTCTGGCTTTGCAAAAAAAGTCTTAAATGTATCTGCCGATTTAAACCACTTAAATTATGCGGTACTTGCACTTGGGTCGAAAGAGTATGCTGAAACATATTGTAGTTTTGGGCATGCAATTGATGCATGGCTAAAAAACAATAAAGCTCATGCATTTTTTGACGTAATTGAGGTTGATAATGCGAACAAAGAGTACATTCAGAAATGGAATGCTTCTCTTGCAAAAGCAACAAATCTCGATTTACACCATGTTTCAATTGATAAAACATTCGATCAATGGACATTAAAAAATCGTATTTTATTAAATGAAAATAGTTTAGGTGCACCTGCATATAGCATTGAACTTGTTCCATCTCATGATGCAACTTGGCAAGCAGGTGATATTGCTGAAATTCAACCAGGTAATAGTCCTGGCAGAATTCATCAATTTATGCTTAAACATCAAATAATTGAAAATACAAAAGTAGATTCTTCAGGCATTAGAATTGAACAGGCTCTGTTATATAAAGACCTAACAAGTGAAATAGAGCCATTTGCCAATTTAGATCACCTATTAGAACAACTCGTAGACTTACCTGCGCGTGAATATTCAATTGCAAGTATTCCCTCTCAACAAGTTTTACGATTAGTTGTACGCCAACAGTCCAATACACTAGGACAATTGGGACTTGGTTCTGGTTGGTTAACTCAGTATGCAAACTTGAATACAACCCTTGATTTACGCATTCGTACCAATGAATCTTTCCATCTTATTGATGATAACCGACCAATTATTTGTATTGGTAATGGTACTGGTATTGCAGGTTTAATGAGCATTCTCCACACACGTGTGCGCCAAGATTATTCACAGAATTGGCTTATTTTTGGTGAGCGTCAAATTCAGCATGACTATTTCTTCCAAGAAACCATTGAGGCTTGGAAAAATATGGGCATGCTTCAACGTTTAGATCTTGCCTTTTCAAGAGACCAAGCTGAAAAAATTTACGTTCATCATAAACTTGCTGAAAATGCAGATGAGCTGAAAAAATGGATCGATGAAGGTGCTGTAATTTACGTCTGTGGCAGCATTAATGGCATGGCAACAGATATTGATAGCACACTTGTTCATATTTTAGGTGAAACTACAGTTGATCAACTTCGCCAAGATGGCCGCTATAGACGTGATGTTTATTAAAGCCAAGCTTATCCACACACTTACATAATTAAATAACAAAAACCGAGTATTCGTACTCGGTTTTTTATTACACTGATTTAAACAATAATTGATAATTTCTCAATTTAATATGTCAAAAACAATTTCTGTACTTTTATGGATACTCAGTTTAATTTTTATTGTAGATGGCATTTATCTTTTTTCACTTGGAAAACTCCATCTTGGAACAATACTTCCATTTTTAATAGGGATTACAGTTGGTTTCTATCTTATTTTTCAAGCAAAAGTTCATCATTTTCTAAAACAAAAACCTAAACTTTTTGCCATTTGGAAAATTGGGATCACAGCAGGAATTATTTGGTTTATCAGCGTAGTGGTATTTTTTAGTTATTTAAAAATAAATCTGGGTCCTAACTCAATTCAAACACCCGTATCTGCAATTATTGTACTAGGTAGCGGAACTGAACAAGGCAAACCATCTCCAGCATTACAAGCAAGATTAGATGCTGCAGCAATGCTTGCTAAACAACAGACCCAAACGCTTATGGTATTAAGCGGTGGCATCGATTACGGTCAAGTTTTATCTGAAGCACAAGTGATGGCAAATTATTTAAATACAGAATACCAAATATCGCTCAATAGAATGATTCTAGAAAAAGAAAGTACGAGCACTGAATTAAACTTAATCAATAGTCAAAAACGATTAAAAGAGCATGAAATATCACTACAGCACCCGATTGCAATTGTTACAAGTGACTTCCATACAATTCGTGCATCGAAAATTGCAAAAAAAGTAGGCTATCAAAACCCCTATATGCTCAGTGCGACCACACCATTCAATATTCGATATAATTCGTGGCTACGTGAATACTTTGCATTTTTAAGTGGCTGGATATTAAATGAATATTAACTTTTTGAAGAATAATTTAATGAATACGAATATTACGCGGTAAAGGTAATTCTAATTTTTCATATAAATCTGGTCTATCCGTATGAAGTTTATATAGGATAGATTTTAAATCTAATAACATTTTTTCAGGACTTAGCTGAATATTTTGACCTTCTGGGGATAAATTCAGCGAAAGAATATATTTAGCTTCTTTTAAATATGGAATGATTTTTTCAATAAATATACTTAATGAAACTTTCTGAATTTTATAATTTACCCAATCACCTTTTATAAGCAAGCTAGCTAAATTCTTATGACTCCAAATAGCTAAGCTCTGTTGCCCTGTATGTGTTGCACACAGAGCCCACCCTTCGTGATATAAGCCTATTAAAAAACCTTGAGTAATAATCGTATCTAGAAAATTTTTATAATGGTCTTTAATACTAAGATTGGATAGGCTTTGAGAGTTGGCTTTTCGATAATATGGATTTTTCATGATAAATATAATTATTGAATTTGTTTTTATAATATGTTTATTTTTAATTAAATTCAAATATATGGTGGGCGCTGACGGGATCGAACCGCCGACATTCTGCTTGTAAGGCAGACGCTCTACCAACTGAGCTAAGCGCCCTGAAGAATAAAAACAACAAAGTTGTTTCTATGACACAAGTCATAAAACTTGCTTGAATTACATTTTTCACTTCAGGGAATGAAAAATGGCGCAGCGGACGGGACTCGAACCCGCGACCCTCGGCGTGACAGGCCGATATTCTAACCAACTGAACTACCGCTGCATCGCTATACTTATTTCTAAGTATTTATCTTTTAAATAAATAAAAGATGGTGGGCGCTGACGGGATCGAACCGCCGACATTCTGCTTGTAAGGCAGACGCTCTACCAACTGAGCTAAGCGCCCTTATTAGGGTCTAACATTTCGATTTTAGGATGGCGCAGCGGACGGGACTCGAACCCGCGACCCTCGGCGTGACAGGCCGATATTCTAACCAACTGAACTACCGCTGCATCACAAAAAATCTGGTGGGCGCTGACGGGATCGAACCGCCGACATTCTGCTTGTAAGGCAGACGCTCTACCAACTGAGCTAAGCGCCCTTAAAAGGTCTATTACGTAAATGGCGCAGCGGACGGGACTCGAACCCGCGACCCTCGGCGTGACAGGCCGATATTCTAACCAACTGAACTACCGCTGCACTTACATAATATCGCTATTAAAGTACAAACAATGTATTAAGAACTAAAGTGGCGCAGCGGACGGGACTCGAACCCGCGACCCTCGGCGTGACAGGCCGATATTCTAACCAACTGAACTACCGCTGCACTATAAGTATCTTAACTTTGAAAGAAGCTTGGTGGGCGCTGACGGGATCGAACCGCCGACATTCTGCTTGTAAGGCAGACGCTCTACCAACTGAGCTAAGCGCCCTTTCAAATCGACTTCATCGCTTGATGAGGTGCATTATAGAGAATCCTGACGGAGTGTCAAACGCTTTTCTAACTGTTTTCCATATTTTCAGCTCGAGTGATTAAAAAATAGGTTATTCGATTCAAAAACAAACAGATTCTTCAATTATTTGTAGAAATTAATACTTGTTTTCACATTTTCATCCGTAACTTTTTTAATAAAAAAGTAAAAATCAGCATCATTTTTTTATTTTTTTTAAATATTCAGCAATTTTTTTTCAGAGATATATACCAGTGCACGTTCAGGAATTAAGTCAAATAACTCAATAACATCTAAATTTCGCATTCGAATACAGCCATGTGACTTTGGAATACCCATTGGTTCTGTGTCTGGTGTTCCATGTATATAGATATAACGATTAAAAGTGTCACACCCCGCACCTAAATTAAATCCATCTTCCAAGCCACTTAACCAAAGAATGCGTGACAATATCCAATCTCTTTTTGGAAATGCTTCTACTAAATCATGGTTATAAATTTCACCTGTTTCTTTTCGAGCAATGAAAACTGTATTCTGAAGAGCATTCTCACCTACTTTTAAAGCAATTTCATGCCATCCTCTTGGTGTTTTCCCCGAGTTTTCTTTTTCACCAATACCGTTCAAGCCACTTGAGATGACATAATATTTATTATGTTTTGGCACATATAAAGTTTGTTCTTCTAAATCTATTAAAATGTCTGCTTGTTCTAAAGCGTATTTCATAATGATCCCTAATTCCCCTGAGTTGTTGGTTCTGGTCTTAACCACAGCCAAATTGCGACAATTAACATAGTAACATCTGTGAAAAGTTTAACAGCAAGAGGCGCAGTTGTTAGTAACATCAGCACCCCACTAATTAGCATCATAATACTGGCAAACCATTTGGCTTTTCTTGGAACTGTGCCATTTGCACGCCATGCCTTTAATGTAGGACCATATTTAGGATGATTCAATAACCAAGCATCCATTTGTGGCCACCCCTTAGATGCTGCCCATGCAGCCAAGATAAGAAACACTGTTGTTGGCATACCGGGTAATAATGCCCCTATAAAGCCAAGTATTACGAAGATGATCACCAAACTTCGCCAAAACAACGTTCTCATAGATTTTTCCTGCGTATCTCATTTTTGTAGTATAAGTGGTTTTAAATGATTATCCGTTGCATTTCTGCACTTTTTAGCTTGGATTTTAAATGCCATACGCTCAAACATCTTTTTTCGTAGAACCTTGGCTAAAATATAAAAAACCTATTGTTCGTCAACTTGCATTTGCAATTGCAAGTCCTAATATTTTATCGAGTATTCCATCAGAGCTCAGTATTGCTCATTCCTTTAATTTACATACAAATGAACATTGGCAAGAACACTATAAAAACTATGAAAGTCGCTTAGAGCAGCTCGATTTAGACAGTACAGAACTCGATATTTTTCTATCTAAATTAAAAAGTACACGTTTAGGCTTACGTTTTGAAATGTTCTTTTGGTTTTGGTTACTAGATGACAAATATCATTATTACAAATTAATAGAACATAGTATTCAAATTATAGATGGACCAAAAACTGTTGGTGAACTCGATTTCCTTATATTCAATAATAAAGAAAACCGCATTGAACATTGGGAAGTTGCACTTAAATACTATTTAGCAGAAAAAGATTTTTCGCTTCCCTTTTGGTATGGCTTAAATAGAAGTGATACTTTTGCACGTAAATTAAATCATTTCACACAAAAACAATTTCAATTTAGTCATGTATTAGAACAAGAAATTTCACATAAATTTGCAGTCATGAAAGGTCAATTATTTTTACCTAAATACCATTTAAATGAAATGCACCCAGCATGGATTAATCCTGCTAGACGATTAGGCACTTGGGGAACGACTATCTTGCCTCCATCTGAAGAGTTTTATCGTTTAAGCCGTCAAGAATGGATTTGTCCAGATTTACAGAAAACCAGTGAAACTGCGCGCTGGTGGACAGATGGTTTATATTTTCAACGTAAAAACCAACACCATTATATGTATAGAAATACTCATTTATTAACACCTTAAATGCTGAATTTATCAGCTACATTTGCTTACCAAACAACCATAAAATATCAACACTACTTTTTAGTTTATTTTTTAATCTAAAAAGGTAATAAAAATTTAACCTAAAGGTATGGAACACATTATGAAAAAAATTATTGCAGCTTCAATCGCACTTGCATTTGTATTAACTGGTTGTAATACCGTAAAGGGTGTGGGTAAAGACGTTTCTAAAGCCGGAAGCGTTGTAACGAACACTGCGGAAAAAACATCAGATAGCATCAGTAGAAAATAATTTACTATATATGACGACAGAGCCCTATCGTTGATAGGGTTTTTTTATATCTAAAAACTCCCCTTATGTTTCAGTTTCGCCTATTATAGGCTGACTTTTTTGATGTGTTTTTATTGGTATGACTCAGTCTGAAACTCTTGAGCTTAGCTTACAATTATTGCGCCAACCTTCGGTGACCCCTATTGATCATACTTGCCAAGATATTATGGCAAAACGCTTAGAAAAAATTGGTTTCAATATTGAAAACATGCGTTTTGATGATGTAGATAACCTTTGGGCGCGTAAAGGCACAGAATCTCCTGTATTTTGTTTTGCAGGCCATACAGATGTTGTACCAACAGGTAGCTTAGATGCTTGGAATTCAGATCCATTTGCGCCTGAAATTCGTGATGGTAAGTTATATGGCCGTGGCAGTGCAGATATGAAAACTGCATTAGCAGCAATGGTGATTGCTTCTGAACGTTTCATCAAAAAACACCCGAATCATAAAGGTTCTATTGCATTCTTAATTACTTCTGATGAAGAAGGTCCGTCAATTAACGGCACAGTTAAAGTTATTGAAACCTTAGAAGCACGTAATGAAAAAATGACATGGTGTTTAGTGGGTGAACCATCAAGCACAAATAAATTAGGCGATATTGTTAAAAATGGTCGTCGTGGTTCTTTAAATGCAAATTTAACGGTGAAAGGCAAACAAGGTCATGTTGCCTATCCACACCTTGCAGTGAACCCTATTCATACAGTATCTAAAGCAATTGCTGAATTATGTGAAACTGTTTGGGATAACGGTAACGAATACTTCCCTGCAACTACATTCCAAATTTCAAATATTAATTCAGGCACAGGCGCGACCAATGTTGTTCCTGGCACATTAAATACTTTATTTAATTTCCGTTATTCAACTGAAGTAACAGCTGAAGAACTTAAAGCGCGTACTTTAGAAATTTTAGATCGTCATAATGTTGAATATGATATTTCTTGGACACTTTCAGGTTTACCGTTCCTAACCCCTGTCGGTGAACTTGTTAATGCTGCGAAAAGTGCGATTTTAAATGTGACAGGTGTTGAGACCGAACTTTCTACAAGCGGTGGCACATCAGATGGTCGTTTTATTGCACCTACAGGCGCACAGGTGCTTGAATTAGGCGTATTGAATGCAACCATTCACCAAATTAACGAACATGTAAATGTCGATGATTTAGAGCCACTTTCTGAAATTTATGAACAAATTTTAGAAAATCTTTTGGCTTAATTTAGACAATAAAAATTTAATTAAAAAAAAGGAACTCTATTGAGTTCCTTTTTTACTTTTAAAGATGTTGCTTATTTAATTCCAAGTGAACTTTGAATATTCCCCAAATGAGGAATGTGATAGTCCATTTCACCCATTTTCACATATTGGAAAATAGTTGCATCGGTATTTTCACGCTCATCATCTACAATTTCAGAAATACGCAAACGAATTGTTTCGGGCATTTCATTACACATTAAGGCAAAGCGTTGATCGACATCATCGCCTTCAATGACCAAAGCCACACCTAGTATTTTATTTGGATCACACACAGAAAAAACAGGCAAATTCAATTCATGCCAATCGACTGTTTTCACTTTTGTTGGGCTATCAAGTGCTGACAGTACAATATTCTGAGGGATAAGCATTGGTGCTTTATGATGACATTCAACAATATATGCATCGATAAAACCTGTCGATACCGTAATTAAATGATGTAACTCTTGCTGACTAATTTGATCAATCAGCGATGAACTTACTAAATTTTGACTCATTTAATCATCCCTGTTTTACTGCCAATAAAGTTTCAATGTTCTCAAGTAACTCTGCTTCTTGGAACGGTTTACCCATATAGTTGGATACACCTAAGCTAAATGCACGTTCACGATGTTTTTCACCTGTACGTGAAGTAATCATAATAATTGGCAAGTCTTGATGAAGATCATGATGGCGCACATGGCTTGTTACCTCAAAACCATCCATACGTGGCATTTCAATATCTAGCAGCATAAGATCTGGTTTCACATTTTCCAGTTGCTCAACAGCATCTACACCATCTTTTGCTGTGACAACATCGTAACCTTGACGCTCTAACAAACGGGTTGTTACCTTGCGTACAGTCACTGAGTCATCGACAATCATCACTAATTGACGTGCATTATTACGTTGAATTTCACGTTGTTTAGAGCTTACTAATTGACGCTTAGTTGCTTGAACTTGTCGTGCGATACCTTGACTATCTAAAATAAGACAGACATGACCATCCCCCATAATGGTTGCACCCGCAATTGCATCCACTTTAGAGAATTGCTGACCAATTGGTTTTACCACAATTTGACTACGTGAACCCACAAGTTGATCGACCAATAATCCAATGGTTTGACCAGCACTGCCTTTAATGAGAATAACAGGTAATGAGTGTCCAACATTGTTCAGGCGTGGTACAGGCTGATTGCTAATAAATTCTGAAATATAACGTAATTTATAACTTTCATTATCAATTTTAAAATAGTCATCTTTACTATTGAAGTATGCTTCTAGTGTTTCAGGTGCAATACGTACAATACGTACAATTTGTGCCAATGGTAATGCAAATTGTTGATCGCCCGCCTTCACCATCAATGCATCACTAACTGCAACTGTTGTTGGTACGCGAATACTAAATGCTGTTCCTTTACCGAGTGTCGAAGTTACCGTAACGTGACCACCCAATGCTTTAATACCACTTTGTACAATATCTAGACCAACTCCACGCCCTGAAATTTGCGTCACTTCTTTCGCAGTACTAAAACCAGGATGGAAAATAAATTGCAATATTTCTTGTTGATCGAGATCTTGATCCGGCGTAATCAAGCCCAATTTTAATGCTTTTTCTTTAATGACTTGAGCATCAATACCTTTACCATCATCGCTAAACGTTACAATTACATCTGTACCCTGACGACTAATATTTAACTCAATTAAACCAACTTCAGGTTTTTTCGCAGCCAATCGAACTTCAGGATCTTCAATACCATGGTCAATTGCGTTACGAAGCATATGTTCAAATGGCGTCACTAACCGTTCAAGCGTAGTACGGTCTAGCTCACCCTCTGTATTATGAACGACAAGCTCTGTTGGACGGTTCAATGAAGATGCTGTTTGACGCACAATACGCTGTAGACGTGGCAATAAACGTGAAAATGGTACCAAACGTGTCCGCATCAAACTTTCTTGAATTTCAGATTGAATACGTGATTGTTGTAATAGCAGACCTTCCGCACCACGAATTTTATCTGCCAACGTATTTTTGAAATCGACCAAATCGGATGTTGATTCGGCAAGCGATTTTGACAATTGGTTTAAAGATGAATATTGATCCATCTCCAATGGGTCAAAGTCTGCATAACGTGAATTTTCATTACCATGTTTTGCAATAATTTGTGATTCAAGCTCACCTTCCATTCGACGCAACTGATCAGCTAAACGCTGAATCGCTTGTTCCATCTCGTACAAAGTACCGTTAAATTGGCTAAGTTCCATTTCAACACGTGAACGGTTAATCGAGTTTTCACCAGATAAATCAATCATTTTCTCGACAAGATCTGCCGAGATACGAATCATCTCATTACTGTTGTCGTCTTGATTAACATCATTCCACTCACCCAACATTGCAGGTGGTTCTGTACCATCACCTTGAACAAATTCAAAGGTCGCTACAGTATCAATAACATCTAATTGTGCAACACTTTCAGGAAGTTGTACGGTGACATCTACATATTCTATTGCAGCTAAACTTGCGTTTAGACCATCAAAATTACTGTAATCACGCTTAAAGATTGCTTGCTTTAACCATGCAACCGTTGTGAATAATAAATTGTCATAAGCATTTGAGTTAAATTGATGGAATGCAAACTGTTCGAATGTATTTTCAAGTTGATATGCAATTGCAGCAACAGGCTCTACCTCAATCATACGTGCGCCACCTTTTAAGCTATGCGCGGCACGTTGTAATTGAAGTAAAATACTACGACTACTTCTGTTATCAATCCATTGTTGGATTAAGCTTTCAGTCGTTTCTAATAGCTCTTCTGCTTCTTCAAAGAAAGACTCCTCTGCAATTTCATGCAGACTTTGCTCTTCAGAATGTGTTTCAGTTTTTACAAAGCCATCAGAAATTTCAGATTCATCCACCAAGCTTTGTGCTTTAAATTCTTCAACTGGCTCTAGTGTTTCATCTACATCGAAAGATAATTTTTCGGTTGTTTCGAATGCGACTTCATGACTTTCAATGGTATCTTTTTCAATTGAAATAGAATGATCAATTGCAGTTTCAACACTATCTTGAAGCGATTGAATAGGTTCAAGATCAATTGTTGTCATTGTTTCAGCAACACTTTCCGTGCTGACAATCTCTTGACCTTGTGTAATCGCGACAATATTTTGAAGAATATTGACTGTTTCTGTTGCAGGATAATCAATCGTTTCATCGCGAATTGCTTGAATACGATCTGAAACATCATCTTGTACCAAACGAATAACACTCATTAACGCAGGTGATGCTTCAAACTGTTTATTGATTAAACGCTCATAAATACTTTCTAAGTTATGCGTTATTAAGCCAATATTTTTTGCAGAAATCATATTTGCGCCACCTTTTAAGGTATGCAAATAACGCATTAAATTAGTTAAAGATGTTTTATTCTCGTGATCTTTAGACCAAGTATCGACTTCTTCATCAATAGAGCTTAAAAGTTCATCGGCTTCTTCAAGGAAAATATCAAGTAAATCTAAATCGAAGTCTCTATTGGTGAGTTCTGAATCTACAGCTAATCGATCAGATGCAATACGCTGAGATAACTGCGCTAAATTTAAAGCTGAGCTTGGTTCAGATACTTGAAGATCTAAAACTGAATCATTTAAAACAGTCGTTTCTTCAGTTTTCTCAACAGCTAAAGGTTCAACATTAAAATTTAATTGATTGAAATCAAAATGAATTTCTTCTGACTTTTCAACTTGAAGCTCTGGCTGTTCAAAAGCCAAAATTTCAGGAGCAGAATCAATTAAACCAATAGAAGATTGATTTAAGTCAAGTGCTGGATTTTGCTGAATTTCATTTGTTTTAACTGGAATATTTTCAATATCTTGCTGAACAAATACAGATAAATTCTGTAACGCAGATAAATCATCTTCAGACAAACTTACGCGCTGACTTGAAGCTAGATGATCGAATAAATAAATCAGTTTTTGATGTACTGTATTAAATACATCGTACGCATAATCTGAATGTAATAATTGTGGTTTATCTAAAAGTGCATCATAAGCCGTTTTCAGCTCTTGCGTGAGATGATGAATACTTTCCGCAGCTTTAACTTGCGTTCCATCGACCAATAATTGCGCTTGATGACTTAACTCACGTAAATAATTTTCATCACTCGCCAATTGATCAAATTCGAATTCTGCATCTAATAATCGATCGATATTCAAATCCATCAATCGAGTCACAATACCCTGTGTACTTTCTACAATTTCATTTGATCTTTCTACAAACTCGAATTGATTCCAATCTTGCACAAAATTGTCGTAAATTGACTGTAATTTTTCACTCGATGATTGGCTAAGTTCTTCTAAATAATCTTGAATAAAGTCTGAGTATTTCAGTAATGCAGACATTTCTTGATAGCTAACGTCTAAACCATCGTCTACCAAGGTTTTAAACAGATGTTCTATTTTGGTACTCGCATCAAATACATGGTCTAAATTTACCATGGTTGAGCTACCACGTAATGTATGCAATGCGCGAATTAGATTGTTATAATCTTTTTCGGCAATATTTTCATTGCTTAAAAACTCATGAATAACAATAAGATGTTCTTCAGCCTCTTCAATGAAAATGTCAATTGTTTCTGCCAACAATGCACTTTCTTCAGTGTCTTTTTCTGTTGAAATTTCACTTAAATTAATGTTTTCATTCTGCTCAATATCTTTAACGTCTTCAGCAAAATAAATAGGCTCTATCGTTTCATTTACGTCTACATGTTCAACGAATGGCTCAATCACCTCAAAGTTTTCAATCTCTAAGCCATCAACAACTGCATTATCAATAACAATTTCTAATCCAGTTAAATCATCTTCTGAATTTACGGTTGATGCTAATTGCAATAATTCTTCAAGTGCAGGTTCAAGACTTTCTTGTTGCTGTAAACTTTGCCCCATCAGAACCAAAGGTCTTAAATCTATTTGTGTCGGCTGTACATTTTTAAAGAGCGGATAAAGTTTGTATTTATAAATGTGATAAACGGTCGCAACAAACTGCTCTACTTTTTTATCTGTTTGAACCGCACCTGCTAAAACACGATTTAAAAGATCTTCAACAACCCATGCAATTTCACCAGCCGAACGCGCACCCACCATACGTCCAGAACCTTTTAAAGTATGGAAATGGCGACGTATGGTCTTTAACAATTCCTGTTCTGTTGGATTTTCCAACCACGAAGCAAGTAATGGATCGAGCTCTTCGAAGATTTCTTCAATTTCTTCAACAAAAATTTCTAAAATTTCTTGATCTTGCTCAAGATAGCTATCTTCAGGAAGCGTTGTCGATTCAACTAAATTTTTTAATATTTCTTTCATAGCTAAGGCTTCTTACGTTATCCGCACCGAAAGGCACTTAAACTGAATCTGTCGTGATCATGCTGTACTCTAAAAATACTTACAGCATAAATACTCATCTCTGAATAGATGTACCCACCTCGAAAAGTAGATACATCTTCCCCAAGCTGTTAAGCCCTATTCAGGTAATTTAAAGTCAGTTACAGACTCACGTAATGATTCTGCCATACCTGCAAGCTCAGATACCGAACGTGCTGTATCAAAAGTAGCACTTGTCGTTTGCGATGTAATTTCCTGTACAACGTTCATCGTTGTTGCAATATGACTTGCAGATGCAGACTGTAATTTTGCTGCATCGGAAATGTTTGCAATGAGCTTCGCTAAGTTGTTTGATACCGTTTGAATTTCATCTAAGGCAACACCAGCATCCTTAGATAAGTTCGCACCACGTACAACCTCTGAAGTCGTTTGTTCCATTGATATAACGGCTTCGTTGGTATCTGTTTGAATGGTTTTAACTAAGCTTTCAATCTGCTTAGTTGCAGATGCTGAACGTTCTGCAAGACGCTGTACTTCGTCGGCAACCACGGCGAAACCACGACCTGCTTCACCTGCCATAGACGCTTGAATTGCGGCGTTCAATGCCAAGATGTTCGTTTGGTCTGCAATATCGTTAATGAGGGCAACGATGTTACCAATTTCTTGTGAAGACTCACCCAAACGCTTAATACGTTTAGAGGTTTCTTGAATCTGTTCACGAATGATATCCATACCATCAATAGAACGGTTTACAACATCTGCACCATTTGAGGCAATTTGTACAGAGCGTTCCGCAACCGAAGCAGATTCATCGGCATTTGAAGATACTTGGTCAATAGACAATGCCATTTCATTAATTGCGGCAGATGCGCCTGCAATTTCTTGCGCCTGATGTTCAGATGCTTCAGCTAACTGGTTGGTAATGCCTTGAGTGTTCGCTGTATATTGTGCAATTTCTTGAGATGTATCATTAATACGCGATACAAGGTCACGTAATTGGTCAATGGCGAAGTTAATAGAATCGGCAATTGCACCTGTAAAATCTTCAGATACCGTTGCGTAAGAACGTAAGTCACCATCTGCTAAATCGGCAATTTCATCAAGTAAACGTAAAATTGCGTTTTGGTTACGGTCATATTCATCTTGTAAACGTGTTACACGTTGTTTGTCTGAAACACCGCGCAGTGTTAATAATTTATAAACAACCACTAAGAACGCAACAAGTGCCAAAATTAGAACAATTGCAGGAACAATAATGTATAAACCTGAACCGTTAGAAATTTGACTCAAGTTTTTCAGTAGTTCATCCGATTTTGCAAAAATTTCAGAAGATGCTTTACGAACTTGTACAATTTGATTCGAGTTTTTTAAAACAACTGACGCAGCAGATTTCAATACATTGTCATAGTCAGCTTCAATACTTTCTAAAGAAGCACGTAAATCGGCATCCGAAATACGCTGTACACCTAATTCTGCACTACCATTTAATTGCGCTTTTAAATACGAACCAAAGGTTTCTGTATCAACACTAAAATCATCGGCAGATTCACGCGAGTTTTCTACCCCAACCAAAACAGAACTAATAGAACGTAAAATACGCTCTGCAAGGAATACTTGGTTTTTTGCAATAACCACCTGACTACTTGGCAAGTTTTGACGTGCCATTTGGTCAACCATCAAGTTATATTCGGCTTGAATACCTGGAATCGCTTCACCAATTGCAATATTTGTATCGTATAAGGTATTAATGAATTTTTGTTGTGAAACAATCAAATCAATATTTTTTGATACTTTAAACCAGTCATTTTCAACAGCTTCAAGTTCTGCTGTAGCCGAGTGACCACTTTTTACAATTTCCAAATTACGATTGAATTCTGATTGTAGATTTTTCAACTTATCAATCGATTCTTTTGTACCAGAAGCTGTTGCCTCAGTCGCTTGACGAGATACAGTTTGAGATAACAAACGTAAATCACCCAAACTTTGAGTCAAATTATTTGAATGGGGTACTGTATAAAACAGTGAAAAAAGACTGATTGCAGCAATCACTAAAGCAATTGTTGCGGCTAAAAGTAACGGTTTTGACTTGTCTGTATCGCCAAATACACGCGCGTATTGATCAATTTGCGGTTGAAGTTTTTTCGCCAATGCAGATTCTTTTTTTGGACTGACTTCACCCGTTTTTTTCTTTTTAAACTTAAAGCCCATTCAGCTTTCCCCCGATTACAAACTTTAGCCTTACAAAATAAGGTTACGATTGTTAATTTTAAAAATTCATTGATGCATTCAGATATTTAGGATTCTTTAATAATTGACTAAATAAAAAAACATTCCACTGTTGATTATGTTGTTGAAAATAACCTTGACAGTATTCTTGTAAATTCGTTTCTAAATTCTCATGTTTAGAAAAGAAACTTTTCTTATTAAAGTGTTGTATTCCTAAAACCTGATCTACAACTAAACCGACATAATGGTCGTTATGGCTAATACACATCACTTTTTGAGTTTGAGTATTTTGACTTTTTTTACCTGAAACGTAATGAGATAAATCAGAAATTGAGAGCAATCTTCCTCGAATATTTGCAAGTCCCACAACCCAAGGTTGCGTATTTGGAACAAGCGTATATTTTGGTGGATAAATTACCTCAGAAACTTCCCCAAGCGGAGCAACAAAATATTGCCCCATCATTTCAAAAGCAATGCCTGACCATCGGTTTACTTCATTTTCAGTTGAAGCGTAGTTTTTATTGCCACGCTTGGACAACCGAAGTAATTCGATAAATCCATTCGCTGCCATATTTTATCCTGCATTGAGGTGTTGTTTAATCACATCAATTAGTTGGTTTTCATCGACTGGTTTCGTTAAATAATCACTTGCACCCTGACGTTTTCCCCAAACACGGTCAGTTGCTTGATCTTTTGTGCTTACAATGACAATTGGAATATGTTTTGTTGATGCACCACGTGAAATTTGACGAGTTGCTTGGAATCCATTTACACCAGGCATCACCACATCCATAAGTATTAAATCTGGTAATTCAGCTTGCGCCATCGTTACCCCATCTGCACCATTTACAGCTTCAATCACATCAAAACCATGCTTAGTTAAGATTTCTCTAAAACGAAATGTTTCGGTTGGTGAGTCATCTACTATTAAAATTCGAGCCATAATTTTCCCCAAGAACAGCCATTTAGATTATGCCGAAACGTGATTACGAATCGCGTTCAACAATTCATCCTTGCTAAATGGTTTTGTCAAATATTCATCTGAGCCCACAACACGACCTTTAGCCTGATCAAATAAACCATCTTTACTCGATAGCATAACGACAGGAATATTTTGGTAGTCTTGTGAATTTTTGATGAGCGCACAAGTTTGATAACCATCTAAACGTGGCATCATTATATCTACAAATACAATATCCGGATTTGCATCAGCAATTTTGGACAATGCTTCAAAGCCATCTACAGCTGTAACAACTTCATAACCTTCGCGTTGCAATAAAGTTTCTGCAGTACGACGAATTGTTTTTGAATCATCAATTACCATGACTTTAAGATTTTGCAATTTATCGTCCATTTAACTGACCCTTCCCATTTTGGATAAGCGATTAATTTGTAATTCATTACAGATTGTAAGCATTTTTAACATATCTTTACTTGCAGTTTCAATGAACTTATTCTTCATAAATTTACACTTTAACCAGCAATACAACAACAGCTTCACACTTTACAAGATTCAACGATTTTTTTTTGAGTGATATAAAGTTAATATAGATGAAACTATTCTAAAATAGCTTCATTATTACTTTAAAATAAGCAATTTAGTCAACTTTATCTTGGGGAAAAAAGTGAACTGGCATGAGCATACGTCCAATTGCATAATTAAAATATGTAATCTCAAAATTAAAAGAATTTTAATCCTAAGCATACTTAGCCTATACCCTATGATGAGTTTTGCTAACAATCCAAATAAAGCAGCATGGTATAGATATTACGATAGTCGTGGTATTGCCAATATTAGTTCTACTGTTACACCTGCGCATATTCGCCATGGTTATGAAGCTTTAGATAAAAATATGCAAGTCATTCAGAAAAATAGAGCTTACAGCGTAGAAGCAGATTTAAAACAAGCACCACAACGTGCAGTACAAGCAAAGCAACATGAAAATGATCAAAAATTAAAAAGAGCATATAACAATAGTAATATTGCGACTCAAAAACGTAATGTGGCATTACAAGCGATAAAAAAACAAATCGATTATCAACAAACACAATTAAAACAATTACAAAATGATCGGGTTCAATTTAAGCGTGAAGAAATGGAATTTACACGTAAAGGTAAAGCAGTACCTGCTAATTTGAAAAACAATCTCGCTTACAATCTAAACAACTTAAGTTCTATGAAACAAAATATTCAATCATTACAAGTTAGTTACCTAAATACACAGGCAGAGTACGACAAAATTATTGCACGACTAAAAGTAATTGAATAAATTGAATTTTAAAGCGCTTCTACCATCAAAGGATGAATTAATGCACGCTAAAGCAACATTATTAAAAACACATTTATGTACGCCTCTTCGTATGACTACGCTATGTGTATGTATCGCTTTAAGTGCTTGTAGTAAAGATGCACCAAAAACAACAGAAGCACAAAATAATAAAATTGAACTTATTCAGGCAGATTTAATTCAAGTTAAGCAAGGCAATTCAATTGAAAAAACTGCTTTTACAGGCACAATTCGTGCAGTAAATCAAAGTAGTATTCAAGCTCAAGTAACTGCGACTGCCACTACAGTCAATGCAGAGGTCGGTCAAACTGTATCTAAAGGACAAGTTCTTGTACGCTTAAATAATCAAGACAATGCAGCTCGATTAGCCCAATCTCAAGCGAACTTAAATTCTGCGCAAGCACAAGCCAATCAAGCAAAAAGCATGATGCAACGTAAAAAGCGTTTATTAGATCAGGGATTTATTTCACGTGTTGAATATGAGCAAAGTGAACTTGATTATAAAAGCCAATTGGAAAACGCGCGTGCGCAGCAAGCCAATGTCAATATTGCACAAAAAGCCAATCAAGATGGTGTAATTACCAGTCCTATTCATGGCGTGATTACAAAACGTCAAGTTGAACCGGGTCAAACCGTGAGCGCGGGACAAACTCTTTTTGAAATTGTCGATATCAATGAACTCGAATTACAAGCCAAAGTTCCAAGCGATGCTCAATCTGCACTAAAAATTGGTCAAAAAGTTGAGTTTAATATTCAAGGTAATGCCAACAAACTTACTGGCACAATTCAGCGCATTTCCCCGATTGCAGATTCAAACAGCCGCCAAATTGAGTTCTTTGCAAAACCAACAACGACCATTAACTCATTAAGTATTGGTTCATTTGTTGATGGAAATATTGTTTCATCTACGCAAATTTCAGGACAAATTATCCCACTCGATACAATTGTAAATGCAACAACTCAGCCTTATGTTTGGGTAATTCGCCAAAACAAAATCACCAAGGCAAATATTCAAATTCTTGAACAACGCTACAATGAAAACACTGCAGTCATTTCAGGCTTACAACAAAATGATGTGGTCAGTCGAATTAAATTCACAGATCAGGACATTCATAAAGAAGTGGTCATGAGTAAAAACTAAAAATTAGGATACATATTATGTGGTTAACCCGAATTAGTGTGAAGTATCCCGTTTTTACGATCATGATGATGTTCTGTTTGATGGTATTGGGTTTATCGTCTTGGCAACGCATGGGCGTGGAAGAATTTCCAGATGTCGATTTCCCCTTTGTCGTAATTTATACCAACTATCCGGGTGCATCCCCCGAAACCGTTGAATCTGAAATTACAAAAAAAATGGAAGACCAAATCAATACGATTTCAGGTCTTAAACAAGTCATTTCACAATCAAGTGAAGGCTTATCGACCATCATTGCAGAATTTAATTTAGATGTTTCTTCATCTGTCGCAGCACAAGATGTTCGAGATAAAGTTGCACCTGTTTCTGCCGAATTTCGTGATGAAATTCAAGACCCCATTGTCGAACGATACGACCCGACAACAAGCCCAATTATGTCGATTGTATTTGAATCGAATACGATGTCCTTACGAGATTTAAGCTCTTATTTAGATCAACGTATTATCCCGCAACTCAAAACTGTTTCTGGTGTTGGTACGGTCAACTTATTAGGCGATGCACAAAGACAAATTCGTATTCAGGTCGATCCACAAAAACTACAAAGTTTTGGCATTGGTGTAGACCAAGTCATCAACACACTTAAATCTGAAAATATTGATCTGCCCGGTGGAACGCTGAAACAAGCCAATTCAGAACTTGTTGTCGAAATTAAATCAAAAGTCATTCATCCATTTGCCTTTGGCGATTTAGTGGTTGCCAATAAAAATGGTGCGCCCATTTATCTTAAACAAATTGCAAACGTTGAAGACAGCCAAGCTGAAATGGAATCGAGTGCTTATCTGAATGGTCAATCTGCCGTTGCCGTAGATATATTAAGAAGCTCAGATTCTAATGTGATTGATGTTGTCGACAACATGAATAAAACCTTAGCATCTGTAAATGAACAACTTCCAAAAGGCACAACCGCAAAAGTTGTTGTAGACAGTTCTAAAGGAATTCGAGGCAGTATTAAAGATGTTGCTCGTACCATTGTAGAAGGTGCTGTTTTAGCCATATTGATTGTTCTACTTTTCCTTGGTTCATTCCGTTCTACCATCATTACAGGTTTGACTTTACCTATTGCTCTTTTAGGTACATTAGCTTTTATATGGGCATTTGGTTTCACCATTAACATGATGACACTACTTGCACTATCTTTAAGTATTGGCTTACTTATTGATGATGCCATTGTGGTGCGTGAAAACATTGTGCGCCATGCAGATATGGGCAAAGATCATGTAACTGCGGCATTAGATGGCACCAAGGAAATTGGTCTTGCTGTTTTAGCTACAACCCTGACGATTGTTGCGGTATTCCTACCTGTAGCCTTTATGGGCGGTATTATTGGACGTTTCTTCTATCAATTTGGTGTGACGGTAAGCACAGCTGTTCTGATTTCGATGTTTGTTAGTTTTACCCTAGATCCGATGCTTTCTGCACATTGGGCAGAAAAGCACAATCCAAATAAAAAGCCAAACAAACTACAAAAATTCTTCGATTGGATTTCACGCAAACTCGACAATTTAAACGAACACTATGAAAAACTGTTAAAACTTGCCTTAAAGTTCCGTTTCATCACTTTATTAATAGCCGTTGCTTCTTTATTTGGCGCTTTAGGACTCTCTAAATTTGTCGGAACAGAATTTGTACCTGTACCCGACAAAGGTGAAATTCGCATTAAATTTGAAACACCTGTAAATGCATCTTTAGAATATTCACAAGTAAAATTACAACAGGTCGATGCCATTATTCGTCAGCATCCTGAAGTAAAAACCACTTATGGTTCTATCAATAGCACAACAGATCGCGGCAAAAATCATGTGAGTTTGCGTGTTTCTGTAACCCCTCGTTCTGAACGCACACAAAAACTCAATGCGTTAAATAACGAATTCCGTGAACGCTTAAAATCGGTTGCAGGGATTACCATTACCTCAATTGCATCGGCAGATGAAGTCGTTTCAGGTGGTAAAAAACCAGTGATGATTTCAATTAAAGGTCCTGACTTAAACGAACTTCAAAAAATTTCAGATCGTTTTATGGCTAAAATTTCCAAAGTCGATGGTATTGTCGATTTAGAAAGTTCATTTAAAGAACCGAAACCGACCTTAAATGTTCAAATCAATCGCGTTTTAGCAAGTGACTTAGGACTTTCAGTAAATCAAATTGCCAACGTTGTTCGCCCGCTTATTGCAGGTGATGATGTGACTTCTTGGCAAGATGAAAATGGTGAAACTTACGATGTAAATCTGCGTTTAAATGAAGACAAACGTCGCTTACCAAGCGATGTTCAAAACATGTATTTAACATCGCAAAAAACTGATGCAGATAACAATCCAATTCTGATTCCTTTAGCATCTGTTGCCCAATTTGATGAAACACTTGGTGCATCACAGATTAATCGTCGTGATTTATCTCGTGAAATTTTGATAGAAGCAAATACATCAGGACGACCTACAGGTGACATTGGTGGAGATATTGCAAAAATTCAAAGCGATTTCAAACTCCCTGTCGGTTATAGCTTCGATACTCAAGGCTCAAACAAAGACATGGCAGAATCGGCAGGTTATGCTTTAACGGCAATTACCCTTTCTATTGTGTTTATTTATATTGTTTTAGGTTCACAATTCAATAGCTTTATACATCCTGCGGCAATTATGGCATCGTTGCCTTTATCGCTCATTGGTGTATTTCTTGCCTTGTTCTTGTTCAATTCGACCATGAACTTGTTCTCTATTATTGGCATTATCATGCTGATGGGTTTGGTCACTAAAAATGCCATATTACTCATCGACTTTATTAAAAAAGCAATGGATAAAGGCACAAGCAGATACGATGCTATTATTGAAGCAGGTAAAACACGTTTGCGCCCAATTTTAATGACCACAAGTGCAATGGTGATGGGGATGGTACCTCTTGCACTTGGTTTAGGCGAAGGCGGTGAACAAAGTGCGCCTATGGCACATGCAGTGATTGGTGGCGTTATTACCTCCACCCTACTGACCTTAGTCGTTGTTCCTGTGATTTTTACCTATTTAGACGATTTAAAAAACTTTATGATGCGTCAAACTAAAAAAATCATGTCATAATTTCCCTTGACCATATTTGGCAAAATATTGGGGTGAGATCGACAAATTCTCACCTCATTTTTTATTGTATACTCTTTGCTTTCACGCAAAATTTATTAGGACAGTTTCCATGCGCGCGAGTCGCTTTTTATTTGCAACGTTAAGAGAAACCCCAAATGATGCTGAAGTTATTTCACATCAGCTCATGTTACGTGCGGGGATGATTCGTAAATTGGCTTCAGGTTTATATACTTGGTTGCCGATGGGCGTTCGCGTATTAAATAAAGTTGAAGCGATTGTTCGCCAAGAAATGGATCGCGCAGGTTCTCTTCAAGTGCTTATGCCTGTAACTCAACCTGCATCTTTATGGGAAGAATCGGGTCGTTATGTGCAATACGGTCCAGAATTATTACGTTTTAAAGACCGTCATAACAATGACTTTGTTCTTGGACCTACACACGAAGAAGTGATTACAGATATTGCTCGTAACGAATTGAAAAGTTATAAGCAACTTCCTGCAAACTTCTACCAAGTACAAACAAAATTCCGTGACGAAATTCGTCCACGTTTTGGTGTAATGCGCTCACGTGAATTCATTATGAAAGATGCTTACTCTTTCCACGTAGACCAAGCATCATTACAAGAAACCTATGATGTGATGTACGATGCGTACTGCAAAATCTTCACACGTTTAGGCTTAAACTTCCGCCCTGTTCAAGCAGATACAGGTTCTATTGGTGGTTCAGGTTCTCACGAATTCCACGTATTGGCTTCAAGTGGTGAAGACGATATCGCATTCTCTACAGATTCTGATTATGCAGCGAACGTAGAAATGGCTGAAGCTGTTCTTGTTGGTGAGCGTGCTGCACCAACTCAAGCATTAGCAATTGTAGAAACACCAAATCAAAAAACAATTGCAGATGTATCTGCATTCTTAAAATCTGATCCTGCTCAATCTGTTAAAGCATTATTGGTTCAAGGTGTAGCAGAAGAAGGTAAAAAAGTACCTGTTGTTGCATTGTTCATTCGTGGCGATCACGAACTGAATGAAATTAAAGCTGAAAAACATCCTTTAATTGCATCTCCACTTACTTTTGCAACTGAAGAACAAATTGCTGAATTTGGTTTAACACCTGGTTTCTGCGGTCCTCAAGGTTTAGTTGAAAAAGGCTTAACCGTAATTATTGACCGTGCAGCTTCTGTGCTTTCTGACTTTGTTGCAGGTGCTAACGAAGCAGACAAACATGCTACAGGCGTAAACTGGGAACGTGATGCACAATTCACAGAAGTTTATGACTTACGCAATGTTGTTGAAGGCGATCCATCTCCTGATGGTAAAGGTACACTTCAAATTAAACGTGGTATTGAAGTGGGTCACATCTTCCAATTGGGTCAAAAATACTCAGAAGCTTTAGGCTGTAAAGTATTAGGTGATGATGGTAAACCTTTAGTTGTGACAATGGGTTGTTATGGTATTGGTGTAACACGTGTGGTTGCATCTGCAATTGAACAAAATTACGATGACAAAGGTATTATTTGGCCTGCTGCCATTGCACCTTTTGATGTTGCGATTGTTCCAATGAATGCACATAAATCTCCACGCACTGTAGAAGCTGCTGAAGCACTTTATGCAGAACTTCAAGCGGCAGGTTTTGATGTACTTCTTGATGATCGTAACGAACGTCCAGGGGTTAAATTCTCTGACATCGAATTAACAGGTATTCCACACCGTATCGTCATTGGCGAAAAAGGTTTGGATGCAGGTACATTCGAATATAAAGGTCGTACAGATGCAGAATCTACGAACTTAACCAAAGAAGAATTGCTTGCAAAATTTGCCAAGTAAAATCTGAAATATTCAGTTTTATAGATCTTTTAATTTTTTCAATTGAGGACGTTAAAAGATCAAAATATAAAACTGCATGACATAAAAAATCCCGCTAAATAGCGGGATTTTTTACTTTATTTAAAACATTAAGCTTTAGGTAAAGTTACGCCTGTTTGACCTTGGTATTTACCACCACGGTCTTTATAAGATGTTTCACATACTTCGTCAGATTCAAAGAACAACATTTGTGCAACACCTTCACCTGCATAAATATAAGCAGGTAAGTTTGTTGTATTTGAGAATTCCAAAGTCACGTGACCCTCCCACTCTGGTTCAAGTGGTGTTACGTTCACGATAATACCGCAACGTGCGTATGTAGATTTACCCAAGCAAACCGTTAACACATTACGTGGAATACGGAAATATTCTACAGTACGCGCTAAGGCAAATGAGTTTGGTGGAATAATACAAACATCTGCTTCAATATCGACAAAACATTTATCATCGAAGTTTTTCGGATCTACAATTGCAGAATGTACATTTGTGAAAACTTTAAATTCACGCGCACAACGTACATCATAACCATAACTTGAAACACCGTATGAAATCAGTTTTTGACCATTTTCATCTAAACGGACTTGATTTTCAGCATACGGTTCAATCATGCCGTGCTTTTCGCTCATTTCGCGAATCCAGCGATCCGATTTAATTGCCATTGAGTTCTATCCAAATAATGCTAAATAATTCACTGCGAAGTACTTTAACTGAAATCTAGCTTAATGAAAATAAGTCTATGCATCTTGCAAGAAATTCAATTCAAGGAATGAGATGAATATCCCATCAAAGGCTTAAAATTGCAGAATAACTTAGCGGAATTGAAAAACTAAGTAAGACTAAAGATGCTGTTTTTTGCAAATTGGTTTGATTTAACCAACGTATTTTATTCGATGCCAATACAGAACCAATATAAGTCCAAAAAAATGCAATAGGCACAATAAGTAATAAGAATGTCAGCATGTGTGAAACATAATAATTAATATTCAGCCATGCAATTGCTGGGAAAATTGCCGAAGCAAATAATAAAGCTTTAGGATTTAGCAAAGTCGCAACAAACAACTCTCGTGCACGAATGGTCGGCTGACTAAAACTCACTTCAACATTTGCTGTACGCCAAAGTTTAATTGCTAAATAAATAATATAACTTGCACTAAATAATTTAAGAACTACAGGGAGTAACGGCATATACGCAGCAACTTTTCCAATAAGGAAACCCCAAGCCGTAATTGAAATAAGATAGCCAAATGCTTCAGAAGGAATTAATCGGAAAGATTTGCGTATGCCAACTTGTATACCTGACGATGCAAGCAACGTGTTTGTTGGCCCTGGTGTTAAAAGAATAGTCACCACTAAACCGATAAATAACCATGAAATCATATAAAGACCTCACCTGAGAATCAGCGAAGAATAGATCAGTTGATAAATCTTAGCAAAAAATCAATTGTAAGCGGAATTATCTAATTGCAACAAAAAATTAAATATAATGATGATTATCAATGCATTAAGCATAAATTCACTCTTATTATTACGATATAGACTGCAAAGTCATAGTGTTTAATTTTCATACAAACATAAAAAAAGACCCAATCTTTGGGTCTTTTAAATCAATTTAATCTAATGATTAAAAAAATATTAACCTGTAAATACAGATTTTTTAATATCTTTTGTCATTTGAATTTTTTGATCTGCTTTTGTTTTTTCTTTTAGTGCTTTTGCTTGTTTTTCCGCTAAGGCTTTTTGATTTTTTTCTTGTTTCGCTTTTGATTTTGCCGCTTGCTTATCTGCTTTTACTTTTGCTTTATTTAGCTTTTCTTGAACTGCTTTTTGCTCTTTCAACTCTTTGTCAGCAAGGGCTTTTTTATTCTTTTCAGCTTTCTTTAATGCTACTTGTTTTTGTGTATTTACTTTTTTAACATCTTTATTCTCAGCAGTTTTTTGGTGTGCAACAGAAGTTGCTACTTGTTTCAACGTTGGTGCAGATGTAGTTGTTGCCATAGTAGGTACAGCAATTGCTGTTGATAAACTAAGAACTAAAGCTTTAATGATAGATTTCATGTGAATGCCTAAAACAAAATAGATATGGGTGTTATTCAATATCGGGAATTAAGCGCTGAAAATAAGAATTACTTGTGAAAAAATGTAACTGAATTGTAAATTTAACTATTTTTATGATTTAACTGATTTTTTATTCATCAATATGTTAAATCTACAATAAAAAAGAGGGCTAATGCCCTCTTTAATCTCTGCAAAACTTAAGTTTTATTTTGCATGATCAGCAGCGGTTACTTGCTCTTGATCGGCAGAAGCAACTTTGTCTTTTGCTTGAACAAACTCAGCAGGAAAATCTACATTATTAATGATTGCTGCTGAAGCATTGAAAGCCACGGCACTAAGTGACAAAATTACAGTAGCTAGAATTTTTTGAGTCATCATTTTCAATACACTCTTTTCATGATTAGGGAGAACTCATATTCTAGGAATTAAAATTAGAGTAAATAATCACAAAATAAGGTGTTTTTTAACCGCTTGTCGGATTGTGGATTAATCAACTAATTTGCAATCTAATTTTCTACACATAAAAAAGCCCATCATATGATGAGCTTTTAAAATTGCGTTATAAATGGCACAAAATTAGAAAATTCGGCTTTGATCTTTTTCAACTTTTGATAATTTGCCTGCAATTTTTTGTGCAATGTCCATATAGTTTTCTGCTGCAGCATCACCCACAATGACAGATGGTTGACCTGCATCGGCATTTTCACGAATAGATGCATTTAACGGTAAACGACCAAGTAATGGAATTTGATATTGTTCAGAAAGTTTATCGCCACCACCTGTACCAAAAATTTGCTCTTCATGACCACAGTTCGAACAAATATGTGTCGACATATTTTCAATCACCCCCATGACAGGAATTTGTACACGGTTAAATAACTCAATACCTTTAGTCGCATCAAGCAAGGCAACGTTTTGTGGCGTTGTCACAATGACCGCACCTGTTACAGGAATGCGCTGAGCAAGTGTCAATTGAATATCACCTGTACCTGGTGGCATATCAATCACAAGTACATCCAAGTCTGGCCACAATGTTTGATTAAACAACTGCATAAGCGCACCTGTTGCCTTAGGACCACGCCAAGCCACAGGTGTATTGTTATCCCCTGTTAAATGCCCAATTGAAAGCACTGCCATACCATATGCTTCAATAGGAACAAATTGTTCTGCCTCAATCATTGGCGTACGACCTGCATTACCCAACATTGTCGGAATACTCGGGCCGTAGATATCTGCGTCTAATACACCCACTTTTAAACCAAGCTTTTGAAGTGCAAGTGCAATATTCACCGTTGTTGTAGATTTACCTACACCACCTTTGCCCGATGAAACCAGAATCACATTTTGAATACGTGGATGTTTTGGCACATCACGTTGTTGTGGAGCAGCTTTTTGAATAGGTGGATTGTTCGGATCTTCTTCTGCTTTGGCTGAACCCGATGCATCCACGACAGGCGGTAAATTACTTTTTGCTGTTTCAGGCTTAGGCGTTGAACAGCTTTCACCTTCTTTATGGTCGTGACCACAACTGCCTGTTTTTTGCTGAATCACATGCATATTCAATTCTGTGATGCCACATTTTTCCAAAGCATCCGCTAAATCATCATGGATTTTTTGCAAATCATCTGCTTCAGCAGGCACTGTATTAATTGTAATTTGCAATGTATGACCTTCTACATTTACTTGCGTAATTCGATCTTTTAATTGATTTGTCGAATTTGGCAAAATGTAATTTTGAAGCACATTTTGGATTTCTTCTTCATTCACCCCTTTGGCAGGTGAAAAGACAGATTTAAGTGAAGAAAGCCACGACATACAATTACTCCAAGTCTGGATATACAGCAGAATGTCATAGTTTAACGATTATTTAGGCTAAGGTTAAGTAAAGTTCAGCACTGTTTATAAAAATCCTATCAAAACAGTTGGATTTATTCATTTACTACATTGTATTTGCTTATTTGAAACATTAAAAAAGCGAGAGCCATTTAAATGACTCTCGCTTTGATTAAAATAAAATTTTGAAAGATGAAATAAATTAGCCTTTAAACTTATTTAGAATATCCGATGCTTTTTTCTGAAGCTCATCGAGTTTTTCAGTCGCTTGCGCTTTCAAATCATCAAATTTTTCAGAAGCATCTTGCTTGAGCTCATTTGCTTTTAGCTTCGCTTCATCTAACTTTTGAGTTGTTTCCGTTTTTAAATGATCTAATTTATCTTTTAAATCACCATTGTGTTCATTCGCATCTTTTTTCAAATCATTTAAAGCTTTTTCACCTTCAAGCTTCGCTTCTTTTGCAGAATGCTTTACATCATCTACAAGTTTTTCGCCTTCAAGTTGTACTTCTTTGGCTTTTAGTTTTACATCTTCACCAAGTTCAGCAGCTTTATTCTTTAAATCATCTAAATTATTCGTATTCGACATTATTTTTCCCTCATTGTTATTAAATGGACTTAACTATTATTTATACAGATAAATGTCTTAAAAAAAAATTAATTCATCAAATAGAAACAAAGTAGATACATAAAATTGCGTATAGTCTCTCTTTCATTCTTATTTATATTAAAGCGACTAACATGCTGAATCATTTACTAAAAGAAAAAATCATCAATATTTGTGATAAAAAAATTAAAAATAAAGGTGAAAATGTCGGCTTATCTTTTTATGCATTCTTTGCCAATAAAAATGATGATCCTGAAACTTTAATGCAAGTTGCAACGTGGTGGATTCAGATACATCAGCTTGATCATTTCGAGAAAGCGACAAAAATAAAGCAGCTTATTTCACAAGAAAAATAAACTGCTTTATTCGACTTCTTTCATAAATCTAAAAGTGACTTATGAAAAAACTGGATGGTAACGAGATAATTATTTAAGCACGAACGGTACTGATAAAACTCACTGCGCTAAACAACCAAATAAATAAAATAAAGCTTCGTTCTTGGTTAAAATGCTCAACATCTGTGCCATGCAACATATTATGACGCGTTGCCGTTACCACAGAACTGCTATCCATTTTATAAGCCGCTAATTCTGCAAAATAACGATTTAATTCAACTGCAATTTTTGACTTATGCCACAAGCTTTTAATTTCATTACCTTTTAAGCCCGGAACAATTTTATAAACATCAACAAATTTTGTTCCGTTTTGCTTTAAGAAACCTGTTTGAACTAAAACTTCTGTCAAAATCCCTTCTAATTGTGCATATAGAACAGGGATACAACCTGCATGAAAACCGAGTTTATACAGTTTTAAAGCTTCTAAAATCACAAGTCTGCGTTGTGCTTTATTATCACCAATTTCAAGCGCATCAAAAGCTTTCAACATTTCAGTTTGAAAATGTTCACCGTTAATCACATCTAATAATTTAAACTCAGATGCATTTTCAAAATTTTGGTTTTCACGCCAAAAATACAGTAAATTCAACGCATCATTGGCAACTTTCTCACCCAAAGGTTGATTGAGCTGATCTGCCAAAACATTAAAATATTCTTCATTTTTCGATAATGATTGAAGCGTTTGAACTAGAAAAGTATGTTCATCTGCAGAAATGGCTTCTAAATATTGTTCTGCCTCTTTTAAAATATGATTACCCAGCTGTTTATTACGCTGCTCATTTTGCGGAATACGCGTTACAGGTTGGTCGAAATCAAAATCATCATCGATCATGGGTTTATCACTCTTTCGGCATTACTTTAATAGACTATTATCGCTGTTATTGGCTTCGCAATATATAAATATTTACTTTATGAAAAGATTTCACTGAAACCTTTGTGCATCTGCGCGATATCTCATGTAAAATTATGCCCATTGCATAAAATACGAATGAGAGAGTTATATCCGTGCGTAATATTTTAGTTACTAACGCCCTTCCATACGCCAATGGTCCAATCCATATGGGTCACTTACTCGGTTATATCCAAGCAGATATTTGGGTTCGTGCCATGCGTGCAATGGGTCATAACGTGACTTATGTATGTGCGGATGATGCTCACGGTACTGCAATTATGCTACGTGCCGAAGCAAATGGCATTTCACCAGAAGCGCAAATTGCCAATGTTCAAAAAGAACATGTACGTGATTTTGATGGTTTTGGTGTTCATTTTGACCATTATGATTCTACAAATAGCGATGAAAACAAAGCACGTTCATCTGAAATTTATATTAAAAACCGTGAAGCAGGCAATATTGCTGTACGTCCTGTTTCTCAGTTATTCGATCCTGAAAAAGGCATGTTCTTGTCAGATCGTTTCATTAAAGGCACATGCCCTAAATGTAAAGCGGAAGATCAATACGGCGATTCATGCGAAGTTTGCGGTACAACGTACAACGCAACTGAACTGTTAAATCCAAAATCGACGTTAAGCGGCGCTGCTCCTGTAGAAAAATCTTCAGATCACTACTTCTTTAAACTTCCAAACTTTGCAGAATACTTACAAAAATGGACACGTGACGAAGGTCGTTTACCTGTTTCTATTGCAAATAAGTTAGATGAATGGTTTGAAAATGGCTTAAATGATTGGGATATTTCACGTGATGCGCCATATTTTGGTTTTGAAATTCCAGATGCGCCAAACAAATATTTCTACGTTTGGGTAGATGCACCAATTGGCTACATGTCGAGCTTTGAAAACTACATTAAAACCAAACGTCCTGAACTGAGCTTTGACGATTATTGGAAAAAAGATTCTAAAAATGAGGTGTATCACTTCATTGGTAAAGACATCGTTTATTTCCACGCATTGTTCTGGCCTGCAATGCTTGAAGGTGCAAACTACCGTACGCCATCAGGTCTATTCGTAAATGGTTTCTTGACTGTAAATGGTCAGAAAATGTCGAAATCTCGCGGTACATTCATTAAAGCGGAAACGTATTTAGAGCATTTAAACCCTGAATATTTACGTTATTACTTTGCGTCTAAACTTTCTGACAAAGTTGAAGATTCTGACTTGAACCTTGATGATTTCGTTCAAAAAGTGAATTCTGACCTTGTTGGTAAAGTGGTAAACATCGCAAGCCGTTGTGCAAAATTCATCAATACTAAATTTGATAATAAGTTAAGTGCAACATGTGCAGAGCCTGAATTGGTTCAAAGCTTTATTGATGCAGGTGCTTCTATTGCTTCTCAATATGAAGCGCGTGAGTTCTCTGCTGCGATTCGTGAAATTATGGCACTTGCTGACAAAGCCAACCAATATATCGATGAGAAAAAGCCTTGGGCTTTAGCAAAAATTGAAGGCGAAGAACAACAAGTACATGACGTTTGTTCTGTAGGTATTAACCTATTCCGTCAATTGGCTGTTTACCTTGCGCCTGTGTTGCCGACTTTGGCTGAACAAGTTCAAGCATTCTTACAGTTAGATGCGTTTGACTTCGCTTCTCGTGAAACGATTCTTGTGGGTCATGAAATTGCATTGTTCCAACCGCTCATGCAACGTGTTGACCCGAAAGCTGTTGCTGCTATGGTAGATGCTTCTAAAGATTCTTTAGCTGCCCCTGCTGAAGCGCCAAAAGTGGAAAAGAAAAAAGAGAAGAAGGTCGAAAAGAAACCTGAACCTAAAGTTGGCGAAGCTGAAATTATTAATATTGATGATTTTATGAAAGTTGACCTTCGTGTGGCTGAAGTTTTAGAAGCTTCTACTGTAGAAGGTTCTGATAAGCTTCTTCAATTGACTTTAAATGTCGGTGAAGCTGAGCCACGTAACGTATTTAGCGGTATTCGTGAGTTTTATCAACCTGAAGACCTAAAAGGCAAATTGGTGGTAATGGTTGCTAACCTTGCACCACGTAAGATGCGTTTTGGTATTTCTAACGGTATGGTTTTAGCTGCGGGTAATGGCGAAGGTGTTTGGGTGATTTCTCCTGAAACTGGTGCTAAACCAGGTGATAAAGTTTCTTAATTATTAAATTAAGATGAAAAAAAGCCTCTACGTTGTAGGGGCTTTTTCTTTAAATAATGCTCAATAGAATAACTTATATTATTTCTTTATTTTTTTTGGCTAATAAGGAAATTTGTTTTTTAAATTTTTTAGAGACTTTTTCAAAATCCTCTTGTGCTTGAACAAAATTTTGAATATTTATACTTTTTTCTATTTTCATATATTTAACCACTTCACTTCTAGCTAAGTTAACTTTTTTGTATTCTTCTTCTAGTTCAGGAAAGTGTATGTTTAGTAAAGCCATCATTTTTTGAAAGCTCCCAGAAATAGGTGTAGGATTTTTTATAAGTTCATTGAGTTCTGATTCACTAATTTTGTTATTATGAAAATACAAATAATTTAAGTAAGCAATAGAAAAATTTATTTCCCACTTTTCAAATAATTCATAAATATCTTCCAATTTATTTAATTTGATTTCATAACTTTTTAATTGAGACTGAGATCTTAGATTTTTTTCTAAAGATTTCATATAGGACTTACGCATTGACGGATTCAAAAAAGTATTAAAATACTTTATAAAGTATCTGTGATCAGACGAATTAAAAATGCTTCTACAGCAACTTGTACTCTACCCATTTATATGGGCTTTCTCATGACAGAACCGAACTCTATTAGCTGCACACAACTTGCCGAGACTTATAACATCTCGCATGATAGTGTAAATCGCTTTCTAGAACGTGAAGACTACACACCTCACGACCTATATCAAGAAGCAATTCAACATATTGATAATAATAAACTTATAGTCAGTATTGATGATACTGTTTTAGATAAACCATATAGTCAACATATGGACTTGGTTAGCTATTTTTGGTCAGGCAAACACCATCGATCCGTCAAGGGTATTAATCTCATTACCTTGTATGCGACAGATCAAAATGGTCAAAATATTCCAATTAATTTCCGAATTTATGACAAATCTGAAGGTAAAACCAAGAATGATTACTTTATGGATATGTTAAGTGAAGTACTCAGTTGGGGTGCAAAGATTCAATTTATTACAGGTGATAGTTGGTATTCATCGACTGGAAATCTAAAAACCATAAGAAAACATGGTATTCGATTTATGTTTGGTATCGACTGTAACCGTAAGGTTTCCCCAGAAAAAGGACAATGGTTTCAACTGCGTTTATTGCCAAATTTCCATCAGGGTCAAGTGGTCTGGCTCAAAGATTTTGGCTTTGTACAATTATTTAAGACTCAGTTAAAAGAACAGCAGAGGTTTTATATTGTGCATCAAGATGAAGATGATTTATTGTCCTTTGAGGGTTTTCATGAATTACATTCAAGTCATTGGAAAATAGAACAATATCACCGAGTGATTAAACAGGTTTGTCATATTGAAAAGTTTCAAGTAAGACGATCTAAACTGATTTCGAATCATATTTTTTCAGCCTTGATGGCCTATGTTGAGATACAAAAGAACCAGTTTGAGCGGATCTTTGAAAATGTATATCGTTGGCAGAAGAAGTTATTTAGACCAATGATCAAAAACTTCATTGATGACTTTATTCTCGATAAAAATCATCTGCTACCACAGAGAATCTATAAATAATAGTGCGTAAGTCCTATCATATTAAAATAGTTAGTAATAAAAACAGCTGTTAATGTTGCCATTGCTGTAATTAAGCCCACAAAAATAGGTATCAACTCTTTATTCATTCTCTTCTCATTATTTAATAACAACTAGACAGGAAAACATATTACTGTGCTATGTGACCGTATAAAACCAACTAGAAATTAAAATCATCACATCTTTTATCTATTTCAATCTCCATGATTATTATTCTTTTAATATCAACACTACCAACTATTTCACACAAAAAAAAGCTCTATATAAATCTATGCTATATGAATTCAAATGACCTACAACATGGATGTCGCACATTCGTTAGGGGCACATGGATGTGCCCTCTAACGAACAAATGGGTTTTGTTACTTTTGCCCTGACAAAAGTAAGGAAAATTATATAAATACCCTCACCCCGACCCTCTCCCATAGGGAGAGGGAGAATCCATTATTATAATAATTTAGTGCATTTCCCTCCCCTTTTAGGAGATGAGCAACACTGCTGCGCAAGGGAGAGGTAATAAATTGCAATAAGGATATACCCACTAACGAACAAAGGATTTTTGTTGCTTTTTATCATTCAAAAGTAAAGCAAACATTCCCCATAAAAAACCCCCTACTCGAGGGGATTTTTTACATCTTAATTTGCATTCTGAACTGCTTTCGGTGAACGAGGTCCATACAACAAACCCTTATTCTTCTTCTGATTCACATAAAACAAATTCGAACTCACAATACGAGAAACATCATACCCCGTATCACTCACTTGATTCGAAACCTGATTAATCAAAGCAGAAACCAACATGCCCGTTAAAGAATTATTGTTGTCATTACTACCTTGGCGTTGCTTATTACGACCTTCCCAAAGCAAAGCACCTGTATTCAAATCAACCAACTTCGCTTCAACTTCAACCGTAACAACCGAATCGATCAACTGATATTGCGAACCATATTGCTTCACTTTCAAATACATCACTGCATCTGCACCAAAAATTTCTTTGAGCTTTTTCAAAGGAATACTTTGTGCATCGAAACCATTGGTCACACCATTTTCTTTAAGCATGGTATCAACAACAGCTACAGGAAATACATAATAACCTGCCTCTGCAAGTGGCGGTGTTACCGTAGCCCAAAAGCTATTGGTTGCGCGCGTATCTGGCGATTCATTAATTGGTGGTAAAACCAAAATAGAAGCAGGTACATGCGCCATATAAGTAGCACGATCTTCACCTTGATCTGCCAATGCATAAGTAGAAAACAAACTTAAACTCAAAGCCATAGAAGTGAAAAGACTGAATTTTTTCATTTTTTCACTCCATTTGAATTTTTAGCACCCATGCGTTGTAGCAAACGGTTCATCAATACAGTAGATTCAGGATAAACCTGCTTTTCTAGCTGAAAATACATAGCAGCTTGTTGCGCATTTTGAATATCTAAATTCAATAGACCCAAATGTGCATATAAACCTGGTGGTACAGCACGATTTTCTGCTTTAGATTTTTCAAGATCTTTTTCAAGATGTGCAATTTGCTCTAAAGGAGATATCTTCGACTTTTCACTCATATAATTATAAGTTTGTTGAGGAAATTCACCCCAACGGTACAAAGACGTTGTGCCACCGCCACATCCAACCAAAATAAGGCTGAGTCCGATAAGTGCTAAAACTGTTTTTTTCATCAGCTAAAACCTATTATCGAATTGACCATTTACCCGATTGAACATCTAAAACAAGATTATTTACAGCTTCACGAACTGCTAAATCGAGTACTTTTCCATTCAATGTAGAATCGTAAGATGCATTTGTACCAAAGCCTAAAATTTCACGTTCGCTTAATGCGTACTCGCCTGCACCTTGTACAGAATGAATCACTTCAGCAGTTTTAACATCTACGACATTTAGGTTCACTTTTGCATAAGCAATTTGTGTTTTACCACGACCTAAAATACCAAATAATTGATGATCGCCTACTTCTTTACGACCAAACTCAGAAACATCACCCGTTAATACATAACGTGCGCCTTTAATCGCTTGGCTTGATTTAGAGAAACCTGCTTCTTGTTGTAATTCAGACAAATTATCACGGTTTAAAACAGAGAAATAACCAGTTTGCTGTAAGTGAGTTTCTAAAATTGTTTTCGCTTGACCACCTAAACGGTCAACATTGTCAGAAAAAATACCACGCATGTAGCTTGAACGGTTATCAAACTTACCAATAGATACAGGTGTTTTCACTCCGTTATAACGTACCGCAGATGTTGCAGCAGTAACTTGTGGAGATTGAAGTGTTTTAGATGTTTCAACAGTTGAGCATGCAGTTAAAGACAAACAACCCAAAACCGTTACAAGTAATGATTTATTTAGCATAATTTCCCCTAGTTTTATCACTGGCTATTTTTAGAGCGCGTATAATATCAAGCCAATTTCGATTTTAATGTTTATTTTGTGTTCTAGTTTACATTTTGATTTAAAAGCTATTTCATACCAAAAATAAGTTTAATGCCTAAAACCGTCATTACACCGCCTGCAATTCGGTCAAATACTTTTTTAAACTTTAAATAAACTTTACGTGGCTTTTCGGCTGAAAGTGCCATTGCCACTAATGAATACCAACCAGCATCGATAAAGAAGCACAAAATAGGCAAAACAAAATAATAATAAGTTGGAATTTCTTTTGGTAATAATGCTGTAAATACACTGGCTAAAATAATCGCAATTTTAGGATTGCTAAGTTGCACCACCAAACCCGAACGATATGCTTGTGCAAATGTCATTTGTTTTGCTTCATCGCTTCCCATGCTCATGGGTTCTTTTGCATGACGAATGATTTTGAACGCAAGCCAAAGTAAGTAAATACCACCGCAAATCTTTAATATTAAATATGCAGATGGCACAGCCAACAAGATGGCTTGTAAACCCAATACAGCTAACAGACCAAATAAAGCTGCGCCCGTACCTGTACCCAAAGCCGTAAATAAGCCATGTTTACGTGAAACACCTATCGAATTTTTTGCTACATAAATAAATGCAGGACCAGGACTTACCGCACCTAACATTAGGGCAAATGCAATCGAGCATAAAATTAAGAATGATTCCACAAAAACACCTTGGAAATATGAGCAAAAAATTCTGTGCAAGTTTACGCTTTCACGTAAAAATTTGCTTTAAAAATTTAATGAAATGTAGCTGTTATTTTTGCTGAATTTGATTATTCAATGTTTCATCTATTTTATAATCTTTATCGTGAACAGGAACGCCTCCAATAATCATGGTACGTGCTTCTAATTGAAGCTGTTCCGTTGCTGTTTGTGTATCACATGCCACTAAACTAAAGCTTCCGAATATAATTAAAACTAGGGCTGTATTTTTCATAGCAAATCCCTCTTCCGTATTTTCAATATCAGCATAACATTTCTGATTAAAAAACATACATATTATTTTCTTATAAATGATTCATCAAAATTTAAATGAATATCTCAATCTTATATTTCGCGTTAAAATCATCAAACAGACACATAACCGAATGTTTTTATAATTTTATGTTTGATGATATTGCTGAAAATATTCCTGAACAATCTATTCAATTGCATGGCGTAAACATCACCATAAAACGTCTAGATTTAGTTCATCCTGCTATTTCGGGTAATAAGTTTTTTAAGCTCAAATATAATTTTCTAGAGGCAAAAAGCTTAGGCTATTTAGGTGTTTTAAGCTTTGGCGGTGCTTTTTCAAATCACATTGCTGCAACAGCTTTTGCAAGCCATCAATTTGGTTTCAAGAGTATCGGAATAATTCGTGGTGAAGAACTTGCTCATCAATCTTTAAATCATACTTTATTTACTGCTCAACAATTTGGCATGCAATTAGAGTTCATTTCCCGTGAACATTATCGTTTAAAAGATTCAGCTGATTTTTTAGCGCAATTAAAAGAAAAATATCCTGACTATTACATTATTCCCGAAGGCGGAACCAATGATTTAGCCATTCAAGGTTGTAAAGAAATTTTAACTGAATCGAATAAAGCTAATTTCGACTTAATTTGTTGTGCAGTGGGAACGGGCGGAACCATTTCAGGACTGATTGAATCAAGCGCCAATCATCAAAATGTGCTTGGTTTTTCTGCTTTAAAAGGTGATTTTTTAACGAAAGATGTTCAACAACTTACGCATAAATGTAATTGGAAAATCACAGATGAATTTTGCTGTGGCGGTTACGCAAAAACCACACCTGAACTTTTACAATTTATGCAAAATTTTGAACATGAATTTTCGACTCCTTTAGAGCAAGTTTATACCGCAAAAATGCTGTTTGGACTTTCCCAAATGATTCAACGACAAGAGATCAAATCATCTACACGTATTTTGGCAATTCATACAGGTGGTTTACAAGGTCGCCTTAAAACAGAATAAGTCTGAAAAACAGCGTAAAATTGTCTATAATGCCCTGCTTTTATCTCCTGTGAGTTTGTCATGTCTGCAAATCAGTACGATGTTTTAGTTTTAGGTGCTGGTGCATCTGGTTTGATGACAGCCTATATGGCGGCTCAACGTGGTCGTAAAGTTGTTGTGGTTGAAAAAGCCAATAAAGTGGGCAAAAAAATTCTAATGTCTGGTGGTGGTAAATGTAACTTCACCAATCTATATGTAGAGCCATCTAACTTTATATCTCATAATCCGCATTTTGTAATTTCTGCTTTGTCGCGTTATACAAACTGGGACTTTATAGGCATGGTTTGCGAATACGGCATTGAATATGAAGAACGCAAACACGGTCAATTATTTACCCTCAATGGCGCAAAAGAAATTTTAGCGATGCTTTTGGCAGAATGTGAAAAAACAGGTTTGGTCGATATTAAAACCAACTGCGAAGTGAAAGCTGTAAATGCCTTAGATGATCAAGGTTTTCAAGTTGCGACAAATATTGGCTATTTCCATGCAGAATCTGTTGTGGTTGCTTCAGGTGGTTTATCTATTCCAACTTTAGGCGGTTCTGCGATTGGTTATGATATTGCCAAAAAATTTGGTCATCATGTTTATCCTACACGTGCAGGGCTTGTGCCATTTACATTCACAGATGGCTTTAAAGAAGTAACCACTCGTTTAAGCGGTAATGCGGTTGAAGCAACTCTTTCAAATGACTTAAACAGCTTTACAGAAGCGTTATTATTTACACATCGTGGATTAAGCGGTCCAAGTTCACTGCAACTTTCAAACTATTGGGATGCAGGTCAAAGCTTTAAAATTGACTTCTTACCCGCTGTAGATTTAAAAGATTTCTTCAAAGCAAAAAAACAAAGCCAACCGAAAGTTTTATTACGTACCCTGTTGTCTGAATATTTCCCTAAAAGTGTAGTTGCGGAATTACAGCAACTCATTTGGGTAGAACAAGCAGAAATATCTATTGCCAATATCAGCGATGAAAAACTTGAACACATTGCATCACGTTTGCATGCATTTGAGGTTAAACCATCAGGAACTGAAGGTTATAGAACGGCAGAAGTTACTTTAGGCGGTGTGGATACAACAGAAGTTTCATCAAAAACCATGGAAAGTAAAAAGCAAAAAGGCTTATTTTTCGTGGGTGAAATTTTAGATGTAACGGGTCATTTAGGTGGTTTTAACTTTCAATGGGCATGGTCTTCTGCACATGCCGCATCGGAATATGTATAAAAGATCATACTTTTTTAGAGTGATTCTTCCCTTTTTAAGATTACTCTAAATAATCGGTTTGAAATAAACGTACGTTTTTCCCAAATTCTACACGTGCAATGGTTTTATCCATTTTTTCTACAGCTTCTACAATATGTACAGGCTGTTTTTTTTGATTTGTAACATTTTCATTTTTAAATAAATTATTCATCATTTTTAAAATCTCCATCGTTAAACTCCTTGTCAAAATTTCTATTTTTGATCATCTTTTTCAGTCTTTTTTTCATTGACTGTTTTCTGTATTTCATTCGATTTATCTTGTTTCTCTGCAAAAACAAATTTATATGCACTTGCAAGTAATCCGACTGTGATTCCTGCAATGGCAATAGGTGCGAAATAATTATTTGTTTTTTTCTTGGTGTTCTTTGTCATGTTCCCTTCCTTGAATTATTTTTATCGACTTATTTTGTATAATAAATACACTGCCATAATTTCAATGATATTTATATATTTTTGCTTAAATATTTTTCATCTTTTAGTTTCATTCAAATGCAGAATAGATCGCTCAATAGATATGTGCCTGTTAAGCTTAAATTTGAGCTATACTATGCGCCCAATTTATGCACTTTAAGAGTTATATGGCGTATCGTCAGCAAAGTGTAACGCTTGATCTAGACACTGACGTCACACATCAATGTTCCTTGCACTACACTCGTGACCAACATCTTATTGGTATCATTGAGTTTAATAAGCCTTCTTTTGTTCTTAAATGGGGCGACTTAGAATATTTTCGTCGTCGTACAGAAGAACTTTCGGTGATGCCATTCCCCGAATGTATTAATGCAATGGTCATCGACACTCGTAATATTGTGTCGTTTCTAGATAATGAAGTACCTATTATTCCTTGGCGATTGCTTGAGGAAGAGTGTCCTATCCGCTTGGTCGTTCCTTATGATCGCTTAGAACATTATATGGGGATCTTTGAACCAACATGGTTAACGACGGATGTCGAAACTGCAATTCATGAACTTCGTGAGTTTATGGATATGTTCGTTCATTAAAATATCCATTTAATAAAAAACCTCCAAAATGGAGGTTTTTTTGTGCCTTCTGCTCCTCCAGGTTGGGAGGGATTTACCCTCTCCCCAGCCCTCTCCCGAAGGGAGATGGAGTAAAGGACGTTACCAATAATTCTCTACAGCAATATTTCCTTCACCACGACGGTTCATCGTTAAACCACGTGCTTTTAAGGCTTCTTTGGTGTCTTCAACCATTTGAGGATTACCACAAAGCATAATATGTGTAGTTTCAGGGTTTAGCTCTAATCCAACAGCTTTTTCTAATTCGCCATTTGCAATCAAAACAGGCAAACGATCATGCAAAGGTGCTTCTGGGTCACGGGTAATAATTGGCGTGAATTTAAAACCTGTATGCCCTTCACCAAATGTTTCAGCAATTTCTTGAATACGATCTGCATAAGCCAGTTCAGATGCTGTTCTTACACTATAAACCAAATGAATATTTTTATAATTTGACCATGTTTCAAAATCTTGAAGCATAGAAATAAAGGGGGCTAAACCCGTTCCTGTTCCCAATAACCATAAATCTTTTGGCAAAGGTAATTGATAACGTGCAAGAGTTAAATAACCATATGGAATCTTTTCTAAATAAAGCTCATCGCCCACTTTTAAATGTTGTAAGTTTGATGTAAAAGCACCATCAGGTACGACAATTGAAAAGAATTCTAGAGTTTCATCAAATGGGGAAGATACAACTGAATACGCTCGAACCACCAATTCATCTCCCACTTTTAAACCAATACGCGCAAATTGACCTGCTGTAAATTTAAAATGAGATGGACGCGTCATGGTAAAACTAAAGAGTGTATTGGTCCAACGATGTACAGATAAAACTTTTTCTAGACTAAATTTCTCAATTGACATGATTTGTACGTGGCATGAAAGACTAAGCTCATGTTAGCATGGCGTTATAATTTGTGAATAACTTTATATGTTAAGGCTCAACCCATGCGCATGACATTACGCCAATTGGCTGTTTTTGTAGCAGTCGCTCAGGAAGGTACGGTAACTAAAGCAAGCGATGCCGTTAAGCTCACCCAAAGTGCTGCAAGTATGGCTTTAGCAGATCTAGAAGATGGCTTAGGTGCTCCTCTCTTCGACCGTTTAGGTAAAAGACTGCAACTCAATGACTTAGGTCGTTTCCTACTTCCTCAAGCACTCGAAATTTTAGGTCGTTGCGATTCCTTTGAACAAGCTGCAAAAGGCGAACTTCAAAGTATAGATTTACGACTTGGTGCAACGCTCACCATCAGCGACTATTTGATGCCTGATCTTATGGCTGACTTTTTAAAAGTTCAGCCTCAAGCTCACTTACAACTTCAAGTTGGTAATACGCGTCAAATGATTGAAGCTGTAAATCAATTTCAACTCGATTTAGCGCTCATCGAAGGCTCATGTCATCTACCACAATTACAGTGTATTCATTGGCGTGATGATGAGTTAGCAGTATGTTGCTCACCAGATCATCCTCTTGCGAAATTAAATCGTGCTTTAACAATCAATGATTTTAAAGATGTCGAATGGATATTACGTGAAGAAGGTTCAGGTACGCGTGAAGTCTTTGATAATGCTATTCTGAAAGATGTACCAGATGCCAATATTCGTTTAACCCTTGGGCATAACGAAGCTATTTTGAAAATTGTAGCAGGTGGTTTAGGTATGTCATGTATTTCTAAACTTGCCATTGAACCTTTACTTGAAAAAGAACATTTAGTTATTTTAGATACGCCATTTTGGCAGCTAGCTCGTCCATTATTTATGCTCGTGCATCGTCAAAAGTATCAAGGTCCTGGTTTAAAAGCATTTATGAAATTTTGCGATAAATAAGTAAGTTACGCATAATAAAAAAAGCGCCTAAAGGCGCTTTTTTATTAAACTTCTTTCATAAATCGAAAAATAATCACTCATCATTATTTAACCTACAAAGTGAAAGTTCCTTCTCCCTCTAGGATTAGAAATATATTCCACAAGAAGATGAGGGAATTTTTGCATAAAAACCTCTCCCTAACCCTCTCCTATTAAGAGAGGGAACTTCCATTGTGAATTTATTGGTGCTCAAAAATTAACTTATAAAAAAAACTCTATTAATTAACTTCAGATATATAACCAAGAAATCTTAAATTCAACGCCCAAATTGACGTTCGCAAGGAACCCCATCATGGTTTCCATCCATTTTTACATTTGGACAATTTCTTAAAAAGTATACCGCTTCTTCATAAGAATGCATTTGTGAACAATGTTGGCGACCATCACAGCTAAATGACTGATTCACGTCAGCTGTATTTTGTCTGTCACTGTAAATTGTCTGAACTCTTCGTTCTTCTTTTTGAGGCAACGGCACAACATCAGGTAAACTTCCTAAACTTTCTTTAATTTTTTCTGTTGCTTTAAGCTGAATTTCTTTGAAATATTCAAATTTTGATTGCTTGCTCGCTTGGTAAAACTGATATTTTTCATACACTTTAAAACCTAATACAGCAATAATAGCTAAACCAACTATTGTAATTACTTTACCCCAATAACCTTTAGACTCTTTGGGTTCTCTTGCTCTATATTGATGATATTCTTGATGTATTACATTCATTGCAACTTGATTCGAATCGCTAAAATCTACTCGAACAATATTATCAGCTTTAAATTTTCCACTATCGTCGACAATTCGAAACTTTAAATTTTCACCAATTTCTGGTGGAGTATTTTTATTTGGAAAGTCTTTTATATGAAAGAATACATCTTTCTTCTCCCCATCAATTTGAATAAAACCAAAGCCTCTATCGGCATTATAAATCTTAACTTTCCCCTCAGAAAACATAAATCCCCCTATTTTTATAGTTTATTATTCTAATAAAAAAAGAGACATAAATGCCTCTTTTTTTTATATTTATTATCTATCTAAATATACTTCAATAACGTCAGTATTATTTACGGAAGTTTGATAATAACGATGTTGTAATCGACTTATTGTGGGTCACAACCTTTGTTTTTTTCGCTTTCGCAGACTTATCTTCAACGCGCTCTATACGCACAGCTTTAAACTTATCGCCATTTTCCACAGCTAAAAATTTTACGCGTTCATTACGTTTAGGTTCGCCTTCTGCCACAGGGAAATCTGAAATATGGAAAAATACGTCACCATCTGTTGTTCCAATAAATCCAAAACCTTTTGCAGGATCGTACTGTTTAATTTTACCCTGCAATAATTCATCTTTCATGATGCTACCCTATTCTAGAAATGCTATTTGTACAGTATATAAAAAAGAGGCTGTAGAAGCCTCTTTTTTGTTCAAATCAAAATTAATCTTTTTGAACTGAACCAAAAATTTTGTCGCCTGCATCGCCAAGACCAGGAACAATATAACCACTTTCGTTTAAGCCATCATCAATAGATGCTGTAAACATAACAACGTCAGGATGTGCTGCTTCAACACGTTTAATACCTTCAGGCGCTGCAACCAAAACCATAACGCGAATATCTTTACAACCACTTGCTTTTAATACATCAATTGCAGCAACTAAAGATGAACCTGTTGCAAGCATTGGATCAATAATCATTGCAATACGGTTTTGTACATCTGGTACTAATTTTTTGTAATAAGTACGTGCTTCTAAAGTTTCTTCATCACGTTCTAAACCAAGTACAGAAACTTTTGCACTTGGAATTAGATTTAAGAAACCATCTAACATGCCAATACCCGCACGTAAAATTGGCACAACTGTAATTTTTTTACCCGCGATACGCTGAGTTGTTACTTTTCCAGCCCAACCATCAATTTCATGGTCACATACAGGTAAATCTTTAGTCGCTTCATAAGTCAGCAACATCGTTACTTCTTGAGCAAGCTCACGGAAGTTTTTAGTACTAATCTCAGCGCGACGGAGTAAACCAAGTTTATGTCGAATTAATGGATGTTGAATTTCATGGATAGCCACGGGAGAACACCTAAAAGGGTAAATAAATTTTCACCATTATAAATGCATTTTGCATTTTGAAAAAATAAAAAAGCCCCCAATTTGGAGGCTTTTTTAAATTACGTCGATCTTTTATCTAGATTAACGTGAACTCATCATCATATGTAGCGGAGAAAGAATCTCAGATTGTACAGCCAAGCTAATAATTGGATCTGGATAAACACCTATCACCAATACAGCTAAAGCAGCTAACAATACCATGATACCACCCACTTTTTGACCCCAATGATCTACAGCGTCGATACGTGGATTTTCTGGTGGAGTCATGTACATTACGATAATTACACGTAAGTAGTAGTACAAACCAATACCCGAACCCACAACGATCATTGCAGCAAGGAACCAATGTTGAGCTGTTACAGCAGCCATTACCACTAAGAACTTACCAATAAAGCCCGCAGTTAATGGAATACCCGCAAGAGATAACATCATCACTGTTAATACGGCAGTTAATACTGGACGACGCCAGAATAAACCACGGTACTCAGCCAGACTCTCTGCTTCATCTGTATTGTTATATGGGCTAGACATAAGCGCTACTGCACCAAATGCACCAATTGTCGTTAATACATAAGTAATAACATAAACAGATACATTACCAAGGCTAGCGAACGTTAAGCTAATTAAACCAATTAACAAATAACCAAAATGAGCAATTGAAGAGTAAGCCAAAATACGTTTTAAGTTCACTTGACGAACTGCAAGGAAGTTACCTACAAGAATAGATAACACAGCAATAACAGTTAAAGTTGTTACTACCGATTGAATTGCAATTGCACCTGAAGAAAGTAAATAACGTACAAACAGACCAATAGTTGCAACTTTCGCAGCTGTTGCTAAGAATGTTGCGATTGGCGCTGGCGCACCTGCATAAACATCTGGTGTCCATTTATGAAATGGCGCAAGAGATAATTTAAATGCTACGGCAAAGATAATGAATGCAATACCAATCAACACAAGCGGTTGATCTAAGCTTTGCAACAATGTTTGAACAGAATCATAGAATGATAATGAACCTGTGTAAGCGTAGATATACGCCATACCCATTAATAACATTGCAGATGCAGTCGCTGAAAGTACAAGATACTTCACACCTGCTTCTAACGATTTAGAACGCTGATGTGTATATGCCAATAAGCCATATACAGGAATCGACATCAACTCAAGGCTGATAAAGAAAGAAGCATAATGTGAACTTGCAACCATTAACATTGCGCCCGTAACCGAACCCAACATTAAAATATACAATTCTTCGCGGTTGTCTTTATATGACTCAATATAAGCATGAGACAAAGTACAACAAGCAAGAGATGCAATCAAAATAATTAACTGATAAAGCATAGTAAATGGATCAACCATAAACATGCCCATCACGCTTGATGGTACAAAATTACCACCAAACATTGTGATTAAAATTAAGATTACAGCAAGGTTTAAACCAACCACTGAAGCTGTCGCAATTAAATTATGATTACGTTTAATTGCGGTGAGAATCATCACGACAACCATAGTCAACGCTACGATCATCACAGGAGCCAATGGCATAAGCTCAGAAAACGACATTGTGAAGTTCATGACTTATTGGATCCCCACATTTTCAGGTTGAATAGTTGCTTGTTGAACAACTTCAACGACTTCTTGAACTGGGATGTAGCTATGAGCCAACCACGCCATACTTGAATTAGAAATATCAAGGAATGATTGTGGGTAGATACCAAGCCATACAAGACCAAGAGCACATACTAGAAGAATAACAACTTCACGCGCATTTAAGTCTTTTAACGGACTTGCATAATGTTGTTTTTGCTCTTCATTTGGCGTACCAAATAATGTTTTGTGAATCAGGATTAAACCGTATAAACCTGCAAACACTAAACTTACAGCAGCAATAATTGTGAATGCTGGGAATTTACCAAATGAACCCATCAGAATCAGGAATTCACCAATAAAGTTACCCAAACCTGGAATACCCACAAGCGCAGCAACGAAGAACATTAAGAAAAATGGTAAATATTGGAATTGACCACGAATACCACCCATCAAACGTAAATCACGTGTATGTAAACGTTCATACACTTGACCACACATAATGAACAATGCAGCAGATGACAAGCCATGTGCCAACATCATGATCATTAAGCCTTGGAATGTCAGGATGTTACCTGCATAAATTGCAAGTAATACGAAGCCCATGTGCGAAATAGATGTGTACGCAAGTAAGCGTTTCATATCTGTTTGCTGGAATGCACACCAAGCACCGTAGAAAATACCAATTAAACCTAAAATAATCGCAATATCTGCAAATTGTGCAGAAGCCGCTGGGAAGAATGGAATAACAAAACGTAGTAAACCATAAGCAGCAGTCTTAATTAAGATACCTGCAAGGTCGACAGAACCTGCTGTAGGCGCTTGAGCATGTGCATCTGGTAACCAACCGTGTAATGGGAAAACTGGAAGTTTTACCGCAAAACCGATGAATAAACAGATCATTAAGCCATAAGCAAATGCAGGATATGAAGCTTCTAATTGGTGAGCAGCAAGTAATAAATCATTATAAGCAAAGCTAATTTGACCTGTTACCGCAATCGCATTAAAGATCACAAGACCTAAAATACCAATGAGCATGATTAAACCAGCAACTTGCGTGTAAATGAAGAACTTAGTTGCAGCATAAACGCGTGACTTACCATCTGCCCCTTTATGACCCCAAAGTGCGATCAAGAAGTAGATAGGTACTAGCATCATCTCCCAGAAGAAGAAGAACAAGAACAAGTCAATTGCTAAGAATACGCCAATTACACCACCTAAAGACCATAAAAGGTTTAAGTGGAAGAAGCCAACATTCTTCTGAATTTCACCCCATGAACAGCCAACTGCAAGTACACCCAGTAATGCAGTTAAGCCAACCATAAGAAGTGATAAACCATCCACCGCTAAGTGAATGTTAATCCCTAAAGATCTAATCCATTCAAGATGGAATTCTGCTGCCCATACTGGTGTTGACTGTAAAGAATAGTCATATCCACCCTGAGCCCAAAGCACAACAGTAAGCCCTAAAGTAACAAGCATACCAATAAGTGCGATGTAACGTGGTAAGTGTTGGTCAACCTTATCGACTAACCAACATGCAAAACCTGCAATGAACGGTACAAGGATCAGTGCGGGTAAAATCCAATTGTTTGTGATTTCCATCTTATTTCCCCACAACCTGAGTCACGATCAAAATCATCAATAACACAATAATGCCCAAAGCCATGCTTGATGCGTAATCGCGTAATGAACCTGTTTGACGTGAACTTGTAAAGCTATGACCACCTTTCACAATAGCAGGTAGAACTAACCACAAGCTATCAATTGGGTCACGACCTAGAATCTTCGCAATAAACAAGTATGGTTTTACAAATACTAGGTTATACAGCGCATCGAAACCAAGTGCGTTACGACAGATATTTACAAGACCAGCACCAAAACAAGTTGTTGCAAATGATTTAACCGCTTTGTAAGCAAAAGCAAACAACACGACACCAATCACAAGACCTACAAGTGCAATACCTACCGCTGTGTATTCAGCAGAATGCATACCATGTTCAAGTGCTTCAGGCACATTGAATGCAGGAATACGCGCTGCGTTTAGAATACCTTCTACAGGTGCTTTTAATGCTGCACCTACAAAAGTTGAAAGCACTGCAAGAATACCTAAAGGTAACCAGTAAGATGCACCTTTAATTGCGTGGTAAGGCGTGTTTTCTTTACCAAAGAATACAACCCAAATTAAACGGAATGTATAAATTGATGTTAAGAACGCACCAGCAACACCTGTCCAATACAAGCAATCATAAATTGCAATTGATTGACCCTGAACCCAAACTGCACCAAGGATTGCATCTTTAGAGAAGAAACCTATAGTTAAGAATGGAATTGCAGCTAAGGCACCGCCACCAATCGCGAAACATGCAAATAGGAATTTGTTATGTTTAAACAAGCCACCCATTTTGAAGATGTTTTGTTCGTGATGGTAAGCAAGAATCACAGCACCAGAAGAAAGGAACAATAACGCTTTAAAGAAGGCATGTGCCAACATGTGGAACAGACCAGCTTGGTAAGCTTCAGCACCCACAGCCATAAACATGTAGCCCAACTGACTCATTGTTGAGTAAGCCAAAATACGTTTGATGTCTGTTTGAACCAATGCAGCAAAACCAGCAACAATCAATGTCACCGCACCTGTAATTGAGATAAACACCATCACTTCAGGTGCTTGTTCAAATACAGAGAACATACGGCAGCATAGGTAAATACCCGCTGTCACCATTGTTGCAGCATGGATCAATGCAGAAACAGGTGTAGGACCTGCCATTGCATCTGCTAACCAAGTTTGCAATGGAATTTGCGCAGATTTACCTGCAGCACCCAAGAACAACATTAAAGCTGTCCAAATTGCAATTGAAGAACTCTGAGCCAAAACTGTTGGCGCAGCAGCTACAACTTCTGCAATGTGTAATGTGCCGAATTGTTGGTAAATCAAGAACAGTGCGATCAGTAAAAATACATCACCAATACGCGTTACTGTAAATGCTTTAATTGCTGCAAAACCATTTGCTGGTGTTTGGTAGTAGTAACCAATGAGCAAGTATGAGCAAAGACCAACGCCTTCCCAACCTAAGAATAACAATGCTAAGTTGTCGCCTAAAACAAGAAGCAACATGCTTGTTACGAATAAGTTGAAATAAGAGAAGAAACGCGCGAAATCTTCTTCACCACGCATATACCATGATGCAAAGATATGAATTAAGAAACCCACACCTGTGATCATGCCCATCATCAATAATGATAGACCATCTAAATGTAAGCTAAATGCTGGAGAAAAACCGCCAACATTAAACCAAGTCCAAAGATGTTGAGTTGTTGCAACCGATCCATTATTAACGAAATCGAAACCTGCAATTAATGCAAATAAAGCTGAAAGTCCAACAGAACCTACACCAATAATTGCCGCAACATTTTCAGGAAGCTTTGTACGTCCTGCCGCTAAAAGGATAAAACCAATGAGCGGAAACAATACTGTTAAATATAAATAACTCATCCGCGCATCTCACTAGCAGCATCCACATCCAAATGATGGAAGCGATGGTAAAACTGAAGCACGATCGCAAGACCGATACACGCCTCTGCCGCAGCAAGCGTTAAGATCAAGATGAACATGATTTGGCCATCTGGTTGTGCCCATGCACTACCTGCCAATACAAACGCTAAAGCAGCAGCGTTCATCATGATTTCAAGGCTCATTAAAATAAATAATAGGTTGCGTCGAACCATTACACCGTAAAAACCAAGTGCAAAAAGAATGGTCGCAACGATCAAACCATGTTCTAAAGGGATGTTGCCCATTATTCTTTTTCCTCTTCAGCACTTGGTTCACGTTTACCAATGTGGAATGCTGCAACAAGTGCTGCGAGCAATAACATTGCGGCTACTTCAACCAATAATAAATAGTGAGTAAAGAGTGCTTGACCAACTACTTTAGGACCTACAATTTCTTGTCCCATAAGCGCCACACTGTGCGTGTAATCTGATCCAAGCATCCAAACAAGCAATAAGCCCATTAAGAAACTCATTAATGCTGGATATGCCCATGCAGATGATGTTAACCATTTGCTTTCTTGTTCAACTGTATGTTCACCAAGATTTAGCATCATTACAACGAACACGAATAACACCATGATCGCGCCAGCATAAACAATAATTTCAAGCGCACCAGCGAATGGCGCACCAACGATCATGAACATACCTGCAACAGCAAGTAATGACACGATCAAGCTTAATAAAGCGTGTACAGGGTTCGTGTTTGTTACAACACGAACTGTAGAGACAATGGCCACAAGTGCCATCAAATAAAATGGCCACATCATGGTAATAGACTCCGTACATCAACTGGCGCACTTTCACGTTGCGCTTGACCTTTATCTTTACCTGCAACTGCCATACCTGTTACACGGTAGAAATTATAGTCAGGATATTTACCAGGACCTGAGATAAGTAAGTTTTCTTTCTCATATACAAGGTCTTGACGCACATACTCACCTAACTCGAAATCAGGTGTCATTTGAATTGCAGTCGTTGGACATGCTTCTTCACACATACCGCAGAAAATACAACGTGAGAAGTTGATACGGAAAAATTCCGGATACCAACGACCATCTTCTTTTTCTGCTTTTTGTAGTGAAATACAACCTACTGGGCAGGCAACCGCACATAGGTTACAAGCAACACAGCGCTCTTCACCATCTGGGTCACGAGTTAACACGATACGACCACGGAAACGTGGTGGCACGATGTCTTCGGCTTTCACTTCCGGATATAAAATGGTGTCACGTTTACGTGTCACGTGTGAGAAAACCATCCACAGTGAACGTATAATTGACCCAAATCCAGCTAGAAACTTAAACATTTTATTCTCCCTGCTGTCTTAGGCCTGATTCATCAGAATCACAGCACCAGTCACCAAAAGGTTCACCAATGCCAATGGCAAGCAAATTTTCCAACCAAAATTCATTACTTGGTCATAACGTGGACGCATTAATGAACCACGCGCCAATACAAACATCATTACAAAGAATGCTGTTTTAATAATGAACCAGAATGCAGCTGGAAGGAATGGAATATCTAAGTTGAATGGCGCTAACCAACCACCAAAGAACAAAGTCACGATAAGTGCTGAAATAAGTACAACGTTTACGTATTCCGCAACGAAGAACATACCCCACTTCATACCGCCATACTCGACGTGGTAACCCTCTGCCAATTCTTGTTCAGCTTCTGGTTGGTCAAATGGATGACGATGCGTTACCGCAACACCCGCAACCACGAAAATTAAGAAACCTAAGAATTGTGGAATAACAAACCAAACATCTTTCTGTGCTTCTACAATTTCACGCATGTTAAATGAGCCAGCAATTGCCACCACACCCATGAGGGAAATACCCAAGAACACTTCATAAGAAATAGTTTGAGCTGCAGAACGTAAACCACCCAATAACGCATATTTGTTATTTGATGACCAACCACCGAAAAGTACTGCATATACTGCAATACCTGCCATTGCCATAAAGAACAATAAGCCAATGCTCATGTCTGCAACACCTAAATAAGGTGAAACAGGAATAACCATGAACGATAGCACCGCAGTTGCCATCGCAACTGCTGGAGCCATACGGAATGTTAATTTGTCAGCGAATTTTGGTGTCCAGTCTTCTTTGAACATGATTTTAAGCATGTCGGCAACAATCTGGAACATACCACCTGGACCTACACGGTTCGGACCATAACGGTCTTGCCATAAGCCAAGTAAACGACGTTCAATAAAAGACATCAAAGCTGCAATCAAAACCACAACAAGTAAGATCACAATCGCTTGAATGACTGAATAGGCAATTGGCCAATTTTCAGCCCACATCGGCGTTTGACGGATTAATTCTTGTTCCATGAATTACACTCCTACCGCGACTGAAACAGGCTCTGCAAGTGATACCGTTGGTGCTAAACCAATTGGGTAACCAATATAACCTGTTGGTAAGTATTCAATTACGAGTACAGGAAGAACAATTGAAGTTTCCCCTGCTTTAACCGTAATTGTTTGACCATCTTGAACATTCAAGCGTGCAGCATCTTGTTCGCCTACTGCAAATACCGCTTCAGGAATACGCGATTCCATTGCAGGTGTTTTCACAGTAAATTCACCAGAACCAAAGATATGATGCATAGGTACAAGACGGAAGCTTTCAGCATTCACAAGTACAGGTGCTGGAGCAACGAAAGTACGCGCAGGACGCTTCGCTAAACGATCAAACAGACGAATACCAGAATCACCACCTTTTAATGAACCACCCACTTTATCTTGGAATTTATTCCAAGCTTGCGGAGAGTTCCAACCTGCAGACCATGCAAATGGTACAAGTGGAGATGGCGTTTGATTACCTACATAACCTTCCATAGAGAATGTTAATGCAGAATCTTTATCTGTAGGTTGTTTCGGCTCATGAATAGACAATGGTGCACGCATAGACGTACGACCTGAGTAACGACGTGGTTCACGCGCAACTTTAAGACCATGAACACGGAAGCCTGCATCTGGCGCTACATCTTGAATTGCTTCTAAAGCAGGTACGTTTTTCGCAACTGATTCAATCACATCATCAAGAACAGTCCAAGAGATTGCTTGACCTTTTACGCCTGTTTCTAAAGCGTGTAACCAGCGCCAAGATTCTTTAATTGCAAGTTCTGGTTTGTAGTAGCTTGGGTCATACACTTGGTAGAAACGTTGTGCACGGCCTTCTTGAGATACAACAGTACCATCACCTTCAGCGAAGCTTGCAGCAGAAAGAACCACAGAGGCTTTCTTAACAGTTTCAGTTTCAGCGTGATCAAGAACAATCACATCTTCCACTTTCGCTAAAGCAGCATCAACTTGTTTTGCAGGTAAACGACGGTAAAGGTCATTTTCAACCACAATGATTGCATCGTAATCTTGTGCAAAAGCTTGTTCTAAGCTTTGACCACCAAAGATTGCTAAGCCCATTGAGTTCACTTCAGGAACAGTCAATGTCAGACCTGCATTACCAAGGTTCTGTGCAACTTGTGCAGCAGCTTCCATGATTGCAGCATCTTGTAAGCTAGTACCCGAGATGATAAGTGGCTTTTTCGCAGCTTTTAAAGTATCAGCAATGGTTTGAGCAAATGCTTTCGCATCATCATCTAAACCAAGAATGCTTTCGCCTTTCACGCCTGCAGCAATTGCAAAACCTAAACGCGCGATATCGTTAGGAGAAGCAACAACTTCGCCTGTCGCAACATCAGCTAAACGAGTTTGCGTTGCAGCTAAAATATAGATTGGAGATTTAGCATCTTGTGCAATACGTTGAACAGGTTCAGCCAACCATTCTTGCGTACGACGCTCAGCTGCCATCTCTTTGCCTTTATTTTTCGCAGCTTGGCGAACAGATAAAGCCATACGAGGCGCAGTTTGAGTTAAGTCTTCACCCAAAATCAACACAGCATCGTAGCTTTCAATTTCACGCATATTCGGGTTATAAACACCCTCTGTTTGCATGATTGAAGCCGCTAATTCAACAAGGCTTTGTTCTTTTTGAGACAAACCTGTTGAATAATTTTCTTGACCCACCAATTCACGAAGCGCGAAGTTAGACTCAAGAGATGCACGTGGTGAACCAATACCCAATACTTTTTTGCCTTGGATATTTTCAATTACTGTATCAAGTGCTTTATCTACAGAAACTGTAGTAACGCTTTCACCTGAACGGAATTGTGGTTGACGTGGACGATCAGCGTTATTCACATAACCTGTACCGAAACGACCTTTATCACATAGGAAGTATTGGTTTACTTCACCGTTGAAACGGTTTTCTACACGACGTAATTCGCCATAACGCTCACCCGGAGAAATATTACAACCTGAAGAACAACCTTGGCATACGCTTGGCGCATACTGCATGTCCCATTTACGGTTATAACGCTCAGAATGCGTTTTATCAGTGAATACACCTGTTGGACATACTTCAGTCAAGTTACCTGAGAATTCAGATTCCAAAGTACCTGATTCAGGACGACCGAAGTAAACACGTGATGCACTTGCATACACACCAAAGTCTGTACCACCAGCATAATCTTTGTAGTAACGAACACAACGGTAACATGCGATACAACGGTTCATTTCGTGAGAAATGAATGAGCCTAGCTCTTGGTTATAATGCGTACGTTTTGTGAAACGGTAACGACGACGATCATGCTGTGTCATCACAGTCATATCTTGTAAATGACAATGACCACCTTCTTCACACACTGGACAGTCGTGTGGGTGATTCGTCATTAAGAATTCAACGATTGAAGCACGGAATGTCTTTGCTTCGTTGTCTTCAATAGAAATATAGGTATTGTCAGACGCAGGCGTCATACATGACATAACCAAGCGACCACGGGTATCTTCCGGATTCGCATATTGGGTCACAGCACATTGACGGCAAGAACCGACAGAACCTAAGGATGGATGCCAACAAAAGTACGGAATATCAATACCCAAAGATAAACATGCTTGTAGCAAGTTCTCTGAACCATCGACTTCATACGATTTGCCATCGACATGAATTGTAGCCATAGTCGAATTCCTTAAGCTTGTTCTACGTTGCTAATTTGAGCAGCAGCATCAACTACTTTTGCTTCAAATTCGCCACGGAAATGTTTGAGTGCGCCCATAAGCGGTTCCATCGCACCAGGTGCGTGAGCACAGAAAGTTTTACCAATCCAAAGCTTACGAGTAAGTTCTTGTAAGTGATCGATATCTTCTTTCTTACCTGTACCATCTTCAAGTGCTTTAAGCGCTTTAACAGCCCAAGGTAAACCATCACGACATGGTGTACAGAAACCACAAGATTCACGTGCAAAGAATTCTTCTAAGTTACGTGTTGCAGAAACCATACATTGAGTTTGGTCAACAACCATCAACAAGCACGTACCTAAACGTGAACCTGCTTTCATGATGCTTTCAGCATCCATAGGCAAGTCAATGTGTTCAGCAGCCAAGAAGTCTGTAGATGCACCACCTGGTAACCATGCTTTCAGCGTTAAGCCATCACGCATACCACCAGCATGATCTTCGATCACTTCGCGCGCAGTTGTACCAAATGGAAGTTCCCATAAACCAGGGAATTTCACTTTACCTGAAGCACCGTAAATTTTCGTACCTGGATCTTTCGACTTACCTTCAGATAAACCGATATACCATTCAGGACCACGAAGCATGATTGCTGGTAAGTTGTTGTAGGTCTCTACGTTGTTGACAATTGTAGGACGACCCCAAGCACCTGCAACTTGCGGGAATGGTGGTTTAGTACGAGGGTTTGCACGACGACCTTCAAGCGAGTTAATCAATGCAGTTTCTTCACCACAAATATAACGACCCGCACCCGTATGTACGTGTAAATCGAAGTTCCAACCTGTACCTAGGATGTTTTCACCTAAGTAACCTTTCGCACGAACTTGCTCTAATGCTTCATTTAAGTATTGAGCAGCTTCAATGTATTCACCACGGATGAAGATATAACCTTGTGTTGCTTCAAGCGTATAGCCTGCAATCAACATACCTTCGATCAATTGATGAGGAAGTTTTTCCATCAACAAACGGTCTTTGAAAGTACCTGGTTCCATTTCATCGGCATTACAGATGAGGTAACGAGGGCCACCATCATTTGGCGCCATCAATGACCACTTAATCCCTGCTGGGAAACCTGCACCACCACGGCCTTTTACAGTTGCAGCTTTAATGACATCTAACACTTCAGCAGGTTTCATACCTAATGCTTTTTTAAAGCCTGCATAACCTTCAAGTGTTTCGTAATCATCTGCACTGCGCACGTTTTCCTGTTTGCTCAAACGCCATGTTAGCGGATGAGTTTCTGGGTTGCCGTCGCCATAAATTGGTTTTGGTTCAGTATTCATACATACTTCTCCAATAACTGTTTAACTGAAGACACTTCCACTAAACCGTGAGTATCTTCATTAATCATTAAGGTTGGACCTTTATCGCAGTTACCCAAACAGCAAATTGGCAAAATAGTGAAACGACCATCAGCTGTCGTTTGACCAAATTGAATACCTAATTCACGTTGGAAAGCTTCTGCTAAAGTTTCCGCGCCCATTAAGAAGCATGCAATTGAATCACATAATAAAATTACGTTGCGACCTACAGGTTGGCGATAAATACGATTATAGAAAGTAGCAACACCTTCTAAATCTGCAACTGTCATACTTAACATTTGAGCAATTGCATTCATTTGCGCATCATCTACCCAACCATTACGGCGTTGTACACACTTCAATGCATCTAAACATGCAGCGCGTGGATACGGATAGTGACCAATGTGATGTTCAATTTCATGAATTTCTTCCGAAGTTAAAATTCCTTCAACCGTCACACGTGGTTTTTTATCTGTCAAAATCATCATAATGCGTTTACCCCTTAGCGATCCACGTCAGCCATTACGACGTCAATTGTCGCTAAATAAATGATCAAGTCAGACATTAAGCTGCCGTTAATCACAGAAGGCATTTGCTGTAAATGCGTGAAAGTTGGTGTACGAATACGAGTACGGTAACTCATCGTTGACTTATCTGAAGTCAAGTAGTAGTTAGACGCACCTTTTACCACTTCAGCCATTACAGATGCTTCACCAGCAGGCATTACAGGACCCCAAGATACGCTCAAGAAGTGCGTAATTAGCGTCTCAATATCTTGTAATGTTTTATCTTTTGGTGGTGGAACAGCCAATGGATGATCTGCTTTATATGCACCAGAAGGCATGTTGTCTAAACATTGCTTCACGATTTTCAATGATTCTTCGATTTCTCGGAAGTGAACCATGACACGTGCATAAGCATCGCCTTCATACTCTAATGGCACATCGAAGTCGTAGTTTTCGTAACCGCTATACGGACGATATTTACGAACGTCGAAATCGATACCTGTTGCACGTAAGCCTGTACCAGTCACACCCCAAGCCAATGCAGATTTCGCATCATACTGAGCAACGTTACGCGTACGACCAACAAACACTGAGTTTTTCAATGCTGCTGTGTAGTATTCGTTCATACGCTTCGGCATCCAATCTAGGATTTCGCGAATGAGATGTTGCCAGTTGTTTGGAAGGTCATGCGCTGTACCGCCAATACGGAACCACGCTGGGTGCATACGGTAACCTGTGATTGCTTCAATCGCATCATAGATTTTTTGACGATCTGCAAACATATAGAATACAGGGGTCATACCACCCGCATCTTGAATCGCTGTACCAATAAACAATAAGTGGTTATTAATACGGAACAATTCAGACATCATGACACGGATACATTGTGCACGGTCAGGAACTGTAATTCCTGCCATTTGCTCCACACCCATTACATAAGGCATGTTCTGTGCACAGCCACCTAGGTAATCGACACGGTCTGTATACGGAATGAATGAATGCCAAGTTTGACGTTCAGCCATCTTTTCCACACCACGGTGGTGATAGCCGATATCAGGCACACAGTCTTTCACTTCTTCGCCATCTAACTGCAAAATAATACGGAATGCACCGTGCGCAGATGGATGGTTAGGACCCAAGTTCAAGAACATGAAATCTTCATCATCATTTCCACGTTTTAGACCCCAATCTTCAGGTACAAAACGTAAATGTTCTTGTTCGAAATCTTGTTTCGCTTGGTTTTGCATGTACGGCGTATATTCAGTCGCACGTGCAGAATATTCTTTACGAAGTGGGTGACCTTCCCAATATGTAGGTAACAAAATACGGCGGAGCATTGGATGCCCTTCGAAATTGATCCCGAACATATCGTAAGCTTCACGCTCGTACCAGTTGGCATTTGGCCAAATGTTCGTTGCCGTAGGAAGATTTACATCATTCTCAGACAAAGCAACTTTAATACGAATATCACTATTTCGCTCTAACGATAACAAGTGATAGAACACTGTAAAGTCAGATGCAGGCAAACCGTCACGATGGGTACGTAAACGCTCATCTGTAGCAGATAAGTCGAATAACATCACGTAAGGACGTTCGACTTTGCGCAAGAACATTAAAACGTCTTGTACACGTGCGCGCTCAACCCAGACCGTTGGAAAATCTTCAAAAGTCGTTTGCACATAGAAGTTCTCACCAAATTTGGTTTTGAGCTCTTCTACAATTGCAAATGCAGGGCGTGAATCAACAGGCGTTGACTCTGGCATAGCAATTTCAGTTTCAGCCATTGGCTTGGCTTCCTATTTAATACAAATTCAGTCAACTTAAACGACAACTACACCCATTCGGGTGCATCAAAAATTTGTCACTTAAATTATTTAATTTCATCCATCGAGCGTAAGTTTTTCACTGCAATACGCTGTGCATTCTTACGATCACGTTCTGGCTGCATCTTTGGCTTATACACTGGCTTAAGATCATCACCAATCACCGCTGAAAGTGGACGGCGCTCGAGTTGAATTTGGTCTTGTAGCAACATTAATGCTTGAATTAATGCTTCAGGACGTGGCGGGCAACCCGGCACATAAACGTCGACAGGAATAATTTTGTCCACGCCTTGTACAACCGAGTAAATGTCGTACATACCGCCTGAGTTTGCACATGCACCCATTGAGATAACCCATTTAGGCTCAAGCATTTGCTCGTACAAACGTTGAATTACAGGTGCCATCTTAACAAAGCAAGTCCCTGCAACAATCATCAAGTCTGCTTGACGTGGCGAAGCACGAATTACTTCGGCACCGAAACGTGATAAGTCATGCACGCCAGTTAAAGTCGTTGCATACTCTACGTAGCAGCAAGATGTACCAAAGTTAAACGGCCAAACTGAGTTTTTACGACCCCAGTTTACTGCTGTATGTGCTAAATCCTCTAAACGAGTCATAAACACATTTTTATTCACTTCATCTTCAAGCGGATCTGTAACGATTTGACGCTCTTGAAGTGGATATTGATCAGCATCCGGATTCGCACGGGTTAAGGTGTATTTCATCCCGTATTTACTCCTTGTCAGATGATGCAGTCGGTGTTTTTGGTTTCACACGACCAGAAGATTGCGCTGGAATTTGACCTGTAGGGTCCATAACCAACTCTTCAATTGAGTTAAAGCGCGTAATTTCAGCTATATCCATATTTGGAGAACCGACTTTAGGTTTAATCCCTGCTGCTTTACGCTTATCTGAAGGTGCCCAATTAAGTGCTCCTGTTGATAGCTCATAAACCAAACCAACGAGTAAAACTAAAATAAATACAGCAGCTGTAGCAAAACCAACCCATCCTACTTCACGAACTGAAGCAGCCCATGCGTATAGATAAAGAGCCTCTAAGTCGAAGACAACAAAGAAAATTGCCACTAAATAAAATTTAGCGGACAAGCGAATACGTGCGCCACCGGCACCTACAACACCCGACTCGAATTGTTCTTGCTTAGCTCGCCCCCACGACTTACCCCCAAGGAGTAACGGGACAGTGAGCATAAAAGCGCATAAAAATGTAACGCCGATCACGAAGGCAATAATTGCCCATTCGTATGGAGTAATGGCACTCATGCGGGGATAACTCCTGGCAGGCCTATTTATTAACAAAGAATGTATGTATTGGCCTTCAAATACACCAAACACAAAATTAATCCTTCCAATTGTACCTGATTGATGATGTATCTTGCTAGTTTATAAGCCCTAGTCTTTTGGATGATTTTTTCATCATTTTCGATATTTTTTACATTTTAAGCACACAACTCAGGCTTTAATCGTTTTAGGCCATCAAAAAATAAAATGTAAAAATTTAATCAACATAAAAAACATAATAATTTAATCGAATATTTACCCATAAATGATTATTAATCTCATAAAAATTAATTTATCTATTTGTTTTATTGTATTTTCCCCCAAATTAACATTTATATAATTATTTGTTTTTGTAAAAAATTTGAAAAACAATACATAAAGCTATTTAAATATTCTCTTTAAGTGTGCTATTTCTATGTTATCCAATCAAAAATTAAACAATAAGGGCGCAAATACATGAATTTAGATATTACTCATAAACCCAATTATTTCTTATACGCACAACTTATTATTCGCCATGTTGAGAACTACATCAGTAAGCACCCAGATGCTGAAAATGCTATTTTTGATTTACGTGATATCTATGAATTATTTCGCCATGACAAAGCGTCTGCAACCACAAATTTAGATGGCATTCTCAACATTGCCGATGAATACAAAGTGGAAACACTGAATGGTGATAAAAAACTCATTAGCAAATATTCAATTAATGTTGCAAACAACTCACTACTCATTGACTTTGATGCTGATGCACTACAAGCCATCAAAAATGGGAAAAAAATTATTGTTCCTGATGCAACCATTACAGAATAGTTTTTAAAAACTAAAAAAAGCGTGCCTTCATTGCACGCTTTTTTTATTTCATTCTTTACTAAAGAAAAATTGCTTCTCATTTTTAAAGCTATTTTTTACGGTGAAGTAAAAACTGAGAAATTAAAACCAATTCTTCAGCAGAACCACCAAAATATTCTAAAGTTAAAAATGCCTGATCATGTAATTCCTGTGCATACTCAATAGCTTTATCTAAGCCCATTAATGCAGGATAGGTAGATTTCTCTACCAACTCATCTTTACCTGCTGTTTTACCCAAAACTTCCGTTTCAGCAGTAACATCCAAAATATCATCTTGAACTTGAAATGCTAAACCAATGGCTTGTGCATATTCGCGTAATTTAGGAATTGCAACATCCACCCCATCAAAAATAGCAACTGCAGACATCATGACAGCCGCAGAAATAAGTGCACCTGTTTTATTACGATGAATATTTTCCAATGCTTCTTGATCAACACGCTTGCCTTCTGCCTGCAAATCTAAAACTTGACCACATACCATTTTTGATGAAGCTGTCGCTAAAATTTGCACTTGTTTCAAGACAATTGAAGCATCGACCGCAGCACCCTGATCAAACAAACGACTTCCTAAAATTTCAAATGCCATCGATTGAAGAATATCTCCCGCTAAAAGTGCAGTATCTTCACCAAAAGCGACGTGACAAGTCGGTTGACCACGACGCAATAAGTCATTATCCATACAAGGCAAATCATCATGTGCTAACGAATAACAATGAATAAGCTCAATCGCAACTGCGGCACGACGTACTGCCGCATAATTTAAGTTCGGCTTTATAGATGCTGTTGCATATGCCAATGCAGGCCTAACACGCTTACCACCCAACATAACCGCATGATGCACCGCGCCTTTTAAAGGTTCAGGAATCGCAAATGCATCTAAAGCGGTCAACAAATCTTGTTGAATACGCTGTTGCGCTGCGGAAAGTACATTATTTTGTATGTCTGCTGATGATGACACGTGAGCCTCTATAATTTTATAAATTCCAAATTAAAATTAGCCATTTAAAGATGGTCAATTTAACTGTTGGCTATTGTACATATAAATAGATATTCATACTTTTTTTTTGATGTATAAACCCACATCAACTTTTATTATTTTTATATAAGTAAAATAAACAAAAACACCTCTAATTATAGAGGCGTTTTATCCATCAGCTGAAGATTAATTATCTCAAATGATCAGCAGGAATTCGCACCCAACCTTCCATCAAAATTCGAGCACTGCGACTCATTACTGCTTTTTTCACTACCCATTGACCATTTTCTTTTAATGCTTGCGCACCAACACGCAAAGTCCCCGATGGATGACCAAAACGCACAGCTTCTCGCACTCCACCACCTGCAGCTAAATTCACCAATGTTCCAGGAATTGCAGCCGCGGTACCAATAGCAACAGCAGCTGTTCCCATCATGGCATGGTGCAGTTTCCCCATAGAAAGTGCACGAACCAATAAATCGGTGTCTTGCTCTGAAATGAGTTTACCACTTGAAGATGTATATGCTTTTGATGATGCTACAAATGCAATTTTAGGTGTATGTTGACGATTTACTGCTTCGGAAATATCTTGAATTAACCCCATCTGCTTTGCACCATAGGCACGAATGGTTTCAAATTTTTCTAAAATTTTAGCATCACCGTTAATTACATCTTGTAACTCAGTACCATCAAAACCAAGCTCTTCTGCATTTAAGAATATAGTAGGGATACCCGCATTTATAAATGTCGCCTGATATGTTCCAACATTTGGCACATCTAAAGTATCGACAACATTTCCCGTTGGAAACATTGCCCCTCCATCTTCACCATCATCTGCAGGGTCTAAAAATTCAATTTGAACTTCCGCTGCAGGAAATGTCACTCCATCAAGTTCAAAATTTCCTGTTTCCTGAACTTGCCCCTGCGTAATCGGCACGTGTGCAATAATGGTTTTTTCAATATTCTTTTGCCAAATACGAACAGTGCAAATCCCATTTTCAGGAATTCTGTCTAAATCTACCAAGCCATTATTGATAGCAAAAGCACCAACTGCCGCAGTTAGATTGCCACAATTTCCACTCCAATCTACAAAAGGCTTATCTATTGCAACCTGTCCAAACAGATAATCCACATCATGATTTGGCTGTAAACTTTTAGATAAAATAACCGTTTTACTTGTACTTGACGTTGCCCCACCCATTCCATCTATTTGTTTTCCATACGGATCTGGGCTTCCAATTACACGAAGTAAAATTTGATCTCTTATTTTTCCTGCAACTTGAGCTTCTTGAGGTAAATCATCTAATTTAAAAAATACACCTTTACTTGTACCACCACGCATATAAGTTGCTTGAATTTTAACTTGTGCTGCAAAGCTCATTTAGACATCCCTTTGTCTTTATATTTACAATATTTTCTAATAACCAAATCTAGCATACTGTGTTTTTAATCTCGCTGTATGCATACATGACTTAAGTATAAAAAAACAACACACCCCAAAAAATATTTTTCAACTTTTTTACACTATTTGTTTAATTTATTTACTTGATTGTACTAATATTTATATATATTTTATTTATAAATATTTTTTACAAATATCATGATATTCGTTGCCTTTTAGCGTTTCTCTAGGCTAATTGCAATCGATCTATTACAATCTTGATACTTATTCATCGTCGGGCTGAAAAACTTGAATAAAAATACTACTGAACTTCAGCGTGGCTTAAAGAACCGTCATATCCAATTAATTGCCATGGGTGGTGCAATTGGTACGGGCTTATTCTTAGGTTCCGCTCAAGTCATTCAATCCGCAGGTCCATCTATTATTTTGGGTTATGCGATTGGTGGCTTAATTGCTTTTTTAATTATGCGTCAATTAGGCGAAATGATTGTTCATGAACCTGTAGCAGGTTCATTTAGTCACTTTGCATATAAATATTGGGGTAAGTTTCCAGGCTTTTTAACTGGCTGGAACTATTGGATTTTATATATTTTAGTGGCAATGACAGAACTGACTGCTGTTGCTAAATATATTAACTATTGGTGGCCCTTTATTCCTGCATGGGCATCTGTACTGTTCTTTTTCGTTATCATTACAGCCGTTAACTTAGGCAATGTAAAATTTTATGGCGAATCTGAATTCTGGCTGTCTATCATTAAGGTAGCCGCTGTTGTCTCTATGATTATTTTCGGTCTATTTTTATTACTAACCGCAGATTCAAACTCAACAGCATCTTTTAGCAACCTTTGGAGCCAAGGTGGATTCTTTCCGAATGGATTTGAAGGTCTATTCTTTATGCTCGCTTTCATTATGTTCGCATTTGGTGGTATTGAGCTTATTGGAATGGCAGCTGCCGAAGCAGACAATCCAAAGAAAACCATTCCTAAAGCAATCAACCAAGTTGTTTTCCGAATTTTGATTTTCTATATCGGCTCTCTTGCAATTCTTTTATCTTTAGTGCCTTGGAATCAATTAGAACTTGGCGGTTTAGATAAAAGCCCATTTGTGATGATTTTTAGTCAACTTGGCATTAATTGGGCTGCACATTTACTCAACTTTATTATTTTAACAGCTGCATTATCTGTTTATAACAGCGGTATGTATGCCAATAGCCGTATGCTTTACAGCTTAGCTAAACAAGGAAATGCACCAAAAGTATTTGCTAAAGTAAATAAACAAGGTGTACCAATTCCAGCTGTTTTGCTTTCTGCATTATTAATTTTTGGCTGTGTACTTTTAAACTACTTTGTACCAGAAGAAGCACTTGGTCATTTAATGTATGTGGTCGTTGGTGCATTGGTTCTTAACTGGGCGATGATTACCCTCACCCATTTACAATTTAGACGTGCGAAGCGTGTTTTGAATTTTAAAACATCTTATCCTGCGCTTTGGGCACCAGTAAGTAATTATATTGTTTTAATTTTTATTGCTATTGTTCTATACATCATGTGGGATCAAGGTTTTAAAGAGTCTGTGGTGATGATTCCTATTTGGATCACACTAATGTTGGTTCTTTTTGATCGATTAAATCCGAAAGATTTAAGTGATGTAAAAGTTGAAAGTGACGAAATTTAGAAATTCGCGTTAAATTAAAAGGTTATTACTTCGGCGATAACCTTTTTTTTTGACCTATTTTCAGCTAAATTAGGCAACACTCTTTGTGCCCTTAGCTTAACTGGATAGAGCAGTTGCCTCCTAAGCGACCGACGTGGGTTCGAGTCCCGCAGGGCGCACAAACCATATTATTTTAAAATACACTTAAATATATATTAAAAAAAAATTAAACACTGATAAATATAGATATATTTCAAAAAAACTCAAAAAAAATTACTTTATTTAGACTTTTTTCATATCAATAAACTAGATCAACATTCAACTACAATCTTTACTTAAAAGGTTCAGACATAAATATAGCTAATAATTAGATTAAAAAAATGTCTTAATGCCTACAAATTCACATAATTAGTAAAACAAAATAACTACACAAGTATAGTTTTTAATGCTAAATTTTAAACAATAAAACAACACAATTCACACTTCAAGTAACAACTGCACATTACATCGCCATAAAAACCAAGAAAATTACTATGAAATTAAACCAACTTTATGTTGCTACTTTAATAGCAACATTGCCAGCAACTAGTATCTTTGCTGCTGCGCTAGAACGCTCAAATCAATCAATTTCTGCCTTTTTAGAACCTGGTAACTATTTTGAAGCAGGATTTAATGTTACAGATCAGAGTATTTCTGCCAAAACCACCAACAATATTATGGGCCTTGTTGTTGCCTCTGCTTACCAAAATCTGAACTTAGGTGACTTAAACAGCACATTCCTAGTTCCCGACTTAACAATAAAAGCTCAAATAAACGAAAAAATTTCTATGGGCTTAATTTATGATGAACCTTTTGGAATAGACACCAATTACGAACAAGCATTACTATACTTAGGACTTCCCAGTACAAAAACTCAGTTTAAAATTGATACGAAAAATATTACTATGCTATTTGGCTATCAACCCAATAATAATTGGAATATATTCTTAGGTCCTTCATATCAATATTTAAACGGTAATTTTACGCCACGAGGCACACACAGCACAGGTGTTCAAACAATTGAGCAATCTACTTATGCTGCAAAATTTAATGATGAAGCATATGGTTGGGTGGGTGGGTTATCCTTCAAAACAAATGATAGCAAGCATTTAGCATCCATAACCTACAGGTCTAAAATAAAACATAAGTTCTCTGCCGAAGAATTACAGAACACACCAGCCTTTACAAACTTAGCATCGAGACCAACTGGGGATGATTCACTTACCACTCCACAATCTGTAAATATAGAAACAAATAGTCAAATTAATTCAAAAACCACCCTACTCGCTAATGTACGTTGGATAAATTGGAAGAATTTTGAAATGAATCTTCTAGACTACAAACACAGGATTGCTAACTTCCAATCAAATGGTCCCATACAGACTGGATTACAGGGTGGCTATGACCCTATTGCATATAAAAAAGATCAATGGTCTATTGACTTAGGTGTAATACAAAAACTATCAGACAAATGGCAAGTAAACGGTTCTTTAGGCTGGGATTCTGGTGTCGGTGATCATATCAGTCACTACACCCCAATTAATGGTTCATGGAGTGCTGGCTTAGGTGTTCAATATAGCCCTGCATCAAATTATTTTGTTCAAACAGGTATCAAATATATTTGGTTAGATGATGTTAAAGGTCAGCACTCTAAACAAATAGCCCTAAATTCAGACCAATATGATACAGAGTTTAATAACAATCATGCTTTAAGCTATAACTTTAAAATCGGTTACAAATTCTAAATATTTAACCAATAAAAAAAGACTATTCATTGAATAGTCTTTTTTTATTTAAGCCACTTTTCGCGCTATAACTAATCAATATTTTCATACAATGCATTAATATGTGACATATATATCAATTATGTGTATCAAAAAAAGGCACTAGTTACAAAAAAATTATTTTTTTTAGACCATTTAGTTCAAAAAACAACTTATTAAAATTCAACAATTAATATGTAAAAACGATATATAAAATAGAGTTTAAACTCTATTAAAACCACAAAATTCTCAATATTTTTTTTCTAGAGTATTTACTCTTATTTTAATTGTGATATTTTTGTCGCATGGAGTAACTTTTGATTATGGTTTGTAAAGCCGTTACCTCCAATCACCACAAACTAAATTAAAAAGTGATAAAGACTTATATTCAAGGGACAATGAACAATGAAATTAAAAACGCTTAGCGTAGCAATGATTCTTGCAACTGTACCAATGACTGGTGCTTTCGCTGCGGCAATGGACCGTACAGGTCAATCAATTTCAGCTTTCTTACAACCAGGTAACTATGCAGAAGCTGGTCTTTCAGTTTTAGATGCGGATGTTTCTGGTAAAGATATTGCTGGTAACAATACAGGCGATATGGCTGCAAGTTATCACTCAGCTTCTGCTGCTTTAAAAATTCAAGCTACAGACAAAATTTCAGTAGGTTTATTATTTGATCAACCTTTTGGTGCTAAAGCTCAATATAATTCTGATAATCATATCTTTGCAACACAAACCCCAACAGGTCGAGAAGGCACATCAGCCGAAGTAACAACTGAGAATTTAACACTTTTAGTTGGCTTCCAACCTAATGAAAACTGGAATGTCTACGCTGGTCCAGTATGGCAACAAGCAAAAGGAGAAGTCCACTTACGTGGTGCTGCCTATAGTGACTTTGGCACTGGCGCATACAATGCGGTAATGAAAAATGACGATGCATGGGGGTGGGCTGCTGGTGTTGCATACCAAATTCCAGAAATAGCACTTAAAGCATCTTTAACATATCGCTCTAAAATTAAACATGAATTAGAAGCCAATGAAACAGGTTTAGGTGCATTAAATACTCAACTAGCAAACTTCAATGGTAAAGGATTAACAGAAGTAACTACTCCTCAATCTGTAAATTTAGACTTCCAAACAGGTGTTGCTGAAAATACCGTTGCCTTTGCAAATGTTCGTTGGGTAAATTGGGATGGTTTCTCTATTACCCCTTATGCTTTCGGTAAATTATTACAAAATAACCCTGCAAGAATCGCAGACACATTAGTTGAATACAATAAAAATCAGTGGACAATTAATGCTGGTGTGGGTCGTAAATTCTCAGAAAAATGGGGTGCTAACGTATCTGTAGGTTGGGATTCTGGTGCTGGTAACCCAGTATCCACTCTTGGTCCAACTGAAGGTTATTGGAGCCTTGGCTTAGGTGCTCAATACAGCCCTGCTTCTAACTACTTTATTCAAGGTGGTGTTAAATACTTCTGGCTAGGTGATGCACAGGCATTAACAGCTGGTAGCAACAATGTTGGTCAATTTAAAGACAACCATGCAATTGGTTATGGTATGAAAATCGGCTATAAATTCTAAGAACTTAAGTTCTTAGTTAAAATAAAAAGACCACTTAAAGTGGTCTTTTTTAATTGCTTAAAAAATAATATTTATCCCCCATATTTTAATTGTTCTTTTTATAAACATTTAAACTTTTTGTATTAAATACATCCATACTTTTATTTTTCATTTAGGAATCATTCACATAAGTTTATTTTTTAGGTCTTTTACTCTAGTTAATTTATATTTTAACCTTACAAGTCAATGTATTTTATATAGTTGAGTATTTACTCTTTTTTTATTTGTGTTACTTTTCCACCACTTTTAGTTACAAATAGCATCAGGGAAAGACCATGAAGCTCAACAAACTTTATATTGCACTTACACTAACAACACTTCCATTGTGCACAATGGCTGCTGGTCTTGATCGTTCTGGTCAATCTATTTCTGCATTTTTACAATCAGGTAACTATGCTGAAGCAGGCATTTCTATTTTAGACCCTACGGTAAAAGGTAAAGACAATAATAACAATAAAGTGGGAGACATGGGTGATAACTATGTTTTCGCAACTGCAGCTGTAAAAATTCAAGCAACAGACAAAATTTCACTAGGTCTTATCTATGACCAACCTTATGGTGCCGATGCTCAATACGCAGTAGATGGTTCAGACTTTGCATCTTCAACTGAAGGTACAAGCGTAAAAGTTAAAACAAATAATATTACTACTTTAATTGGTTACCAACCGACAGAAAACTGGAATTTTTATGCAGGGCCTGTATGGCAAACAGTAGAGGCTGACATCTCATTACGTGGTGCTGCTTATAGTCGCTCTAATTACAACATCCAAGTCGATCAAAAAGAAGCATACGGATGGGCTGCTGGGTTTGCTTATTCAAAACCAGAGATCGCATTAAAAGCAGCTGTAACTTATCGTTCTGAAATTAAACATAATGCTACTTCTCATGAAAGCTCTGCTTACACTCGAGGAAACATCCTTGTTAATGAAATTCAAGCCGTAACACCTCAGTCTGTAAATATTGATTTACAAACTGGCATTTCCCTAAATACTTTAGTTTTCGCAAATTTACGTTGGGTACACTGGGATCAATTCGTTGTATCACCGACTCACTTAGGCCAACTAGGTCAAGATCTAATTTCTTATTCAGATGATCAATATTCTGCAACTGTTGGTACATCTCATAAATTTAACAGCAAGTGGGCTGCAACGGCTGCTGTAGGTTACGACTCAGGTGCAGGAAACCCTGTAACAATACTTGGCCCAACTGAAGGCTATTGGAGTCTTGGTTTAGGTGCTCAATATAGCCCTGCTGAAAACTACTTCATTCAAGCCGGTGTTAAATACTTCTGGTTAGGCGATGCTACAGCTCAAACAGGTGGAAAACCTGTTGGCGAATTCACTGATAACCATGCAATTGGTTATGGTATGAAAATTGGTTATAAATTCTGATATTTAGAATATAAAAAGGCGCTTAATGCGCCTTTTTTCTTACTTAATCAATCACAACTAAGCAGAAATATCACGAACTGAAGCATTACGAATTGCTTCTTTAAGTGCAGCATAGCCATTTATTGATGGAAACTGTGGAAATTCTGCAATCACATTTTCAGGTGCATCAAATAAAAAACCTGCATCTGCCTCACCAAGCATTGTTGTGTCGTTATAAGAGTCACCCGCTGCAATCACTCGGAAATTTAAACCATGTAATGCTTGTACAGCTTTACGCTTTTGATCAGGCTGGCGAAGTTTATAATTTGTGATGACACCATTTTCATCTGTTTCTAGTTTATGGCAAAAAATAGTTGGCCAACCCAATTGCTTCATCAAGGGATGCGCAAATTCATAGAAAGTATCAGATAAAATAATCAATTGAAAATGCGTACGCACCCACTCAACAAACTCTTTAGCACCTTCAAAAGGTCCCATTTCAGCAATTACGGCTTGAATATCATTTAAGCCCAAACCATGTTCTTTTAAAATATTTAAACGCTGAGTCATCAAAACATCATAGTCAGGAATATCTCGTGTTGTCGCTTCTAGTTCTTTAATTCCAGTTTTTTTGGCAAAGTTAATCCAAATTTCTGGAACTAAAACTCCTTCTAAATCAAGACAAACAACTTCCATGGCATTCCCCTTTTTTGTATATGAAAAATTTTGCATCATCATAACTGAAGCATTTAAACTCAGTGCTGTTTTTTAAATCTATTTTATTCATAAGTATTTATTTTTTAGTGATAAGTCTACTATTTCATTTCTATTAAAATACATGTGAAATAAATTAATATAGGTTTAGATGTAGCCAAGCCTATAGCCAGGACACTCATGACAACTATTCCCACCATTGATCTTGTCGATGCACTTGCATCGGAATATGCAGATAAATCTCCTAATGAAATTTTAGAACTTGCACTTAGCCAAGAAGGTGAAATTGCAATTTCATTTTCAGGGGCTGAAGATGTTGTTCTTATAGATATGGCATCACACTTAGGTAAGCCATTTCGTGTCTTTAGCTTAGATACAGGTCGTCTTCATGCTGAAACATATCAATTTATCGACCAAGTTCGTAAACATTATAAAATTGATATTGAAATTTGTTTTCCCGAATCTGAAGTAGTACAAGCGCTTGTAACTGAAAAAGGCTTCTTTAGTTTTTATCAAGATGATCACAAAGAATGTTGCGGTATTCGTAAAGTTCAACCGCTTCGTAAAAAATTAGCTACTTTAGATGGTTGGATTACAGGTCAACGTAAAGATCAAAGCCCGGGAACACGTAATGAAATTCCTGTTGTACAAGCAGATGTCGGCTTTTCAGGTGTAGGGAAACAGCTTATTAAATACAATCCGCTTGCGAACTGGTCAAGTACAGATGTTTGGAACTATATTCGTATGATGGAAATTCCATATAATCCATTACATGAACGTGGTTTTACTTCTATTGGATGCGAGCCTTGTACACGCCCTGTTTTACCAAACCAACATGAACGTGAAGGTCGTTGGTGGTGGGAAGAAGCAACCCACAAAGAATGTGGTTTACACTCAGGTAATTTAAAAAAATAATCTTCAAGAAATTCAATTCAAAAACCACGTTTATCGTGGTTTCTTTTTAGACTTATTAATACATATTAATTCATTCTTTTTTATCAAATAACAGCTATAATTTCTTTCTATTTAAAAATACTAATAAGGCCGCTCATACAGGAGTAGCGTTAGCATTGCAGTGAGGCAACCAGCAATATGCGTCCATTACACCCCATTGACTTCATTTTTCTTTCTTTAGAAAAACGTCAACAGCCTATGCATGTAGGTGGTCTTTTTTTATTTCAAATTCCTGAAAATGCGCCCGCATCTTTTATTCAAGATTTGGTTGCAGATATTCGTACTTCAAAATCTATTCCAATTCCACCATTTAATAACAAGCTAAATGGTTTGTTTTGGGATGAAGATCAGGAATTCGATTTAGATCATCACTTCCGACATATTGCTCTTCCAAAACCAGGACGTATTCGTGAATTACTCACCTATATTTCGCAAGAACACAGCGCTTTAATTGACCGTGCAAAACCTTTGTGGACTTGCCATATTATTGAAGGAATTGAAGGTAATCGTTTTGCGATGTACTTCAAAATCCACCATGCAATGGTAGATGGTATTGCAGGTATGCGACTTGTTGAAAAGTCTTTATCACATGATCCAGATGCAAAAAGTATTGTACCGCCTTGGTGTGTAGAAGGACCTCGTGCAAAACGTTTAAAACAACCTAAAGCAAGTAAAATTAAAGGTTTTATTTCAACTGTTAAAAACCAGTTAGAATCTACTCCTGGTGTCCTTTACGAGTTATCTCAAACCATTACCAAAGATATTGGACGTAATCCAGATTACGTTTCTAGCTTTCAAGCACCTAGCAGTATTTTAAATCAACGTGTCAGTTCTTCACGTCGTTTTGCTGCACAATCTTATGAGTTTTCACGCCTAACTGCCATTGCAAAGGCACTCAATGTAACCATTAACGATATCGTTCTTGCTGTGTGCTCAGGCGCATTAAGAGAATACCTCATTACACAAAATGCTTTACCAAAGAAGCCACTGATCGCAATGGTACCAGCATCAGTACGTGATGATAATTCAGAGCTTTCTAACCGAATTACCATGATTCTGGCAAATTTAGGCACGCATAAAGAAGAACCTTTAGAGCGATTAAAAATTATTCGTCGAAGTATGTTAAATGCGAAGAAAAAATTTAAGCGAATGAACTCGAGTCAAATTTTAAATTACAGCGCATTTGTTTATGGCGCAGCAGGTTTAAATATCGCATCAGGACTGATGCCAAAACGCCAAGCTTTCAACCTTGTAATTTCAAATGTGCCGGGGCCATCTGAACCTTTATATTGGAATGGCGCAAAATTAGATGCGCTCTACCCTGCTTCTATTGTCTTAGATGGGCAAGCACTGAATATTACAATGACGAGCTATTTAGATAAGTTAGAAGTGGGTTTAACTGCCTGTCGCAACGCATTACCTAAAATGCAAAATTTACTGACGCATTTAGAAGATGAAATTCAACGCTTTGAATCTCTTATTAATAGTACAGAAAATTTAACAGATACTGAATAATCACAGATGATAAAAAAAGGGCCATCTAAGCCCTTTTTTTAGTTTTTAATTTTTCGACATTGATTTAACAACTGATGACATACATTACGAACCATAGTCGAAGTAATTTGTACTTCTTTTCCTTCAGCATCGACTAAATACGAATGATTTTTCGTTGTTGAATCTAAAACTTTTAAGCCTTGTTTCACAATTGCTTTGCTCATACTCATTTTTCTATCTCACTTGCTAGAGCTATTTCAAATAGCTGAAATAGCTTTGGCTATTACATGTGTTAAGTATTGAGAATTCACAATTAAAAGTAAAATCAGAGATGTAACAACTGTTTAACGATATTTTGTTACAATTTCAGCTTAAAATGATATCGTATTGCTCTTGCGTATATAAATTTTCAACTTGAAATTTTATAACGCGATTCACGAAATGCTCTAAATCTGCGACTGCTGTCGCTTCTGCCGTTAAAAGTCGATCAATCACCGATGGATGCGCAACGACAGTAAAGCCACTCTGAGATTCAAATGCTCGAGCATATCTCATGATTTCTCGAAATATCTCGTAACAAATTGACTCCGCTGTTTTAACATATCCTCGACCTTGACAGGTAGGACAAGATTCACAAAGCAAATGTTCAAGCGATTCACGTGTGCGTTTACGTGTCATTTCAACCAAACCAAGCTCAGAAACTTGAGTAATTTTAGTTTTGGCATGATCACGTTCTAACATACGTTCAAACTGAGAAAGCACTTCATCTCTATGATGTGCTTCTTGCATATCAATAAAGTCGATAATAATAATGCCGCCCAAATTTCGCAGGCGCAATTGACGCACAATAACTTGCGTCGCTTCCATATTGGTTTTAAATACGGTGTCTTCTAATGAACGACCACCCACATAAGAACCGGTATTGACATCAATTGTGGTCATGGCTTCTGTCTGATCAATCATCAAATAGCCGCCAGACTTCAATGCCACTCGAGTTTGAAGCGCTTTTTGAATATCTTCTTCAACATTATACAAATCGAAAATTGGGCGTTCGCCCGGATAATGAAGTAGATGATCCTGCATATTCGGCACAAATTCTTCAACAAATTCCTGTAATTTAGAGAAAACTTCTCTTGAATCTACATGAATTTTAGACGTATTTTCATTGGCTAAATCACGAATCACACGCTGAGGAAGTGGTAGTTCTTCAAAAATTAAAGATGGAACTGTAATACTTTTTTGCTTTCGTTGAATATGCTCCCAAAGCTTTGCAAGATAAGCCATATCTTGTGCAATAGCTTCTTCTTCGACTCCATCTGCAGCGGTACGGACAATGACAGAACCTGGAAGTTGATGTATCTCTTGAATACGCTCAATCATTGTTCTTAAACGATCACGCTCTTCACTCGACTCTATTCGCTGTGAAACACCAGTATGATTACCGTAAGGCATCAGCACTAAATATCGTGAAGGAATAGAAAGATCTGTACTTAAACGCGCGCCTTTAGTGCCCAACATATCTTTCATTACTTGAACTGTTAGCACTTGTCCAACGTGTAAAAGGTCAAAGACATTTGGAGCAGGCTGATTTTTAGGCCAAATCATATCATTGATATGTAAAAATGCGGTACGAGACAACCCGATTTCAATAAAAGCAGCTTGCATACCTGGAAGTACACGCACGACCTTGCCTTTATAAATATTTCCAACTAAACCACGTTTAGCATCTCGTTCAACAAACAGCTCATTGACTGTCCCATTTTGGATTAAAGCGACCCTACATTCCATGGGGGTGACGTTAATCAACAGCTCTTCAGACATAACAACACTCAAAACATTATAAAATTCTTTTTCAGCAATTAATTTAGTACCTTAACTGTCTGCAATAACTGTACTGTTTCATGTAGTGGTAGGCCTACAACATTGGTATAACTACCCATAATATTGGGAATAAAACGAGCTGCAATCCCTTGTATCGCATACCCTCCAGCCTTACCTAATGGCTCGCCTGTATTCCAATAATCGTCCATCTCTTGTGGCGTTAATTCTTGAAATTCAACTTCTGTACGTACCACTATACTTAATTTTTTATGCTTTGTACGTACACACACACCAGAAAGAACATCATGCCTACGACCTGAAATTAAATGCCACATTTCAAAGGCATGTTGTTTAGACTCTGGCTTTCCTAAAATATGATGATCTACTGCAACACTTGTGTCTGCCGCAATAATGATGGCATTTGGAAATTCTTCGAATATTGCATCTGCTTTGCTACAAGCTAAACGCTCAACATAATGCTCAACAGATTCATTTAAATAGATAGACTCATCGATATTTGGACTATTAATTTGAAAGTCCAAACCGAGTTGTTGTAATAGCTCACGTCGACGTGGTGAGCTTGATGCTAAAATTAAATTCGCCATTTTTTCAGTAGATAATACAAAATTGGCCAAACTAAAATTGTACTCAATAATGGCTGCCAATGACGTGCAAGTTGGAAATTCATTCCCCATAAAATTTGCAGAATAAAGATAAATGCAATATGTACAGTAATTGCCAATATTACAATGACCCATAGATTCGCAAATGTAAGTACACGCCTTTCACGCGTAAAGTAACGCGCAAAAAATGTAACAGATACAAAACTTAAAGCATTTAAACCTAAAGGTGCATCTATTAATAAATCAACAAATAAACCTGTCGCAAAGGCAAACCATACGCCACACCATGTTGGTTGGCACATCACCCAAAACAGCATCACCATAAACATAAATGCAGGGCGCCAACCTGAAATATCATAAGATAATGGATAAACAGTCAATACAGAGGCAATAACAACTGAAAATATAATAGGAAATAATGGATCTGTTGGCTTTTTCGTTGATAACTTAGCGAATGGCATCTGGCTGCTCCTTCGCTAAAGAATTAGAAAACAACACAACAACGTGATGACCACCCGCCAATTGTGCTGCAGGTGTAACATCAATATGGGCAAACTCTCCCGTATTGTGTCGACTCACTTTTGCAACTGTTCCCACTAAATATCCTGCTGGAAAATGCTCACCCAAACCTGAACTATATACTTTTTCGCCTACTTTAATGTCTGCGCTTGTTGGTACATATTCCATTTTTAATAGCCCTAAATCACCTGTACCAGACACAATTGCACGCATACCGCTACGTTCTAAACGCACCGATAATGAATGTTCTTTGTCTGATAACAACATGATACGACTACTACGAGGCAATACAGAAATAATTTGCCCCATTATTCCTTTATCATCGAGAACTGTTTGACCAACTTTAAGCTGATTACTTGAACCCCGATTAATCACAATAATATGACGTAAAGGATCTACATCTGTTCCAATCACTTCTGAAATTTCCATACGACCATCAATAATAAGTGGTGTATCTAACAAGCCACGTAAACGCGTATTTTCAGCAGAAAGTTCAGAAAGTTTTTGTAAGCGTACATTTGCCTGTAAAAGTTCAGCTTGCATCGCGGTATTTTCACGGCGCAATTGAGCCTCAGACTTACTTTGTCGACTTAGCCATTCGCTCGACAAAACGGGATAGCTTGCAACGGCATATATAGGATTATATGCCGTATACAAGACATCTCTTGCGGGTTTAACAAGGTGTGGCATACGCCAGTTAAAAAATAGCACCACCAAACACGTTATTACCGCAATGATAAAAGAGCGAAAAGATGGCGGTTGTCTTGAAAACAGATTTGCTTGCACCCGCCTTTTCCTTTTATTAGCCTACAAATAACATGTCATGGTTTGGATTATCGAATAATTCTAATACTTTACCACCACCACGAGTAACACATGTAAGAGGCTCTTCTGCAACAACTACAGGCAAACCTGTTTCTTGTGCAAGAAGTTTGTCTAAGTTACGAAGTAATGCACCACCACCTGTTAATACAATACCGCGCTCTGCAATATCTGAAGATAATTCAGGAGGCGTTTGTTCAAGTGCAGATTTTACAGCTTGAATAATGCTTTGTAATGGATCTGAAATGGCTTGTGAAATTTCGTCAGAAGTTACAGTAATTGAACGAGGTACACCTTCTGCAAGGTTACGACCACGAACTTCAATTTCTAGTGGTTTTGCACCTTCGTCTGGTAATGCCATACCCACTTCTTTTTTAATATTTTCTGCAGTCGTTTCACCAATTACACAACCATGCGCTTTACGAACATAGTTAATAATTTGTTCATCGAATACATCACCACCAATACGTAGTGAATCTGCGTAAACACAACCTTGTAATGAAATAATTGCAATTTCAGTGGTACCACCACCAACATCTACAACCATAGAACCACAAGCTTGTTCAACAGGCATGCCTGCACCAATAGCAGCAGCCATTGGTTCTTCAATTAAACGTACATCACGGGCACCAGCATTGTATACTGCTTCACGAATTGCACGACGTTCAACTAAAGTCGATTTACATGGAACACAAACCACAACACGAGGTGCTGGTGGAAATAAGCGTTTTTCATGTACTTTACTAATAAATTGGTTCAACATTGTTTCTGTGACTTCGAAGTCAGCAATTACACCATCTTTCATTGGGCGAATTGCAGAAATGTTAGCAGGTGTACGACCTAACATTTGTTTAGCATCAAGACCTACAGCGGCAACGATTTTTTGAGAACCACTATGACGAATCGCCACAACCGTGGGCTCATTTAATATAATGCCTCTTCCTGGTGCATAAATAAGTGTATTTGCTGTACCTAAGTCTATGGCTAAGTCTGGTGAAAACAAGCCAATTAGTCGTTTTAGAATCACGGAGTCGTTCTCTATTAATCGTTATGTGAGCGCAAGCGACAACTTTAACTAAATGTGATGATTTGAACAAGTCAATCGCTTATTATATCGCATGATATTTTGATTTTTTTTAATACTGATTTTAGGTGATGTTATGTCTACATCAGATGCACAGCATTCTGAAGATTTAAATGCACAAACCGTATCACAGATTGCACACCTTGCGCGTCTTTCTTTAAATGACGCACAATCTACTGAATACGCGGAAAGTTTAAATAAAATTCTAGGAATGATGGACACTTTAAAGAGCATCAACACTGACGGTGTAGAGCCATTAAAGAGCCCATTTGACAATCCTCAACCATTACGTGAAGACGTGGTGACTGAAAATAATCACCGTGATGAATATCAAGCCGTTGCTCCTGCTGTTCAGGAAGGCTTGTATTTAGTTCCTCGTGTGATCGAATAATTTTTTATTCAGTTTAACCATTTATTTCATATATACGTAAAGAATACTTCTTATGTCAGATTTACATCGCTTATCGATTCGTGAACTTTCAGAGGGTTTAGCACAAGCCAAATTCTCTTCACGAGAACTTACCGAACATTATTTAAAACGTATCGCAAAAATTGATACGCAAGTTCAATCTTATGTAACGGTTACGCCTGAACAAGCTTTGGCTCAAGCCGATGCTGCCGATGCTGCACTTAAAGCGGGTCATGCAACAGCATTAACAGGTGTGCCCATTGCACATAAAGATATTTTTTGTACCCAAGGCATTAAAACCACTGCTGGTTCTAAAATGCTGGACAATTTTATCTCTCCTTACGACGCAACCGTTGTAGCGAAAGGTAAAGCTGCGGGCTTAGTGACACTTGGTAAAGTAAACATGGACGAATTTGCCATGGGTTCTACAAGTGAATCATCTTACTTTGGCGCAACCAAAAACCCTTGGGCGCTTGATCGTGTTCCAGGTGGTTCATCTGGCGGTTCTGCTGCTGCCGTTGCTGCCGATTTAGCACCAATTTCTACAGGTACAGATACAGGTGGTTCAATTCGCCAACCTGCATCATTCTGTGGTCTTACAGGGCTTAAACCAACTTATGGTCGTGTGTCACGTTTTGGTATGATTGCTTATGCATCATCTTTAGACCAAGGTGGTCCTATGGCGCGTTCGGCTGAAGACTGTGCGTACCTCATGAACGTAATGGCAGGTCATGACGCTAAAGATTCAACATCAATTCAAAAAGATGTAGATAACTACGTTGCGAACTTGAACGGTACATCGGTTAAAGGTTTACGCATTGGTATTCCTAAACAGTACTTCAATGTTCAAGGTTTAGATGCAGACGTTAAAGCACGTGTTGAAGAATCACTTAAAAAGTTAGAAGAAATGGGCGCAACATTGGTTGAGATTGATCTCACCATGACAGATGCTTATGTTCCAACTTATTACCTTATTGCTCCTGCTGAAGCATCTTCTAACTTACAACGTTTTGACGGTGTACGTTACGGTTACCGTTGTGAAAATCCTGCTGATTTGATGGATTTATACAAGCGTTCACGCTCTGAAGGTTTTGGTAAAGAAGTTCAGCAACGTATCCTCATTGGTACTTATGCACTTTCTGCGGGTTACTACGATGCATACTATGTAAAAGCACAAAAAGTACGTCGTTTAATTCAACAAGACTTCTTAAAAGCATTTGAATCTGTAGATGTGATTGCGGCTCCTGCGGCACCAACTACGGCTTATAAAATTGGTGCAAATTTATCTCAAGTTGAAATGTACTTGGGTGACATTTACACCATCGCAGTGAACCTAGCAGGCTTACCTGCAATTAACGCGCCTGTTGGTTTTGATAAAGATAACCTACCTGTTGGCTTACAGCTAATTGGTAACTACTGGTCAGAATCTCAATTGTTGTCTGTGGTGCATCAGTACCAACAAGCAACCGATTGGCATACAAAACGCGCTGCAATTGCTGAGGAGAATGCATAATGGCTCAAGCTCAAAACAATTCTACAAAAGCGGCTCAACCAAAATCTAACTTAATTGATGGTTGGGAAGTGGTTATTGGTATCGAGATTCACACTCAGCTTGCAACCAATACTAAAATTTTCTCAGGTTCATCGACTATTTTTGGTAATGATCCAAATACACAAGCGAGCCTTGTCGATTTGGCAATGCCAGGCGTACTTCCTGTATTGAACAAAGAAGTTGTAGATTTAGCGATTCGCTTTGGTTTGGGTATTGATGCTTACATCGACCAAGCTTCTGTATTTGCACGTAAAAACTATTTCTACCCAGACTCTCCAAAAGGCTATCAAATTAGCCAAATGGACAACCCAATTGTGGGCTTGGGTCATATCGACATTCAACTTGAAGATGGCATTAAACGCATTGGCGTAACACGTGCGCATTTAGAGGAAGATGCAGGTAAATCGATTCATGACCAATTTGAAGGTATGTCAGGTATCGACTTAAACCGTGCAGGTACGCCACTTTTAGAAATCGTATCTGAACCCGATATGCGTTCTGTTGAAGAAGCCGTTGCTTATATTAAAGCGATTCACACTTTAGTGCGTTGGTTAGGTATTTCTGACGGTAACATGGCGGAAGGTTCATTCCGTTGTGACTGTAACGTGTCGTTACGTCGTCCGGGTAATGAATTTGGTACGCGTTGCGAGTTGAAAAACTTGAACTCATTCCGCTTCATTGAACAAGCGATCAATGTTGAAATTGAACGTCAAATGGATATTTTGGAAGATGGCGGTAAAATCGACCAAGAAACACGTTTGTTCGACCCTGTGAAAATGGAAACGCGTTCTATGCGTTCTAAAGAAGAAGCGAACGATTACCGCTACTTCCCAGACCCTGACTTATTGCCTGTAATTATTGCAGATGCGCAAGTTGAAGCTGCTCGTGCTGCGTTACCTGAGTTACCTAAAGCGCGTCGTGAGCGTTTTGTCGCGGACTTTGGTGTAACTGAGTACGATGCACACGTTTTAACTTTAACTCGAGAGCTTTCAGACTTTTATGAAGTTGTTGTGGCTTCTGCGGGCGGTGCTGCGCAAGGTAAAGTTTCTGCAAACTGGGTAATGGGCGAATTCTCTGGTGCTTTAAATAAAGCAGGCTTAGATTTGACAGATTCTCCTGTTTCTGCTGAAAAACTTGGCGGTATGATCGCGCGTATTGTGGACAACACGATTAGCGGTAAGATTGCAAAACAAGTTTTCGGCTTTATGTGGGAAGAAGGCAAAACTGCGGACGAAATTATTGCGGAAAAAGGCTTGAAACAGGAAACTGATACAGGCGCAATTGAAGCGATTATTAAGGAAGTGCTTGCTGCGAACGAGAAGATGGTTGAAGAGTTTAAAGCGGGTAAAGAAAAAGCTTTCAACGGTCTTGTTGGTCAAGTGATGAAAGCGTCACGTGGTAAGGCTAACCCTGCTCAAGTAAATGAATTAATGAAGAAATTGATTGGTTTATAATGGACTAATTAGTTGGTTTCATGAGATAAAAACCTCGCTTAATGCGAGGTTTTTTTATATTAATCATTAGATATCAGAGATAAATATGCCATTAAATGATTATCAAATTCCACCTGTTGCAAATTGGTCAACATTTGAAGATTTATGCCGTGATTTATGGGCATATGAATGGAAAGATATTAATACCCAAAAAAATGGCAGGGCAGGTCAATCACAGCATGGAGTTGACGTTTTTGGAGAATATGAAGGAAAACTACATGCAGTACAGTGCAAAGGTAAAGATAATACTTTTAATACAAATATCGTTACTGAAAAAGAATTATTAGAAGAAGTAGAAAAAGCTAAAAAATTCACTCCTCCTATTAGTGATTTCATCTTAGCTACAACAGCTCCAAATGATGTATCTATTCAGGAATATGCACGACAATTATCAAAAAATTATAGTTTTAAAATTTCAGTTGTTGGGTGGGATTACATTATAGGATTATTAAACAAATACCCCGATCTTATAAAGAAATATTATCCTCAATTTCACTTTCAAAAAAATACAACTCAAAATTCATCTATATTTGATTATTGGTATAACACCTACATTAATCATAACTCAGGTGAAAATAGTTTTCGGTATAATACTAGCTATCTACCTAATGTATTTTATGATGTTGGTTATAATCCTAGTTTCTTAGAAATGCTGCTCGGATTTTCAGACTCCTTTTCAACACTAAAGAGCAATTATAAAAATACTGATAGTAAATTAATAATGCTATTTGATATATTTATAGGAATCGTTAAAGACTTAGTTGTCTTGATAAATGATACCGTTGATTTTAACAAAATATACAGTGCCCTAAGGAGCTATGCTGTATTTTGGGTCAAGCTAGATCATTGTCCATACGAATATGGAAATGGTGACTATATTGACTATAAAAAACATATCTTTAGATGCCTTATGATGTATTTAGTACGAATAACCAATACTATCATCATTTATTATAACAATTTAAATTCAACTGATTACCCATTACAGTTTTGGGCAGAAGACGATGAGCAAATACGCAAAACCACTCCATCTTTCAATATAGATGATATTTATTATGTTGATCTAAATACACTTGCAAAACAAATTTATGATTTAAAAATTCACAGAGATTTTTCATTTGAGAAAATTAATATAATCTAACTATTGAGTGAATGATAACTCTCTCCCTTAAGGAGAGGGCATCATTACTTAGACTTTAAAATTTTAGACATACAATCAACAAAACACTTCACACCAAAAACAACATGACTATCAAAAAATTATCCTCTATCTCCAAACTCGAAGACTTAGGACGTATTCAAAATACCCTCATCCCCCGCCTTCTCCCTAAAGGAGAAGGAGCCTTCATTACCAATTAAATACCATCATATATTTTGTAATGTACATTCCCTCTCCTTCTAGGAGAGGGCTAGGGAGAGGTAAAACAATAAAAATGATGAATCACATGAAAAGAATTACTCAAAACCGAACTATTAAAATTTAAGTTAAAATTCCATACACGCAAAACTTTATTCTAATAAATATGTCCACAGCTCAAATTATATTATCCGTCTTTGGTATTCTTTTTATTCTTTGGCTATATTCATTTATATTTAGCAAAAAAGTGCCTTTTCATTCTATAAAAGCGCCATATCACTATATATGCAAATATAAATATAGAACGCCTTTTATTCTTATATCTGATGCCTATCGTCTTTTTATAAAGGCTATTAAGTGGCTTAAAAGATCAACCTTTCAATTTTTCAAATGGCTAATCGATTTTAGTTTTGAACTATTTATAAACATTCTTATAAGAGGAGTTTGGTATCTAATCAAAGGATTTTTCCACCTTCTCACCCGTATTTTCGATTAAAGTCAAAAAATTTAGTAAATTACTACCTTTTTTTCAACTAAAGCTTAAATAGCCACTTATTTAAATAAAAAGTAAACACACCTATTCTATTCTCTGTAAAACTTATGCTGAGGTTTGATTTAAACCATCTTTCATTACTCAAAACCACCCATTAAAAAACAAGAAAACACTGTCCCATTTTTAGCACTGTAGTTGCACAAAACGCCTTTCTATAATCACAAACATAACTCAAGAATTAGGCAAAACTCATGAACACAACAATCCTTCTTGCGCATGCATACGGACAATCAGACGTACTCGAATTAGAAAACCACACACTTCCAAAACTAGCAAAAGGCATGGCACGCATTCAAGTCAAAGCATCAGGCATTAACCCTATCGATGCACGTCGCATGACAGGCGAATTCAAACACGCAGCACTTCCCCAAACCTTTGGAACAGAATTCGCAGGCATCATTACAGAAGTTGCAGACAACCAAACACAATGGAAAGTAGGCGATGAAGTGCTTGGTTCAGGCGGTGCATTTACCCACGCGACCATCATTGATGTTCCTGTCGGAAATCTCATTCAAAAACCAAACAATATCGATTGGGCAATTGCAGGAACTTTGGCAGGCGTTTCACAAACAGCAATGACGATTTTAGATGAAATGGGCCCTGCACAATCACTACTCATTCATGGTGGTTCGGGTGGTGTTGGATCAATTCTAATTCAACTAGCCGTAAATAAAGGCATTAACGTCGTCGCAACTGCATCAGCTCAAAACCAAGAATATATTCAACAATTGGGCGCAAAAGCCGTTGTTTATGGTGATGGCTTAGTTGAAAGATTAACAGCAATACATCCTGAAAAATTTGATGTTTCCATTGACATGATTGGCAATGAAAATGCAACGCAAGCCTCACTTAAAACCGTAAAATCAGGTGGATTTATGGGGACGATTGCAGGTCGTAAAGTAAGTTCTAATAAAATTCAACCCGTTTGGGTCAAACGCAATCCTGCAAATTTAAAATATGTTGTAAACGGTGTAGCAGAAGGGAAAATTAAATGGGCTGTAAGTCGTCAGTATCCATTTGAGCAAGCTCCACAAGCCTATGCGGATATTCTAGAGGGTCATACCAAAGGAAAAAGCGTATTAATATTTAACGATTAATTGGCTTAGATAACATTGTTTGTAATTTAAGATAAACAGAAAAGATAGATCAAACAACGCATCATCTTTTCTGTTTATTCAATACAATAATTAACGTAAAACGCCCAACTTATTAAACAATTCAGGCGTTAAAAAAGTCGTTACCAACTTACTCAAATCTAAATAACGAACTAAACCTTTATATTGATCTTTAATTTCAGGTGTTTTTAAAATTTTCTCACCTGTTTCCTGTCCTAATTTTTGAAAGCTATCGCCTACCGCTTGCAAACCATCAGTTTGAATAACGGCTTTGGTTTCAGCAGAACATTGCTCTACCAAAATACGCTGTAACACTTGCGCCAAATTCTTATCCAAACCATCTTTCTGTTCAGGCGTAACTTGACTAAAACTTTGTAAATCTGGATGTGCAGACAACGCTACAAACGTCCATTGTAAAACCGTTTTCTTATCTGCATCGGTCGTCGATTTCACCAAACAATCACTCAGCTTATCTACAGTTGTACTTGCCATTGCAACTTGAGCCAAACCCAACAAAGCCACTGCCATTAATGCAGATGAACCCACACGAGAAAATTTTCTACAAATCGTATTTTTTAAAGGAGATGACATTATTTTAATTCCAAAATATTTAACTTCTTTGTATCACAAAGGCAAACAAAATACCTATTATGACTATGTAACCTATGAAAAAATTAAACAAAAAAATAAGTTAAGACCTAAATCTTAACTTATTTTAAAAATGTTTAATTTTGAATGATATTAATTATGAACAATCCATAAATTACTGATCATCCAAAGTGGCTTCAAAAGCACGTAAACGCTTATAGATTGAAAGTAATTCAATAATCGTTGGCCAAGCCTGAATTAAATATTGGAAAGATTCACGCACTTTTCCAAATACATTGTTAATTTGCATTAATAAACCTAAAGTAATGGCACCTGCAGCAATACTTGGGAATAAAACAAATAAACCAAATAAATTATCTAACTGCATATACCAAATACGCACTAAATTAAAATATGCATAATGAAAATATAAACGGAAATAATTCACACGAACATGAGTAAATAATTCGGTTAAAGTCTGCGGATCGGCTCTATTTGCATCATCTTCACCATAAACCAATTCTTTACGATATGCGGCTTCAACCTTTTGATTATTAAATTCCAAACCAGGCAATTTATAACCAACTGCAATTAAAACAATTGTACCAAATACAGACCAAAGCACTGCTGCCCACATTAAGGCATGAGGGATTTCACCTACTATTGGTAATACTTTTACATGATTTGAAAGTTGATATAAAACAGGTAAAAATGCCATTAATGTCATTAACGCTTCAATTAAGCTCACACCCAAAGTTTCTGTCGTTTTAGCAAAACGCATCGTATCTTCTTGAATACGTTGTGAAGCACCTTCTATATGGCGTAAGCGTTCCCAATGTGCAGCATAGTAATCATTCATTGCCATACGCCAGCGGAAAACGTAATGATTAACAAAGTATAAATTTAATACGGCAATGGTAACGTAAACCATCAAAATATACATAACCGAAGTCATTTCACCATATAGCTGATGAATATCTCCACCACCACTACCCAGCATTTTTTGAATCAAATCATAAAATGGGCTATACCATGCATTTAAAACCAAACTGGTTTGAACCGAAAACCAAATATTGAATAAAATAAATGCCGATCCCCAAACAGACCATCTTTGCCAAGGATTATTCGATTTTAGCTTCCAAAATATGGCAAAAATTGCAGTCGATATAAAAAACCAAAGATAAAACCACAAAAATTGTGCCGACCAGAAACGCGTAATACTAATAGGCAATTCTGCCTCATAATAGCCTTGCGCAAAGCCTATATATTGCCCCCAAGTGTTGCCACCCGAGTACCACAGTACACAGTTAATAATAAACCACAGAACGAGTGATCCGAAAAACCATTTGGGATTTGGAAAAAATGATTTAAACATTTAGTATAGATAAACCTTTATTATTTATTTCAGTAACCTACGCATCATACTGCCAAAAAACAACATTTATTTTGCTGTTAATTATTTTTATTTGTATATGACATTTCAATTGCTCAATTTAAGATGATTGTTTTATTTGTATTTCTGTATAAAATTAATCCATTAATTTAAATAAGTGAATATTTTAAACAACTTATAAAATAAAATATACACGTACATTTTTTTACATTTGCTAACAAAATCCTCCACACAAACATGATCTTGTTGAAATTAAAATATAAATTTCCACTCGAGAGCTTAGAGGTCTTCATGGAACCATATCTTATAGAATTATTAGAACCCATTGTTCTTACTAAAGAAAACTGCCCAACTATTACTTATGAAAAAGGCACAATTCTAAAAGTCATCATGGAAGCACCTGCTGTTCTTATTGTAAGTTCAGATTCAAACTTTAATTTCACTATTAAAGTGGCAGATAAAGACACAATATGGAAAATCTTTAAAGAATAAAAACATTCAAGAAAAAGGCGCAATATGCGCCTTTTTAATTACATTCATTAAAACATCATTATTTTATTCAGGAATCCGCAGAACTTGCCCTGGAAAAATATCATCTGCATTTTTTAGCAAAGGTCGGTTTGCTTCAAAAATTTTATTGTATTTATTTGCATCTCCATAAAATTCTTTTGAAATTTTAGAAAGATTATCACCCGATTTTACCGTATAAAATTTACTTTCAGGCTCTGGTGTAGCTACCGTAAGTTGATCATCTACTTGTGCAACATGATCAATATTACCCACAGCTAAAATAATTTTTTCCCGATCTGCTTGGCTCTGAACCTGCCCTTTTACCGTTGCTAAGTCAGTTGTACCATTATAAGACACACTTAAACCTGCAATAGGTAAACCTAAAGCCTTAATATGACCTAATAATTTATTTGCAACTTCTTGTGCGGTTGGTTCTGCTGATGGTGTAGCCTGTGGTTCTGCAGGTGCTGTATTTTTCTTACCAATGCCTTTTACAAAATCAAAAAGCCCCATTTTTTTTCTCCTTATAATTTTATTAAGTAACTCTATTGAGTTGTTTTATTGCTCTATTTTTATAACTTTAAAATAAGTATTTGGATATAAGCATTACATAGAGAAAAGTAACTTTATGTAAATTAATTAGTTTAAAAACAAAAAAGCCACCTAAAAGGTGGCTTTTTCATTCAGCAAAGCTGAAATCGGCAATTAACCTAGTTTCTTAGAAACATAGTCAACAGCAGATTGAACAGTTGTGATTTCGTTAGAATCTTCATCTGGAATAGTAATGTCGAAATCGTTTTCGAAAGACATTACTAATTCTACTAGATCAAGAGAGTCTGCACCTAAGTCATCCATGAAAGATGCTTCGTTTTTAATCTCTTCTGCTTTAAGACCAAGTTGTTCTGCAACTGCTTGCTTAACACGTAGTTCGATATCGCTCACAGGAATTCTCCTCATTGCTTGTGGCGTTTTTAATGCCGTTAGTTTAATTGAATCTATAAAATATTGAAAGTTTATACATCAGCCAATTAGCTCATGTATAAACCACCATTTACATGTAAAACAGTTCCAGTGATATAACTTGCCTTTTCACTTGCAAGGAAGCTCACTGCATTCGCGATATCTTGTGGATCACCTAAACGGTTCAATGCCACTTGATCACTCATTTTTTTACGAATTTCTTCGCTTAATTGTTCAGTCATTTCTGTTGCAATAAAACCAGGTGCAACAGCATTTACTGTAATTTGACGACTACCCATTTCTTTTGCAAGACTACGACCAAATGCTTCTATACCCGCCTTTGCAGCAGAATAATTCGCTTGACCTGGGTTCGCAAAATGCGCCACAACCGAGCTAATATTTACAATGCGACCAAAGCGTGCCTTTGTCATGCCTTTTAAAACACGTTTTGATAATCGATAAACGGCTTTCAAATGAATGTTTAGGATGTCATCCCAATCATCTTCAGACATGCGTAATAATAGGTTATCTTTGGTAATACCAGCGTTATTAATTAAAACAAGGACTGGACCATAATTTTGTTCGATATCTGTTACCAATGCATCAATAGCAGTACCATCACGTACATCAAGTAATTTTCCTGCACCATTTTCAGCAAAAGCAGCAGAAAGTTTTTCTGCACCCGCTTCAGATGTTGCTGTACCAACAACAAAATAACCGTCTTGAATAAGTTGCTGAGCAATGGCTGCGCCAATTCCTCGGCTTGCACCTGTCACTAATGCAACTTTGCGTTCCTGTGTCATGCAATTTTCCCTTCAGCCACTAAAATGGTATTTAGTGCATCTTCCAAACGACCTTTTGTGTCGAGTGGGAATGCTTTCTCAATATTTGGTAAACGCTTCGCTAAGTTTGCTAAAACATTACCCGGACCGCACTCCACAATGTACTCAACGCCTTCGTCTTGAAGGTATTGCAATGTTTTAGTCCATTGTACAGATTGGTATAATTGCGCAGTTAATGCTTGACGTAATTGAGTCACATCTGTCGCAATTGCAGCATTTACATTTTGTATTACAGGAATACCTGGTAGCTCAATGGCAGTTTGTTCCAATGCTTCTGCAAACTGTTCTGCCGCAGGTTTCATAAGTGAACAATGTGATGGTACTGAAACAGGTAAACCAATGGCTTTACCGCCATTTTCTTTAGCAGATTCCATAACGGCTTCAACTAAAGTTTTATCACCTGCAATAACCACTTGCCCTTTGGCATTGTAGTTTGCTGCTTCAACAGAGCCACGACCTTGTACATTTACTTGTTCGCACAGCTCAATGACTTTAGCATCATCTAAACCCAGAATAGCTGCCATAGCACCTTGACCTTGCGGTACAGCACTTTGCATTAACTTACCACGTAAGTTTACAAGCTTTGCAGCATCACCCAAGCTTAAAGCACCAGCAGCAACAAGTGCACTGTACTCACCAAGTGAATGACCTGCTAGATATTTGGGTACAACACCGCCTAACTCTAACCATACACGCCACAATGCAACGCTTGCAGTTAGTAATACAGGCTGTGTGAATTCTGTCTGATCTAAGCCTTCACCAGTTTGCGCAATGTGCCATAAATCGAAACCCACTGCAGCCGATGCTTCAGCAAAAGTTTCTTGCACACTACTAAATTGTTCTGCGATTTCAGCAAGCATCCCTACTTTTTGTGAACCTTGACCAGGAAACACAAATGCAGTTTTTGTCGCTTGAGCCGCTTGTTCTAGTTGGTTAGCAGACATAAAAAATCCTTGAATGAAGAGCTATTATTATTTAACAACCGATTAAATAATCAACAAACTCTTATGAAAGCCAATTTTCGGAAAGGAATTTAACACTTAATTTTTGTTTTGGTAATTGCCAAATGCAACAAAAAAAGGGAGCTTTCGCTCCCTTTTTCTCATTAAGCTTGACGCTTAATACATCATCAATTATTCAGCAGATGCTTTAGCGAATAATTGACGACCACGGTAGATACCGTCTTTAGATACGTGGTGACGACGATGAGTTTCACCAGTAGCTTGGTCTACAGTTAATGCATTCTCAGTTAAAGCGTCATGTGAACGGCGCATGTCACGGCGAGAGCGACTTTTACGGTTTTGCTGAACGGCCATGATGGCTCCTTACAAATATCGAAAAATGGATCAGAACAAATTCAGTTGTCTTATACTTCACAGTATAACACAAAAATTAGTTAAGTTTACCCTTCAAACCTGCCAAAATTTCAAACGGATTATCTCGTTTTTCTTCAACAAGTTCTTCTACGGCAGGTTGATGCTTATGTTCACAAAACTCATGTCTTGGAGACAACGGCATCAACAATAACAACTCATCTTCTATGAGTGAGAGTAAATCAGCGGTTGCAGGCGCATCAAAGCTACCTTTCGTCGTTGCTTCACTTTCACCTAATACGATGAAATCAGCATCCTCATCCAAGCGCTCTATCAGTGACTCATCATCTACAAGAGCTAAATGAAAATCTAAAACGAGTTCAATTTCAACAGGATCCAAACAACGTTGGCATTCTACTGAAACTTTCGTTTCAACATGACCACTTAGCCACACAATACGATGATATGCATCCATTGATAGCTTACAGTCTATGTTAATCAATTGATCATCAATTGATCCAACAGCTTCACGGGATATGCGAACAAAGCGAGATAATGGCAGAGTTCCTGCCCATACAAAGCCTTGTTCGGCCCATTTAAACGGCTCAATCTGTGCCGGAAAGGTATTTGCTGACATAATTAAGGCGGCAATTCTACAAATTCATAAGTACTCTGTCAAAGATTAAGATACAATTTTGTACTTATTTAGACAGACCATTTGGGTAATTTCAGTCATGCATCTGTTGCAGCCGCAAACAGAAGTGAATATTTCATCACTTGTTAGCACACTTCCAACTTCTAATTCTGACACTTCACTCGAACAAGTGCAACTTTCTTCATGGGCGAATTTATCATCAGAAACAGAACACGTTGATTGGCTCATCTTACACTTTAATCATTGGTTTTCCCATCTTAATGTAATATTGGTTAAAGGTGATTTTGAACCTGAATATTTTCCTGTGAATGAAAATAGTCCCGCACGTATTCAATTTGCACATGGTTTCTTTAATAGTGCATTACATGAAATAAGCCATTGGAGCATTGCAGGCGATAAACGTCGTCTACTTCCCGACTTGGGTTATTGGTATGCCCCAGATGGTCGTACCGCAGAGCAACAAGCTTTATTTGAACAAGTGGAAATTAAACCGCAAGCCATTGAATGGCTATTTGCCCAATCTTTTGGAAGAAAGTTTCGTGTATCTTTAGATAACTTAACGGGCGAAGGCGGAAATGGCGCTAGTTTTAAAGATAATGTCTATACTCAAGTTCAACGTTATTTTTCTGGTGAAGCCAAACTTCCACGCGATGCTGCTCGCTTTATTGATTGTATTTGTGCGTGTACGCGAAGTGGCAAAAGATTACAAAGTAATGAGTTTATTCGTGAAATGTTAGATTAATTTATTTAATTCAACATTTCACTATTGAAAGATATTCTAAACTCAAGTGATAATGAGCAAAAAGGCATCAGGAGAAAATAATTATGCTTCATTTAAGAATCCATCCTGAAGATCCTCAAGCAAGGCTTATTAGCCAAGCTGTAGAACGTATTCGTGCAGGCGATGTTATTGTCTATCCAACCGATGCCGCCTACGCGATTGGATGCCAAATTGGTAATAAAAATGCCATGGAACGTATTTCTCAAATTCGTGGTTTAGGCCCTAAACACCAATACGCCATTATTTGTGCAGATTTATCTGACATTTCGACCTATGCAAAAGTTGATAATGCGATGTATCGTTTACTTAAAAATAATACGCCTGCTGTAACTACTTTTATTTTGCCTGCAACCAGTGAAGTTCCACGTCGCTTGATGCATCCTAAAAAGAAAACCATTGGTTTGCGTATTCCAAGTAACCCTATTTGCCAAATGCTATTAAAAGAACTTGGTGAACCATTAATTACCAGTACACTTATTCTCCCCAATCAAACTGACCCAATTGATGATCCTTATGATATCGACTTACAACTATCAAAAAGAATTGATGTTTTAATTGATGGTGGTTTAGGTACTTTAAATACAACAAGCATTATTGATTTATCTGGTGACAATCCAGAAATTCTCCGTCGAGGTGTGGGTGATGTGAATGCTTTTGAATAAGTATCTCTTAAATCAAATCACTTAAAAATCTATAGTAAAAACAAAAGTTCAGATCATCACGGAAATAAATACTTTATATTTATTTCTAATTTTTATACAAATGTTCGTCTAATTTGATTTATTTAAAAACAAAAATCTATTAAACTGCATGTGTTTTATTTCTCCGCTATTTATTTTGGCACTCTCTCTTTAAGCCGAAAAAATAGCTTTCATGCCTTTGAAAATTCGCGTGGCCTATAACTGTAATGAATCAAACCGTCCATAACCCTATGGAACAACCACAACAAATCCGTGTATTGGATGAGTGGCAAGATACGATTCCTGAGGATTTATACATCCCTCCTGCAGCATTTGAAATTCTCTTAGAGCATTTCGAAGGACCACTCGATTTCTTAATTTATCTTATTCAAAAAAGTGGTTTCGACTTATTACAGCTTGATATCGCCCCAATTGCATCTCAATATTTATCTTATATGGATGCAATGAAAACCCTAAATATTGAATTGACCGCAGATTATATGGTGATGGCAGCATTACTCGCATATTTAAAATCTCGTTTGCTTCTTCCAAAACCTCCATCAATATCTGCAATTGAAAAAGACCCAATACAAGAATTAATTGATCGCTTAGAAACCTATTTACGCATTAAGCAAGCGACTGAACGCTTAGGGCAAATGCCTGTTTTAGATAGAGATACATTTAATACCAATGTTAATTTTGGACAAGTTACCGTAAATAATGTGGGCTATGCAGCCGACCAACTACGTGATGCATTGCTTTGTGTGTTTAATCGTCCCGAACCTGCAACACATCAAATTGTACAAGAACCTGTTGCCCTCGAAGAACGTATTGCTTATATCGAATATAAAATTCAATCGGGTGAAGTTTTGCAGTTTGAAGCATTATTAAAACCAAGCCAAGGTCGTATGGGCATGGTCGTTACATTTATGGCGATTTTAGAATTAACACGTCAACAAAAGATTTCAATTATCTCAACAGGCATAGATGCACCGCTTGCAATTCAAGGAGCAAAAGTATGAATGATGAACAAATTACACCGTTAAGCGAAGGTGAAAATCATCATGAAATATTAATGCAACTCGAAGCCATCATTTTTGCAAGTGAAGCGCCTGTATCTTTAGCAAGATTAAAAGAAGCATTTCAAGACCAATTTAATAAACAACAATTGCGCCAATTTTTACAACAACTTGCAATGTTGCAACATGGTCGCTCAATTGAACTGATTGAAACCGCACAAGGTTATCGTTTTCAGGTGAGAGCAAAGTATAGAAACTTAATTGCTCAAACTTGGCCTGAACGCCCTGTGCGCTTATCTCCAACCATGTTGGAGACTTTATCTGTTATTGCCTATCACCAACCCGTGACGCGTGCAGATATTGAACAAATTCGTGGAGTAACGGTAAATAGTCAAATTTTGCGTACATTATTTGACTGGAACTGGATTAAGGAATCTGGTTTTCGTGAACTCCCTGGAAGACCTGCGTTGTTAGTCACAACGTCACAATTTTTAAATGCTTTTGGCCTGTCATCAATTGGTCAATTGCCTCCCTTACAGGATGCCAAGGAAGCTTTTATGGCGCTCGATGCTAATGCACCGAAGTCGTAAATAGGTGAACTGTTATGATTATTTCTAAGGTTATGCTGTCATGAGTGAAAAATTGCAAAAGGTGCTTGCACGCGTTGGTTTGGGTTCTCGCCGTTATATGGAAGAAGTCATTGCTGCTGGACGTGTAAGTGTCAACGGTCAAGTAGCCCAAGTGGGTGAACGTATCGAGCCAACTGATGAGCTTCGCATCGATGGTCGCAAAGTGCAGTTCCAAATTGAAGATGAAATTCGTCGTCGCGTCATTATTTATTACAAACCTGAAGGTGAAATTTGTTCGCGTAACGACCCTGAAAACCGCCCTACTGTATTTGAACAATTACCACAAATTCCTGGTGATCGTTGGGTTATGGTTGGTCGTCTAGATATTAACTCTACAGGTTTATTACTTTTCACGAATGATGGTGAACTTGCAAACCGTTTAATGCATCCATCAAATGAAATTGAACGTGAATATGCTGTTCGTGTGATGGGTGAAGTAACACCTAAAATCATCAAAACTATGACAACAGGTGTTGTGTTGGATGATGGTCCTGCTAAATTCGAGTCATTCTCTGAAATTGGCGGTGAAGGTATTAACCGTTGGTATCAAGTGGTTGTAAAAGAAGGTCGTAACCGTGAGGTTCGTCGTATTTTTGAATCACAAGGTCTTAAAGTAAGTCGCTTATTACGTACGCGTTACGGTACAGTTATTCTTCCGCGTGAATTACGTACAGGTCGTTGGATTGAACTTGATAAACAAGATATCGACAATTTAACGAAATCTGTAGAGCTTAAACCACGTCAAGGTACTGGCTTATTTGGTATGGCTAAACGTCGTAACGAACGTATGCAAGACAAACCTATGGCAGCACGTCGTGGTGGTTACTTACGTCAGCAACGTCGTGATACAGATGAAGTTGAATCATCTAATACTGATCGTCGTAGCGATAACACGGCTAAACGTGGTCGTGATGACAGCTATGGAAACCGTGAACGTCGTGATGAAAATGCACCGCGTAAACCTTATGGCATGAATAAAGGCTTCAAGAAATTTTAATTTCTAAGCTTCTATTTCAAACATAAAAAAAACCACTCAACTGAGTGGTTTTTTATGCTCGACTTCTAAGAAATGACAGGAATATCGATCCAAAGTGCCTGAGGAAATTGTTTAGATAAATAATTTTTTAAATATTCTGCTGTATCTTTAGAAATAATTTCATCCTGCAATTCATCACTTAAATTATAAGCCAAAGCATAAAGCTCAATATTTCGAATTTTTAAAGCCTCTAAACTCAACAAGGTATGATTAATACTCCCTAAGCGCCCAGAACTGACCAAAATTACAGGTCGTTTCTGGGCCTGAATATAATCAATACTCAGTAAATTTTGCGTTAAAGGCACCATTAAACCGCCCGCACCCTCAAGTAAAACCCGTTGATATTTTTTAGATAATTGCTCAGTCGCTGTATTAATTTTATCGAAATCAATATCTCGGCCATCAATTTTTGTCGCTAAATGCGGTGACGCAGGATAAGTGAAAATTTCAGGCATGGTAAGTTTGGTTTTATCTTCAGGAAACCACCCCATACCCATAATTTCTCGATGCTTTTCAATATCTTCTGAAATACCAATATTGCCTGTTTGAACCAATTTTTGCGTGATGGTCTGAATACCTTGCTCATTCCATAATTTTGCCAAATAACCCGTGGTATATGTTTTCCCAATTCCTGTATCTATTCCACTCACAAAAAAAACATTCGTCATTTCACTTTCTCCGAGCGATACAATAAATAGGATGATACGTCAGCGAATATTGCTGATTTTCTGACTTAAATTGCTCATAGTTTTCGTAAAAATTTGCCAAACTTTGTTTATTCCAACGAAATTGATTCGACGTTGCAGTCACACCAGTCGCTTTTAAATGCTTTAAGATCTGTTGAGGTTCATCAAACAAAAGTTGCTCTGTTACCTCAGTTAAAATTTCAATTTCAAAACCTATCTGCTCAAGTATTTTTTTCATTTCATCTAAGGATAAATAATCTAAGCCACGCCCTGTCAGCATTTTTATTTCTTTTAAGTTCATTTGACCAAAGCTAGAAAAACAAAGATATCCACCTTTATTTAATGCCGAATGTGCTTTTCTAAATATATGATTTAAATCATCCATCCATTGCAAAGCTGAACTCGATACAATTAAATCGAGTTGTTGTGGGAACTCTAATTTCTCCACATCCCCAATACACCAGTTTAAATTGGAATAATGAACAAAATTTTCACGTACATCACTGTAAATATCATTTAAAAAATATTGTTCATATTTAAAATTATTTAAGATGATTTGACTAAAATTTCCCGTACCACAACCAATTTCAAAAATACGATTTTGAGTTTCTAATAAATTTTGGTTCTGCATATACATAAATAATTGCGTACATATTTTCTTCTGTACAACAGCATGATCCACATAACTCTTTTGCGCTTTTGCAAACCGCTTAGAAACATCATCTTTATTCATTTTATGAGATGAAATCACAATAATTCCACCAAATTCTGTATTTCATTTTGTGTGATTTTTGCCGTTAAAGAAACACGTAATCGAGCACTATTTTGCGGTACAGTTGGTGGACGCACAGGCATAATATAAAAACCCGATTTTTGTAAGATCTGCGCTCTTTCAACGGTCGTTTGCGACTCTCCAATAATAACAGGCACAATATGTGAGCTAGATGGACAGACAAATCCTTTCTCTCGAACAGCCTGTTGTAAGTTTTGGCTTATATTCGATAAGTATTGACGTTCTGCCTGCATAGCAACCATTTTATTTAAAATAAACTGCGTCCATGCCATACAGATTGGTGGTTGAGCTGTACTAAAAATAAGAGGACGCATCGTGTTAATTAAATAATCACGAATAATTTCATGACAAATTAAATAACCACCAACCGATGCAATTGCTTTACCAAAAGTACCCACTAAAAAATCGACATCATCCATCACACCATATTGTTCTGCACAACCTAAGCCTAGATGTCCACGTACACCAATGGCATGTGCTTCATCAACATAAAGCATGACTTTTGAATAAGTTTTTTTAATACGCACCAATTCAGTTAAATTGGTTTCATCACCATCCATACTAAAAATAGATTCAGTCACCACAATAATACGTTCAATACTTTCATTATCATGATATTGATTGATTAATATTTCGAGATGTTCTAAGTCGTTATGTCTATAGCGTACATATTTTGCAGGGGATAAACGAATGCCATCAATCATACTGGCATGAATAAGTTTATCTGCCAAAATGAGTGTTTTACTGTCACTTAAAGCCGCTAAAATACCAATATTCATGTGATAGCCACTATTTAAAAGTAGCGCAGATCGACCATTAAACAATTGACTAAAATAAGCTTCTAATTGTTCATATTCAGGGAAATTACCTGTTAATAAACGTGATGATGATGAACTCATTACTCGACGTTCATTGGGTGTTTCATCAAAAAATTGTTCACGTAATTGCGTATTTGAAGCCAAACCTAAATAGTCATTGGAAGATAAATTCAGCATTTTCTGCTGATTAATTTCAATGTATTTATCTTGCTGAATATTCGACTTGAATTGTCGAATATTACCGTTATTTCTAAGCTGATCTAGCTGTATCGCATAATGATTTAAAAGGCTCATACAGCTTGCTCCTGCATTTGAGAAACAATATCTACAATACCTTTCAACAAAAGAGCCAACTCATCATCACGAATCACATAGGGCGGCATGACATAAACCAATTTTCCAAAAGGTCGCACCCAAATTCCTCGATCTACAAATTGTTGTTGTAGGCTTTTCATATCAATATTATTTTTAAGTTCAATCACGCCAATTGCACCAAGTACACGCACGTTTTGAACATGATTAAAGTCAGCCAATTGCACAAGATATTGCGTTAACTTTCGCTCAATTCTTAAAATATTTTCTTGCCAATTTTGTGACAATAAAAGTTCGGTACTTTTTAATGCAACTGCACATGCCAATGGATTTGCCATAAAAGTTGGCCCATGCATAAATACGCCCGCTTCACCCTGACTAATGGTTTCAGCAATGTCCGTAGACGCTAACACTGCTGAAAGCGTCATATATCCACCTGTTAAGGCTTTACCTATACACATAATGTCAGGTTCAACTTGCGCATGTTCCCATGCAAACAATTTTCCTGTGCGCCCAAAACCTGTGGCAATTTCATCAAAGATCATCAACACATCATATTTTTCACACAGCAACTTTGCTTGACGTAAATATTCAGGATGATAAAAACGCATACCTCCTGCACCTTGTACAATAGGCTCGATAATAAATGCTGCAATAGTTTGATGATGCTGTGCTAATGCGTGTTCTAATTCAGAAATATCTTGTTGATTCCATTCATCATAAAAACCAATTTTGGGTGCTGAAACAAAAATTCGATTCGGCAAACTTGTACCAAAAATTTGATGCATTCCTGTCACAGGATCACATACCGACATCGCATTCCACGTGTCGCCATGATAACCAGAGCGTGTGGTGATAAAATTATTTTTCTGTGATTGCTCTTTTGAAGCCCAGTATTGAACCGCCATTTTTAAGGCAACCTCAACCGCTACTGAACCTGAATCTGCGTAGAAAATTTTGCTTAAATTAGGCGGTGTAATCTTTAGAAGTAAACGCCCTAATTGAATTGCAGGATCATGCGTTAAACCGCCAAACATAATGTGTGACATTTTTTCTAATTGTTCTTTTACTGCCTGATTCAATTCAGAATGGTTATACCCATGAATGGCGCACCACCAAGAAGACATGCCATCGACAAGTTTTCGACCATCGTCAAGTTCAATTGTTGCGCCATAAGCTTGTCTCACCTTAAAACAAGGTAAAGGCTGAGTCATAGATGTATAAGGATGCCATAAATGCTGTTGATCAAATTCTAGATCTGTTAATTCGGTCATCCCATGCTCCATGCAGATATTTTTTTCATTGGGCGCATATTAAACCTGCATGAAGTAAAAATGAATTGCGATAAAAACCACTTATCTATTTATTTGTTTTATTTTGTTTAAATATTCAAAAATTTTACAACTTACTTCTTCAAAACTAAATAATGGGAAACCATGCGAACCTGAAATTAAATCTAGCTCTAAAAACTTTGCAGTGAATTTCTGAAAATTACGCTGAACTTTGTAACTAACTAAAAAATCTTGTTTTGCAAAAATATGATATTGATGACCTGTGTAATCATTCAAAATATCAACATTATTTAACTGTTCAAGGCAATCTAAACCTGTATTTAACACATCTAAATTTTGTGGCTGAATTAAACTTTGCAATGTTAAGAAATCTTGTTTGGTGGTGGTTGTTCCCTGACAAACCATAAAACCAAATTTTTTTAATGTTGAAATCGCATCATCTTTAAAAGATTGTTTAAAAGCTTGGAATGTCGGCTGATCCATCGCAGTTTGCCAAGTTTCATTCGCAACAAAGCAAGGATTTGAAGCTAAAGTAATTAAAACTTTTTGCTCCTGATATCGTTTTGAAATTTCATTTGCCAAAATTGTCGCAAGTTGCCCGCCCAAAGACCATCCCATTAAAACATCATAATTTTTCGCAAGCTCTACATGTTCTTTTAAAACATTCACATCTAAAGCATTAAAAATATTAATGAGTTTAACCGTATAATTTTCGGTTTCTAGTTGTTGTTTTAATGGCTGTAAAAGTTTTGTTCCACCGCCCCAACCTGTTATGAGCAAAATACTTTTTTTCAAAATAATTCCATGTGCTTAAAACCGTTCTATCTACCGATTATCTCAAGAGATATAAGCAACAGCAAAACATAAATGCTCAATGATTAGAAAAGAATAAAGAGGATTGTCATTTTTTTTAAATATAAACCTTTTAGCTTAAATGAAAATATCTAACGAAATGTTAAACCGAATATGAAATTTAAAATCCTTTTATTGCCTTTTTTAATTGCAAGTTTGTCTGCATGTAGCACGAATAATGTTGCTCAAAATTCTAATATCTCTAAAAATTTAAATGTAAAATCAAGCTCAAATGGTCAACTCCCTCAGCCATCTGCAAAAGGCGATTTAACTGCTTTTGGTGGTGCAACACGCTTAAAAGAAGATCGCACTGAAGCTTTAAAAGAATCTATTAACAACCGACCTGTGAAACATGTCATTTTGTTTATTGGTGATGGTACTAGCGACTCAGAACTCACCTCTGCACGAAATTATGCAGAAGGTGCATCGGGTTATTTTAAAGGTTTAGATGTATTGCCTTTTACAGGTTCATACACCACATATTCTATTGATAAAGATAAAAAAATTAATTATGTGACCGACTCAGCCGCATCTGCTTCTGCTTGGGCTACAGGTGTAAAAACGTATAATGGCGCATTAGGTATTGATATTCATGCAAAACCACATGAGTCGATTCTTTCACTTGCGAAAAAAGCAGGTTATGCGACAGGTAATGTCACCACAACAGAGCTTCAAGATGCGACCCCTGCTGCACTTGTAGCACATGTAACTTCTCGAAAATGTTATGGTCCGAAAGTAACTTCTGAAAAATGTCCAACAAACGCTTTAGAAAATGGTGGTGTTGGTTCTGTCACTGAACAGCTTTTACAAGCACGTGCAGATGTGACTTTGGGTGGCGGATCAATCACATTTAATGAAAAAGCCAAAGCAGGAAAATTCAAAGATAAAACACTGTTAGAACAAGCAAGATCATTGAATTACCAAGTCGTTCAAAATTTAAATGGCTTAAATGCGATAACAGAAGCAAATCAAAATAAACCTGTTCTCGGCTTATTTGCAGAGGGTAACTTGCCTGTTTCTTGGGTTGGTCCTCAAGCCGAACTGAATGGTAATTTGCGTGCTGCTGAAAAATGTAAGATTAATCCTGAACGTAGTGCATCTACCCCAAGCCTAAAAGCGATGACAGCAAAAGCCATTGAACTTTTACAAAAAAATGAAAAAGGCTTTTTCTTACAAGTGGAAAGTGGATCAATTGATAAAGCAAATCACATTGCAGATGCTTGCGGTCAAATTGGTGAAACCGTTGCTTTAGATGATGCAGTTCAGGTCGCTTTAGAGTTTGCCAAAAACAATCCTGACACTTTAATTATTGTGACGGGCGATCATGCACATACCAGTCAAATTATTCCAAATGAATCTAAAAGCCCAGGTAAAACAGTTTCGCTTATAACCAAAGACAATGTACCAATGACCATCAATTACGGTACATCAACCACTGAAAGCCAAGAACACACAGGTGCGCAGGTTCATACAGCCGCTTATGGTCCACATGCTGCAAATATCTCAGGTTTAATTGATCAAACAGATATGTTCTTTATTATGAAGAATGCATTAGGTATTAAATAAGAAATCAACTTCAATAAAAAATCCCGCACCAAGCGGGATTTTTTATTCGTCTCAATTTTACATTTGAGATTGGATATAATTTTGTAGACCAATCAATTCGATTAAGCGGATTTGCTTTTCCAACCAATAAGTATGATCTTCTTCTGTATCTGCCATTTGTTGACGTAACATATCACGGGTAATGTAATCGCCTTTTTCTTCACAAAGTTTTACGCCTTGTGCAAGTTTTTCACGTACATGATATTCAAGTTTTAAATCTGCTTTTAAGCAAGAAACGACATCTGTGCCTACATCAATATCTTCACGGTTCATGTTTGGTGTTCCTTCTAGGAACAATACACGACGGATGATTGCATCTGCATGTTGTGCTTCTTCTTGCATTTCATGATCAATACGTTCGAAGATTTTACTTAAACCCCAATCTTCATACATACGAGAATGAATTAGGTATTGGTCACGAGCAGCCAGTTCACCACCAATTAACATATTTAGATAGTCTACGACTTCTGGATTGCCACGCATTTTTAATACTCCATACCTTTATGTAAATATTATGGCCAATTCATACTCTATTTGCAAAGCTTTTAATTTGTAAGTTAATGATTTTTATATAATTAAAATGAGAAGTACTTGCATTTGCAGTTGTATTTAATGAATACCCGCTTATAAAACAATATGTTGCAAATCATGATGTTTATTTCAGCAAACAAAATCCTTACTTTTGGGATTGGTTAAAATTTGTAACACTCATAACACATGCTCTAAGAAGTCCAATACAAGAGATCTGTATCAATAGCATATTTGTTTTCTGCAACTAGATGCAAAATCATGGTGGCATATAGTCAAACAGCATATACGAATCAAAAACGCTAAGCACCTATCAACATGACTAAATATCTACGCAAAAGAGAGCTTGCTTATTCACATAAACCACTCATGCACTAACAAGCTCACTCTTCCTCAGTAAGATAAGCTACGCTGAAGTCCAATGCGTATTTTTCCACGCTTGCTGTTGTTTTGAATCTAAAAAAGTCCAAGCCACAAAGCGACTCTCTTTTTGCCCCTGCGTCATTTTAATGGTTTTCACATCCACTGCACCGCTCTTACGCAAGGTACTTAAAAGCATAGGCAATGTTGTTTTCTTGGAAACAAGTGTACTAAACCACAGACATTGTTCAGCAAATTGTGTGCTCTCTTGTACCATCTGGCAAACGAATCGCTCTTCGCCACCATCACACCATAATTCGTTCTTTTGCCCGCCAAAGTTTAACACCACCTTAGTGCGGTCAACTGGTTTACCCAGTTTTCTTAATTTCTGAGTTGCGGTGGCGTTCGCTTCATCTTGCGAGGCATGAAATGGTGGGTTACATAGGGTTAAATCAAAACGATCTGAGGGTTTTATCACACCTTTGAAAATATTGCTCGGTGTCTTCTGCAATCGAATCTGAATCCCCTTTTTTAAATTCGGATTTGCCTCCACAATAAATTGAGCACTTTTAACCGATGCAACATGAATATCTGAACCGACAAATTTCCAACCATAACTACGATGACCAATGATCGGATAAATACAGTTCGCGCCAACCCCAATATCTAACACGTGAACAGCGTGTCCTGTTGGAATTAGACCTTTATTATTCAGACTCAACAGGTCAGCCAAATAGTGAATATAGTCCGCTCTACCCGGAATAGGTGGGCAAAGATAATCTTGAGGAATATCCCAATATTGAATGCCATAAAAATGCTTGAGCAATGCTTTATTGAGCATTTTTACTGCCTGTGGATCAGAAAAGTTGATTGAAAGATCGCTATATTGATTTGGGCTGACAAAAGGTGCAAGTTCCGGACAACTTTTAATTAACTGAGGAAAATCGTAACGACTGCGATGCAGATTTCGTGCATGTAATTCCGATTTTTGTTGCGGAAAAGATTTCTTTGCTTGCGCCATATTTATGCCAATAATCAACGGGAGAACAGAATCAATAAAACAGGATATATACCTGCAAATGAATCGATATTGTACGTGAATTCAACTCACAATGACGAGCCTATCGTGATATGTGTCTGTGCTATATCACACTCAGCAAATTTTATTACTTTGCAACAGCGATAAAAAAAGACACCTCAAACTTATCATCCTCGGTGTCTTTTTAATTTACATTATTTTCTAGAATGATCAGCTTTCGATTTGACCATATTCTTTCATCAAGGCAATGAATTGTTCTTCATTCAAAACTGGCACACCAAGTTTCTCTGCTTTCTCAAGTTTAGAACCCGCTTTTTCACCTGCAACCACACATTTCGTTTTACCCGAAACACTTCCGCTTACACGTGCGCCTAAAGTTTGAAGTAACTGCGTTGCATCATCACGTCCCATGCTACTCAATGTACCTGTCACCACCCAACTTTCACCATTTAATGGCTGACGTGTTGGCGCAACAGGTGCATCCCAATGAATCCCTGCCGTAATTAAACGATCAACCACTTCTAAATTATGCGGTGCTTGGAAAAAGTCGATAATCCATTCAGCAGTAATATCACCTACATCTGGCGTTTTCTTGAGTGCTTCTAAATCTGCGGCACGAAGCGCTTCCAAAGTTTGGAAGGTATTTGCAAGCATTCTTGCTGTTGTTTCGCCCACACCACGAATACCCAATGCAAAAATAAAACTCGAAAAGCTCGTTTTCTTACTATTTTCAATTGAATCAATCAGGTTTTGAACAGACTTTTCGCCCATTTTTTCAATGGTGAGTAATTTCTCACGATGTTCATGCAAATGATAAATATCGGCAACATCTTTGAGTAAATCTAAATGTAATAAAGATTCCGCCCATCGATCACCTAAACCTTCAATATCCATGGCTTTACGTGAGACAAAGTGACGAATCGCTTCAATACGTTGAGCTGCACAGTACAAACCACCTGAACAGCGCGCAAGTGCTTCGCCTTCAGGCATCACCACAGGAGATGAACATACAGGACATTGTTCAGGAAGATGAATTTCTACCGTATCTACAGGACGAAATTCAGGCCAAACTTTCTCAACCTTTGGAATCACCAGGAAGTGTCACCTTACAACTAACTTTTCACTATTCAAATATTATTGTAATAACTGAAATTTTGATATAAAACTAGAACATCCTCACTAGTTGAAACTATCAAAAAGAGAATGGCTGTGATAAATCATAACGAAAGGCTCATTTTTTTATCTACGTTTATTGGTGTAGGTGCGTTAGTCAGAAAATGGATTGATTCTAAGAGCACGAATGAGCAACCCTTACTTTCCCTTATCTTGATTCGGTACATCGAACTGATCCATTCACCTTTCAACAATGATGATACAACCGAGCTAATTCTTAACCTTACTTACATTCGTGCGGACCTTTGCCAGCAGAATAAATTTAAATATGCAAATGAAAGGTATAAAAAGATTTGCTTGCTCATAAAGTACATGATTGATGAGAGCTATTTCAAAGGTGGAAATGTCGATGGTCTATCTTCTCTCATGTGTACTCTCACTGAATCTCAATACGAAGCCTGTAAGGCTGAGAAAATTCCATTCGAGGTTTCTCTCAAGTTCAACTATGACCTTTCCAAATCAGATACAGTAGACAACGCTAAAGATACCTCCCTCTCACCTACTGTTGTGCTAAGACTTGAATACTTATCAGGAATTTTGAATGCTGATGTTTATTATTTAATTTCTAATTTTATATCTCAGTCGAATAAGCAGCGACAAACCCAACTATCATTTTTAATGAAAAGGTACATAGCAATACTGTATGAACCGCTTAACAATAACGATTCAGGTGAACTAGCTAAAAGCCTACAATATATTCGAATAGACCTTTGCAAAAGACACACTTTTAAAAGCAGTATGATCTTAATCAATAATCTTATAATGATCATTAAACGATTAATTAATACAGAATTTTTTAACAAGAAAGAATTAAACAAACTAGATAATTTTCTTACTTTACCAACTGAATCTCAATTCAAACTAATTAAGTCAGAAATTATACCAGAAGAAATATCAAATCTTTTCGCACATGAATCCGGCGCCGATGAGAACTTTAAGAAAATACTAAACTCCACCTGCACTCCAGAAATTGCGAATAGATTAAAAGAGCACGTTAACAGTTTTAAGCATAAGAAACATCATAGAGGACCCTTAATTCAATTTTTAGAGCAAATTTCATCAACTAATATTGAGTGGTATAAACATCCCAGAATTATTCAAGGTGAGCTTTTAAAATATAGAGGTAACTTGCTTGATGAATATCAAAGAAATACTGCGTATGGTAAATTCCAGAACGTTAAGAACTCACTTGATGTGTTAGTTAAACATAGCCTATTACCAGAAAACGTTGAAATGCCGGACAATTTTCGTAGGTGTACAAATACGCAAAAGGTGCGAAAAAACAACCCGCTCATATGTGAAGTGGACATGTATGATGAAAAAAAGCGTGATGAATACATAAACACTCCCCAGTTTATCGAGTCTTTAAAGAGCGAACTTTCATATAACTTGTGTATCCTTGTGAAAAACGCCCAAGAGATCGTTTTTCAGGGGTACAAAAAGTTTTGTAATAAAAATATCATCATAGAGCAAAGCCAGTTTGATGAATTCATGAACCACCCTCAATTTCTCGTAAGTAGAACAAAAGGCAGCAATTCTAAGTCAAAGATAAACCCTTTTAATAGCACACATCCACTACGCTTAAATAATTTAACTGCTTATTACGATCATTACTTTAATGATCTACTAAATGGCAAAACTCAACATAATATTAACGGTCTCGCTATAAGCGAAGATATCCTTGGATATCTAGGCTTAACAAGCAGTATTGCATCTGCGATGCAAACCATCATCACAGAAGAATTAGGGATTAATCCGTACTCGCTTTATAGAGTAAAAATATCATCTGACGGTCACGGCCATGAATTTGTTATAGTGGATGATGAGGGTTCTGTAAGAATTAAAACTTTAAAGCCACGAGCTAGAAACGCTCGCTCAAGAAAGGCAGAAGGATCTTATAAATCATTAGCCGATATAGATGCATATGAAATAAATGCAGCAACTTGCTTAAGAATGGCATTAGAAATGGCAGCAAGAATCAGAGAGACCTTCGGAATACGAGATCTATGGGTTTGCCTAACTTGTCACGGTGTCACTGTTCCATGTCCTGAAACATTCCAAAATAAATTTAATAAGTTCTGCTTGACGCTCTCACCTCAGAACACGACTTTGCAGGAAGCTACATTAAAAAAAGTACGTACATCAAAAGGTGTTTTAATTTATTTAAAATCAAATGGCGACTCCATCAAGACTGCGACATATTTTGGTAATACTGTTAAGACAACCCTTAATCGTTACATCCCGAAATATTTAACTGAAATAATTTACAGACTCAAAATAAGAAACTTTCAAAAGATATTTCTGTTTATGGCTACCTCATCTGATAAATTACCTTTCAAGTCACTAAATATGAGTGAGGCCGAATTTAAATTACAGCTAAAACAAGTTTTCAATAATCCAGATATGGGAGGTAATTTATACGAAAAACTAACTAACCCTTGTATAGATAATGAGGAAGATATCCCACTGTATTTTTGTGTATCTGATCTAAACCTTCAGTTAGCTATAAAGTATGCGAAAGATGGTAAAGATGAGAAGTTAAAGAAAAACTGTAAAGATGTACTTGATAAGATTGGGCAAGAGTCCTCAGTAATGATGAAGCATATACTTAGGAAAGCACAGTTAAATGTCGAGAAAAATAGTTATTAGGTGTGTAAATAATGAAAAGTAATTTAAGCCCTATAAAGGAACGCATAGACCCTAATGACTTGCCAGAGACCATTGTTAATTCCTTATACCCTAAACCTCGATGGATGTTGAACGAGTCTATAAATGATAAAACTTGGTACTTATCCAAAGTTGGTATTAATTTATCCTTCTATAAGGAAAACCCTAATAAAGCCCGAAAGTTTGAATTCAAAAAAAAGATTGCAGATAATGAGTATCTAACTGACAAAATTAATGAAGCATTATTAATAGATATCCGTAATAGTCTTCTTTATCTTGATACAACAGGTAAAATTACAAGACCAGCTAGGATTTCGGATATCGCTATATCTGTAATTCATCTCATCTACCATGCAAATGAATTTCGTATTTCCAAGAGCGAACCTTTAGTTAGAAGCCTAGAGCAAATCAAATTAAAAGAGTTGAAACATTACTTGTTATCTTTCAATGTAGAGAGGGATTTGTTTGAAAAAGCAGTTAATTTTATATTAATAAAATGGAGCTCAAAGAGCGATATAAACTGGTCTTTAATAAAAACTGAGTTTGCTATTACAACTAGGGAATTTAAAAGTCTTAAATACAAGGTAATTAAATACTTAGAATCAAAAGATGATGGCTTTTTTTCTCAAATGGCGTATAAGCGAGAATACAATAATGCATGTACACGAGAGTTTGACATAGACTTTGATCTGTATCCAAGTCAAAGTACAATCTCTAATGAAATCTCTAAATTGGAAGCCTTTTTTACTGCAAGAACTGCCCAAAAATATAAGTTTCAGTATTCGCCAATGAAACTGTTTTCTGTGGGAAGGACTATTTTTGATGAAATGATCGATAGAGTGAAAACTCCATTGATGCCAATTTCATTATCCCTTCATACAACTTCCTCAGCATTACATTTTGCACGCGTTTATGGAGAGCCACTTCGTCAGTACCTTTCGGATTTATCTAAAGGCGAAGTTAACAGGATAAAAGAACTTGGTATAGCTTTATCAACCAGCAGGCAACATAGCCTAAAGATAAAGAATTATGTATATAAAACAACTAAGATCCCAAGCGCTCTCAAACCTTTAATCATTACGTCATGGGAAAAAGCAGATGTCAGTAAATTTGACTATAGCGAGTTAAGAAATGGCATGTCTGTTAATATGGCTATCAGACTTTACACAGCTGCAATATGGATTCTGATCGCCAGCTTCTCTGCTGGCAGAGCAACATCATTGCGGACTTTAAACCGTAATTGCTTTGTACAATCCCCAGTTGATGGTTTGTTTGACATAGTCATGAAAATCCCTAAAAGCTCAGAAAGGTTAGAGTTAGAAAAAGTACATAGACCTATCCCTGATTTAATATACGATTACGGTCTAGAGTTCGCTTTAATTGTATGTGAGCTTGAAGAAAGACGAGGTTTTATAGGAGATGAGAATGAACTATTTTTGTTTGGTTGTGCATTGTCATATAGATCAATCAGTGCGGCTCGTGAAGATGGCGGGGAAAACTCTAAAAACCCTTTAAGCGATGACTATATTAATGCTTCCATTAATATGTTTATGGACTGGATTGAATCCCCCCTGATCGGTGGAAAAAGATGGTATCCATCAACACACCAATTTAGAAGACTATTTGCTGTAGTGTATTTTAACTTCTCAGATCAAATTGGATTAGATGAGCTATCTTGGTTCATGGGTCACTCTAACCTCGATCAAACATTCTATTATGCAGAAGTGTCACCTGATGATGAATGGATCGACGAAGCTGAGGCTACTATTGCACAGATAGGGGCATCATTAAACAAGCATATTAATGGTGATCAAGCAGTGAGAAGCATCATTAACAAAGCCAGACAGTCAACAAATATTTCAACTGTGCTAGAGACACTGGTCCGTAGATTGATTGACGAACATAAAGAAAAAACAGGTCAACAAGTCCGTTTCTGTAAAATTGATGGAAACGAAGTTTTCTTTTACTTTATTAAACCATAAAACTAGGAATTTAGTTATGTCAAAGTTTAAGAAGGGCGAAACTTCGAAACCAGTTATCGATAAAAAGATTGAAATATCCTCATCTATAAAGCGAAAAACTGAACTCATAAATAAGATAGAATGCTTTGAAGATATACCTAGCAGCTTGGAAATGAAAAAAAACGCCATCTCACAAACTTCAGTTCATAAGTGGGATGATAGTGATCTTAATATTATATCTTATTCTTACAATACAGCTCATGCTGAGCATAACTTAAAATATTTAAACGATCTAATTGATTCAATTAAAAATGCCAATCATAGGCTTTCTCAACTCCTAGAATCAGAAAGGAAGGATAAAGGTAATTCCACCGCCAGAATCTCACAAAATGAAGTCAATAAATTAAAAATTGAAAACGAGGAATTACGTGTTGCATTAGCGGAAGTGTATAGAGCTTATATGAGTCTTTTAGATCAATGTCGAGAAGATAAGGAAATCGATGCTGCATATAGAAAACTTATTCTATCTCAAGCTCAAATCCTAGGTAGAAATCGACTCTGGCTGGTTAAATAATGTCTTCTGTAGTCGTTGCAAAAGATCCTAACCTTAAATTTCTCAATACTAGTAGGCGAATAGATCAAAACAATGATTGCCCACTTCCCATGATTTTAAAGAAAGGTGGTAAGTTTGATTGGGATGCTAATTCATTTATTACTCATTATGGCGGTGGTTCACAAACATATAATATTCGCCCATTAGCAAAAACCGTTCAAAAAAAAGCATATAGTTTAAATTTGTTCTGTGATTTCCTTGAAGATAATTCTATAAATCTGAGTGAGATTAATGATAGCACTCTTTATCAATATATTAAGGAGTCAAAAGATAGGAATATTAAAGACGGTACTATTATTCAACATGGAAGGACTGCAATTGAGTATATAGATTATCTCAGTAAAATGTATCCAGAATGGAAACTGGGTACTACAGGGAAAGATTCAGATAAAATATTCAGCGTGCATTATGAAAAACTTAAATTCAAGAAAGGAAGTATAACAGGTGAGTATTTTTATCATGAATCACTTGTCGGACTAATTAACATTGCCTCTGAAGTTGAATACGTTCATGATCACGAGTTAGTTATGTGGCTAGATGCCATCAACTGCACAACCAATCACCCAAGAATAAATACATTCCTCATAAGCAGGTGGGAAGCCTTAACCACATTACTAGATGTTACAGGCTCTAGAATAAGTGAAGCTCACGAGATAACCCGAACTATGATAAAAAAGGCAGCGGATTCATTATTCATCAGTGACAAGCAGCCAATAATCCGAAATATTCCCATAAGGAAAGGAAAATACAAAGGTAAAACTCGATCAGTGAGGACTACCCATGAGGATATTCAAGTTATTCTTTTATACGTCCATGTAATTGAAGATATGTTTCCTGATATGGAGCATGATGCTCTTTTTGTCGATTCAGTCACAGGAAAACCATTGAAATCTACTTATTTAAAAAATTATGCAAAAAAGGTTATTAACGGCAGTAAGTATTGTGAGGCTCTGAGGCACCTAACTAATCATTCTTTTCGCCATAGATTTATTACCCTTAATATAGCTAAATCAATTAAGAAAATATCAGCACAAGGTAGCTTTTCAAGTATTCTGAGTGTTGCTTCAAATGCATGCCGTAAAGTTACCATGCACGCAAACAATGAATCTTTATCACATTATGTGCATCTAGCCACTGAATATAATGAAAAAAACGATCAAGCAAATATAGATATGAGCAATGTTTCTCCTCAAATTAGAATTCGTGTAAAGAAAATGATCTCAATTGCAAATTTGTTCCGCTTAAAGGAAATAAACGAAGCTGAAGCTTTAGATTCTCTTCTCTCAACGATAGATGGATTTAAGAAGTTCACATAAAACCAATCAGCCTTTGTTCTTCAGCTCAGATATGGACTGAAATATGTGAGCTAAAAAAATTAAATATCACTACACTCAATTAATATATTAATAAAGATGTGACTATATGTAATTATAAACTGAAAATCTGTTTAACTTGTTATGCCAGTTCTGTTAGTGCTCAGAATTGAATATTACTTAAATTGGACGCTTTCGATAATAATTATCAAACCCATTTATTCTGAAAATCTGCGCCAGATGAATTTGGTATTATGAATGGTTTATGAATATTAATGGTTAATGGAATTGGAAAATCATTTCCAATGAGAACCGCCTCTCCAGGTTGCAGACTAGGTAGAAAGTCAGATGCTGCTTTATCAATTTCACCACAGGCACGTTCAATAATCTCTCTATCACGATCATTAGTGAGCCTATGAACAATCAATGTTCCTAACTGGCTTAAAACATCCTCAGTTATGTCTCTTGGTCTCTGAGTCGCTAGACAAATATTTAAACCAAATTTTCGCCCTTCTTTTGCAATTAATTCAAATGAATCTAATTTGGCAATGTTATCTTCATTACCAATACTTTTCCCAATAAAATTATGAGCTTCATCTAAAAAAACAACTATCGGTTTATCTGAAAATTTTCTAGATCGTGCCTGATTTAATAAATGCCGTCCGATCACATTCGCAACAATTTCTCTAGCCTTAAATTCAAATCCTACATCACTTAAGTCGATTCTTAATATTTTTTTATTAGAGGAATAGAATTCATCTATTTTGTTTAGAAGAGTCGGTAATTCTGCTGGTTTAAAAACAAATCTAAAAGTTTTAGATGTCGTTATTCCGTGTATTCTCGATATTAATGAAAGACAATAACTAAATCCTGATGGGTCAGGTTTCCATGCTCCATTTTGATCTGCTGGATAAATACATTCTTGGTGAATTTGTTTACATAATCTCAATGGGTTAAATGGAGTATAAGGATTTTCAATAAGTTCAGTACCTCGAACATACTTGATAGATTCTGTCCAATTACTTTCGTTTTTACCAATTTTTAAAAAAACACCGTCATTAATTTTTTCTAAATGCTGATCTTTTTTAAGCATTAATAAATGAACAAGTCTAAGACTGCGAATAGCATCTCTAAATTTAGGACCTTGTGCTTTGCCTGAAGGTTCAAACAATGCTATAAAATCCGTCTCTTGGAAGCATTCTGCTGGCAAACTGACAGCGCAAGACCCAATGGCTGGGCTAATGGGATCACTTAAATGAACATTTTCAATATCATCGCCAATGAAATCTTTATATTCTCCCGTTGGATCAAGAATAATTATTTTTGAATTAAACTTTAGACATTCCTCTAATATTTTGGCAGTAGTATAACTTTTACCACCACCTGTTGAACCTAGAATTCCTAGGTGGCGACCAAATAGTTTTTCAGGTGTTACATTTATATCGCAACCGTGATCTAAATCTATGAAACCTAAATTTAATTCAACCTTTACTGTTCCTTTATTCATTCTTTTAGGAAGCTGAGCGATAAGTTCATGAGGTGCTGAATAGATGAGATCATTAATATTTGGATAGTATTCAACTCCAGCAGTAACATGCAAACTATCCATTTGAATTGTTCCTAGAAGTTGGATTCGTCCAGCAATATCTAAATTAGACTTATCTAAATCATCTTTTTTAATTTCTACAATACGTCCAAGAATTAAATTCACCTGACTTTCGATTAATATGAATTCACCAACTTCGCCCTTTCCATAGCGTTTGCCATGATAGTAGGTTGCTTGATGTTGTAAATTAATATATTCAAAGTTGACAGAATTGGCAGTAACAGCATTTACTTTTCCAAAAAGTAATTCTGGTTTGATCACACCATTATGCATGTGTACCTCCAAATAACTTCTTCATATTTTCATGAAGGTTCTCTGCAGGAGACAATGCTGTAAGATCAGGAATAAGACTTGAAAACTGCTGAAAGTCACAATTAATAAAGATAATTTCATCATTCTTTCTGTCATCTGCAATCTTTTTAAAAATTTTCCAATACTTAGAGGTTTTAGGAGGGGTTGCATCAAAGTCATTTTCAATACTAGTGGATACAATAATCACTTTTAAGTGTGGATTAGAAAGAATTGCTGACAAAATTGGCTCAGATAAATGATCATCGTTAAAGCCAAAACCAGCAATAATTAAACATGTATTCGGTTCTCTTAAACTTTGTGAAAAGCGAGCAATTAACTCCAAGTGTGGCTGTATATATGATTGCTGATATTTTCCCTTTGCAGGGAAGATCATACAGCTATCTTCAGCCTTTACATTTTCAACTTGTTTAATGATATAAGAACTAGTTGCATCGCGGCTCCAATTTGTAGAACCATGAAGTTTATAAAGATGATATACACCTTCTAAATAATGGATATTAGTTGAAGATGATGTAGTATTTCTTCGGACGATATCCATATCAAAAAATCTAGCATCATAAATACGAGGCATTGAAAAAGAAAAGCCATCTATTACAGTGATACCTAACAATCCAGCCGCATCTTCGAAGCATGTATCATAGTTCGTTGTAAAAAGCTTAACCCTTGGATCTTTTGATTTTCTTCTAGCTAACTTTCTAATAAACTCTTTGTGACCACTTAACTGTATTTCTTTATCAGAAATAAAACGGCATTTATTGAGAATAATATCTTTACATTTATTGATAAATATTTCTGTTTTTTCCTTTACTTCTCCTACTTGTAAATATGCTTCACAATGTGAGAGGCAAACCTCTATATTTTGATTATGATCTTGTTTATCGTCGTACTTACATTCATTAAAACAATCTTCAGAAATTTTTTTCATATCATCAGTCGTGCATGATATCCATAAATCCCACATTCTTGGACCTTTAACAATACCACCTAATGAGGTCCCACTACCTGCTAGTACCATGATATTAGGCATCTGTAGTGCTGATTTTAATTTTCCTTTTATGCTAGGTTCAAAATTTTCATTTTCAGAACCATCAGTATTTTTTTCTTCAATCCAAATACATTCACATGAATCATAGTACTTCTTAGTTATCGCAGTCATATATCCCCCTAATATATTAATCTTTAAGCCACCGCTTCATTAAACGCTTCAACAACCCCAAATATGTTGTCAGCATCCCCATCACTAAACACACCCTCAATCCCTTCAAAATGGATCTGATTAAATGGTGGTTCATACAATTGTGCAGCATCCAACACGCCATTTTGTGTCAAATGATCAATCAGCATTTCCACAAAACGAATTTGTTTCTCGTTATAAGTTGAACCTTGCAGGTATTTAGAGAAGGCTCCTTGTACAGCCTGACGATCTAATCCAACTAAAGAGCGAATGAATAGTGGTAAAGGTTTTTCTGTACCAAAACATTCCTCAAATTTATCTTTACTTTCAACTTCCTGAGCTTCAAAAACAAAGCGTTCTAGCTCACTTAAGTCTGTTGGGGTCAAAGCCAAACCACGTTTTAATTTAGCAATAGTAATGTGGTCTGTATTGGCTTTAATGAAACTTTCTACACGCTTACGATACTGAGCGAGGTTTACACCACTGGAAACCACAGGAATATTGACTTCTGTTGCCTCACCTAGCTCATCATCCAGCATTGAGTACACGATGGTCGAGGTGGATTTCTCAATCAATTTCACCAATCCACGAATGCGTTTACGCATGGATTCAAGCATTGGCAAGGTGATGCCTTTCCAATATTCAACAGTTTGAATATCTTGAATTAAGGCTATCTGTGCAGCGACTACAGGAATATTTTCTTTGGTTTCAAGTTTAGAGGCGATTTCGATGACTTTATTGGTATAAACCTGAATTGCCTTATTATTCTTTTCCAACACAGCAAGTTCAATGTTGTAGCAGAGCATATCAAACAGCTTGGCTTCTAGTGTCTCGGACTCTAGTTCGTTGGGAAGTTTTGAAATGTGTTCTCGTAATGTACCAATTGTAAGGTCATCCAAATTGTCCCATGCAGTGTCATTTTTAAAATGTTCAACATGCTCAATTTCAGATTTAACAATGAAGTTGTCCTTATTCATCGACTTCACTTCAGTCTGTAAGCTATGACGCATTTCTTGCTGTACAGCTTTCATTTCTTCTGTTTGATAATCGGGTGAATTGAGCAAACTCAAAACATTCAATCGAGCCTTGAATAGTCGTTGTCCCAATGGTTCTGTGGTCGAAATAGGCGCACCATCAGGATTTTCATTGAAGTATTCAAAGTTGGAACAGTAGTCGAAAATATAGAATTCTTTCTTGTCCATTTCAGGGGCAAACAGGTCTTTGCAAAGCCGTGTACCACGCCCAATCATCTGCGTAAACTTCACTTTCGAGCGTACAGCTTTGAAGAAGACCAGGTTAACCACTTCAGGAACATCAATCCCTGTATCAAGCATATCTACAGAAATGGCAACTTGTGGATCAGCCAGATCTTTTTTACTGAAGCTGTCAATCAAGCTCTGTGCATATTTAGTCGAGTGTGTAATCACACGGGCAAACTTGCCGTCATAGTGCGGATAGTTTTTATCAAAGCGTTCAGCAATGAAGTTGGCATGGTTCTGATTGACTGCAAAGATGATGGTTTTACCCAACATATCTCCGCCTTCAACCTTGATGCCATTTTCCATCAAGTACTGAAGCATCTTGTCTACCGTACCAGTATTGAACAGTTCCTTATTGATCTTGGATGCCGTTACCTCATCAGGGGCATCACCGCCATCCCAGTCCAGTTCATCCCAATGCAGTTTTTCTTCTTCTGAAAGTTCATCATATTTCACGCCTTCACGCATGAACTTCAATGGCACTGAATAGGCTTTAAGTGGTACGAGATAACCGTCAGCAATGGCTTGGTTTAAATCATAGTAATCGGTCGGGACACCGCTTTCTAAACCAAACAATGCATAGGTATCGCGGTCTACTTCATCGCGTGGTGTAGCGGTCAAACCGACAAGCAGGCTGTCAAAGTATTTAAAAATCTCGCCAAACTTTTGGTACACGCTACGATGGGCTTCATCGACAATAATCAGGTCAAACATGCCTGTACCGTATTTACGTGTGCCATCCGCATTCATTTCATCAATCAAGCCCATCATGGTCTGATAGGTAGAAAGATAAACCCGTCCATTCTGTGTCTTACTTTCGACCAAATTGACAGGTGCAGAATCAGGTAGGTTGGCTTTAAAGGCGTTGGTGGCTTGTACCACCAGTGAAGTACGGTCAGCAAGGAACAGGACTTTCTGTACCACATTGGCTTTCATCAACACATCGACCAAGGCAATCGCAGTACGGGTTTTCCCTGTACCTGTTGCCATGATGAGCAAGCCTGCACGTTCCTTACGTTGAAACGCAGCGAGCATGGCTTTGATGGCGCGGGTCTGATAGTAACGCTCTACAATATTGACATTGATTGGGAAACTGCCAAGATCAGGGTCATTTTTACGTCTTTCAATCAGGCGTTTTAGTTCAGCTTGGGTGTAGAAGCCATGAACCAAACGAGGTGGGCCACCTTGTACGTCATTCCAGATACGGGTGCGATAACCATTAGTGTAGAAAATGACAGGGCGTTGTCCTGTTTGCTTCTCTAAACAATCGGCATAGAGTTTTGCCTGTTGTTGACCCACTTCAGGATCGACCGAGGTACGTTTCGCTTCTACCAATGCTAAAGGTAATCCATCGGCATCATACAGCACATAATCAACTGAACCTTTACCTGAAGTGCTTGGCATTCCTGTGACTGGAACTTCTTCTCGCGCAGTAACGCCAATTTCCCAACCTGCTTCTTCAAGCAGAAGATCAATTTTAAGCTTACGAGTTTCATCTTCTTTATAATCGGTATGATCTTGAACTTTGCTGTTGGCAAGTTTGGCTTGTTCAACTTGCTGACGTTTCTGCGCTAGATCAGCATCAATATTGGCGAGTAGTTTTTCACGTTCTTCCAAACTTGCGGAGAGTTCTAACAGTTTTTGTTCACGCTCACGTAACGCTTTGTGTTGTTCAGCAAATTCTTTATCAAAGGCTTTGGCTTCTTGCTGTAGCTGCTCTTTGTTTGCTGTGACTGGTTTGGTGCTATCTGTGTTAGGAATCAGTCTGGGGGTAAATAGAACAGCCTGAGAGCGATCTTTTGATGGTGAGCCATAATTACGCTCAAACCATACATAGATCAGGAATAGATGGCTGATGTGTTTAACGGCTTCTTCAGTGGTCAGTTGTTTAAATTTTTTACCATGTACCGCACTGTTACCGATCATGCGGATATTATCCATCTTGTCCCAAATATAGGGTGGGATAATTTCCTTAAATTTTACATCAGTGATCAGGCTATATAGCGATGGATCATAGGGTTGTGTCAGTTTTTTATCGTATTGATACAGCCAAAAAACAAGATTTTCTAAGGAGTTTCGGGCAAACATTAAGGATGCTTGAGGGGAAATATACACAAGCTTTTCAGCTTCTTTGGCGGTGAGTGCTAGCTTGCTAAACTCAGGCTCTAAAAACTGAAAGTTGCTCATGTATATACCCTCAAATCTAAAATTAAATAAAGTTATAAATTTCCGCTAAATGCTTGGTTTTGTAATGAATCAAAAAGATTCTTATGTTCTGAACTTAAATTGCACATTTTAGCTTTTTGACTATGGATTAATTTCGCAATTTTTTCAAATTTTTCAATTAAATAATTATCAGGTTTAATTAACTCAAATGATTTAAAATCCGTTGGAGATATATGAGGCACTGTTGTCTCAGTAATGCGACAATGTTTTTTAAATTCAGATGAAGATAATATTTGGAAAAGAAAGTTTGCTCCAAAATCTTCTTTTACTCTTAATCTTGCAACTCGCTGTACCAAAAGCATATTAGGATCATTTCTCTGAACTAGCGCAATTTTAAATCCTGTTGAAATCCATGGACGATCCATAGCTACTAAAATATCGTTTCGCTGAATTTTGAATCTTGAATATTTTTCAACATCTACAATATCCCAATAAGCCGTATCATCCCAATCTAATGTATTTGGTAAAACATTTATTCCTCGACAAAGTTTAATTCCAGACTCTTTAAAATCAGCACTTTTAAATGCAAATCCAGTTAAAAATTCTACAGCTTCTTCAAATCTAACCTTATTCCACCCTTTAGGATTATTTACAGGATCACCAAACATATCAATAAAGGTAGCTTGCAAAAGCTGATCTAATTTTTCAATTGCTTGCTGACGCTTTTGGCGTAACTCTTCCGCTTTATCTAAAATAGAAGCAATTCGGCGTTGCTCTTCAATTGGAGGCAGAGGGATTTTATTACCTAAAAATTTTCCACGGGTAATATGTTTCATTGTCGCCCCATGAACTTGGGACTCCATTTCAACTATAGATAATTCAAGAGCACGTTTTAGATAATCCTTATCAATCTTTTCATTAGGAACAACCTTGAAGATATGCTGATTGATACAAGCATCTTGACCATTCCACTCGTAGACTCCCAAACTAGCTGACCATGAAACTAATAAATCCCCCCTACGTGCAATATTAGTACCTCTAACTTCTCGTTTTGTATAATTATATTCTTTCGTTGGGTTATTCAAATTTTGAATACGAATGATAGGCTTACCTTCTGTTCCCCAATCTTCAGGTTTAAAAGCGACCCCATTAATGAATTCAGCTATATCACCTAAACAAACTAAAGGGTAACTCATTTCAATAACTCCTTAAGCTCATTCATTCCTTTTAGAATGTCCTGCTCAAGCAATTCTAAATCAGCCAAAATCTTATTTGGTGCTTCATACTCAACTTGCTCATAAACTACTTCCTTATAACGGTTAATCGACAAGTCATAACCATTGGCAGCAATATCAGCTTTATCAACTAAGAAGCTTTGCTCAGTCGCTTTACGACCACCTTCAGCTTCTAAGTTATTAAAACGGGCAATAATGTCAGGAATATTATTATTTTCGTGCTTAGAAGCATCTAGCTCATTACGTTTATCATCCAACGAATAACCATCTGCCTGCATGTCATAGAACCAAACCTTGTCTGTACCACCAGATTCAGTTTTGGTGAAAATCAGAATGGCAGTCGAAACGCCTGCATACGGCTTAAATACACCTGAAGGCATCGAAATAATCGCTTCAAGCTTTTGCTCTTCTACAATTTTTTGACGCAAATCTTTATGCGCTTTAGAAGAGCCGAATAACACCCCATCAGGCACAATAATCGCAGCACGACCGCCTGTTTTTAATATGCGCAAGAACAAAGCTAAAAATAACAATTCTGTCTTTTTAGTTTTGACAATATCCTGAATATTTTTGGCACAACTTTCATAGTCTAAACTGCCTGCAAATGGAGGATTGGCAAGAATCAAACTAAACTGACTTTCAATATGTGAATGTTCTTGGCTCAAAGAATCGCGGTTTTCAATACTTGGGTTTTCAACACCGTGCAGCATCATATTCATCGAACCAATGCGAAGCATGGTGCTGTCGAAGTCATAACCAAAGAAGGTTTCTTCACTGAAGCGTTTTGCTGCTTCAGGATTGGCAAAAATCTCGGTGCTGTGATGTTCGTTTAAGTATTCACTGGCTGCAACGAGGAAGCCTGCTGTACCACATGCAGGGTCACAGATGGTATCGGTTGGTTTTGGCTGCATCATCTCCACGATCATCTTGATGATATGTCGAGGTGTACGGAACTGACCGTTCTGACCTGCTGATGCAATCTTACCGAGCATGTACTCGTAAATATCACCTTTGGTATCTTTGTCATCCATTGGCACTTCAGCCAAGAGATCAACTACTTTAGTTAAAAGCGCCGCGTTTGGAATCGTAAAACGAGCATCTTTCATGTGATGACTGTATGTGGTGTCATCTTCATTGCCAATGCTTTTAATGAAGGGAAAAACTTCATTGGCGATGGTGTCATAAAGCTGCGTTGGATCGCCAAGCGTAATAAATTTTGACCAACGTAAATGATCTTGCTCAGGTGTGAAAATTGGCTTTTCTACAGCAGTTTTTAGACGGTTGGCTTTCTTTTCTTTGGTAATCTGAATTTCATCTAGTCGGCGGATAAATAGCAGATAAGTCATTTGCTCCATGACTTCTAGAGGATTGGAAATACCACCACTCCAAAAAGAGTTCCAGATCTGGTCAATTTTGCTTTTAATTTCGCCTGTAATCACACTGATGACTCTCAAATTTCTTTGAGCGTATTGTGGGAGAAATCAACAAAAAAAGCTATTTGAATTAAAGAAGATGCGACAGGACTTGGGGTTGAACTTATGGTAATAACTCTTTTGCATTGGTCTCTAATGCTCGTGCAATTTCATAAAGTTTTTCGACAGTGAGGTTGACCTCGCCACGTTCAATACGCCCCATATAGCTCCGATCAATTCCACATTGAAGTGCAAGAGATTCTTGTGTGATATTGGATTGCGTTCTTTTTTGACGGATCGACTGCCCAATTTTTGATGCTAATTCTGTCATTTTTACTAAAAAGTATAAAAAACAGTAATATCAGCAATTGAGGACTATACATCCACGGATTATAATCCTCTTTTCGTGTTGTGAGATCAATCTGATGGCTAAACCTACTCCATTACCTTTCTATGATGAGTTCATGACAATTTTTAAGAATCATAATATCTCGAATTGGAAGGCTAAAGATTTTGTCAAATTAATAATGGGTAGCAATGTAAAAATTAATAAAAAAAATCAATTTGAAATTTATAGAGCACTAAAGATACTTGTTCGTTATAAATATTTGAGTATTGATCCATCCCAATCGACACAAAAACGATTCAGCTACTGTGAAACAGAGTTAATGAATGAATTAAGAGTAAGTCCAATTCGTAATAAATTGGGACAAATATTTGAATTAAAGGAACTAGAACTCTTAAAACAGATTCAAGAAAAGGAACATAACATTTCTTTTATAAAATCACTATGTGAAGATAATCCTGAAGTAACAGATTTTTTAAACAAAAAAATAGAAAAATTAAATGATGAAATTAGCTTAATCAAAAGCAATATATCTCTAATGGAAAATATTTGGGAGTAGATTTTAGCCAAAATTGAAATGTGCTGAACTTTTTTAGGAGTTTAGTTGAGGTATTTCTAATGTGTAACCAAATTTAGTGGCTATTCAAAAATTCCATAATATATACTATACATTACTATCCGGATACGATTGATAAACCTCAAATATCTCATACTGCTATTTGCCCAAAGTGTGCTGTGGATGCAGTACTTGGTTCTGCCTCTGGCATTAAGATTAATAAAAGTCTGCTACAAAAAATGCAGAAACATTGGTTTTTAATTTCGCAGAAAAAGAGTGCCCAGTGAGGCTCGGACTTTCATCACATGAAATCTAATGTCTCATGATCACCAAACACTTTTAGAAAAAAACAGGTTACTCTCGACTATGAAATAGCACATCTTTTTTGTGTCGCAATTTAGCTCAAACCTAATCTGGCGCTAGCACCAGAAAAACTGGGTAGCTGTCAGCTTAGGCCTGAGCTAGTACAATTAAATATTTAAAGTTAACCAATTAAGTTAAGGTATTCCTGTTCAGTTAATACCTTAACGCCTTTATCACGAGCTGCATTAATCTTAGTTTCACCGACCTTGTCGCCAGTTACCAGATAGGTAGTTTTACCGGTAACCGATTTAGCCACTTTAGCTCCAAGTGCTTTTGCATTCTTTTCCATATCGTCACGGGAACCTTGTTGCATTGAGCCAGTAAATACAACGACTGCTCCAGCTATAGGCGAATCTAAACTTTCTCTATCAGACTTCTTGGGCGTAACACTTAAGTTGAAACCGAGGTTATATACTTTAAAAAACTCTTCTTTAATATTTGCTAAACCTTCAACAATAGCTTCTGCACTTAATTGTGCAAATCCATCTATTTTCACCATATCCTCGACTGATATTTCGAAAACCTGAACTATGGCATGATGCTGAAGTAATTTCTCACAGTTTCCGCCAGCTAATCGGGTTACCCCAAATGCTGCAAGAAATCTCCAATCCTCTATTTCAATTTCTCTACTTGCTTGGAGTTGATCGATAAGATTCTGCGATGTTTTCTCTCCAAATCCAAACTCGACAAATTGATGCTTAGGAATCTGATAGATTTCGTGGATGTGCTTAATACCTTGATTAGCTATTTTTTCAATCACTTTTGGCCCAAAACCATCGACATTACCCAATGTTTTAAAAAAATGAATCAGTGTATTCTCGGTTTGAGCAGGACAGTCTGATTTATTCGGGCAAATTAAATGATCGCCTTCCCAAATAAGGTGAGCATCACAACTAGGACAATTTTCAGGTAACTCTGGCTCTACTGATTTAATAACTTCTTCAATTTTTGGAATAACTAAGCCACTTCTAACTAGCTTAATGATTGCGCTAGGACCAACTCCATTTTTCTTCACCATCCTATAATTATGCACAGTTACCCTGCTTAAAGTAGCCCCACTAAGTTTGGTCGGAACCAATTCAGCTACTGGTGAAACTCGACCAGTCCTTGAGGTCTGAGGAATAACTTTCAATACTTCGACTTCAGCCGATTCATCATTCACTTTAAACGCGATTTGCCACCTATGAAATCTTCTCGTAGAACCCATATGCTCTTTAATCGGCGCATTTGTTGATTCTAAGACTAATCCATCAATATCAAAATCAACTGAGTTCCATATACTTTCAAGAATACTCTCAAAGTTTGACAACAACTCCTCTATACTTCCCGTCCAGCTATCTAATAGCGAAAAAGGGTAGAAGACACAAGCACCGTCATCAATTGCATTTTGAACATCTTCATCAACTTTCTTTTCAGCAATAATTGCTGCTTGGATATTGCGTGAGTTTTCAAACTTTTCACTCAACACTTTATTAAAGTAACTTTTCTTGATTACTATTTCGCCAGGTCCTAAACCCCTTCCTGCATTTTTTGCTACTCTGAGTCCTCGTTCAAATGCACGAGTAATATCTTGACCTCTTGTCCCATCACCTCGGGTGTAGAGAGTTATACCATCATCATAAGCAGCATAACCATCAAGTTTTGGTGTAACCCTAATCTCAATTAAATTTTGATCAAATTCAATTTCTGATGCGGCTTTAGTAATTCTTTCAGTCCATTTTTTAATTTCTTCAAAAGAATATGCTTTATCAGTAGAAAGCATTTTCTTTGGAAGTGGAACAGTCTTGCTATCGATTAAAACTTCAGGCTCTACACTTAATAAGAATGGATTATCTGGATCAAGAGTTTTGAAGTAGGTAAGATATTCATCATACTTATCATCTTCAATAATCGGATAACCAGATCTGTAAAAAGCATTGGCAGCTTTAAGCAATATTTCCAATTTTTCCAAACTGTGATCATTAGAAGAAAATAACTTCTCTGCATCGTCTATATTTAAATTAAGCCCTAGCTTTTCAATAATGGCGATTTGGTTGTCGTTAAATTTATAGTTAGACATTACTGCTACCCTTATACTGCCATTTGAAAATCTAATTGAGTTCTACTTGAAACACTTGAGTTCATGGTGACACCTACTAAGCCACTTCTAACTAGCTTAATGATTGCGCTAGGACCAACTCCATTTTTCTTCACCATCCTATAATTATGCACAGTTACCCTGCTTAAAGTAGCCCCACTAAGTTTGGTCGGAACCAATTCAGCTACTGGTGAAACTCGACCAGTCCTTGAGGTCTGAGGAATAACTTTCAATACTTCGACTTCAGCCGATTCATCATTCACTTTAAACGCGATTTGCCACCTATGAAATCTTCTCGTAGAACCCATATGCTCTTTAATCGGCGCATTTGTTGATTCTAAGACTAATCCATCAATATCAAAATCAACTGAGTTCCATATACTTTCAAGAATACTCTCAAAGTTTGACAACAACTCCTCTATACTTCCCGTCCAGCTATCTAATAGCGAAAAAGGGTAGAAGACACAAGCACCGTCATCAATTGCATTTTGAACATCTTCATCAACTTTCTTTTCAGCAATAATTGCTGCTTGGATATTGCGTGAGTTTTCAAACTTTTCACTCAACACTTTATTAAAGTAACTTTTCTTGATTACTATTTCGCCAGGTCCTAAACCCCTTCCTGCATTTTTTGCTACTCTGAGTCCTCGTTCAAATGCACGAGTAATATCTTGACCTCTTGTCCCATCACCTCGGGTGTAGAGAGTTATACCATCATCATAAGCAGCATAACCATCAAGTTTTGGTGTAACCCTAATCTCAATTAAATTTTGATCAAATTCAATTTCTGATGCGGCTTTAGTAATTCTTTCAGTCCATTTTTTAATTTCTTCAAAAGAATATGCTTTATCAGTAGAAAGCATTTTCTTTGGAAGTGGAACAGTCTTGCTATCGATTAAAACTTCAGGCTCTACACTTAATAAGAATGGATTATCTGGATCAAGAGTTTTGAAGTAGGTAAGATATTCATCATACTTATCATCTTCAATAATCGGATAACCAGATCTGTAAAAAGCATTGGCAGCTTTAAGCAATATTTCCAATTTTTCCAAACTGTGATCATTAGAAGAAAATAACTTCTCTGCATCGTCTATATTTAAATTAAGCCCTAGCTTTTCAATAATGGCGATTTGGTTGTCGTTAAATTTATAGTTAGACATTACTGCTACCCTTATACTGCCATTTGAAAATCTAATTGAGTTCTACTTGAAACACTTGAGTTCATGGTGACACCTACATCGCCACTACGATAAACGCTAACTGTATCGCCTACACGCACATCTAAACGGTGAATTTCACCAATATTGTGTAGCGTTACATTGGAAACAGTCACACCGCCAACAGCCACAGGATTTAACCGTGCTACAGGTGTAAGTGTTCCTGTACGCCCAACTTGCCAATCAATATTTTCAACCGTCGTTAAGGCTGCAACTGCAGGAAATTTATATGCTGTTGCCCAACGTGGCTCACGACTTAAAAATCCAAGTTGTTTTTGTTGTTTAAGATCATTTACTTTAATGACCATGCCATCAATTTCAACGCTTAAATTGGGACGTTCTTGGTTAATTTGTTCATAGGCTTTTTGCACATCTTGAATGCTTTCACAAACAAAATGACGTTCACCTACTGCAAAGCCAAATTGTGTAAGCCATTCTAAGCTTGCAGACATTGTGGTTTGATCATGATGCGGTTCGCACTGTGCAATACCATAAGCATAAAATGCGAGTGGACGAGATGCTGCAATATTCGGGTCTAATTGACGTAAACTTCCCGCTGCAGCATTACGCGGATTAGCAAAGGTCTTTTCACCTTTGGCTTCATTTTCCGCATTGAGCTTTTCAAAGCCCGATTTTGGCATAAGCACTTCACCGCGAACTTCTAAAAGTTCGGGAATTGCACCTTTTTCTGAAGATAATACTTTTGGCAAATTACGAATGGTTTTTACATTTTGAGTGATAACTTCGCCTGTTTCACCATCGCCACGAGTTACGCCACGTACAAGTACGCCATTTTCATACCACAATGAAATTGCCAAACCATCAAATTTCAGCTCTACATCGTATTCAACTTTTTGATTCGGCAAGCGTTCTTCCGCACGACGTGCGAAGGCAAACAAATCTTCCTGATTAAAAACATTACCCAACGAAAGCATTGGCACAACATGAGTAATATTTTCAAACTTCGATAATGGTTTTCCACCCACTTTATTCACGGGTGAATCTAATTGAATTAAATCTGGATGTTGTTGTTCTAAAGCTTTCAGTTGGTGAAATAACTGATCATATTCACTGTCTTCAATAGTGGGTTGATCCATTACATAATAAGCATGATTATGCTGAGCCAGTAATTGAATCAATTGACGCATTTGCGCAACGACAGTCGAATTTTGTGTCATATATCCACCATAAAAAAGGGCGGTATTTCCGCCCTATAATTTTTGCATAATGTGTATTATAGAAAGCTAAAACTCAGCTTTCAATTCACTTAAACTTTTGCTGTTTGACCTGAGCGATAATCAATCGCTTGATGACGCCAATATTCTCGTAATTGTGGTGTAAGTTCAAAATCATTTTGATCATAAACCGTTCCATCAATTTCACGTGCAATAAGTCCTGCAATACTCACCATTGTATCAAATGCATTTTGGACATCGCTATGTGGCAATGCAAGAAACAGCGCTAACCCCTTCACTTCTTCAGTTGAAAGTGTTTCTAAGTCGAAGCCTTCTGTGCCTGTGTCTGTAATTTGCAACGCAGAAAATAGTAATTTCGTACCATCTTCATTATAACGATGAAAACATTTCATTTCACCAAATCGTAAACCGTACTTTAAAAGTACTTTTAAGGTTTTTTCACCTGAAAGAACACGACCCTTATAGACAACGTTAAATGCAATAAACGATTCTGCCGTAACGAGCGCACATTCATCATCTACAACTTTTTGCTCATAAAGATGTGCATCTAAAATACTGCTCTCTTCTTCAAACTCAGAAATTTCTGCTTTTTCAATATTTGAATTTAAGGTAAATGATGATTCTGCTTTTGTTTCTGATGTTGCAACAGGCTCATTGGCAGGCACTTCAACTTCAGCACTTAAACCATCTTCAATTTCTGGTTTTTTAGATGATTCTTCAGCTTTAACTTCAGCTTTTTCTTGCGTTACTTCAGATGTATTTTTAGCTAATTTTTCTTCATTTAGCTTAGGTTCAGCTTTATCGAATTCAAACTCTGTTTGAACCTGTTTAGCATCTAAAGTAGGTTCAACACGAACTGTTTCTTCTGAATCGGTAAGTTGTAATTGGTCACGAACATGTCTTGGAATAATAGGCTTTTGACTATCTTCGTTAAATTGCAATTCACTTTCTAAAGATGGAGCTGTATCTCTTGGTTTCTTCAAAAGAAGTTTTAAACCAATCACTATAATAATAACGGCAATTGCAATTCCGACAATTGTTGTAATTTCCATTCTATGCCTCCACCAAGCCGTATTCAGCCGCTTCTTCTAAGTTTACGGTTACTAATTTTGATGTTCCTGGCTCTGGCATGGTTACCCCGAGTAAATCTGTTGCCATGGTCATTGCCAATTTATTATGTGTAATGTAAATGAACTGAACCTGTTCGGAAAGCTCTTTTACAAGATTACAAAACCGTCCTACGTTTGCATCATCCAATGGAGCATCAACTTCATCGAGAACACAGAATGGCGCAGGGTTCAATCTAAAGATTGCAAATACCAAAGCCAAAGCTGTTAATGCCTTTTCACCACCTGAAAGTAAGGCAAGTGAACTGTTCTTTTTACCCGGTGGTCGTGCCATGAGCTTAACACCAGATTGCCAATCATCTTCTAGGCTTAAACTTGCTTCACCACCATTAAATACTTTTGGAAATAATTCTTGAAGCTCTTTATTGACCTGATCAAATGTCGTCATAAACAATTTACGCGTTTCTTGATCAATGCTTTTCATTGCTGCTTGTAGTTGATCTACTGTTTTATTTAAGTCGTCAATTTGATGACTAAGCTCCGCATAACGTGTAGATACTTCTTCATATTCAGCAGATGCTGCCAAATTTACCGCACCAATTTTTTCAAATTGCTGTTGAACTTTTTCAAGCTTCTGCTGATGTGCAACTAAGTCAATATTCAGCCCTAAAATTACTTCACTATTCAACTCTTTTAACTGATCTGAATAGTGTTGTAAATCTGATTTTGCAGATTGCCAAGCTAAACGCTTCTCTTCAAGCTCAGTTCTAAGCTTTTCATCTTGTTGTTGATGCTGATGACGCTTTTCAGTCAAGCTTTGTTGTTTTTCTTGTACGCTATTCAATTCAACTTGCCATTCATTCCAAGTTTTCTGTAGCTTTTCAGTAGATGCTTGCTGTTCTGCATACTGACTTTGCAAAGCAGGTAATTCTAATTGAACAGGATCTACAAACTTTTTCGCTTGTTCCATTTGCGCCAAAATTTGTTGATATTGTGCTTTTAAGAAAGACGCATCTTTCTCAAGAAGTTCAACTTGTTGCTTGGTTTGTACCGCTTGACGACGCACAATCTCTAACTCTTGCTGAGAGTGCTGTAAATCTTGTTGCGAGTTTTCAATTCGCTCATTCAGCTCATCGACCTGAAATTGCATAGTTTTATAGTTTGGCAAAACTTGCTCAAGCTTTAAACTTAATGAATGCAAATCGATTTCTAAGTCATCTTTTTGCATTGCATCTTCTTCTAATTGCTCATCTAACTGTTGTAGCTGATTTTGCAATTGTTGCTTTTGCACCGTAAATGCCTGCGCTGCACTTTGTACTTTTGCCAAACTTACATCGGTTGTTTGCAACGCTTTTTGCGCTTGTTTCAGCTGATCGTGTAAATCTTGCAATATTTTTTGTTGATGTTGAACATGGTGCAAAATTTCAGGAAGTTGAACTTCAGCATCTTGAAATAATGCTGTTTGTGTAGCCAAAGCCTGTTCAATTTCATCTAAACGAATACGGTGACTTAACGCCCCTTGCCCCGCCTGAGATGCATCATCATAAAACAGACCAATCACCCAATCCGAACCTACGTGATAACCATCTAAAGACAAAATACTTTGACCAATAGCCAGCTTACTTTGAAGCTTTAATGCCTGATCTAAAGTTTGTGCAACTGCAACCTGTTGCCACAATGAATGCTGCGGTTTTTCAATCCAATCGGCTAAACAAGGAAGATCATCCAATTGAATTTTTTCTTGTTTTTTCGATGGTTTTAGCTGACGTGCAATACTTTCTTGAAACGTATTTGAAGCATCTAAAACTTGTGCAGACAACCATTTCGACAAGAACTTTTCAATTAAATTCGCTTGAGCTTTACCATCTTCATTTAGCTTTAAACTTTGCATCAATTGCTCACCCTGTACTTCTTTTTTAGGGCTGTTTTTAGTCATCAATTGATTTAAATTCTTTTGCTCCGATTGCAAAACCTGAATATCAGACTTGAGCTGATTCACGACATTTTTTTGAACAGAATATTGTTCTTGTCGTGCATCTAATTCAATTTTCTGTGTTTGAATATTTTGTTCAATGGTCATGATTTGTGTAGTTAAATCACGCTTTTCTTGCTCAAGCTGTTCAATATCATCTTGCTGATATTGGTTTTGGATTTGCTGCGCTTGCTGTTGTAAAGTTATTTTTTGCTGTTCAATTCGAGCAATGTTTTTCGTTAATTGCTCACTTTGCGCCAACATCTGCATTTTTTGCTGTTGTTGCTTTTCAACCTGAGTTTTAATTTGCTCAAATTGTTGTGTTGCCTGTTGTTGCTGTGCTTTTAAATCATTAAAGCCTTGTGATTGATTTTGACTTTGGCTTTCTTGCGTTTGTAGCTGTTCAGTTTGCCCTTCTTGCTGTTCTTGCAAAGTTTCCAATTGCAGTTCAATAAGTTGTAAACGTTCTTTAGTTTGAACTTTCTGTTCTTCTAATTGCGATAATGTCGAAGTATTTTGTTGTAGCAGACTTTGTTTTTGTTCCAAAGTCATCTTCAATTCAGAAAGCTTTTTCTCTGCCTGTTGCCATTCATTTTGCAAAGGTGTCGATTGCTGAATAAGACGTTGGAATAATTCACTTGTTGCCGTTAAATCATGCTCAAATGTATTCAGTTCAGAGCGCACCAACTTAAAAGTGTCGCCCAAACGATTCATGTGAACTGTATATTCTTCTTGTAAACGCGTACTGTGTTCACATTGGAAAGATAAAACTTCAATTTTAATGGTACGAATTTGGGTTTCTAATTCTTTATATTGAACTGCCGCTTCAGATTGACGCTTTAAGGTTTTTAATTGTGAGCGAAGTTCCGAGGCAATATCATCTAAACGAGATAAATTTTGTGTGGTATGTTCCAAGTGCAACATCGTTTCACGACGACGTGCTTGATAGCGTGAAACACCTGCTGCCTCTTCAAGAAATACCCGCATTTCTTCAGGTTTGGCATCAATTAAGCGGTTAATCATCCCTTGCTCAATAACCGCATAAGAACGTGGTCCTAAACCTGTTCCTAAGAAAATATCGGTAATATCACGACGACGACACTTGGTACCATTAATGAAATATTCAGATTTACCATCACGGTTGACCTGACGACGAACAGCCAATTCGTTATATGCGTTATACGTTCCACCTAATTTTCCATAAGTGTTGTCAAAACGAAGCTCTACACTTGCCACTCCCACAGGTTTACGTTTTGCCGTTCCTGTAAAAATAACATCTTGCATACTACCACCACGTAATTGACGAGCGCTTGACTCACCCATTACCCAACGAATAGCATCAATTACATTCGATTTACCACAGCCATTTGGCCCCACAACTGCAGTACGGTTCGCTTTAAAATTTAATGTTGTACTATCGGCAAATGATTTAAAGCCGGAAAGTTTTAAGCTGCTTAAACGCATAATGTCCTAATCAACGGCGCGAGCGTCTTGCCCACGCAAGTTCTATTTGTTTCATTCGTGTTAGAGATTCCAACACTAAATCACGTAAGTGTCGACAAAAATCTTCCATATTTATTGCTGCTTGTTGCGAATTTCTACTCACAATCGCAGTCACCACAAGTTTAAACAATTCTAACGATTCTTGTAGCTCTCTTTTAGAAGTATTTAGTGTTAAAAAATAACTTCTACGTAGCGATGGCAATAGCTCTTTATAATATTTAAGTAAATATGGATTATTCACTTTATTTTGATGTTTCAATAATCCTTGAAAGATTAAATCGTAAAAATTTTCTGTATGCCCTAAATGACACTCTTCAGATAATTGTTCTAATAAATATTTTAAATTTTCAATTTCATGTGTCTGCAAAATATCTGCAATACGTTGCACAATTTGCCCCAGTAACAAGCTCGACATATCAAATAAAGATGAAACCTGTTGTGCCGACATTTCCGACACAACTGCGCCACGACGCGGATATATTTCAATTAAATGTGTGCGCTCTAACAATAGTAATGCTTCACGTATAGAACCACGACTCACATCCAATTCTTGAGCAAAGCGTATCTCTTGAATACGCTCCCCCTCAACCAATTCACCACTAATGATTTGCTCGGCAATATGCTGTGCAATTTGTTCAGATATACTATATTTATCATGTTGTTGCATACTGTGCCTATCTTGTTTTTATATAGATGCAAACACTAGTTTTAAAAAACTATTCATCTATATTTAAAGATAAAAACACATTTTAACCATGACATTGTTAGACAATTTTATGTCTATACAGCCAACTTCATTTTATTAAATCAAAAGAAACTACTAAAACCTTTCAAAATAAAATACAAACCAACTGTTGATAGCAAACCCGCAAAACATTTTTTTAACATCGCAGGTGACAATATATGCGCAACTTTTGCCCCAAGTTTTGCCGTTATAAAACTCATTATACTAATACCAATAAAGGCATAAACATGAATATAACCAATGGTATTAGGCACTTCGACTTTTGCAACATGACCAAACCACATAAAACCTAAAGCTCCTGCAACAGCAATAGGTAAACCACATGCCGATGATGTTGCTACAGATTTTTGCATCACCACACCACATTTATTTAAAAATGGCACAGTTAAACTACCGCCACCAATTCCAAAAATTGCAGATGCCACACCAATACCACCACCTGCTAAAACCTGCATTCCTGTAGATGGTAATTTTTTAGATGGGTCAATGACTGCATTTGCACCTGTGAACATCTTAAATGCCACCCAAACAGCAAAGAAGCCAATCAGTAACTGCAAACCTTGTCCCGAAAGTAAATCTGCAATACCTGCTCCTAAAAATGAGCCAACGACTAAACCAGGTGCCAAGTTACGTACAACATTCCATAACACTGCGCCTTTTTTATGATGTGCAGATACAGAACTTATTGAAGTTACGATAATAGTTGCAAGAGATGTTCCTACTGCCATATGCATAACGACACTTGGATCATAATTTAAATGGGTAAATACCACATAGAGAATAGGCACAATAATGAGACCACCACCCACGCCAAAAAGTCCTGCGGTAAATCCTGCAATTGCACCAATCAACAGATATATGATTAACTCCATGTTTTACTTTCCCATATTTTAAAATTCTGATGGATTTAGATACTCGCCTACTTCAACAAAAACTCACAGAAGTGAATCAACTTCCCGAGCTTTTAATATTAAAACCCGTCACAACATCTACCAACGATGATGTTCGCGAAGTGGCACTAAAAGGAATTAGCAGTGTTTTAATCTGTAGTCGCAAGCAAACTCAAGGTCGAGGACAAAATAAAAGACCATGGGTTTCACCTGAAGGCAATATCTATTTAAGCACATTGCTGAATTTACAAACACCCATCGACGGTCGATTAGCACTTGAAATTGCACTTAATATTATTCAAATGCCAAGTTTTGATGCTCTAGGTTTAAAAGTAAAATGGCCCAATGATATTTATTATAAAGATCAGAAATTAGGTGGGATATTGGTAGAGCCGATCTCATCTTATCAAGCGGTGGTTGGTGTCGGAATTAATGTATCACCTGTGATTGATTCTCAAATTAATCAAGATATTACATCACTTAAAGAAATTGGTTTAAATCCAATTGATCGCCTAACTTTAATTGCAGAACTTTATTTAGCCATTCAACAAGCAGGTCAATGGTTTAATCATCATTGTTATAATTTGGCAGCTCGTTTTAACCATCATGCGGCATTTATCAATCAAGCTATAGAATTTGAGTATCATTCCATAGAATTTAAGCATGAGAGCATGAAAACATGCGGAGAGTTTATAGGAATTCAAAATGATGGTGCTATTATTTTAAAATCTGAAACATCAACTTCAACCTATTATCAAGGACGTATGCGCCTGTTAAACCCAAGTAAATAGAGTATTGGCAATGAAAAGTTTATGGTTAGATATTGGAAATACTCGACTTAAATATTGGGTCACTGAAAATGATCAAGTGATAGAACATGCTGCTGAATTGCATTTACAGTCTCCTGCCGATTTACTGTTAGGGCTTATTCAACATTTTAAAAATTTAGGCATTCATCAAGTTGGTGTATCTTCCGTTCAAGATAAAACCAGCAATGAACGCATCAAAAAAATTATAAAGCAGTTGAAAATTCCAGTTGTTTGCGCACAAGTTCATGCTGAATATGCGGGTTTAAAATGTGGTTATGATGATACAACTCAACTCGGGATTGACCGTTGGTTGCAAGTACTTGCTGTAGCAAATAAGCCTGATGAAAAATATTGTGTGATTAGTTGCGGTACAGCTTTAACCATAGATTTAGCAGATGGATTAAATCATTTAGGCGGCTATATTCTGCCAAATTTATATTTACAGCGTGATTCACTCATTCAAAATACCAAAGGCATTAAAATACCAGATGCGGCTTTTGATCAACTCAGCCCCGGAAGAAATACCATAGATGCTGTACATCACGGTATTTTGCTAGGTTTAGTGAGTATTATTAAAAATGTGCTTGAGCAAAGTCCGCGTAAACTTATTTTAACAGGTGGCGATGCTCCTCTTTTTGCTAAGTTTTTAGCAGAATATCATCCTGTTATAGAAGCAGATTTGTTACTACGTGGATTACAACGTTATATAAATCACGCTGAGAAAAACTAAAAGCCAAATCGAGAATATAAAAAAGGCGCATGAAGCGCCTTTTTTATTGGATGAATCAGATTATTATTTCTTATTACCAAATAATGGTCCCATACCACCGCCACCACCAAATTGTTTTTGCATGCCACCCAATGAACGCATCATTTTTGCCATACCAGATGGATTAGCAAATTTCTTCATCATTTTCGCCATTTGCGCATGTTGTTTAATGAGTTTATTCACTTCAACAACATCCATACCACAACCTGCGGCAATACGCTTTTTACGGCTTGGGTTCATCAAATCAGGATTACGGCGCTCTTTCAGTGTCATCGACTGAATAATCGCTTCCATTTTCTTGACTTGTTTTTCTGGGTTAGCTTGTGCAAGTGCATCTTGAAGACCAGCATTGCTCATACCAGGCAACTTGTCTAAGAAGCCCATCATGCCGCCCATTTTATTCATTTGTTCAAATTGCATCAGCATATCTTCAAAGTTGAAGCTTCCGCCTTTTTGCAATTTTTTCGCCATTTTTTCGGCTTTTTCTTTATCGACTTTGCGTTCTAGCTCTTCAACTAAAGAAAGTACGTCACCCATACCCAAAATACGTTGTGCAACACGTTCAGGATGGAATGGCTCTAAGGCATCAAGCTTTTCGCCCATACCTAAGAATTTAATTGGCTTACCTGTAATTGCACGAACAGAAAGTGCCGCACCACCGCGTGCATCACCATCAGTTTTCGTTAAAATCACACCTGTAAGTGGTAATGCATCATTAAAGGCTTTTGCTGTATTTGCAGCATCCTGACCTGTCATTGCATCTACAACGAACAGTGTTTCAGTTGGCTTGATTGCAGCGTGAAGCTCTTTAATTTCGTCCATCATGTCATCATCGACATGTAAACGACCTGCTGTATCGACAATTAAGACATCAGCAAATTGAATTTTTGCTTGTTCAATTGCACGGTTCGCAATGGTAATTGGTTTTTCGTCTGCGCTCGATTCAAAGAAAATCGCGCCTACTTCGCCCGCAACAGTTTGTAACTGTTTAATTGCCGCTGGACGATAAACGTCGGCAGAAACCATCGCCACTTTTTTCTTTTGGCGTTCTTGTAAGAAACGAGCAAGTTTTGCAGCCGTTGTTGTTTTACCCGCACCTTGCAAACCTGCAAGAAGAATAACAACAGGTGGTTTTGCTGCTAGGTCTAGGCTTTCATTCGCCTCACCCATCATTTTGGTCAATTCGTTATGTACAATTTTAACGAAAGCTTGACCTGGTGATAACTGTGTCATCACCTCTTGACCCAATGCTTCTTCCTTAACTTTCGCGATGAATTCACGAGTTACAGGTAATGCAACATCAGCTTCAAGAAGTGCCATACGCACTTCACGTAACGTATCTTTAATATTGTCTTCGGTTAGCTGCCCGGAGCCAGTAACATTTCTTAAACTCTGCGTGAGTCGTTCTGTTAAGGTATCAAACATTGCAAAATCCGCTTAAAATAACTAGTCGCAAAAAAATGTTTCTTTAAAATAGAAAATTTATGCATAGAATGCTATAGGATACTGTAGTTCGAGTAGAATTTATATAAATGAATATCCATCATCCTGAAAAAGGTTTGTCATGATTAGCCTGCCTCTGGTTTATACAGTCTTAGCTTTGGTCGCTTATGTGACTGCTTTTTGGTATTTGTTCAGCCACTTAATATCAAAAAATGATACAAACCAATGGTTTTTTGGTGTTGTTCTCGGTTTAGGCTTAGTTCTGCATAGTGCAGTTTTATATATCGATATGCTGACACCATTGGGCATTAACTACGATGTGTTCAATCTTGTTTCATTTACCTCAGGTTTAATGCTGTTATTAAGCGCTTTGTTTAGTAGTTATCGTCCTGTTGCTGCCATGAATTTATTGGGTATTCCTGTCGCTGCGGGTGGTTTAATTCTAGGTTTTGCATTTAGCCAGCCAAAACAGTTTATTGAACAGCATTCTTTAGGCTTAGATATTCATATTATTCTTTCGCTTTGTGCTTATGCAATTTTGTTGATGGCAACGATTCAAGCAGTAATTTTATGGTTCCAAAACCGTGAATTAAAAAATAAACAAAAACGTCGTATTTGGGTCGGTTTATTGCCTTCATATCAAGCTATGGAATCTTTGCTGTTTGATATGTTAATTGCAGGCTTTGCTTTATTGACCATTGCTTTAGCTTTTGGTTTCTTTACCATTGAGAATTTCTTTGGTCAGCATTTAGCGCATAAAACTGCGTTTAGTATCATTTCTTGGTTTATTTATGGCGCATTACTTATTGGTCATTATAAATTTGGTTGGCGTGGTCAAAAAGCCATTCGTTTTACCATTATGGGTTTTTTCTTATTAGCCCTTGGTTTTATTGGCTCTAAATTTGTATTGGAAATGATTTTGGGTCGATAAAACACAATAACCAATAGCGTTCAATCCACCCAATTTTTTTGTCCTTATTTTACGAGCGAATTCTCGTTATTATTCAATAGTATTATTTGTGAATTATTTTGTTTTATTACTTAATGCAAACTGCTAAAGTCCAATAAAAAGAGCAAATACTTATGAATATACAAAAGATTTTTCTACTCACAGCAATCGCACTATCTAGTCAAATAATCTTTGCAGAAAATAGCTTTACTGAATCCTTCAAAGGAAAGCCTAAAATTAATGCTAATTTTTATGTTTTTGCAGCAGATATAGATGGAACATTAAGTGAAGGGAATATTAAATATAACGCCGATCAGCCATTCAGCGATACCCTAAAAAATCTTGATCAAGTTTATATGGGATATCTCGATTTTAGTAAGGGCGACTGGGGTATTTACATTGATAAACAACTTGTTAAAACATCTAAAGATGAAAGCATTTACAATATTCCTTTAGCCTTAGAAACAAAGTTAGATCAGACAAGTTACGGCATTTATTACCAAGCCTATAAATCTCCGACTGAAAATTCATTAAAGCGACCAAAACTAATTTTTGAACCAACCATTGGTATTCACCATACCGAAGCTGAAGCGACTGTAGCTGCATTAGGCTTAACAAAAAAAGTGGACATCAATTGGAATGAATTCTTTTGGGGTGCTCGTCTTAGATACAACTTTGATTCTCCATGGAATTTAGCATCGGAAGTCACCGTTGGTGCTGAAAATACCTTATCTGCTCATACCTATATTGGATATAACATTCCTGTATTCAAACGCATTATTAATTTAAGAGCGGGCTATCGCTACTTCCATCAAGACTATACATCTGGCAATTTCCGTTGGGATATTACTGAAAAGGGTCCTGTTATTGGTTTTAACGTACCTATTTTTTAAGTCATCATATATATGAAAAACGAAGGAATAAAAATGTGTGAATCTTTAGATCATCATTTTTATTCTCTTCAGGTTACAAATGACTTTGCACTAGACAAGTTTTCTAAAAAACCGTATAACAGCCTTTTTTCACTATCAGGTAACACACTTTGAAACTTGTGCTTGCACCCATGGAAGGCTTAACTGACCCAATTATGCGAGATGTGCTTACATCCGTAGGCAGTTTCGACTGGTGTGTAACCGAATTCATTCGTGTCACCAATTCCGTTTTACCCGACCATATTTTTTACCAATACTGCCCAGAATTACTCAATGATGGTAAAACTGCAGCTGGAACGCCTGTGCATGTGCAATTTTTAGGTAATGACCCTGAAATGCTTGCAGCCAATGCCATTCGTGCAGCTGAGCTTGGTGCTCCTGCCATTGATATGAACTTTGGTTGCCCTGCAAAAACGGTCAATAAACATCGTGGCGGTTCTGTTTTACTTGATGAACCCGAAGTGGTACACGAACTTGTAAAAGCCGTTCGAGATGCTGTACCAAGCCATATTCCTGTATCTGCTAAAATGCGTTTGGGTTATATGGACAGAAACTTTATGCTTGAAAATGCACATGCAATTGAAGATGCAGGTGCAGCCTGGGTAACAGTTCACGCACGTACAAAAGCAGATGGCTATACTCCTCCTGCTTTTTGGGATCAATTAAATCCTATTCGTGAAGCTTTAAAAATTAATGTCATTGCCAATGGTGAAATTTGGACAAATGCAGATGCTAAACAGTGCCGAATTGAATCGGGCTGTGAAGATTTAATGATTGGTCGTGGCGCAGTAACAACACCCGACTTAACCCAATGTATTCGTCAAAATACAGATGAACCACTCATAACGTGGAATGAACTATTAGCATTACAAATTCGTTTTTTAAATGGTTCTTATAAAAAAGAAATGAATATGGTTGGTCGTTATAAACAATGGCTAGGCATGATGTCGAAACATTATCCTGAAGCGAAAGCATTATGGGATGAAGTAAAACGTGTGAAGCCTTTAGATGAAATTATTGAAAAACTGAAAGCTAATTAAAGTATAAAGCCGAATTCAAGATTCGGCTTTCATTTTTCTAAATTTAGTCTATCTAAATTTATATCAGATACCCTATAAATAAGAAGCCTAATGCAGTACCAATACATGAATAAAGTACAAGAATAAAAAACACAAAACTTGCTTTGTTTTTCTTTTTCAGAAAATTCATATCGATATCCCCACAGTCAAACACGAACTGCTTCATCATAGCGCATTTTTAATTTAAGTGTTTAATTCAAAAGTATTAATAGCTATACAATAGAAACTTATACCACTACTTTTTCATCAAAAATTAAAGCACCATCATCAGGTAAATCAAACCAACACGCTTTATATTGAGTAAATGCATGTGAATAAATTTTTGCATTTATATCTTCATTAATAATTCCAACACGTAAACGAATCACATCGGGCAAATCTAAGCGTGCGCTATAAATTGGCGATGCACATTGACTACAGAACACACGTTTTTTATTCTCTGTTGCATAATATTCCGAAAGTAACTCTTTCCCTTGAATAATATCTAAATTTTTGATTTCAATAGGCGCAATTGCCACAAATGCTGCACCTTGTGCTTTTTGACATTGCTTACAGTGACAAACTAGTATTTTAGAAATATTTTGGCTTATTTTAAGCTGAATACCATTGCATAAACACGAAGCTGTATACATTTTTCTAATCCTATCTATTTTTATCATTTCTAAAATACAAATAAGCCTATATAGGCTTATTTGTAAATCATATTTAGAAAAATTAATCTTCTAAAATTTGACTATATTTTTTCTGATCCTTCATTCTTAGGAAATAAATCAAACATATGCCTACCATAACGGTAACATAAATGAAGTAGTAGTTTTCATGTCCCATGCTCTTAAATTGCAATGCCATTAATTCAGATGTTCCACCAAAAATCGTATTTGCAATTGCATATGGCAAAGCTACACCAAGAGCTCGAATATGCGCAGGGAACATTTCAGATTTAATAACAGCACCTGTTGCCGTGTATCCCGAAACAAACATCATGCCAAATACAATTAATCCAAATGCAACAAATGGATTTGTTGTTTGTGAAATTAATGTAAAGATTGCATACGTAAAGAGAACACCACCAACACCAAAGAAAATCATGACTGGTTTACGACCAATTTTGTCTGAAATATGTCCTACAATTGGTTGTAATAACATTAATACAAAAATTGATGCCGCTGAAATTATTGTTGCCGTTTCTTTAGTAAAACCAGATGTGTTGACCAAAAATTTTTGCATATAGGTTGTATATGCATAAAAAGATAAAGTTCCACCTGCAGTTAAGAAAATTACAGCCAATGCTGTTTTCGGGTGATTTTTAAATAATGATAATGCACTCGATTTTGGAGCATTTTCACGGTCTGCATTTTTAAATGATTCTGTTTCTGCCATACCACGACGGATAAGAAAGATCAGTAATGCCAAACCAGAACCAATAAAGAACGGAACACGCCAGCCCCAGTCATATAATTGTTCTTCAGTTAATACATTTTGTAAAACAATCAATGTAAATAAAGCCAATAATTGACCTGCAAGAATGGTCATATATTGAAAACTGGAAAATAAACCACGACGATTTTTACCCGCCATTTCACTTAAATAGGTTGCACTAGCACCATATTCGCCACCTACACTCAAACCTTGAAGTAACCGTGCAACAATCAATACAATTGGAGCAACAATACCCATTTGTTCATATGTCGGTGCACATGCAATAAATAAAGAACCTATACACATAAGTGTGACAGATAATGTTAAACCCGCTTTTCGCCCTTTACGATCTGCGAAAATCCCCATCATCCAAGCACCAATTGGACGCATTAAAAAACCTACAGCAAAGACTGCAGCTGCCTGTAATAATTCTACAGTTTGATTTCCCGCTGGAAAAAATGAACGAGCAAAATATAAGGTGAACATACTATATGCAAACCAGTCATACCATTCGACTAAGTTTCTAGCTGAACCACCAATAATAGATTTAATTCGTGTTTTTTTATCTGGCGCACCATGGAATTCTGTATTTGTAACACTCTCACTCATTAGGCTTCTCCTTAGCCATTTTTAAGACATTTGAGTCTTAAAATTATTCAATTTTTTCTTGCTATAACTTTTCGCTATAGTTATCAGATTAAATTTTCAAGAACAATCTCAATAAGTGAGCAGCCAAATAACCATTACAAAAAAATTAAAAAAAATATAATAATATCAATAAATTATATCAAATAAATTCAAAATAAAATTCCATCAAATATTTTGATCATACCCATCTAATAGTTAAAATTTATGCAAATAACATCTATTTTTTAATCCATTCTCCCCCCAGCCACGCTTTCACATCTACTGCAACTTTTGAACAATATATAATTTCCTGTGCAATGGTATGGACCAATTTGGAAATATGTCTTGTATTTGGTAAAGCCAACGCAACATCTCTTGTGAAATACGGATGATTAATGGGTGCAACTCTGACAGATTTTTTTTGCAAATCATTTTTTACTGAGACAAGAGGCAAAATCGTAAAACCAAATCCTTCTTTCACCAATTGTTTTTGAACATTAAGATCATTAATTTCAGCACCAATTTTTAAAATGAGATTTTCTTGATTAAAACCTTGCTCAATTAAAGTCCTTAACCTGTGTGGTGCATACGGTAAAATTAAAGGATGCTGAGACACCTCCTCTAATTCCAAAGCACAATCATGTTTTAAATCTGAGTCATAGTGTCCAATAAGCCAAAGCTGTTCACGGACAATGGGCTGAATATCTAAGAACTTTGATGATACAGAACCATAAATAAGTGCTACATCAATATCTCCTGCTTCAAGCCACTCCTTCAAATGTCCTGAATATCCCACAGAAATTTTTAAACTCACATCAGGATATTTTTTCTTAATAACTCGCATGAGCGAAACAGAAAGTAATTCGCTTAGACTTGCTAAAATGCCAATATTGATTGTACCTTTTAAAGATCCATCTGAAGAAGTCAGTTCAATTTTTGCAGCTTCAATCTCTTTCAAAGCTCTACGTGCATAGCCTTCTAAAACTTTTCCTTCATTGGTTAAGTTCATACCATGGCGACCACGCTCAAACAACTCCACACCTAATTCCTCTTCAAGCAAATGAATTTGTCTTGAAACGGCTGGCTGTACAATATTAAGCAGCGCTGCAGCTTTTGTAATATTTTTTGTTTCCGAAATTGTCACGAAAGATCGTAATTGTTTAATGTCCATATCAATATCTTTTTGAGATTATATCCATCACTTAATACTATTTTAATCAACCTTAAATAACAATATATGATTGATCATAAGTTAAATATATTGTTCGATAAGGATATCTTTCATGAAAAGTACCATTAATAATTATCAAGAAATACGTGAAGCTGTTCGTGCCTTATGTTCAGAATTTCCAAATGAATATCACCGTAAAATTGACGAAGAGCGAGGCTATCCTGAAGAGTTTGTAGATGCACTCACTCAAGCTGGTTGGATGGCAGCAATGATTCCTGAAGAGTATGGCGGATCAGGTTTAGGCTTAACAGAAGCTTCTATTATTATGGAAGAAGTTAACCGTAGTGGTGGCAATGCAGGTGCTTGTCACGGTCAAATGTACAACATGGGTACACTGCTTCGTCACGGTTCAAAAGCTCAAAAAGAATTGTATTTACCTAAAATTGCGACAGGTGAGTGGCGTTTACAGACAATGGGAGTCACTGAACCAACGACAGGAACAGATACCACAAAAATTAAAACGACTGCTGTTAAGAAAGGTGATCGTTATGTAATTAATGGTCAAAAAGTATTTATTTCTCGTGTTCAGCATAGTGATTGGATGATCTTGCTTGCTCGTACAACACCTTTAGCTGAAGTAACTAAAAAGTCTGAAGGCATGTCTATTTTCATGGTTGACCTTCGAGAAGCAGAAAAAAATGGCATGGTTGTTCGCCCTATTCCCAATATGGTGAACCATGAAACAAATGAAATTTTCTTCGATAATTTAGAAATTCCGGAAGAAAACCTGATTGGTGAAGAAGGTAAAGGCTTTAAATATATTCTAGATGGTCTAAATGCCGAACGTACTTTAATTGCTGCTGAATGTATTGGTGATGGTTACTGGTTTATGGATCGTGTTACTCAATATGTGAAAGATCGTGTTGTATTTGGTCGTCCAATTGGTCAAAACCAAGGTGTTCAATTCCCCCTTGCTGATAATTTCATTGAAATTGAAGCTGCAAACTTAATGCGCTTCCGTGCATGTGAAATGTTTGACCGTGGTGAAAAATGTGGTGCCGAAGCCAATATGGCGAAATATTTAGCAGCAAAAGCAAGTTGGGAAGCCGCTAACAACTGTCTACAATTTCATGGTGGATTCGGCTTTGCCAATGAATATGATATTGAACGTAAATTCCGTGAAACTCGTTTATATCAAGTTGCACCTATATCAACAAACTTAATTTTTAGTTATGTTGCAGAGCATTTACTTGATTTACCACGTTCTTTTTAAGTAGAAGGAATGAATAATGAAAAAAGTAAATAAATCTGCACGTTCTTACTTATTTGTTCCTGCTAATCGTGTTGAGCGCTTTGAAAAAGCGCTCAACACCCAAGCAGATGCAGTAATAATAGATTTGGAGGATGCAGTTCCTACAGATTTAAAAATATCGGCAAGAGAAAGCTTAAAACAATGGTTGATTGAACATCCTCAATATCAGGTAATGATTCGTACAAACGCTATAAATACCGAATGGTTCTCTGAAGATATTCAATTAGCCAAATTCGATAACGTCATTGCTATTATTTTACCTAAAACTGAATCTGTAGAAGATATTAAAGCAATTCATGCTGTCAAAAAAATTGCGACATATGCTCTTATTGAAACACCTTTAGGTTTTGCCAATATTCGTCAAATTGCACAAGCTGAAAATGTGAATGCCCTAATGTTTGGCTCAATAGATTTTCAACTAGAAATGAATATGCAAGGTGGGTATGAAGAGCTTCTTTCATTTAGAAATGAATTTGTACTTGCTTCTAAACTTGCAGGAATAGAAGCTCCTATTGATGGCGTCACTGTCGACTTTAAAAATGAAGCAATTGTGAAACTAGAAACACAACAAGCTAAAAACCTTGGGTTTACAGGCAAGCTTTGTATTCATCCCAATCAGGTCGATATTGTAAATCTTACATTTACTCCAACAGAAGCTGAAATTGCATGGGCAAATAAAGTTTTAGATGCTGTAAATGAAGCACAAGGTCAAGCCATCAGTCTCGAGGGAAAAATGATTGATTTACCAGTCATTCTTCGTGCTGAAAAAATTCTAAAACAAGCAAATTAAAACAAATAATAAAATTAGGACTTTCAGATATGGAAAATTTTAATGCATGGATTGGTAAAAAAGAAATAACAGTCGATTTTAGTGATATACGCCCAGTATCTATGATGCAAGCTTTATTAAATCAAAAAAATAAAGCACCACAAGTTTTACCAAATTTGCATCATTGGTTTTATTTTTTACCTTTAGTTGATGGTCAAGAACTTGCTGAAGATGGACATCCTAAAAAAGGGAATTTCCTTCCCCCTATCCCATTTCCTAAAAGAATGTGGGCTGGTGGGCGTTTAGAGTTTTTAAATCCTATTCAAATTAATCAAAATATTAAACGTGAATCTGAGATTTTAAAGGTTGAGCTAAAACAAGGTAAAAGTGGCAACATGTATTTTGTTACTGTGCGTCATTCTATTTATGCAGACGACACGCTTGCCATTATTGAAGAACACGACATCGTTTACAGAGAAGCCTCTAATCGAGTTCAAACACAAGCAAATAATCAAAGTTCACAAATTAAAATTGAAAGCAGACCTTACACATATAAAAAGCAATTTCCTGTTGATACGGTAACGCTATTTAGATATTCAGCAATCACATTTAACGGGCATAAAATTCATTATGACCGTGCATATGCAACTGAAGTTGAAGGATACCCAGGTTTAATTGTTCATGGTCCATTACTAGCAACTTTGTTGTTGCATACTTTTGAACAAGAAAATCCTACAAAAACAGTTTCATCATTTGAATTTAGAGCAGTGAATCCAGTTTTCGATTTCAACGAGTTTTCAATTTGTGGTGATATTCATTCAGACAAAGGTGACTTGTGGATTGAAAAATCAGATGGTTTAGTTGCAATGAAAGCCACCGTAACATTTACAGGAGAATAATATGCTTCCACTAGAAGGCATTACTGTAGTTACTTTAGAGCATGCAATTGCAGCACCTTTTTGTACTCGTCAGTTGGCAGATTTAGGTGCGCGTGTCATTAAAATAGAACGACCTAAAGTTGGTGATTTTGCCCGTAAATATGATGAACGTGTTGATGGTATGTCATCGCATTTTGTTTGGACAAATCGCTCGAAAGAAAGCTTAACCTTAGATGTAAAAGCTGAGCCTGCACAAGACATTTTAAAACAGCTTATTGAAAAAGCAGATGTTTTAGTACAAAACCTTGCACCAGGAGCAGCTTCACGCATTGGGCTTTCTTATGAGGAATTAAATAAAATTAATCCTAAAATTATTGTTTGTGATATTTCAGGTTATGGCGATGACTTAGAGAATCCTGGTCCATATCGTAATAAAAAAGCGTATGACTTACTTATTCAGAGTGAATCTGGCTTTTTGTCTATTACAGGTACAGAAGATTCTTATGTAAAAGCCGGTTGCTCAATTGCAGATATTGCAGCAGGTATGTATGCCTATACTAATATTCTTGCTGCATTATTAGAGCGTCAAAAAACAGGAAAAGGCAAACGTATTGATATTTCCATGCTTGAAAGTATGACGGAATGGATGGGATATCCTCTGTATTACACGCTTCGTGGTGAATCTGCGCCACCACGTACAGGTTCATCTCATGCAACAATTTATCCTTATGGTCCATTTCCAACCGGTGATCAAAAGAAAGTGATGCTAGGTATTCAGAATGAACGTGAATGGCAAGCTTTCTGCGAAATTGTTTTACAACAACCTGAACTGGCAAAACAAGATGAGTATGTAAACAATACTCAACGCTCTAAAAACAGAGAGCCTTTACGTCAAATTATTGAAAATATTTTCAATTCACTTACACAAACCGAAATCATTGAACGTCTTGAACAAGCAAAAATTGCCAATGCAAGTGTGAATGAAATGCAAGATGTTTGGAATCATCCGCAACTAAAAGCACGTAATCGCTGGACAGAAATCGATACGCCTATTGGAAAAGTTCCAACACTAAAACCTGTTGGTTTAAAGAAAGAAGAGGATTTCATCATTAAGCCAGTTCCTGATTTAGGACAAAACTCATCAGAAATTTTAAAAGAATTAGGCTATAACGCGGATGCTATACAAGACCTAGCCAATCGCTCAGTCATCTAAACATTCCCTTTACTATGTCCTTTTACAGCATTAGAGGGCCTCTTCTAATGCTGATTGTTATATATTTTTAGCTCCTCCACAAATCTTTTTTTGCTCAACTTTAGATTGAAGTTCACAATATAAAATCTATATTTTTCCGCTATAAAAAAGGCGCTAAACAATAGCACCCTTAAAACGGTAAATGTAACGTTATATATTTTGAATTAACACTACATCCATTAATTTTTGCAATTCATTAAACGTTATATCTTTTATAATTTCTAACACCACAACGCCCTCTTTTGTTATCTCAAATGTTGCATAATCTGTATAAATCCGACTTACACAGCCTAATCCCGTAAGAGGATAAGTACATTTTTTAAGAAGCTTTGACTGTCCAGACTTGTTAAGTAACTCCATAACAACAAAAACTTTTTTTGCGCCAACAGCCAAGTCCATTGCACCACCAACAGCTGGAACCGCATTAGATGAACCAGTATGCCAATTTGCTAAATCACCAGTTTCAGATACTTGATAAGCACCAAGAACACAAATATCTAAATGACCACCTCTCATCATTCCAAAAGAATCAGCATGGTGAAAAAAAGAAGCACCTGGTAATAATTGAATAGGTTCCTTCCCTGCATTAATTAAATCCCAATCTTCATTTCCTTCCTCTGCAGCAATCCAACGTCCAAGAATTCCATTCTCAGTATGTAAAAATACTTCTTTTTCTGGATCAAAATGATTCGCAACGATTGTCGGTAAACCTATTCCTAAATTTACGTATGCACCTTCTGGAATATCTTTAGCTACACGTGCCGCAATTTGATCTCGCACTTGAAAGCTCATACGGTACACTCTCCTAAATTAGAGTTACGACAGACAATAGATTTCACAAATATACCAGGTGTAATTACTAACTCAGGGTCTAACCCCCCAAGCTCAACAACTTTTTCCACCGACACAATTGTATGTTTTGCAGCCATTGCCATAACTGGTCCAAAATTACGTGCAGCTTTTCTGTAGGTAATATTTCCCCAACGATCACCTTTCTCAGCTTTAATCAAAGCAACATCTACATGGATAGGATATTCCAATACATAATTCCGCCCATTAACTTCTTTCGTTTCTTTACCTTCTGCTAACAATGTTCCATAACCTGTTGGAGTATAAATCGCACCTAATCCAACCCCTGCAGCACGCAGTCGTTCAGCTAAGTTTCCTTGTGGGACAAGCTCTAACTCTAGCTCTCCTGCCTTATATAATTCATCAAATACATAAGAATGACTCATACGAGGAAATGAACATATTATTTTTTTTACTTGTCTTGCTTTCAATAAGGCAGCAATTCCTTCTTCATGATTTCCCGCATTATTACTCACAAGTGTTAAATCTTTAGCACCATGCTGAATTAAAGCATCTATTAAATCTTCAGGCTGCCCTGCTCCACCAAATCCACCAATTGCAATGGTTGCGCCATCTTGAATTACCGATATTGCCTTATTAATATCATCTACAATTTTAGAAATCATTTATCTTTCCATAGAGTGTGGGGAAATATAAAAGCTAATTTCCCCTATTTTTATTTATGCAAAATTGAGAATTGCTGTTTTAAACTCTTCCGGTTTTTCTACATTTCCAATATGTGCAGCACCTTTTACTGCAATCAATTCAGCATTTGGAATTCCATTTACAAGCTCTTGCATTACTGCAACTGGAGTGGACAAATCTTCTGTACCAGCAATAGCTAATGTTGGACATTTGATTTCTTTTAATCGACTACGTACATCAAAATCTGCAACCGCCTTACATGTATTTGCATATCCTTTAGGATTAAATGTAAGAAGCTCATCTAATAAACTTTGTGCAAACTCATTTGCATCCGAAAAACCTGGGTTATACCAGCGATTTTTTGTAGCATCTAATATAGCATCTATACCTTTTTCTAATACTAAATTGGCACGATCTTGCCAGAAAGCAGGTTCACCAAATTTTGCTGCAGTACAACATAAGATAAGTTTTTCAACTCTCTCTGGATATTTAATTGCAAGCATTTGCCCTATAGCACCACCAAGTGATAGACCTGCATATGAGAATTTATCAATTTTTAATGAATCAACAATTTCAATAACATCTTGTGCAAATTGCTCAACTGAGTTTAATTCAAGACCTTGTTCTTGTGACTTCCCATGTCCACGTGTATCAAAAGCTATTACATAAAATTTTTCAGATAAATCCTCAATAATATTATTCCACATATTTGAAGACGTACCTAAAGAACTACCTAGAACCAATGCCTTACTTCCTTGTTTTCCAAATGTTTTATAAAAAATCATGTATTCCTCACTTAAAGATCTTTGGTATATTCTGTAAGTATGATTTTGAATTTTTGTGATATATATTCAAATACTTTTTTTATATCATCATCATAGTTAGAGAGTGTATGAAATGGAATTTAGACTCTTACGTTCGTTTTTAGTTGTTGCAGAAGAATTGAATATTGGACGAGCTGCCAAAAGATTATTTATAGCTCAACCTCCTTTATCTAAACAAATTCAGCAATTAGAAGAAGAATTAGGTTGTCAACTCTTTGAACGGATTCCAAAGGGCTTAAAACTAACACCTGAGGGTGAAACATTAGTTATTGAAGCAAGAAAAGTTAAACTTTCTTTAGATAACGCAGTTGCAGCTGTAAGTAAGTCAAATTTAGGAAGCCTCGGAACTTTAAATATTGGTTTTTCTGGAGCCTTACCCAGTGTTGTTTTACCTGAATTATTTTTACAAACTGAAAAACTATATCCAAATATTGATTTTCAAATTCATCGCAAAGCAAATTCCAATTTGGTTTTAGAAAGTGTTGCAAATGGTGATATTGATGCAGGAGTTGTTTTGCTACCAATTTCTACACTTGGTATCTCACAAAAGTTGATTAGTCGTCACCGCTTAATCGTAGCACTTCCAAAAAACCACCCTCTTGCACATCGACCATCTATATCAATAAACGAATTAAAAAATGAGCATTTTATTACAAATCATGCATATAAAGGTTCTGTCATTCGTGAAGTATTCGTATCTGCATGTAGAAAAGCGGGCTTCAATCCAAACATAGTCAAAGAGGCAGATGATACCTACTCTATTTTAATTTTAGTTGCAGCAGGATTTGGAATTACATTGTCACTTGAATCTCTTGAATATATACAGCCATCTACAATTAACTATATCCCATTAGAAGAATCTGAACATTATGTTGATTTAGCTATTGTATGGCGCGAAGGTAATCCTTCCATACTACTGAAAAATGCATTAAGTACACTTTCACCTATTACATTTTCAAATTAAAAAAAGCCTATTCATGTTGAATAGGCTTTTTTGTTATTTCTTTAATGCTGATGGATGTTCGGCAAGTGCTGTTACCTCCATGTCCATATATGGAAATAATGGAAATCCAGATAAAATTTGATGTAATTCATCATTCGATTCAACATCAAAAATGCTCACATTGGCGAACTTCCCTACAGTTCTCCAAATATGTACAAATTTTCCATTTTTCATATAGGTTTGCCCATATTCACGCTCTTTAACAATAATGTCTGCCCAAACATTTGGATCAATATCATGTGGTTTTTTAACCGTCATTTGAACCATATATAACATTTTATACCTCTCTTCCTTAGTGGTTTATGCTCTTAATAATTGCAGCCATTCCTTGTCCTCCCCCAATACACATTGAAATAAGACCATAATGACTACTTGTTGAATTTAATTCATTGATTAGCGTGGTCATTATACGAGCACCTGTTGCCCCAATCGGATGACCTAATGAAATTCCTGATCCATTTACATTTAATTTTTGCAGTTCTCGTTCGCTAAAATTAAGTGCTTTTGTACAAGCAATTAGCTGTACAGCAAATGCCTCATTGATTTCAATTCGGTCTATATCTGATAAGCTTAGTCCTGTATTTTTTAACACTTTTTGAATTGCGGGTACGGGTCCAATACCCATTACTGCACTTGGTACACCAGCAACAGCCCAATCAATAATTTCAGCAATTGGTTGTAAACCTAATTGATTAGCCATCTCTTCACTAGCAATTAAACAAAATGCTGCCGCATCATTTTGCCCAGATGAGTTACCGGCTGTAACTGTTGCCTCAGCATCGTCCTTTTCTAAAATTGGTTTTAATTTAGCAAGTTGCTCAAGCGTTGTATCCTGTCTTGGGTGCTCATCTTGTTCAATTAGCCTCCCCTTGACAGAAATAGGTAAAATTTCTTTTTTAAATTTACCTTGTTCAATTGCTTTACATGCTTTCATATGACTTTGATAAGCAAGTTCATCCTGCTCTTGTCGACTAATTTGATATTCACGTCTTAAGTTTTCAGCCGTTTCTAACATTCCGCCAAGAATTGGATTTTTCTGCCCATTTGCATAAATCCTTCCGTACTTCAATGAGTCTTTCAGTGTCAAATCACCAAAACTGCCCCAACGTATTTTTGAACTATAAAATGGAGCTTGGCTTAATGATTCTGCACCACCAGCAATAATTAAATTTGCTTTACCTGTTTGAATCATCATAGTCGCATCAATAATTGCTTGAAGTCCAGATGCACAACGACGATCTACGGTATAACCACAAACATGATCTGGTAGCTCTGCATCTAAAGCCAAAGCCTTACCAATATTCGCAGCTTCAGGTGTCCCATAGCCTTGTCCAACAATTAGCTCATCTAAATATTTGGGAATTTCTGAGTTTTTAGAAACCAAATGTTGGATAAGAGGTACGGCTAAATCTAATGGGCTCAAGTTTTTAAACACACCACCAAATCTACCAATTGGTGTACGAATAGCATCGCATATATAAACTTTATTTATACTCATTAAGACTTAACCAGATTAGAAATTGAATTTTCTTGCTCAGTTTTTTTATTAAACCTGAAACCATTAATCGTGAGTATTAAACCAATAACTGTAACAATTACAACATAGTAAGCTGGAGATAAATTATTACCTGTTTCTGATATCAAATAGGTAGCAATATATGGGGCTGTTCCACCCAATAAACCATACGCTAAATTGTAAGCCAATGCGCTCGCGCTATAACGAATATGTGCAGGAAATAAAACAACCATTAGTAAAGGAGTTACAGTACAAATAAACCCCATAACAATGCCGAATATACTTAAGCCAATAATTGCTGTTGCAACTTCACCAGTACTTAATAGCTTAAAGGCTGGAACAATTAGAATAGACATTACAATTGCAGATGTTATTGCTACTCTTTGGATTCCGATTCGGTCAATTAATTTCCCAGCAAAGAAACATGAAAATGAAAATAGAATAAGTGCAATCACATACACAGACAAAGCTTGTGGTCTAGCCATTTGTGCTGAATTAGTCATAAAAGTTAGCATATAGCCTGTTAGCATATAAAAACCTAGACCATTCAATGAAGCCCATCCAAATAAAGTCAGCATATTCATTTTCGATGCTTTAAATGCTTCAACCAATGGTGCATGCTTTTCTTCTTTTACTCGTGCTTGAATTGACTGAAATTCAGGTGTTTCTTCTACTTTATTACGAAGGTACAAACCAATAATTCCAAGCGGTCCAGCAATCATAAATGGAATACGCCACCCCCAAGAATTAATCACTTCAGGATCCATTACTTGTGTCATAAATAAGCCAACTAATGCACCACCAATAATCCCAAGCGCTGTAGCAATTGGATTAATACTTCCATAAAGTGCTTTTTTACCCTTAGGTGCAAACTCAATTACAAATGAACTTGAACCTGCATACTCACCACCAGCAGATAATCCCTGACAAACACGCCAAACAACTAATAAAATAGGTGCCATTAAGCCAATAGACTCAAATGTTGGTGTTAGACCAATTGCAAAAGTAGCGATGCTCATGAGTAAAACCGCTGCAGATAATGCTTTTTTACGCCCATGTTTATCGCCATAATGACCAAAAATAACGCCTCCAATTGGGCGAGCAAAAAAACCTAAAGCAAAAACAGCAAATGTTGCTAGTAAACCTGTCGTTGGGTTATCTGATGGGAAAAAATGCATCGCAATGACTGCTGCAAATTGTGCATATAATACAAAATCAAACCATTCTACGAAGTTGCCAATCCCTGCGGCTGTGATGGCTTTTTTCCGTGCTTTTTCATCTATTATTTTTTGCATACTAAATTCCTTAATTTTAAAACCCAAATCCTATGGATAAGAAAAACTTGATTTTTTAAATTAATCTCAGGAGTTAGAATTATCGAAACCATCTTATCTGTCTAATACCATTTAAATATTTCGCTTATACTATTTTTGTATCAAATATTTTTTTTGAAATTTAATTTAATTTAAAAAACATAAATAATTGTTATTATTAAGAAATAAATACTCACATCAACTCTATAAAATTGTATCTATTTCAGATTACTTCTCCTTGTTTTTTAATTACTATTCAGAATAATCTTAACCTTCACTGAATATGATTAAGACATTTGTACAGTACAAAAAAAGTATTAATTCAAAAAAACAAAATCATAGCTTTCTAAAGCACGTATTTCACTAAGACCTAACTCTCCTTATAGTCGTTTTAACATCAAACAACAGACCTGATGCAAACCTCATTTTAAGGAGTGATTGACATGTTGGAAACCGAACACGAATTATTTGAACGTGATGGCGTAGTCATCATCCGTGGATTGTTTAAAGATTGGATTCCCCTGCTTGAATCTGGTGTAAATACCAATGAACAACAACCCGGTCAATGGTTCCGTGATTACACACCAGGACAAACTCAAGGTCGTTTTTGGGCAGATTATTGTAATTGGCAACGCATTGATGCTTTCAACACCTTTGTGAAAGAAAGTCCTGCTGCTGAAATTGTAAAGTCTATTATGGGCTCTCAATCTGTACGTATGTTCCACGAGCATGTGCTTGTCAAAGGAACAGGTTCAGCCAAAGTCACACCTTGGCATCACGATGCTCCGTATTATCCTGTAGATGCCAAACAAACACTGAGTTTATGGATTCCACTTGATCCTATTTCTCGTGAATCTGCTATTGAATTTATTGCAGGCTCACATAAATGGGGCAAACATTTTAAGCCACTTAGTTTTAATGGCGAATATTACGATCATGCAGGTTCTAAAGAAGAGGTTTTACCCGATATCGACAGCAACCGAAATGATTACAATATTTTAGGTTGGGAACTTGAACCTGGCGATGCAATTGCATTTAACTATTTAACCATTCACGGCGCACCAGGAAATTTATCAAAAGAACATTCACGTCGTGCAGTGTCTTTTCGTTGGTTAGGTGATGAAGCTGTTTATGTGAATAGAGGTGGGAAAACATCCCCTCAATATCCTCATTTAATTGATGTTCTGTCTACAGGTGATCCATTGCCTGAAGATGAATTTCCATTTGTAGCTTAATACTCATTGTCATTTTAAATTTTTAAGCAGACATTCCCTCAATTTGCTTTCACCAATGTTCACCCGTTTAGAACATTGGTTTTTTTATATCTATCATTTAAAAAATTTATTCCAATTATAAAAAAAGCCCCAATAAATGGGACTTTTTTAGTTTCTTATTGAGATGATTAATCTTTGAAATTAATAACTGTACGAATTGATTTTCCTTCATGCATTAAATCGAAAGCTTCGTTAATTCGATCTAAGCCCATAGTATGGGTAACAAATGGTTCAAGCTGAATTTCACCTTTCATTGCATCTTCAACCATTTTTGGTAATTGCGTACGCCCCTTAACTCCACCAAATGCAGTACCTTTCCAAGTTCGCCCAGTCACTAATTGAAACGGACGTGTTGAAATTTCCTGACCTGCACCTGCCACACCAATAATAATCGATTGTCCCCAACCTCTGTGTGCACATTCAAGCGCAGAACGCATTACATTCACATTGCCAATACATTCAAATGAATGATCTACGCCCCAACTCGTCATTTCCACAATCACTTCTTGCACAGGTTTGTCGTAGTCTTTTGGATTTACGAAATCGGTTGCGCCAAATTCTTCTGCTAATTTGAATTTTTCAGGATTGGTATCTACCACAATAATGCGCCCTGCTTTTGCCTGACGTGCGCCTTGAACTACAGCTAATCCAATTCCGCCCAATCCAAACACCGCGACAGAATCCCCTTCTTGAACCTTCGCTGTGTTATGTACAGCACCAATACCTGTCGTTACACCACATCCTAATAAACACACATGTTCAGGGTTTGCTTCAGGGTTTACTTTTGCTAAAGAAACTTCTGCAACAACGGTATATTCAGAAAAAGTTGAACAACCCATATAGTGATAAATTGGCTGACCATTATAAGAAAAACGTGTTGTACCATCGGGCATTACCCCCTTACCTTGTGTAGCACGAACAGACACACAAAGATTGGTTTTCCCCGATTTACAGAACAAGCATTCTCCACATTCCGCAGTATAAAGCGGAATAACATGATCACCCACTTGAACGCTTGTCACACCTTCACCAACTTCAACGACAATACCTGAACCTTCATGCCCGAGTACCGCAGGGAAAATTCCTTCAGGATCTGAACCTGACAATGTAAAAGCATCGGTATGGCAAACGCCTGTATGAGTAATTTTTACCAATACTTCACCTTTTTTAGGTGCTTCAACATCTAATTCCACAATTTGTAATGGTTCGTTTGGCGCAAATGCAACCGCTGCACGTGATTTCATGTCATACCCTTTTTATAAAATGACTTTATTGATGCATTCACTTGTGAATGAAAAGTCCCAATTCACCACAAAAAATAGAACAAACAATAAATTTTTAAGCTCAAAAATCTCTTCACTTTTATATGAACTTCAAGCGCCTTAAGCAATTCGGTTTTTTTGATGCAAGCGTTCTGCTTATATGATTTTCGCTATTCAACAGAGCTACTTATATTGAATCCATCGAAACAGATTTTTAATTTTTGGAGTTTCAATATTTCAAAAATATAAAAAGATAAAACAGCGAATTTAGATAGCAAGCTTTGGCAAGAAGGATTTATAAAATGAAATTAGATAATTTAAATGTCGATACTGTTGTAGTCGGTGCAGGTCAAGCGGGCGTAGCAATGAGTGAACATCTAACAACTTTAGGTATTTCACATGTTGTGCTTGAGAAAAATAGAATTGCTGAAGCTTGGCGTACACGTCGTTGGGATTCACTTGTTGCCAATGGTCCTTGCTGGCACGATTGTTTCCCCGGTCTAGAATTTGATGCAGATCCTGATAGTTTTGTTCACCACGATAAAGTTGCCGATTATTTTGAAAAATATGCCGAAAAATTTAACTTACCAATTCATACAGGTGTATCGGTAAATAAAGCATATAAATCTGAAAAACATTTAGGTTTTACCGTAGAAACATCTGAAGGAACGATTTATACACAACGTATTGTTTCTGCGACAGGTGCTTTCCAAAAAGCAGTCATTCCGCCTGTAGCAGCAAAAGATCCATCTTTTTATCAAATTCATTCAGACCAATATAAAAACCCACAACAACTTCCTGAAGGTGCTGTTTTAGTGATTGGTGCGGGTTCATCGGGCGTTCAAATTGCAGATGAAATTAATCGTTCAGGCAAAAAAGTCTATCTATCTGTTGGTCAACATGAGCGTCCACCGCGTACTTATCGTAACCGTGACAACGTATGGTGGTTAGGTGTTTTAGGCGGATGGGACTTTATGCGTACAGACAATGGACCACTTAAAGGCTTAGCTGTTAGTGGTGCACATGGCGGTATCAATATCGATTTTCGCGCTTTAGAAAAACAAGGGATTACTCTCGTTGGTATGACTGAATCTTTTGACAACAACATCATTAAATTTAAAGCCGATTTAAAGAAAAATTTAGAAGATGGTGATGCTGTACTCATGGCTTTTTATGATGAAGCAGATGCATATGTGGCAAAAAATGGTTTAGATTTACCAACAGAACCACAAGCACGACATCAACTCCCAAACCCAGAATGTGTGCTTAATCCAATTTTAGAATTGGATATGGCAGAGGCAAATATTACCTCTGTTATTTGGGCTTCAGGCTTTAGTTATGACTTTAACTGGCTACAAGTGAATGCATTCGATGAGTTCAATAAACCAAAACATAAACAAGGAATTTCACCTGAGCGTGGCGTTTATTTCTTAGGTTTGCCCTATTTAACAGGTCGTGGTTCAAGCTTCATTTGGGGTGTTTGGCACGATGCAAAACACATTGCAGAACACATCGACATTCAGCGTAAATATCTTGAATACACCACTGATAAAAATCTGCTGAAAAACACAGCCTAAATCTTAATTCAACATGCACATATTCACCTTTGGAATATGTGCATGTTTATGTATGACAAACAAACACATTCATGAGGATTGGGGAAAATGAATACAATATTGAAAGAAAAAATTACCGATAAATGCGCATGGGTTGGAAGTGAAATCGCAAATAATACCGATTGGATTTACCACCTCACCCCACATGTTTTAAATGTTCTTGATGCTGTACAAGCAAAACTAGAAGCTCGAAATTTAGTTGCACCCGATTTTGTTAAAGAAGATGCATTGATTGACGATCCTGAATTTTTATTCCAAATTGATTACATTACAAATGAACTCGAAAATGGTTACGGATTCATTGTGATTCGTGGTTTAGATGCCAATAAATACAATGAAAACCAACTGGCAAATATTTATTATATTTTAGGTTTGCACATGGGTAATTCCGTTACTCAAAATGCACGTGGTGATCTTATTGGTTATGTCGAAAATATTGGTGATAAAACCCAGAAAATGACGCGTGTTTATGAAACCAATGATTATTTGCCTTACCATGCAGACCTAAGCGATGTTGTAGGCTTACTTTCAATTCGTAAAGCTAAACAAGGTGGTTTAAGCAGTATTGTCAGCTCATCTACGGTTTATAATCGAATTCTAGAAAAATATCCTGAATACTTAGGCTATTTTTATCATCCTGCTTGGTATGACCATTTAGGTGAAATTGAACCTTCTTTATCTCCTATTTTTAGTTATTTTGAGGGAAAATTAGCATGCCGATATTTACGTTATTACATTGAACTTGGGCATGATCGTCGTCAAGTTCCGCTTTCACAAGTTCAAACGGATGCCTTAAATATTTTTGATAAAATCAGCCAAGAATCAGATCTTAGACTTGATATGATGCTTGAACCTGGTGATATTCAATTCTGTAATAATTATTGTGTTATGCACTCTCGCTCCTCTTTTGAAGATTATGATGAGGTTGAAAAACGTCGTAAATTATTACGTTTATGGCTACAAATGCCAAATGCTCGGAAACTGGCGAAAGACTTCCCTGGTCGTAATGGTATTCCAAAAGGATTAGGTCAAGCAGCTTAGATTATTTGCTTAAAAAGAGGCTTTATGCCTCTTTTATTATTCTAAGATTTATATAATTGTTTACTTTATGCCTGATTAGTGTTTTTCCAAGCCATAAATGCTCCATCCATTCTTTGTTTTTGTTCTTTATTTACAATTTGATAAGAATAGAATCGATCATAATCCTTTCTAATTATACTACTTTCAATTCTTTTCGCTAATGCATCAACACTAAGTTTACCTTCCTTAAAATAATGATTGATGGCGTTCTCATCTAAGTAGATAGATTTATCCCAAGTCACAAAACTATTGTGAATAGCAATACGGAGATACATTGCACTTTCATCTTGATATAACTCCCAGAAATAAGGCTCAATTTCTATTAGTTTCATATTTGTTAAGTGCTTAATTCTAATTATTGATTATAAAATTTTAACATCTAAAGGTCTAAAAAATCCGCATAAATTTCTTTATGCGGTGTTTAAAGCTAAAACTAAATGAACACTTAGAAGCTATACTTTATTTAATCATATTGAATTGTAAATTGTGCATTAGCATTAGCAACACCTGGGGTTACTGAATCACGAGTAACAATATAATTAGCATAAAAGTTTGTAACAATCCGACCATCTTGATCAGCAGTTAAAGTCTGACTTTTCGTATTAAGAGGAAGTCTTTTTTTATCATGATCAAGAAGCTCAATTGCTACGTTTTTCGCCATATTAGGCAAGCTCTCAAGTGCTAAAAATTCAGGGTTTGAAACATCTCGAGTGCCACTAAACGTTAATGTTATTGGGCTATTAGGATGACAGTTACTCAAAGTAAAAGGAATAGGTACAGGTTTTGTTTTAGTGCCAACACCATTCAAACTCTTAATAGAGTGAACACCTAAGTCAATATACTTATGTTGCTCTGATTCTAAGACACCACATGTAGATGTAGTGACCTCACCAAATAATTCCACATTAATTCGTGCAAGTTCAGTCAGAGCGGCATAGCCTATATGGCTAAAACCTATACAAACAAATAACAGCCCCGTTTTTATAAATAAATTCATATAAATAAACCTCTTATTCAAAATCAACTCGTAGATAACCACGAGCTCTAAAAGGTCCAACTTCAGGTGCTTTTCCAGTAAGACTAATTGGCCAAGCTTTAATAACAACATTTACAGGAGGATTATTAAATATAAATGGAATAGTACTATTTATATTATTTGGTATTAAAACCTTTCCTTTATTATCTGATATTTTAACCCCAATATCAGGATTACTCGTTTGCATGATTTCGCCAGAGACTAATTCTGCTTCTAGTCGAATTGTTAAAGCAGCATACGAATTAATATTCTTACATTGAATAGCTAAAGTTCTAACTTGTTCATTTGTACCCACTGGTTTATTACCAGCACCAGCTTGAACAAAAGCCTGAGATGAAATTTTACCAAAATCAATGTCCAGAGTGTCCCCAACTCCAATATCGCAGCTTTGAGGCACAGTAACACTACCACTATAAGAAATTTCATAAACAGGAGTCGTTAGCGCATCATATCCAATAGTGACATACACCTTAAATAGCGTACGTTTAGGTATTGGAATAAAATCAATAAAAGGCTTAATCACTTTTAAGCGAAATCTAAAGTTCGAATCTGTAACTGGAAAAGCAGTCCCTTTGGAAACATTTGGATGAGATCCCATTTGTTTATGGTCAACAGGAGGATAAAAAGTTCCAGCATAAGAGTCTGTAATCGCCATTGCACCCAATAAATAATCATTGAGTTTAAGATACTGATACCCTCCAAGCGTCTCTACAATAGGAAACTCTGTTACATAGCTACGTCTTGTTCTATTATTACTCTCACTAGAACTGTGCTTCGGACAAACGGCGGTAACTCTATAATTAAACTGTTTTAAAAGCTCTACGATTTCTCCAGGCTTATTATTTGAGCTAGTGAAGGTATTTGATAAGTCATAAAATACTTCATCCACTACCCTTGTCCTTTTGAATTCCAACATATATGTGCATTCGCTTGAATAGAACAACCGAACAGTAAAGCAAATATTAAAAAATTAAATTTCATTTCTTGTTTACCTATTCACATTCAAGTTCAAACTGAATGATAGATTGAGAAAGATCAGCTTCAGAAATATCATAAGGAATTGAACAACTCGAGTTACTATCACTTCCCCATGTAACATTTAAGGTTCCTTTATGAGGCAAGCCTGTTAAATAAACGCGCCCCTCATCGGCAACAAAACCTTGTGAAGAACTTTCAGTTTCAATAACACTACTTGCATACGGTATAAACTCACCATTCTTAGATAAAGTAACCAATGCTCGTACACCCACATTTGCTGTAAATGTTGCTCGGGAAATAGCACCTTGTATTGGAACTACATTTTCAACGTTATTATTAATTTCCACATTGTCGCCAAAACTATTTGTATCTAGTGCAATACGGTTTTGTCTATATGCACTTGCATAAGGAACAATTGCATAGCCTCTCCAATCTGTTTTTACACCAGTATAGTTTTCAATTTTAATGTTTTTAGCACCAGGAACTTTTACTAAAATAGCTGTGTCACTTATTACCTGACCAAATGTAATGCCATTCGCATGGACAAGCGCTGAACCAGATGCATTATATGAAAATTGGTTATTATCTTTATCATAACTATAACTTGCACCGACATTACCATACCCACCTTGATAACCGACACTCACAGAACCATTACTATCTCGATCATTAATATAGCCCTGACTAAGGCTATAGCTTAAATTACGATCTTCTAATAATGTGCCATTAATGCTTGTATTATATGAAGTATTACCATGAGGCCCTTGGTTTGTTGATGCTGTAACATAAGATCTACTACGTTGATTTTTATCTCTATACGCCTTAGAAAATAACTTATCTAAAGGAAACGATACATTTGCAGTAAACTGTGTGTCACTCTGATCAACTTCAGATGATCGAACATAACTTGCAGCCAATGAAAAGTTAAAATCATTCCAAGAATTGGCATAACCAGCTTGAAACCATGTATTTTTGTTTTTTGTTCCCCAAAATGTCTGTTGGTTGCCAGATAAATATATAGATCCATACTTTTTACCGAAAGAGTGAGAAATATTCGCCTCAAAACGCCCTTTTTTTGTATTATTTAAATTATAGTAATCTGTAATACTCGGGTTTGTAGATCCTGAATCACTCATCTTATTATAGGCAGTATCATTTAACGTATAGAATCCTCTAGTTGAATATCTATACCCTAACAACCTAAAAGTTGTACCTGTATTAATTAATGATTTTGCATATAAAAATCGGACTGACTGACCATCATGGGTAGAATTATCGGCCAATGTACTATTCGCATGCGTGATATCAAAAGACACAGCACCATACTGACCTAAGTTACTACCTAGACCTAATAAAAAACTTTGATATCTATCGGATAGCTGTGTTCCAGAATATATAGAGAATCCGCCACCTAAACCATGTGCTAGGGTTGATTGAACAATAGTTGGATTTTCTTGAAATTTATGCCCACTCCTGAATCGTCCAGCAATCACATTATATTTAGTCCTACCTTCGCGTTGAAAAATAGGTAATGTTGAATATGGGATAATATAGCGCTGCTTAGTTCCATCATTTTCTTCAATAGTAATGTCTAAATCACCACTGGTATTTGTCTGATTTAAATCATTAATTGTAAAAGGACCTGGCGGAACAGTAACTTGCTGAACAATATTTCCATTTTGTTTGATTACGACTTTGGCATTGGTTTTTGCAATACCTCGTACGGTAGGAGCATAACCTTGTAGACTATCTGGATAAATATTATCTAACGATGATAGCTGAACACCACGAAAGCTAAAGCTATCAAAAATATCATTATTGGATGAACTATCACCAATGGTTAATTGGCTACTGATCGGTACTAATGTTTTTTGAGCATATGTATTTAAATTAGTCCAACTTTTAGATGAGCTATTTTTATTAGAATTATAACTAAAGCTACTTGAGTTACGAAATTGCCAAGAACCCAAATTAAATCCACTGTCTAAGCCTAAAAAAATGCTCTGACTTTTGTCATTTGAATTATTGTATCCCGACAAATTATAGTTAGTAAATAAACTTGAAATACCATTATCCCATTGTTCTGGTGGAATATATCCACGAACCTGGTTTTTAAGAGATATTTGAGGAAAAGTTACAGATAATTTTTGTTTATCAAATTGAAAGTTAGATGTAGAGTCTTCAATAATAGAAAGAAAATCAATACAAGTCGAATTTCCAGCGATAGTTAATTCTTCATACTGATTTATATTAATGCCAAATTGCTCCAATGTTTTTAAATTAAAACACGGAAATAATCCTGTAGGGTCATTAATATCAGGCTTCTCAATAAAATTTACATCTTGTGTAAACATGAATTCATTATTAACTGAGACTTCAACACGATATATACCAGGCAACTGATGTGTCGTATTCTCAAATTTTGACAAGTCAGAAATTTGACTTCCAGATAAACCATCACTCAAAAATGCAGGATTAAATACCTGCTCGGCATGAAGGTTAGTCGTAATAAATAAACTCAATACAACCGATACAGGATATGTAAAATATTTACTTTTCACATATGTAATATTGATTTGATGTATTTTAAAATGAGTAGTCATCATAAATATCAATGTAAGTTAATTTCAGTTTTCGGTGTTAATCCGCCGAAATCATTAACGGTTTGATAACTAAAGTTTTTACCAAACACACTAGAAATTGTAGTTTTTTCAAATGGTGCTGCCATAACATTTGGTTGCTTTTTATCACCAATATAAACATTCACAAATGAAATAAAGTACGGTGACTTATTATCTACCACAATCCCATTAGAACCTTTCTCGAAAGAAATCATCTCTAAAGCTTTTTCAGATTTATATGGCAAATCATTTGGACGAACAAATAATTTAATTCGCGATAAAACTGCAAGCTGTAAAAGATTTTTACTTTCTAAGTCTTCTTTATTTACTGATGGAATTGATTTTACATTTACCCAAAAAAACAGATTCGCGGTCGAATGGTAAATTATTAGCAACATTTACAATCCTAAGAGTATTCTCGGTATTTGCTTCAGCAACAAATAAAGGCGGAGTAATTAAAAAATCTTTAGATTTTTTTTGATAATCAGTTTCTATCCAAGAATTTATTAAATATCGATCATTCTTACTATGATTAATAACAGGTAAAGAAACTTGTTTTGCATCAATAGGGTAAATAACGCGAGTAACACCTAAAGAAACACCACCAATAGCCGTATTACTTGCATAAGAAACAGTGGTAAGACATGATAAAATTAAACCTAAAACAATAAGGCTTTTTCTAAATAAATTTGACATTATATTAATCTCTTGAATAGCTTACAGATTACACACGTTAAAATTAAGATTTTTATTAAAACTTTACGGCGATATAAATCGCCATAAAGTTTTTTTATATTATTTTGAAATAGTTATTATTCTAGATAATGATTATTTATTCATACTTAACAACGAAAGTTGCATCAGCATTTGCTGTACCTGGAGTCGCTGTACCAGTAGATACATAACGTGCAGTAAAGTTAAGATCGTTATTACCTTCTAATAAAGTTTTAGGGTTAGAGAAATCCTTACCACTAAAACCTAAAATTTTAGATTTATCATCAGCAACTTCAATACCAACATTCTGTGCAGCTGTTGCATTAGTACCGCCAGCAGATACAGATAGTAGTTCTGGATTTACATCAGAAGTTTGACCATAAAAAGCAACAGCCGCTGTCGCCTGAACAGTAGGATCACAATCAACTAGTTGAATTTTAAACGGTACAGGTGTTGTTTTTTTACCAGCTTCTGCTAATGAAGCTGTGCGGTATTGACCTAACTCAACAGTTTGATTTGCAGATGCTGTGCTAACAGCACATGCTGCATTTACCAACTCACCCGTAAAATGCACAGTTCCACCATTAACGGTTATAGGATCAGCAGCAAATGCTGTAGCTGAACATAAAACTGTTGATAATAGAGTTAAATTTAATGCATTAATTTTCATAAGAATACCCTGTAATTATTAAAAAAATTGTTTACCAAACGGTCTACGCATAGTACTTACAAGAAGTTACTTACAGGGTAAAGTTGCGTTCAATAATCACACATAAAAAGTAAGGATTTGTTTTTTATGTAAAAATCACTTAATATATAATTTAAATAAACTACACTATATTTATAGGGTAATTATTATTTTAAGCATAAACACCACACATACCTCACAATATGTATATGTTTTTAAACAAGTTAATCGGTATAGATGGTTTTTTAAGCGAGGTTTTAACTCTAAAACCTAATATTTGATTTAGTTCTTTTTTTTAAATTTCAATCGCAATATATGTCACATTTATGTAATAAACCCAGATTTACCACATAAATTCATTAAAAAGAGCTACCTATGAGTAATATTTTAGGTATAAAAGAAAATGAGGTTTGCAACTTCTTTTACAACCTATCCATTAACAATCGAGTGTTACATCAACTCAGAATACATCTAATATTTTTATGTTTTTAGTTGATTCTTACTCGAATTTAGATCACCACAACGCCCCTATTATTAGCTCTTCGCATAATGCATATTTAATTGAAAAACATTAGATTTAAAGTAATACAACAAAATCCAAGAAAACATGTATTGCATAGCTATATAGCGCTTTTTCCTAGCTCAATTATTTTCAGCATTAGGATTAAATTAGTGAATAGAGTTTTAAAATTCATACTTATAAAATAAAAACACCGCATAAATTTCTTTATGCGGTGTTTAAAGCTAAAACTAAATGAACACTTAGAAGCTATATGAAACTTGTAAATTCACCTGTTTATTTGTGCCTTTATCTCCACCAGAAGCATAAGCATCATCAAACCCTGATGCTGTACTTAACATCGCATCATTTTTACCTAGAATATATTCAGCATAGAATGTTAAGTCCTTATAACTTGCTGCTGCACCAATAATATTACGTGTAGACGTTGCATAGCCTTTTTCATCTTTATCGTAGCTGCTATACATCGCATAAGTGCTGATCGAGTCAAACTTACCTACATCTTTAAAGGTATAACTCACATCAGCTGTATAAAAAGTTCCTTTATTCGCAACCATGTAGTTATCATCAAATGATCCCATTAAAGATGATTTTGGATTAATCGGATCTTTATTATCTACATCATTTTGACCTACAGTTAAGCTAACTGCTAAATCGTTGTAAGCAAGGTTCCCAAATAGCGCCCAAGCTTTACGATCACCTGTTGCGTTGTACGTTTTATTATCAATATCTGAATACCAATAAGATGCGCCCACATTAGAACTTAAACCTTCGGGTAATCCACCAATATCTTGTTGCACACGAACAACAAACATATTCTTTTCATCTAAATGTGCATTGCCAGATGTATTAGGGTTTACATAATTTGATGAGTATCTGCTTGCATCTTTAGAAGAACCGCCATAGTTACCACCATCACCTACAAAATAAGCAAGTTCAACTTTGGTTCCTGAATCAAATTTACCCTGATATTTCAAACCTAAATTATGAACATCTTCTAGACCAATTTGGGTGATTATACCGCCATAGTTATTACTTTCCCAAAAACGACCTGGACCAAATGGTACAGCTTGTAAACCTGCTTGTACCAAGTGATTATCATTAAAGTTATAACCTGCATACGTATCTACAAGTGTAGAAAAATCACATAACTTATCAAACTGATAACAACGGTATTCAATATGTCCAAATATTTTTGGTGACTTATAGTCCACATTAATTTTAGCAGCATCAAAAGTTAATTTATGGTCGCTATCAGACCAGCTTTTATCTTGGTATTTAGCACGTAAAAAACCTGAAACTGAAAGTTCCCCCAAATCTGTTTCAGGATTACCAATTTTTAAATCTGCTGCTACAGCTGGAGTCCCCAAGCACCCTAAAACTACGAGTGCGATACATTTATTTAACGCATTTTTTTGCATAATGATGTTCTCATTTAAGAGCTGATTAAAAAACGATTAATTCGGTTGAATAAATTATTGAGGCATATACTTTTGCACTTCTTCATCGGATGGTGCTTGTAAGTTATATTTCGCGATGAGCTTGTCGTATTCACCCGATTTCTTCATTGCATCTAAGCCTGACTTCACTTTTTCAAGCATTTCAGCATTTCCTTTTGGTATCGCAATACCACCAAGCACAGGAAAGAACGGTTCTGTAGAACTAATTTGGATACGACCTTTCAGTTTATCTACCGTACTTTTCGCAACACTCGCATCGTCATAATGTGCATCTACCGCTTTTGCTAACAATGCTTGTACAGATTCAGGTGATGTATCAAATTCACGAACGGTAATTGCGCCTTTGCCTTTAGCAACACAACTTTCAGCAGACATTTCATGTAATTGTTTTGGGAACATTGAACCTTTTTGTGCTGAGATGGTTTTTCCGCATAAATCATCACGTGTTTTCGGTTGATAAGGTGAGTCTGAAAGTGCAATTAATGCTTCCGTTGTCATGTAATACGGAACCATGTCTACTTTTTCTAAACGCTCTTTTGTGATGTATAAAGCTGACATTACTAAATCAAATTTCTTCGCCTCTAAACCTGTAATTAAATTAGAAAAACGGCTGTCTACAAACTTGGCAGTTTCACCTGAATTAGCAAATATTCCATTCGCAATATCAATATCAAAACCAACAGGCTGATCATTTTCAATAGACTCAAATGGAGGGAAAGTCATATCACTACCAATTTGATAAACCTTTGCAGTCGTTTCCGTTTTATCTTCTGCTTTTGATTCAGTTTTTTCGCTACATGCAGTTAATCCCCAAACTAAACATACTGCTGCAACAAGCGGTTTCATCTTTAACATTGCATTCATTTTGAAACTCCCATGACACATTTTTAATTGGCTTAAAAATGTTATACGTGAGTTTTTTTCATAAAGTAATTTTGAATTTCCGTGCTAGTAATCTTAAAAAAGCGATGCAAACAAATAGCTAAAACAATTTAGAATTTTTATAAATTCCAATGAGATAACTTAAATGAAAAGTGAATCACAAACACGCATAGATTTAGCTGCAGCGCTTCGTTTAAGTGCAAAATTAGGTATGCATGAAGCCGTTGCAAACCACTTTAGTGCAGCAGTTTCGGAAGATGGGAAATCATTTTTATTGAACCCTAAATGGGTGCATTTTTCGAAGGTGAAAGCCAGTGACTTAATTTTGGTTCATGCCGATGATTCTGCAAGTTTCGAGAAAGGAAAAATTGATTCAACGGCTTGGGCTATTCATGGACAAATCCACAAATTACGTCCAGACATTAAAGTTCTTATGCATTTACACCCTATTTACGCCACTGCACTTTCTTGTTTAAAAAATCCAACTTTACTACCTATTGAACAAAACAGCGCACGCTATTTCAATCGTGTTTCTTACGATTCGAACTATAGCGGAATGGCAGATCAGCTTGCAGAAGGTCAGCGTTTAGCAGCTTTATTAAAAGATAATACTCGCCTATTGATGGGCAATCATGGCGTGCTGATTGGTTCACATGATATTGGTATTGCTTTTGATGATATGTACACTTTTGAACGTGCTAGCCAAATTTTAATAAATGCCTATTCAACAGGACAAACCTTGAATATTCTAGGTGATGATGTTGCTGAGAAAACTGCTCAAGATTGGGTAAAAATTGAAGATTTCAGCATTGCACATTTTGAAGAAATGAAAGATATTTTAGCCCAAGAAGACCCAAGTTTTATGGATTAATCTATTAATTTTTTTCATTCGATTAACGTATAAAAAAGAGCTTCAATTGAAGCTCTTTTTCTTTATTTACTTTTTGTTGATCTACATTGGTTAAGCCATTTCTAAACCAGCTTGTTGCACAAAGAAAGATGCACCTTTGGGTTTTTGTGGAAGTCTTAATTGATTTTCAGACATACGCACTTGACCACTTTCCACGCCATACACCAATTGTCCTTGATGTACGCTTGGTAATGGGTTATCTGACAATGCAACAGCATCTTCAGCAGCATAAACCGTAATAAATAAATAACGTGGCAGCTCTGTATTATTCGCACCCGATGCATGAAGTAAGCGTGTATGCATAAAGCAAACGGAACCCTCAGAACCTACACATGATACATATTTTTGGCACTTTTCAGCCTCTACTGTATCTTCTACTTTTCCTGTGAATCGTCCATCTTGCCAATGGTTGTACAACTCACCTTTATGACTACCCGGAATCACTTGTAAAGGACCATTTTCAGCAGTCACCTCTCCCACCATGAGCAATGCAGTAATCATGTCGTCATTGGTATGTGGTGTGAATGGAAAGTCTTGATGCCATTTTACAGTTGTTGCCGTATGCGGTAGTTTTGCATTCACTTTACTGTGATGAAAACGTGTTCCACTTCCACCAATAAGCTGACCTGCCATTTCCGCCATACTTGAGTGAATCGCTGTTTCAAAATAAGCATCTGAAATTTCTGTTGGAGAACTTACACGTCTTAATGATGGATGATCGGCACTATGGTCTGTTGGATCGACATCAAAGCGTGAACGACCATCAATTGTTTCGCCATATGCTTCTGTATAATCACGGCTTTCATCTACCCAAGATTCAAGTTGAGCTCTTAAGCCTAATAATTCATCTTGGCTTAAAACATTTTCAACAACTAAAAAACCATCTTTATGAAATTGATCTATTTGTGTTTGGTTTAACATTTTAGTTTCCTTATCACTTCATCATTATTTATTCATCACAGCTTTAATGTCTTCATCTGTTGGTGCTTTTAAACCATAAGAAGCCAAGATTTTTTCGAAATCACCCGATGCTTTAATTTTGTTAATGCCATCTTCAATTAGTTTATACGTCGCAGTATCACCTTTACGAATACCAATTCCCCCTACAGTTGGGAAAAATTCTTCAGTAGATGTGATTTTGACTTTTCCAGCTAAATGACTTTCTGCGGCTTTAAGCACAGCCGCATCGTCATATTGAATTTCTACAGCATGAGCAAGCAATGCTTGTGTTGTTTGTGGTGATGTTTCAAATTCACGAATGGTCATTGCAGGTTTCCCTTGAGCAACACAACGTTCTTTTGAAATTTCTTGTACTTGTGCAGAAAATGCCGTGCCTTTCATTGCACCAACTGTGCGACCACATAAATCGTTTGGTCCTTTTGGATCTAGCTTAGAATCGCTCAATACCAACAATGAAATATCCGTTTTGTAGTATGGGATCATGTCAATTTGTTCAAGACGTTCTTTGGTGATGTACATCGAGGAAAATAAAATATCGAATTTCTCACCTTTCAAACCTGGAATTAAGTTTGCCCAACGGGTGTCAATCCATTCAGGTTTATACGTGCCATCAACTTCCGCAATTTTTTCCATAATTTCAACGCTGACACCACTAGGTACACCATCTTTTAAAAACTCATACGGTGGAAATGTTAAGTCTGAACCTACAGTTACAGATTTTTTAGCAGTTGATTCGGTTGAAGCTGTTTCATCTTTTTTTGCACAAGCTGTTAAGAATAAGCTACCAACAAGAGCACCGACTAAAATTGATTTATTTTTCATTACATTTCCCCAAAGTTAAGTATTCATTTATTCTGTAATTAAAATATAGATGATTATTTTTAATAATCCGATTAGGATTTTTTAATGCAAAGCTTTATAAAAATAAAAATTATCCAAAGTACATCTTTATGAATATAAAAAAGCAGCCAAAATAGCTGCTTTTATTAAATATAGTTTTCATTACTCTTTCGAAATAAATCTTTGGAAACGTTCATTTTCTGATTTTTCCAATATTTCTGGAGCATCATTTAAAATAACATGACCACCTTCCATAAATACCACACGATCTGAAACTTTAAATGCAAAACGCATTTCATGTGTCACAATAATCATTGTTAAACCTTCACTTGCTAGCTCTTCAATAACTTTAAGTACTTCATTTACAAGCTCAGGATCGAGTGCCGAAGTTGGCTCATCAAATAAAATAATGGATGGTTGCATTGCCAAAGCACGGGCAATTGCAACACGTTGTTGTTGACCACCCGAAAGTTGATGCGGATATTTATTCGCATGTTGCTTCATGCCTACTTTTTCAAGCATCGCAAGTGCTGTAATTTTGCTGTCTAATACTGTTCCTAAGTTGTGGTACAAAGGCGCAAGCATCACGTTTTCTAAAATTGTTTTATGCGGAAATAAATTAAAGCTTTGGAAAACCATTCCCACGTGAATAATCTGCTTTTTGTATTCAGGTGAATGTTCTGTAATTTCCTGATCTTTTAAAAACGGTTGCCCCAATAAATTTACAGTTCCTTTATTTAAAGTTTCTAAACCATTTAAAGTACGAATAAGTGTTGTTTTTCCTGAACCTGATGGCCCAATAATTGAAATGACTTCGCCCCATTTTACTTTTAAGTCTATGCCTTTAAGAACTTCTTGATTACCGTAAGATTTATGAATATCAATTGCTTCTAGCGCATACTTTCCAGCTTGATCTGTTGAAATTTCTTTACGTGCGCGTACCGATGCAATAGGAAGTTGATTCAATGGATCATTGTCTTCTAACAACCCGGGCTTACGGTTGGTAATATCAATCTTTCTTTCAAACCAACCCAGTAACCAACCAAATAAAGTCACAATTAAAACATAGTAAAACGCAACTGCAAGCATCGTTTCCATAACCAAAAAGTTTTGCGTATATAGGCGTTGTCCTACTAATAAAATTTCAGTTAAAGAAATAACAGAGACTAAAGATGTTAATTTCACAATTGAAACATATTCGTTTCCAAGTGCAGGTAATGCCACCCGAAATGCTTGTGGAATAACAATTAAACACTGAATACCTGAGTATTTAATGCCTAATGCTTTACCTGCTTCAATTTGACCTTTATGAATTGCAGTTAAACCACCACGGTGAATTTCTGCAATATAAGCTGCCTCACTTAAAGTCATGGCAAGTAAACCCGCAATAAAAGGTGATGCTAAAACAATGCTCGATGCAGGGAAAATTTGTGGCAAATTATAGGTAAATACAAGTAAAACCAATAAAGGTAAGCTTCTAAAAAACCAAATATATAAATCACTTGCCCATGCTACAGCTTTGAATTTGGATTGTTTTGCAAATGCCAAGATAAACCCCAACACAATGCCAATCACCCAGACTAAAACACTAAGCTCAATTACTGTCCACGTTGCAAGCCAAAAACTTTTATGTGAAAACAAACTGAATGTGTATGCCCAATTAAAATCCATTCAAAACCTCACTTACATGATTCTTATCTCTTCCCTTTGTTATATCGGAATTTATATAAATAAGTAATTTTGAAAAATTGAGTCATTAATATTGTTTTTTTTAAGCAATAAAAAAGACCAATATAATAATTGATCTTTAATTTATTAAATAAAAATGCATTAAAATAATGCATAAATTAATTTATTTAAAAAAATATTTTTAAATATTTATACACATAAATTAATTAATATACAAATATTATTTTAAAATAATCATACTTGCAAACTCATTAATATCTTTTCTAAGAAAATATCACATTGATTCAGCTGATCTACCGTAACATACTCATTGGGTTTATGTGCTACAGCAATATCACCCGGCCCACAAACCACCACAGGACAATTCAGCGCACCTTGCAACAAACCACCTTCAGTACCAAAAGAAATATTTCCAACAGATGTGCTTTCAGGTAATAGTTTCTGAATAAATTGAACAGCCTCAATGGTTGAAGATGTTTTTAATCCCGGATACTGATTAACCTCTTCCACATCAATATGAACTTGAAAATCTTGTTTAATATTTTCAATAATTTTCTGCTGAATATCTAAGCTATTATCTTGTGCTAAATGTCGAATTTCATAATCTACAACACATGAATTAGGCACAATATTTAATGCCGTTCCACCTGCAATTTTTCCTACATGTACCGTGGTGTAAGGAATGTCATAGCCTAAATCTTGTTGACCTTGTTCCCTTAAATATTGCTGAACATTTTGTAAAGATTCCACCAATTTACTTGCTACATGAATCGCATTAACATAATTCGGTGCTAAAGCAGAATGCCCTTCTTCCCCACAACATTGTGCTCGAAATACAGTTTTTCCTTTATGTGCCAATGCAAGTTGCATCATTGTTGGTTCACCAATGACACACATAATTGGAGAAATAAGCGTTGATGCGAGTTGATCTAGAATTCCACGTACACCAATGCAGCCAATCTCTTCATCATAAGAAATACATAAATGCAGCGGTCTTTTTAATTCTAGTTTAGAAGCTTTTAGCATTGTGATCACGGCACAGGCTAAAAAGCCTTTCATATCTGCTGTGCCACGTCCATAAATATTGCCATTTTTGTGAGTTGCTTCAAAAGCTGGTGTATCCCACTGTTGCCCTTCAACAGGAACAACATCTGAATGCCCCGATAAAATAATTCCTGCTTGATCTAACGGTCCAATACTTGCCAGTAAATTTGCTTTGTTTTTTTCAGCATTAAAATTCAATTCGACTTGAATGCTATTTTGCTCGAATAATTCTTTAATAAATAAAATGAAATCTAAATTGCTCTTATATGATGTGGTATCGAATGCTATAAGTTTAGACAAGAGAGCAATACTATTAAAATCGTTCATAAATTTAAGCCTCCTCCACAACACGCTTCATACGAACATGCGGATCAAAGAAATGCGCATCTCCCATTCCAGGGATATATTGATTAGATAAAAATGCACGACAACGACTAATAAATGCTTGAGAAACCGTATTTAACGTTGCATTTTTAGCAGTCGCTAAACCTATTTTCATAGGACGATGCTCACCTGCAAGACGCAAACGTACAAGGCGCTTTCCATCTAAAGAATAATTATTTTTTGGTCGTACATTTAAAATGGTATATCCCAAATTATTAGCAACCATTGAACGCACAACATCAACATGACGAGATGAATGTGCCACTTTTGGGCTTAATTTATGATTTCGGAATAAAGAAATAAAATAATCATTACTAAATGGCATATCGAGTAATACCATTGGATGTTCTGCTAGCTCTTCTAAAGTCACCGCAACATTTTTCGCTAAGGGATGTGCTTCACTTACAAGAACATGCGCAGGCAAAACAGCTAAAGATTCAAAATTGATAAGATCTTGGTCAATATTTAAATCGTAAGTTAAAACAACATCTAACTCATTTCGAACCAAGCTATTGAGTAAAACTTGCTGATCATCTTCGCATAATTCTAAATTGACACTTTTATATAAATTCGTAAAACCATGAATAATTTCTGCATAAATCATCGGTGAAAATGCAGTAAAACATCCAAGCTTTAATGGACCACGAATTGATCCTGAAAAATCTGCTGCTAAAGAATATAAATTCCCAGCCTGACTTAAAATATATTTACATTCTTGCATCACTTTTTCGCCAATTGCCGTAACACTTAACCCCTTAGCATGTTGGCGAATAAATAACTGAACCTGCAATTCAGATTCTATATGTGCAATTGCTGCTGAAATAGATGGCGAAGAAACGTGAATTTTCTCCGAAGCAATAATGATGCTACCGCTTTCTGCAGTAGCAACGAAATATTGCATTTGACGTAATGATATTCTGTTTAGCACTGTTGCATCCTTGATAAGCGCTTGATGAAGAATTATTCACTACCTGGTACACCATAGCTTGGAGAGCCTGATGGATTGAGCGCACGAACAACATAATCTTCAACTTGCGGTTCATAAACTTTCCAAAGTTGATATAAATCTTCAATTGGAGTTTCAGACCAATCAACTCGTAAATTAATGACAGGCCATTCCAGTTTATCGACAACTAAAAGACCTGCAGAATGAACTGGACCCGCTTCCCCACCTACGGCTAAACCTGCTTGTAGCGCAATCATCAAACGTTCAGCCAAACTTCCAGTTGCTTGATGAAAAGCATCTACCATTGCTTTTGGAACATCTTCATTTTCAAGAAGATTTCCTGCACCAACAGCATGCTCTCCTACGCACTGAGAATGAACACCTAATGTATACTCGCCACTAAATGCAGCAGGTTTTTCATCAGAATTGATCACAGATAGCTGACGATACTCAATAAAGTCAGTATTTTTGACCAATTCTGCAATAGATTCTTCTGGAGCCAGATCATACTTGGTCATATCTAGCAAAATGTTTGCCAAGTATGGATCTGTAATGTTCTGAGATGTAGCAACTCCCACTCCTGCTTTGGCTTGAATGCACCGTGCTGCAACAGCTGGAGAGGAAGAACTAATAGCTCCTCCAAATTGCCCCGTTTTATTGCAACGAGCAATAATTGAAAATGTCATAGGCAGTTTCCTTTTTTATTTAGTTAGTCTGGGATGACTGCTGTTGCATCAATTTCGACCAACCACTCAGGTCGAGCAAGTGCAGATACGACAATTCCTGTTGAAACTGGGAATACACCTTTAAGCCATTTACCTACAACACGGTAAACATCTTCACGGTAGCGAGGATCAATAATATAAATGGTGATTTTGCAAATATCTTCTAACTCGCCACCCGCTTCTTCGAGTAACATTTTGATGTTGTACATCGCTTGTTCGGCTTGACCTGCAACATCGCCAATGCACACGCTTTCTGAAGTATCTAGGTTTTGACCAATTTGACCACGTAAAAATACCGTACTACCACGAGCAACAACGGCTTGGCATAAATCGTTATCTAAGTTTTGTTCTGGATAAGTTGCTTTTGTATTGAATGTTCTAATGCGTGTATGTTTCATTTGAGATGTTCCTCTGTTCGGTACAATCTCAGTATGAATTAAAGATGAATTAAGGCAATTTCCCTTTTCCGTGTCATTAATTCATCTTTTCCTTATTAGTTTTTTCTTGGTAGTTCTATTTATAATATTTCATTAAATCGCTGTTTACATCTGAATATTTGGATACGAAAAGTTTACTCTACTGAAGCAACCAATCTAAGAAACTGATCAATATAAATTCATTAAATTATAGTCAAATACATTTTTTATTCAAAATGCATGATTTAAAAAGCCACTTCAAAGCGTAGCTTTTTAAAATAGTTTCCACTTATAAATAACTAAATCAATTGACAATTACTCATCCAATACTACAAATCATGCGAAATAAAGTTATAAACTATATATGCTGCTAGTTTTGCTGTTCGTTGATCTTGGTCAAAATTAGGATTGCACTCGGCAATATCTAACAACCTCACTTTTCCACTGTTTTGAATATGAGCAATAAGCAAATCGAATATTCTTAACTCAATGCCTTTAACAGCAGGAGCACTTACACCCGGCGCAATTGAAGCAGAAAAAACATCTAAATCGACAGTAACGTAAAGTACATCAACCTGTTTCATAAAAGAATCAATCTTTAATAATAAAGATTCTAAATTTTGACGTTCAACTTCATCATCAAAAATATATTGGCAATTCAAATCATTGGCCGTATTAAATAGCTTTTTAGTATTGGAATGTCTAGCAACGCCAATGCACAAATAATGAAATTCTTGATGATGCTGTTGTGAAAGTTGAGCTGCCTGTAAAAATGGTGTACCTGATGTCGCTTGACTGTCTTCACGCAAATCTAAATGTGCATCAAAATTAATAATCCCGATTTTTTGCTCAGTATTGTTTTTTTGAAGATGTTGAAATAACCCACTAAAACTACCAAATGCAACTTCATGTCCACCGCCCAAAACAATGGGTTTCATCCCTTGTTGCAAGGCTAAATCAACTTGATCTGCTAACTTTGACTGTGCTTGTTCTAAATTATTATCAATACAAGCTATTGTTCCCATATCGGTTATAGAAACAGGTGTATGAACGGGTAAATTCGCCAATTGTTTTCGTATTAAATCGGGTGCTTGCGCGGCCCCTATACGCCCCTGATTACGTCGTACACCTTCATCAGAACTAAAACCAATCAGCGCGAATTTAGCATGTTGTGATTGATTCATCACATGATACATTCTTAAATGTTCATCACCATTACCATCATGGCGACCATTCCATTGATATACATTATTCACGGTCATTCCCTTTCATATTGGTTTTCACTTATTGATTAAATATTGATTTAAAATTTTATGATTTGACCTTTTTGAATCACTTTTTTATTTAAATCTCCACCCAACCAATATGTAATTTCAGATGGATGTTCTATATCCCATGCAACAAAATCTGCAATTTTGCCAACTTCTAAGCTTCCATGACTTTGTTGCAAACCAAGTGCATAAGCCGCATGGATTGTGACACTCGCTAAAGTTTGTTCGGGTGTTAAACCAAATAATGTACTTCCCATATTCATCATTAAGCGAAGTGAAAGTACGGGTGATGTTCCGGGGTTTAAATCACTTGATAAGGCAATTTTCACACCATGATTGAGTAAGCTTTGAATAGGTGGATATTGTTTTTCACGCAACATATAAAAAGCACCGGGTAAAAGCACAGCAACCGTTCCTGACTTTGCCATGGCTACAACATCATCTTCAGTCATATATTCCAGATGATCTGCCGATAGTGCATGGTACTTTGCCGCTAAGCTCGATCCACCTAAAGAGGAAAGCTGTTCCGCATGTAGCTTTATTGGTAAGTTTAAGGCTTGCGCCACTTTAAAAACTCGCTCAACCTGTGCCGGTGAAAATGCCAAATGCTCACAAAATGCATCTACAGCATCTACTAGTTTTTCTTCATTGAGTTTTGGAAGCATTTCCTCGCAAATATAATCAATATATTCATCTGCTCGTCCCTGAAATTCTGGAGGCAGAGCGTGTGCAGCCAAACATGTGCTTTTTACTGTGAGTGGTAAAGTTTCCGCTAATCGTTTGATGACCTTGAGCATTTTACGTTCATTTTCAAAATCTAGACCGTATCCAGATTTAATTTCAATGGTCGTAACACCTTCTCGGCTAAAATTCTGCACACGTTTTAATGCTGAATTATATAATTCTTCTTCTGTTGCTTTACGTGTCGCATTTACAGTACTTGCAATTCCACCACCATTTTTAGCAATTTCTGCATAACTTAGACCTTGTAAACGCTGTTCAAATTCAACGCTTCGGTTGCCACCAAATACACTATGTGTATGACTATCAATTAAACCGGGTGTCACCCATGCACCATTTAAATCAATAGTTTCATCACATTGAATATTCGGAAGATTTTTTTCTTCGCCAATCCAATAAATGGCTTCATCTTCAGTAATGATTGCAGCACTTTCAATGCATGAATATTGTGCATTTTCCATGGTTGCAATATGGCAGTTTATCCAAAGTTTTTTCATTCTTTCGCCTCCATTCGCTCAAAACCTATGTTTTGAGCGAAGCTTAATTTAGTGATTGTCTTCGGATTTAGATTCGGCTGAATGAAGATTTTTTAACCTTTTTTCTTGAGGTTTAATCTTAATATAATAAGCAACACATAAGATTGCCAACCAAACACCACCTACGTAAATTGCGGGACGTGAGTCAGGGAAATATCCAATCATTGCCAAAATGAACAGCATAAAAACTATTGCAAATGCAGGTGCAAATGGCCAGCCTATGACAGGAAAATCAAGCTGCTTAATTTCTTCTTTCGATAATTTCCGTCGCATTCCTACTTGAGCAAGCAAAATCATGAGCCAGACCCAAACTGTAGCAAAGGTCGCAATTGATGCAATAATCAGGAAAATATTTTCTGGTATGAGATAGTTCAGTACAACTCCAATTAAAAGCACTGCCGCCATAACAACAACCGTCATCCATGGCACACCATTTTTAGAAACTTTAGTGAATACCTTTGGTGCTTGACCTTCTTTAGCCATACCATAGAGCATACGACCTGCTCCAAAAACATCACTATTAATTGCAGAAATTGCCGCAGAAATGACCACAATATTTAAAATGGTTGCTGCCGAACTTATCCCTAAACTCTCAAAAATTTGTACAAATGGACTGCCTTGTGTACCAATTTGATTCCAAGGAAAAATTGCCATTAACACAAATATAGTCAGTACATAAAATAATAAAATACGAACTGGCACTGCATTAATTGCTTTAGGAATTGAAGTTTTTGGATCTTTAGATTCACCTGCAGTAATACCAATAATTTCAATACCACCAAAAGCAAATACAACTACAGATAAACAAGCAACTAAACCCGCAATACCATTTGGCATGAAACCATCATAAATCCATAAGTTTTGTATGCCTGAAACAATTGTGCCGTGGTCTGAATTAAATCCAAAAATCATTAAGCCAAAGCCACCTAAAATCATGGCAACAATTGCGCTCACTTTTAATATAGATAACCAAAACTCTAATTCACCAAAGACTTTTACGTGTATTAAGTTAATTGCCCCTAGAAATAAAATGAGGGATAAAATCCAAATCCATCTTGGGACATCTGGATACCAAAATCCCATGTAAATCCCGAAGGCTGTCACATCTGCCAATGCAACAATGACCATTTCAAAAACATAAGTCCATCCCGTTGTGAAACCAGCAAGAGGACTTATATATTTACTTGCATAATGACTAAATGACCCTGATACAGGGTTGTGTACTGACATTTCGCCTAATGCACGCATCACAATATATATGGCAATACCCGCGACTACATAAGCAATAAGTACAGATGGTCCTGCCATTTGTATTGCTGTCGCCGAACCATAAAATAAACCTGTGCCAATTGCAGAACCTAGAGCAAGAAAGCGAATATGACGGGTATTTAAGCCACGTTGTAATGTGGAATCCTGTGACATTTTCATCTCCAATCCATGAGGTAGATTTTTATTTACTTAGGCCACATCATGTGGCCCTGTGTTGTATCATCATTGATTCAACTTTTTGTATGTAACCTTGTATTAAATTTGCTGTGTTATTTGTTCCATACAGGTTCTAGCTCTACATAAAATTATGTTGAGCTTGTTAAACTTGGAAGCAATGGATGAATCACCAAACTATTTAAACGACCACTTGCTAATAATTCACTCGCTCGCTCAATATCAGGTGAGAAGAAACGATCTTCACTATAGAAAGTCACTTCATCTCTTAGGATTTTTCTTGCCGTTTCTAGCTTAGGCGAAGTTTTTAAACCTTTGCGGAAATCTAAACCCTGACATGCACTTAGCCATTCGATAGCAAGTACACCACGCACGTTTTCTGCCATCGCCCACAGTCGTTTCCCAGCATTTGGTGCCATAGATACATGATCTTCTTGGTTTGCTGAAGTTGGCAGACTATCCACACTTGCAGGATGAGCGAGTGCTTTGTTATCACTTGCAAGCGCTGCCGCAGTTACCTGAGCAATCATAAAGCCTGAGTTAATTCCACCATTATCAACAAGAAATGCAGGAAGCTGTGACATATGTCTGTCCATCATCATAGAAATACGACGTTCAGAGAGTGATCCAATTTCTGCAATTGCCAAGGCTAAGTTATCTGCTGCCATTGCAACGGGTTCTGCATGGAAGTTACCACCTGAGATAACATCACCTTCTTTAGCAAATACCAAAGGATTATCCGAAACTGCATTTGATTCGATTCTCAAAACTTCAGCAGCTTGGCGAATTTGTGTTAAACATGCCCCCATAACTTGAGGCTGACAACGAAGTGAGTAAGGGTCTTGAACTTTGCTACAATTTTCATGTGATAAGCTAATTTCGCTACGTTCGCCTAATAAATCACGATATGCCGCAGCAACATCAATTTGACCAATTTGACCTCGCACAGCATGTACACGTGCATCAAATGGTGAACGAGAACCCAACATCGCCTCTACGCTCAAACCACCACAAACTGTTGCACCTGCAAACAAATCTTCTGCTTCAAATAAGCCTCGTAATGCATAAGCTGTCGAAACTTGAGTACCATTTAAAAGTGCTAAACCCTCTTTCGCAGCTAAAGAGATAGGTTCTAAACCTGCAATTTTTAAAGCGTCTTTCGCAGCTAACCATTGACCTTTATAACGTGCTTTGCTTTCACCAAGTAATACAAGCGACATATGTGCTAATGGCGCTAAATCTCCCGATGCACCAACAGATCCTTTTAATGGGATATGCGGATATACTTCTGCATTAATTAAAGCAAGTATTGCTTCAATTACCTTTAAACGAATGCCTGAAAAACCACGTGCCAAGCTATTTGCTTTTAACAACATAATTAATCGAACCATACTGTCATCTAATGCTTCACCCACTCCTGCTGCATGAGAAAGTACAAGCGAACGTTGTAATTGTTCTAAATCTTCAGGTGCAATTTTTGTTGATGCAAGTAAACCAAAACCTGTGTTAATACCATAAGCTGTGCGCCCTTCGTTCACAATTTTTTCCACACAGGCTACGCTCTCTTGAATTGCAGGAATTGCTTGCGCATCAAGTTTGACTTTAATTGGGTTAAAAAATGCATGACGAAGTTCAGTTAATTGAAGCTGACCTGGTTGTAGAAGAAGTTCCATTTATCTATTCCTATTACTTATTATTTACTGCACCATCGTGCTAGCTATTAAAAAAACATAGCTTGAGCAAGATAGAATTCCAATTTCTATTCGCCAGTAATCATTGGCAAATTTAACCCTTGCTCTTTTGCACATTCAATTGCGATGTCGTAACCTGCATCGGCATGACGCATAACACCTGTCGCAGGATCATTGGTTAACACTCTGGCAATACGAGCTGCTGCTTCATCTGTGCCATCACAAACAATGACTACACCTGAATGTTGTGAGAAGCCCATTCCAACACCACCACCATGATGCAAAGAAACCCAAGTTGCACCGCCCGCAGTATTCAATAGCGCATTAAGCAATGGCCAATCTGATACTGCATCTGAACCATCTTGCATGGCTTCTGTTTCTCGGTTTGGACTAGACACTGAGCCTGAATCTAGATGATCACGTCCAATGACAACAGGTGCAGACAATTCGCCTGAACGTACCATTTCATTGAATGCCAAACCTAATTTTGCGCGATACCCTAAACCCATCCAACAAATACGTGCAGGTAAACCTTGGAAACTAATACGCTCACGAGCCATATCTAACCAACGATGTAAATGTTCATCATCAGGGATAAGTTCTTTCACTTTTGCATCAGTTTTATAAATATCTTCAGGATCACCTGACAGTGCTACCCAACGGAATGGTCCAATACCACGACAGAATAATGGACGGATATAAGCAGGAACGAAGCCTGGGAAATCAAAGGCTTTTTCAATACCTTCTTCCAATGCCATTTGACGGATATTATTTCCATAATCAAATGTAGGCACGCCCATTTTTTGGAAATCCAACATTGCTTGAACATGTAAAGCCATCGATTTTTTTGCAGCGCTTACCACAACTTCAGGCTCTTTTTCTGCGCGTTCTCTGTACTCTTCCCAAGTCCATCCTACGGGTAAATAACCATTGAGTGGATCATGTGCACTTGTCTGATCTGTGACCATATCTGGACGAATACCACGACGAACCAATTCAGCTAATATTTCAGCCGCATTGCCATGAAGTGCAATAGAGATTGCTTTACCTGCTTTTGTATAACGCTCAATTCGAGCCAATGCATCATCTAAATCCGTTGCTTGCTCATCGACATAACGTGTACGTAAACGGAAATCGATACTGGTTTGTTGGCATTCAATATTAAGTGAACAAGCACCTGCAAGCGTTGCAGCAAGAGGTTGTGCGCCTCCCATTCCACCTAAACCAGCAGTTAAGATCCATCGACCTGTTAAATTACCGTTGTAATGCTGACGTCCTGCTTCAACAAAAGTTTCGTAAGTGCCTTGTACAATGCCTTGACTACCAATATAAATCCAAGATCCTGCGGTCATTTGACCGTACATTGCCAAACCTTTAGCATCGAGCTCATTGAAATGTTTCCAATTTGCCCAATGTGGTACTAAATTCGAGTTTGCAATAAGTACGCGTGGTGAATCTTTGTGAGTTTTAAAAACACCAACAGGCTTGCCAGATTGCACTAGAAGCGTTTCGTCATCTTCTAATTTTTTTAAACTTTCAACAATTTTGTCGTAGCATTCCCAGTTACGAGCTGCACGACCAATACCACCATAAACCACTAATTCTTTTGGATTTTCAGCGACATCAGGATCTAAATTATTCATTAACATCCGTAGTGGAGCTTCAGTTAACCAACTTTTTGCATTTAGAGATTTTCCACGTGGTGCTCGAATTTCCACATCACGAAATTTTGTTGTTATCACTGCTGGACTCCTTCCATTGAACATTCTTTTATTGTGATTGTATTTAGCCAAAGTTGTATGCACATGCACCAACTTGTATATACATGTATACATAATAAGCAGCAATTTATGCGTTTGAAAAGCACTTTATTTAAAAAAACTTAAAATTATTTTTAGCGCTATGAATTAAAAAGAAATATTTTTATAAAAGCAGATGATTTGGTGTACAAAAAATGTGATTTCAAGGTAAATATGCGGGGAGATGACATCAAATTTTTAGATTTTTACAGCAGTCAGATAGATTAATTTCTAACAAATAACGAAGATGATTGAGCTTATTTTTAGGTGATTATGATTCATTATTTATAATCATAAGAAACAATGTACGAATACAATTCCCCCATTTTTCTACAATTTACAGGCATAAAAATGCCCAAAAGATCACCCTCAAAGGGATAATATCTACATGAATTAAGGCTTAAACTTGCCTTCTAAATAATAACGACTTCCAGGGTAAATCAACCGCGCAGTAGATATTAAATGCTTATTTGACCAAGTCCGACGTCGAATTGATAAACAGGGTTCTCCTTTATTAATTTTCAACCACTTACATTCTTGGGCACTTGCTAATATTGCTTCTACAATATGCACACCCTCTGTCACTGGGGCTTTTGCCATTAAGTATGCATTGGGAGTCATCTGCGTAAAATCTTGTTCTAAATAATTTGGAATTAAAAGCGCATTGACTAATCTATCTTCAATTTGTACAGGCACATCATTTTCAAAATGTATAATAATTGAATGAAATAATGAAACCCCTTCTTGGCTTTGCATCAGAATTGCTTGTTGAGCATCTGCAGATACTTTTTCTAATTTTAAAACTTCCGCACGATGGACATGATTCCTTGCAATAATTTCATCTGCAATATTATTGATTTGAAATAATGCTGAATGACCTTGCTCATTCGCAACAAAAGATCCAACGCCTTGAACGCGTACCAATACTTTATCTGCTGTTAGTTCTCTTAATGCACGATTTACCGTCATTCGACTACAACCCGTGATTTTAACTAACTCACTTTCTGATAAAATTTTGTCATTAACTTTCCATACACCCGTGTATATTTTATTTTTAATGTATTTTTTTACTTGTTCGTACAGAGGAATTGGGCTCTCTACATTGAAAGAATTGCTTAAATTTTCAGACATGTTTAGTCTCTAATAACATAATAAAGGTTCTGTATAGGGAAAAAACTAGGAATTTTCTCAATATATTTATTCATAAACTAAATTTAGTATAAACAATATTTGACCTTGTATATACAAGAAAGTTTACTGCAAGAATCTTATTTATAGCTTTATTTCAAATTAAATTATTGTTTTATATTCATGAGATAGTAAATAAATTAGGACCTGTTGACTTTTTCTGTTCAAAAAATAGCTAGAAAGTAAAATTCAATCGCCAAACCAAGTTTACTTCTCGCTATGCCTAGAATAATACTGACTGATCAACACTGGTATAAGCTAGAATCTATTCTCTTCAATTTTTTTATTTATTTTAGTCTCTTGGCGTTTGTATTCCTGTTTAGGAATGATTGGGTTATCGCCGTATAAGATATCTTAAATAATCTCTGATGCTTTTTTTCTTGCACCCTTACCCGATAATTCAGGATAAGTAGCAACACCCAATCATAACCATTTACCATCAGCTTTTTTATATCTGAATAGCCGTGCTTTTTTACCATTAGGCTTTACACGGAAATATAAGCTATTGCCGCACCGTCTAACGCTCGATACTCTTTTAATTCAGGTTCTAGATTAGCAAGTACGGTATCAGATAGAGGACGACGTTTTACATCTGTTCTTTTCATGGCTTTTACACCAGCGAGTTCAATAAATATTGTAATGTACAAGACAGTGTACACGGTGCATGTACACACCATAGCGATTCATGTTTTTTATACAGCCAATAAAAAAGCCTTAAATCAATAAGATTTAAGGCTTTTTTGAATTTTGGTGGGATGGCGACAATTGAACTTGTAATTTAAATTATTGAAATATAATACATATTATTAAAAATAAATTTAAACCATACAAAATACCATACAAGACGATGATTAATAGTGCAAATTATTAAAAAATAAAGCAGAGAAAAGACAAGGCTCGTCCCTAAGGGATCGAGCCTAATGCATTTGTTAACGCTCTTTGTTGAGCAGATGATTACGCCTGTACTGGCGGTTCAATTTTTTCATGCCGACTTAGGCCATATTCCATTTCATATTTCTACTGCTAGGCAATAGTTTTATGCTTGTCTAATCAGGAAGAACAAGCCACGATTTTTTCATGCTGGTGTAGCATTATCCTGATTTAAGTCTCAGGCAAACCCGTATAAATATATTTTCATCAGTGACCAAACTTCAGAATACTTACACTGTACCAATCTCGGCCTAGTCAGAGAGACCAATCCCCGACTGAGAAACACGACCAGTGTTTCATTAACCTTTCTTTTCTACATATTGTCCAACATGCTCACGCATGTGCCGACTCAAGTTTTCGCAATGAGCATCCCGATTGAAAAAAATCGAAATGTTTTAGGATTCGCTTTAAGCTAGCTATCTCATTTAATACAAATCTTACTATTAAGATTTGTATCACAATTTCTGCAAGTAAATACTTGCTTTATATGCGCTACTCACCATCGCTCCCACACTGAAAAAAATACAACAGACTTTTAACCAATTTAAGCCTTTTTATTCAGTGCTTCCCAAGTTATTTCAAAAGTGTCTTAATGTGCAGACCGTTTATCCTCTCGCCTGTATACATGCTTCCTGTTTCCCCCGACCGTAGTTCCTTAAAAAATATCGGGATATGATGTATACACAACTTTGTAAAGGGTAAAACTCTTACACTCCAATCAGCATCTATCGATTAATGCCGTTACACGTTTAAGCTATCCAGCGACCCATTCAGCTTGCGCAAAATGGTGCCAGCTTTTCCAGCGTTAGCCTCAAAGCCCTAGTACCTTACGGCACTCTCAGCAGCCATCGTGATTGGAAATGAGCATACTTTTCCAAGTAAAAAACTTGTTCGATCAAGCATACACATTCAGCTATTAACGGAGACTATCGCACATCCTATGCTGCTCCTGACTGTATCACTTTGAACAGGGTTTCAATGTTCCACTATTTTCATAATTTCACACCTAACTTGGCTATTACTAACCAAATGACCATTTCACGATAAATCGCTTATAGGCTCCCGTTTCCTTGTCGCCCAACCACTTTTTATTTGCTTGGAACTCTTAAAAAGTGAATGAACGGATAGAAAAAGGATATTGCAATCCTCTAGCCCCCGTTGCAACGTACCGAGCGAGGTTTCCCCAGCAGTCCGCTACATCGGCAATATGAAGATGGTTAGTCTTATATTCAGGGCAATATGTATCAAAGTTTTTGAATGGTGGTCAGCCATTCAAACCACTTCAAAAAAAGAAAGTTGGAATGGATGGTCAATCCACAATTCGATTGATATGCAGCCATATTATCAAAGTTAATTCATTATATCAATAATATTGATATATTATTTAAACAAGTATAAGATTTGCTGATCAAGGTTCGTAATGCGCACTAGGAACTACTTTATTGTCACCTTACAACGTGAGGTGACAGTGCTAGCGCAATTTGATTAATGCTGATGGCTGACGCGCTCAGCAAAATGGGAAATGTAGAGAAAATTATTGTTGATGAACAATTCAAAAATGGATGAAGAAATTTGGACTTAAGTGGATTGTTGATTGACATGAAAAGTGCATAGTTGGATGACATAAAATGATTGATTACAGCCCCCACACAAAATACACCGCACAAAAAATTCAAGATAAGGTCACAAGAGGATCATATTTTTACTGCAAATTTATAGTGCAAACTGAATTAGGTAAAATTGATATTGAAAAGATTATTCATAAATTAACCGAACGATATTCATTAAATTTAACCAGTCGGCAAAGAACATATCGACTAAAACAAGGATTACCTGTTGCTGATCTCATTGTTCAAGACATTCTTTATAAAGATGCATGGTTATTTGTCTTGTTGATCAAAACCCCTAATAGCCATCGTCACAGCAAAGAAACCATAGGCAAAGTGACTTCAACAACCAGTTCAGCATATACATTAAAAGATAAAATTGCTGAACTTGAACCTGTCATCTGGGACAAAATTACAGTCGGGCAAGAATTAACTTTTATCCGTCAATACTATAAAGACAATGAACAATTTAATTTCATATTGAATAAACCTTATCTATGCTTAGATTTTGGGAAATGTGAGGCTGAATTAGTACGGTTAAGCCATAAAAAGTATGCTGAACATCAGACTAAGTTTTACCGTAAAAGTAATAAGAATTTCTCATGGACGTGGCGATTTAAGAAAACTGAAGTAGAGAAACAAAAAAAAGAATTAACCCAAATTCTCAATCGAGTAATTTCACAGAAAGATCAAACCAAAGCGCTCAATGATCTTCTTGCATGGCAGAATTATTTTAAAGTTTATGCAGTATTCAGAGGCAATCGACAGCAGGCGGGACGTTTATATACCTTCGGGAAACTATTCTTTTTCAGTCGGAAAAGACAACGATGGGATCAGGCACAAATGCCGATGATGGACTTAACAATCATCGCGCGGTATGAAACCTATGCGGATTCTTATACTGAGTATTGTATGCGTAGATATTTTTATGAATCCTTTGAAGCAGAGCTTCCACGTGAAATTTCAAAAACTGAAGATTGGACATTAATTAATGCGTATATTGATGCTGAATATGACCAACTTTAACAAACTGCCTTGTTATTTATTTTACTTATAAATATTTTTCTAAACATCTGTAATTTTGATATAAGACTTAATTTAAATTATGATAGTTGAGCCTGTTAATCTTTTAAAATCCAAATAAAACCTTATATATCAATATTATTGATATGCATTTAGTGCGACAAATTTTGTCTTTCTATTTCCAGTTTTGCTGAAAAAACTTTAATTTTCGGTACACTAGTCATGTTTTATTCTTTTCATCGGACTTCTATAACAATGACCCACGTACAACTGCAACAATTACAAAAACAACTTTGGAATATTGCCAATACTTTGCGTGGCACCATGGGCGCCGATGAATTCCGTGATTACATTCTCGGTTTTATTTTTTATAAATACTTATCAGAAAAAGCCGTGAACTACGGTGACGCTTTACTCAAAAATGAAGAAGTCGATTTCACTTATAATGAATTAGATGAAAGTAATGCTGAACATAAGCCATATATCGAGGTTATTAAGCAAAATTCCATTTCTGAAGTCGGTTATGCGCTTACACCAAAACAACTATTCCATACCCTAGCCGAGCGTGGCCGTCAGGGTGAATTCATTCTGGATGATTTAACTGCAACTTTAAAATCGATTGAGCAAAGTACTTTGGGCACCGACTCTGCCGATGACTTTGCTAACCTGTTTGAAGACCTAGATCTGAATTCGACCAAGCTGGGTAACAATGCCAGTGACCGTAATGAATTGGTGGCCAAGGTTCTAAGTCATCTAGATGATATTGATTTTGATATTTCCAATACCGAAGCTGATGTACTGGGTGATGCTTATGAATACCTGATTGGTGAGTTTGCATCAGGCGCGGGCAAGAAAGCTGGTGAGTTCTATACACCGCAAACGGTATCGACTTTACTGGCTAAAATTGTCACCCAAGGCAAAGAGCGTTTACGTTCAGTCTATGATCCGACCTGTGGCTCAGGTTCGTTGTTGTTACGGGTAAAACGTGAAGTCAAAGATGTGGATATGATTTACGGTCAAGAGATGAACCGTACCACCTACAACTTGGCGCGCATGAACATGATTCTGCATGATGTGCATTTTGCCAAGTTCGACATCAAGCAGGAAAATACCTTAACCCGACCGCAGCATTTAGAGCATAAGTTTGATGCAGTGGTGGCTAATCCTCCATTTTCAGCCAACTGGTCAGCCGATCCATTATTTTTACAGGATGAACGCTTTGCCGCCTATGGCAAACTGGCACCAAGTTCCAAAGCCGATATGGCTTTTGTGCAGCACATGCTGTATCAACTGGACGACAACGGTACTATGGCGGTGGTATTACCGCATGGGGTGTTGTTCCGTGGTTCCAGTGAAGGCGTGATTCGTCAGTACCTGATTGAACAGTTGAATGTAGTGGATACGATTATTGGTCTACCGGCCAATATTTTCTATGGCACCTCGATTCCGACCTGTATTTTGGTCTTGAAGAAAAACCGTGAGCATACGGGCAATATTCTGTTTATTGATGCCAGTAACGGGTTTGAAAAGCAAAAGAATCAAAACAAGCTGTTGCCGGAGCATTTGGACAATATTATTGCGGCTTTTGAAAAGCGCCAGAATATTGAGAAATATGCCCATGTAGCAACTTTACAAGAAGTCAAAGACAATGATTACAATCTGAATATTCCGCGTTATGTGGATACCTTTGAAGCGGAAGCCGAGATTGATCTGAATGCGATTGCACAGCAGCTACAGGCTTTAGAACAAGACAGCCAAAAGACCGATGCGGTGATTGCGGAGTTTTGCAAAGCGCTTGGGATTGCTTCGCCTTTTGCGGAGGTGAAGTAATGGTTGCGCCTAAGTTACGGTTTGAAGAGTTTGATGGAGATTGGAGCAATAAATCGATTTCAGAGGTATCCAATCTCACATCAAGTAAAAGAGTTCATTTAGCAGACTACGTTTCTGATGGAATTCCATTTTTTAGAGGTAAAGAAATTACAGAATTAAAATCTGGGATTTTTCCTTCCAATGTTTTGTATATCTCACATGCTCAATTTAAGGAATTCAAAGAAAAATATGGTGTGCCAAAAAATAATGAAATTTTGATAACTGCTGTAGGCACTTTAGCTAATACCTATTTAATTAATACAAATTATGATTTTTACTTTAAAGATGGAAATTTAATTTGGTTAAAAGATATTAATACTGATCCTAAGTTCTTGATGATTCTTTTGGATGCAAAGAAAAAAGATGTTTTAGCTAGTTCAATTGGATCAACACAAAAAGCATTAACTATTGCTAACCTAAATAAACTTACTTTCAGCTTTCCTTGTAACGCTGAACAGACCAAAATCGCTTCTTTTCTTTCTGCCGTGGATGACAAAATTAGTCAACTCACGCAAAAACATCAGCTGCTTAGCCAATATAAACAAGGCATGATGAAGAAGCTGTTTAGTCAACAAATTCGTTTTAAAGCGGATGATGGGAGTGATTTTGGGGAGTGGGATAAATTTAAGTTTTTAGAAAAATTTAATTTTTATAACACTAACTCCTATTCTCGCGCTTTGTTGTCTGAAGATGGTGAAATTATGAATATTCATTATGGTGATATTCATACAAAGTTTTCTATGCTCTTTGATGTATCTAAAGAAACTGTACCATTTTTAAATGAGGGAATTGACACCAATAAAATTAGTGAAGATCAATTTCTAAAAGTTGGTGATCTAGTGATTGCGGATGCATCAGAGGATTACAAAGATATTGGTAAAACTATTGAAGTTATTAATTTAGGAAGCCAAAAAATTATTGCTGGTTTACATACTTATATTGCTAGACCTATTCATCCTTTTGCATTGGGTTTCTGTGGTTATTTGATGCAAACTTTTGAAGTTCGTGAGCAAATTAAAAAATTAGCAACTGGTATTTCTGTTCTAGGGATTTCCAAAACCAATATTGGAAAAGTAGAAATAGAACTACCTTGCCTAGAAGAACAAACCAAAATCTCCAACTTCTTATCTGCCATCGACCAGAAAATTGAAGTTATAGCGCAGCAAATTGAACAGGCTAAAACTTGGAAAAAAGGCTTGTTGCAGCAGATGTTTGTTTAGGGGGAATATATGAAGCATTATCAAATTCAAGATCAGACATTAGCCGCATTAATAGAACAACCTTTTAAATTAGAAAAAGAGATTCAGTCAATCTTTGAAAATAATTTAATGCTTCTAACAGGTTTAGAACTGGTTAAATCTGAATTTACTATAAAAAATAATCGTATCGATACTTTAGCCTTTGATCCAGAAAGTCTGGCTTTTGTGATCATTGAATACAAGCGGGAACGTAACTATAGTGTTGTTGATCAAGGTTTTACTTATTTAAATCTGATGTTGGAATACCAAGCTAATTTTGTGATTGCCTACAATGAATATTTAAATAAAAACCTAAAATTAAAAGATATTGATTGGTCACAAAGCCGAATTTTATTTGTTTCACCACACTTCACAGACTTTCAAAAACAATCTACTAATTTTAAAGACATAGGTATTGAACTATGGGAAGTTGAACGTTTTGAAAATGGTATTCTTTCCATAAATAAAATAAAGAAATCGAAAGAATCTCCTTCTTTAAAACAATTGCAATCTATCCAATCTCCAATTATTCAAAATATTACTCAAAACATTGTGCAATATGATGAAGATTATCATTTGGCAAATAGATCAGATGATATTAAAGAACTATATGAGCAATTTAGAGACTCGATTTTAAATCTAGCACCTGACATAGAAATGAATATTCGAAAAAACTACATTGCCTTTAAATGTAAAAATTCCAATCTTTTATATGTACATTTTTTTAAAGATTTCATACGCTTTGATATTAGTGAGCAAAGAAGAAAATTAATCGATGATCCTAGAAATTTTTTTAAGGATGTGGTTGATGGAAATTATTTTGCTGTGAAAGTTAAGGATAGTGAAAATATAGAATATATCCTGAGTTTAATTAAACAAACATTGAAGTGAATAATTTAAGATTATAGAGGGGAAAGGAATGACAGTACAAAGCGAATATCAACTTGAAAACGAACTAATTGATCAACTCAAACAACTGGGTTATGCATCAGTGACACTCAAGGACGAAAGCCAGCTACTGTCAAACCTGAAAACCCAGATTGAACGCGCCAATGGTCTTGCGCCACTGTCAGAAACGGAATGGAAACAAGTCATCAGTTTTTTAAACACGGGCACAGTGTTTGAGCGAGCCAAGAATCTGCGTGATCTGTTCCCAGTCAAATTTGATGATGGTACAAGCAAACACATCTTTTTCCTGTCCGATGACCCAAGCAAAAATATCTATCAGGTCACCAACCAGATCACCATTGATCACCGCGACTATAATGGCAGAACCAGCCGTTTTGATGTGACCTTACTGGTGAACGGTTTGCCTTTGGTGCAGATAGAATTAAAAAAACGGGGCATGGAAATAGCCGAAGCCTTTAACCAGACCCAGCGTTATACCCGTGAAGCCTATTGGGCTGGACAGGGCCTGTTTGGCTTTATCCAGCTATTTGTGATCAGTAATGGCGCCAATACTCGTTATTATTCTAACGGCACCACTGGCATTGAGTTCGCCTTCCCCTGGGCCGATGTCAGCAACAAACACATCAATGAAATTGTCGACTTTGCCGACGCTTTCCTCAATCAGCAGCATCTCGCCCAAATGCTGACCCAGTACATGGTGCTGCTAGAAACCACCAAAAGCCTGATGGTGCTGCGTCCCTATCAGATTTATGCTGTACAGAAAATCGTGCAGCATGTACAAAGCTCGGAGCAGAATGGCTATATCTGGCATACTACAGGTTCAGGCAAAACCCTGACCTCGTTTAAAGCCAGCCAGATCATAATGCAGATGCCGGACGTGGAAAAAGTCCTGTTCGTGGTGGATCGTAACGACCTCGATACGCAAACCTCAAGAGAATTCAATGCTTTTAAAGCCGAGAGCGTGGACAGTACCGATAACACGTCTACCTTGGTTAAACAGCTTGACCAACGTCATGACAAACTGATTGTAACCACCATCCAAAAACTCAATCGGGCCATCAGCACCGACCGTTATTTAGAATCGATTGATTATCTTAAAAATAAAAAAGTAGTCTTTATTTTTGATGAATGTCATCGCAGTCAATTTGGTGAGACCCATCAGAACATCAAAAAATTCTTCAGCAATGCACAAATGTTTGGTTTTACCGGTACGCCTATTTTTGAAAAGAACAGCCAAAGCAAAGCAGGTTTAAAACTCACCACAGACTACCTGTTTAATGAGTGTTTGCATAAATACGTGATTGTCGATGCCATCCGTGACCGTAACGTCTTGCAGTTCCAGATTGATTATCGTGGCAAATACACCGCCAAAGGCATTGCGACGAATGAAAGTTATGAGGAAGATGTAGAAGGCATCGATACAAAAGAACTGTATGACAACCCGCAACGCCTAGAAATGATTGCCCGCTACATTGTCAATATCCACGATACCAAAACCCGTAATCGTGAATTTACCGCGATGTTCTGTGTTAGTTCGGTCGAAACACTGACCCAATATTACGACATCTTTGCAAAGGTGCAGGCTGAAAAGCAAATTGAAGATGAAGCACAAGGTCGGATATTTAAACCGTTGACCATTGCCACCATCTTTTCCTATGCTGCAAATGAGGCTGTACCGACTGATGACTTAAATGGCTTGATTCACGAAGAAGCCGCAGATATTCCAAGTCAGGTCAATTCATCCAGTCGGGATAAGCTGGATCGCTACATTGCGAATTACAATCGACAGTTTAAAACCAACTACAATTCTGGTGATCAATTTTATGCGTACTACCGCGACATTGCACAGCGCGTAAAAAACAGACAGATTGATATTCTAATCGTGGTCAATATGTTCCTCACGGGCTTTGACTCTAAGCCGTTAAATACCTTGTATGTCGATAAAAACCTAAAATATCATGGCTTGATTCAAGCATTCTCACGCACCAACCGTGTCTATAACGATAAAAAACCATTTGGCAATATCATCTGTTTCCGCAACCTGAAACGCGCCACAGATGAAGCACTGGCGCTATTTTCCAATAAAGAAACGACCAAGATCGTCCTTGTTCCAAGCTATGCGGAAATCGAACAGGATTACCAAGCAGCGGTGAGCAAACTGTTTGCCTTAACGCCCAATTACCAATCAGTCGATGACCTTGTCACTGAAGAACAGCAACTCGAATTTATTAAGGCCTTCCGTGAAGTGATGCGCTATAACGCACAATTACAGACCTTTATTGAATACGATCAAGACCAAACACAACTGGATAAGCAGCACTTTGCGAACTTCGCCTCTAAGTATGCTGACTTGTGTCGTGCCGTTAGAAAGACCACTAAGGAAGAAAAAGTATCGGTATTGGATGATGTCGATTTTCAACTGGATTTACTGCACAGTGACCGTATCAATGTTGGATATATCATCAACCTGCTACAGCTTGTTGTTGATACAGACTCAGAGGACAAGCGTCAGAAGTACCAAGCGCAAATTTACGATTTAATCAGTAGTGATATTAGCTTGCACGATAAGCAAGACCTGATTCAAAAATTCATTGAAGAAAACATGCCTAAGATGATCAATGGTCAAAGCGTACAAGATGCCTTTGCACAATTTTGGGATATCGAAAAAGAACAGGCTTACCAGCAGCTTTGTGAACAGGAAAATCTAAAGCCTGAAGCGATGAAAGAAGTACTCGATCACTATGAATATACGCATCGTTTGCCACGTAAAGAAGAGTTGAAAGACTTACCGAACTATAAAGTAAAACTTTTTGAACGGGATAATGTCTTCACTAACTTGCTGGTCAAGACACGGCAGTTGATTGAAAGGTTTTATACTGGTTTTAATTAAATAATACACTTCAAAATGTGACTTTATTTCCAGAGAGTAAGCAGTGAAATTAGACTATATAGCAGGAACCGTGATCACTCATGATTAAAAATATGGATTCTTTCAAGCTGTCCTATGTGTATTTCTTTCCAGTGGCCTTTTTCCCATTTTGGAATATCTATCAATTTAGAAATGATCCAGATATTAAATCTTGGTTATTTAGAAATTTACTTGTCAGTTTTATAGTTATTTTGATTCCACTTTTTCTTACTTTAAGCATGATGATTACTAAGGTTTTATACAAAGATCAGGATAAAAATACAGAATATCGCTCAATAGGTTTAGGGTTACTATGTTTTTTATTTCTCACAGGAAGCAACTATTACCAATTTCAGAAATTTACAGTAGGAACAGACCTATCCATTGACTATTACCGAATGGCTATAATGATGAGTTTTCTAATCGCTTGTTTTATATCAAGTCTATATTTCATATTGAAATATAAAAAATACTCACAAAAACAATCAGTTAATTTCAATGTAAAAACAATAAGATTTATGGTGAGTACTGCCATTCCATTCTTTATCTCAGTAACTACTTTTTTTGTTGTTTAAATCATCAAAATTTTCAATATTTTAATTTTTATAGTTAATTTTAAATCCACCTTGAAGCAATATTAATTAAGAGGCTTAATATGAATAGTGAAGAAATTTCAAAATTATTTAAATTAGATCAAGTTGATTTTGAAAAATGTATAAGTTCTGAAGAGTATGAATCTAAATTATTAAAACAAGCAGATGACGCTTTCTTTAATAATTATTTTAAAAATGAAGAAATATTATTTGCTGCTTTTGATTTTTACTATTCTATAAAACTACTAGAAAATAATGATAATTTAATAACACTTAAAAACTTATTAAATAACAATAAATTATTAAGATATTTTCGAAGTGAAAAATTAGGAATTTTTGGTCTTATAATTATAATAACAGCATTTGATAAATCCACAGACTATGATATTTACAATATTGAAAATGAGGAAAATTATAAAAATAATAAAACCCAGAAAATATATGATAATTACATTAAATTCACTAATGAAACAGAGGATTTTTTTGATTTTAAATCATGGTTTAAAGATGAAATTGAATTAATGACAGCAAATTTATATTTATCATTAAGAGCAATGATTGTTCAAAATGAAAAACAAAGAGAAATTTGTGAAAATTTAATTTTAAAAAATTTAGACCTAAAAAAATTATCGGATTTTGATTATATTTTTAATACTTATATTGATAATATTAAACAATCAAATATAAATAATAAAGAATTAGTTGATAGAGAAAGAGATTTAAAAATTAATAAATTCATTAGAAATTTATATAACATGTTTAAATCTCTTAAAAATCACATTCTTTCCAGTGCTATTATTTGTGAAATAGTTTCAATTATATATGACCGTCAAAAAGATAAAGGTAAAATAATGGATTTAATAGATAAAGGAAATCCTCATTTTACAATTACAGAATATGAGAAAAAATATATACGTGATCAAGATCATAATATTATTGCGATGGAAATCGTTAGGTACGGACTCAACAATGACTCCCCCACCTAGTCAAAATCACATATAACAATCTATGTCAAGACCATCTAATCCTGTTTTTTTTGTGGGTTTAAGAGCATTACTCTTTTTTTGATTATTTATAAAAATGCATGTATCTACTTTTTACATGAGAATTGAAATGCTAAAGACAAAAAAAGAAGTCTGCGAATTATTAAGTCTTACACGTGATGGTCTGACAAAGTTACAACAGAAAGACCCATCATTTCCTCGACCTATAAAATTTTCAAAAGAACGTCAAGCTCATGCATATTTTGATATTAAAGAGCTACAGGAGTGGCTTGAGTTAAAAAAATCTGAAAGAGAGGAATATTAAAATGAGTAATATTCCTTTATCTAAATTATCAAACAACCAATTCATTGAAAAAGTTGAAGAATATCCAATCGATGTTTTTCCAAAAATAATTGCAAGGGCGATTAAAAAATCCGCTTTTTATCATCATGTTCCTATTGCAGTCGCGGCTCAAACATATTTAGCTCAAATGTCATTTATCGCACAAAGATTTATTAATGCGCCAAGCGATAAAAAAGAAAGTGGACAGCCAGCAAGTTTGGCTGTATTGACAGTGTTTCCATCAGGCGAAGGAAAAGATGTATGTAAAGATGATGCTGCAAAAATTGCAATCGAAGTCGATAATACGAATATGCAAAGTTATAATGAAGAAATAACAGCATGGAAAATAGCGCATCAAAAAAATAAAGGTGAACGTCCGATTAGTCCTCAATCTATTTTTGTAAGAGCAACTACGCAAGGTGTATTAAAGCATATGAGTATTAGCCCTTCTACAAGTTTTATTTGGAGCACCGGCGAAGGCGGTTATTTATTTGGCGGCTATTCTCTGCAAAGTGATACAAAATCAGATGCTTTAAGCACATTAACAGATTTAGTTGATCGAGGAACAGTAACTACAAATTTAGGAGGTGATGATAGTACTCTTGTTATGAATAAACGCTTTTGTCTGGATATAGCGGTACAAGACGTTGTTGCACGACCATCTCTTGAAAATGAAATGTGCAAAAAACAAGGTTTTTTTGCAAGATTTTTATTTGCTGCGCCTGAATCATTGCCTTTTAAGCAAATCACAAAAGATAATCGTAAATTAAAGTCTTATGATGATAATGATATAAATATGTATTGGAGCTTATGTCGAGAACTGCTTGACCCAATAAATTTAGCTATTGATACAGCTGAAAGACAAGTTATTATGAAAAATGACGAAGCTGACGATATTCATATTGAATATGAAAATTATATTAATTTTGAATCTCAAAAAGATGGTTTATATTATTCTATTCAAGCAAATGCAAAACGAACAAAACAATATGTTTTAAGAGTTGCGGCTATTCTTTCTTTTTTTGAATCTAAAAATATAATTGATGCCAAAATCATGAGAAATGCTATTGATATATGTAAGTATTCTCTAAATCAATGGCTAATATATTATAATAAGGGTGAAAAAACAGATAGTGAAATACTATTTTCTTGGATTAAAGAGCAATATAAACGTGGAAATAAAGTAATTTTAAAATCTAGCATTAATCAAAATGTTAGGAAAGTAAAAACTGCTCAATTAAGAGATGCAGCCCTAAAATACTTAATCGAAGCTGACTATATCAATATAGAAGAAATCGGAAAAAGAGAATATATCTCATTGACTAATAAAGCTCTTGAGAACATCTAAATTGCCTAAAACAACTAAAATATATACATGGTAAGGCTTTGAACGTAGATTGTAATATCTAATGAAGTCTAAATTGTCTAATGCTCAATTTGAGCTTAGACAATTTAGATCATCTTAGACCTTAAAATTCAGAATGTAAAACTAGAGTAGGTATAGCGCCAATAAGATTTTAGACAAATAGATCATGTCGCTCTAAGATGCTAAATCATTTTCATCTTTCAACATATCAAGAATAAATAATTTTAATTGAGATACCTTAACTTTGTCAGAAGTCAAAGTATTTAAATTATCGATGACATCAAATTGCTCAGTATCAAAATTAAAATGCTGATCATTTATTAATGCATCCAAATAATCTGCCCAAATTTGCATCATTTTAGATCTTTGTTTTAAATAAAGAGCTTTATTATAAACGCCTTCAACTCCACCAACAGCATGAGCTAAGGCAGTCTCAACATATTCTTTTCTAAAGCCTTTTTCTCTCAAAGTAGTACTTAAAATATGCCGAAACCCATGCGGAGTCTGGCGTCCTTGGTAACCTAATGACTTTAAGGCTTTATTAAATGTATTATTGGAAATGGGTTGTTTCATGGTACTTCTGCTAGGAAACAAGAATAAAGAATCACTAGTGATTCTTTTTAGCTCGTTAAGAAGTGATAAGGCTTGTAGTGGTAAAGGGATAATATGCTCTTTCCTTTTTTTCATTCTATGTGCAGGAATAGACCATAGATTTTCCTGAAAATCAAATTCCTCCCATACAGCTTGCCTCATTTCTGATGGGCGGGTACCTAACATAATACTCAATTCTAATCCAATAGCCGTCATTCTATTTGGATATGCTCGTATTTTTTTCAATAATTCTGGCAGCTCTTTTTCTGAAACATGTGGCATATTTTGCTTTTCATGTTTGTCCAAAAATTTTGTAATACCAGTGACTGGATTGTAATCTATACGACCTGTAACTTCTGCAAAATCATAAATCTCTCTGCATAATGTACATAGCCTTTTACCCATTTCAACAATAGGTTTTTTTGTTTTAGGGTGTAATTTTTTTTGAATCGCTTGAAATAACTCTAACCATGCCTTTTTTGTTATTTTTCTATAATCCAGTTTTCCCATGACTGGATAAATATGGTTTTTTAATGCGCCTTCATTTCTAACTCTCGTCGCCTCTGTCCATGTTTTAGTTAAACAAAACTCTATAGCTAATTGCTCAAATGTGAATGAGTTGCTTAATAAATCGGCTTGCTTTTTATTTTCTCTATCAATTTTTGGATCTATCCCCTCTGAAATTAATTTTCTCATTTCTTCTGCATTTTTTCTTGCAAGTTTTCCCCCGACTGACGGATATCCTCCTAAACCCAACCATGTCCACTTACCATCACTTGGTCTTTTGTATCTTAATTCCCAGCGTTTGTTTCCTTTACTATGAACAGTGAAATATAGATTATTGCTATCTTTAACACGGTACTCTTTTTCTTCAGGCTCTAAACTTGCAAGAGTAGTATCAGATAAAGGATATTTTTTTATATCGACTCTTTTCATCGTTAAAGCCTTGTATGGTGATTTTATTACAACTCACAATATACATGGCACCATACAAACAATACAAGACTATACATATTCGTCGCTATTTATGTATATGCATAAAAAAAGCCTTAAACACTAATGTTTAAGGCTTTTTTAGTCATATTTAGTTATGTAACTTCATATGAATTTAAGAATTTGGTGGAGATGGCGGGAGTTGAACCCGCGTCCGCCAGCATTACGCTCGAGAATACTACATGCTTAGATATCGTCTATTGATTTAACCCTTTGCGGCCCGACGAACAGGGTACTAAGGCGATCCTCTAAATTTAGTACAAAGCCCCGAGGCGTGACTTTAATACGGACTTGTGTGCGTGCGCTTCAGTCGGACTCTCTAACCACAAGTATTCGGAGAGGCGGACAAGCTGCCCTTAGGCAGCTAGAGCGTATGATTCGTCGTTTGCGACTAAAAAATGCAAATTTGATTTACGAGAGAAAATGCGCTCTCGGCATGCATCTATGAGTTTCATCACCAGCGTCGAAGCCAGAAACATCCCCAAAGTACTGAATCATCATAGCATAAAACTCCAAATTCAATGCCTGTTTTTTAAGCACTTACACATCTAAGTGCGTTTATTTACAAAATTGCGTTAATATTCAAAGCTTCAAATCTTAAAAATGCATTTCTATGAGCTATTTACTTGCACTCGATCAGGGAACGACATCTAGTCGTGCAATTATTTTTAATGAACTTGGCATAGTTCAAGCAACAGCTCAACGTGAAACACATATTAAAACGCCCCATTCAGGATGGGTTGAGCAAGATGCTCAAGAAATCTGGTCATCACAAATTGCTGTGGTACAACAAGCTTTAGCCAATGCGCGAATACTTGCAAAAGACATTAAAGCCATTGGTTTAACCAACCAGCGTGAAACAACGGTAGTGTGGGATAAACGCACAGGTAAGCCACTCGCTCCCGCAATCATCTGGCAAGACCGTAGAGCTACAGATTGGTGTAATGAGCTGACTCAACAAAATCTCAATCACCTGATTCAACAAAAAACAGGCTTACGCATTGATCCTTATTTCAGTGCAGGAAAACTGGTTTGGCTATTACAAAATGTAGATGGTTTAAAGGACTTAGCAGAGCAAGGTCATGTTGCTTTTGGCACAATTGATAGCTGGTTAGTTTGGAACTTAACCCAAGGTGCAGAGCATGTTATTGAAGCCAGTAATGCTTCTAGAACCATGTTAATGAATTTGCAAAATCAAAGTTGGGATGAAGAACTACTCGAATTATTTGATATTCCAAAATCAGTTTTACCTAAAATTATTCAGTCAGATTCCTATGTTGCCAATACAGCACAGGGTTTACTTGGTGCAACCATCCCTATTACAGGTATTTTGGGCGATCAACAATCTGCTCTCTTTGGTCAATCTTGCTTTGAAGCAGGTACAGCAAAAAACACCTATGGGACAGGTTGTTTCATGCTGTTTAACACAGGACATGACGTTCAATACAGTCAAAATAAATTACTGTCTACATTGGCTTGGCAAGCTCAAGGGCAAACCACTTATGCGCTTGAAGGTAGTGTATTTATGGCAGGTGCAATTGTTCAATGGCTCAGAGATAGTTTAGGGATTATTCAAAAAAGCTGTGATATCGAAAAATTGGCATCTACTGTAGAACATACAGATGGTGTGGTACTTGTTCCTGCATTTACAGGCTTAGGTGCGCCACATTGGGATAGCGATGCCCGCGCCCTTTTATGTGGTATGTCACGTGGTACAACCAAAGCACATATTGCACGTGCAGCGTTAGAAGCCATTGCATTTCAAGTTTCAGATGTATTAAGTGCAATGCAATCTGACATTGCTCAACCACTCAAAGAGCTTCGTGTAGATGGTGGTGCAAGCCAAAATGATATGCTCATGCAGTTCCAAGCAGATATCTTAAATGTGCCTGTTTTACGCCCAAAAATGTTGGAATCTACCGCATGGGGTGCAGCAGCGATGGCCGGTTTAAAAGCAGGTGTATTTACAGATTTATCTGATATCTCTGCATCTTGGAAACTCGATCGTTGTTTTGAGCCACACATGAATAATGATAAACGTGAAAGTCATTTAGAGCAGTGGAAAACGGCTTTAAAGCGCGCCAAATCTGATATCTAACTTTTAAATGTTTGTCAAAATTTAGATCTCTGTCTATCTTTTAATATTGAGATGACAGAGATCTATCAAAGTTTAGTTAGTGCGCATGTCCACCGCCCGACACCCCTATTTTAGGTTTCGGACAAAGCCAAATAATTAATCCGGCAAAAATAAACACCATCGCTAAAACTAAAAATACATGATTGGCAGATAAGGTATTGGCTTCTTTATCGACAAGACTTGAAATATAGCCCAAAGCACCTTGAGCGCTAAATCCTGTTTGAACTAAAGTATTTTGCACTTCATCTACATGTAAATTGCCGACCAATTCACTTCGGGCAAGTTTGGAATGATCATCCCAAATAGTCACTGCAAGCGATGCTCCAATTGCCCCCGCCATTGTTCTTAAGAAGTTCATCAAACCTGCAGCAGATGCCATTTCTTGTGGCAAAACTGAAGCAAGTGCCATATTTGACAACGGAATAAAGAAAAATGGGACAGCAAAACCTTGAATAATTTGCGGTAAAGCCAATGCCATAAAATCTGCATCGGTTGTCCAAAAGGCTCGCATTAAGGTTACCGCACCAAGTAACATTAAACCGAAACATGCTAAAGCACGTTGGTCATATTTGGTCGCAAGTTTGGCGGCAATGGGCGACATTAATAAACTACCAAAGCCCATGGTTGCCGTTAAATATCCTGCCCATGTTGCGGTGTAGCCTAAATTAATTTGAAGCCACTGTGGAATAAGCACAATACTGCCAAAAAAAGCGCCAAAACCAAATGCTAAAGCTAGAACAGGAATGGTAAAACTTCGATATTTAAAAATTCCAATATTCACAATAGGTTGCCGTTCTGTTAGCTCCCAAATTGTAAAAACAATTAATCCCACAAATGAAACAACGGCTAATGTTGTAATAAAGGGATGATTAAACCAGTCATATTCATGCCCTAAATCGAGCATGAGCTGTAAAGCACCAATCCATAAAACAAGCAGAAATAATCCGCCAATATCAATTTTTAATTTATTGATTGGTGTTTCTACAGATTTCAACAAACGCATTGCGGCAAATGCACAGAAAATACCGACTGGAATATTGATAAAGAAAATCCAATGCCAAGAGAAATTATCACTGATCGTACCACCTAAAATTGGTCCTAAAATAGGTCCAACGACAGTGGTCATTGCCCACATCCCCATTGCCTGAGATTGCTTTTCAGGTGGGAAAATACGCATAAGTAACATTTGACTGAGTGGCATAATTGGACCGCCAAAAAGACCTTGTCCAATTCGGCAAAATACCAACATTTCTAAACTTGTAGATAAGCCACATAAAATAGAAAAAATGGTAAAGCCCAATAAGCCCACACTAAATGTACGAACTGCACCAAAACGTCCTGCAAGCCATCCTGTTAATGGAACAACGATGGCTTCAGCAACTGCATATGAGGTGATAATCCATGTACCTTGTGATGCAGATACAGCTAGACTACCTGTAATATGCGGTACAGATACATTGGCAATGGTCATGTCTAACACAACCATAAAATTTGCCAATGCCAAAACAAATGCAGCGAGTATTAAGCGACCACCTTTAAGCTCGCTTATTGCAGTATCGTATTTCATAAGCGATTACTTCGACTTCAAATCGACTTTAACTTCCATCGACAAGCCAACACGAAGTGGATGTTCTGCCAATTCTTTTGAATCTAACTGAATACGAACAGGTAAACGCTGAACCACTTTAATCCAGTTTCCTGTCGCATTTTGTGCAGGAATTAAAGCAAATGCTGCGCCTGTACCACCAGAAAAACCAACAACTGTGCCTGTGTATTCAACAGAGTCGCCATACAAGTCTGAAGTTAAAGTTACTTTTTGACCCGGACGTACTTTTTCTAATTGGCTTTCTTTAAAGTTCGCATCTACATATAACTGATTTTCAGGAACAATCATCATTAACGATGTTCCTTGTGAAACACGTTGTCCCACTTGAATATTTCGACGTGTCACCACACCATCTAAAGGTGCTTTAATTTGTGTACGTTCTAAATCAAGTAAAGCTTGTTTCAATTTGGCTTGTGCCACCAAAACATCAGGCGTACTTTCTTCATTTGCACCACGAATGAGTGCTTCGTTTGCATCTAAATTACTTTGCGCTGCTTTTTGGCTTGATTTTGCTTGAGCCAACCCTGCTTGAGCAACATCAAATGCCGCCTTGGCAGTATTTACAGCTGCTTGAGATGTACTTAACTCTTCTTTAGAAATTGCACCCGAAGTACTTAATTGCACACGGCGATTATAATCGTCTTGTGCTTTTACTAAATCTGCTTTGGCTTTTGCAACTTGTGCAACTGCGCTTTGAATTGCATCACCACTCACATAAATTTGTGAACTTAAAGAGCTACTATTTGCTTGCGTTTGTTTATATTGACGCTGTGCTTTAATAAGTTCAGCTTTAGCTTGAGCAACTGCAATTTCTGCATCACGCGGATCAATTTGTACTAATAAATCGCCTTTCTTAACTTGCTTAGTATCACTGGTAAAAACTTCTGAAACTTGCCCAGTCACCATAGAGGTAATAGATGCTGTTTCTGCACCTACGTAAGCATTGTCTGTACTGACAGTGTTATTCAGCAAAAATTTCCAAATTAAAAATAAAACCAAAGCAATCACTAAAAGTATCGCAACAATACCCAGTGATTTTTTACGTTTTGCTTTTAGCTGTTGCTCTGTTACTTGATTTGAAGATGGTGTTTCTGGCAGCGTATCTTGAACATCTGTCATCGATTTTTCCTAAATTCGATAAACTTGGTCATCAGGCATCCCCTTGTTAAACAAGGAATGGACTTCAATGTCCTCGCTGAGGTGTCGATGAGAAAGTCTTGCTTTTTTAATTATCGTATTTTATATATAAAAAATCATATTTTGAGAATAAAAATATAACTCATCAGTATTATTTTAAAAATTTCGGCATAGTTTTCAAAACCATACCGATTGTATGAATATTATATTTCACCATTCTATCGTTCAATTAGTATGCATAAGATGCAATAGCTGTGGCAATGGCTCTATTTTCATCATTCATTAAAGTCATACGCATGGTGCAACCTTTACGACCTAAACGTAGTGTTTCTGCTCTTGCTGTAAAATATTGACCACGTCCCGGTGCTAAATAATCGACACGCATATCTACAGTCGCCAAGCGCGATACTTTTTTTCCTGTTTCCACAAGTTCGTCAGGCTGTGCTTTTTTATAAAGTTCGCCCATTGCTGTAATACCACCAATACTATCTAAAATAGTGGCAGCAACACCGCCATGTAAAATTTGAAAAGCAACATTACCAATTAAATCTTTTTGCATTTCGACATGTGCTTCAATCACACCATCCACCACACGCATGGTCATGCCACAAAATTTATAAAATGGTGAACCATTGAAAGCCTGACATAACTGATCTAAAACCACATCGATTTCAAGATTCGAGCCTGCTTCAATATTTCCTGTCCAACTTTTTTCTGTTTCTGTCATCGCTAACTCGAATTACCAAAATTAAATAAAAAAATAAGATGTATCGCGCACAACCCAAGATAAGCGACTACAATAGACGAAGTTTAATACTGATCAATGAGATTGTTATGACTTATACGTTCAATCGTCCTGCATTTCCTGCCACTCGTATGCGTCGCATTCGTAAAAATGACCAATTGCGCGCAATGGTTCGAGAGACACAGTTGACGGCTGATCACCTCATTTATCCTGTATTTGTTTTGCCAGGTCAAAACCAAACACAAGATATTCCAAGTATGCCAAATGTTCAGCGTTTATCTGCTGATTTACTGCTTAAAAAATCTGAAAAATTATTAGAACTTGGTGTGTCTAAACTTGCACTATTTCCTGTGACCCCACAAGAAGACAAAAGTTTAACGGCAGAAGCCGCTTGGCGTGAAGATGGTTTAGTTCAAGAAACTGTACGTTTATTGAAAAAAGAATTACCTGAAATGGTGCTCATTACCGATGGTGCACTTGATCCTTATACAACGCATGGTCAAGATGGCATTATTGATGACACAGGTTATGTGTTAAATGATGAAACGGTTGAATGCTTAATTAAACAAGCGTTAAGTCATGCAGAAGCAGGCGCAGATGTTGTTGCACCAAGTGACATGATGGATGGTCGTATTGGCGCAATTCGTCACGCTTTAGAAGCCAATGGTCATATCTATACCAATATCATGGCTTACTCTGCAAAATATGCATCTAGCTTCTACGGTCCATTCCGTGATGCAGTAGGTTCATCGAGCAATTTAAAAGGTGGTAACAAATACAATTACCAAATGGACATTGGCAACCGTGCTGAAGCACTTCATGAAATTGCACTCGACATTCAAGAAGGTGCAGACATGGTCATTGTCAAACCGGGTATGCCTTACTTAGATATCGTTCGTGAAGTGAAAGATACTTTTGGCGTACCAACTTTTGTTTACCAAGTAAGTGGCGAATACGCCATGCTTGCAGGTGCAATTCAAAACGGTTGGTTATCTGATAGCGTGATTATCGAATCACTTATGTCTTGCCGTCGTGCAGGTGCAGATGGTATTTGGACATACTTTGCAGAAGAAGCAGCACTTAAATTAAAAGAAATGAAATAATCATTTCAACCAAGCCTTTCTGAAATTCAGGAAGGCTTTTTTATTGTCTATAGATAAGCTTTTCAAATTATTACGTTATTTAAAAGGATTGAACTCTGATGCATATCGCCATTATAGGCGCAGGAATTAGTGGATTAATGACTGCATTAGAACTGGTTGAGCAAGGATGTTCTGTCACTATTTTTGATCAGCAACACGCAGGAAGAGAAGCCTCTTGGGCAGGTGGCGGTATTTTATCTCCGATGTATCCGTGGCGATACGAACAAGCTGTGAATAACCTAGCAAAGCATGCAAAAGCTTTGTACCAAGAATGGAATGAGAAACTTAAACCTGTAAGTGGAATTGACTTTCAAATTCATGAAACAGGCATGCTTATTTTAGATGAAGATGATTTTGAAATAGGTTTAAATTACGCACAACAACATAATGAACCCATGCAACAAGCGAAATATTTACAACACGAACAGCTTGAGCAAGTCAATCCACACATTCATAAAAAGTATCAACATGCGATGTATTTTCCGCAAATTGCTAATGTACGAAATCCACGTGTTTTACAGTCCATTACTGCATATTTAAAACAGCATCCGAAAGTTCAGTTTAAAGAACACTGCCCTATTCAAACGCTTAATATCCAAAATAATAAAATCTATTCTATTGTAGATTCATCTGGTCAAAATTATGTTGCAGATGAATATGTTCTTGCCACAGGCGCATGGTCAAAACATTGGGAAACTCAGCTTGGTTTAAGCATTCCTGTTGAACCTATTCAAGGACAAATGCTGTTGTTTAAAACCCCTGAAAATTGGCTACCAACCATGTGTATGAATAAAGTTATGTATCTCATTCCACGTATGGATGGACATGTGGTGTGTGGCTCGAGCATGCGAAACATTGGATTTGATACAACCATCAATGAAGCGGTTAAAGAAAACATTTTAGATGCATGTTTCGATATGGTACCTGAGCTTGCTCAGTTCCCCATTGTGAATGAATGGGCAGGTTTAAGACCAAGTTCACCCAATGGCATTCCATATATTGGTGCCATGCCAAATATTAAAAACTTATGGGCAAATTTCGGTCATTTCAGAAATGGTTTATGTATGGGTGCTGCATCTGCACGTTTGCTTAGACAACTGATATTAAAACAACCAAAGATTGAAAATGCAGTCGCATATAATCCAAAGCATTTAGTCAAAATGGATTTGGTATAGCAACAATAAAAAAACTAAGTTAAAAATAGATAAATGATTTATCCATTATCTTGGGCAAAATAATATCTGTTTTTGCCCATTTTTTTCGCTTGATACATCGCCTGATCTGCAACACGTAATAAATGCTCAGGCTCTTCTCCATCTTTTTTATAAATAGCAGCACCTAAACTAACGGATATATCAACAAATTTACCACCAATAGAAATCGGTTCATTGACTATTTTTACTATTCTTTTAAGAATATTTTCTGCTTGCTCAATAGAATCTAATTGATTTAAAACAATGACAAATTCATCTCCGCCAATTCTAGAAATAAAGTCATTTTCTTTAATTGTATTAACCAATCTTTTTGAAACAATCGTAAGCAATTGATCTCCTGCATCGTGACCACATGCATCATTAATTGCTTTAAACCCATCTAAATCTAAATAACACACCACAATTTGATGATCTTCATCATTATGCATTTTAATAAAATTATCGAGCTGAATATTTAATAATCTTCTATTGGGTAAATCGGTTAATGGATCATACATTGCAATTTTTTTAAGCTGCTCACGCTGTTCAGACATGGTTAAAATTGAATATGTTAACCACACAACAAGCCCTGCCAGAGTAAGCACAGATAAAAACTCAAAAATGAGCATCGACAAGCTTACGGAAGTATTTAGGGATGAAACCTTAAGTGTCCAATCTGCGCCATATAGTTTAACTGGAGCAGATATTGCTGTATCTAAAACTGGTGCTTTTGATGCATCAATAATTTCTTTTTGTTGAGTAAATGGATTAATTCCAGACAATTCATAAGCATAACCATCTTTAACCAATCTATTTAATTTTACATCTGCAAAGGCATTTGGTAGTTGCAATGAAACTAAAGTATATCCCCAAAAATATTGAGTCCCATCTTCTTTTTTAAAAAACACAGGGAGCATTCCAACTGCACCTTGAGGACCTTGTATTAACTTAAAAGGTCCTAAAAATAGCAGTTCGCCTTCTTTAATATTTTGAATTTCTTTTGCTTTGTCCTTTCCTTCAAATAAGTCATGATTTTTCACTTTCTTATTTTGTAGCTCAGGTTCAATTTGTCGCATAACACCATCTGGAGCAATAGATAATGCATATGCACCTTCATACATTGGCAACATATATTTTGCGAGTTCGCTATAATTTGAAATAGAGCCATTACTCTGATGAACCATAACCGCAAGCGTATTCACCGAAGATAAAGAATGACGAATTGTTTTTTCTATTGAACTTGCATAGTTATTCGTAATTTGTGTGGTATGTGCTGTTTTTGCTTCAACTTCAGCATGATTTAATTTTAAACAAAAGAATGCACCAAGCGCACAGCATAAAAAAAACACCAAAAATGATATATTTTTTTTATTTAAAAATGTGCTTTCTTTAAGCATCCACATCATACAAATTTACCTAATTATTTTAAAATTCCATACATTCAAATTGAAGTTTTTTCTTATCTACAATAGCTATTCATGAACAACTGTATTTTAACACACTCTTATTTCAACACATCCTTGTTTTAACATGTGAAATTCAGACAGACTATTACAACCTATTTTAAAAAAATATGATTAAAATACAATGTGCTACTCCTTTTATTAAGAATAAATAACCTTATAGCAAGTCTTTTAAAGCTTGTTTTAATGTTGGATATTGAAACTCAAAACCTACATCTTGTAATGCTTTGGGTTTTACATATTGCCCGTTTAATATCAGCTGAGATTGCTCTGCTAAAAGCCATTTAAAAACAAAATTGGGTAAATTGAATAAAGGCTTTTTCTTTAAAATAATTGAGGCAACATCTGCAAATGTTTTCTGGTTCACTTTCTCTGGTGCAACCACATTAAAAACTTTTGCTTCAGTTTCATTAAACATGAGAAATTCAATTGCTTTAATCACATCTTCAATATGTACCCAAACACAAGGCTGACGCCCGTGACCAATGTTTCTCACCAAATTCATTTTTATAGGTAAAAGCATTTGTGATAGCGCACCACCACCCTTTCCAAACACCACACCTAAACGCATTATTTTAGTATTTTGATTTGGATATTCAGTCGTAACGGCTTCCCACTTCTGGCAAAGTTCCGACATAAAAATAGCTTGTGATGATGAGTCTTCAGTACAAATTTCTGTCCATTGTTCAGAAAGATCTATGCCATAAAACCCTACAGCCGAACTCGAAATGATTCGTTTAGGTTGTATTTTTCGTTTATTTAAATATTGATAAAGCTGCTCGGTCGTTTTCACTCGGCTTTGAATTAATTGTTCTTTTCGTGAATCTGTCCATCGCCCCTTACCAATATTTTCCCCTGCTAAATTAATTACATAATCAATTTGATCTGTTTTTAATTCATTAAGATCGGAAATCCATTGCAAACATGGGTGATTAGGTGCTTTATTTTTTTGACGACTTAAGCCAACTACTTGATAATCTTGTTTTAATAAATGTGCGACTAATTTAGACCCAATAAAACCTGACGCACCCGTAATTAAAACCAAAGGCTTTTTCATACAGCAATCTCATTATTATGATGATGGATACTTCCATTCTATATAAAAAGATTGCTGAATAATCAAGCAATATTAAGCATCAAACATTTTTTCCGCCATGCGTTGTGCTTGCTTTCCATAAAACCAATATGTCAGTAAATACAATGGAATTGCGATTAATAAGAACATAATCAGCATAATCATTAAGAACTGAGTATTTTGTAAATATAACGTTAAATCTTGCCATGCATTTGGATTCGATCGAGAAGCAATCACAATTCCTAAAAGCAAGAAACACAAGTTATATAACCAATAAATAACGCTAAAACCCAATGTAATTTTCTGGCGTTCTGCCTGTGTGGGCGCACGATGCTGTTGTTTGAGAAACTTAAAAAGCACCCAAATCATGGCAATTAAATAAGGAACAATAGTTAAAATAGCCCCCATTCCCGTCGGCATAAGTGCCGCCAATACGCCACAGATACATGTAAAAATCAAGCAAACAACAAAAAACCAAATAAAATAACGAGTTAAAGCGACCATTAAGATGACCAATACAACTTCAAAACACTAGTATAAAAAAAATTGAGTTTTTTTTCATGTTTGTGTCAACCATTCATGTATACATGTCGTTATATAGGGTGCAAGGTCAGCAACAACCGTAAATTTGTACCGGCATCCACAATACTTCGGTGACCTTAAAACCTAAAGCAATAAGCTTGCTTGAACATAAATTTTGTTTAGTAGCCAAAATTTTCGTTCTAAGCAGATTTTCTTGGACCGACGATTCTTCCATCACTCGAATCGTCGGTCTTTATTTTTTTATAATGCTCAATTTTAATAAAAAACATTTAACGCCTTTCACTCAAAATTCATCACAAAATCTTCACGACTTGATCTGTCGTTTTATCAATAAGTTCACTCAATTTATATTCAAGCTATGTTAATTTACAACTACACCAAGTTAATGATTTAGGGATTTCATGACTGTTCGCTTTTTTCATACTTCAGATTGGCATTTAGGACAATTTTTCTATAACCATTCACGTCAATTTGAACATGAACAGTTTCTATCTTGGCTTATTCAACAAATTAAAGAAAAACAACCACATGCTCTTCTTATAGCAGGTGATATTTTTGATGTAATTAACCCTGCATCAGCAGCTCAAAAACAGCTTTATCAATTTCTAGCAGATGCACATGATGTTGCGCCACACATGCAAACCCTCATGATTGCAGGTAACCACGATTCTGGTTATCGCATTGAACAAGTCGAACCCTTATTAGAAAAATACAATGCAAAAGCTGTGGGTGTCATTGCGTGGAATGAAGATAAAAGCCTTAACTTAGATCGACTTTTACAGCCCATTTATGATGAGCATAAAAAAATTGTGGCATGGTGCCTAACCCTACCATTTCTACGCCCTGCGGAAATTACAGGTTTTAATGATCAAACCACCAATAGTCAAAGTGCCATCGCATATTTACATCAACAACTTATTTCAGCAGCAAAACAACGTAAATCGGATGATCAAGCACTTATTTTAATGTCACATGCACATATGCAAGGTGGCGAAACGTCTGACTCTGAACGTCCCATTATTATTGGTAATGAAGAAGCGCTTTCAACGTCGTTATTTGATGATGTGATTGATTACGTTGCACTTGGACATTTACATAAACCTCAGAAAGTTGGACAAGCACATATTCGCTATAGTGGCTCACCTATTCCATTATCTTTTAGTGAAATTAACTACAAACACCAAGTGGTAGATATAGAAATTGACCCAACAAAACACAATGAAGAACGCTTTAAGTTTGATGTTTTAGAAATTCCAAGAGCAGTTCAACTTCACAAAATTAGTGATGAACTCAATATTGTTTTTGAAAAATTAGCAGCATTGTCATCAGGTGAAATTGAATCGATTGATCAACGTGAATATGTTGATATTGAATACCACACAGATACACCGCCTCAGCCCAATTTACGTCAACAATTTGAAGATGCTTTACCGCCAAATCGTTATAGATTAGTTCGCATTTCACGCCAATATAAGAACAAAAACAATGATGCAGATAACAATCAAGTTGTAAATTTAGAACCGCCCACACCAGAAAAACTCTTCCAACAAATTTGGGAAAAGCAAGGTTATAGCGCAGATGAGTCAGTCTTAAAAGACTTTTTAAGCTTGGTTGATGAAGCACAAAAATCACTTGAAGATGAACACAAGGTTTAAGGATTTGCCATGAAAATTTTATCTATTCGTATTAAAAATTTGGCATCTTTAGCGGGTGAACATTTTATTGATTTTGAAAGTGAACCTTTAGCAAGCGCAGGTTTAATTGCTATTGTCGGAAAAACAGGGGCTGGCAAATCGACCATTTTAGATGCCATGTGTTTGGCACTGTTTAATCAAATTCCTCGATTAAAAGGCAGTGATGGGAAACTGATTGATGTAGATGGTTCAGAGCTTCTAACCAATTCGCCATTAACGGTTTTACGTCGTGGTACAGGACATGGGTTTGCTGAACTTACGTTTGTCGCACAAGATCAAAAAGTTTATTTGGCAAGATGGGAAATTAAACGTGCGCGTGAAAATCCAAATGGAAAATTACAAAGTGTACAGCGCTCTTTAAAATGCTTAACCGATGGTAATGTTGTTGCAGATAAAGCTAAGGCTGTTGAATCTCAAATTCATAGAATTACCCAACTCTCTTTCGAACAATTTACTCGTGCCGTTTTATTGGCTCAATCTGAAGTAACAGCTTTCTTAAAATCACGTGATAATGAACGTGGTGAATTACTTGAATACCTTACAAATTCGAATATTTTTGGAAAAATTGGACAATTGGCTTTTGAAAAAACCAAGCAAATTGCCAACCAACGAAAAGAACTTGAAAATGTTTTAGGACATATTGAAATCTTATCGGATGAAGATTTCACAATCACGAATGCTCAATTCGAAAGTGTAAATACAGCACATCAAAAATTAGAAGCTGAAAAACTGCATCTTCAAAAGCAGCAACAATGGTTTGAACAAAAACAAAAATACGAAACCGATGCTCAAACACATCAGCAACAACTCAACATTCAGCAACCACAACTCGATGCACTTGCACCTGAAAAAGCGCAACTACAACAACTTGAACGCTTTGCCTCTATTCGCCCCTATGTCATTCAAAATAAAAATTTCAGTGCCGATCTTGAAAAATTACAACCTCAGTTAGAAAAGGCTCAGCAAGAATTCAATACCGTTGAACAGCAATACACAGCTGAGAAGTTAAGCTTTGAAAAAGTTGAAGCAGAGCAAAAACAACAGCATCAATTTGAGATTCAACATCAAGAAACTATTCAATTGGTACGTGATCGCATCGCTGAGCGTCTTGTATTGGTTGAGCAACTTCGAAAAGCACAAAGCCATTTTAAAGAACTTGAAAACCAACTAATTCCACATGTGAATCATGAAAAACAAATTAAAGAACAACTAGAGCAACTCAACAACAATATTGCCCAACACACGTCAAAATTAGAAAATTCAAATCATTTTGCCTCGCTAGATGATGCCCTTTCAGCCCATACCTTCCAAGTTCAACGTTTCATAGAAAATTATGAACAATTTGAACATAACTATGGTGATGTACAACAAGCCAATCAGCAACTCTCAACTAAACAAAAACAACTTGAAGAGTTAATACAACAATTCGGTAAAAATGATGCACTGAATCAAAAAATTAGCGCTTTGCGTAATGAGCGTGATCAACTTGTACAACAGTTAAATCAATTCAATGTGGTTCAACATCAATGGCAAAATTTCCAACAGCTAGATGCTGAATATCACAAACTCACGAGCTGGGAAAATACGCTTAATCAGCAGATCAATCAGCTTCAAACTGAATTAAAATCTGCCGAATCAAGTTACCAAGAACAAAAATTGGCACGTGAACAACTGCAAAAAATCTTGCAACAACAGCGTTTACTCAATACTGAAAATATTGAAAAACTCAGAGCAGAATTGGTCGATGGTGAACCCTGTTTAGTCTGTGGTAGTACCCATCACCCTTATGCTGATAAAGAAGATTTTTCTGATGAGTTATTGAAACTACAAGAACAACAAGAGCAACACGCTATTGAAGCTGAAAAACAGGCATTTGAAGCATGGCAAAAATTACACACGACATTCACTCAGCAAAATGCATCATTGGATGCGAATACCAAACAACTTGCGACTCTTGCAACACAACGACAACAGCTCCAATCTGAACTTGAAAAACAACTCAGCGTGCTTGGTATCAGCTTTGACTTTTCACAAAATCATGAGGTATTCACTCAAACCCTTCAAACACAAAAAATGCACGTTGAAAACGGACAACAACAACTTGAAAATAGTTTAACGGCACATGAAAATGCACAAAAACTTCGTCATGAACTGATACCGTCAATTCAACACACCACACAGCATTTATCGAATGTGCAACAAGCTGAATCCAATATTCAGCATATCCTCAGTTTGTTAAATGACGTAGAAAAACAAGCTTGGGAAGCCAATACATTAAAAGCATCAAAACAACTTTATACGAACTTACAACAACGTCGAACCATTCTAATTGAACGCCATGATTGTGAAATGCTACGTGGTCAGAAATCACAACAACTTGAGCAATGTCAGCAACAAATCAAATTCAGTCAGGAAAAAATTGGAACTGCCGAGAAAACCATTGAAACATTAACGCTCGATGGCAAAAAAAATAGTGATATTGCAACTCAAGCTATTTTTGAAATGACGCAAATTACTGTTGAAAGACCTCATGACTGGTTAACGCAGTTCGATAAAAATCGCCAAAATTTACAGCTTAAATTTAACAATACTCGCCAAAGCTTCGACCAACTTCGTCAATCCTTTGAAACTACTCAAAGTCGCTTAAAAGAATGCCTGACTCAACAAGCGCAATTAAATGCTCATATAAAACATGTTCAAGATACGATTCAAGATTGGCTCAGTGACCGCACTGATTTCAATATTGCCTTGCTTGAGCAACTCAGCTCTATGAGTTTTGAACAAGAACAACAGCTTAAACAACGTGTTTCTGAAATTGAACGTGCTTATGCCGATTTACAAGCAGGCATTAAAACCATTCAAAGCCAACTTAAACAACACTTAGAACATCAGCCCGAGTTAGATTTCGATGCATTAAACAATCAGTTCTCAAGCCTTGTTAACAATATGCAAACTTTGGCTGAACAGCGAGATGAAGTGAAATTAAAACTTGAAATGCATCATCGAAACGTCGCTCAACAACAAGCTTTTGCCGATCAAATTAAGCAGATTCAAACAGAAGAACATCGATGGAATAAAATTTCGAGTTTAATGGGCGACTCAACAGGTAAAAAATTCCGTGATTATGCGCAGCAGTATAATTTAGACATCTTATTGGAATATGCAAATCAACAACTTGCAATGCTTTCTCAGCGTTATACATTAAAGCGCTTAGATAACTCACTTAGTCTTGCAATTGTCGATCATGACATGGATGGTGAAACACGTTCAGTATCATCACTTTCAGGCGGTGAGTCTTTCTTAACTGCCCTTGCCTTGTCACTTGCCATTGCAAGTATGGCTTCAGGTTCAATGAAAATTGAATCACTCTTTATTGATGAGGGTTTCGGAACACTAGATGCATCATCTTTACATATGGTGATGAATGCACTCGATCAATTACAAAGCCAAGGACGTAAAGTGGTGCTCATTTCACATATTCAAGATATGCATGAACGAATTCCTGTACAAATTCAGGTTCAACCTGTAGGTGCAGGCGCAAGTACAATTGAAGTGGTGGGTTAATAGCTCTCTAGAGTCCCCTCCTTAAAAAAGGAGGGTTAGGGAGGATTAAATATCACTCGTTATTTAAGGGAATAATCTCTTGCCCCAAACAAAGCTGTTCCAACACGAACCATTGTTGAGCCTGCGTCAATTGCATCAACCATATCGCCAGACATCCCCATGCTTAAAGTATCCCAGTCTTCAGGATGTGCATGTTCAGTTTTTACTTTTTCAAACAAAAATTTAGCATCAGCAAAAGCTTGTGTATTATTAGGTGCGGGAATGACCATCAATCCACGCAATTTCAAATGTGGTAATTGGCTAATGGTTTTTACTAAATCAGCAACATCTTCAGGCGAACACCCATCTTTCGTATCTTGAGCATCAATATTCACTTGCAAACAAATATTCAAAGGCGCTTGTGAGGCTTCGCGTTGGCTCGATAATCGCTCGGCAATAATCAAACGATCTACTCCATGCACCCAAGCAAAGTTTGAAGCCAAATGCTTGGTTTTATTACGTTGAACATGTCCAATAAAATGCCACTCTATTTCTAAATTTTTGAGTTTTTCAATTTTATCTAATGCTTCTTGAAGATAGTTTTCACCAAATGCACGTTGCCCTGTTTCATACATTTCTTGCAAAATTTCACTTGGATGCGTTTTTGAAACAGCCAATAATTGAACATCATTTTCTGAACGATTCGCTAATTTACACGCATTTTTAATTTGCTCTAAAACTAAATTTCGCGATGTTTGCAGACTATTCATTGACGTATTTCTCATTTCAAGATGATTATTTACATTCGACTTGAACAAAATGTTGGTTAAGCCGATGGAAAGCCTTATTATTCTAACAAAATAATTAAGATTTATTCGTTATCGGGGATTTAAATGGACATTACAGAACTACTCGCGTTTTCTGCAAAAAACAATGCGTCAGATTTACACCTTTCTGCAGGTATGCCACCTATGATTCGTGTAGATGGTGAAGTTCGAAAAATTAATTTACCAGCCTTAGAACACAAAGAAGTTCATAAGCTTGTTTATGACATTATGAACGATAAACAACGTCGTGATTATGAAGAAAAATTAGAAACTGACTTTTCATTTGAAGTTCCAGGCGTGGCTCGTTTCCGTGTGAACGCATTCAACCAAAACCGTGGTGCAGGCGCTGTATTCCGTACAATTCCATCAAAAGTTTTAACAATGGAAGATTTGGGTATGACTCAAATCTTTAAAGAAATTTGTGAATATCCACGCGGTATTGTTTTAGTTACAGGCCCAACAGGTTCGGGTAAATCAACCACACTTGCAGCCATGGTCGACTACATCAATGATAACCGTTATGACCATATTTTAACGGTCGAAGACCCAATCGAATTTGTACACCAATCTAAAAAATGTTTGGTCAACCAACGTGAAGTTCATCGTGATACGCACGGCTTTAATGAAGCACTTCGCTCTGCGCTCCGTGAAGATCCAGATATTATCTTGGTTGGTGAGATGCGTGACCTTGAAACCATTCGTCTTGCATTAACTGCGGCAGAAACAGGTCATTTAGTTTTTGGTACGCTACATACTACATCTGCCGCTAAAACCATTGACCGTGTGATTGACGTATTCCCTGCCGAAGAAAAAGACATGGTTCGTGCCATGTTGTCTGAATCACTCCAAGCTGTAATTTCACAAACACTTTTGAAGAAAAATGGTGGCGGCCGTGTTGCTGCTCACGAAATTATGATTGGTATTCCTGCTATTCGTAACTTAATTCGTGAAAACAAAGTTGCGCAAATGTACTCTGCAATTCAAACAGGTGCGAACTATGGCATGACGACCCTAGATCAAAGCCTAAAAACTTTAGTCAATAAAGGTGTCATTAGCCCACAAACTGCGCGTACTGCTGCAAAACAACCTGAATCATTCCTATAAGACATTGAAGCAGAGATATCCTTATGGACTTTAATGACTTATTAAACTTAATGATTCAGCAAAAAGCATCTGACCTTTTTATTACGGCAGATGTCGAACCATCAATGAAAATTAATGGTCAAATTGTACCAGTTGTTAAAACTAAATTATCGGGTGATGTAGTTGGTCAGCTCGTTCACTCGATTATGACAGACAAGCAAAAGCGGGAATTTTTAGAAACACGCGAATGTAATTTTGCAATTTCTAACAAAGAGAAGTCAGCACGTTTTCGTGTAAGTGCTTTTCAACAACGTGATCAACCTGGTATGGTATTACGTCGTATTGAAACCAAAATCCCTGAAATTGAAGAGCTCAATCTTCCACCTATTTTAAAAGATTTCGCTTTAGCAAAACGAGGAATCGTTATTTTTGTGGGTGCAACTGGTACGGGGAAATCGACATCACTTGCATCTGTAATTGGCTTTCGCAATCAAAACTCAAAAGGTCATATCATTACTATTGAAGACCCGATTGAGTTTGTACATGAACATGCAGGTTGTATTATTACACAGCGTGAAGTAGGTATAGATACAGACTCTTTTGAGGTTGCATTAAAAAATACTTTACGTCAGGCACCCGATGTCATCATGATTGGTGAAATTCGCTCTCGTGAAACCATGAACTATGCCATTGCCTTTGCCGAAACAGGTCATTTAGTTTTTGCCACATTACATGCAAATAATGCAAACCAAGCGCTAGATCGTATCATTCACTTCTTTGAAGCAGATCGTCATAGCCAATTGTTTATGGATTTATCTTTAAATCTGCAAGCCATTATTGCACAGCAACTCATTCCAACTATCGATGGTAATTCAAGACGAGCTGCAATCGAAATTCTCATTAACTCACCACTTATTTCCGATTTAATTCGTAAAGGTGAAATCAATGAAATTAAAGAGTTGATGAAACGCTCACGTGAATTAGGAATGCAGACCTTTGACCAAGCTTTATTCGATTTGTATAAAGCACAACAAATTAGCTATAAAGAAGCTTTGAAACATGCTGACTCACCAAATGATTTAAGACTTCAAATTAAATTGTCTGAAGAAGGTGGAGCAAGCCGTTTGTCGGAATCTACAAGTCGTATTACATTCGATGGACAATAGTATTTAAATCTTTTAAACATAAAAAAGGCTTCTTCAAGAAGCCTTTTTTATTTCAGATCTATTACTTTTTACGGAATGCTTCTTGGCATTCTTGAGCATCACAGTAACCATAAAGGTTCAGTGAGTGACCCGTAAGTTCAAAACCGAACTTCTTCGCCACTTCATGTTGTTCATTTTCAATAACATCATTATGAAATTCCATAACTTTGTTACAGTTTTGACAAACAATATGGTCGTGATGGTCATCTTGCATAATTTCAAAAACAGAATGATTGTTTTCAAAATGATGGCGCTGAATAATGCCGGCAGCTTCGAACTGTGTTAATACACGATATACAGTTGCTAAACCGACATCTTCCCCTTGATCGAGTAAAGTTTTATAAATGTCTTCTGCGCTTAAATGATGTTGTTTTGAATTTTCTAATAATTCCAATATTTTAATTCGCGGAAGTGTAACTTTTAGTCCAGCTTTACGTAAATCTTGATTTGAAATAGGCATGTAATTAAGTCTCTCAACAAAATGAAAGTTGGAATATGCAACAAAGTTTAGATGCAGTATGATCTATCCTTGGATCAAATGCATCATAATTAATTTGGGATAGTGTAGCAAAATGCAAAAAATCATGTTGACGTTATTCGTCGCTTCACTGCTCACAGGTTGTTCAACCTTGGGCGTTTATAAAGTTGATATTCCTCAAGGTACACCTTTGACTCAAGCTCAAGCATCAAAAGTACAGGTCGGCATGAGTCACCAACAAGTACGCTTTTTGCTCGGAAGCCCAACAATATCAGACCCTTTAAACCCTTTACGCTGGGACTATATCTACAATTACATCCCAGGAACTTATGCTAAAAAAGCAAAAATTTCAGCAGCACATGGTCAGCATTTAAAAATTTTCTTTGATGGTAACGGTATTGTACAAAACATTGAAGGTTTAGAAACTATTCCTGAATCTCAACCAGGTTTACCAGGATCTAAAGAAGCAATTCTAAATGCGCCCCCACTATAATCACTTTGAATTAAAAAAAAACCCCTCAATGAGGGGTTTTTTTTATTACTTCAATTGTTTAAAGCGATTACTTCGACAATAGCGACTTGTCGGATTATTTTCTGCACGTTTTCTTCGAATTTCTTTAGGGTTAATCGTTAAAGCCCTATAAATCTCTACACGATCCCCAATTTCAATTACTTGAGATAAATCTTTTAAACGTACACCAAAAACCCCCAATTGCAAATTTTCAGGTAATTCAACTTGCTCACGAATACCACTTTTATCAATTGCATCGAGTGCTGTCATGCCTTCAACAAAATCGACACGAATATTAAATTGCTGATCTTGGGCGGCATAAGCAACCCAAACGTCTTGACTCATCGACATTATAAAATTTGCCCAAGGTAAGACACAATCGCAAGAATAATTGAAAGTGGTAGAACAATACGAACCGCAATACGCCAAATATTATAAACAGCCTCATTGCTAAAATTTAATGCTTTACGCAAATGACTAATTTTCATTACCCAACCTACAAATATTGCATAAATGAAGCAAATAACTAAGCCCCAAAGAATAAGAACAATATTAAAAATAGGTGCGATAGCTGGAATTGCCCATAATAATGTTGCAGCAATTAAAAGTAACCATTGAATAGCAATATTGATATTACGTTGTGCAAGTTGTTCACGTGCAAGTTGTAAAATAAGCCCTGCTGAAGTAATAACTGCAAATATAAGTACAAATGCAGGAATTTGTGCTTGAGTGGCAAAAAAGCCAAATGCAACAACTGCTAATAATTGTGCAAACCAAATAGGTAATGCCGTTTTAGTTGCAGCATCTTCTGTTTTTACAACAGCAAGACTACTTTGCCAATAAATTCCCATGCCTAAACCACTGGCAACCAATGCAAGAATCGTTGCACTACCCCATTCGCTAAACGCTAAAGGTGTAACTTCCCATGCAGGTAAAGTCAGACCTGTCGTATTTGCTAAGATGAGCGATGCAATCACTGCAACTGCTGTTAAAAGCACAATAATTTGGCGTGGAACAAATGAAATCACAAATGCGACAATGGCAAGTCCAATAAATATAAGATGTGCTTCAATGCCTACAGATGCAAATTGAGTCAATAATTGGCTTGCATTAGAAAGCATTCCACCTGCAAGAAAAGGAATGAAAATGACAGATAACCAACCCACAAGACGCCATCTTTGTGAAGCATCGGCGTCTCTCGTTAAATTTGATAATGCTTGTAAAGCTGTTATTTTTGAACGTTTTGCTAATGCAATTTCTAGGTAGCATATAGGTAAAGCTAAAATCACCATAGTTCCAAGCCAAAGCAACCAAAAGTCTATTTGGCGTTCAACTAAAATACCTGTAACAGGTGCTAATGTTGCAATAATAATAAATGACAGACAAAACGCCATCAGCGGCGATATCCATCTTGATAGAGCATTATCTTGCATGATGCTTTCCTAATAAAAATCTATGGCTATTTTGCCCTGCTCACCGCGGAAAATCAAAACCCTATAAAAAGAAAAAGCAAACTATCTCGAAAGATAATTTGCTTCGCTGAATATTAAAACCTACTTATAATTCTTATTATGTTATTCATCCTTGATTATGAAAAAAAGCGGGCGAACCAGTTTTTACCTTTTTTCTGCTCTTTTTCTTTAATAATCCCCATCATATTTTCTTTTACAGCACCTACATAATCGGCATCATCGTGTTGAATATGGTTGATTAACCATTTAGACAATACTTCATGAAGCTCAGACTCAATCGACTGCCCCATCTCAAAACGATCACGGTAAGATTCAATTTTTTTAATAAATAAATCATGCACACGCTTATGTGGCACTCGATATTTATAGTCCGCTTCTTCTTGCAGTGATTCCTCAAAAGTAAAATGAGACTGCGTATAATCAATAATATTATCTAAAATTTGTTTCGTACGATTTCTATTTATATCATCCGCGATATCAACAATTTCATTAATATAATCGAGAATTCGTTTGTGCTGATCGTCAACCACATCGATACCAGTATTATATTCTGGAATCCATTTCATCTTCATGCGATCACCTGTTGATCTGTAAGTTACAAAACGCTTACAAAGCATAGTAGCCACATTTAAATGAAATAAAAATCAAGTAAATTACTTGGTATTTGCCAATTTACAGAAAAATAAATATAAAGCATTGTAATATATAGTTTATTTACCAAAAAACCGACCAAAAGACTCAATTATTAATTAAACAAAATATTGAATCAAAGTCACTTTAAAAACAAACTAAACCTATAAAAAACATAAAAATAATTTAAAAAAATTAACAACCATATTTATTAAAACTAATATTGATCTGCTTTGGTCACACGCTTTAATTCAGGGTTTAATCGCTCACGTTCAAGGCGATCAATAAATGTAAGCTCACGGCGAATAGGTTGACCATGTTGAAATAAAATCATTTCCCCTGGCTTGTATGCTAACCACTCTTCATTCTGTGTTAATGGCTCAGTTGTAATCACGGCAACGCGATCTTCGGGTGTTGTCACCTGACTAAAATCCACCTCAACATCAATATCAATAAGCTGAGCAGGCTTAAATGGATATTCACGTACTAACCAATGTAACTTCGTTACAGCGTAACTAAAAAGCGCTTGTCCATTTGAAAGACAAAAGTTAAATGTTCCATGTTCTGCAATTTTTGGTGAAACTTCTATTAATAAATCAAAAACTTGATCTAAAGTTGGCTCTTCATATCCAAATTTTTGCACCAATTGATCGAGTAAATAGCAGAAAGAACGCTCGCTGTCGGTATTACCAATTGGGGTAAAACGCCCCGATAAAGTCGGATTAAATCCGTGCAAATCGCCATTATGAGCAAAAATCCACTGGCGTCCCCACAACTCACGTACAAATGGATGGGAGTTTTCTAAGGTAATTTTACCTTGAGTCGCTTTACGAATATGTGCAATCACATTACGTGATTTAATTGGATAGTTTCTTATAAGCTCTGCAATTGGAGATTCCACCGCAGATTGATTATCTACAAATAAACGACATGCTTTATCTTCAAAAAAAGCGATACCAAAACCATCGCAATGGTCAGAGGTAATTCCTGCACGTTGCGAGAAACCACGAAATGAAAATGTAATATCCGTAGGTGTTGCGCAGTTCATTCCAAGTAGTTGGCACATAATTTTTCTATCAAGCAAATCTATTTATGTAATACAGATATTCTGCATGACACAGCAACCGATTTGCAAATCACAATGTCAAATAAGTTCTTCTTTTTCGCTTATTTGCTTTGTTTTCAATATTTAATTATTTCCATTTTTGAAAAATATTTTATTCCGCTTACAAATATCATTCATTCGAGAATCTAAGTATTAAAAAAGAGCCTAAATCAGGCTCTTTTTTAATCATGCTAGCTGTATTTTCACTTGCTTCGGTTGGTAATTAAAGTACCGACACCATGATCTGTGAAAATTTCTAACAATGTTGCATGAGGAACACGTCCATCTACAATATGCGCGCTAACAACACCGCCTTTTACAGCATCTAATGCACAACCTACTTTAGGAATCATGCCACCGTAAATCACGCCTGTTTCAATTAAACGATCAACTTCTTGCGTGGTTAAACCTGTAAGTAAGTTTTTGTTTTCGTCTAATACGCCTTTAATATTGGTCAACAATACTAATTTTTCAGCACCTAATGCTTCTGCAACTTTTCCTGCAACCAAGTCTGCATTAATGTTGTAAGTATTGCCTTCATCATCGACACCCAAAGGTGCAATAACAGGAATAAAGTCGCTATCTGTAAACATTTCAAGTACGTCAGTTTTAACACCAACCACTTCGCCCACTAAACCTAAGTCAATTTCTTGAACGGAACCATCTTCCATGGTTTTTTGCATTAACAGTTTTTGAGCGCGAATTAAGTTGCCATCTTTACCTGTTAAACCAATAGCACGACCACCGTGTTGATTAATCAAATTCACAATCGATTTATTCACGCTGCCGCCCAATACCATTTCAACAACTTCCATTGTTGCAGGATCGGTTACACGCATACCGTCAATACGGTCAGATTCACGTCCTAATTGCTTAAGGAAAGAATCGACTTGAGGACCACCACCATGCACAACAATTGGGTTTAAACCCACTGTTTTTAACAAGACGATATCTCGAGCAAACGAACTTTCTAGCTCAGGATCGGTCATTGCATTGCCGCCATATTTTACAACGAGGGTTTTACCCGAAAAACGTTGAATATACGGCAAAGCTTCTGTCAAGATTTGTGCTTTGTCGATGCCAGTATGCTGATGTGGCATTCGCCTCTCCTTATTGAGCATCTAAAATGTCTTGTGCGATTTTAGAGTATCGATCACTTAACATGTTAACAAATGTGTTTCGAATTTCATTTAAACGTGCTGAACTATCGGCATCAAAACGTACGGTGAAATACTCGCCCGTATTCGATGCTCGAATAATGCCAAATCCATCTTTAAAATCAAGTCGAATTCCATCAATTTTACTTAATTCTGCATTTAGATTTAGGCTTTGCTTTTCAAAATATTGCAGTACTTGAGATGGTTCTACATCGTGCGTACTAATATAAGTGTCTTCTGTACTAAAACGTGCAGGATATTTTGCAAATAATTCTGAAACTGTTTTAAAGCCAGATTCACTTAAATATTCTAGAACACGTAAAGCAGCATATAAGCCATCGTCATATCCTAGGCCACGTGCATCATTAAAGACATAGTGCCCCGCATATTCACCACCAAATACGGCATGACCATTCGAGTTTGCTAAATATGTGCGTAAAAATGTGCTACCTGTTCGAATCATTTTAGCTTGTCCACCTAAATGACGAATAGTATTTCGAACCATAGTCGAACACTTCACATCATAAACAACTTCACTATTCGGATGACTTTTCAAACATATTTCAGAAAAAAGTGATAACAACTGATCCGCAGATAGTGCTTTGGCTTTTTCATCTACAAGAACAAGTCGATCTCCATCGCCATCTAAGGCAATGCCAATATCTGCACCATGTTCTATTACTGCTACTTTTAATTTTTCTAAATGCTGCTCTTTTGATGGATCTGGTGCATGATCTGGAAAATGCCCATCGGCATGACAGCGAAGTGCAACCACATTGCAACCTAAGTTTTCCAAGATATGTGCGGCACATTCACCTGCTGAACCATTCAAACCATCAATAACAACTTTAAACTTATTTTTTAAATGAATATCTGAAATTAAATACTTTTGATATGCCAAGCAAAACTTTGCAATATGTTCAGCTTTCGCTTCATTTCTAATTTTATAGTTTGATGTTTGGAAATGATTCTGAGCTTTTTTTGCAATGTCTTGAATCATTTCAGGTGTAGGCGGTAAACCATTAAGCACCCATTTAATTCCATTGTCGGTTTTAGGATTATGACTTGCTGTCACCATAATACCATTGCCGTCATTTTGACCTGCAATAAAGTACAACATTGGGCTAGAACATTGACCAATTAAGGTGACTTCTAAACCTTTTTTCATGCATACGTGTTGAATGATTTCTGCATATTCAGCACTTGTTAAACGGGCATCATATCCTAAGGCAATTTTCTTTTGACCATGTTCAATGAACTGTTCAGCTAAACCACAAGCAACAGCATAGATACATTCAGGCGTAAGCATACTGACCTTGCCACGAATATCGTAGGCACGGAATACCTGAATTGGGAAAATTTGCTGAGCTAGATTCATAGGCAATGTTTTTTAATGTGGGAAATAAATGAAATACAATTCAAAAAATGATTGTAGAACCCTACAATTTTTATTTTCTCAGGTATCTGTAATTTTTAATACACTTTTTGTTACATTTAAGCAAAAAGCGATAAAGCATTCTTACTCTATCGCTTTTTAGGGTCAAATAAAATTAGTTTTTACCTGTATGACCAAAACCACCCGCACCGCGTTCGGTTGCAACAAATTCTTCAACTTGTTCAAATTCTGCTTGAACGACAGGAACTAAAACGTATTGAGCCAAACGTTCGCCTGGTTCTAATGTAAATGCAGTTTGACTACGGTTCCAAACCGATACCATAAGCTCACCTTGGTAATCTGAATCGATTAAACCCACTAAGTTACCTAAAACAATACCGTGCTTATGACCTAAGCCTGAACGTGGCAGAATTAAGCCTGCAAAATTTGTGTCTTGAATATAAATAGAAAGACCTGTTTTTACTAAAACAGTTTGACCTGGTTCAATTACAGTTGCTTCTTCAACACATGCACGTAAGTCTAAACCTGCAGAACCTGCAGTTGCATATGTTGGCATTGGCCACTCGCCACCTAAACGGCTATCAAGTACTTTAACTTGAACTTTCATAGTTTCTTTCCTATTGAGTAAATTTATTAACGCTTAATCAGCGCACGTAAGTTTTCTAAATACTGCTGAGCTTGTAGCTTAGGATCTATATCCCCTGCAAGCTTTTTCTTGCGTCCAAGCCAATCTAAATCATCTTGTGGGAGTTCATCTAAGAACCGACTTGGCGTCATTTGTTTCATTTGACCGCCTGCTTTACGTTGTTCTGCCAAAGTAATGGTTAAACCTTGACGTGCACGGGTAATGCCCACGTACATTAAACGACGCTCTTCTTCCACAGTTTCCGCAGCGATTGAGTTTTTATGTGGAAGAATTTCTTCTTCCAAACCAATTAAATACACGTATGGAAACTCAAGTCCTTTCGATGCGTGAAGCGTCAACAAATTCACTTTATCTGTATCTTCTTCTTCCTGTTGTTGCTCTAACATATCAAGCAACACCATTTTACGAATTACACTTTCAATATTCTTATCATCAACATCTTCCGCCCGATTAATCAGACTTTGAATACTGCTGTATAAAATTTCAATATTATCGAGCTTGGTTTTTTCTTGAGCAGGTGTTGCAGCCGATTCTTTGATGTAGTCGATATAACCTGCTTCAAACATCATTTGGCGAATAATAGGCACAGGTTCATCATCTTCAATCAAGTTTCGAGTGAAGGTATTAATAAAATCTGCAAACTCTGCCAATTGCGTGGTCGCTTTTTTAGGAATCGCCATCGTTAAACGTTGATCACCTGCTGCACCCAACAATGACAAATTACTTTCTTGTGCAAATAAGCCTAACTTTTCAAGCGTTACAGGACCAATTGCACGTTTTGGCGTATTAATAATTCGCAAGAATGCACTGTCATCTTCAGGGTTAATAATGAGTCGTAAATAACTCATAATATCTTTGATTTCTGCTCGACCAAAGAACGACTGACCACCCGAAAGCTTATAAGGAATTTGCATCTGACGTAATTGAGTTTCTAAAATACGCGCTTGGAAATTTCCTCGATACAAAATCGCATAATCTTTCCAGTTTTTACCATTCATCAATTTATGTGTGATGAGATCTTTGACTACGCGTTCTGCTTCATCATCATCATTACGGCAAGTAATCACACGAATAACATCGCCATGACCTTTATCTGACCATAATTTTTTATCAAATAAATGCGGATTATTTCCAATAACAGTGTTGGCTGCTTTTAAAATACGACTGGTTGAACGATAGTTTTGTTCTAATTTAATGACTTTTAAATTACGAAAATCTTCATTCAGTAATGCCATATTTTCAGGCTTTGCACCACGCCAAGCATAAATAGATTGGTCATCATCACCAACGGCAGTGAATTGTCCCATTACGCCAACAAGAAGTTTCACCAAAATATACTGTGCAGTGTTGGTATCTTGATACTCATCAACCAAAAGATAGCGGACACGGTTTTGCCATTTATCACGAACTTCTGCATTTTCTTGTAATAGACGCGTTGGCATCACAATCAAATCATCAAAATCTACGGCGTTATAGGCACGTAAATTACGTTCATAAAGTTGATAAAGATGCGCAAACTGAACATCTTCCGCAGTCTCACATGTTGTATGTGCTTGTTCTGGCGGAATTAAATCGTTTTTCCAATCTGAAATCATTTTCATTGCTTTGGCAATGAGTTCCTTACTTTCTGCACCCGACAAATTATCTCGATGCATTAAGTCCATCAAAATACGTTTGCAGTCATCTGCATCTAAAATAGAAAAGTTATTTTTTAATGGCGTATGTTTAAGTTCTAATCGAAGTAAATTCAGACCAAAGTTATGGAATGTCGAAACAGATAAACCTTTTGCTTCTTCACGCGTCATGAGTTTAGTTACACGTTCTTTCATTTCACGTGCAGCTTTGTTGGTAAACGTCATTGCTGTAATACGATGTGCAGGAATACCGCAATGCTTAACTAAATATGCAATTTTACGTGTAATTACTGAGGTTTTGCCCGAACCTGCCCCTGCAAGTACTAACAAGGGTCCTTGAGTATATTTCATGGCTTCAAGTTGCTTGTCGTTCAACTGACTTGCGAGTGACATAATTTTTCCTCTTCCTGATTCGAGGTTGATTATAGACATCTCACTTCAACTTGCATAATGAAAAAATTCAGTCAGCTTTTTTTGTTTAATTTTCGGTATAAAAAAACCACCCGAAGGTGGTTCTTTATTTATGCTCAATATAGATTATTGAGTTGCATAAACACTAATTTCTACACGACGGTTTTGTTCACGACCAGCTGCAGTTGAGTTGTCAGCGATTGGGTTAGCCGCGCCTTGACCTTGTGCATTAATACGAGTAGTCGACACGCCTTGTGAAGCGATGTAGCTAGCAACAGATTGCGCACGAGCTTGAGACAAAGGAATGTTGATTGAATCATTACCTGTGTTATCTGTATAACCTGTTACAAGAATCGCGCTCTTGTTATCTTCAGCTAAAACTTGCGCAACTTTGTTTAAAGTTGTGTAGAAGTTTGGCTTAATCGCAGATTTGTTCGTATCAAATGTAATGTTACCTGGCATAATTAGACCAACAGAACCATCTGGATTACGGCTTACATCAATACCAGTACCCGCTGTTGCTGCGCGTAATTTTTTCTCTTTATTGTCAAGGTAAGCACCACCAACACCACCTAATACTGCACCAATTGCTGCTGCGCGGTTGTTTTGGCTAGATGTATTTGCATTCCCTTTAGAAACACCATAACCCGCCAAAGCACCAACTACTGCACCGATCGCTGCTTTATCGTATTCAACGCCGCCAATGTTATTACCTGTTGTTTGGCAACCTGAAAGAACCATTGCCCCGACTACTGCTGAAATTGCTAGTGCACGCATCTGCATGACTCCTATATATGTTAATGTTTTGTTGTCGTGAAAAATAATGGAATAAAATTTGTAGTTAGACCATTGATTTTTTGTTAATAATAAGTTGTTTGATTACAATTTGTAATATTTATTTAAATTATTTGATCAAGTTCATCATATTTTTCACATAGTTGAACATTAACACTTTTTTATATCATAAAGTCGTTTTATATTTAGCATAAACTCTAATCAAAATCATTTTATCCTAAGGATGAGATATGTCTGCACCATCAAAAAACAACCTTTGTTGAAAAAAATTACAAATGGTCTTACTGTGGGCTCAATTGTCGCAGGAAGTACATTCTTTCATGGTCCGCCTGTTCTTGCTTTAGGTTTAACAAAACTATTTAAAAAATCACGTAAAGTTGATGAAACAAATATTCAAATTACCAACAGTTGGTTAAGTGTAAACAATTGGTTAATTGATCATGTATTACCCAACACACAATGGAATATTTCTGTCGACGAAAATTTAGATCTGAATCTGCAAGGTCGTTACTTAATGACCTGTAATCATCAAAGTTGGGTCGATACAACAGTGAACCAATATTTTGGTTTAACGCGTATGCCTTTGACACGTTTCTTTACAAAATGGGAACTTATTTTTATTCCATTTGTTGGGCAAGCCTTCAAAATTTTAGGCTTCCCAATGATGAAACGTCATTCAAAAGAACAAATTGCAAAAAATCCTGCGTTGAGATATCGCGATATTGAAGAAGCACGTAAGTCGTGTGAACAGTTACTTAGCCAACCATTTACCTTGCTAAATTACTTGGAAGGTACACGTTTTACGCCAGAAAAACATGCTCAGCAAAAGTCTCCGTATAAGCATTTGCTTAAACCTAAGGCAGGCGGTTTAGCATTAGCACTAAATATTTTGGGTGAAAAAATTGATGCACTTGTTGATATGACTATCATTTACCCCAATGGTGCACCTGGTTATGGTGAATTTTGGTTAGGTGATGTACCTAAAATTGCGGTAAATTTACGTAAAATAGAAATTCCTGAATGGGTTCACGGAGGCAATTATGAAGATGATGCCGAATATCGTGTGCGCTTCCAAGAATGGGTTGATGATTTATGGACTGAAAAAGACCAACTTATTGAAAAAATGAAACAAAAAATTGCATCAACGGAGTCGTTTTAAACAAAATGAGTGAAAATGCGAGCAAGAAAAAAATCACACCTACTTTTAATTTTGTACAGCAAGGTTCGTGGGGATGGAAAGTCGCGTTAGCTTATGACGTATTTATGATGTTTTTAATCATCATAAATTTATTTTGTTTATGCTCAAATGCAATTTTAATGAGCGATTTTGGTGAATGGTTATTTAATTTTATTCATTTGCCAGATGTTTTACAGTTTTATCGAACTGCGCTTAGACCTTGGGTCATCATTACCGAAGGTTGGTTTATTAGCTTTTTAATTATTGAGCTTTTTATTCGCTGGATGATTGCTATTGTTTTAAAGCAACATCAACGCTGGTTCTTCTTCCCTTTTATACATTGGTATGAAGTACTCGCAATTCTGCCACAATTACGTTTTTTACGTTTATTACGCGCAGGTGTAATCGCCTACCAACTACATGATCATGGTTATAAAATTTTCCCTGAAAGTTGGTACAAACAAGTTTATTTTTATTACAACTTGGTGATGGAAGAACTCTCTAGCCGAATTGTTTTAACGGTCTTAAATGGTATAAAAACAGAACTCAGTACAAGTACTACGCATAAAAAGCTCATTGAAGATTTGGTCAATCATCATCGTGAATTATTTGCTGTTGCTTTGGCAGATATTTTACAAGATTCTTTAGGCAAAGAATTACAACAACATCGCCAACTTATTGCCAAAGATGTTGGACAAATTGTCAATAAAGCCATTGAAGATACACCTGAACTCACTCAATTACTTCGCCTTATTCCAATTGTTGGTGGTCGTATTGAACAACAAATTCAAAGTATTGGTCAGCGTTTAGGGGAAAATATTACACAAGGTTTAATTGAACCTTTTGCAACCAACCGTGTAGAACCTAAATTAAGCAGTTATAAATATATCTCTGAACGTATTAGTAAGATACCATTTGAAAATAATGAGCATATCGTCAAACTGGTAGAGTCTGCTGTATTTGAAAGTTTAGAAGCCATTCAACAACAGGTAAAAGTCAAACAATGGCAACAAATACTCGAAGAAAGTAAAAATGAGCATGGAAAAATATAACCAGATTCGATGTAAAATAAATTGAAAACCATGCTAGAGAAATCATTAAAATTGTTCTAGCATTTGCTCCACATACAATAGCGCTTCGACCACAAATATAGGTTAGAAGAATTAAGGAAAAAATATGGCTGAAATACGGATAAAAGGCAGAATGGTCAATGCAATTCGCATTAGCCTAGATACCAATGATCATGATGCTATCCGCAAGCAATTATCACCTATGCTTGAAAAAACAGCGCCACAAGGTACGCTGGCTGTCATTGAAAGTTCAGTAGACCAAGAGCTCATTGCACTTATTCAGTTGTTAATAGATCTCGACTTACAGCCAATGGCTGTTACTGAAGGTCCTTTATCTGAACAAGCACGTGCAATTCAGTTCCCTGTTATTCCTCCCGATCGTCAAATGCAACAAGTTAAAGCGACGAAAGAACAAGTTGTAGAAGTCAAAGTAGATGCATCAACCGATGTTCAACCTGAAAAAATCATAGCGCCTATCATCACACACGTGACGTCATATCATGATGAAATGCTACGAACAGGTCAAAGCCTTGTGCAAGATCATGGTGATATCATCTTGAATAATGGCATTAATAGCGGTTCTGAAGTAATTGCTTCAGGAAATGTACATATTTATGGTAGCGTCCGTGGTAGAGTTATTGCAGGGGCAGGTGGAAACCATTTAGCGCGAATTTTTTGTCACTCATTAGAAGCGGAACTCGTTTCTATTGCAGGAACATATTGTGTTGCAGATGACATTCCACAGCACGTACTTAAAAAAGCTGTACACATATACTTAAATGATAACCAAGAGCTCGTATTTGACGCTCTGCAATTTTAATGTATAAATAAACACCAAAAAGCCCCAAACAATAGGGGAATTTGAAACCATTACAGGAGTGGATTCGGTGGCGAAAATTGTTGTCGTAACATCAGGCAAAGGTGGCGTAGGTAAAACTACGACAAGCGCATCTTTTGCAACAGGTTTAGCCCAACGCGGTCATAAAACAGTTGTTATCGATTTTGACGTAGGTCTACGTAACCTAGATTTAATCATGGGGTGTGAGCGTCGCGTTGTTTACGATTTTGTAAACGTATTAAATAACGAAGCTCGATTACAACAAGCACTTATTAAAGATAAAGATTTAGAAAATCTTTTCATTTTACCTGCTTCTCAAACACGTGATAAAGATGCCTTAACAGATGAAGGCGTTGCTCGCGTTATGGATGAACTTTCACAAGAGTTTGATTACATTATTTGTGACTCTCCTGCTGGGATTGAACGTGGTGCAATTTTAGCCATGTATCATGCAGATGAAGCCATTATTGTAACTAACCCAGAAATTTCTTCTGTTCGTGACTCAGATCGTATTATTGGTATGCTTGATAGCAAAACCAAGAAAGTAGAACAGAATGAAGGTCGTATTCGTAAACATTTATGTATCACACGTTTCAACCCTGAACGTGCTGACAAACAAGAAATGTTAACAATCGACGATATTTCTAAAGATATTTTGCGTATCCCAACACTGGGTGTAATTCCTGAATGTAAAAGTGTCTTACAAGCATCTAACGAAGGTAAGCCTGTAATTTTATTTACAGAAGAGGCTGCAGGACAAGCTTACGATGACTTAGTTGCTCGCTTCCTTGGTGAAGATCGCCCTTACCGTCACATCACGGTTAAGCCTAAAGGTTGGTTAGCACGTTTATTTGGAGGATAAGATGGCTGGATTCTGGAGTAAATTATTTAGCAGCGAAGAAAAACCATCTAGTGCTCAAATGGCGAAAGATCGTTTAAAAGTAATTGTTGCATCTGAACAAGGTCTTGGTAAACGTTTAAGCCAAGATAAAATCGACCAAATGAAAAAAGAAATCATGCAGGTTGTAAACCGCTATGTTCGTGGTGTAGATGAAGAACACATTCAAATGTCTGTTCGTTCTGAAGCAAATATCGAAATGCTTGAAATGAATATCAATTTGCCTGAAGAGCGTTAATTTGATTTTTGATTAGTCAAGCAAATTGAATCAGGGCAAAATATGAGACAGGATCAGCGAAGCACTGCTTCTCCCTGTCGCAAGACGAGAAGCTATGCTTCGAATAGGCTAATTGCAATTTTTGCACCGACTACTCGGCAAGTATTGGCTTCAAGACAAAGTAAATAAAGTACTTTGTCTCTTGCTTAATCATATTTTGCCCTTTTTTATTATTTAAAAAACACCAAGGAGCTAGTAATGGCATTGTCTCAACCAGCAACGTTTAATGAAGAATGGTCAGATGAGCGTGTATTTGCCTATTTAACTCAGCTTCCTCCTGAAGGTGTGAATGCTGATTTTCATGTGCTTTATCATGCATTCAAACACATGCGCCCATTTGACTACACGCGCTTATTAACTCAATTTGTTGCAGATGGTCGTGATGTCAATGCTACGAATCCTGAAGGTCAGCGTATTCATGATATTATTGCCGAATACCCTCGCCAAAGTGCTGAATTTTTAGATGTTCTAGCAAAGTTTGCTTAAATATTCTTAAATAAAAAAAGACCGCAATAAGTGGTCTTTTTTTATCTTCTAAACTTTTGTATTTATTTGCTAAAAATTAAATAACCACCAAACGTAGTAAATAAGCCACCTACTACTCCATCAATCCATTTTGTAGACTTCTGATATGCATGCTTAAAACTTGGCAATGAGAAAATAAACACCACAAATAAGAACCATACAAGGCTTTCAAATGTCACTACAAGCAATAGCAATGTATGGGAGTCATTCAAGATGGGATTGGCAAGAAACATCGAAAATACACTGCCAAAATAAATGACAGCTTTTGGATTTGATAAATTGGTAAATAATCCTTGTAAGAAAAAACGCATATTACTTTGAGGCAATATAATTTCTTTTATTTCAGCAGTTTCAGTTTTCTTAGCAAATGCAGATTTAAGCATTTGAAAACCTAACCAACATAAATAAATTCCACCTAAAACCAATAAGACTTTACGCAACCACACAAATTTCTCAAAAATATAATTTAAACCAAGAAGTGCAAACAAGGCCCATAAAAAAATGGCGCATGTAATACCTAACACAACAAAAATAGCCTGCTTACGTGAACGACTAATTGCTGTTTGAGACACCATAAAAAAATCTGGCCCAGGTGTAACCAATGCACATAAATGGATAAATGACAGCGTTAATAAAGCCCACAACATCTTACATTCTCACAATAAAAAAGCAGTTTGGAGTGACAAACTGCTTTTAGTTCATATTGGATTTAAAATTAAACGATTTAACCCAATCATGGAATTAAACCAAAATATCTCGCTTACCATTTGGCCCCATTGCACTTACGATACCGCTTTCTTCCATTTGGTCGATAATACGAGCTGCACGATTATAACCAAGGCTAAATTTACGCTGTAACGATGATGTAGATGCTTTACGAGTTTCTAGTACAAATGAAACACACTGATCATACAACGCATCTCGATCAGAACCACCCTCACCATCTTCATAACCACGCGATGATGTGTCTTCATCATAAGGTGTCAGAATTTCGTCGACATAATTTGGATCACCACGCTCACGCCATGCATCACAAATACGGTTAACTTCATCATCTGAAATAAATGCGCCATGAACACGCTCAGGTTCAATTTTACCCGGCCCAAGGAACAACATATCACCATGACCCAGTAAATCTTCTGCACCACCAGCATCTAAAATGGTACGCGAATCGAGCTTACTATTTACACGTAAAGCTGCGCGAGTTGGAATATTCGCTTTAATAAGACCTGTTACAACATCTACTGTTGGACGTTGAGTTGCAAGCAATAAGTGAATACCTGCAGCACGTGATTTTTGCGCTAAGCGTGTAATCATTTCTTCTGCTTTTTTACCGACTTGCATGATCATATCTGCAAATTCGTCGGCAACAATGACAATTAATGGCATAGGTTGTAAACGTGGTGCACGATTTATCGTTGCCGTATCGTCAGGTTTCCATGTTGGATCAATTAAGTCTTCACCATTAGCAATGGCTTCTTCAACCTTACGGTTATAGTCCGTTAATTTACGAACTTTAAGCAAAGACATTAATTTGTAACGACGTTCCATTTCATTCACACACCAGTTCAATGCATTTACAGCATCTTTCATGTCTGTAACAACAGGTGTTAATAAGTGTGGAATATCATTGTAGTTTGCAAGTTCCAATTGCTTTGGATCGATCATGATTAAACGCAATTGTTCAGGCGTGTATTTGAGTAACATCGACAATAACATCGCATTTACAGCAACCGATTTACCCGAACCCGTCGTACCAGCAACCAACATATGTGGGGCTTTGGCTAAATCGGCTAATACAGGATTACCCGAAATATCTTTACCCATTGCCATACTTAATAATGCATTTGGATCACGATAAGCAGGTGTTTCAAGTAGCTCAATTAAGCGCACCATTTCACGTGTACTGTTTGGCACTTCAATTCCGATATAAGGTTTACCCGGAATAACCTCGACTACACGAACGGAAGCCATCGACATTGAACGCGCTAAGTCACGTGAAATATTGGTCACTTTGGATGCTTTTACACCTGGTGCCAAATCTAACTCAAAACGCGTAACAACAGGTCCCGGTTGAGCCTCTATCACTTTAGCTTTAACGTTAAACTCTTGAAGTTTAATTTCTAATAATTCAGATAATCGCGCCAATTGTTCCGCGGTAAAGTTCACTTTCTTATTTGGATCAACTTTATCTAAAATATCCAAGCCTGGAAGCGTTGGAAGATCACGTCGTTTCGCAGCAACTTGCATTGCACGTGACATAGGTCGACCAAAGGCATCTGTTAAAGGCGCATCTAAATCAAAATCATCTTCTTTAACATCTAGCTCATCTTCAACCGCACCACCTGTCGTACCCTGCCAAGCCTCACGAAACGCATCTTTATTGCTACTCACTAATTCCTTTTCATCTTCAGATACCAAAGGTGCAACGGGTTGAAAATCTGTCTGAATTTGAGCTTTTACAAATGGACTAGACTGCGCATAGCTGCTGGTAGATTTGACTTCAGTTGTTTCAACTTCTTTGCTTTCATCTAGCAAGAAATCATCTAAGTGATCAAAATCATCCAGTACAATATTGGTAGATGCAGCTGTCATTGCAACAGTAGATGCTGTTTGAGCTGCTAAAGTTGGTGCGACTGTTGTAGCGATAGAATGGATTACACCATCTGCCACTGAATGCTCTGCTACAGAGTTATCGACATGATTAAATGGCGTATGCACATCTGTTGCAGTTTTATTATTTGGAACCGCAGCCAACAATTCGTCAAAGATCTCGTCATCATCCCAATTGATATTTTGCTTGGTCGATGTCTGTGAATATGTTTGTTCCTGCCCATTTACAGAAGAATCATATGCCTGACGACTATCTTGCGAAGCTTTTAACAATTCATTAATGTCATTTTTATGCTTCTGTTCAGAATCATCATGAATTGCGCGCCAAACTTCACCTGTTTCAACAACTTTAGAGCTTTCTTGCTCGAGTTGATGTGCTTTTTCAAGTTCAATCTCAAATTCTAATTCATCATCTTTATCGAATTGAATATTAGATTGTTTTTCGTTTTGTACTTGATATTCACGCTCCTCACGATCAACCATATCTGCAAACAAACGATTTGCGATATGGTCATCTACAGGAGATTGCTCAACAGCCGTTTTTGTATTTATCAATGGTTCCGATTGAACCGAATTTGTAATCGGTGAACTTTTAGCTACGACTTTATCCGCTTGAATTGGCGCATGACTAAAACTGGAATCTGCTTCGGGTACGTTTCTATAAAACAAATCTTGTAGATAAGCAGGTGTTGCCTTCATCGTACTCCAAGTTCTATTCCATTGAATACCGAATGCAAGTGTAAATAACACCACCCAAAATACAATTAAGAAAACACTTGCACCGTAAATCGTTAAAAGTGAAGAAAGGCTTTGCCCTAGTTCATAACCAATAATACCGCCTGATGCATTTTCTAAAGTATCAGCAGGAACATTCCAGAATAAATATAAGATGCTCGATGTTGAAAGCAAAATAAAAAACTGTGCAGCATAACGAAATGGCTTATTCAAGAAACTTCTAGGCCACCACAGTTGAATTGCTTCAATGAAAAAATATAAAGGTATTAACACACTTGCCCAGCCTAAAAAGCCAAACAATAAGTCTGCAAACCAAGCACCCACTACACCGCTTGCATTTGAAACTGTTTGCGTATCACTCGAAACATGCATCCAGCCCGGATCAAAAGGTGTATATGTTACTGTTGCAAGGAACAGATAAATCCCAAATGAGATTAAAAATAATGTGATTATAAAGCGCTGTGCATAGGCACCCGACACCGCTGTCATATACTATCCTGTAACCAATTATTCATCGTATTTTTGTCGCAAACCCAATTCGGATCTACAGATAATTAACTTTATATTATGCACCTGTTCACCAAAAAAAGATGCAAGATAATGTGAGTAAGTGTTTAACATCATTCTATATAGTTCAAATCGATTTAAATGATCAATAATATCGACTTTAATCTCACACAACTGTTATACAGTTTCACGTATAATTTCACAAATTTCTAAATAAAAAAGGATTCAACAGATGAGCGCTCGTCACTCACGTTTGGTTATTCTTGGCTCTGGTCCTGCTGGTTATAGCGCAGCAGTTTATGCTGCTCGTGCAAACCTTAAGCCTACGCTTATTGCAGGCTTACAACTTGGTGGTCAATTAACAACAACAACTGAAGTTGATAACTGGCCAGGTGGTGTTGAAGGCTTAACAGGGCCTGCCCTTATGGAGCAAATGCAAGCACATGCTGAACGTTTCGGCACTGAAATTGTGTATGACCATATTAATGAAGTAAATTTAAACGTACGCCCTTTTGTACTAAAAGGAGATATGGAAGAATTCACTTGTGATGCACTCATTATTTGTACAGGTGCAACAGCTCAATATTTAGGTCTTGAATCTGAAGTAAAATTCATGGGTCAAGGCGTAAGTGCTTGCGCAACATGTGATGGTTTCTTCTATAAAAACCAAAAAGTAATGGTTATCGGTGGTGGTAATACTGCTGTTGAAGAAGCGCTTTATTTATCAAATATTGCATCACACGTTACTCTCGTTCACCGTCGTGATACTTTGCGTTCTGAAAAAATCCTTCAAGATCATCTTTTTGCGAAAGAAAAAGAAGGCAAAATCAGCATTATTTGGAATCACCAAGTAGATGAAGTGATTGGTGATAGCACGGGTGTAACTTCTGTGCGTCTTCAATCTACAAAAGATGAATCGACTCAAGATATTGATGTAACAGGTTTGTTTGTTGCTATTGGTCATAAACCAAACAGCGAAATGTTTGATGGTCAATTACAACTTCGTGATGGTTACATTCAAGTTCAAAGTGGAACTGCTGGTAATGCAACTCAAACGTCCGTTACTGGTGTATTCGCTGCAGGTGATATTGCCGATAGTATTTATCGTCAAGCAATCACATCTGCAGGTTCGGGTTGCATGGCTGCATTAGATGCGGAAAAATACCTTGATGCATTAAGTGATTAATCATTTTTCTTATAAATTTAACCACCTTCGGGTGGTTTTATTTTAACTAAAAATCAATTATAACTACCACAAATAAAATAATATTGGCGATTCTAATGACAACAAATTGGACCGATGGTTACCAAACAGAAGTAAACTACACTTATGGTTATTACAAGGATTTAAGTCCTAACTATCAAAAATTTTGTCTATTACTTAGCGGGATAGACACGCCAGATAACACTGAAGAACAAAATCACTGTGAGTTAGGTTTCGGGCAAGGTGTAAGCTTAAATATTCATGCCGCATCAAATTTAGGGACTTTTTATGGTACTGACTTCAATCCTGCTCATGCTGCTCATGCCAATATTCTTGCGGCAAAAGCAAAAACAGAACATTATCTTTTTGATGCAAGCTTTGAAGAGTTATTTGCAAAAGATTTACCTCAGTTTGATAGCATCAGTTTACATGGTATTTGGAGTTGGATTAGCCACGAAAACCAAGCAATTATTCTCAAATTTATCCGTAAATACTTAAAACCAAATGGTATTGTTTATATTAGTTACAACTGCCTAACGGGTTGGGCGGCAAATATGCCAATTCGTGAACTATTTCATAGTCATTTTAAATTTAATAGTAAAAGCCTCAACCCACTACAAAAGGTAAAGGACTCTTTAGATTTTAGTGAAGCTCTGCTTCAACAAGAACCCACTTTTACCATTAGAAACCCCAACGCACTTCAAAAAGTTTTAGATCTTAAAAAGCAGAATCCTAATTACTTAATCCATGAGTACTTAAATCAAGACTGGCAATGCTTTTCATTTCAACAAGTCATGAAAACTTTGGAGGATATTAAGTTATCTTATGCAAGCTCAAGTGATTTAAATGTACATCTTGATAACATTAATTTTAGTGAAGAGCATCAGCAATTTATTAACGCTATCGAACACCCGATTTTCAAAGAACAATGCCGTGATTATTTTGCTAATACACAATTTAGACGGGATTTATTTATACGAGGGAAAAATACATTACCCCCTCTAGAAATCAATGAAAAATTCAAAAAATTATCCTTCATTCTTCTCACCTCTCCGAACCAAATCCCTCTTACAATTAACGGTTATTTGGGTGAATTTAATTTAATTCAGGACATTTACAAACCTATTAGCGATTGTTTCTTAAATAATGAATATGCACCAATCACCGTATCTCAAATTGAATCTAACACCCCAGAGCTGAACTATAACCAAATTTCTAATGCGCTGATCGTCTTATGCCACTTAGGTATTGTACAGCCGTGCTTTAATGAACCAACAGATCAAATTTTAAAACAATCTCAAGACCTCAACCTATATATCCTTGAACAGGCAAGCTTTCATCAAAACTACCAAGTATTAGCGAATCCTTATTCAGGTATTGGTATCCCGATTGATCATTTTAGTCAGCTATTTTACAAAGCATATTTCTATGAAAATTTAAAAACAGCTCTAGAATTTGCTCAATTCACATTAAAGAAAATACAAAATTTAAATTTATTCGTTTTAGATGAAAATGGAGAAATGACCTCCGACCTAGAAAAAAGTTTAATTATTATTGAGAAAAAAGCACAAATTTTTATCGATTCAGACAAACTTAAAATTGCTCAGAAATTAAAGCTTTTTGCTTAATCATTAACATCGCCCACAAGATCAGCTAATATAAAAACTGATTTTGTAGATGATTTTCTTATGCTTCCACCTTCACAATATATATTCCCCAATCCCATTGAAGTCGATTTGGATGGTGAAGGCTTAATCTGTATTGGTGCAGACTTATCTCCTTCTACGCTATATGAAGCTTATACACATGGGATTTTCCCATGGTTTTCCGAAGGTGAACCTATTTGTTGGTGGAGTCCTGAGCCACGCTGTATTATCAATCCAAAACAATATCATCCAAGTAAATCACTTATACGAAACATGAAAAAATTTGATTATAAAATCACAATAAATCATGCTTTTGAACAGGTAATTCGCTCATGCTCCTTACCCAGAAGTTACGCAAATGAAACTTGGATTAGTGAAGATATTATTCAAGGTTATTGCCAACTTTTTGATGCTGGATATGGTTATAGCATTGAAGTTTGGGGAAATGAAAAGCTTGTCGGTGGATTATATGGTGTAAGCATTGGTCAAGGCTGTTTTGGCGAATCAATGTTTAGTACAGAAACCGATGTTTCAAAAATGGCATTTTATACACTAATGCTTTTAGCCAAAGAAAATAATCTACCCTGGGTTGACTGCCAATTAGTCAATGAGCACCTTTTAAGTTTAGGTGCAAGTACAATTTCTAGACAAGCATATTTAGAATCGTTAAAAAATGTTGTAAAACTCCCCCAAGTGGATTGGAAAATATATAAAGACAGTGTATTTTCAAGTAAAACAATAGCATCCAATAATTATTTATTTGAATGAAAATAAGAGGGATATTTCAATGAATTCATACCAACCAAAATCCCTACTCAATGAATTACAGTATTACATCACGCCACCACATGACTGTAGCTATCTAACAAAAAAAACAGCACGAATGGTTTTCCTCGACCCAGAACATCGTATCGATGTGGTCACACTTTCTGAATTATCTAGAGTTGGCTTTAGACGTAGTGGCGATTTCACCTATCGACCAGAATGTAACTTATGTCGTCAATGCATATCATCACGCGTACCTGCTCAAGAATTTACCATGAATAGCATTCAGAAAAAGGCATGGAAAAAAAATCAAGATCTTGAGATACGCATTATTTCAACCAATGATGCAACCGATGAACATTTTCAATTATATGAAAAATATATAAATGAGCGACATGCCGACGGTGATATGTTTCCGCCAACTCAAGAGCAATTTGAAAAGTTCTTAGTCATTAGCTGCACAGACAGTATTTTTATTGAATTTCGTTTAAATCAAAAACTTATTGCAGTTTCTACATGCGACCAACTTGATGATGGCTTATCTGCGGTTTATACCTTTTTTGAACCAAAGGAAAGTAAACGCTCTTTAGGTACTTTTGCCATTTTAAAACAAATCGAATATGCACGTAGTTTAGGATTACAGTACGTTTATTTAGGCTATTGGGTACCACATTCCAGTAAAATGAACTATAAATCTCAATTTATTCCACTTGATTTATTATTAGATGGTCAATGGAGACGTTTAAATCGCTCATTAACAAGCGATGAAATTCAACAATTGGGCAATTCACTAATGACAACCCTACCGACAGGTTGGAATCACCCAATCATTAAATAAATACTGACAAAAGCTTATTTAAATAATTTAGAAAAATCATCTGTGCATGATTTCACCATAATTACAGCATGCTCTTTTGTACCATCCACATTTGGATAATAATTTCTTCTAAGGTCTATTTGATGAAAACCTGATTTTTCATATAAACCAATTGCAGCTAAATTACTTTCTCTTACTTCTAAAAATATCTGAACAGGATCATTTTTCAGCAAAGCGATAGATTCATCTAAAAGCTTATAACCAACCCCTTTTCCTTGTTGATTTGGATGAACCGCCATAAGCAGAAGATTTGCTTCATCTAACACTGGCTGTAAAATACAAAATCCGACCACTTTTCCATTTACTTCATAAACCGTACTTTGATAAGAGTCTACAGACTCTTCAAATTGAGTTTTAGTCCATGGATGGCTTTGCACAAGCTTTTCAATTTGTGTTACCGCATCAATATCTGCCGCTTGCATCAAACGAAACATTATTCGTTCTTCTATAATTTAAAATAATGAGCAGATTATATGGATTTTAAAACTTAATGCGAATATTTAATGCATAAAAAAAGCGCCTCAAAGAGGCGCTTTTTTCACACAATTAATACTTATGCAGTTACTTTAGCAACAACACCAGCACCAACTGTACGACCACCTTCACGGATCGCAAAACGTAGACCTGGGTCCATTGCGATTGGGTGGATTAATTCTACTGACATTTCTACGTTGTCACCAGGCATAACCATTTCTACGCCGTCTTGAAGAGCGATAGCGCCAGTTACGTCAGTTGTACGGAAGTAGAACTGTGGACGGTAACCGTTAAGGAATGGAGTATGACGACCACCTTCTTCTTTAGAAAGTACGTATACTTCTGCGTCGAATTTAGTATGCGGTTTGATCGCACCTGGTTTAGTCAATACTTGACCACGTTGAACGTCTTCACGTTTAGTACCACGTAGAAGAACACCACAGTTCTCGCCCGCACGACCTTCGTCAAGAAGTTTACGGAACATTTCTACGCCAGTTACAGTTGTTTTAACTGTATCTTTAATACCAACGATTTCAACTTCTTCGCCTACTTTAACGATACCAGTCTCAACACGGCCAGTTACTACTGTACCACGACCTGAGATTGAGAATACATCTTCAATTGGCATAAGGAATGGAAGATCGATAGCACGTTCTGGCTCAGGAATATAAGAATCTAGAGCTTCAACAAGAGCTACTACAGCTGGTTCGCCGTATTGACCTTGGTCACCATTAAGTGCAGCTAAAGCTGAACCACGGATGATTGGAGTGTCATCACCAGGGAAGTTATACATAGAAAGAAGTTCACGAACTTCCATTTCTACTAATTCAAGTAATTCTTCGTCATCTACAAGGTCGCATTTGTTTAAGAATACAACGATGTATGGAACGCCTACTTGGCGAGAAAGAAGGATGTGTTCACGAGTTTGTGGCATTGGACCATCAGTCGCAGCACATACAAGGATCGCGCCATCCATTTGAGCAGCACCAGTAATCATGTTTTTAACATAATCGGCGTGACCTGGACAGTCTACGTGCGCGTAGTGACGAATTACTGAATCGTATTCTACGTGTGAAGTATTAATTGTAATACCACGTGCTTTTTCTTCTGGTGCAGAGTCAATTGCAGCGTAGTCTTTCGCTTCGCCACCAAAAGTTTTTGCACAAACAGTTGCAATTGCAGCTGTTAAAGTTGTTTTACCATGGTCGACGTGACCAATTGTGCCCACGTTAACGTGTGGCTTATTACGTTCGAACTTAGCCTTAGCCATGAGATCTTCCTTTTTAAACAACTCATGGGGGTTAGCCCATGAGCATTTGGTTTTAACTATGAATTAGTTTGGGCTTATAGTAATCGAAAGATTACTCGTCGTCACCTTTTTTACCGCCAGTTTGGAACTTAGAAATAATACCTTCAGCCACGTTACGTGGAGTTTCAGCATATTTCGCAAATTCCATAGAATAAGTCGCACGACCTTGAGACATAGAACGCATTGAAGTTGCGTAACCGAACATTTCAGCCAATGGAACTTCAGCTTTAATTGCTTTAGTACCACCAGGTAAATCTTCCATGCCTTGAACCATACCACGACGACGGTTTAAGTCACCCATGATATCGCCCATGTAGTCTTCTGGAGTTTCTACTTCAACTTTCATGATTGGTTCAAGAAGGATAGGATCCGCTTTCATGAAACCATCACGGAAGGCATAAGAACCCGCCATTTTGAACGATAATTCATCAGAATCGACATCATGGTAAGAACCGTCGAATAATGTCGCTTTGATACCCACAACAGGGTAACCAGCCAATACACCATTCTTCATACGTTCTTGAATACCTTTGTCAACTGCGCCAAAGAATTCTTTAGGTACAACACCACCTACAACTTCTTCAACGAATTGGTATTCTTTACCAGCTTCTTCTACATCCATAGGTTCTAAACGAACGTATACATGACCGAATTTACCTTTACCACCAGTTTGACGTACGAATTTACCTTCTTGCTCAACAGTCTTTTTGATTGTTTCGCGGTAAGCAACCATTGGTTTACCAATGTTCGCTTCAACGTTAAATTCACGTTTCATACGGTCAACAAGAATGTCAAGGTGAAGCTCACCCATACCTGCGATAATTGTTTGACCAGATTCTTCATCAGTGCGAACACGGAATGATGGATCTTCTTTAGCCAAACGACCAAGCGCGATAGACATTTTTTCTTGGTCAGCTTTTGTCTTAGGCTCTACAGCTAAAGAAATTACTGGCTCAGGGAATTCCATACGCTCTAGAGTAATGATGTTTTTCTCATCACAAAGTGTATCACCAGTAGTAACGTCTTTAAGACCTACACATGCAGCGATATCACCAGCGCGGATTTCTTCAACGTCTTGACGATCGTTCGCATGCATTTGCACGATACGGCCGATACGTTCACGTTTAGATTTAACTGGGTTATATACTGGGTCGCCTTGTTTAAGAACACCAGAATAAACACGTACGAAAGTTAAGTTACCTACGAATTTGTCATTCATAATTTTGAATGCAAGTGCAGAGAACGGAGCTTCGTCAGATGCTTCACGAATAGCTTTAGTTTCAGCTTTGTCGTCAAGAACACCTTCAATTGCTTTAACTTCAGTTGGTGATGGTAAGAAATCAATAACAGCATCCAACATACGTTGAACACCTTTGTTTTTGAATGCTGTACCACAAAGCATTGGTTGGATTTCACAAGCCAAAGTTTGAGCACGAATACCAGCGATGATTTGTTCTTTTGTCAAATCGCCATTGTTTAGGTATTCATCCATCAATTCTTCAGATGCTTCAGCCGCAGCTTCAACCATGTTTGTACGCCATTCGTCAGCAGAAGCTTGAAGATCAGCCGGGATTTCACCGTATTCGAACTTCATACCTTGTGACGCTTCATCCCAAATGATCTGTTTCATTTCGATCAAATCGATAACGCCTTGGAAGTTGTCTTCCGCGCCAACAGGGATTACTACAGGTACAGGGTGCGCACCAAGACGTGTCTTCATTTGTTCAACAACACGGAAGAAGTTGGCACCTGTACGGTCCATCTTGTTCACGAATGCTAAACGAGGCACTTGGTATTTGTTCGCTTGACGCCATACAGTTTCTGACTGAGGTTGAACACCACCTACAGCACAGTAAACCATACATGCACCATCAAGAACACGCATAGAACGCTCAACTTCGATTGTGAAGTCAACGTGTCCCGGTGTATCAATTACGTTGATACGGTGTTCAGGGAACTGCTTAGACATACCTGACCAGAATGTAGTAGTCGCAGCTGAAGTGATTGTAATACCACGTTCTTGCTCTTGCTCCATCCAGTCCATTGTTGCTGCACCATCATGTACTTCACCAATTTTGTGAGATACACCTGTGTAGAACAAGATACGTTCAGTTGTTGTGGTTTTACCCGCATCGATGTGCGCAGAAATACCAATGTTACGATAACGAGAAATTGGAGTTTGACGAGCCATGATTTCTTGCATTCCTAAATTTATTGTTTAAAACAGGACGCTTTAAGCTGTAAAAACAGCTTAAAGCGCTTTGACGACAATTCAATGAAAAGTCGACATCCTGATTAAGGTTTTTAAACCTATTAGAAACGGTAGTGAGAGAATGCTTTGTTGGCTTCAGCCATACGATGCACATCTTCACGCTTCTTAACTGCTGAACCTTTACCTTCAGCTGCATCAAGCAACTCACCAGCAAGACGTAAAGCCATAGTTTTTTCAGAACGCTTAGCAGCAGCATCTACTAACCAACGCATAGCTAAGGCAGTACGACGGGATGGGCGTACTTCCATAGGCACTTGGTATGTAGCACCACCAACACGGCGTGCTTTTACTTCGACCATAGGACGAACTTTTTCAAGCGTAGCTTCAAAAAATTCAACTGGGTCTACTTTTGATTTTTCTTGAACGCGGTCTAAAGCACCGTAAACGATACTTTCAGCAATAGATTTTTTACCATCTTGCATTACGTGGTTCATGAATTTAGCGATTGTTTGGCTACTGAACTTAGGATCCGGAAGGATTTCACGAGCAGCGACTACGCGACGTCTTGGCATTTTAAACTACCTATAAATATGACACTTCAGGTTTATCCAGCATATGTACAAAGTGTCATGTACCTTTAGCTGGCCTTACTACACGTCGCTTGAATTTCACAAAATTAAATGCAGAAATCGGACAAGCGAGACGATAAAGGATTGCGGTGTTACGACCTTAAAAATGATCTCGAAAGATTATTTCTTAGGACGTTTAGTACCGTATTTAGAACGTGACTGGTTACGATCTTTAACACCAGCGCAGTCTAATGAACCACGAACTGTATGGTAACGTACACCTGGTAAGTCTTTTACACGACCACCACGGATAAGAACAACACTGTGCTCTTGTAAGTTATGGCCTTCACCACCGATATAGCTTGATACTTCAAAGCCAGAAGTTAAGCGAACACGGCAAACTTTACGCATTGCAGAGTTAGGTTTTTTAGGTGTAGTTGTGTAAACACGTGTACAAACACCACGACGTTGTGGACAAGCCTTCAACGCAGGAACTTTTGATTTTTCAATCAAAGTTGTACGACCCTTACGGATCAACTGATTTGTTGTTGCCATTTGGCAATTCTCCCGTTAATTAAAAGCCCCAAAAAATACCACTTTTTGAGGGCATGCAATTGTATGCCAAGATAATGAAATGGTCAATATTCGACAATATATGAAATACTAACTATTTCAACACAAATGCCTTTGCTGACTTGTTATTGCATTACATATTGCTTCGTCTGATTGAAAGAGTTTTTTGTAACCTTATCTTTTACCATTCGTAGATTTTATTTCTACATTCGTTTTCGTCGCTTGCTCATTCAAGACTGATTTTTTTTGCCACACGTCCTGCTTTGTTTTTTGCAGAACTTCGGGCACGTGTAGGTGGAGCCTTTTTCACAGTCACTGTTTCTGTTTCTGTTTCTGTTAAGGATGCATTTTTAACATTCTTTTTATTTACAGAATCTTCGGCAACATCTTCAGAGATGTCTTTAATTACTTCCCCCCGCCCATCATCTATATTTGATTTTATTTGCTCAACGATTTTGGGTGTTGCTTGTGCAATCAGTTCTCGTGATTTTTGATAGGCATCCAATGGAGATAAATGTACATCTTTATGCTCTATTAAATATGTACGTGCTTGTGAAAACACCATTTGGGCTTTTTCATTAACCTCATCAATAAGCTTCCAACTATATAAAGCTCCAACAGAAGCACTCGCAACGGGTCTTAACTTGGTCAACACTGAAAATTTTGGAAGATGATTTAACCATTGCCATTTCGCATCACCCTCTTCATTCGTAAGCCAGCGTTTGAGTGCCTCAATATCATTACTTGACCCAAGAAGTTGCTGTAATTGATAAACATCATGCGTTTCTAATGTATTTGAGATGGCTTTTAGTCCCATCAAAATTGCTTGTTTTTCTGCAATTAAACCCAGATTAATCTGTTTAAAAACAAATTGAACAATATCTTGTTCCGTTTCTTTATTTAACTCAAAACCATATGAACGACCCACTTGGTAAATTGTCCGCAAAGACATCACAATAGAAACAGGGATATCTATAGTAGAGCCCATGACACCTGTCGCACCTGTTAATGCACCTTGCACTGATGTAATCCATTTATTTTGTTCAGCCAATGCTTTGCTAATTCGTTGTGATCGGCTGACATCTTTCGTTAATTCTTCTAAATCGCGAATACCTGCCTGATCCAATACAGCATCAACCGAGCTTATATTATTGGTAAATGTATTAAGCTGATCAAAGAGATAATCGGAAACTTTGTCTGAAAACTGTGGAGATACAAAGTTAGCAACACGGTCTATTGTTCCATAATGACGACCAAGCAGTTGACGAGAAACATGTGGTACATGCGTACGCAGTAATTGTTGTGGGTTTTCATACACATTTGCTTCAAATACACCTTTTGATCGTGCACTCCCTTCAATCACACGTGTTCGATCTAATGCTAAATTTTGCTTAGAAACATCGTTCGCTGTGACTTGTTGAATTACATCTAAACCAACTTCACTGAGCTTTTTAGCCACTCCAAAAGCATTTATGAGGAATCCTCTTGAACGTTTATTATTAGAATCTTTCATTATCCCTCACACTCCTAAGCTTTCAGTTTATTCAGTAAATACTAGGCACAGTCTCTATTTATCTCAATATTATTGTGTATCTATTCATTAAACAATTACACCTTATCTCATAAATCGAACAACTCGAAAATAGTCATAATATTTGCCATAAGAATTCAAAAATCTTTCTGCTATCATGAACACATTGAAAAAAATATTGAGAAGTGCTTCCAGTTTTAGTTGCATATTAATGTTTCTAGAATTCACCGCTCAACATTATCACCATATAAAGGATCTGTAGATGAAACGTGTTGTAATCACTGGCATGGGGATTAACTCGTGCATTGGTAATACATTAGAAGAAGTAAACCACGCTTTACAAAATGGTATTTCAGGAACACGTCTAAATCCAGTCTACCAAGAACTTAATTTTAAAAGTCATGTAAGTGCTGCTGCGGTTCAAGATTTTGACGGTATTGATCGTCGTGCAAAGCGTTTCATGGGCGTATGTGCAATGTATGCATATAATGCAGCTGTTGCAGCGGTAGAACATGCAGGCTTAACAGCTGAGCAACTTGGTGGTAATCCACGTTATGGTATTGCTGGTGGTTCAGGTGGTGGTTCAACTGCTTCTGTTGTAGAAATGAATGAAATTCTAGAAACAAAAGGTGCTCGTAAAGTTGGCCCTTTCTTTGTACCTCGCAACATGACCAATACCATTACAGCAAACGTTGGCGTTGCGTTTAAATTACAAGGTGTTGCTCATACTATTACAAGTGCTTGCGCAACGTCTGCCGATGCAATTGGTTATGCGTACAACCTCATTCAATTAGGCAAACAAGATTTAATGCTTGCAGGCGGTGGTGAAGAAGATCATTGGTCTCAAAGCTTGTTGTTTGATGCGATGGGAGCACTTTGCTCTAAGTATAACGATACTCCTGAAAAAGCGTCTCGCCCTTACTCTGCTGACCGTGATGGTTTTGTGATTGCGGGTGGTGGTGGTTTCGTTATCCTTGAATCTTTAGAACATGCTCAAGCTCGTGGTGCAAAAATTCTTGCAGAAGTTGTTGGCTATGCTGCTAACTCTGATGGTGCCGACATGGTTGCGCCAAGCGGTGAAGGTGCGACTCGTTGTATCTTAATGGCGCTTGAAGAAGCAAAACAACATGGCGTAGATAAAATTGACTATGTAAATACACATGGTACATCTACCCCTGCAGGTGATATTACAGAACTTCAAGCAATGGGTCGTGCATTTGGTGAAGGTCAAGTTCCTCCACTTAGCTCAACTAAATCTATGACGGGTCATAGCTTAGGTGCAGCAGGCGTTCAAGAAGCTATTTATTCTATTTTAATGATGCAAAATGACTTTATTGCACCAAACATCAACGTGACTGAACTTGATGAAGGTACAAAAGGTTATGACATCGTACTTGAAAAACGTGATGCAAAATTGAATACTGTAATGAGTAACAGTTTCGGTTTTGGCGGCGTAAATGCTTGCCTCGTTTTCAAGAAGTGGGATGAATAATCCCCAAAAGGATATTCAATGGATGCTCCTTCTGATGCTTTCTTATGGGTAAAAGCATTACATATAATTGCCGTGGTATGTTGGTTTGCAGCGCTATTCTATCTACCACGCTTATTTGTTTACCATGCAATGAGTGAAGATGTAACCAGTCATCAACGCTTTGAAGTAATGGAACGTAAGTTATACCGTGGCATTATGTGGCCTGCCATGATTGCAACGCTCATTACAGCTCACTTTTTAGTGGATTGGGGTGATGCAACAAGGCATTACCATGAAGCAATGTGGTTTTATCTTAAAGTAGGTTTAGTTGGATTACTGGTTCTTTACCATTTAGTGTGTGGTTATTACCGTAAAAAACTGATTGATAATGCTCACTATAAATCACATAAGTTTTGGCGTTACTTTAATGAAATGCCAACACTAATTTTATTTGCTGTTGTGATTTTAGTGGTTGTTAAACCAAGCTTCTAAAAGTTAGCAGATATTAAGTACCATCAAAAGCCTCCTAAATTGGAGGCTTTTTTTATTTTTGTTTTAAACAAAGATAACGAATTTTATGATTCAAAGGCGTTGAGTAATATTTTTCAATCAGCCAACTTAAAATAAATACGGCAACAAAATACACAGGCAATAATATTATTTTTTCTATGGGCAGCGTTTGCTTGGGCAAGTAAAAAACTTTTATGACACCCAAAACAATAAGATGAAATAAATACATTTCATAACTTCTCTGCCCCATCCACACTAAAAATTTACCCAGTACAAATTTAGGTTGAACTGATTTATTTTTCTGAGAAAAGCAAAATAATAATATTGCCGTTAAAAATGCAAATACACTTATCCCCCAAGTGCTGACTTCTTTAATGGGTGCATAAAAATAAACGCAACACATCAGCAAGGATATTATGGGGATTAAATAAAAACGATTCACCGCTCCCAATGAAAATTTAGATGCAATCAGCGCAGTCAAACTACCTATAGCAATACCATCGAAGCTTGAAAAATAATGGTACAAATAGGCACCATTTTCACTACCAAAATGCAATGATCTAAAATAAGGCGCATAAGCGATAATGACTAAAAGAGAGATAACAAATAAATTTTCTCGCTTTAAGACCAAACATAAAATTGGAAATGCAATATAAAAAACTTCTTCAACCGATAAAGACCAAAGCACACCTAAAGCATAATTTACCCATCCATATTGAATAATCAGAATATTCATCCAAAAACTAAAAGCTGCAAACACTGTTGTTGCATAAGATATTTCAATATTATTTGGGCTTTGATTTAAAAAGGGTTGCCATCCTAACCACCCTAAAAAACCGACTAAAACAACAAGTAAAACCAAGCAAGGAACAACTCTTGCAAAACGTCGAATATAAAAGTCTTTGATTTTTATATTCGAGATTGAACCATATCTATGCAAAGTATTTTGAGTAATGAGAAATCCTGAAATAACAAAGAACATGGTTACGCCATAATTACCATTTCTTGCAATTAGCGTAGTTAAGCTTTCTTCAAATAATTGTATGCCTAAAAATGTATCGTGAAGCTTATAAGGAATATTAAAGTGGTGAATCAGTACCAATAAAATAGATAAGCCTCTTAAAATATCTATACTGTAATTTCTCATTCAAATGTCTTAGCGCTGTTTTTCCACACTATAAATTAAAAATAACTTTACTTTAAAACTGGTTAAAAATAGATACAAAAAAGCCATGAATACCGAAGTATTCATGGCGCCTAAAAGCTTAGCTATGAATATTTTTTAAAGGTCTAATTTTTTAATACGTGGTTTATAAAGCACACGGTAAGTAATTGCCAAAATAACTAACCACAATGGACTAATAATTAAAGCTTTTAATGTATCAGGCTCTAAACTCAAAATAATTAAAGCAAAGAGTAAAAATGCCAATACAACATATGACATTGCTACGCCACCTGGCATTTTAAACTGAGATTTTTCATGTAGTTCAGGTCTTAATTTACGATAGCGGATGTAACACACCATAATTAAGCCCCAAATACTAATAAAGAGAATCACACACAGCGAACTTGCCAATGTAAATGCTTCCATTGTATTCGGTACAAAATATTGGAAAGCCGCGCCAATCATAATGAATGAACAAGAGAAATATAAACCCTTTGCAGGCACTGAACGTCTTGAAAGTTCTGCAAGCTTTTGTGGTGCTTGACCACCACGCGCCAAACCAAACAACATACGGCTTGTAGAAAATACACCGCTATTCATAGATGACATGACAGATGAAAGTACAACCAAATTCATAATAATGGCTGAAACTGGAATACCTGCATGCAAGAATAAACTTACGAATGGACTTTGATCTGCTGGAATTTCAACCCAAGGTGTAACCGCCATAATCATCAATAGTGACAACACGTAGAACAAAATGATTCGTGTTGGAATCGCATTCACGGCTTTGGGTAAGTTCTTTTCAGGATCTTTGGTTTCTGCTGCCATTGTTCCTAACAATTCCACACCTACAAAAGCGAACATTGCAATTTGGAAACCTGCCAAGAAGCCCATTGCTCCTTTAGGGAACATACCACCATGCGACCAAATATTACTAAAACTAGCAACAGAACCTGTAGGTGCTTGAAAACCTGTGAATACCATGTATCCACCAATCACAATTAAACCTAAAATGGCTAAAATTTTGACAAGTGCAAACCAGAATTCAATTTCACCAAACAGTTTTACAGTAAGAAGATTAATACCTAAAATAAAAACAACACATGCGGCACTAATTAAAGCCTGCCTCATTGGGGTAAAGACCATATCGGGTGGTAACCAAAAACTTAAATAGTTAATAATTGCAGCTAAATCTGCAATACCAACAAGCACCCAACCCAACCAATAAGACCAGCCAATATAATAACCAGCAGCTGGGCTAATTAAATCGGTTGCCATATCAATGAAAGATTTATAGTGCAAATTTGAAAGTAAAATTTCACCTAAAGCACGCATTAAAAAGAAGAACATGAAACCAATAATCATGTAAATGAACAGAATAGATGGACCCGCAAGAGAAATGGTTTTCCCTGAACCCATGAACAATCCTGTTCCAATCGCACCACCAATCGCAATTAACTGTAAATGTCGATTTGATAATTTGCGTTGTAATTCATTTGGCGATGATTTTGCATCATCAAGACCTGTTGTTTTCATAATAAAACATCCATTTAACCGTCTTTTACAAGCTAGATAACATACTTTGATTTAAATCCTAAAACCAAACATTTATGTTACTTTTCACGTTTAACAACTAATCAATCAGTTGTTAAACGTGTGCATTAATTATTTTTAATACTGATCAATCAATTTATTTCAAAAGATTAATCACGTTGCGCTGCTGTTACTGCAATTTCAATAAGCCAATTGGGGTTCACTAAATCCGCTTGAATGGTTGCACGTGAAGGTGTTTCATGACCTTTTAACCAATCAATCCAAACTGAATTTATCGTTTGAAAGTCACTTAAATTTTTCACAAATAATTGTGCAGATAAAATGCGTGTTTTATCTGTATTTGCCAACGCCAAAAGTTGATCAATCGTATTTAAAATTTCAGTGGTTTGACCCACAACATCTTGATCGGTATTTTTAGGCACTTGACCTGACAAATAAACAACCTTATTAAATACAACAACCGAACTCATCACTTCGTTGCTATTAAATCTTTGAATATCTGATTGAGACATTTTTATTTCCTTTTATTGTGATTGCACAAAATTAACGCGTGCTGTTACAGCGCACATCAACTCATATCCAACAGTTCCAGAAGTTCTTGCAACTTCATCTATTGATAGAACAGCACCTTGAGATGAACATCCCCAAAGCACTACCTCACTTCCAATTTGAGCATTTCTTATAGATGTTAAATCGACAACAAGCATATCCATACTGACACGCCCGATGGTTTGTGTTCGGATAGAATCGACCAAAACAGGTGTTCCTGTGGGTGAAATACGTTGATATCCATCTGCATAGCCACACGCAACCACACCTATTTTCATATCGTATTCGGCAACAAAATTTGAGCCATACCCCACACTATCGCCTGCTTTGATATTTTGAATAGCGATAATTTCACTTCTTAAACTCATGGTTGGTTTAAGATTCCAATCTTGAATATCATGTGTTGGATAATCGGGTGAACTGCCGTAAAGCATAATGCCACTACGCACATAATCCGATTGAAGATGTTTTGAATGTCTTAAAATTGCAGCGCTATTACTGATTGAAGTTTTACCCTCTAATTTTTGAGTAATAGATTCAAAAATTTCATGTTGATATACAATTCCATCTTGTCCAAAACGTTCTCCATCTGCATCTGAAAAATGCGTCATATGTGTGATGGATTGAATGATCGTGATCTGTGAAATGCTATGCCAAACCTGCGAATATTCTTCAGGGGTAAATCCTAGGCGATTCATCCCACTGTTCATTTTTAAAAAGACATCAAACTTTGCTTCAGGATGTTGTTGTGAAAATTGTTCAAGCCACTGAATTTGATGTTCACTATGAATTGCAAAACTGATTTGATATTTCTGACAGACATACAAATCATCGAAAGAAAAGACACCCTCAAGCAAAAGCAATTGACGATTACAACCTAAAGCGCGTAATCGCTTACCTTCATCTAAATCAATAAATGCAAAACCATCTGCGGTATGAAAAGCATGATAAACACGCTCAATACCATGTCCATATGCATTTGCTTTTACCACAGCAAAAACTTTGCTATTGGGCATGTGTTTGCGCGCAATTTCTAAGTTATGTTGCAATGCATCTTGATGAATAATTGCAGTAATTGGACGTGGCATTTTCTCTTCCTTGAGCTAACCAATTTGAGTCTTAGGCTATGGCATAACGTTGCAGCGATAAGCCTTCGGTACTAATTTCAGGTGTTTTATCTAAAACTAAATCGCTCATTAGCTTTCCTGAACCACATGCCATTGTCCAACCCAATGTGCCATGACCAGTATTTAAGAAAAGATTTTTAAAGCGCGTTGCACCGATAATTGGTGTACTGTCTGGTGTCATTGGACGCAAGCCTGTCCAGAAGCTTGCTTTTTCAAGGTCGCCACCTGGGAATAAATCACGTGTCACCATTTCTAGTGTTCCACGACGATCTTCATTTAAACCCAAGTTAAAACCGCTAAGTTCTGCCATACCGCCCACGCGAATACGTTGATCAAAACGTGTAATCGCAATTTTATACGTTTCATCTAAAACTGTAGATTGCGGTGCATGTGATGGATCTACAATGGGTACAGTCAATGAATAACCTTTCACAGGATATACAGGTAAATCTAGATCAAGTGGTTTTAAGAAATCACGTGAATAACTACCAAAGGCAAGCACGTATTTATCGGCAGTAAGTACCTTACCATTGACCAATACGCCTTTAATTTCATCGCCTTCCACAATGAGTTTTTCTACATTTGAATTAAATTGAAAATCTACACCAATGGCTTTCGCTTTCTCTGCCAAAGAGTTGGTAAAGATATAACAATCGCCTGTTTCATCATTGGGTAAATGCAAGCCACCTACTAACTTATCTTTAGCTTCTGCAAGCGCAGGTTCCACACGCGCCAAGCCTTCGCTATCGAGCAACTCAAATGCAACGCCTGTTTCTTTTAATACTTCAATATCACGTTGAACAGCTTCTAATTGTGCTTCGTTACGGAAAACTTGTAGCGTTCCTTTAGAACGGTTTTCATAAGAAATACCAATATCTTCACGTAATTGCTTTAGACAATCTCGGCTATATTCCGCCACACGCACCATACGCTCTTTGTTAATGGCATAACGATCAGCGCTACAGTTTTTTAGCATTTGCGCCATCCACTGCAATTGCCACATGCTTCCATCAATATTAATAGCAAGCGGTGCATGATGTTGGAACATCCATTTTACCGCTTTAAAAGGAATTCCTGGAGCAGCCCACGGCGTCGAATATCCCGGAGAAATTTGCCCCGCATTGCCAAAGCTTGTTTCTTCCGCAGGACCTGTTTGACGGTCTAGCACAGTCACTTCTGCTCCCTGCTGCGCAAGATAGTACGCACTGGTCACACCAATAACACCACTACCTAATACAATTACGCGCATCTCGAATCCCTCGAATTTGTTTTCAGTTGATTTAACTAGTATATTTTTGGTTAGATAGTTAAATTCACTGAATTACCACCATTCATCTAGGTAATTTAATATTTTTGTCCTGATTTTTTGAGAATAAAAGGAAATTATTCATGCGACCATTAGACAGAACTGATCGACAGATTTTAAATATTTTGCAAAAAGATGGGCGAATTGCGATCAGTGAATTGGCATCTCGTGTAAATTTATCGACCACGCCATGTTCGGAACGAGTAAAACGTTTAGAACGTGAAGGCATTATTATGGGATACCACGCTCGTGTGAATCCGCAGATGATTGATCGTAATTTATTGGTTTTTTTAGAAATTAAGCTTTCTGCTAAATCGGGCGATGTTTTTGATCAAGTTGCACGTGATTTGATTGAAATCCCTGAAGTTTTAGAATGTCATTTAATTTCTGGTGAGTTCGATTATTTGGTGAAAGCACGTTTAAAAGAAATGAGTGCATATAGACGCTTATTGGGTGATCTTCTGAAAAAGCTCCCATCTTCAGCATCTTCACACAGCTATATTGTGATGGAAGAAGTGAAAGAAACCTTATATTTAGAGATGAGCTGATTTTTTAGCCCATCTCAATCGTTTTAGTTTATTGCAGGTAGATGTTTTAGCACATCTGCAAATTGCTGAATTCGCGCTTTAGGTTCTGCTTTATTTAATTCGTCATTTGAACCATAACCATATTCAACAGCAATAGTTTCAATACCATTTTTACGTGAGCCTAAAATGTCATACTCACGGTCGCCAATCATCAAGCAATGTTCTGCATTCAATTTCTCTTGCTCTAAAATATAGGCAATCAATTCGGCTTTATTGGTACGCTCACCTGTAAGTTCGCTTCCATAAATGACTTTAAAATACTGTGCCAAATTAAAATGTTCTAAAATTTGCTTTGCGTAGATGGTCGGTTTTGCCGTTGCGACATATAAATTATAACCTCGTTCATTTAAGGCTTTTAATGTTTCAGCAACGCTTGGATACACCAAATTTTCAAATAAACCTGTGACAGCAAAACGCTCGCGATATCCCAATAAAGCTTGTTCAGCCAAATCATCATAGATAGAAACATTTAAAATTTTAGCCAATGATGCTTTCAGTGGCGGCCCAATAATCCAATCGATATTTACATCATCTGCAATCGGATGCCCAATTTTGTTTAATCCATAACGTGCCGAAGTCGTAATTCCTACTTTTGGGTCTGTTAAAGTTCCATCTAAATCTATGAGTACGGTATTAATCACGGAGTACACTCTTTCCTATTTTGTGGTTTCACACATTCGATAAAAAAGGCTATCGAGTGTTGAATCAATTTTACATCTAGTTGTTTGTTTTTTTCATTATTTAGATTATATTCTTGAAAATAGTGACGTAAGTCACACTTTTTAAATCAATAATAAAGAATATTTGTATGAAAAAATTAAAAGATTACGCTCAAAACGAATTAAAACAGCTTTCTTCTGAACAAATTGAAAATACTAAACGACCTCATCAAGTTTTTTGCGTTGTCACAGAAGGAGTTACCACTAAAAATAGTGGTGTGGTTCAAGCTCGTTATAGTGAAATTGGATATGCCACGCTTCATGAAAAGCGTCTTGCGACTGTTGGTGATTTGGTGGTTTATCCTGATGGTTCTACCGATAAAATTATTTCAGGTTGTAGCGGTTGCTTGGTCTTGAATGAATTCCCTGTAGCAATTAACCAAAGTGTTTTAGATAACGGTGATGTGATTGAAGAATCAGGACTACTTCATAAAGATTTAGAAATCACAATTTATGAAGATGAGCCTTTGCCTGAAGGTTTTTTAGTTGATCATTGGCTTTCTAGAAAGGTTGCTTCATGATTCGGTATCAAATTTTTGAGAATGACAAAACCACCGTAGGCGGAATTGTTCAACGTCATACTGGAGGAGGAAAATCCTTTATATGGCATGGACGTTTAGCAAGTAATATCGGTGATAAAGTGAACTGCCCTGCATGTGGGTCTACAGGAATTATCCAAGCAGCAGGAATGCGACGACCTTTTGATAATCATAAGGATATACCTGCATTAGATGGTGATCTTTGCATTTGTAAGTGTAGTCCACCACCCGTACTTAAAAACTCACAAACAACATTCAAACATAATGTTACAGGTGGGATTGTTATCAATATTCCTAAAAATCCGCTGAATGTTAGTGTGCCTAGTCTCCAGCAAAATTTGAATAATAGTTTTACTGATAATAGAAAATTTGAAAATTATTATACTGAGCGTAATAAAACTGAGTATGTGAAGTTTTATTGCGGGATTATGCCTTATGATCAAGATAAGTTTGGTCGTAGTGGTGGTGGAGTTACTGTTCAGGTAATTTCAGGAGTATGTGAATTTATAGTTACCTATATTGTTAAGGATAAAAAACTATTTGTAACAGTATCTTATGTACCACCAGTTGTTAAGCATGAAGCGAATAAAATTATTCCTTCTGCGACATTGAGGCTTTATAAGGAAAATAATAGACAGTTTGAGTTGTTAGGCACGCATAAGTTGAAATCAGATAGTGGTATTTGGAATACTGAACGAGGGAAAGAGCCAGTAGGTTTTGTAAATATTACTTTGCCTAAACCAGATTTATCTCTTTTGAAAGTTGAGTTGGATATGGGTTATCAATTAGTGTTTGATGGCGGAACAGTTTTCCCTAGCCCAAGCTTTGTAAAACATAGCTTCACTTTCAATTCAGCTGCTAGAGAAGTTTGATGCAATATTCTTTTATTTTTTTAGTCGGTTTTTTTATATTTGGAAGCACAGCTTGCTCTTCGAGTGAGCAAGGTGTTGCTGATATGGAAAACAAAGTATCAGCTAATGATGTGAAAAAGGAGATTATCAGCGCAGAAGATCAATTAATTATAGATAACTATAAAAAGAAAATTAATACGGAAGATCTTAGTGATACAGAAGCACTTGAAAAGGTTTTAAAAGAAAGTTTAGTTGAAGTTAATAAAATTAAAAATAATTATGAGCGTGAAAAACTACAATTAAATATTTATTCTGCTCTAAGTATGTATAAAGAAGCTTATGAACTAAATAATAAAATGTTAAAAGATTCATTTACTATAGAGCGATTAATACTTCAATGTGATCTCGTCTATATCAGTAAGCGATCAAAAGCAGAATATGAGCAATGTTATGCTAGATTAGCTATAGAGTTTAGAAAAGAGTTGAAGGGAATGCGGAGAAGTGATCCTGAATATGCATATAGTGAATGGGGATACTTACTATTTATGTATAAATCGGGGCATGCTGAGTATCAAGAAAAACTTAAAAAAATGCTTGATTATGCTAAAGATGAGCAAATGAAGCTTACATTTGAGAACTTATATGTCTTAGCTGTAGAGCAAGTTGAAAGTTATAAAAAACTTAGTCAATAACTGATAATGAATAGCCACCAATTTTCTATTGATACAACCGAGTTACGATATACTAGTCAAATTGAATAATTAAAGGATGAGCGCGTGCGCCCAACAGTACTTTGTTTTTCTGGATTAGATCCTTCTGGCGGTGCAGGTTTACAAGCAGATATTGAAGCGATTGGTCAAAGTGGTGCACATGCTGCTATTGCGTGTACAGCTTTAACGGTTCAAAACTCACAACAAGTTTTTGGTTTCGAAGCAACATCAAAAGAACTGCTACTTGCTCAAGCCAATGCAGTTGTCGGTGATTTGCCTATTACTTGTATTAAATCTGGCATGTTAGGCACAACCGATAATATTGCCGCGTTAGCTGAATTTTTAACAGAACACACAAATTATAAATATGTTTTAGATCCTGTTTTGGTTGCCAATAGCGGTGGTTCTTTGGGTGATCAAGCAACTTTAGTTCAAGCTTTTGCACAACTTATTCCTTTGGCAACAATTTTAACGCCAAATACAGTTGAACTAAGAGCCTTAACAGGTATAGAAAATTTAGAACTTGCAACAGCAAAGCTTTTTGAAATGGGTGCATATGCCGTTTTAGTCAAAGGTGGACATGAAGATACACCTGACTACATTCGCAATGCCTTATATATTCAAGGTGAGCTTATTTCTGAAACCAAATGCCCTCGTCTAGAAGGTGAATATCACGGTTCTGGCTGTTCACTTGCAAGCTTTATTGCAGGACGTTTAGCTTTGGGTGATGCCTTAAAAGATGCTGTACATCATGCTGAAACTTGGTTATTTGGTGTATTAAAAAAAGCCGAAACGCCTGTTCCAAATGGTCAAAAAATTCCAAAACGTTTTTAATTTTCTGATATTTAGTAAAAAAGCCTATTTTATACAGGCTTTTTTATTGTCAATTCGGCAAACAAAATAACTTTGCATATATTGCAAAAAATCTGCCGAAACCTACAAACTCACATCAAACTGACATTATCGTTAGAAAGACGACTGACCAAATTGATTCAATATGCACAAACAAAATATCATCAACTTACAAAAGCACGCTTGCAATAGAAGCAAACAAACATAAATATATAACAATACTATTCAAAGACTTAAACAAAACATCATTCGAGTTTTTACTCTAATTTTGACGTTTATTGTCTTTTACAAGTAACATAAAAGTATAAAAACAATGTCATGTTCAGCCATTTACCTTGATAGTTTCGGCAATTTACCATGTATGAAATTGGCAAAAACAATCTTGTAAATTGCCAAATATATTTTTTTAATGTCATTTAGGTCAAATATACGTGAACGCAAAAGAGTCTGAAGTATTTAACGCAAGCCGAGATACAATTAGTATTCACTTTGTGAATGCTGCCCTTACTGGGGTAAAACGCTTAGGCATGGATGTGGAAACTCTGCTATCTCACGTTGGCATTGAAGCAGAATTATTACGTCAGCCCAAAGCACGTATATCACCCGAACAATATACACGCTTTGTAAAAATGTTGTGGATGGTCACGCAAGATGAACACATTGGTTTTACAGCAACGCAATCTCGTCGTTTAGGTTCATTTGCTATTATGTGTCAGCTCATCATTCATGCAAAAACCTTGGGTGATGCTTTAGAGCTTTCTACACAATTCTATAAACTCTTTGGTGATGAATGGTGTGTAAATCTTGAACGTGACAAACATGAAGCACGTTTAGTTCCACTTATTCCTAAAGAAAATGATCCAGATCATTTCATGACTGAAAGTATGCTGATGATTTGGCATGGTCTTGCATCTTGGTTAATTGATCGTCGTATTCCACTTGAACGTGTTCATTTTGGTTATGAACGCCCAAATCATGCAGATGAATATGATGCATTATTCTTTGCACCTGTCATGCAATTCGATACGCCTCGTACCGAAATTACCTTTGCGGCAGATTATTTAGATTTACCTATTCGCCAAACAGAAGAAACGCTTGAAGAGTTCTTAAAAGCGGCACCTGCTCAGCTTCTTGTGAAATTCAAAAATACCAATTCTTTAACTTCACGTATTCGTGATGTCTTAAAGAGCCAAATTGGTGAAGAAATGCCAACGCTCAATGATGTGGCATCGATGTTGTACCTATCTCCACAAACGTTACGACGTCGTTTAGCCGCTGAAGGGAAAAGTTATCAAGGTGTAAAAGATGCTTTACGTCGAGATGCAGCGATTCATTTACTGTTGAATCCAACATTGACGTTAGAAGATGTGGCTCAACAAGTTGGCTTTAGTGAGACCAGTACATTCCACCGTGCATTTAAAAAGTGGACGGGGGTAACTCCTGGTTTATACCGTCAACTTCACGGTTATCATTAATTCAGCACAAATAAAAAAGTCCATCCTGTGATGGGCTTTTTTATAAGAAATTTCAAATTTACGAGAAACACTCCCTCTCACAATGACTGATTAATAAAGCGTATAAATCTCAAAAACTTGAATAAATAATTTTTGTATAAGGAGATTCTTAGCTCCTTATTTTTATAATCTATGGAAAAATAAAAACCTTAATTATTATAGGTATTTATAAGTTTCTTCAAAAATCAGCCTAAATTTATGCTATAACAATCCACAACTTCTAGTTTTCATTGATTAGGATCCTCGTTATGAGTGATAAACCTGCTACTAAAAAATCTTTATGGCAATCACCTTTTTTTTACGTTGCCGTTGTTCTAAGTTGTCTTTTTCTCGGATTCTTCTACTTAGCTGTAACCAATGAACCAGATTACATGCCAAGTCAAAAGCAAGCGCAAAACCATTCTGCACATCAAGCAACAGCATCATCTGAAGCAACTGTTGCTGAAATGAATATGTCAGAAGAAGAGCATGCGAATATGTCTGATGCATCAAGTGCGCATGGTCACTAATCGATATCTTTAAAAATTGCGAGGCTTCTGTCTCGCTTTTTTATATCTTGCTTTTACTGATCTTAAAAATTTTAAACTCACTTTCTATTTCATTATTTATTACACATACTTTCAATCAGAAACAAAAAACTGTGTTCTATTATTCGCCCTTAACTTCAGTTCAACTACGCATAGACTAAAACAACACAATTTAATTGAGTTGAAATGTCCAATGAAGTTATTTTATAGCAACGATTTTAAAATAAATGTAGATAAATTTAATTTAGCAAATACATCCAATATTTTAAGAATAATTTGTGGTTTGTTTTTAATCCCAGAGGTTTTTGGGAAATTTACAGGTTTTATGCAGCTTAACCCTAATATTGTAAATTTCTTTGCAAATGTTGGATTAAACCCTCCTGAATTTTGGGTTTACTTAGCAGCAATTGGAGAGCTTTTCTGTGGTTTAGCATTAATATTTGGTATTTGTACTCGCTATGCCGCAATTGGTGCCGCAGTTATTCTATTTGTTGCTGTTATCGCATTAAATATTTTGCGTGGTCATTTCGCTTGGACGTGGTCTATTGGTGGTGATGAATATCTTGTTTTTTGGATTATCTGCTGTTGTATTGTTGCCTTAAATGATTTTAAAACTCTAAAAAGCTAATTTATGCTTGTTCCTATTCATCTGAGAATTTCAGCATATGAAAAAAAGCGAGAATAATCATCTCGCTTTTTTATATAAATTTCACGTTCAGTTCAAAGACAAATTCATATCAATATGTGGAATTCCACAATCTAAATAAGTATCACCATTTACGCTAAAACCAAGCCCTTCATAAAAGGCAATTGCATAGACTTGCGCAGATAATTGAAGATGCTTTCGTTGCTGATTCTTTGCCACTTCAATAATTTCAAGCATCAACAACTTACCAAGACCTAAGCCTCGATGAGATTTCAATACAGCTACACGACCAATGCTGTTATTTTCCAATAAACGAGCCGTTGCGACTGCCCTATTTTGATCATACATCACAAAATGAAGACTAATAGCATCTTGCTCATCCCACTCATCTTCCGCTGCAATGTTTTGCTCTTCTATAAAAACTCGCTCACGAATCATTTGAGCATCTTGTTTCAGTTCATCCCAACAACCTGAAACGATTTTATCATTGGCTGAATTTGATTCTGTCATTTTAGTTCCTTAGCACTTACAGCCAATATCTTGCTGATCCCACGCATCATTCATCAAAAGTTCTAAAGAATGCTTTTTAATACCATACATCTCTTTTAAAGCTTGAATTTGTGCAAGCACAGCTTGATCTGGTGCTGTGTAATCTTTTCGTTTTGTTGCCAAAATCATTTTATTTTTACTGGTATGCTCTAAAGCAACAAATTCAAAAACCTTAGTTTCATAACCATAAGCTTTTAAAATTAAAGCACGAATTGTATCTGTTAGCATTTCCGCTTGTTGTCCTGCATGAATGCCAAATTGCAACATTGGCTGTAAAACCATTGGGGCTTTTAATTGCGGACGAAGCTCTTTGTGACAACACGGCGCGCACATAATCATCTGTGCATTTAAGCGAATGCCCGTATGAATGGCAAAATCGGTTGCGACATCACACGCATGTAATGCAATCATCACATCTAAACGTTCTGGCGCATAAGTACGTACATCGCCTTGGAAAAAATCGAGCTGATTGAATTGAGCATCTAAGGCTAAGTTCTGGCAAAACTGAACCATTTTTTCATTCAATTCCACCCCTGTTACATGTGGCGTTTGAATATTTTTGGTCATGTAATCGTATAAAGCGAAAGTTAAATAGCCTTTTCCCGAACCAAAATCGACAACATTTAATGCATGATCATCGGTTTTAATTTGTTCTAATGCACCTGAAAAAATTTCGACAAACTTATTAATCTGCTTCCATTTACGCGCCATGCTCGGAATAATTTGTGCTTTTGCATCGGTAATGCCCAAGCCTTGTAAAAAGGCACTATCCTGATCTACAAAACGATGCTTTATGCGGTCATGCCCTTGTTGTTCACTGGCTTTCAGTGCAGGTTTATTTTTGCTGATGCTCAACATCACTTTTTTCTTATTTTTCTTTAATTGAAGCTCTTGCTCAGTTGTCATCAAATTTGCTTGTTTGCACACATTCAAAAAATCAGTCACGACATCCATTGCTTGCTGAATAGGAATATTTTTAGTGACATCTTGAGTCTTATATCTATACAAACAGCTTAAAAATTGCTCGCCTTGCAGTAAAATGACTCGCAAGGTTATTTTTTCTAAACTTTCCAATTCACCTTTGTACTGGCTAAAAATTATTCGATCAAAACTTTGTGTTTCAATAGCTTGCTGAAAGGTTGCTAAGAATTGCTGTTCTTGAACTGAGAGATTTGCCAATTGAGACATGAGTAAAACCTAAAGTAAATTGCAGTTAAAGTGTAAATGTTCTTACACAAAAATGAAAATTGAATTACTATACACTTGTATATTTAACTATATGGCACAAGCCTATGAATACGCCACTCATTCAAGATTACGATATTTCAGAAGAACGAATTAACGTCTGGACTCATGGTCTTGGTGCAGTACTTGCCTGTATTGCAACAGTTTTAATGATTTATAAGGGTAGCTATTTAAGCACAGGTCAATGGTTTGGACTCTGGGTTTATGGCTTTAGTATGATCCTTCTTTTTACAGGATCTATGCTATACCACATGGCGAAAACACCTGAAAAACGTTTTTGGTATAAAAAATTAGACCATACTGCCATCTACTATTTGATTGCGGGAACATATACCCCATTCTTAGCCATTGCCATTCCAACCGATAAAGCAAAATATTTATTAATTGCTTTATGGGTGATTGCGCTAATAGGAACACTATTCAAGTTAATATTCATTCATCGTTTTCAAAAAATTTCACTAATTGCCTATTTGGTCATGGGTTGGCTTGCAGTACTTGTAATGGACGATATGCAACGCTTCCTAAGTAAAGATGCGCTCACTTTTTTAATCATTGGTGGATTATCTTATACCATTGGTGCATTGTTTTATGCATTAAAAAGAGTAAGATACACACACGCTATCTGGCATGTTTTTGTATTGATAGGCGCAGGATCACAATTTCTGTCTATCTATCTTTACGTGATTTAATCATCTCATTCTTCATTTCAGTGACCCTGAGCAAGTCGAATTGAGAAGGTTGCCGTTGTTTTTTTAAGAAATTACGTTTTTCTAAAAAGATTACGCTTTTAAAACTAAGTTTTTTTAATTTTAGTAAGTGTAAGGTCTATCATGTCGTCTTCGAATACTGCTGCTGCTCAGCAACCAACAAATTCAAAATTTCGCGTACTTACTGCTAGTTTAGTGGGTACGACAATCGAATTCTTCGATTTTTATATTTACGCAACTGCTGCTGTCATCATTTTCCCGCATTTGTTCTTCCCTGCAAGTACAGATCCAATGACTGCAACAATCCAATCTCTTGCTACTTTCGCTATTGCCTTTATTGCTCGCCCAATTGGTGCTGCACTCTTTGGACACTTAGGTGACAGAATTGGACGTAAAGCAACGCTTGTTGCCGCACTATTGACCATGGGTATTTCAACTGTTTGTATTGGTTTACTTCCAACATATGCACAAATTGGTATTTTCGCACCCCTTTTACTTGCTCTTTGCCGTTTAGGTCAAGGTTTAGGCTTAGGTGGTGAATGGTCTGGTGCTGTTCTTCTAGCAACAGAAAATGCGCCTGAAGGCAAACGTGCTTGGTATGGTATGTTCCCTCAATTGGGTGCACCTATTGGCTTTATTCTAGCGACAGGCTCATTCTTAACGCTTGGTCACTTCATGTCTGAAGCAGACTTTATGCAGTGGGGATGGCGTATTCCATTTATTTCAAGTGCTTTACTTGTAATTGTTGGTTTGTGGATTCGTTTAAAACTTCATGAAACACCAGCTTTCCAAAAAGTTTTAGATAAACAAAAAGAAGTAAACGTTCCATTTGTACAAGTATTTAAAAAACATTCTCGTATGCTTGTACTTGGTACGATTGCTGCAATTTGTACTTTCGTTGTGTTCTATCTTACAACAGTATTTGCATTGCAATGGGGAACAACAAAGCTCGGTTATAGCCGTGAAGAATTCTTAAAACTTCAATTGGTTGCAACACTTTGTTTTGCTGCATTCATTCCTCTTTCTGCTGTATTTGCAGAGAAATTTGGTCGTAAAGCAACATCTATTGGTGTATGCGTAGTTTCTGCTATTTTTGGTATTTTCTTTGCAGACTTGCTCGAATCTGGTAGCACAATCGTTGTGTTCTTATTCTTGTGTATTGGTCTTGCAATTATGGGCTTAACTTACGGTCCTATCGGAACAGTACTTTCTGAAATTTTCCCGACTTCAGTACGTTATACAGGTTCTGCACTTACTTTTAACTTAGCTGGTATTTTTGGTGCATCTTTTGCGCCATTAATCGCAACTAAACTTGCGACAGGTTATGGCTTGTATGCTGTAGGTTACTACTTAACAGCTGCATCAATTCTTTCACTTTTAGCATTCTTGCTTATTCGTGAAACAAAACATGATGATGTAAACAACCAAGTTTAATTGCTTATATTTAAGTATAAAAAACCAGCACATGATGCTGGTTTTTTATTTCTATTTATTCATTAATGCAATTCGATGATATCAATGGTTGGCGGCACTCGAAAACGAAAGGGTACACCCACCATACCAGTTCCTACAGTCACAAAAACATCTGCATGTTCATGCTGATACAGCCCTTTTTTATGTCCTAAAATCGACACTTTTTTCATGATGTAATCGGTTAGCCACGGAAGTTCCACTTGTCCACCATGCGTATGCCCTGAAAGCATGAGCGGTCTCGTTGGAAGCTTAGGTACCATATCTACAGTATCCGGGTTATGCGAAAGAATGATCCACGGTTTATCTTGCGGTAAATCTGGCATATACCGCATATCGGTTTTACCCGCCCATAAATCCCCAACCCCCAATAATCGAAACTCATCAAAATCGACAATTTGACCTTCAATATCAACTACATTATTTTGCGATAATGCATTTGCAAGAAGTTCTTGAATAGGTGGTCCTGGATATTGTTCATCATGATTGCCATTCACCGAATAAACAGGTGCTTGGATATCTTTTAAAACAGTTAGCTCTTCGACCAATTTATTTTCAGGTTCATACGTCCAATCCCCTGCAACCACGACTAAATCCGGTTGCTCACGGTTAATTTTATCGACAATAAGTTTGAGTTGACGTTCGTGTCCTGAAAATAAACCAATATGTAAATCTGCAATGAGTGCAATTTTTACAGACTTATTTAAAGCCTGATCTGGATTGATTTGATATTTTGTTGTTTGAACTTTAATAAAAAATGGTTCAATAAATCGAGCATAAATTAAAAGACCACTCACCAATACAATGAAGATGGTTTCGTGAATAGAGTAATATCCAACATATCCTGCATAAAGACTAAAAATAAAAACAGGAATAAGTAAATAAGATAAATAAAATGCAAGTAAATGAACAAAAGCTTTAAATGGATGAATTGTTTCAGTATTTGCCTGACTCACCCATGCTTGAGAAATGCTCCAAATGGCAAGCAGACCCATCACGATATAAAAATATATAATCATTGAACTTGGATCCCACATATTTATTCTCTATATTTTCCTTGACGTTATTCTTACGTCACCTATCTTTATCTTTTCACAGCTGAGAACTATACTCAAACCAATTTTTTTCCATTATATTTTTATATAGAACTACAAGGAATTTTCACTTGCAAGATCAACACAATATTCATCAATCGAATTATAGCGCATTCGCCAAAATTCTACTCGTGAGTACACTTGTGGTTGGAGTTCCTGCATGTTCAACACTTCCAAAACAGTTTCCACAACCCATTCAAAATGCATTTGATATCAATACATCTACAACATCACTTGCAAAAATAATTGAACCTTTACGTGAAAAAAATAAAAATTTAACGGGTTATCACGTGCTTTATGATCCTCTTGAAGCATTAGCGGCACGTATTCATCTTATTGATCGTGCTGAAAAAACATTAGATTTACAATATTACATTTGGGATAACGACAAAATAGGTGCGCTTGCCCTACATTCCATTATAAACGCGGCTGATCGTGGCGTGAAAGTTCGTCTATTGGTTGATGATAACAATGCAAAAAGTATGGAAGGCATTTATTTAGCACTAGACCAACACCCAAATATCAGTGTCAAACTTTACAACCCTTATCGTTTCCGTCACTACCGTGCAATGGATATGGTTTTGGATTTGAAGCGCATTAACAGACGAATGCATAACAAAAGCTTCATTGTCGACAATCAACTTGCGCTTATTGGTGGGCGCAACATGAGCAACCAATATTACAACGTCAGTGATAATTATCAATTTTCCGATGTCGATGTTATTTTGGCTGGCGCAGCATCGGATGAAATTATTCACTCATTTGATGAATATTGGAACGATGACTATGCATATCCTGTTAAGCAACTAGTCAACCCAAGGCACTACACACTACGTTACGATGGTTTAAAGCAACAACTTGAACAACACTATCAAGAAGTAACCGTTCAAAACTATTTAGATTTAGCCTATCGTTCTCAAGCATTTGAACAATGGCTCAATAACAATATTCAGTTCGATTGGGTGCGTGCAGAAGTTGTAAGTGACTCGCCAAGTAAAATTAAATCTAAAGCATCTAAAGAAGAACATTTAAATTTTCAGTTACTTAACCGTTTAGAAGAGCCTGCAAAAAGTGTCGATATTATTTCTGCTTATTTTGTACCAGAAAAACAAGGCACAGAAAAACTCAGTGAATTAGCAAAATCTGGTGTACATGTTCGTGTTTTAACAAATTCATTTAAAGCCAATGATGTTCCTGTTGTACATGCATTTTATTCAAAATATCGACAAGAACTTTTAGATAATCATGTTCAACTTTATGAGTTTTTACATGCGCCTCTTCAAACAAATTTATATGAAAATACCGAAGAATTATCAAATCGAGCCAAAGTTAAATTAAAAGGTCTAAGCCGTTCAAGCTTGCATGCAAAACTAATGGCAATTGATGAAAAACAAGTGTTTATTGGCTCATTTAATTTTGATCCACGATCATCTTATTTAAATTCGGAAATTGGTGTTTTACTGAATAGCCCAAGTTTAGCACGCACAGTTCATCAAACAATGGATACAAACTTACCCAAATATGCCTATAAACTTGTTTTAGATTCGAAAAATAACATTAATTGGCGACTCAAAAAAGAAGATGGTTCAATTGAAACTTTACGCAAAGAACCCAAGTTAAAATGGTATAAAAAAGCAGCCTTGAAATTTGTTTCGTGGCTGCCACTTGAAGGATTTATGTAGTATTGAGTTTGATGTGCTTTTAGCTTGATGATGGCGATGTTACAACTTCTTTTTGCAATGTCGCCAAACCTTCTATCATTTTCTGCTGAACCAATGCCGTTAAAGTATCAACAGTATGACCTTCAACAGAAATTGGAGCTAAAGCCATTAAATGTGCTGTGACTTTTGGCATTTCAATCACTTGTTTTACATGCTCTGCAAAGCCGATATCACCAATATACGGCGCGACCATATCTTGCTCGCCATTCTGATTCACATAACAAATCACACAAGCTTGAACAGGACGTTGCGCTTCAATTGCAGCACCTAAAATCCGACCATGTACTTTTTTAATTCGTGTTCCATCTGTTGTGGTTGCTTCTGGGAAAAATAATACAGGAATATCTTGTTGTAAAAATTCTGCAATTTGCTCACGGATACGAATCGAATCACCAGAACCACGCTTAATAAATAAAGTTCCGCCACCTTTTGCAAGTTTACCTAAAAGTGGCCATTTCTCAATTTCAGCTTTAGCCAAAAAGAAAACACGAGCGCCCGAACCCAATACAGCGATATCTAACCATGAAACATGATTACTCACCCATAAAGCAGGCGTACGTGGAATTTCACCATGTACTTTGACTTCAATATTAAATTCACGACATAGCTTTCGACAAAAATACTGTACATAACGCGTATTCTTCGGGTTATTTGGATCTTTATATAAACCATAACGATAAACCAAATAAAAACCCTGAAGAACAGTAGCAGTACCTGTTACAAGCTTTTTTGAATAGAGAAAAAATTTAGAAATTGCATTCATATTTAATATTTAATTTATTGAAGTTGCAGGGTCAATAAGATGGTCACGTTCAGCATCATCATTATTTGGCATTATCTTATACTTTTCACCATCAACTTGCATCGATTATAAAAAACGAACACAAAAATCATTTTTATCAATTTTAATTCAGCAATCAAATTAAATATTATATTTCTATCGAATTAATAGATTTAAAGCGATTTCTATGAACACTCAAGACAATGATCAACCTCAAAATGCTACAAGCTATTTATCTGCTCTACAATTCATTCTTGGGGGCTGTATTTTGTATTTTGGCGCCATCATTACTTTTGCTCATCTCTTTGTTGCAGCGCTTTAAGAAATAGCACAGCACACCTAACAGATATACTCTAGAATATAACTTTATTGTATTTGTAGAGATTCGGCTGAGTGATAGATTTAACAGAACATCAAGTAGGTGAACGAGTCATTCTCGTAAGCGTCATTGTACAAATGCTCGATGATCTGGATGCGGATGAATTTTTCCTTCTCGCAAAATCTGCGGGTGCCGAAATTTTAGAACATGTTCAAGCACAACGTATTCGCCCAGATGCAAAACTCTTTATCGGTTCAGGTAAAGCAGAAGAAATTGCTCAACTTGTCGAAGAACGAGAAGCAAACCTCGTTATTTTTGATCATGCACTCACCCCTGCTCAAGCACGTAATTTAGAAAGAATTATGAAATGCCGAGTAGTCGATAGAACTGAACTTATTCTTGATATTTTTGCTCAGCGTGCCCGAACTTACGAAGGTCGTTTGCAAGTTGAACTTGCACAACTTCAACATTTAGCTTCACGCCTGATTCGTAGCCGTGGCAATTTAGATAGCCAAAAAGGTGGTATTGGTTTACGTGGTCCAGGTGAAACACTTTTAGAAACCGATCGTCGTTTATTACAACTTCGTATGGGACAACTCAAAAGTAAAATTGAGAAAGTTAAACAAACGCGACAACAAGGTCGTTTAGCACGACAAAAAGCAGCTATTCCAACGGTTTCTTTGGTGGGATATACCAATGCAGGGAAATCTACACTTTTCAATATTCTAGCAAATAGCGATGTTTATGCAGCCGACCAACTCTTTGCCACACTAGACCCAACACTGCGTGGTTTAGATTGGGATGGTATTGGTAAACTCGTACTTGCAGACACAGTGGGCTTTGTTCGAAACCTATCACATTCTTTAGTCGATTCATTTAAAGCGACACTTGAAGAAACACTAGAAGCCACATTATTGCTTCATGTGATTGATTCAAGCAGTCCAGACATGTTAGAACAAATTGAAGCTGTTGAAAAAGTACTCACTGAAATTGGTGCAGATGTGCCCGTTATTCGGGTTTATAACAAAATTGATCAATCAGATGAAGATGCAAAAATCATCTATTCAAAACCACATTTACCAGACCGTGTATATGTTTCTGCCCATAGTGGTAAAGGCTTAGACTTACTTAAAAAAGCCGTTCATGAAGCGCTCATGGGACATATTCAAAGCTTTGAATTAACACTTAAACCATCTTATGGAAAATTACGCACCCAACTTTATGCGCTCAATGTCATTCAATCTGAAAATTATGATGATGAAGGAAACTTGCATCTTCATGTGATTATGGCACCGCACAAAATTGAGCAATTAATTAAGCAAGCACATTTACCAATTGGTGAAATATTGGGCGAAAAAGCTAAAATTTTCGAACGAAAACTAGAAGAATTTGAAATTCAGGAAGAAATAGATTAAAACTTGATTAATAACGGATTAAAAGTAAAAATTAAATGGAATTTATAAAAGGTATTGATTGGACTGCATGGGTTGGAACAATTTTAATGATTGTTGGATTTCGTGAATCTGCACTCTGGATTACTACACAATTCAACCATCCTGAACTTGGAAATTTAGTTGGCTTAATTAGCTTACTTATTGTTCTTTTCCTATGGCGAAAATTTGGCTCACTGCCCATTCGACTGGTCGATACCAATAACAAAATTATGAAAGAAAGTGCTTTTGCCTTTTTACCAATTAGTGCAGGTTCATTACTGATGATGGCGCACATGGGTGATAAAATTCCAGCATTTCTTATCATACTGTTTGTTAGCACACTTATTCCCCTATGGGTTTACGCAAAAATGGCCAAGCGTTGGTTATAGGAGAATAAAAATGATTGGAATTATCTACGCTTTTATCATTACTTTTATTGCTTACATGCTTGCCAAACCATGTAATAGAAAAATTCCTCAAGTGCCTGTCATTGTTTTTGGTATGTTCTTTATTATGGGGTTACTGTTCATTTTTGGACTTCCTTATGAAGAATATATGGAAAATGCTAATCCAATATTCAATAACTTATTGGGTTATGTCACTGTTGCGCTTGCTATTCCATTGGCAGCCATGCGTTATGATGATTTACCTTTAAAAGGTATTTTGGGCATATTGGTCTTCGCAAGTTTAAGTGCTGTTGCTTTGCCAATGGGTCTTGCATATCTATTACATATGGCTAGCCCCGATATTATGGCTTTCGCCACTCGAGCAGTAACCACACCTATTGCTATTAATATTGCGACCCTTTTACAAGCACCTATTAGCTTAGTGATTCTTATCGTTATTTTATCGGGTGTAATTGGCGCTGCCTTTTCGCCCTTTATTTTACGAAATATCAATGATGAAAGAGCTTCTGGTCTTGCTTTAGGTCTTGCAGCACATGCCATTGGTACCGCTCAAGCATGGCAACGCGGAAGTGTTGCAGGTCGCTATGCTGCTTTTGGTATGGCTGTTAATGCTGTATTTACAGCAATATGGCTACCAACATTTATTTTATTCCTACAAAGCACATAAGCATTATTTCTTTTAAATTATTGTTTTATTTAAAGATAAAACATATTATAAATAAATTAACTTTCACGTAAAAAAGGATTATTAAATGAAAGTGCTTGTGCCTATAACTTCACTTGTTTTTTCTGTATTTGGAAATCTAGCATTTGCTGAAGATATTTCAGGGGTTTGGAAAAATATTGATGATAAAACGGGGTCATCTAAAGCTGTTCTTGAAATGCGCAAAGAAAAAAATGGTTCTTATACTGCAAAAGTTATCAAAGTTACGCCAAGACCTGGTTATAGCCCAAAAGAGACATGTGTGAAATGCCCTGCACCTTATAGCAATCAACCTATTTTAGGTATGGATGTTCTAAAAGGATTAAAATTTACAGGAAATAACACATACTCTCATGGCAAAATTATTGATCCACTTTCTGGCAATATCTATAGCACCAAAGCCAAATTAAGTACCAATGGAAAACGTTTAACTTTAAGAGGGTATGTTGGCGTTTCAGCTTTAGGACGTAGTCAAACTTGGTTAAAAGAAGAATAAAACAAAGCCACTTTCAGAAGTGGCTTTTTTCATGGTGCTAATGATTGAATAAATAAATTATTTTTAATCAAAATCACTTAAATATTATAATATTATATATTGACTAAATAACAAGCAATACTATATTTTATTGATTACAAAATAACAATTATCTTCTATCAAAAGGAATCTGATATGAAAATTAAATTCGTTGTAGCAAGTGCAGTTGCACTGCTTTTAAGCGCACATACATTTGCAAATGATATTACAGGTAAATGGCTACAAATTGATGATAAAACAGGGACATCTAAAGCCATTCTTGAAATTCGCAAAGACCCAAACAATATTTACACTGCAAAAATTATAAAAGTTACCCCACGTCCAGGCTATGTACCGCAAGAAAAATGTAAAGACTGCCCTGCGCCTTATACCAACCAACCCATCTTAGGCATGGATGTTTTAAAAGGCTTAAAAAATGTTTCTGAAAACAACTATGATGGCGGACGTGTAATTGACCCTTTAACAGGTAAAATTTATAGCGCAAAAGCAAAACTTAACAATACAGGAAAACGCTTAACACTTCGTGGTTACATTGGTATTTCCGCAATTGGTCGTAGTCAAACTTGGATTCGCCAAGAATAATTTATTCAATTTTTGATCATAAAAAGCCACGTAATCACGTGGCTTTTTATTTATAAAACAAGCTAAAGGTTTTCTATACCAATAATTTCCATTGGAGTTCCGACCTCAGCAGGAACTGCATTTGCTAAATTTGTTTTAATCGAATTTGCAAAATTTCCTGAGTATAGTTTTGACCCTTGATGGGTTAAATTTGATTTCGCATCTACGTAAACTTTCCCCCCCATTTTTTCCCATAAATAACAAAAACCATAATCTTCAGATAAATAACGTTTAGTTTCAGGATGAACCATCACATCAAAAAATCGGTAATGTAACCCCTGATTCTTAGACTCAAAGGAGTCACTTACATATTGTAGTTCTGGATATTGCTTCATCATTTTTTCAAAAACACAGCGCTTGATCACCATAAATCCAGTGGGTGCTTCACTTAACTCAATAAAGCCATCATCCATAACTTCTAATTGAACTTTGTTTGTATCTTTATTTTTTGAAGCATTAATCGGATATTTTTGATAATGATTGATAAAATCATGTTCGGTCATTTTTTGTGGCAAACCCTCACTTGGCCAATCTTCACGTTTTAACGGATAAACACCCGCAGCAACATCATAATCAGCGCTTAAAAGTCTTAAAGCTGCATCTGCATCAAACCCAATATCAGAATCAATCCAAAATAAGTGTGTCCATTCTTTATTTGCAAGAAATTCAGCTACAGCATTATTTCTTGCTCTTGTGATTAAACTTTCACCTCTCATCAAATAAAACTGCAAAGGCATGCCAATACTCATGGCTAAACTCTGAAAATTTAATAAAGATATTAAATAGTTGTGAAAATATTTACCGTCATGACTTGGTGTCACAACAAGTGGGTAACAGTTTTTTAAATCTTCTAGTTCTAACATCTTATTTTTTCCAATTATTTTTAATTTTTTATATCACTACAAAACTTTATTAATTTTATATATTTATCCATAAAAAAGCCACGTAATAACATGGCTTTTTTATAATCGTTTAAATTAATATTACGAAAACATCGGATTATGAACAGCAAACATCCTTTTATCTTCTAAACGATATGCAAGAAGATTATTTCCCCAAACACAGCCACCATCTACATTTTGAATGTTTTCTGAAATTGTCTGCCCTTCAAGTGCGGCCCAATGTCCAAAAATAACTTGATGTGTTTTTGCGGATTGAGATTCAAATTGAAACCATGGTTTAAACCCTTCAGGCATTGGTTCATCTAAAGCATCTTTGAAGCTAAATTCCAAGCGACCTTCTGCATCGGTTAAGCGCATACGGGTTAAATAATTGGTGATACAACGTAAACGCTCATTACCTTTTAGGTTTTCAGACCAAAGTGTTGGTTCTTTGCCATACATTTCTTCTAAAAAAGCATCAACCACGGCAAAATCGTCATGTCCTACTACAACTTCAACTTCTTTGGCATATTGTGCCGCTTGTTCAACCGTCCAATTGGTTGGAATACCTGCATGCGTTAAAACCGTTTGATCATTTGGAAATAAACACAAAGGTTGCTTACGCAACCAATCAATAAGATCATCACTTTCTAAAGCGTTAATCACATCTTGCGTATTGTCTTTCTCTTTGATTTTTTTAATGCCACGCGCAACTGCCAATAAATTCAGATCATGATTACCTAAAACTGTTGCAGCAACACCACGATCAACCAGTTTTTTAATAAATCGAATTGCACCAACCGAGTTTTCACCCCGAGCAACTAAGTCGCCTGCAAACCAAATAAAATCTTGGTCTGCATCAAACTGAATTTCTTTTAAAAGAGCTTTCAGCGCTTCAAAGCAACCCTGAACATCACCGATTACATAATTATATCGAACAGTTGAACGTGTCACTTAAGCCACCATTTGATCCGATAGTGCAACAAACTGTGCCAATGTCAAAGTTTCAGGACGCGCCATAGGATCTACGCCTGCATTTTCAAAACCATCTTCAACTAGCATACCTTTTAAGCTATTGCGCAAAGTTTTACGACGCTGTGTAAATACATGTCCAACCAAACGCGCTAAAGCTTTTTCATTATTGGCAACAATAGGTTTTACATCATAAGGTTCTAAACGGAACACCGCAGATGTTACTTTTGGCGGAGGATTGAATGACCCTGGTGGTACTTCAAATAAGAATGTTGGTTTACAGAAATACTGAATCATCACCGATAAACGACCATATTCTTTAGTATTTGGTGCAGCAGTAATACGATCAACAACTTCTTTTTGTAGCATGAAGTGCATGTCTTGCACCTTGCTACCAAATTCTAAGAGATGGAAAAGCAGTGGTGTCGAGATGTTATACGGTAAGTTTCCCACCACACGTAGCGGACGACCTTCTTCAAACAAAGTCGAATAATCAAAGCGCAACGCATCCGCTTCAATAATGGTTAAACGCTCAGGATGTGGTACACGACCTGGTAAGCCCGCAGCTAAGTCACGGTCAAGCTCGACCACCGTCAAGGCATCACATTCACCAATAAGAGGCGATGTTAAAGCCGCAAGACCAGGACCAATTTCTAAAATATTTTGACCCGGACGTGGGTTCACTGAACGCACAATTTTGGCAATGACACGTTGGTCATGTAAGAAGTTTTGACCAAATCGTTTACGAGCCTGATGCCCTTCGTCTTTTGGGTTTAAGGCATTAATTTGATACATAAAATTTTTCCAACGTGAATTAGTGACGTGCAAGATCTAGTGCTAAATCGACAGCAACATGCAAACTAGAGCTTTTTGCTTGTCCAGTACCCGCTAGGGAGAGCGCAGTACCATGATCTACAGATGTACGAATAAACGGCAAGCCTAAAGTAATATTAATGGCTTCACCAAATCCTTGAGATTTTAACACAGGTAAGCCCTGATCGTGATACATCGCTAAAACTGCATCTGCATCTTCTAAATTTTCAGGGGTAAATAAGGTATCCGCAGGCAAACTTAAACTCATGTGAATACCTTGTGAACGATAAGATTCAAGTACTGGATTAATGACTTCAATCTCTTCCATACCCAAATAACCATCTTCACCTGCGTGTGGATTTAAACCACAGACAAGAATATTTGGATGTTCTATCTTAAATTTTGTTTTTAAATCATGAATTAAAATATCAATCACTTGATGCAATCTTTCTTTGGTGATTGCATCGGGAACATCACGTAAAGCGAGATGTGTTGTCGCCAGTGCTACGCGTAAAGACTTCGTTGCAAGCATCATCACAACACGTTCCACGCCTGCATATTCTTGATAATATTCTGTATGGCCACTGAAATGAATTCCAGCATCATTAATAATCGACTTTTGAACAGGTGCTGTGGCAACGCCAACACTTTTACCCGTTATTGCATACTCAGCAGAACGACGTAATTGCTCTAGAACATAAGCTGAATTTTTAGGGTTCAATTGCCCCAAAACAACTTTTTCATGTACAGGAATATGTTCAACATACAGCTCACCTTTTGCAGATGAATACTCTTGTCCAACATACTCAATCAGATCTATTTTAATCTTCAATTGCTCAGCGCGTACTTCTAACAACTCTTTATCAGCAAGAACCACGATTGGTCGTTCATCCACTCGATTTGCCAAGCTTAAACAAATATCAGGACCAATACCTGCGGGTTCACCACTTGTTATATATAGAGGATGCATACGCGCCTCAATCTCTTTTTTAAAACTGAATAATGACTATTATACATCTTCATTAAGCGTCCAACAGAATAAGCTTTAAGAAGATGAAAATAATCACTTTTTCAACTAAATATCGATTAATGTAATTTGTGTCGATTAATATTACAAAATCATAAAGATTATTCTTTGCACATATATGATTTTAGTACTAGAATACAGCGCTTGAAATTCTAATTTTCATTTGTGATTCTTCACTTAATCGTTTAGAATCGCGTCTCCTTTAGTTTGGACAGATTCCATAGTCCAAACCAACTATAATAGGTAGTGGTTTAATGAAAACTCTCAGCGCTAAGCCAGCTGAAGTTCAACACGACTGGTACGTTGTTGATGCTTCTGGCAAAACTTTAGGTCGCCTTGCGACTGAAATCGCTCGTCGTTTACGCGGTAAGCACAAGACTTCTTATACTCCTCACGTTGACACTGGCGATTACATCGTTGTTATTAACGCTGAAGAAATTACTGTGACTGGTAAAAAAGCTCACGATAAGAAATACTATCGCCATACTGGTTTCCCTGGTGGTATCCGTGAGACTAACTTTGAAAAGTTAATCGCTCACAAACCTGAAGCAGTTTTAGAAAAAGCTGTTAAAGGTATGTTACCAAAAGGTCCTCTTGGTTACGCAATGATCAAAAAAATGAAAGTGTACGCTGGTACTGAGCATCCGCACGTTGCTCAACAGCCACAAGTTTTGGACATCTAAGGGATACAGCACATGGCTACTAACTATGGTACAGGTCGCCGTAAGACCGCAACTGCACGTGTTTTCCTATCAGCTGGTACTGGTAAACTCGTAATCAACAACCGTTCTTTAGAACAATACTTCGGTCGTGAGACTGCTCGTATGGTTGTTAACCAACCGCTTGAACTTCTTGAAGCGACTAACAAATACGACCTTTACATCACTGTTGCTGGTGGTGGTATTGGTGGTCAAGCAGGCGCTATTCGTCACGGTATTACTCGTGCACTAATCGCTTCTGACGAGACTTTAAAATCTGCTCTTCGTCAAGCTGGTTTCGTTACTCGTGATGCTCGTGAAGTTGAACGTAAGAAACTTGGTTTACGTAAAGCACGTAAACGTCCTCAATTCTCTAAACGTTAATTCGTTTACCGAATCGGACAAAAAAGCCTTGGATTTTCCAAGGCTTTTTTTATTGTTAAAATTTAGGAATCCACACTATAAAGTCTGCACAATATTTTCTTTATTTTATTCGTTAACAGCATCGTGATTTTATACTCTATTTTTAGTATCCTATCTGATTAACTTATTATTGCCGTGAAATATGTCAGTCGAGCCTGCACCACTCCAAGGAATTACGCTATACAGTCATGCAGATGACTTTCGCTCTCATTGGATTCGTTATGTTCTTACTGAGAAACAAATTAAATATCATCTCATTTTAGTTGAAGATGATGACGAAGATGTTGCAAGCTTAAACCCATATAACCAATTACCTATGCTCGTTGAAAATGAATTAAAACTTTTCAATACAAGTATAATTTCAGAATATCTAGATGATCGCTATAGACAAAATAAACTCTATGCCGATGCACCAATGCCCAGAGCCGAACAACGTCAATATATTTGGCGTTTTGAACAAGATTGGTTGAAACTTGCAGATACCATGCTTCGACATCCAGATAGCTTTGATAAAGCATCAAGTTTAAAAGCGCAAAAACAGCTTAAAGATACTCTTGTATCACTCACACCTTTATTTCAGCATTACCCTTATTTCATGTCTGAAAGTTTTACAATTTTAGACTGCATGCTTGCCCCGATTTTTTTACGCTTAAAAAGTATGGGAATTGATTTACCTCAACAGCATTGCAGACCAATATTACTTTATATGCAACGAATATTTAAGCGACCTGCTTTCATAAAGTCACTGACTATGCAGGAAAAAAACCATTACCGTGAATTACTGAAAAATATTTAGGTCATATTATGTCTGAGCCAGAATTAAACTTAACCCCTACTCGCCCATATTTAACACGCGCAATGTATGAGTGGATCTGTGATAACAACTTAACCCCACATTTGATGGTTGATGCGACGCAACCGAATACATTAGTACCTGAGCAGTTTATTCAAGATGGACAAATTGTATTAAATACAGCCCCTCATGCAGTACACGCACTTAATATGAGTAACGATGCAATTAGTTTCTCTGCTAGATTTGGTGGTGTATCTAGAGATATTTACATTCCCTTTCAAGCATTAATAGGTATCTATGCTCGTGAAAATGGACAAGGTTTATTCTTTGATGCAAATGAATATGAGCATATCAATAATAATCAAGATGCTTTAAAATCAAACACTAAAGAAAAAACTGAAACAACCAAGAAAAAACCAAGTCTAAAACTACTAGACTAACATTCGGAGTGTATTAATGGCTTTTGATTTAGTCCAATACTTTAATAATCAAATAAAAATTCAAAAAACACCTTTTTTGAACAAATATGATTGTGATTTACGCGACCAATACATACAAGAAGTTAATACACTTGTTTTAGGTAAACTTGTTACGCTTTGGCAAGACAATGGGCAGCAACAATTTCAAGAAATTCATAACCTCGATCCTTTATACATCCAAGAAATTGCGCATAGCCTAACAACCTCTATACATAATGAATCTAAGCTTGCCAAAACAGAACTTGAGTACAGCATTTCAGAGATGGTATTACTTCAACTTCAAGAGCTTCAACAGCTCGAAAAAACAGGTAATTACGGAATTTTAGGGTTAAAAGAACTCATTATTGGTCAGGTAGAACATCTTTCTGGTCAAGCGAATGATTGGGTTTGGTCAACAAATGGACTAATAGAACTAAGAGGTTCTAAACCAATTAACCAAGAAGATATATCATTAGATTCAACAATGAAGGAGTTCAATCAAATGGTTCAACATCATTCTCATGCAGATGACGTTCAAGTTACAACTGAAACTGTAGTACCAACTTGGGCTAAAATTTTAGAACCTATTGTTGCTATTATTATTCTTTGGGTTCTCGCTCAAGCTTTATGTAGTGTTTTTGCATAAGCATGTTTTTTATAAAAGACCACTTTTACGTGGTCTTTTTAATTAATGAAACAAACGCTATTTACAAATAGTTACAATTTCATTTATAACATCATAGATATTTCAATTTTACTAAAAAAGATACAAAATTTTACCTAAAAGGTTAAATAGATCTCAAAGCAATTGACCAAAACTATCACTAAATTAAATCTCATTTTTTTCTAATCAAAAATATATAAAAATTAATACGTTGATCTTTCTAACTTATTCTCTATAAATAGAAGTCTACTTAATGATTTCCTATCAAAAGTAGCAATATTATTTATAAAAAAGAGAGAAATAACATGGCTAAAGTATCATTAGAATCATTAACAGGTATTGACGGATTTTACGCTGCTGCATTAGTAGATGGCGAGAGCGGCTTAGCATTAGCTACTCAAGGGGAGGTGATCTTGACTTAGAATTAGCAGCTGCAGGTAATACCGAAGTAGTTCGCTCAAAACGTCGTGTAGCTCAAGCCTTAAACTTAAACGACACTATTGAAGACATCTTAATTACACTCGGTAAGCAGTATCATCTTATTCGCCCATTGGTGAACAATGAGAATGTGTTCTTATATCTAGTACTTGATCGTGCTAAAGCAAACTTAGCGATGGCTCGTCATGAACTCAAAAGTTATGAGAAAGGTTTAGACTTTGCATAATTTAAAATACTTAAGCCCTTTATAAAACATTATAAGGGGCTTTTATTTCCCCATTACTTGCTTTTAAAGGTGGAATATTATGAACATAGGAACTTATAACACTATATATTTCAATCCACTCACACCAAAAAAAACGCCATTAAAGATCTTTCTTCAAATCAAAAAGTTCTCAATTCAAACATGAATATTCCAAGCAATATTGGTTTCGAAAACCATGAAGATGATATAGAAAGAATATCTAATTTTTTTGATGACTTATATAAAACTCATAAAGATATTAAGCTTCATTTATTCGACAGCTTAGGTACATTGGCAGTCATCCAATTAGAAAAAAATCAAGTTTGGGTCAATTCATCTAGAAATAGCCTTGAAACTGACTTCAATTTTAATTGTGAAGTTGCGACAACCAATGCGCTTACTAAAGTTGATCGAAAAAATACACTCATTTTAAATGACTGGATTTGGAATCTATTTTGGAATAGTAAAAACCTCTCCATTCCACTTTGCCCTGAAGATGGACATTTCAAAATCAACTACTGGCCAAAGCCCTTTGACTTAGAAAATAAAAAAATAATATTTCAGCTAACAGCCTGCTTTATCCAAGGTGGAAAAATTTCCACTATTGCAAGCCAATTAAACATTCCAATTCATTTAGTAAGACGGTTTATTGGTGCAAATATTACAATAAATAATGTTGAGAAAATTAATATCTGGGATAAGCATTACACCCCGCCCACTCAGAAAGTACAAGATGAAGATGTTGGCTTTATCAAAGATTTTTTTAGTAGTTTAAGAAAAAAATTGCATTTATAAACATGAGGATTCTCAATGATCATCCAACAGTACAAAATTGTTTTTGCTGGAACTATGGGAGCAGGAAAAACTGAAGCCATCCGCTCACTTTCTGAAATACCAATTCTTGTAACAGAAGCATTAAATACAGATCAGGAAAGCCATTCAAAGCTTCAGACAACTGTAGGAATCGATTATGGTGAGGTTACCCTCGATGATGGATTGGTGATTGGCTTATATGGAACACCAGGACAAGAGCGCTTTGATTTTATATGGTCTGTTATCTGTAAGGGGGCAATTGGAGCAATCATCCTCATCGATCACAGCTTAGAAAACTCAATTGAAGAACTTGAACATTATTTAGAGGTCTTTCAAGAATATACAGAATATATTGCGATAGGAATTACACATACAGATGAAGATTTAGATAAATCGACATATATATACCAAGATTGGTTGATTAAAAATGATCTATATCATCCATTATTTATGATCGATGCACGAAAAAAAACAGATGTAAAACTCTTACTTGAAGCACTCATCACATCTATAGAAATTAATTACAACATCACATCATAATTGGAGAATGCCTATGTTTGCACTTAAAAAAGAAAGAAAAACACCTGAACATATAATTCAGCAGGCAAAAATAGAAATTCAGCATATCTTTAACAATGTTAGCGGTGTTAATTTTATTATGATGTGTTCAACAGATGGCTTTGAATTAACGACACTATACAAAAAAGATTCATTCAACAGAACAAAATTAGCAGCTGTGAGTAGCTCACTCCATGCCATGGTCAGCGCACTTATGACTGAACTACAACTTATAGAATGCCAATCAATCACATTAGATGCTGAAAATGGAAAAGCCATTTTAACCTCTATTCCCAATGCACAATATCCCATGATTATTATGGTACTTGCTGAAAAAGATATATTATTAGGTCAATTACTTCACGCACTAAAAAGATCAAGTAAATCTATCAGCGAGCTCTAGCTATAATTCCATTATTTTTCATATTTCTAATTTTATATACATAAAAAAACACCCCCTGTCTTATGACAGGGGGTGTTTTAGAATTAATGAGCTGGCGATGACTTACTCTCACATGGGTAACCCCACACTACCATCAGCGCTAAGAGGTTTCACTTCTGAGTTCGGGAAGGGATCAGGTGGTTCACTCTTGCTATTGTCGCCAGCACAACTGTTTATGCTTACTCGCTATGGTCTTAATTGCTTTCGCATGCCTAGCTTTCGTCAAATGAGTTATTAACAGATATTTGAGTTAAAGTTTAAGTTCTAGCGTTCACTAAATCAAGCATTTTGCTTTGAAATCTTTCGAAACAACAACTGTTTGGGTGTTGTATAGTCAAGCCTCACGAGCAATTAGTATTGGTCAGCTTCATGCATCACTGCACTTCCACATCCAACCTATCAACGTCGTAGTCTTCAACGGCTCTTTAGAGGACATAAAGTCCTTGGGAAATCTTATCTTGAGGTAGGCTTCCCGCTTAGATGCTTTCAGCGGTTATCCCTTCCGAACATAGCTACCCGGCGATGCGACTGGCGTCACAACCGGTACACCAGAGGTTCGTCCACTCTGGTCCTCTCGTACTAGGAGCAGATCCTCTCAAATTTCCAACGCCCACGGTAGATAGGGACCGAACTGTCTCACGACGTTCTAAACCCAGCTCGCGTACCTCTTTAAATGGCGAACAGCCATACCCTTGGGACCTGCTTCAGCCCCAGGATGAGATGAGCCGACATCGAGGTGCCAAACACCGCCGTCGATATGAACTCTTGGGCGGTATCAGCCTGTTATCCCCAGAGTACCTTTTATCCGTTGAGCGATGGCCCTTCCATACAGAACCACCGGATCACTAAGACCTACTTTCGTACCTGCTCGACTTGTGGGTCTCGCAGTTAAGCGCGCTTTTGCCTTTATACTCTACGCGTGATTTCCGACCACGCTGAGCGCACCTTCGTACTCCTCCGTTACTCTTTAGGAGGAGACCGCCCCAGTCAAACTACCCACCAGACATGGTCCTCGCTCCAGATTATGGAGCAGAGTTAGAACCTCAATATTACCAGGGTGGTATTTCAAGATTGGCTCCATCGCAACTAGCGTCACGACTTCAAAGCCTCCCACCTATCCTACACAAGTAAGATCAAAGTTCAATGTCAAGCTGCAGTAAAGGTTCACGGGGTCTTTCCGTCTAGCCGCGGGTACACCGCATCTTCACGGCGAATTCGATTTCACTGAGTCTCTGCTGGAGACAGCGCCCCCATCATTATGCCATTCGTGCAGGTCGGAACTTACCCGACAAGGAATTTCGCTACCTTAGGACCGTTATAGTTACGGCCGCCGTTTACTGGGGCTTCGATCAAGAGCTTCGCTTACGCTAACCCCATCAATTAACCTTCCAGCACCGGGCAGGCATCACACCCTATACGTCCACTTTCGTGTTTGCAGAGTGCTATGTTTTTAATAAACAGTTGCAGGGGCCTGGTTTCTGTGGCTGTCAACCGCTCAGGAAGTAAATTCCGTCACCGTCGACAGCGTACCTTCTCCCGAAGTTACGGTACCATTTTGCCTAGTTCCTTCAGCAGAGTTCTCTCAAGCGCTTTGGTCTACTCGACCTGACCACCTGTGTCGGTTTCGGGTACGATTCCTGTGTAACTGAAGCTTAGAGACTTTTCCTGGAAGTATAGTATCAGCCACTTCGCTAATAAATTAGCTTGCTATCAGTTCTCAGCATAGAGTACCCCGGATTTGCCTAAGATACATGCCTACAACCTTTCACCTGGACAACCAACGCCAGGCTGACTTAACTTTCTCCGTCCTCTCATCGCATTACACAGAAGTATTGGAATATTAACCAATTTCCCATCGACTACGCCTCTCGGCCTCGCCTTAGGGGTCGACTCACCCAGCCCCGATTAACGTTGGACTGGAACCCTTGGTCTTTCAGCGAGCGAGTTTTTCACTCGCTTTGTCGTTACTCACGTCAGCATTCGCACTTCTGATACCTCCAGCATACTTCTCAATACACCTTCATCGGCTTACAGAACGCTCCCCTACCACTTGCAATAAATTGCAAATCCGCAGCTTCGGCATGTAGTTTTAGCCCCGTTACATCTTCCGCGCAGGCCGACTCGACTAGTGAGCTATTACGCTTTCTTTAAAGGGTGGCTGCTTCTAAGCCAACCTCCTAGCTGTCTATGCCTTCCCACATCGTTTCCCACTTAACTACAATTTTGGGGCCTTAGCTGGCGGTCTGGATTGTTTTCCTCTTGACTACGGACGTTAGCACCCGCAGTCTGTCTCCCGGATAGTACTCATTGGTATTCGGAGTTTGCATCGGTTTGGTAAGTCGGGATGACCCCCTAGCCGAAACAGTGCTCTACCCCCAATGGTATTCGTCCGAGGCGCTACCTAAATAGCTTTCGGGGAGAACCAGCTATCACCAAGTTTGATTAGCCTTTCACCCCTATCCACAAGTCATCCCCTGGCTTTTCAACGACAGTGGGTTCGGTCCTCCAGTTAGTGTTACCCAACCTTCAACCTGCTCATGGATAGATCACCTGGTTTCGGGTCTATGCCCAGCAACTAATTCGCCCTATTAAGACTCGATTTCTCTACGGCTCCCCTATTCGGTTAACCTCGCTACTGAACATAAGTCGCTGACCCATTATACAAAAGGTACGCAGTCACCGGACGCAATGCCGGCTCCCACTGCTTGTATGCATGCGGTTTCAGGATCTATTTCACTCCCCTCACAGGGGTTCTTTTCGCCTTTCCCTCACGGTACTGGTTCACTATCGGTCAGTCAGGAGTATTTAGCCTTGGAGGATGGTCCCCCCATATTCAGACAAGGTTTCACGTGCCCCGCCCTACTCGTCATCATCATATAAGCCCTTTCGTGTACAGGACTATCACCTACTACGGTCGCACTTCCCAGAGCGTTCCACTAAAGCTTATATGACTTAATGGGCTGTTCCCCGTTCGCTCGCCGCTACTGAGGGAATCTCAATTGATTTCTTTTCCTAAGGGTACTGAGATGTTTCACTTCCCCTCGTTCGCCTCATACACCTATGTATTCAGTGTATGATACCTAGCTTATGCTAAGTGGGTTTCCCCATTCAGAAATCTCCGGATCACAGGATATTTGCCGCCTCCCCGGAGCTTATCGCAGGCTATTACGTCTTTCATCGCCTCTGACTGCCAAGGCATCCACCACATGCACTTAATTACTTGACTATACAACCCCAAACAGTCGTTAATCCCTACAAGGAGGATAACAACAGATTGTGTCTTTCAACACACTCATACAGTTTGTTGTCCGTAGATTTAACTACAGTACAGCTTCTATTAGATTCATATACCAAAACGCTTGATTCAGTTAATCGCTAGTTTCTCAGTTCTTCATTTCACTCAACAGTAACAAGTTACTGCTAAATTCAATTCAGTTCTGAGCCTTAAACAATTTATTTCAACTCAAATTAATCTGTTAATGATTGCTCTAGCCTTCGTCAGGTCTAGAAACTGTGATAAATCACAGAGATTACCAAGTCCGCGTATATTAACGCTTATACTTGTTAATCTCTATAAGCTATCTAGCTGTTTGTATGTTTCTTAGCTCATCTTACATTCATTTGACTACCAAGTAGTCAATGATGTGATGGTGGAGACTAGGAGAGTCGAACTCCTGACCTCCTGCGTGCAAAGCAGGCGCTCTACCAACTAAGCTAAGTCCCCAGCTTATCATTAGATTCAATGTATCTTTGCTTTCTGTTTGCTCAGTACTCTCATACTGCGTTAGTCAGATTTGGTGGGTCTGACAAGACTTGAACTTGTGACCCCACGCTTATCAAGCGTGTGCTCTAACCAACTGAGCTACAGACCCTCAGATACATCTTCATGAAGAACAACTTGTTGTGGATTCTTACCAATCGTCAATCTTTCGTTAAGGAGGTGATCCAGCCGCAGGTTCCCCTACGGCTACCTTGTTACGACTTCACCCCAGTCGTCGGCCACACCGTGGTAAGCGTCCTCCTTACGGTTAGACTACCTACTTCTGGTGCAACAAACTCCCATGGTGTGACGGGCGGTGTGTACAAGGCCCGGGAACGTATTCACCGCGGCATTCTGATCCGCGATTACTAGCGATTCCGACTTCACGCAGTCGAGTTGCAGACTGCGATCCGGACTACGATCGGCTTTTTGAGATTAGCATCCTCTCGCGAGGTAGCAACCCTTTGTACCGACCATTGTAGCACGTGTGTAGCCCTGGTCGTAAGGGCCATGATGACTTGACGTCGTCCCCGCCTTCCTCCAGTTTGTCACTGGCAGTATCCTTAAAGTTCCCACCCGAAGTGCTGGCAAATAAGGAAAAGGGTTGCGCTCGTTGCGGGACTTAACCCAACATCTCACGACACGAGCTGACGACAGCCATGCAGCACCTGTATGTAAGCTCCCGAAGGCACCAATCCATCTCTGGAAAGTTCTTACTATGTCAAGACCAGGTAAGGTTCTTCGCGTTGCATCGAATTAAACCACATGCTCCACCGCTTGTGCGGGCCCCCGTCAATTCATTTGAGTTTTAGTCTTGCGACCGTACTCCCCAGGCGGTCTACTTATCGCGTTAGCTGCGCCACTAAAGTCTCAAAGACCCCAACGGCTAGTAGACATCGTTTACGGCATGGACTACCAGGGTATCTAATCCTGTTTGCTCCCCATGCTTTCGTGCCTCAGTGTCAGTATTAGGCCAGATGGCTGCCTTCGCCATCGGTATTCCTCCAGATCTCTACGCATTTCACCGCTACACCTGGAATTCTACCATCCTCTCCCATACTCTAGTCTCCCAGTATCGAATGCAATTCCTAAGTTAAGCTCAGGGATTTCACATCCGACTTAAAAGACCACCTACGCACGCTTTACGCCCAGTAAATCCGATTAACGCTCGCACCCTCTGTATTACCGCGGCTGCTGGCACAGAGTTAGCCGGTGCTTATTCTGCGAGTAACGTCCACTATCCTAGAGTATTAATCTAAGTAGCCTCCTCCTCGCTTAAAGTGCTTTACAACCAAAAGGCCTTCTTCACACACGCGGCATGGCTGGATCAGGGTTCCCCCATTGTCCAATATTCCCCACTGCTGCCTCCCGTAGGAGTCTGGGCCGTGTCTCAGTCCCAGTGTGGCGGATCATCCTCTCAGACCCGCTACAGATCGTCGCCTTGGTAGGCCTTTACCCCACCAACTAGCTAATCTGACTTAGGCTCATCTATTAGCGCAAGGTCCGAAGATCCCCTGCTTTCCCCCGTAGGGCGTATGCGGTATTAGCAGCCGTTTCCAACTGTTGTCCCCCACTAATAGGCAGATTCCTAAGCATTACTCACCCGTCCGCCGCTAAGTTAGGTAGCAAGCTACCTTTCCCCGCTCGACTTGCATGTGTTAAGCCTGCCGCCAGCGTTCAATCTGAGCCATGATCAAACTCTTCAGTTTAATATTGCTTAGTGCCTTAAAGGGCACCAATCTTGGCTCATCAATTTTCTGACAAATATTTCTCAAATAAACTTCGAGTAATTTCTACCATTCAATCAATGAAAATAATTTCGATCGATCAACCAGTAAAAATCCACACAAGTTGTTCTTCATAATCTCTTAATGATCTTCTTGCTACTTCGTCAGTAGCAAGCTAGGTCAGCTATATTACTCTCTATCTCTAGAAAGTCAACTAGTAATTTCAAATTATTTTAAACTTTCTTTCTAAAACCCAATCTTAACACTTCATGCTAAGTTGCTGTTTTATCAGAAGTTTTAATCTTCATCACCGCCGATGGATGTGCATTCTACAGCATTCCCTACCCAACGCAACCCCCTTTTTTAATTTATTTCTCTTTTTTTATCCGTCTGTTTATTTATTCTACAAAATAAAGGTTTTTTTCTCATATTTGTTTAATTTAGGAGCATTACGAATACTAAAAATACTGCTATTATTGTTTTACTACTTTCTTCATTTGCTTTTTTATATAGAAAGCACTGGAATTACTTATGCAAGATAAAAAAATTATTGGGTTAGCACTTTGCTCATTTGGGATTTTTTCTGGGCTTACTCATGCATCGGATAGCACAGCTAATACAACCAATAGTAATCAAGAAATGAGTATCGATGAGACATCATCTACATCAGCTTCCATTAAAGAGTTAAGAAACATTAAAGCAAAAAACTTTAAAGTTAATGCCAATGCTGCTCAGCCAGATGAAGTTAAAGATCCATTACAACCTTTAAACCGAAAAATATTTGCATTTAATGATGCCTTGGATAGAACGGTTGTGCGCCCTATCGCTGTTCAGTATCAAGCAAAAATTCCAACTGATGTTCGTGAGTCTCATCAACAGTTTCGTTCAAATTTGGGTGAACCTTGGAATGCAGTAAACCAAACCATTCAAGGTCGCCCTTTACGTGCGCTTAAAACTTTAGGTCGTTTTACCTTTAATACGCTTACCACTTTAGGTCTTGCAGATCCTGCTCGTAGACTTGGTTTAGATGCCGAGAAAGAAAACTTCGGAACAACGCTAGGCTACTATGGAGTTTCATCTGGACCTTACCTTGTTTTACCTATTTTTGGTCCAAGTACAATTCGTGATGGTTTTGGCTTAGCGGTTGACACTTTTGGTCGCCCTCAAGCATATATGAATAAAAATAGTCTTTATTGGTCTGACCAAGCTTTACGTGGTATAGATGCTCGATCTCAATTGCTTGACCTTGAAAGCGTTTTACAAGGTGATAAGTATTCCGCAATGCGAGATATTTATTTACAACGTAAAAACTTTGTTATTGCAGAGAAAAAAGGTCTCGATACAGATGGTCTTAGCTTTATTGATGATGTCTCAGATGATGATCTAGACGACACAGATACGACTCCAGCTAGCAAGTAAACACACATTACAAGAGATGGAGATGATTAACTTTTTCTAGTAATTCTCCATCTTATTGTTATAGTACTTTTATCTTTACCATTTAGGCTCATACACACTTTATATGTATTTCATTCAGCCCACACGCAATATTCCTCAATTAGATTATGTACTTGAGACGCTTCCGAGTGTGCAAATGATTCGCATAGAAGATATTTCTTTGTATGATCCAACCATTATTGCAATTGCAGATGTTCAAGACTATTTAACGCATCAATGGTCTTTACCAACTATTGTTTTGGCTTTCGATTCTGAGGGAATTGCTTTAGCCCAAGCTTGGGAAATGGGCGCTTTAGCAGGATGGTTATGGAATAATTTACCTAGTAATCCACAAAAAGCCCTTTCTAAAATTGATGCACAATATAAACGCAATCAAGATAGTCGTGATTTACCATCAGCAGCAGAATTACAAAAACGCTTACTTCCAAATCCTATTGAACTAACGAATTATAAAGTTGAAACATTATTTAAGCCTTCAGCTTACTTATCTGGTGATTGGTTCGATTATTGGAAAATCAGCGATAAAGAAATTATGTTTTACCTCGCCGATGTTTCAGGCCACGGTGTAACGAGTAGTTTATTAACGTCTTGGATGGCTGCCTTTCATGGTCGTTCAAAATCTCCAAGAGAATTAATTAAAAAATTAAATGGCATGCTTGTTCAAGAAAATATTGAAAAGCATATCACGATGATTAGCGGTATTTTAAACTTAGAAACACATCAATTACGTTGGTCTAGTGCAGGACATTATCCTCCTGCAATTATTTTTGAACCCAACCAAGCACCCAAAGTTTTAAATACCAGTAGTTTCCCTTTGGGCTTAACGGAAGATTTAGAAGTTGAAGAGTTTGAATGCACTTTAAATAAACAAGCTCGCTTCATTATTTGCTCAGATGGCGCACTTGAACCCTTTGATGGTGGACTGAGTGAACAGTTCGAACAATTGGTCTTCCATTTGAAAAACCAATCTTTTCAAGCACCTGAACATGTTGCTGATGATATTGCTATTCTCAGCTTAAAAAGAATGAATTAATTTAATTTTCAATTACTTATAGAATAAACCCATCATATACGACTGTTTAATACTTGAGTCTACAGATTGGCTATGGGATAATTTTCTATCCTTCTCTGCAAATGGCATTTATATGTCAACAGGTCATGTTGAATACGCAAGCTTGGATGGAACGCATATATTTAAGCTTATTGGCGAAGTGCGTGCCCAATCTTGCATCAGTCTAGACAAACTACTTAGTAAAATTGAACAGCAACAAAATGTCGTTGGCGCTATCGTAGATATGACGCAAACAACATTTATAGATAGTACAGTTTTAGGCATTTTGGCAAAACTGGGTTTAAAACTTAAACAAGTTCATAAAATTCAGGCCGTAATGCTATCTACAAATCCGGACATTACCACCTTAGCCAATAGTATGGGCTTGGGTCAGGTTTTTGTGATCTTAAATTATTGTGGCGATCCATCTGTTTGCACACTTGCTCTTATGGAAGAACATATTACGCATAGCGCAATGCTCACCACCGTTTTAGATGCTCACAAAACACTTATGAAGCTAAACCACAGTAACGAAAATATGTTCGAACCTTTGGTGAAACAACTTCAGAAAGAACAAGATAACCTTGAACAAACGTCTAATCAGAACGTTTAATCTACTTTTTGGTATCTCCTCCCATGACTTTACTTTCCGTTGCACAAATGAACTCCCAAAACAGCATTGAAGCAAATTTCATTGTTGTTGAATCATTAATTCAACAAAGTAAAGCAGATGGTGCCGAACTTATTGTATTTCCAGAAAACTTCATTTGTTTTGCTGCTGGAAAACAACGTGAAACTGCTGAACAATTTCTAAGTATTCAGAAACGTCTTGAAGACTTAGCACACAAATATCAAATTTGGATTATTGCGGGCACTCTCCCATGCCCGTTCCGTCCAAATGGTGATGTCATTTCAGATGGTCGAGTAAGGACTTCTAGCTTATGCATTAGTCCCGAAAGAACCGAAGCGCGTTACGACAAAATTCATTTATTTGATGTTCAAGTGAGTGATGCTGTTGGTGGATATCAAGAATCTAAAAACTTTGAACCAGGAACAGATATTGTTGTTGTAAAAACACCATTTGGCAATATTGGTTTAATGGTTTGCTACGATTTAAGATTCCCAGAACTTGCACTGACACTTCGTAATCAAGGTGCTCATATTTTGACTGCACCTGCCGCTTTCACCTACACCACAGGTGAAATGCATTGGCAACTTCTATTACAAGCGCGTGCAATAGACAGCCAGTGTCAAGTTTTAGGTGCAGCACAACAAGGTTGGCACGGTGAAAAACGTCAAACATGGGGACACACCGCTGCATCCAACTCTCGTGGGAAAATTTTAGCTAGCCTTGAAAGTGAAGGTGCTCAACTTATTACCGTTCCTTTTGATTTAGCAGAACAAAAAATTATTCGCGATTCTATGCCTTTAATGCAACATCGTATATTGGTTAAATACTAAACTTTAAAAACCATTCACACCTTTATATTCAGATTTCAAATCTATTTAATTTTATATATAATAATGATTCTTATTTACATCATCTCCCAAAAATCATGTTTAAAACCTCTTTAATCGGTGCATTACTTATTTGTATTTCTTCATCATCATTTGCAGAAATTCAAATTTCAGAAAAGCTTAGACCTCAAGCTAAATCATTGGTGGATCCGAATATTCAACGCCTAGATATCCCCCCACACCAAACAACATGAGTCTTCCCTCTTTTGGACAAGGTATTATTGGCTGGGGAACTGGTCCAGATGGTGCAGAAAAACGATTAAATAACATTACAAAACAAGATGTCGATCATTTAAAAACTCAAGATGTTTCTTTGGAGATGATTCAAACTTGGCAAAAATTTTATGAAAATGAAACACATCGTAACGCAGGTAATCCTACTGCACCATTTCGCGCGCAGCTCATGAAAAAAATTGCCGAACTTTGGTAAAACAATTTATAAATATGAGAAAGTCAGTAGCCCAAACTACTGATTTTTCTTTTTTGTAGATTAAAAAGAACTTTTAAAATTGTGTTATATATTTATATTTACTGATTTGTAATTATTTAACCAACTTGTGTTTGTTTCCATAATAATAGTGAAATAATTAAATTTGCGTATACTTTAGAAAATAGCAGTGCAAAGCCTGCTTTAGCGCTTAAAAATTGAAAGGGATATTGAATTGTCAGAAAATAATACTTTCTTAAAATCTAATCTTCACGATATTCAATGGTGGGGAGAAAAAGAATTTGAGCTCAATATTCCTCAAGCGTGGCAATTTGGTTCTTTACTCTTTCGCATTACGCGTAGCATGCAAGAATGGCGTTTAGAATACCATCGACCACAAGTTCAATACGACTACGAACAAGCTTGGCATAAAATTGATGATCCCAACTTTGGATTTCCTCAGCCTGTAGAAATTGAACGCTACATGTTTAGAAGCACGCAAAGTAAATTACAGCTCAAGCCTCGTCTTGCAAACCGTTCTGTTGTGATTAAACCTGTAGATCCAATTTATATTCCTGCGGGTCAACGCGGAACTTTATATATCAGTACACCTTTATGGTTATCTGGTTTTATTGAAGGTCATAAAGAACCTATTTTCGATTTACCTATTATTTTGCCAAAAGACACTTGGTTTGGACCTAATCCACGTACAGGTGAAATTTGTTATGCCACTTCAGTAGATGGTCGTACCGAGTTAAAGAATCTTACACGTCGTGCTTTTCGTGCAGTCACGCCTATTGAGTTTCACAACACAAGCAATCAGCAACTTCGCTTTGACCGAATGAGTGTTCCCGTTCCTGCCTTACCTCTGTTTTATAGTGAAACTACAGGGCGTTTGTGGACATCACAAATTAAAGTGATACATGAAGGTTTAGATAAACCACCACGCATTCGCTTAGAAAACAGAACTCCACCACTTGCAGGTGAAGTCACTTATCTTCATCCTCCTCGTGAACCTGCAGGAATGTTGTTTAATATGTTTGAATCATTTTTCTAGGGGATAACATGTCACAAAATCAAATTACAAAAGATGTTACCCAAACCCTCACAGGTATTTTTACCAATATTAATACAGATCGATTAACTGAGTTTTTAGTTGCGATTCTTTTATGTTGTATTGGTTTTTTGATTGCACGTTTTATTTCAAATACCTTTATTCGTACTGTTGGTTCTCGTTTCAATGCGCATCAACGCCTGATTTGGCGACGTGGCATTTTCTACACAATCTTCCTATTTTTTATCATAGCAAGTTTAAAAGAAGCAGGTTTCAAACTCAGTGTTTTTCTAGGTGCAGCAGGTATTTTAACGGTTGCTCTTGGTTTTGCATCGCAAACATCTGCATCGAACTTAATTAGTGGTATTTTCCTGATTGGTGAGGGTTCATTTGAAATTGGCGATACCATTCAAATTACCCTTATTCGTGGACACACCATTGAAGGTGAAGTAATTTCGATTGATTTACTCTCAGTCAAATTACTTACTCAAGATAATATTTATGTCCGTTTGCCCAATGAGCAACTTATTCGAGCCCCTGTGCAAAACTTATCTAAGTTCCCCATACGGCGAATCCCGATTACGCTTGCCATTAACTTCCATGAAGACATTATTAAGGTTCGTGAAGTTTTATTGGATGTTGCCAATAAATATCCGTTGGTACTAACAGATCCAAAACCTGCGGTTACTGTAACAGCGTTCCGTGAATCTTCTATTGAATTGCTATTTGCAGTTTGGTGCCAACAGCAAAACTTCTTAAAAGTTCGAGATGAAATGCAGGAACGTATTCGAAATGGTTTCCTTTCAAATCAAATTGAAATTCCCGTACCAAAAATGGGCTTTGTTGATCACCCACTTCGCCCATTAAGCAATGAAGATATTGATCAATATGCAAATGCCAAAGAGATTATCCGAGAACCCGACTTGAAGTAATCTATAAAAAATCCCTCATATAAGAGGGATTTTTTATGCTTTAACATTCTAGATTTTCTATTAATTCATTTACTGAGATTTTAAAATCTCTTTTTCACCTTCTGGCATAGGTGCTATATACGCAATAACTAACATAATAAAACCTGCACCTAAGAATGAAATCACCCGTGTTAATGTTCCAATGTGAGATAAATCGAAAAGTACCAGTTTTAAAGTCACAATCACTAAAATACTTCCGCCCAAAATCCACATCGCACGTAATTGTTTACGACTCGCAATACTCATGGTGATAAATGCCAAACTTACCCACAGCAAAGTTAAACTAAGTTGAATAATCGCATGATCCCAAATGGCTAACTCATTAATTGGTGTTCCCAAATAAACATGTAAGGCACGTAGCACCATATAACTACTCAACCAAAGTAAACTCAGCACCATGAGAACAGCGACCATGCCTTTATCTAAACCTGTTTTAATTTGCAAAGAAAGCATCCAAATAAAACTTGCAAGAATTGCCAAACTCACTAAATCAAATGGATTAAGAATTGGAAAAACATAGCCATAAAATGCTTGCTGTGAAAATAATTGCGAACAAATAATCCATGCAGCGGTTAACAACAAAGTGCTTCGAGCTTGCCAAAATATTTTCCAATCTGAATCTTCAACTTTCCAATAGCACCACGCACAAAATACCAATGGAAGAATGACCATACTAATAAATGGCATGGTTGGAAAAATGGTTAAGCTTGCTAAAGCTAAACTGCTTAGTGTTCCTAGACTGACCCACTCTTTTTCAGCACGAACACCCATAAGTGGTCTTAACCATAAAATGGTAAATAAAATACCAACCACAGCAAAACACACACGCTCTATAGATGAATCCCAAACTAAATAACCTTGTTCCGAATAACCCACAACTAAAAGTGTTGCATAGATATAGATTGGAACAAGTCCCGCCCACTTCGGAATAAGCCAAGACCACGTTGCTTTGGCAGAAAGTAGCAGTTCATTAATAATTAAATAAAGTGTACTGATGATGAGTAGCACCAACACATCGGTGAGCTTTCCATGTATTTCGTATTGCAACAAAACAATCAATAAAATGGTCGATGAAAAACTGAGAAAGCTTAAAAAAGTAATGGTTGCCGTACTGAGTTGTTGTTGAAATTTTTCGGTACAATTCGCAATGATCACCACCAATAAATAACAAACACTTAATACCCAATACATTGTACTTGGGAACGTACTATGCTCTGCCACAGAATGAAAACTCGATAAACCTGCGACAACTAACAACCCCATCGCCAAGTAACGACTCATTGCAGATTGTTGATATAAAGAAAAAGTGAAGATGAGTAATCCTTCTATCGCCCACCCCATCACACTCCATTGATCTGGCAATAAAATAGGTGGAATAAGCGCAAGAAAGATGAGCGCAAGACTTAAATAACTTTGTGAAATAAAATCAACTGTCTGACTTCTTTTTAAAAACTGATAAAGCAGAGCAAATAAAATTGCGAAAATAAGACTTAATCCTGCTTGCCATAAAGTTTCATCAATATGCATAACATATAAAAATGCATATCCCACAATAGGCGCACCAAAAATAAGGGCAATATCTAAAGCAGGCTTGAACTTAAATTCAGATAAATCTGCTTTTGCAATCAATTGACTAAAACGAAATCCAAGCCAAATAAATACCGCGCTATGTGCAAGAACAAGCGCAGTGAGTTGATTTTTTTCTGTAATGTATCCTTTATAAAGTGCATATCCTCCACCGAAGAATACAGTCATTAAAAATGCAATTTGATTGAGGAACTTCCATGGACGTAAGGTGCTTAATATCGCTACGGCTACATTAATCACCAAATAATATGCAATAAATTCTACGGCTGTTGCATCTCGAACAGGTAGCGTAAATGGGGCTAAATATGCAATCACCATTGCCATAATCGCCAATTCAACAGATTGCTGTTTTAAACTTAGCCACAATGTTGGCAACATAACAGCAATAAAGCAGATTGAAGCGATGGTAATATTTGGAATCACACTATTGTAATAGGCAAAAAATAAAGTCAAAAATAAGCCTGCTAAGCCCAAGCCTTCTAAAGCCAAAGCAAAACTACGATTATTTTTATATAAGGCATAACCTAAAACTGAAACGCTTCCACTCACCAAAGCCACAATAGCAAGTTTCATCACCAAGCTTAATTGCCAATGTTCCGTAGCAAAGCGAAGTAAAAGTACAACGCCAATCACTAAAACAACAATTGCAACTTTTAATACAGGATTGCCCTGAAAAATCCATTGTTTAATTTGTTCAGACAAACTTTGTTCTGAATTTTCACTTAATTGTTGAGATGCCACTATTGGAACAATGGGCGGTAGTTGCAAATTGTCTTGATGTGCCGCAAAAGGCTGTTGTTGTAATTTAAGTTCGACATGAACGAGTGAATTTTCTATTCGTTTTAACCATCTTAAAAAGAAGAAAATCCAAGCCGTAATACCTATGGTTAACCCTAAATGCCAATCCATAACTCCTGAAACCAGTGCAAAAAACGATGATAAATACAAAGGCACTTTAGATGTGGGTTGTAATGATACATGCGATTTTTGAGATAGATCATCCATAGAATGACTGATTCCATCTGCATATTGCATGACGCTCATTACAAAAGCGATTCCACAGATATAAGTCAGAATGCGAATATCTAAAAACCATGCAGATACTGCAACAATAATTAGCACCATCAACCAGATCATGCGAATTTCATTTTGCCTTTTTAACATCGTATAAATTGGCTCATTACATTTTTAACCATCATAACACCCACATTCATAGAGATATTTAACATTCATCTGATATTCGGTAATCTAGAGTTGTAATCATGTTTCTGCGACAACCTTAAAAATCACGTACAATAACGCTGTTATTTGGATAAGGATTTTATCAATGCCACCATTTGTCTTGGTCGATGGCTCATACTTTTTATTTCGTGCATTTCACGCTGTGCCCCCATTAACCACGTCAACAGGTTTGCAAACAAATGCAGTCCGTGGCGCAATTGCCGCAATTCAAAAATTAATGCGTCGGATTCAACCTACGCACATGGCTGTTATTTTCGATACGCCAGAACCTACTTTCAGACATGAACTTTCACCTATTTACAAAGGTGACCGTCCAAGCATGCCTGATGAACTATCACAACAAATTCCATATTTACATGCACTTATTCGTGCCTTAGGTATTCCATTACATACTCTTCCGGGTGCTGAAGCCGATGATGTTATTGGTACTTTAGCAAAACGTGCAGAAGCTTTAGGTCACCAAGTTCTTATTTCAACTGGCGATAAAGACATGGCGCAGTTGGTTACAGACAAAGTCACTTTGGAAGATAGCTTTAAAGAACGCCCGCTCGATATAAATGGCGTATTTGAAAAATTTGGCGTTTGGCCAAATCAAATGATCGACTACCTAACCCTTATGGGTGATGCCTCTGACGGTATTATGGGTGTTCCGGGTGTTGGTGCTAAAACTGCTGCAAAACTTTTAACCGAATATGGCTCTATTGGTGGCATTTTAGAAAATGTCGACAAAATTAAAGGCAAAGTCGGTCAAAATATTAAAGACAGTGTTGAAGGCATTACGCTCGATCATCAACTTGCAAGTATTGTCATTAACCTCGATTTAAACTTTGGCTATGATGACTTAAAACTACAAGATCCAAATGTCGAAGCGCTTCGTAATTTATATACAGAACTCGAATTCCGTAACCAATTACAATCTTTAGATCATCCGAATAATCCAAACAACTCAAGCTACAAACAAACAGCAAAAGCCGTTGTGAAAAATACAACTGAAGATGCGCCTGTAGCCAATGAAGATCAAGCTTCTGTTACAAGTATCGATGATCAATTGGGTCAAGCAACGTATCACACTGTTTTAACGCAGGCAGGTTGGGATAAGCTATTTCAACGTTTAAGCACAGAAAAACGCTTTGCTTTTGATACAGAAACTACAAGCTTAGATTATCGTATTGCACAAATTGTTGGTTTTTCTGTGGCTTTCGATGCGAAAGATGCTTATTACGTTCCGCTTGCACATGATTATGAAGGTGCTCCTGAACAGCTCAATCGTGAAACAGTTTTAGCTCAAATTAAACCAATCTTAGAAAATCCTGAAGTTCAAAAAATTGGTCATCATTTAAAATATGATGCTCACGTTTTAGAAAATCACGGGATTCAGCTACAAGGTTGGTATTTCGATACCATGCTTGCATCTTATGTGTTGAATTCTGTTGCAACACGTCACGGCATGGATGATGTTTCACGTTTGTATTTAAGTCACTTAACCACAACCTATGAACAAGTTGCGGGTAAAGGCGTTAAACAAAAAACATTTAATCAAATTGAGATTGAAACTGCTGCACATTATGCTGCTGAAGATGCGCATGTCACTTATCGTTTATACGAAGTTTTAGATGCAAAGCTACAGAAGCATCCTGAACTATTAAATCTTCTTCATAATATTGAAATGCCTGTTGCTCGTGTTCTAACCATGATGGAAGAAAACGGGATCGAACTTGATTTAAGTTTCTTAGATCAGTTAGGCGTTGAATTTGCCAATACCATTCAAGACTTAGAAAACCAAGTTATTGAAATTGCAGGTGAAAGCTTCAATGTCAGCTCACCAAAACAAGTTGGTGAAGTTTTATTTGATAAGTTAGGTCTAAAAGGTGGCAAAAAAACATCGACTGGGCAATACAGTACAAGTGAAAGTGTTTTAGAAAAAATTGATCATCCTATTACAGATTTAATTTTGGAATATCGTGGTTTATCTAAACTCAAAAGTACATATACAGATGGTTTATTGAAGCAAGCAAATGATGAGTCGCATCGTGTACATACAAGCTATCACCAAGCTTTAACAGCTACGGGGCGTTTATCTTCAACAAATCCGAACTTACAAAACATTCCTGTACGTGAAAAAATTGGACGCCAAATTCGTAAAGCATTTATTGCTCCGAAAGGTCGAATTTTACTTGCAGCCGATTATTCGCAGATTGAATTACGCTTAATGGCACATTTTTCACAAGATGAAGCCTTGGTTGATGCATTTAAAAATGGACAAGATGTACATAGTCGTACAGCTGCCGAAGTTTTAGGAATTGCACTTGAAGATGTAACGAGTGATCAACGTCGTCAAGCCAAAGCGGTGAACTTCGGTTTACTTTATGGCATGTCAGAATTTGGTCTAATTCGTCAACTTGGTTTTACTCGCCAAGAATCTCAAGACTATATTAAGCAATATTTCCATCGTTACCCTGGCATTTACGAATATATGCAACGTACTCGTCAAGTTGCTTTGGAACAAGGTTTTGTAGAAACTATTTTAGGTCGTCGTTTATATACACCAGATATTGATGCTCGAAATATGATGGTTCGTAAAGCTGCTGAACGTGCTGCCATTAATGCGCCACTTCAAGGTTCTGCTGCCGATATCATTAAAATAGCAATGATTGAAGTGGAAAAAATGCTTCCGAAAGATCAAGCCAAAATGCTGTTACAAGTACACGATGAATTGGTATTTGAAGTTGATGAAGATATTGCAGATGAGCTTGCACCAAAACTTGCTGAAGTGATGCAATCTGTTCTACAAATTTCGGTACCTCTTATTGTAGAAGTAGGTAAAGGCAAAAACTGGGATGAAGCGCATTAATGTAAAGCTCCTTCCTCCTTGTAGGAGGAAGGTTGGGATGGAGGTTTTCAGCCTAAGACCTCTCCTTCTAGGAGAGGTTCAGGGATAGGTGTTCAAATCGCCCAAAATAAAAAAGGACGCATCAGCGTCCTTTTTTATTCGGTCAAATTAGAGACCCGTAAGCAACACAATTGCCACTTCATTCATAATAATTTCAATTACGAACAACGTTAAGAAAGCAAAAATTGGCGATAAGTCAATCATCCCCATATTCGGCAAAATACGACGAAATGGTGCAAGTAAAGGTTCAGCCAATTCTTGAATGACTTCAATATAAGGTGAACGTGATTGTGTAAACATCACCACCCAACTTAAAATAATCGTTGCGAAAATTAAATAACGACAGAAACGAATTAAGTCTTGAATCATCGTTACAAAAGTCAAAATCACCAAATGAATTGGACTATTTGGCATTGCACCCGACAAATACATCACACCAAAAATTTTTAGTAAATACAGCACAATAACCAAAGCTAATGCCGCTAAATTTACTCGACCTTTTGCAACTGTTGGAAAAATGCGACTAAAAACATCGACAATTTTCGTTGCTTTCACCGTTGAAAGAACAACTGGGTTATAAGGACTTACCGCAGCTAATTGCATTAGAAAACGGAAGAATACGAGCAAAATCGCTACGTTAATGATGATGCCAAAAATTAGCGCAGAATTTGCACCCATATATAAACTTTCCTAATTAAATCAATCTTATTTAACGCTATCACTCAAATCTTGTGCAAGCACTTGACTACGTTTTTGTGCAGCAGCCAAAGCAGCTTGAATGGTTTGTGAAACTTGACCATGATCAAACACTTCAATCGCAGCTTGTGTTGTACCATTTGGTGACGTTACATTTTTGCGTAATTCAGCAGGCGTATTTGCACTTGTAATTGCCATTTGCGCTGCACCCAATGCAGTTTGCAAAGTCAAATCCGTTGCAACTTTTTCATCTAAACCTAAATTTTTACCTGCACGAATCATACTTTCCATTAAATAGAAAAAGTACGCAGGGCCTGAACCTGAAACCGCAGTTACAGCATCAATTTGTGCTTCAGTATTTACCCAAATGGTTAAACCTGTTGCAGCCAAAACTTGGCTTGCTAAGTTACGGTCTTTTTCAGATACAGCTTCTGTCGCATATAAACCATGTGCACCTGTTTGAACCAATGCAGGTGTATTTGGCATAACACGCACAACTTGGTCTGTGCCAAGTAATTCTGAAATAGTTGAGATTTCTGCACCAGCAACAATTGAAATCACTAATTTACCAGCAAAAAGACCTTTTAATGGCTTTAAAACTTGTGCCAAAACTTGTGGTTTTACTGCAAAAACAACAACATCTGCTGTTTGAATTGCCGCCATATTATCTTCAGTAACTTGCACATCCTTTTCTTGCAATAACTGACGTACTTGTTCTACTGGATCTGAAACTGTAATACGAGTTGCAGGCAAACCTCGAGCAATCAAGCCACCAATTAAGGCTTGAGCCATGTTACCGCCACCAATAAAACTAATATTACAATCTAAAACTGCCGTCATTTTTCACGCTCATCTATGAGTTTGATCTTTGTTCATTAACTTTGGTTGCCAACCACCTGTTTCACAATACACAGATTGTGCAAACCAAAAACCTTTCGGTGTAAACGCACCTAGCATAACATTATCTATGCTTAATATTTGAATTGTATGACGCTGCCACGGAAAAATATGTGCTTCTTGTATGGCTTTCTTTAACGGCCAAGAACCAATACGTCCGTACAAATGAATTTTTTCACCACCTTTTCGTTGCTCAATAGTGAGCTTCTTATTTAACAACTCAAAAGATAGTCCAATATTTTCAGTTTGAATTTTATATTGCCCAGATGCTAACGAAACAGATTCATTTAGCTCAAATTTAATATTTTGAATTTCAAAAATTTCTGTCTTTTCAGCTAAATATTCTTCTTTTTTAATGCGATACAATTGATCTTGATAGCGCACGTAAAAATAACCATTCCAATGCAAAGCTGCTTGAGAATCTTTCTTTGAATGAATGACTTCATTTTGAATACGCTCAACCATATCAAAAGATGGACGATACTGATCACCACCTTTCATCCAAGCAGACAATAATTGACGTTGTCTTGGCGGATTAAGCTGATTAAAAATATGAAGACCTAATTCAACGTCATTTCCACATAAGGCTAAATCTTGCAATAAAACCTCATGCAAAATATCTTCAGCATCTTGCATTAAATAACTGGTTCGACTTAAAGCTTGCTGCATTTTAGGATAGCGACTTTGCAAAATATGCCACAATTCTTCACGGCACCATGCTCGATCATAATGTGTGTCGTAATTTGTTGGATCTTGAATATTTTGCACATTCAACTGACTTGCCCATTGGCAAATTTTCTCATGCGAAATATTTAAAAGTGGTCGCCAGATGGTTAAATTTTGCCGAACATCTATTTCACGCATAGCAGCCAAACCATGAATTCCTGCACCCGAAAGTAATCGAAGCATTAATGTTTCAGCTTGGTCTTGTTGATGATGTGCAAGTAATAGAATTTCGTGAGGCTGAATATGATGTGAATAGGCTTGATATCGTGCAGATCTAGCTTGGCTTTCTAAATTGCCATCCGCAACATCTACCGTTTGAACAATACAAGGAATATTCAGTTGCTGGCATTGCGCCAAAACAAACTGTCCCCATTGCTCGCTTGAAGATTGCAATTGATGATCGACATAAATTGCACGAACTTTTTCAGGGCACAAAAATGACATTAGATGCAGAAGCAACATGGAATCCATGCCACCGCTACATCCAATTAAAAACGAAGAATTTTCTGAAAAATTCTGAAGCTGTTTTAAGCAGTTAGACCTAAATTGTCGCTGCCAAACTTCATTAAACGCTGGTAACGCGCTTCGCATCGTTCATTCGCATCCATTGGTTGCAATTCTTCAAGTGCTTGTTTTAACACAGACTTGAGGCTTTGCATAACTTGTTCAGGATTTAAGTGAGCACCCTCACCTTCATCGACAACATATTCAACAATGCCCATCTTTTTCAATTTTTCAGCTGTAAGAGCGAGTGCTTCACTTGCTTGCTCAGCTTTTTCAGCCGTTTTCCACAAAATAGATGCACAACCTTCAGGTGAAATCACTGAATAGATACTATGAGAAAGCATCACCACACGGTCAGCAACACCAATACCTAAAGCACCGCCCGAACCACCTTCACCAAGCACTGTTGCAATAACAGGTACTTTCAAGTTTGAAAGTTGTGCAAGACTTGTTGCAATTGCTTCAGCTTGACCACGTTCCTCAGCACCAACACCTGGGTACGCGCCCATTGTGTCAATAAATGTCAAAACAGGAAGATTAAAACGCTCAGCCATATCTAAAAGACGCTGAGATTTACGATAACCTTCTGGGTTACTCATACCAAAATTATGTTGTAGTTTTTCACGCGTGCTACGACCACGATGTTGACCAACAATCATCACAGGTTGACCATCAAAACGCGCTAAACCACCTACCATTGCACCATCATCACCAAATAAGCGATCACCATGCAAAGCATCGAATTCTGTAAAAATTTCACCAACGTAATCTAAGAATTGCGGACGTTCAGGATGACGTGCAATTTGAACTGTTGCCCATGCTTTAGATTGGGCTGTTTTATTTTTCATAGGTCGACCTTATCCGTAAATTAACCATACGTTAATGAATGAATTGTTCCGCCTGAATATTCAATTCAATGTCACAATGCTTGAACTGCGCTTGCTCATCGTGCAAGTCTGCAACAAGTAAAGGCCACTGTTTTGCATCGCCAGAAACACTTAGTTGCCATTGTTGCGCATTATGTACTATCAATTCAATGGCAGGAAGCATCTCATCGCTACGACTGTGATTTAATAAAACAGATAATCGAAGCAATAGACATAAGTGCAGTAATTTGCTACCACCCACTTTCATAATGTCAAATTTAGCGTCACTTCTAAGCTTTCTACGATGATGTGCAACTAAATGCGAAAGATGATTTTGGTCAATTTGCGAGAAGCCTGCAATGTCCGAATGTTGCAATAAATATGCACCATGACGATGATATCCTGCATGACTAATTGCTAAACCAATTTCATGTAAATACGCAGCACGACGAAGTAAATCACTATCATCACTGGTTAAATTGAGTTTTTTAGCAACACTTTCAAACAAATGTTGTGCTGTTTTAACAACACGCTCAGCTTGTTTAGCATCAGAGCTATAACGCCCCATTAAAGCTTGAACACTTCGATCTCGGATATCTTCGTGTTGGAAACGACCTAAAAGATCGTACATTACGCCTTCACGTAACGCACCATCGGAATATAAAAGTGAATCGATTTCCAAAATATCAAATACCGCATATAGAATCGCAATACCTGCTGGCAAAACTGCTCGACGATCTTCTTTTAGACCATCAAATTCCATATCGGAAACATGTTTATATTTAAAGAGCTTATCTTTTAATTTATCTAGACCTTCGCGCGTTAAGCTTTCTTTCTCATCGCTCCAGCCCATATTAACGACAATTTGGCGACAAGCTTTAATTGTTCCACTTGAACCAACTACCGTATCCCAACCTTCTTTTTTATATGTATTGGCAATACCAGACAATTCTTTACGGGCAGCAACAACGGCTTTATCAAAAGCTTTATGACTAATTTCACCATCTTGGAAAAACTTTTTGGTGAATGCAACACAACCCATTTGCAATGATTCTGTATGAATGGGTTCAAATTCTTCACCAATAATCAACTCGGTAGAGCCACCACCAATATCGACAACTAAACGTCGTCCACTATTTGCCATGGTGTGAGATACACCCAAATAAATTAGACGAGCTTCTTCACGCCCCGCAATAATTTCAATAGGCTTTGGTAAAATTTCAGCTGCTTTTTGGATAAATTCGTGACCATTTTTTGCTTGACGCAAAGCATTGGTTGCCACAATACGCAAGCGATTAGGCTGAACCGCTCCCAAACGTCCAACAAAACGCGCCAAACATGCTAATCCACGTTGTTGCGCAGCTTCTGTTAAGTTTTTATTTTCATCTAAGCCTGCTGCCAATTGTACTTTTTCTGACATTGACGCAACTTTTTTTACTTCTCCGTGATCAACACGGGCAATTGCCAAATGAAAACTATTTGACCCCATATCAATGGCTGCAAGTAACTCTTCATCAATTAAAAAATCAGACATTCTTTAAACAAACCTATTCAGAACTACGACTAGAGTAATTCACCTACATGCAATTTAAAAGCCATTTATAATGTGTTTTTTTAACACGCTGATATTTCCCTTATTTATGACAATTGTGTTACACGATAATCACCATCGTGAGCATCAATTAGACAAAAAATTGCGAAAGGTTGAAAATTTAGTTATACCCCTACATTGTTAAAGATGGCTATGTAATACTAAGAACATTGATACCATCTTTAAAAGATTATTTTTGGAGCAAAACCATGTCTGGCAATATTGTAAACACAACTGATGATAACTTCACAGCAGACGTATTAGAGTCTGACACACCTGTACTTGTAGATTTTTGGGCAGGTTGGTGTGCACCTTGTAAAGCAATTGCACCTGTATTAGAAGTTTTAGCTTCAGAATACGAAGGTAAAGTTAAAATTGTTAAAGTTGATGTAACTTCATGCGAACAAACTGCTGTGAACTACAACATCCGTAACATCCCTGCGCTATTAATGTTCAAAAATGGTGAAGTTGTAGCGCAACAAGTTGGTGCTGCACCTAAATCAAAATTAACTGCTTTCATTGATGAAAACATCTAAGAAGTTAGTCTTTTTAAAATACGCTATTAAAATATAGCGTATTTTTTTCGGCTATAAATTGACAAACCACAAATTCTCTCTTATATTGCATAATCAAGAAATTTAGGGTTTCTATTCCCTTTCTTTCTTACAAGACACAACACATAAGATGCCGCTCGGCAACAGAAATTGTTTTCACACTTCTTTTTATTTTAAATAAAATTTCAGTTCTTTGAATTGTTATTGTGCGAACCAATTACTTTCGTTTTTTGCATGTCTGCGGCCTACTCATTGTGCTTCCTATCTAACTTGTACCTCAGAATTTCACATTCTATCTGATCACATATGAATTTAACCGAACTCAAGAAAAAACCGATTGGCGAACTCATCAAAATTGCCGAGTTTATGGGCCTCGAAGGAGTTGCTCGTAACCGCAAGCAAGACATTATTTTTGCCATCTTAAAGCGCCATGCGATGAATGGTGAAGAGATTTTTGGTGATGGCGTTCTAGAAATTCTAACAGATGGCTTTGGCTTCTTGCGCACAGCTGCAGGTTCGTATTTAGCTGGCCCAGATGACATTTATATTAGTCCATCTCAAATTCGTCGTTTCAACCTTCGTACGGGTGATACCATCACTGGTACTATTCGCCCACCAAAAGAAGGCGAACGTTATTTTGCATTACTAAAAGTAAATCAAATTAACTACGACACACCTGAAAATGCACGTAATAAAATCTTATTTGAAAACTTAACCCCTTTATTCCCGACTGAACAGTTAATTATGGAATTAGGTAATGGTACAACTGAAGATTTAACTGCGCGTGTTGTCGACTTAGTTGCTCCTATTGGTAAGGGTCAACGTTCAATTATTGTTGCTCCGCCAAAAGCGGGTAAAACAATGTTGTTGCAAAACATCGCACAATCAATTGTACGTAACAACCCTGAAGTCTTCTTAATCGTTCTTCTTATCGATGAACGTCCTGAGGAAGTAACTGAAATGGAGCGTACTGTTCGTGGTGAAGTAATTGCATCTACATTCGATGAATCTCCTGCTCGTCACGTTCAAGTTGCCGAAATGGTCATTGAAAAAGCAAAACGCTTAGTTGAGCACAAGAAAGATGTTGTTATTCTTCTTGACTCTATTACTCGTTTGGCACGTGCTTACAACACTGTTATTCCTTCATCGGGTAAAGTATTAACTGGTGGTGTAGATGCGCATGCTTTAGAACGTCCTAAGCGTTTCTTTGGTGCTGCACGTAACATTGAAGAAGGCGGCTCACTCACAATCATTTCTACTGCTTTAATTGAAACAGGCAGTAAAATGGATGAAGTGATCTACGAAGAATTCAAAGGTACGGGTAACCAAGAGATTACACTTGATCGTCGTATTGCAGAGAAACGTGTGTTCCCTGCTATGAACATTAAGAAATCTGGTACTCGTCGTGAAGAACGCCTCATGAGCGAAGATAATCTACGTAAAGTGTGGATTCTACGTAAGCTTCTTCATACTCAAGACGAATTAGCGGCAATGGAATTCTTGCTAGACCGCATGAAAGAAACCAAAACAAATGATGATTTCTTTGATCAAATGAAACGTAAAGCTTCAAATTAATTTTCATTTGATTTAAAAATAGAAAGGCTATCGTAATGATGGCCTTTTTTTAATTGGTTGACTTTAATTACATAACGCAACAAACATCATAAATTCGTGTAAAGTTATTTTTAAGTTAATGATTATTAAAATAAATAGAAAGAAAACATTAATAATTTTAGAGAGTTATATTGCATTTATCCAATCTACTTTCAATTATTAATAGTTATTTTCTGTTAACAAATAGCCAATTTACCCACTTTTAATACACTTTTTTTTTATCAACCAGTAGCAATTCAAAAGGCTCAGTGATAGCATAGCCGCAGACCAGTTAGACTGCTCCTGCATTGTTACTGCCTAACAAATTTAGGAATAATAAGAGCATACTACAGGCTAACGTAGGTTTTTTTTAATCTAATTCTTTTAGAGAGTGATGCCATGTTATTCAAAAAAATCGCTATTGCTGCTGCAGTTGCTACTACTTTAGCTTTCGTTGGTTGTGCTAAAAAAACTGAAGAAGCTCCTGCTGCTGCATCTGAAGTTGCTACTTCTGAAGTTGCTGCTGCATCTGATGCTGCTGTTCAAGCTGAAGCTGCTGCTTCTGAAGCTACTGTTGCTGCATCTGAAGCTATCGATGCTGCTTCTGAAGTTGCTGCTTCTGAAGCTAAATAATCTAACGATTATTTACTTAAAAAAAGAGAACCTTACGGTTCTCTTTTTTTATGCCTGAAATTTATAGAGTATGACCAACAATTAGATTATTCCTCGCTAAACAAAAGAACTAAAAATAATTAGGACTCACTCGAATTAAAATTTAAGACACATCATCAAATTTAAAGCATTAAAAAAGCAGATCAATCGATCTGCTCATTTCCAACGCGTTGGCGGAATTTTTGTCCCGCACGGAAGGTAACTACACGGCGAGCGGAAATCGGAATTTCCTCACCTGTTTTAGGATTACGACCTGGACGTTGACGTTTGTCACGTAGTTCGAAGTTCCCAAAACCTGAAAGTTTAACTTGTTCCCCAGAGATTAGCGCTTGGCTAATCTCATCGAAGAATAACTCGACCATTTGTTTTGCTTCACGTCGATTTAAACTCGTGAGCTCACTTAAATGATCAGCCATTTCTGCTTTTGTTAGTGCTGTCATGAGGCCCTCAATGTTGCTTGGTAAGTTTGTTCTAAAATTTGAAGTATGTTGTCCATACCAGATTTAATTTCAGCATCTTCTAGTGTACGTGATGGATGTTGCCATAACAATGCAAATGCGAGTGAACGCTTGCCGTTTTCAACACCTTGACCAGTGTACACATCGAACAACCAAGTAGAGTCTAATAACTCTCCACCTGTTTTTTCGATAAGTTTCTGAATTTCGCTAACATTAATCTTATCATTAATTAAAAGGGCAATATCACGTCTAACTGAAGGAAAACGTGATAATTCTGTAAAATTAGATACATAAGTTTGCAAAACAGCCTTTTGATCGAGTTCAGCAACCCAAGTTATGCCCAAATCTAGTGCACTTTCTAAAGATGGATGTAAACGACCTAAATAACCGATTGATTGACCATCTACTAAAATTTCAGCAGATTGACCTGGATGTAACCAAGATTTTTCTGAACGTACATATTCAACATTCAAACGAGCAGCAGCTAAAACTTCTTCCACTTCGCCTTTAAAATCGAAGAAATCCATGACTTGTGGCTTAGCATGCCAAGATTCAACAGTTTTTGAACCGACTGCAATGAATGCCAAAGTTGGAATTTGTTTTAAGTCTTGAATTGAAGATGCATTTTGATAATCAAAACGTAAACCTAACTCAAAGAAACGTACACGGCTTTGCTGACGGTTAATGTTGTGTTGAACACATGGAATTAAACTTGAAAGCAATGTAGAACGCATAACAGCTAAATCACTTGAAATTGGGTTAGCCAATGCCAATGGATTTACCGCAGGATTCAATTGCTTCTCAAGTTTCAAATCTGCAAAGCTAAAGCTAATTGCCTCTTGATAACCTAAAGCAACAACTGTTTGACGTAATTGAGCAAGTTCAAACTGATCTTGATATTTCGCAAGTTTGACATCAATAACAGGCAAGCTGATTTGAATGTTGTCATAACCGTGAATACGTGCAACTTCTTCAATTAAGTCTTGGTAAATAACCATATCAAAACGGTGTGATGGAGGAACAACTGTCCACTCACCTTCCGCTTTCACAGTAACATTACAACCTAAACGTGTTAATGCATCTGTAATGAAATCGCTTTCAACTTTATAACCCAGTAGTTGATCGACTTGAGCTTGATTTAATTCAATCGCATCACGCTTTGGTAATAGCTCTGTTTTTTCTGCAACAGTAATTGGACCAAATTCACCGCCTGCAAGATCAGCAATTAACTGAGATGCACGGTGCATAGCAACCAATGGCAATTCAAAATCTACACCACGTTCATAACGTTGAGATGCATCTGTATGTAAACCAAAGCTACGTGCACGACCTGCAATATGTAATTGATCGAAGAATGCAGATTCTAAGAAAATTTCAGTTGTTGTATCTGAAATAGCTGAAGATAAGCCACCCATGATCCCTGCAATTGCTAATGCTTTATTGTCATCTGCAATAATCATGATTTTTTCAGAAAGCTCAACTTCTTGCTCATTTAACAGTGTTAACTTTTCAGCTGCAGTTGCTTGACGAACATGTACTGCACCTTCAACTTTACCACCGTCAAATGCATGAAGTGGTTGACCCAATTCCATGAGTACATAGTTGGTAATATCGACAAGAATACTGTGTTGACGAATACCTGAACGAGCCAAAGCACGTTCCATCCATTCAGGTGTTGGCGCTTTAGTATTTACGTTTTTGATCACACGACCTAAATAACGTGGGCAACCATCAGTCTCAACAACAACTTTTTTCTCATCTGAAATTGTTGCAGCAACTTCTTTAATTTCAGGTGCACTTACAGGAAGTTGGTTAATTACACCAATTTCACGTGCAATACCACGAATACTAAAACAATCACCACGGTTTGGCGTAATGCTGATATCAATCACGTTGTCATCTAAGTTTAGATATTCACGAATGTTGACACCGACAGGCGCATCAGCAGGAAGCTCTAAAAGACCATCAATTTTATCTTCTAAGTCAATTTCAGATGCACCACAAAGCATACCTTGTGATTCAACACCACGTAGCTTGCCTTTTTTGATTTTGAAATCGCCTGGTAATACAGCACCAATGGTTGCTACAGGTGCTTTCATACCTTCACGTACGTTTGGTGCGCCACATACAATTTGTAAAGGCTCGCCAGTACCAATATTTACAGTGGTTACACGCAAACGGTCAGCATCAGGATGTTGTACAACAGTAAGCACTTCACCAACAACAACACCAGTAAATGGTTTTGCAGCAGGAGATAAATCATCAACTTCTAAACCAAGCATTGTTAGTTGGTCTGAAAGTGTGTCGCTATCAATGGCAGGATTTACCCACGTACGTAACCAATTTTCGCTAATTTTCATTTATAAAAACCTATATATCTAAATTCTTAATCCCCCTCTAACTCCCCCATTATTTAAGGGGGAGGACTCCTCTACTTTTAATTGATTTCGAGAAGTCCCTCTCCTTTTATAAAGGAGAGGTTAGGAGAGGATTTACAAAAAATCTGTTTAAGCAAATTGGCGTAAGAAACGCACATCATTTTGATAGAACATACGCAAATCGTTAATGCCATAACGAAGCATTGCAAAACGCTCTACACCTAAACCAAATGCAAAACCTTTGTATTTGTCAGGATCGATACCCGCAGAACGTAATACATTTGGATGCACCATACCGCAACCCAAAACTTCTAACCATTTACCACGCTCATCCATAATATCCACTTCAGCACTTGGCTCAGTGAATGGGAAGTAAGATGGACGGAAACGTACTTTCAAATCTTTTTCGAAGAATTCGTTAAGCAAATTAACCAACAAACCTTTTAGTTCTGCAAAGCTTGTGTTTTCTGCAACGTATAAACCTTCAATTTGATGGAACATTGGTGAATGCGTTTGATCTGAGTCACAACGATACACACGACCTGGACACACAATACGAATTGGTGGCTGAGTTGTTTCCATCGTACGGATTTGCACACCTGAAGTATGCGTACGAAGTAAATGATTAACATCAAAATAGAAGGTATCGTGCATTGCGCGTGCAGGGTGATGACCCGGAATATTCAATGCTTCAAAGTTGTGATAATCATCTTCAACTTCTGGACCTGTCGCTACAGTAAAACCTGCTTTAGTAAAGAACTGACAAATACGTTCTTGCACTTGAGTAACAGGATGAATACTACCAATCGTTTGACCGCGACCTGGTAATGTAATATCTACAGTTTCGCTTGCAAGCTTTTGTTCTAGTACTGCTTTTTGCAATTCTGCTTGGCGTTCAGTTAATGCGCCAGTAATTGCTTCACGTACAGCGTGAATTTGGGCACCAAAAACTTTACGTTCTTCAGGATCTATCTTACCAAGCGACTTCGATTGTTCAGCAAGCTGGCTTTTTTTCCCTGTAAATTGCACTCGTACTTGATCGAGTGTAGCAAGGTCCTCTGCTGCTGCAATTGCAGCAAGCGCTTCAGTGGTCAGGGCTTCCAGTGACATAGTAACTCTCAAAGCAACAATTTAAAAAATATAATAAAACCACATATTCTAACAGTTTTTAGTCACTTTTATGAAGTTATGCTGTAAGTAAAATTTGATTAGCATCTAGATTTATAAAAAGTATAAGATAAAGCGAATAACGACGAGATCATTCACGATGGCACTAGATCAAATTTGGAAACAACAATTAGCCTTAGTTACTTACGGAAATGAGTTTTTAAATCAGGATTTAAACTTTAATCGTTGGATTAACCACTCTATTTTCGATCAACATATTTTTCTATTTCGAGATTTAATTTCTCAGCATTTACTCGCTCAACATTTTCATATTTGGCTAGAAGGCTTAAAAAAACAAGGCGTTCAGCGTTTAAGCCTGCATAATTCAGCACTATTAGTAGATGAAAAAAATCCCAATGTAAATGTAGAGCTACTTGCTTACCCTCATTTTATTGTGAGCCATGCAGCCAATAAAAAAACAGCGTGGATTTTTGGTAAAGAGCTACCTGAATGGTACTTATCTGAAGATAACTACAAAGCCCCACAAACACAATCTAGCCCTTTACGTCATGAAATTTTATGGCGATATGAACTTAACTCAAAACTAATAAAGCTTTTAGATGCCGATTTCAAACAACCACAATGGGATGATATCCAAGCTTTTATGACAAAAGAGTTATTCAACCACCCATATGCAATGGGCTATAAAGCACCATTAAGTTTAAATGCACCCTATTATGGAATTGCATCATCTAATGCAACATCATTAAATGAACCACAAACATCACACGCCAATCATCTCGCTTTATTACCCACAGAATATCAAGCAGATTATGCACACCAAGCTCTACATGAATTAGATGCGCTATCTGAATACATTGAACAGAAAATTCAACATCCTTACCATGAAGATGGCAGTGTCATTAATCCTGAGGAACAGTTAAATATTCGTAATTTTGCGCAACATATTGATGATTTACATGCCAAATTCATTACAAAAGTTGCAAATCATTATAAAACTGCGCAATTAACGCCAATTGCTGTGAAAGACAATCCGTTAGAGCCTTTAGAAGAAACAACAACCCCAAATAGTGTAATTTTCAAAAAGGAAAATAAGCCCACCCCTGAAACAACTTCTGGAAAATCAGGCGTGTTCACATTAATTATTATCACCATTATTATTTGCCTCATTGGCTATTATTTTGGTTTATAACCACTGTTTTGACATGCATTTTAAATGCGCTAAAATGCATGTCGACATTTGAATAAAATTATAAATCGATAAACTTAACAATCAATAAAAGTAGAAGCTTGATGTCTCATTTTAATCCACAACAAATTTCCATTATTAATAATGTATTCACCAAATCCAATACAGGCAAAATCAACTTTAGTGAAGTTATTCAACAACTTATTTCAATAGATATTGAATCGTATAATGTTAACTATCGACGTGGAGAAATGACCTACTATTTTTCAAATGGAAGTAGCTTACGTTTAGAGTTTGAAGCACATCCTGAAAAGATTTCTAAAAATTTTGATGCTGCAAAAATTAAATCTGCAATTTTGCAAGCTCAATCAGGTACTGTGATATATCCCGAGTTTAAAGACCTCACTTATGAGGCTGGCTGTATTGGGTATATTGTTTGGATTAACGGTGCAAAAGTTCAATATTTCGGTTGCAATGGGGATATTCACACAGAATTATTCCCACAGTAAATATTAGGCAATAAAAAAGACCGCTAAAAGCGGTCTTTTTTAAATCATCTAAGATGATTAAGCAGCTAATGCGCTTTTCGCTTTTTCAGCGATAGCAGCAAATGCAACTGAATCATGCATAGCGATGTCAGCAAGTACGCGACGGTCGATGATGATCTGAGCTTTTTTCAAGCCAGAAATCATACGGCTGTACGACAAACCATTTTGACGTGCGCCAGCATTGATACGCGCAATCCATAAAGCACGGAATTGACGTTTCTTTTGACGACGGTCACGGTAAGCATATTGACCTGCTTTAATTACTGCTTGGAACGCTACACGATAAACACGTGAGCGAGCGCCGTAGTAACCTTTAGCACGAGCAAGAATTTTTTTATGACGACGATGCGCCTGAACACCACGTTTTACACGAGCCATTTATAAATCTCCTTAGATGTATGGGCACATACGGCGAACTGAAGCAACGTCACTTACGTGAACCATTACACAGCCGCGTAATTGACGAATACGCTTAGCAGATTTTTTGGTCAAAATGTGGCGTTTGAACGCTTGTTTACGCTTAAAACCGTTAGCAGTCGCTTTAAAGCGTTTAGCTGCACCACGGCGAGTTTTCATCTTAGGCATAACAACCTCTTTTGAACACCTGTTCGGAACGTCTGCACCATTGCAAAAACGACCTGCAGGTAAGGGAGCGCATATTCTAATGCATCCCTGCTCAAAACAAAAGCAATTATTTTTATTAAGACCAAGATTGTCTTCAAATTTTGCGCTATATATTTAAAAAATGAACATATAAACTTACAGATATTCCGCAGTATAATTTTCCATCTCTTTAAAAATAGTACAACATGAAAATAGCACAGGACGCTTTCGCGGCACTTCGGTATCGTGACTTTTCAATTATTACCTTAAATCAACTTTTTTTAACTTTAGCTATTCTTATTCAAGAAATTATTGTTGCCTATTCTTTATATCAAATTACCAAAGACCCACTTACGCTTGGCTTAATTGGTTTAGCAGAAGCCATACCGTATATCGGATTGTCACTTTGGGGTGGTTATTTTGCAGATCGTTTTAATAAACAAATCATTATGAAAATATGTTTATTTTTTGCAGTGCCCATGCCCATCATTTTATGGTGGTTATTTCATAGCTATGGCTTAGGTCAAATTTCCACACATACTCTTGCTTGGAGTATTTATGCCGTCATTTTTGGCTTAGGTACAATTCGAGGCTTATATAGTCCATCAGCAACATCATTAAAACCATTTTTAATACCCAAAGATTTATATGCCAATGGCGCGACATGGACAACCATTGGCTGGCAAACGGGTGCAATTTTAGGACCAATGCTTGGTGGTTTTATGTTGGCATTTTTAGGTCGTGAAACGAGCTTAATCTCTGTCGCTGTTTTATTAACAATTTGCTTTATCCTAGTCAACCTCTTAAAAAAACGTACATTCCCGTCAATAGAAACTGAGAACATAAGAGAAAGCTTAAAAGATGGTTTTAAATTTATTTTGAAAACTAAAATTGTACTTTGGGCAATTTCATTAGATTTAGTTTCTGTACTTTTTGGTGGTGTGATTGCCCTACTTCCTATTTTTGCAGAAGATATTTTAAAAGTTGGACCCGAAGGACTGGGTTATTTACGTGCAGCACCAGCGATTGGCGCACTCATTACCATGATGATATTAACCAAGTTCCCACCAACACATCATGCATGGCGCAATATGCTACTTGCAGTTGCTGGCTTTGGAATATTCACATTAGTTTTCGCATTTTCAAACTATATGTGGCTATCATTATTCGCACTGGCAATGACGGGTGCTTGCGACAGTATTTCTGTTGTTATTCGACAAACGATTTTACAAATTTATCCACCTGAAAATATGCGTGGACGCGTTGCCGCAGTAAACGGTATGTTCGTTTCAAGTAGTAATGAGCTTGGTGCTTTTGAGTCTGGCTTTGCAGCGAAGTATATGGGGGCTGTTATGGCAACAGTTTTTGGAGGATGTATCACCATGGCTGTCGTTACGGTGAGTTGGATTAAAACCAAAGATCTATTCTCTGTCGATATTAATAAAGGTAACAACACATAAGAAATTTCACTTAATTTTATTTAATACTTGCGAGTATTTTCAATTCAGGAAATACTTGCTGAGTTTAATTCACTATTTTCGATATACAACTCGATTAAGATATTCAAATTATGAAAAGTATCCTGTGTGCTAGTTTATTGCTTGTATTACCTTTTTCTACAGCATATAGCCAAGAAAATAATACATCTAAAAAATTGAATACCCAAAAAAGTGCAGCATTAGGTGCGCATTTAACCACACGTATTCAGTGGGAAAAATTTCCCCAACCTAAATACAAAAATGAAGATTTAAAAGAAAAAAATCGTGCTGCTATTTTACGCGTATATGCCGATGAATCGGGTAATGTCACCAAAGCAACGGTTCAAGAAAGTACAGGATTAAAAAATTTAGACGACCTTTTAATTCAAGCTGTTCGTGTATCTAAAGTTAAACCGTATATTGAAGAAGATAATGCTGTCGCAACCATTGGTTTTCAAACATTTAATTTAAGATTCATTGAAGAAGATGAAGTTCAATGTTCATATGATTTTAATTCTAAAAATTGGGCTGCACAAAAATCAGGTGAGAAAACATCTTTCCAATATCGTGCACAACCTCAAATTTCTGTAAATACAGATAATTTAAATGGTCATAATCGTAGTGTCACTTTTAGCTTTAAAGTAGACAAACATGGCGATGTGAAAAAAGTCAAAATTAAGAAAGGTTCTGGTGTTTACGACTTAGACCAAAAAGTAATTCAATCTATTTCGAATGCTCATGTTGATGTACCGCGTAAATTTTGGATTTATAAAAAGTCTCACCTAAAAGATGAAATTCAATTTAAGTATGATGGTTGTGCTTAAATCTTAAAATATGGATGACTAAATTCATTTACTTCTAATATGTTTTAGTCATCTTCCTTTATGAATAATTAGAAAAAACCTCTAAAAATCCAATAAACACACAAATAACGACTTACTTTAGCAACACTCACAACCAATAAAAATCGAACAAAATTTTCTTTTAAAAGCCCTGCGATTAAAGTAATGGGATCTCCAATAATAGGCACCCAACTCAGTAACAAAGACCAAAAGCCATATTTCTGATAGATACTCTGCGCTTGAAGCATTTTAGCTTCAGAAACAGGAAACCACTTTTTATTTTTATAATGTTCTATCTTTAAACCTAAATACCAATTCACGCACGAGCCAAGGACATTTCCCAAACTCGCAACCACAATTAACCAAAAAACAGATTGGCTTCCTTCTGCAAACAAACCAAGAAGAACGGCTTCTGACTGTAGTGGCAATAATGTTGCCGCACCAAAAGCAGAAATAAAAAGTAAAAAGAAAGCCCACATCTAGATTTACTTCAAGCCTAATTTTTTCTTGGTTTTTAAATATTCAAAATTTGCCCAAATCACCATTACAACAATAACAGCCACACGTACCCAAAAATAAATTTGTGAAATAGGATCGATGGTTGTTTTCATTAGAATTTGGTCTTTGGTATTAAGTGCTGCCAAAATATTTTGCACATGTATAGCCTCAACCACAAACAATGCTAAACATCCAACAATACCAATAATGATACTCCAATAGACTTTAGCGTTATTTTCCAGAATTCGAGTGAAGTTTAAAATGAAGTCTTTCATGCAATTTTATCCAATAAAAAACCACCGCTTTGGGTGGTCTTTCATCTTAGCATAAAAGAAATTTTAAACTTGTATCGCTAATGCTTCCTGTACAGCAGGACGAGCGTCTATTCGCTCCATATATGCTTTCACATTTGGATATTCATCCAAATTAATATTTTGCCATTCATAGCGACGTATCCAAGGATAAATTGCGATATCTGCAATTGAATACTCACCTGCAACAAATTGCTGTCCAATGAGTTGATTTTCTAACACACCATATAATCGTTTTGCTTCTTTATTAAAACGCTCAATTGCATATGGAACCTGTTCAGATGCAAATTTATTAAAGTGATGGTTTTGCCCCAACAATGGACCAAAGCCCCCCATTTGCCACATCAACCATTGCTCAACATCAACACGTGCTTGTTCATCTTGCGGATAAAACAAACCTGTTTTACGTCCTAAATATTGCAAAATAGCACCAGATTCAAACACTGAGATGGATTGATGGTTTGGACCATCCTGATCGACAATGGCAGGAATTTTATTATTAGGTGATATTCTTAAAAAATCTGCTTGAAACTGATCATCTTCTAAAATATTAATAGGGATAATTGCATAATCTAAACCCATCTCTTCCAAAGCAATTGCTATTTTCAGACCATTGGGTGTTCCCCAATAATATAGATCTATCATGTTTTATCCCTTTGGTTTTTTCTATTCTTAACTATATAAAACTGTTATAGCATGATTAATAAACTTGAATTGTTGCTAATACTTTAAATTTCACAAAATTAATCGATATAATTTTTCATTATTTTAACGTTTATTTAAGCACATATAGCCTTATAGAAACGCCAATAACTTACCTATTTACCTCTCTATTTATATGATTAAAGCCAAACATATACAAATCATTTTTATACATAAAAAAAGCACTGCAAGTGCAGTGCTTTTTTTATCAAGAGATGCTTACTTTTTCTTTTTAGGACCAAGTAGCATACCCATTTGACGACCTTCCATTTTTGGCGTTTGTTCAACAACACCATAATCTGTTACGTCAGCTTCAATTTTTTGTAATTGAGCAAGACCTAACTGCTGGTGAGCCATCTCACGACCACGGAAACGTAAAGTGATTTTTACCTTGTTACCTTCTTCAAGGAACTTGATAATTGAACGTAATTTTACGTTGTAATCACCTACATCAGTACCAGGGCGTAGCTTGATTTCTTTCACCTGTACTTGATGTTGTTTTTTCTTCGCTTCTTTCTGCTTTTGCTTAAGATCAAACAAATGCTTGTTAAAGTCCATGATTTTGCAGACTGGTGGCTCTGCATTTGCAACAATCTCAACCAAGTCAAGATCTACGCTTTCAGCAGCGCGAACTGCTTCTGCAAGGCTAACAATACCTTTTTGCTCACCATTTTCGTCTACAAGACGGACTTCTTTTGCACGAATTTCATCATTCAAAGCAGGACGGTTTGACTTTCCGCCCTGTTGATTACGGTCAGGCTGTTTAATCGCTGTTACTCCACAATGTACCGGCCGCGTTCGGCTACGGCTGCTTTTACTAAATCAACGAAAGCATCGATTGACATAGTACCCAAATTTGTTCCTGAGCGAGTACGAACATTTACTGTTCCTTCCTCTACTTCTCGGTCACCTAAAACCAATAAGTAAGGAATACGCTCTAATGTACGTTCACGAATCTTAAAGCCGATTTTCTCATTTCTCAAGTCTGAAATAGCTCGAATACCGTTTTCTTTAAGTTTTGCGACGACTGACTCACTCGCAACTGCTTGTGAATCTGTAATATTCATCACACACGCTTGAACTGGTGCCAACCATGGTGGCATAAATCCTGCGTAATGTTCAATTAGTATACCAATAAAACGTTCGAAACTGCCAAGAATTGCACGATGCAACATAACTGGTTGATCTCGATCGTTATCTTCAGTTACATAAGACGCATCTAAACGTTCTGGTAAGTTGAAGTCACATTGTATTGTACCGCATTGCCAGATACGACCTAAGCAATCTTTTAATGAGAATTCAATTTTCGGACCGTAGAATGCACCTTCACCAGGTTGAAGATCCCATTCAAGACCTGCTGCATCTAAAGCATCTGCTAAAGATTTTTCAGCCATATCCCAAAGTTTATCATCACCCACACGTTTTTCAGGACGTGTTGAAAGTTTCATTTGTACTTCTTCGAAGCCAAAGTCTTTATAAACATCTAAAGTAAGTTTAATAAAGTCTGCAACTTCTTGACCAATTTGTTCTTTAGTACAGAAAATATGTGCATCATCTTGGGTAAAACCACGTACACGCATAATGCCATGTAATGAACCTGATGGCTCGTTACGGTGACATGAACCGAATTCTGCTAAGCGTACTGGTAAATCACGGTACGATTTTAAACCTTGATTGAATACTTGTACGTGACAAGGACAGTTCATTGGTTTAATTGCATAATTACGGTTTTCAGAATGCGTCGTGAACATGCCATCTGCATAGTTTGCAGCATGTCCTGATTTTTCCCAAAGCGAGAAATCAACCACTTGCGGTGTACGAATTTCTTCGTAGCCATTCGCTTGTTGAACTTTACGCATGTATTGTTCAAGTACTTGGTAAATTGTCCAACCGTTCGGATGCCAGAACACCATACCCGGTGCTTCTTCTTGCATATGGAACAAATCTAGCGCTTTACCAATTTTACGGTGATCGCGTTTTTCTGCTTCTTCAATACGTTTTACATACGCTGCAAGCTGCTTTTTATCTGCCCAAGCTGTACCGTAAATACGTTGTAACTGTTCGTTTTTCGCATCACCACGCCAGTAAGCACCTGACATTTTAGTGAGTTTGAATGATTTTAAGAATTTAGTATTTGGAACGTGTGGACCACGACACATATCTAAATAATCTTGATGGTAGTACAAGCCCATTTCTGTTTCTTCAGGCATGTCTGCAATCAAGCGTAATTTATAGTCTTCACCACGTTTGGTAAATTCTGCAATCACTTCATCACGCGGTGTCATTTTTTTAATAACATCGTAGTCTTGATCGATGAGCTTTTTCATACGCTCTTCAATTGCTGCTAAGTCATCTAGAGTAAATGGCTTTTCACTGAAGATATCGTAGTAAAAACCATCTTCAATAACAGGGCCAATCACCATTTTCGCTTCTGGGAAAAGTTGCTTAACAGCATGACCTACTAAATGTGCGCAAGAATGGCGAATAATTTCTACGCCAGCTTCATCTTTAGGCGTAATAATTTGTAAGGTCGCATCTTCTGTAATTAAGTCGCTTGCATCTACAAGGCGGTCATTTACACGACCTGCAACTGTGTTCTTTGCAAGACCAGGACCAATGCTTAGTGCAACGTCCATAACAGAAACAGCATGATCAAATTGTTTTTGATCGCCATTTGGCAAAGTAATAATAGGCATAAAAAATCCTTAAGGAGTGATGCCCCGCACAATGGAGCATATCACCGCGAGATTATGATCGAGGGAAACCCTCAAAAGATAAAAACGGTGGATAAATAAAAATCAGCTAGAATTTTACACGTCTTAGCCATTTTAATAAACCGTTAATGCCTTTTTAAGCGTATCAATCCTGATTTGGCTTGTTTTTCAATGACTCAATATAACTTGAAATGTATTTTTAAATTTTAAAGCGCCAAGTTTTTCCAAGATTGCGCATGACAATGGTATTTATTCCAAAGTTCCAAGAATTCATCACTTAACAACCACTCATACTCAATGCAACGCGCAGCATAAATTTCATCTGTCCAATTTGGATCTATTTGTGCAGGATGGCACATAATGACACTATTATTGGGCGCATTTTCAAGCCAACTTTCCCATAATCCCTTCAGGCCATCTAAGCCTGTATTAAAACCATAGATACCTGCAAATGATGGATTATGAGGCCATTGTTGTTTGATTAATTCCTGTTTTAAAGCAGATCCACCTAAAAAGTAGATGATTTTTGCTTTTAAATCTGTTTGATAGGTTTGAGTATTTCTTAAAGGAATTTTCTGGTTATATCGTTGTTCAATACACGCCAATAAAGTCTGACGCACTTGAGGAAACTGATGTACATGCTGATGACCATCAATAAAACTGGGGATGTTTCCAATTTTATTTTCAAAGTGATCAAATTGTTGATGAATAATTACTTCAAGCTCAGATCGATTAAATTTTCTTAAATATGCTTTTAATAACACATCTTTTAAGCTTCCCACACCTGCTAAGCCAGTTAAATCAAAATGTAAACCAATATCAATGTGATGATTTTTTAAGGCTTGAACTTCATTTTGATGAATTTCACCTAAGCTCATAAAACTCGTTGCTTGAATTCTTTTCTTTTCCGCTAAGTCAATTACCGCTTGATTCACTGCATGTGAAAAGCCCAAATCATCTACATTAATAATAATACTTTTCATGAATTACTCTTCGCTTGAAATGCCCAAAACTTAGCAAGTAGAAATGTACAAACGGTCACAAGAGCTGTGGCAACAATCCAAATAAAAATGTAGTACTTTTCACCTAACAGATAGACTCCAGACGCGAACATTACTTGATTCAATGCAAAACCAAACACAGAACTTGCAAACCATTTTCCAAGCTTTAATTTCCATTCACTTTTTTGACTTTGTGAACGGAAAGTAAAATTAAAATGCCCTGTAAATCCAAAAATAAACGCAATTAAAAAAGCAAAAAAATTGGCAAAATTCGGATGGATATTTAAAACTTGGACAAAGAATATCAGCGATAGAAAATGCACTAGCGCCGTTAAGCTTCCTACAATGAAGAAGAATAAACCTTGTTTTTGCAGATTTACTGATCTTGCTTTTTGTTGTTCCATTTTTTATCCACTATGTATAACGGTCTTTGTTTGACTTCATCATAAATACGACCAATATATTCACCAATCACACCTAGGCAAATCAGTTGTAAACCTGCTGAAAACATAATACCGACAGCAAGTGTTGGCCAACCTTTCAAATCTTTACCAAAAAATAAGGTATCTCCAATAATAAAGAGACCATATAAAATTGCGATCACAGACACCAAGAACCCCATACGAGTAATCCAACGTAAAGGTTTCAATGAAAAGGAAGTTACCCCAATGACTGCTAGCTCAAATAAACCACTAAAGTTAAATGAACTTGTGCCCTCTAAGCGTTCTTGTGCTTGAAATGGCAAATATAAAGTTTTAAACCCAACCCAAGAATATAAGCCTTTCATAAATCTTTGGCGTTCTGGTAAAGCGAGAAGTGAATCGACCACTTTTCGCTTCATTACTCGAAAATCTCCTGCATGAGGTTCAAGCTTATAGCGTTGAGAATCTTGCATAAAACGATAAAAAACATGTTTATAAAGCTTGAGAAGAATATTTTCATGCTCTCGCGTTTCTTGAACTGCCGCCACCATATCTATTGCAGGGTTCTGAATTGCTTCAAGCATTTCTTCGAGTACAGATAATGGATGTTGACCATCTGAGTCCATCATTGCGACAAGCTTACCTTGTGACTCTTTTAGCCCCGCGCTTAAAGCAGCTTCCTTACCAAAATTTCGAGAAAACTGAATTAAATTAAATTCGATATTGATGGGTGTAAGATTTAGATGTTTCTCATAAACTTCATGTAAATTATCTTTACCACCATCATCAACAAGAATAATTTCACAATTTACTTGCTTCTTTGCAAGCATTGTAAAAAGCAACGGTAAAAGAAGATCTACATTTTTCGCATCATTGTATGCAGGTAAAATAATAGATAACTCTATTCCCCGATTATCTAAAACATCATTATTTTTCGTAAGCATAAGATCAGTCTATTCTTTTGGTTGAATGCATGATTTCGGCACAAAGGCTTGCCACTGAATAATTAAAGGTTGTTTATTGGGTACTTTAGCCCAAGTGATTTGCCACTCACCATGATAAATAACCAATTGATCATTTTTTTCTAAGTCGGAAACATATGGAAGTATTGGCTTTTGATCTTTTTCCCAAAGCATAAAACTCCCCTTTTGTTCCAAACGTTGTAAATTCATCCATGGTGAATACGCTGCTGACGTATCCATCATCACTGAAGGCATTTGATTCATTTTAGTTGCAACAAGAATTGCAAGCCAGTTATCTCCACCAATATTATCTAGCTGACAATGGCTTATTTGCTTCCACTCTTGCTCTGCTTTCAAACTCAATTCTTGCTGAGGCCAATCCATTCGAGATGGCTTATGACGGAGTTGACCACCAAACTGAATATAACAAGCCATTAATACGCTAATAATAAACAACCAAATGACTAAACCTTTAGCCAAACCTTTTTTATGGTTTTGAAAGATATTTTCGGGAATCATTGCAACCAAAATTAAGCCAACAAGACTCCACATAGGAGACGCCCACATATCTCGAATATTTGCCCCAGAAACTAAGCCTAGTAGAAATAAAAACAAGCCAGGAAAGATCCCAATAAAAAACAAGAAGTTTCTATCGTCTATTTTAATATTTCTAAATTTAAAAGATAAACTTTTATTGCAAAGCAAAATTAAAAGTAAAGGTAGGCAATTCACGATTTGAGATGCCAAATACTTAAATGCAGCTAAATGATTTACACCGCCACAATCTTCATGTGAGCGTGACTGAATATATGTAAAAGTTAACCAATCGTGTTGATACAACCACCAAACATGCGGACTAAAAAGCGCGAGTGCAACTACAACAGCAACCCATGGTTTAGCCGTCAACCATAATCGTCTATATGACGTTAACAAAGAAAATAAAACGATTGCGAAGACTAAAATTGCAACCGAATATTTGGTGAGCATACCAATACCAGTAACTACACCAAATATTAACCATGCACTCCATGTATTTTTTTTCAGTGCTAAATAAAATACATAAATTAAGCCCGCCCAAATTGGCATTTGAGCAACATTATGATTGAACTCAATTGAAGGCCATGTGTAATAAAAAATCGAAAGTACAAATATTCCTGAATAAAATGCTTTTTCTTTAGAAACGATGTTTTTTCCGAGTAAATAGACAAAAAAGATCGTTAAAGAAATACAAATTTGACTGAGAATATATGGACCAAATACACCAAAAACAGCATAGAAACTATATAAAATCCATGAAGAAAATGGAGGATGTTTATAATATCCAAGTTGAAACTCTTTCCCCCAATAAATGCCTTCTGGCACATCTAAAGGAAAGCTTGAAGAGAATACAGGTGGAATAACCATCCAAAATAAAAAATATATAATTAAAACTAAGATGAACTTTTTTTCAAAACTTATTTTTTCTAACATGACTAAATTGCTGCTAATTTTTAAAAAACATTATACAAGCTGATTGATGATAAAAGATTCCAATCATAAAAATACTTAAACAAAAAACCATATCATCATCATATTTAAGACATAAAATTTTGATCTTTGTTCAATTCCAGCTTTCCATTTCTCTTTCAAATTTGATCATTAATTAAATTCCCACTATTAGAGTAAATACTCGACCAAAGAATAAAGGAAATTATCCTTAAAAATGCATATCTTCAAAGCATGGGGAAATAATTAAATTACATGGAGTAATAATAATGGTTAGCGCATATGATCAATTGCCACGTACACCTGCAAATTTTGTTGCACTTTCGCCTCTACGCTATTTAGAACGTGCAGCCTATATCTATCCTAACCAAGATGCCATTATTCACGGTTCTAGACACATTTCTTGGCGCGATACATATAAACGTTGCCGCCAATTCGCACATCAGCTTCAAAATTTAGGTGTAGGTAAAAACGATACCGTTTCAGTTTTACTTCCTAATATTCCTGCCATGATCGAAGCGCATTTTGCAGTTCCAATGGCAGGTGCTGTTTTAAACACACTCAATACGCGTTTAGATGCAAAAACATTGGCATTTATGCTTGAACATGCAGAATCTAAAGTTTTATTGGTCGATCCTGAATTTGCCAATGTCGCAAAAGAAGCTTTAGCGCTGATATCCCAAGAAATTTATATTATTGATGTTGCAGATGTTGAATTTGATGGTGAAAGTCAAAGCATTGGGCAAATTGAATATGAAGCATGGCTTACTCAAGGTGATGAAAACTTTGAATGGCACTTACCACAAGATGAATGGGATGCCATTAGCCTAAACTACACATCAGGCACAACGGGTAATCCTAAAGGTGTTGTTTATCATCACCGTGGAGCTTATATCAACGCAGCAAGTAATATTATTGCCTGCGGTATGACGCCACGTGCAACCTATCTTTGGACACTTCCACTTTTCCACTGTAATGGTTGGTGTTTTGCTTGGACAATTGCGGCAAATGGTGGAACCAATATTTGCTTACGTAAAATTGATCCTGAACTTATCTACAAACTCATTGATACACATCGTGTCGATTATTTCTGTGGTGCGCCCATTGTTTTATCTATGCTTATTAATGCACCCGATGAACATAAAATTAAAATTGAACATCGCGTAGAAGTGATGGTGGCAGGTGCAGCCCCTCCTGCGGCAATTATTGAAGGTATGCGAAATATTGGCATCAACGTTACACATGTTTATGGCTTAACTGAAACTTATGGCCCATCTGCACTGTGTGCATCACAGGCAGGTTGGTCTGATCTTTCCATTCAAGAACAAGCTCAACTACATTCTCGCCAAGGTGTTCCGTATCCATTACAAGACGGCATGAAAGTTTTAGATCCTGAAACCATGCAACCCGTTCCCAACGATGGAACAACAATGGGTGAAATTATGTTCCGCGGCAATATTGTGATGAAGGGTTATTTAAAAAATGCCGAAGCAACAGCAGAAGCATTTGCAGGTGGATGGTTCCATACGGGTGATTTAGCTGTTTGCCAACCCGATGGCTATGCAAAAATTACCGATAGATCTAAAGATGTGATTATTTCAGGCGGTGAAAATATTTCATCACTTGAAGTTGAGGAAGTGCTATATCAGCATCCTGCAATTTTAACTGCTGCTGTTGTAGCGAAACCCGACCCAATTTGGCAAGAGGTTCCGTGTGCATTTATTGAATTAAAAGTTGGAAAAACGGCAACACCTGAAGAAATTATCGCGTATTGCAAAGAACATTTAGCACGCTTTAAGGTTCCTAAAGATGTCGTTATTACTGAAATCCCAAAGACATCGACAGGTAAATTACAAAAATTTGTACTTCGTGAATGGGCAAAAGAACGTGCTACAGGTAAATTTGATTAATTTACATTTACTAATGTGAATTTTAAACCCAATAAAAAAGCGACCTCAAAGGTCGCTTTTTTAACATAGAAAATAACTAAAATTTAGTTATCTGAAATTAAAGCAACTTGTTGAATGTAGTTAAACAATTTCAACTTAGCAGCTGCAATTTCTTCTTCAGGTAATTGTTTCGAAATATCACGATTAATACGCAATATATGTTGGCGAATTGGATGATGTTCAGCAGCATTATGCGCTTTCATAAACTCTTTAATCGCAGGTTCTCCTTGAACAACCATACGATCTACCCAACGATTGAGTTGAGCTGTTTTCTTTGCACCTTGTTTTGGCGTTAAGTAAGATAAAATGACGGTTTCATCTTCATTACGCAACAATTTACCAATGCGTAGAAATTGACGACGACGTGCCTCACCTGAAGTAATGAGTTTCACATCTTCCAAAGCTTCAATTAAACGCTCTTCCACAGGAAGATTCTTAATTTGTTTGGCGCTCAATTCTGCTAATTGTTCACCTAAAGCAGCCATGCGTTGAACTGCTTTCTTTTGTTCGGTTTTGCTTGCACGCCCTTCTAAAGATTCAAAGTCATCTTCAGTAAAACGTTGCGATCGACGTGCCACGATTAATCTGCCTCGTAAAATTTTGCCGCAAACAGTGCTTGAATCTCAGATAAAGCTTTTTCTTCATCTGCACCTTCAATCACTAAGCGTAGAGTTGTGCCTTTACCTGCACCTAGCATAAGTAAAGACATAATATTTTTAGCGTCTACTAGTTTACCATCTTTCCCTATTTGGATAGATGAACGAAATTTAGTAGTGACTTCAATGAGTTTTCCAGACGCACGCGCATGTAACCCTAGTTTATTAATTACGTCAACAGTTGTGTCAATCATGACCAGTGCTTCATTTCTCTATGTAAAACCTGAATAGACCATTTTGCCTCAAGGGCTTTTTTGAGTCTATCCACAATATAAACTGAACGATGCTGCCCACCTGTACAACCAATAGAGATCGTAATGTAGTGACGATGACCCTCGGAAAAAGCAGGCAACCATTTATCTAAAAAATTATAAACATCTTGGAACATTTCGGTTGTTTGACCATTCGATTCCAAGAATTTTTGTACAGGTTCATCTAAACCTGAATACTGACGTAACTCTAAATCCCAATGTGGATTTGGCAAATGACGCATGTCAAAAACATAATCGGCATCTAAAGGTATACCATGCTTATAACCAAAAGATTGCAAAATTACAATTAAGTTATCAGTTTGTCCCAGTCTAGACAACAGCATATGTTTTAAATCATGTACGCTTTTGTCAGTCGTATCAATTTGAATTGTTGCTCGGAACTGAATTGGAATAAGTAAGGTTTTTTCTTCTTCAATACATTGCGTTAAGGTATTAAAACGATTTGATAATGGATGTGGACGGCGTGAAGCACTAAAGCGTGTAATAATTTCTTGATCTTGAGTGGTTAAATAAATGATATCAACCGAACCATGCTTTTGTAATTGCTCAAATACTGAGTCGAATTCTTGTAAATCCGCACGTGTACTTCGAACATCAACCCCCAAAGCCAACTGCTCTAAATTATTTTCACGGTCTAGCTTTGCAACAATTTCAGGAAGCAATGCCAAAGGTAAATTATCAATACAGTAATAACCTAAATCTTCAAGCACCTGTAAAGCAGATGATTTCCCTGAACCTGATTGTCCTGTAACGATCAATATACGCTTCATGGCATGCTGTCCTTTAAAAGCAAGTTATGCGTTATGCTGAACCTGTAAATTATCAATTAAGCGTGTTACCCCAATTTTAGCAGCAACAAACAACACAATATTTTGGTTAAATTCTTCAATTTTTTGAAGTTCTGGCGTACGAGCTTCAACATAATCCACAACAAAACCGGCTTGTGTTAATGTAGATGCAATATTTGCCAATACATCGGCCAATTTTTTACCTTGTTGTAAATCTTGCTCTGCTATTTTTAAAGCTTGATGAATTGTTGGCGCAATTTGACGGTTTTCTTCAGATAAATAACCATTACGAGAACTCAGTGCTAAGCCATCTTCTGCACGTGCAATTGGAACACCCACAATTTCAATTTGCATATTTAAATCACGTACAAATTGACGAATAACAGCAAGCTGCTGGAAATCTTTTTCACCAAAGAATGCAAAATCAGGACGTACGATGTTAAATAATTTTGTTACTACAACGGCAACGCCATCGAAATGACCTGGACGTTGCAAACCGCATAAGTCGGCAGTGATATCACTAACTGAAATATTGGTTAAACGTGGTTGATTGCCATACATTTGTTCAACAGATGGTGCAAATATAAAATCGCAACCCACTTCTTCCAATAATTTACTATCTTGTTCTAATGTACGTGGATAACTGTCGTAATCTTCATTTGGTCCAAATTGAATTGGATTAACAAAAATACTTACCACAACAATATCGCACTTTTCACGTGCTTCACGAACAAGATTTAAATGCCCTTGGTGTAAGTTCCCCATTGTAGGAACTAAACCAATAATTTTCTGATTCGTTCGAGCTGTTTTAAGCGATTCAGATAGACCTTGGATAGTGGATTCAATTTTCATATTTACAGCTCTACTTGGAAAGTTTGCTCAGGTGCTGGGAAAGAACCTTCTTTTACCGCAACATGATACGCTTTGAACGCATCAAGAATTGCATTTTCCCCTGATTGCTCTTTCATAAAATTACGAACAAATTTAGCAACACGACCGAAAGTTAAACCTAACATATCTTGTACAACTAGAACCTGCCCATCGGTTTCATGACCTGCCCCAATGCCTATAACAGGAACATCTGGGAACAGTTCAGTAATTTCTTTGCCTAATTGTGCAGGAACACATTCAAGTAATAATAATGCTGCGCCAGCTTCAACCACCGCACGACAATCGGCAATGAGTTTATCTGCTGCTTCACGTGTACGTGCTTGTAGCTTATAACCACCCAATACATGTACAGATTGCGGTGTTAAACCTAAATGCACACAAACAGGAATACCATTACGCGTTAGAACTTGAACCGTTTCACTCAACCATTCACCACCCTCTAGCTTCACCATTTGCGCGCCAGCCTGCATTACAGTCTTTGCACTTAGCAATGCATCATTTAAGGTTGCATAAGTCATAAACGGCAAATCAGTCATAATAAACGAATGATTATTACCACGACGTACAGCAGCGGTGTGATATGCCATATCTTCAATGGTCACAGGAAGTGTTGAATCACGTCCTTGAATGGTCATCCCCAAAGAATCCCCAATTAAAATGCTGTCAATTTCAGCAACTTCCATCGCTTTTCCCATGCTTGCATCATAGCAAGTGAGGCAAGAAAATTTACGTCCATCGGCTTTAAATTTTTTTAAATCGCTGAGACTAATCATGAAGATGTTCCTCTAAAAAATGCATAGAACATGTTTTAAATTATAAACCTGCCCAATCTCCGTCATCTAAGACTGTGACAGTAGGATGTTCTAAAATAGACAGATTTTTTAACACATGTCCCTTTAGTTGCATTTCTGCATCTAAATCTAACAATGGTATTACTACAAAATCACGTTCGAGGATGCCAACATGTGGCACAGTTAAACGTTCATTTTGAATATTCTCTTGACCATAAATAAGTAAATCTAAATCGAGTGTGCGCTCGCCCCAACGACGTAAACGTACACGACCAGATTCATTTTCAAAGCGTTGTAATTCATCTAATAAAACAAAAGGTTCTAAATGCGTTTCTAAACGTGCAACTGCATTTAAATAGTTTGGCTGATCTTGTGGCCCCATTGGCGGGCTTTCATACAATTTAGATGTCGTCACTTTTCCCAAAGTTACAAGATTTTGAACAGCTTCAATCAAAATTTGACGAGAATCGCCTAAATTGCTACCCAAACCAATATAAGCCACTACACTCATTGAGTTGGTCCAAATACAACTTGGGTTAAATCACGTTTCACACGACGACGTTTCATAATTGGATGATCTGCACCAATTTCACCATTCACAGTTGAAGCAACAGGCGTTCTGTTTTCTTGGTGTTGTTTTGGCTTACGTGTACGACGGCTACGTGTTTCAGGCTCATTCACTAAAGGTTCAATTTCATCTTGGGAATTTGAACGTGTATCAACAACATCTTCTTGAACAACAGCCTTACGACGACTTTTTGCACGTTGACGATTATATTGACTAATCGCACGTTCTTTTTCGTCAGACGTCATGTTTTGATAGTTATCCCACCACATGCCCATGCCTTGAGTTTCAGTATCACCTGATTTTTCACGCAATAACAAAAAGTCAAAACCTGCACGGAAACGCGCATGATTAGATAAAGCTGCAATTTGTTGTGGTTTGGGATTCAACAAACGTGTTTGCATTTCCCAAACTTCACGAATAAACGTTTCCGCAAAACGAGGAATAATGGTACGTGTGCCTTGACGTTTAAGCACATCTAAACCAGCTTGTGCACGTGCTTCAGCAGGTGTTATGCCTTTTGCTAAATACACTTCGCTACGCTTTAAGAATAGTTCCCACAACAACACAGCATAGAAAAATGCAGGATTAATGGTTTTACCCACAGAAATACGTTGATCTGTATTTTTTGCAGCACGTTCGATAAAAGTATTTACTTTGGGTTGAATCTCGGCAAACAGTTGTGGCCAAATGCCAAAATCAATCAACATTGGAAGCACACGATTTAAGTGCCCCATCGTGAATAATTTTTGCGATTCATCATATAAACGATGTGGAGACACATCACGCAATAAGTTCGTTAACTCAGGCGTGAAAACGTCTAAAATTTCATCTGCAATACTGAAGTTCAATTTGGCTGCAAAACGCAATGTACGTAACATACGTACAGGATCTTCTTCAAAGCGAGTTTTTGGATCACCCAATAAACGAAGAGTTTTGTTTTTAATATCATCTACAGCATTACAAAAATCGAGAACAATGCCTTTTCGTGGCTGATAATACATCGCATTAATTGAAAAATCGCGACGAGCAAAATCCTCTTCGATTGTTCCCCAATTATTATCTCGTAAAATCATGCCTGCGGCAGAGGTCACTTCTTTCTTTGGTGGGGCACGAAAAGTAGCAACTTCAACCAATTCGCGACCAGAATATACATGAGCAAGTTCAAAGCGTCGCCCAATAATACGGCAACGACGACCAAAAACGTCTTTGATTTGTGAGGGGGTCGCATTCGTAACGGCATCATAATCCTTAGGATTTAGACCCAACATTAAGTCACGAACACCACCACCTACGATATAGGCTTCATAACCTGCTTTTGTTAAAGCATCAATAACATCTAAAATGTAAGAAGGTAATTGAGCGGTTGATAAACCACATTTTGACGCGCGCAAAGTTTGCAAAAGACGCTGTCTCCTACGTCTGAACGTAAAATATATAAGATGTCGCTAATGATATATCTTACACAATCAAAGGGCAATTTGATTATCCACTTCTTGATGAACCATCTAGCGCAAAAAACCATTTTCAGTATATCTACAAAGCTAATTTATCTTTGTTTTTATTGAATAATGCAGGGCCAACGCCCTTAATTTTCATGAAATCTTCCACAGAATTGAATTTTCCATTTTGATTGCGATATTCCACAATTGCCTCTGCTTTTTTCTGCCCAACACCATTTAATTGCATAAGCTGTTCAATACTTGCAGAATTTAATCGAATTTTAGAACCACCACTTGAAACATTTGTAGCAGATGAACTAGGTTTCGATAAGCTCGGCTTTGATAAATAATGGTTTGAACTTGCTTCTACCTTATTTTTTAAGCGTTGATCTTGCTGTTGTTGCGCCTCTTTCCATTGCGTATATTTTTTCTCATATGTATTTTGCGCCATACTTAAAGTTGAAATTGAACCGAAAACAAAAGTGACAAATATAAGATGTAAAATCTTACTCAATTTTTTTATTATCATGATTAACCTGATGTTTTAAATACTTTTTCGCTTGCTCCCAAAGTTCATCCATTTCTTCTAAAGACATTTCTTCTACATTCTTATTTTGAATAACAGCCTGATCTTCGATAAAAGCAAAACGAGATCTAAATTTGTGAATAGTGCTTAATAACGCCATTTCACTCGAAACATTCAGTTTACGTCCAACATTGATTAATGAAAATAAACAATCACCAAATTCATCGAGTATTTCGTCGGAATTATTGGCTGCCATTGCCTGTTTAAACTCTTCTAATTCTTCTTCAAGTTTTTCATAAGCACCTTTTACATGTGGAAAATCGAAACCAATTTGCGCTGCATTCTTTTGAATTTCATGTGCTTGTTGTAATGCTGGGCCATGTTTTAACTGATCTAAACGATGCTTAGCTTTATCTTTCTTTTCATCTTTCTTAATTTTTTGCCAAAGCTCTGATACTTCATCTGCATTGAGTTTAGAAAATTCGTCTGCACGAAAAACGTGTGGATGTCTGCGAATTAACTTTTCACTGATTGCTTCAACCACATCATTAAAATTGAATAACCCCTGCTCACTATACATTTGAGATTGGAAAACCACTTGAAGTAATAAATCGCCCAATTCTTCTTTCACATCGTTAGCACAACCTGAACGTACAGCAGCCTCGACCTCATAAGCTTCTTCAATTGCATATTTCGTAAGTGTTTCAGGCGTTTGTGCTTGATCCCAAGGACATTCAGCACGTAACTGTTGCATGATTTTTAATAACTGTTCCATAAAAACACTCTTGCTATACGGTTTTGCAATTTTTGTTCTGCTCAAATTAAATGAAAATTCGAATAATTAAAGCAATACAAGACGAAGTAAATGAACAGTAAGTATATTCATTAGCGATGTAGCATAAGGGACTCATGCCGCTGTTGCGATACTATTCTACAAGCAAGGCTATCAAGTTTGTATTCATGATTTTAATTTTGAAAAAATCACAATAACGTGTAAATCAACTTAGTGAACATAAGAAATCAGAACCATCCAAAATATAAATTCACTTAATGGATTATAAGATCTTGCACAAAAAAATTATCGTTGTAGGTAATGGATTTTATTTTCGCACCAACACATAAAGAAATAGAATTTAAATCTAAGTTCCCATTTAAACTTTCAGACTTAACACCTTATTTTATTAATCATCTTTCTAATATGTATTTAGAAAAGCACTCCTATAATCGCTAAAATAAAAAAGCCCACATAAGTGGGCTTTTTTACATCAAAGAAATATAAATCTTAGTTTTTATATTTCTTTTCTGCTTTCTTAAATTTCTGAACATAACGACGCTTACGCGCTGCAATACGTTCATCCATAACTGTCTTACGACCTTCAAATGGATTTTCAGATGTTTTAAATTCAATACGTACGGGTGAACCTTCAAGTTTGTAAACACGACGGAATACATTCTCTAGGTAACGACGGTAATCCGCAGGAGTTTTATCTACTTTATTACCATGTACAACAATCGTTGGTGGGTTTTGTCCGCCCATATGCGCATAACGCATTTTAATACGACGACCTTGTACCATTGGTGGTGCATGTGCTTCAACAGCATCACTTAAAATTTGAGTGATTTTCGCTGGAGATACTTTCAAATGCGAAGAATCGAATGCACGATGAATTGATGGATACATCTCACCAACACCCGTACCATGCAACGCAGAAATCAAGTGTACTTTTGCCCAAGGAATAAAGTCAAAACGACGATCTACATCAAGCTTACATTGCTTACGATCGTACTCACTCATGTTATCCCATTTATTAATGGCGATAACCATGGCACGACCCGCTTCTAATGCATAGCCAATTAAATGTAAATCTTGCTCTACCACACCTTCACGTGCATCAAGAACAACAACAATAACATGTGCATCTTTAATTGCTTGTAGCGTTTTCACGATTGAGAATTTCTCAATCATTTCATCTACTTTACCTTTACGACGTACACCTGCAGTGTCAATTAGCGTGTATTTACGACCATCACGTTCAAATGGAATATAAATCGAGTCACGTGTAGTACCTGGTTGGTCAAACGCAACAACGCGTTCTTCGCCCAATAAACGGTTAACAAGTGTAGATTTACCCACGTTTGGACGACCAATGATCGCTAGACGTAGACCTGTTGCTTTGTCATGCTCTGCAGCATCTTCGTCTTCAGGTACTTCTGAAAGTACATCTTCAAGCATTTGCTGTACACCACGACCGTGGCTTGCTGCCACTTGCATTGGTTCGCCCATACCTAACTTGTAGAATTCTACAAGTGCGGCTTCAGCGTGTACGCCATCGACTTTATTGGCAACAAGATAAACTTTTTTACCAAGAGTACGAAGTTCACGAGCAATTTGCTCATCTGAAGCAAGTAAGCCTGCGCGTGCATCAACAACAAATACAATAATATCTGCTTCATTGATGGCAGTTTTTGACTGTTCTGCCATATATGAGTCGATACCGCCTTCATTTTCGCCAATACCCCCAGTATCAACAACAATGAACGATTTATTTTGGAACACAGCATCGCCATACTTACGGTCTCGAGTAAGACCAGCAAAGTCAGCAACCAATGCGTCACGGCTCTTGGTTATCTGATTGAACAGTGTTGATTTTCCGACGTTCGGACGACCAATGAGCGCAATTACGGGTTTCATAGATTAACCTTTAAAACAAGATCAGCCAGTTTGAGTGGCCTGAACATCAGAAACTTGGAAGAAAAAATAGATGAATAATCTAAATAAAAACACGGGGCATTGAATTTTCAATCACCCCGCGTTAAAAAATACGGATATTCGCTTAGTTTAACATAAGCGAAGAAAAAATTAACGATTCTGCCAAACTGTCAACGCACCCTTTTGAGTTGATGCATAAAGTTGGTTATCAATTACACGCAATGAACGTACTTCACCGCTTGTTTTTGAACGACCAATAAGCTGACCAGATTGTGGATCTACAATGTGTAAATAACCATCTAAGTCACCTACAACCAATTGTGTGCCAAGGATTACAGGATTACTCAATTTACGGTTAAGTAAACTATCATTTTCCCACAATTTATGACCTGTTGTAATTTCGTACGCAGTCAGCTTACCATCTGTAGAGGCAACAAATACGCCATTACCTACCACTTCAGGGCGTTTAGTACTGCTTGAGTCTTCACTCCACACTACTTGTTGTGAAGCCAAATCTAAAACTGTTACTTGACCTTGATAGCTTGTCGTTACAACAAATTGACCCGCTACAACAGGATCGCCATCAACGTCATTTAATTTTTGCACATCTGAACGACCATCACTTACAGCAACTCGACGTTGCATACGCGGTGTGCCCGTTAATACATCAAGTGCATAAACATATGCATTTGAAGATGCAATTAGAACCGTTCTTGGATCGATTGCAACAGGCGATGCCGTACCACGCAAACTAAATTGAACGCTTGGTAAGTCATAAGTCCATAATTGCTGACCTGTCACTGTGCTATGTGCATATACAGTGCCGTCATTTGTAATAGTAACAACACGATCAGAAATAATTAAAGATGGTGCTAAAATGGCACTCGATAATTGTGCTGTCCATTTTTGCTCACCCGTTGCTTGATCTAAAGCAAAAAGTTGACCTTTTTCACTACCAACAATAACAAGACCGTCTGATGCTTCAACACCTGAGCTTAGACCTTGTTTCGTTACTTGTTTTTGCCAAACTTTTTGCTTACCACGATATGCAGTTACGCTACCTTTTGGATCTACCGCAAAAATAACGCCATCTGAAGCATCAAGTTGCAAACGCAATGGATCTTTTGCTGATGTTGCAGAAACACTTTGTGAAAATACAGGAACAAGGCTTGTTGTTTGTGTAATTTTTGGAAGAGGATTTGGTTTCACCTCTTCAACTTTTACTTTATTGCCAGAACATCCAGCCAATGCAAGTGCTAAAACTGTCAGTACTAAAGGTATTTTATTATTTCTGCTCATGAAGTCTCATCCACTTGAGTGTCTAATATTGGGCGTTCTACATCTGCATCTTCTACTAAAACGCCAACGCTTTCGAGTTTAATTTGTAAAATTTGACGATCTTGTTTATGTTCTAATAATTCATTCCATGCACTTTGGTACGATTTTTTTGCATTTTCAATATCTTTTTTAGCAACATATACATCGCCACGAGCTTCATCTACAACCGCTTTGAATGATGGCTCTGTGACTAAATTAAATGTTTTAATTGCTTCATCATATTTATTTTGTGCAAGTTGAGCATAACCCAAACGAAGTTTCAAAATTGAAACTAAGCCTTCGTCTTTAACTTTTGAGTTTTCAACTTTCTTTAATGCTTTTTCAGCGCCAGCATAATCAGATTTATCATATGCAAGTTTAGCCATAAGCAATTGAACTTGAATCGCTTGAGCTGAATCTGGAGCTTCTTTCACAATTTTGTCAGCAGTCGCGACTAAATCATTATATGCATTTGGATTTGATTCTGCATTTGCAGCATCATCCATAAGTTGTTGAACTTTGGCTGTATTCATTTGATTTTCAGCCAAAGTCTTTTTTTGCCACCATTGCCACCCGAAAAAGGCAATCAACGCAATTAAAACCCCACTAATCATGGCAGAACCATACTTCTTAGTAAAAGATTTTAAACTATCAAGTTGTTCTTCTTCACTTAATGCGCTCATGTGATTACCTTATTCCTCGTATTTTTTGGCTTATTTTGAAGAAAGTTTTTCAATAATGAAAGGGACGATTTCATTAATTGCAACTTCAGTTTGTTCTGCTGTTGCTAACTCTTTCACGTTAATTTTCTGAGCATCCCATTCACGTTCACCTAAAATCAACGCGAAAATAGCACCAGACTGATCGGCTTTTTTCATTTGGCTCTTCATTGAACCTTGTGAACCCACCTTGAAACGAATAGAACTTGCTGCATCTTCTAATTGATTACGAATTTGCTCTGCAAGTACAAGTGCTTTACCTTGAGATGCAGGATCTGCCAATAAGAACACTTCACAATCACGTACTGGCGTATTGTCTTCAACTTGTTCAAGAAGAAGTAATAAACGCTCCATACCCATTGCAAAACCAACAGCAGGAACAGTTTGATCCGCTTTACCTTTCAGCTGACCAACCAAACCATCGTAACGACCACCGGCACATACAGTTCCTTGAGAACCCAAATGTGTCGTTGTCCATTCAAATACAGTTTTGTTGTAATAATCTAAACCACGAACGAGTTTTTGATTAATCACAAAGCTCACACCAGCATCCGTTAAATACTGTTGCAATTGATTAAAATGTGCCAATGTTTCTTCACCCATAAAGTCGTGAAGTTTTGGCGCATTTTCTAAAAGTGCTTGAGTTTTAGCATCTTTAGAATCAAGGATACGCAATGGGTTTGTAGTTAAACGACGTTGTGAATCTTCGTCTAAATTTGCTTTATGAACTTCTAAAAATTCAACCAAAGCCGCACGATATGCTGCACGTTCGTCAGACTCACCCAAAGTATTTAATTCAAGTTGAACTTTATCTGCAACACCCATACGTTTCCATAAACGTGCAGTCATTAAAATAAGTTCAGCATCTTGATCTGGCGTTGCAACACCAAAAGTTTCCACACCAAATTGGTGGAATTGACGATAACGACCTTTTTGTGGTTTTTCATAGCGGAACATTGGTCCCACATACCACACACGTGGCGTAGCACCACGAAGCAAATTATGCTCAAGCATTGCACGTACACAACCCGCAGTGCCTTCAGGACGTAAAGTCAAAGATTCTGGCGGATTACCTTTATCAAAAAAGGTGTACATTTCTTTTTCTACGATATCTGTCGCATCACCAATTGAACGCTTGAACAAATTTGTTTGCTCAACAATGGGCAAACGAATTTGTTGATAACCGTAAGCATCCATCAATGCCGATAGATGTTGTTCTAAACGTCTCCAAGCAGGTGTTTGCGTTGGGAGAATATCATTAAAACCTTTAATTGCTACAATTGAACTCATGATCTACTCAGAAAAACTTGTGCGAATAATCTCTTTCGACTTAGCGTCTTCAAGCTCGATAACACGTTGACGAACCATATTTTCAATTTCGTCAACCAATTGATTGGTATCGATTAAATGGCTTTTTTCACCATTACGATAAACTAATGAACGTGGTGCAGCACCAACTACGCCAATATCAGCTTCTTTAGCTTCACCTGGACCATTCACTTTACAACCAATCACTGAAACATCCATTGGTGTACGAATATCTTCTAAACGCTCTTCAAGCGCTTGCATGACCTTAATAACATTGAACTCTTGGCGTGAACAACTTGGACATGCAATAAAATTAATGCCGTTTGAACGAAGACCCAATGACTTTAAAATATCAAAACCAATTTTAATTTCTTCTTCAGGTTCTGCAGCCAAGGAAATACGCATGGTATCGCCTATACCGTCCATCAACAAACCACCTAATGCGATTGCCGATTTGACTGAACCTGTACGATATACCCCTGCTTCGGTTACACCCAAATGCAGCGGATTATCAATTTGCGCAGACAATAAACGATAAGCATCCATGGTTAAAAACACATTTGATGCTTTTACCGAAATTTTAAATTCTTGGAAATCTAAACGGTCTAAAATATCGATATGGCGCATTGCAGATTCAAGTAAAGCTTCACCTGTAGGTTCGCCATATTTTTTCTGAATATCTTTTTCCAATGAGCCTGCATTTACACCAATACGCATTGAAATATCGTTATGACGTGCAGCTGCAACCACTTCGCGAATTTTGGCTTCTGAACCAATATTACCAGGGTTAATACGCAGACAATCTGCGCCCAAGTCTGCAACAGCAAGTGCAATTTTATAATCGAAGTGGATATCTGCAACCAAAGGTACATTTACACGCTTACGAATTTCACCAAATGCAGCAGCTGCCTCCATTGATGGAACAGATACACGCATAATATCGGCACCAACATCTACACAACGTTGAATTTGCGCAACTGTTGCATCGACATCACATGTTTCTGTGTTGGTCATACTTTGGATGCTGATTGGCGCATCACCACCAACATACACAGAACCCACTCGAATTTTACGAGTGGGACGGCGTTTAATTGGGTTTACAATCATGATTTCGCTCTACTCTCGATCCATTAACGTGATAAACGGAATTCTGCTTTACCGTTCACTGTGTATGGAGACAATGAAATATCTTCGTTATTAAGACTTAAAGATACTGCAGATGCATCATCCAAGCGAATTTGGAATGGCGTTTCACCATGAAGTTTTAATTCTGATGATTGACGACCTGTAGCAAGTACTTTGCTTGTTGAGTCAACAATGTGTACTGACGTAGGACGATTAAATTTCAATACCAATTGATCGCCAGACACTACAGCAGCGTCATTCATTGTTAATACTTGAACGTCCGATTGCTCTGATGTCGTTACTTCAGGTTTTTCAGATTCATCTGATTTTGAAAAATTCTGAATAGCCGCAATAACACCCCAAATAACGACAACAACAAGTACAAGCAAAGCAAAACGCTTTAACCACTTGCGATTACGCTCACTATTAGAACCTGGCAATTTGCCCATAAATTTAATAGGAGAGTTATTTAAGGCATGATTTGGAAGCAAACCCGTATCATTGGTATATATTTCATCGAAACGTTGAATGACTGCTGTCGCATCAACATTAAGAAATTTTGCATAAGTACGGTAATAGCCTTTAATAAACGTTGCTTCAGGTAAAGATGTATATTCATCTTTTTCTAAAGCCGTTAAAGTCTTTACTGAGATCTTAAGTTCAGCTGCAACATCTTCTAATTCTTTCTTTTGATTCAGACGAATTTGACGAAGGTATTCACCCGGACGCTGTACATTTCCTAATGCATTTGGTGTGGCATTTAAACCTGTCGGTTGCTGTGAATTAGGATTTACTTCCATACGACCTCAGTACTGTACTGTAATTGCAAATAACGTTGATATTCAGGGCTATCTGGATATAAAGCTCTCAGTTGATTAACCAAAACTTGCATTTGCATTGGATTATCATTTGCGCGTGCAAGTCGAATACCTACCCATAACGCACGTGCATTTTGATTATTTTGCCCAACCAAACCAACAGAATTATCATAAAGTTTAGTTGCAGCAGGAATATCTTGTCTTAAATAATGAATTTCTGCTAGCTCAACCATAGAGAAATACGAGCTACGGTTAACATTTAAGGCATGATTAAATGCTTTTTCGGCATTGGCTACATCACCAAGCTTTAAATAAACCCTACCCGCACTTTCTAGTGCAGTATAACGCTGATCATAACCAAGTGTTGAGCCTGCAATATTAAATTGCGTTAAAGCATCATTATACCGTTCTGTTTGGTACAAATAAGTACCATAGTTGTTACGAGCCTGTGCATTTTTAGGCGCTGAAGAAACCGCAGTTTTAAAATAACGTTCAGCTTTTTGTATATTAAGCGCACTACCTTCACGCTGTAACAACACACCCATCATCATATTTGCAAGCGCATCTCGTGAATTTAACACCATTGCTTGGTCTAATTCACGTTTAGCTGCGTCAAAATCACCTGTTTTAATATATTCAGCAGCCAATTGAGTTCTCGCTTGAACTGCTTTTTTAGGATCAACCTTGCGATCAGAAACCGTCTGACAACCCACAACCAAAAAAGTAACACTCACCATTAAAGATGAGATTAAGATTTTTAGATTAGGCTTACGCAATTGACTTCCCCTATTTCATTATCCTTGCGAGCGTATGATCTCATTTTGCGCTGCAACTTTCTTTTTCCATTGTTCTGCACGTCGAGTACGATCTGCAACTTGACCAACCAATTGACCACATGCAGCATCAATATCATCACCACGTGTCTGACGAATCGTACACACAAATCCTGCATCAGACAAAGCTTTTTGGAAAGAAATAATTTTATTTCGACTTGAACGTTCGTATGGTGCATGTGGAAACGGGTTAAATGGAATCAAGTTGATTTTACTTGGTAAATTTTTCAACAACTTAATCATTTGTTCTGCGTGAACCAAACTGTCGTTCACACCGTCTAACATAACATATTCAATAGTGACATGTTTACGTGAACTTTCGTTGCCATCTTTTGTTATATAACGTTGACATGCAGCAATCAATTGTTCAAGTGGATATTTTTTATTAATCGGTACAAGTTCATTACGAAGCTCGTCATTTGGTGCATGCAATGAAATCGCTAAAGCGACATCAATATCTTTCACCAATTGATCAATTTTAGGCACAACACCTGAAGTCGATAAAGTCACACGGCGTTTTGACATACCATATGCAAAGTCATCGAGCATAATACGCATTGAGTTAAGCACGGCATCGTAGTTAAGAAGTGGTTCGCCCATTCCCATCATCACCACGTTTGTTACCGAACGCTCGCGCTCAAGAACTGGCACATCTTCCATATATGAATAGTTAGCCACCCAAAGCTGACCAATAATTTCAGCTTGGTTTAAGTCACGTTGGAAACCTTGTTTACCTGTCGAACAGAATGAGCAATCTAGCGCACAGCCTACTTGTGAAGAAATACATAAAGTACGACGTAAGCCACTACGATGCTCTGCAGGAATAAGTACGGTTTCAACTAAAGAACCATCACCTTCGCCTACACGGAAAACCCATTTACGAGTGCCATCTTTAGAATAGTTTTTATGAACAACTTCTGGTGCTTCAATAAAGCTAATTTTTTCCAATTTTTCACGTAACTTGCCAGAAATATTGGTCATTTCTGCAAAATCGGTTACAAAAAATTGATGAATCCATTTCATCACCTGTCCTGCACGGAATTTTTTCTCTCCAATTTCTTCGAAGAATTTTTCCATTTGCAGACGTGACATGCCAAGTAAGTTCACTTTCGTAACAGTATTTTGCTGCGTCGGAGCGGATGGAGATTGTTGCTGTGCATCAGAAATTGCTGATGTAGCGACTACTTCAGTACTCATGTGTATTACCTAAACTATGTCTAAAGATGAAGGGAGAAGCTCAATATGCGAGCAAAGCATTATTCAGAGAATAAAAAAACCAGATAAGTATAATAACACTTATCTGGTTTGAATACTTCGAATTAACGAGTACGTGGAGCAATCTCAGTTTGAGCGAAGAAGTAGTTAACTTCACGATCAGCTGATGCTACAGAGTCAGAACCGTGAGCAGCGTTTTCGTCGATGCTTACAGCGAAGTCTGCACGGATAGTACCAGCAGCAGCTTCTTTAGGGTTAGTCGCGCCAAGGATGTCACGGTGAGCAAGAACAGCGTTTTCGCCTTCAAGAACTGAAACAACAACTGGACCAGAAGTCATGAAAGCAACTAAGTCAGCAAAGAAACCACGTTCTTTGTGCTCAGCGTAGAAGCCTTCAGCTTCAGCTTGAGTCAAATGTTTCATTTTAGTTGCAACGATTTGAAGACCAGCTTTCTCGAAACGAGCAAAGATGTCACCAATGTGGTTTTTAGCAACTGCATCTGGTTTAACGATAGATAATGTACGTTCAATAGCCATGATAGGCTCCTTAAGTCAATGTAGACACGAAATTTTGGCGCATTATACCGAATAATGCGCTTTTTTCCGCTTTTGATATGTAAATAATTTGATTTTTAATGTGAAAATCAGTTTGCTTCGTCAATCCAAGCCATTTGAATTGCCTCTAACAAACCTTCTGTCGATTTTGTTGGGTCATCGCTAAATTGTGGCAATGCACATACCCAAGCATGTAAATCTGTAAAGCGAATCCATTGTGGATCGACATCGGGATGTGCTTCATACAGCTCAATCGCGATATCCATTGTATCTGTCCAACGTAAACCCATGGGATTTCCTAAAACGTCAAATATTTCTTATTTTATCAAATTTTTTGAAAATTCAGTGAATCTTTCACCACATTCATCTTTATTTTAATTGCAAACGCACTTCAATGCCATGAATTGAGTTTTTAAAGTTAAATCATCACATTAAAATAAGGTGCACTTAAAACAATGCCACTTGCAACAGCACCACCAATAACAGCACCAACCACAACATCACTCGGATAATGCAAACCTAAAATCATTCTAGACACTGCAACCAATACGGTAAACGGCAACATAAGCACAAGTAAGATAGGTTGAATATATCCAAAAATAATGGTCGCCATAACAGCATGTAGGGTATGACCCGATGGAAAACTAAAATGATCGAGCGGTCTCTCACCTAATCGAATTACCTGATGCACCTGATAAGGTCGTGGTCGAACTGTTTTACTTTTTAGAATTTTATAAATCAGCGTTCCAACCGCTCCACCCAAAACCACGTAAAGTATCTGTGGCGTATATTGCACACCCTGTAACACCCACACAGAAACGAGCATGACATACCAAAATGCACCATCACCTAGCTTACTAATGATTTTAAAAAAAGTAGCTACACGTTCTTCATGTGAAAATTGATTTAAGTACAAGCAACCTTTGAGGTCGAGATCTAACATTCTTATTTTTACAGTTTGAAAATTCATTTTATTTCTCCTTAAGCTTTTGCTTAATATTTAGGACGTCATTTGCGTCTCCTTAACCACTGCATACAAAACCTGCTCAAATTGCTGAACAGGATGATTCCAACCAATATTTTTGACCATTTTTCTGGCTTCTTTACCCATCTCGGCAAGTTCTGAACGTTGCGGTAAATTTTGCACATTTTTAAAAAAGTCGACCGACCTACCCAATTCAGATAACCAACCCGTTGTGCCATGTGAAACATGTAAGTGTGCACAGGCATAATCGTAGGCAATAACAGGTAATCCACTAGCCATAGCTTCAAGTACAACATTTCCGAATGTTTCTACTTGGCTTGGAAATATAAAAACATCGGCGCTTGCATAGGCTTCCGAAAGTTGTTTTCCGCTCAAACTACCTGTAAAGATTACATCTTCATAATCAATGACAGATTCAAGCCTTTGTCGATCTGGTCCATCTCCAACAATGACCAATTTAGATGGGTATTTTTCTGTTTTCTTCATGCTTTGAAATGCGTAAATGGCAACATCCGTTTCTTTTTCAGGCGATAAACGCCCGACTGAAATCATCACTCGGGTTTCATCACTTGCGCCCCATTTTGCACGTAGTTCAGCAGATCTAAATTCAGGTGAAAAGCGAATGGTATCCACACCTCTTCCTACAACAACCAATGGGCATTTCACGCCAAATTCTCTTAATGTTTTTTCTGTATCTACACTTGGAACGCATGTGACATTGGTATTGTTATGAAACCAACGAAGATAATGTTGGATGGGTTTAAGTAAAAATGCCAGATCGAAAAAGCGACTAAAATCATGGAATGATGAATGAAAGCCACTTGAAATAGGAAGTTTTTTGGCTTTTGCTACACGTAATGCCGTAAAGCCTAAAGGGCCTTCTGTCACAATATGAACAACGTTTGGCGCAAATTTTTCGATGGCTTGCAATACTTTGTTGAGTTGTGGCCAACCAAATTGTAAATGTGGATATTTTGGAATACTTTGCGCTTTTACTAAGCACTCCTGATTTGGTTGAAATTCTTCACATGATTTTTTTTGTTCAGGTCTAATCAGTAGTATTTTATGACCTTGTTTTTGTAAGCCTTTACATAATTGCAGAAGTGATAATGCCACTCCATTTATTTCAGGTGGCCAAGTTTCCGTGACTATTGCGATTCTTAAGCGTGGGCGAACAAGGTCTTCTAAAAATGGATGGGTTATCGAAACTCGTTCTTTCTTTTTAAAGTAGAAATGATTTTTTTCGAAAATTATAGGCTGTTTTAATAAGGCTGTGTCGATTGTTGTCATTTCCACACCTATCTATACTTTATGTACTTTTATTGAGCATAGATAGAATGTGTGACAGTTTGATGTGATACTCATGACATTTTTATAAAATTTAGTTTTTATCAATTTTTCGTCTTAATAAATAAGATTTAAAATCTTTATGAGTTAATAAAATAAATAATAACACACCCATTAAAATCGTTACGCCCCCCATAAACCGATGCTCTTCTTTTTCATTCACTTTTTCAGCCATCAATTTAATACTATCTACCTTTTCAATAACATCACCACCCAATGCTAGATCACCCTGATAGATACTAGGTTTAGAATCATTAATTTTTAAATTAATAACTTCACTATCTTTGTAAGCATTTAGAATATATTTATCTTTATTAAGTACACCAGATAATATAATCAGTCCAAGGCATATATATATCCCTGATGCCAAAGATGGATACACAAACAATCGTAGAATTTTTGCAAATTTACTTTTATAAGTTTTTTCCTCACCTAAAGTTAATATCTTTACACTACCTAACCCCTTTATCCTTGATGAAACAACTAGCTCATCAAAAATTTTCTTGCGTCCTAATAAAACATCATCATTATCAAATGCAATTAACGCATTAAATTTAAACCCTTCCCCTTTTTTCCATAAGCCCGTTTTCAACCTTAAATTATTTTTATTCAAACTCTCTTCAATCTTCATACCGTGCTTATTATTTTTGATTTCAAAAGTCATCCATTTTGCGGACTCAGGAAGCTTAACCGTTATTGGCTCTTCAACATCCCTAACATCTATATCCACATTTCCATTATTAATTAAATGCGCACTAATAAAAATTAAATTATTTGATATAACCTCATCCTTATAAGCAACTGATATTTCAAAACTTGTGTGTGTTAAATTAGCTAAAATTGTTGAACTTTCCGAAACCAAACTTATTTTCGGTCTATTCCACGTTTTCCAAGCTATACAAAAACCAAATAAACTTATAACCCCAAAAATAACAGTTAAAATCAAACCAATATCAATATTTATATTCATATATTTAACCAATTAAATAAAAAATCGATTACAGCATATAAAAAAAATGGAAAGCATAGCTTTCCATTTTCCAAAAAAAAGAAACTTAGTTCTTTTCTTTATCTACAATCTTGTTTGCTTGAATCCAAGGCATCATCGCACGTAACTTGTTCCCCGTTACTTCGATACCATGAGCAGCATTTTGACGACGACGAGCAGTCATAGAAGGATAGTTTAAAGCACCTTCGTTAATGAACATCTTCGCGTATTCGCCAGATTGAATACGTTTAAGCGCATTACGCATAGCTTCACGAGACTGTTCGTTAATAACTTCAGTACCCGTTACATATTCGCCATATTCAGCATTGTTAGATACTGAATAGTTCATGTCTGCGATACCGCCTTCAAACATCAAATCAACGATCAATTTAAGTTCGTGTAAGCATTCGAAGTAAGCCATTTCTGGTGCATAACCAGCTTCAACCAAAGTTTCGAAGCCCATTTTAACCAATTCAACAGCACCACCACAAAGAACTGCTTGCTCACCAAAAAGGTCAGTTTCAGTTTCTTCACGGAATGAAGTTTCGATGATACCCGTACGACCACCACCTACGCCTGAAGCGTAAGAAAGCGCAACGTTACGTGCATTACCAGAAGCATCTTGGTGAATTGCGATTAAGTCAGGAACACCTGAACCACGTTGGTATTCAGAACGTACTGTGTGACCTGGTGCTTTTGGAGCAACCATGATTACGTCTAAGTCAGCACGTGGAACAACTTGGTTGTAAAGAATTGAGAAACCATGAGCAAACGCTAAAGTAGCACCTTGCTTGATGTTTGGCTCAATCTCATCACGGTAAAGTTGAGATTGGAATTCATCTGGAGTTAAGATCATTACTACGTCAGCTTGCGCTACAGCAGCAGCAACTTCAGCAACTTTAAGACCTGAATTTTCAGCTTTTTTCCAAGAAGTAGAGTTAGCACGTAGACCTACAGTTACGTCAACGCCAGAATCTTTAAGGTTAAGCGCATGCGCGTGACCTTGTGAACCGTAACCAATAATTGCTACTTTCTTAGATTGAATGATAGATAAGTCAGTGTCTTTATCGTAAAAAATTTGCATTGCTGTCTCCGCTTAAATGCTTTTTGCTTCCCTTAACTCAACCTTGTGATTTTTGTATTCACTGGGTTCAGTTCTCTCCTTTTCAGGAGAGAGAATTTGTTAAATAAAAATATTAAATACTTAAAACTTTTTCGCCACGTGCGATACCAGATACACCTGAACGCACAACTTCTAGAATGGTATTTTCTGCTAACGCATCAATAAAACCATCAATCTTTTCTGTTGTACCTGCAATTTGAATGGTGTAAGTCGTTGGTGTTACATCAACTACTTGCGCACGGAAAATATCTGCTGTGCGTTTAATTTCGTCACGTGCAGCACCTAAAGCTTTCACTTTAATGAGCATAAGTTCACGCTCAATGTGCGCACCTTCAGACAAATCAACCACTTTTACAACTTCAACCAATTTATTCAGCTGTTTGGTAATTTGTTCGATTTTATGATCATCACCATACGTTGTAAGTGTTAATCGTGAAAGTGTTGGGTCTTCTGTTGGAGCTACGTTTAATGTCTCAATGTTATAACCACGTTGAGAAAACAAACCAACCAAACGAGAAAGCGCACCTGCTTCATTTTCAACAAGCACAGAAATTATATGTCTCATTTCGTACGCTCCCCTTTAGCTAACCACATATCTTCCAAAGATTGACCAGCAATCAACATTGGATAAACGTGTTCTGAACGGTTCACCATTACATTGATAAATACGCACTTATCGTTAATTGCCATTGCTTCAGCAAGTTTCGATTCAAGCTCATCTGCATGGTCAATTTGAATACCAACATGACCATAAGCTTCCATAAGCTTCGCAAAGTCTGGTAATGATTCAACATAAGAACTTGAATGACGACCTTCGTAGTTCATATCTTGCCATTGTTTAACCATACCTAAAGCACGGTTATTCAAGCATAGAATTTTCACATTTAAGCCATATTGCTTACATGTAGAAAGCTCTTGGATACACATCTGAATAGATGCTTCACCTGTAATACAAACCACTTGCTGATCTGGGAATGCAAGTTTTGCTGCCATTGCATATGGCAAGCCAACACCCATCGTTCCCAAACCACCAGAGTTAATCCATTGACGTGGACGTTTATAACGGTAGTAAAGCGCACCAAACATTTGGTGTTGACCAACGTCTGAAGTAATAATTGCTTCGCTATTTGTTATTTTATCTAGCGCAGCTACAACTTGTTGTGGACGCATTTCACCATTTGGAAGCGCGTCATATCTTAGACCATGAACTTTGCGCCACTCATCAATTCTTACCCACCAAGCCGCAATATCTTCTGGGTTTGGTTTTGAAACTTTAAGTTGTTTCAATTGAGCCAACATTTCTGTAAGAACAGGCTCTACTGCGCCCACAATTGGAATGTGCGCCATAATGGTTTTTGAAATCGCAGCAGGGTCGATATCAATATGAATGATTTTTGCATTTGGGCAGAATTTAGCAGGATTATTGGTTACACGGTCATCGAAACGCGCACCAATGGCTAAAATTACATCTGCATTATGCATGGTCATATTGGCTTCATATGTACCGTGCATACCCAACATACCCACAAATTGTGGGTCATCACCAGCAAAAGCACCTAAGCCCATCAATGTGCTTGTTACAGGAAAACCAAGTACATGAGCAAGCTCTGTTAATTGTTCAGATGCATTGCCTTGAACAACACCACCACCCGAGTAAATCACTGGGCGTTTAGCATGTAAAAGCTCATCAATTGCTTTACGAATTTGACCTGAATGACCACGATGTGGCGGTTGATACGAACGCATCTTCACTTTGTCAGGATATTCGTATGCAAACTTATCTGTTGGATTTGTAACATCCTTAGGAATATCGACAACAACAGGACCTGGACGACCAGAAGACGCGATATAGAATGCTTTTTTAATAATTGCAGGAATTTCACTTGCATGACGCACTTGGAAACTATGTTTTACGATTGGGCGTGAAATCCCGACCATATCTGTTTCTTGGAATGCATCTTCGCCAATAAGATGTGATGCAACTTGACCAGACAAAATCACCATTGGGATTGAGTCCATGTAAGCAGTTGCAATTGGGGTAACTGTATTTGTAGCGCCTGGACCTGAAGTAACAAGAACAACACCAGTTTTACCTGTAACACGCGAGTATGCATCTGCCATGTGACCAGCAGCTTGCTCGTGACGTACTAAGTAATGGTTAATTTTGTCTTGTTGAAAAAACGCGTCATAAATATGTAAAACCGCGCCGCCTGGGTACCCAAATACATGCTCAACGCCTTCGTCCGCCAATGCGCGAACGAGCATTTCACCACCAGATAAAAGTTCCAACGTAATTCACCCTAATCTTTTTTCATTGCAGAATGAGAGACATTTGCAATGTTTAATTCATTAATTGTCTGCACTGTTATAGCACACATATTTCATAGTTTTCATGGCAATAGGAAAAATTTCTGACCTGAGTGCTGTTTGAGCAATATGGGGTCTAAAACATGTTGGGATAAACACATTTTTTTCATTTTGTTCAGCTTCTCGGCTAGAGAAGTTGTCCATTGCATGACATGACACTTACTCGAAGGGTGATCGATTTAAGGCATATAAAACTAGACTGCATTTTTGTTGTTTAAGGTAGCCTTGTCAAGTTTAAAAATTGGCTTTTTACCCGACATTCATATAGAAACTTTTTTTTTAGCTTTATAATGTGTACATCTTTCTCCAAAAAAAAGAAGAATAAAATATAAGTTACTAATATATTTTAATTTTATTATTTTTACTTATAATTATTTCGCATTTTAATTATAAAAATAAAGAATGAATAATTTTAATTAAAAGAAAGTTTTTTATGTAATTCGTATAAAAACAAAGCATATATTTTATTTATCCAAAATGCTTTTTACATATATCATCACTAAGTTTCACAATAACAACACACCCTAATTAGATTAAAAAACACTCGAAATCATTTTAAATTTTTCAGGCTTTGCTAGAATACGCAACATGGCTTTATTTTTATTATTTGGGGACTCAACATTGTGAAAAAAACTACAGCTCAGATTTGCTTATTAAGCTCATCAATTATACTTAGTCTTAGCTCAAGTTCTGTAATGGCGAAAGAATATTACAAATGGGTAGATGCCAAAGGTTCTACACATTACACAGCCACACCTCCGCCTAAAAATGCGAAAAAGAAAGGTCGTGTAGAAACTTACGGATCTAAAACTGCAACAGTAGCCAAAGCTCAAACGCCATCACCTGCAACATCTGCTACGGCTCCTGCAACCGAACAAACTCAACCAAATTCAGTAGCTCCTAAAGAAACACCAACTCCAATTGAATCGACTTCACGTTAGTTTGCATTCTACCGAATAAAACTGAATTCAAATATTTCTAATTTTTCCTAAAGAATCACATAGCCAAAATTCACTTTTAGGTGCATTTTGCGCTATGCTGTGCAACAAACTTTTTTAACCGTTGTTTTTATAGTATACGTTTATGACTACTCACATTGACCCAGAATATCAAGCCAGTGCGATTGAACCTACTGTCCAACAGGACTGGGAAACTCGCAAAGCCTTTAAAGTTGCCGACACAGTAGAAGGTCCACGTCGTTATATCCTCTCGATGTTCCCATACCCAAGTGGCAAACTACATATGGGTCACGTACGTAACTATACAATTGGTGACGTTATTAGCCGTTTTCACCGTTTAAAAGGTGAAACGGTACTTCAACCTATGGGTTGGGATGCTTTCGGTTTACCTGCAGAAAATGCGGCAATTGCACACCAAGTTGCCCCTGCAAAATGGACCTTTGAAAATATTGATTACATGCGTGATCAACTCAAAAAATTAGGTCTATCTGTAGATTGGGATCGTGAATTTGCAACATGCACACCAGAATACTATCGTTGGGAACAATGGTTATTTGTTCAACTTTATAAAAAAGGTCTGATCTACCGTAAGCTTTCAACAGTGAACTGGGATCCTGTAGATCAAACCGTTCTAGCAAATGAACAAGTTGAAAATGGTCGTGGTTGGCGTTCAGGTGCATTGGTTGAAAAACGTGATATTCCAATGTACTACTTCCGCATTACAGACTATGCACAAGAATTATTAGACGATTTAGACACATTAAAAGATGGCTGGCCACAGCAAGTTTTGACCATGCAACGTAACTGGATTGGTCGTTCACAAGGGATGGACATTACTTTCCCTTCTGCCAACCCTGAAGTGTACGCTGATGGTTTAACTGTATTTACAACACGTGCCGATACCTTAATGGGTGTGACTTATGTTGCTGTAGCAGCAGAACATCCTATGGCGCTTAAAGCGGCAGAAACAAACCCTGAATTGGCTGCATTTATTGAAGAATGCCGTATGGGTTCTGTAGCAGAAGCTGACCTTGCGACTGCTGAAAAGAAAGGCATGGCGACAGGTTTATCTGTTAAGCACCCTGTAACAGGTGAAGAAGTTCCTGTTTGGATAGCAAACTACGTTCTTATGTCTTATGGTTCAGGCGCTGTAATGGCAGTTCCTGCACATGACGAACGCGACTTCGAATTTGCGAATAAATATGGCTTAACCATCAAACAAGTTATTGATGCTAAAGGCGCAGATGATGCTGACTTTGATGCAAATACTTGGCAAGAATGGTACGGCTCGAAAGAAGGTAAACTGGTAAATTCAGGCGAATTTGATGGTCTAGCTTTCCAAGCTGCATACGATGCATTCATTGTTAAATTAGAACCGACAAAACTTGCGAATTCTAAAGTTCAATTCCGTTTACGTGATTGGGGTGTATCTCGTCAGCGTTATTGGGGTTGTCCAATTCCAATGATTAACTGTAATACATGTGGTCAAGTGCCAGTGCCTGAAGAACAACTTCCTGTTGTCCTTCCGACTGACGTTGTGCCAGATGGTTCAGGTAACCCATTGAACAAAATGCCTGAATTCTACGAAACAACGTGTCCTTGCTGTGGTGGCGACGCACGTCGTGAAACAGATACATTGGATACATTTGTAGAATCATCTTGGTACTACGCACGTTATGCATCTCCAGACTTTACTGGCGGTATGGTTAAACCTGAAGCGGGTCAAACTTGGCTTCCTGTAAACCAATACATTGGTGGTGTTGAACACGCGATTCTGCACTTGTTATACGCACGTTTCTTCCACAAGTTAATGCGTGATGAAGGTGTAGTTCAAGGCAATGAACCATTCACGAACTTGTTAACACAAGGTATGGTACTTGCAGATACATTCTATCGTGAAGCAGATTCAGGCAAGAAAACGTGGTTTAACCCTGCCGATATCGAATTAGAAAAAGACGAAAAAGGTCGTGTTCTTTCTGCTAAATACACAGGTGATGGTCAAGAAGTTGTGGTTGGCGGTCAAGAAAAAATGTCGAAATCGAAAAACAACGGTATCGACCCTCAAGCCATCATTGACCAATATGGTGCAGATACTGCACGTGTATTTATGATGTTTGCTGCTCCACCAGACCAATCACTTGAATGGTCTGATGCAGGTGTTGAAGGCTCTAACCGTTTCTTAAAACGTGTTTGGCGTTTAGCAACTGGTTTCCTTGAAAAAGGCAATAACGCTTCGAACATCGACAAAGCTGCACTTTCAACTGCTGCACAAGATTTACGTCGTAAAACACACGAAACGATTCAAAAAGTGGGTGATGACATTGAGCGTCGTCATGCATTTAACACAGCCATTGCAGCAATGATGGAATTGTTAAACTCAAACAATAAGTTTGAAGTAAAAGATGATAATGACGTTGCTGTTGCACGTGAATCAATCATCACACTTCTTACATTGCTTGCACCATTTGCACCACATTTAAGCCAAACTTTATTGGCTGAGTTTGGTATCGAGTTAACATCTGCTCAATTCCCAACTGTGGATGAGTCTGCATTAACACGTAATACACAAACAATTGTGGTTCAAGTGAACGGTAAGCTTCGTGGTAAATTAGAAGTATCTGTAGATGCTTCTAAAGATGATATTTTAGCGCAAGCAAAAGCATTACCTGAAGTTCAACAGTTCTTAACAGGTCCAACTAAGAAAGAAATTGTTGTTCCAAATAAACTCGTGAATTTGGTGGTTTAACCCTTTATTCCCTCTCCTTTTAGGAGAGGGTTAGGGAGAGGTTAATTAAAAAACCACCCTCATCCTAACCTTCTCCCTGAGCCATATATGGCGCAAGAGAATGGACTTTAAGGACTAATCCCTCCAAACCTCCCTTTACTAAAGGGAGGCTGAAAAAACACAAAGCCCGTTGCCAGCCAACGGGCTTTGACTTTACAATCAATAACGCTCAGAAAAAAATTCTTCCATAAATGGAATATAAATTAGAGGACATCGCATGTATTTAGGACAACGTGTTGCAGCAATTGTACTAACTTTGGGTCTAAGTGCAGGCTTAGTCGGTTGTGGCTTTCATTTGAAAGGTACAAACCCATCAAGTGTTCCTGTGGCTTATTCTAAAATGAATATTGTTTTACCTGAAAACACTGCTTCTTTAGAAGAAAAACTATCGCTTTACTTAACATCTGCGGGTGTAAAACTGAGTAATGGAAGTGATGCTTATACGTTACATGTACTTGATTACTCTGAACGTAAGTTAGAGCTTTCTGGTAAATTACGTGAAAACATTTTACGTTTGAATGTTACTTTCCGTATTGATGATGCTCAAGGAACGCCTTTAACAGAACCTCGTACTATTATGGCAACGCGTAGTTACCAATATAATGACGAGACTGTAAACACTGAAAATCAAGAGCAAACTTATTTAACAGAAGTTTTAATTGATGATGTTGCGCAACAAATTGTTCGCCAAATTTCATCGAACCGCTTACAACAAATTGTTGTTAAACCGACAGTATCTGAATAATTTTAGAGATTTAAGCAATGAAACTTGACTATCTACAAGCACTTAAACGTGTAGATGAAGCCCGTGGTGCTTGGGTACTACATGGTCAAGAGCCGTTGCTTGAACAAAACTTAATTGATGCTTTTCGTGTAAGTTGGCAGAAGCAAGACATTGAACGCCAACGCTATGACATTACAAGCGTAAGTGATTGGAAAATTGTATTTAATGCTTTAAACAGCTTATCTCTTTTTTCCAATCAACTTGCAATTGAAGTTCATGGCAACATTAAGCCAGATGCAAATGGTATTAAAGAATTAAAAAGCTATATACAAAATAATGAACAAAATTTACTTTTGATCGTTATGCCTAAGCAAGATAGTAGTAGCTTAAAAACAAGCTTTTTCCAAGTGATCGATGCCAATGGCGTTAATGTTGCGCTTACCGCAAATTATCCTAAAGATCGTCAGCAAATTTTAGCTGTTGAAGCACAAAAGCTTGGCATTCAATTAGCCAATGATGCATGGCAATGGCTTGAACAACATCATGAACATAACTTACTTGCAGCAAAAAATAGCTTAATGCGTGTTCGAGATACTTTTGCCGATGCAGAAATCATCCAAATTGATCATTTATATGCATGTTTACAAGATCAATCACGTTATAGCACTTATGATTTAAGCGATGCTCTCCTTGCAGGCAACCTTGCTCAATCGATCAAAATTTTTCAATATTTAACCGATTCTGGTGAGCCGAATAGTCTAATTCTATGGAGTTTGAGTAAAGAAATGCGCTTACTCATGCAACTATTTGAACAACCAAATCATGCATTGCAATTGGGTATTTGGAAAAACAAAGTGGGGGCATATCAACAAGCGTTGCGTCGTTTAAACCCCAACGATTTTTTAGCATGGCCCTCTTTATTGCTTAGAATTGACTCATCCATTAAAGGATTAGGTCATGAAAATACTGAACATCTGATTCAACAAGCCATAGCCAGTTTTTGTGGTAAAACCTTATTTCACGCTTAATTCATTTAAAAATCATAGTCCCATAAATAAGAATCACTATTATTTATATAAAAAAGTTCACTATTTATCCTCAATTAACTCTTATAATTACATGCATTATCTATGACTTTGCTTAATGATTATGCCAAAAATAAAACCAACCAAAATCTTTATTGCTGCAATTTGTGCTCTGGCTATTGCGCTTACTGCTTGGTACTTCTTTAAGCCCAAACAAGAACAAACTCAGTTTATTACTGCTGAAGTTTCTCGCGGTGATATTGAAAACTCGGTATTAGCGACAGGTGTGCTTGAAGCAACTAAAATGGTCAGCGTAGGTGCTCAGGTTTCGGGGCAAGTCAAAAAAATGTATGTAGAATTGGGTGACCAAGTTAAACAAGGTCAACTGATTGCACAAATTGACTCTGTACGTCAGGAAAATGAATTAAAAACTGCTGAAGCAAATATTAAAAATCAACAAGCACAGCTCACAGTAAAACAAGCTAATTTGGCAAAAGTTGAAGCTGAATATAAACGCCAGCAAGCCATGTATGCCCAAGATGCAACATCAAAAGCTGAGCTTGAATCTGCACTAGCAAGTTATAAAACGGCTCAAGCAGACATTACAGCCATCAATGCACAAATTGAACAATCTCGCTTAACACTTGCGACAACAAAAGAAGATTTAGGCTACACCCAAATTGTTGCTCCAATGGATGGAACAATCGTTGCCATTGTCACTGAAGAAGGTCAAACCGTTAACGCCAATCAAAGTGCGCCAACCATTGTTAAATTGGCAAAGCTAGACACTATGACCATTAAAGCTGAAATTTCTGAAGCCGACGTTATGAAAGTTGAAGAAGGTCAAACGGTTTACTTCACAACTTTAGGCAATAATGATAAGAAAATTTATGCAAAACTTCGTCAAGTAGAGCCTGCGCCTAAGTCAATTAATACTGAAAGTAATAATTCAACATCATCATCTTCAAGTACTGCTGTTTACTACAATGCTTTGTTTGATGTACCCAATGAAGATGGAAAATTACGTATTGATATGACTGCACAAGTTTATATTATTCTAAGTGAAGCAAAAAATGCGCTCACTGTTCCTGCCGCTGCAATTCAAGCTTCAAACCGTCCACAACGCAAAGCATCAGCAGATAAAAATACGGCTCAAAAAGAACGCCTTGCAGATAAAGAAAATAATCCAGATCGTCCGAAACGCTTAGAACTTACCGATGCTGAAAAGCAATTAATTCAAGATGGCAAAGCATCAATGAATATGGTTCGTGTTGTTCAATCAGATGGTTCAGCTAAACCGCAGCCTGTTTTAATTGGCTTAAACAACCGTGTAACAGCACAAGTTTTACGCGGTCTAAAACAAGGCGATAAAGTTGTCATTGCAGACGGTTCAGACTCATCAAACAACGCTGCAAAACGTAGTGGTGGTCCAGGAATGAGAATGTAATATGAGTCAAAATCTAACACCTCTACTCGAGGTCAAGAATCTGACTCGTGAATTCCCTGCTGGTGAAAACACAGTTCAGATTCTTAAAGGGATAAACTTAGAAATTTACCCAGGTGAACTTGTCGCAATTGTAGGTCAGTCGGGTTCTGGTAAATCTACACTCATGAATATTCTAGGGTGTTTAGATCAACCATCAGAAGGCAGCTACAAAGTGAGTGGCCGTGAAACGCGTGAACTTGAGCCAGATGAACTTGCACAGTTACGTCGTGAATATTTTGGCTTCATTTTTCAGCGTTATCACCTACTTGGCGATTTAAACGCAGCAGGAAATGTCGAAGTTCCCTCTATTTATGCAGGTGCAGATGCAACTGAGCGTCAAAAGCGTGCAACTGAACTTCTTACTAACTTAGGTTTAGGCGATAAAACACAAAACAGACCAAGTCAGCTTTCTGGTGGTCAACAACAACGTGTTTCTATTGCTCGTGCTTTAATGAATGGTGGTGACGTTATTCTTGCCGATGAACCAACAGGTGCATTGGACAAAAATAGCGGTATTGAAGTAATGCGTATTTTACGTGAACTTAATGCCAAAGGTCATACCATTATTTTAGTCACGCACGACCATAACGTTGCTAAAAATGCCACGCGAATTATTGAAATTAGTGATGGTAATATTATTTCAGACCTACCTAATGTGCCTGAAAATACTGAAAATGAAGTCCTAGAAAAACAAACTTTAGTTCGTGCACCTCAGAAAAAAATTCCTGCTTGGCGAGCGCTTGCAGATCGTTTAGGTGAAGCATTCCGTATGGCGTTATTAGCCATGAATGCACACCGTATGCGTACATTCCTGACCATGCTAGGGATTATCATTGGTATCGCATCTGTTGTATCTGTGGTTGCTTTAGGGAATGGCTCACAAAAGCAAATTCTAGAAAATATTAGTAGCTTAGGAACAAACACCATCACCATTTATCAAGGTCGTGGTTTTGGTGATAACTCACGAGCATCTCAAGTCAAAACCCTTATTCCTGCCGATGGTGAAGCACTTGCAGATCAACCTTATGTCGATGGTGTAAGCCCATCTGTAAATTCGAGTGTAACTGCTCGTTATAAAGACACAGAAGCCTCAGCCACTGTAAATGGTGTAAGTGCAGACTTCTTTTATGTGAAAGGCTTAACTTTTAAATCGGGTCAAGCATTCGATAAAAATAGTGTTATTGAACAAGCCCAAGATGTTGTGATTGACACCAACACAGAGAAAACATTCTTCAGTGATGGAACTAATCCTGTTGGGCAAGTTGTACTTTTAGGTAGTGTGCCAAGCCGTATTATTGGTGTAGTCGATGCACAACAAGGCATGATGGGAAATTCTGACAGCTTAAATGTCTATCTTCCTTATTCAACAGTTATGAGCCGTATGTTGGGGCAATCTAATGTACGAAGCATTATTGTGCGTATTAAAGATGAATACCCTAGTACTGCCGCTGAAAATGCAATTTTAAGCTTACTTGAACAACGTCACGGCGCTCAGGATGTATTTACGCAAAACTCTGACAGTATTCGTGAAACCATCCAACAGACCACGCAAACAATGACACTACTTGTTTCAGCAATTGCTGTGATTTCCCTTGTGGTGGGTGGTATTGGCGTAATGAATATTATGCTTGTATCTGTAACCGAACGTACCCAAGAAATTGGTGTTCGTATGGCAGTTGGGGCGCGTCAAAGTGACATCTTGCAACAGTTCCTGATTGAAGCCGTTTTGGTTTGTATTTTGGGTGGTATTTTAGGTGTGCTCCTTTCTTTAGGAATTGGTCAGCTCATTACTCATTTTGCAGGTGGATCATTCCAAATGGCGTATTCAACAACTTCAATTGTTGCAGCCTTTGTATGTTCAAGTTTAATTGGTATTGTGTTTGGCTTTATTCCTGCACGTAATGCTGCGCAATTAAACCCTGTCGATGCACTCTCTAGAGAATAGGAAACAATCATGCAAACACATTTAACTAAGCTTGCAAGTGCTTTAATTCTAGGTAGTTCATTGGTCGGTTGTGCGGCTTTGGTAAAATCACCCTATGAACAGCCCACTATTTCTACACCATCTAGCTTTCAAAATTCAAAAAATGTCAGCAAACAAATTTATGCAGATGCTTATGCTGACCAATGGTGGACTTTGTTTGGTGATGCTCAACTCAATCAATTGGTCGATAAAGTTCTATCGGCTAATACAGATTTAGCAGTTGCAGGGATTAACTTGCAACAAGCACGCATTCAAGCCAAACAATCTCAAAGTCAGCAAGGTATTCGCGTTGGCAATGCAGGTGCAAATATTGGACATCGCTTTAGTTTAGATGGCGATGGAGATTCATCACAAGGAATTTCACTTAGCTACCCTGGCTTGAGTTATGAACTAGATTTGTTTGGTAAACTTGCCAATCAAACCGAAGCTTCGCGTTGGGAAGCTTTAGCATCTGAACAAGATTTACAAGCAACAGCACAAAGCTTAATTGCAACAACAGCACAGCTTTATTGGCAACTGGGCTATTTAAATGAACGTCTTTCGGTTGCAAAGCAAAACTTAGCAAGTACTCAAAAAACCTATGATTTGGTTAAAGTGCAATATCGTGCAGGTGCTGTTTCAGGTTTAGATTTAAGTTCTGCAGAACAAGCCGTTCAAAGTCAAAAAGCAAGCTTAAGCCAAATTGAACAACAAAAAGTTGAAACACGTACAGCTTTGGCTGTTTTGTTAAATCAACCTATTCAACAATTAAATATTAATGAACCGCAACACTTACCACAGTCTAATCTACCTAAAATTTCTGCGGGCTTACCTGCTGAGCTTTTATCACGTCGTCCAGATTTAAAAGCAACTGAACTACGCTTACGTAAAGCTTTAGCCAATAAAGATGCCAACAAAGCAAGCTACTACCCTTCTATCAATTTAACAGGTAGCATTGTAACTGGTGGTACAAGTACTTCATTATCTCAAGTGCTTTCAAACCCTGCTGCAATTTTAGGTGCAGGATTATCACTTCCATTTTTACAATGGAATGATATGAAACGTGATTTGAAAGTAAATGAACTAGAATATGAAAAGTCAATTATTCAATATCGTCAAACCATGTACAAAGCTTTTGCAGATGTTGAGAATGCCCTTTCTGCTCGTAATGAGTTAGATAAACAAGTTGCCTTACAAGAGCGTAATGTTCAGCTTGCCGAAAAAACTGAATATTTAACTCAAGTTCGTTATAAAAATGGCGCAATTGCATTGAAAAATTTAATTGATGCTCAAAAGACCACGCGTGAAGCACGTTTATCTTTAGTGCAAACCAAGCAAAGCCAATACAATGCTTATGTGACTTTAATGCAAGCTTTAGGTGGTAACCCAATTAAGCAATTACCTTAAACCTTAAATTTGTTTTATGAGCAATAAAAAAACGGTGCATCGGCACCGTTTTTTTACATCTTAAAAATGGAAAGACTTATTCGCTATCCATTAAAGATGCGCTCATACCTACAGTATTATAACCAGCATCTACATATAAGATTTCACCAGTAATACCATTTGCCCAAGGTGAACATAAGAACAATGCAGCATTACCAACATCTTCAATCGTTACGTTGCGTTTAAGCGGTGCAACTTTTTCGTTAATATCTAACATTTTACGGAAAGATTTAATACCTGAAGCTGCAAGTGTACGGATAGGACCTGCTGAGATTGCGTTTACACGAATACCTTCAGCACCCAAGCTAGATGCTAAATAACGTACGCCTGCTTCTAAAGATGCTTTTGCCATTCCCATCACGTTGTAGTTTGGCATTACGCGCTCAGAACCTTGATACGTCAGCGTTAATAAGCAACCTTGACGCGCAGCCAATAAAGGCTTCGCAGCACGTGCCATCGCAATAAAGCTATATGCGCTAATATCATGAGCAACTTTAAAACCATCACGGTCAGTTACATCAGTGAAATCGCCATCTAAAGTATGCGCAGGTGCAAAACCAATTGAATGCACAAGACCATCTAAACCATCCCAATGTTTTGCAAGTTCTGCAAAAGCACTGTCAATTTCAGCATCAACACCTACATCACAAGGAAATACTAAAGTTGAACCGAATTGTGCAGCAAAATCATCTACACGTTTTTTTAATTTTTCATTCGGGTAAGTAAATGCTAACTCTGCACCTTCACGATGAAGAGCTTCTGCAATACCAAATGCAATTGATAATTTGCTTGCAATACCTGCAATAAGAAAGCGTTTACCTACTAATAATCCTTGTGCCATGAGATTCTCACTTAATATAATCTGTCCACATAATGCCTAAAATTTTTAAATTACTAAATTGCATAATGCATCTTTTTTCATTTCTATAAATTTTAAATACAAAAAACGCCCCAAATTTGGAGCGTTTTATTATTTATAGCAAATTAGTCGTCGCTATTGAGCATGCCCAATAAACGTAAGAATGAATAATACATCCAAACCAATGTTGCCAATAATGCAATTGCAGATAACCATTCCATTGATTTTGGCGCGCCTTGTGCTGCACCATTTTCAATTAAGTCGAAATCTAAAATTAAATTTAAAGATGCAATGACTGCAACAAATGCAGCAAAACCAATTCCAAGAGGACTTGTTTCAAACAAAAATGGAATGCTTGAACCAAAAGCCATACGCATTACAAATTGTACAACAAATACAATGGCAATGGCGATTGATGCAGACATCACCACTGATTTAAATTTTTCAGTCGCACGAACAATTTCGTATTTGTACAAACCAAACATCACTAAAGTCGTGACGAATGTTGCCAATAAGGCTTGTAAAGGAACACCTGGATATTTCAATTGGAAAACAACAGAAATACCACCTAAAAAAGCACCTTCAAATAATGCATAAGGAATAGCTAAAGTACGAGCCGTATTGGGTTTAAATGTTGCAATTAACGCAAGAATTAAACCACCAATTGCACCAACCATTGCCCCTGTATATGCAAGTGACAAGTTAGCCGTCATAAACACATAAAAGAAAAATGAAACACCAACGACTGCTGAAATAACAGTAAGAAGAGTTGCCTTTTGAATTGCACCTTGAATGGTCATAGGCGCTGAATAGTCATGTTGGATTTCAACACGAGATAAAATAGGGTTATTACTTTGCATAATAAAACTCGTTGTTATAATTCATCATTCAATTTTATACGTCATCATCTTCATAAAAATGAACAACGTAAATCATTTTTGTAACATGTATAAATTATACGCATATTTTAAGCGTCAGCCAATAAAAAGAGGCTTTCGCCCCTTTTCGATTACTTATAACAAGTATTAATCTTTATTCATAATAAAGAAATATTGACGATAATATTTAAGTTCTGCAATTGAATCACGAATATCGTCCATTGCTAAATGTGATGCATTCTTTTTCAATCCACCCATAATCTCTGGGCGCCAGCGTTTAGCCAATTCTTTTACAGAAGATACATCTAGGTTGCGATAATGGAAAAATTGTTCTAGTTCAGGCATTAAACGGTGCATAAAACGACGGTCTTGGCAAATTGAGTTACCGCACATCGGAGATGATTTTGGATCTACCCATTTTTTTAGAAATTCAAGCGTTTGCTGTTCTGCATCTTGCGCAGTGAGCTTACTACGACGTACACGTTCAATTAAACCCGATTGTCCATGTTGGCGAGTGTTCCACTCATCCATTGCATTAAGCTTAATTGGAGACTGATGTATAGCAAGCACAGGACCTTCTGCCAAAATATTTAAATTATCATCTGTCACAATGGTCGCAATTTCAATAATTTCGTCGTTATCTGTATCTAGACCTGTCATTTCAAGGTCAATCCAAATGAGGCGTGTATCAGGAGTGCTGCTCATAAATGTGCAATCTTATTGGGCTTAAAAACAACATAGTAGCAAATTTCTTGAATGATAGCTGTAATTGTCCCCCTTCTTCGTGCTATTTTTGCCATCTTAGATTCAAGGTTTTTTAGGATATGAATGGCTTTAATTCGTAAACGACGTTTAACCGAACAGCAACAACGTCGTATTGAGAAACAACATAAAACACGTCAAGAAGATTTAGATACTTCAAATGATTTAGAAGGTCTGGTGGTTCAACATTATGGACGCCAACTTGAAGTGCAAACACTCTCGACTCCTGACGTACATCCTGAAAAACCGATTGTTAAAGATGGCGAACCTGAACCTTTTTGGAAACCCATTGAATTGGGTAGTGTTTGGCGTTGTCATACCCGTACCAATTTAGAATTATTGGTGACAGGTGACCGCGTAAAATGGCAAGCAGACCCTATTACGGGTTTAGGTATTATTACTGCCATTCATCCACGTCAATCTTTACTTACAAGACCAGATCGTTATCACAAAGTGAAGCCTGTTGCTGCAAATATTAGTTTAATTGTCATTGTATTTGCACCACTTCCTGAACCTGCTCCAGGTTTAATCGATCGTTATTTAGTGGCCTGTGCAGATGCTAAAATTCCTGCATTATTGGTCATGAATAAAACCGATTTACTCAAAGAAAATGACCCTATTCTAGATTTGGTAAAAGATTACCAAAATTTAGGCTATGAAATCATGCTTACGCAGTCTATGGATAATGTGTCTAAACTTGCGGAAAGATTAGCAGGTGAAACCGTTGCTTTTGTGGGTCAATCGGGTGTGGGTAAAAGCTCAATCATCAATACTATTGTTCCCGATGCAACCCAAAAGACCAATATCATTTCTGAAAACTCTGCGCTTGGTCAGCACACAACAACATCTACCCGCCTGATTGGCTTTGGTGATGGTGCTGCGCTCATTGATTCTCCAGGAATTCGTGAATTTGGTTTATGGCATTTAAACATAGACAAAGTGCAAGAAGGTTTTCCTGAAATTGATAAGCTTTTGGGATATTGCCAATTCAGAAACTGTACGCATAAACATGAAAAACAATGTGCACTGCGTTTAGCGGCACAAAATGGTGAAATTTTACCTCGTCGTTTAGACAGTTTTTTACGTTTAATTGATGAAATTGCTGAAGCTCAGCAAAAAAATTAATTTTTATTCAACATCAGCCCTTGAAGACGCGATTTTGATCGCCATATTTATAGGCTATACTCTTCGACAATATTAAATTGTAATTAGGTGATTTGTGGAACGTTGGTTCGAGTTTATGGGGAATCATCCTCTCTTATTTGGAACACTTGCTGTACTTGTAGTGTTGTTCTTCGTTTTAGAAGGTCAACGTAATGGTCGTAAGATCTCTCCGCAATCTTTAGGCATTTTAGTGAAAGCTAAAAATGCAATGCTTGTAGATTTACGTGACGCTAAAGATTTCCGCGAAGGTCATATTAGCGGCAGCCGTAATATTCCTTACAGCAAAATTACAAGCCATATCGAAGAGTTAAAAACAGCAGAACGCCCAATCGTGTTTATCTGTAACTTAGGTCAAGTTGCAGGTACAGCATTACAACAAGTGGGTCACTCAGATGCTTATCGCTTAGATGGTGGTGTTAGCAATTGGAAAGCTCAAGGCTTACCACTTGTGAAAGCAAAATAATTTACGTTTCAGGAGAAAATAGAATGGCTAAAGTGACTATTTATTCAACAAATTCATGTCCTTATTGCGTTCGTGCAAAACAACTTCTAGAACGTAAAGGTATCGAATACAACGAAATTAATTTATCTCAAGAACCTGCTGAAGCACGTATTGAGTTGATGCAACGCACCAACCATCGTACTGTTCCACAGATTTTTATTGAAGATCAATTTATTGGTGGTTTTGACCAGCTTTATGCTTTAGATCGTGAAGCGAAACTAGACCACTTAGTAGTAGCGTAATTTTATAATTAACTTAGAAATATTAAGGATCCAATAATGAGTGAACAAGAAACTCAACCACAACTAGCATTAGAACGTATTTACACTAAAGATATTTCTTTTGAAGTTCCTGGCGCTCAAGTTTTTACCAAAGCTTGGGAACCTGAATTAAACATCAATCTTTCATCTTCTGCTGAAAAAATTGATGAAACTCACTTTGAAGTTTCTTTAAAAGTGATTGTTCAAGCAGAAAATGCTGGCGAAACTGCTTTTATTGTTGATGTAACTCAATCTGGTATTTTCTTGGTTGATGCTGTTGAAGAAGAACGCCTTCCATATATTCTTGGTGCATACTGCCCAAACATTTTGTTCCCATTCCTACGCGAAGCTGTAAATGATATGGTAACAAAAGGTAGTTTCCCTCAATTACTTCTTACTCCAATCAATTTTGATGCTGAGTTCGAAGAAAATATGAAACGTGCTCAAGCTGCTGCTGCCGAAGGCAATGCATAAGCTTTAAGCATAAAAAAGACCGCATAATGCGGTCTTTTTTATGTGTGAATATTTTAAAACTAAAATCGATACGCTTTATGACCTTGTTTCTTAATTTCATTAAATTTCTCTGAAATTAATTTAGCTTCATCTAATTTATTTTCATATACAAGATGTTGTGCATGCTCAATTTCAATAAATAAGCGATTAAAGGTTTCTTCGTACGCGATAACTTTCGCATCTGTTTCAGCCAATTTTCTTAATTTTTTGGGCTTATTTTCCTTTGCCAATTGCGTTGCATTCGCCATTTCAGCTAAAGCTTTATTCGCCACGTCAACATTTTGTGCTTGATCAAATACTTTAGAGTTTTTAGCCAAAGATTTCATTGCATCTTCTAATGGTTCTGCTGCCTGTGCAGTAGCTAAAATTAAAAATGTCGCACTAAATAATCCTACTTTTATAAATTTGTTCATTCCTTTCCCTTTTGAGTTTGCAAAAAAAATGCAGCCTAGGCTGCATTTAATATGGAACAAATTTCAAACGCTGTAAATTAAAAATCTTCTTCAATTTCAGCTGTATGATTTAAAGCATCGTGAATTGCATCCACCAATTGTTGTGAAATTTCCTGCTTAGATGCTTTTTCTAAATCACGTTTTTGCATTTGATAATGATCGGCAAAAAATACGGTCATTGCATTTTGATCTGATGCAAAGCCAATATCGGCTCGTGAAACATCATTACATGCAATCATATCGAGTTTTTTCGCAACCAATTTCCCTGCGGCATATTCTTCAACATTGCGTGTTTCCGCTGCAAAGCCCACCATAAATGGTCGTTTCGCTTGCTGTGCAATAGTTGCCACAATATCAGGGTTTTTAACCAATGACACATTGAGTTCATCACCTGATTTTTTAATTTTATGCTCAGCAACTGATGCCACTCTATAGTCTGCAACTGCGGCTGTCGCGATAAAAATATCACAGCCTTCATCTAGCATTTGCATACTTGTATCAAGCATTTGCACCGCAGATTGAACATTAATACGGCGCACGCCATTTGGCGTATCTAAGCTTACAGGCCCAGCAATAAGCGTAACTTTTGCACCTGCCGAATAACACGCTGCTGCTAAAGAAAAGCCCATTTTCCCTGTACTATGATTTGAAATATAGCGCACAGGATCAATAGATTCACGTGTTGGCCCTGCGGTAATCACCACATGCTTACCTGCCAATTGACCAAATTTTTCAGCAATTGTACGTTGCGCTTTATGGAAATATTCAGTCACTTGATAAGCAAGTTCCTCAGGCTCAGGCATACGTCCTAAACCAATATCCCCACACGCTTGCGCACCTGCATCAGGCATAATGACATGCACACCATCTTCAACAAGCGTATTTAAATTTCGTTGCGTTGCTTTAGCTGCCCACATTTGCTGATTCATTGCAGGAGCAACCCAAACAGGTGCTTTGGTCGCTAAATATAAAGTTGAAAGTAAATCATCTGCCAAACCTGCTGCAAATTTTGCCAAGGTATCGCAAGATGCCGGTGCAACAAGGACAAGATCTGCCCAACGCGCTAATTCAATATGCCCCATTCCTGCTTCAGCTTCAGGATTTAATAATTCCGTATGAACAGAATTCCCCGATAAAGCTTGAAATGTAAGTGGCGTGATAAAGGCTTGCGCACCTTTGGTCATCACAACGCGAATATTAAAGCCAGCATCTTTTAAACGACGAACTAAAATCGCACTTTTATATGCAGCAATACCGCCTGTTACAGCGACAATGATATTTTTATTTGAAATTACACTCAGGTCAAAACTCACAAACAGCTTACCTTTCTGTTGCAGTGGCGCTCACAATATCATTAAATAATACCTTTCCCAAGTATGTGACTTGGGAAAATATCTTACATTTATAATAAATAAGTCTTAAAACAATGAATTTTTCTATTAAAAACTGGCCCGAACAAGAGCGGCCGCGTGAACGGTTAATGCAACAAGGTGCGGCAAGCTTATCCGATGCTGAACTTCTTGCTATATTTTTACGTTCAGGCTCACAACAACATTCCGCTGTAGAATTGGCGAGAATCTTAATTCAACATTTTGGTGATATTACCGCTTTACTTGATGCATCTTTGGAAGATGTAAAACACTTTCATGGCATAGAAAATACCAAATATGCACAATTGATGGCTGTAAAGGAACTCGGTCGTCGCTATATTTCACAACATTTAAAACAAGAAAAATTAGAAATCAGCAACTCAAAATTACTGATGGATTTTTTAAAGTTTGAGCTGTTAGGAGAAACTCAAGAAGTGTTTGCAGTGTTATGCCTAGATGCACATTTAAGAAAGATTTCATTTAAAAAATTATTTTATGGTTCGATTAATTCGTGTGAAATATCTATGAATCTACTTCTTCGTTTTGCCATTAGCCAACATGCGACTTCAATTGTGATTGCACATAATCATCCATTTGGTTCAGCTCAACCTTCTTCGGCAGATTTACGCCTCACACAACAGATTAAAAAAGCCTGCGAAATGGTTGAAATCAACTTAGTCGATCATTGTATTATTTCGCCCGATGGTACATTTTCTTTTGCTGAACAGCATCTTCTAAAATAAGGTTAAGCTTTTGTTAATAAAGTTGACAAATAACGTTTAACCCATGAAGATCAACCCAAAATAGTGATGATTCTAATAAATGATTGTTCGAGAACAAGCGAGTATATTTAAGCTTCTATTTTCATGGAAAGGTACTATTCTGCCCAAGGTATTACCCCCTTTGGGTGTCGTAATGCTGTTGTCGACCATTATTGGTGGACTATCTTATATTGGCTTTTTTAATTTTCCAGAATTACCGCTTGTTGGCTTCACCTTAATTGGTGTTGTTCTTTCTATTTTCTTAGGTTTTAAAAACTCTGCCTGTTATGACCGTTGGTGGGAAGCGCGTAAACTTTGGGGGTTATTAATAGCCAATGCTCGCCATTTTGACCGTGATTGTCGAATGTTAAGCCAAGGTCGTCGCGAACGTGTGATTCATCATGTGATTGTGTTTGCAAATGTACTTCGAGATCGTTTGCGTCATCAAACAGCAAATCCAACTGAACTTGTTGAAACTAGTGGTATGAGTCAGCAAGCTTTGACCCAACTTTATCAACAAGTGAATGCTCCTCAATACACATTAAGCCTGATTCAATGGGAGCTAATGCAAGCCCTAAAAGATGGTGAAATTTCCGATATTATTTATACGCAAATGAATGCGCATGTAACTGAACTTAGTTTGGTGCAAACAGGTTGTGATCGTATTGCAACAACACCATTACCTTTCGCTTATTCTGTACTGTTAAATCGCACCGTTTACTTTTTCTGTTTTATGTTGCCATTTAGTTTGGGTTCAACACTTGGACTAGCTACACCACTTTTAGTGGGTATTTTGGCATATACCTTTTTAGGTTTAGATGCTTTAAGTTCTGAAATTGAAGAACCATTTGGTACGCAAAGTAATGATTTACCTTTAGATGCCATGGTTCGTACGATTGAAATTGAATTATTAGGTACTTTGGGCAAACCTACTCCACTGCCTATTCAAGCCATGGATCATAATTTACTTTAAATTTTTTGACCTCTCCTATTACGAAACCATGTTTCTCATCTCCTATAAAAAGAGGGAACTCCTTCTCCCTTAGGGAGAAGGCTGGGATGAGGGAGATATAAATTAAACAAAACTATCCCAAATACCCATTTGCCCTTCTTTCACTCGTGGAATATTTCCCAAACGAATCCAAGGCATATTCTCGCCATGAAAGTCACTTCCGACGGATACTTTCAAACCAAATTCAGCAATCATGCGATCGACCATTTGTCGTGTTGATGCAGGCTCAACCGCAGGTGGAAGTTCTACAGCATCTCCACCAAATTTAGCGAATATTTCAATTAAATAACGAATATTGGTTGCAGATAAATCGTAGCGTGTAGGATGTGCTAGTACTGCAAAACCACCACTTTGATGAATAACATCTACAGTTTCGGCTAAGCCTAAGCCATCAAATTTTACGTAGGCTTTTTTGCCCTCTTTAATGTATTTATCGAAAGCCTGTTGTGGTCGACTTACAAACTTCTTTTCCACTAACACTTTTGCAATGTGAGTTCGTGTAACTCGATCAGGAATATGATCAACCTTCGCAATAACATCTAAATAGATATCTTCACCAATTAGAGGCGTTAGCAAATCGCAAATTTGTTTAGCACGTTCTGCACGAATCTTTTTTTGTTGCTCAAGTAGTGCTTGTAAAGGTGCAGGATTTTGCATATTTAATGCAACCACATGAACACCATAAGATTTTTTTGTCGCAGGACGTGACCATTGACTAGATATTTCAACACCAGAAATAATCTTAATCTGAGCATCTTTCACCGCTTGCTCCGCTAAAATCAGACCATCCATCGTGTCATGGTCTGTTAATGCAAGCGTGTGAATGCCTTTTTCAATGGCTGCATGCACAAGTTGCTCTGGAGACAAAGTTCCATCAGAAATATTACTATGTGTATGTAAATCTATGCCTTCCATCACTTATACTATGTCAATTATTTAATCAGATTTAGATACTCTAACATGAAAGCACTTTTAGACTTTGTGCCACTCATTATTTTCTTTTATTTATATAAAACTGTAGATCCTAAAAATACTGAGCATCCGCTATTACAATTTATTGGTTCTACGGGGGGCGTAGATAATAATAATATTTTAGTTGCAACCACAGGCTTAATTTTTTCAATGTTGTTGGTATACGGTGCTTTGTTCTTTATTCAAAAGTTCCGTTTAGATAAACAACAATGGATTGTATTGTTTATGACGGTTATTTTTGGTGGCATCACCTTAATGCTTTCAGATGATTTTTACATTAAATTAAAAGCAGCTTTACTGAATTTAGTGTTCTCTGGTGCATTTTTGCTTTCACCATTTTTCACTAAAGATAAAAAGCCACTCATTCAACGTTTATTTGGTCCCGTCTTTAACTTAACTGAAAAAGGTTGGAAAAATTTAAACTATGCTTGGGCTGCAATGTTTGCTGTCATGTCATTTTTGCATGTGTTTTTTGCATTTCTTTATGCAAATGGAAAATATTGGGGTGAATTCACCGCATTTGGTGACATGATCGTGATGTTTTCCTTTATTATTATTCAGTTTATTGTATTACGAAAATACTTTAAATCTTCTGAATAACTATTTTGCTATAAGAAACGGATTAAAACATGCCATTTTTCGTCGTAAGCTGTACAGATCATGAAGGGACAGTAGAAAAACGCTTAGCCGCTCGTCCTGCACATGTAGAACGATTACAAAAACTAGATGATGAAGGTCGTTTAATTGTGGCTGGCGCTATGCCAAAAGATCCAAGTAATCCTCAAGCAGGTTTTTACGGTAGTACAATTATTGTCGAGTTCGACAGCCGTGAAGCACTTGATGCTTGGTTAGCAGAAGAACCATTCTTGAAAGAAGGTGTTTATAGTCATATTGACGTTAAACCTTTCAATAAAGCATTTCCTAAAGGATAAGGTATATGCGTATCGTTGTTTCTAGTGTTTTAAGCCTCACACTATTAGGTTCAGCTGCTTGGGCTGTTGAACCAACTCCTGCAGCGGTAGCTCCAGCTGCTCCAACGCCTGCAGTTACGGTCGCACAAAATCCATTACAACCGATTCCTGCGAATAAACCAACGACCGCGCGTAATACTATTGTAGGAAATACGCCTCAAGATATCGAAAATAAAAAGCTGACTGCTGAACAAATTGCTAAAAATAAAGTGCTACACGAAGCGAAAGTGAAAACTTTAGTGAGTGATCAAGCAACACGTTTACAGCAACTTGAAAAAGCCAATTTAGATGCTTTAACTCAAAACCAAGAGTTACAATTGAAAAATGATAATTTAGGCGTTCAAGTTCAAGTTTTACAAAGTGAACGCAGCGCTCAAATGTTTTTGTATGGGGCAACGACCCTTGCTGTTGGCGTATTACTTGGCTTCTTAATTGCAAGTTATGTATATGCAAAACGTCGTCGTCAGTGGTAAAGCTTTTACATTCTTAAATTAATATTTGATTAAAGGTTACATATTTTTTGTCTAATGTCATTCAAACTGCCAATCTCGATTGGCATCCTGTAGATGGAATTGATGTTCCTTTTTCAAAGCAATTTAGTGATATTTATTTTTCAAAAGATAATGGTCTTTTAGAAACTCGCCATGTGTTTTTAAATGGTAATGATCTTCCTGTTCGCTTAAAAAACTTAAAAGATTTTGAATATTTTTGTGTGGGTGAAACAGGTTTTGGTACAGGCTTAAATATTCTTGCTTTATGGCAATTGTGGCAACAAATTCGCCCAAATAACCAAAGTCATCTTCATGTTATTTCTGTCGAAAAATTCCCACTCACCAAAGAAGATTTAATCCGTGCCTTAAATGTCTGGCCAGAATTAAGCAATTTATCGGCTCAACTCATTGAACAATACCCGCTTCCCATTGCAGGTTGCCATCGTCTTTCATTTCCTCAAGATCATTTTTCCATAGATTTATGGTTGGGCGATGCCCACGATATTTTCCCTGTCATGGAAAAAACCAAAGCGGTAGATGCATGGTTTTTAGATGGTTTTGCACCGTCTTGCAATCCAGATATTTGGGAAGAAAATGTTTTAAAAAATCTTGTCCGCTTATCTGATATTGGAACGACTTTTTCATCCTTTAGCGTTGCGGGTGTTTTGAAACGCGGTTTAAAGGAAAATGGAATTACCGTTTCACGTCCTCGCGGTTTTAAGCACAAACGTGAAATGTTAAAAGCGATTTGGGAAGCACCTGAAACAACCGAAGATTTGAATCATTCATCTGAAAAAAATATTGAATTATTATCTAACCAAGAAGAAAAACTCAAAGAAGAAGCTCAATCACATTTTAAACAACGCCAAATTGCGATTATTGGCGCAGGAATAGCAGGTTTAAGCTCAGCGTGGGCATTTGCTCAACGAGGTCATAAAGTTGTCATTTACGACCAATCAGCGCCTCTTTCTGGTGGTTCAGGCAATCCACTTGCATTGTTAAATCCAAAACTTTGTCCAATCGAACAAAGTTCAGAACATTTAATGACTTTGGCTTGGCAACATGCAATTCGTCATTACCAAAAGTTTGATGCATTTCGACCAATTCAAGTGAATCAATTGGCTTTGAAAAATGCGGATGATTTGCTTTGCTTAGCCGAACAATATCCTCAAAATGTGCTTAAAGCGCAAAAAGAAAATGCAGGTGATTTATACACTGAATTTTCAAGCTTAAACCTATTACATGCGGGTGCGGTATCACCACATCAATTACGTGATCAAATCTTAGAACATCCGCTCATTCGCTTCGAACAAGCAGAGATTACTCAAGTCGCTCAAAGCGAAACTGGCGTTGCTGTTTGGTCAGATAATCAAATTATCAAACACTTTGATCATGTGATTGTTTGTGCAGCTCGGAATAGCCAACGACTCTTTGAAAATTACCCAAACTTAAAGCCAATTCGCGGTCAAGTGAGTTGGGTTAATAATGAAAATCAACCATTAGCCATGCATCAAGCACAGAGCTATGGCGGTTATTGCATGCAGTTAGATGCTCAACATTTAATTTTGGGCGCGTCATTTTATCCAAATAGAGATGATAACGACGTTTTATTAGAAGACCATGTTCATAACTATGATCTTATCCACAGTGTATTTCCTGAATATGCGGAAAAATTAGTAGATGTTTCAACTTGGCAAGGTCGTGCTTCGGTTCGAGCACAAAGTCAGGACTATTTCCCACTTTTAGGAAAATTGAATCCTAAAGATGAAATTTATACTTTTGCAGGCTTAGGTTCTAAAGGCTTTTTATTTGCGCCACTTTGTACTGAAATTTTGATTTCTCAAATTTTAGGTGAGGCTTGTCCTGTTCCTTCAAGTTTAGTCAAAAAATTGAGTGCAACTCGTTTTCAAAAGAAAGTAAAAGCAAAAAAGCCTTATTTTAAGCCTCAGCTTTAAAGCGACTCCCTTTTTCAAAGAGAAGTTGGGAGAGATTAAATATTAATAACATTATCCCCTAGCCCTTTTCCATAGGAAGATAAAATAAAATTCTCGACCAACAAAAAAAGCGCCTTTCGGCGCTTTTTATTTTGCATTTATGCACCTTGTTCTAAGGGCAAGCCTGCATCACGAGCGGCACGAGTACCCCCCATTAATACAACATATTCACGCTGACTATCGAAGCCTTCTAATAATTCAGCAGCACGAGGTGCTTTACTTCCACCACCACATAAAATGTAAATGGGTTGATCCGCTGACACTTGAGTTAAACTATCTACTGATAAGCTAGTAATGGGCTGATTCACAGCACCTTTAACATGTGCTTCAGCAAACGCATTTGTATCTCGTACATCCCAGATAATTGAATTTTCTGGAAACTCAAATGATGTAATATCTTGTTTACGGATCATTACGCACTCCTTTGATGTAAACAGCACTTGGCAAATGAAGAAAACATCCCTAGCATCTCAGATATTCTTTCCACTTGTAAAGGTCTAAAATATGCCATCTTTCGATATTGTTTCAGAATTAGAGATTTTTGAAGTAAATCATGCAGTTCAAAACACTGAAAAAGAAATTGCGACACGTTTCGATTTCCGTGGACAAGATGTAAAAATTGAATTGAGTGAAAAAAACAAAGAAATCAAAATTTCAACTGAAAGTGATTTCCAATGTGAACAAGTTTATAGCATGCTCGAAAATCATTTCTTTAAACGCAAAGTAGATATTCAAGCGCTTGATCCACAAAAAATGACGGCATCTGGTAAAAATGTCATTCAAGTGATCAAACTTAAAGATGGTCTTGACTCAGATACTGCGAAAAAAATTAATAAAGCCATTAAAGAAAGTGGCATTAAAGCGCAATCTTCTATTCAAGGTGACAAAATTCGCGTGACAGATAAAAAACGCGATACTTTGCAACAAATTATGGCTTTCTTAAAAGAGCAACAATTTGGCGTACCTTTACAGTTCAATAACTTTAAAGATTAAGGCAAAACTGCCTAAAAAGGACATTCATGGCTCAGATCAATCGCTTATCGAAACTTGTTAAAACGACGTCTAAATTTCCAAAGAAGATTCGTAATGTACTGTGGAACAAAGCTTTTGGTCGAATTGTTCCAATGGTTGGCACAGCAAAAGTTCAATATCTAGAAATGCAGTCCAATAAAGTTGTGGTTCATCTTGCGAATCACAAAGGCATGCAAAACCATATTGGGCAACTTCATGCTTGTGCAATGGCACTTATTGCAGAAACAGCAACAGGATTTGTCACCGCAATGAATGTTCCTGATACTGCAATTGTGCTGATTAAAAGCTTTAAACTTGATTTTAAGCGACCAACTAAAGGTGCAATGACTGCTGTAGCAACGTTAACGACTGAGCAACAGCAGCTTATGCAAACCACAGCAAAAGGTGAAACTTTGGTCTCTGTATCTGTTACAGATGAAAGCAATGAAGAGCCGATTCAATGTGAAATGCTCTGGGCTTGGGTGTCTAAAGATCAGTTAAAAAATAAATGATCTTTAAAATAAAAAATCCCAGATTCAGATCTGGGATTTTTTATATCTCTTACTTTTGAGATTCAGCATATTTCAACTTAACTTCTTCAGGAATTTGACGTTTATTGCCTTTTACATCTACAGCAACAAAAGTGAAAACACCTTCAGTAACACGTTTTGCTTCACGTGAACTATCGTGACTATCCCAAACTTCAATTTGCATTTGAATTGAAGTATTACCTACTTTTAAAATTTTGGTGTAACAACTAATCACATCCCCTACTTTTACAGGTACAAGGAATGTCATTTGATTAATTGAAATGGTTGCACAGCGTCCTTTACTAAAGCGCTCTGCATGAATTGCACCAGCCAAATCCATTTGCGACACAATCCAACCACCAAATACATCGCCACTCCAGTTTGTATCTGCTGGCATTGCAATAGTTTGAAGGGATAGAGTACCTTCAGGCTTTACATGAGAATCTGACACGTTCACTCCAAATTGAGTTTATTTATGGGCATTTAACTGTTGATCTAACCACTGTTGTAACTCGGTCGATCTTAATGCTCCGCTTATTCTAGCAATTTCGTTGGTTTTATTCATTAAAACCAATGTAGGAATACTGCGAATATTAAATGCTGCACTAAGTCGAGGGTTTGCTTCAGTGTCTATTTTAGCGAAAACTACATTTGGATAATGCTTAGCGACTTGAGCAAAATGCGGTGCCATCATTTTACAAGGACCACACCATTCTGCCCACAAATCAATCAAAATAGGTAAATCACTATTTGAGATGAAATTACTAAAATTTTTCTCATTCAGCTCAATGGGTGCTAGCGGAATTAATGTATCGTGACATTGTCCACATGAAGGGCTTTGAAAGAAGCTTTCCTCAGGCACACGATTTTTCGCACCACATTCAGGGCATACAATAATCATCTAACAGGCTCCAAAATGCTGTTGTAGAAATTCTAATTGGGTTGAAATTGCTTTTTCAAACCATTTCCCATGAAAAATATCATAATGTTTCATATTCCACTCATGATATTCGACATAAGGGGCAATATTTGTCGCAGTTTCACGGCTAGACTCAATAGGAACAATGCTATCTTGCTCTGCTGCAATAAATAACGCAGGCACAGAAATTTGTCGTGCGATTTGTATAGGACGATAACGCATTAAACTAAATAATGCCCGTGCAGGAATTTCTCCACTACAAAAATAATCCGTATTTAGAATAGATAAATATCCGTCATAACTATCATTTGAAGGTAAAAAGCATAAGTTTGATGTATCTACAACGGGAAGTGTTTTCGGCAATAAGCCAACTTTAGCGCCCATATAATCTTGAGTAGATATTTTTAGTGCTTTAGATAATTGCTGTAACGGATAATTCTTTACACTTGCAGCCCCATCGACATATGGAACTTGGGCAATCACCGCTTTAATATTTTTTAAAGATGATGCCAACGATAAGACATAACCGCCACTTAAACCTGTACCCCATAAAATCATACTTTCTGCATCAATAGATTGCCGTTCAGATAAATGAGCAATCATCGTACGCCAATCATCTAATTGGGCTTTTAAAGACACCAATTCACGAGGTCGCCCTGTACTTCCACCCCAATATCGATAATCAAATAAAACAACGGCATAACCTGCTCGTGCAAATTTTTTCGCAAATTGAACGAGCTTAAACTGACGTAAAGCTGCAAAACCATGCGCCATAATAATAACAGGTGGTTTTTCTATATTTTTAGGATGATAAAAATCTGCAGCAATGACATCTTGCCCACTTTTCACATATAAGGGTTCAACCGTATAAGCGAACATATGCACTCCATTGCAATTTTTTAATTATCTATATGCATAAAAACTTATCTATAAAAATGAAAGAACAATGCATTCCTTTTTCATCATAATGCTATCATAAAGCATAAATGTATTGATGAACTTATGGAGTAATGAAATGAGTGAAAATGTAGGATTTGCAGGTCAAATTGCGCCAGAACATGTATCTCAAGTTGTTGAAAAAGGCTTTAAATCTATTATTAATAATCGTCCAGATATGGAAGGTGGCCCTGATCAACCAACAAGTGCTCAAATTGAAGAAGTTGCTCGTGCTGCAGGTCTAGACTATGTTCATCAGCCTGTTGTTGCAGGTCAAATTACAGAATTAGACGTACGTGCTTTTGCAAATCATTATAACGAATTACCAAAACCAGTACTCATGTTCTGCCGTACTGGTAATCGCTCAAACAACTTATTCCAACTTGCAAAACAAATGGATTTATTAGATGACTAATCATGTCTTAAAAAGACTCATTTGTTGTTTAATTTTAAGCTGTTCCACGACAGTTTTTGCAGAAGAAAGTTTAAGTAAAGCTTTAACCAATACGCTCAGCGTTTCAGGTCAAATGTCTTCTGAAAAGTTTAGTCAATTATTACAACAAGGCTTTAAATCTGTTGTAGTGAACCGACCAGACAGTGAAGAAGGAAATAAAGTTAAAGTAAGTGAATTAAGAGAAATTGCGGAACGTCAGCATGTGAGTGTAATTTATCAGCCTGTCACGAGCGGTAAAATTACTCAAACAGACATTGCGGAATTTGCCAAATATTATAATGAACTACCAAAACCAATTTTAATGGTTTGCCGAAGCGGAACTCGCTCAAGTACATTATTCAATCAGGCAAAAACACAAGGCTTACTCCATGAATAAATTTTTGATTCTGCTACTTTGCTCTGCATCCCTCTTTGGATGCAGCTCCATAGAACTTAAACCTACTGTTGGCATCAGTATGGGTACAACAATTTAATGATTTAAAACGGCAATTCATTGCCGTTTTTTATTTACAAATAAGCATAATTTCAGCCTTCAAATATGGTATGAATAATATAAATTCATTTAAATTTATAATTCACTATGTACGACATCATTATTATTGGTGCTGGAACGGCAGGCATTGCAGCGTATAAAGAAGCGGTTAAATACACACAAAACATCCTCATTGTAAATGATGGGCATTGGGATACAACCTGTGCCCGTGTCGGTTGCATGCCAAGTAAAGTCCTTATTTCAATGGCCAATCGTATGTATGATATTCAACATGCAGATGAAGTTGCGCTAAAAGTAAAAAGCACGATAGATACATCAAATGTGATGTCACATGTAAGACAGCTACGAGATCGTTTTACAGCAGCCACAATTAAAGATGTAAATAGCTGGCCTGATGCACATAAAATTTCAGGAAAGGCATCATTTAAAAATAAAAATACAATTTTCGTGAATGATCAAGAATATCAAGCTAAATCATTCATCATTGCTGTCGGTTCTACCCCAACCTTTGAACAAAAATGGAAAGATGAATTAGGTGATCGTCTCATTACATCCGATCAAGTTTTTGAGCTAGAAACATTACCAAAATCTATAGCTGTAATTGGTAGCGGTGTAATTGCTATTGAGCTTGCACAAGCTATGCATCGTTTAGGGGTTGATACAACTGTATTTGCTAGAAGTCGGAAAGTTGGTGCTTTAACAAGCCCACACCTACAAGAACTTGCACAACAAACATTGAGTAAAGAATTTAATATTAAGTTTGAGGTTTTGCCTGAATCTGTAAGTAAAACGCTAGATGGAGTAAATATTCAATTTATTGAAGATGGTCAACCACAAAACATAAATGTCGAATATTTACTTGTCGCAACAGGACGACGTAGTTATTTAAATACGCTTCATTTAGAAAATATTGATGATTCATTCAACGATTTAAAAACTCTTCCTGTAGATCCTAAAACTAAGCAACTCGCAGATTTTCCTATATTTATTATAGGTGATGCATTGACCAACACCCCACTTCAACATGAAGCTGCAAATGAAGGTCGAGGTGCTGTTCATAACTGTTTAAATTATCCACAGATTAAAAATATTAAAACACTCACACCATTAGGTATAGTGTTCAGTTCACCGGAAATGGCAACAGCAGGACGAAGCTATAAACAGTTAAAACAGCAAAATATTGATTTTATTACAGGTTTTGTTTCTTATGAAAAACAAGGACGTGCAATTGTTCTAGGTAAGAACAAAGGTGCGATTGAAGTTTATATAGATAAAACAACTAGAAAAATTTTAGGTGCAGAGCTTTTTGTAGACTCGGCTGAACATATGGCACATTTACTTTCATGGATGATTCATCAAGAAGTCACTTTAGATGATGTTCTCGATCAAGCGTACTACCATCCAACACTTGAAGAAGGTTTGAGAACAGCATTTAAACATGCAAGAAGGCAGTTAAATAACGCTTAGCCTATATATTTAATTATAAATCCCGATTTATTCGGGATTTTTTATGATGATTTTCTAATTTTAAGGCTCTAGCTATAATTTCTTATTTTTTAAGCATAAAAAAACACCCCCTGTCATAAGACAGGGGGTGTTTTAGAATTAATGAGCTGGCGATGACTTACTCTCACATGGGTAACCCCACACTACCATCAGCGCTAAGAGGTTTCACTTCTGAGTTCGGGAAGGGATCAGGTGGTTCACTCTTGCTATTGTCGCCAGCACAACTGTTTATGCTTACTCGCTATGGTCTTAATTGCTTTCGCATGCCTAGCTTTCGTCAAATGAGTTATTAACAGATATTTGAGTTAAAGTTTAAGTTCTAGCGTTCACTAAATCAAGCATTTTGCTTTGAAATCTTTCGAAACAACAACTGTTTGGGTGTTGTATAGTCAAGCCTCACGAGCAATTAGTATTGGTCAGCTTCATGCATCACTGCACTTCCACATCCAACCTATCAACGTCGTAGTCTTCAACGGCTCTTTAGAGGACATAAAGTCCTTGGGAAATCTTATCTTGAGGTAGGCTTCCCGCTTAGATGCTTTCAGCGGTTATCCCTTCCGAACATAGCTACCCGGCGATGCGACTGGCGTCACAACCGGTACACCAGAGGTTCGTCCACTCTGGTCCTCTCGTACTAGGAGCAGATCCTCTCAAATTTCCAACGCCCACGGTAGATAGGGACCGAACTGTCTCACGACGTTCTAAACCCAGCTCGCGTACCTCTTTAAATGGCGAACAGCCATACCCTTGGGACCTGCTTCAGCCCCAGGATGAGATGAGCCGACATCGAGGTGCCAAACACCGCCGTCGATATGAACTCTTGGGCGGTATCAGCCTGTTATCCCCAGAGTACCTTTTATCCGTTGAGCGATGGCCCTTCCATACAGAACCACCGGATCACTAAGACCTACTTTCGTACCTGCTCGACTTGTGGGTCTCGCAGTTAAGCGCGCTTTTGCCTTTATACTCTACGCGTGATTTCCGACCACGCTGAGCGCACCTTCGTACTCCTCCGTTACTCTTTAGGAGGAGACCGCCCCAGTCAAACTACCCACCAGACATGGTCCTCGCTCCAGATTATGGAGCAGAGTTAGAACCTCAATATTACCAGGGTGGTATTTCAAGATTGGCTCCATCGCAACTAGCGTCACGACTTCAAAGCCTCCCACCTATCCTACACAAGTAAGATCAAAGTTCAATGTCAAGCTGCAGTAAAGGTTCACGGGGTCTTTCCGTCTAGCCGCGGGTACACCGCATCTTCACGGCGAATTCGATTTCACTGAGTCTCTGCTGGAGACAGCGCCCCCATCATTATGCCATTCGTGCAGGTCGGAACTTACCCGACAAGGAATTTCGCTACCTTAGGACCGTTATAGTTACGGCCGCCGTTTACTGGGGCTTCGATCAAGAGCTTCGCTTACGCTAACCCCATCAATTAACCTTCCAGCACCGGGCAGGCATCACACCCTATACGTCCACTTTCGTGTTTGCAGAGTGCTATGTTTTTAATAAACAGTTGCAGGGGCCTGGTTTCTGTGGCTGTCAACCGCTCAGGAAGTAAATTCCGTCACCGTCGACAGCGTACCTTCTCCCGAAGTTACGGTACCATTTTGCCTAGTTCCTTCAGCAGAGTTCTCTCAAGCGCTTTGGTCTACTCGACCTGACCACCTGTGTCGGTTTCGGGTACGATTCCTGTGTAACTGAAGCTTAGAGACTTTTCCTGGAAGTATAGTATCAGCCACTTCGCTAATAAATTAGCTTGCTATCAGTTCTCAGCATAGAGTACCCCGGATTTGCCTAAGATACATGCCTACAACCTTTCACCTGGACAACCAACGCCAGGCTGACTTAACTTTCTCCGTCCTCTCATCGCATTACACAGAAGTATTGGAATATTAACCAATTTCCCATCGACTACGCCTCTCGGCCTCGCCTTAGGGGTCGACTCACCCAGCCCCGATTAACGTTGGACTGGAACCCTTGGTCTTTCAGCGAGCGAGTTTTTCACTCGCTTTGTCGTTACTCACGTCAGCATTCGCACTTCTGATACCTCCAGCATACTTCTCAATACACCTTCATCGGCTTACAGAACGCTCCCCTACCACTTGCAATAAATTGCAAATCCGCAGCTTCGGCATGTAGTTTTAGCCCCGTTACATCTTCCGCGCAGGCCGACTCGACTAGTGAGCTATTACGCTTTCTTTAAAGGGTGGCTGCTTCTAAGCCAACCTCCTAGCTGTCTATGCCTTCCCACATCGTTTCCCACTTAACTACAATTTTGGGGCCTTAGCTGGCGGTCTGGATTGTTTTCCTCTTGACTACGGACGTTAGCACCCGCAGTCTGTCTCCCGGATAGTACTCATTGGTATTCGGAGTTTGCATCGGTTTGGTAAGTCGGGATGACCCCCTAGCCGAAACAGTGCTCTACCCCCAATGGTATTCGTCCGAGGCGCTACCTAAATAGCTTTCGGGGAGAACCAGCTATCACCAAGTTTGATTAGCCTTTCACCCCTATCCACAAGTCATCCCCTGGCTTTTCAACGACAGTGGGTTCGGTCCTCCAGTTAGTGTTACCCAACCTTCAACCTGCTCATGGATAGATCACCTGGTTTCGGGTCTATGCCCAGCAACTAATTCGCCCTATTAAGACTCGATTTCTCTACGGCTCCCCTATTCGGTTAACCTCGCTACTGAACATAAGTCGCTGACCCATTATACAAAAGGTACGCAGTCACCGGACGCAATGCCGGCTCCCACTGCTTGTATGCATGCGGTTTCAGGATCTATTTCACTCCCCTCACAGGGGTTCTTTTCGCCTTTCCCTCACGGTACTGGTTCACTATCGGTCAGTCAGGAGTATTTAGCCTTGGAGGATGGTCCCCCCATATTCAGACAAGGTTTCACGTGCCCCGCCCTACTCGTCATCATCATATAAGCCCTTTCGTGTACAGGACTATCACCTACTACGGTCGCACTTCCCAGAGCGTTCCACTAAAGCTTATATGACTTAATGGGCTGTTCCCCGTTCGCTCGCCGCTACTGAGGGAATCTCAATTGATTTCTTTTCCTAAGGGTACTGAGATGTTTCACTTCCCCTCGTTCGCCTCATACACCTATGTATTCAGTGTATGATACCTAGCTTATGCTAAGTGGGTTTCCCCATTCAGAAATCTCCGGATCACAGGATATTTGCCGCCTCCCCGGAGCTTATCGCAGGCTATTACGTCTTTCATCGCCTCTGACTGCCAAGGCATCCACCACATGCACTTAATTACTTGACTATACAACCCCAAACAGTCGTTAATCCCTACAAGGAGGATAACAACAGATTGTGTCTTTCAACACACTCATACAGTTTGTTGTCCGTAGATTTAACTACAGTACAGCTTCTATTAGATTCATATACCAAAACGCTTGATTCAGTTAATCGCTAGTTTCTCAGTTCTTCATTTCACTCAACAGTAACAAGTTACTGCTAAATTCAATTCAGTTCTGAGCCTTAAACAATTTATTTCAACTCAAATTAATCTGTTAATGATTGCTCTAGCCTTCGTCAGGTCTAGAAACTGTGATAAATCACAGAGATTACCAAGTCCGCGTATATTAACGCTTATACTTGTTAATCTCTATAAGCTATCTAGCTGTTTGTATGTTTCTTAGCTCATCTTACATTCATTTGACTACCAAGTAGTCAATGATGTGATGGTGGAGACTAGGAGAGTCGAACTCCTGACCTCCTGCGTGCAAAGCAGGCGCTCTACCAACTAAGCTAAGTCCCCAGCTTATCATTAGATTCAATGTATCTTTGCTTTCTGTTTGCTCAGTACTCTCATACTGCGTTAGTCAGATTTGGTGGGTCTGACAAGACTTGAACTTGTGACCCCACGCTTATCAAGCGTGTGCTCTAACCAACTGAGCTACAGACCCTCAGATACATCTTCATGAAGAACAACTTGTTGTGGATTCTTACCAATCGTCAATCTTTCGTTAAGGAGGTGATCCAGCCGCAGGTTCCCCTACGGCTACCTTGTTACGACTTCACCCCAGTCGTCGGCCACACCGTGGTAAGCGTCCTCCTTACGGTTAGACTACCTACTTCTGGTGCAACAAACTCCCATGGTGTGACGGGCGGTGTGTACAAGGCCCGGGAACGTATTCACCGCGGCATTCTGATCCGCGATTACTAGCGATTCCGACTTCACGCAGTCGAGTTGCAGACTGCGATCCGGACTACGATCGGCTTTTTGAGATTAGCATCCTCTCGCGAGGTAGCAACCCTTTGTACCGACCATTGTAGCACGTGTGTAGCCCTGGTCGTAAGGGCCATGATGACTTGACGTCGTCCCCGCCTTCCTCCAGTTTGTCACTGGCAGTATCCTTAAAGTTCCCACCCGAAGTGCTGGCAAATAAGGAAAAGGGTTGCGCTCGTTGCGGGACTTAACCCAACATCTCACGACACGAGCTGACGACAGCCATGCAGCACCTGTATGTAAGCTCCCGAAGGCACCAATCCATCTCTGGAAAGTTCTTACTATGTCAAGACCAGGTAAGGTTCTTCGCGTTGCATCGAATTAAACCACATGCTCCACCGCTTGTGCGGGCCCCCGTCAATTCATTTGAGTTTTAGTCTTGCGACCGTACTCCCCAGGCGGTCTACTTATCGCGTTAGCTGCGCCACTAAAGTCTCAAAGACCCCAACGGCTAGTAGACATCGTTTACGGCATGGACTACCAGGGTATCTAATCCTGTTTGCTCCCCATGCTTTCGTGCCTCAGTGTCAGTATTAGGCCAGATGGCTGCCTTCGCCATCGGTATTCCTCCAGATCTCTACGCATTTCACCGCTACACCTGGAATTCTACCATCCTCTCCCATACTCTAGTCTCCCAGTATCGAATGCAATTCCTAAGTTAAGCTCAGGGATTTCACATCCGACTTAAAAGACCACCTACGCACGCTTTACGCCCAGTAAATCCGATTAACGCTCGCACCCTCTGTATTACCGCGGCTGCTGGCACAGAGTTAGCCGGTGCTTATTCTGCGAGTAACGTCCACTATCCTAGAGTATTAATCTAAGTAGCCTCCTCCTCGCTTAAAGTGCTTTACAACCAAAAGGCCTTCTTCACACACGCGGCATGGCTGGATCAGGGTTCCCCCCATTGTCCAATATTCCCCACTGCTGCCTCCCGTAGGAGTCTGGGCCGTGTCTCAGTCCCAGTGTGGCGGATCATCCTCTCAGACCCGCTACAGATCGTCGCCTTGGTAGGCCTTTACCCCACCAACTAGCTAATCTGACTTAGGCTCATCTATTAGCGCAAGGTCCGAAGATCCCCTGCTTTCCCCCGTAGGGCGTATGCGGTATTAGCAGCCGTTTCCAACTGTTGTCCCCCACTAATAGGCAGATTCCTAAGCATTACTCACCCGTCCGCCGCTAAGTTAGGTAGCAAGCTACCTTTCCCCGCTCGACTTGCATGTGTTAAGCCTGCCGCCAGCGTTCAATCTGAGCCATGATCAAACTCTTCAGTTTAATATTGCTTAGTGCCTTAAAGGGCACCAATCTTGGCTCATCAATTTTCTGACAAATATTTCTCAAATAAACTTCGAGTAATTTCTACCATTCAATCAATGAAAATAATTTCGATCGATCAACCAGTAAAAATCCACACAAGTTGTTCTTCATAATCTCTTAATGATCTTCTTGCTACTTCGTCAGTAGCAAGCTAGGTCAGCTATATTACTCTCTATCTCTAGAAAGTCAACTAGTAATTTCAAATTATTTTAAACTTTCTTTCTAAAACCCAATCTTAACACTTCATGCTAAGTTGCTGTTTTATCAGAAGTTTTAATCTTCATCACCGCCGATGGATGTGCATTCTACAGCATTCCCTACCCAACGCAACCCCCTTTTTTAATTTATTTCTCTTTTTTTATCCGTCTGTTTATTTATTCTACAAAATAACCACTTTTTATTATCTTTTGGTCATAAATGGGACGAAATTAGCATTGGAATTATATATTTCATCATCCTTATTTTGTTCCTGCCACCTTAAAGAACGACAATCGATGTATTCACAATAGCCACCTTCGCCTATTTCTTCTTGATTATTTATTTTTACGCTATAGCTAAAGCTCCCCACATAACCTGCACCAACCCCAAATTTGAAATCCCCCCTACTTTGAGCTACAACCAATATTCCACAACCATCATGATCTAAACATGCCCATGAAAATTCTCGTGGCAAATACATATGTTGTCCGTTTGGTGTTTTTATTTTTGGATAAACTCGATCAACATTAAAAGCAACATTGTCTTCAAACATTTCTGTTTGTCCTTTTACACCATCTTTTAAATACATTCTCGATTGTAGTATTTGATTTGTTTCATTTCTTATTTGCATACACAAGAGCTGTCTATTATTTTCTAGATTGATGATTTGATATGTAAAAAATGCATAAGATACATATGGGAAATTCACCATTCGTGCATATTCAAAAGATCCAATCTGTTTAATATGTATTTTTTGCTGTTTATAAATCACCTCTCCCTCACATAAACATAACGATGACCAATATTCTGCAAGTGACATTCTTATTTTCAAAAAGTGTGAAATTGTATTTGTTGTTGTGATCTTGAGTTTAAAACTTAATTCAGAATCTTCTCGCTCTACAAAGAACTCAGGAAAATGACCTGTAATTTGTTCTCTATCTGAAAATTGAAATTTATCTTGAAGAAATGAACATTCATTTTGAATTGAATAGGTATGTAAATGCCCAACCATTTGAGCACTCGTGCTTGCCAATACAGTTGCTATATCTACCCCATGGCTTTGGCTTGAACTATTATTTTGAAATATAGGTGAGTTAGGCTGTCCAATTAAGCTATGGAAGTTTAGATAATGAAGTGGCGCAGGTAAATTCGGGATGATTAGCGCATTATGAATTATTTTATATTTTTTATTCGGAGGATGATAAGGCAAACTTTCATAAGAGCGTTGAGAAGCCCGATTGCATTGTTTAGATTGATCTAGAAAATCTTGAAACAATGTCATATCGAACTCCTCATTTTAAATCATGTTGTTTCCGCATTATTTCTTGCAAAGAATGTCGTTACAAAGCCCGATAATGCATAAAGAATAGAAATAACAAATATACCTACAGGTATGTTGTAAGTCATTGCAGCAAAGATGAAAACAATAATTGGTAAAACAAAGAATGGAACGCGCTTACGTTCTACCGTCTTAAATGAATAATATTTGATGTTTGAGATCATCAACAAGCCAACTGCAACAATGATTACAGCATTTAGAATTTGACTACCAGCTTCTTTTAAATTGAATAATTCTGGGAAATCACGTGCTACAAGTACAAGTGAAATAATCATGACGGCTGCAAGTGGACTTGCAACACCAATAAAGTAGCGTTTATCAACAACACCAATTTGTACATTAAAGCGTGCTAAACGAAATGCAGCACATGCGGTATATACAAAACAAGCTGCCAAGCCGATACGACCTAAATCGTGCAGACTCCAGCTATACATTAAAATTGCTGGTGCAACACCAAAAGCGAGCAAATCTGATAATGAATCAAATTGCTCACCAAATGGACTTTGCGCACCAATTGCTCGTGCAACACGACCATCTAAACCATCTAATAATGCTGCAATAAAAATGGCATAAACAGCATGCGTGTAATCATGATTCATACTCGCAATAATCGAATAAAAGCCAGATAACAACGCTGCTGTTGTGATCAAATTTGGCCACAAATAGATACCACGACGTTTTACTTTCTGCCCTTCATGAGTATGTTCTTCCTCTTCAACTTCAAAAGTGATTCCATCGAAACCACTTTCCTTTGCTGAGGAGATTTCCCGTTCAGGTTTATTTGTATTTGTCATTCTTCGTTCCTAAATGTGACCATTTCTGACTTATTTATAAATTATTCGCCAACTAACCAACGTACAGCAGCGTGTCCACCATTTTCGCTCATGCGTAAATGTGGGAATAACCACTGTAATGCTTCATCTGCATCTTGTGAGAATTTCCATGGTGGATTAATCACAAGTAAACCACAACCATTTAGACCAACAGGTGTGTCATCTGGCCATACACAAATTTCACAAACCAATTGACGACGAATACCCGTTTTATACATTTTCTTTTCAAAACGTTCGATCATCGCGCGATCTTTAATTGGGTACCATACTGCGAAACAACCTGTCGGCCATTTTTTGTATGCAGCAACTAAAAGCTCTACAAGTTGCGGGAAATCTTTACGCTCCAATTCGTATGGAGGGTCAATCATAACCAAACCACGTTTTTCTTTTGGTGGAATAACACCTAAAAGACCTTCGTAAGCATCGCGCTCATGCAAGCCTGCACGCTTATCGAAAATGTTATGACGTAATTGTTGGAATACATCGCGTTGCATTTCAAAAATAGTAGCTTTATCTATTTCACGCATACCTTCTAGTGCAAACCATGGTGAACCAGGGTAAGCACCCTTACCAAAGTTTTCACGCATAGCATCAACAACTTTCAAATATTGTTGAATGCCTTCAGGTGCATTACGTTTAATAGAATCATCAAGCTTAACTAAGCGGTGAATACCTGTTAAAAACTCACCAGACTTTTGTGCTTCAGATGTCGATAAATCATATTTACCTGCACCACCATGCGTGTCTACATAGCGATAGGGTTTATCTTTTGCATTGAGTCGAGTCAGCAATTGAAGCAGTAAAACGTGCTTCATGACATCGGCAAAGTTGCCTGCATGGTAATGGTGACGGTAATTCATGTTTCATTTATTCCTCATATCAACGAGTATTTTAGCATGAAATTTAGTTTCATTCAGGAGCATATCTTGTTCTAGAATAACGAACACTTTTTATTATTTTGAGTTTGCAGTTATGGAAGCAGTTCTTCTCCCAAAGTCGTGGAATGTTGATCAGATCTTAGATGGTCTAGATCAACATGGTTTTGCAATTATTGATGATGCTTATTCTTCTGAATATATTCATCAACTTGTAGAAGAATGCACCTCTCATTTAAATCAATTTCGCGATGCTGCAATTCAAAATGGCATTGTTTCAACTATTCGCAGTGACCATATTTTGTGGCTCAATGAAGCCTTAGAAGTTTCTCATCAACACACCAAAACACTTTATGCTCTTGCTGAACAATTTAATCGGGCATTTTATTTGGGTATCAATAATGTAGAAGCGCATTTTGCTTGTTATAACGCAGGCGAATTTTACGCTTTGCACCGAGATAACCCTCAAGGTAAAAATGGTCGTATTATTTCTGCTGTGTATTATTTACATGAAGATTGGCAAGATGGTTGGGGTGGCGAGTTACGCTTAGAAGATAAAAATAATGTATGGCATACACTTCAACCTAAACCAAACCGTATTGCTTTATTTCAAAGTGATTTATTACACGAAGTTTTAGAAGCAAAACATCAACGCTTATCTATTACTTCATGGTTGCGTCATAACGATTCTATTTTGTAACTTTAAATTTAAAGAAACATCCTCATATAGTTTGGATGATTCAATGAGGATGTTCACTATGCGTGAAAACACGAAGCAAATTATTCAACGTATTGGTGAAACTGACCAAGCTTACCTAAATGAAAATACACCTCAACTTGCATTAGAACGTGCTGATTTACGTCTTCAATTGGTCATGATCAGTGATCTTCGTCAAGAACAGGTTCACTTTTTACAAGAAGCCATTGTTTTGCTTGAACAAGCACGTATTGAATTTACCGAAATGCCTTTTGATTTATATATCAATTTATCTTTGCATTTAGCCAAAACATATATGATGTTCTATGAAATTACTCAAGAACAACGTTATGCCATTATTACCCAACAAATTATGAAGCCAATGTCTAAAGCCGAACATGGCGATATTTATTTCTTCTTAGCTTATGCTTCTGCTGTTAAAAAAGAACCAGCTATGACACGTCATTGGTTGATAAAATATAGTAAAACTCAATTATGTGATTTAGAAATATTGAATGAACATCCTGCATTTAATTCTTTTAGAGAAGAACTTTGGTTTTCTCAACTTATTCAAGCAAAACTCCACTAAATTTCCTGAAAAATAAAAGCCTCTATTGAGGCTTTTATTTTATTCGCTTAAATATGGTATTTCTAAATCAGTACGGGTTGCATCTGATAAGCATCTAAATGCAATTGTTGATTCAGTTCATCTACCCAAATTGCCCAATCATCATCTTGTACTAAATGGCTAATGAGTAATGATCTCTGTCCTTTGTTCCAAAACGGCGCATCATGAAGAGAAACTTGTGCGGGTAACTGATGTGTACGAACATACAACTCAATTGCAGCTGGACTATTGGCTAAACCAAGTTGTGAAAACAATAATTCTAAGGATGGTTTGTTCTGCATGAGCTTTCGCCCTCCTTATAAGTTTATTTGTAGTTTATTTGTAGTTTATTTGTAGTTTATTTGTAGTTTATTATTTAACCAACCTATAAGATATTTATAAAAAAACCTAGCGATATTTCCCGCTAGGTTGTTTCAAATTGTGAATACTGCTTCAAATATCATTAATCATCATGTAATAACTCATCAAGAAGCTCAATAACAACTCCCCATTTATCATTGGTTTCATGAGTGGTCAGAAAAAGGCGTTGCTCTTCATTCCAAAAAGGCGCGTCATACAGCTTTACATCGGTTGTCAATTGATGCTGATCTACAAATAAATCCATATCTTTTTCATCTGAAGCAAGACCCAGCTGTTGGAACAATGTTTCCAGAGTAATCTGCGCATCAAACATAACACTCACCTTTGAATTTTATTATTATCTATTGGTTTATAACAGAAAATTTATAAATTAAACATATTATTTCATTAATTTTGTATAAAAAAAGCACTCCAAATGGAGTGCTTTTTTTTAACTTAATCTAGAAAGATTAAATTATTTAAGCATGTCAGCAATTGCTGCGCGCTCTTCTTCAAGTTCGTTCAACGTGAAGTTGATACGTTCACGGCTGAATTCGTCGATTTCAAGACCTTGAACGATTTTGTATTCACCGTTTTCAGTTGTTACAGGGAAACCGAACATTACACCTTCAGGGATACCGTAAGAACCATCTGAAGGAATACCCATAGTTACCCATTCGCCATTTGTGCCAAGAGCCCAATCGCGCATATGGTCGATTGCAGCGTTAGCAGCAGAAGCAGCAGAAGATAAACCACGAGCTTCAATGATTGCAGCGCCACGTTTACCAACTGTAGGAAGGAATGTGTTTGCATTCCATTCTTGATCGTTGATCATGTCTTTAACGCTTTCACCGTTGATTGTTGCAAAACGGTAGTCAGCATACATTGTTGGAGAGTGGTTACCCCAAACAGTAAGGTTTTTAATGTCTTTAACTGCTTTACCAGTTTTAGCAGCAATTTGAGATGCCGCACGGTTGTGGTCAAGACGCAACATTGCTGTGAAGTTTTTCGCAGGAAGATCTGGAGCAGAGTTCATAGCGATGTAAGCATTCGTGTTAGCAGGGTTACCGACAACAAGAACTTTAACGTCACGGCTAGCAACTTCATTAAGTGCTTGACCTTGACCGATGAAAATTTCACCGTTTACTTTTAATAAGTCAGCACGTTCCATACCAGGACCACGAGGACGTGAACCAACTAACAATGCATAGTCAGCATCTTTAAATGCAACTTTAGGATCATCAGTACCGATCATGTCTTCTAGAAGTGGAAATGCACAGTCCTGAAGCTCCATCATTACGCCTTTAAGCGCTTGTTGAGCTTTCTCAAAAGGAACTTCTAATAGCTGAAGAATAACTGGTTGGTCTTTACCCAACATTTCACCGCTTGCGATACGGAATAATAAGCTATAACCAATTTGACCAGCTGCGCCAGTAATGGCAACACGAACTGCTTGCTTCATGTAATTATCTCCAATTGAGAGGATAGTCAATGCAATTAAATAGCTGTTCTATTTAATCTTAATCATCATAAACGGCAAAGATTGTACTCCAATCATTCGCTTGATGCATGTAAAACAGAATCTAATTGAACAAAAGTCTCATAGAAAATATAAATTAAAAGCCTAAAAAGCTTAGTAAGAACCTTTAATTGTAAATGTACTTGGACAATTAGAAACGACATTGCTTGAACACGATTTATACTTTCCATTTGTCGCGTAACAAATATTTAATTCAGTTAAATAACTTGTATTACGATTTTTTGCACATTGAAAGCGCAACGAACTTACAGGCAAGCCTTTATTTAATCTCGTTAACATTGTTTGAAGTGCAAGTGTATGAATTTCCGTTGTTTGCTGCCCTGTCATGACCGATGGAATTTTCAAGTGATCTGCATAATTAATAATGGTTCTAAAATACTGACTCGCACTCATAGATGTACATCCACCAACAGCGCCCCACAATTGTCGACGCGCAGCCTCATCTGGCATAACACGAGCAACCACTTTTGCTTGTAAAGGCGTTAAAGTTGCAGATGAATTAGTACTACAATCTCTACGAGAAGTTTCAGGGTACAAACCTTGAATGTTTAAAGTATAACCTTCCAAACATTTCCGTTTTTTGACTTTAGATGTATCTAGAAGACATATAGCAGGTGTCATTTGAATTTCTAAAACATAGCCTGCAGGTGTATTTGCAAAAAGATGAGGTGTAACAATGCTTAAACCAAACATGCTGAGAATAAGCATACCCAGTTTCATCATCTTCTGTTGAACACCTTTTTTCATCTTTTAAATACTCATCAAAGTCATGACTTTTACTAGACCAAGTCTAAGTCGTCTATTGCCCAGTACTACGCAAAGGAATGTCTTGCATACGCTTACCAATAGATTGTGAACCTTGACCTAGCAATAAACCATAGTGAACCGCATTGGTCATGACATGTTTTACATAATCACGTGTTTCACTCAAAGGAATGGTTTCTGCATATTGATCAGCAGCAATGCTCTGATATTCAGGTTGCCAACGGCGTGCACGATTAGGTCCTGCGTTATATCCTGCAGTTGCTAAAACAGGGCTATTACTGAGTTGATTCTGAATAGTCGATAAGTAATATGTACCATATCTAATGTTTACATTCATATCACTTAATGCAGCAGGATTATAAGTTTCACCCATTTTACGAGCAACCAATTTCGCTGTTTCAGGCATAATTTGCATAAGACCACCTGCCCCAACATGTGAGCGAGCCGTGGTATTAAAACGACTTTCCTGACGCATTAAACCATAGGCCCAAGCAGGATCGATTCCTGCATTTTGACTATGATTTACAACATAATCTCGATGTGGCGTTGCATAGCCATAAACATAATTGTGTTTATTCACTGTACGATCTGCCGCATAAATCGCGCGATCATACCAACCCATATCTGTTGCACGTTTCGCAGCAGCAAGAATCAGTTCATCATCTTGTTTTAAATATGCTTGGCGAACTGCCCAGTTCCACTCACGGTTAATATAAGTCGCAGGTGCGCCTACATCTCTTAAAGCAAACGCTCGATTAAAATGAATATCTTGGCTTAAACGCTGAATATCTTTACTAGAAGGCTCGTAACTTGATGCAAGATTATAGGTTTGTCCTACATGATCTTTAGCCAATAGATTGTGATATCCGGTTCCTTCTGCAAGTTTTTTAAATATTTCTTTAGATGTACGTTTAGATGCAGAATCTGAACGTTGCTCATATGCACGTGCCAACCAATACTGCCAACGCTCTTCTTGACGTTGAGTAACAGACATTGAATCAATGGCACGAATTAAACTTTCCCACGCACTAAAACGAATGGCTTGTCTTGCATAAATTTCAGCTTCTTCTGGGCTAAATGGCAGTCCGTAACTTGCATCTAGTGCTTTCAATACATCTTGATTGAAATTATTCTTCATCACCGTTGTGCCACCAATATAACCAACAGTGCGATATATCGCTTTTTGGATTTTATCTGGAGTACCTTCCGCACTACGATTCATGGACGATAATGCTGAGTTTAAATCGCTATCCGCCACACGTCCTATCGCATAAATTAAATATGCATAGTCAGCATCTGAAGCTTTTGGCGCAGACCAAATATAATTTAAAGGATTTACTTGAATAGAATTAAATTGTGCAAGCGTTAAATTCAATCCCAAGCTTTGTGCCGTTGCTACAGCCAAACCACTTTTTCCTGAGCGCAATTGCCCCCAAAGACGCTGTTCTTTATCTTCTTTGGTCATTAAAGGACTTGATGACATCATACGTGCCAAGCCATGACAAAAATCAGATTGTGAATCTGTCGTGAGCCAAACATCTTTAAATTCTGCAAAAACTAAAGGATCACCTGAACGCGCACGTACTTGAGCCATTGCACAGCTTTCAGCTTTATCAGGATTCGAAACATACTGTAGTACAGGTATAGGACTCGAAAAATCCGATTGTTTTACTTTTTCTTCGACATAATCTGCTGCCAGCTTTTCAGCCATTGCAGACTGAGGATAGCGCTGAGCAAAACTTATAATTGCACTTGATGGCTGAAAAGCCAAATTGTTATTTAAATTCCAATATTCTGGGTAATAGCCCAAAACATCATTTTGCATAGAGTTTTGATATTGTTGTAAGGCTTGTGTATTTCCTGAATTTGCAGCTTTCAAGGCATCATTAAACTGCTCATCTCCTGCATAAGCAAAAGAAAACATACACAAAGAACCCATACCCAACACAAGACTTTTATAGCGTTTTTTTTCTTTTTTAATCTTTGTGAGCATATTTATGCTTTCTCTCATTACTGTGCCTTTTATATATAGAAATTAACCAACAGCAAATGTAGTTTAGTTATTCTAAAACAACTCTACTGTTCTGTTGTGTAACCTCATGATTCAACAATATTAATTTTCAAACAATTTTAGTCCATAAATCAATACAAATACGTGTTTATTTTAAATTATAAGTTTCTAACATTTTCCTGCTAAACTATGCGCCTTCTTACATTCCTTGAATTTTGCTCAGTATTTATGATGCAGATGGAACCCATGTGTACATACACTAGGTCTAAAATCCTGACATAAGAGCATGTTTCATAAAGATTTATCCTTTAGGAGCCTACATGACGGTTCAAACCTTCATTCCCAATAGTGCCCAAGCTGCCTCAGAAAACACTGTTACCCAGCCACAGCACACCCCAGCCAACGGTTCAGTCAAAAAACTGTTCATCGAAACGCAAGGGTGTCAGATGAATGAGTATGACAGTCACCGTATGGCAGACCTTTTAGGCGACTCACACGGTTATGTGCTAACCAAAGACCCGAAAGATGCAGATATTCTTCTCATGAATACCTGTTCTATTCGTGAAAAAGCACAAGAGAAAGTATTCTCTGAACTGGGTCGCTGGCGCAAGCTGAAAGAAAAAAATCCTGACCTGATTATTGGTGTAGGTGGCTGTGTTGCATCTCAAGAAGGTGACAACATTCAAAAACGTGCCAATTATGTCGACATGATTTTTGGCCCACAAACATTACACCGTTTGCCACAAATGCTTGATCAGCACTTTGAGCAAATAGAAAAACCAAAGAAAGATAAAATCAAGTTGGTTGATATTTCTTTCCCAGACATTGAGAAATTCGACTTTTTACCTGAACCACGTGTTGAAGGTCATAAAGCATTTGTTTCAATTATGGAAGGATGTTCTAAATACTGTTCATTTTGTGTGGTTCCATATACACGCGGTGAAGAAGTTTCTCGTCCACTTGATGATGTACTTGCTGAAATTGCAACTTTGGCAGAAAAAGGCGTTCGTGAAATTTCACTTTTAGGTCAAAACGTAAATGGCTACCGTGGTGAAACTTTCGAAGGTGAAATTTGCACATTTGCAGACTTACTTCGTTTAGTTGCAGAAATCCCGGGAATTGGTCGTTTACGCTATACCACATCTCACCCGCTTGAATTTAACGATGACTTAATTCAATGCTACCGAGATTTACCACAAATGGTTTCTCATCTTCACCTGCCTGTACAAAGTGGTTCAAACGATGTACTTCAGGCAATGAAACGTAACCACACCATCGACGTTTACATCGAAAAAATTGCCAAGTTACGTAAAGTCCGTCCAGATATGCATTTATCTTCAGATTTCATTATTGGTTTCCCTGGTGAAACAGATGAAAACTTTGAAGAAACATATCAGTTTATTAAAGATATGGATTTTGACCATTCTTATAGCTTTGTTTACTCAAAACGTCCGGGTACGCCTGCCGCAGAATTGGAAGATACCATTCCTGAAGATGTGAAAAAAGAACGTTTAGGCAAAGTTCAAAAATGGATTAAACGTTCAAGTATCGATAAAACTGATGCGATGCTTGGCACAATTCAACGCGTTCTTATTGAAAAAATTTCAGACAAAGATCCTAACCTTTTAGTCGGCACAGCAGACAACACTCGTTATGTCACATTTATTGGTGATGCATCTTGGGTAGGTCGCTTTGCAGAAATTGAAATTACTGAAATAAAAACTTTAAATTTAGTTTACGGTGAGCTCTTGAATCTTGAACCTGACGTGGCGTAATGTAGGGTTATAACAAGATTACTTTTAAGGAACTCTCTTGACTGCAACGATTCGACGTACAGTAGCTTTTCCTGGTGTTTCAGTAGACCGTTTAAAAAGTATGTTAGGTGCTTATAACGGTCACTTAAAACAAATCGAACAACGTTTAAATGTCCAAATTTCCCATCGTGGCGAAGAATTCTTTGTCGATGGAAATACAGAAGCAGTCGAGAGAGCCGAAAGTTTGCTCCAACGTCTGCACAATGAAGCTGAAACATCTCAGCAAATTTCCTCAGACACCTTGCATCTTATGATTCAAGGTAGCCAAACAGACCATGAACTACAAACAGATTTAGACCAAGAACATACTGGCCTAGAAGATGTTTATTTACAAACTCGAAAAGGTCGCATCAACCCGCGTGGTGCGAACCAAAAGCGTTATGTACAACGCATCTTACAAAGTGATATTTCTTTTGGTATTGGCCCTGCAGGTACAGGTAAAACTTATCTTGCAGTAGCAGCCGCAGTAGATATGCTTGAACGTAATGAAATTCAACGTATTTTACTTGTGCGCCCTGCTGTTGAAGCAGGTGAAAAACTAGGTTTCTTACCTGGAGATTTAAGCCAAAAAATCGACCCTTACCTTCGTCCACTTTATGATGCATTGTACGAAATGCTTGGCTTTGAGAAGGTTGCTAAACTCATTGAACGCCAAGTCATTGAAGTTGCACCACTTGCTTATATGCGTGGTCGCACACTAAACCATTCTTTCGTCATTTTAGATGAAGCACAAAACACCACACCTGAACAAATGAAGATGTTCTTAACGCGTTTAGGTTTTGGTTCACGTGCCGTCATTACTGGCGATGTAACGCAAGTCGATTTACCTCGAGGACAACAATCAGGTTTATCACATGCTTTACGTGTCATTGAAAATGTCAAAGAAATTCATATTACCCGCTTCCATTCTCGCGATGTTGTGCGTCACCAATTAGTTCAAAAAATTGTAGAAGCATACGAAGGATGGGACAGCGATCAACAACGTCTTAGCGCAGAAGCTCGTGCGGAACGTAAAGCACTCCAAGCGGCATTAATTGCTGAAAATGATACAGCAGCCGATGCACAAGACTAATTTAAACATGATTTAAGGATTTGTTTTGAAACTGAGTCTTTCCCTACAACAGGACTTTCAATCCCCTGAATTGGTTTTGAAACGTGCACATATTAAGAAAGTTGTAGAAACAGCTTTACGTCATATCGACACAAAAAGCGATTGTGAAATTGGTATTGCTTGTGTAGATAATGATGAAAGTCACAAGCTCAACCTGGAATATCGTGGCAAAGATAAACCGACCAATGTTTTATCTTTCCCAAGTGACCTTCCCGATGAAATGGCTGAAATTTTAGATTCATTTCCTATTGGCGATTTGGTCATTTGTATTCCTGTTGTATTAGGTGAAGCTCGGGAGCAAGACAAACTTCCACTGACTCATTTCACACACATGCTTGTACATGGAACTTTGCATTTAATGGGCTATGACCATGAAACTTCTGATGAAGATGCAGAAGAAATGGAAGCATTAGAAATTGAAATTTTAGCCAAGTTAGGATTTGAAAATCCTTATTTGGAACAAAATTAATTTCATCAATAGAAAAGCGAGCTACGGCTCGCTTTTCTATTAGAGGTTTTATGAAGACCTCTCCCTAACCCTCTCCTACAAGGAGAGGGAACTTTAATTATTAACAAATTATAATTAAAAGCCCCTCCCTTTGAGAGGAAGGGTTTTCATATACAGTTAAATAACTTAATGCACTTCAATTTCTGCTTCAGCAGGATCAAAACGCCATGTACGAATAATACGAAGTTCGGATATATCTTTCATTTTAGAGTCGAAAGCCCCGAATGGCGCTGCTTTACGTACCGATGCTTTTGCAGCTTCATCTAAAACCATATGACCAGAACTATCAATTAAACGAATTGCTCGAATACCACCGTTTGCATTTAAAATCACCATTAAACGAACTTCGCCAGATAAACGCATTTGTTTCGCTTGATCTGGATAATAACGGTTACCGTAAAATTCAACTTTTTCACGGAACTTATCCATATAAGCAGCCGAAACATCTTTTTTCGCCTGAATACCATCTAAAGTTTTTACTTTTTGAGTTCGACTAAAATTTTGCTGACGTTTTAAATATTGTGCTTCAATACTTGCAACCATAGAAGCTTTTGCTTGAAATTGACTGTTTAGCTCTTCCATCGCTTTTTTACGATTGTTTTGTTCGGCTTCTTTTTTCCAACTTAAAGTGGTCATTAACACTTTTTCTTCAAAGCTCAACTCACGTTGTTGTTGCATTCGCTCTAGACTTTCAAGTTCTTTATCACCAGTACTGACATCTTCCATAGCAGCAGGCATATCACTCGATATACGATGCGCTTCACGAAAAGTCCCCGACCCTTGTTGATCTTCTTGTGCTAAAAAATCTGCATTTTTAACTTCTGCTTCGGCAGGACGAATAGAAACAGCAATATCTTTTGTAGACGTATCCGATTCGGTTGGTTCTGCAAATTGCAAAGTTAAAACAATAAGATGCAATATTCCTGCAACCAATAATGCCGCAGTAAAAATAGAATCTTGCCACCAGTGGCTTTTTAATGGTATCAAAAATGTTTTAATCGACATCACAATAAACGGACAAAAGTCAGTTTTCCCAAACTGTAAAAACAGAATAATATAGACTAAGTTATCTATTTACATAGATAACAGTGAAACCTATCAATAAATAAACTAAGCTTATAAACTATTGAAAATGGTGCTATTTATTTTGATAAACTGCAAGTGATAAACTCGTATTTTTAATATAATTAAAGTCATTTGAGTCAAAGATAGACCCAATTTTTGGAACACGATATGCAAACGCTCATCTCAAATATCTCCAACCGCTTAAAACAAGCTTATCAAAAAGCTGAAGATTACATTGAAGACGAACGTGAATTTCCCATGTCTCAAGTGTTTCTTAATGCGACTTTTCAACGTTTCGTTACAGATAACGTAAAAATGCTCAAAGACCTTCATGCAGATTTGCACGATGATTGGTTACGCCTATATGCAACACTCGATTATAACGGGTTGAGTATTACCTTAAGCGTAGACTTAAAACTCGCGCTCATGGAGCTAAACAAGAAATCTCAACTTATTGTATTTGAACAAATTAGTGAAACCACGATTCTTGACGCAAAATATCCAAGTATTTTCCATAAAGGTGGTGTGAAATGTGCATTATGGTTCTATCAAAAAGTTTTAAATAAAGATCCTTTAGGCATGATTTTAGAAAAGCTCAATGTCATTAAAGTAAAAGATGATTTACTTTACCTAGATTTAAACCGCTGGTTAGGCAAAAATAAATCAATTATTGAGACTTTGGCTAAAGTAAATGTAAACCATGCCGTACTTCGTGAAGCTCAACTTGTTGTAATGGGTAACGTTAATTTAATGGCACTTTTTAGTAAGATGTCGAGTGAACGAATCGAAAGTAATATTGAAGATTTAAGTGATGTGGTCGTAACACCGATTAAGCAGAAATAGCACTTGAAACAACTTTAATTCGATACATTTTAGATACAGAAAATTGAGAAATACTGGATTTATCTCCATGATCTATCTGCATAATTATTTAAACAAGTTTTAATCTGTGGATACACATATCCCTGACTAATAGGAACTCAACTTATGGCTAAACATATTTTAAAAGCTCTCAGCCTTTCTGCAATTACTGCAACCGTGGTAATGGGCGGTATTTCAAGCCAAGCTTTCGCAATGAGTCCATTTCAAGCAGGTTATCAATTTAACTACAATGGTAAAAATATTGGCTCGGCTACACGTACGTTAAGCCAATCTGGTAATAATTGGACTTATGTATTTGCTGCTAAAGCTGTTGGTTTAGCATCTGCAACTGAAACAAGTAAATTTACCTTTAATAATAAGCAAATCTCTTCATCAAATTTTAGTCGTACGAGTAAAGTTCTTGTACATAACAACACCATGTCAATTAACTTCAACCCAAGTACCAAACTAATTAACACCAAAAAGGATGATACCAACCGTTCTTTTGCATGGAAATCTGGTGTGCTTGATGAGCTAAATGCAGAACTACAATTACGTGAAGATCTTAAAAATGGTGCTTTAAAATCGGCATATTTGCTTGCTGATGCAAAAGAAATTGAATCACGTCGATTTGTGAAACAAGGTAATGAACAAGTTAAAACCAATTATGGTACTTTCGATACCATGAAAGTTGTTTTAAAACATGAAAAACCTGGTCGAGAAACTATTTTCTGGTTAGCACCTAAATTAGATTATCTACCTGTAAAAGTTACTCATGTCGATAAAAAAACATCTTATGGTTTGTTACTAACAAGCTATAAAGGGCAAACTAATTAATTATTTTTTCAATTTTGCTTGCTTTTTTTCAGTTGCTTTTTAAAATACGCTTTTGCTTTAAAAAGCAACTGCTCTTGAGGATTCTCCCGTGCAAGCACTTGAACAGAAAATCTTAGCTGAAGGTATCGTCCTATCTGAGGAAGTTCTGAAAGTCGATTCTTTCTTAAATCACCAAATTGACCCTGCAATGATGCAACTCATTGGTCAAGAATTTGCTCGTCTATTCAAAGATGCTGGCATCACCAAAATCATTACCATCGAAGCTTCAGGTATTGCTCCTGCTGTGATGGCTGGTTTAGAACTTGGTGTTCCTGTAATTTTTGCACGTAAATACCAATCTTTAACGTTGAAAGATGATTTGTATCGCTCAAAAGTTTTCTCTTTCACTAAGCAAATTGAAAGCACTATTGCGATTTCAAACAAACACATCAGCTCAACTGATAAAGTTTTAGTGATTGATGATTTCTTGGCAAATGGTCAAGCTGCTTTAGGTCTTGCAGACTTAATTCATCAAGCAAATGCTGAAGTTGTTGGTATTGGTATTGTGATTGAAAAATCTTTCCAACCAGGTCGTGATTTGCTTCTTGAAAAAGGTTACCGCGTAGAATCTTTAGCGCGTGTTAAATCTTTAGTAAACGGTACTGTTGAATTTGTTCGCGATTAATTTTGTGAATATAAAAAAGCGCCTTTTTTAGGGCGCTTTTTTATTGCTTCATTTTTTAATTTCTAATTAAGCGTTGATACAGGCTGATTAATATCGAGCTTGGTACCACCAAAATTTTTTTGAATATATTCTTCAACAAATGGTTGATGATATAGCGTATTTAATTTCTGTAAGTTTTTATCATCTTTACGGTCTTTTCTTACCACTAAAATATTAATATTTTCGACCACTTTGTTTTCAACGGTTTCATGTGAAAGAGAATCTTGAATCACATTTAAACCACTTTCTAAAGCATTTGTATTTCCAATTGCCACCACATCTACATCATCTAAAACACGTGGTCCTTGTGCCCCTTTCACCAACTTAATTGAAATCTGTTTCGGGTTTTTTTCAATATCATTTAAGCCGCCTGATATTGGATTGAAATTCGCTTTCAGTTGAATCACTTTTGCTTGTTCCAAAAGTTTCAGCGCACGAGATGTATTTGCCACATCATTTGGAATTGCAACTACAGCCTTTTGCGGTAAGTCATCTAAGCTTTTATAGCGTTTTGAATATAGCCCCATAGGTTCTAAATAAGTGGTTGCTATGGCTTCAAGTGGCTCGCCTTTCAATTTATTAAATGCTTTAAAATAAGCCCAAGACTGAAATGCATTCACATCAACTTCTTTGTCTATAACCGCCTGATTCAGTGCGACACCATCATTAATTTCTTTCACTTCAATGTCTAAGCCTAGCTGTTTAGCTTCTTTAGATTGCGCAATATATTTCCAAATTTGCGCATCTGAACCAATAGAACCTAAAACAATTTTATCGGTTTCAGTTTGTGCGACTGTTCTCTCTTCTTTTTGTGTAGAGCATGCGACCAATGAAACTGCAACAACTGCCGAAACAACCGTTTTTATTAAGTTTTTCATCTTATTACCTTATATTATTTTGTATTTCAGCATATTGCTTAGGATAAAATTTTTGCGTCACATCTAAATGTGAGCGTAAGCGACTTTTAATACTATTCTGACCTGCATTTTTAAGAATGACGTTCAACGGATCGCTCGTTGGACCTTTTGCCAACTTCTGTAACTCAGGCGCAAGTTCTAAAACAGGAATTTCTCCTGAAAATAAATTAGGCGAAATAAAATAAGCCACAGAATAACGATCTTGCTGTTTTGGTGAATGAACTTGGTGGACGTTAGCAACTAAATATCCGTTTGTTGCTAGCTCTAAAATTTCACCAATATTGATAATAAAAGCATCTTCCACGTAGGGGATATCAACCCAATCATCACCCTTTAACACTTGTAAACCGCCTGTTTGGTCTTGCAACAACAAGGTTAAAATATTGGAGTCTTTATGCGCACCAACACCTTGATGATAAGAATCATCAACTTTTGGATAATGAATTAACTTCAGCAATTCATTTGGAGAACCTGAAATTAGATGATCTAAAGCATCTTCTTTTTGCCCTAAAGCCAACATAAATGCATGAAGTAAGTCGATGGCGATTTGCCTTAAATCATTTAACCAAGCTGTCGTGATTTCTTGAAATTCAGACCATTCTTTCGGCCATTGATTGGGTCCTTGCATACGCGCCCATAATGGTGTTTCATCATTTACAGCTAAAGCATCTAACTCAGGTCCAATATCAATCTGTTCACGAAAATCGGGAACATTTCTTGTATTTTCTGCATTTGGTTGGCTATATCCACGAAAGTGCGGTGAATTAATCATCGCCAATTCATCTTTTTTATTTTGATCTAAACTAAAAAATTGTTTAGAAATATTCTGAATCTCTTCAATTCTTTGCTTTGAAATACCATGCCCAACCAAATAGAAAAAACCAATTTCTTTGGCAATGGTTTGTAAATCTTTTAAAAATTGAGCCTGACTATCCTCTCGCTTAAACAACTCCAAATTCAATATCGGTAAAGAATCAATATCAAAGTCGGAGCTGTGTTTAGCCAAATTTAAATTACTCATGAACGTTTTACTTATCCAATTCCATCAACTGAAATAAAAATAGCGCGACAATCTACTTTCAAAAAAATCATAAAAAGATCATTATTTATTCTATTTTATGCATTAGGATATTTTTTATATCTATTTTAATAAGTTAGATTAAAACCACGCACTTAATTGTTTTTATGAGATATTTTTCACTTAAACAGATATAAGATTTTTTTTGGAAGATTGTGCATATAACTTATTTGGAAATAATCGGTTAAACTCAAATGAGAAAATAATGTGTTCTTATTAAAAACACACCGTTCAAGGAATAAAATCATGCAATGCCCAAAATGTGGATCTAGCGAAATTGAACAACGCAACCATGAGCAAAACTTACAAAAATTAGGTGGCGTATTACTCAGTGGTGCAGGAGCAACCGCAGGTACCGTGGGCGGAGCAGCATCTGGTGCATCTATTGGCGCTGCCATTGGAACGGTTGCAGGTCCTTTAGGTATTATTGTGGGTGGAACTGTTGGCACTTTTATTGGTGCAATTAGTGTGGGTGTAACAGGTGGGTTTCTAGGCCATCGTGTTGGTAAAAAAGCAGGTGTAATTGTAGATCAAAACATTTTCTTAGATTACCAATGTAGCAAATGTGGCAAACGCTTTAAGGCAGAAAAAAAGGAGAATTAATATTCTCCTTTTCATTTTATTATTTCAATAACTTCAACGCTGTTTCTGCAAGTCTTCTACCCTGCTCTTCACATAAGCATTTTTCATCTTGGCTTAAACTTTGATCATGTCGAGCACCACTAACATGCGTTGCACCATAAGGTGTTCCACCTGTTTTTGTATTCGATAACGCGGGCTTTTCATTGGTTAAACCCAAAATAATCATACCGTGATGAAACAATGGTGGAAGCATTGTTAATAAGGTGCTTTCCTGCCCACCATGCATAGAACCCGAAGCCGTAAACACACTTGCAGGCTTATTATGTAATGCACCGTTTAACCATAAACTTGTGGTTTGATCTAAAAAATATTTCAGTTCCGATGCCATATTACCAAAACGCGTTGGTGAACCTAGAGCTAGACCAGAACAGTTTGCTAAATCATCTAAGCTACAATAAATATCGCCATCACTTGGAATACTTGGCTCTGCTTCTTTTACCACAGTCGATAAATTTGGAACTGTACGAATTTTTACAGCCATTCCAGTAGATTCAACACCATTTGCAATTAAATGTGCCATCTCTTTTGTTGAGCCATATTTACTGTAATATAGAACTAAAATATAAGGTTGCATATTTTTAACAAACAGAACAAAAAAGAAAACTATACGGTATTTTTATCTTTTTTTGGGTAAGCTTATTCAAGAAAGTTGAGAAATATCACTAAAAACAATTGAGATTACTAAAGCATGATCATTGAGTATTTTAAAAAACTACCTTTTTATGAAAAGACATGGTTTCAGTTTATTCTATTTGTTTTACGTCGCTTTGAAGCAGATCGTTGCCGTGAACAAGCAGGCTCTTTAACCTATACAACGCTGTTTGCGGTTGTACCAATGCTCACCGTTTTTCTTGTGATTATTTCTTCAATTAAAGCACTAGAACCTGCCAGACAACAATTACAACAGCTTATCTATAGTAACTTCTTACCCAACACTACCATTGCTTTTGATAAAGCACTCAGTGCATTTACTGAAAAATCGAGTAATTTAACCGTCATTGGCGTGCTCTTTTTATTCTTCACCACAGTCATGATGCTTACAAGCATTGAAACGGTGTTTAATCGTATTTGGCGGGTAAAAGAAACCCGTGGCGGCATTTTAGGTTTTATGCGTTATTGGACCATTATTTCTTTGGGACCAATTTTACTTGGAAGTGCTTTTGTTATTTCATCAACACTCGCTTCAATGAATGTATTAAGTAATAACTTTGCTGGTTATGAACTAGATGGTGCACTTATTTTATGGGTGATTTCGTTTTCTTTATCTATTCTTGGTTTTTTTATTCTGAACTGGACTATTCCAAACAGAAATGTCCCGATTAAAGCTGCATTTATTGCAGGCTTATTCAGTGCAATTGTATTTGAATTACTGAAAAATTTATTCGGCTACACCATGTCGAATTTTACCAGTTATCAAATTGTTTACGGCGCTTTTGCTGCTGTCCCTATTTTCCTGTTATGGATTTTCCTCTCTTGGAATATTGTTTTACTTGGTGTTGAAATTAGCTATGCACTGACTGCATTCAACTCAGGAAAAGATCAAAAATATCATCCATTACTTATGCTTTTAGACTTACTTGAGCTGTTTTATAAAAAACAAAAAATCGGAAAATCTGTCAGTGAACATGAAGCATTAGAAGTTTTAGGACGTGATGAAATTGGACGATTACCTTCGTATATTTTAATGCTAGAAAAACAAGATTTAATTAAACGCACAGATGACGATAAATTTGTACTTGTTCGAAACCTATCACAAGTCGATTTTTGGAGTTTTTATAGCAATCTCCCCTATTCACTCCCACATAAACACGATATTGGAGATGACTTTAAAGCAAATGAGTGGATGGAAAAAATAGGACCTGCTCTTATTGAGGCCGATGATTACTTATCTGCAAAACTTTCAATTCCACTTTCAAAAATATTTGAAGCAAAGTAAAAGTTAATCTTTTCACAGACATTAAAAAGCCCTCTTAATTGAGGGCTTTTTATCATGCATTTGCTTAATTTTTAAATTCATTTTGAATATTTGCAAAAGTACATTTCCAGCAAATTAATGCCCCAACTGTTACCAATGCCGTGCCAATCCAAAAAGCAAAAGAAGGAATCACACCTAAAATAAGCATAGACATCATAGATGATAAAATTGGCATGAAATACGTTGCCAAAATTAAAACTTGGATATTTCCAAATTGTAAACTTTGATTCCAATTGCTATATGCAATACCAATTAAGCTTCCAACAACTGCTATTGCCAACCATAAATTCAAGCTTGGCATAATGAATTGCTCATTTAATGCAAAATGTAAAACCCATAAAGCAACAGCAGTAAGCACAAAAAATAACGGTACTGCATTACAACCTTGCGCATATTTTTTCGTTAAAACACTATAACAAGACCATAAAAGTGCGCCCAAAAATGCAAATAAATATGCTTTTGGATTTTGTGCTAATACATGAATAAACTGAGCTACATCTAATATTCTTGGATTCACGACAAGTAATAAACCAATCACAGCCAAAATAAATCCAACAAAAACAAAATTATTAAAATTTAATTGCTTTGCAAACATTGAAAATAAAATGGTAATAGGTGGCCATAAATAGTTAATCATGGCAATAATTAAGACTTGTTCATGGTTATGTGATAGCGCAATAGAAATTAAGAATAAAATTTCATAGCTCACAAATAAAATACCGCAACCGTACAAATAGGCTTTGGGCATTTCTTTAAGTGAAGGCATGCTTCCAAATATTAAAATGCACAAAGCACTAAAACTGTAAATCATGGCTATACCTGAAACAGGCGTAACTTGTTCAGTAATCAGTTTTACAACTGCTACTAAACTTGCCCAAATTAAAATTGAACTAAAGCCAAGCCACGTATATTTATTTACAGTATTCATTTTAAAATTTATCTAAGAGATTTAGGAAAAGCTAAACTGCGTTTAATCCATTGATGCAAAGTCACAATAAATACTCCTGCCATAACTAGCAAAGTACCTAAAATAAAGTTGGTTTCAATATTTTCATTTAAGAATGCAACGCCAAAGACCATACCAAAAATTGGCGTTAAAAAGGAGAAAACCCCCAAACCATTGGCTAAATATTTTCTAAGCAACCAAAACCAAAGCAATAAACTAAAGAAAGACATCACAAACACATGAAATGCCAAGCTACTTATAGCAAGTACAGTCCAATGAATTACCGTTTGTCCTGTAAAATAAGCGACAGGCAATAAAAAAAGACACCCTCCCACCAATTGATAGAAAAGCGTTTGTGTAGGATGTGCATCACCTAGTTTTGTTAAGCGTAAAGAAATTGTGGTCAATGCCCACATAATACCTGCACATAACGCTAAAGCATCACCAAACAAAACTTGCTGTAAATTGATACCTACTTTTTGCTCACGCCCAACAAAGGACAAAACAATACCTGAAAATGCAATGAAAATACCGCCCCATTGAATTGTAGATAACCGCTCTGATGGCAATTTCCAATGCAAACCTAAAGCTACAAAAATTGGAGCGGTATACAGCAATACCACTGTATGAGATGCCGATGTAAAGCGTAAAGCTTCAGCCACAAAAATAAACTCAGCAGAAAATAAAAATGCGAGCCAAATACCTGGCAAGACATACTCTTTGGTATATAAATGCGTTCCTTTCGGTAATTGAATAAGTGGATACACTAAAATTGCAGCTAAACCCGATCGAATGGCAATTTGCATAATCGGTGATATATCAGGCGCAGCCAATTTCAGCACCACCTGCTGTACTCCCCAAACAATACACAATATAACCATTAAGCCAGATGCTTGTGCATCTAGCGACTTACGCAATTCCACGATGCTTACTCAATTACAACAAAGAAACACACTATAAAACTGTCGTAAATTAAATATATAATCTTATTCAGACAAATAATCATCTTATTCAGGCAATTTTCACATGGGCAAAAATCGCAACGATGATATAAGCACCTTCAAACAGCTCAAAACCAATGATGAGATTATTGCCCCTCTCTGGATTCATTTTAGAGAAGACCCTGCTCAGTCGGTTTATCCTGTGCATGGACATGCTTGGGGTGAGTTTGTGTATTCATTTAATGGCGTTCTAGAAGTGAATATCGCCAATAATGATTACATCACCCCACCACCTTATGGTATTTGGCTTCCGCCCAACTTAAAACACAGTGGTTTGAATAGAACACAAGTCTCTCATGGCACTTTATATGTCCATGAAAACCTCTGCGCACACTTACCTAAACATGCAGGCATTATGCTCACCACGCCGCTTGTGAGTGCGTTATTACATCAATTACGTGATTATCCTAAAGATCTGAATGATCCTGCACATATGCGCTTACTTTATGTTTTGCTTGATCAATTAAAGGATGCAGAAATAATTCGCACTTATTTACCACATTCAAATCATTCAGGGCTTAAACAAATTTTAGATTACTTACATCAAAACCCATCAGATCATAGTTCTTTAGAAGAACTTGCAAAAATGAGTAATATGACCGAACGTACTCTTGCTCGTTATAGTCAAAAAGAACTTGGTATGTCGTTAAATGAATGGCGACAAAGGCTGAAAGTAATGAAAGCCATGTCGATGCTGAATGAAGGTAAAAAAGTGGAAAGTATTGCGCTCGATTTAGGCTATTCCAACGCGACAGCTTTTATTAATATGTTTAAACGATGGATGAACCTGACGCCCGATCAATTTCGTAAGCGTTAACTTTAAATTTGAGCACAAAAAAGCGACCCACTTGGATCGCTTTTAGAAAAAATTTCTAAATATTAGTTTTCATTTACAAAGGCAATATCACTGAGTCCGGCTTCACTCGCACGTGACATCACTTGTGCAACAGTATCGTATTTAGATTCTTTATCTGCACGCAGTTGTACAGTTGGTTTTTGCTCTTGCTGACCAGCTTCATTAAAACGAGTTTCTAACTCATCCAAAGTGATCATTTTATCATCCCAAGCCACATCACCATTTGCATTAATACTTACCGTAATTGCTTTTGGTGGTTGATCTTGAATTTCAGCAGATGTTTGCGGCAAAGTTAATGGAATCGATGGGTTGGCAACGGTCGCAGTCACCAAGAAGATGATCATCAATACCAACATAATGTCGATAAGTGGAATGAGGTTCATCTCATTCATGCCACTATCGTTGTCTTCACCCAATTGAAAAGCCATTAAACTTGACCTCCAACTAAACCTTTTCCTGTTTCTTGTACTTCAACTTTTTGAGCTGATGAATCTTGTTGCAACATGGTGTCAATTAATAAGCTATGTGCATGATCTTGCAATTCATTGCTTAATGTTTTGTTGAAACGTGTGCAAATGTTATATGCAATAACCGCAGGAATTGCGACCGCTAAACCAAAGCCAGTCATAATAAGTGCTTCACCTACAGGTGTTGCAACTTGAGCCAAACCTGCTTGACCACTTTTACCAACAGCAACTAAAGCATGGAAAATACCCCAAACTGTACCAAATAAACCAACAAATGGTGCAAGTGAAGCAATTGTTCCAAGTACTGCAACGCCTTTTTCAGCAGAAGATTTTTCAACAGAAATTTGACGAAGAAGTGCTTGCTCTGCAACCGCTTTACGTTGTTCAAACGATAACGGTGAAAGCTTATTTTTCAATGCATTAATAGCTTTAGAAAGTTGAGCATAAGCAATTTGTTTCAGTTGGCGCGTTCCTATTAAACGTAAAATAAGGACGGTCCATGTCGTAATCGACATCACCAATAATACAAAATACAGCGTTTTGCTGACTGCATCTGCATGTTGCCAATAAACTGAAAAGTTCATACTCGAACTCCTGATAAATGTTAGCCGTTAGAATTCAATGTAAGTTCAAATGGTTGATCCGCTTTAAACGGATATGAAATACCATTTTCCTTATAAGGTTTGAATTTTGCACTTTTTACAGCGCGTACAATCTTTTGATCAAGGGCATCTATACCACTTGATTTAATTACTCTTACATTGGTGATGCTACCCTTCGCATCTGCTTCAATAGAAACAACAATAATGCGATTAGAGCCTTGTAAATCTTTGTTTGTATAAACTGGTTTTGGTGAACGTGACCAAGAAATTTGACCGATGTTTAGCTTTTTCGGAGTATTCATTTCTTGTTGACGACGTTGATTTTCACGTTGTTCATTTGCAAGGCGATCACGTTCAGCTTGTTCACGTTGCTGTTGATCACGCTGTTGTTGCTCTAAACGCTTTTGTTGTTCTTGCTGTTCTTGTTGCTGCTTTAATTTGTCTAAACGCTCTTGATCAACTTTCTTTTTATCTACAACTTCTTCTTTAGGTTGAACCTTTTTCTCAGTTACTTTTTGCTTTTGAGTAATAATTTTAGGTTGTACAACAGGCTCAACAACAACTTTGGGTTCTGGTTTTGGCGGTTGAACAACTGGTTTTACGGGTTCAACCACCGGTTCATCTGCAATTGTTACGAAACGAACACTCATTGGTTTGGTTTCGTTTGGCTTGATTTCTAAAGTCTTGATATGACTCAAAGCCCACATAATACTCAAATGTCCGACAATTACTGCAGTTAAAGCAATAATGACTTTCTTTTTCATCGGATTATGTTCAGGCATTATAGGTGCGGCAGATTGAGTCATTAAATTCTGTTACCTTCAAAAGAAAATTGCAGTTTCAAAGCAGCAATTAAACTTATCGGTTTGTACAATTAAAGTGGCACAATGATAAATGAGAAGTGTTTTCATTTGCAACATTTAATTTGTCTATTTTTATTACTTTTTTATTGATTTATATTACTTGTGATTCATATCTTCAATAAAAAAGGCATACTTTTAGTATGCCTTTTTATCTGTATCAAATAAAGACTTATTGGAATACAACAGTCTTATTACCATCTACAATAATTCGATCTTCTAAATGCCATTTAACCGCACGTGCCAACACATTACGCTCTACATCTTGACCTAAGTCACGAAGTTGATCCACGGTAAAGTCATGGCTTACACGTTCAACATCTTGCTCAATAATAGGACCTTGATCTAGGTCTGCTGTTACATAATGAGCTGTTGCACCAATAAGCTTCACACCCTTTTCATGCGCTTGTTTATAAGGATTTGCACCTACAAAAGCAGGCAAGAATGAATGATGGATATTGATCACTTTCATTTCCCATTTTTTTACAAATTCTTCATCTAAAATTTGCATATAACGTGCAAGCACAAGCAAGTCATTACCTTGCATCAACTCATCAATTTGTGCATAAGCTTCACGTTTATTTTCTTTATTTACAGGTACAACTTCAAATGGAATACCAAAGTTTTCTACAGACTCACGTAATGTGTCGTGGTTAGAAACAACTTTCGTAATTTCACATGGTAAACCACCACGCGCATGACGCCATAAAAGCTCAAGCAATGCATGGTCTACTTTTGAAACCAAGATACCTACTTTTTTAACATCGCTCACTAAAGCCAAACGCCATTGCATTTCATAACGTTCAGCAACATTCGATGCAAAAGTTTGGGTTAGGTTTTCTTTACGGCTTTGTAAGTTATCTAGCTCAAACTCAACACGCATAAAGTAACGCCCGCCCTGAGCCGCTGTAGCGTATTGATCAAGAGCTGTAATATTCGCTCCTTGATGATACAAAAAGCTAGAAACAGCTTGCACAATACCTGGTTTATCTTCACAGGTAATTAACAAACGTGCAGTGTTGGCAGTCGTCATATTCATGTTGTTTTATATCGCTAATCAGTAAATTAAAATAAGCCGAGTATTCTAACGCTTTTCTATTGCAGACAAAATAGAATTATTCACTATCTATTTTTTTTGCAGATGAAAGACTTTCGAATAATTCAGATGAACCAAAAGATTCCAATAATCCTTCATACGTATTTCTGCTTTCACCACGCAAATAAGCACCTTCTAAGAAGACCATTTGACGTAAAGCTTGCCATACCCACTTTTCTTCCAATGTATTTGAATCTTTAATATGACCCGACATATAAAGGAAGTTTGTCCAGTTGGTCAAAACAATCCATAAATTAATGGTTAATGCTTCAATTTCTGAATCCGTCATTTCCATCAAGCCAGCTTTCACAAAAGCCTTATAGACCTTCTGCCCTTGCTGCATCACTTGACCTGCAAAACGTGGATACATTTTTCTGAAGTCTTCGTTATTCTCAACCAAATGATAAACGTCACGATGCAAGAAACGATATGCCCATAATTGGCTACTTAATACTTGGAAATAACGAATTTTATCATTTGCATCTAAAACTCGATCATCTGGTAATGCCAACATTTCAAGCGTTTCAGATTGATACTGCTCCATTAACTCTTTAATGATTTCACTTTTATTTCGGAAATGATAATACAAGTTACCAGGGCTCATATTTAGCTCAGCGGCAATATGATTCGTTGTTACTGAACGCTCACCGCGCTCATTAAACAATTGCAAACTTAGCTGTAAAATACGCTCTTTGGTTTTGACCGTTTTTGACTGAGACATCCTGACATAACCATCTGTATATAATGTTAACAAACTAACATGAAGTATCTTGACTATTTAGAGTAAATACTCTAAAAACTAACTTATTCGCTTTTATTAAATGTAATTTGCCATGAACAGTCAAACAAAAAATACAACGATGACCGCGCATTCGTTTGACGAACAGCGTTTAAATGAACTTCTTTCATTACAAAAATTCGCTTATCAGCGTTATCCTGTGCCTACAGCGAAAGAACGTATTGACCGACTTGCTCGATTAAAACGTGTCTTAGTTAAATATCAAGATCAATTTGCTGAAGCAATTAATCAAGATTATGGAAACCGCTCAGTAAGCGAAACAAAAATTGGCGAACTCCTAACTTGCTTAGAGCATATCAAATATTACAGTAAAAACCTAAAAGCTTGGATGAAACCCTCTAAACGTCATGTTGGAATCATCCATCAACCTGCAAAAGCTTGGGTTGAATATCAACCTTTAGGTGTTATTGGCATTATTGCACCATGGAATTACCCTTTATTACTTTCCGTTGGCCCACTTATTTGTGCGCTTGCAGCAGGTAATCACGCCATGATTAAAATTTCGAGTGCATCTGCAAATTTTGGTCGTGTTTTAGAAACAGCAATAGCAGAAGCTTTTCCACAAGAACTTGTAGCTGTAGTAAATGGTGGCGGTGTTATTTCTGACTTATTTTGTCATTTAGCATTCGATAAAATTATTTTTACTGGCTCAACCAATGTTGGTAAAACAATTATGGCAGCAGCAGCAGAAAACTTAGTTCCTGTTATTTTAGAACTTGGTGGTAAATCGCCTGTACTTGTACATTCATCAAGCGATATGGCCGATGTTGCACAGCGAATTGCCGTAGGAAAATTATGGAATGCAGGACAAACCTGTGTTGCACCTGACTTTATGTTTCTCCCTAAAGGAAAAACAGCTGAATTCATCGAATATTTCAAGACATATGTGCTCGAAATGTATCCAAGCATTTTAAATAATCCAGATTACACATCTATCGTAAATGACAAACAATATAATCGTTTGCAGGGTTATTTAGAAAATGCACGAGAACTTGGTGCAAAAATAATTGAAATAAATCCACAAAGCGAAGATGCCAGTTTAAATCGTAAAATTGTGCCAACAATCTTGACTGGCGTGACTTCCGACATGGAAATCATGAAGAATGAAATCTTCGGACCCATCCTTCCTATTATGGAATATCATCAAATAGATGATGTAATTGAGTTTATTAATAGCCGTCCGCGTCCACTTGCATTATACTATTTCGACTTTGATCAGGCGCGTGCAGATTATGTCGCACAGCGCACACATTCAGGTCACTTTGGATTGAACACTGTTTTAACCCATGTTGCACAAGACGATTTACCTTTTGGTGGCGTTGGTGCTTCAGGTATGGGAAAATATCACGGTCCAGAAGGTTTTTTCAGTTTGTCACATGAACGGTCTATGATGTCTAATCCCAAGTTGTATAGCTTGAAATTCATTCTCCCTCCGTTCGATAAGCCGATTCATCGACTAATTTCGAAGACTCTACTTCGATAACTGATCAAGGCATGAGCTATCGCACATGAGTAGGTCGTGTTTTTCATAAATTCGCTTGTCTTTTAAGCGTATTTTTGGTATAAAACGCCCCTTGAATGATTTCATCCGTTTACTTTTAATGACTAGCAGCACAATCGGTGCTGTCTAGCAATGGAGTTCACCATGTCTAAGGTTTGCCAAGTTACCGGCAAGCGTCCAGTCGTTGGAAACAATGTCTCGCACGCCAATAACAAAACCAAACGCCGGTTCGAGCCGAACCTGCATCACCACCGTTTCTGGTTAGAAACCGAAAAACGTTTCGTACGTCTTCGTCTAACTACTAAGGGTATGCGTATTATCGACAAATTGGGTATCGAAAAGGTTGTTGCTGACCTTCGTGCTCAAGGTCAAAAGATCTAAGGAGTCTGTACAATGCGTGATAAAATTCGTCTAGTTTCTTCAGCTGGTACAGGTTATTTCTATACCACTACTAAGAACAAACGTACTATGCCGGAAAAAATGGAAATCAAAAAATTTGATCCAAAAATCCGTCAACACGTAATCTTCAAAGAAGCTAAAATTAAATAATTTTAGCTTTTTAAGAAAAACGACCCCAAAGGTCGTTTTTTTTTGCCTTTTTTTTATTCGGCTTGTTACACTTTATAAATGATTTTTTTGGCATTCTTTGTGCTTATTTATCTTAAACCTTAACTTTGACTTAAGGAGTTTTTAGTGCCACATGATGTAGAGCTCATAATATTACTTGCCGTTGGCTTTGGGGTTGCCCTTATTTTTGGCTATATAGCCGCCCGATTACGTTTACCACCTCTTATTGGCTATCTTATTGCCGGTATTATTATTAGCCCCAATACACCTGGGGTTGTTGGTGATCTACATCTTGCAAATCAGCTTGCCGAACTTGGGGTAATGTTCCTTATGTTTGGTGTTGGTATGCACTTCTCATTAAAAGATTTAGTACAAGTACGTCGTATTGCCATACCTGGTGCTATTTTACAAATTACAGTTGCAACCTTACTTGGTATGGGTATTTCCATGCTTTGGGGATGGAGTTTCGGCTCTGCATTGGTCTTTGGTTTAAGTCTTTCTTGCGCAAGTACCGTTGTTCTACTCAAAGCTTTAGGCGACAGAGGTTTAATAAACTCTGTTAACGGAAAAATTGCAGTCGGTTGGTTATTGGTCGAAGACCTTGTTATGGTTTTAGTCTTAGTACTTTTACCTGCAACAGCCGTTTTACTTGGCGGACAAGCATTATCAGCAGATGCTGCAAATGAAAATATTTGGCTAACATTAGGCATTACCTTACTTAAAGTTGTTGGTTTCATTGCATTCATGCTCATTATTGGTAAACGACTTGTTCCAATGATTATGCAAGTGGTCGCACGTTTAGGTTCTCGTGAATTATTTACCCTGACCGTTGTTGCTGCGGCAGTTTCCATTGCCTTTGGTGCATATAAAGTCTTTGGCGTTTCTATGGCTTTAGGTGCGTTCTTTGCGGGGATGGTGGTCAAAGAGTCGGACTTTAGTCAACGCGCAGAAGCAGAAACACTCCCACTTCGTGAAATTTTCTCTATTTTATTTTTCGTTTCTGTCGGAATGTTATTCGACCCACGAATTTTAATTGAGCAACCCCTTCATGTACTTGGCGTTGTTGCCATCATTATGATTGGTAAAACAATTGCAGCCATGGCATTGGTGCTTTTCTTTAGATATCCAATTAATACAGCACTTACAGTTGGGGCTAGTTTAGCCCAAATTGGTGAGTTTTCCTTTATTTTGGCAACGCTTGGGGTCTCTCTACAATTATTATCACTTGAGGGTCAAAATTTAATTTTGGCAGGTGCTTTAATTTCAATTACCTTAAACTCATTTATTTTCTCTGCGGTAGAACCAATACAAAACTGGATCCGTAATCGCTCACAATTGGCGCGTTTACTTGAGCGTAGTGGTGACCCATTAGCTATGCTTCCAGATGCCGTTTCACAAGATTACCTACGTGATCAGGTCGTTATTGTTGGACATGGTGAAGTTGGTCGTCGTATTACCAAAACTTTAATGGAACAAAATATTAAAGTTGTGATTGCAGAAGAAAACCGTGAAATTGTAGAAAATTTGCGTGAAAAAGATATCGCTGCTGTTTGTGGTCTTGCAACCGAGCCAAGTGTACTCATTCAAGCGCATATCCAACATGCACGTCTTTTAGTCCTTTCCCCTATGGATATTTTAGATATTCATAAAATTGTAGATATTGCAAAAACACTAAATCCGCAAATTCAAGTTTTAGTCTGTGCGGAAAGTAAAGCCGAAGCTGAAGTGATTCGTAAAGATAATATTGGTGAAGTTTATTTTGCAAAAGAAGAAATGGCGAAAAATATGACCAATCATATTCTCCATCAAATTGACATTGCACATCATCAATCTTCATCGCATTAAAAATATTTAAATCAAAATTAAAAAAGCGCACTCAATGGTGCGCTTTTTTAGCAAAAAATTTAGCTCATAAATTTTGGTTTTTCATCTACAACAACTGCTTCAAATTCAGCGACTTCCTTTTCCATAAGTGCAAATAAAGCAGCCTGAATCATTTGCTGTGCAACCACGGGCATTTTTTCACCCAATAATGCACGAACTTCATCATTAAACTGAATTTTCACCAAAGGATCTTCAGAACCTGCATTACGCAATGCCAATTCACCATCTTCAAGTTGAACGAGTTCTAAGATCGCTTCTTGACTACCAAATAACTCTTTCAATTGCTCTATCGACATATATCCTCCATGTTCAACATGGTAGCAAATGTATTTTCATTCATTGAATGATTAATATTAGGTCATAACTTTAGAATTCAAGAGCCATTCATCTGAGTATTAAAATTCGACCATCTCGTTACGAAAACCATCAATCAGTTGCGTAATATCTCGATGCCATTCTCTTAAAATTTTTGTGTCCGGCAACCAAGCTTGTGAAGTTTGCGTCACTTTTATAATTAAGTTAGATGATGTTTCTTGCTCTGGTTCTGGTGCACTTGGCTCTGGCGTGTACTGACATAAACGATAAGCACGTTTTAACTCTGCAATAAAACCATCTTTCGCAAGCTTTTGTAAAATGCTAATTTCAGGCGAAACCTGCCCTTTTGCTGTCATATGTTCTTCAATAGACTTTAATGTTGGATTTGCATCACTTAATCTGTAGTAACGAACCAATTCCTGTAAAAAAGCTAAAACAGCACCATGCAAATGAAAGACCGCAGCTTCACGATATGCTTGCACTTGTTGAATATGTTCAGTTTGCTCTGCTTGTTGACACGAAAGACGTGCAAAATATAATTTTTGATTTGTGCGATCTGCGTGAAAGCGAGCAACTCGTGACATGAAGATGATTCCTAATATTTGGCGTTTTTGTCATCATCTAGATTAAACGTAATTATTGATAATTCACAATAAAATTTATGCATGATCTATTTCAATTTAATCAATGCATAAAAAAGGAGCTTTATTTGCTCCCTTTTTATATCACTTTTATTCAGCAGCTTTTGGCTGTTCTTCCGCTTTAGGCTTATCTTCAGCCAATTTCACACGAATACCATGTCCGTGTAAGCGTAAAGTGTTTAATCCTTTTACTGCTTTAATTGCTTCACGCGCATGTGGCATTTCAACAAAAGCAAAACCTTTCGATTTTCCTGTTTCTGCATCTAGAACCAATGTACAAGATCCAACAGTACCAAAGCCTTGGAACAATTTTAAAAGTTCTGGTTCTGTTACAGTGCGTTCTAAGTTACGAACTAAAATTTTCATCTTACAACCTTAAAATAGGCAAAAATCACCAAAAAGCACTCGCCTACTCTACTTTTTGTACAAAACATCTCGCTATAGTTTAATCGAGATCGATACCAAAATCTAAATTAATCGACTGACGCTCAATTAATGCCGTTTTCACAGTTTGTTGCCGTGGTTTATGATGCGTTTCCATAGTGCATAAATTTCGAGTTAAATCATTTAAGAAATAACTTTCAACTTTACGACCTTGTTCATCAATAATATCTTTTGCCCATAAGTTTAAATTTTGCTTGGTTAAAATCAATTCATTTTGTGCTCGAGTTAAAGCCACGTAAAGAACACGACGCTCTTCTTCAACATCATCAAAATTACCTTGGGCACGTGCATTTGGATATTGCCCTGCAGTTACATTCGCAACATAACAAACTTTTTGTTCTGTGCCTTTTGCAGAGTGAATAGTAATTAAAGTCACGGCATCCGTTTCAGACTGGCGTTCAATTTCTGAAATTGAAACAGGATCGAGCACATAAGCTTCTAAAAATTCACTCAATTGATCATGCTTAGATGCCAATTGTTTGACGAGTTCAAAATCACCTTGGCGACGATTCCAATCTTTCTTATAGTTTTCGGCTAATTGATCTTCAAGCGCTTGAACACCTAAACTCACACATTCTTTCACTTCACCACGAAGCACATTCATTTGCTTCATCATGAGTAACGTTTTTTCTGGAATACGCCCAAAACCTTCTAATTTTTCAACAAGCTTATCAAACTCAGGTTCTATAAGTAATTGCTGTACCAAACGGCTTGCGCCTACATCACCCACGCCATTCCATAAGGTGAGAAAACGCATCCACGCAATATCATCTAATGGATTGGCAATTACACGTAACAAACTCACCAAATCTTTCACGTGCGCTGTTTCAAGAAGCTTCATACCACCAATAAATCGATAAGGTACATTTGAAGCAATACAAGCCGCCTCAATATGACGAGCCGCAAAACTTGAACGCACCAAAACCATGTGATCTTTCCACGGTTTTCCTTCTAAGAAATGACGTTCTTTAATATCAACTGCAATCCATTTGGCTTCATCAAATTCATTTGGAAAAATATGTAATCTTGGCTTAACACCTTCACCTCGATGTGCTTCTAAATGCTTATCGTATTTAATTTCACTCTGATCCAATAACCAATTCGATAAATCTAAAATTTCTTGCGTTGAACGATAATTTTTTTCTAATTTATGAATTTTTGCATCGGGTACTCGATCTTTAAAATGATGAATATTTTCAAAATCTGCACCACGGAAACCGTAAATTGATTGTGCATCATCACCCACACAAAAGAGGCTTACTTTTTCTTTTAAAGGCTCTAACAAAGCCCATTGCAGAGGATTGGTATCTTGCATTTCATCGACCAACATATGTCGACAAATTGAAGATACATAATCGACCAAACCATCTGACTCATCTAAAGCTTTAGCTACAATTGCTAAAATATCATCATAATCAAGAAAACTACGTGCACGTTTTCGTGTTTCGTATTCTTTCATAATCTCAGCAATTTGGTCTTTAAAAACAATATGTTCAGGATGTTGTTTTTCTAAGGCAATACTAAGTTTCTGACGTGTATTTCGTGCAAAAGAATATAAGTCGCAGAGTTCTTGTGGTTTAGGCAATTGATTTGGATTTTTCTTATCATCTTTTCCTCGAATAAGGCGGAACATCATCAATTGATCATCACGATCGATAATTGAAAATTGTTCTAAGCCAAATGCTTTTGGAATACGGCGTAAAAGATACATACAAAATGTATGGAAGGTAGATGCACGTAAACCTTTGGCTTGATCACCCAATGCAAGTTCTACACGTGCAACAATTTCACTTGCCGAACGACGCGTAAAAGTCAAAATTTGAATTTGATTTGCAGGAACACCTTGATCAATTAAATATGCAGCACGCGCTACGATGGTTTTGGTTTTACCACAGCCCGCACCTGCCAAAACTAGACTATGCTTTGACTCTGTTGTCGCAGCTTGTTTTTGTTGTGGATTTAATTCATCAATTAGGCTGGCTAAACTCATGGTGTCTCATCGTGCTTGGTTAAGCTGTAGTTTAGCAGAGCTACTACCAAAACTTTAATAATTCCAATTTATTCATTTTAAGCTCTTTAATAGCTACTTGAAAATTCATAATGATCTCTAGACTTAAAACACTTTTATCGGACTTTCCTTGAATATCTTTCATCAAAATTCCGTAATGAGTAGTTACCAATTTACCAGCCTCTTTTTGTTTCATTGTCAAAAATCTCTCGAAGCTAACCATATTCTATTTAATTCTTGTTCTTCATGTCCCTGTAGATATTTTTCATCCCAATGAATGCTTCTTAGCACTTTCAAAATCTCTCTTTTATTTTCTTCAAAAGCAGCATATTTTACTCCGATTACGGCTGTATAAAGACCCGCTACGACACCAGAAATCAATCCAGTTATTAAACCCAATAATATATCGCTCATTTAATTACATACCACTTTATATTTTCTAGCATTCTGATAAGCGTATAGCGACATGGATGTCGCTCATTGAGCTGAGGTATATGGAAATACCTTCAGCTCAATAAAAGATTTTTGTTACTTTTGATCTTTCAAAAGTAAAGACACTTTAGCAACTTTCTTTTCTAAATTCTTCTCTGCATTTTTCAAAGCAACTTCCAAATTACAATTGGGTTCATTAATCGAAATAATTTGAGTAAAACCCTCATCAAATAAAGGCTCAACATCATCCCCAACACGCCCTGCAAAAGCAATTAAAGGCTTATTCAACCGCTTCGCAACTTGCGCCACAGCCCAAGGGGTTTTCCCAAACTTGGTCTGAAAATCGATACTTCCCTCACCTGTAAACACATAATCCGCTTCAGCAATCTTTTCAGCCAAACCTGTTTGCTCTATGACTAAACTCGCACCCGATTGAATTTTTGCATTGGCAAAAGCCATTAAGCCAAAACCCAAACCACCTGCAGCTCCTGCACCCGCAACATTTCGAACATCAAAATTTAAAACCGATTCAACAATATTGGAAAAGTGAAGAAGATTTGCATCGAGTTGTTTGACCATTTCAGGCGTAGCACCCTTTTGCGGAGCAAAAACATAAGATGCACCATTTTCACCACACAAAGGATTATTCACATCTGAAGCAATTAAAATATCAACGTCTTTTAAGCGAACATCAAGTTGAGTTAAATCAATTTTCGATATTTGATTTAAAACACCACCACACATCTGAACTTCATTTCCAAAATCATCTAAAAAACGAACACCCAAAGCTTGTGCCATACCACTTCCAGCATCATTGGTCACACTACCACCTAAACCAATAATGATTTTTTTCACGCCTAAATCTAAAGCATGGCGAATCATTTTCCCTGTGCCGAAAGTACTGGTAAATAATGGATTACGCTGTGATTTTTCAAGTAAATCTATGCCATTGGCTTTTGCCATCTCCATAATGGCGGTTTGACCATCATCCACAAGCCCAAAATAAATTTGAATCGTTTGATGTGGCAATGGCCCTTGAACTGAACAATGAACTTTTTCTCCACTTAACGCATGTATAAGCGCATCAACCGTTCCCTCGCCACCATCTGCCATAGGAACATGAATACACTGTGCTTGCGGAAATACCTGCTGAATACCTCGTTGCATTGCCATACACGCCTGTTCGGCTGTCATACTTTCTTTAAATGAATCTGGTGCAAGAACAAATGTTTTTATTGTAGGCATGTGCTAAAGAACTTTAGGATGTAAGGTTGATGCTTCATACTATATGTAAATACAGCAATATGATAAATAACCATGAAGCGAATTAATTTAGGACAATCTGCACCTGAACTTTATCAAAAAGTAATTGAGCTCGATCAAATCGCAATGCAAAAGCTTGATGAGTCAGGAATAACTCATGGTTTTGCTCACTTACTTAAACTTCGTGCATCACAAATGAATCAATGTGCTTTTTGCATTCGTTTACATACGCAAGATGCATTAAAAGCAGGTGAAAGTATAGATCGTATAACTTTGCTAAATGCATGGTCTGAAACTGAATATTTTAATGAACAAGAACGTGCAGCATTAAGCTTGATCGAAGCCATTACCTTAGTGTCTGAAGGACAAGTGGATGATGCTATTTATGAAGATGCCTTACCCTTTTTAACCGATGCACAAATAAGTGCTGTTGAATGGTTAGCCATCGTGATTAACACATGGAATCGAATTGCAATTTCAAGTCGTTACACTGTTAAACCATAAAAGTTTTCTTCTAATTGAGGAAAACTTACCCACATTTAAAAAGTAAACTGTGGATAAAATGGACAATATCCACAAACTTAGGTTTTAAATTGACATAAAAAATGCCGACCAAAGTCAGCATTTTTTTAATCACTTAGATGAGCATTTTAAGCTTCGCCCCATTTACCATCTTGGTAAACTAAGCTCCACTTTGTTTGCTTACCTTCAGGCGTTTCAGAACCAATATATTGCACTTGGTTTTTACGACTGAATTTCACCAATGTTGGATTCCCTTCAGGATCAACATCTGGCGCTTGCAAAATAAATTGATACTTTGGATCGAGCTGTTCAGCAACACTACGAAGCTCAGCAACCTTAGGTGCACGTGTTTCACGCACTTTAGGGAACTTACTTGCAGCTAAGAATAAACCTGCCGCACCATCACGCAATACAAAGAAATCATCATGTTTTGTAGAACGTAGATGCTCCATTTTAATTGGATCTACACGTGGAGGCGCAGGTTGACCGCTTTTCAAAACTTTACGTGTATTGTCACAGCTTGTACAAGCGAAGTACGGTCCAAAACGACCTGTCTTCAATTGCATTTCACCTTCGCATTTGTCACATGGAATGGTTGGACCATCGTAACCTTTGATTTTGAACTCACCTTCTTCAAGTTCATAACCATTACAGTCTGGGTTATTACCACAAACATGTAATTTACGACCGCCATCAATCACGTAACTGTCCATTGCTGTTTCACAAATTGGACAACGCTTTTTAGACATTAAGTCAGCTGTTTCGGCTGCATCATCATCAGACAATGCTGCAAGCGATTCTACTGGCGTTAAGTTAAATGTACCTTTGCAGCGTTCTTTGGGTGGCAAGTTATAACCTGAACATCCTAAGAATACGCCTGTTGTACCTGTACGAATCTGCATTGGACGGTCACATTCTTTACAATGAACCGCTTCAACTTCTACAGGTTGATTACGGCGCATACCGTTTTCGCCCTGAGCAGTCGTTAAACGCTTTTTGAAATCGCCATAGAAACTATCAAGCAACTCTTTCCAGTTACGATCACCATCTGCAACTTTATCGAGCTGACTTTCTAAATCTGCGGTAAACGCATAATTCATTAAGTTATTGAAGTTTTCATCGAGACGATCAGTCACGATTTCGCCCATCTTCTCTGCAAAAAGACGACGGTTATCAATTTTCACATAACCACGATCTTGAATCGTTGAGATGATTGCAGCATAGGTCGATGGACGACCAATACCTTTTTTCTCGAGTTCTTTTACAAGCGATGCTTCTGTAAAACGTGCAGGTGGTTTTGTGAAGTGTTGAGATGGATCAAGCTTCTCAAGTTTAAGCACTTCACCCACTTTTACTGCAGGTAATAACACATCGTCATCAGATTTATTTTGACCACGAACTTTGGTGAAACCGTCAAATACTAAAGTACGACCTTTCGCTTTCAGTTCTACGCCATTTGCATCAACCAAAATAGTCGATGATAAATATTGTGCAGGTGTCATTTGACACGCAACAAATTGACGCCAAATTAAGTCATAAAGACGTTGAGCATCTCGATCTACACCTGCAAGCTGATCGCCTTTGAGTGCAACACTCGATGGACGAATTGCTTCATGGGCTTCTTGTGCGCCTGCCTTATTACCGTATTTATTTGGTTTTTCAGGAAGATATTTCTCACCAAATTCAGTTTCAATATGCGAACGCACCATACTTACAGCATCATCACTTAAGAATGTTGAGTCCGTACGCATGTAGGTAATGAAACCAGCTTCATATAAGCGTTGTGCCATAGTCATGGTTTTCTTTACAGAGAAACCAAGACGTGTGCTTGCCGCTTGTTGAAGCGTAGACGTGATATATGGCGCACTAGGATTAACCTTAGTTGGCTTATCTTCACGTGTTGAAACTTTATATTCAGCATCGTTTAAAATTTTTAATAAAGCATCTGTTTGTGCTTTATTTTGCAGTTTTAAGGTTTTACCACCTTGTTTCACTGCTTCTAAACGAATGTCATCTTTTTGAGATTGCGTATCTGCAAAAACTTGCCAATATTCTTCTGGAATAAATGCACGAATTTCTCGTTCACGTTCCACAACGAGTTTTGCTGCAACAGATTGCACACGACCTGCCGACAAACCACGGGCAATTTTTTCCCACAGTAGTGGCGAAATCATAAAACCAACAATACGGTCTAAGAAACGACGTGCTTGTTGTGCATTAACTTTGTCAGTATCTAGGCGAGAAGGTTGTTTAAAAGCTTCTTGAATAGCATTTTTCGTAATTTCGTTGAAAACAACACGTTGATAACGTGAATCATCTCCACCAATCACTTCTTTTAAATGCCAAGCAATTGCTTCCCCTTCTCTATCCATATCCGTTGCGAGATAGATTTCATCGACTTGCGATGCGAGTTTTTTTAGTTCTGCAACAACATGTTCTTTACCTGGAAGCACTTCATACTTTGCTTTCCAGTCATGTTCAGGGTCTACACCCATACGGTTAATTAATGCATTTTGAGCTTTTTCAGCTTTCTCAGCATCGGTTAACTTTGTACGCGTAGCAGGTTTTTTCTCTGTCGACTTCGCAGAACCACCTGTTGGCAAATCACGTACGTGACCCACAGATGATTTAACAATGTACTGAGAACCTAAGTATTTGTTGATTGTTTTCGCTTTTGCAGGCGACTCCACAATCACGAGTGCACGTTTTTTCCCAGCTTCGGAAGATTTAGCTGCTGTAGTAGTGCTTTTGGATGTGGACCGAGGAGCGTTCGCCATAATGAACCGTTATTCCTGTTTATATGGGTATAAATTAAAATTCAGCCAATGAAATTAATAATGCTTTCATATCATCTAATTGAGTGGCTCTTAGGTCAGATTCTTCATCCCAATAGAGTCCTACGCAGTTAGCTTGCATATCAATAGCATAAATACCTTTTAATGCAATGGGAAAATCTTTAAATTTTTCATCCCCATGCACAAGATCAAACTGCTGATCTACAATTCGTGCACGCATTAAAGGAAGTCGAGCTTCTGGAAGTAAAATACTGTAGTAAGCAACCATGCTGGCACGATTTTCAGTCGCCATTGGAATTTTTGTCCATGCAGGTGCTGCAACTAATCGAGGATGTAGTCCCATTTTTCTTGCTTTATCACGCATCATACCTAAAGCTCTTTCTCTAGGACTTACACGTAGACCAAAAATTGATCCTAAAACAAAAACAACAATGATAACTGCAACCCAAATTCCAGTATTTTCCATAGAAAAGCCTCAATATTCCTATATTAGAGTTGCATAAGCGCAATATAAAACGCAAGTTTAAAATAGTTCTTGCACTATTTATTTATTGTTTTTTCTTACAAATAGTGTTTTTTATTTAAAAAAAACTCCTTATAGACTAATGCATTAAGGAGTTTTAGTAAATTATCGTAAATTAAACGCAGAGCATCTGATAGCAGAACCCTCGTTTAACTTAAAGTTCAAATAAATGACCATATTATTAATTCAAAAACATTTCATGACTATATAAAACCTCATGACCATTCCAATAAATATAACCTTTATCCAACAACTCTTTTAAAAGCAGACGAATATTAGATTGCGGAAAAAGTTGTTCTAATAAGTCACGTAACTCATAAATATCTTTAGGTTTATTCGATTTAAGCTCACGTAATTTTCGTGCAAATTCTAATTGAACAGGATCAATCATTGCGAAGTTCTTGAACAACCCATTTTGAGCATTTTGAATATTGGCATTCGCATCTGAAGTAAGGTCTGAAGCTTGTTTTTCAGTATTGATATGCGCCATAAAATTCGACGTAGATTGAGTCGAATTTTGTTGTTCATCAATATTGTCTAAATCGAGCAATGCCCATTGCTTTAAGACTTTCTTACGAAATGAAATTTGCTCATCAAATTTTTTGACAATTTTCAAATTTATGAGCATGCCAATTAAATGCTGTGCTTTTTCTGCTTCAACATTTAATACATTCAAAATTGAATTTTTAAGCTTTTCAATATTATTTGGCTTACCTGACATTTTTTCTAAAGCATCGCAATACTGCTTTACTAATTTTAAGTCTGGACTTTCTATAATAGATTGAATACTTGGAATAACATATTTCGCAGATTTTACATCTTTATTTTCTAATTCCACCTGAATTAGATGACAACTGATATTCGAGCTTTGTAGCATTAATATCAACATGTCACTGCTGTCGGTAGCAGAAATAACTTCTACATGGCTATCTGCATCTAATAATGCCAATAACTGCCCGACCACAACCGCATACTCAAACTCTCGCTGTGAAGCTTGAGGCGTATCTAATACAACAACTTGACCGCTGTTTACCCAACTCGAAAACTCCGTCAAATCTCCCAAAGGAAATTCGAACTTACCACTACAATTAAACACATATATCGTTGCATAATGTTCAATAATTTTACGCAGTAAAGATGCTGTAGGCGGATTATCTTCAAGATCAAATAAAATGACTTTTTGGCTCATAAATACGGTCTTTTTGTGTTTAGTTTTATTCGACAAATAACAACAATAAAGATCAAATATATTCTAAACTTAGAATATATCTCTCATCAAAAAAGTTGTTAATGTCTTAAAACTCATTAATAATGCGGTGGCTTGTTTGTCAATGGATCAAATGCTGCTATTCCATCAGAAATATCTGATGCTTCTACACGTTGATACAAAATATTCATTTGTTTTTTTAAATCAGCAAGTTCCCGACCTTGAATGACCAATTGTTCATTCAACTGATCAACTAATTCATCTAAAAAGGCAATTCGCACTTGCAAATCTTCAATGGGTGCGGAAAATGACGCCTGTTCATCAAGATTTTGTTGTTTAGTCAATTTACACTCCTCATGTAGGATTTTAGGAAACATTATGGCCTATATTACTTTAAGGGACGTCCAGCTTGCGTTTGGCGGACCTGCCCTACTCGACGGCGCGAACTTCAGTTTAGAGCGTGGCGAACGAGTGTGTTTAATCGGTCGTAATGGTGAAGGTAAGTCTACTTTACTTAAACTGATTGAGGGAACTTTATTACCAGATACTGGTGAGGTTTCTTTACAAAATGGCATTACCATTTCCATGCTTGCTCAAGATGTACCCATGGATTCAGGAAAAGTTGCCGATATCGTAGCCGATGGCGCGGGTGAAGCAGCTGAAGTAATGAGAGCCTACCATGAGGCAAGCGATGCTTGTGTACTTGGTGATATGGAAGCTTGTGACCGCATGGGGAACTTGCAACATAAAATGGATCAGCTAGATGGCTGGGCTTTAGAAACTAAAGTAAATTCTATTTTAAGTAAAATGGGCTTAGATCCTGAAGCAGACCTTGCAGATTTATCGGGTGGTCGTAAACGTCGTGTACTTCTTGCACGTGCTTTACTCACTCAACCTGACGTTTTATTACTTGACGAACCAACCAACCATTTAGACGTTGAAAGTATTGAATGGTTAGAAAAATTCTTACTCGATCAAAATAATTTAACATTATTATTTATTTCGCATGACCGTTCATTTGTAGACAGCATTGCAACGCGTATTGTCGAGCTTGACCGCGGTACGTTGCGTAGCTACGAAGGTAACTATTCACGTTACTTAGAACTTAAAGCCATGCAAATGGAAGCTGAAGAAAAGCAAAATGCTTTATTCGACAAAAAGCTTGCAGAAGAAGAAGTTTGGATTCGCCAAGGTATTAAAGCACGTCGTACTCGTAATGAAGGTCGCGTACGTGATTTAAAAGCATTGCGTGAAGAGTCAAAAGCACGTCGTTCACAACAAGGTAAAGTGAACATGGCAACGCAAGAAGCCAATCGTTCAGGTAAATTAGTGTTTGATATCGCTAACCTTAGTGTGACCTTTGGTAATAATGCACCGATCATCAAAGACTTCTCTACTCTTGTCCTTCGTGGCGACCGTATTGGTTTAGTCGGTGATAACGGTGTAGGTAAAACCACCTTAATTAAAGCAATTTTAGGTGAACTCGAACATAGCGGTACGGTTAAAACAGGTACTCAGCTAGAGGTTGCTTATTTTGACCAATTGCGTAATGCGCTTGATTTAGAAAAATCTGTAAAAGATAACGTTTCTGAAGGTTCCGACTTTGTAGATGTAAATGGCGGCCGTCGTCATATTTACAGCTACTTGCAAGACTTTTTATTCTCACCTGAACGTGCACGTACACCTGTAAAAGCATTGTCTGGCGGTGAACGTAACCGTATTCTATTGGCGAAGTTACTACTTAAACCATCTAACTTAATTGTAATGGATGAGCCAACAAACGATTTAGATATGGTGACTTTAGAGCTACTTGAAGAAATGTTAGGTGGCTACAAAGGAACATTGTTATTGATTTCACATGACCGTGCATTTATGGACAACGTTGTGACTTCAACTTGGGTATTTGACGGTAAAGGTCATATCGATGAATACATCGGTGGTTACCAAGATTACCTAGAACAACGTCCAGATCAAACTGCTGTAGATCAAAAAAGTGATGTGAAAAAAGCCATCGCAAAAGCCGAAGCTGCTGTGCCTAAAAAAGCAAAATTGAGCTATAAAGATCAACGTGCTTTAGAGCAACTTCCTGCCGAAATGGAAGCACTTGAAAAAGAGCAAGCTGACATTAATGCACAACTTGCAGATGGTTCTATGTTTGTATCTGATGCAGATAAAGCCATGAAGCTTTCAAACCGTTTAACTGAAATTGATGAGCTTTTGCTTGAAAAGTTAGAACGCTGGGAACAACTTGAGAACTTAAGCAAAGGCAACTAAGCTTAATTCCAAGTCAATAAAAAGACATCTACGCCTTTGGTTTAGGTGTCTTTTTATTTGCACAATCAGTTCATGTTAAACTATATAAAATTTTTAAGGTTACCTCTTTGCAATGAGTAAAAAGCCAGATTACAAACCCGGTGAATTTCAATGGTCATTTTTATTACCCAAATATTGGGGCGTATGGATGGGTATTATCTTCCTGATGATTTTGGCTATTTTACCTTGGTCAATTCAACATAGACTTGCAAAGCTATTAGGCTCAACCGCTTTCAAATATTTAAAATCGCGTCGTAAAACCACAATTCGAAATTTAGAACTCTGCTTTCCTGAATGGTCTGAAGCTGAAGTTCTCGAAAACTCAAAACAAGTGTTTATCGACCAAATGCTTGGCGCTTTTGAAACATTAAATGCTTGGTACTGCCCAAAATGGTTTAACGGTCGTGTAGAAATTGAAGGTTTAGAACATATTCAAAATGCTCAAGCACAAGGCAAAGGTGCATTACTTCTAGGTACACACTCAACGTTGCTTGATGCTGGCGGTTATGTTTGCGCACAATATTTTGACCCAGATGTTGTTTATCGTCCGCAAAACAACCCATTGCTTGATATGCTGATTTACCGATGTCGTTCAACCATTTATACGCATCAAATTGACCATGATGATATGCGTGGTTTAATCCGTCATTTAAAAAATGGACGTGCAATTTGGTATAGCCCAGACCAAGACTTTGGCTTAAAACAAGGTGTTATGGCACCCTTCTTTGGTGTTCCTGCCGCGACAGTAACCGCACATCGTCGTTTATTAAAAATGACCAAGGCAGAAGCAATTCCGCTTTATTTCTATCGTGATGGTGATATTTCTAATCCAAAATACAAAGTTTTAATTGAACCACCTGTCGAAAATTTACCAAGTGATGATGAACTTGATGATGCGACACGCACCAATTTAATTATTGAACGTCAACTTCGTATTGCACCTACACAGTACATGTGGTTTCACCGTCGTTTTAAAACACGACCTGAAGGTTCAGAAAGCTTATATTAATCATTTGGATTAAAAATTTATCCCCCTTAAAAACAACAACCCGAGCTTTACATCCTGTAAAACTCGGGCTATATGGGGTTGTGCTGTTTCATATCTTTTTTATTTTATATCTGGCTATCCTAACCACACATCATGTCCTTGATGTCTTTCCTTCAGCTTGGTCTTCCATAGTGGGACTATCCATTCCCGTTCCATGTGCTGATGTAATAACAATAAGCCCCCCCCACTTTTATAACTAGCCTCTAAATCCTCAAAACCTTGTAGGAGATTGACTACAAAGGCATGAGTCTAACTTTTAAGATTTATAATCCTGCGCAATTTCATCTGTCACAATTTTTTCTTCTTTCTCTGCTTTTTCAATTCCTTGCTGAATAGCAGCTTGTGCTTTTTCTTCATCTGCATCGGTTTGTTCTAGTTCTTGCTGAATTTTCTCGAATATACGTCCTGTTTGTAAAACCACATAAATAGGGAAATGATCTGACCCCATATGAGGCAATCGCTTCATTTCTACCAAAGCAAAATCGGTACTATGAAACACATGATCTAAAGACCAACGTAGTAATGGATAATCAGCATGAAAAGTGTTGACATAATGACGCCCAACGCGTGGATCTAATAAACCACTAATACGCTGAAATAAACGTGTGGTTCTAGACCAAGCCACATCATTTAAATCCCCCATCACAATACAACTTTCATCTAAATCTTTAATCTGATCACCCACAATTAAAAGTTCCGCATCACGTAATGTTGAATCTTTTGCTTCGGTTGGACTTGGCGGTTTAGGGTGCAAGCAATACAGCTGAACTTTATTCCCTGAATCTAAAGTGACTGTTGTATGAATAGATGGAATTTCATCACTTAAAATAAATTTCACTTCTGTATCTGATAATTCTAAACGGCTATATAAATGCATACCGTACAAATTATCTAAAGGAACAGGAACTCGATATGGATAATCAGGTTCTATAACTGAAAGCTCTTTTTGCCAAACTTCATCTGTTTCCAAGGTCAAAACAATATCTGGTTGATACGTTTTAATATGTGAAATTAATGCATCATATTTTTTATTTGGCGTTAATACATTTGAAACTAAAATTGAAATTTGTTTTTTCGGATCAAGTTGCCCTTCTCGAACTTTTTTCACCTGATTTTTCCAAATAAAGGTGTAAGGCAATACCATTTTTAGCTGATATGCCAAGGCTGCAATGAGAGCAACAAGTAGTATTTCACGCCAAATATCCCATGGTGAATCCCAAATCAACAACAATACAAATGCACAAAATCCTAAGACAAGTATTTGTAAACGCGGGAAGTCTGCACCACGAAACCACCACTCATCTCGAGGAATCAGTGACCAGAAGCTCAACCAAACAACCACAACAGCTAATATCTCAATCCAGATCATATCTTTTCTCTTATATTCTTAATTTTTTATTGATTCATAAATTTATATCAATTTTCCATGTAACATAAACAAGTTATATTCCACAATATAAATGCTGTTTTCATTCTGTAGCACTTGCAGTTACGTGCTCTTTTGATACACTCAAACCCCCTTTTTTTATTTTAACGCACCGAGGCAAAGTGACATGAAAGTAGGTCTGGTCGGTTGGCGCGGGATGGTTGGTTCTGTCCTTATGCAACGTATGGTTGAAGAGAATGATTTTGCTCATTTTGAGCCGTTCTACTTCTCTACCAGTAATGCAGGTGGCAAAGCGCCTGCGTTTGGCGGTAAAACTGCCCCAGCACTTATGGATGCGACAGACATTAAGAGTCTGAAGCAAATGGATGTCATTATTACCTGCCAAGGTGGTGATTATACGTCTGAAGTTTTCCCTAAATTAAAAGCGGAAAACTGGGCTGGCTATTGGATTGATGCTGCATCTACATTACGTATGGATGATGAAGCAATTATCGTGCTAGATCCTGTGAATATGCATGTAATTAAAGATGGTTTAGTAAATGGTACTAAAACATTTGTAGGTGGTAACTGTACAGTTTCACTTATGTTGATGGGTCTTGGTGGTTTATTCCAAAACAATTTAGTGGAATGGGCAACATCAATGACATATCAAGCAGCATCTGGTGCAGGCGCGCAAAACATGCGTGAACTCATCAATGGTATGGGTTATTTATATAACAATACTAAAGATTTGCTTGATGATCCTAAATCTCCAATTTTAGATATCGACTCTAAAATTGCAGCACTTCAACGTGGTGAAGGCTTCCCTTCTGCAAACTTTGGTGTGCCTTTAGCAGGTTCTTTAATTCCATACATCGACAAACAGCTTGAAAGCGGTCAATCGAAAGAAGAATGGAAAGGTCAAGTTGAAACCAACAAGATCTTAGGCAATCAACAAATTGTTCCTATTGATGGTCATTGTGTACGTATTGGTGCAATGCGTTGCCATTCTCAAGCTTTAACATTGAAATTGAAAAAAGATGTGCCGCTTGATGAAATTGAAGATATGTTACGTAGTGCAAATCAATGGGCTAAAGTTGTTCCAAATACGCGTGAAGCATCTATGACAGATCTTACACCTGTAGCAGTAACAGGTACTTTGAGTGTTCCAGTAGGTCGTTTACGTAAATTGAATATGGGTAAAGAATACCTAGGTGCATTTACAGTGGGTGACCAATTACTTTGGGGTGCTGCTGAACCTTTACGTCGTATGCTTCGTATATTAATTGATTTTAAAAGTGCTTAAGCGCAACTAAAAATCTAAAAAAGCCGATCTTTCATGATCGGCTTTTTTATGACAGTTCACGGTATTTGTTTTACAAATAGACAACAAATCGCTAATCTATAATTATAATTTCCGCTTTGCGATTGTGACCGAGCTAATAGACTAATATGACCACGTATAACAAATTAAAGATCGCGATTTTAACAATTATTGCATCACAAAATATTTATGCGCTCAATGTCGACCCTGCTGTTATTCAATCAAGTGCAGGTGAATTACTTTATGCCGAATTAAATTTCCGTCAATCGGACATAAACACACCCATTGAAGTGAGCTTAGCTAAAGCTGAAGATTTAATGTCCATTGGTGCGACACATCAGCCTCCTGGTCATTTAAACTTTTTCACACGTCGCAATGCAAATGGAACAGGCGTAATCACTATTACATCTTCTAGACCAATTACCGATGCTGAATTGAACATTATTGTTAAAATCAAAGAAGGCTCTACAACACGTTTACAGCAAATTAAAAAGCCGCTTGCTCGTAATAGTGCTCCAACACAAAATAAAACAACAACAAAAGAAAATGCATTAACGCCTATTGTGATTGTGAATGAAAAAGACATTGCTTTAAATTTACCTACAAGTAGTGCATATACAGCTCCTGCTGTAACACGCCTAATGGTAAATCTGGAACCATCAAAAAACATTTCACCTCAAATACAAAAAACGATTTCAGCAACGCCTTTACCACCTACACCTACCCCTATTGTTCTACAATCTGCAGCACCTACTACCAACGCTCAACAAGCACCAAAAGAAACTCACACTGAGCAAACAATAGAAAAAGTAACACCTAAAAAACCTGTAACAGCACAAACTAACGCTGTTAAAAAAGTGCCTGATCAGACTATTCAAATTGCCCCTCCTATTCCACAATCTAATATTTCAGCAGATCCATTAGTGAACAAGTATGCAAGTGGTGAAATTGAGAAAAAGAGTGCAAAGCCTGCTGTCAAATCAGTAGAGCCACAAAAAGCTGAAACAAAGAAAACTGAACTTCAAAAGACAGACGCTAAAAAAACCGATGCTTTAAAAACCCAAGAGCAAAAAGTTGAATCCAAAAAGACTGAAAATAATATTTCAACAAGTCATGTAGAAAAACATGTTGTAAGAACGAATGAATCTTTATGGGCAATTGCTGCGAAAATTGCAGATCAACAAAATCGCTCTGTAAACTCAGTGATGCAACAAATTAAAACCAACAATGAACATGCTTTTATTAAAGGTGATGTTAACCGCTTAAAACGTGGGGCAACGCTCAATTTAAAAGAGGCAACAGCAGAAGAAAAAGCAAAAAAAGTTGCTGAAAATAAAATAGATCACAATCAAACAAAACAATCTGGAACAGCAAAATACAAATTAAACCAAGCGGAAATGAGTTTAGTTGCACAGAGCGAACAGAACTCAGCGCACGGTTCTGCATCAAAAAGCACGAAAAGTAATATAACTTCCGATGATTTATCATCAAAGGTTATGACATCTCGTGAAAAAACCGTTAAATTACAGAGAAACGTAACTCAGTTGGAAATGGCATTAAATCAAAAGGATCATAGAATTCAATTATTAAATGCCCGTCTTGCTCAACTTCAACAGCAGTTGAAAAAACAACAAGCCGCAAAAAAATCTCATAACTAATGTGTTACAACCAAAAGTTTTTTTCAGGATTTGTCTTCATCTAAAAGACATGATCCATAAGGGGTATAGATATGCTGATGTATGTGATTCCACTCATCATTTTGATTGTCGTTTTACTTGTGGTCAAAAAGCGTCAAGATGCTCAAGGATCAAGTCAGCCTTCTAAAAAAGGAAACGCGAAAAATAAGGCAAAAAAAACAAGTTCAACACGTACTCATTCCAAACCTACGAAAATCGTTGAAGATGATGTTGTTGAAACCAAAAAAACACAGCCCATTTCAGCAGATACACGCAAAAAAATTGAATCTTTAATTCAAGATCGTAATTTCTTTGCAGCAGAAGCTCAAATTAACCAAGCCTTAAAACGCGATAACTCTCAACATGAACTGTACCTGTTATTGCTTGATGTTCATCTTAAACAAAAAGATGATTTTGCGATCAATCAACTACTTAGCCATTTAAATGCATTAGAACTGCATGATATTGCTCAACAAGCAGAAGCTAAAGTCAATCAGGGAAAATCATCGGCAAAAGAAAATGATTTTATCCAATTTACACCAAACCATGTAGAAGCAGTTCAAGAACCTGTAAAACCTATTGCTCCAGCTCCACTCTCGGACAATGCTTTTGATGCACTTATTAGCAAGCCAACATTTAACGCAACAGAAAATGTAAAAGCTGATATTGAAGAGACACAATTAGACTTCACACCATCTCCAATTGTAGAGACTCAAGAAATTGATGAACCCACAATAGAGACTTCAGCACTAGAGTTTAGCCCATCATTTACAGCTAAAGATATTCAACCACAAGCTGAATTAAAATCTACTGTAGATGAAATTAAACCGCTTGATTTTTCTTTTACACTTTCAAACAATGATGACGTTATTGAAGAAAAAGTAAGCCAACAAGCTGATGTTATTGAAGAAGCTCCTCTCAAAACAAATGAATTTGATTTAGATTTTTCTACACATAAATTTAATGTAGAAGAGACAGAAAAGCCTTCTCCTATTCTAGATGAACAACCTGATTTTAGTTTTAATTTAGACACTCAACCTACGACAGACATTGGCATTACACCAACTGAAATTGAAAAAAGTTTAGATTCTACTTTTGTAGAAGAAGCCACTCCAATAGCAAATCAAGCTCCTAGCATTTCAGAAAATCAGCTTGATAACACCGATCCTTTGGTTCAATCATTCCCTTCTCTTATCGATATGAATGAAATTGAGCTAGATTTAGACTTAGCTCAAAAATATATTGAGCTAGGTGCTTATGATGCAGCTCGGGAAATTTTAGCGGACAACGAAACCGAATATTCACCTGAACAACGTCAAGTTGCAGATCAGTTACTGAATCAAATCGCATCTTAATAAAAAACGATTTACACTAAAGCAGTCATTCTTGGCTGCTTTTTTTATGATGAAAAAAATTGCTTTAATTTATATGGGCGGAACTTTCGGCTGTGTTGGCGAACCTTTAGCACCAATGCCTGCGGAAAAATTTATTCCATTATTACAACATGTACTTCCACTTCAATTAGATATTGAATGCTTTGTATCACCTGTTATTAAAGACAGTAGCGCGTGTACTGCGGAAGATTGGTTAAGGCTGACTCAATTTATTCAAGAATTACAGCAAAAACAATATCAAAATTTTGTGATTATTCACGGAACAGACACCTTGAGTTATGCCAGTGCCGTTTTAGCAAATTGCCTTGGTCATTCTGCTCATGTTGTGCTTACAGGCAGTCAATATCCTTTACTTAATGTCAAAGGCAATGACACACGTGAATTTACAGATGCCATAGATAATCTTAATTTTGCTTTAGATTCCGTTGTGAAATGTGCACAAGGTGTCTACCTCGCTTTCCATCATCGCTTAATTCACGCTCAAACAGCGTTAAAACGTCATACAACAGAATTAGATGCATTTACTGGCATTGAAGAAAATACGCCCATCTACGCGAATACAGACGTAATTCAAGTGAATGATGCGCTCATCGCTAAAGCTCAAAACTTTAATTGTGTGAGTTTAATGTGGCAACCTATTTCAGTTGATCAGCAAATTGAAAACTTAGCATTATTCTTAAAAAATCCTCCAAATGCCTTAATTTTACAAGGTTTTGGCACAGGAAATATTGCAGTGAATGAAAAACTGATACAGGTTTTACAAAATATCCAAGCAAAAAAATGTGCCGTGATTATTACCAGTCAAGTGCCATTTGGATTACTCGATCAGCGTTATGCCATAAGCGAGTGGATCAGTCATGCAAAGTTTTTAGTGAGTAATAGCTTAAGTCACGCAGATCTTTATGCAAAAACATTAAAAATGTATTTAAAATACGACGCGGTAGATCAATGGCATGACCATTGGAAAAATTAAGTGGATTTGAGGTGAATATGCAACGTTTTGCAGTCGGTATTGAGTTTTCTGGCGTTCAATATAGAGGGTGGCAAACTCAACAATCTGGCGTAGTAAGCGTGCAAGAAACCATTGAAACGGTTTTGTCTAAAATTGCCAATGAGCCCATTATGCTACACGGTGCAGGTCGAACCGATGCAGGCGTACATGCCACAAATATGGTTGCACATTTTGATACTCACGCTATTCGTCCAATTCGTGGTTGGTTAATGGGTGCAAATAGCACATTGCCCAAAGACATTTCTATCCAGTGGATTAAAGAAATGGATTCGGACTTTCATGCACGCTTCAAAGCTCAAGCACGTCGTTATCGTTATGTAATTTATAACAATCCACAACGCCCTGCACTTTTACACAAACAAGTGACGCATGTTTTTAACCCGCTGAATGTTGAAAAAATGATGGAAGCGGCTAAAAAATTTGAAGGCACGCATAATTTTGAAAGTTTCCGAGCAGCTGCTTGCCAATCAAATCAACCTGTACGTCATGTCACCCATTCAAGACTTATTCGTCATGGTTGTTATTTAGTTTTAGACATTCAAGCCGATGGTTTCTTACATCATATGGTGAGAAATATTGTCGGATGCTTATTGGAAATTGGTCAAGGTATGTATGAAATTGACCATATTGATGAAATTTTTGCAGCGGAAGATCGTAAAGCAGCAGGTATTACTGCACCACCTGATGGCTTATATTTCATTCATGCGGATTACCCTGAACAGTTTGATTTGCCCAAAATGCCTTTAGGACCACATTGGTTGAATATGCCGGAATAAGCTAATTATTTTTAATGTTTAAATCCCTCCTCTTGCGAAGCTGTGCTTCTCACCTTTAAAAAGAGAGGTCCCCCTCCTTTGACAAAGGAGGGGTTGGGGTGGATTCTAAAAATATAAGGATTAACGTTGCTTTCTTTTTCGGTATTCCACAGGCGTTTCATTTGTCCAACGCTTAAATGCACGATAAAACGTACTTGGCTCAGAAAAACCTGTTAAATACACAATACGCTCTACGCTTTCATTTGTACCTGCCAATAAGCGTTTTGCTAAACGACAACGATAATCTGAAAGAATTTGCTGAAAGCTTGTATTTGCTTCACTCAATTGCGTACGTAAACGACGTGGCGTGATATTTAATTGTGAAGCCACTGTTTCCAAAGTTGTTTCACCGCTTTCTAAGGTGAAACCAATCGCACGTCTGACCTCACCCACCAAATCATAACGTGCAAGTTCTTGTAATTTTTCAACGGCTAACTGTTCATGTAAATGAAAAAGTTCAGGCTCTGCTTGCCACAATTGATAATCTAAAATTGCAGGATCAAAATAAAGACGTGTTTCCTTTTGCCCCAAACTTACAGGGCATTCATACACCCTTAGATATTCATCATCAGATGATCCCTGACTAAAATTAAAATCGATATAAATAGGTTCGAAACGACCTTCAGTAATAAATTTAAAGAAGCGTAAAACACCGCTCATCGCACATTCAGAAAAATGTCGATTTACAATATTTTCAGCATGAGGTTGTTCGCCATTGGTTAAATAGCAACGACCATCTTCAAGAACCAAAGTTGCATGAAAAGCATCACTAATTAAACGTTGATATGCCAGTGCACGCTTTAAGCCTTCCCCAAAATTTACAGAAGAAATAAACAGATGTTCAATCACTTGCCCACGATACAGAGGTAAATTTTCACCTAAATGCAAACCAATATCTGTATCTCGGCTAACTTCTTCTGCTGCCACCCAAAAAGCATATTGCGAATTCAATGGAGTGCGGTCATTGGCATCAACTTGACTTAAAGCGACACCTGCCTTTGTCAAAATTTCATCTGTAGGCAAACCAGCACGACGAATCGCTTGGTAGCCCAATCGTAGTATTACCGATGCATCTGTTTGCTGACTCACTCAAAAACCTTCCTTGTATGTTCTTTATTTATACTTAAAACATTCAATTTAGATTAACTGCGATTGACCAAACTGACAACAGAGCAAACCATGTTTTATGAAAAAAAGTTTAAACGCATGATTCGCCTATTTGATTGACAGATGAGCATAGTTAAAGGCTTAGAACCTTGTAATATGCAAAAAAATTGACTATAATTTGCGCCTTTCCAATTTGATACTCAGGTAGGCTATGGCCAATAAAGAGGAACTCATCGAGTTCGAAGGCGTTGTCACCGAAACGCTTCCTAATACTATGTTCCGTGTACGTTTAGAAAACGGTCACGAAGTGATTGCCCACATTTCTGGTAAAATGCGTAAACACTATATTCGTATTTTAACTGGCGACAGTGTGAAAGTTGAAATGACACCTTATGATTTAACTAAGGGTCGTATCACTTACCGTGCACGTTAAGTTTTAGCGATAGCAAAAAAGTCACTGTGAAGTGGCTTTTTTATATGCCTAAAAAATGAATATTGAAAAGCGATCTTTCAAATTCTAAAAATTCAGATTCTTAAATTAAAAAACGCAGCGATTAAGCTGCGTTTTTTAATACAAATAAAATTAGTTCAATGCAGATACAACTGCTTGACCCATCTCAACTGTACCTACTTTTGTGTTGCCTTCAGACATAATATCTGCGGTACGTAAGCCTTGATCTAATACATCACCCACAGCATCTTCAATGGCTTTAGCTGCTTCCTCAGCACGGAATGTGTAACGAAGCATCATTGCAACTGAAAGAATAGTTGCTAATGGGTTCGCAATATTTTGACCTGCGATGTCTGGTGCAGAACCATGACAAGGCTCATACATCCCTTTACCATTTTCATCTAAAGATGCAGATGGCAACATACCAATAGAACCTGTCAACATCGCTGCTTCATCTGACAAAATATCGCCAAATAAGTTACCTGTTACAATCACGTCAAATTGTTTAGGTGCGCGAACCAACTGCATTGCAGCATTATCTACATACATATGAGATAAATTGATTTCAGGGTACTGCCCTTCTTTCAATGCAGTAACCGTTTGTTTCCAAAGCTCAGTCACTTCAAGTACGTTTGCTTTATCTACAGAGCACACTTTACCGCCACGTAAATTTGCCATTTCAAAAGCAACTTTAGCAATACGTTTGATTTCAGATTCAGCATAAACATCGGTATTGAAACCTTGTTTTTCGCCATTTTCTAATTCACGAATACCACGCGGTTGACCGAAGTAAATACCACCTGTTAATTCACGAACAATAAGAATATCTAAACCAGCAACAATTTCAGGCTTTAAACTAGAAGCGTCAGCTAATTGTGGATACAAAATAGCAGGACGTAAATTTGCGAATAAATTCAATTCACTACGGATTTTTAATAAACCACGTTCAGGTCGAATTGAGCGCTCAATCGTATCCCATTTAGGACCGCCTACAGCACCTAACAAAAGTGCATCTGCCTTTTTCGCTTGTTCTGCTGTTACAGCTGGGTATGGTTCGCCATGTGCGTCAATTGCAGCACCGCCTAATAAACCTTGTTCCCACGTCAAACCTAAGTTGAATTTTTCATTTACACGTGTAAGCACTTGTTCAGCCGCTTTTACGATTTCAGGACCAATGCCGTCACCCGGTAAAATCAAGATATGTTTTGACATGAGTTTTTCCATTTTTAGTATCAATCTAAAATTGATGAAATTTAAAGTTTTTTCTCTGTAAACTCGCCAAGTCCATTTAAAACGTTGTAAGGCTTACAAAAAGTACGAATTATTTTTTTGCCTTCTTTCAGATCTACACACAAAGGCTCTGGTGGAGATACATTCAAAAGGCTACCACTTACGAAGTTTCGCTCACGGTACATGTGAAATGTATAGTTTTGCTGTGCTTTAAAGCGATGTATGACATGTAACTTTTCCGCTCGATCTTTAGTCACAGGATAAAAACGAATGACCACTTCATGTTGCTGTGCAGGTACAGACAAATAAAGTGAATTCGATTCTTTCGAAGCCGTATCTAAACGTACAACCCCTTGCTTTAGTGCATCACGATCAATTCGATGATTGTCTTCATTTACAACTTGAATTTCATCTAAACGTTCAAATTCGCAAACATCAACACCTGAACAATAGAGCTTCGCATTAGATTGCGTACTTGATGTTTCCTTAATCTTTTTTAATCGAGCAGTATCTAAGCTTTGGCATGCCGATAAAGAAATAGCAGCACCGCACAACAAAATAATTTGACCCAAAGATTTCGTCATCATTTAAACCTAGCCCAAGAATGTCAAATTCATAATAAGAGTAATTATGATTTGATGTTATCAAGAGTTAGAGCTCTAATCTATGACTAAATATCTTGTGAATTAGCCATTAATGTCATTAAAAACCCAAGGGCGTGATTGTTTTGTCTTTTCTTCAAAAGCACGAATATCATCAGATGCTTGTAAAGTTAAGCCAATATCATCTAAGCCATTCAATAAACAATGTTTACGGAATGGATCAACCTCGAACTTAAAGCTTTCACCCTTTGGCGTACGCACTTCTTGAGCTTCCAAGTCGATAGTTAATTGATAACCTTCGGTCTCAAAGCATTCTTTAAATAATTGATCTACGATCTCTTCAGACAAGATCACCGGCAACATGCCATTTTTAAAGCTATTATTAAAGAAAATGTCTGCATAGCTTGGCGCAATCACAGTACGGAAACCGTATTCTTCCAATGCCCACGGCGCATGTTCACGACTTGAACCACAACCGAAGTTGGCACGTGAAATCAAGATTGAAGCACCTTGATAACGCGCTTGATTCAAAGAAAAATCAGGATTTTTAGGACGTTTAGAGTTATCTAAGCCTAAATAACCTTCATCTAAATAACGTAATTCATCAAATAAATTTTCACCAAAACCAGTACGTTTGATCGATTTCAAAAACTGTTTTGGAATAATTAAATCTGTATCTACATTGGCACGGTCTAATGGTGCAACGATACCTTGTTCAACGGTATATTTTTTCATGGTTATTTCTCACTGAATCCGTAACCTCTCCCTAGCCCTCTCCTAAAATGAGAGGGAACTCCTTCTCTTGCGCCATGATGTGGCTCAGGGAGAAGGTTGGGATGAGGGAATAATCTTAGAACGTACGCACATCCACAAAATGACCCGCGATTGCAGCTGCTGCTGCCATTGCCGGACTCACCAAATGTGTACGACCACCATTACCTTGACGACCTTCGAAGTTACGGTTAGACGTTGAAGCACAGTGCTCACCCGGTTGCAATTTGTCAGCATTCATTGCCAAACACATTGAACAACCAGGTTCACGCCATTCAAAGCCAGCTTCAACCAAAATTTTATCTAAACCTTCAGCTTCTGCTTGTGCTTTCACCAAACCAGAACCCGGAACAACCATCGCTTGTTTAATCGATGAAGCTACTTTTTTGCCTTTGGCAACTTCAGCAGCTGCACGAATATCTTCAATACGAGAGTTTGTGCAAGAGCCAATGAATACACGGTCTAATTGAATATCAGCCAATGCTTGACCGCCATTTAAGCCCATATAGTTATAAGCACGCGTCCAGTCATTGCGTTGAACTTCATCTTTCGCTTGTTCTAAAGTTGGAACCGCTTGGGAAACAGGTATCACCATTTCAGGTGAAGTACCCCAAGATACTTGTGGCTCAATCTCTTCACCCTGTAATACAACTACTGTGTCGAAATGCGCATCTTCATCAGAATGTAAAGTATTCCAATATGCAACTGCCGCATCCCACTGCTCGCCTTTCGGTGCATAAGGACGGTTTTTCACGTATTCAATGGTTTTGTCATCAACAGCAACCATACCAACACGTGCACCACCTTCGATTGCCATGTTGCATACCGTCATACGACCTTCAATCGACATATCACGGAATACTTGACCACCAAATTCAATCGCGTGACCCGTACCACCAGCGGTACCAATTTTACCAATAATTGCTAAAACAACATCTTTTGATGTCACGCCTTGACCCAATTTACCGTCAACACGTACCAACATATTTTTCATTTTCTTTTGAACTAAGCATTGCGTTGCCAATACATGTTCAACTTCTGAAGTACCAATACCATGTGCCAAGCAACCAAATGCACCATGTGTTGCAGTGTGAGAATCACCACATACAACGGTCATACCCGGCAAAGTTAAACCTTGTTCAGGCCCAACAACATGTGCAATCCCTTGGCGTACATCATTAATATCAAACTGAACAACATTAAAAGTTTTGCAATTATCATCTAAAGTTTGAACTTGAATACGCGATGTATCATCTTCAATACCTGCAATACCTTCTGAACGTTCTTTTTTAGAGGTTGGAACGTTATGGTCTGGTGTTGCTATATTTGCGCTTAAACGCCAAGGTTTACGACCTGCAAGTTGCAAGCCTTCAAATGCTTGTGGAGACGTTACTTCATGTAATAAATGACGATCGATATAAAGTAAAGCTGAACCATCATCGCGTTGTTTTACTAAGTGGTCATCCCACAATTTATCGTACAATGTCTTTGCTTTTTGAATGTCGCCTGCCATGTCGATTGACTCCACTGGACTGGGTATATTTTTAAATTAGTTCGATTATAGCCTGCATATAATATAAATCTAATTTATCATTTTTATTAGTTAAAAAACTTTTAGGAATAAAAATACCACTGAATCAATCTTGATTTTAGCTAAACAACTTCAATTTAGATTTGAATATCATTTTTATTATAAATACTAAATTACCAATCGATTTAAATAAAATAAATTAAAGATAAGATATTGTTTTAAATACAATTAAATCAACTTAATGTGTATTTTTTATTTTTACTTTCAATAAGATAGACTTTCTCAAATTCATTACTTAAAAATATAATTAAATTAAGATAAACTCATCTCAATAATTTTAGCATCCTTATAGTCTTATCTTATATTTGACTTCCCCATGAGGACAATGACAGGACATTTATGAAAGCGTATTTAGACCTACTACAACATATCCTAGACAACGGTGGCGACAAAGGCGATCGCACGGGTACAGGTACACGTTCTGTATTCGGTCATCAAATGCGTTTTGACCTTTCTAAAGGCTTTCCGCTTTTAACCACTAAAAAAGTTCACTTCCGTTCAATTGTAATTGAATTACTTTGGTTTTTAAAAGGCGATACAAACGTTAAGTATTTGCAAGACAACAAAGTTTCTATTTGGGATGAATGGTCTACGGCAGAACAAACTGCACGTTTTGGTCGTCCTGAAGGTGAACTTGGCCCTGTTTATGGTCATCAATGGCGTAACTTTGGTGGTACAAAAAAAGAAAATGGCTTATACGAGCAAGATGGTTTCGACCAAATTAAATGGCTTGTGAATGAAATTAAAACCAATCCAAATTCACGTCGTTTAATTGTGTCAGGTTGGAACCCGAATGAAGCTGGAAATGTTGCACTTCCACCTTGTCATACATTGTTCCAATTTTTTGTACAAAACGGAAAATTGTCGTGTCAGCTGTATCAACGTAGTGCAGATGTATTTCTAGGCGTACCTTTTAACATTGCAAGCTATGCTCTTCTTACACACATGATTGCGCAAGTTTGCGATTTAGATGTAGGTGATTTTGTTTGGACAGGCGGTGATACGCATTTATATGCCAATCATTTTGAACAGACTCAACTTCAGTTAAGCCGTGAACCCTTGCCTTTATGCCAATTAAAACTTAACCCTAAAATTAAAGATATTTTTGACTTTAAATTTGAAGATATTGAGATTATTGGTTATGAATCACATCCTGGTATTAAAGCACCTGTAGCGGTTTAGTATTTACTTTCTTTTATAAAATAATCCCCCTGTATCCCCCTTTAAAAAAGGGGGAACTTTTGTATCACTCCTCCTCTTTACAAAGGTGAGAAGTGCTACTTCGCAAAGGGAGGGATTAAACTGATTAGAGTCTGTTATGGCATTTCAAAATTTAGAAGTTGTTCACGTTGTTGCAATGGATCAGAAACACTGCATTGGTAAAGGCAACGACTTACCTTGGCATATTTCTGCAGACCTTAAACACTTCAAAGAAATTACCCAAGGTGGCGTTGTTGTTATGGGACGAAAAACCCTTGAATCAATGGGTCGTACCTTACCAAAACGTGTAAATTGGATTATTACACGCGATACAAACTGGTCATTTGAAGGCACTAAAATTGCACATAGTATTGAAGATGCCTTGGCTCAGGCCGTTGAAGACGTAAAAGCATCTGAAAAACCAGAAACTGTTTTTATTATTGGTGGCGGTGAAATTTTCAAACAAACCATTGCTATTGCAGACCGTTTAGAACTTACACATGTAGAACTTGATGTTCAAGGCGATGCGCACTATCCTGAAATTCCAAATAACTTTATAAAAGTTGCCTCTGAAAAACATATTGACGACAAAACAGGGATTGCTTTTGAGTTCGCAACTTACCGAAAATAAAGTAATTATCTTTTAAAAAATAACAATTATGCAAAATATCGGTAGAAAGGAATTCTTCGCTGCTTTGGGAATCGGATTCATCCATTCCCTTTTTAGTCTCTTTGTCATTCTTTCATCTGTTTGGCTATGTTTAGCCATTTGGTTTCAAGAACCATTTGGCTGGCTCATCAGTAGAATTCTTATTGGAATTTGGATTGCATTTGCACTTAGTGTTTTAGGCATTTATGCAACACAGCATTTTTTTAGCCGTGGAAAAGACATCCTACTTTATTGCTTTATGTTTTTATGTGGCTTGTTTTGGTACTTCAGCATACCCGCTTTGGCAGATAGAGAATGGAATCCTGAAGTTGCAAAAACACTAAAATTTGAACAACACGGCGATATTGTTACGCTTAAAAATGTTCGAAATTTCAATTGGCGCACAGAACAAGATTATGATGAAAAATGGGAAACTCGCACTGTAAATTTGAATGAAATTTCAGGTGTGAATGTGATTACATCGTATTGGATGGGACCTCAGATTGCCCACACACTTGTGAGTTTCGATTTTAAAAATAGTGCGCCACTGACTTTTTCTATTGAAATTCGAAAAGAAAAAAATGAAGAATTTTCTACGCTTGGTGGTTTTTTTAGAAAGTTTGAACTCAGCTTAATTGCTGCAGATGAAAAAGATATTATTTACACGCGTAGTAATGTACGAGGTGAACAAGTTTACTTTTTTCCTGTTCAAATGCCAAAAGCCGAAATGCGAGCTTTATTCGAAGAATACTTAAAAAAATCTGCAGACTTAGAAAAGCAGCCCAAATGGTATAACACCCTCACCAGTAACTGCACGACACTTGTTTTTGATATGGTGCAATCTGTTTCAAATCATCAATTACCTGTTGATTATCGTTTGCTTGCTTCTGGCTATCTACCTAATTATTTATATGATTTACGCGCACTTGATCAGAATTGGTCGATGAAAACATGGTATGAAAGAGCGCATGTAAATCCCAAAGTACAAAATATGCATGAATTAACGAGTGAAAAATATTCAAAAATTATTCGTAATCACCTTTCAACACCATATCTACAAACAGATTAAACAAGAAGCCTATAAATCTGAAAGATTTGTATACAAATAATTTCATAAGTTTCTAATTTTTTTAGCTATATTAGTTAAATCCACTCATAAGGAAATTTATAAAATGTTGAAAAAATTCTTAGCAGTTTCACTTCTAGGTTCAACATTGGCTTTCGTTGGTTGCCAATCATTACCGCAACTACCAGGGACGACTGCGAACCTCAATCAACTACAAAATAAAACTTGGGTTGCAACTAAAATTGGTAATTCAACCATTATCACAAATCCATCAGAACGTAATATCGCAAGCTTACAATTTGACGAAGCAACAAAACGTGTAACAGGTTCAGATGGTTGTAACCGTTTAATGGGTTCATTCGATGCTGGTAAACACTCAATTTCTTTCAGCCAAGTTGCATCTACACGCATGGCTTGTATGAACAATGCAAATATCGATCAGTTATTCAACAAGGCTTTAACACAAGTAACCCACTACAAAGTAGAAGGCAAAGTATTACAGCTTCTTGATAACCAAGGTAATTCTGTAATTGAGTTTGAAAGCGCAATTCAACCGCGTTAATAAAATTTTAAAAAGAGCCTACTTTTTGTAGGCTTTTTTTGTATCTATTTATATGAAGAATATTGTAATTGTATAAATTCCCCCCATATATTGAGCCATATATAAATATTTAGGATCATTTCATGCAACAAGCATTATTGGGTGGTGGCTGCTTTTGGTGTACAGAAGCTGTTTTCTTACAACTAAAAGGCGTTACGCACATTACCAGTGGTTATGCAGGTGGTCACACAACACATCCAAGCTATGATGATATTTGCCGTGGCGACACCAATCATGCAGAAGTTATTTTAATTGACTTCGATGAAACTCAAATTTCATATGAACAATTACTAAATGTGTTTTTTGCAATTCATGATCCTACAACCTTAAACCGCCAAGGAAATGATATTGGCACACAATATCGCTCTGTCATTTATTATTTTAATGATGAACAAAAACAACAAGCTGAAAGTTTAATTGAACAACTCGAACAAGATGATTTAGCAATTGTCACTGAAGTCAGTTTAGCACCTCAATTCTTCCCTGCTGAAGAATATCATCAGAATTATTTTGCAAAGAATCCAACACAGGGTTACTGCAATTTTTCAATTCCACCCAAACTTTTAAAACTTCGTAGTAAATTCACAGAATTACTCAAATAAGATTGATTAGGATTTATCAAAAACCTAAGCAATAAAAAAGGACTGCTCAACAGTCCTTTTTTATTTGTTTCAATATTGAAGAATTAAGCTTTTACTTCAGTATTCCAAACATAATCTTGAGCTTGACCTTTTAAAGTCATTTTTAAGCGATCACCTTTTGCCAATGCAGAAACACCTGCTGGCGTACCTGTCATTACCACATCACCAGGTTCTAAAGTAAACACTTGGCTAATGTCTGAAAGCAAATAACCAATATCAAAAATTAAGAAAGATGTATCACCTTTTTGACGTAGCTCATCATTAATATGTAGCGTGTAATGCACATCGTCCCAATCTTTAACTTCTGATGCATCAATCCAATCTGCAAGAATGCATGAACCATCAAAAGCTTTTGCACGTTCCCAAGGCTGACCTTTCTTTTTCAAATCATCTTGCAAATCACGCAAAGTTAAATCTAAACCTAAAGTAATCGCACCAATCGCTTCCAAAGCTTTTTTCGGATCTGTTTCTGCTTTTAAAGTACGATCAATACGTAAAGTCAGCTCACATTCGTGATGGCAATTGCCCCAATCAGGATTCCATGAAATACCATCTTCTAGCGAAGTTAAACTGCTTGGTGGCTTAATAAACAAAACTGGGCGATCAGGAATTGCATTTCCTAATTCTCTCGCATGATCTGCATAGCTACGACCGACACACACAATTTTAGATGGACGTGTACTCATGATGTTCCCTTTCTATCACTGAAATTAAATTATTTTTTAAATGTATTTTCGAAAATGGTTCTGTCTGCTGAATCATTAATGGCACGCTTTGGCACAATAATGACTGTTTTATTTTTTAATTCAAGCATATAAGTGAGTTTACCAATCGCAAAATTTTGCACATCTGCATAATTTACAACGGCTTTACGACCATTTGCATAAAGATCTGCATAATCTTGGAATAAATCCAAACCTTGTTCGCTTTTACCAAACTGATATTTCACAAATTGACGCTTAAACATCATCGGTAAAAACCAATAGCGCATAAATAATTGTAAAAGTAAAAACACAGCGCCTAAAGCAACGTAATAACGTCCTACACCTTCAAAACCTAAATAGAAACCCCAAATAACAATACCAAGGCTGACTGCAGGCGTAATAAAACGGGTAAATTGTTTTTTACCAAAAGTCGCAAGTGCGAAACCATCTTGCGATTCTTCTAAATTTAAAAAATAACGTACAGACAAAGTAGGCTTAGTTTCAGACATCTATGCATCATCAATATTCTATAAAGTAAGCTAAATATTACACTAGAAAAAGAGCTTCTTCTGTTTTTATACGCTGAAACAATGATGTTATTTGGTGATATATTTTTCTAACACGACTAACGCTAAATTTCAGGCACAAAAAAACCGCACTAAATGCGGTTTCTTTCTATTTTACATCTTGATGATGATCAAGTTGGTGCGCTCAGAGAGATTCGAACTCCCGACCCCTTAGTTCGTAGCCAAGTGCTCTATCCAGCTGAGCTATGAGCGCGACGTCTTAATGGGAGGCATTATACGTGATAATTCAGATATGTTAAGTATTATTTTATAATTTAGCTTTCAAGTGTTTAGTTATTATTCAACATTCAATTTTATGGATAATCCTTCAGCACATTCAAACTTTTAAACCATAAATTCATTTAAATGAGCGATGAGTTTTGACATGTTCACATGAAAATTACAGACACAAAAAAACCGCAACATGTGCGGTTCTTTATTTTAAACACTTGCAATAATGTTTAAGTTGGTGCGCTCAGAGAGATTCGAACTCCCGACCCCTTAGTTCGTAGCCAAGTGCTCTATCCAGCTGAGCTATGAGCGCGTACCTGAGTGTCTTTCGACTTCGTTCACGATTAACTTGATTGGTGCGCTCAGAGAGATTCGAACTCCCGACCCCTTAGTTCGTAGCCAAGTGCTCTATCCAGCTGAGCTATGAGCGCATTACAAGTTATTCGTTGGCGGTGAGAGAGGGATTCGAACCCTCGATACAGTTACCCGTATGCATCCTTAGCAGGGATGTGGTTTCAGCCACTCACCCATCTCACCGTAACGAGGCGCCATAATACAAATTAAACGTAGATACTGCAAGCCTAGTCTTTATATATTTTGCATATTTTCGATCAATTAAATACTTTTTAAACAATTTGAGCTTTATTTTGCTACTTTTGATCAATTTTCATCTCTTTTTTGTTTTTATGATGGTATTCGTTTTAGAAAAAATGATTGAATACACATTATTGTCATCAATTACGTGCAGTATTTTGTTGCATGACTTATGCTAAACCTATTCTTCTCACTTGAAGTCACAGATATTATGAAAAATTGGGTCGATCCTGAAGCGAAAGCTGAAGCTGAACGTTATGAAAATCCCATTCCAAGCCGTACTCTTATTTTAGAGACTATTGAAAAGCAAGCTGCACCACTCTCTCATGCAGATTTGGTTGAACACTTTAAAATTGTAGATCAAAAAAGTATTGACGCGTTGAGTCATCGTCTAATCGCAATGGTACGTGATGGTCAACTCATGAAAGATGGGTTTAAATTCCAAATTGCCGAAGAACAGCCTGTTTACGAAGCGACTGTTTATATCAATTCTAAGGGTATGGGTAACGCCAACATCTCAGGTCATGACGATATGTTATTACCTGAACGCGAACTTCGCCTTGTATTTAATGGCGACCGTGTAAAAGTGCGCCAAACCTCTGTAGATCGTAAAGGTAAGCCTTGGGGTTTTATTACAGAAGTTGTTCAGCATCGTGTTAAACAAATTATTGGTAAATTGGCTATTCATGAAGGTGAATATTTTATTCAACCTGCAAACCCCAATGCACATCAGCCTATTACCTTAGAAAAAGAACTGATTGAACATGCCAAAGTCAATGTTGGCGATTCTCTTCGTGTTGAACTTGATACCTACCCAACACGTGAAGAATTTGCCACAGGTCATATTGTTCAATCTATGGCAGATAAAGCAGATACGGAAATTATTATTCCGCAAACTATTTTAGAATTTGGTTTGCCTTACGAATTTCCTGCTGAAGTGGTTAAAGATGCGGAAAGCTTCAAAGAACCTTCCGCACAAGATTGTGAAGGTCGTATCGACTTACGTGATTTACCATTAGTGACTATTGATGGTGAAGATGCGCGTGACTTCGATGATGCAGTATTCGCTGAGAAACGTTCAGGTGGTGGTTACCGTGTTGTTGTTGCCATTGCCGATGTAAGCCATTACGTTCGCACAGATAAGCCTTTAGATAACGAAGCACAAGATCGTGGTACATCGGTATACTTCCCTCACTTTGTATTACCAATGCTCCCTGAAGCACTTTCAAATGGATTATGTTCTTTAAATCCAGATGTTGATCGTTTATGTATGGTGTGTGATTTAAAACTATCACGTGCAGGTCGAGTAACAGGATACGAGTTCTATCCATCTGTCATGCATTCAAAAGCACGCTTAACCTATGACCAAGTTGCACAATACTTTGATGGCGACAGCAATGCAATTACCGAAAATCGTGATGTTCGTAAATCTTTAAATACATTGTTCCAGTTGTATCAAGTGCTAAAAGGCTTACGTGCTGAACGTCATGCAATGGAATTTGAAACCGTCGAAACATATATGACTTTCGATGAGCTTGGTGGTATTACTCAAATCTTGCCACGTAGCCGTAACGATGCGCATAAACTCATTGAAGAATGTATGTTACTTGCGAACGTTGCAGCGGCAGAATATTCATTGAAAAATGAAATTCCAATGCTTTACCGTATTCATGAGCCACCTGAGTTTTCACGCATTCAAAAAGTTCGTGACTTTGTAAAACTATTAGGTTTGCAATTCCCAGAACAACCTACGCAAGCAGATTATCAAGCTGTTATTGAAGCAACCAAAGACCGTATTGATGCACCAAGCATTCATGCCGTACTTTTACGCTCAATGATGCAAGCTTACTATGGTCCAAACAATGCAGGTCACTTCGGCTTGGCATACGATGCATACACGCATTTCACATCGCCAATTCGTCGTTATCCAGATTTGTTGCTTCATAGAGCAATCAAAGCACACTTAAAACAAAAGCCATCTCCGCTTTCTGGTGGTGCTTTAGAAGAAGCAGGAACACATTTCTCTGCAACTGAACGTCGTGCAGATGAAGCATCTCGCTCTGTAACCACTTGGTTGAAATGCCATTATATGCATCAGCATTTAGGTGAAGAGTTTGTCGGTACGATTTCAGCTGTTGCTGAATTTGGGCTATTTGTTACCTTAAAAGATCTTTATGTCGATGGCATGATTCATGTCAGCCAATTGGGCGATGACTTCTTTGTGTTCGATCAAGCAAGTCAAAGTTTAGTCGGGCAAGGTCGTGGTCAGACCTTTAGCTTAGGTGATGAAGTCAAAATTAAAGTTGCATCAGTAAACTTAGAAGATCGTAAGATTGATTTTGAATTGCTTCAACAGTTGACACATGCAGGTCGTACGGTTCGCAGTCGTGCACCAAGAGTTGCGACCAAAGCACCTGCTCAAAACAAAGAGCAAGTATTTGGTGAACGCCCTAAAGCTCAAGTCAGTGAAGATGGTGAAAAACCACTTCGTAAGAAAAAAGCTAAACCTGCGTCTTACACAAAACCAAGTAAGAAATCTGCTGAGAAAATAGAAAAAGCCAAGGCTAAGAAAAAAGCCAAAGCAAAAAAGAAAAAATCTAATGCGAAAGTAAAAATAGATTAATTCTTAAAAATGAAAAAAGAGCGCTTAGGCGCTCTTTTTTATCTAAAAATTTTTTATCTGATCATTTCAAATCATACTTTAAAATGATTAATTCAGCGAAAGCTCATAATTCTTCTTGATTTATCCCTCTACAGCCCTTACATCTACATTAACTTAGAAATTTATGGCGTATTGCAATGACATTAGAAAAGGCAACTTTGCCAGTACCACAATTCGATCAAATTACACTTGAATCATTAAAACAAAATATTGAACACGCGATTCAACAAGGACAATCCTTTCTCAAAGAACTTAAAGATGTCCCTCAATCACATGAAGAGCAATTAAAAATACTCGAGCAAGTCGATACGCTAGAAAACAATATGAGCGAAGCTTGGGGCGTTTTATCTCATCTAAATGCAGTCATGAACAACGCAGAAACACGCGAAGTCTATCAAGCACTCCTTCCTGCTTTAAGTGAATATTACACAGAGCTTGGTCAACACACGGTGCTTTATCAAAGCTATCAACACGTACATGATTCTGCCGAATTTTCAACACTTTCAGAAGCACAGCAAAGCGCAATTAAACTCGCACTTCGTGACTTTAAACTTTCAGGTGTGGCTTTAGAAGGCGAAGCCAAAAAACGTTATGCAGAAATTTCTGCATGTTTATCACAACTATCATCTGACTTTTCAAACCATGTGTTAGATGCAACGCAAGCTTATTTCAAAGTACTTTCTGAAGATCAACTCAAAGGCTTGCCACAAAGTAGCATCGAGCTATTAAAACAATATGGTCAGCAACGCGAACTTGATCAAGCTGTCGCAACTTTAGATATTCCATCTTATCTTGCGATTATGACTTATGCCGAAAACCGTGAATTACGTGCAGAGCTTTATAAAGCCTATACAACACGTGCATCGGAAATGAGTGATCACCCTGAATTTGACAATACAGCAACAATGGAAGAAATTTTAAGCTTACGTCAAGAAATGGCACAACTTCTTGGTTTCCAAAATTATGCAGAACTTTCATTGGCTAGCAAAATGGCGCCAGATGTTGAAACTGTAGATAAATTCCTTGTTGATTTAGCCGAACATGCTCGCGCACCTGCTGAAAAAGAAATTGCAGAATTAAAAGCTATTGCATCTGAAGATGGTATTTCAGATTTAGAACCTTGGGACACCACATACTATTCAGAAAAGCTCAAAGTTCAACAATTTAATCTTTCACAAGAAGCACTCAAACCCTATTTCCCTGCACCTAAAATTCAGCAAGGCTTATTCAGTATTGTGAACCGTCTTTACGGCATTAACATTGTAGAACGCCAAGCACCTGTTTGGCATGAAGATGCTCGCTATTTCGAACTAGAAGATCAAGGCAAAGTTGTAGGTGGCTTCTATTTTGATTTATATGCACGTAGTGGAAAACGTGGCGGTGCATGGATGAGTGGATTCCGTTCACGCATGCAAACCGCAAATGGCTTACAAAATCCAATCTGCTACATGGTATGTAACTTTACTCCACCTGTTGGCAATCAACCTGCGCTATTAACGCATGATGAGGTGATTACTTTATTCCATGAGTTTGGTCACGGCTTACATCATATGTTAACTGAAGTAGATAACATTGCTGTTGCAGGCACACACGGTGTTGCATGGGATGCGGTAGAACTTCCTAGCCAATTTATGGAATTCTGGGCTTGGGATCATGAAAGTTTAGATCTATTAAGCGAACATATCGAAACCAAAGAAACATTATCTAAAGAACTTTTAAAAGCACTGTTAGATGCACGTTTCTTCCAATCAGGTATGCAAACCTTACGTCAAATTGAATTCGCTTTATTTGACTTGAATATTCATAAAGCCAACCCTGCTTTAAATGCGACAAACATCCAGGCAACAATGGATGATATTCGCCATAAATACTCTGTTGCGCCAACGACACCTTATAACCGCTTCCAACACGGTTTTAGCCATATTTTTGCAGGTGGTTATGCAGCAGGATATTACTCATATAAATGGGCAGAAGTCTTAGCAAGCGATGCGTTTGATCGTTTTGAAAATGATGGTATTTTCAACACAGAAACAGGCAAACAGTTTAGAAAGTTTATTCTAGCAGTTGGCGGAAAAGATCAAGCACTTGATGCATTTATCAATTTCCGCAAACGTGAGCCGAAAATTGATGCATTATTACGTCATCAGGGTTGGACGAAAGCCTAGTAAAATCTTAAACTACCTGTCTTAGTTTTAATTTTAGGTAAGTATGATGACTATTAAGCGTCGTTTCATCGCTGGTGCAAAATGCCCAAAATGTCAGGCCTTAGACCGTGTTGTCATGCTTACTTCAGGTGAAAATGAGTGGATTGAATGTATTGATTGTGGTTATAGCGAGAACCGTCCGACTCATATCGATGAGCCAGAAGCCCCTGCTATTCCAGATGATATTGGGGTAATACAATTCAAACCACGTCAAAAATAATGACAGGATTAATGATATGGCAATAAGAGAAAGAAATAATCCAAAACTTTTATGGGGAATTATTGGTTTTCTCATTCTAATTATTGCTGTAATTTTTGCATATTTGAACTTTTCATCGACTGAAGATGAAAGCAAATTGAATACTGAAACACCTGCATCAGAAGCTGTTGTAGCAAGTGAACCTGATCTTCCTGCAAGTGACGTCATTCCAACAGAAGCAAATACTTCTGCTTTAATTTCAGATAAAATTCTTCAAGAAGCTGTTCCTAAAAATGCATCTTTAGCCAAAGAAGAAGTCGCTAAACTCAGCGATATTCAAAGCCAATTGAAAGACCAAGAAAAAATACTCAAAGAACAGCATTCCGATGTCGATCAACTCATCGAACTTAAAGAAGAGCAAATTAAACTACTCGAAGCTCAGCTCGCTGAATCGCAATAAAATTTCATTTTTACATAATTCGGTTAGAATGATGAAAACTCATCCTAGCCGTTTTTCATGACCCCTATTTCTTCAAAGCAAAATCTGCTCAAAGCCATTCTTTGCTTAACTTGCTCAGCTCTGCTTTTTTCACTGATGGGTGTATGTATCCGATATGCATCTTATACAGTAGATAATGCCACAGTGGTATTTTTTAGAAATATTGTGGGTCTATGCATTTTCATACCATTCATCATGAAATACGGCACTGCATTTTTTAAAACAGAAAAACTTTGGATGCATACGTGGCGCTCAGTGGTTGGGCTAATGGCAATGTATGGTTTTTTCTATGCAATTGCACATCTCAAACTTTCAAATGCAATGGTGTTCTCTTACTCCTCACCTATTTTCATTCCGCTTATTGCATGGTTATTTTTAAAAGAAAAAGTCACCAAACCCATGATTTTTGCAGCAACTATCGGGCTATTTGGCGTACTTTTCGTTGCAAAACCCGATTCAGGCTTACTTAATTTACTCTCTGTTATTGGGCTTGTTTCAAGCTTTTTAGCTGCTATGGCATTTGTAACTGTGCGTGCACTCACTTCAACAGAACCACCCGAACGTATTGTCTTTTATTTTTGTTTCTTTGGAACAATTATTTCATCTATTCCCATGTTTTTTGTTTGGCGACCATACACCTATACAGAGCTAGGTTATTTAATTTGTGCGGGGGTTTTGGCAAATATTAGTCAAATTTTTATGTCTAATGCTTATAAACTTGCGCCTGCAGGTCAAATTGGTCCAGTCAATTATATTGCAATTATTTTTGCAGGAATTTGGGGATATTTGTTTTGGCACGAATTACCAGACGTGTATAGCATCATTGGCTTTGCACTTATTTTATCTGCAATTTTATTATGTAGCCCAATCTTGCAAAGGAAGCTAAAAAACTCTTCAAGATAAAACACAATATTCTTAGAAAAATTTAGATAAAAAAAAGTAGCACTGCGACGGTTCTGCACATGCTACTTATAAACTGATGACCCAAACGGGCTATTCCTTGAAAACAATTGAGAAATAAGTAAAAATTCGAATTCTTTATTTATTTTGATCTCATAACATTAATGTATATGGAAATAAAAAATATTGTATGAAAATTGTCTAACAATGCTTAACTTTTCATCGTTTTTACATGACTTTTATTTCAAAATCGCTAATTTTTTTAAATTCTTCCACTCATCACGATCTAATTGATCAAACCAGACAACCAAAGGTTTTTGTTCAGATTTCTTTAAGTAAACAACAATATATAATTGATGATTTAAAATACGTTGAAGTTCAACTCTATATATTTTTTCATTATTATTATATTTTAAACTCCACACATCTTCATCTAAATATGCAAAATATTCAATGTGTGCTTTTTTATGAAAGAATAGAAATGAGATGATTAATAAAACAATCGAAAAGATAAAAAATACAATATTTAATAATGGATATAGTATGAAAATAATTAAGAGAATAATCACTAATTGAAACACAATCGAGATTCGACTGTGTTTCAAATGAAATTCTTTATGCACCATGCACGTAAAACTTCAACTTCTTAATGAAGTCTTTAAGCTCAGGACGTGGAGGCTCAGAAACTTCCATAAACCAATCTAAAAGATCTGGATCTTCTTGCTCAACCAATTCAAAGAACATCTGTTTTTCTTCAGCATCAGCTTTCAAATAATAGTTTTTAACATAAGGATCAAAATAGACATCAATTTCTTTCAAGCCACGACGTGCACGGTAAATTACCTTACGTTCTTCTAAACTAATTTCTTCAGTCATCGTTTTATCCAAAAATAAATCTATTTCAGTAATCTCTAGTGTAACCTAGCCCTTAAAAAGTTTCGATGCATTTATATGAAAAGCCAGTGCGATGAATACATTTAAAAATTAATGAAACTTCAAAATATCATCTTTAAATTTTGCAGCTTTTAAGGCTTTTCGATCTGCCAAATAATTATTCGTCACCTGCCAAATTTTACTTTTACCCTGCTTAGGCAAAACATCCATTGCTCTTGAAATATAGCCTGATGACAAACTACCCATCACGGTATCATCTAACATTTCATTTATATCGCCTTGGGCCACTACCCCTTTATAATTATTTTGATCCATATAATTTAACAGGCGACAAATATACTTAGACGCAATATCAACTTTTAAAGTCCAAGATGCATTCACATAACCAATCATCATTGCCATATTTGGCACATCACTGACCATCACACCACGATACAACATTGTTTTAGAGGTATCTAAAGCTACACCATCGATTGTGGTTTTTATGCCGCCCAATATTTGAATTTCCAAACCTGTCGCAGAAACAATAATATCGGCTTCTATCGTTTTACCTGACTTAAGTAAAATACCTGAGGTTGTAAATTTTTCGATAAGATCTGTTTCTATACTTGCCTGCCCATCACGTAAAACTTGAAACAAATCACCATCAGGTACAACACATAAACGTTGCTCCCATGGATTATATGTAGGAGTGAAGTGCTTAATATCCACCTTGCCCTGCAACTGTTTTTTTATAGAGCTCAATAAATATTTTCTCAACAATTGAGGCTGTTTCTGTGCCAACACATATACAAGGCGCTGCATACCAACATTACGTGCACGTGTAAGTTGATATGTCATTTTCAACGGCAATATATTTTGTATTTTTTTGTAAAATTTATCTACAGATGGAACAGATGCAATATATGTTGGTGATCGTTGTAATAAAGTCACATTCTTCGCACCACCTTTCACTAAAGCAGGAACTAAAGTAATTGCTGTTGCGCCACTACCAATAATAGTAATTTTCTTATTTTTATAATCTAAATTTTCAGGCCAATGCTGCGGGTGAATTAATTCCCCTTTAAATACCTCTTGCTGAGGAAATATCGGCTGAAAGCCTTGATTATAATTATAGTAGCCAGTGCATCCACAGACAAAATTTGCTACCCAAACTTCCATTTGATGTTGAGCATTTTCAATTTCAACGACCCATTTCTTCTTTGAAGAATTGAAGTTCAGAGATAAAATACGATGATTAAAATAAATATGCTTTTCTAATTGCTGTTCAGTCACGACTTCAGATAAATAAGATTTTATAGAAGTACCATCAGCCAATACACTCGCCTTTGTCCAAGGCTTAAAGTTAAAACCAAAGGTCGACATATCCGAATCAGATCGAATGCCAGGATATTTAAATAAGTCCCAAGTACCACCAATATTTTGGCGTTGCTCAACTATTTTAAAACTGCGTTTTGGACATTCTTTTGATAAGTGTGATGCTAAGCCAATACCAGAAATACCAGCACCAATAATTAAAATATCTATTTCTTTTTGCATGATCAGTTTGACTTGAGCTATATCCTCCATATTAGAACACATAGATCAACATGAATACGTTTGTGTTTAATCCATTATATTATTTCAAACATAAAAAAAAGCCGGTTAAAAACCGGCTTTTTCTAAGAACAACTGAAGCTATTCTTACGAAATTATTTAACTTCGCGATCTACAAGCTCAACATAAGCCATTGGCGCAGCATCACCTGCACGGAAGCCTGCTTTAAGCACACGTAGATAACCGCCGTTACGTTCTTTGTAACGAGGGCCAAGAACGGTAAATAATTTACCAACAGTTGCTGCTGAACGAGTACGAGCAAACGCTAAACGACGGTTTGCTACTGTATCGACTTTAGCTAAAGTGATTAAAGGCTCAGCTACACGACGTAATTCTTTCGCTTTAGGAACAGTAGTTTTAATTAACTCATGTTCGAACAAAGAATTAGCCATGTTTTGGAACATCGCTTTACGATGACTGCTTGTACGGCCTAATTTCACACCACTATTACGATGACGCATGGTGATAGTCCTACTTAATTAACGGCTACGATAGGCAAAGCGATCGTCCATACGGAGGCTAGCCGGAGGCCAGTTCTCTAAACGCATGCCGAGTTGCAAGCCTTTTGAAGCCAGAACATCTTTAATCTCAGTCAACGATTTTTTACCTAAGTTAGGAGTTTTTAACAACTCAACTTCAGTACGTTGAACAAGATCACCGATGTAGTAAATATTTTCTGCTTTCAAACAGTTAGCAGAACGAACAGTAAGCTCTAGATCATCTACTGGACGAAGCAAGATTGGGTCAACTTCTTCACGAGGCTCTTGAGCAACTGGTGCTTGATCTTTCTGAAGATCAACAAAAATTGCAATTTGTTGTTGCAAAATTGTTGCCGCTTTACGGATTGCTTCTTCTGGATCAACAGTACCATTTGTTTCAAGATCAATGATCAGCTTATCAAGGTCAGTACGTTGTTCTACACGCGCATTTTCTACGGTGTAAGACACACGTTTAATTGGGCTATAAGAAGCGTCTAATTGTAAACGACCCACTGGGCGAGTTTCGCCTTCAGGGAAGCGTGAATCAGAAGTTTCATAACCACGACCTTGAGAAACTTTCAGGCGCATTTTTAATGAGCCTGAAGCACTTAAAGTACCAATCAAATGTTCAGGGTTAACCACTTCAACATTATGAGGTAAACGAAGATCAGCGGCTGTTACATCGCCAGGACCTTGTTTTTCTAATGTTAAATATGCTTCGTTTTGATCGAACAGCTTAATCGACAATCCTTTTAGGTTCAGCAAGAGCTCGACGATGTCCTGCTGCAAGCCTTCCAAAGTACTGTACTCGTGCTCAACACCCTCAATTTCAACTTCAACCACAGCAGCGCCAGGTAAAGAAGAAAGAAGGATGCGACGTAAAGCATTACCAAGAGTATGACCAAAGCCACGCTCTAAGGGTTCTAGAATAACTTTTGCCGAGGTCCCGCTAACCGCTTCGACCTTGATCGCTTGCGGAGTTAGAAACTCATTTGCAGTACGCGTCATATTGCTACCTCAAGGATTATTTAGAATACAATTCTACAATCAAGCTTTCGTTGATTTCAGCAGGTAAATCAGAACGATCTGGTGCAGCTTTAAACGTACCTTCCAACTTAGAATGATCAATTTCCATCCAAGCAGGAATACCACGTTGAGCAGCTAACTCAATTGCGTTTTTAATACGTAATTGTTGTTTAGCACCTTCGTGAACTGCAATCACATCGCCCGCTTTAACTTGGATTGACGCGATGTTAACGCGACGACCATTTAAAGTGATTGAACGGTGAGATACTAGCTGACGAGCTTCTGCGCGTGTAGAACCAAAACCCATGCGATAAACAACGTTATCTAGGCGGCTTTCAAGCAATTTCAACAAGTTTTCACCTGTTGCGCCTTTAACACGAGCAGCTTCTTTATAGTAGTTACTAAATTGACGCTCTAAAACACCGTACATACGACGTACTTTTTGTTTTTCACGTAATTGTAGTGAATACTCTGATTGTTTACCGCCACGAGCTCCGCCATGTTGGCCTGGAGCTTTAGCGTGTTTTTTAGTCTTAACATCAAACGGTTTAACGCCTGATTTAAGTTGCAGGTCTGTCCCTTCGCGGCGAGAGAGTTTGCATTTTGGACCAATATAACGAGCCATGAATGTTTCTCCTTACACGCGACGTTTTTTAGGTGGACGACAACCGTTGTGCGGGATTGGCGTCACATCGGTAATGCTGTTAATTTTATAACCCACTGCACCTAAAGCACGAACCGCAGACTCACGACCAGGACCAGGACCTTTTACAAGGACGTCCAAGTTTTTCAAACCGTAATCTAAAGCAGCTTTACCAGCAACTTCAGCAGCTACCTGAGCAGCAAACGGAGTTGATTTACGTGATCCACGGAAGCCTTGTCCACCAGAGGTAGCCCAAGCCAGTGCATTACCTTGACGATCGGTAATAGTCACAATGGTGTTATTAAAAGAAGCGTGAATGTGTGCGACACCTTCAGAGACGGTACGAGTGACCTTCTTGCGTGCGCGAGTATCTTTAGCCATCTTTTAGCTTCCAGAAATCTTATTTCTTAATAGGTTTGCGCGGACCTTTACGGGTACGAGCGTTAGTTTTAGTGCGTTGTCCACGGACAGGCAAGCTGCGACGATGACGAAGACCGCGGTAGCAGCCTAAATCCATTAAACGTTTAATGTTCATGGAAATTTCGCGACGTAAATCACCTTCGGTCGGAACCTTAGCAACTTCTGCACGAATCGCATCAAGCTGAGCATCATCTAATTCACGAATCTTTGTCGTTGGAGCGATAGCTACAGCAGCTAAGATATTCTTAGCAGTATGGCGACCAATACCAAAGATATACGTTAGAGAGATAACAGCATGCTTGTTATCCGGAATGTTTACACCGGCAATACGAGCCATTCAATTTTCTCCAAAAAGGCAATTGAGATAATCAACCGCCCCACAAAAATCTTGAGGGGCGGATAATAACCTAATTAGCCTACTGAAATCAACAGGTCTTAATTTAGATTAACCTTGACGCTGTTTATGACGAGGTTCAGCGCTACAAATTACGCGAATAACCCCATTACGACGGATAACTTTACAGCTACCACAAATTTTCTTTACAGAAGCTTGTACTTTCATGATGAAACCTCTAAGTGCGCTTATCCCTTAGGATGAGCAGTCGTTTTTCTCATTAGTGATTGATTATCATATTGGTGCGATGTGAGATGTGCTTGAAGCTGAGCCATAAAGTCCATCACAACAACCACAACGATCAGCAAAGATGTACCGCCTAAGCTAAATGGAATACCAAAAGAGCTTTGCAGAATCATCGGCATTAAACAGATCACTGTAATGTAAATCGCGCCAATAAATGTCAAACGATTGAGAATATGATCTAAGTAACGAGCAGTTTGCTCACCTGGACGTATACCAGGCACATAAGCTCCGCTGCGTTTCAAGTTTTCTGAAACTTCTTTAGGGCTAAATACTAGCGCAGTATAGAAATAACAGAAAAAGATAATTAACGCACCAAAGAGCACCAAATACAACGGCTGTCCAGGCGAAAGCACGAGTGCTAAATCTTGCAGACCACGTTTAATAAATCCTGCATTTGGATCAGTACTTCCCACCCATTGCCCTAAGCTCGCAGGGAACAAAAGCAATGAACTTGCAAAAATTGCAGGAATAACACCAGCCATATTAATTTTTAATGGCAAATGTGTCTGTTGTGCAGTAAACACACGACGACCTTGTTGTTTTTGAGCATAATTTACTGGGATACGACGCTGCGCCTTCTCAATAAATACAATTGCCGCCAAAACACCTAAAGATAGTAAGCCAAATACAACCAAACCAATCAGGCTTGACTGACCACTATCAACCGATGTTAATGATTGCAGAACTAAATTCGGCAATCCTGCAACAATACCAGCGAAGATGATCATGGAAATACCATTACCCACACCACGCTCGGTGATTTGCTCGCCTAACCACATGAGAAACATTGTACCAGCAACCAAAGAAGTTACTGCAGGAATGTAGAATGCAAGACCATCTGTCAAAGTAATACCCTGACTAATTAATCCAGCACACATACCCGTTGCTTGCACAAGTGCAAGAAACAAAGTTCCTTGTCGCGTATATTGATTTATTTTACGCTTACCTTGCTCGCCTTCTTTTTTCAAAGCTTCGAGCGAAGGCACTACCGTAGACATTAACTGTACAATAATAGATGCAGAAATATACGGCATGATACCTAAAGCAAGAATCGACATCCGCTCTAATGCACCACCCGAAAACATGTTAAACAAACCAAGGATAGTACCTTGATTTGCATTAAAAAGGTTTTCGAGGGCAGCATTATTAATGCCCGGAACTGGAATATGCGCTCCTAGTCGAAAAACCAACAAAGCACCAATGAGGAACATCATTCGGCGAATAATTTCACGATATTTCACATGAAACGGTTGACCTTTCATCATGTTTACATGACCTGAAGAACTAGGAGTCATAGACACTGGGGATTACTCCTCGACTTTACCGCCAGCAGCTTCAAGAGCAGCTTTAGCGCCTTTAGTCAACACAATACCTTTAACAGTGAAGGCACGAGTAATTTCACCAGAAAGTACGATACGAGCACGAATCATGTCTTTACGAACAATATTCGCAGCTTTTAAAGTTTCAAGTGAAATAATATCACCTTCAACTTTAGAAAGCTCAGATAAACGTACTTCAGCAGTTTTCAAAGCGATTTGGCTAGTGAAACCGAATTTAGGTAAACGACGATACAACGCAGTTTGACCACCTTCGAATCCAGCACGTACACCACCACCAGAGCGTGAAGTTTGACCTTTCACACCACGGCCACCGGTTTTACCAACGCCAGAACCAATACCACGACCTTTACGTAAATTGTCGCGTTTTGCACCTTCTGCAGGTGCAAGTTCATTTAAACGCAGAGTCATGGCTTACTCCTCTACACTAACCATATAGTAGACTTGGTTGATCATACCACGGTTAGAAGGCGTATCTTGCACTTCTACAGTATGACCAATACGACGCAGACCTAAACCTTGCAGGCTAAGCTTGTGATTTTTCAAGCGATGAGCTGCAGATTTAGTCTGGGTAACTTTAATCGTTTTCATGATTGATTACCCTTGAATTTGTGCTACTGACAAACCACGTTTCGCAGCGACTTTCTCAGGAGAAGTCATATCACGCAAACCATTAAAAGTTGCGTTTACTACGTTAGCAGCATTGGTAGAGCCATAACATTTAGTCAATACGTTACGTACGCCAACAGCTTCTAAAACTGCACGCATAGCGCCACCAGCAATTACACCAGTACCTTCAGAAGCAGGTTGCATGTAAACGCGGCTTGCACCGTGACGAGCATTGATAGGGTGCTGAACAGTACCATCAACAAGATCAACAGTAATCATGTTACGACGTGCAGCTTCAAGCGCTTTAGAAATAGCAGCTGGAACTTCACGTGCTTTACCACGACCAAAACCTACGCGACCATTACCATCACCCACAACAGTTAATGCTGTGAAAGAGAAGATACGACCACCCTTAACAACTTTGGCTACACGATCAACGGCAACCAGCTTTTCAACAAGACCTTCGTTTTGTTCAACTTTAGCCATGATTAGAACTCCAAACCGTTTTCACGAGCAGCATCAGCCAAGGCTTTGATACGACCATGATATTTGAAACCAGAACGGTCAAATGCAACTTTAGTTACACCAGCAGCTTTCGCACGCTCAGCAATTAAAGCACCAACTTGTTGGGCTGCATTAACGTTACCAGTTGTACCCGCACGTAGAGTAGCGTCTAAAGTTGAAGCTTGCGCTAAAACTTTGCCACCATCTGCTGAGATAACTTGAGCATAGATGTGACGCGGAGTGCGGTTTACACACAAACGAGTCGCACCCAATGCACGTATGTGCAAGCGTGTGCTTTTCGCACGACGCAAACGGGATTGTTTCTTTTCGTTCATAAGAACCTCGCGCCTTATTTCTTCTTAGCTTCTTTACGAAGTACAACTTCGTCAGAATAACGAACACCCTTACCTTTATAAGGCTCAGGAGGACGGTAACCACGGATTTCAGCAGCTACTTGACCTAAAGCTGCTTTATCAGCAGATTTAAGAACAATTTCAGTAGCAGTTGGAGTTTCTGCAGTTACACCTTCAGGAAGGTTGTAATCGATCGGGTGTGAGAAACCAAGGTTAAGGTTAATAATATTACCTTTAACCGCTGCTTTATAACCAACACCGATAAGTTGCAACTTACGTTCGAAACCTTCGCTAACACCTTTTACAAGGTTGTTAAGAACAGCGCGAGCAGTACCAGCTTGCATCCAAGAATCTTTAGATTCTTTAACTGGAGCAATATGAAGCTGACCTTCTTCCTGTTTTAACTCGACCAGCGCATGCAGGTTGAAAGACAAAGTACCTTTTGTGCCTTTCACTTCGACCTGCCGGCCGTTCTGAGTAACTGTTACACCGTTAGGTACAGTTACTGGGGCTTTAGCCACACGAGACATGAGGAATCACCTATTAAGAAACAAAAGCAACAACTTCACCACCGATACCCGCAGCACGTGCAGCGCGATCAGTCATGATGCCTTTGCTTGTAGAAACAATTGCAATACCTAAACCTTGCTTAACGCTTGGAAGTGCATCTTTACCGCGATACTGACGTAAACCTGGACGGCTTACGCGTTTCACAGTTTCGATAACTGGTTTGCCTTCAAAGTATTTTAAAGTAATAGTCAAAGTAGGCTTGCCTTCATTATCAGCAACTTCTACGTTTGAAATATAACCTTCTTGTTGAAGTACGTTTGCAATTGCAACTTTCAACTTAGAATTCGGCATAGAAACAGTTTGTTTCTTAGCCATTTGTGCGTTACGAACACGTGTTAGCATGTCGGCAACGGTATCTTGCATACTCATTTATAGTGCTCCTTACCAGCTTGCCTTAACAACGCCCGGTACATCACCCTGCATTACAGTTTCACGTAATTTGTTACGGCTTAAGCCGAACTTACGGAAGTAACCATGAGGACGACCAGTTAAACCACAACGGTTACGTAGACGTACTGGAGACGCATTACGAGGTAATGCTTGAAATTTCATCATCGCTTCGAAACGTTCTTCGTCTGATGCATTTACGTTTGCGATAATTGCTTTTAATTCAGCACGTTTCGCAGCGTATTTAGCAACAGTAGCTTCGCGTTTCAATTCGCGATTAATCATACCTTTCTTAGCCATATCGACCTCTTATTTGAACGGGAAGCCGAATGCACGCATAAGCGCACGGCCTTCGTCATCAGTGCGAGCAGTCGTAGTGATGGTAATATCCATACCACGAATACGGTCAATCTTATCAAAATCGATTTCAGGGAACATAATTTGTTCCTTAAGACCCATTGAATAGTTACCACGACCATCAAATGATTTCGCAGAGAAACCACGGAAGTCACGGATACGAGGGATCGCGATAGAGATCAGACGGTCTAAGAATTCGTACATACGTTCGCCGCGTAAAGTAACTTTACAACCAATCGGCCAACCATCACGGATTTTAAAACCAGCAATTGATTTGCGAGCTAATGTAAGAACTGGTTTTTGACCAGCAATAGCTTGCATATCAGAAAGAGCGCCATCTAACAATTTCTTGTCAGCTGAAGCAGCACCAACACCCATGTTAATGGTGATTTTAGTAATGCGTGGAATATCCATCACATTCTTAAGAGCCAAAGTTTCTTGTAACTGAGTCTTAAGTTCGTCGTTATAACGTGTTTTAAGTCTGGCCATCGCCTATTTCAACCTATTACTTCGCTGCCGCCACTGATTCACCAGTTGACTTGAAGATACGAGTTTTCGTGCCTTCTACAACTTGGTAACCAACACGGTCAGCCTTTTGGGTTGCAGCATTAAAAATTGCCACGTTTGAGATATGAAGCGTAGCTTCTTGTGTAACTACAGCGCCTTCAGCACCTGTTGCACGGTTCGGCTTTTGATGCTTCTTAACCAAGTTCAAGCCTTCAACTAGAACGCGGTCATTTGAAACAGACAGAACAGAACCCTGTTTGCCTTTTTCTTTACCTGCGATCACAATTACTTGATCGCCTTTTTTAATCTTAGCCATGATCGCCTCTTATAGTACTTCAGGAGCCAATGAAATAATTTTCATGAACTGTTCTGTACGAAGTTCACGAGTCACTGGTCCGAAAATACGAGTTGCAATCGGCGCTTTGTTCGTATTCAAGATAACAGCAGCATTATCATCAAAACGGATTACAGAACCGTCTGGACGACGGATGCCGAACTTTGTACGAACAACTACAGCATTCATCACGTCGCCTTTTTTAACACGACCACGTGGAATAGCTTCTTTTACAGTAACTTTAATAATGTCGCCAACGGAAGCATAACGACGATGTGAACCACCTAGTACTTTAATACATTGTACGCGGCGAGCACCACTGTTGTCTGCTACGTCTAGCATACTTTCGGTTTGAATCATTGCCCTACTCCAAAACCGAGCATCACCGGTCACATTTTCGAAAGGCTCAAAGAGTACTCGAAATCAACCGATGATGCAACAAGAACGTCTAATTACTCAGCAGCTGCTTCAATCACTTCAACTAAAGTCCAAGACTTAGTTTTAGAAACTGGGCGGCTTTCTTTAATGGTTACAACATCGCCAGTTTTAGCTGTGTTGTTCTCATCATGAGCGTGTAATTTTGTTGAACGGCGGATTGATTTGCCATACAACGGATGTTGAACGCGGCGTTCGATAAGAACAACAATAGATTTCTCCATTTTGTCACTTACTACTTTACCTGTTAACGTGCGAACTGTTTGCTCACTCATTGTGCGTTCCCCTGTTTTTCGGTAAGGAGGGTCTTAATACGAGCAATAGTCTTACGAGTAAGCGCTACTTCATGCGATTTACCCAACTGACCAGTTGCTTTAGCCATACGAAGACGGAATTGATTTAACTGTTGCTCATCAAGCAAAGTTGTCAATTCTTCTACCGACTTTTCACGTAGATCTTTAGTTTTCATTACATTACCGTCCGAGTCACGATAGTGGTTTTAAACGGAAGTTTAGCAGCCGCAAGCGTAAACGCTTCACGAGCCAATTCTTCGTTAACACCATCAATTTCGTACAAGACTTTACCTGGTTTGATTTGGCAAACCCAGTATTCCACAGAACCTTTACCTTTACCCATACGAACTTCTAATGGTTTTTCAGTAATTGGCTTGTCTGGGAAAACACGGATAAAGATCTTACCACCACGTTTAATACGACGGCTGATTGTACGACGCGCTGCTTCAATTTGACGCGCAGTCATTTGACCACGTTCAATTGATTTAAGTGCAATTGTACCAAAAGATACAGTGCTACCGCGATGTGCTAAACCAGTGTTACGGCCTTTTTGCACTTTGCGGAATTTAGTACGTTTAGGTTGCAACATGGATTATTCTCCTTTTTCAGCAGAACGATCATTGCGACGACCACGACGCTCTTGACCTTCACCACGACCGCGACCGCGTTTAGCTGGACGTTCTTCAGCAGGAGCAGGGTTCATGACTTGTTTCATGCCACCTAAAATCTCACCACGGAATACCCAAACTTTAACACCGATCGTACCGTAAGTAGTCTCAGCACGAACTGATGAGTAATCAATGTCAGCACGTAGAGTATGCAAAGGTACACGACCTTCACGATACCATTCTGTACGAGCAATCTCAGCACCGCCTAAACGACCTGAAACTTCAACTTTGATACCTTTAGCACCAGCACGCATAGAGTTTTGAACCGCACGCTTCATAGCACGACGGAACATAACACGCTTTTCTAATTGTGAAGCAATACCTTCAGCAACTAGACGAGCATCTAAATCTGGACGGTCGATTTCGTTGATGCTTACTTGCGCAGGAACACCCATAATAGATGTTAATTCGCGTTGTAATTTCTCAATGTCTTCGCCTTTTTTACCGATAACGATACCAGGACGTGCAGTGCTAATAGTAATTTTAGCAGCGCCCGTAGGACGTTCGATAAGAATATTGCTGATCATTGCATTCTTAAGTTTTTTATTCAAAAACTCACGAACTTGCAAATCTTTAAGCAAGTATTCAGCGTATTGTTTCGGACTCGCATACCAATTAGCGTTATGACGTTTCACAACACCTAGGCGGATACCGATTGGATGAACCTTCTGACCCATATCAAACCCCTACCTTAACGGTAATGTGACAAGTACGCTTAGTAATACGATCTGCACGGCCTTTAGCACGTGGCAAAATACGTTTAAGGCTAGTGCCTTCATCAACGTAAATCGTAGAAACTTTAAGGTCGTCTACATCTAAACTGTTATTGTGTTCAGCATTCGCAATTGCAGATTCCAATGCTTTTTTAACTATCACTGCAGCTTTTTTATTGCTGAAGTTCAAGATATTAAGCGCGTGAGCAATAGATTTGCCACGGATTAAATCTGCAACCAAACGTGCTTTTTGTGCCGAGATAGCGGCACCGCGTAATTTAGCAGTAACTTCCATCATAGCACCTTAACGTTTAGACTTCTTGTCAACACCGTGACCACGATAGGTACGAGTTGGCGCGAATTCACCGAGTTTATGACCAACCATATGTTCAGATACAATTACCGGAACATGGTTACGACCATTATGAACAGAAATTGTTAAACCAACAAAATCCGGGAGGATCATCGAACGACGCGACCAAGTTTTGATCGGCTTACGGTTATTAGCCGCGATAGCCGCTTCAACCTTAGCGAACAAGTGCGCATCGACGAATGGGCCTTTTTTCAGAGAACGAGGCATTGTCAGATTCCTTTACTTGTTACTTAACGCGACGGTCGCGAATGATCATCTTAGTCGTACGCTTATTGGTACGTGTTTTGTACCCTTTAGCTTTTTGACCCCATGGGCTTACAGGTTGAATACCTTTATTACGCCCTTCACCACCACCATGTGGATGGTCAACTGGGTTCATCGCCATACCACGAACGGTAGGACGAACACCACGCCAGCGTGATGCACCAGCTTTACCTAGTGAACGTAAGTTGCTTTCTTGGTTAGAAACTTCACCAAGAACTGCACGACATTCAACGTGTACTTTACGCATTTCGCCTGAACGCAAACGAATGATTGCGTAAGAACCGTCACGACCCAACAATTGAGCAGATGTACCAGCAGAACGTACTAATTGTGCGCCTTTACCGATTTTAAGCTCGATGTTGTGAAGAGTAGAACCAATTGGCATGTTGCGAAGTGGCAAGCAGTTACCTGGACGAATTGGAGCATCGTTACCAGACTGTACTTGATCACCAGCGCGAAGGCCTTTAGGTGCAATAATATAACGACGCTCACCGTCAGCATACAATACAAGTGCAATGTGTGCAGTACGGTTAGGATCGTATTCAATACGTTCAACTACAGCAGGAATGCCATCTTTGTTACGCTTAAAGTCAACAAGACGGTAGTGCTGTTTATGACCGCCACCAACGTGACGAGTCGTAATGTGACCGTTATTGTTACGACCACCAGTACGTTTTTTAGCTTCAACCAACGGTGAGTAAGGAGCACCTTTATGTAGATGGTCGTGAACAACCTTCTCTACAAAGCGGCGTCCTGGTGACGTTGGCTTACATTTTTGAATAGGCATAATTCTCGTCCTTATTCCGCTGCGCTTTCAGCGGTATCGCCCAAGTCAGCCATTTCAACATCTTGGCCAGCTTTCAGGGTGACGTATGCTTTTTTAACATCAGAACGACGTCCTAATGTTTTACCAAAGCGTTTAGTCTTACCTTTAGTGATAGTCGTGTTAACTTTAACAACTTCCACACCAAACAATTGTTCTACTGCTTTTTTGATTTCAAGTTTGTTAGCGCTTAAAGCAACTTTAAAAACTTGAACACCAGCAGTTTCACCTAAAACTTGTGCTTTTTCTGAAAATACAGGTCCTTGTAGGACTTGATATAAACGTTCGTTGTTCATCCTAGTTCTACCTCAATTTTCTTAGCAGCAGCAACAGACATAACAACTTTATCGAACGCAATCAAGCTAACAGGATCAATTGCAGCAGCATCAACCACATCTACATGTGGAATATTGCGAGCAGCAAGATACAAGTTTTCATCAACAGCATCAGTAACGATTAATGCACGAGTAGCATTCAAGTCGTTAAGTTTTGCAAGCAATTCTTTAGTTTTTGGAGCTACAACAGCAAACTCTTCAACTAAGATTAAGCGATCTTGACGAACAAGTTCAGCCAGGATGCATTGCATAGCACCGCGGTACATTTTACGGTTAACTTTTTGAGACCAATCTTGTGGACGAGCAGCAAAAGTTTTACCACCACCAACCCAGATTGGGCTACGGATAGAACCAGCACGTGCACGGCCAGTACCTTTTTGACGGAAAGGTTTTTTACCACCGCCAGATACATCGCCACGTGATTTCTGAGCTTTCGAACCTTGACGACCACCAGCTAAATAAGCTGTAACAACTTGGTGTACAAGTGCTTCGTTAAAGTCACGACCGAAAGCAACTTCAGATAATTCAACAGCAGAGCCGGAAACAGTATTTAAATTCACAATATTTCCCCTCAGGCCTTGATCGTAGGACGAACGATAACGTCGCCACCAGTAGCACCAGGAACCGCGCCTTTAACAACTAGAACTGAACGTTCTGTGTCGATAGAAACGATTTCAAGACCCTGAGTAGTTACGCGATCCGCACCTAAGTGACCAGGCATTTTTTTGCCTTTGAATACGCGACCAGGAGTCTGGTTTTGACCTGTAGAACCTACAGCACGGTGAGAAAGTGAGTTACCGTGAGTTGCGTCTTGCGTACGGAAGTTCCAACGCTTAACACCACCTTGGAAACCTTTACCTTTAGATTGACCAGTTACGTCAACAATTTGACCCACTGTGAACAATTCAACGGTAAGAGAAGTACCAACTTCACGACCTTCAAGATCAGCTTCTGTAGCGCGGAATTCTTGAACTAGACGACCAGCAGCAACACCAGCTTTCGCAAAGTGACCTTTCTGAGCGTTAGTTACGCGAGATTCGCGACGTTCACCAGTAGTGATTTGAATCGCTTGATAACCATCAGTTTCAAGCGTTTTGATTTGAGTGATGCGGTTAGGATCAACCTCAATCACTGTTACAGGCACAGAAACACCAGCATCTGTAAAGATACGTGTCATACCGCACTTGCGACCGACTAAACCAATAGCCATGTGCATAAACCTCTAAAAAAGCGGCCTAATTAACTTAAAACGTTAATTAACCCGAAAGCCTTAACCCAATGCGATCTGAACATCAACACCAGCTGCAAGATCTAATTTCATCAACGCATCTACAGTTTTATCTGTAGGTTGAACGATATCGATCAAACGTTTGTAAGTGCGGATCTCGTATTGGTCACGCGCATCTTTGTTAACGTGTGGTGATGTTAAAACGTTAAAACGTTCGATACGTGTAGGCATCGGAATTGGACCACAAACTTGTGCGCCAGTACGTTTTGCTGTTTCTACGATCTCTTGAGCAGATTGATCAATTAAACGATGATCAAAAGACTTAAGACGGATACGAATTCTCTGGTTAGACATACCAGTTAACTCCAAGCCAAAATATATAAAGAATCACCCTTGACGCATCTCCCCCACAAAAGTAAGGCAAGTGTCAAAGGCAGTGAAAATCACTAAGGTCATGATCGATGCCATGACTGTCACGATGTTAGCTAATTATTTATAGCTAACCCCTTTCATTAAAGGGTCGCTCATTATAACGATTGTTTATTGCATAAGCAAATCTATTTTATCCTTTATAGAGATAATCTAAATTATCTTTCCGATTATTTTGTAACCGATTTTAATTCACTCAGCTTTGCTTTTATCAAATAATCTATTGCATCTTTTAGTATTTGATTTCCCTCAATAAAGCTTGTTTTTGGTGTTTTTTCAAGCACCCATCTCTCTTGAACATACTTTCCTGAAAAATTGGACAACTCATCATCATTCTCTAAAAATAATGTTAAAGCACTGGGCGTAATTTCTGGATGAAACTGAAATCCGAGTATGTTTTTTCCAATTTGATACATTTGGTTTCGGCAAATATGATTCTGTGCAAGATGTATTGCACCTTTTGGAATTTCAAATGTTTCGCTATGCCACTGCATTACATTAAATGAGTCTGGTAATTTAAAGCAATCTTTAGGCACATCCTCTATTTTTTTCACCACCCCCAACCTAGTTCTTGCTGTGGATTACGGCTTACAGCTGCTCCTAATGCATTTGCAATTAACTGCCCTCCTAAACACAAACCTAAAGCCGGCTTACCTGATGATAGGTATCGTCTCAACCATCTTTTTTCTACTTTTAGCCATGGAAAATTCACCTCATCATTCACACTCATTGTACCCCCCATAATAATAAGCAAATCAACTTCTTCTACCGTGGGCAAGGCTTCAATATCCAATGAACGATCTAAAGGCAAAGCAAAGAATTCTGTTGCTGTTATTTGTGCATCGAGTTGTTTTAAATATTCATAACAACTTCCGAATCCTTCGCCAGCAATATGCTGAAAATAATGTACTTTTAAATGCGACTTCATGCGCGTTAACCTAATTGTTATAGCTCTGGTTTGAGTTTTGCAAAAATGAAGCCAACTTTTATTTATTTGTCGATTTTTAACAGAATTACGTAATTCATTAGCATAAAGCGATATTTTTCTCTTAAGCTAGGTTCATTAAATACATTCCAAGAGATTTATTGTGAAAAAGAACCAACAAACACAACTGATTCACGCACCAAGAAAAGCCCCTCAACTTATAAATACAATTCAACCTCCCCTATATCGTGCATCTACAATTATTTTTGATAATACAGATGCTTTGTTTAATCGCCATTGGACAGATGATTACGACTATAGTTATGGCACTCATGGAACACCTACAACATTTACGCTTGGCGATAATATTGCCCAAATAGAAGGCGGAAAATATTCACTACTTGCACCAAGTGGGTTATCTGCCATTAACCTAGTGAACTCATGTTTTTTATCTCAAGGTGATGAAGTTTGGGTTGCAGATAATATTTATGGTCCAAACATGGAACATTTACAAAACTTATCGTCTCGTTATGGTATTTCAGTCAAAGTTTATAACCCAATAGATGCTTCATCTTTTCAACCAACAGAAAAAGCCAAACTTTTATGGTTAGAAGCAGCAGGTTCTGTGACTTTAGAATTCCCAGACTTAGTTAATCTTGCGAAAAAAGCACAACAACACAATATTCTTACCGCTTTAGACAATACTTGGGGCGCAGGTTTAGCCTTTAATGCCTTCGACTTTAGCGATGCACATTTAAGTGTCGATGTTACTGTTCATGCACTCACAAAATATCCTAGTGGTGGCGGTGATATTTTAATGGGCTCAATCGTTACACGTAATCAAAAGTTACATCATCAACTCTTCCGTATGCATGCAATTCACGGTATTAGTATTTCAGGTGATGATGTTGCTCAAATTCAACGTAGTTTATCTTCAATGCAACTCCGTTATGAGCATCAATCTAAAAGTGCTATAAAACTTTTAGATTGGCTAAAACAGCAAAAAGAATTTATACAAGTTTTACATCCTCATGATGAAGCTTCTGCAGGACATCAATACTGGAAAGATGTATGTAAAGAAGGTCATAGCGCAGGCTTAGTCAGCGTTATTTTAGATCCTAAATATACTTTAGAAGATGTGCGAAAATTCTGTGATGCGCTCACTTTATTTAAATTAGGATTCAGTTGGGGTGGTCCAATTAGCCTTGTAATGCTATATAACTTGAATGAGATGCGAACTTTAGAACATACTCATTTAAAAGAAGGTTTACTGGTTCGCTTCTGCATAGGGCTAGAACATCCTGAAGATTTAATACAAGATATAGAAAACGCAATTAAAACCTTAAATAAGTCATAAATTACAATGAAATAGGAATAAATATGGGTACACCAATTGTTGTTGCGAAAAAGACATCTGACACAACGCAAGATGTTGTTTTACATTCTCAATTTGCCAATCGACATGGCTTAATTGCAGGTGCGACAGGGACAGGTAAAACTGTAACATTAAAAGTACTTGCAGAAAGCTTTTCCCGTCTTGGTGTACCCGTATTTCTAGCCGATGCAAAAGGCGATGTTTCAAGCCTAGCTAAAGCAGGTGAAAGCAATGCAAAATTTGACGAACGCTTAAAAACACTAAATATTGAATCGATAGATTTTGCTGCATATCCCGTAGTTTTCTGGGATTTATTTGGTGTACAAGGTCATCCTATTCGTACCACAGTTTCTGAAATTGGACCTTTACTTCTTGCACGTATGTTGAATTTAAACGATACGCAAGAAGGTGTGCTTTCCGCTGTATTTAGAATTGCAGATGATCAAGGTTTATTGCTTTTAGACTTTAAAGATTTAAAAGCCATGATTAGCCATGTCAGCGAAAATGCAGCAAGTTATCAAGCTGATTACGGCAATTTATCTCCTGCAAGTTTAGGTGCAATTCAGCGCAATTTACTTGCTCTTGCAGATCAAGGTGGAGATAAGTTTTTTGGTGAACCTAGTTTAAATATTATGGATTTCATCCAAACCGATGGCCAAGGTCGAGGCAATATTAATTTATTGACTGCTGATAAATTGATGAACACACCAAAGCTTTATGCAACGTTCTTACTTTGGATGCTTTCAGAACTTTTCGAACAACTTCCTGAAGTTGGCGATATGGATAAACCAAAGCTTGTTTTCTTCTTCGATGAAGCACATTTACTTTTTGACAATGCAAGCCAAGCACTACAAGAAAAAATTGAACAAGTGGTTCGCCTTATTCGCTCTAAAGGCGTGGGTATTTATTTCGTCACACAAAATCCTCTCGATTTACCTGAAAGTGTTTTAGGTCAATTAGGTAACCGCATTCAACATGCTTTACGCGCATTTACACCTAAAGACCAAAAAGCAGTGAAAACTGCTGCCGATACATTCCGTGCGAATCCTGAATTTAAAGTAGATCAAGCCATTACCGAACTTGGTGTAGGTGAAGCATTGGTTAGCTGTTTAGATGAAAAAGGGATTCCACAAATGGTGGAACGTGCATGGATTATGCCTCCCCACTCATCTTTCAGCCCAATCAGTACAGATGAGCGTAATGCTTTAATCAGTCAAAGTGTTGTTGCAGGTATTTATGAAAAAGAGATTGACCGTGAAAGTGCATTTGAACTTTTACAAAATAAAGTTGCTGAAACCCAACAACAAGCTGCTCAAGCGGAACAAGAAAAAATAGCTGCAAAAGAAAGAGAAGCTTTAGAAAAGCAGCAAACGAAAGAAGCCGAAGCTTTTGCAAAACAACAAGCCAAGGAGCAAGAACGCATCGCCAAAGAACAGCAAAAAGAAGCTGAACGTGCTGCAAAGCAACGTGAAAAAATCATTCAAGATACTGTTGGAACTTTTGCAAAAAGTGCTGCGCGTAGCTTAGGCGGATCTACAGGGCAAAAAATTGTACGTGGATTACTTGGTTCCTTATTTGGAAAAAAATAATTTTTACATTTAACTAAGTTAATATTTTTATGGGATATTTCAAATATCCCATATTTTTTTTTATGGTTATTTCATTCAGATGTATTGTAAATACATTTTATAAGATGTATTTTAAATATATCTTATAACTCACTAGAAGCCGAACTATGAACCCGCAATATATTAAACTCGTTAAATCTACTGTTCCTGTACTTCGTGAGAATGGTGTTGCACTTACAAGCTATTTCTACAACCGCATGTTGAACAATAATCCTGAACTTAAAAATACATTTAACCTCGATCATCAAAGTACAGGTCGTCAGCCACGCGCTCTTGCCGCTGCTGTTTTGGCTTATGCTGAGAATATTGAAAATCCAAGCGTATTGGCTAAAGCAATTGAGCACATTTCAACGAAACACGTCAGCTTAGACATTCGACCAGATCAATATTCAATTGTGGGTGAAAACTTACTTCATTCAATTAGTGAAGTTTTAGATGTACCAATGGATTCAGACTTAATTGCGGCATGGAAAGAAGCTTATCTACAATTGGCTGATATTTTAATTAATGCAGAAAAACAGAAGTTCGAAAACCTTGCTGCAAAACAAGGTGGTTGGAGCGGATGGCGTTCATTTAACATTAGTGCAATTGAAACAAATGAAAACGGTAAGACATTTACAATTAAAGCAACTGATGGCAAAGATGTTGTAAATGCTGAAGCAGGACAATACATTTCAGTTAAAGTTAAAGTTCCAAATCATGAACTTCAACAACCTCAACAATTTAAATTCGCAGATGCTCAAGCAAATAACGAATTTACATTTAGTGTTAAAGCAGAAGAAAATCGTACAGAATTCTCTGTAACGAATATCTTGGTAGAGAACTATAAAGTAGGCGATACAGTACAAGTTACCGCTCCTCTATAAGCATTATTGCTTTGTTCTAAATAGATGATTCTGTGCTGAAAGTTCCTTTAGGGGAACTTTCACGCTAAACTAGAAAGCTCCCCATCATTTATGTGACTACATGCAACTCAACAAATTTACCGATTATGCACTGCGTATTTTAATGTATATCGCTCAACCGAGAGATATGCCGTATACCATTGCCGAAATTGCGGAAGATTTGCATGTCTCTAAAAATCATTTGGTGAAAATTGTTCATTTTATGGGACAACATGATTGGATTATTACCACACGTGGCAAAGGTGGTGGAATTCGATTAAATCCAAAAGCATTAAACTCACAACTTGGTGAAATTGTTAGAATTTTACAAGGCGATCATCAAATTGTTGAATGTAACACCCCACCCTGTGTTTTACGCAGTAAATGTGGATTAAAAGGCATTTTAGATCAAGCACTTGAACAGTTTTACGTCAGCTTAAATCAATACACACTCAATGATGTTCTGAATACATCACCTCAAGCGAAATATTCAACTTTATCTGCCATTCCCCTCATTCATTTATAAAGTACTTTGTAAATTTACTTCGCTTTAAAATCTGCAAAGGTCGCTTGAATGTTCGACTTCCTTTATAATAGTCGTTTGTAGATTATTGATTGAAGTTAAGCTATGCACCACAGCAGAGGAAAGTCTAAAAACAGTAAGATAGCAAATGCGCCTAAGCAAAAGATCAGCTATGTGAAAAAAGTTGATTCTGCCATTACTGAGTACTCTGTTCGCTCATTAAATTGGTTACGAAAAGCTGAATTCTTAATGAGTGCGCCTAAGCTTAATCTTTGTGTTGAAGATACAGGTTATGAAGTTGCATTTGCAGGTCGTTCAAATGCAGGTAAATCGAGCGCGATTAATGCACTAACCAATCAAAAGCAATTGGCTCGTGCATCTAAAAAGCCTGGTCGTACACAAATGATCAACTTTTTTAGCTTAGGCAACCCAGACCAACGCTTGGTCGATTTACCAGGTTATGGTTATGCTGCCGTACCTGAAGCCATGAAAATTGTTTGGCAAAAAGAATTAGAAAACTATCTTATTCATCGTGAAAGCCTACAAGGCTTAGTGTTGCTTATGGATATTCGACATCCATTACAACATTTCGATGTAATGATGTTGGAATGGGCGTATTCACGACAATTATTTGTTCATGTACTTTTAACCAAGTCAGACAAACTCAACCGTGGCCCCGCTTCTAAAGCATTACAAGAAGTTAAGGCAGAATTGAAAAAGATGAAATTGAATTTCTCAATTCAACTTTTCTCTTCAATGAACAAAGAAGGTTTAGAAGAGCTTGCAAGTGTAATGGCAGGTCGTTTGAACTTTACGCTTGAACAATCAAATAATTTTGATTTAGATAGCATTCCAGAAGCTTCTGAAAATGATTTTGAAGAAGGTGAATTCGAATTTGAAGAAGGCAGTTTTGACAACATCGAATTTGAAGACAACCTTGATGTTGAAAATGACGCATCTGTTGAAGCCATTGATGTAAAAAAAGAAGATTAACCTTCTTTTCATACAGATAAAAAAGGTCGGAATATCCGACCTTTTTTATTGCTCAGTTTCTAAAATAGACAAACTAAACCGTATTTTCTTCTTTGGTATAACGATCAACAACCACGCTAATCATCATATCCCCTTGTACATTAACCACGGTACGAACCGTATCTAACAAACGATCAATCGGTAATAAAATTGCGATGGCTTCGGCAGGCAAACCAACCGATTGCAAAACCATAATCATCGTTACCATGCCTGCGCTTGGAATACCTGGCGCACCCAAAGATGCAATCATTGCGGTTGCACATACAATCAGTTGCTGACCAATGGTTAAATCTAAACCCATTAAGTTTGCAATAAATAAAGCAGCAGCAGCTTCATAAAGTGCTGTCCCATCCATATTTAACTGCGTACCTAATGGAATAACAAAACCTGCTGTTTGCGGACGAACACCTAAATTTTCCTGCGCACACTTCATAGAAAGTGGCATAGTTGCAGAACTTGAGCTTGTTGCAAATGCAGTAATTAATGCTGCACGTGTCCCTTTAAAAAAGGTCAATGGATTCATTTTGCCAAAAATCCACAACAACAATGGCAACACCACTACCCCGTGGAAAATTGTTGTACCTGTGACCACGGCGGCAAATTCAGCTAAACGACTTAATACAGACACATCTTCGGTGGCAATAAGCTTTGCAAGTAATGCCAAGATCCCCAATGGTGCAAGCTTCATCACCCAGCCAATCATCAACATCATAATGTCAAAAAACTGGTGACTGAGCTTACGAACCGTTCTGAAATTTTCACCACCTTTCACTAAAGCCACGCCTACAAATAAGGCAAAAACAACCACAGCTAAAACATTGCCTTCTGCAAATGCTTTAAATGGATTAATTAAAGTATTTTGAATGAAATTGGTGAAGAAAGATGACGGTGTTAATGTGTCGGGCGTGTTATGTGCGCTCATTGCATCTTGGAACATAACAATATCGACACCTTTGCCGACATTAAATAAATGCGCACATGCTAAGCCCAAAATAAGCGCCAATGTTGTTGTGGTGACACAACACATTAAAGTAATTTTCCACGTTCTACTTAACTGACCTGACGCCTCTAAATTTGAAACCCCAACCACAATTGAGCTGAAGATTAAGGGAATCAACGGCATTTTAAGTAAACCAATAAAAATACTACTGACAATACTTAAGCCATAAATACTTGCATCAAAAAATTGTGTATTTGGAAAGAGGTTTAGAACGAAACCAAAAATCACACCCAATATGGCTGCAATTAGAATTTGTGAATTTAAACTCATCCTAGAATGCTTTTTTTAATTAATTTGACCCACAATATGCCATGCACGCTTTTTAGAATCGAGAATTATTTTGTCATATGCTTATTCTTCATTTTTAAATCTAAACCAAATACAAAGAATGAATTTCTAGTAAAACATGCCAACCAAAAATAATAAATATATGATTATAATTAAATTTTATATTTTTTCTTTAGGGGGCTTTATGCAAAAAATTATTCTATTTATCGTCGTAACCATAATCACGAATGTTGTATTTGCACATTCAGGTCGAACAAATTCTGAAGGTTGTCATAATAATCATAAAAATGGCACATACCATTGCCACTAAATCTTCAAGTGAATCTTAAAAATAAAAAAGCCGAATAATGATTCGGCTTTTGAAATATTGAAAACTTAAATTTATAGCGATTCAATTTCACGCAAACGAATTAAGCCTTCTTGTGTTGTACTACAGACCAACTGACCATTTTGCCACATTCGACCAAAATTCAAACCACGCGAACTTGCGCTAATGGTTGCATCCATGTCGTAAAGCATAAACTCATCTACACGGAATGGCTTATGGAAATACATCGCATGGTCAATGCTCGCACATTGTAAACTTGGAGAAAGATAACTTAAACCATGCGGACGAAGTGCTGTCGTCATTAAAGTAAAATCTGAATAGAACGCAGCAATCGCTTGATGTAACGAAGTTTCATCCACATCTGCGGCAATTTTATCATGCGTACGAATGTAATGTGCATAGTTTGGTGCTTCAGGCTGTGGTGCGAAAGGATTAATTGGCATCACAGGGCGAAGCTCGACATGACGATCACGCATAAAACTTGCGCGTACATTTTCAGGCACAAATTCCACAATTTGAGTTTTTAATTCTGCTTCAGTTTTTAAAGTTTCAGGCGCAGGATATTCAGGCTCTGTCGTTTGATAATTCAAGCCTTCTTCTTGTTCTGCAAATGAAACCATACACATGAAAATGGTTTTACCATGCTGAATTGCACGTACTTGACGGCTGACAAAACTGCGCCCATCACGAATACGATCAACCGCATAAATGATTGGGGCGTTTACATCGCCACCAAATAAGAAATACGCATGTAATGAATGTGCAGGACGATCTGTTGTGTATGAAGCAGCACGTAATGCCTGACCTAAAACTTGCCCACCAAAGACACGCTTGCCTACCAAATTTCGGCTTTGTCCACGGAAGATATTTTCTTCAAGTTTTTCAAGGCTAAGTAAATCAACCAATTCCTGAGTTAACGTATTCATGGGGCAACCTATATCGATATGATCACAATGAAATGAGGCTTTAATTGTGTGTGACAACTAAAAAAGAAGGCTATTTTGCCATAAAACCAAGCAAAGCAATAAAGTTTTACTGACTCGCTTGTCATATGATTTTTTGAATACATCTTCTAAAAGTATGCTTTTTAACTGTAAAATTACCCGTACTTACGAATATTGTTAGAAAATGGCATATTGTTTTTGAATAGATATATTCAAAATAACAGCCCTTAAAAAAATATCTCTGTAATAACGGTCATTTAAGTAGGAGTTCTTATGTCCAAGAGTGGTTTCGGTCAAATTTATCGCAAGCTTTCTAGCAAGCTACTTGACCTCGTGGTAACGCCACAAGTTCTTGGTGAAGTTCCTGTAGCAACCCAAACTGCAGAAAAACAAGGTGATGCCTCGAACAAACCTAAAGTGGTTTGTTATGTTTTACAAAACCATTCTCGCAGCAATGCTTTAGTGGTTGATGGCGAAACACGTCGCTTAAAATTAGCACCTGCATTAGACCCGCTTATTATTAAAGATCACGAAGAAAAAGTCTCTGTCCTTTTCTTACAACATTCAGATGAAAATAATATTTTAAATCCATCTGCACATAAGCTCCCTCCACGCTTACTTAGCTTGGTTGAGTTACTAGAAAAATATCCAGATGCAGATATTGATCTTGTGCCTGTGACCCTACTTTGGGGACGTTCACCCGATAAAGAAGATTCATTGCTAAAACTGTTAATGACAGATACTTGGTCTACACCAGGAACTGTAAAACAGCTTGTAAATATTGGGATGCATGGTCGTCAATCTTACTTAGAATTCCATGAGCCACAATCACTACGTAAGCTTATTGAATTTGCGAAAGTAACCCATCCAAATATTTCACCTGCAACATATATTTTAAATACCTTAAATAACTACTTAGATAATCAACGTGAAATTGTTTTAGGACCTGACTTATCAGACCGTCGCAATGTCATGCATTCATTGATCAAATCTCCCGATGTTCAAGATGCTATTCGTCGTGAAAGTATTCGTAGCAAAATTAGTTTGCTTGAAGCAGAACGTCGCGCTGTAGGGTGTTTAAACGAAATCGTATCTGATTATTCACACTCAACGGTGCGTTTTGCATTTATGGCACTGACTCGCCTTTGGACACAGCTTTATGATGGTGTAGATGTTCACAACTTTAGTACGGTTCGTGAATTAGCCAAAGACTACGAAATTATTTATACGCCATGTCACCGTAGCCACATCGACTATTTATTGCTTTCTTATGTGATTTATCAACGTGGTTTGATGGTGCCTTACATTGCTGCAGGCGATAATTTAAACATGCCTTTTGTAGGTCAAATTTTACGTGGTGGTGGCGCATTCTTTATTCGTCGTTCATTCCGTGGAAATGGTTTGTACACCACCGTATTTAAAGAATATTTGTATAGCATTTTGTCACGCAATACACCGCTTGAATATTTCATTGAAGGTGGTCGTTCACGCACAGGTCGCATCTTACCGCCTAAAACAGGCATGTTGGCTATGACGGTTCACAGTCATTTACGTGGTCGCTCTAAACCTATCGTATTTATTCCAACTTATATTGGCTATGAACGCTTAATGGAAGGTTCAACTTACGTTGGTGAAATGAATGGTAAGGCTAAAGAGTCTGAATCAATTATGGGGATTATTAAAACCCTACGTAAAATTGAGAAAGTGTTTGGTAAGGTTCATGTGAACTTTGGCGAGCCTGTTTTCTTAGATGACATGCTAAAGCAACATCATGCAGAGAATGTCACGGTCACTAAAAATGATGATGCTATTCCAGATGAAGTTTCACAAGCTGTAAATAGCTCTGCAAATGCAATTTTAGAAAACATTAACCGTGCCGCGGTGATTAACCCTGTTTCATTACTTTCTCTTATTCTGCTTGCTACGCCAAAACACACTTTAGATGAAGAAATTTGTGTAAAACAAATTGATACTTACCGTAATTTGCTTGCATCACTACCTTATGATGAACGCATTCAAGTGACGCCATTATCAGGCAAAGAAATTATTGCTTATGGTTTAAAACTCAAACTAATTAAACGAGTCAATCATGTTTTAGGCGATATTATTGCGATTGAAGAAGGTCAAGGCGTATTGCTAACTTACTTCCGTAATAACATTTTACATGCCTTTGTTTTACCATCTTTAATTGCAGCACTAGTCAATCATAATGGTTCTATTGCACCGAAAGATTTATGCAATGTCATCAAAACTTTATATCCATTCTTAAAAGCTGAATTGTTCTTAAAGTGGAATGAAGACGAAATTCAAGTGCCAACTGAAGCGTATATTGATGCTTTATTGAATGCAAAACTCATTAGCAAAGATGCAGATGGAAATCTAATTTCTCCTGCACCAAATACTGAAGATCATAATCAGCTTGTTGTTCTTGCAACGCCTGTTATGCAAAGTCTTGAACGCTACTACATGACTTTATCTTTAATTACGCAACGTGGTTCAGGCAATATTTCTACACGCCAAGTTGAAGAACTTAGCCATTTAGTAGGTCAGCGTTTATCTGTACTTTATGAATTCAACTCACCTGAATTTTTCGATAAAGCACTATTCCAAAGCTTTATTAAAGTGCTTACGCAAAAAGGTTATATCAGCACCAACGAAAACAACGCTATTGTCTTTGATGAACAATTTAAAAATGTCACTCAATATGCAAATCTTGTTTTAGATGATGTTACCTTGCAAATGCTTCATCACATTACTTCATTTACAGATGAAGAATTAAAAGAAGCACTAGATGCATTAGCTGCTCAACAAGCGAAGAAACGCCAAAAGCGTAAGAAAAAATAAGCAAAAAAAGCCTCTCCAGTGAGAGGCTTTTTTAATAGAACAAATTAATCGTGTTTTAATTGAAATCCAGCATCCAACATTCTTGTGGCAAAAATACGTTTCCCTGTTTCCTTTGTGCTTTCCAAAACCAATTCAAGCAAATTTAGTTCTTTCTGAATTTTTAGAATCTTCTCATGCAAGGGCTCAGGCTTGTTATTGGTCACAATATAACTCTGCTTTAGATGTTCCACGTGAAGCACATGCGCTAAAAAACTGGCTAAATCATTAACATGAATTCGGTTCGACCAATGAATATTGGGGTACGTTTTTGTATTTTCAGCAAGACCAATCATGCGTTTAGATAAACCATCATAAATGCCTGTTGGGCGAATAATGGTGCATTTTTCAGAAAAAGCCTTTAAATACACTTGCTCCATCTCTGCCAAAATTTGCCCTTGCTCATCACATGGATTAATTGGCGACTCATCATCAACTCCCTGCCCTGCATTCTCACCATAAACCCGCGTAGAAGAAACAACAATTATGCGTTTTATCGGATGATCTTTCAGCGCTGAAATAATCAATTGAGCAGAATTTAAATATGCTTCCCTATAGCCATCAACATTGCTTTGCTTAGGCGACAATAAAATATAAACACAATCGATAGGTGAAATTTGACTTAAATTAAGACGATGAATATCTTGAATAAGATGCGTTGCGTATTCATCTGTTTTCGGACTTGAACTAATTGTGGTAATTTGATGATCCAGCGCAAATAGTTGTTTAGCAACGCGCTGAGATGTTTTACCATAACCTATAAATAAAATATGCATTTAGCACCAATCACATACTGAGTTGAGAGGACATGGCCGCAGTCCACCAATTGCAAGGCGTAGGAAATGCCTCTGCCGCTTTACTAGAAAAGCTAAATATCTTTAATACAGATGATTTACTGTTTCATCTTCCACGTGACTATGAAGATCGTAGCACGATCATTCCTATGAACCAATTGGATGTAGGCAGAAGCTATTTGCTTGAAGGTATTGTCAAAGGTGTCGATTTTCCACCGGGAAAACGCAAATCTATGGCGGTTTTACTCGATGATGATTTTGGTAAAGTTACTTTACGTTTTTATCATATTTATAAAGGCATTACAGATCGAGCAAAGCTTGGAAATCGTTTAAGAATATTTGGCGAAGTTCGTGTAGGTGCTCGCGGTTTAGAGCTTTATCACCCTGAAATTCAGGTCATTAGCGAACATACACCTTTACCAAAAACACAACTCACTGCAATTTATCCAAGTACAGAAGGCTTAACACAATCTAAACTACGTGAATATGTAAAGCAGGCACTGCAACAACATAGTGATGATTTACCCGAATTACTGCCTAAAAAATTCACCAATGGATATGCTTTAAAAGAAGCATTGAATTATATTCATCATCCACCTGTAGATGCCAATATGATTCAACTCGCGCAAGGTTCACATCCTGCGCAGCAACGTTTAATTTTTGAAGAATTGGTCGCACATCAAGTTAGCTTATTAACACGACGTGCCTATATTCAACAAATTGAAGCCCCTTCGTTTTCGCCAAGTAAAAAGTACGCAAAAGCATTATTAAGTGCCTTACCTTTTGAAATGACAGGCGCACAAAAACGTGTTTCTAAAGAAATTGCAGATGACTTAAAACTCAATAAACCCATGCTTCGCTTGGTTCAGGGTGATGTAGGTGCAGGTAAAACTTTAGTTGCAGGTGTAGCGGCATGTCACGCACTTGAAGAAGGTTGGCAAGTTGCACTGATGGCACCCACAGAAATTTTGGCAGAACAACACTATTTGAATTTCAAAAAATGGTTTGAACCTTTAGGTTTGTCGGTATCTTGGCTCTCAGGCAAACAAAAAGGTAAAGCTCGTGCAGTAGCAGAAAAAACCATTCAAGATGGTTCAGCACAGTTAATTGTCGGAACACATGCACTATTTCAAGAAAATGTTGAATTTGCCAAACTTGGTTTAGTAATTATTGATGAGCAACATCGTTTTGGTGTAGATCAACGCCTTGCTTTACGCAATAAGGGCTTAGATGGAATGACTCCACATCAGCTTGTTATGACTGCCACACCGATTCCACGTACGCTTGCAATGTCTGCTTATGGTGATTTAGACACCTCTGTTATTGATGAACTTCCTCCGGGTCGTACACCTATTCAAACCGTCACTATTCCGCTTGACCGTCGTGAAGAAGTTTTAAATCGAATTGCGACAAATTGTGCAGAAGACAAACAAGCCTATTGGGTTTGTACCCTTGTGGAACAATCTGAAACTTTAGATGCTCAAGCTGCCGAAGCAAGCTATCAAGAAATACGTGAACGTTTTCCACACTTAAAAGTGGGCTTGGTTCACGGCAAAATGAAAGCCGATGATAAACAAGCAGTCATGCAGCAGTTCAAGGACAATGAACTTCAACTCCTCATTGCCACGACAGTTATTGAAGTGGGTGTAGATGTTCCAAATGCGTCGATTATGGTCATTGAAAATGCAGAACGTTTAGGACTTTCACAGCTTCACCAATTACGAGGTCGTGTTGGTCGAGGTGCGAAAGCCAGTTTCTGCGCCCTGCTTTACAAGAATCCATTATCACAAAATGGACAAGAACGTTTACGCATAATGCGTGAAACCAATGATGGCTTTTTAATTGCAGAAAAAGATTTAGAGATTCGTGGACCAGGTGAATTGTTAGGTACCAAACAAACGGGAGATATGGGTTTTCGTGTTGCTAAATTAGAACGTGATGACCATCTTCTGAGTCAGGCGCATTATGTCGCACAACAAATTTTAAAAGATTACCCAAGTCATGCAGATGCTTTATTAAAACGATGGTTACCTGAAGCACCAAGGTATGCCTATGTTTAATCTTCTACACTATACTTCAGCATTAATGCGCTCATTTACACATTGCCAACTGTGTGGTGTCGATGCTCAAGTGAAATATTCTGTTTGTGCTGAATGTTGGGATAGTTTGCCTTGGTATAAGCAAACGGTTCAACGCCAAGAAATGGATATTTCAGTGGCTTGCCATTACGCTTACCCAATCGATCGAATCATTCAAAAGTTTAAATATGAACAACAACTGCATTATCAAACGCTACTTTCAGGTATTTTAAAAGAACTGCGCTTTCCTAAAATACAAGCCATAGTGCCTATGCCTATTTCAAATGAGCGCTTGATTGAACGTGGCTTTAATCAAACCTTAGTTCTAGCAAACACACTTGCTCAAGATTTAAATATTCCTGTTTGGCAACCCATTTCACGCTCACATCAACATTCACAAAAAGGCTTAAACCGCTTAGAACGACTTGAAAATATTGATGAACAATTTGAAATTAACCACAGCTCAAAAATCCAATATCGTCGTGTATTAATTCTAGATGATGTTGTCACTACAGGTAGTTCAATTCACGCCTTAAAACTAAAATTAGAAGAACTAGGCTGTCAAAAAATTTATGCCGCTTGTTTAGCATATGCAGATAATTAAAGTTCACCCCCTAAAATAAAAAAGGAAAGATTCTATCTTTCCTTTTTTAATAAACGAATGAAACTTAAACCATAACTTCAGATAAGTATTTCTTCACCCAAGGAATTGCCACTTCAAGCGTTAATGGCGCAAGCAAAGTATCTTGATCATCGATATCAATCCACTTCATTTCTGCAATTTCAGCTTCAACGTGCGGTTGCTCGTGTAACGAAACGTGATACATATAACTAATCAATTGATGATCAGGTTCATTAGCCGCCATCGTTTCAAATCGACCTACAAAACTTTCTATTTGCGCTTCACAACCAATTTCTTCATGAATTTCACGAAGCATCGTCACTTCAGGTTGTTCATTCGGTTCTAGCTTTCCACCCACTTGCATAAAAAATTCGGTATTTTTTTTACGCACCACTAAAAGTTGCTGTTGCTCATTTAAAATAATTGCCGCTGCAACCGTAATTATGTTCATGCTTTTTTCACTTCTTTCGGACGTTCAACCATTCCCCATTTCGGTTCAGGTGCTACAAATGTTTCAATTTGACTTAAAATTTCGTTAATTGAAGAGGATGAAATTAATGAATCATTAAAGCGAGAATGAGTAAAACCTTTAGTTGTTGTTACTTCAATGAATTTAATTAAATCATCATAAAAACCATCGACGTTCAAAAATGCACAAGGTTTTAAATGAATACCCAACTGCGCCCAAGTCCATTGTTCAAAAATTTCTTCTAATGTTCCAGAACCACCCGGCATTGCAATAAAAGCATCAGAAAGCTCGGACATTTTTGTTTTACGCTCATGCATATCTTTTACAACATGAAGCTCTGTTAAATTTGGATGCGCCAACTCTTTATTCACAAGCACTTCAGGAATAACACCAACGACCTTTCCACCTGCCTGCAATGCACTATCAGCCACAACACCCATCAAGCCTGAACGACCACCGCCATACACCAAAGTTTTGCCTTGTTGAGCAATTGCTTTACCAAGTTCTTGTGCTGTTTGAGTAAAAATTTCATCTGTACCAAAAGCCGAACCACAAAAAACAGCAATAGAATTTGTCATTTTTTCACCATGTTATCGTGTTGAAATACAATTAAATAACGTTCAGCTCATTTTTTTAAATAAAATAACGATATGAACAGTGCTTTTAATCTAAACCTTGTCTAAAATACACGCATTACGAATATGGATACTGCGCAAAGGAGAAAAGACGAATGCTCGAAGCCTTTTACCCGACCGAGCGCGGTAGTTTAGCAGACGCCACAATCAATGGCGGTTTTGACTTACATCAAGACTTGGTCTGGATCGATCTCATTGCACCATCTCAAGAAGAACAACAATGGGTGCTCGATGCTTACGATCAAAATCTTCCAACCCTCAAATCTTTAGAAGACATTTCATCTTCTGCTCGATTCTACCGTGATGACGACGGTATTTTACATATCAGCACATATTTTTTAACGAAAAATAAAAACTTCCAACTTGATGGTGAACCTGAAGAAAACTCAAGTATTCTTTCAATGGTTCAAACCGTTGCCTTTATTCTTCATAAAGATCGCTTATTTACATTACGTGGTGAAAAGCTCGTTGCCTTTCGTGCGTTCCGAGCACGAGCACGTCGTAATGATTATGAAATTGATTACAAAGACCCAACTTGGGTACTTTTAGGCTTATTAGAAGCAAAACTCGATGAGCTTGCGGATATTTTAGAAGATATCCACAAAGACTTAGAAAAATACTCCACAGAAGTTTTGAACAACCGTCATCGTGAACAAATCTTAGATTTAGATGACATGATTACTCGACTTGCTCAATTAGAAGATACGCTTGGAAAAGCACAACTCTGTTTAATTGATTTACGTCGTGTACTGACCTTTTTAGCACGTCCTCGTGCATTAGGCAGTCATATATACGATGCAGATATCCGAGAGTTAAGTGAAGATGTTCGCTCACTTGTCGAACATGATGCTTTCCTATTCCAAAAAGTTCGATTCTTACTTGATACAACGTCTGGATTCATTAATACCGAACAGAATGACACGATCCGTCGATTCTCTATTTTACCAAGTATGCTTGCGCCACCTATGCTCGTTGCAAGTGTTTATGGTATGAATACCGATGTTCTTCCTTTTGCTCACGGTACAACAAGTTTTGTCATGGTAAGTGCCATTTTGTTAGCATTCTTTATTGGCCCCATGATTTATTTCCGCTGGAAAAAATGGATTTGAAAGCACCCATTTTCACCTATTGAAATTCTGTCTCCCTTTGAGAGAGAGTTAGAGAGAGGGCAACAAAACCTCTCCCTAGCCCTCTCCTAACAGGAGAGGGAAATTCACAAAGTACTTCCAGTGAAATAAAAAAAAGCACCTTTCGGTGCTTTTTTATTTTAGGGTTTAACTCAGTAATTGCAGATCACTTTCTAAGTGACAAGCCTGAATAATATTCATCATTTTTGGCGGTACAGATTTAAACTGTAAGCCTTTTGCCTCAGGTGTATGACGCAATAAACGCACCAATACTGCCAAAGCTAAAGTACTACCATGCTCTAGTTGAGACAAATCAACCACCACAGGTAGTTGAATCTGAGTCTGGAGGATCGCCAAACCTTCTTGATAATATTCTTCAGCATTGTCGTAATCGATTTTACCCGATACCACTAACTGCTGATTGATGTATTCAATCACTGATCACCTATAATTATTTATTTACAGCAGCTTCTGCATCTGGTTTAAAGTTCGCAATTGCTTTATCTAAGTTTCCGCCATTACGTTTCACTGTCGCGGCAAATTGATTGCGGAATTGTAAACCTAAGTCGATACCAGATACGTTGATATTACGCACTTTCCATTGAGTTCCTTTATCTACCAATTGGAAAGATACTGGAATTTTTTCGCCCTTATTATTGAAATCAATCGTTACAACAGGGTTTTTGCTGCCTGTATCTTTATAAGGACGCAAGGTATAAGTTTGATTTGAGAATTTTGCAAATGCTGAACCATAATTTTCAATTAAAGTTTCACGGAAATTCTTTTCAAACTGAGCACGCTGTGCAGCAGAACTATTTTGATTAGTCGCATAAGTACCCATCACAATTCGGGTAAATGCTTGAGAATCGATATACGGATCTAAATTTTGACGAACAATTGTTTTTGCCAAAGCTGGGTTTGTTTTCAACTTAGCATTGTCTGCTTTTAAGCGTGAAATTAAACCATCAGCTACTTTTTTCACAAATGCAGGAGGTGCTTCAGCAGGAGCAGCAAAAGCTGTGCTTGCAATCATTGCAGAAAGAATGCTGACTGTTAATGTCTGTTTTAATAAAGTATTCATTTATGTGCTCCAAATATTATTTATTCAACAAATGATGGTTCTGCATCAGTTGTATCAGAAGATGTTTTCGCAGAACTCGCTTTATCATCTTCCTTAGCCTTGCTTTCACCAGCACCACCCGTTACAAACTTAGAAATTAAATCTTCAATTTCCATTGTGCTTTGGGTATTTGAAATCTGATCACCACGTTTTAAATAACTTAAGCCACCACCTGGTACAATTTTGAGATATTTCTCACCCAAAAGACCATTTGTTGCCACCATAATATACGCATCTTCATCAATATTTGTGATGGATTTCATGTTAGCAATGAGTTGCTTTTCCATGTCTTTTTGTTGTGTTGCAGATGCTGCTTCATAATCTGAACTGTAACGTAATTCTTCCAATGCTTCTTTTTGCACTTGTGCAAGTTGCTTGTCATTGAATGATGTTAGCGTTCCATCCAAAGTCATATGTACTGTTGCAAGACGAGTTACAGGATCTAGGGTAACTGAATCTACCTGCCCCACTTTCACGCCACTTAAAGCAACTTTTGCACGTGGTTTAATACCATTTATATTGTCAAATGTTGCTGACATTTCATAGCTGTCACTAATATTTGTGCCAACCAAACCACTCACACGCATTGCCAAGAAAAATAGTGCAATACCAAAAAGAATGACGAATATGCCGACTGCCAGCTCACTAGTACGTGATTTCATTAAATACCTCCGAACATGACCGCAGTCAACACGAAATCAAAACCTAAAACGCAAAGTGATGAATACACCACTGTACGTGTTGTTGAAGTTGCAATACCTTCAGATGTTGGCTCACAAGCATATCCTTGATATACCGCAATCCATGTACAAATTAATGCAAATACAAAACTTTTAATAATAGTGCCGTTAAAGACATCTTTATAGAACTGAACACTGCTTTCCATTCCACTCCAATAAGAGCCTTCATCGGCACCTAAGAAGTCCACACCAACCATTTTACCGCCCATAATACCCACAGCAGCAAAAATCACAGAAAGCATAGGTAAACTAAAAATACCTGCCCATAAGCGTGGTGAAATCACACGTTTTAATGGATCAACACCAATCATTTCCATACTAGAAAGCTGTTCTGTCGCTTTCATTAGACCAATTTCCGCAGTCAATGCAGAACCTGCTCGACCCGCAAAAAGTAACGCTGCAACTACAGGTGCTAACTCTCTTAATAATGTTAAAGCAACAGCCGTACCAAGCATCGCTTCACTACCAAAAGTCACCAATATACTGTACATCTGCAGACCAAGAACGGCACCAATAAACAAGCCTGAAACCACAATAATCAGCAAAGACATCACACCAACACGATACATTTGGTAGATAAAAAGCTTAGTACCTTGCCATGTGGGTAACGATGTCAAAATCTGCAAAAGCATAAGCGTTGCAACGCCAATGCCGCGAACACGTTCAATAACGCGTCTACCTAATAAGGCAATAGCATTCATGAACCAACCTCATTGCTTAAATACGCTTGATGACTAAATTGATAATCTACCGGTCCTTCAACAGAACCTGTTAAAAACTGCTGTACAAATGGTGATGGATGAACTTTTAATTGTTCGGGTGTTCCCTCACCTTGCACTTTACCTTCAGCAACGACGTAAATATAGTCTGCAATCGATAATGTCTCAGCAACATCATGCGACACAATAATTGTTGTTAAGTCCAGAGCTTCTCGTAGCGAACGAATCAACCGAGTCAGAACCCCCATAACAATGGGATCTTGTCCTGCAAAGGGTTCATCGTACATAATAAGTTCAGGGTCTAAAGCAATTGCACGCGCTAAAGCAACACGTCTATTCATACCGCCAGATAATTCAGCTGGCATCATCTTTTCTGCACCGCGCAAACCAACAGACTCGAGTTTAAGCGCGACAAGTTCAGCAATTAAATGCTCAGATAGTTTGGTATGTGCACGAATTGGGAACGCAACATTTTCATAAACTGTCATATCAGTAAATAATGCGCCACTTTGAAAAAGCATCCCCATACGTGCGCGCGCAGCAAATAACTCTTGGCGAGACATATTTGCAATATTTTTATTATCTAATAATATTTCACCAGAATCTGGTGTTAGCTGACCACCAATTAAACGCAATAACGTTGTTTTACCTGTACCAGAAGGCCCCATAATTGCGGTGATTTGACCTCGGCGGATGTGCATATTAATATTATCGTAAATAACACGCTCCCCTCGTTTAAAGCTCAAATTTTTCACCTCAATTAGTGATTGAGCTTCTGGGGGTTGTTGATTATTCATAGCCGAGCTTTCCTGAATAAATATTTCAGCGCATATAATATAAATGATTAGAGATAAAATTGTTACCTCTCTATTAAATTGCTCTTATATAAATTTAATACTTGTAATAATGTATATTCAAAATAGTAGATTACGAAAAATTAGTATATAGATAAAAAAGCAGATTACAAAAGACGAGTACGAAACCTACAAGTGGCATAACTAGCTCACTCATATGCTTATTTTGTGTTTTGTCTATTAGATTATTCTTCATTGTTATCAAAAAGTAAATATTATGTGATTTATTATACAATAATTAATTTTTAATGCAAATTCACAACAACAAAAAAAGCCGATGTATGAACATCGGCTTTTTTTCAACTAAAGATTTTCTTAGTCGTTAAATTTACGACGTGGGCGATCTTCGCCACCAAATGACGGACGTTCGCCACGAGGTTTGTCATCGAAACTACGACGTGGACGGTCTTCACCACCAAAAGTACGTTTTGGACGATCATCAAATGAACGTTGTGGACGATCACCGAAACCACCTTCACGACGTGGCGCTGGACGATCACCAAAATCACGTTTTGGACGATCACCGAAACCGCCTTCACGACGTGGAGCTGGACGATCACCAAAATCACGTTTTGGACGATCACCGAAACCACCTTCACGAGGTTTGTAATCTACACGGTTACCACGGTTGTCATCGTTAGAACGAGGACGATCACCGAAACCACCTTCACGACGTGGCGCTGGACGATCACCGAAATCGCGTTTTGGACGGTCATCAAATGAACGTTGTGGACGATCACCGAAACCACCTTCGCGACGTGGTGGACGATCACCAAAACCGCCTTCACGACGTGGAGCTGGACGATCACCGAAATCACGTTTTGGACGATCATCAAATGAACGTTGCGGACGATCACCGAAACCACCTTCACGACGTGGACGATCATCACCGCCTTCACGACGTTTAAAGTTGCTTTCACCTTCAAAACGCGCACGACCACCGCCATCACGACCGCCAAAACCGCCACGACCACGACCATCACGACCGCCACGACCGCCATCACGACCACGACCGCCACCATCACGACTACCACGTGCAGGAGGTGGAGACGGCTCAAGACCTTCAATTTCAGATACGTTTAGACGAGCTTCAAGGAAGTCTTCTAATGCACGAATCTTGCCGCGTTCACGGTAAGTTGCAAGCGTAATTGCTTTACCAGTACGACCAGCACGGCCAGTACGACCAATACGGTGAACATAGTCTTCGTTCTTCATTGGAAGACCAAAGTTAATTACGTGTGAAATTGTTGGTACGTCAAGACCACGAGCAGCAACGTCAGTTGCAACTAAAATCTTAGCACGACCTTCACGGATGCTACGTAAACGACGGTTACGAACAGTTTGTGGCATAGCACCATGAAGTGCTACAACTGATAAACCTGCTTCAGCAAGTTCTTCAGCCAACATATCTGTGTCTTCTTGAGTTGACGCAAATACAACTGCTTGATCAACATCTTCAGCGCTTAACCAGTGAGTTAATAATTTTTTCTTGTGCTCAAAACCGTCAGTCCAATGCAAAGTCTGAGTAATATCAGTATTTGTAGAGTGGCCAGTTTCAATCGAGATACGCATTGGATCATTCATCATGCGTTCAGCAAGTGTAATGATACGTGGTGCAAAAGTCGCAGAGAACATTAAAGTTTGCTTACGGTTTGCAGCCAATTCACCAATTGCTTCTAAGTCTTCAGAGAAACCTAGATCAAGCATACGGTCTGCTTCATCAACGATTAAAGCATCAACTTTATCAAGTTTGATTTGACGACGGTTTACTAAGTCAAGTAGACGACCTGGAGTCGCTACAACCACTTGTGCACCTTTTAACTGTTGGATTTGTTTACCAAAAGGCATACCACCCATAATTGCAGCAATACGAACACCTTTCATGTGACGTACAAGTGCAATCGCGTCTTGGCATACTTGTTGTGCCAATTCACGTGTAGGAGAAATTACCAAGATGTTTGGTTGAGTAACCGCTTTCATGCGGTCTTTAAATGGTACAAGTGCATCTTCGTTTGCTAATGCGTTTAGCGTAGGAAGTAAGAATGCAGCAGTTTTACCAGAACCAGTTTGGCTTGATACTAAAAGGTCTTTACCTTCTAGTGCCGCTGGAATTGCCTGTTCTTGTACAGGAGTTGGCGAAGTAAAGCCTAGACCTTCAAGAGCCTGTGTTAACGACTCGTCAAGGGAAAAATCAGCAAAAGTTTTGCTCATAGAGAGTTTCACCCTAAAGTGGGTGCTCCATTAAATAAATAACAATTATGGACATCGGCAAAAAGCGGTACAGCAATTAGAGCTGAAAATATATGATTCAGCAGCGATCCGAGTAACGTCGATGTGGATATAACGCACGTATATGATTACGGCCGCAAACCTGAAGAATCGCTTAAGCGATTGGGGCGCGAAGGATATGTCCTCTCTATGGACAGCACGCGCATACAATGATTAGAAGATAATGTTCAGGTAAAGAACGGAAATTTAAGTGCGTTGGCGGAGTATAGCAGTTTTTTTTTAAATGTCACCTTTTTTATTCAGATCAGCTGATTTAATCGATGAATTTACCTGATAAAGAACAATTTTTTATTTTCAAAAGTCTATAATTAAACCCACAACACCATTAATAATCATATCAATTGCAATGGTTCCAACTAAAAGTGCAGCAATACGTCCAACAATATCGACATAGCGATCTACATAATCGGCATGTTTTACTTTTAAATTATCGTGTGCAAATTTCATAAGAATTAATAAGCTACAGCTGACAACCAAGGTCAAACCAATTACGCCTGCCGAACCTAAAACTGATATTTTCGAGCCTGTAATCACCGATGCACTGACTGTTCCTGGTCCAATCATAAATGGCATTGCAATCATGCCTGCAGCATTACCACCACGTATATCACCAATGGTATCTGCACCTTCAAACACAAAACGATAACCAATAACTAAAAAGATGATGCCACCAAAAATTTGAAAGGCCTCAAACCGCACTTGAAGATATTCAGAAAAAATTGCCTCACCGCCCCATGCAAAAAGCACAAACACAACAAAGGAAACAAGCGAACCCTGTATAAGAGCCTTATTAAAAACAGGTGCACTTAAATTTTTGATGAGTCCAAGCATATAAATACTCATCATAAATGGATTAAGCAATGTGAAAAAAAGTGCAAATGAATGAATATAGTCAGCCAATTTAAATTCCTTTTTACGATATCAACATCGTGCAGACGTTATTTTGTTTTTCAATATTTTTTGATTCTAATCATCTTTTCTTTGAGCTTAAAGCCGTTGATACAAAATGCATAAACTCTAAACAATAAAAAGCCCTCATTGAGAGGGCTTTTTAAAATTTCATAAACTTTAGATCTAAGTTCTATTACTTAGCAGCATCGCCCCAAGCAGGAACAACTGCTTTCATAAGCGGTTTAAGCATTTTCATAGAACAAGCAAGTACTTGACCATTTTCCATAGATTCGCTACCACCACGTGCATCGACTACAGTACCACCAGCTTCTTTAACGATTAATTCGCCCGCTGCAATATCCCAAGGCTTCAAGCCAAGTTCAAAATAACCATCAAAACGACCAGCAGCTACATATGCAAGATCTAATGCAGCAGAACCCGTACGACGGAATTGAGCGCCAGATTCAGTTACATTTAACAATGCATCGAAATGATTTTTCGCATAAGAAACAACTTCACCATTACGAACTTTACGGAATGCATGACCAACAGATAAGAATGTGTTGTTTAAGCTATCTTTTACATTTACGCGAATACGGCGTTGATTCAACATAGCGCCACGACCGCGGCTTGCAGAGAACAACTCATCTTTCACAGGGTCATAAATAACACCGTGTTGAGTTACACCTTTATGTTGAACTGCGATAGAAATACAGAAATGAGGGACACCGTTAATGAAGTTTAATGTGCCATCAAGAGGATCGATCACCCAACACCATTCAGCGTCTTGACCTTTACCTTCTTGATAACCAAACTCTTCACCAAGGAAGCTGTGAGTTTTATAGCTTTTACGTAGAGTATCGATAGCCAACTGTTCCAAGTAACGGTCTACACGCGTTACAGGACCATCAATCCCTTTTTCTTCGACTTGTAGATCGAGTTTATGACGATTTTGATGCGCTTTTAAAAGCTCTTGACCAACTAATTGAGCCGCACGCGCAGCCATAACCACCATAGGTTCCATTGAACACCCACTACAAATTTGAAGATACTGATAAAGAATAATGCATAAAAGCGCCTATATCTTAGCAAATATAAGCGCTTTTATGTTGAAAAAATGTTGTTAAATTTTAAATACTACAAAGAAACAGCATTTGTGAGTCGAAGCAAAGCCTGATGAATAGAGGCTTGTATGCCTTTTGCATCTAATCCTGCTTGCTCTAACATTTGTTCATGTGCAGCTTGATGCATGAAGCTATCATCTAAACCTAAGTTTAGAATTGGCTTCACAATACCTGCTTTTGCTAGGTATTCATTCACTGCACTGCCCGCGCCGCCCATAATTGCATGTTCTTCAACAGTCACAAACAATGCTGTGCTTTCTGCAAGAGATGAAATGATTTGTTCATCGAGTGGTTTAACAAAACGCATATTCACAACACGAACTGCCATTTCAAGTTTTTGAGCAAGGGCTTGAGCCGCCTCAATTGCAGATTGAACACGACTACCAAATGCTAAAACTGAAACATATTCGTCGTATTGCTCATTGAATTTAGCAACAACTTCAGCCTTACCAATTTCTAAAGCTGTCATTTGTTCTTGAATAGCCACACCTACGCCTGTACCTCGTGGATAACGAACAGCCGCAGGACCTTTATGTTGATATGCAGTGTGCAACATTTGGCGACATTCGTTTTCATCTTTAGGCGCCATAATTACGATATTTGGAATGGTACGCATAAATGCATAATCGTATGCACCTGCATGTGTTGGGCCGTCTTCACCCACTAAACCTGCACGGTCTATTCCAAAAGTTACATCTAAATTCTGTAAGGCAACATCATGAATAAGCTGATCATAGCCACGTTGTAAGAATGTTGAATAAATTGCTACAACTGGTTTCAGGCCTTCACAAGCCATACCTGCAGCTAAAGTCACCGCATGTTGTTCTGCAATAGCAACGTCAAAGAAACGTTCAGGAAATTCTTTGGCAAATTGAACCATCCCCGAGCCTTCACACATTGCAGGTGTGATTGCAAGTAAGCGTTCATCTTGCTTTGCTTCATCACACAACCATTGACCAAATACATCTGAATATTTTGGAATTTTTGTTGTAGATGCTTGAGCATTCAATTTAGAAATTGCGTGATATTTAATTTGATCTGATTCTGCTGGCGCAAAACCTTTACCTTTCACGGTATAAATATGAATTAAACGTGGACCTTTACGCTTCTTTAATGCATTGAAAACGTGAACCAATTGATTGACATCATGTCCATCAAAAGGACCAAAGTAGTCAAAACCAATGGCTTTAAATAAATTATCTGCCGCATCTGTTGCAGATGCGTGTAAGCGTGAGTTGTATGTCCATTCAGGGTGTGACTGAACATATGCTTCGCCATCTTCTGAAATATTTACAGATTCGCCACGTTCCCAGATTGCAGCTAAATGTTTTGCAAATCCGCCTGTACTGCATGAAATAGACATATCGTTGTCATTTAAAACAACCATTAAATCTGCATTATGAGCAACTGCATCATTCATGGCTTCAAACGCCATACCTGCCGTCATTGCACCATCACCAATAATAGCAACCACATCACAAGGGTCTTTTTGGTAACGACGTGCTAAAGACATGCCTAAGCCTGCAGAAATCGCAGTAGATGAATGTCCAACACCAAAAGTATCGAAAACAGATTCTTCACGTGCAGGAAATGCTGCTAAACCATCTTTAGAACGAATTGTACTTAATTCTTCACGGCGGCCTGTAAGCACTTTATGTGGGTAGGCTTGATGACCAACATCCCACACTAGGCGATCTTTAGGCGTATTGAAGCAATAATGCAAAGCAACTGTAAGCTCAATTACACCTAGGTTTGCACCAAAGTGACCGCCACTTTGACCTGCCGAGTACAAAATGTACTGACGTAACTCATCCGCCAACTTTTCTAATTGGCTTTGCTCGAGTAAACGTAATTGCTGTGGATGATCTATGCCATCAAGCAACGGTGTTACAGGGCGAAGAGTTGGTATTTCGGTATACAACATATATGGCAAAGCCTTCTAAAGCCTGGCAAATACTAAGCTAGGTCAATGGGAATTTATCGATCATATAATCGAATGGTATCACCTTCAATCAACAACACTTCTAGCGATGTAGTTTTGAGCTATGATTTTCAGTTTGGCGCGTATTTGGTGCGTAGATTATCCTGAATAACTCTACTAATTATCAACTATTATTGTCTTGTTTATACAAAAAAGAAAATCTTATACATAATTATTATGAGCTTTTCTACTAATGTCTGAGCATTACGCTATACTTTATTCAATTATTAAACGATTTAACAGGTTAAGCTGTGCCTATAGAATTTGTTGCGACTTCTAAACTTCCAACCGCTTTCGGTGAATTTAAAATTACGGTTTTTCAAGATCCTCAAACAGGTGAAGAGCATGTTGCGCTATCTACAGGTTTGGATACTCCGCCCACGGGTCCAGTATTGGTACGAATTCACTCAGAATGCTTGACTGGCGATGCTTTCGCTTCTTTAAAATGCGATTGTGGACCTCAATTACAAGCCACTCAAAAGCTGATTAGCGAAGCAGGAAAAGGCGTAATTTTATACCTTCGTCAGGAAGGTCGTGGTATTGGTTTAACCAACAAAATTCGTGCTTACGCTCTTCAAGACCAAGGTCATGACACCGTCGATGCCAACCTAATGTTGAATTTACCTGCCGATGCGCGACGTTATGATATGTGCAATATCATGCTCGATCATTTAAAAATTAAAGAAGTTCAATTGATCACAAATAATCCACTTAAAATTCAGGCTTTAAAAGATCAAGGGATTAATGTGGTTGATCGTGTGTCTTTAACCGTTGGTCTTAATCCTTATAACGAAGAATATTTAAAAACCAAACATGATCGTATGTCGCATATGTATCAGAAGGACGATTTTTAAATTTATACAAATCCTCCCTAACCCTCCTTTACTAAAGGAGGGAGGCTTTCCTTCTTTTAAAAGGATAAGGAGCATTGCTCCGCAAAGGAGGGATTAGATCGTCATTGAGAAAATTTGTGTATTTGGCGCTTTTCGCTTCATACGTAAATCGAATGCCATGCAAATATTACGGACAAATGGTTTTCCTTTTTCCGTAATTGAAATTTCATGATCACCAAATTCTAATAAACCATCTTTGTGCATTTCTTTCAGTTGATCAACAGCATCATAAATCTCTGGGAAATACAGATGAGGATCTGCCCAAGACGTTTTAAATCTGCACATTAAATTCAAAATATGTTTTCGAATAATTAAGTCTTCAGCACTTAAAACATGTCCACGAAAAACTGGAATTTCGTTGTTTTCAAGTCGCGCATAATAATCTTCTAAAACTTTTTCATTTTGCGCAAAGCTGTACCAACTGTCTGCAATTGAAGATACGCCCAAGCCAATCATCAACTGTGTTTTAGATGCGGTATAACCCATAAAATTACGATGTAATGAGCCTTCTTGGAAAGATTGATACATACCATCTTTTTCCAAAGCAAAATGATCCATTCCAATTTCATAATAGCCATTTTCAAGCAGTTTCTTTTTGCCTTCTTCATAGCATTGACGCTTTAAATCATCTTTAGGCACATCTGCATCTTTAAAACCACGTTGCCCATTACCTTTAATCCAAGGCACATGCGCGTAGCTATAAAATGCCAAACGATCTGGCGTTAATTTGTTGGTTTGATCGATGGTATTTAAAACATCTTCTAAGTTCTGAAATGGCAAACCAAAAACTAAATCATGTGAAATAGATTCATAACCAATATCACGCGCCCACTGCGTTACGCGCTCTACATTTTCAAAAGGTTGAATACGGTGAATCGCCTTTTGCACAGTTTCGTTATAGTCTTGAACACCATAGCTAACGCGTCTAAAACCTAAGTCATATAAAGTTTGTAGATGTTCTTTCGTGGTGTTATTTGGATGTCCTTCAAAGCTAAATTCATGCACATCTGCAATTTCAGATTTATCTAAAATACCTTGAATAAGCTCTTGAATATGCTCAGCGGAAAAGAATGTTGGTGTCCCCCCACCCAAGTGAATTTCTTTAACAATAGGTTTATCACCCAATAATTCACAGTATAAATCCCACTCTTTTAATACTGCTTTTATATAAGGTTGTTCTACTTCATGGCGTTTTGTGACACGTTTATGGCAACCACAAAATGTACATAGACTTTCACAAAATGGTAAGTGAATATAAAGACTTACGCCTTCAGATTGATTCGATTCATCGAAAGATTTTTTTAAACTTTGCTTCCAAAGTTCAAGAGAAAAAGTACTATTATCCCAATACGGTACCGTTGGATAACTGGTATAACGTGGTCCAGGAACATTATATTTTTGAACTAAAGAAATACCCATATTTACCCACTTTTTTCGGCTACGTTGTGACCACAACTCAAGTTATTTATACCGCAATTTATTCCATTGTGATGGGCTTCATCAAATATTTCAACAACCCATCACAAATCCCTTAATAATTATAAGGCTTTTTAAACCACCGATGATGAACATCGAGAAAAACCCCTTAAAATTTCAGCCAATTTATGTTTTGATGTAAACCATTAATAACTCCCTATGATGGTCGTGATGCAGAATCCTACTTCAGCTGATATTCAACGTGTTCGTGATTATTTAACAGACTTACAAGCACGTATTTGTGCCCGTTTAGAACAACAAGAAAAAATTGGCGGTGGTTCAGCAGAATTTATCATTGATGAATGGGAACGTCCTGAAGGTGGCGGTGGTCGTTCACGCGTTTTACAAGATGGGACAGTGATTGAAAAAGGCGGTGTGATGTTCTCTCACATCAATATTTCAAAACTTCCTGCTTCTGCAACAGAGCGCCATCCGAATATTGCAGGTGCAAAAGCACAGGCAATGGGTGTTTCACTCGTGATTCATCCTAAAAATCCAAATATTCCAACTTCACATGCAAACGTTCGTTTATTCGTAGCTGAAAAAGAAGGACAAGACCCAATTTGGTGGTTTGGTGGTGGTTTCGATTTAACGCCTTTTTATCCAAATGATGAAGATGTTTTATCTTGGCATCAAACAGCACATGATTTGTGTGCACCTTTTGGTGATGCAATTTATGAAGAACATAAAAAATGGTGTGATGATTATTTCTATCTAAAACATCGCGATGAACAACGTGGCGTGGGTGGTTTGTTCTTTGATGATTTAAATCAATGGGATTTTGAAACTTGCTTTAAGTATATACAAGCTGTAGGAAACGGTTATTTAGAAGCAATTGTTCCTATTTTTGAACGTAATCAAGATAAACCTTACACAGCTGCTCAACGTGACTTCCAATTGTACCGTCGTGGTCGTTATGTCGAATATAATTTGGTTTATGACCGTGGTACTTTGTTTGGCTTGCAAACAGGCGGACGTATTGAATCTATTTTAGTGAGTATGCCCCCACTTGCAGGTTGGTCATATCGTCCAGAATGGGATGAAAACTCTGCTGAAAAACGCCTAACTGATTATTATCTTAAACCTCAAAACTGGCTTGATGAGCTAAAAAAATAACAGTTTAATAAATAAAAAAAGCCATCAATTCGATGGCTTTTTTTATAAGAAAAAGACCGCAACTTACATAGCAATATATTTACATACATCTTTTAACTATCCCCATGGCATAAAGTACGATTTAATACATTTTGTTAGAGCACTTCACTCTATCGCTATTCATCTTATTGCAACACTTGGATGGCACATTACATCTAAGGCAAGCAAGGACTACAATGATGATGAATACTCTGAATAAAAAATTATTTATTTTTATCGCAATTTTTACTTTATTACTTTGCTCAATGAGCATTACGTTTATATATGAAAACAATCTATCTGATGGTTTGTCGATTACTGTAAGTGTTATTGCAGGTATTTCTTTGTTTTTTACAGCAGTCATTACTGTCTTTGAAATGATCTTAGATATTTGTAATCCATAAACTAAGAAACACTATCAACTTCAGATATAAAGAAAAAATATAAGATCTATTTATTTTCCGACTTTGAGCGCTACTCATTTTTAACGTATATTAATTGCCATTTCAGCACAAGGATCATGCGCAATGAGCAAACAATTTGCGGTAATTGGCAACCCAATTGAACAATCACGCTCTCCTGAACTGCATAAAGCCTTTGCAGAAAAAACTGGAATTTCACTTCAATATTCTAAACGCCTTGCCCCAATTGATGGCTTTGAAGCCAATATCCAAGAATTCTTTGCTAGCGGTGGCATAGGCATGAATGTGACCGTGCCATTTAAAGAGCAAGCATTTGCTCAATGTGTTGTACTAACGGAACGTGCCACAATTGCCAAAGCAGTCAATACATTATGGATAGAAGATGGCAAACTTCATGGAGACAATACCGATGGTCAAGGTTTGGTCGATGCCATTCATACACTCGATTGGAATTTAGAAAATACTGAAATTTTAATTATTGGCGCAGGCGGTGCAACGCGTGGCGTGATTTATCCACTTGTAAAAGCGGGTGTTAAAAAAATTGTCATTGCGAACCGTACTTTAGCACGCGCAGAACAATTGGTTGCAGACTTAAAAGATGCTGTTCCTGAAGCGCAACTTCAAGCCATTGCTTTAAATGAATTAGCAGGTCATTTTGATATTGCCATTAATGCAACTTCTGCAAGTTTAAGTGGTGATGTTTTAGTGTTGCCCGAAGCACTTCAATTTAAACATGCTTATGAAATGGCATATGGCAAACCATCATCATTTTTAGATCAAGCCAAAGCGCGCGGTGTTCCAACTTCTGAAGGCTTTGGTATGCTTGTGGGACAAGCGATTGAATCTTTTTCAATTTGGAATGGTGTAAAACCCAATTTAAAAGATTTTATTTGAAATCATTTTTCATCAATAAAAGAACCAAAGTGGTTCTTTTATTGTTTCAAATTGCGATTTTTGAATATCTTTAAATTTTATTTTTTTGACCATACAGCCCAATTTTATTCATTACAAAAAATACGACATTTAGCTGTAAAAATCCTAATATAAAACAGGTGAATTCACTATTTAATCTGCTTTCTATCATGCTATATTGGATTAAATCATCAATACTTCATATGGTAGATCTCGACAATTCACAATGACATCTACTCTACAAAATTCGCTTTTCTGACATTTTTAATAGCTCTAAACATCAATGTAATTTTACGGTAGATGTGAATAATCAAAACATCGACTTAGATAATCCAAAACAATTTATATATTAGGATTAAACATATGCCAGCGTATAAAGCTCCCTTGCATGACATTCGTTTTTTAATGAACGAAGTTTTTGACTTTACGTCACATTACCAAACACTTTCTAACGGTGAATATGCAGATTCCGAAACTGTAGATATGATTTTGGAAGGTGCTGCCGATTTCTGTGAAAATGTTCTATCTCCTTTAAATCAATCTGGCGATGAAGAAGGTTGCCACTTTGAAAATGGTGAAGTTAAAACACCGAAAGGCTTTAAAGAAGCGTATGACCAATTTGTACAAGGTGGATGGCAAGGTCTGTCTTATCCTGAAGAATTTGGTGGTCAAAATTTACCGCAATCTTTAAATTTAGTTAAATCTGAAATGATGGGTACAGCAAACTGGTCATTCCAGATGTACCCTGGTTTAAGCGTTGGCTGTATCAATACCATTATGCAATTTGGTACAGATGAACAAAAAAATACCTATTTACCCCATTTAGTTGCAGGTACTTGGGCAGGCACAATGTGCTTAACAGAACCTCAATGCGGTACAGATTTAGGACAAGTTAAAACCAAAGCAGAACTTAATGCAGACGGTACATATGCCATTTCAGGTACAAAAATCTTTATTTCTGCAGGTGAGCATGATTTAACAGAAAATATCATTCATATTGTGCTTGCTCGTCTTCCAGATGCGCCTGCAGGTACTAAAGGTATTTCGTTATTCATTGTACCTAAGTTTATTCCAACAGCAGATAGCGGTATTGGTGAGCGTAATCCTGTGACTTGTGGTTCTTTAGAACACAAAATGGGGATTCGTGCTTCTGCAACGGCTGTGCTTAACTTTGATGGCGCAAAAGGTTATCTCATTGGTGAGCCGAATAGAGGCTTACATGCCATGTTCACTTTCATGAACACTGCGCGTATTGGTACAGCCATTCAAGGAATTGCACATGCTGAATTAGCATTCCAAGGTTCTTTACCTTATGCAAAAGAACGTATGTCTATGCGTGCCCTTTCTGGTAAAAAAGATCCTGAAAAAGTTGCAGATGCAATTATTCATCATGCAGATGTACGTCGCATGTTACTTACTCAAAAAGCCATTGCCGAAGGCGGTCGTTCAATGATTTATCATGCAGCAATGCTTGCAGATAAAATGAATGATGCCCTACTTCGTGGCGACAATGCTGCATTTGAAGCACATGATGAACACTTGGGTTTCTACACACCTATTTTAAAAGGTTTCTTAACTGAATTAGGTTATGAAGCTGCGAACCACGGCATGCAAATTTATGGCGGTCATGGTTATATTAAAGAATGGGGCATGGAACAAATTGTTCGTGATTCACGTATTTCTACGCTTTATGAAGGTACAACAGGCGTTCAAGCTTTAGACTTAATTGGTCGTAAAGTTTTACTGTCTTCTAAAGGAAAGGTCATTCGTGATTACACAGGGGAAATTTTGAAATTCTGTGGTCAACACGCAACGAATAAATATATGCGTCGTTTTGCTTGGGATTTAACGAAACTTTGCGCTCAATGGAATGCTTTAACAGTTCGTTTAATGCTTGCTGCACGTAAAGACCGTGATGTTGTATCAAGTGCTTCTGTAGATTTCTTGATGTTCTCAGGTTACGTGATGATGGCTTATTTCTGGGCACAACAAGCTGCTGTTGCATCTGAAAAGCTTGCTTCGGGTAATGGCGCGGATGTTCCTGAATTCTATAAAGCAAAAATTAAAGTTGCAGATTTCTACTTCGAGCGTTTATTGCCACGTACGCAAGGTCATGCTGAGGCGATGATTAATCCATCTAAAACGATGACTTCACTTGCACCTGAGCATTTCAGTTTCGATTATTAATTTATAAGCTTGTAAAAAAGACCGCTTAGGCGGTCTTTTTTATAAACTATATGTGGAGATGAAAATAAGTTTTATTTCATTTATTCGACTATTACTAAATGTAAAAAAGATCATGGTCAAATTAAGTTTTTGAACAACTTGCACATATTTTAATTATAATGTAATTTATTAATGTATTTTTACATAAAAATATAAAAGAAATCACAAAAAAAAGCCATAAACTAAAGAGAAATACTATGAACAAGAATCAAATATATGGACTTATCACCCTCATTACGATTACATCCCCAACTTTTGCAGGAGGGGTAATTACTTTTAGTGGATTACTTGTCGATGAAACATGTGTAACTACTGTCTCTTCAACTGGTGTAACGGCTGCCAACAGCCCTACTCTTACACTCCCAACATTAGCTATATCAGCATTCCCAAGTCTAAACAGTACTGCTGGGCAAATCCCTTTTACAATTCATTTAGATGGGGCTAATTGCACCCTGTCAACCCCTACAAAATATGCAACACCTTATTTTATGTATGATACAACTAAAGTAAATGCCCAAGGTCGTGTCATCAATACAAATGCTACTACTGGTAACAGTGTAGATATTGAAATTTTAAACAGCGAAAATATATTTATTAATTTAACAGCGAATGAATTAAATCAAACAACATCTGTAAAAACAAATGTAGGTACAAATAAAACTGATTTCTCATATTATGCTCGTTACTACGCTAAAGCCTATCCTGTTGTAGCTGGACCAGTATTAGGAACAATAACTTATAATCTTATTTATAAATAAAATGGGAAAATTATATGAAAGTACCATTATTATTTGCCCTTAGTAGTTTTTTATTTTTTCAATCATTACATGCTGCAATTACAATAACTGGTACTCGAATTATTTATCCATCTAGTAAAAAAATTATAACTGTACAATTAAATAATTCTGCAAATACTCCAGCATTAGCTCAAGTTTGGCTCGATGATGGCGATGCTAATAACATACCATCTGCAGATAAACTTCCTTTTATTCTTACCCCAGCATTAGTTCAAATAGGACCAGAAAAAGGACAAATGATTCGGTTATTAATAAAAAATACAGATTATTTACCTAAAGATCGAGAAAGTTTATTTTGGTTTAACGTATTAGATATTCCATCATCATTAAAAAATGAGGAACAAAATAAATTAAATATTTCAATTCGTTCGAGAATAAAACTTTTCTATAGACCTGATAAACTGAATATGAGTTTGGTTGATGCTTACAAAAATTTGATTTTTAATTATTCACAACAAACGAATGAATTAAAAATAAAAAATCATTCACCATACTATATAAGCTTCTTAAGTATTATATACAATCCAGAAAAAGAAAATGTAATTGATGATTCAGCTCATATGCTTGAGCCTTTTTCAGAGCTGAAAATAAAATCTAATAATTCCTTCAAAGTGATTGAAATTAAATATGCCATTATTGATGACTTCGGGGCTAACAGGTTCTATACGATTCCAGTTAAAAACTAATATTGCGTATATTATTCTTGGCATAATCACTTTGAGCAATGCTCAAATCATTGTTGCCTTAGAACCTGATACAAACTCAATAAAACAAACAAATGAACCAATCTATGAGTTTGATTCAAAGTCACTCTTTGGTGGTAGCACTCAAGCAATAAATTCAGATATTTTCATATATAAAAACACAGTAAATTCAGGAATATATAATGTTGAAATTTCAATAAATAATATAAATCGTGGTAATCATACTGTTAGCTTTAAGCCTTCTGAGACAAATATAACTCCAGAACTTTGTGTAAATGCAAATTTAATAGAATTATTTGATTTAAAGAATGATTTTTTTAAATCACTATTGCAACAAGAATGTATAAATATAAAAGAGATCGATAAAAATTCATTCTATGAATTTGATCAAAACACATTACATTTAAAAATATCTCTACCTTTAGCAATCATTAATGAACGTCCAAAAGGATATATCCCCATTGATCAATTTGATAAAGGGGTGAGTTCTGCCTTTATTGGTTATGACCTAAATGGCAATACATCAAAATTCAACACACAAGATCGAATAGATTATTTATTTTTAAATTTAAAAGGTGGTATTAATTGGAATGGTTTCAACTTTCGTCATGGTGGATCATTTAGCTCCGATCAAACTAAATTAAATAAATATACTTCTTATTTAAATGCAGTATCAACCGATTTATTACCTATAGAGTCTCGTTTAACCACTGGTGACTTTTATACTCAAAGCTATAATATTTCTTCTGCAAATATTAGAGGCTTTCAATTAGCTACAGATAATTCAATGAGACCATCATCTCAACAAAACTATGCTCCCGTTATTCAAGGAATTGCAAATACGAATGCATTGGTTTCTATTTTCCAAGATGGTCAAAAAGTTTATGAACGTAATGTCCCCGCAGGCAACTTTGTTATTAATGATTTAACAACTATTAACAATAGCGGAGATTTAACAGTACAAGTTACAGAAACAAACGGTGATAAATCGAGTTTTATTATTCCAAATCAAGGTTCATTTAATCTAATCCGCCCCCATCAATTTAATTATAGTTTCGCATTAGGTCGTTATCGATTAAATGAAAAAATAACCAAAGACTATTTAGCACAGTTTAGCTTTGAGTACGGGCTTACCAACAACTTAACCTTATTTTCAGGTACAAATTTTAGTGAATCTTTCCAAAACTATATACTTGGTATTGGAGCAAATACAAAATTAGGAGGCGTGAAATTTAGTGGAGATTATTCAAATGCAAATTTACTTAATAAGGATATTGAAGGATATAAATACCGTACAACATATCAATATAATTTTATAAATACACAAACAAACCTAATGCTTGGTGCTTTATATCAGACTCAAAAATATATGTCCTTAAGCAATACAATGAGTTTAAAAAATTACAATTATTTAAATGAAGCTGAGCTAGATAATTTATTTAGAACTTATTTACTTAAACAACAAATAGACATTTCAATTTATCAGCAACTTTCCAAAAAATTAGGTAGCTTTTACTTAAGTGCTACTCAAAGTAAGTACTGGAATACCAATGATGATTATGTACAATACCAAGTGGGATATTCCAATTTATTTCAAAAATTAAGTTATTCTATTGGATTTTCAAAAACATATAATTATTTAAACCAAATAAGTAACGAAGATCGATATTATATTACTTTAAGTATTCCATTGGATTGGAATAAGCGAAGAGCAAATATTTATTCCACTATTCAACATACAAATCAACCTACAAACACCTTCACAAGCTCTATTGGTGCATCATCAACATTTGGGGAGCAATCTCAAGGTTATTTTGGTATTTCTAATAACAATACTTTTAATGACTCTAAAAATGAAAGCTCTTTTTCTACCAATATAGGATATAACTTTCCACAGTTTAAATTTGGCGCGAATGCCTCATTTGCTGAAAATTATAGTCAGTATGGCTTTAATACGAATGGTGCTTTTGTATTACATCCATATGGATTAACAGCGACTAATAATATTTCAGATACATATACCATTCTTCATGCTAAAGATGTTATTCATGCCAATGTTATAAATGGCTGGGGAATTAAAACAGATCGCTTTGGTAATGCTATTTACTCTAATGTATCACCGTATCAAAAGAATGAAATTGGTATAGATATTCAAAACTTACCAATTGATATTCAATTGAAAGAAAATCAAATGTCTATCATTCCTCGCCGATATAGTTCTACACTCATTCATTTAGATACACAAAAAACTTCAAATATTTTATTAGAATTAACTACACCTAATAACGTTCAAATTCCAATTGGACTACAAGTCAAAAACTCTAATAATCAGCTTATTGGTACATTTGGTCAATCAAATCAACTTTTTATTGAAAATGAGGAGTTTCTTCAAGATCAAATTACTATCCAATGGGGAACCGAAAACATGCAGCAATGTAACTTCAGGGTGCCTAATAAAGAAAAATTAGATCATATTGAAAATAAAGCACTCTTTAAAATTATTAATGTGGAGTGTAAATAATGAATATAAAAAGAATACTTTATTTCGTCTTAATGATGGTAATAGCACCTAGTCAATATGCCGAAATTACTTGTGGTAATACTGGAAGTACCTTACACCCTTCGAATAATAGTACAGATAAAAATGTGACAAAAACTTTAGTTTCTTCAGACCCTATAACAAATCTAGTCATTCCCGCATCTAACACAGAAATTCAAAGTACTGGGTTAATTACATGCTCTTCGCCCATTCCGGCTGTATCAATCACCAAAACCTCCCGATTTCGCACATTTATTGGTAGTAATATTAGCAACTTAACCAAAACATTTAATGGGGCAACGTATTTTAAAATTGTTAATACTGATAATCCTATTATTAACAATCATGCTTATATTTATTTTAAGTACAGTGATAACCAAGCCCTAGCACTTCAATATAATATTGATGCTTCTACACCCAATATTGCTGGCTCATTAGGTAATACCCAAGGCCTGCGAATTCACGATCTTTCAATAGCCTTTGATAAAACACCCATTGAGGCTATACCAATAACATCCATAAATATAGGGACTTTAAACGTAGTATGGACATACGTAAACATCCAATTACCAAGTGTTACTGATACTGAAAGTTCGACACAAATTGCTGAAATTAAGATTCAAGTAACACCAACTACGGCAAGGACATGTAGTGTTAATAATTCAAACGTACTATTGCCCACATTAGCAGCTTCTTCTTTAACACCTCAGGGATCAACTAGTGGACAAGTAAATTTTACTATTTCTGCCACTTGTGGATCTGCTTTAGCAAATACACAGCTCAACTCAATAATAGTAGATAACAATAATGTTATTGCATCAAATAGTTTAGCTTCAGTAGGTGTATTAGATAATGTTGCAAATATTAGTGAGCGTGCGACAAATGTAGGTATTCAAATTTTTGATGCAACCACTAATATTCCTCTTAAACTTGGTCAAAGCTTTCCTTTTGGAACCACAAACAGTGCAAGTACACCAATCACCAGTCATAGTTTTTATGCCAAATACTACAAATTAGATTCATTACCAACTATAGCAGGTAAAGTAAACTCAACAGCTACATTACATTTAACATATCGCTAATATAAATAAACCGTTAAAGTCACACTTCTATGTTTGAATGCCATTTTTTATCATCTTTAATACGATTGAAGTAAATACGAAACTCCAAAAAGTACATGCTATAAAAGCGACAAGAATATGAACGATAAAGTTTATTAAACCCAGATTCAAAAAAGACCAGATGCACATAAATATGAGCAGAAATAAAAATACACATCCCCAATATTTTTGAGTACTGTCCTTCTTTATTTGCTCAGATGAATAGGAAGGTAATCTAAAAAGATAAAAAGCCACACCTAGTAATCCCAATAAAGCACTTGAATGCTGTAATACTTTATAAAAAGGAACTCTTACCCCATACAACAATAAATCACTTTGTAAAAGCTGAAAATGAACGACAAAATATCCCGTTTTATGTGTAAATGAGTCCCATAAAATATGCGTAGAAACTCCCAATAGAATAGAAATAACAACAATCAAGATATTGTGCTTAAAATAGGAAAACCAATTTATGTTTTTAAATCTAATAAATTTATTTTTGAAAAATATAGGTAAATTATCAATTAGTTCATCACGAATAAGGCCATGAAAAATAAGAGCAACAATAAGTGCTATAGGTAAATCTAACAAAAAAACACCAACTAAATGATGCCCAATATCACCCTGCATTTTCATTCTAAGAAAATACTCAAAATCAGGTGCGATACATCCTAAAAGAATACCTGTTAATGACAACTTCTTTTGTTTTATCCAAGGACTAAATATGAATGTTGCAACTGTATGTGAAAAAGTGAATGGCATAAATTTTATTTCTTATTCGTAAATATTGTGCGAACTTTAAGAAGATCATTCCAAGTAATAATCTTCTACTTCACAATATGACATTTATTTCTTAAATATGAATCAGGTATCTTAGAAAATCACAAAAACTCTTCCAACACCGAATTTAAAAACACATGCCCTTGCTCCGTACATGAAATTTGCTGTTCATCATTCACCATCAATTTACGCTCACGCAATGATGTAAGTAGTTCAGATAAATCATCCAAACTATACCCTGTACGTTCAGCATAAAGTTTTGCATCTACCCCATTGTTTAAACGTAGTGCATTCATCATAAATTCAAAAGGCATATCGTTCTTTTCAATACGCTTAAATTGCAAATTTTCCGCAGGAACTTTAGCTAAATAATCTTTCGGCAACCGCGTTTTTTGGAATCGATAAACACCATCTTTTTGTGTGATCTTTCCATGTGCACCTGCACCAATTGCCAAATAATCGCCAAACTTCCAATAATTTAAATTATGTGCAGATGGCTTTTCTTTACGCCATGCCGAAACTTCATAATTCACAAAACCATTGGCTTTTAAATACGCTTCACCCTGCTCTTGAATATCTTCCAAAACATCATCTACAGGTAAAATAGGCTGAGTTCGGAAAAATACCGTATTCGGTTCAATCGTCAATTGATACCAAGACACATGCGTTGCGCCACTTTCAACGGCCAATTTTAAATCTAGCAATGCTTGTTCTAAAGTTTGCTCAGGTAAACCATGCATTAAGTCCACATTTACACGCTCAAAACCTGCTTCTTTGGCATGTTTAATTGCAGAAATTGCATCATCATTCGAGTGAATACGACCTAATTTTTGCAAATGATCGGTATTAAAACTTTGCACACCAATCGAAAGGCGGTTAATTCCTGCTTCTAAATAACCTGCAAAAGGATCGTGTTCAACCGTTCCCGGGTTCGCCTCTAAAGTAATTTCACAGCCATCTTCAAAAGGAAGTAATGCTTTTAATTGTGCAAATAACCATTGATAAGCTTTTGCAGAAATTAAAGATGGCGTACCTCCTCCAATAAACACACTGTGAATTTCACGCCCTTGAGCAAAATCTAATTGAGTTTTGAAATCTTCAACCAAAGCATTTAAGTATTCTTGTTCTAAGTCTAAAGACAATTTTCCATCGGGTACTGCATGCGAATTAAAGTCGCAGTATGGGCATTTACGCACACACCAAGGCATATGAATATATAAAGACAATGGAACAATTGCAGGATTTAGCTCAGACAAGGAGATGACTCAAAAATAAGACTTTGCAAATTTTAACATGAGAGATTCTATTGCTCATGAAATATATTGGTATTTACTTTAAACTGATGAAAATTACATAAAAAATAGACTGCTAAAATGATGAAAATATCGAGTCAGCTTATTTTATTACTTCCTCTAGTATTAGGTATTGGCGTTGCTTTGACTTTTCAAACCGCAATTAACACCCAACTGAGGGAATATGTACAATCTCCTTTACAAGCTGCCCTTTTCTCATTTTTGATTGGTACAATACTGCTTTGCTTTTTAGTGTTCGTTCAAAATTCAGCCAAGCCCGATTTTAGTCACATGATGACTATGCCTTGGTATTTATGGATGGGTGGATTTTTAGGTGTTTATGCCATCAGCATGAGCCTATTTGCTGCTCCTAAATTAGGTTTACTCACACTTTCAGGCTTAATTATTTTTGGTCAAATTATAACGTCTATGATTTTAGACCAGTTCGGATTATTGGGCGTAGAAAAAACGCCTATTAATTGGCAACGCTTTTTAGGTGGTGTAGTGATTTTCATTGGTGTGCTTCTCACTCTACAACGCTAATATTTTAATACTAAGCACCAAATGAGTTTTTTTAGTGTCTAAAGTTACAAGTACAGGTTACGAGTTAAAACAATTATTTAAGTTAATGATCCCCATTTTGATCACTCAATTCGCCCAAGCAGGTTTTGGTCTAATTGATACCATTATGGCGGGACATCTTTCTGCAAATGATTTGGCTGCAATTGCCGTTGGCGTAGGTTTATGGATTCCAATCATGCTCCTTTTTAGTGGCATTATGATTGCAACAACGCCTTTGGTTGCCGAAGCACAAGGTGCTAGAACACCTGAAAAAATTGCAACGATTGCAAGACAATCATTATGGATCGCACTTATTTTAGGAATAATTGCAGGTTTAATTCTACAGACAATGCCATTCCTATTACCGCTGTTTGGCGTACCTGATGTATTACTTCCGAAAGCAAGTTTATTCTTACACGCCATTGGTTTAGGTATGCCTGCAGTCACTATGTATGCCGCACTTCGTGGTTATTCAGAAGCATTAGGTCACCCTCGCCCCGTAACAGTCATTAGCTTAGTTGCATTGGTTGTGCTTATTCCATTGAACTTGGTATTTATGTACGGTTTAGGACCAATTCCTGAATTAGGTTCCGCTGGTTGTGGTTTTGCTACCTCTATTTTACAGTGGTTGATGTTCATTGCTTTAGCGCTTTATATTTTTAAAGCATCGGCTTACCAAAAATCTCAACCTTTTTCCCTATTTGAAAAAATAGATTTTTATTGGGTAAAACGAATTCTTGCGCTTGGACTTCCTATTGGTTTAGCCATTTTCTTTGAAGTCAGTATTTTTAGTACCGCAGCTATTGTTCTCAGCCCATTGGGTGAAGTGACCGTTGCAGCGCATCAAATTGCAATTTCTATTACCTCGCAATTGTTCATGATTCCAATGTCGCTTGCTATTGCGCTAACCATTCGTATTGGCACTTACTATGGTGAAAGAAATATAATAGCAATGCGTAAAGTCCAAGTTTTAGGTCTAGCAACAGGCACAATTCTTGCGCTCGTTTCAATGAGCTTACTTTGGTTCTTCCGCCCTGAAATTGTATCTTTTTACACAAGTGATTATGACGTAACACAAATTGCGGTTTACCTTGTGTTATTTGCCATCGCCTATCAACTCATGGATTCATGGCAAGTGAGTGCAGCAGGTTGTTTACGTGGTATGCAAGATACCAAAGGACCAATGTGGATTACCATGCTTGCCTATTGGGTTATTGCTTTCCCTGTTGGTATTTATTTAGCACGCTTTACAGAAATGGGTGCGGCAGGTGTTTGGGTTGGCTTAATTGTTGGATTAAGCGTTGCCTGCGTATTACTCCTTACTCGCTTATATTTCAATAATCAACGACTTGCACAAAAATTTTTATAACCAAAACTTGATGCAATAAAAAAAGCCGAATTCATTTTCGGCTTTTTTATATCTAGACGATAAAAACACATGAAATCTCCATAGTCTTAACAAAATAAAGTAGGCTTTTTGGCATTCTAGACTTATCATCAAAGTCATCCTATAAAAATGATCTTAAGGAAAATCGAATGGCTAAATCGGCTAGTACGCCCGGTCGTCGCTTTATGAAACTTGCGAGCATGACTGCAAGTATTGCGACTAAAACTGTATCCAACTCGATTAAAAATCTTAGAGCAGATGAAGATCAAAAAAATGCATCTAGAAGCCAAATGTTTCAAGAAATTGGACTTCAAATTGCCGACACTTTAGGGGAAATGAAAGGTGCGGTTATGAAAGTTGGGCAAATCGCATCTCAATATAAAGATATTTTTCCGCCTGAAGTTGCACGTGCTATTTCAAAATTACAAAGACAAGCGCCTGCAATGCCTTTTGCCGAAATTAAAGCACAAGTCGAAAAAGAACTTGGTAAGCCAATCAATCAAATTTTTAAACATTTCGAAGAAATTCCTTTTGCCGCGGCATCTATTGGGCAAGTTCATAAAGCGACACTTCCTTCGGGCGAAAACGTTGTTGTGAAAGTTCAATATCCAGGCGTAGATGAAGCCTGCGAAAGTGACTTGAAGCAGGTTCGTTTGGCACTGCGTTTAATGGGTGTTTTAAAAATTGACCGCAAACTTCAAGAGCAGTTATTTAAAGAAATTCAAGAAAGTTTAGATAACGAATTGAATTATCAAATTGAAGCACAAAACTTAGATGTTGCTCGAACTTTCCATGAGTCTTTAGACAGTAAAATTATTATTCCACGTGTATTTAAAGACTTTTCATCTCGTCATATTTTGACTTTAAGTTTAGAACAAGGTGAAAGTATTGAAACCGCAAGTACATGGTCACAAGAAACCCGCAATGAATTAGGTCGCCGTTTATTTAAAGCAATTGGACGAGAAATTTTCTATTTAAAACGTTTCCACTGCGACCCTCACCCCGGCAACTTTGCTTTTCGTGAAGATGGCTCTGTCATTGTGTATGACTACGGTGGTGTTAAAACCCTTTCAGCAGATGTTATTGCGAATTTTAAGCAACTGATTAATGCGGCACGTGAAAGCAATATTGCTGAAATGGAACAGAAATTGGATGATCTACATTCCTTGACTGAACTTGGAAAATTTCCCGAAGTACTCTATCAAGAATGGCTTGAAGTGCTGATGCGACCACTTACAACACAATATGATTTTGCTGAAAATTCTGCGCATCATGATGGTGTAGAACTGGTTAAACGCTCTTTAAAATATTGGGATGTTTTCAAACCTTCACCCGATACCTTAATGGTAAACCGAACGGTTTCAGGTCAATATTGGAATCTTATTCACTTAAAAGTGAATGACAATTTAACCGATGTATTCGATGAGCTTGTTCCACCACGTCATTAATATAAAAACCTAAACTCACTTACATTCTGTAATGTGAGTTTATTTGCAATAACAATTGTTATGTTATAACATAATATGTATTAAGTAATGGAAGATAAATCATGCGTCCTAACATCCATCCTGAATATAGAGAAGTTCTTTTCCACGATACCAATGCAAATGCCTTTTTTATTATTGGTAGCACATTGCAAACAACCCAAGCGAAAGAGCATGAAGGTAAAATGTACCCTTATGTGACCTTGGATATTTCAAGTGCATCTCACCCGTTCTATACAGGTGAACAACGTCAAACAAGTAATGAAGGTCGTGTTGCGAACTTTAATAAACGCTTTGCACGTTTCAAACGATAACAAGTTTTTCAGATTATTTTAAGAAAACAAATATAAAGTCCTTCTATTCCCAAGCCTAAGTGACACTCCAGAACTTAGGCTTTTTTTATTTTAATATTCTAAATTTTGAATTACTTGTTTTGTAAAATCAGTTGAAATACATAAAAACCAATTGCAAGTACCATCACACCTAAAATTAAACTACTCATTGCATAAGCCAAAGCCATTGGAACTTGACCTTGTTTTATTAATTGAAATGTTTCTAAACCAAAACTTGAGAATGTAGTAAATCCACCTAAAACACCCACCATTAAAAGTAAGCGTGCTTCATTTTGAAGAATTGAAAATTTTTGACTAAATGCAAAAAATACGCCTGCAAGAAAACAGCCAAGTAAGTTCACTGACCACGTTGTCCAAGGAAATAATCCTGTAGGTTTCGCAAACCATACGCCTGCGCCGTAGCGAAATGTTGCACCAATTGCACCACCAAGCGCGACCAATAACCAATTCATGTAAATTCCAATATGGGTTAAAACAATATACAAAATATCCTTACGGATATTTTAAATTTATTTATAGCACTAAAACTTGATTTGAGTATTCAAATTTAGCTTAAAAAATTGCTATAGTCGGCAAGCTTTTACACTATTTTCTAAGGATAAAATCAATCATGGCTCAAGATTTATTGGCTCAGCTTCAAGCAGGCACAGCAAAATTTTCTGATGTAATCGCATTTATTGAAGCACGTTATAACCATACACCTACAGCATTTAAAAATGGTGCTCAAGCCAATGCTGCTACAGAAAACCAAGGCAGTGCGAAAGTATTTTCTTTTGCTCAACTTAATGATTTAAATCAAGCACAAACTTTGAGTTTATTTGCAGAACATTATGCTTCTGTTCTTGCAACACCTGAAGCAACAGATCACCAAAACATTCGCCAATTTATGATTCATGGTTGGGATGGTATTGCATTTGAAGCTACGGCTTTAACAGCAAAATAATTGAAAAATGACGCGATAAAAAACCGCTTAAATATAAGCGGTTTTTTATGTCATTGGAGCTGTATTTAAACTTTTTCAATCCACTGAATTGAACTTACACGGAATACTTCACAAGCACCATCACCTGTATCGGTTGGGCTTAAAGATGATGTCCAAACCAAGTCTTTATCTTTAATTTCAACAAGCTCACCTTTCAAGCGAACTAAATCGCCACGTTTCACTTGCTTAATTTCTTTGGCAATTTCTGGATTTGCAGGAATGATGTGCATATTCGACACCATTTGCATTGCTAACTCTTTTGGAACAGGAACTTTATCCATTTTCCAATTTAAAAAGCGATCAAACTGTCTGACATAAATTTGGCTTGCAATTTCAGACTGAGCAAATAAGCCCCAGCTCACGGCATAATCGATAGGTGAAAATTTTGCTTGAGCATCATCTGTATAAATTTTTGAACCCAAAATTCGGAAATCACCTTTAAAATCTTTCAATGGTGCAATAGATTGCGTACTTTCTACAGGTGCTAAACCTTTGGCGATGTTATATTCCGTAGATGCATGCGTTGTCATCTGTAGCGCAGAACCTACAAGCAACATCCCCAACAATAAACGTTTCATTATAAATACCTCGCCATTTTTCAATTATTTGCACAACACAATATGAACTTATTTAAACTGTTCATTTTATTGTCTTTGCATTTCTATCATTTTTATCTTAAACCTAGATTAAGGATAAATTTTATATTTTTCGTAACAATAAGAATCTTTTGAGTTGGATCATGATTTCAAGTAAATATTAATGTTCTTTCATCCATCATTTTTTGATTCCAAGATTTAGTCAAGAGTAGATAACATGCAACTAATAATTAATCTTGAAAATCTATTCGAATGGTTTCAAAGCGGACACGTCCCTCTTTAATGGCTTGTTCAATGGCTTGCTGACCTTTGGTTAATCTTGCTCCACCACTTTTAATATCAATTAAAACCACTTCTATATCTTCAGCATCGCCATCGCCATCGCGGAAATCTGTATACCCATCAAAAACCACATAATCGACAGGATCACCTAAAAATTTTGCATCGCTAGGTAAATATTGAAATTCAGGCATAATTGGTGCAAGTTGTTCTGCCATTTTACCTTTAAGAACAGCACGACTAGTATTCACACTTCGTTTTTGCGCATGAACTAAAGCGTGTTGATGTTCTAATTCCAACTCTGCAATATATTGTTCATATTCTGCTTTAATACGTCCATTTCTTGAATTACTTAAAATAATGGTGGTGAGGATAATCCCTACACTTGCACCAATCAACATTGCCATCCATATGGACATTACACTTTCCTAGTTCTTAAATAAGCAAATAAGTAAGACTGCATACAACTTTTGTTTTGTGTCATATTTCAGCCAATAAACAATGATATGCTAGCTGTGAGCGGAATTACATCTTTCTTTATTAGTTGGGTCATGAAAACAATATTAGTTGCAAACCAAAAAGGCGGCTGCGGTAAAACACTTACAGCAATTAGTTTAGCTTCAGCTTTAGCTCAGAAAGGCTATCGTGTAGCACTTGCAGATGCAGACAATCAAAAATCTGCTTTGCAATGGCTAAAACAACGTCCAAAAACAGCAGCACCTATTGAAACCTTAGATTGGCGTCATGAAAAATCAATTGGTGATGCCCCGAAGAATATTGAATATTTAATTATTGATGCACCAGGTGCACTTTCTGGTGAGCATGCTGAACAACTTATAAGTGAAGCACATGCCATTATTACCCCGCTACAACCTTCTTTTTTTGATATCGACAGCACACGTCGTTTTCTCAAACATCTGCAAGATATTAAACGTATTCGCAAAGGTAAAGTGCAAATTTTATTACTTGCTAACCGCGTGAAACCCAATGGTATAAATTCAAAAGAAATGCAGGACTTTTTTAGCAAAGTTGAACAAAAACCTATTACATGGATTTCAGAACGTGCCGCTTATGGACAACTGGCGATGCAAGGTTTAAGCATTTTTGACAAAACACAAAAGAATTTCATAGAAATTCAAAAACAGTGGCAGCCTATTTTAAAAGCCATTATTGAAGATCCGAGTGAGTGGTTTTAAACAAAATTTAGTACACAAGTAAATGAATTAAAATCACACTGTAAACGTTATTCACTAGAACTTACTCAGTGCGCATTTGCGGAAGTTTTTTTTTGAGTTAATATGGCTTATGAATTAAGGAATAACCTAGTGAATTCAACACAAAAATACGCACCTACAATACAAAAATTTTTGTTATTCGGACTTTTTTTCATTCTGCTCTATTTAGGCTTCGATGTTCTAAAATACTTTATTGTACCTGTGCTTTGGGCTGCAATTATTGCCTATATGACATGGCCTTTATATCAAAGAATTCTGAATTTTTGTGGTAGAAACAGACCAACCTTAAGCGCAACTATTATGATTATTTTAGTGGTGCTTGTGATTGGTATTCCTGTTATTTGCGCTATTTTCTTACTTCAGCACGAAGGTCGAAACTTATACTTCTCACTACAAAAGCAGGTATTCTCGGGTCACTTAAGTGTGCCCGATTTTGTTCGCGAACTTCCTTTAATTGGCAAAGAAATTTCACGTACACTAAATGATATTAACCAAGACCCAAACAGCATTATTCAAAATGTTTCGGCTTGGATACAAGGGCATTTAAATTACGGAAAAGCAGTACTCAATGAAGTGAGTAAAAACATCTTCAAACTGTGTTTTGCTGTGATGTCTTTATTCTTTTTCTACCGAGACGGTCAAACCATTTTGAACCAAGTGCGTCAAGCTTTTGAGAAAGTTGTTGGCCCACAAATTCACCATTATATTTCAACAATTTCAGACACAACTCGTGCTGTTGTTTATGGTGTAGGTTTAACTGCTGTCGCTCAATCACTTTTAGCAGGCGTAAGTTACTTTGCTGCAGGTGTTCCTAACCCAATGGTACTCACCATTGTCACGTTCTTATTTGCACTCATTCCATTTGGCCCTCCTGTTGCTTATACCTCGGTTTCACTGTGGCTATTTTCACAAGGACAAACCGTTGAAGCCATTGGTGTTATGGCATGGGGCGTTTGTGTCGTAAGTACTGCAGATAATGTGATTCGCCCATTGGTCATTTCAGGCGCAACACAAATTCCATTCTTGCTGATTATGTTTGGTGTATTGGGTGGTTTAGCAAGTTTTGGTATGGTCGGTTTATTTATTGGCCCCGTGATACTTGCGGTGCTTTTAGCCATTTGGCGTGAATGGTTACATGAGGCTCAACCTGAGCCCATTATGATGCCCAAAGGCACATTGGTATATGATCTTGAAGATGACAGTTTACAAGAGCACAAAGAACCCAAAGCCTAAACATATGCCAATTTAATTTTTAAAAGAGCCATTTTTTGGCTCTTTTTTTATAAATGTTATTCATAACTCATCTTTACCAAAAATAAAAATGTGGATAAGTTCCAGTTTATGCACAGAGCTCAAATGACAAATCTATTCAGATTTATAAACTGTTTAAATTGACAGCAAAGCAAAAAAAGTTCACTTTAAAATTCACCATAAAAATTTATTTAGATGATGTCTGTGAATCATTTTAGCTCATGGTTTCAAGCCTTTAAAACAAATGCAATTCTGGTCTATTGCTTACAAATTTGTATTGTTTTAACAGGCACAACACTTGGTCTTTTCTACTTGGGTTATCAGGAACTGATTGTTCCCGTTACCCTTGGTGCAATTGCGACTGCACTTACAGATTTTGATGATCGGCTCAGTATTCGTTTACGCAATTTACTGTATGTCTGCGTGCTATTTTTTGGTGTCAGCACCATCTTAGATTTTTTACATCCTTATAAATTCTATTTCATTTTATTTTTATCACTTTCTAGTGCTGTTCTTATTTTACTTAGCGCACTTGGACAGCGTTATGCGACCATCTCTTTTGGGACAATTTTACTTTCTATTTACACCATGTTTGGCTTGGGTGAATATTCGGAATGGTACTTCCAACCCACCTGTTTTGTGATGGGCACACTCTGGTATGGACTTACCGCAATTGTATTTTATTTAATAAAACCCACCCTTGCGGTACAAGATAATTTAAGCCAAAACTTCGAAAAAATAGCGGAACTTCTTTTTGCAAAAGCCAAACTTTTCGACCCAGACAATACTCAAAATGTAGAATCTCTTTTATATGAATTATCTTTAAAAAATAGTGACGTTGTACAAGCGCTTAATAAAACTAAAACATCATTACTCACCCGTTTAAAAGCCTCAAGGGCAAATCAAAATACAATTTACTGGCTCAATTTATACTTTTTAGCACAAGATATTCACGAACAAGCGAGCTCGAATTATTTACATTATGAACATATTCACAAAAATTTTAGCCGTACAGATTTAATCTTTAGAATTCAAAAAAATATTCGTTTACATGCCATTAGTTGCCAAGAACTTGCGCAATGTATTTTGCACAATAAAACCTATGAACCAAGCCAAGAACGCATACAAGCTTTACACTATTTAAAAAGCTCTATGCACGATTGGATTGCCAATAATCCGAACAATATTGATGTTAAAAATTTACAATTAATTCTCACCAATTTAGAAACCTTTTTAGAGCGTTTTACTGGGCTTAAAAACTTACAAACACAACAAGAATCGCACTATCAACAGCATGTAGATAATTTGAATTTACTTGATGATGATATTCAAGACATACACGATTTATGGCTGAAGTTAAAACAACATTTAACCCCTCAATCTGCGCTATTTCGTCATGCGGTACGCATCGCCTTTGTATTTGCTGTGGGGTATTCCATTTCACTTTTACCCTTTGCAAAGAACGGTTATTGGATTTTACTGACCAGTTTATTCGTGTGCCAAATGCGCTACTTTGCCACCAAAAGCCGTTTAAAAATGCGAACTTTAGGCACGCTTTTAGGGGTACTTTTTGGCATTCCAATTTTGTATTTTGTGCCAAGTATTGAGGGACAATTACTTTTAACCATTATTTTTGGCGTATGCTTTTTCTATTTAAGTGCAAAAAAATATGCTGTGGCAACACTCATGGCAACCTTAATGGTTTTACTGATTTTTAACTTAAAAGGTGCAGGTTATGCCATTATTTTACCGCGCATTATCGATACGCTTTTAGGCTGTTTTATTGCATGGTTTGCGGTAAGTACCATTTGGCCAGATTGGGATTTCCGCAATATTTCCAACACCATCAAAAAAAGCAGCAAAACAACTTTAGATTATTTAGATGCTGTGGTGAAACAATATCAATTTGGCAAAAATAACAGTATTGAATACCGTAAAGCACGTCGTTCTGCACACAATGCACAAACTGAACTTTCCACCATGATTTCAAGTTTAAGTACAGAACCCAACCCGAACCCTGAACTCATTCATCATGCCTTTCGTTATTTAGTTTATAGCCACAGCCAACTCAGCTATGTTTCTGCTTTAGGCAGTCATAGAGAACATGTTGAAGACGCTCAAGTCCTTACACTTATGCAATGGACGCAAAAAACTTTAGAAGCGGTATTACTTCATCAAGAGGCTATTTCTGAGCAGATGATTCAGCTTAAATTAGATGAAATTTCTAAGCTCAATAACCAAGATGCTTTGTCCGATGACCTACTTTTGGTATTAAAACAAATGAGTTTATTACTCGAAACTTTGCCTGAATTAATATCACTTAAAACAACCCTATTAAAATTAGAGATTAAATAGAGCATTCATCATTTTTTAAATATAGATTTTAGTCATGAACTTGAATGATATTTCCCTTGAAAATCTTTACAGATTTCTTGTATTTCTCATTCAATCATTCATCTTTCTGCTATACACTCCAAGTTCATTCTCATTGGCTTAATAGTGAACATGAATATTAAAACTCTACGTTTTGTGGGGGTATTGGAAGGTATTTCCTTCTTACTTCTTCTTTTCATTGCAATGCCTGTTAAATACATGTTGGATAATCCAATTCTTGTGAAATATGTAGGTATGGGGCACGGCGTACTTTTCGTTTTATTTCTTGCTGTTTTATTTGTCGTTTGTGAAAAGCAAAAATGGTCAATTAAGATGTTTATTTTAGGTTTAATTGCATCAATTTTGCCATTTGGTCCTTTTGTATTTGACCGTAAGTTAAAGACTTTAGAAAAATCATAATCATGTGATGTTTTCAAAATAAAAAACCTCCACATTTGGAGGTTTTTACTTATAGATTAAATAATTTAAAACTGCCCATTTTCAACGCGCTCTTGCATCACTTTTTTCAAATGCAAACGTGGCAAAGTAAACCAAAAAGCAATGAATGCAAAACAGGTTAAGCTATATGCCCAAATGTGGAAACTTTCAAATAATATTCGTCCAAGCTCTAAAAATATAAAGAAGCTCATCATCATCAGTACGGAAACTGCTGCAGCAACTGTCCCTTTTGATACTTCAGAGGACATGAGTGCAAAGCGATAAAGCACAGAGAAGCTAATGCCCTCGCCAAAACTAATTAAAGTCATTCCTACAATGAGGCTATGCACAAAGTAGTCTTGCCAAATTGATCCGAGTATTAAAATGAATGTGCCTAAAAACATGAGTGGTAAGCCCATCATCGCAGTTTTGCCTAAAGCATATTTATCGATGATTTTAAGTAGCACTAAATTTCCCGCAATTAACCCACCTAATATTGGAAATTGAGCAAGCCCATATTCCATGCTACTTAAACCTAAATATTCCACAAGCATAACGGGTGAAAGTGCAATCCACAGCATTAATGGCATTGCGACCAAAGGTAATGCCAAGGTTAAGGCAAGAAATCTTTTATTTTTAAAGACTTGTTTAAAGTCATCTAAAATATAAGTCAGTGGCTGTTTTGGTCTGCTGACTTTTACATCTGGCATTTTTGCTTTTAGGCCAAACCAACTTATAAGCGTGATGATTGCTATGCCAATAAAGCCCCAATGCCAAGATATATGGTCAATCATAAATGCACCCAATACAGGACCTAAAAGCGGTGCAAGTAAGGATACGTTTGCCATAAGTGCCATAACTTTTATGGCATCTCGTTCTTCGAAGTTTTCTTGGATTGCTGCATAACCTACTGCGCCAATGACCGACAAGCCAAAGCCTTGTAAAAAGCGTAGTACTAAAAAGCTTTCGATATTGGTTGTTAGTAGAATAAGCAGGCAGCTTAATGCGAAAAAGAGTACGCCACCCAATAGGACTTTTTTACGTCCTAAGCGGTCTGAAAGTGGCCCGAGTAGCCAAGCAACACATGCCCCACCCAGTAGGTAGAATGACATGGAAGATGGTGCCCATGTGCTACTTACGCCAAAGTCTTTGGTAATGGCGAGCATGGCAGGTTGGACTAAGTCGTTGCCGATATAGACGGAGAATTCGAAAAGTACCAATGCCAACGGAAACATAAATGTGGCACGGTTTAGTTTTACTGTTTGTATATTTTGCATTTATTTCTTCGTGTGGTTATTGGTTTGTCTGAACCACATTTATTTTGGGGGAGATAAGCTTCTGCCCAATGACAAACTCTGAGTTTTTGAATTTAAGTTTTTTGGAGATTTGCCTATTTTAGGCTTTGAAAAACATCGTATTCACGTGATGTCTATTTCATTGGTTTTTGCTGTGAGATTTGTTTGCTCATGCCAATACACCTTGGGATGAGTAGGTGTATTGTAGCAGAGCGATGATTTATTGTCTTTATGCGGTTTGTTCAGGAATGGTTTCTAAAATTTAACTTCGGGATTCTTTTCAAAAATAAGCCATTTATTTTTCATCCATTTTTCAACTTTGTCTTTACCTAAAATAGCTAATAGATTATTTAACAACATAAACTTGGCATTATCATCATAATAATAAACGACAACTCGAACTCTACGATCCATATCATCATTTAAGCAAAATAAATCATTAATATAATCCTTATCCGATGAATCTAATGAATGCCCCAAATAGAAAAATTCAAATCCAATATAACGTTATGGTCACCTCGCCCCATTTGTATAAATTTAGTGGTGACACTGTTCAATGCATTTGCACTCAATAATTTTAAATCATTTTCAAATTTACGTTTTCCAGATTCAATGCTTTCTTTAAAATGATCTAAAAATAAATACTCAGTATCTTTAAAAAGCTTTTGATGATATTTCGTAAACCCATAAGCTTTTAGCTTTTTTAAGGATTCATCTTCTAAATCCGATACTCCTAGCACAATATTTTGTTTTTCTCCAAAACGACCATGTAGAAATTCAGCTTTAACTTCACTTTCATAGAATTTTCTAAATGTATTCGTATAATTAAATGAAAAAATATGATCAGGTTGAATCCAATCTTTAGATTCAATTTTAAATTTTACTTTTGGTTCTAATCTATCTACTATCAGCTCTAAGTATAGATTAAATATTTTCGTAAATTCATCAAGTTGAGAATGTAACATAGACATATATTTAGAGTAATTGAAACCTAAAGTACCGTCATCAGGTACGATAAAGCATATTGGTGAAAAGTAACCTGCTATCTTATCTTTTTTACCAAAACCATTAGGTATATTACATCCAAATCTTTCATTCTTTTTAAAAATACCTAGTAAATTTAAAATATCAAATCTTCTTTTACTTATTTTATAAATTTGATCTTCAATTAGCGTTTCTAAGCTAATATCATAATCAAATTTCCCTTTTGATTCGTAAACTTGATAAATATTGGCAAACAATCCGCTCAATATATTTAAAGCCTCTTCAATTTTTAATTCAAAATCAATCCAAGTTTTAACCTCTCGAACATGTTCAGAAAAATACTGATACCAAACATTTTCTTTTAATTGATTTTGTAGTTTCTCAACTTCATCAACAGAAATTTTAATTTCCTCAGTTTTATACATCGCCTTTGTATGTTGAAAAAAACTATTCTGCCATTCTTCTTCAGTTTCATTATTTTTATGCCAATAATCCTTTATAAATAGATCATCAAAACCCATCTCACCTTTAGCAATATCCCCATTTTCTATAGCATCCATTGCAATCATAAAATGATCATACTTGGTCGGTAAATAATGTGACAAATCAAAACCATTCCCGACAATTAAAATATTCATTGTTTTTATATTTCCCCAAATAAAAAAAGCGTATCAATTGATACGCTTTTATGAGCCAAAATACATTAAAAATCAATCATATTTTGGGCTAATATCAAGGGCAAAGTGCCGTTTGGAAAGTCTTGGTATTTTTACCACGTCCACACTTAAACTCTTCTTTTTTATCTACCTGTTTCCAGTCATTACCCTGCAACTTAAAACTATAAATCGTACGAATCGCACTCACAGAATCATCCATTAAACCCGCTTGCAACACCATCACTTGCGCTACATTTGGCGATTCCACACTATTAAATACCTGACGAATTTCAATTGTATTTAACTCAGACTTCAAATCTGGATGAGCTTTTAAAACTTGCTCAAATGGCGTATGAGAAGTTCCCACACCTACCTTAGACACTAAATCCTTCGTGGTTGCACAGCCTGCCAAAAGCCCAACACATACAGACATCATTGCTATTTTTTTTAACATCTTCATTACTCAAAATAAAAAAGGCATACCATATATCATGCTATGCCTTTTAAAATTACACTATAGAAAATCTGTGTCTTTCTAGCAAAACACTTTCAATTAAGGACATGTTTTTTTGTGATATGTCGTCGTATCTGCGCCACGTCCACACTTTTGCGTTTCATCAACACTCAGTTGTTTCCACTCGCCATCTATAAATCTAAATTTAAAATCCTTTCGCGTTCCAACCACTGAATCATCTGCCCAACCCTCTTGAATTAAGGTTACGGTAGCTTCACGAATGTTATTTTCTGCCGAAAGTTTTTGGCTTATTTGAATCGTGTTGTAGTCATGAAAATCTTCAACAGTTTTATATACCTGATCTAATGGAGAACCAGCTTTTGTTTCAGGATAAACTCTTGTTTCTTCTTTATTACTTGAAGTTGAACTTAAATTTTGAGTGCTTGCACACCCCATTAAAGCCAATATTGTAAATACGGAAAAGCTTATTTTTTTTAACATTCTATTGTCTCTATTTATAAAAAAAGATGCAGCATTTAAATAATGCTGCATCTTTTAATTTTGAAAAATAAGAGAATTGTAAAACAATTAAAGATCGAACAATTTACCTGGGTTCATAATACCGTTCGGGTCAAATACTTGTTTCAACGCTTTCATGTATTCAATTTCTTCAGCAGTACGCGTGTATTCAAGGTAAGGTTTTTTCGTCATACCTACACCGTGTTCCGCAGAAATCGAACCGTCATATTTTTTCACAGTGTCGAATACATATTTGTTCACCACCTGACATTTACCAAAAAACTCATCTTTCGTTAAGTTTTCAGGTTTTAAGATGTTCAAGTGCAAATTACCGTCACCAATATGACCAAACCAACAAATTTCAAAGTCAGGATAATTCTCAGATACGATTGCATCAATTTCTTTAATAAATGCAGGAACATGCGTAATTAACACAGAAATGTCATTTTTATATGGTGTAAATGGCGCAATCGATTCAGAGATATCTTCACGTAAACGCCATAAGCTTTCTACTTGATCTAAGCTTTGGCTCATTACACCATCAAGCACCCAACCTTCTTCCATGCAATGCTCGAAGATTTCCATCGACGCATCCATAATTGGTTCATACGGCGCTTCAAATTCAAGCAATACATAAAATGGACATTCAGTTTCAAATGGACGTTGCACATGACCATTTGCCAAAACTTTTTGCATTGCAAGTTCACCAAAGAACTCAAATGCGGTTAAATCAATTTTCTTTTGGAAGGCATGAAGTACAGGCATAATCGCGTCAAAATCGGGAACGCCCAATACCATAACTTGTAAATCATGTGGTTGACGTTCAAGTTTAATTTCAGCTTCTGTTACTAAACCTAAAGTACCTTCACCACCAATAAATAAGTGTTGAAGCGCATAACCCGTAGCGTTTTTAATCATGCCTTTGTTTAAACGAAGGATGTCGCCTTTACCCGTCACAACCGTTAAACCTAAAACCCAGTTACGTGTCATGCCGTATTTAATTACTTTAATACCGCCAGCATTTGTACCAATGTTACCGCCAATTTGCGATGAACCTGCAGATGCGAAATCTACTGGGTAGTACATGCCTTGTTCTTCAGCATAATTTTGAAGTTGCTCAGTTACCACACCTGCTTGAACTCGAACCATACGATCTGCTGGGAAGAACTCAAGAATTTGGTTCATTTTGTCCATGCTCACCACGATTTCACCGTTGGTAGCCACAGCACCTGCAGATAAACCTGTACGACCACCCGATGGCGTTACCGCAACATTAAATTGGTTCGCAAGTTTTACAATTTCTTGTACTTGTTCAGTCGTCGATGGAAAAACGATAACCGATGGATTAGGGTCGAAGTGCTTAGTATGGTCACGTCCCCAATTTTGGAGGCTATCCGCATCTGTTTTAATGCGGTTTTCACCAACAATTGCAGTTAATTGGGTCAATAACTCTGGGGTTAAAGCGACTGGAGCATTCATCGTTTTCAGACCTTGCAAGAAGTAAACAAGTAGTTAGTGTCTTAGAGAGTGCTGTTTTTAAACAATATTTACCATGTTCAAATGCACATTTCTTAGACTGATCGTGAAGATAAATCCGACAGCATGAACGTGTCAGATTTTCACGAGGCAGTATTATAAGCCATTTTTACAAAATCCCGCAGAAAATCGTATTTTTAGAATGTCGCCTTTGAAATTACACAGTTAATTAGACCAATTTCGACAAACCTTGTCACATATTTTAGAAAAATACCTCTGCCCAAAGCCATAAAGGAAATGTATATAGGCTAATTTCCTATGCTATTATATCGCCACTAAATTTGGCCTTTGTAGCGGAGCCGTAATGAGCCAACATCTTTCTTTGCCTAAAGATAAAATTCGTTTCTTGTTGTTAGAAGGCGTTCATCAAAACGCTGTAGACACTTTAAATGCTGCTGGATACACCAATATCGATTACCATAAAACTGCGCTTGAAGGTGAAGCGTTGAAAGAAGCGGTAAAAGATGCTCACTTCATTGGTATTCGTTCTCGTACTCAACTGACTGAAGAAATTTTCGAAGCTGCAAACAAGCTTATTGCTGTGGGTTGTTTCTGTATTGGTACGAACCAAGTGAATTTAGATGCAGCAATGCGTCGTGGTATTCCTGTATTTAACGCACCATATTCAAACACACGTTCAGTTGCTGAACTTGTGCTTGCTGAAGCAATCCTTCTTCTTCGTCGTGTACCTGAAAAATCTACAGATACACATGCAGGCGGTTGGAACAAATCTGCTGTTGGCTCGTATGAAACACGTGGTAAAACATTAGGTATCGTTGGTTACGGCTCTATCGGTTCTCAACTTTCTGTACTTGCAGAAAGCTTGGGTATGAAAGTGATCTACTTCGACACAGTGACTAAATTACCTTTAGGTAATGCACGTCAAGTGGGTAGCCTAGATGAATTATTGGCAAATGCTGATGTTGTATCACTGCATGTTCCTGATGTTCCATCTACGCGCAACTTCATGACCAAAGAAAAATTTGCACAAATGAAAGAAGGTGCAATTTTCATCAATGCTGCACGTGGTACATGTGTTGTTATTGAAGACTTGGCAGATGCATTGAAATCTGGTCATCTTGCAGGTGCTGCGGTTGACGTATTCCCTAAAGAGCCGAAAGCGAATGGTGAAGAATTTGTTTCTCCACTTCGTAACATCCCTAACGTGATTTTAACACCTCACGTAGGTGGTTCTACAATCGAAGCGCAAGCAAACATTGGTTTAGAAGTTGGTGAGAAATTCGTTGCTTACTCAGATAAAGGTATGACTTTATCTGCTGTAAACTTCCCTGAAATTGCTTTACCGTTGACTGAAGGTAAACATCGTTTACTTCATATTCATAAAAATATTCCGGGTGTTCTTTCTAAAATTAACAACTTGTTTGCTGAACACGGCATCAACATCTCTGGTCAATCTTTAATGACTAAAGGTGATGTTGGTTACTTAGTTATGGACGTAGATGCAACAGCATCTCAAGAAGCGCTTGATACACTTCACGAAGTTGAAGGTACAATTCGCGTACGTGTATTGTTCTAATATTCGTTTATATTTAAAACCACAGCATTCGTGCTGTGGTTTTTTTATTGCGTCATTTTATGTTTTTCATCATCCGCTACTTGTGAAAACCAAACGAATTTAGTTCATGCCGAGTTTTAAAATTGCACCACATGTGCAAGCGCCTCTTATTTTACTGATCGCAATGATCAGCATGCAAAGTAGTGGTTCTTTCGCTAAATACTTATTCGGTCAATTTCCTATATTGACCGTTTCAGCAATGCGTCTACTTTTAGGCTCATTGGTATTGGCAATTATTTTTAAAATTTGGCAAATCAATTTCAAACAAGTGAAATGGTCTGCAATTATCAGCTATGGTTTAGCCCTTGCAGGGATGAACATGCTATTTTATTTGGCTATTGATCGGCTTCCATTAGGTATTGCTGTCTCATTTGAATTTATTGGCCCTTTAAGCGTTGCACTTTATTATGCAAGGCAAAAGTTCGATTTCATTTGGGTTGGGCTTGCTATTCTTGGCTTAATTTTGCTCTTCCCTTTTAATCAAGCGGCGCAATCTTTAGACCCTATTGGAATTCTTTTGGCTTTAGCTGCAGGTGCTTGTTGGGCACTTTATATTATTGCAGGACAAAAACCATCAGGTATTTCGGGCAATCATACTGTGTGTTTAGGTATGTTTATTGGCATGTTAGTTTTAATGCCTATTGCTCTATTTTTTGGAATACCCGCACATACTTTTGAACCGACAAGCTTAATGTATTTTATTGCTTTGGCTGTTCTTGCAAGTGCACTACCTTTTACTTTAGAGATGATTGCTTTACGCAATTTAAGCGCACTTAGTTTTGGTACGTTAATGAGTGTTGAACCTGCAATTGCAGCATTATCAGGTTTTATTTTCTTAGGCGAACAACTGCTATGGAATCAATGGCTTGCTTTAGCCACTATTATTACAGCATCAATTGGTTGTACCTACACCACACAACAAGCCAAGAAAAATCTGGATTTTAAGTCTATATCTAATATTTAACATCCATTTTGAATATTAGAAATTAAACCCTAGCACAACTCAAATAATTGATACCTTAACTCATCCAAAAACCTATTTTCTTCTATAAGTAGATTACCATTATCATATAGAATGATATCATTCATTGATCCCATCCCACCAAAGGTACGTCTTATTTTATATTTTGCATATTCTAGATCATCGTCTATATAAAATAATATTTTTGTATACTCTTCTTCCCAATTTTTATAATTTTGTTCTTTAAATAATTTTATTAACTTTTGAATTACTGATTTTAGTTCTTCACTTTTATTTATCATAGTAAGTATTCCTTTTAAATATATAGAAGAAACATTGATTATTTTTATGGCAAAGCAATTAATAGCAAATATTCTTCCGATAAAAGATATACCGAATCTGAATTACAATCAAAACTTTTAATTTACATTTCGGCTATATTTCAGACATCAAAAAATAAGCAAAATGGTTATACTCAAGCTACGACTTTAATGCTTACACCTCTTTTGGTGTAGTGATATAAAAATGCCAAGATCCCAACTTCTCGCTGTGCTATTCATGGTTCTTTCCATGATTTCTTACCAAATTAGCGCATCGTTTGCCAAACAGCTATTCACCGTTTTAGATCCACTTTCTGTCACCATTTTACGCTTATGTTTTGCAGCCGTTATTGTTTGCATCATGTTTCGTTCTTGGAGCATCTTAAAACGATTATCTTTTTTAAAATGGCGAGATTTGCTGTGCTATAGCGCAGCCTTAGGTTTAATGAACGTGCTCTTTTATGCATCTTTGGGTAAATTGCCTCAAGGCATTGCTGTGGGCTTAGAATTCATTGGTCCTTTAGGTTTAGCCTTGCTTTCGATTAAACAACGTAGTGATTATATTTGGGTTCTTCTTGCCATTTTAGGCGTTGCCCTGATGGTGCCTTGGGGGCAAGCACAAGGCGATAACTTCTCTATTATTGGTGCAATTTATGCTTTAGGTGCAGGTTTGTGTTGGGCAGGATATATCTTTTTTGGACAAAGAGTGGCTCACCAAAATATAGGTATGCATGCACTTACCATTGCCATTGCTTTATCTGCCATTAGCTTGTTGCCTATTGGTTTATACAACAACGCACCCGCGTTATTCGAAACCCAATATTGGGGCAAAGCCTTAGCAATTGCTATTTTAGCAACAGCCATCCCCTATGCTTTAGATCTACAAGCCTTAAAACGTTTAAATAAACTCAGTTATGGCACACTGCTCAGTCTTTCTCCTGCACTTGCAGCATTAGCAGGTTTATTCTTATTGGGTGAAAAAATTAGCTTTTTACAATGGATTGCACTTTCATGTGTCATGCTTGCTTCTATTGGCGTTGCTTTAAGATCGAGTAAAACAACAAATACACCATAAACTTATAAAAAGGGATGCGCTTGTGCATCCTTTTTTAATTCTTAGATTTTACAATTTAGGTTAAGCTGTCTTTATCTGACTTAATATATTTTTTATATTCAGTTTGATATTGCTTCGCCAAACTTTCTTTTTGTTTATCTTCTAAAATTTTTCCTGCCTGTTGAAAAAATGTATGTTCCTCTTCTTCTAAATGATGATGAACCGTTTCAGACAGTTTTTTCGCAATAGCCAACCATCCAGAATTACTAAATTCTGTTTCAGTTAACTGCTCAAGTAATTCATCCATTTCATGATGTTCTGCAAGTGCATGACGCGTAATATTCAGTCCCGAATCTGTCATCATTAATGGAATATAAAAATAACGATCTTCTGCAACGGCATGTGCAAATAATTCATTTTTTAACTGATCGAACAATTCACGTCTTTCAGGTGTATCTCCTGAAGTTTGTATTAACTTTTCTGCAATTTCTCTTTGTTTATTATGACTATTACGTAATGCTTCAAATATATTCATTATTATGACCTCTGGCAGTAAGCTATATGATCAACTCAATCTCACAAAAATAAGTGAATGATTTTACACTCACTATTTATGCAATAACTTTGCAGAGGTCTGTGTATATTTTTGTAGCTTATTTTTTAAACAATAAGTTTTAAGCAGGGAAAAATGTTTGATAACCTAGTCGAACAATTAATACTGAAACTAAAATTAAAAATAAAATTCGAATGAAACCGCTACCATATTTAAGTGCCATTTTTACACCAATCAATGAGCCACAAACGTTTGCAACAGCCATCATAAAGGCAATACCAAAAAGCACATGACCCGTTGGAATAAAGAAACTAAGTGCTGCAAAGTTTGTCATAAAATTGGCAACTTTAGACAATGCCGATGCATGTAAAAAGTCTGCTTGTAAAAAACGAATAAAGAAGAAAATGAAGAAACTGCCCGTACCCGGTCCAAAAATACCGTCATAAAATCCAATCAGCAAACTACCAACAGCCGCTAATACTAAAATTTTAGGTGTTAATTCTTGACGTACATGTACCTGACCAAATTCTTTCTTTGTAAAAGTATATATTGCAATCACAATCAACATGATCAATATAAATGGTCGCAAAATTTCCTTTGGAATCATGGAAACACATGCAGCACCTGCAAATGAACTAACAAATGCACATATTCCAATAACTGCTAATAATTTCCATCTGAGTTTAACCTTACGGATAAAACTATACGCAGCCGATGCCGTACCACAAATTGATGCGAGTTTATTTGTACCAAAAACTGTTGCAGGACTAAGCTGAGGCATTGCACCCATAATGGCAGGGATTTGAATAAGTCCACCACCACCAACAGCAGCATCAATTGCTCCTGCGAAAAAAGCAAAAAAAATCAAGCTGAGAATAATCTCAATATCCACGGTTGCCTTCCTTATGCTTTTTGATCAAACGTTAAAAACGTATTACAAGTTTAGTACTCTTTTTGGCACTAATCTCTTTTTATCGGTAATTTCGGCTAAACCTAAACATTTATCGCCATCAAATACCACCACTTGCTCTTCAGCAGCATGATCGATATTACTTTCCATACCACGGCTAAAATATTCCGCACGCCCTTCTGGTGCTTGAATTTTTGGAAAATGATCAATGGGTGCATATACAGGCAGCAATAAAGCCTCTCGCTCCATTTCTGTCAAACTTTCTAAATATTCAATGGTATATGTTGGAATGAGTTCAAACTGTCCTGTTTGAATACGATGTAGATAAGTCAGATGACCATATGTATCCAATGCCTGTGCAATATCTTCACCTAGTACTCGAATATAAGTACCTTTTGAGCAAGTGATATCTAACGTAATACTGTCATTTGTAAAAGACAGTAACTCTATTGCAAAAATATGTATTGGACGTGCTTCACGCTCAATTTCAATACCTTGACGCGCCAATTCATACAAAGGACGCCCATCTTTTTTCAAAGCCGAATACATGGGTGGTACTTGTAAAATATCGCCTGTGAATTTCGCTAAAGCTTCTTTAATTTTTTCTTCTGTTAACTCTGCTACTTCTTTTTCAAGAAAAACTTCGCCTTCTACATCACCCGTTGTTGTGCTATTACCCAACTTTACCGTCGTTTGATAACGCTTTGTAGAATCTAATAAATAGTGTGAAAACTTGGTTGCTTCCCCTAAACAAATAGGCAATAAGCCAGATGCTAAAGGGTCTAATGCTCCTGTATGCCCTGCTTTTTGCGCACGGTACAACCAACGCACTTTTTGTAATGCACCATTAGAGCTAATACCTAAAGGCTTATTTAAAAGAAATACACCACTAATATGGCGACGTTGGATTTTAGGAGACGATTTTTTCATATAAAAATTAGGTTATTTATAAACTGCGCCATGTTAACAATCTGCGGGTGTTTTTATCAATGTTACTGAGTAATATTTAAAAATTTAAAGCATAAAAAATGCGCCCAAAGGCGCATTTCTCGAACTCGTATAAAACTTAACTTTAGTCGAAACTTAAGAAGCTTTAACTTTACGAGCTGGTAATTTTTCACGGATACGTGCAGCTTTACCAGACAATTCGCGTAGGTAGTAAAGTTTCGCGCGACGAACAGCACCACGACGTTTAACTTCAACTTTAGCTACGATTGGAGAGTGAGTTTGGAATACACGCTCAACACCAACGCCGCTAGAGATTTTACGTACTGTAAACGCAGAGTTTAAACCACGATTTTTAATCGCAATTACAACACCTTCAAAAGCCTGAAGACGCTCACGGTCGCCCTCTTTAACTTTTACAGATACAACTACTGTATCACCTGGTGCAAATGCAGGAAGATCAGTTCTTAATTGTGCGTTTTCAACAGCTTGTACTAAAGGATGCTTACCGCTCATGGGGTATCTCCAATATGTGCGAGTCAGAAGAGGTCTAATCATCGCTGGGTATAGAGGCTAAAGCGCATACACCCGATTATCTTTCTCTTTATGCTTGACCACTTCAATGCATAAGAGCCTATTAAAGAATACTTAACATAAAATTAAGTACCGATTCGAAGCAAAGCTTCGTATATTTGCTTAGAAAACAATAGAAACTATTATTTCCCTTGCGAATCTTTTAGCCATTTTTTTTGCTGCTTTGTCAGTTCGACTTGTTCCACCAACTCTGGGCGACGTTCAAGTGTACGCTGATAACGTTGCAAAAACCGCCATTTTTCAATATTTGCATGATGCCCAGACTTTAACACCTCAGGCACATCCAAACCTTCAAAATGATCTGGCTTGGTATATTGTGGGCAATCTAAAAGACCATCCACAAATGAGTCTTGAACGTGTGATTGCTCATCAGACATTGCACCCGGAAGTCTCCGAATAATACTGTCTAATAAAACCATCGCAGGAAGTTCACCGCCAGATAATACGTAATCTCCAATTGACCATTCCTGATCAACATATTGCTGGATCAAACGTTCATCGACACCTTCATAACGTCCACACAATACAATCAATCCATCGTATTCGACAAATTGTTGCACCGCAGGTTCGTTTAAAGTTTTCCCTTGTGGTGACATATACACCACAGGTACCTGAACTGCGCTCGCTTGCGTCGCAAGCTCTTTGGCATGTTGGATTGCTTTCGCCAATGGCTCAGCCATCATCACCATACCCGGACCACCACCAAATGGACGTTCATCCACTCGTTTGTAGTTGCCCTCAGCATAATCACGAGGATTAATACAAGTGACTTGTACTATTTCGCGTTTTGCTGCACGCCCGCTAATTCCGTAGGCTGTAATCGCTTCAAACATTTCAGGAAAAAGCGTTATGACTGCAAAAAACATCGCAGACTCCTCTATTTTCCGAATGCGTTCATCCTTTAAGGATTAGTAATCTACGCCCCAATTAACGTAAATACGACCAGCTTCAAGATCAACTCGCTGCACCACATCTTTATGCCATGGAATCATACGCTCTTCAGCATCAACGCTATCTGGTGTTGCGTGAACCACCATGACATCGTTAGCACCTGTTTCAAACATTTCATGGATTTTACCGAGATTTACTTCTTGTTCAGATTCATCTAAACCAAACACTGTTAAGCCTTGTAAATCTGTCCAGTAAAACTCATCCATACCTGCTTTCGGAAGTTGCGCTTTTGAAATCCAAACATTGGTACCCACTAAGCCATCAGCAGCGGTGCGATCAATTACACCTTTTAAGCTAACAACCAAGCCTTTACCATGCGGTTTCCAGCGTTTTACATCTACTGTTTGCCAACCTTCCTTAGTCTCAATGTACCAAGGAAGATAGTCAAAGATGTTGCTCATAGGTTCTGTATTGGAATAGACCCAGAGCCACCCATTTAATCCATATGCTGAACGTAGCTGTCCAATCTGAATTCGATCTTCTGGAACATTCTGTGTTGGTGTCATGGGCTATCTACTACTTAATTGAATTACGCAGCAGCTACAGCTTTTTTAGCTTGAGCAGCTAAAGAAGCAACACGTTCAGACGGTTGAGCGCCTTGAGAAACCCAATGAGCAAAACGGTCAGCATCTAAACGAAGTTTTTCTGCTTTACCTTGAGCTGTAGGGTTGAAGAAACCAATACGTTCGATGAAACGACCGTCACGTGCATTACGGCTATCAGTCACAATGATTTGATAGAACGGACGTTTTTTAGCACCACCGCGTGCAAGACGAATAACAACCATGATAGAACCTTATAGTTTTTACGGATTATCCGTGCATCGACCATCGATACATTTCAAACCCCTTTCATAGAGGGCAGTATTTTACTTGAAATTATTCAAAAGGGAAAGGTTAAAAAGTGATTTATCCACAGTTTTGAATTTAGCTTTATCTTCCATCCCAATCTGACACATTTGATAAGTTACAGTTTGTAGCACCTTTAGCCCAAAACTTTTGATTTTGTTCATTTATACAAATAACACCATCACCAGCTTGCACTGTACCTACAATAGGAGTAGCAACTAACACCCATCTACTTGCTGTAGGTAATGCTTGAAAACTTAAATTATATAACGCAGTTCCATTTTTAGGCGTTATTGTTGCGCCATAAAGAACATTAAGAGTTGCATTTAGATAAGTACCATTAGCAGATTTATATGCTTGCATTCGCTGAACAATATAAAGCATTTCTGCTTTAGCATCATTTCTTTGAACTTTCACTTTATTATTCTGATATGAGGGGTACGCTATTGCTGAAATAATAGCAATAATCACAATAACGATAAGTAACTCAACTAAGGTTAAACCTTTTATATTACCAATTTTCACCTTTACCCCCACACGGTTGAGCTAAAATTAATGTTGCAACTTTCAATGTATCCGTAGCTTTTAAAGCTAACTTTGTTTTACATTGAATTCCCGCACTTCCCATTAAAAAACTATCATTTTGTTGTTGTGATGAATTACACGTTGTACATGCATCACCATTATTTAATTTTGAATTTGCTTCAGCTAATATTATCCAACTTTTTCCAGTTGCAGCAGCATCGACCAACCTTAATGTTGGATTACCTCCGTCACGAATATATATCCTATACGTTATAGCACTTCCTGTAGCACTAATCGGCAATGTGACGGTTGCATTCGCATTTGAAAAAGATGTAGATACAGTTCCCGCACTATTACGATACAAAAAATCTGCATTAAAGTTTTTATAACTAAAATTCTTAGACTTATGACGCTCTAATTGTTCAACTATTTTTTGCATTTCTTGCATCACCTGAGATGCTGTAGCTCGACGTGTATATTCATTATACATAGGAAGTGCGATGGCAGATAAAATCGCCACCACAACAACCACAATCATTAGCTCTATTAATGTAAAACCCTTGGTTTGCATACTTTAGCCACCACTAGTATTGCCAATACGAGAATATTTCTCATACCATTTATTAGGGATAAATTTAATAGGCCCACCTGCTGGAATAAATCCTCCACCACAACCACTACCTGTACAAATTTTACCCTTATTACCACCAGCATTCGTCGGATCTGGAACAACCAACTCACGTGCACCCGATGTGCTTCCAGGACCAACATTTAGTTTTACATCACCAGACCCTAAGTTATATGTATATTTAGCCCCATCTGTACAAATTCCTTGTGGTAAACATATCCGCGTTGCAAATGTATGTCCTTTGACACCAGCTCCACAACTTGTTGTTGTTCCATTATCTGTTGGGTCAAATTGACTTACATATAAATTATTTTCCATCGCAATTAATGGTCTTAAAGCTTTAATAATACCTGCTCCAGCACCATTCACCCCAACAACAGACTCATCCATTTTTTGCTTAAATAAATAGTACCACCCACCCCATTCACTCGTAGATGCACCTGCTGATGCTCCATTCATATACTTTAATACATTAGATCCTGCATTAGCATTTTCAGCAGCTAAAGTTCTAGCAGGTCTTAATGGTTTTGTTGCTGTGTAATATGGATATTCACCAAGATTATTGTTATAAGCATCGAAATCATAAATAGCATAAACACCATTGTATTCTAAGCCACTTGTGTTTTGCTTAGTTGGTGAATCTGATGTTCCTAACAACGGCGAGCTCTTATTACCAGAGGCAAATATAGCCATGACAATATTTGCACCATTGGGCTTACCAGAACTACTGTGAGCTGTAAATGTAGGTGGTAAGTAAAACCGAGGACTATTACCGTCTGTTTTATTTACATTCAAAATTTTTGTTACTTGAGATGTAAAATTAGAATTCGTTGGTTGTCCATCATTTGCAAAATCTACACGGAACGCTTGCCCAGCTAAATCACCAAAATATAGATGATCAACGATACCATCATTGTTACGATCTACTGTATGTACTGAACTTACAACACTATATTTTAAATCTGGCTGAGTTAAATATTTAACTTTTGAGTCTGCTTTATTTGTGGCACTCGCTTTCCACAATAAATCACCATTTTCCGCATCAAACATATACACACCAGAACCAATACCATTTGACTGGGTGTAATTATATTGCTCATAGCCAGCATAACCAGTTCGTACATTATTTGAATACAAACCATCACCATTATCACCGCCAGCATCATAGCCACCACCAACAAACATCACCAACTTACGAGAACCTTTCCAGTTCACATAACCCAATACAGGTTTTGACCAACTCTGCCCCATTTGAGAAATATCATTGTATGTTTTCGTGGACATAACTTCAGATACAGGATCGTATGAGTAAACTTTTCCTGAATTTGGCTCAATATGGAATTTTAAATTTGGCTTTTCAATATCAGATAAATCTAAAGCGTAATAACTTCTCCCCCCCATACGCATACCACCATATGCCCATTGATGCCCTGATATTTTTTGATTTGTTGTTGAGCTTCCGTAAATAGGGCGCTCTACTGTTCCCGCGGTTAAAACACCATCTTTGTCAGTAACATAAACACTATGGTTAGTCCATTCACCATCCATGCCATAATATAAAGCATTTTTGCCACCAACTAAATTTCCGCCTTTATTTTTAAAAGTTTCAGACTGCTTTTCTATAATTTCTTTTGGCACAAAAGCAAACTTTTCTACACCTGTATTACTGTCTACAACATGAACTAAACCTTGTGTAGTTCCAAATAATACATAGTCTTGACGCCCTGTTGTAATGGTTTCTATCTGATTTGTTGTTGAATTCCTCCTAACCTCCACTTTACCTGATTGAGTTAACAACATAGGTTCCGAATGAAGTGGAGCACCCATTTGGCGTAAATCAGGGGAAACATTAGTCAAGTCATAGTTATTCATTTCTACTGTAGTAGGAATATCGTACCCCAACAACCCCATTAATTGATTTGAGTAGGTCGTATCACTTTTAGTATTTTGATCTGTTGTATAAGTATGTTTAATTTTAATTAATTTAGCATCTTTAACTCTAGTATTATTATCATACTTATAATCAGTTAATAAATTTCTATTGGTTACATTTAAAGTATGACCTAATTTTAGTTGACTTAATGCACCATGTTTTGCAAATACTGGATAATTATCAGCATAACTTCTATTTGATTTCCAAATATCTGGAATATCTTTTAATACACCATTATTTACAACTAAGTTATCTACAGTTGGTGCAACCGCACTTGCATACACCCCATTATTCACTACATAATATTTTTTCAAATTTCCGAACCAAATTTGATTTGTATCCACAGGGTTCACTTTTGGTTCGAACTGAGGAAAATAAGCATATCCTTGAATAACTGTTGGATTTAAAGCATCTTCTGGAATTACAGAAGTTCCTGTACTTAAACTTGGAATATCTCTCACTAATTCTGTTACAAATGCACTAACACTATCAACAATGTCTTTAGAATTAGAACCAGAATACCACCCACCGCCACCAACAACGCCCCATTGCATAGCTTCTTTTACATCGTTACTAGGATCTGTTTTTCCATTAAATGCATTCCCAAAACCAACTACTGCTGTTTTGATCTGAATATTTGCTGGATTTTTAGAAGGATCAAGCAAAGCTTCTGCCAATCTTCCAATACAAGTCCAAGCATGAGTTCTATCTTTTTTAAAGTATTCGTTATCTTTAAGCTTACCTAATGGACTTGAAGTACAATCAAAGCTGCTAGCCTTAGCTCCCAATGCAGATGTCATCATTTCATATGCACTACCGCTTTTGTTATCTTGCCCTACACCAACACCTGCCGGCTCAGGTTGACCATCGGTTAAGAAGTATATTCCTTGACCACTACACTCCTTTTTAGCAGAATCTGTTGCTTGAACACTTAAAGACTCTGGTTGAATATAAAACATATCATTTAATACAGAGGAGACTGATTTAGGGGAGCCTGTAATACCAGAATACGAGGAAGGTGTGAAGTAATCACCTGTTTTATAATAACATTTTGTAGCACTATATTGTGTTTCTACATTATTATTAGTACCGCAACTGTCTTCAGTTAAGCCATTTTTTAGATTTGAAGGTAATCCACCAATGGCACTCTGCCACCCCCCCATGTCAAACATGCGGTACCATCACTGTTAAATTTATTACATTGCTGCCAATACACAGAATACCCCCTGTAAGAGCATAATATACAGGTGCATTGTTTAGCTTAACTCTAGGTACCGATGATGTACCTAATAAATAGGCTGCAGTTTCCGCATAAGCATAAGGGGTTGGAGTGGTTCCACTCGCAGACAATCCAGAAGCAATACTATAAATTTCATCTCTATATTCTTTGCCTCTAGTTTTCCCTAGTTTGTAATAAACGGTACAATTTTTAGATAAATAACATCTTTCGGATGAGTATCCAGTGGTAGATATTGATCCTTTGGCAACCCATGTTTTACATGTTTCTGTTAAAGAGTGCGTTGAAGTACACTCATAATTTTGACCGTTCACGCTAAAGAAATATTCTTTTTTGTTTGTTACCTTTTCACCAGTACTAGGCGTACTAAGCGCTTGAGTAGGTAGTCTAATTACGCCATTATTATTTGTAAAAGTAGATAAACCAATAATAGTTTTCCCATCTAAAGGCTCATTATTTACACTACCGAATAGCACATCTTTCATACCTTGTTTAAGATATTCCATTCTTGTTGGAAAGCCCGTTCCCTCATCTCTTGTCCCCATACTTCCTGAAGTATCCAACATAAAAAGCAGTGTCGTAGAACCAACACTCTCTTCAGGCACTTTATATATTTCAATATCACTTGCATAAACTGGATAGCTCGCCAAACAAATACCTGTTGTAATCATTGCTGACAGAGCTGTGACATTTATTTTTTTCATAAGAGTATCTTCGGGGAAATACTTTCTCATATGGACTAAGTCATTTACTTTTTTCATTTTATTTTCCCCTTAACTACTTTTTACAGCGCGCAAGGTATATACCATTTCTTGCGAACTATAAGGAATATTATTTCTTGAAAGGCAATCAATCACCGTCTCATTATTCAAAGATCCATCAACAAATGTTGTGAAGTTTGAAATACAGTTATTTACCTGTGCATCTGTAGCCGTACTTAAATTTGGTAAAAGTGATGTAGCATTAACAATAACAGTGGAAATATCTTTCCCTTTGCCTGCTTTATCATCACCATCCACCATATGTCCAAAATCTTTATTGTTCGGAGCTACTCGAATTGCTACTCGCGTTAAAACAGCTTGCCGACCACTGGTAAAATCAGCTGATCGCGTTGTTTGACAAAAACCATTAGCACCTAATTCTCTATTATTAATAGTAGAACCCTGCCAATACACAATACTTCCCTGTCGAGCACCCTCCCAATTGTTTGCGACATTGCCACGCACACAAAAAACAAGCTCTTTACCTTTATTTTCAGCTCTCAACAAATACGCTAAAATCCCATCACCAATTTGCATATTTGCTAGCGTTAAATCATTAGAAGTATCATTTTCTAACTTAAAAAACACAGCATCTGAGCTTTGTTTCAATAGCGCCTGAGCTTGTGTATTTGTTGCAATATTTAAACTCGTAATACTTCCACGAATTGCCCATGTACCCACAATGGTAATAAGAAGAAGCATGATTAAAACAATAATCAGCGTTGCACCTTTTTGACTTGAAGAACGTATTGAATAATTCATATTAATTCTCCAAACCAAAGCCATTTCTAAGAGCAACTGTTTGCGATAAAACATTGCGCAGATATAAGTGATTATTTGCATGTGCAGTTAAAGGACCACTTACATCAAATAATTGATAAGCTCTAGTAGCATTAAATAAATCTGAACTTCCAACACTATTTGGAGACCTAACCAAAACAGCTATTTTAATCGCAACAATTTGAGGCTTTCTTGCTGGGGCAGTTGGGTTTAATTGTTGATAACCAGCAATTGTCATATATGAAAATCGATCAAGAACCCCATCTTGACCAGCTACAGCAGGAGATACACTTGTATTTTGAGTATCATCAGCAACTCCCAAAAGCACGTGAAAATGATCTACCCGAGGTATCACAATACGCCCTTCGCCACTTAAATTAAGTGAAGCTAAATTATCTTGATTATAGTTTGCTGCAGTACATGCTAAAGCAAGTGGTGCATTGGGTTCATTTACTGTTCCATTGGCATCTCGACGTAAAAAATACCGTTGTACTACATAGCTATTCACTGGAATTGCATTACCTTCACAATCGAATCGATTTGCAACAGTATTTTTATATTGAATAACTAATTGATCACTTCCTACATTAGGTATATTTAAATTCGTTGGGCCAATGTTTGCTGATGTTAAATAACTATTTCCAGCATTAGCACCAGTCATTTGAAATGCTGTAGTAGTTGATATATTTCGCCTATCTAAAACAAGACCACCGTGTAATACTTGATTATCAATTAAAGTCTCTTGTGCCTCTAGGTTAGCAAGTCTTAGATCATTAATCATATAATCCAAACCAAAATAACCACTATTCAAAAGGTTTGATCCACCTTGTTGAATCATCGCGCTTTTTTGCCCCGTGTAGAACAACTGAATTGCCGCTGCTGAAATAATTAATCCCAATACAAGCGACACCATAAGCTCAACAATTGTGAAACCTTTATGCTTTAAAATTTGCATTTAAAAGGCCTCCATCACAATGCATTTAGCATTTGCAACATAACTACCATTAACCATGCAACTAGTAACATCATCACCAGAAATAGTTGTATGTCCCCAAGCGACATAAATACATGTCCGTGTACTTCCCTGACAGTTGCCCATTACAATTTGCTGCCCCTGATTTTGTGCAATTTGCACAATTTCACCAGCATCATACTGTGCCAAAGTTGCTCCTGTGCAGGTAGGTCTTGAGGTTGCTGTAGCGTTACTAATTAGACAAGTTGTATTCGATGCCCGAGTATTGATTGCAGTTATGTAATTATCTAACGCCAATCGATTGATTCGAATTCTTTCTGCTAAATCTCGAGCCACATTCATCGCTAATGTCTTATCGTTTGCTTCAATTGTTGCATCTACAGCTCGTAATTGCAGTGCAGAAAATCCAAGCACACCTATTGCTAAAACAAATAATGCAACTAGAACCTCGAACATACCTACGCCTGTCTGATTTTTTCTATACATGACTAGCAAGCTCCCGAATCTCTAATTGCTTCAACAACACCAGTTCTAGATAAAGCTACTGTCTTAGACTGCTTTAAACGCGCACTACAAAGTTGAAAATTTAATGGAATTTCTGTTTCAATATTTGCAACAACATTTACTCTTCGAGCTAAACCATTTTCATTAAACGATACCGATTGAGTTCCATTAATAAGCTGAATATCTTCATATTTAGATGCCCAATGAAATAAAATTTCGGTATTCGTACCTGCAGTTGGTGTTACCGTGACCATTCTTCTTAACGTTGCTGCTTTTGCACGCGCATCACCAAATACCAATACCAATGATCGAGCAGAAGCATCTAACTTTTGTTTAGCAACAAGATTTGAAAATGCTGGTGCTGCCATGGTTGTAATAATGGCAACGATACCAATAGTGATCATTAACTCGATTAGGGTAAAACCTTTTATGTTATTCAAAGCAGATTCCCCTCAGCCACCCAAAAAAACCAAATAACGATAAATAAATTCTTATACTTAGATAAATGAAATGTAATTAAAAAAATTTATTCGTATGAATTCATTCAAAATAATAATTCTAAGCCTCTTTTTACACATCAAGACCTAAATACTTTAAATGTTTCAGTTAAATGATACTGGATACATAAAGTAACATTCAACAAACAATTCACACAATATCAAAGAAGATAAAAGGTTATTTATCACGATAAAATGAAATAGATTTAATAATTTAACCCACTCAACAAAAAAAATAATCAAAACCCCAAAATGTATCCAATGCGTTACAAAAACTTTAATGCAAAAAAAAAGAGTAAATAATTTAACTTATTTACTCTTCCCTTCCCTCAGTAGATATTTGGTCTATTCACCAGATTTCCATACCAGTATTAGCTTCACCACACCCCGTATAAGTAATATTGGTCTTAGTTTTATTTTTACAGCGAACTCCTGTACTCGTGAACAAAAAACTATCATTTTTCTCACTTTCACTTAAAGCGATAATTGCCCATTTTTGTCCTAGACCACTTTCAGTATTTAAGAGTTTTCTGACTGTTGCCTCACTCGTGTCATAGAGTGTGATGGTGTATTTTTTCACACCTTTTCTAGGAAAATTAATCGTATTCATCGCTGTGGTTTCATCATACAAATATTTAGGATCAAAACCATGATAAGAAAAATTTCGACTTTTATATCTTTCTAGCTGATCTGCAAGTTTAAGCATTTCTTGTTGTACAGCAGAGGCATCTAATTTCCTTGTTTCAGCGTCATATAAAGGCAAAGCAATTGCTGTAAATATCGCAACAATTGCCAAAACAACCATCAATTCCAATAAAGTAAAACCTTTGATTAAACGCATAAGATCTACCCTCTATTGAACTTCTCGCCAATTCCGACTTTTAAATACTTTCGTCATTTGATAATTTTGTCCCGCACTCGGAACAATAGTCACTAAATTACGCGTTCCATCATTAAAACCGCCTGTATTCACTTTGGTAAAGCCATCTATTAGCTTAGATACAAATGCAACTTTTTTCTTATCTGTAACATTGGTGCTATTTGCAGTATCGCCACAAATGCCATAAGGCAAACAGAGTTTTGCGACAACACTTGTCCCTGTAATACCACCTGTACATGAGTTTGGTTGTTGAGTAGATGAATGATTCGTGTTAAATAATGAAACATATAAGTCTGAATATATATCGTTATACGCAGCAACAGCATAACCATTAAAGGCCTTTACGGTTCCTGTATTCATCGTTTCATTTACGCTCTCTTTTGTTGAACGCAAGATGTAATACCAACCTCTTTTTGTTTTTGTTCGTAAATCGCCAACATTCGCTGTAGAAATAACACCCCAGTCTATTAGATCATTTTCTGTCATTGCAACAGCAGGAGCGAATCCATTATTGAATAACGCTTGTGATGCAAGCTCCTTATCAAAAAGCACATATACTCTATTATCAAAGGTATTGGATATATTCGTTGGGAAACTTCTATTTCCAGATGCAATACTAATTACACCAAATTTAGCGTCACTTTCATCATGAATAGACAAAGCAGGCATTTCATAAAAGCGTTGTTTTTGTGATGAAAAATCTGCCATTCGAACAATTCGACCGAAGCTATTTGTTGTTACGCCATAATTATTATTTAAATCGATACGGAAAACTTGCCCACCTAAATCGCCAAAATATAAATTGTCGACCAATCCATCTGCATTACGGTCAAAAGCTTTGATTTGACTAACAACGCTATATTCTAAGTTGATATTTTTCACCTCTGTTGAAGATGTATTATTTGTGCCATATCTTGCATTCCACAAAAGCTCACCTGTTTTGGCATCAAACATATACACGCCTGCGCCTTTGTCTTTTTTCACAGCATCGCGTGCAATTAAATTTTCGTAAACATCATAGTCATAACCGCCACCCACAATCATCACATCACGAAGTACATTATTAAATCTTACTTTTGCAAGCGTAGGCTTAGACCAGCTTTGCCCCATGGCTTGAAGTGCAGGGTTTGCAGTTGGCGATGTTTTCCCTGTCGTTGCACTTTTTACGACTCCATTTTTAGGGTCAATTTGAAATAGGAATTTAGGCTCGGTAGGATTTTTCACGTCAAGTGCATAATAACTTTGCCCGCCCATACGCATACCACCATAAATATTGGCAGTTTTTGCCTTAAATTTACGCATGTAGCTCAGTTGATTTGTACCCTTTTGCGATACGTAAAAAGTATTTAATGGCTCTTCTATATATTCATAATCAACAAAAGATGTCCAAGCACCATCTATACCGTAATAAGGATGCTTCGTTGATTTTTGAAGATTACTAACATCTAAAAGTGCATCTTTACGTGCAGGATCATCAATAATTTCAAAGGGTAAAAAGGAGAATACTTCTTGACCTGTATTTTTATCAACCATATGCAATAAACCTTGCATCGTACCAAAAATAATATAGTCCTGACGTGATGCTTTCACGATATTTGAAGTGTCTTTTAATTCTTCTAGAATCTGACCATTTTGATCTACAGGCGCTTCTGTTGTGACTAAAATTGGGTCTGAATGCAATACACCACCCATTTGTTGCATAGTGCTTAGGGTTTTAATTTTTGCCAAATCCCATGACCATCTCGTTGTAAACCATTCATCTTTTAAAATATCTTGATTGAGTTGATATCCTAACGCAGACAATAGATAGGGTTGATATATCGACCTTTGCCAACCTACTTTTAACCAATCGACATCATTCACATCTAATACTAATTCAGTGGTGATTTGCTTTAAGTTATTATCTTGAGATAGCTTGTTTGCCGTAATATTTAATGTAGATGCTTTTTCAACTTTCGCATCTGTGAATAATGGTCGTGTATTAATTTTCGACACATTTGAAACATTTGCTAATGTGACCGTACCACCACTTGGAATAGTCAACTTCGATGAAACTCCCCCCAATGTTGCATTTGCACCATCATCATCATTCGAGGAATTCCAAATATCTTTCGTATTTGGTTTTACCGCACCATTTTCCGCTAGTAGTGCTACATTTCTTGCATCAACCATAATGCCTAAATGATTTAATTTATATTTTTTTAAATTACCTAACCACAATTGTTGAGTCGATTGAACACTACTTCCTGATCCACTCATTTGAGGCTGAAATTGTGGTGCATATACAGAAGATGATGCTGTTGAAGATAAGCTATCTGTAGGCACAACATAAGTACCAAAACTTGTAGTATCAAATGAAATATTCATACTGTTCACAAACTTTGAAAGTGCATCCACAATTGGCTGAGATTCACCATTACTTGCATCAAAATACCCACCACGTTCAGGAATAATATTTACAGCACTTGTTCCTACCGCATCTGGATAATGTAATTTGCTTGTTAATCCTTTACCGAGTTCACCCAAACTAAGTGCATTTTGGATGTTTAATCCGTTGGAATAACCAGAACTTGCGGTAACAGCAGCACTTCCACAATATTGATAATTAGTAAAACCTGCATAAGTTGTACCTGAAGCCTCACTACAGTTATTTGCTAGATTTTCAGAAAAATCGGGGTCGAAACCCACAACTGCAGTGTAAATTCTTTTGTTTGTTTGAGTTTCAAATGCAATTTTTTTAGCCATAGCACCTAAACATTGCCATGCACTTCTATCGGTATATTTATCTTGTTTTAAACCACTATTTCCTACGACTATTTTATCTATAAGCTTGCTCGATGTTGCATACCCCATTTCTTTGATTTCAGCAGGATCTGTACCTGTACCGCGATAATAAGCATCTACATTTTTTAAAGAGTAATAAACAGCAGGTGTTTCAGTCGCATTACAACTGAAACTTGGGTCATTTACGGCATTCTTATATAGCGGCTCTGCAATTTCTTTGGTAATTGTTGTTGGCACACCATCCGTAAAAATGAATATGCCTTGTGCAGAACATTGTTGTTCCTCTTGAGATAATTGAGACATAGGTGATTTATATTTTCCCATTCCCAACAAAGGCGACTTAATTGCTAAATCTGTAATATAGTCAAATTTAGTATGAACACCCGACTCAACTCCATTATTGACACTTGAAATATCAACTGGATATGTCATAGAGTTTCCTAACAAATACCCCACAGTTTCTGCATACAAAAGACTCGTTGCTGTACTTGATTCAGACTTAATCGCGTTAATTTCACGAATTAAAACTTGCCGCTGTCTTTCTAATCCAACCCAATCATTTAAAGCTCTAGCAGCAACAACAATTTTTCCATGCCTCGGACCTGTACCCAAAGTAGATAATCCAACAATCGTCGTATCAGGCAAAGGGGTTATCGTATAATTACCTTTTGCATCTTTAACACCTTCAAGTGCTTCTTTTAAAGACTGTTTTAAAATGGCTAAGCGCGTTTTATTCTTACCTGTGTCTGTTAAGCCCATACGATAAGAGTAATCCAATGCCAACATAACAATCGTCTTGCCTTTCACGGTTGGATTCTTATAAATTTCAATATCACTTGCATGTGTAATTGCTGTTGTAAAAACACCCATCAAACTCGCTGAAAGCGCACAAACAAAGATTTTTGAGCCTATTTTTCTTATCTTATTTTTTGGTACATTTTTATTCATTATTATATTTCCAAAATCTGTAATGCTATGTCGCAATACTCACGTATGTATCTAAAATAAAGTCCTGCATCTGCGTATTAAATGGAACATTTTCTTTGGTTAAACAGGCATCTATTGTTTCTGCACTACCAAACAATGGCTTTTCACTTGGTCTTTTTAAACATGCTGTTATTTTTGCTGATGTAGCCGTACTTAAATTGGGTAAAATTGATGTCACATACACCCGTATTTTTTTGCTTTGATCTTCATCTAACTTGCCCAAGCTAGATAGGTCACTGCCCAAACTCACACTTTGTAAAGGCTTAGAAGCGATATTAGAAGGTGGGTTTGCAATAATCGTGACTTGTGTAATTTGCGCTTTTCGACTGCTTGCATAATCGGCTTGTTTGGTTAAATCACAAAAACCCGATACACCACTCGATGCCACTTCCGTATTGCTATCATTCCACATTAACAAGCTAGTTGTACCAACCGAAAATGCCGTATCTTCTTTGAGTTGGCTTCTAAAACAGAAGACCACTTCATGCCCCGAATTCTTCAATGCATATCCTAATAAAGAGGATGGATTCCCACTGGTACTGGCAAAATTCGAATTTCCTATGCGGTACAACACAGCATCTGAAGATTGCATGAGTAATTGCTGCGCCTGACTATTTGTCGCAACATTTAAGCTCACCATACTTTGTCGTATCGCAAATGTCCCCACAACAGTAATCACCATCAGCAACAACAGCACAATAATTAAAGTCGATCCTATTTGCTTTTTCATCACATCACCGCCTTTGCTTCTGAGGAGATTCCATTTCTTAAGGCAATGGTTTGCGATACCACGCGACGCAGATATTTCGTTGTATTGGAATGTGGCTTTAAGTAAATAGATTGATCTAAAACCGTGTAGGCTTTATCGATTGAAACAACATCAGAAACATTTGCTGTTTCATTGGAACGAATCAGCATTCCAACTTGAATTGAAGAAATTCGAGGTCTTGGATAATCATTAATTGCAAGATAATCTTCTACAGAGATATATCTAAAATTATTGTTGCTTTCATTATTAGAAACACCCAACAAGAAGTGCAGATAATCGACACGGCGAATGATAATTTCACCTTCGGTTTTTCCAAACTCTAATGTCGATGTAGATGGGTTTTTTAGAATTTTTGTACTTGTATCGATATACCAACCTGCCTCACAAGCCAAAGCTAGTGCCTGATTTGCTTCTGCATTCGATACATTGCTATCTAACCTTAAAAAATAACGCTGTACAATATAACGTCCTGCTGTGTAACCACTTCCCTCGCAATCAGTTCCGTCCTGATCCGCATAATATTGAATGACCAATTGATCTGATTTCAATTCCACTTTTACTGAATTTAAAACATTACTGAGTTGGTTTTTACTCGAACTTAACAGAACGGCATTAGTGATTGTATTGGGTAAATTCGTTGGAATATTGGTAGAAGTAAATGTTGAAGTTGAAATATAAGATGGAGCATTTCTTGACGTTAAAACAATACCACTATTCAATAAACGGTCATTGATTAAGTCCACATTATCGTAATTTGCACGACGAACATCACTAGTAATATAGCGTAATCCAAAATTTCCACTTTCCTGTATATCCGCCATACCTTTTTGAGTACTAAGTGAAATTTGTCCCGTTAAAAATAACTGAACAGCGGCAGCTGTAATAATTAACCCCAGCACAATGGCAACCATTAATTCCACAATTGTAAAACCATATTGAGCAATATTATTTTTCATTAATACAACTCCATGACAATACACTTTGCTTCAGGCAAATATGCTCCACCAAAAGTACATGCGTCTGGATCTGTGGCATGATTGATTGGCTTTGTACCACCCCATGCAACATAAATACACATGCGATTGACTGAACCCGTCACCTGACAATTAGGTAATGCAATTTGCATTGCTGTATCTTGAGCCTGACTGACAATTTGAGCAGCATCATATTTCGCCATATCTGTAACTGAACAAACATTGCTTCCTAAACACTTTTTTAAGCCCGCTGTACTCAACGTTGCTTGTGTTGTTTTATTTAGTTCTGAAATATACGTTGCCAACCCATTTTTATTCACTCGAATACGTTCAGCGACATCTCTTGCAACATTCATGGCTTCAATTTTGGACATAGCTTCATTTGTGGCATCAACAGCTTTTAATTGCAAAGCCGTGAAACCCATTACACCAATTGCAAGCAGAAGTAATGCGACCAAAACTTCAATCATGCCAACGCCTTTTTCAAATTCCATGATCAACATGTTCCTTCCACGTTGTAGCAGGCACTTTTTTATTTTTTATAAAAGTTTTTAAACAATGATTTAAGTACAACAAGCACCTAAAATGAATTTTAATTTTAAAAGCTTACTTTCTAATTTGATCTGTATTTTTATTAATTTTTAGATTTCTATCCGTTTAATAGAAACCAACAAAAATATGAAACTAAAGCTAAGCGACCATTAAAACATTCCCAAACAAGTGCTCTATTTACTATTACGCCAAAATAAATATTTTCCTCCACAAAATCAAACCCATTTATCTGAAATAAAAAAAACAGATAAATAAATCACTTTATTTATCTGTTTAATATTCTATTAAAAAAATTAATATAATTAAGCTTGTGTTACTTGAATACGAAGTTCTTTTGGCAAGCTAAAAGTAATATTCTCTTCACGACCTGCAAGCTCTTCAGGCGCTTTAGCCCCCCAGTCTTGTAAGCGTTGAATCACTTGTTTGATTAAAATCTCTGGTGCAGACGCGCCAGCTGTCACTCCGATTTTTGAATTTTCAGTGAACCATGATTTTTCAAGCTGATCTGCATTATCAACTAAATAAGCATGTTTACCCATACGCTCTGCAAGTTCACGTAAACGGTTTGAATTTGAAGAATTTGGCGAACCAACAACCAGTACAACATCACATTGCGTTGCTAAATCACGTACCGCATCTTGACGGTTTTGTGTTGCATAACAAATATCGTCTTTTCGAGGACCCTGAATTTCTGGAAATTTTTGACGTAAAGCATCAATCACTTTCGCAGTATCATCTATAGATAGTGTTGTTTGTGTTACAAAGGCAACTTTATTGGGATGATTCACTGCTAATTTTGCAACATCATCTTCATCTTCAACCAAATAAATATCACCACCATTTTTCTTGTCATATTGCCCCATTGTCCCTTCAACTTCGGGATGACCCTCATGACCAATCAAAATGGCTTCTGTACCCTCACGTGCATATTTTGTGACTTCAATATGAACTTTAGTTACTAAAGGGCATGTAGCATCAAATACTTTTAAACCACGACGTGCCGCTTCTTGTTGAACCGCTTTAGAAACACCATGTGCACTAAAAATAACAATATTATCATCGGGAACTTCATCAAGTTCATCGACAAAAATAGCACCACGCTGACGTAAATCATCGACCACAAATTTATTATGTACCACTTCATGACGCACATAAATGGGTGGGTTAAAACACTCAAGAGCGCGATTTACAATCGCAATTGCACGGTCTACACCTGCACAAAAACCACGTGGATTGGCCAATACAATTTCCATAGAACCCTCGATGTTCAATCAAATTTGCAGAAGAATTCAAAAATAATGCAAACAAAACGACGCTTAGCTATTTTGTTTAAGCATACTCTGCTCTAAAATAGAGAAGATATTTTATCATATCAGGAAAAATATCATGTCGGGTCTCTTGTTTGTCGTTTCTGCTGCTTCAGGAACAGGCAAAACATCTTTAGTTAAAGCCCTACTTGAGCGTGTTAACAACTTACACGTTTCTGTCTCCCATACGACACGTGGTCAACGCCCTGGCGAATTAGATGGCGTACATTATCATTTTGCAGAAAAAGAATCTTTCCTTGCGCTTGTTGAACAAGGTGGTTTTGTAGAATATGCAGAAGTTTTTGGTAATTACTACGGCACAGCACAAGCAACAGTAAAAGAACAACTTGCAAAAGGTCATGACGTTTTACTTGAAATTGACTGGCAAGGTGCTGAGCAAGTTCGTAAACTTTTTCCTGAATCTAAACAAATTTTCATTTTACCGCCAAGCCAGTTCGATTTACGTCAACGTTTATCTAACCGTGGTACAGACTCTGTTGAAGTCATTGAACATCGTTTAAGTTGTGCTGTTGAAGATATGCAGCAATATACAAACTTCGACTATGTCATTATTAATGATGACTTTAATAAAGCATTACATGATTTAGAAGCTGTCATTATTGCCAATCGCCTTACGCTTTCTCAGCAAGCAAATAGACATCAAGAACTCATTATGAAGTTAATTACTCCAACATCTAAGTGATTAAAACTTGAGTCTAAAGGCAAAGCACCTTATACTGTTCAGTCTGTTAAAATTTATTATTTCAAACGAGAAACCTTATGGCACGCGTAACCGTTGAAGATTGTTTAGACCATGTAGACAACCGCTTTGAGCTTGTACTAGTGGCAAGCAAACGCGCGCGTCAATTGGCACGTCAAGGCATTGAACCTACTGTTGAGTGGGACAATGACAAGCCAACTGTTGTTGCTCTACGTGAAATTGCAATCGGTCATGTTTCTAAAGATATCTTGAAACAACGTGATCAAGACTACCAAACATCTAGTCTTGACCTTGCACTTTCTGCAAACAATTTGAATTTAGATGGTTTTTCTTTTCAATAAGAATTAATTATCAAAAAAAGCCTAGTTTAAAACTAGGCTTTTTTTATCTTAGAACTTTAATCTTTCAGAAATAACAGTTATAAATACGGGATAAAGATTTTTTTTAAATTGACACTATTTTCTCCCCAAATGAAAAAATAAATTGACATACTTCTCAATATGCTTTTCATTAGTAGTTTCAATCTCCCATTATGTTGTAACTTAAAATTTAAAGGTGGTTTATGCCAGGTGCAGAGGTCAGCCAAGCCAAACAGCAACTCAAATCAATTATCGATGCTTATTTAAGTGAAAGCGATGTCGATAGAGTGCTTACGGCTTGTGATTATGCAGACATTGCCCATGATGGTATTACCCGTAAAAGTGGTGAACCCTATATTCTTCACCCTATTTCGGTAAGTTGTATCCTTGCGCATATGCGTTTAGATGCCGAAACCCTTATGGCAGCACTTTTACACGATGTGATTGAAGATACCGATTTTTCAAAAGAAGACATTACAGAAAAATTTGGAAAAACAGTTGCTGAGCTTGTAGATGGTGTCACCAAACTTAGCCACTCAAGCGATAAAGAATATAATAAAGCCGCTTCCTTCCGAAAAATTTTACAAGCCACACTGCAAGACCCTCGCGTTATTATTATTAAGCTTGCCGACCGCTATCACAATATGACCACGCTTGGTGCATTACGACCAGATAAACGCGCACGTATTGCTCAAGAAACCATCGATATTTTTGTACCAATGGCACGTATTGTTGGTATGAATGAAATGGCAGATAATTTAGAACATCTGTGTTATCAAAATCTAGACTTAGATATGTTTGATAACATTCAAGAAGCGCTTCGCCAAACAAAGCCTAAACGCTGTGAATACCAGTCTATTTGGGAAAAAAATCTAAACGACCTTCTAACAAATCATGGCATTGAGGGTCGCATTAAAAAGAAAAATAATAATATCGAACTTCTTCGACACTTCGTCAAAAATGACATCAATCTTCAAGAACTCACACACAGCCATGCCTTTGAAATTATTTTAACAAGTATTGCCGACTGTGACCGCCTTGCAGATATTCTAAGAGAAAACTTTAAAGTTCTTCATTTTGCAGATCATATTCGTCGTCCACTTCCGGGTGGCAATCAATCTTTAATGATGCGCTTAAAAGGCGAAAAAACGACACTCTCACTTACCGTTCAAACAGAGTTGATGCGTAAGGCAGCTCGTTTTGGCGTTGTATTAGGTGAAAATGCACCTCAGGCTTGTCGCTCTGCGATTCAAGCTTCTATGCAAAACTTGAATGTTCTGGTAGATGGTAGCTGTGCAAAAACAACCTTTAATGACTTCTTAGATTATTTGCACCAAGAAAAGATTTGGGTATATACCCCGCAAGGTCAATTACATGAGCTTCCGCAAGGTGCAACTGCTGTAGATTTTGCTTATTCAGCAAGTCTATTTTTAGGTAACCACGCAGTTGGCTCAAAGATTAATGGTGAAACAAAGCCTTTATCTACACCATTGCTGAATGGTCAAGTTATCGAAATTATTACCGATGTATTAGCAACACCAAATCCAGATTGGTTGAGCTTTATTAATACGCAAAAAGCGCGTCGTGCACTACAAAATATTTTGCGTGAACAAGATATTGATGAACAGCGTTTAGTCGGTCAGCAAGCTTTAAATCGTGCTTTAAAATTATTTAATCGTTCAATTCAAGATTTAACAGAAAATGATTGGCAAGATTTACTTTCTTGGCGTCATATCGATTCTAAAGATCATTTATATGAACAAATTGCAGTAGGCGATTTATTACCTCAGTTAGTGGCAAATCATTTATTCGCTCAAGATCAAGCGCATGATGAACACGCATCTACCCGTTTAATTCAAGGTACAGAAGGTGTCGATGTTAAATACGCCCATTGCTGTAATCCTGTATTAGGCGATCCGATCCAAGGTAATTTATCTCGTCGTGGTTTAATTGTGCACCGTATTCGTTGTCATAATTTATTGCATGAACAACATCTACATCCTGAAAATATCATGCCACTACATTGGACATCTGAAGATGTAGATGATGTGAGTTTCAACGCCTATTTATCTATTGATATGAATATGAATGATGAGCAAATTTCAGAGCTTATCTATCAATGCCGTAAAGCCAAAGTTGGCGTAGAAATGGTTCGTGCTTACGAATCTAAGACTTATGCCAATGTAGTCGTTAGTGATCGAAATCAAATTGCAAAAATCATTCGTGATTTACGTATGCACTTTGGTTTCCCTCGTATCACACGTTTATCTTTACCTATCAATATGACCGAAGCATCAATAGCAAGCTAGAAATTCAATAAAGAAAGGCTTCTATGAAGCTGCTCTATAGCTTATGATGAATTGAAACGATAAAAGGAGAAATAGATGTCCCGCCAAGTGATTCATACTGAAAATGCACCTGCTGCTATCGGTACTTATTCTCAAGCTATTTTAGTAGGTGATACACTGTATCTTTCTGGTCAAATTGGCTTAGACCCTTATAGCATGGAACTTGTGGAAGGCATTGAAGCGCAAATTCGTCGTGTTTTCGATAACGTAAAAGCAGTATGTGAAGCTGCTGGTGGCTCTTTGGCTGATATCGCCAAATTAAATATCTTCTTAACAGATTTATCTCACTTCCAACTTGTGAACCAGATTATGGGCGAATACTTTGCTCAACCATATCCTGCTCGTGCGGCATTAGGTGTGGCAAGTCTGCCTAAAAATGCTTTAGTTGAAATGGATGGTATTGTAGTTATTAATCAATAACTTAATTACTCACCATAAATGCCACCTATAAGGTGGCGTTTTTTTATTCAAAAACTCAATAACAATAAAAGGCAATTCAAATGATTTTTATTGACAAACGATAATAATTATCAATAATATCACTTATCTTATTTATTCTTTCATGGTTGTATCAATGTACGTGTGTTTGTGCCGTGGTATTACAGATCAAGACATTAAAGATGCTATTTCAAATGGCGCAGAAAGCTATAGAGAAGTACGTGAGCTACTTGACCTTGGTACTTGCTGCGGGCGCTGTGCACCTGAAGCGCGCGCAATTATCAGCGATGAAATTTCAATGATTGCCTCTCGCTTAGCAATTGCTGCATAAACCCCATATTAAAGAATAAGCATAATTATAAAATTAATGATCAGAAGATCATTCCTCCTCCCCCGCTTCTGACTCCAGCGGGTTTTTATTGCCTCTCCTTTTACCATAACCATTCATCACAATAATCACCCCTTTTGATTTTGATTGCGATTTTCATTTGCTGTTCTATAAATCTCTCGCCATTGTGTGTTCTGTTGGTTAATATAATTAGAATGCCGCTTGATCAACAAGCTTTGAATAATGGATGGAGTAGTTTAATGAAAGGCAATCGTGATGTGATTAACCAGCTAAATCAGGTGCTTTATCATCATTTAACTGCAATTAACCAATATTTTTTACATTCACGCATGTTTAATGATTGGGGCATTGAAAAATTAGGCTCTGCTGAATACAAAGAATCTATTCGCCAAATGAAACATGCAGATAAAATTATTGAACGTGTTTTATTCTTAGAAGGTTTACCTAATTTACAACATTTAGGTAAGCTTTATATTGGTCAACATACGGTTGAAGTTTTAAATTGCGATGTTCGTAAAGTTAAAGAGAACATCGAAGCACTTCAAAAAGCGGTAGTTTTGGCTGAGCAAGAGCTTGACTATGTAACGCGTGATATTGTTCAGGAAATTCTTGAAAAAGAAGAAGACTATTTAGATTGGACAACGACGCAGTTAGACTTGGTTGAAAGTGTTGGAACTGAAAATTATATTCAAAGCCAAATCTAAATACGATTTTAATCGAGTAATAAAAAAGCCAGCGATATGCTGGCTTTTTTATTTTAGACATTTAAGGCTTTAATATATCTTCATAAAGAATATCCGCCTTACGAATAATTTTAATCATTTTAAGTTGATGACGAGCATCTGCTTCATAACCATTAAATGCAAGTAATCTTGCAAATTTCACCATGTTATAGCTCGTTGGATAGAGTAAAACAATATGTGAAATATCCTGAATTTGTTGATCAGATACTTTTGTATACGGATCCATCTTCACCCAGTCAATTCTATGTTTAAATTCTGTGAGCAAATAGACAGGCTGATGATTGGTGATTTTTTCAGGTGATTTTTCAAATTTCATTGCCTGACTTAATCGAGATGAAGCAACATCATAATCTCGATAAATTAAAGCCAATAAAAGAAGACCAATTGCAAAGCCCAGTCGCATAAAAATAGATGGAAATACGATATCTGTTTTCAATACGTTTTGTGCTTGAATCGTTCCTAAAATAAAACCAACAGGAAGTAAGAAGTAAGCATAGTTTTGAGGGAATTCAAGCATTGCATGAACAATGAATACCCCAACCATCAAAATACCAATAATAGATTCTTTAGATTTTACATACTTTTGAAGTTGCACACCCCAAAAAGCAAAATATACTAAAAATGGAACACCAATAATCACGCCATTCCAAAGTATAAAATCTAATACGAAATTATGCGCACTACGAACCCACACAGGCCCTTGGAAGTATTCACTAATGGTTGTATAAGCCGTACTTGATTGGAACCAACCATAGCCAAACCAAGGTCGATATTCCACAGCATGTAGCATTTGTTGCCAAATTGCTAAACGAGACATATCTCCTGTTGCACGTCGTGCAATATCAACAGATTTAATCTGATCATCTGAGAATTGACTTAAATACACACCCAAAGTAGGAAATAGGAAAATTAATCCAATAAATACCACAAGCCAAGCTGTTAAGGCATACCACTTAATGGTAATTTGAGCTTTATATTGTTGATAACCTAAATATACCAAAATACATGCACAAGCGACCCATGATGTTCTAGATTGGCTGAGTGCAAGGCTAATAAGCATGACAAAAGTACAGCTCACCAATAATGATGTTTTTACTTTTTGTTTTTCATATAAATATAAACAAGCAAGCAAAGCCATGAGCAAGAATGTTGCCATATTATTTGGCTGTGCGAAGTTTGCATATGGACGTGCATTAATTTGGCGACTAATACCTGGAATCACATCATCTAAGTTAAGCCATTGGCAAATGGCGATGAGTGCGGTTAAAACACCCGAAAGTAGGAAGACATAGCAAAGTGTTGTAAATGTCTTTTCACGGTTAAATTTACCAATACAGAGGTTATAGCCAAAAATAATTGCGAACCAAAGACCGAGTATATAAATCGAGCTCATTAATGCATTACTAAAGAAAAATACTTTCCCAAAGTAAAATTGCCCAAATGGAACAATAGCCAATACGACTAAACCCAAGCTCAGCTTAGGAATATGAACTTTCTCTTTAATAAGTAAAAGCGCTAACGTAATGAGTGCAAAAAATGCATAAAGCTCGCCAGTATAAGTCACCCAAGGGTGGTAATGTATGGGCAAAAGCCATGCGAGTGATATAAATACACTTGCGAGTAAGACTAAAAGAAAGTTCATACTTAAAGGAATACTAAAATTTTGCTTATAGTATGCATTTTTATTCGCAAATGCATAAATAATGAAAAGAAATAATTCGTGAGTCTGTATAATATTTACATTACTTATACACTTAAAAACTTCATGCCACATTCATACAATCATCAAATTGATATTTTGAGAGCGTTATCTGTTTTTTTAGTGATATTCAATCACTTAAATATCAATTTATTTCAAGGTGGCTTTATAGGAGTAGATATTTTTCTAGTTATCTCAGGATACCTCATAACAAAAAATATCATCAAAGAACAGAATGAAACATCATCTTTTTCAGTAAAAAATTTTTACGAAAAACGCATTATAAGACTTGCTCCCGCTTTTTTTACACTTATATGGTCAAGTTTATTGGTTTTTAGCCTGATATTTACTCAAGATGAATGGTCTCAATTTCTAAAATCTGTAATTTCAAGTACCACTCTAAATTCTAATATTTACTTTGCAACACAACTAAATGATTATTTTAGTATAAATGCCTATTCAACACCTCTACTTCATATTTGGTCATTAAGTTTAGAAGAGCAGTTTTATTTAATTTGGCCATTTGTACTTATTTTCATTTTTAAATCTAAAACAAGAAATTATTTTTTATACTTTTCTATTTTTATTGTGAGCTCCCTACTTTTTTCAGAATATTTAACCAAAAACCATCCAATTTTAGCTTATTATTTATTGCCATCTAGAATTTTTGAATTCTGTATTGGTGCTATCGTTGCACTGATACCTTATTATAAAGTAAATAAAAAATACTCTTATTTCGCAGTATTATTTTCTATTTTCTCAATTCTGACTGCTAGTTTTGTGATAGATAAACAGACAAAATTCCCAACTTATAATGCATTACTACCCTGTATATCCGCTGCTATTTTTATATATTTCTCACAAAATATTCAAAAGTTAAAAATTGCTACTCCATTTTATTACTTAGGGAGGATTTCTTATCCTATGTATTTATGGCATTGGCCAATTATTGTTTATTTAAGTCTGTATTCAATTAAACTAGTACCGATAGTCGGTTTAGGAATAATTACATTTACGATTGCACTATCCGCTATCACTCATGAGTTTATTGAGAAAAAAGTAAAATTAATTTCATTTAAATCAAATGATAACATCAAAAAATTATTTATTTTACCACTAAGCATAACGCTAGCAATTTCATTATTTTTGCTTAACAAGCCAGAAGAGGATATTGGCCAAGAAATACCAAATTCCACAATTAATACAATTAAATGTGTTGACCAATTACAACACCCCTTAGAGGAATGTATGTTTGGTCGTTTAAATAACGAAAATATAGATATATTATTGGTAGGTGACAGTCATGCAAATTCACTTTCAGGATTTGTAGATATTCTTGCAAAAGATGCAAATATGAAAGGATATGAAGTTACTCATTCATCAACTGCATTTTTACTAAATACTGATCGTTACTCTTTTAATCATGCAACTCAAAAATATGAGTTCATAGAAAGCTTTAATTATTTAAATACCTTTAAAAAAGAATTAATTGAAAAAAATCAATTCAAATTTGTCGTTATAAGCGGATATTTTCCAGAAAACTGGCTACGTAATATTTACACAACACATAAGTCGAATGATATACAGCCAAAAAAGTCACTCGAAAACTTTAAAATTGGATTTGAAAATAGTATACAAAGTATTATTAATACTGGTGCTACACCTATCATTATTAATGATACCCCTCTTCTTTCAAACGTAGATACCAATTGCAACTTAAGGAATATAAATCCAGAGGAAGATTGTTCTTTTGACAAACAAGTGCATATTCAACATTTTAAAGATTGGGAATCCGAATTATCTAACCTGAAGAAAAGATACAGTAAATTAATCATTATTGATTTAAATAACATTATTTGTAATTCAAAAAAATGTTACTCATATATTAACAAAACTCCTATTTATCGTGATAATCAACATTTATCTTATGAAGGCTCAACAAAAATTGGTATTGAATATTTAAAGATAAATAAAAATCCTCTTAAATAGCTCAATCTGAAATATGATTATTAAATATCAGTTTCCATCTAAAGGCATATCATGAATCAAAAAAAGACAATATTGGTTTTAGCTTCAACCTATCCTCGTTGGGAAGGTGATCATGAACCGAGATTCATACATGAACTTTGTAAGCGCTTAACAACTCAGTTTAATGTTATTGCTTTGGTCCCTGATTCTCAAAATGCAGATCCAAGTGGAATATTTGATGATATTGAAGTCATTCGTTATAGATATGCACCAAAACACATGCAATCTTTGGTTAATAATGGCGGGATTGTTGCTAATTTAAAGAACTACCTTTGGAAATGGCTTTTAGTTCCTGGATTTTTCATTAGTCAGTATTTATATGTAAAGCACTTACTTAATAATCGAAAAATAGATGCTATACACGCACATTGGTTATTACCTCAAGGATGGATTGCCCAAACTTTAGCAAAAAAACATAATATTCCTTTTATTGTTACCTCTCATGGCGGAGATTTATATGGATTGCGAGGGAAATTTCTAACAAGTATAAAAAAACAAGTTGCTGAATCTTCTACCGCAATGACAGTTGTTAGTTCTGCAATGGAGGACTATCTAAAAAGTCAAAATATTTATCCTAAAAAACTTCAAATCATTCCAATGGGAATTGACCTAAAAAGTCGTTTTGTACCCAATTCCACAATAGAAAGAAAAGACTTTGAGTTATTGTTTGTAGGACGATTAGTCCCTAAAAAAGGCGTAACATTCCTTTTAGAAGCACTTACAGTACTCATCAAAACTCATCCACATTTACGTTTAAAAATAGTAGGATTTGGGCCTGAAGAGGCTAGATTAAAAGCCCAAGTTCAAACTTTAAATTTAGAAAAAGTTGTGAATTTTGTTGGAGCTTTACCTCAAGAGCATCTCCCTCAACTCTACCAATCCGCAACAATCTTTGTTGCCCCATTTATAAGAGCCGATAATGGAGACCAAGAAGGTTTACCTGTTGCTCTAATGGAAGCAATAGGTTGCCAATGCCCTGTTATTGTTGGACAAGTTGCTGGAATTGAAGATTTATTAGGCTCAGATATTAAGAATATAGCAATTAACCCGCAAAATATTACAGCACTGGTAAAAGCAATTTTAGAAATTTTAGAAAACCCGAATACAGCCTTAGAAAGGTCAGAGCGCATTCGCAATAATACCATTTCATTTATTGACTGGGAAAATGTATCTCAACAATATGCACAGTTAATTCAAGAAAGTATTGAGCAATTTCATAAAGATTAGACTTACGATACTAGATTAGTAAGCCTTAGCTCTAAACTTTTTATAATCACTGACCAATCTTCAATAGGTATATTTACTTGCTTGGGAATTAATAATTGGTGTTCTAACTTTTTAGCTAGATCTTCTGCATCTTCTGCACGAAATAGCATATCTGGTTCACAAGCAAATAAATATTTCATCTCACCAATATCAGCGACGACTACAGGTAAATCACAAGCCAACATTTCATATGCTTTTTGAGGAAAACAGTATCGTCCAAAAGGTGTATCTAAAATAGAAATAATCCCGACATCCAATGCCTGAAAAAGCGTAGCAACATCTTGATGAGCTAGCGCACCTAAATAATGAACTCGTGCACTTCTAGGTGGAGGCAAGTCTGTCTCAAATGGACCAGCTATAACCAAATCCACATTAGCAATTCGATCCTTTATGATTTCCCAAGCCTCATAAATCACCTCGACACCTTTGTCTTTGTATAATCCACCGGCTGTGCCAATATATTTTTTATTATTAGATAAACCTAATTTTTTTCTAGCTTCAAATTTATCGGCACAATTAAAGAACTTGTGATCAATTGTACTTGGCATAGAAATGATTATACCTTTAGCACCATATTCTTGAGTAACAAGCTCTGCCAATGCTTGACTTGTAGTCGTAATAAGCTGCGCTTTACAAACAGCCTGACGTAATAGAAATTTCATCCCAGGTATTTTGGCTTGCCCAAATCCTTCAAAATTATCATAAAGATCTGCAACAAAAGGGACATCTAATTTCTTTGCAAGCCACTGCCCCATAACAATATGAGGAATATCTGATGCCGCGATAATAATATCAGGCTTATTTTTTGATAATAAATTTAATAAATAAAAAGGGTAAGACAAAATCGAAAGCTTATTTAAGCCAATATAAGATTTAGAATGCCAAATGAGCTTTTTACTATTTGTGCTTTCATCCCAATCACCATTTTTATGTGACTGATAACTCAAGCAAAAACATTCAACCTCATGTCCTAGTAAAGACAATTGATTAGGGATCTCATACAAACGAGCATATTTATCAAGAATTACATCTTTAGACATATATTTTCGTTTGCACAAGAACGCTATTTTCATTTACTTTTTACCCAAAATTTTATCAACTGCATTTAAAGCAGCACCAACCACCTGATCCATATTGTAATAACGATATTCAGCCAAACGCCCCACAAATGTGACTTTTTCTTCAATATCAGCTAAAGCACGATATTTTTTAAACAGCTCTTCATTTTCGTCACGAGGAATTGGGTAGTAAGGATCACCGTTTGCAGTTGGATATTCACGAACAATAGATGTAGATTGATTTTTCTGACCTGTTAAATGCTTAAACTCAGTAATGCGAGTGTAATCATGATCATTTGGGTAATTTACAGTTCCTACACTTTGAGACCATTCGATATCGGATAAATGTTCATGCTCAAAACGTAATGATCTATAAGGTAAATGTCCAAATTTAAAATCGTAAAATGCATCAATTGGACCTGTATACACAATGTGATCAAAGTGCTGATCATCATTTAAAACATCTTTAAACTCAGTTGATAATTTTACTGAAATATTCGGATGATTTAAGAGGTTTTCAAACATTGTCGTATAGCCATGTAGTGGCATAGCTTGATAGGTATCTGTGAAATATCGATCATCAGAATTAGTACGAGTTGGTATACGTGCAGCAACTCCTGCTTTCAATTCAGATGGATCTAATCCCCATTGTTTTTTTGTATAGTTCAAAAAAAACTTTTCATACAAATCTCGTCCAACAGAATTTAAAACAACATCTTCGCTTGTTTTAACCGTGTCTTTTGGCTCACGGACTTTTTCATAAAACTCAGTAGCTTGTTCTTCTGTTAAATTTAGATCATATAACTGATTTAACGTGTCTCTATTAATTGGAAATGGATATTCTTTGCCATTAACTACACCACGTACACGGTGTTCATATTTATACCATTCTGTGTATTTAGAAAGATAATTGAAAATTCTTTCACTGTTCGTGTGAAAAATATGTGGACCATATTGATGAATTAAAATTCCATATTCATCTTTAATATCAAAAGCATTACCAGCAATATGATCTCGTCTATCTACCACTAATATTTGATGTCCCGATTCTGCGAGTTCTCTTGCACATACTGAACCTGCAAATCCCGCCCCAATAATTAAAATATTCATCAATTATAAATTCCAATAATCATGTCTTTTGCCTGTGTGTTTAAACAATGCATCATATACACCAACAAAAAATGCCTTAATTTGCATAAACTTATTAGGTTCATTCAAAAGTGCTGCAAATAACCGAACAAACGAAGCAGGTAAAGTTTGAGTAAATGCTTTCACTCCATAATACTGGCGAGCGATAAGAAGCCTATTTCTTGTATCGTAATATCTTTTCCAAGGAATTAATTTCAAGCAAATTAATTTTTTTCCAAATAAATTGAAAGTATAACGATCAGATTTTGGATGCTCGATGTAGCTTTCACCACAAATATAAGTCTTAAATCCTGCTTGTTGTGCTCTTATGCAGTATTCAACATCATCAGCAGCGATAAAATATGAAATATCTGGTAATCCTAATTTTTCAAATATTTCTTTACTTGTTAAATAACCTAAAAAAGGTAAAGATTGCACCTCTGATATTTCCGGAACTAAATTTTTAAAATCAATAATTTTAGATTCTGGCAATAAGGTTGTAGTCCAAGCAGTATCCTCACCATTTACAGCGAGTGAACCATAAATATGATTTGGTGTCGCATGTTTCATCAATTGCTCTAAAGCATTTTGATGTGGTACAGCATCATCATCCATCATCCAAACATAATCTGCACCGTTATCAAAAGCATATTTCATCCCGGCTGCAAAACCACCTGCTCCGCCTGTATTACTTTCCAATTGCAAAAGATTTACGAGGGTATTCTTAAGAAAACCATTCTGATTTAAATAATCAATCGTTCCATCTGTTGATGAATTATCAACAACTATAATTTTTTCAAACACATAAGATTGTCCTATCAAAGCATCTAAACACTTCGTCAATAATGTTTTTCGATTATAGGAAACAACGACAATATAAACTTTCATTAAAATTTCCGAATGTAATACGATCTATTAACTTTAGCTTTTAAAATTCTCCATAAAAAATTTGAAAGCCTTTTAGGTATCATCAACCATTCTATGAATAACGGAAAAGGGAAATAAACAAATATTCGACCTTCAGGAACCGCCTTGGGATCTAACTTTCTTGCAAATAATGCTATTTTTGTCCAGTAAAAAGGATCTAGGTAAAATGCTTTATGAATCACTTTCCATAAGCCATACGCTACAATGCTTTCCAAGTTAGATAATGCTTCATTATTTTTATGAACTTTATAAGTACACATTAATTGCTCAGCACAAACTTTCGTGGCCTCTTGATTAACTGTTGCATACGACAACCTATTATTATCATTATGTTGATACCAGTATCCTACACATTCGTCATATATAATCCATCTCGGTCGTTTTCTTGCAACAGTATGCAACCACTCTAAATCTTCAGCATTACAGATCGCTTCATTCCACTTACAGTCTTTTATAAATGATGCTTTATACAAATGTGCTAATGGTAAAACAACACAATTAACACTTAAGAGTGAAACTAATCCATTTTTACTTATCTTGTCAGCGTAGCTCCGCCCATGCCACTTACCTGTTTCATCAAGAATATCAATATCACAGGTTGAAATATCATAATTATTCTTTACCATTCTAGAAATCTGTAACTGATGAATATCTATGCTTAAGTAATCATCATCATCTAAAAATCTTATAAACTTTCCTTTTGCAATTGATAACCCATAATTTCTTGCTTTTGAAACATTACCTTCTTCTAATTTATAATATTTAACTAAAGGATGGCCAAAAGCAGAATTCATATCAAACTTAACACCATCTTCCCCATTCAAAATAACAACAATTTCAGTTTGAATATCCAAATCATCTATTATCGCACTTTTAATAGCACGTTCTAATAATTCAGGACGACGACCAGCACTAGGTATTACAACTGTTATTAAAGTCAACTTATTTCTCTTTAAAAATATTTTTGAATCCTAAAATCAGCAATATTAATCTGTAGAATTCATTATATATTTTATTAAATATTTTCCAAAGGATTCCTTGCTTATAAATTCTTTTCAAAAATTTATATTCATAAAAACTTTCTCTCTCTCTTTCTATAGTGCTATCTGTTAAATCCACAGGATGCCTTAAATAATTTGCATAATACATTCTATAAGAACTTAATTCTAATATTGTCGACCATGCATCTGCATTTCGTAAACAATCCTCATGTATACTCAAAATATATTGGGCTATTTCTCTATTCACAACATAACAGCAAGTTCTCAAAATAAATCTTTGTGAAAATTTAGACACCTCATAATACATATAATTCGATTTTTTAATCTGAAAAGGTTTGCCTAAAATATACTTGTTGAAATCAAAACCTTCTTGTCCGCCAAATATAAAAACCCCATCTAGATTTCTAACAGAATCCATAATATTCAATATATCTAAGATATCTTGATCATTACCTTGAATATCATCCTCTAAAATTAATGCATATTTATCATTTGACTCTAGAAAACTATTTAATGCTTTTAAATGAGATAACGTGCAACCAACTTCACTAGGTGTTAATAATCGATTAGTCTTTTTAAAAAATTTTCGAATATTATTAAAATATTCTCCAGCATTAGCCTCCCTACCATTAATAGCATCTATTATTTTAAAATTACTAAATGTTCTAGGAAACTGATTTTCTAAAACTTCTCGCCTGAAATTATCATTTTTAAGTGAAATTAAATAAATTTGCACATCGACTCCAATAACAGTTAAATCATTTGAATAATAGTATCGCAAGCTTGGATAGCGCTTTTCCTATGTGCAATAATTATAATACTCATCTTTCCATTTAATCCCCTTATTGACTCATTCACAGCTTTCTCTGTATCAATATCTAGGGCACTTGTAGCTTCATCCATAAATAAAACTTGAGGATTTTTATATAAAGCCCGCGCAATACCTATACGCTGTCTTTGCCCACCAGATAATATTACGCCTCTTTCTCCAATAAGCTCTTCATAACCATTTTTTAAGTTTTTCATTACAAACTCATCTATTTGGGCTAGCTGTGCTACTTTTTTTACTTGCTCTAAATCAATTCGATCTTTAGGCGTGCCGAAAGCAATATTTTCAGCTACAGACTTATCGGCTAAATAAATAAATTGCGGTACATAGCCAACTAAATTCCGCCATTCATCCACATTAGTATCATTAAGTTCAGTATCATCCACATAGATTTTTCCACTTTGTGGGTTTAACAAACCAAGCATTAAATCCATTAATGTACTTTTGCCTGAGCCACTCTTACCCATGATTCCCAAGCTTTCATTTTTCTTAATCTCAAGGCTAAAATCTTTAAGAATCTGCTTATCTAAACGATTAGGATATGCAAAACTTATATTTTCAAGCCGAATAGATTTTTCAAAAATTAACGACGTAACATGAGTTGAGGACTGAGTTTCTGAATTGAGTTTTTCCAATTCAAACTCTGGAATTAAGACTTTAAGGACTTGTTCTGAAAATTTAAGCTGCGAGATAGATCGATAAATATTTTGCGCTGCGGGCAACATTCTATAAGCTGCAAAGCCATAAAGACCTAATACTGGTAAGACATGTGAAACATCCTTGCCCGATACCACAAGTAATACTGCAACACCAATTAAAGAACCATAGCCAATAGTTTCAATGATATTTAATGGAACTTGCCCCAAAGTTTCACGTGTCGCAATATGTCTTGCAAATACACGTGATGATTTTTCAAATTGTTCTATATATCCATCTCTAGCATTGTTAATAATGACATCTTTTATTCCAGCTAAAGCTTCCTGACAACTTTGATATCTTTCTTTATTTGCTTGGGTAAATTCAGCACCTATACGACTTAATTTATTTTTAACAAACATATAGATTGAAATATAAAAGAAAGCCAAAATACTTGCTGTTCCAATTGCCATAACAGGATCATACATCAGTAATATGCCAGTCATAGCTAGCAATACCACTCCATATGACATCATTGTTAATGTCGGCAATATCATTGTGCCAATGAGTTGATCTACTTCTGATAAAACATTTTTAATAAGTACAGAACTATTTCTTTGAATATAAAATTCATATTTTTGATTTAAATAAATTTTCAGCAATCTTGCTGAAAAATAGTGTCGTTGTAAGTTTGAAAATCGATTAACTGCATACTGAGTAATAATTTTAAATACTGTTGAAAAAACAACAATAATGAATGAAATAATCCCTAAATATACAATTAACTGTTCAGAACTATTTGCATTAGAAAATACATAAAACTTGTTAATTACGGAGTTGGTCTCTATAACTGACGGATTAGATAAAACAGCCAAAAATGGCATAATTGAAATGACACCCGCAGATTCAATAAATGCCATACCCATGACTAAAATAAGCACATAAATGACTTTACGCTTATCGAGTGGAATTAAGATTTTCCAAAGCTGTTTTAAACTTTCCAACATCAGACTAATTCTCTTTATACATAAGTGCAGTTATTTGTTCTGATATTAAACCCATCAGAAAAATCATAATACTTCCTGTATAAAATAAAGCACTCATATTTGTAAAACGGTGATATTCATAAAGAGTATATCCATACCACCCTGTTCCCATTAGAAACAATAATATTGCCATTGGGAAAAACATTTTAAGTGGTGAATACAATGTCGCAATTTTAAAAATAATTAAGAAGAAACGAATACTATCTCTTAATGGCTGAATATGACTTTTCCCAATACGTTGACTTGCATGAATGGGCACATAGTAAATCGAATACCCTGCTCTAAAAAATGCCATCGTACTTGTGGTTGGATAAGAAAAACCATTGGGTAGCAAGTAAATAAATTCTCTAAATTTTTCTGCTCTAACCGCCCTAAAACCTGAAGTTAGATCTTCAACTTTATGTTCAGTCATATATGTTGCTAAGTTATTGTAAAACTTATTCGCAATACCACGCCCAACACTTGCTTGAGATCCCCTTTGACGTGCACCAACAACTAGGTCATAGCCTGCATTAATTTTTTCTAATAATTTTGGAATATCATTCGGGTCATGTTGACCATCTGCATCCATAAAGACAATAATTTCACCAGATGCATTGCGTGCACCAGTTTTAATAGCAGCACCATTGCCTTTAGAATAAGGATGAGAAATAACTCGAGCACCTGCATTCTGTGCTAATTCAGCTGTATTGTCCGTTGAACCATCATTTACCACGAGAATTTCATCAACTAATTTCAAGTTTAAAATTTTGGAAATTGTTGCCTCAATAGCCCCAGATTCATTTTTTGCAGGAAGAACTACGCTGATTTTCATCTATTTCCCCAATCCTTTAAATGCATCACCAATATTTCGTTTTTCTACTGCAATTTCCTTAAACCAAACCCCTTTTAGGTCTAAATCTTTTGCTTTATTTAACTCTAAATTTGCTTCTCGTAGTTTACCTTGTAAGCGATAAATTTGCGTTAATAATAAATGAGCATTCACATCATTTTTCAAGGAAATTGCTTTATTCAAGAATTCTTCTGCTTTGATATAATCATTAAAAATAGATACATAATACATCGCTAAAAGCTTATAAATTTCAGAATTAATATCAGAGTTCGACGTTTTATTATCTAGCCCTGCTGCAAGAATCTGTACCGCTTGTATATGATCAAGTTTACAAAAATCGTTAATTTGACAGTTTGCAAATGAACTTAAAAAGCTAATGTTACTATTTTGGAAAGGGTGTGTTGATAAATTTCCTATTAGCTCTTCAATGGTTTCTTGAGCTATAGGTTTTCTTAAATATGAATTTAGATGTATTTCAGCAAACCATGCACCATTTGCCGGCAAATAACTTTGTTTTGATAAATTCAAATAATATTCAATTTTTTTAATGTATTCTTTTTTCAAAGACTCATTTTTTTCGTCTTGCATCAATTTAATGTAGATACGAGCTAACTGATAATTTGCACGATCTGATTTTGGATGCATCGTTGCTTCATACATAGCATGATCAACTAAATTTGACCAAATACTTGCTCTTTGCCACGTCGTAAATGCTAAATTTGCGACAAATATCAACCCGACTAAATAAACAAATGGCTTTATTTTTTTATTATTGATTTGAGCTAAATAATAAGTTGCTACAAGAATGATGCCTATAAAAGCAAAATAGTTTCGATGCTCATGAACTAGCTCTAATGAAAAAACGGTTGATTCCATTAACTGGCTAATCAAAAACCAGCCCCAAGCAAACAATACCAAAGGATATTTTTTTATCATCAATATACTGGACAGGCTAATTACTACTAATCCAACAATTGAATACAGAGTCGTAATTGGATTTAGAATTGATCTCGAGATAATAAAATCATCATGATAAAGGCTTAGCTCATTTAACTGCGGATAAATAAACATCTTGATATAAAAGAAGATAACTCTTGATTCAGTTAGTAGTCTTTCTTCTAAATTAAAATCTCGTCTTATAAAAGCATATGGATTTAAATGTGGCTGAACAAGGTAAAGTAATATAACACTCCCGAATAAAGCACATAACCACAAAACTTTATTGAGTTGTATATTACAGATTGTTAGCGGTATACCGCTTCGATCTTTTACTTGAAAGATAAGGAGCTCAATCCAATACAACAATAGAATAAATAAAAGCCCAGATTCCTTACTTAAAATTGATAATACAAATGAACCAATTACACCAAACAATAAGAATATATTTGTTATAAATAAATGAGACTTTGTTCTCCAGTTACAATATAAGACTAGAGCCAACAAGCCAAATAATGTCGATAAGCTTGTCATTCTTTGAACGATATAAAGCACACTTGTTAAATTTAAAGGGTGCATAAGCCATATTGCACTAATAACAATCGCCACAACAGCAACAGTTTTCTCACTTAATTTTTTATCTTTATTTATCCACTTTAAAATAAATAAAGATAAAAAACAGACCAAAATACCATTTATTAAATGAATAAACAGATTCGTTAACTTAAAATAATATGGATCAAAACCAGTTAAATAATGATTAAAAGCAAATGACAGCATACTAATTGGTCGCCCTAAGGGACCAGCATCACCAGAACCATAAGCAGCTTTTAGTGATTCATAATCTAGATTTGTAATTGCTAATTTAGAGTTTTCTAATATATTTGCGCTATCATCGAATACATAATCGCCTTTTAAACCAACCCAATAAATAACAAAGGTTGAGAATAACATTAAAACTAAACCACTATAAAATTTAGATTTTTTCATTACTACCTCTATATTATTAAAACAATAAAAAAAGAAGCACCAATTGATGCTTCTTTTTTTATTTAGAATTAACGGCAGTTAGCTGGACGTAATTCAGATTTTAATGTACCACCTTTACAATTCCACTCAATACCACCACTAGTAGCTGCCGCAACTAAAGTTACAGTTGCCTTGTTTTCAACTTTAGATGTGTATTCAATTGTAATTTTTGTCTTATTAACAGTTACTGAACGTACCGCATTACCTTTAATGCTTGCAGCAGGTGCAACACCAGCAGTTGTATTACCAGCAGGCCAATCACCATTTGATGAATAATATTCAGCAACCGCTGCTTTTGCACCACCAGCAAGGTTTAAACCTTCTGTAACATGAGCACGTTTCGTGTAGTTTTGGTATGCAGGAATCGCAATTGCTGCAAGAATACCGATAATCGCGACTACGATCATCAATTCAATAAGAGTAAAACCCTTTTGATTGTTCATAACATTCTCCACAAATGTTTTGTTAAGTTTTTATAAGCTTTATGAGCTATTTTGTAAAAAGCACAATACATGCCAATTCACATTATAATTATTTTTTAAATAAAAACAGAGTTTTATGTCGAATTATTTTTATACATTTTTTTAATGTTTTTTATTGTAATAAAGTGACAATATTTGTCACTTTATTTTGTAATTTATCCAATAATAATAGGCGAATTAGATAACTCGTTCTCAATATCTTGGTATTGATCAGTATAATAATTATCCAAAACAATACCTATCTCTGTCACACCAACTACAACAGCTTCCCTATATTCTTGTTTTTTTATGGTTTGAATCATCTTCTCACAAATACTATTCCAAGCATCTTTTGTTGTCGCTTTTTTAATCCCTCTATCGATTAATATTTCCACTTTTTTATCGCATAAATTTATATAAACCAAAACACCACTATTAAACTCTGTATCCCATACACCCACTTCTGCAAAAAGTTGTTTCGCTCTAGCATAGCTGTCTTGGTAATACGCTTGTGCGGCAGGAATATAAGCTTCAATGACCACCTGAATTTCACCCACGTGACCTTTTTCTGCTTGTTTAACGGCTTCTGCAATTGCATGTTGATCTTGCTGATTAAAATATCTCTTTGTTGCAGGCATAAAGAAAAAATGTTTTAGCCATCTTTTCAAGCTTGGCTGCGAGGTTTCCAATAATTTAGGTTGCGTGACAATTTTTGTCGTTTCTGTATTTGTTACCATGATCCTGATGCTCCTCCCCCGCCAAAGCCACCGCCTCCGCCACTATATCCACCACCACTTCTACCACCTCCCGAACCACCACGTCCACCACCCGATAAAACTGCTTGTAATAAAATTTGTGCGATAGTGGTTATAAGTAAGAAGAAGATCCCCCCACCAATAAGTAAGCTTGTTAGTAGTCCTGCCCCATTCACCAAACCTGCCACAGTTCCTGCAACAGCCGCAGTCGATGCGCTGAGTCGTTTACCCACAACAAATGAGCCAAAAATCCCTGCAATTAAAATAATCAAAGCAGTATTAAATGTTTTCTCTTTGGCTTGTTGTTCATGCAAAGCCTGAGCTTGCCGTTCTTTTAGCTCTTGAGCCGCTTGAGTAGCAATTTCAGGATCCATATTTAAGATGGTTTCAACTTCAGCCAAACCGGCATCAATTCCTTGTGCAAACTGATTTTGTTTAAAATAAGGTGTGATGCTATTTCTAATAATTCGACTTACAACAATATCGGGTAAAACACCTTCTAAACCATAACCTGTCACAATTTGAATGCGATGATCATTCACCGCAACCACCATAAGCAAGCCATTATCTTGTTTTTTTAAACCCAATTTCCATTGATCTGCAACACGCATTGCAAAATCGAAAATATCTTCTTGCCCTAGAGTGGGTACAATCACAACGCCAATTTGTGCTTTTGCTTGTTCATTTAGCTTTAAAATTCGAGCGCTGATTTGTTGTTTTTCACTTGCAGATAAGATATTCGCTTGATCAATAACAGGTTCATTTAACGTAGGCAAAGCTCTTATTAATTCACCATCTGCTAAATCATTTTCAACTTGCAGTGGCTGAATTTGAGTTTCTTGCAGCGTATTTTTTTGAACTGTTCGTTGTTGTTGACCCTGAATGACTTGCCCAAGAACGACTGTATCTTCACTACTATCTATTGCTGTCGCAGTTTCACTCCAAGCAGAGACAGTAAAAAGCATCATCCAACTTAAACAAATAAATTGGATTAATTTTGTTATTGGAAATCTTTTTTCAGAGTCAATCATCTGCACCATCCTTATGGTCTTTTTGAGTCACTGAATTATTCAAAAGCCACTTTTGGGGCAGTTTGTGCACCCTGATCTGCTTTAAAGTTTTCTTTGGTTTTCATTCCAATCACTTTCGCTGTCATCACTTGCGGGAACTGACGTGAATACGAATTAAAATCTTGAACACTTGTGATGTAACGATTACGTGCAACTGCAATTCGGTTTTCTGTACCTTCTAATTGCACTTGAAGTTCTTTAAATTGCTCATTGGCTTTTAAGTCTGGATAATTTTCAGAAACTGCAATTAAACGTGACAAAGCACTAGTCATTTGTGCTTGAGCTTGTTGATATTTTTCAAATAAAGCTGGATCTTCTAGAACTTCTTTATCTACTTTTAAGCCTGCAATATTGGAGCGTGCTTGAGTTACTTCCGTTAATACCTGCTCTTCATGCTTGGCGTAGCCTTTCACGACATTCACAAGGTTAGGCACTAAATCCGCACGGCGTTGATATTGGTTTTGTACTTCTGACCATGTTGCAGCAACAGATTCATCTTTTACTTGCAAAGTATTGTAGCCACACCCTGTTAACATCAATGTACTTGCAAGTGCAGTCGCTAAAACAGTTTTTTTCATGTAGTTCATTTCTATAAACCTCAATGACTTAGTTATATTTGTTAAGTTCACTCGATTCTAACTCGATTTTTCATGATTATTGTGTATTTTTTTTACATCTCTAAAATACACTATTTGAGAAAAATACAATACGCATAAAAAAACTCGCCGAAGCGAGTTTTATAAATGATTTAAATATTTTAAACATCTAAATAATCAAGAATGCCTTCCGCTGCTTGGCGCCCCTCATGGATTGCCGTAACCACTAAATCTGAGCCACGCACCATATCACCGCCTGCGAAAATTTTCGGATTAGACGTTTGGAACTTATAGTCTTGCTTTTCAGCAGCAACCACACGACCTGAACCATCTAAGCTGATGTTTGCAGCACCAAACCAGTCTGCAGGGCTTGTACGGAAACCAAATGCAAGAAGCACAGCATCGGCAGGTAGAATTTCTTCAGAACCCGGAATTGGCTCAGGACTACGACGACCACGACTATCAGGCCCGCCTAATTGTGTTGTCACCACTTTCACGCCTGTTACTTTGCCATTTTCGCCTACAATTTCGATAGGTTGACGATTAAAAGCAAAGTTCACACCTTCTTCACGCGCATTTTTCACTTCTCGACGTGAACCTGGCATGTTTTCTTCATCACGACGATAAGCACACGTTACAGATTCTGCACCTTGACGAATTGAAGTACGGTTACAGTCCATTGCGGTATCTCCACCACCAAGCACAATCACCTTTTTGCCTTCAACTGAAATGTATTCTAATGGATCTTTTTCCCATCCTTGCGTACGGTTTACGTTGGCAATTAAGAAATCCAGTGCATCAACAACACCATCTAGGTCTTCACCTGCAAAACCACCTTTCATGTAAGTGTATGTTCCCATACCCATGAATACCGCATCATAATCTGCAAGTAATTGATCGATGGTGATATCTGTACCAATTTCAGTATTTAAACGGAATTCAACGCCCATGCCTGTGAAAATTTCACGACGGCGTTTCATCACATCTTTTTCCATTTTAAACTCAGGAATACCGAAAGTGAGAAGTCCACCAATTTCAGGACGCTTGTCAAATACAACAGGTCGAACACCATTGCGTACCAAAATATCTGCACAACCTAAACCTGCGGGGCCTGCACCAATAATTGCGACTTTTTTATCTGTCCATTTCACATGCGACATGTCTGGACGCCAGCCCAAAGCAAAGGCGGTATCGTTAATATATTTTTCTGCATTACCAATGGTGACTGCACCAAAACCATCATTCAGCGTACAAGCACCTTCACACAAACGGTCTTGTGGACATACACGACCACACACCTCAGGCAATGTATTGGTTTGATGACACAGTTCAGCCGCTTGGAAAATGCGACCTTCTGCAATCAGTTTGAGCCAGTTGGGAATGTAGTTATGCACTGGACATTTCCACTCACAATACGGATTACCACAACCTAAACAGCGATGTGTTTGGTTTGCTGCAACTTCAGCTGTAAACGGTTTATAAATTTCCACAAACTCTGCTTTGCGGATATTCAAATCTTTTTTCTCTGGATCTTGGCGTGCTACATCCAGAAATTGAAAGTCATTGTTTAGGCGCTCTGCCATGTCTCTCTCCGTGGGTAGGTGTAGTCAGTTTTTTTTTGCTACACCTGCCTATCTTTCAGCAAGTAGTGGAATTATTGTGGATCTGCTTGAGTTGTTTTTAACAGCGTTTGTAAGTTCGCTGCTTTTGGTTTCACAAGCCAGAATTTACGACTGTAGAAATCAAACTCGTTGCGGATCTTGTACGCCCAAGCACTACCTGTTTCTTTAATATGTTCATCTAAAATGCGCAGTAAGAACGATTGATGCTCCTCCATTGCCTCAGTTGAAATACGATTCAATTCAATAAGCTCGTGATTGTAATGGTCAACGAAGTCATTATCTAAATCAAGTACATAAGCAAAACCACCTGTCATGCCCGCACCAAAGTTATGCCCCACTTTACCCAATACAGTCACAATACCGCCTGTCATGTATTCACAGCAATGATCGCCCGCACCTTCAATAACCGCAAAGGCACCTGAGTTACGAACTGCAAAACGCTCACCTGCTGTACCTGCTGCAAATAACTTACCGCTTGTTGCACCGTATAAACATGTATTACCAATAATGGCAGTATTTTGCGTTTGGAATGGTGAACCTTTTGGTGGGAAGATGGAAATACGACCACCCGCCATGCCTTTGCCCACATAGTCATTTGCATCGCCTTCAAGGCTAATATGCAAACCACCCGCGTTCCAAACACCTAAAGATTGACCTGCGGTACCTGTCAAATTCACTTTAACAGGATGTGCTTCCATGCTTAAGTTACCGTAGCGACGTGCAATTTCACCCGATAAACGTGCACCAATAGAACGGTCACAGTTACCAATTGTGAAACTATATTCACCACCTGTACCAGCTTCAATTGCAGGAAGAATTTCTGCCACCATTTTTTCAGCAAGCAAGCCTTTATCGAATGGTGCATTACCTTCAACTTGGCAATATTGCGCTTTACCTTCAGCAGAAGGATGCGATTGAAGTAAGGCACTTAAATCTAAATGTGATTGTTTTTCAGTTTCACCCGGTAAAACTTCAAGTAAATCTGTACGACCAATCAAATCTTTCAAGCTTGAAACACCAAGCGCTGCCAACCATTCACGTGTTTCTTCTGCAATAAATGTGAAGAAGTTAATCAACATTTCAGGTTCACCAATATAGTGTTCCTGACGTAAATGATCTTGCTGTGTTGCAACACCTGTTGCACAGTTGTTTAAGTGGCAAATACGTAGATATTTACAACCCAAAGCAATCATTGGTGTAGAACCAAAACCAAAGCTTTCCGCACCTAAAATTGCAGCTTTAACAACGTCTAGACCTGTTTTTAAACCACCATCAGTTTGTACACGTACTTTGCCACGTAAGTCATTTACACGAAGTGCTTGATGCGCTTCAGACAGACCTAATTCCCATGGCGAACCTGCATGATGAATCGAAGAAAGTGGAGATGCCGCTGTACCACCGTCATAACCTGAAATGGTAATGAAATCGGCATAGGCTTTTGCAACGCCCGCAGCGATCGTACCTACACCCGGCTCTGAAACAAGCTTAACGGACACCATCGCCTGTGGGTTAACCTGTTTTAAGTCGAAAATTAATTGAGATAAATCTTCAATTGAGTAGATGTCGTGATGCGGAGGTGGAGAAATAAGCGTCACACCCGGAACAGAGTAGCGTAAACGAGCAATTAAGCCATTCACTTTACCACCCGGCAACTGACCGCCCTCACCTGGTTTTGCACCTTGAGCCACTTTAATTTGAAGCACTTCTGCAGAAGTTAAATATGCAGGAGTTACACCAAAACGACCCGATGCAATTTGTTTAATTTTCGAGTTACGAATTGTGCCGTAACGTGATGGATCTTCACCACCCTCACCCGAGTTTGAACGCCCACCAATAGTATTCATTGCAATAGCAATCGCTTCATGTGCTTCAGGTGATAACGCACCTAAAGACATCCCAGCTGAGTCAAAACGAGGAAGAATATCTTTTACCGATTCAACGTCATCTAAAGCAATTGAATTGTCTGTTTTAAGCTTAAATAAATCACGAATAGTGGCAACAGGACGTGTATTTACAAGCTCTGCATATTCTTTAAAGTCTGCATAATTGCCCGAACGCACTGCTTTATGTAAAGCATTAATCACGTCTGGGTTAAAGGCATGATACTCCTTATCGAATACGAATTTCAGCAAACCACCTTGTTCAATTGGTTTACGTGCTTTCCAAGCCAAATCTGCTAATTTTTTCAAGTCATTTTCAAGGTCGCCAAATGTCGCCCCTTTAATACGACTTGGAACACCTGTGAAGCATTTATTAACCACTTCATCAGATAAACCCACCGCTTCAAATAGTTGACCACCGCGGTAAGATGCAACGGTAGAAATACCCATTTTTGATAAAACTTTGAGTAAGCCTTTTTCGATACCCTTACGGAAATTCGCTTGTGCATGAATTGGGTCACCCAACAACTCACCTTTTGCAATTAAATCATTAATCACATCGTATGCAAGGTATGGATAGATTGCTGTTGCACCAAAACCTAAAATCACCGCAAATTGATGCGCATCACGTGCGAGTGCAGTTTCAACAATAATATTGGCATCGGTACGTAAACCCGAATTCATTAAGAAGTGATGAATTGCACCTGTTGCCATAATTGCATTTGCAGGAAGGAAACCTTGACGGATTTTCTTATCTGAAATAACAAGCAATGTTTTACCATCACGAATGGCTTGAGCGGCTTCCCCACAAATACGTGAAATTGCTGCTTCCAAACCTTCAGCTTCAGGATAGTTCAAGTCGATATCCGCAATTTCATAGCCTTTACGACCTGAAGTGCGAATTTGGTGCATTTTCGAATTTGAAAGTACAGGGCTTGAAATAATTAAACGATCTGCATGTTCAGGGCTTTGTTCAAATACATTTTGCTCACGACCGAAACACGTTTCCAATGACATCACGATTGATTCACGTAATGGATCGATTGGCGGATTGGTTACTTGAGCAAATTGTTGACGGAAGTAATCTGAAACATGGCGTACTTGGCGAGACAATACCGCCATTGGCGTATCATCACCCATTGAACCGACAGCTTCTTGACCACTTTCAGCGATTGGACGTAATAGCTGATCACGTTCTTCAAAAGTTACCATGAACATTTTTTGTGATGCTTTTAGATCATCGCCTTTTAAGCCTTGATCACATAAATATTCTTCTAGTTCTGGGCTACCTTGAATACGTACAGAGTTTTCACGTAACCATTGACGATATGGACGCATGCGTTTCAAATGATTACTGACATCATTTGTATCTAGCATTTTGCCTGTGAATGTATCAATCACAAGAATTTGACCCGGCCCTACACGACCTTTCGAAATCACGTCTTCAGGTTGATAACCCCAAACACCAATTTCAGATGCAAGTGTAATGTAACCATTTTTCGTAATCACCCAACGTGCAGGACGCAAACCATTACGGTCAAGCATACAAATCGCATGACGACCATCTTGAATTACAAGACCAGCAGGACCATCCCAAGCTTCCATATGCTTAGAGTTAAATTCATAGAATGCACGTAAATCTGCATCTAAAGTTTCAACGTTTTGCCATGCAGGCGGAACAAGCATACGAAGTGCGCGAAATAAGTCCATTCCACCACCGACTAAAATTTCAAGCATATTATCCATACTTGAAGAATCTGAACCTGTACGATTCACAATTGGATTTAAATCGGTTAAGCCAGGTAAAAATTCATTTTCAAATTTAGGCGTACGTGCTGTTGCCCAGTTACGGTTTGCGGTAATGGTATTGATTTCACCATTGTGTGCTAAATAGCGGAATGGCTGAGCCAATGGCCAACGTGGCAATGTATTTGTAGAAAAACGCTGATGGAATACTACAATATGAGAAGCTAAACGCTCATCTGCCAAGTCTGTATAGAAGTCTGCAATGTATGCAGGCATCATCAAGCCTTTATAAGTAAGAACTGTTGAACATAAAGTCGTTACATAGAAATATGGGTCATTGGTTAATTGTTGTTCTGCACGGCGACGTGCCATAAACAATTTACGGTTGAATTCAACTTCAGTTACTCCCATTGGGCAGTTCACAATAATTTGTTCAAATGCAGGCAATGACTGCATTGCAATAGAACCTAATGCATCATTATTGGTTGGAACTACACGCCAACCTAAAACTTTACATCCTTCTGCTTCAATTTCTTTCGTTAGAATTTTTTTAGAATGTGTTGCCAATGCAGGATCTAAATTTAAGAATACCGTGCCTGCAGCAAATATTTCGCTTAAAGTAATATCACTAATTTTTTTCGCTTCTTCACGGAAAAAAGCCTTTGGCATAGCCAAAAGAAGACCACAACCATCCCCTGTTTTACCATCTGCGGCAATACCACCACGGTGGGTCATACAACTTAAACTATGAATCGCGGTCTTGACTAAATCATGGCTTGCATCACCCTTCATATGGGCAATTAAACCGAAACCACAGTTATCTTTAAACTCATCCGGTTGGTATAAACCTTGAGCGGGAGCTACAGTATTAGGCGATGGCATGTGCATAGCGTACCCTTCTTTTCAACATACTCTTTCAAGTATTAAAATAAATCTAATTTCTTTGCGATTCGTATGACTCACTCACATCATTGAATATTCACAAAATCTGTTCTAATTACAATTGAACTAATAGCTAAGTTATAGCTCAACCGAAGGCGATGAAAAACAGATTTATGCGTTTTAAGTACCAAAATTAAGTAAGCAAATTTGACAAGATCGCACAATAATTGAATATTTTTGCGCCAAAACAGTGACGTTTATTTTATTCATGCACCAATAAAGCAAAAATAATGCCAACTCTTTATTCAACTTTTAAAGCATTTAATTTTCGATGAGTTAGTATTAAATCTGCAAGCAGGACAAACTACTTTATTGTTTTTTGCACTATTCATGTGCATTTTAAAAAATAGAAGAATTGCTATGCGCTATTTTAGAACAGATTTATGACCTATTTTTATTCAAATTTAAACGATTATTTATTTTCTACTTATTCTGCATGATCTGATGATGTATTAGGAACTTCCGTGTGTGATTTTTTTACATCAACAACATTTCCACTATCATCTCGACGTGTCACTGTCGTTGTTGTTGTCGCATCAGCAGGCACTTTATCTTCATTTAATGAATTTTGCTGTTTTACAACAGGCACTTGTACAACTCTAGGAACAGCCGCAGGCAATAATCTCACTTCATGAATCTTTCCTGTAATTCCAAGCTCATCAGATCCAAGGTCATTTACCCATTCAGCATAATCAGAAAATGAATGTATTGTTGGTTTAAGCGAAACAGGAAGTTTGATAGGAAATGACTCTAAAGCAGACTTAGCTGTATTTGCATTGCTGTAATTACCATAAAGTACAACGTATTGCTCGTGCTGATTTTCTCCGCTCAAGCGAATATAAATCAATTGACTACGATCAGTTTGCTTCTGAATAAAATCTTTTACAACACTTTCTTCTGTTGCACGAAACAATTCAATGGTCGAGTTTTTTGCTTGATCTGTAATAAATTTAGTACCACGAAACTCAGCTTCATGGTTTCCTGATGCTGTTAATCTTGTTGTGTTTTCTAAAGGCTTAACTTCATCAAGTAACGCACCTAAATGTGTTGTCGCAGCAACTTTTTCAGGTTGAATCTGAATTTCGACTTCTGTTTCAGGTGCCTTAACAACTTCAACAACATCGTCATCTTTGTCTGTAATTGCCCAGAACACCAAAGCAAAAAATAGGCACAACACACCGCACGTAAGCCAAATTGAACTTTGAATACGCTCCCAATATGTACGAAGTGTTGCCATAAAAAATACCTTATACGATGTCTTGATTCGCTAAAATTGCTTGTTTCATCAATTCTACATCGAACTCTTTTGTAATAACTGCCTGACCTAATTGTTTCATTAACACTAGACGCAATTGACCATTTAAGACCTTTTTGTCATGCGACATAAATCCAAGAAAATCATCCAATGGAATTTTAGGACAAATGATAGGTAATTGCGCGCGAGAAATGATGTTTTTTGTACGCTCTAAATCTGCTTGGCTAATCCATCCCATTCTATAAGATAAATCTGCTGCCATCACCATACCCGTTGCCACAGCTTCACCATGCAACCATTCGCCATAACCTAGGTAAGATTCAATTGCATGACCAAAAGTATGACCAAGGTTTAATAATGCGCGTTCACCCTGTTCTTTTTCATCATTCGCAACAATGCGAGCTTTATGCGCGCAAGATTTATAAACCGCTTCTGCAAGTAATGTTTCATCACCTGCAACAAGACCACCAATGTTATCTTCAAGCCAAGCTAAAAATTCAATATCGCCCAAAAGTGCATATTTAATGACTTCTGCCAAACCTGCTGAAAGTTCTCGTGATGGTAAAGTTTTTAATTGAGACATATCGGCTAAAACCACTTGCGGTTGCTGAAATGCACCAATCATATTTTTACCTAAGGGATGATTAATCCCTGTTTTACCACCAACACTAGAATCGACTTGGGAAAGCAATGTGGTTGGAACTTGCACAAAATAAACACCACGTTGGAAACTTGCAGATGCAAAACCTGCCATATCTCCAATAACGCCACCACCTAAAGCAAGCACCGTACAATCTCGGTTAAAACCGACTTTCAATAAAGCATCAAAAATAAGTGTTAAATGCTCAATATTTTTATACTTTTCACCATCAGGCAAAATACAGGTTTCAACGGTTTTCCCTAAACCCTGAATTGCATTCACATAGCGATCTAGATACAGAGGCGCAACTGTTGTATTGGTTACAATCATGACTTGTCTGCCATGAATATAAGGCGCAAGTAACTCCTGTGGATTTAACTTACTACCAATAAAAATTGGGTAACGGCGATCGCCGAGTTCAACATGTAAAGTTTGCATGAAATAGACCGCTTAACAGCTTAGGGTAATTCGTTAGAAATAACTAAATCTAGAATACTATGTGCCAAATCTTTGGCAGCACCCTGATTTGTTTCGATAATGTAATGTGCAACTTCTCTATACAATGGATCACGAATCGCTAATAGATCGCGCAACTTTCGTTCCGGATGTTCTACTTGTAATAATGGACGATTTTTATCGCGATAGGTACGCTGAAGTTGAATTTCGACAGGAGTATACAGATAAACAACGATACCACGTTGATTTAAAAATTCTCGATTAGGGGCCTGAGTCACAGCACCACCACCTGTCGCAACAACAAGATTTTGGCGATTTGTTAACTCATCGATAACCACAGTCTCACGACCTCTAAACCCCGCTTCACCTTCTTTTTCAAAGATCCATGGAATTGTTGCTCCTGTTTTTCGCTCAATTTCATGATCACTATCAAGAAACTCACGACCTAACAATTCTGCGAGATGCCGCCCAACTGTGGTTTTTCCTGCCCCCATAGGTCCTACCAAATAAATATTAGGTAGAGACTCAAACTCTTTGCTTAGCAAGGAGTCACCTTTTAATTTTGTTTAAATTGAAAATATATTAATGATTTCTTGAAACACTGTCATTAACAATTCGCGGTGTAACAAAAATCAATAGCTCAGATTGAAGATTTGATTTGACATTATTCTTAAATAAATTCCCAACAACAGGAATATCACCTAAGAATGGCACTTTTTTGTAAGTGTTACTTTTCGCATCATCAAAAATACCACCTAGAACAACTGTTTCACCATCATCAACCAAAACATTCGTTTCAAGTTCATTGGTCTTAATCGCATAACCCGCAGTTGTTAGTTCACCCACTGTATCTTTTTCAATTTTCAAAGACATTTGAACTTTGCCATCTGGGGTAATACTTGGCGTTACTTCTAGTTTCAAGTTGGCATCAACAAAGTTTGTTGTTACACCCGTATCCGCACTCCACGTTTGGTATGGAAGTTGGTCACCACGAAGGATATACGCTTTTTGCTTATCCCCTGTTAAAACTTTGGGTGCAGATAATACTTCACCATGACCATCCGACTGCATTGCCATTAACTCAAGATTCAACATGTAATCAGAGATTTTAAGTAAACCAAAGTTAAATGTACCTGCTGTTGCTATACCGTCAGATAAATCTACCCCCAAATCAAATTTAGGAGAAAAATCTCCACCCCAAACTGTTGAGCCATTTGGTCCTTGGGCTAAAGATGGATTACCACGCTCAAGCCCCCACTTAATACCCAATTCACGCGAGAAACTTGTATCAGCAGTCACAATACGAGCTTCGACCATCACTTGCTTTACAGCAACATCAAGCAAGTCGATCATTTTTTTCACTTTTTGAATAAACTGATCCGTATCATTTACAATTAAGGTATTTGTTCTTTTATCGACAGAAATCGAACCACGTGAGCTTAAAAGGCTTTCATTTTTACCTTCACTTGCTCCACCACCAGCTGCTTTATTTGAAGTAATTAATGCTGAAATATCTTCAACCTTGGCATAGCTTAGTTGAATATATTCGGTTTGGATTGGCGCAAGCTTAATTTGTTGCTCCAACATTTTTGCTTCATCTTCATCAGCTTTCGTCAGTTCAGCCATTGGTGCAATCCAAATCACATTACCACTGCGACGTTTTTCTAAGTTTTTCGCTTTTAGAATAATATCAAGTGCTTGATCCCAAGGAACATCTTTTAGCCGTAGTGAAATACTCCCCCCCACACTATCAGCAGCAACCATATTCACATTGGTGAAGTCTGCCAATAACTGTAGAACTCGACGCACTTCAATATCTTGGAAGTCTAGAGAAAGCTTCTGACCTGTGTAACTATTCGATGAACGAGGTTTTAAAGTATTTTTTTCAGTTGGGCGCTTTAAGCTAATAGTTAACTTATTTTCTGCTTGATAAGCCATGTATTCATAGCCACCCGTTGCCTGAATCGTAATAACACCATTTGCACCATCATTATGCGAATCGATTGTCGACACAGGCGTAGCAAAATCATTTACATTTAAGCGACGTGCCAAATGAGATGGAATTTTATTACCGATAGTACGGACAATAATTTTACTGCCATTTTGCTGCACATCTACAGATGTATCTTTCCCTAGTAAATCGACAACAACTTGCCCTTCACCATCGTTTCCACGTTGAAAACCAATATTTGACACACCTTTTGCAAATTGATTTTGCACAGGGGCATAAACTGGTTTTGCAACAACATCTGCTGAATTAATTTTTAAAATAAAGGTATTACCTTCAACACGTGTGGTAAATGCACCTGAATTTGCCAAATTAACAGTTACACGTGAACGCTGAGCATCTGAAATCACATCAACTGAATTCGCTTCTTTAGATGCAATTGGGATTACTTTTTGTTTTAAATTTTGTTGTGCTTTATCAAAGTCTAGAATTAAACGTGATGGTTGCTCTAATTGATAAGCTGCAGGTTGTGGCGGTATACCATTGAACATCACACGAATTTCAGTTCCCTGTCCAGGAATATCCATAGGCACAATATTTGTAATACTCACTTGAGCATTTGCCACTTGTACTACAGCAAAGGCAACAGCACCCATAGAAAATTGACGGAACAAATTGTTCATTGTAATACCATCCCCAAATATAAAATCTTTTGCACTATTCTTCATTTTTATTCCTTAAACTTATGGCGCAAGCCCAATTAAAATTAGACTTCTTGGACGCTCAACAAATCCATCACGGCCATCTGGAATAATTTCAATTAAATCGATTTGTGTAGGTGTGATTTTCACCACACGTCCATAGCTCATCCCCATATAGCTACCGACTTGTACACGTTCCACCTCACCATCTGGTGTTTGGATTAACGCAATAATTTGTCCCGCACTATTCTTTAAACTGCCTTTCAAACTTAAAGATTCAAGCGAATAACTTTCTAATGGTTGAGGTTGACGCGATAAGTTTGGATAGACGCGCTTACCAGCCATTAATTTCAACTCTGCAGCAAGTGAACTTTGTATAAATGGGCTACGAAGCTGAAGTGCCGAATAGTTAAACACTGGAGCAGGCTCAAAACTTGGTGTCGGCTCAATAGGCAAAGGCGCTTGACTACGAATTTCTGCCATTTGTAAATTCACTGCATCTATACGAGAGTCACACCCAACAACAATAGCCGTTGATAAACAGATAAGCGTTAATGTCTTGATATTCATTATTGCGCTCCTTCTGTTGCATTACCAACATAACGATAAGTCTTTGCTTTTACTGTGTATGTGATTTGAGGAATATCTGTTCTTTTTTCAGTGTTTGGTCCTGCAGTCAAAGTAAAATCATGCAATGTAACAATACGTGGTAATGCAGCAATACTACTCACGAATGCACCAAAAGAATGATAATCACCCACTGCTTCTATGGAAATTGGCTGCTCGATAAAAAACTCTTGCTGAACTTCAGGCTCAAGACGGATATTCCTAAATTTAAGACCAGAATTCACACCTGTTACGTTCATATCTTCAACCAAACCAGGAATTTCTGTTTCTTTAGGAAGTTGCTCTAATTGTTGATTAAAGTTTGCTTCCATTTCCTGTAATTGTCTTTGATATGCCTGCAAGTTTCTTAATGTAGAATCTTTGGCTTTAAATTCATTCAGTAAATTTTGTTCTTGAGCATTTGCATCTGAAATTTCATCCATCTTAGGTTTTAACAACAACATATAACCTAAAAAGATCATCCCAATTAAGATAAAAATCCAAACAGTTACCTTTACAGAAAGAGGCCAGCTACCAAAATTATTCGCATCTAAGGTATTCCACTGCTGTAAAAATTTATCTAAGTTAAACTTTTTCTTTTTCGCAATAGACGCTTCTTCAGCAATATCATCAAAGTCATTTAAACTCATTGTGCAACCTCCGATGTTGAAACTTCAACAACATTTTCTGCTGCCACCTCAGGCTGCACTACCGCTACAGCTTGAATTGATGGTTCATCTAAATCCGCAGTAACAACAAATGTTCCATAACCATCTTCTGGTCTTGGAACAACAGACTTTTGAATTTGAGATTGTTCAACACCTGCAATAAATGAATTCATAAACGCATTTCGATACCATGAAGATGCTTCCAAGTTTCTCAAAAATTCTGCAACTGCATTCGGGCTATCAGCTCGCCCTTCAAACATAAATTTATCACCTGAACGCGTAAAACGAGTGATATAAACATTAGTAGGTGTTACGCGTGCAAGCTCATCAATCAAGCGAACTGCAATTGGTCTTTGACTTTGCAAACCCTGAATAAGCTTCATCCGTTCAATAATTTGATTACGCTTTTCTTGCAAACCATCTAACGATTTTAATTGCTGATCCAAGTTTTGATTTGTACTCACAATCAGCTGATTTGCTTGCTCTTGATCACTTAATTTTTGATCGTAAAAAAACCATGTTGCCCCAACAAGCAAAGCCCCTAAAAACGCAACCCCAACACTTGCAGTAATAAATTGTTTTTTTCTCTTTTCTCTTAGCTCATCGCGCCAAGGGAGTAAATTAATCTTTGCCATTAATCAAAACTCCTCAATGCTAATCCGCATGCAACTAATAAAGATGGCGCATCACTTTCAATTTTTTTAATATCAATTTGGGGTGAGAAACCCATTTGTAAAAATGGATTCGCTGTCGTCACGCGATAACCTAGTTTTTGTTGTAATATTTTTGCAAGACCTGGAATATTTGCATTTCCGCCCGCCAACAAAATATGATCAATTTCATTGAATTGAGAAGATGAGAAAAAGAATTGTAGTGAGCGAGCTGCTTGCTGAATGACTGCATCAAGGAAAGGTTCTAACACTTCAGCATCATAATCATCTGGCAGCGTACGCGTTTTTTTCGCTCTACCAGCTTCCTCAAAAGACAAGCCATAACGATTTTGAATTTCTTGGGTTAATTGCTTCCCACCAAAAACCTGTTCGCGGTTATAAATAATTTTATTGTCTTGAAGCACAGATAAGGTTGTCATCGTATGCCCGATATCTAAGATCCCAATAGTATTAGCACCCATTGGTAAAGTATCAGCAAAAACTTTGAATGCATTTTCAATTGCAAAGTTTTCAACATCTGCAATTTTAGGCGTTAAACCGCCTAACTCTACTGCTTCGCAGCGCATTTCCACATTTTCAACACGCGTTGCTACAAGCAATACATTGACACGGTTTGGGGTAGATAATCGGTCTGGCAATACTTCAAAATCCAAACTAACTTCGTCTAATGGGAATGGAATATATTGCTCAGCATCCATACGAATTTGAACTTCACGTTCATCACTCGACATATCTGCATCCATTTCAATGATCTTCGTAATAACCATTGAAGTTGGAATTGCCAAAGCAGCACTATCAATACGGATGTTAGAAATACCTAAAGCTTTCTCAATGGCATCACCAACAGCTTCTGGGTTTAAGATATTTTTTTCAACAACACTTCCTTCTGGCAACGGCACAAGTGCATAGTTTTCCACCCAATACCGACCATTTTTTACAGAAAGCTCTAATAACTTAACAGAAGTAGAACTAATATCCACTCCAATTAAGCCTTTACTTTGTTTACTATATAAACTGCGCACTATAGTGTTCCTATTATTTTTCTTTCCCCAAAAAAAATATAACTTACTAATTGATGACGGTCTATTATTATTAACGTATACAATAACTCATCTAACAATCGACATCCTTAAAGGATATACTGACTATCAATTAGTTTGCCATTAGCCCTTATTAAAACTCACTTGTTATGAAAAAGCTATCTTGTTCGGGTCGTGTTCATCCATTTTTTTTGTTAATAACCATACTTTTAGCCGTAATCCCTATGGGATTTTACGGTATGTATCTATATATTGCGCCCTCTTTACCAGAGATGACAATTTTACAAAAAGCACCATTACTCAAGCCCTTACAGGTATTCAGCGCAGATAATGAGTTAATCGCAGAATATGGTGGCAAGCTCTCTATCCCTATGGAATATAATCAAATTCCAAAAAAATTCACCTATGCATTTCTTGCAGCAGAAGATTCTTCATTTTTTGAACATAGTGGGATTAGCTTTAAAGGCTTAGGGCGGGCTGTAAGTGAAGCTGTAATTGGTTCAAATGTACAAACAGGTGGTTCAACCATCACCATGCAAGTGGCAAAAAACTACTATTTAAGCCCTGAACGAACCATTAAAAGAAAATTAACCGAAGTATTCTTAGCAAGAAAAATTGAACAAAATCTCACAAAAGAAGAAATTCTGACACTTTATGTCAATAAAATTTTTCTGGGTAAAAATGCATATGGTATTGCCGCCGCTGCCAAAATCTATTACAACAAAAGTGTAGCTGAGCTTACTATTGGTCAAATGGCCATGATTGCAGGCCTACCCAAAGCACCCTCTAAATACAATCCTGTTGCAAACCCTGAAAGAGCCTTAGAACGTCGTAACTGGATTTTAGGACGTATGCTACAACTGGGTTATATTAATCAACAAGAATACCAATCAGGAACAGCTGAACCAATTAACCTCAATATGCCTGACCGAAGTATCAGCAACAAATTCCCCTACGTCGGAGAAATGATTCGCTCAGAATTAATTGAAAAGTTTGGTGAACAAGCTATTGATTCAGGCTATAAAATTTACACAACTATTGATAGTAAACGTCAAACCTATGCAGAACAATCTGTACAAGAAGGTCTAGAAGCTTATGACCGTCGTCATGGTTGGCGCGGTGCCGAAGCTCACGATAAACCACTTACAGAATTTTCAGCATTTGCAAATACTTATCCATCAAAAGTCACAGCTGTAAGTCACTCCAGCTTTGATGCCATCATGCAAGATGGCAGTACGGTTACAGTCAATTGGTCAGGTATGTCATGGGCAAGCCCTTATCGTGGTGCGAATAGCATTGGTCCTGCACCAAGCAAGGCTTCTCAAATTGTTAAAGTAAATGATATTGTGCGTCTTCGACCAAATGAAAATAAAACAGCATGGTCGCTTGTTCAAACACCCAAAGTACAAGGTCAACTTATTGCGCTAAATCCCAATAATGGTGCAATTGAAGCAATTGTAGGTGGTTATAATTTTTATCAATCTTCATTTAATAGAGCAATACAAGGCTGGCGCCAACCCGGTTCAACCATTAAACCATTCATCTACGCTTTAGCATTAGAACGTGGCATGACACCTTATACTATGGTTGATGATGCGCCTATCACTATTGGTAAATGGTCACCCCGAAACTCAGATGGACGCTATTTAGGTGCGATCCCCTTACGTCGTGCATTATATTTATCGCGTAATACTGTTTCAGTTCGACTCCTTCAACAAGTAGGTATTAGCCGTGCACGCCAACTACTAATGGATTTTGGTCTTCAAGAAGATCATATCCCAAGTAACTACACCATTGCTTTAGGTACACCTCAAGTATTGCCTGTTCAAATGGCAACAGGTTATGCAGCATTTGCAAATGGCGGTTTTCGCGTTCAACCACATTTTATTAATCGCATTGAAGATGCTTACGGTAAAGTCATTTATCAAGCCAATCCTGAATATGCGTGTATCTCTTGTATTGACGAAGACACGATTACTTCCGCAGATGTAGCAACCCCTGATGATGAAGTGATTGAAGCGATTCACAAAAAAAATCCATCATCAAAAACAAGTTCTACTCGGAAAAATGCAGATCAATACCGTCAAGCACAGCGTATTTTAAAATCTAGTTCTGCTTTTGACATGGCAAATATCTTACAAGATGTAATTGTTCATGGTACAGGTAGAGCGGCCCTCAGTATTGGCCGTGGTGATTTAGCAGGTAAAACAGGTACAACGAACGATGCAAAAGATGCATGGTTTGCAGGCTTTAACGGCAAATTAGTTTCTATTGCGTGGGTTGGTTTCGACCAACCAACCACATTAGGTCGTCGGGAATATGGTGGTGTTGCTGCACTTCCTATTTGGACTAAGTTTATGGCGAATGCATTAAAAGGCACACCTGAAGCTTGGGTTCGTTTAGACAATAAAAATTCAGCAACCGTGCATGAAAAGCTTGATAAGCCAACAAGACCCATCGATCGTTCTACTCCGCCATTGGCAAGACCTGTGTATCGCCCTGCTCCTACCCCTGTCGTATCTACACCAGATCGAGATTTTGCAGACTTACCTGATACGGTGCTAACACCATCTCAGAAAGCGCCACCAGCTCTCAACAAACCTGAGACTAAACAGCCCAATACTAAAAAGGATGCTTTAGAAAGTTTAATTGACCAAGTTCAATAAGATTTAATCAGGAATAAAAAAGCCCTCAATTGAGGGCTTTTTTAGCTTCTAAATTTTACTTTTTTTGAAATACATAAATTTGGAATTGTGCCTTAAGTTCCAATTGTTCTAATTGTTCTAACGCCTCACGACGCTCAGGCTTCGCTTTATACGCATAAGGTGTCATAGCAACCAAGCTCTTCAAATCTTGTTGAGCAAGTACAAATAGAGCATCTACAACAGTATCTTCAACCAAGTTAAAAGCATCAGCCAATTGCTCTACAAATTTATGTGACTCGTGCGGTTTTACTTCTTCAAAAAGTGCTTCACGCATTGCATATAAATGTTCAGTTGCAGGCGTAACCACCATTAAATATGCATTTGGTTTAAGAACTCGCAAAATTTCTTCTTTAGGAATAGGGCTAAATAAGCTCGTACATAAATCAATTGAATCATCCAATACAGGTAAAGTCGCACCCGTTCCTACAATCCATGCGACATCTTTATTGAGCTTTGCTGCCACTTGAACTGCATTTTTAGCAATATCCACACCTACACATTGCATCACTTCTGCTTGCATTGCATTGGTGTAGTAGCCTTCACCGCAACCAATATCGAGTAAGTTTTCGATACGTAATTCTTGAATTTTTTTAACTACAGCTTGCTGTAACGGCGCATAAAAACCGGCACTTAAAAATGCACGACGTGCTTGAACAGACTCTGGTGTATCACCTGGATTTTTACTATGTTTATGCTGTACAACATGTAAATTTACATAGCCTTGTTTAGCCATGTCATAACTATGATTACTCTCACAGCGCCAAGTTCTGTCAGTAAGCAAAAGTGCCTTTCGACATACAGGACACATTAGTAGATTCATCATTTTCTCCAAAAATTTCACAATAAAAAAAGCCGGCAAATGCCGACCTTTTCTATGCAATTTGCTTAACGCAATTTTAAGGTCATTAAGCCTAAAACTACTAGCATAATTGTAATAATCCAGAAGCGAATAACAACTTGTGTTTCACGCCATCCTTTTTTCTCATAATGGTGATGCAATGGCGCCATAAGAAATACGCGCTTATTGCGCATTCTTAACGAACCAATTTGTAAGAATACTGAAATTGCTTCCACCAAGAATACACCCGCCATAATCGCAAATACGATTTCTTGACGAACCATCACAGCGATTGTACCAAGCATTGCACCTAAAGATAACGCGCCTACATCACCCATAAAGACTTGTGCAGGATGTGCGTTAAACCATAAGAATGCTAAGCCAGCACCAATCATTGCCGCGCAAATTACAACAAGTTCAGATGTATATTTTACATAAGGAATATGCAAATAATTGGCAAAACGAGCATCACCAGATAAATAAGCGAATACACCTAAACCTGCGGCAACAAGAACAATTGGCATGATCGCAAGACCATCTAAACCATCTGTTAAGTTCACTGCATTTGATGCGCCATTAATCACGAAATAAGTAAAGACAATAAAGCCAATACCTAAAGGAATCATAGACAATGGAATGCTGATATCTTTAAAGAATGGAATCAAAACATTCAGCATATTTGCTGTATGCACAGGATCTGGCTGCTGTTTTGCAATAACATATAATGCAATACCTGCACCAATTGAACCTACAGATGTCCAAAAGAATTTCTTTTTCGCAGGTAAGCCAGCGTTGTCTTTATAACGGATTTTAATCCAGTCATCTGCCCAACCTACAGCACCAAAAATCACCATAACGGCAAGTACAATCCATACATATGGGTTCGATAAATCTGCCCAAAGTAATGTTGAAATACCAATAGAAAGTAAAATAAGAACACCACCCATGGTTGGTGTACCCATTTTTTTCGCATGATTTTCAGGTGCATAAGAACTTACTGCTTGACCATATTTCAAAGCTTGAAGCTTACGAATCATAATTGGACCAAGTACCAATCCAATTGTGAGTGCAGTCAATACGCTTAGTAACGATCGCAAAGTTAAATATCGTACAACTTGGAATGAGCTGTGGTAGCCCGCAAGCTGTTCAAATAGCCATAACAGCATTAGAGTTTCTCCATCAAGTCAGCCATCAACGTTTCCATATGGGTATAACGAGAGCCCTTAAACAGGAAACTCATGGACTGAGGCTGATGTGTTTCGACTAGACCAATTAAAAACGGCAAAGCTTGTTCTTGAGTCAAGAATGCCTGAAATTTTTTACCATATTGTGTACTACGTGCGCCTTCTTGTGAAGCAGGTGCAAATTCCCCTACCGCTATAACAAAATTAACGCCTTTGGTAGACACCAAATCACGACCAAGCATGTAATGTTGCTGTGCCGCTGTTGCACCTAATTCACCAATATCACCAATCACCATCACTCGAACACCGTCTTGCTGTGCTAAAACTTCAGCCGCAGCGCGCATAGATGTTGGGTTTGCGTTGTATGTATCATCAATAAATAAGTGCTGTTTCTGCTGAATAAAGTTTAAACGACCTTTTGCCCCAGTCGCCTGCTCTAATCCAATCACAATATCATCTAAGGCAATGCCAATAGATAATGCAAATGCTGTAGCAGCCGTTGCATTTTGAACATTATGTTCACCTGCAAATGGCAAGTGAATCGTTTTATTGCCTTGAGGGGTATTTAAGGTAAAAGTAGACGATTGTGCTTGCAACTCAATATCTGTTGCAAAAACATCACCACCCAAACCAAAACTCAAAACTTGTTCAGTTTGTACTGCTTTACGAATGTCTTCTGCAAAGTCATCTGCCGCAGGAACAATAGATGTACCTGATTTTGAAATATGTGCATAAATTTCAGATTTAGCACGGCAAATACCATCACGCCCACCAAATTCGCCCAAATGTGCAGTACCAATATTGATAATACCTGCAACATGAGGTTGAACTAAATTCGATGTGTAATCAATTTCACCTTGATGGCTTGCACCCAACTCCATCACTGCATATTGATGCTCAGCTCGAAGCTCCAACAACATCATTGGAACACCTAAATCGTTATTTAAGTTTCCGCGTGTAATGAGCGTTGGCGCTAAGCGAGATAAAATACTGCCTAACATTTCTTTGGTTGTGGTTTTACCACTACTACCCGTTAAAGCAATGACTTTTAGCTGTGAATTTTGAGCACGACGATAAGCACCTAAAGCACCAAGTGCTAAACGCGTATCTGCAACAACCCATTGGCAAATATTAGCCTCAACAGGATGACTAACAATCGCAATTTCACAGCCTTGCTCTGCAACTTTGGCAACAAAATCATGTGCATCAAAACGTTCACCTTTTAATGCTAAAAAGGCATCACCTTTTTCAGCATCACGTGAATCGGTTAATACACGTTTAATTTCACCTTGCGGTGCTTTGCCATTATGCCAATAACCTTGTGTTGCTTCTTCTAATTGTTTCGCTGTCCACGGCTCTAAAGGCACGGTACTCGTTGTCGATGTATGCATGATCTTTCCTATTGAGCTGGATATGCTGAATCTGAATGATGGTGTTGTGCATCAATTGCAGATTGAACTTCAACAACATCATCAAACCAATGACGAACACCATCAATTTCTTGATAGTTTTCATGTCCTTTTCCTGCAATCACCACAATATCGCCATCTTTTGCATTTTTCACTGCAAATTTAATCGCTTCACGGCGGTCATGAATTTCATGCACAGTGTGATTTTCAAATTGAATGCCTGCTTTCATATCGGCAAAAATTTGTTCAGGATTTTCTGTTCTTGGATTATCCGACGTAATTAAAGCAATATCTGCATGATCTAACGCTGCTTGTGTCATAAGCGGACGTTTACCACGATCACGGTCACCACCACAGCCAAACACCGCCCATAAATTTTGAGATACGTGACGTTTCAAAGTTTGTAAAACTTGAATAAGTGCATCAGGCGTATGTGCATAATCGACCACAAATAAACGCTCTGCATCACGAAGTACTTGCATACGACCCGGTGCACCTTTCAGTTGTGGTGCAACCACAATTAAATCTGCCAATGCAAAACCTGCTTGCTCCGCTGCAATTAAACTCGCCACAATATTTTCAACGTTAAAATGACCCAGTAACGGGCTATTTACGTCAAATGTGCCTTGTGCTGTAACAAGTTTAAAGTTTGCACCGCTTAAGCTGTACTGAATATCTTGAACTTCGTAATCAGCAGATTGCGTTGTTGAATATGTCAAAATTTTCGGTTGAGCAGGATTGGATTTTACCGCATCAATCATGATATTTGCATGTTCATCATCAATGTTAATAATCGCAACTTTTAAAGATTCGAACTTAAATAAGCGTGATTTTGCTTCTGCATAAGCTTCAAGCGTACCGTGATAATCCAAATGGTCACGACTTAAATTGCTATATGCTGCAATTTCAATATCACAACCGTTTAAACGACCTTGCTCTAAACCATGTGAACTTGCTTCAATTGCAGCAAACTCTGCACCTTGTTGTGCATATTCATGTAGCGCATTTTGCAAATGTAATGCATCTAATGTGGTATGAGATGACGCTTCCAAGTGAGGTAAAATACCATTCCCTGTTGTACCCATCACCGCACATTTTTTACCTTGTAACATCAATAATTCAGCAATTAAACGCGAAATTGTGGTTTTACCATTTGTGCCTGTAACAGCAATAATTCGCGCTAAATTCAAAGGCTGAGTTGCAAGTAAATATTGTTTTTCCCACTGCCCCATCAAATGACGCACGTTTGGAATCACTATATTATTTTTTAAACCTAAATCGCTTTCCGACACAACTGCAATTGCACCGTTATTTAATGCTTTTTCCGCAAATTCTACGGTTTTTTCAGGTTGTGAAAACGAAGTCAGGGCAATAAATATTTGCCCTGTTGTCACTTTACGACTATCGAGATTAAACCCCTGAAATGTTTGAGTCATCCATTCAGCGGGTTGATCTACGCTATATAGCTCTTGAAATGTAATCGACATTCATCACCTATTTACTGAATTTTGGGAGCATCTAAGGGTTTATCTAAAGGTACGTTCATTAAACGTAAAGATTCTTGCATCACACGTGCAAAAACTGGGGCAGCAACCAAGCCACCATAATATTGTCCTTTCGGATTTTCCACGACCACAACCATCGCTAAGCGTGGATCGCTTACAGGTGCCATACCTGCGAATAAAGCACGATAATCTGACTGAGAATAGCCTTTACGATCTGCACGCAACTTATGTGCTGTACCTGTTTTACCTGCTACACGATAGCCCGGAATATCAGCTTGGCGTGCCGTACCACCTGGCAAAGTTACCGCTTCCATCATCAGCAACACTTGATCTGCAATTTTCGGATCAATCATTTGCTCACCTTTCGGGTGTTCTTCAAGTTTATACAAACTTAAAGGCATTTTTTTCCCTTTATTGGCAATCATGGCGTAAGCATCTGCCAATTGAAGCACTGTTGCATTTAAGCCGTAACCATATGCCATGGTCGCAACTTCAGAAACATTCCATTTATTTTTCGGTAAAATTAAACCTGCGCTTTCACCGGGGAATTTCACGGCAGAACGCTCGCCAAAACCTACACGTTTATAAAACGTAGGTAATGTTGAATAAGGTAAAGAAAGTGCAATTTTTGCAACACCCACGTTAGATGACTTTTGAATAATGCCACCCAAAGTTAAAGCGCCATAATTATGTGTGTCGCGAATCGTATGATTACCTACTCGCATAGAACCTGGCGTGGTATTAATGACCGAATTTGCTGTAAATTTACCACTTTCTAAAGCCATAGAAATGGTAATAGGCTTCATGGTTGAACCCGGCTCAAAAGAATCGACTGCACCACGGTTACGCATAGCATCTTTATTTCCCAAACCTTTTTTATCGTTCGGGTTATAAGATGGCCAACTTGCCATGGCTAAAATTTCGCCCGTTTTCACATCAACAGTAATGGCAGTTGCTGAACGTGCATTATTTGCCACGCCTGCTGCTGTTAACTCACGATACATAATGTACTGTAGGCGTGAATCAATACTCAGGGTGATATTTTCGCCCGACTCCACTTCTTTAATGATTTCAGGATCTTTTACACGATTACCGCGCTTATCACGAATAACCTGTTGTTCACCATCTTTACCCGCTAAACGTGAATTTAATTGCATCTCTAAACCTTCAATCCCCATCCCTTCACTATTGGTTAAACCAATAATTTGTGCATTAGGTTGAGGTTGCGGATAGTAGCGCTTGTAATATTTTTCTGTGTAAACTGCTTGGAATTCACGTTCTAGAATTAAATCTGCTTGCTGTGGCGGTACTTCTTTTTTCAATATTAGATAACGAGAACGAGGACGCTCATTCATTTTTTTACGTAATTCAGCACGATCCATTCCAACAGCATCAGCCAATTCATCTAAATTCAGATTTTTATCTGGTAATTGGCGCTTTAATTTTCTGTCATTTGGATTTTTTACAAGTTCTGCTGAAGTTTCATCGTACAACTTTTTAGCATCAAAATAATCACGTGGATCGATCACAATTTTCATGATAGGTGTACTAATTGCAAGGGGCACACCATGGCGATCGTAAATTACCCCACGCATTGCTTTAACAGTATCTGTTCTTAAAATTTTTGCATTTGCTTTATTTTGTAAAAAGTCATGGTTCACAATTTGCACATAAAATGCACGTCCAACCAATGCAATAAAGCAAAATAAAACAACACCCCACATTAAATAGAAGCGCCACATTTCAACACTTACTGTAGCTTTACTTGTAATCGACTGTTGTTTTTTACGTGTTTGTCTTTTTCGTGGATCTACCATTGAAAGCCAGCCTATTTTTTGTTTTCAGTCGAAGTTGGTAAAGAAATTACAACGGTTTGTGCTGCAGGAGGAGAATACATACGAAGTTGAGTTACCGCACGTGTACCAATTTGCGCAGTGGCACCAAAAGTTTGCTGTTCAATAAGCAAACGCCCCCACTCCGCATTTAAGTCATCACGCTCACGGTAAAAAGAGCTCAATTCACGATAATCATGGCGATATTGAAAGACCTGAAGTACAACCATGATTGCACTTGCCATAACCAACAACAATAGTATTGCGTAAGCAATACCTCGTTTTAGACGTAAATTTTCACCCTTATTTTCAACAATTTCTGTTTTCATTATTCGCCTTTTAAAGCTAATTTTTCTGCTACACGCAACCAAGCACTACGTGAACGAGGATTTGCTTTAACCTCTTCATCACTTGCACGAATACGTGAAATTTTCTTTAATTTTCGAGTATCTTCACGCTCTTGTGGATAGCCCCACCCTGTATCTTCCGCTAAAGTTGATTCTTTTTGAATAAATTGCTTAATCAATCGATCTTCTAACGAATGAAAACTAATAACTGCCAAACGCCCTTCTGTTTTTAACACATCCATAGCTTGAGGCAAAAAAATCTCAATGTCTTCTAACTCTTTATTAATCGCAATACGTATCGCTTGGAAAGTACGAGTCGCTGCATGTTTATTCTTTTCCCATTTAGGATGGGCAACTTTTACAATTTCCGCTAGTTGTGCAGTTGTATCGATATATCCTGCATTTTTAATGGCTTTAGCAATACGACGACTATAACGCTCTTCACCATATTGATAAATTACATTTGCTAAAGCTTCTTCTTCAATATCCACAAGCCATTGCGCAGCAGTAGGTCCCTGAGAGTTATCCATACGCATATCTAATGGACCATCTTTCATGAAGCTAAATCCACGCTCTGCTTGATCGAGCTGTGGCGAAGATACACCCAAATCTGCCATTACACCATCAACTAAGCCAATTTCACGCTGTTCTAATTCTTGTTTTAAATCTGCAAAACTTGCATGGATGATTTTGAATCGTGGATCTTCTTTTTCAAGTTCAGCTGCGACAGCAAGTGCTTGTGGATCTTTATCAAAACCATAAACACGTGCATTTTCATCTAATTTTGAAAGTAATAAACGCGTATGCCCACCACGTCCAAATGTTCCATCAATATAAATACCTGTATTGCGTTCAGCGAGCAAAGCATCAATAGTTTCGTGAAGTAATACAGAAATATGCGACATAGTTATTCAAATAGAAAAGCTAAAAATATAACTTCACATTATTACCTTGTTTTTGCAAAGCTCCAAATGACTTTTTGTACTTAATTATTACTTTTCATAGAGAAAACCGTTTTAATCCCTATTCTTTATATTGCCTGATTCATTACTTTATTTTGCACTTTAAACCACAATATCTATAAAAAATCAAAAATAACAATAAAATACAATAAGATAAACAAAAATACCTTATTCAAAATATATTAAAAAATACAACTGCATATTGATCATTATAAAAGTAAAAAAGCCAGTCTCTTTCAAGACCAGCTTTTTTTACTTTTTAACATAAATTCAAATTAGCGTTTCGAATTATAAATTTGATCGAACATTGCACCATTCGCAAAATGAGTTTGCTGTGCTTTTGCCCATCCACCAAACACTTCATCAATAGTGAATGTTTTTAATGTTGGGAATTGCGCTTTATATTTTGCTAAAACCTCAACATTACGTGGGCGATAGAAATGTTTTGCTGCCATTTCTTGACCAATTGGTGAATATAAGTAGTTGATGTAACCTTTCGCTAACCATTTATTACCATTTTTATCTGTGTTTTTATTCACAATAGCAACCGAAGGTTCGGTTAAAATTGAAATAGACGGATAAATGATATCGAACTTGTCTTTACCTAAAGTTTTTTGAGTAATTAAAGCTTCATTTTCCCAAGTTAAAAGCACATCACCAATGCCACGTTCAGCAAATGTTGTCATAGATGCACGTGCAGCCGAATCCATTACTTTTACATTGTGGTACATTTTACCCACGAATTCTTTCGCTTGAGCTTCATTACCATTCGGCTGTTTAAGCGCATAACCCCATGCCGATAAATATACCCAACGTGGTAAACCACCCGTTTTAGGATTTGGTGTAATAACTTCCACACCTGATTTAGTTAAATCCTTCCAGTCTTTAATACCTTTTGGATTCCCTTTACGAACCATAAATACAATTGTAGATGTATATGGCGCTGAATTATATGGAAATTCTTTTTGCCAATTTGCATTAATTTGACCAGACTTCACAATTTCTTCGATGTCATTTGCAAGTGCTAAAGTGACAACATCTGCTTTTAAGCCATCGACAACAGAACGGGCTTGTTTACCCGAACCACCATGAGATTGTTTAAAATTTACAGTTTGACCTGTTCTAGATTTCCAATACGCACCATATGACTGATTGAATTCTGTATAAAATTCACGCGTCGCATCATATGAAACATTTAGAAATTCACGATCAGCTGCTTGAGTTGCCGATGTTGAAGCCACACCCACCGCAATGAGCGCTGCACTAAATAATGCTTTGAATTGAGTTTTCATATTTAAATAAAATAGTTATCTATAATGATGCTAACTATATGAAGTAATTTCATAAATCGCAATTCTGATAATTCGATTTCATTTAACATCAATCATCCTAAAAAAAATTAATACTTTGTTTTTATTATGAAAAAAATTAAAGCTGCTATATTCTAGATTTATAAATTTTTATGCATTTCTTATGAAAAAAAGCGAATAATATAATTATTCGCTTTTTCTTAATTCTTTTAACGTAGACAAATATTAGCTTTCGCTATTATTTTTTCTCAGTGTAGATTTGATCAAATATCGCACCATTCACAAAGTGTGTTTTCTGTGCTTTTGCCCATCCACCAAAAACATTACCAATAGTAAAAGTTTGTACTTTAGGGAATTGTTTCGCATATTTTGCAGCAACTTGCGCATTACGCGGACGGAAGTAGTATTTAGCTGCTAAATCTTGACCTTTAGGTGAATAAAGGTAATTTAAATATCCTTTTGCCAAATTACGGTTACCATCTTTATCAACATTTTTATCGACAATAGCAACGGAAGGCTCTGCCAAAATAGAAATGGACGGATAAACAATTTGGTATTTATCTTTATCTGGTCCTTGGGTTGCAAGTAATGCTTCATTTTCCCAAGAAAGTAATACATCACCAATACCACGTTCAGCAAAGGTAGTTAATGAACCCCGAGCGCCTGAATCCAGAACTTTTACATTCTGATAAAGCTTTTTAACCAATTCTTTTGCTTTCGCATCATTTCCACCGGGTTGTTTAAGCGCATAACCCCATGCTGACAAATAAATCCAACGTGGCGCACCACCCGTTTTAGGGTTTGGTGTAATAATTTCCACACCTGGTTTGGTTAAATCATTCCAGTCCTTAATACCTTTCGGATTACCTTTACGTACTAAAAAAACAATAGTTGATGTATAAGGTGCAGAGTTATACGGAAATTCTTTTTGCCAGTTCTTTTTAATTAAACCTGCATTTACAATTTCCTCAATATCATTTGCCAAAGCTAATGTCACAACATCTGCTTGTAAACCATCAATGACCGATCGGGCTTGTTTACCCGAACCACCATGTGATTGTTTAAAATCGATTGTTTGATTGGTTTGTTGCTTCCAATATTCACCAAATTCTTTATTGTATTCTTGATAAAATTCTCGTGTTGGATCATAAGAAACATTCAGAAAATCTTTTGCCACAACATTATGTGCAGAAAAACCACTTAATATTGCCAAAACACTCGATACTATTATTTTTTTCATGTGTGAGACTCTTTTTAATATATATCAGCATCATATAAATGAAAAAATAATTTAACAATCATGTGGTTATATTATATATCTCTTAATTATTCACATAAAAAGATATCTAGTAAATTCATATAAAAACCACTTTATTTGATATAAAAAATGAACAGACAAAATGTTATAAATTAATTATTCATGCCTACACAGTCTTTTAATAAGAAAGAAAAGGCTTTTTTAGAACGAATACATAAATACTGAAAATTCAAATAAAATATATCTTTTTTGTAACTAATGTGACACAGCTATACATTTTCAATACAAAATATGATTAAATAACCATCTGATATACAAAAACACTATGTTTATAACAATATTGTTCAGACACCAAAATAGGGGGATGTTTGGAAATGACTAGTAAATTATTTAAAGCACTTTGCTTAACTTGCGGTTTAATCGTATTTTCACAAGTTGGACATACAGCCGTAACCAAAACAACAGAAACCAAAATGGTGAATTCTGTTGTAAAAATTACGCCTATTGAAAAAGCACTTCAACAACAAAAGAATGATAGAAAATTTCATTCTGAAGACAACTTAAAAGTGCTTACATCTATTAATATTGCACCATCACAAAGCTTTTTAGCATCACAAAATGAACGCTTTTCACGCTTCATTCAAACGCTATTCACAACAAATAATTCATAAAATATTAGGTCAAACACCCCCTTGTGTTTGACCAAGCGAAGCCTCATTACTTTATGCTTAATTAAACATAATGTAATGGGGCTTTTTCGTTATAATAGTTCCAATTTGCATTCTGAATAATATCTAGTTATGACAGTTCGTACTCGTATCGCTCCTTCCCCTACAGGCTTTCCTCATGTAGGTACAGCTTATATTGCTTTGTTTAACCTATGCTTTGCAAAGCAACATGGTGGTGAATTTATTCTTCGTATTGAAGACACTGACCAACTTCGCTCAACACCTGAATCTGAGAAAATGATTTTAGATTCATTGCGTTGGTTAGGACTAAATTGGTCTGAAGGCCCAGATGTTGGTGGTCCACATGCACCATATCGCCAATCTGAGCGTATGGATATTTATAAAAAATATGCATTAGAACTTGTTGCAAAAGGTCATGCTTTTTACTGTTTCGCAACGACAGAAGAATTAGACCAAATGCGTGCAGATCAACAAGCACGCGGTGAAAATCCTCGCTATGATGGTCGTGGTTTATTACTATCTGAAGAAGAAGTTCAGCGTCGCTTAGCTGCAGGTGAAGCGCACGTTATTCGTATGAAAGTGCCTACTGAAGGCATTTGTAAATTTGATGATATGCTGCGTGGCGAAGTAGAAATTCCATGGGCTCAAGTAGACATGCAAATTCTACTTAAAACGGATGGTTTACCAACGTATCATTTAGCCAATGTTGTTGATGACCATTTGATGGAAATTACCCACGTGATTCGTGGTGAAGAATGGATTCCATCAGCACCTAAGCATCAATTGCTTTATCAATATTTCGGTTGGGATATGCCTGTGCTTTGCCACATGCCACTTTTACGTAATCCAGATAAATCAAAACTATCTAAACGTAAAAACCCAACATCAATTAACTATTATAAAAATATTGGTGTTTTACCAGAAGCCCTATTGAACTATTTAGGTCGTATGGGTTGGTCTATGCCAGATGAGAGTGAAAAATTCACTTTAGCTGAAATGATTGAGCACTTTGACATTAAACGTGTGTCTTTAGGTGGACCAATTTTTGATGTTGAAAAACTGAATTGGTTAAATGGTCAGTGGATTAAAGGTTTAACCCCTTCTGAATTGCTTGATACGTTGCTTGCTTGGAAATCTGACCGTCAAACTTTAGAAGAAATTGCCGCTGCGATTCAACCGCGTATTAACTTATTGTCTGAAGCTGTGAACTGGGCAGGTTTCTATTTCAACCAATTCCCTACGCTTAGCAAAGAACAATTTGAAAGCAAAAAATTGACTGAAGAACAAGTTCGTCAAAGCTTACAATTTGCAATTTGGCGTTTAGAAAGCATGTTTACTTGGAACAATGAGACTGTAAGCCAAACGCTTATGGATTTAGCGAACCAAATGGAAATCAAACTTCGTGATTTCATGCCAACTTTCTTTATTGCGATTGCAGGTTCAACATCTTCAACGCCTGTTATGCAATCTATGGTCACAATTGGGCCAGATTTAACCTTCGCTCGCTTACGTCATGCGCTTGAAATTGTGGGCGGACCAAGCAAAAAAGAAGCAAAAGTATGGGAAAAACTCAATGAAAGCTTAAAATTGCCGAAAAATGACGCAGTTGATGAAGCATAATTGATTTTTTAGTTGACGAGGAGGCGCTATAACCATAATATAGCGCCCATACAGAGACACAGTGTTAAACACTGAATCTGGATGCCTCACTTGTCCCTATCGTCTAGAGGCCTAGGACATCGCCCTTTCACGGCGGTAACCGGGGTTCGAATCCCCGTAGGGACGCCATATTCAAGATCATTCTTGTGTAGTGGTCTTAATAAAAAACCCAAGCATTACGACTTGGGTTTTTTATTGCCTAAAATTTTATGTAAGTGCTTTTTTGCTTTCTACACAATTCCGATTAAAATAACCTATAAATTAAAATTTGGAGTTGTAATGCAATACCGCTGCCCGAAATGCCAAAGTGCAAAACTTTTACCTGTTACTCAGCCTGGTCAAACGACTGCGCGTCCTGTTGTTCCTAAAAGTTTAATTTTTCTTATTCCTGCAATTTTAATTTTATTACTTTTAGTTTCTATTAGCGTTGCGATGTGGGCTTTTGGTAATGGCGCGGGCGAAACATTACAACTTGCAACGATTGTAATGTTCTTTGCATGTGTTATTGCAGGCTTCTTATTCTACCGCGACCTACCTGACTTTAAACTTTCAATGCAAGCATTCATGCAATCGCAAAAAAAATGGAAATGCCGCGACTGCAATCATGAATGGGAAATCTAAAATAAAAATCTCACATCAGCATTAATGCTGATGTGAGTGTTGATGTTCATCTTCTTCGCTATGATTTTGATGCTCATGGTTATGAGACTGCGCAATGCATTCATCATCTTCAATTTGCAAAGTCATTTCGGTAATACTGTGCTCATGGGTTAGCATTTCCAAAGCTTCTTTATATAATTCATTTCGATCTGCATTGGGTGCAAAAAGATGTACCGTTAAATGTACATTTTTAGAGGTAATTGCCCAAACTTTAAGTTGATGAATACTTTCAACACCTTTTAAATTCAGTAAATCATTTCTCAGTTCTTCAATATCAATTTCTTCAGGTACACCCTCTAATAGAATATTGATACTTTGTTTAAGCAGAATCCAAGTTCTAGGAAGCACCCAAAAACCAATAAGGACTGCAATAACAGTATCTACCCACATCCAACCTGTGAAATAAATAACAGCAGCACCAATAATCACACCGACTGAGCCTAAGGCATCACTCAAAACTTCAAGATAAGCTCCTTTTACATTTAAGCTATCTTGCGAGCTTGAGAATAAAATTTTCATGGAAATCAGGTTAATGATTAAACCCAATACCGCCACAATCATCATCCCTGTACTTTGAATTTCAGGTGGCTGACTAAAACGCTGATAGGCTTCATATAAAATATACATCGCCACAACAAACAACATAGATGCATTAAACAGTGCAGCTAAAATTTCAAAACGCTGATATCCAAATGTTCTTTTGCTGTCGGCAGGTAGCTTGCCAATTTTAATTGCCACAAGTGCAATAGCAAGCGCTGCTGCATCGGTAAACATGTGGGCAGCATCAGATAACAAAGCCAAACTTTGTGTCATGAAACCAGCAATAACCTCAACCACTAAAAAAGTAGATGTAAGTATTAAAGCAAACGTCAGCTTTTTTGCATTACCTTCTGTTACAACAGCATGACTATGATCATGCCCATGATGTCCACTCATAGCAGACTCCTTATTGATAAGAAAGTGGCTTTTTTTTTAAGCCACTTTTGCTTTAGTTCTAACTTATCACTTTTTAAAGCGAACAATAAACTTCTCTTTAAAAGCCCAAATAAACCCTGTTTGTTTTGATTCATTCATCCAACGGTAAACCACAGGTAAAAGGACTAAAGTAAGCATTGTTGAAGATAAAATCCCACCAATGACAACTGTAGCCAATGGGCGCTGTACTTCTGCTCCCGTTCCTGTTGCAAGCGCCATTGGTACAAAACCAAGTGAAGCAACACATGCCGTCATTAGTACAGGGCGTAGACGTAGAATTGCGCCTTGCCATGTTGCTAAATGCACATTTAAGTTTTCACGCAACTCTTTAATAAACGTCAGCATGACTAAACCATTTAAAACAGCAACGCCTGAAAGTGCGATAAAACCAACACCCGCTGACATAGACAACGGAATATCACGTAGCCAAAGTGCGACCAAACCTCCAGAAAGTGCAAAAGGAACACCACTGAATACCAACAAACTCTCTTTAAAATTATGAAAAACAGCCATGAGCAAAATAAAGATAGTGATTAACGCCAATGGCACAACAATTTGCATACGACTTTTTGCAGATGCTAAGTTTTCAAACTGTCCTCCATAATCTAACCAATATCCAGCAGGGAGTTTTTGCTTAGATAAGTTCATCTGTAATTCTTGTACAAATGAGCCTAAATCTCGTCCTGTTACGTTAGCCGTAATCACAACACGACGTTTTCCATTTTCACGACTGACTTGGTTTACACCTAAAACGGTTTCAACTTTTGCCACATCTTGTAGCTGTATAAGCCCGCCATTAGGTATTTGAACGGGTAATGTAGCCAAGTTCTGAGTTGTTCTTTGTTCATCACTTAAACGGATCACAAAATCAAAGCGTCTATCACCTTGAAGAATTTGCCCAACATTTTGACCTCCAACACTGGTTGCAACTAAGTCCTGAATTTCTTTTACAGATAATCCATATTGCGCTGCGAGTGCTTTATCAACCTCAACATTTAATAGTGGCAGTCCATCTGTTTGCTCAACTTTAACAGCCGTGGCACCCGATATTTTTTGGATTTGTTTGGAAATTTTTTCAGCTTCCTGATTTAAAACATCTAGATCATCACCAAAAATTTTCACTCCAACATCACTACGAATACCTGAAATTAATTCATTAAAACGCAACTCAATAGGTTGTGAAAACTCACTATTGTTACCCGGTAATGTTTCTAGAAACTCTTCCATTCGACTACGTAAACTGTCTATAGATTCTTTTGGATTTGCCCATTCATCTTTAGACTTTAATAGAATTACACCATCAGAAATATTCGGAGGCATAACATCTGTTGCAACTTCAGCAGTACCTGTACGTGCAAAAATACCTTTAATTTCAGGGAATTTTTTTAACAGTAATTTTTCGGTATTTTCTTGCATACGTAATGACTGCTCCAAGCTCGTACTTGGGGAGCGCATTTGCTGAATTGCAAAATCTCCCTCACTGAGTTTTGGTGCAAACTCACTTCCTACTTGCGTTGCAATCACACCCGTTAAAACCAAAATACATACAGCCAAAGTCACAACAAAATATTTAAATTGATAGGCAAAATTTAATATATTTTCGTATTTTTGCTTTAACCATAACATCCAACGAGATTCTGTTTCCTTCACTTCACCTGTAACAAACATGGCAACAGCAGCAGGGACAAAACTAATCGATAAAATGATTGCGCCAATGAGTGCCAACACCACAGTAAGCGCCATAGGGTGAAATAGTTTTGCTTCTACACCTGAAAGTGCAAAAATTGGGAAATACACCACTAAAATAATTAACTGACCAAAAATTAGTGGGCGTTTTGCTTGTTGGGCTGCTAAAAACACCTCTTTAAATCGTTCACTCCTATTGAGTAACCGCCCTTTCAAATGTTGAGCTTCTGCTAAACGTCGAATACAGTTTTCAACAATAACAACTGCACCATCGACAATAATTCCAAAATCCAATGCACCTAGACTCATTAAGTTTGCGCTGATATTTTTCTCAGCCATTCCTGCCAAAGTAAAGAGCATGGATAATGGAATGACACAGGCAACAATTAGTGCTGCACGAAAATTTCCTAAAAATAAGAATAAAATCACAATGACTAAAACAGCGCCTTCAACTAAGTTTTTTTGCACCGTTTTAATTGCACGTTCTACTAAAGTGGTTCGGTCATAAACCGTCGTAATCGTCACACCCTTCGGTAATGATTTTTGAATTTCTTGGACTTTTGAATCGACAGCCTTGGCAACAGTTCGACTGTTCTCTCCCATCATCATCATGGCAATACCAAGCACTGTTTCCTCACCATTGTAAGTTGCAGCACCTGTACGTAAATCATGCCCAATTGATACTTTAGCAATATCAGAAACACGAATTGGATAGCCTTGTTTGGTGCTTACAGTGATGTTCTCGATATCTGAGATATTATTTAAAGTACCTGGTACACGAACAGTCAGCTGTTGACCACTTTCTTCAAGATAACCTGCACCACGGTTTTCATTGTTTTCTTGTAGTACTTGTTGCAATGCTGAAAGCGGAATTTGCATTTGCTGTAAACGGTTTAAATCGGGTTCGACCAGATAAGTTTTATTAAAACCACCAATACTATTTACTTCAGCAATGCCTTTTACTTTTTGCAATTGTGGTCGCACAATCCAATCTTGTATCTCTCGCAAATCTCTCGGTTCATAAGCAGTACCATCGGGCTTTTTTGCATCTTTCTCGGCTTGAATAACCCACTGATAAATTTCTCCCAATCCCGTAGACACAGGTGACATTGCAGGAGAAATATTTTCTGGTAATTCTGTTCGCGCCTCTTGTAAGCGCTGATTGATTTGCTGTCTAGCCCAATAAATATCTGTACCATCTTTAAAAACAATGGTGACTTGAGAAAGACCATAACGCGAAATTGAACGTGTTTGCTCTAAATCGGGAATACCTGCCATTGCTGTTTCAATAGGATAGGTAATTCGTTGTTCCACTTCTAAAGCGGTAAAACCATTCGCTTGGCTATTTATTTGTACTTGGACATTGGTAATGTCGGGAACTGCATCAATGGGTAGTTTTTGGTAGCTATAAACACCCACGCCAATCCATGCGATCACAAACAACATGACCCAAATGGCATTGCGTATTGAAAACTGAATGATTCGATCGAAAATACCTTGTGGTTTTGGCAATTCCTCTTCAGGCTGATGCACTTTATGAAGATCATTAGTGTCCATGGCTAGCATCTCCTTTTTCCATCTCAGATTTCAAAAGGAAACTGCCCTTATTCACATATGCTTGTCCTTGCTTTACACCACTTTTAATTTCAATCCATTTTCCATCTGCTGAAACTTGCCCAACACTTACATTCTGTGGTTTAAAACTTACACTTTTCATTTGCGTCGTTGGCACAAAAACAACATCTTTACCTTCAACTTGTTGTACTGCATCTTTGGCTACACGCATCACCTCTTTGGGCTGATTCTGCTGAAGCTCAACATTTACCATCAAATTTGGTCGTAGCTCATCTGCCCGATCTAAAACTTTAGCTCGCACTTGCAAGCGCCCTGTTTGCGCATCTGCTACGGCATTTAAATTTAGGATTTGCGCTTTATAAAGTGCATTGGTCTGTAAAGATTTAAATTGAATAGTTTGGTTTGGCTGAATTTCTGCAACATCAATATTTGGCACAATAAATTCAAGCCATAGCTGATCTAATTGATCGATCACAAATAATTGCGATGCCAGCTGAACGTTTTCACCAAGAACTAAATCCTTTTGACTAACCACACCTGAAATAGGTGCACGTAACATATAACGACCATTTGAACCTGCACTTGCACCAAAGGCAGCAAGTCGACTTTGTGCAGCCTGAACCTGAATTTGCGCCTGACGGTATGTATTAGATGCTCGTTGATAATCTTGCTTTGCAGAAATTCCTTGTGACCATAAATCTCTTTCTCGATTAAAGTCTTGCTTTGCCAAATCTAAATTTGTACGTGCAATTTGAAGTTGTGCTTGTTGATCAACTAAATCTGGAACAAGTAAACTTGCCAAAGCTTCTCCTTTTTTAACATGCTGACCTAATTCGACATATACCTCTTGTACTTGTCCGCTAAAACTTGGCGATACATGTGCTTGTCTATCTGTATTTGCTGTTAATTTTGCAGGATAATTACTGAGTTGATCTATCGTCCCTACATCTACTTTTGCGAGCTGAACACCCTGTTCCACCATCTGTTGTGCAGTCAGTGAAATTTTTCCTTCTTTTTCCTCATGCCCTTCTTCACTGCCTTTTTCTACAGCATGATCATCTTCATCTAAATGATCTTCTTTATTCGCCTTTTTAAAAATAATTAAAGACAGAACCAATATAGCCGTAATACATAGAACCAAAATAATTAAAATTTGTTGTGAAATTTTGCCAAATTGTTTTTTGATCATGTTCATTTTAATTCCCCATTCCTATGACTGGCAAAGCATTGGTATCCTGTATTAAGTTTTGATTGATTTGTGAAAGTGCATCTTTTGCCATGACTTGGCTCGGTTCAATTCCTAAACTTAAGCTTTCCGCTTCAATAGACTTTTGCCATGCACTTTTAAGAATTTGAACACTTTGAATACGCACATCATGTAGTTGTGCTGTTGCCTGTTGCACATCCATCACATTTAATTTTCCGACCTGAAAACCCGTTAAGGTGCGTTTTTGAACAGCAACTGCCAATGGAATTTGTTTTTGAGAAACCAAATCAAACTGTTCTTTTAAACCTCCAAGTTCACTTAATAAGGTCTGTACTTCTAATTTGTTTTGCATTTGATAAAACATTTTTTGCTTTTCAATAAGTTGTTCTTTCGCTTGGGCAATTTGAATACCGTACTGATTACGATTAAAAATTGCCAAAGGAACACTCAGACCAACCGTTAATTGATTATCGGTTTGATTTTGTGGCGTTTTCGTCTGCTTCATGCTCACACTTACATCTGGATTTGGGCGTGCTTGAGCTTTTAATAAGTCAATATTGGCTTTGGCTTCTAAGACTTGATAGCTTTGGGTCTTCTCGACAAGGTTATCCATTAAATTTGCATTCACTTTTTCCAAAGTTTTTTGTGGCCAAAACGATGAAATATCATGACCAATTACATTACTACTTTCAGATTCCCCCCATAAATTTGCCAGTTGTTTTCGTGCTATTTGTAGCTGTAATCCTGCTTGTTGAACTAACTTGATATTGTCAATATGCGTTAAGCGCACACGATCTACATCAACTTGTGAAATACTTCCCGCACGAAACCTTCTTTCCGCAACTTCTAAACTTTGCTCACTTGCTTTTAACTGCTCCATAAGCAAAGCCGACTCAACTTCTGACAACATCACTTGTGACCATAAATACTTCACAATTATTTGTAATTGTTCATCGTAAATACGTTGCTTTAGACCGAGTTGTTCATTTGCTAAATTTGCAATTTTTTTAGATGCTTTCTTTTTCCCAAACACATCTAAGGGTTGAGATAGACCAATCGTTAATTCTTGATCTTGATCATTTGCAAAACCTGCCCGCTCAACATTCAAACTTGGATTTGCCCATAATTTGCTATTTTTAATATTCGCATCTGCAATATTTTGCTGTGTTTGCCAAATACCCTGTGCTTGCTGATATACACGAACACGTTCAAGAATTTGCGACATCGATATTGGTGTATCCAACTTCGATTCTTCTGCATTTGCCAAAAATGGCATTGCTCCTAAGGTACTTATAGCAATAACTGCAGCACAAAAATTCACTTTTATTCTCGTGCTTTTTTTCAGCTTAAAGTGCTGATTAAACTTTATTTTTGACATGACTATGCCCCACTAAGTTAATAAACTGAGCGGTGGGCTAAATATTGGCTACCCCACCTATAGCGGGGTATATATAGGAGGGAGTTTGGGTAGGTATAAATGTGGCGACTGGTACAAACTACTCCAATCTAAAAACTTATCTTCAATATAATAGGTCGAAACATTCCAATTAATTTCCGAGGAATGTTCAACTAAAAAAGCATGAGCCAATGACGGTAAATGATCACTATGATCATCATTTTCCACTTGCTCTAAATATTGAATAAATTTTGATGTTTTCTGATTGTCACTTTGATGCTGCTCGTGACTGCTCTTATTTGAATGATGCCCAAAGTGACTTGTTGTAACGCGATTAACATCACTTTCATGCACACAAAACGCCGCTGCCACATTCCAAATGCTTTGGAACATGAATAAGCTCAACAAGACTGTGATAAAGATTCTTGAACGTTTCACAATAACTATCAATTAAAAGATGTTGCCGAATATAACAACCTGATCATGTGTAATAAAATTACATTCACCAACTTATTGCAGAAAACTTAGTAGCTTTTTGTAATTTAAAAACAAAAAAAACCAGTCCTTAGACTGGTTTTTTAAAGTAAAACTAAAGCTTAGTTACCAATTTTGCGATATTTTTGACGCTTAGTTACTAAGTCATCGCCATCACGTTTTTGACGGTATGCTTCAAATTCAGCATAGTTACCTGTAAAGAATTCAGGTGTTTGACCTTCAAATGACAAGATGTGCGTTGCAATACGGTCTAGGAACCAACGGTCATGCGAGATCACCATTACAGTACCTGGGAATACAAGAATTGCATCTTCAAGTGCACGTAAAGTTTCGATATCCAAGTCGTTTGACGGTTCATCGAGTAAGATTACGTTAGCACCCATTTGTAAGATTTTCGCAAGTTGTAAACGGTTACGCTCACCACCTGACAATTGACCTACACGTTTTTGCTGATCTTGGCCTTTAAAGTTAAAGCGACCAATATAAGCACGTGATGCAATTTCGTAATCGCCAATACGTAAGATATCTAAACCACCAGAAACTTCTTCCCAAACAGTTTTATTGTCATCTAGCGTGTCACGAATCTGACCTACATAAGCGACTTTAACTGATTCACCAAGAACCACAGAACCTGTATCTGGTTGCTGTTCGCCAGTCATCATACGGAATAGTGTCGTTTTACCTGCACCGTTCTCACCCACAATACCAACAATGGCACATGGTGGTACAACAAATGATAAATCTTTATAAAGCGTACGATCACCAAATGATTTGCTGATGCCTTCAACTTCTACAACCTTGTTCCCTAAACGTGGACCAGGTGGAATGTAGATTTCTGAAGTTTCGTTACGCTGTTGGAATTCACGCGAGTTAAGCTCTTCAAAACGCTCCATACGCGCTTTGTTTTTCTTTTGCTGACCTTTGGCATTAGAACGAACCCATTCAAGTTCTTTTTTCAATGCTTTAGCAAAAGATTCTTCTTGCTTGTTCTCTTGTTCTAAACGAGCATTTTTCTGCTCTAACCAAGATGAATAGTTACCTTGATATGGAATACCCATGCCACGGTCAAGCTCAAGAATCCACTCTGCAACGTTATCTAAGAAATAACGGTCATGCGTAATGGCTACAATGGTACCAGCAAAGTCTTTCAAGAAACGTTCTAACCAAGATACAGATGATGCATCTAAATGGTTCGTCGGTTCATCAAGAAGCAACATGTCTGGTTTAGAAAGTAATAAACGGCAAAGTGCAACACGACGGCGTTCACCACCTGAAAGCAATTTAACATCTGCATCCCAAGCTGGAAGGTTTAACGCTGCTGCTGCTTGATCCATTTGGTTGCCAAGGTTATGTGCATCCCAAGCATGGATAATTGCTTCTAGCTTCTCTTGCTCTTTTGCAAGTGCATCGAAGTCTGCATCTTCAGCTGCATATTCAGCGAAAACCTCATCAAGACGAGCTAAAGCATCAAGCGGTTCACGTAAACCATCTTCAACGTTACCACGAACGTCTTTAGTTTCATCTAAAGGTGGCTCTTGCTCTAGATAACCGATTTTAATACCCGGTTGTGCACGAGCTTCACCAGAGAAATCTTTATCTACGCCAGCCATAATACGAAGCAAGGTAGATTTACCTGCACCGTTTAAACCAAGAACACCAATTTTAGCGCCCGGGAAAAATGATAAAGAGATGTCTTTCAAGATTTCGCGCTTAGGCGGAACCATTTTCGACACACGGTTCATCGTGTAAATATATTGGGCCACGTAGGACTCCTCAATAGAAAAACCAAACTGGAGATATCAACAACCTATCCCCTTACTCAAATGAGCAGAAAAAATAATCGACCATTATACGATGAAAGTCCTGAAAAAATAAGGCATCTAGTGCAACTTCATCACTTTGTTGTAAAAAACTTTTCGATTATAAATTAATCAATGGTTTTTAGCCTAAATTTGATGCATTTTCACCTAAAAATATTTCATTGATATGAACTTTAAAGATAAACATTTCAAGAAATAAGCGCTTTGTTTCATAAAAAGAAATGCTAATATCGATCAAAATTAACCCATAAAGATGATATAAAAATGACGTATAAAGATGAAACTTTAGCCATTCATGCAGGTTATAGCCCTGAACCCACGACAAAAGCAGTTGCAGTTCCGATTTATCAAACGACTTCTTATTCTTTTGATAACACACAACATGGCGCAGATTTATTTGATTTAAAGGTTTCAGGTAATATTTATACGCGCATTATGAACCCAACAACTGCGGTACTTGAACAACGTGTTGCTGCTTTGGAAGGTGGTATTGGTGCATTGGCTTTGGCATCAGGCATGGCGGCAATTACTTATGCCATTCAAACCATTGCTGAAGCAGACGATAACATTGCATCTGTTTCAACGCTTTATGGCGGGACTTATAATTTATTTGCACATACCCTACCCAAACAAGGCATTGAAGTTCGCTTTTTCGATTATCAAAAACCTGAAAGCCTACGTGACTTAATTGATGAAAAAACCAAATTGGTCTTTGTGGAATCTATTGGTAATCCACTTGGTAATATTATTGACCTAGAAGAAATTTCTAAAATTGCACATGAGTATGGTGTTCCCGTCATTGTCGATAACACTGTTGCAACGCCTGTTTTACAAAAATCTTTTGAATTTGGTGCAGATATTGTGGTGCATTCATTGACTAAATATATTGGCGGTCATGGTAATTCGATTGGCGGCATTATTGTCGATAGCGGCAAATTCCCTTGGGGCAAATATCCTGAACGCTTCCCTGCTTTAAATACACCAGATCCAAGTTATCACGGGGTAAATTATGTAGAAGCTTTAGGTGAAGCTGCTTATATCGCTCGTGCACGTGTTGTGCCTTTACGTAATACAGGTGCGGCAATTAGCCCTCAAAATGTCTTCCTCATTCTACAAGGCTTAGAAACATTAAGCTTACGTATGGAGCGTCATACTGAAAATGCGTTAAAAGTTGCGACCTATTTAAAAGCTCATCCAAAAGTTAAGTGGGTGAATTACGCAGGGTTAAAAGACCATCCTCAACATGCATTGGCGCAAAAATATGTAAAAGGTAAACCATCGGCAATTTTATCTTTTGGCGTTCAAGATGGTTTAGCAGGCGGAACTCGCTTTATTGATGCGCTGCAATTATTTACACGCTTAGTCAATATTGGTGACGCAAAAAGTTTGGCGTGTCATCCTGCAACAACAACCCATCGTCAATTAAATGAAGAAGAGCTTAAAACAGCGGGTGTCAGTATTGATATGGTGCGCTTATCTGTAGGAATTGAACATGCAGATGACTTGATTGCAGACCTTGAACAAGCACTTGCTCAAGTCTAATTTTTTATAAAGAATCCCTTTTATTACATAAATAAAAGGGATTTTTCATATCTAAGATATTGGTTTTATTTAACGTTCATGCTAAGAATAATAATTAAGCACTCATTATAAAAATACAAATGGAAGAACAACTTTAAACTTTAGCGTGACAAATTGAATATAAAAACAAGCTTTTTGGATATTCATTCAATTCATGCATTGCTTTAAACTGCCAATCTTAATGAGCGGCTGAAACCTTGAAGTCATCAATATTTCAGTCAATTTTTATCAGGGAATAGAACTGTGAAAACCAAATTAGAAAAAGCGTTTCAACAAAAAGTAAATGGAAAAACTGTCCTCATTACGGGTGCATCAAGCGGTATTGGTTTAACTGTTGCACATAAACTTGCCGACGCAGGTGCGCGTGTACTTCTTGTTGCACGTACAGTCGAAACTTTAAATGAAGTAAAAGATGAAATTGAAGCTAAAGGTGGGCAAGCACTGGTTTTTCCATGTGACTTAAATGACATCGCTTCAATTGATGAAGTTTCTAAACAAATTCTAAGTTCTGTCGATCATATTGATATCTTAATTAATAATGCAGGACGCTCTATTCGCAGAGCAGTACATGAATCTGTAGATCGTTTTCATGATTTTGAACGTACCATGCAACTCAACTACTTTGGTGCTATTCGCTTAGTGATGAATATTTTACCGCAAATGATGATGCGTCGAGATGGGCACATCATTAATATTAGTTCAATTGGTGTATTGGCAAATGCAACGCGTTTTTCTGCATATGTTGCTTCAAAAGCCGCATTAGATGCTTTTAGTCGCTGTTTATCTGCCGAAGTTCACTCACACAATATTGCAATCACCTCGGTGTATATGCCACTTGTGCGCACCCCTATGATTGCACCAACTAAAATTTATAACTACGTTCCGACTTTATCTCCTGCACAAGCAGCAGATTTAGTTGCTAAAGCAATTGTGAAGCGTCCGAAAAAAGTAGCAACAAATTTAGGTCGTTTGGCATCCATCACCTATTCCATTGCACCTGATGTAAATAATAAATTGATGTCGATTGGCTATAACTTGTTCCCAAGTTCTAGCGCTTCTGTGGGTGAGCAGCAAAATTTAAATTGGGTTCAAAAGGCTTATGCCCGCTTATTCCCTGGTGAGCATTGGTAGTTTTTAACACTCAACTTTATATATAAAGTTGAGTGTTTTTTTTCTTCTTTGATGAAATTTAATAATACTTTAAGAATAAAGATTCAAAATTTAAACAATAAAAACTGAGGAGATACCTCATGAATAGAACAATATTGTTCAAAATATTTTGCTTTTGTGCTTCTTTCTTATTACTCAGTAATATGATTGTAGACTTCAAATCTGAACAGATTCCTTATGTGAATATATTGATTCAGTTTGGTCTTATACTATTGCTTATAGATTTGGGTTTTAATGCAAAAGAAGAACTTAAAAACCAAGAAGATGATATTCAAATAAAATCATCTTCAAAATATCGTTATTTAATGTCTAAAATTGGGTTAAGTACTTCAATTATTGGTTTTTTAATTCAATCGCTCAGCATTTAAAGCCAACTTAATTATCTAAAATTCCATGTTAAATTTAATGATTAATTGCTTATAGCACCTTAATTTCATGTTATAAACACGATGCTTTTCATCTTATTTATCGAGTTTATGCGAATATTTGCTTTAGTTTTACAATTGGGTTGTTTGGCTTTTGCGCTTTATTTAAGCTATAAAGTTGGCTTATCTTTGTACCAAAATGATTATGTGCTGATGGAGCTTGTAGCGAATATTGGTACTATTTTAATTTGTATCGACTTAGGTACTTTCCTTTTTTCAAGCAATACGAAAGATGGTATTAGTCTTGAGCAATATGCAAAACAATTAGACCAACCACCATCAAAACTTGTAAATGTGACCCGTAAACTTGGTCATTTAGGCATTATGCTGATTATTTGTAGTTGGGTTGTTCCTCTTATATAAAAAGAATTATAAATAATAAAAAAACCTCCCAAATGGGAGGTTTTTTTAGCAATTAAAGATTACTTCGAACCTTTAATCCCTGCTTGTAATAACAACGCACCTAAACCACCAATTTTTTGCTCTTGAGGTTTAGCAGACTGAGGTTTTTTACCTTGTGGACGATCGCCTTGAGGACGTGCATTTTGCGGACGCTTCGCTTGAGGCTTACGTTCAGCACGTTGCTCATTGCTTTGTTCACGGCGTGGCTGACGAGGCGCTTTCGCAGGAGCTTCAGAACCTTCAGGACGCATCGACAAGTTCACACGGTTACGCTCAACATCTACGTTTAAAACGCGCACTTGAACAATTTGACCAGGCTTAACCACTTTATGTGGATCAGATACAAATTCATTCGCAAGTTCAGAAATATGCACTAAACCATCTTGATGAACACCAACATCAACAAATGCACCAAAGTTCGTTACATTGGTAATTACACCTTCCAACTGTAAGCCTTCAGTCAATTGAGATACTTGCGTAATATCATCACGGAACTTAGCAGTACGGAATTCTGGACGCGGGTCACGACCTGGCTTTTCAAGTTCAGCCAATACATCTTTAATCGTTGGAAGACCAAATTTATCATCAACCAATGCTTCTGCATCAACTTGACGAATAATTTCAGAATTACCAATAATGTCTTTTACAGTTGTCGCTTTCGCTTCAACAATTTTAGACACCAATGCATAAGATTCTGGATGAACAGCAGAAGCATCTAGAGGCTCTGAACCATCTTGAATACGTAAGAAGCCTGCCGCTTGCTCAAAAGTACGCTCGCCTAAACGTGGTACATTTTTCAAATCTTTACGGCTGTCAAAACGACCATTTTCTTTACGGAAATCTACAATTTGTTGCGCGATAGATTTATTCAAACCTGCGATATAACCCAAAATTGCTGAAGATGCTGTATTTACATCTACACCAACCGAGTTCACACAGTCTTCTACTACAGCTTCAAGTGTTTTTGCTAAACCTGCTTGGTTTACGTCATGTTGATATTGACCTACACCAATCGATTTAGGATCAATTTTCACAAGTTCTGCAAGCGGATCTTGTAAACGACGTGCAATTGAAACAGCACCACGAATTGAAACATCAAGTTCAGGAAGTTCTTGTGAAGCCAATTCTGAAGCAGAATAAACCGATGCACCTGCTTCTGAAACAGAAACACGTGTAAGTTTAAGATCTGCATTTGCAGTCATCATTTCTGCAACAACGGCTTCAGTTTCGCGACTTGCAGTACCATTACCAATGGCAATAAGGTCTACATTGAATTCACGACAAAGACGTTCAAGTTCTGCAATTGAACCTGCTTTATCTTCTTTTGGTGCAAATGGGTAAATTGTGCTGTGTGCAAGTACATCACCCGATGCATTGACAACAGCAAGTTTCACACCTGTACGAATACCAGGGTCAACACCTAAAGTTGTACGTGCGCCTGCTGGTGCAGATAGCAATAAATGGCGTAAATTTTCTGCAAATACATCCATTGCTTCATTTTCAGCAACCAAACGTTTTTCAGTCAATAATGAATGTTCGATACTTGGACGAACTTTACCTAACCAAAATAATTTTGCAGTTTGCTTTAAGAAATCTTGACGGCTTTGTGGCTGTGCAGTTTCTAAATCGTATTCAGTTTCAATACGAGTAAGCGGTGTAGCATCTTCACCATCTACTTTTAAGCCAAGTACGTTTTCTTGACGACCACGTAACATTGCCAATAAGCGATGTGAAGGTACTTTGTTAAAGTTTTCAGAAAAATCGAAGTAATCGCGGAATTTCTTACCAACTTCTTTTTTCTCTTCACTTGCAACTAAGCTTTTTAATACCGCTGTTTTTGCAAATGTTGCTTTCAAATCTGTTGTTAAAGCAATGTTCTGCGCCCAATCATCAATTAAAATGTGTTGGATTGCATCTAATTGGCTTTCTACATCTGCATAGTCTTCATGGCTAAAACCTGCCAAAGCTTCAGTAGGATCAATTGCTTCTTTAAAGATTTTTTCAGCAATAGGACCTAAGCCTGCTTCTTTTGCCTTGAAAGATTTACTCGTACGTTTTGGACGGTACGGTGCATAAATCTCTTCTAATGCATTTTTTGTTTCAGCAGCATTTACGCGAGCAAGTAAATCATCAGATAATTTATTTTGTTCTGTTAATGACTCAATTACTTTTGCACGACGCTCAAATAGGTCGCGTAAGTAAGATAAGCGTGTATCAAGCTGACGTAATTGCGTATCGTCTAAACCTTGCGTTACTTCTTTACGGTAACGTGCAATAAATGGAACGCTTGCCCCGTCATCAATTAACTTGATAGCAGCTTCAATTTGGTTAGGACGTACGGCAATCTCACTTGCCAACTGCTGAACTAAGTCAGTCATCGTGTTTAATTCCACAAAGGATAAGGACTAAAAGTTAGGATTATAAAGACCAAGTGTATAAAATCCACAATTGTTTTATAAAATTTATATATGAATATTCCTGCCAAGACGTTTTTTTTCACTTTTTTGACTTAATTTAAAGATAAACTTCCTTTAAATTCATCGAGTTTGTTTTGTTTATTTAAAAAATACATGTATATATTTAGTATCTAGGTCTTGATTTAAAATGCAATATTTGTTGCTTTAGAACATAGTAATAAGATGGCAATGAATCGTATACTCAAAGTAATGAAAAACTTTTTGTCTATGACAAGAAATAATAAAGGAGAACATCATGAGTTTAGTTGTACCTGCTGAAAATACAGATGTCGTACAAGCTGAAACTGACCGCGTTGAACGTATCCTCGTTGTCGATGATGATGTTCGTCTTCGCACTTTACTTCAACGCTTTTTAGAAGATAAAGGCTTTGTGGTAAAAACTGCACATGATGCAGCGCAAATGGATCGTTTATTACAGCGTGAGCTTTTTTCGCTTATTGTTTTAGACTTTATGCTTCCTGTAGAAGATGGCTTAAGTATTTGCCGACGCTTACGTCAATCGAATATCGACACACCTGTCATTATGCTTACTGCACGTGGCAGCGATGCTGACCGTATTGCGGGCTTAGAAGCTGGTGCAGACGACTATTTACCAAAACCATTTAACCCGAACGAATTACTTGCACGTATTCGTGCGGTATTGCGTCGCCAAGTTCGTGAAGTGCCAGGTGCACCTAGCCAACAAATGGAAGTGGTTAGTTTTGGTCCTTGGTCTTTAGATCTTTCTACACGTACATTAACGCGTGAATCACAAGTAGTGACTTTAACGACTGGCGAATTTGCTGTTCTAAAAGCACTTGTTCAACATCCACGTGAACCACTTACTCGTGACAAGCTTATGAATCTTGCACGTGGTCGTGAATGGGGTGCAATGGAGCGTTCTATCGATGTTCAGGTTTCACGCTTACGTCGCCTGATTGAAGAAAATCCTGCTCGTGCCCGCTACATTCAAACGGTTTGGGGCGTAGGTTATGTCTTTGTTCCAGATGGTGCTGAATAAATAACTGTGTTTATTTAAGTGATTAAACATCTCTAAAATAAACTTGAAAAGCCATTCTCTACTTTAAAAACTTATGAAATCTAACCATTAGAGGACATATAAAAGTTTAGTGAATGGCTATTTTTTTGACTTATCCCAATTCAATGGTATGCACTTTTCGAAGATCCCCACATCGCATTATCCTAAAATTTCGAATAACCATCTGCCATTAAAATAATATAGCTAAAGGAATCAGGTGTGAAACTCGAACCCATTGATCCACAAAATTTCACAGAATACGAAGCTTATTCAGAAAGAAAGCGTACACCATGGGAACGCTTCCTAGATAAAATTAAACCACGCTCTGCGGCAATGCGAACCGCTGTATTGGTTGTTTTTGTCGTTTTCTTTAGCTTATTTATGTCTTTATGGTTCTTTTGGCGCACTTTATACCTTCCAGAAATACAACAACATGCACGCTATCTTGCAATTGAATTAGAAGTTCTTAGAAATCCAAATATAAAAATCCTTGATCATGATAAAGAAATTACACCTCATGATTGGCTAAACAGCCGTGCAGGTCTTGAATATGTGACAGATCCTGAAGAGTTTCCAAATGTAAAAGAAAAAATTGTCGCAGAGTTCTTTACCAATAAAGTTGAAGAAAGTCTTGCCAAAGAACTTAATATTGATACAGCCACTGTATATTTCCAATTTAAACCAAGCCCTCAAATTTGGATTCAAACACCTGAAATGCAGGGTAATTGGGTTAGAGAGCCTTTAAGAACTTATGCTAACTATAGCCCCGAACTTATTTTAATTTGGCTACTTGGCGTTCCGCTTATTTCAGCCATTATTATTTTAACTTTGGTTCGACAGCTCAATAGACCTTTATTACGCCTACAAAATGCAGCTAATAGCTTCAGTAAAACAGGTACAGCACCTTATTTAGAAACAAATCATGGTCCATTAGAAATTCGCCAAGTTAACCAAGCATTCAATCAAATGATTTATACCTTAGATCAAACCGAACGTGATCGACGCATCATGTTGGCAGGTATTTCACATGATTTACGCACCCCCCTTACCCGCATTCGTTTAAGTGCTGAAATGATGCCCGATGACGACTTCTTAAAAGAAGGTCTTATTTACGATGTTGAAGATATGGATGCGATTTTAAATCAGTTCATTTCTTATATGCGTGATGGTTCTGACGAAGAAATTCATGACACAGATTTAAATGCACTATTACAAGAACTGATTATTCAATTTAAACCACTCGATATTCGTTTTGAACAAACTGAGCTACCCCTTATTCAAGCACGAACGCTATCTTTAAAAAGATTGGTGGGTAATTTAATTAATAACTCTAAACGTTACGGCGCAGAACCTATCGAACTTTCTGCAACAGTTGAAAATGAACACATTTTAATTCATGTTGCAGATAACGGCGAAGGTATTCCGGAAAATCAAATTGACGAACTTATGCAACCCTTTGTTCGTGGTAATGAAGCCCGAACGATTCAAGGAAGTGGCTTAGGTCTATCTATTGTAAAAAGAATTGTTGATATCCACCAAGGTGAGCTTACGATTAAAAATCGTTCACAAGGTGGTCTTGAAGCAATCATCTCTTTACCAATAACCCATATAGAAAACAATGGCGTGCCAACTGTCAGTCGCTTCGAGAAATTAAAACAAAGTATTACAGAACATTTCTAAATCATGATGAATAGTTGATCAAACAGTTTTGATCAACTATTCATCCACCATTTTTTTAATATTTAAAAACAATAAGATAAAAACCATCAAATTTTCTTATACCTTCATTTTTTCAAAAAATTAGACCTTAGCCTAACAGGTATGTAAATTGGCTCTTTGATCGGTACAATCCGTATCAGTTTTAAGATTTTAACGAGAGTAATCCATGTCTTTAGATCGTATCCGTTTAGCTAGCCTCCATGACAAAGTAATCAGTGCTGAAGAAGCTGCCAAATTTATTAAAGATGGTATGACCGTAGGTATGAGTGGCTTTACTCGTGCTGGTGAAGCAAAAGCTGTTCCTTTAGCTTTAGTAAAACAAGCGAAAGAAAATCCGTTAAAAATCACTTTAATTACTGGCGCAAGTCTTGGTAATGATTTAGACAAACAATTGACTGAAGCAGGCGTACTTGCACGTCGTCTTCCATTCCAAGTAGATAACACATTACGTAAAGCCATCAACAAAGGCGAAGTAATGTTTATTGACCAACATTTGTCTGAAACTGTTGAACAAATGCGTAATGGTCAGCTTAAGAAAAATGATATTGCTGTAATTGAAGCTGTTGCAATTACCGAAGATGGCGGCATCATTCCTACAACTTCTGTAGGTAACTCTGCAAGCTTCGTTCAATTTGCTGAACAAGTGATTGTTGAAATCAACACAAATTTAAGCCCTGCTTTTGAAGGCTTACACGACATTTACATTCCTGAAATGCGTCCAACTCGTGGTCCAATCCCATTAACTAAAGTTGATGAGCGTATTGGTACAACTGCAATTCAAGTTGACCCTTCAAAAATCGTAGGTATCGTATTTAACAGCGAACTGCACGATTCTCCATCTACAGTAACTGAGCCAGATGATGAGACTCAAAGCATTGCAGATCACCTTATTGCATTCTTTGAACGCGAAGTTGCTGCAAACCGCTTACCATCTAACTTAGGTCCATTACAAGCTGGTATTGGCTCTATTGCAAATGCCGTATTAACAGGTCTTAAAGATTCTAATTTTGAAGACTTAGTGATGTATTCTGAAGTACTTCAAGACTGTACTTTCGAACTTATCGATGCAGGCAAAATGAAATTTGCTTCAGGTTCTTCAATCACTTTATCTGAAAAGTACGGTGAAAAAGTATTTAACAACATCGAAGCTTACAAAGACAAATTAGTACTTCGTCCACAAGAAATCTCTAACCATCCAGAACTTGTACGTCGTACAGGTATTATTGGTATTAATACTGCACTTGAGTTCGATATTTACGGCAACGTAAACTCTACTCACGTTTGTGGTACTAAAATGATGAACGGTATTGGTGGTTCAGGTGACTTTGCACGTAATGCTCACATTGCAATCTTCGTAACCAAATCAATCGCGAAAGGCGGTGCAATTTCTTCTGTTGTTCCTTTTGCATCTCACATTGACCACGCATGTCATGACGTAGACGTATTGGTAACAGAACAAGGTCTTGCAGATTTACGTGGTTTAGCACCTCGTGAACGTGCTCGCGCAATTATCGATAACTGCGTACATCCAATGTATCAAGATGCTTTAAACGATTACTTCGCTCGTGCATGTGCTAAAGGCGGTCAAACTCCTCACATTCTACGTGAAGCTTTATCTTGGCACTTCAACTTCGAAGAACAAGGTAAAATGCTTGTAGAAGCTGAAGAACTTGCTGAAGCTTAATATTTAGCAAAATAAAAACGCCCTTCGGGGCGTTTTTTTATACCTTAAAATTTAGCACAAAAACTGTTTACTATTCATACAATTATGAATTAATCTCGACTTATCCTAATTAGGTTACTTTTAAACAAATATGTTTATTATCAGACAATTTACAGAAACTGATTTAGAAGATGTGATTTCACTTTGGGAAGTTTGTGACTTAACGCGCCCTTGGAATAGCCCAGAAATTGATATATTCAGAAAAGTCGCTCAAAAAGATGAGCTTTTCTTAGTGGCAGTCAAAGACAATGAGCTGATAGCTACACTTATGGGCGGTTATGACGGTCATAGAGGCTGGTTAAACTATTTAGCGGTTCATCCACATGTTCAACGCAATGGCATTGCTACAGCGCTAATACAGCAACTAGAAAAGCGTTTAATTGCCCTTGGTTGCCCAAAGCTTCAACTTCTTATTCGTAAAGACAATATCGACGTGCAAAACTTTTATGAGCAATTGGGCTATGAAGAAATTGAAGCAGTTTGTTTTGGGAAGCGACTGATCTCAGATTAAAAACACCTTTCAACATTTACCGCCCCATTCTAAATAAAATAGGAAATTCAACTGCAAAAGATTGTGCAGAATTTTTCAATGCTTGCTTTAACTCACTTAAAGGATCATCTGAATTCTGGATTTTATAATGTTTAATTGCAGACCATGTATTTAAATAATCCAAAAGTTGTTCTGCCGACCAAACATATTCCATCTGCATTTTAGATATGGCTATTTCCTGAAAAGGAAATGGAATGGTTAAATATTCCTCATCTATATATTTACGCTCTGCATCCCAATAACCTTTCAATATGTGAAAATAAAGCTTTTGAATAAGATCATTCACTTTTGAGTCTTTAAGCTGAAGCAAACCATAGCCGATCACAGCAAAAACACCGTTAGGCTTTAATACACGCTTTACTTCTTTATAAAAACTTTCAAAATTAAACCAATGAATGGCTTGTGCCACGGTAATTAAATCGAAATAAGCCGATGGAAAATTATTCTGTTCTGCTGCTTGAACCAAATATTCTACATTTTTGAAAGTGGGTGCTTGTGAGAGCTGTTGTTGGCTTAAATCTGTTGCAATCACATTCGAAAAATATGGACTTAATAATTGAGTAAATTGCCCCGACCCTGCACCACAATCCCAAGCATATTCTTTATATTCTACATGCTTCAATATTTCATCGACTACACTTTGCGGATAGCTTGGTCTGGCTTTTTGATAAAGCGAACTCTGACTTGAGAATAAATCTTTCATTTTTAATTTAAATATTCGCATTATTTGAAGTTCTAATTTAGCGAATTTACCTAGTAAAACAATGCTTAGACACAAATTTCAAGCAATAAAAAACCCCAAACAATGTTTGAGGTTTTTTGAATATGGTGGCGAGACCCAGGATCGAACTGGGGACACACGGATTTTCAATCCGTTGCTCTACCTACTGAGCTATCACGCCGATGCGGTGTATTAAGCCGTATCTCGAGTTAATAGTCAATATAAATCCTAACTTTTTTATTTGAGTGCCTTTTTTTTGCACAAAAAAAATCTCCAACATATGTTAGAGATTTTTTTAAACGTTTTCACGTTTGAATATGGTGGCGAGACCCAGGATCGAACTGGGGACACACGGATTTTCAATCCGTTGCTCTACCTACTGAGCTATCACGCCGATGACGCGTATTAAACAATTTCACAGTGAACACGTCAAGTGACTTTCTTTGATATTGAATCAAATGTTCACTTTTAAATCATATTTAACACATTACGTTGAATTTTGCTTAATTTACAAACGATTATTTAATCGTTACTTAATCATCTTAAAAAAATTAAAGCTTGTTTAGACTTTCTAGGCAACGATGAATCGCACCACACCCAGGAACAAAAGTGGTCACACCCTTTTCTTCTTCCATACGGCAAACTTCACTCACCAATCTTTCTGCAACGCCACGACCACGGTTTGCAGGGTGAATCACAATGTTCTCAATCGTTCGAGTTTCCCCCTGACCTGTACACCATACCGCTCCAATAATTTTTGTATTAAATTCTGCGATGTAAAGTAATGTATACTGATCTAAGTTTTGTTCAAGTTGTTCTGTGGCATCTTTCCCATCTGCAAACTCTGGGCTAGTGTCATACAGTCGCTCAAGCTGAGTACGGACTTCATCATTTTCGATAGAAGTTTTGGCATGTACGTTAATAGGCATTGATTAACCCTCCTGAGCAATCTAATATGCGGTATTTAGTCACCGCTAAAAACATTTTATATCAATCATTTCAACGTTTTTGAGGAACGTGTTTATGACGCAACGTATCAGTGAAGTGGTAAGAAATACCAACGAAACTAAAATTCGTGTTCGTGTAAATCTTGATGGTACGGGTCAAGGCACCCTCAATACAGGTGTTCCCTTTTTAGATCATATGATCGATCAAATCAAGCGACATGGCTTATTTGATATTGATATTCATTGTGATGGCGATTTAGAAATTGATGATCACCACACGGTAGAAGACTGTGGTATCACGCTTGGTCAAGCTTTTGCACAAGCTTTGGGCGATAAAAAAGGTCTAAAACGCTATGGTCATTTCTATGCGCCACTTGATGAATCTTTAAGCCGTGTCGTTGTCGACTTATCGGGTCGTCCGGGCTTATGGATGGATATTCCATTTACACGTTCATTGATTGGTTCATTCGACGTCGATTTATTCTCTGAATTTTTCCAAGGTTTTGTGAATCACGCATTAATGACGCTTCACATTGACAATTTGAAAGGCAAAAACAGCCATCACCAAATTGAAAGTGTATTTAAAGCATTTGCACGTGCGCTTCGTATGGCTTGTGAAGTCGATCCTCGTGCAGAAAATACTGTCGCTTCAACCAAAGGTACTTTGTAATGACCCGTATTGCCCTTTTAGACTATGGCATGGGAAATCTTCACTCAGCAGCAAAAGCATTAGAACATGTGGGTGCAACTGTTGATGTGACAAATGATCCAAAGTTAATTGCACAAGCAGATAAAATTGTATTTCCCGGTGTAGGCGCAATGCGTGATTGTATGCAAGGTATGCATGAAGCAGGTATTGATGAAGTTGTACGTAATGCCGTTTTCAATAAGCCTGTTCTTGCCATTTGTGTAGGCATGCAAGCGTTAATGCAACGTTCTGAAGAAAATGGCGGTGCAGATGCACTGGGTATTTTTGAAGGTGCTGTTAAACGCTTCCCCGATGTTGATGGTTTAAAAGTACCGCACATGGGTTGGAACCAAGTTCATCAAGCAGACCCAAGCCATCCTATGTGGAAAGACATCGAACAAGATGCTCGTTTCTACTTTGTACATAGTTTTTATGTAGAACCACAAGATAAATCTCTTGTTGCTGCAACATGTGATTATGGTCTTGAGTTCTGTACAGCGATTCATAAAGAGAACTTATTTGCTACACAGTTCCACCCTGAAAAAAGTCATACAGCAGGTTTGCAATTGCTTAAAAACTTCGTGGAATGGAACATCTAATTTTTCAAATGATTTCAAAAAAGCTCACTTCGGTGGGCTTTATTTTTAACCATAAAGCAAATATTATTCACCGCGCAATATCTCTATAAACAGCATATTTTTTCTTTTTAAAAGTTTTTTATAACAAATTTTATTTTTGGGATTATTAAAAAATGAATTCACCTATTCAACAAACTAAAGATTCAGCTTTCAAAGCTAATGGTCGTTTTGGACGACTATCATTTGCTGCATGGAACTTACTGCTTGCAATATTTATATTGGCTCTATTCATATTAGCATCGATTTTTTTTCAAAGCTCTGAACAATCCGACTCAATCTATTCAGGGATATTTTTCTTTTCAGTTGTGATTTATGCTTTAGGGATTTACTTCTCTTTTGTTTTTATCATTAGACGTTTACACGATAAAAATCAATCAGGTTGGCTTTCTCTTCTCGTTCTCTTACCAATCGCTAATCTAATCTTAATTATTTATTTACTTTGTGCAAAAGGCGACCCTTCACTTAACCGTTATGGAAATCCTCGTTTAACAGTTGGATGGGAAAAAGTATTGGGGTGGATTTATATTATTTGTATTCCTGTAACTTTTGTTCTTGGTATTTTGGCCGCAATTTCTATTCCTGCTTATCAGGATTATGTTGAACGCTCTAAGCAGATCCAAATTGAGCAAAATCATCAACAATAAAAAGCAATTTCAAATAAAGCCTGATAATTCAGGCTTTATTTTTGCTTAAACACTCAAAACCCTTTAATCTCAAAAATTATGGATTTAAGTTTGAAATTATATGGAAGTGCAACAAACTGCTTTATTATCAAAAGAAGAAATTTCCAAACTTCCATTATTTAAAAACTTATCATCAAATCAAATTGTTGTGCTACAAACACTCGATCAATGCATAGCATTACAAGAAGAACTTTATAACACTGCTTTATTCGGCTTCGATTCAGAATCTAAACCAACATTTACCAAAGGTGAAACGCAAACAGGCCCTCACCTCATTCAACTTGCTACATTAGAAAAAGCCTATTTATTCAAAGTAAACCCTGAAATTCTTAATTTTCTAGCACCCATTTTTAGCAGTCACGACCAAATTAAAATCGGTTTCGGTTTAAAAAATGATGCTCATCTTTTCAGAAAAAAAGGTATCGAACTCAATAGTATTATTGAATTATCTAAATGCTTTTCTAGCTTTGGATATAAAAACCAAGTGGGTCTAAAAAATGCCATTGCGATACTATTTAACGAGCATTTTCCTAAATCTAAAAAAATAAGCACCTCAAATTGGGCAAGAAAAGAATTAACGTCTCAACAAATTTCTTATGCGGCAGCAGATGCTTACGGTGCAATTTTAGTTTTTGAAGAACTTTTACGCTTAGGTTTATTACCAAAAAACATTCCGAGCACCAATTTAAAGCTCCAAACACCAATTTAAAGCCCCGAATACGCCCGATTAAAATAAAACCATCATCAGATGCTTAGAGAATTGCCAATACTTTGTTAAGATTGTCGCCATTAAATTCAACAAGATTTGGCTAGGAGCGAAAGCATGCTGATCATCCCTGCAATTGACCTGAAAGATGGCAAATGTGTCCGTTTAAAACAAGGTCGTATGGAAGACGATACTGTATTTTCTGATGATCCTGTTGCAACTGCACAACATTGGGTAAATGAAGGTGCTCGTCGTCTCCATCTAGTAGATTTGAACGGTGCTTTCGCAGGTACACCTATTCACAAACCTGTTGTTGAAGCCATTTGTAAAGCTCAACCAAATCTTCCAATTCAAATTGGTGGCGGTATTCGTTCTTTAGAAACTATCGAGCATTATTTAGATGCAGGTGTTTCTTATGTGATTATTGGAACAAAAGCCGTTCAAGATCCATCATTTGTTGAAGAAGCATGTAAAAAATTCGCAGGTCATATCATTGTCGGTATTGATGCAATGAATGGCATGGTTGCAACTGACGGCTGGGCAAATGTCACTGACGTTAAAGCAACTGATCTTGCTAAACGTTTTGCAGATGCTGGCGTTTCTAGCATTGTTTATACAGATATTGCACGTGATGGCATGATGCAAGGTGTTAACGTTGAACAAACTGTTAATCTTGCAACATATTCAGGTTTACCTGTTATTGCGTCAGGTGGTGTAACCAACCTAGATGACGTTCGTAATTTGAAAGGTCAACCTGGCATTTTAGGTGCAATTACAGGTCGTGCAATTTATGAAAACACGCTGAATCTTCGTGAAGCACAAGCACTTTTAGACCAAGTGTAATTCGTCCTTTGTACAAAAAAGAGGTCTTTTGACCTCTTTTTTCATTTCACCAATTTTAGGGTTTTGACTTAATTTCATGGCTTTCTTATCCCCCACTTGGATTAAATCTAAAGTGCCACAACTTTCGCTTATTCTCATTACATTCATTTGGGGCGGAAGTTTCATTACGGTGCAATATGCACTGAGTTTCAGTAGCCCCATTATGTTTGTGGCTTTACGTTTCGCAGCGGCTGCCCTTGCAGTCAGTTTAATTTCTATCAAATATTTAAAAGATTTTAATTTAAAAGAAGTATTTGCAGGTGCTGTCATTGGTGCTGTCATTGCCATTGGTTATGGCACGCAAACCATTGGCTTACAAACCATTAGTAGCAGTGAGTCTGCATTTTTAACGGCACTTTACGTTCCACTTGTCCCTATTTTTATGTGGCTTATCTTTCGTAAAAAACCATATATCATGACGTGGATTGGCTGCCTATTTGCATTTGTCGGGCTCATCTTTTTAACAGGTAATGGCTTTCAACAAATTCAGCTTAACTTTGGGCAAATCATCACTATTTTCGGCTCTATTGCGATTGCACTTGAGATCATTTTCATTGGTTATTTTGCAGGAAAAGTGAATGTAAGACGCGTGACTGTTCTTCAACTTATTTTCGCATCTTTATTCTGTTTTATCATGAGTCCATTATTGGGTGAAAGTGGTCTACCCGATTTTCATTGGATGCTTATTGTTATTTTATGTGGCTTAGGCTGTGCAAGTGCATGCATTCAACTTGTTATGAACTGGGCACAACAATCTGTAGATTCATCACAAGCTGCCATTATTTATGCAGGAGAACCTGTTTGGGCGGCACTGATTGGACGTATTGCAGGAGAACGACTTCCATTTCTTGCACTTGTTGGTGGTGCATTGGTGGTATTAGGTGTGATGCTTAGCGAACTCAAACCTAAGTTTTTAAATAAAATATTAAAAAACAAAGATGAAAAAAAAGAGCTTAACTAAGCTCTTTTTTTAACTCATATTCGATTGATCCTAAATTTGAAAATTTAAGATTGATACATTGGTTTATTATCATTCACACGAATTAAACCAAGAATTGCACGGTATACAATCCACACCCATGAAAGTGCAATCATCGCGACACAAAATGCAGATGCACCAAATGCAACACCGACAAAGGCATCTGGGTTTTCACCCGTGAAAAATAAGAATAAGAACGGAACAAAAGCGACAATATTCCAAATTAAATACCACCAAAAACTTCGAATTTGCCATGTAAAGTGGCTTTCAAAAATAGAACCTTTGACTGCATCACGCTTAATATAATTAATAATGAGTGCAACAATTGCCAAAATACCCGCTGAAAAAATTGCAACAATATAGAGAACATATAAAACAATGGTGAGTGTGCGATTTGAGTCTTTATCTATTGAATAATTCATTTTATACCCTCTAAAAACTATATCTCATTAAATAGAAAAGCGATTTAATGGTGAGACTAACCATAAAATTAAAAGAATGTTAAAAGCTATAGTACAAAAATAAATCTTTCTGAATGGTTGTTTTTGTGTTTTATGACGCAAACGTTGTTGTGCAAGCCATGCCGCAGGCCAACCGCCTAAAAAAGCCAAAAGATGCAAAGAATTTTCAGGAACACGCTGTTTATTTAACTGAGCTGCCTCTTTGTCCTGCATATAAAACCAATATGTCGCAGCATTCATTAAGCTAATAAATAATAAGAAAATTCCACTGAATAAACCCGACAAGGTTAAAACGGCTAAAAGTAAAATATAGCCAATGCATAACATTTGCATGGGCTGCATTTTCTTCTTCATTTTTACAACATTAGATGTCGATGATGCATGTCTAGATTTAACTGCCTGAGATGCTTTTAAATACACCACTTTTTGCGCTTTATAACGCCCTTTTTCATCTAAAATAACTTGATAATCTAAAGCACAGCCCACGATTGGACGTGGACCTTGTTTTGCAAAATCTTTAATGTGTAAAAATACACGACCTTTTTTTGAATCATTAGGTTGGATAAATCCATAGCCTTTATCATCGAACCATTCAACCAACCGACCTTGATCGCGCATTTTTACTATTTCCTTTTATGCAGTAACAAACTTTAATCTTTCGATTAGCATATTACGCATTTCTAAAGGATTTTTTTGCAAAATATCATCGCCTGTACGTCCTTCAGCAGCATTTTTTTGTGCCACTTGTAAACGCATCATCCAAAAACGACCAGCCGCCATTGCCAAATAAATTTCAAGGCAAGCACGTTCATCTTCAGTTAATGGTCGAATGGTTTCATAAGCTGTTAAGAATGCAACTGCCTTATCTTCGTTTAAATGCACATCTGGATATTCTGTACAAAAGTCATTTAAAGTAATGGCAATATCAAATAATAATTCATCTTTATTCAATTCGTAAAAATCTAAAATACCTTTGAGCTTATCGCCTTCAAATAACGTGTTATCACGGAACAAATCTGAATGGATAAAACCTTTTGGACGATTTGGATACGCTGCTCTTATTGCTTCATATAAACCTAATAATTCAGCCAATAAAGTTTTATCGGCAACATCTAAAGTTGGTTTTAATTCTTGAGTGACTTTTGCCCAATATGCTTGATCTCTATATTCAGCTCGCTCTAAAGGGAAATCTTTTAAAGTGACATGCATTTTTGCTTGTGCAATGGCAATTTCTTTAACTTGCTCAATAGTTGATGGCATGGGATGTTCTCCCATCATACGTGGCGCAATTTGTGCAGGCTTATTCTTAATACTATGAATAGATTTTCCTGAATGACTTAAAGGAACGGGCACAGCTAAGCCAGCTTTTCCTAAATGCTCCAATACAGGTACAAGCTCACCTGCACCGTGTTCATCCATCTCTTCAAATACTGTGAGTACAAACTGATGACCGTCTTTTGTGACAATAAAATAGTTTGTATTTTGAATACCTCCTTGAATTGGAATCAGGTCAATTACCTCTAATCCATAAGGTGAAGAGAAGTCCTGAACTTCCATTAAAGTCAAAGTGGTATAAACCGACATAGAAAACCTGCGAAAAAACTTACATATTTTTGATAGAATACATTGTCCATCTACCAAGGTGTAGCACCAACCGTAGGTCAGTTTCGTAATGTGTTGTAATTACTGGAAAAATTTATGCTTGCTAAACGTATTATTCCTTGCCTAGACGTCGATAATGGCCGCGTGGTGAAAGGTGTCCAATTTTTAGATATTCGTGATGCAGGTGATCCAGTTGAAGTCGCACGTCGTTATAACGAACAAGGTGCAGATGAAATTACCTTTTTAGACATTACAGCAACCTCAAATGGTCGTGATACAACCTACCGCACTGTTGAGCGTATGGCTGAATCTGTATTCGTACCGCTTACTGTTGGTGGTGGTGTTCGTAAAGTTGAAGATATTCGTTTATTGCTTAATGCAGGCGCAGATAAAGTCAGTATTAACTCTGCTGCGGTATTTAACCCTGAGTTTGTACAAGAAGCTTCTCAGCGTTTTGGCGCTCAATGTATTGTTGTTGCTATTGATGCGAAAAAAACGGGCGACAATAAATGGGAGATTTTCACCCACGGCGGTCGCAAAGCAACAGGTATTGATGCTATTGATTGGGCTGTGAAAATGGCTGACTTCGGTGCAGGTGAATTACTCATTACCTCAATGGATGCCGATGGCACCAAAGCAGGTTATGACCTAAAATTAATGCGTCAAATTAATGATCGCGTCACTATTCCGACCATTGCTTCTGGTGGTGTTGGTAATTTACAACATTTGGCAGATGGTATTATTCATGGTGGTGCTGATGCTGTTCTTGCCGCATCTATCTTCCATTTTGGGCAACATACTATTCCTGAAGCCAAACAATACCTTGCCAACCAAGGCATTGAAATGCGTTTGTAATAAAAAAATATCAATTAAAAAGAGTGCTTAATTTGCGCTCTTTTTTTGACTTTAAATGTGATAAAAGTCATCTAGTTATTTATTGAATAGTCAACTTTCATACTCCTTTAAACACTCTCAAAATACAGCAATATCATCTTGTTAAAATAGATGAAATTTGAAAATGATTAAAATTAGCGCTAAAGTGCGCTTGCAACAATAAATACATATAATTGTTTTAACCTCTAAATAAAGCAGTAAAAATAAATTGCTGGAGAAATAAATGAATAAATATTTAGCAGAGCTACTTGGTACCTTTTGGCTTGTATTTGGTGGATGTGGTAGTGCTGTACTAGCTGCCGCATTCCCTGAACTTGGTATTGGTTTCGTAGGTGTATCACTTGCATTCGGTTTAACCGTTTTAACAGGTGCTTATGCTTTAGGTCATATTTCAGGTGGTCACTTCAACCCTGCGGTAAGTATTGGTTTATGGGCAGGTGGGCGTTTTGACGCAAAAGAACTTGCTCCTTATATTATTTCACAAGTGATTGGTGCAACCTTAGCAGCACTAGTTCTTTATATTATTGTTCAAGGTCAAGCAGGTTTTGTAGGCACTGGCGGATTTGCCTCTAATGGCTATGGTGAGTTATCACCAGGTAAATACTCATTGGTTTCTGCTTTAATTATTGAAGTGGTATTAACAGCATTCTTCTTAATTGTGATTATGGGTTCTACAGACAAACGTGCTCCTGCAGGTTTTGCCCCAATTGCAATTGGTTTGGCTTTAACACTGATTCATTTAATTAGCATTCCTGTGACAAATACATCTGTAAACCCTGCACGTAGTACAGGTGTTGCATTCTTTGCTGAAACTGCAGCAATGGGTCAATTGTGGGCATTCTGGGTTGCACCAATTGTCGGTGCCATTATTGGTGCTTTCTTATACAACCTTATTGCTAAAAAAGCAGATTAATTCCTTTAGTCACTTTCATGAAAAAGCCCACATCATGTGGGCTTTTTCATGTTCCATGTGGAACATTCTGAATACTGAAATATTTTTATAAAAATGGATTCTCGATTTCATCTTCGTCTTTATTTTGAATTTTTTCAGGTAAATTTTCTTCACTTTCTAATTGCTGCACAAGTTGATTAATGACTGCTTGTAAAGCCTGTGCTGCTTTTAATCCTTCTTGATCTTTAGTGACTTGCAAATTACCATAAATACTCACTCGATCAACATCATTTTCTATAGTGAGATCATGAATTGAATGCGATTCTGTTCCATTTTCAAAAGCTTTAAACATATTTATCTCACTCTATTTTTTGTTATATAAATAGGATTTTTAATTTTCCTACTCTGCATATTATGCTGTCGATATTATCTTAGCAACTGCAAAATATATTGCAATAAAGCTTCTACAAGTTGCTTCACAATGGCATCTTGAGTACTTGGATCTACGCTTGGTTGATTTGAACTTGATTGATTAGAGCTTTCTGAATTTGAACTTTGTGAACTTGAACCATTCGACTTAAATTGATTTTTCACGGCAACCAATTGATCATTCGACACATCTTCCGCACATTGGCTTTCTGCATCCCAATATGAATATGTAATTGCTTGATTGGCTTTTACCAAATTTGCCTTTAAAGGCAATTTATATGTATTACGTTTTTGCTCTTCGGTTAATTGTGGGAAAATATTCATCCCCAATTGTTCTTCCAAGTAGCAAATACTCACGACTCTTACATTGAGCGAGTTATCATTCGGAGCGTAATAAGCACCAATCGCACCCGTTTTAGGAATATAAATAGCTTTAAAAACCGCAGTTGGAACAATAACTTTACTGCTCCCAATGGTTTTTAACTTCTTGCCTGTAAATGTTGGACCTGTGACCACATACACATCATGCTTTTGCTTGGTCACAATGGCACGAGTTGCTTCTTCTAATTCACGCCATACTTTTTGATTATTTTTTGGCGCTTGAGGTACCATATTCGCTAAAGAAAAACTATCCGATTGAGATGCTTTTGTTGGCATATCGGCATTCGGAGCCATATGACCACGGTCATATCCTGAAGCTTTATAGTCTGCCAAAGTCGCCCGATATGCTGTTGGAACTTTAAGTTCCTCATGAAAGCTATCTTCCCGTGGAATTTTTTGACTTAAACGTTTTGGTGTAAGCGCTTCAGCAACCCAAAGAGGTGTTTTCGACACACCTGAATACATCACATTAAAGCCATTAAAACACAGTGGATATGTATTTTTACTTAAAGATTCTTTGGCTAAAAATGGCGGAACTTCTTTATAGAATTGTCCTGCACATGCAGAACTTGAAGAGGATGATGATGGCAACGAAATCCATTGGCTAATTTTTTCTTGCCCAAATGCAATTGCAAAGCTTCCTGACGCAACTAAGCCTAAAACAATTTTTAAACCATTTTGCCCAAAAAGTTGAGTAAAAATATTTTTCGAACTGGTTCTTTTCTTCGCCATTAGATCTGCAAGTACTGTACATATACATAATTTTTCAGCAGATTAGCAAGCGCTACAAGGCTTGTATATGCTGCACAATCTGTTCGACCAACAAATAGTCAAAATGAAATATACAGAAATACTATGTTGTAACAACATGTCTTTTTTATATGGAGTTCTTAGGTAATCTATTTGAGTTTTCGTGTGTTTAGTAGCACCCGATCTTCAAAATATGGCACTGTAAAATACGAATAAGCAAAATCATTATTTTTTTTGGAGTATTTTATGCGTTCTTCTAAAGTTACAGGTTCTAAAATTTTAGGTTTAGGTCTTATCGCTGGCATCATCAGCGTAGCAGCTTTTGCTGAGCCAGCAATTCAGCCAGGTGAAACTCTAGAAAGTTTATCTCAAGCTAAAATTTCTACAACTGTAAATGGTCAACCAGGTTCTTTACAAGAATTAGCGGCTAGCGGAAAAATCAAAATTTTAGGCGAAGCTAATGCTCAAGCAACTAACGAAGCGCCTGCATCTGAAGTAGCAGCATCTGACGCTGTTGCTGACGAAAATGCTGCATCTGACGTAGTAACAACTGAAGAAGCACCTGCATCTGAAACTGCTGCACCAGAAGCGCCAGCGCAATAATATTTGCCACGCTTTAAATATAAAAAAACCAGAATAAATTCTGGTTTTTTTATGCTTGAAATTTACTAAATAGAAAATAACTACCTAAATTTCAATTTGACTTCCCAGCTCCACCACTCGGTTCGTTGGAAGTTGATAAAAGTCACTCACAGGACTTGTATTTCTCTGTAAGGAAATAAAGAGCTTTTCACGCCATGGCGCCATACCATCACCCACAGAATGAATAATACGATCACGTGAAATAAAGAAACTCACTTGCATCAAGTCATATTCAAAATCGAGTTCTTCATATGCCTGCTGTAAGGCATGTGTAATATTTGGCTGATCTTTAAAACCGTAATACATGGTAATTCTGTAAAAATGCTCATCAAGCATTTCTGTCATGAGCCGCTCTTCTTGCGAGACATAAGGGACATCTTTTGTGATGATCGTCACCATAATATTGCGTTCATGTAACACTTTATTATGTTTGATATTATGAAGCATCGCATGCGGAACAATATTAGGTGTTCCTGTTAAGAAGATGGCATCACCTGGTACAAACTTGGTTTCAGAGCCAAAATTCACACTTTTAATAAATAAATCGATAGGTAAAGCATCTCGTTCCAAACGCTTTAAAACAAGCGCTCGCCCATCTTTCCATGTCATTAAAATTGTAAATAACACTGCACCAATCATAATTGGCACCCATCCACCAGACACAATTTTAAGCGATGTTGATGCAACGAAAATGAAATCTAATATTAAGAATGGCGTTGCAAACAATATGATTTTCCATAATGGCCAACGCCATAAACCATACGCGAGCACCGTAATTAAAATCGTACCGCAAAGCATGGTCATGGTCACTGCTACACCATAAGCGCTTGCAAGGTTTGCACTATTTTTAAAGAGTAGAATTAAAATGAGGACAGAAATGAAAAGTACCCAATTAATAAATGGGATATAGATTTGTCCTTGTTCAACATCGGATGTATGTCGCACCGTAAGGCGTGGTAAATAGCGCAATTGAATCGCTTGGTTCACCATCGAGAATACGCCTGTAATCACGGCTTGAGATGCAATGACCGCTGCTGCCGTTGCAAGTCCAATCATAGGAAACAACGCCCATTCTGGCACAAGCATATAAAACGGGTTAGCAATGGCTTCAGGATTACGCAGTAATAATGCACCTTGCCCTGCGTAGTTGAGTAATAAACAAGGTGAAACAACAATAAACCACGCTAAACGAATCGGCAATCTACCAAAATGCCCCATGTCGGCATAAAGCGCTTCACCACCTGTCATCGTTAAAATAACAGCACCCATTGTTAAAAATGCAACATAGGGTTGATGAACAATAAAGTTAAACGCCCAATGTGGACTCACCATTGAAAGTACAAATGGTGTTTGGATAATACTCCATACACCTAAAGCACCAATCGCCAAGAACCACAGCAACGTCAGCGGTCCAAAGAACTTACCCATTGTTGCGGTACCATGGCGCTGAACTAAAAATAGCCCTGCCAAAATACCAATAGAAAGTGGCTCTAACCAATGATTAAGCATTGGCGTTGCAATGCTAATGCCTTCAATTGCAGATAACACTGAAATTGCAGGCGTGATAATACCATCGCCAAAAAAGAGTGATGCACCAATAAAGCCAAGTGCAATTAAGTAAATTTTCTTCTTTTCAGCAATTCGGTTTGTTCGCAGATTCAATGCAAGTAAAGACATAATACCGCCTTCACCGTTGTTGTCTGCACGCATAATAATAGTGACGTATTTGAAGCTGATGCTGAGCATCATGCACCAAAATATGAGGGAGAGAATACCTAACACCGTAGCATCTGTAATTGCTAAGTGAGCCGTTAAGAAACATTGACGTAGTGCATAAAGCGGGCTTGTACCAATATCACCAAAGACCACACCAAGTGCTGCCAAGGTAATCACAGGCAATGCCGCTTTTTTTGCAGTATTTTGCATATTTTGTCTTCATTTTAGACAGTATTTTGGCGAATCATATCACCACCATAAAAGTTTTTCTTTAAATCAATTGTTTCAGCTTGGCATAATATTTTTTTTTCGTTATTATCCATCGCCTATATGGTGAGGTGTCCGAGTGGCTTAAGGAGCACGCCTGGAAAGTGTGTATACGTTTGCGCGTATCGAGGGTTCGAATCCCTCTCTCACCGCCAAAATTCATCATCATGTACTAACATGATGTCTTATAAAGGCTTAAACCTAAAGAGTTTAAGCCTTTTTTAATGTCTAATAAAATTTACTGTATCCATTTTAAGCTTGATCTCGTTAGAGGGATAACAAATAGTATAATAAACTACCCTCAGAATCCCTCAACCCCATTGAAGGTTACTATACTTACAGATGCCCAAATCTAAAATATTAAACTTTAGAAAAAAGTTAAATATTCTAATGAGGGAGATGTGACTTCACATCATCTTACATTCGATACTTTTACAAAATTAATTAAATCAGCTCTTACAACTTTTTCCCTGCATAATCTTTCGAATTTTAAGCCCAACTATGCAGACAACTTTACATAGTCCATAGTATTCTTTACCACTCAAATCATTTTTACTTTTCTGAACATTTCACATACTTATTCAGAGTTTTTCTGAACTAAGTATATCGAAGGACAACTTTTGAAATTCTTGCTCTCATACCTGAGACAAACCATTTACAACACGAGCGCAATCTATCATCTGCGTATGTTGATCGCGTTCGCAGGTGCCGCTTTTATTCCATACTTAATGGATGAGCAATTACTCACTATCCCACTAAGCTTAGGTATTGTCGCTGCAGGTTTAAGTGATATTGATGATCGGTTTTCAGTTCGACTTTTAAATCAATTTTATATATGTATCGGTTTTTTTATAACGGCTGTTACAGTTTATATTTTATTCCCTTATCCTATTTTATTTGGCTTTACCCTACTATCATCATGCATTGCACTGATTATTTTAGGTTCTTTAGGTCATCGTTATGCTGCTCTTTCATATGGCTGCTTAATTACCTCTGTTTACGCCATGCTAGGTGTACATTTGTTTGACAACTGGTACATGCAAGCCTTTTTGTTGGTACTTGGTGCGGCTTGGTACGGTTTTCTATCAACAATTAGTTTCTTATTGTTTCCATCACATAAAGCGCAAGATCATTTAGCCAAATGCTACGATGCTTTACGTGACTTTTTATATACTAAAGCAAACTTATTTGATGTTGATATGAGTGCCAAAAGTTATCAGCAAAGTATGATTGATCTTTCACTTGAAAATGCCAAATTAATTACGATTTTTAATGAGATGAGGACAATTCTATTAACCCGTCTCAAAGGTGACCGTGGGCAAAAAGATACTCGCCATAGTTTGCAATATTATTTTGTCGCACAAGATATTCACGAGCATGCGAATTCCTCACAGATGGATTATCAAGTGCTGACCAAAGTCTTTCAGCACAGCGATATTTTATTCCGCTTTCAACGTATCATGTTCATTCAAGCACAGGAATGTAAGGATTTAAGTGAAAGTATTTTGTCACGTAAAGCCTATGTACATAACAAACGTTTCAGACCCGCTTTTGAAAACCTTAAAATTTCACTGAATAAACTTCGTGATGAAAAACAATATAATCCTGTACTTATCAATTCATTATTTACGCTGTATCAGAATTTAAAATCTATAGATGCGCAGCTACGTAATTTAGAAACAGAACGTTATAGAAAATTTGATCACAACAAAGGTTCTGACCATCAACTTAATGACGATGACTTAAAAGGTTGGGCAGATATTCTTGTACGAATCAAGCAACATGTAACGCCAGAATCGGTACTATTTCGTCATGCCGTACGTTTGTCTATTGTATTATGTATTGGTTATATTTTTGTACAGATGACCGATATCCAATTTGGTTATTGGATTTTACTTACTAGTGTATTTGTCAGCCAACCTAACTTTAATGCGACCAAACGTCGTTTGCGCTTAAGGATTGTCGGTACGCTCATGGGTATTATTTTGGGTTTTATTATTCTGTATTTTATTCCGTCCGTAGAAGGTCAATTAATTCTTCTTGTCCTCAGTGGTGCTCTTTTCTTCGTACTACGTAGTAAGCAATACGCGCAAGCAACTGCATTCATTACCATTTTAGCAATGCTGAGTTTTAACTTCGATGGTCTTGGTTATACCGCTGCATTACCTCGTATGGTCGACACCATCATTGGTTGTGGTTTAGCTTGGATGGGTATGACCTTCATTTTCCCTGATTGGAAATTCCGTCGCCTGCCACGCACCATTCAGCGCTCATTGCGCGCGCAATGTGATTATTTAAGTGAAGTGATTCAACATTACAAAGTTGGTCGTAATAACGATCTAACCTACCGTATGGTTCGTCGTGCTGCACATAATACGGATGCAGAAGTCGCGTCACTCATTTCAACTTTAGCAACTGAACCCGATTTTGATGCTGAACAGAAGAAAATTGCTTTTGAGTTTTTATGCTTGAACCATACATTACTCAGTTATATCTCAGCACTTGGTGCACACCGTGATCAAATTTTTGATCAGGAAATTTTTGATCTACTCGATCATGCTTTAATTGCTATTCGCGGTGTTCTACTGGAAGATAAAACTCCTGATCTAAGTACACAATTAAATATGCACAATATTCGACAACGTCTGTCACATTTAGAGGACGATGATCGAAAATCATTGGTTATTTTGCAACAGCTATCCTTAATTTTTAATATTTTAAATCAATTAAATCAATTGAAACAAAGTCTTATAAACAATAAGGATGCTGAAGAATTAACATTAGTATAATTTAGATTATTTAATTAGAAATTAAAAAATGACTAATTAAGTTCTTCCCTTACTGCCAAATTATCAAAGACTTAGATTTTTAATCTAAGTCTTTTTTATTTTAAAAGCTAATCTAAGAAGATAAAACAACCATTTTCTATAAAGAAAAAGACGGATCTTTTACCAAGTTAACCTCTATATATTGTGGTTTTATGAACGTATAAATTCTACATTTTAGTGTTCATTTTTTGACACTTTTTATTACAAATTGCTTTTAGCTACATTGAAGACAATCTTGCAACTCTATGTTAAAAAAGAGTTATCACAGATATTCAGGTATTTTCTGAATTTTTCAAAGAATACCATTTGTGACATTTAAACCTTTATATCAACCATCGAACTTTTAAAAGCGTTATTCCAAGAAACACAACATATAGAAACTGCTATTCGGGGAGCGAACATGAATAACAGCGCAAATTATGTCAAACAAATCAAAAACGCTAAACGCGGAGGATACACCCCCACCATTGCCAAAGACGTGAATAAACATAAAATCCAAAAAGCCATACGCCTAATCGATGAATGGAGAAAACTCGCAATGGAGTTAAAACCTCAACTACAACTAGACACTGCATTTACTTTGGAAGAATGCGCACAAGATTTAGACCAAATATTACGCAGTAAATAACCTGCTGACTTCACTTTAGCCATTTAATATTTAATCCTATAGATAAATCGCTTACTTAAATGAAGTAGGCGATTTATTCATTTAGAAATGACCTTTTCCCATTAATTTGACTAAAAACTTAAAAATAGAATTAAACGCTCACTTTTTAGCTTGCATTCAAAAAAACTTTCTGTAGAATGCATTCCACAACGCCGGCATAGCTCAGTTGGTAGAGCAACTGACTTGTAATCAGTAGGTCCACAGTTCGAATCCGTGTGCCGGCACCATTTCTTAGCCTCGCTTTATAGTGAGGCTTTGATGTTTTTAAAGCCTGTATTTTTACAATAATTAAAATTATCTTTCAGTGCTGACCTGCACATACTTAATTAAACCATCTTCATATAATTTTCGACAAAGCTTTGCTGTCATTTCAATTTTAAATTGATCTAAATTTTTTGCATCTTTATTGAATGCCAAACGGTTTTTTACATAAGATGAAAAACCTGCAAATACCTGTTTCGATAAATCTAATATCTGAATCTCTTTGAATTCATTATTTTCTAAAACTTGAGTCATTTCTGCTTTTGACATCAAATCATCTAAATTCACATCCGCAGCTTTTAATAGCCACTTATATTTTTGCTTTTGTAATGAATTTAAATTTTCCCATTTATCGGAAAGCATCAAATAGTGGAATCCTAATTTCCCATTTAAATTTAAAACTGAGCAAGCCGATCTAACAAATGAATTTAAATTGCAGTGATAAGCCGCATCTATACAAACAACAACATCAAATTTTTGCTGCAACGGAATATTTTTTAAATTCAAAAATGAATCACAATGAATATCTACAAATTCTGAATATTTTGACTTAATGTTGTCAACACACTCTTGTTGTAATTCTACGGCAGATATTTTTTGAATTTGATAAGCATCTTGCCAATGAATAAGACTAGCCCCCTGCCCACACGCAAGGTCTAAAAGATTGTGTTTCGATGTAAGTTCTAAAGATTGTGCAAGCTGATCTGCTAATGTCTGACAAGCTTCAGGATAGGAAGATGTTGTATCTTCCCAATATCCCAAATTACTCCAAGCAAGTTCACGATCATCTCCTAGCATTTGTGCATTAATTGCATATTTATGTTTTGGGATAGATTTACGAATTGCTTGAAGCCATTTCATTTCTTAATAACCGAGTTGTGGTGCAACCTCAACTTTAGGTTTTAATCCGACAAACGGCAATGGTGCGCCAAAATTTTCTGCAATTTTCATGGCTGATGTCACCGCAGATTCTAAAATTGGCAGACCATCACAAGACCAAGAACCACAGAAATACACTTTGCGATCTGCTGCTTTATGGCGTTCTTGAAGCTCTTTATTTAAAGCAATGGTATCTGAATCTACAACTGCTCGAGTTAGTTTTACAGAAGAGATAATTTTCTTCGGATCGATATCTACAACTGGACGCCATGTTTGGAAAATAGGTGATTTACCGACTAAAGATGGCTCAATTGAGTTTAACCAAACCGTAAATTGCTGACGGGTAAATTTACGATCCATCATATAACTTAATACCGCCCAATCTTTACGTTTAGGTGGCATAGCCGTTTGATCGGTATGAATAACCAAGTCACCATCTTCAAATCTAAATTTTTTCAATAATGCGATGTCATCTGCAAATTGTTCTGCATCTAGAAATGATTCAATTTTGGTCGTTGGCGTTGCAACAACAACTTTATCGAATTGGTAGCTTTCACCTGCTTCATTTTGAACAAGTACTTTGTCATTTTGTTCTTTTACACAGCGAATTGGCGAACCACTTTTAATGTCTATACCTTGAATAAGTTTATCTACAAGCGCAGGTGTACCGCCTTGCAAGCGAAGTAAGGCATCTCCATCTGTCAATTGACGTAAAAAGACCAGTAATGGTTTTGCTGGCCATTCACCAATGGTCTTTGGATCACATGTACAAATGGTATAAAGCACAGGCATAACCGCACCATGTAAAAATACTTCTTCGATATGATTATTATTGATGAATTCTGCAAGTGTGATGTCTTGATCTTTCGATTTAAAAAACTTAGCAATTGCAGTTTTAAGCTGTAACATGCCCTTCACTAAACGCCAGCCATATTGTTGTAAACCTTTACGGTTATTGATAATTGGAAAATTACCAATACGACTACGCGAAGTGGTCAACCATGTTTCAGTTTTATCTTCAAACAACCAACTACATGCCATATAAGTACGAACTGGATATGTCTTAATACCAAGGTGAGCAGCTAAACTTAAAGTATTCTTCCATAAGTGCGGATTCATTACACGCAGTGGCGCGTCAATTAAACCACCTTCAAATTCCATGCTATGACTGTCCATGCCACGACCAGCTAAGGCTTCGAATATTGTTATATTATGCCCTGCATCTTTAAGAATTCTTGCTGTAGCGAGTCCCGCCATGCCACTACCAATGACTGCAATATCCAAAATATAATCCATCTTTAATTGTCTAACTCATCAAGATTATGAACTAACGGTTTAAAAAAGCAGTTAGTAAAAACTACCAGATTGTTAATTTATTGTGCTGACCCTCCCCCAACACCAAAAAGTTTACACAAAATTACAATGTAACTATGTGTACACAAACATAGGAATTTATTAAAGATTTATCAACTATTTAAAAAAACGGATATAAATCATTCAATAAAATTGAATTTTTTTCTCAAAAGTAGTTTACAAAGAATTACGAATTGACTACTATTACACCAACAAGAATGATAAATACATCACAATAATAAAATATAATAACAATAAAAGCACAATAAAAAGAAGAATGGAAATACAGCGTAAATAAAAAAGCCCTTGATAAACTCAAGGGCTTTTTTATTGTAGATTAAACATCATAAATAATAAAAAATTAATGACTTACATCAATCTCTCCAAATTTACCGCTATTAAAATCATCAAAAGCTTTAATGATTTCTTCTTTGGTATTCATCACAAATGGTCCATAGCCTTGAATAGGTTCATTTAAAGGCTCACCTGTTAAAACCAAGAATTTCGCATTTACGGTTGCTTCAAGCTGAATATCTGTTTCACTGTCTTTATTAAAGATAACAATGGAACTATCCAATACTTTTTGCGTTTCATTTAAAAGCATTTCGCCTTCAAGCACGACAAATAAAACTGTATGACCTACAGGCACGTGAATAATTTCTTTATGACCAATGACTAACTCACCATCCCAAACATTAATTGGGCTAAAAGTTGATGCAGGACCATGTTTTCTTGCAAATTCACCTGCAATTACACGTAAATGACCCGACTTATCTTTAAACTCAATGATAGGAATATCTTTAGCTTCAATAGCTTGATAGCGAGGTGCTGTCATTTTGTCTTTTGCAGGTAAATTCACCCACAATTGTGCCATTTGAAATAATCCACCTTTTTGTGCAAATTCAGGAGAATGAAACTCTTCATGAACAAGACCTGAACCTGCTGTCATCCATTGAACATCGCCTGTTTTAATGGTTCCACCACCACCTGCTGAATCTTTATGAGTCACTTCACCTTGATAAGCAATAGTCACTGTTTCAAACCCACGATGCGGATGTGAACCGACACCATGCTGTTCATTCGTTGGTTTAAATGGATAAGGTGAAGCATAGTCCAAAAGCAAAAATGGGCTAATGGCTTGACCTAAACGATCATAAGAAAAAAGACCTTTCATTGGGAAACCATCACCCACCCAATGCATGTTTTCATTGCGATATACGCCTATAATTTTTTTCATCTCAAGCTCCTACGCTCGGATTTAACATGGCTCTATTTTAAGATTTAATCCTATATAGACCAATAGGTCACTCAGAAAACAGCATCCTAAAAGTAGAACAATTTTTTAATTTAAACTCGATTACCTCGATTCATTTAAATCCATTTTAAGTTTTTATCTTATTTTTAAGATTATCAATCCTGAAATATGGGCTGTATCAGCAAAAACTATCCTATTAATATGAAGATTCAATAGAAATTGATTCACTTTATAAATCTATTTCTTCACCAATAGGCACTTATGAGGATACGATTATGGGTAAGCCATACGTTCGTTTAGATAAAGACAATGCAGCCGTATTATTAGTAGATCATCAAACAGGTTTACTTTCCTTAGTTCGTGATATCGACCCTGATAAATTCAAAAATAATGTATTAGCACTTGCTGCTGCCGCAAAATATTTTAATCTTCCAACCATTTTAACCACAAGTTTTGAAGATGGTCCAAATGGCCCGTTAGTTCCCGAATTAAAAGAAATGTTCCCCGATGCACCTTATATTGCCCGTCCTGGACAAATTAATGCTTGGGATAATGAAGACTTTGTTAAAGCGATTAAAGCAACAGGTAAAAAACAACTGATTATTGCAGGTGTTGTAACTGAAGTTTGCGTAGCATTTCCTGCTTTATCTGCGCTTGAAGAAGATTTTGATGTCTTTGTGATTACCGATGCATCGGGTACTTTCAACCATTTAACACGTGATTCTGCATGGGATCGCATGTCAAATGCTGGTGCTCAATTGATGACTTGGTTTGGTGCATCATGTGAATTACACCGTGATTGGCGTAATGATGTTGAAGGTTTAGGTGCATTATTTAGTCAACATATTCCTGACTACCGCAACCTCATCAATAGTTACGTTCAAAACACGACTAAAAAATAAATTTTTATTTCACGTTAAATTTTGAGCATAAAATAAAAGCGATCAATGGATCGCTTTTACTATTTTCAGATTGGTATTTGAAAAATATCCTATATGATCACCAATAGAATTTAATATTTTTGCTTTCTCGGAGCGTATATGCATTCATTTGATGACTACTATTACTTTTACCTTGTTGTTAAACATGGTGGGTTTAGTGCAGCCAGTGAAGCAAGTAATATTACAAAATCTAAATTAAGCAGACGAATATTAGACTTAGAAAATAAATTCGATGTCACGCTTATTCAAAGATCAACAAGACACTTTAAAGTCACACCATTAGGTCAAGAATTCTTTGAAGAATGTAGCAAAATTATATCTCAAGCAGATTGTGCTCAAAATATTCTATTGAAACAAACACTAGAACCAAGTGGTTTAGTTAAACTGAGTTGTCCATCCGTCATGATGGAACATCAGATTCGACCCTTGCTTAATCAGTTTTTAAAGCAATATCCGCAAGTTAAAATTGAAATGGAACTCACTAGTCGCAGAGTCGATATTTTGCATGATGATATTGATTTAGCGATTCGTACAAATTTCGAAAATAATGAAGATTCCAGCATTATTGTGCGTGATGTTATTCGTACCACACATTGCTTAGTTGCAAGTCCAGAATTACTTCAAGGGCGTATTATTGAACACGTAACAGAAATTTGTGATTTTCCAAGTATTGTTTTAGGTACGCAAAAAACAAATTATCGTTGGAGTTTACACAACTTAAAACATCATGAAAAAATTGATATTCATCTAGATCCACGAGTGAAAAGTAACGATTTATCGGGCGCTTATTTTGCTGCATTAGATGGGCTAGGTATTGCAGATTTACCATTATTAACCGTAGAAAAAGATCTTCAAGAAGGTCGCTTAATCCATATTTTACCTGAATGGTGTTCTAACATTGGCACTATACAAATTGTCTACTCTTCTCGTAAAGGTCAGAGGCTTGTTATGGAGAAGTTAATTGATCATCTGATTGATGGGGTTCGAAGTTATGCAACATCGACAAAAGGCTATATTGCATAAGTTTTAAAATGACAAAGAAAAGCCAGAACAATTGCTCTGGCTTTTCTTTTAAATCGGATAACTTAGATTTTACCAACCAAGTCGATTGAAGGTGCTAAAGTTGCATCGCCTTCTTTCCATTTAGCAGGACAAACTTCACCTGGGTGAGCATATACATATTGAGCTGCTTTTAATTTACGAAGCAATTCAGATGCATCACGACCAATACCACCTGCATTAATTTCTACAATTTGAATTGTTCCGTTTGGATCAATTACAAAAGTACCACGGTCAGCTAAACCATCTTCTTCAATTAAAACTTCAAAGTTTTTAGCAAGTGTCCAAGTTGGGTCACCTACCATTGGATATTCAATTTTTTTAATTTCTTCAGAAGAATCGTGCCAAGCTTTATGCGTGAAATGTGTGTCTGTAGAAACTGAATAAACTTCTACGCCCATTTTTTGGAATTCAGCATAATGATCAGCTAAATCGCCTAATTCTGTTGGACAAACAAAAGTGAAATCTGCAGGATAGAAAAATACAACAGACCATTTACCCATCATGTCTTTATCTGACACTTCAATGAATTCACCATTTTTGTAAGCAGTTGCTGTAAATGGTTTTACTTGGGTGTTAATTAAACTCATGAGATATTCCTCTAACTTCAATTTATATAAGTGCTTATCTTGTGAAGCTAGAATACGAAAATATTTAAAATTGGTAAAACAGTACTTTTTTATAATTTTAATCGATTTATTAGATTAATGATTTATTCTTTCTCGTTAATATCTAATGACAAACTAAATGCACGATGCTGCTTACCCCATTCCACCATCGTCACAATCACATCATGTAAGTTTCGACCAGATTCAGTTAAATCATATTTGGTCACGGTTAATCCATTTTCGAGCATTTCAATTTTTCTCACCACACCATTAATTTCAAGCTCTTTTAATTCTTTAGAAACCATACGTGGTGTAATACCTTTAATCAGTTTTTCAATATCGCTAAATCGTCGTTGATCTGCTAACAATGTACAAACAATAGCAAGCTTCCATTTGCCATTAATGACATTCAATGCATCTTTAAGCGCGACAACAAAACTGGCACTACAGCTCTCTTGATTAATGGTATTTTTCTTCATTTTCATTCAGTTTTGGGGAGTGGTTTAACTATAACAATGTATAGCATTTTTTAACTATAATAATGTATAGTAAAATATTAATAATATTTAAAAAAACCTTTAAATACGTTAAGATAGATCAACAAAATTAAATAAAACTTTACTAATAAATCAATTTATAAAGACATTTAAAACAACCTAAAATTTCACTTACATGACTGTCCATTGACTTTGTTTACTAAAGATAAGAAATTAAAAAAATGAATAGTACAGTTTTATTAATCTCCCTTTAACAACTTCACTTTAAAAAAAGTTAAAACAATAGGAATTCATATGATATTAGTTACAGGCGCAACAGGCCAATTAGGCTCAAGCGTAATCTCTCAATTAAGTAAAACAACATCAAAAGATCAATTTTCTATTTTTGCTAGAGATGAAACTAAAGCTTCAAAGTATAAAGAACAAGGCATTGAAGTTCGTATTGGTGACTTCAATCAAATTTCATCTTTAGGACATGTATTTGAAGGCGTAACAAAACTTTTACTTATTTCTACAATGGATTTCAATCGCTTAGAACAACATAAAAATGTGATTGATGCTGCAAAAATGGCAGGTGTAAAGCATATTATTTATACAGGCTTAGCCATTCAAAATATTGAAACTTCAAATGTTAAAGACCTAATGCAAAGCCATTTTGATACTGAAAAATATATACAAGCGAGTGGCTTAGATTTTACTTTTGTTCGAAACACCATGTACACAGATGCAATTCCCCTCATTGTTGGTGAAAAAGTATTTGAACAAGGTGTTTATTTACCAGGTGGTGATGGCAAAGTTCCTTATGCTTTACGCAGAGAAATGGGCGAAGCAATTGCCAATTTATTGGTACAAGAGAATCATGAAAATAAAACCTATAATATTACAGGTGATGTCGCTTATTCATATGCAGATATTGCGCAAACATTGAGTCAAATTAGCAATAAGAATATTAATTATATCAATGCAGATGAAGCTCAATTCGAACAACTATTAAAAGACATTCAACTTCCTGAGTTCCTAATTTATTTAACCAAAGGAACTGTTATAGATATCAAACAGCATCAATATGAAATAAATAGCTCAGACTTAAAAACACTTTTAGGTAGATCGCCTTTAGATTTGAAATCTGCACTTAAAGAGTTATATCAAATTTAACTATTCAACCAAAACAATGAAACACAATACAAACTAGGAATACTTATGGAACTTTTAAAAGCATTAAATTGGCGCTATGCAACTAAACGTATGACAGGTGAAAAACTTGAGCAAGCGCTTGTTGATCAAATTGTTGAAGCTGCTCGTTTAGCACCTACATCTGCGGGTGTACAACCTTTTCACATTTTCGTCATTTCAAACCCAGAAATGAAAGAAAAAATCTCTCCTATCGCATTTAATCAGCCACAAATTGTTGAATCATCTCACTTACTTGTTTTTACAGCTTGGGACAAAATGGATCCAGAGCGTATTCAAGCAATTTATGATTATACGAATAATGAGCGTGGCTTGCCTTTAGATAAAACAGCAGATGTTGTTGCTGGCTTGAATCAATTATTCTCGACATTTACTGAAGAACAACAGCACCATCATGCTGCAAAACAAGCGCATATTGGCTTTGGTATGGCAATTGCTGCTGCCGCTGAATTAGGTGTAGATGCAACACCAATGGAAGGCTTTGATAAAATCCAATTAGATGAGTTCTTAGATTTAAAATCGAAAGGTCTAATGTCAGTAACTTTACTTGCTTTAGGTCGTCGTCAACCTGAAGGTGATTGGTTAAGCGCATTGAAAAAAGTACGTCGTCCAACAGAAGAGTTTATTACTGAAATTAAGTAATGACTGAATTAGGCAAAAAAAGAGCACCAATATTGGTGCTCTTTTTATTTAATAAAATTCAAAAAATACATAATCATCGGTTTTTAGAAGAATTTCACATTAAGATTTTTTCGCTTTGCAGACATATTTATACACTTTCATTAAATCTGTATGAGAATCATAAATAGGTTCAAAATATACTGTTGAAAATGGTGTATCCATATCTATTGCTTTGCCATTTGGCTTAAAACGCTGACTTTTAATGGTTGCTTTAGTTTGTTCTTTACAATTGATTTGGTGTATTGCTTGAATATAACCACGCGGTGCAATTTGTAATGATGGCACACCATATGTATAAATATATTTATAACCATACTCTATAACAGATGGATGTCCCGCTACACTTTTTATATGGCTTGAGTTTACAAATGTTTCGCCATATTCATCTGTACTTACTTTTACCCATTTTTCTGATGTTGTTGCATAAGCTGTTGTCGTAAAAAATAAAATTGATATTGCTATGAGTTTTTTCACGCTTATTCCCCCAAATAATTATTCGTGTTTGATCCTTCATTTATAATAGATTTTTTAAAATATAACAAAATAAAAAACCCTTTGATGAATCAAAGGGTTTTTTGAATATGGTTTACTGTTTTAAAAATTAGAACGGTAAATCATCATCTAAGTCTGAAGGTGCTGTTGCCATTGGCTTAGCAGGTTGTTGCTGTGGCTTAGGCGCTTGGAAACCTTGGTTAACATTGTTGCCATAGCCACCTTGTGGTGCTTGTTGTTGGTTGTTATAACCACCAGACTGTTGACCGCCATAACCACCTTGATTGCCGTAGTTATTGCCACCGCCTTGGTTATTATTGTTAAAACGTGGTTGAGCAAAACCATCTTGCTGATCGCCACCTTGTTGTTGACGGTTCGCAGAATCGAGCATTTGCATTTGTTCGCCACGAATTTCAGTCGTGTAGCGTTCTTGACCACTTTGGTCTGTCCATTGGCGTGTACGCAATGAACCTTCAATATAAACTTTAGAACCTTTACGCAAATATTGTTGTGCAATTTCACCTAAACGGTTGTGCAATACAATACGATGCCATTCTGTTTGTTCTTTACGTTCACCTGAACTTTTGTCTGTCCAAGATTCGCTTGTCGCGATAGAAAACTGAGTGAGTGATCCACCATTTGGAAATGTTTTTGTTTCAGGGTCTTTACCCAAAGTACCAACTAAGATTACTTTATTTACGCCGCGCATTTGCTGTTATCTTCCTATTCGATTCTATGTTTTACTTTATAAGAGTTCTCATTAAATGACTACCTCTTTACCTAACAAGTGCGTTAAATGTTGTCGTGCAGCATCATCTATCTGCATTTTATCAACTTTTACATAAGCAACTTGCTGTTCAGGCATCACTAAGACCTCTTCAATACCATGAATTGCCAATAATTGAGAAGTCCATTCATCTGTTTGTTTGGTGTCAGGCAATCTTAATACTAGAGATGATAAATAACGAGGTTGTGACAAGCCAAAACTAATGAACAACCAAACAATGGCAATTGCCGTTAAGATGCTCCACCCCATCGCTGTATTATTCAGCATAATAAGCTGACCACCCAAAATACCACCACAAAATGCCCCTAAAAATTGACCACTCGCATTCACCCCCATAGCCGTTGCCTTAGACTGAATAGGTGCTGCTTTAGATAACCATGAAGGCAATAAAGCTTCCATCACATTAAATGCAATAAAGAATAATCCCAAGCCTAAAAGCAGAATGTATTTAGATTCGAAGCCAAATATCATAAAGATTAAGCCTAAGATAATACCGCCAATTGCTGTGAGGAAAATGCCTCGCATTTTGCGATACTTTTCAGCCAAAATAATACTTGGGAAAGCGAAAAATAAACTCAAAACTAATAATGGTAAATAGATTAAACCATGGCTAGATAATGGAATTTTTGCATAATTAATTAGTTGTAAGGGCACATATATAAACATGGCTGTTAGCAATAAATGCAATGAAAAAACCGAAACGTGCAAACGGTTCAAATCTTTCATTTTCAGTACTTCTTTTAACTGTACCAAATAACCTTGTTGAAAATTTTTGTGATGACGCGTTACTTTAGGTACAAGGAACAACATAGAAATAGCAAGTATGCCCATAATGGTTGTTACCCAAAATAAACCTGAAATACCCACCAAACTGGTTAACCAAGGTCCTAAACTAAAAGCAATAACAAAGGATAAGCCAATACTCATACCCATCATTGCCATTGCTTTAGAACGTTGTTCTTCACGCGTTACATCTGCAAGTAATGCCATGACCACCGCAGAAACCGCACCACCACCTGCAATAGCACGACCAATAATCACGCCATAAATGGTGTCAGACATGGCAGCAATGGCACCGCCTAAAGCAAAAAGCAAAAGTCCAAATACAATAAGAGGTTTACGACTATAACGATCTGCAATAAGACTAAATGGAATTTGTAAAATGGCTTGAGTTAAACCATAAACACCCACAGCCAAACCAATAAGTGCAGGTGTTGCACCTTGATATGCCTGTCCTGCAACTGAAAATACAGGAATAATCATGAACAAACCCAACATGCGTAAGGCAAAAATACTACTTAAAGCAAAGGTTGAGCGACGTTCAAGGGCGTTCATCATAGGTCATTAAAACTCGTTAATTTCTGTGGAAGATTATAGGTCATTTGATGCTAATCTCTGCATATATTTTATTTGAAATAAAGATGATCACCATCTAAAAAAACAAAAAAGCGTAACTTAGGTTACGCTTCTCAACAACTTAATCACAAAGAGATCATGTCATTTGTCGTTTATTATATTGAATAGATGCAATCACAGCCCAAACGATGAAAGCCACACCAATTAAGCCTGTAACAACTTCAGGTACGTGCAAGCCTGTGCCACTTGCAATCATAATAAATGCTAATGCACCAATGGCATAATGTGCACCATGTTCAAGGTAAACATAAGCATCTAATGTGCCTTTATCTACAAGGTAAATTGTCATAGAACGTACGAACATTGCACCAATAGCAAGACCCAACATAATAATGACAACATCTGAAGTAATCGCAAATGCACCAATTACACCATCAAAACTAAACGATGCATCTAAAACTTCTAAATAAAGGAAACCACCAATACCTGCTTTAACCACTCCACCCGGTATAACATTCCCTTCTTTGTCTACACTGTTACCATCTTCATCTACTTCAGGTTCGCCACCCAATAAGTGACCTAAAACTTGAACGCCAATATAAATCACAATGCCCCAAATACCTGCCATTGTTACCACTAAGCGTTTTGCTTCATCAACATTTGCTGCCATAACAAGCAATGCAATAAGCGCAACAAATACAGACATTGCAGGAACATTGGCTAAGTTTGCTAAACGATTTTCAAGCCATTTGAACCAATGCGTATCTTTCCCTTCATCTAAGAAGAAGTTTAAGAATACTAGTAACAGGAATGCTCCACCAAAAGCAGCAATTTCAGCATGATGATCTAACAAACGTTGTGAATAGGTTTTAGGATCATTCAGCGCCAATTGAACCACTTCCATAAAGCCCATATCTGCTGTTACAGCAACAATGGCAACAGGGAAAATTAAACGCATACCAAAAACAGCAACAATAATACCCACTGTTAAAAATAGCATTTTCCAAAAATGATCCCAATTACGCAGAACTGAGGCATTTACGACAGCATTATCAAATGAAAGAGATACTTCCATTACGGCTAAAATTGCCGTTACGGTGAGTGCTGTGAACATGGTTTGTAAGCCAGCTTCTGGACCGTGGGTATAACCCCAATATGCAGAAATAGCCAAACACACGATCGTAAAAAAGATAGAGAAACCAAAATGTTTCAACATGGTAGAACGACCTTAAATAATTCAAATATTAAAATTTGGTAAAATTATACAGCACAAAAATTATTTTATTTCTCGTTTTAGACAATCCAATGTCTGTCGTTTTTTTTGCTTTGTGTAATTTTTACCGTAGTAGATAATCAAGCAGGTTTAATATTGTCTGATTTAACTTTGTTCAATTATCACTATTTTTAAAAATTAGTCCAAAGTCTTCATATTATTTTTTGAAACTGCGTAAATATTAATACTTCTGCAACACGCTACAGGTACTGAATTGCTATATTAAGCCTAACAATATCAACATGCTCGAAACAGGATTTAAGATGAGCTTTTCACAAGACGTTTGGAATAGAAATTTAGATTTATATCAAAAAACACTTCAGCATCCTTTTAACCAAGAGCTTGCGCAAGGAACTTTAGACAAAGATGCTTTTTGTCATTATGTCATTCAAGATGCACATTATTTAGTGGCTTATGGTCGCTCGCTTGCTGTATGTGCAGCAAAAGCATTTAGCGCAGAAGAAATTATTCAATTCTCTGAAGCTGCGAAACTTGCCATTGTATTTGAACGTGAAATGCACAATGAATTTTTAGATCAATTTAAAATTTCTACGCAAGACTTTGCAACAACACCGCTTACGCTTGCTTGCCATCATTACACTTCATTTTTACAAGCAACGGCTTGGTCTGAAAGCTATCCTGTTGTTTTGGCATCTCTACTGCCTTGTTTCTGGATTTATGCAGAAGTGGGGAAAGATATTGTAAATAAATCGGTAGAAAATAATCCGTATCAAGCTTGGATTGATACTTATGCAAGTGAAGACTTTCATGAATCCGTACAAAAAGTGATTGATACTGTAGATGCAATTGCTGAACGTTGCGATGTAGATACGCTTGAAAAGATGCATCAAGCATATACACGTGCTGCACAGCTTGAATGGTTGTTCTGGGATGGTGCTTATCATCAAAGACAATGGAATGGTTTAGAAGCTTAATTGTATTCATAAAAAATATTCTCGATGCAAATGTGCATCGAGAATATGAAATACATCATTTCATTCATCACTTTGATTTCACCCAAAGGCACCAAGAGCATTTTCATTCGCACTAAAACAATTTAATTTTTGTTTATTGGTGATACAACTGCCAACCATAAATTAAACCTGCCGCAGCAACCACCCAACACAAAGTTGCCAATCCTAAGCATGACCACATCGACATTTTAGTTGCAAACACATACACCATCAGCAAATAAATAAAATATGGAATAAGCGACCACAAACCAAATAAAGCAGTTTTCTGTAATGCCCCTGCCCTTGTTGTTGCGACACAATCACATGTGCAATTAAAGCAAATGTAGGGAATAAAGGAACTAATCCTGCAATATAAAAAGCTTTGCTTTTCGACAAAATAGAGATAAGAAGAACAACCGCAGCACCTAAAGCACACTTCAAAAATAACGCAAACATAATTTATTTTTCGTAAATTCCTTTTTCAGCATTATAGCTGAGTAAAAACATGTTCTACGATAAAAATCATAAACTTAAAGATTATTTTTCAATCAAAAATATATTTCTGAATATTTACAAAAAATTGATTTGTAATTATTAAATGACACGGTACACTATTATTAATGAGAATTATTATCATTTAAAAATAACATTGGAGCAACTCGATATGAATCAGGAAACACAAGGTACCGAAGCCATTCGCGCCATGATTACATTGCGAAAGTGCTGGTATGAAAATGATGAAATTTATTTAAACCAAGGTTGTTTGCATTGTGGCTCTGCTGCGACTTATTTAATTTATTTTACCAACCGTAAAGTTCAAAATTTAATGCTCGATTTTATTGGTCGCTATAATTGCAACCCTAAACTAAATTTCGATTTTCTAGATATTGAAAACTTTTCAGAACAATATGAACACTTTTTATCTCAACTTGAACGCTTAGTGATTCAATACTCTTTCGGTAAAACACAACAAATAAAAGCACAATCTTTTGAAAATATTGAATCTATTTTTGAACGTCCTTATTCTGGCTTATGTGATATCGCTTAGTTTTCTTTCAAATTTTTAGCATCTTTCTAGCACAGTTTTATACTGTGCTTTTATTTGTGTCACATTTAAAACAATCACCGCCACAAATTGTCGTTTTAATTACTTTATTTTGCACTTGAACAATTTTCATGCGCTATCATATACCTTTATTCACGCACCCTTTTTGAGAAGTATTTATGAGTCAAAGTCATATCCGTATTCGAGGCGCACGCACCCATAATTTAAAAAATGTGTCACTCGATATTCCACGAGACAAGTTTGTGGTAATCACGGGACTTTCAGGCTCAGGGAAATCATCTTTAGCATTCGATACTTTATATGCCGAAGGTCAGCGACGCTATGTAGAATCACTTTCTGCCTATGCGCGTCAGTTCTTATCTCAAATGGAAAAACCTGAAGTCGATTCGATTGAAGGTTTAAGCCCTGCCATTGCGATTGAACAAAAATCGACAAGTCATAACCCACGCTCAACCGTGGGAACAATTACAGAAATTTATGACTATCTTCGTTTGCTCTACGCACGTGTCGGCACGCCATATTGCCCAGAACATGACTTACCGATGGTGGCACAAACTATTTCAGAAATGGTCGATGCTGTAAAAGGTCTTGAAGAAGGAACAGCACTGATGTTGCTTGCGCCTGTTATTCGAGATCGCAAAGGTGAATACACCAATTTATTTGAACAATTACAAAGCCAAGGTTTTGTTCGTGCGCGTGTCGATGGCGAAGTCATGGACATCGACCCAATTCCTGAACTCGATAAAAAGAAAAAACATACCATTGAAGTAGTGGTTGACCGTTTTAAAGTCCGTGATGATTTAGGCAACCGAATTGCAGAATCTTTTGAAACTGCACTGCGTTTAGGTGGTGATATTGCCATTTTATCTTGGATGAAAGGTGAACAAGCAGACCGTACGTTCTCTGCAAAACACTCTTGCCCTGAATGTGACCGCGCTGTGGGTGAATTAGAACCGCGCTTGTTCTCGTTTAACAATCCATTTGGTGCCTGCCCGACTTGTGATGGTTTAGGAACGCGCAGTCATTTCAGTGCAGATAAACTCATTCCGAATAAAGAAGTTTCTATTAGCCAAGGCGCAATTCGTGGTTGGGACAGACAACGCCCTTACTACTACAGCATGATTCAAAAAGTTGCCGATCATTTTAGTTTTTCTGTAGATACGCCATGGAATGAACTTGATGCCGATACTCAAAAGAAATTTTTATACGGTACAGGCAAAGATAAAATAGATTTAAGTTATATCGATGAACGTGGTCGCTCACATAAGCGTGTGCAAGCTTTTGAAGGAATTTTGCCACATTTAGAACGTCGTTACCGTGAAACAGAAAGTAATTATGTTCGTGAAGATTTAGCACAATATCTTTCTAATGCGGCATGTGACGTTTGTGATGGTTCACGTTTAAATGAAATCTCACGTAATGTAAAAATCTTAGATAAAACCATCGCCCAAATTACTAAAATGTCGATTGGCGATGCTGAAAATTATTATCAAGATGTTCAGCTTGAAGGTGCCAAAGGTGAAATTGGCGATAAGATTTTCAAAGAAATTCGTGAACGTCTACATTTCTTAGTATCTGTTGGTTTGAATTATTTAAGCCTTTCACGTTCTGCCGAAACCCTTTCAGGGGGTGAAGCACAGCGTATTCGTTTGGCTTCGCAAATTGGTGCGGGCTTAATGGGCGTGATGTACGTACTTGATGAACCATCAATTGGTTTACATCAACGTGATAACGACCGTTTGCTTGAAACATTGGTTCGCTTACGTGATTTAGGCAATACTGTTTTAGTGGTTGAACATGATGAAGATGCCATTCGTGCAGCCGATCATATTATTGATATTGGTCCTGGCGCAGGTATTCATGGTGGTCACGTCATTGCCGAGGGTACTTATGATGAAATTTTGGCAAACCCTAAATCTTTAACAGGTCAATATTTATCGGGCAAGTTAAAAATTGAAGTACCTAAAGTTCGCATTCAACCGCCAAAACCTGAAGAACAAATTAAGCTGATGGGTGCAGCAGGTCATAACTTAAAAAATGTAGATTTGACGATTCCTTTAGGCATTATGACTTGTGTGACAGGTGTTTCAGGTTCAGGTAAATCAACCTTAATTAACCGTACACTTTTACCGCTTGCTGCAACTCAATTGAATGGTGCAACAACGCTTACAGCGGAAAAATTTGACTCGATTGATGGTTTGCAGTTCTTAGATAAAGTGGTTGATATTGACCAAAGCCCTATTGGTCGTACGCCTCGTTCAAACCCTGCAACCTATACAGGTTTGTTTACACCAATTCGTGAATTATTTGCACAAACACCTGAAGCAAAAGCACGTGGTTATGCCGCAGGTCGTTTCTCGTTTAACGTGAAAGGTGGTCGTTGTGAAGCCTGTGAAGGCGACGGCATGATTAAAGTTGCAATGCACTTTTTACCCGATATGTATGTGCCTTGCGATGCGTGTCATGGCAAACGTTATAACCGTGAAACTTTGGAAGTTGGCTATAAAGGCAAAAATATTTCCGATGTTTTAGAAATGACTGTTGAGGATGCGATGCATTTCTTTGATGCCATTCCTGTCATTCACCGTCGTTTGGAAACCTTGCATCAAGTTGGTTTGGGTTATATCCGTTTAGGTCAATCTGCAACGACACTTTCGGGTGGTGAAGCGCAACGTGTGAAATTGGCACGTGAACTTGCGAAGCGTGATACGGGTAAAACCTTATATGTGCTAGATGAACCAACAACAGGTTTGCATTTCCATGATATTGCGAAACTTTTAGATATTCTTCACGAGCTTCGTAATAAGGGTAATACCATTGTGGTGATTGAGCATAATTTAGATGTAATTAAAACTGCCGATTGGGTGATTGATTTGGGCCCTGAAGGTGGTGCAGGTGGCGGTATGATTATTGCCGAAGGCACGCCTGAAGAAGTGGCTAAATCTAAAGTTTCGCATACAGCGAGATTTTTAAAGACGATGTTGAAGTGATAAAAATAGGGCTCGTAAGAGCCCTTTTTTTATTATAATTCCTCAGTAAAGTAGTTTATATAATGCTGAGGATAGCCTTTTGATTTACCAATATTTTCAATAATTTCTTTGAGCCAAGATTTTACTGTTTGTACCATTTGAGATTGTTTCAATTGATATAATTCTATTATTTTTTTACAGATAGTTTTCAATGATAATGTCTTGAAAGCAGATGGATACTCATCCTTAATAAAATTTTCTAGATGCTTTTTCGTCATGTGATAAAGAACTTCTTCACTTCCATATGCTGTTTCACCTTTATAAAGATATAGTTCGAGTATTCTTAAAAATTCTTGTTGTTTGAAACTATTAGGATCATCTAATAAATCTTTTATAAACTTTCTATATTTTTGTGTTTGATCCTCATGCCAATAATAAAGTTTTAGCATTCTTTCATGGTTCTCATGAAATGCACTTTGAAGATGTTCTTTTACTAATTGATCAATCTGATTAATTTCCTCTTGTGCATCAAACTCTGAAAGAAAAGAACAATAAAATTCAATATTCTCTAACACATCGAACTTGATGATTTTTTTAATTTCAGATGACAATTTTTTAGTAAATCCAGAGTCTAGATTATAGTTTTTATAATTATTAATTAACTGATCAATCTTAGCTTTTGCCTTCATATAATTATCATCAATTAAATCTGATTCGACGAGCTGTCGAATAATTTTCGAATCAAAACTACTTTTTTGTTCAAACCATTTTTTAAATTCAGTTGCCCATAAATCATTTTGAGAAAAAATGGGGGAAATACTGTTTATAAGGTTAAGTTGAATATTATCTTTGCCAATATGATCTTTATCATGTTTTTTCTTAACTTCAGCACTAAACTGACTTTTACGTGTAAATTGGTCCCAATTAATATCAAGATTCTGTCCAAAATCCTCAATAAAATATCCTTGTAATATTCGAACTAAAATAATTTCTTTGGTCCAATAGGCAACTTCATTTGGCAATTGCTCTAAAAATTCACGATATAACTTAATAACTTTCTGAAAGAATCTAAAATTATGAATTTCTAATTCGTCAGCAAATTTCACCATTAAATCAATTAATGGCTGATCAATCTCTGCCTCTTCAGCTTTCACTCGAATTAAAGGTTCAACTGATGTAATTTTGATTGTGTCATCTATTAATTTTTCTTTGTATTCAGCATATTTTTTCTTATTTTCTTCATCATTTTTAGACTCATCTAAAATCAAAATAACTTGGCAATTTCTCTCTAGCTTTAATTGATTAACTAAGCCCATAACATCTTGAATTTTTAATTTATCTGATAATCTTTCAAAGTCATCAAAACAAATAATTGCATCTTTGACTTGAGCGTAAAGTAAATTTTCTAATAGTTTTGCCGATGCACTAACACCATATTGAGAAACTTTTATATCTTTAAATTGCTCTAATGACTTTTTTAATAGCGAAGAAAATTCGAGCCTTTTAGGTGCTTCTTTAACATAAGGATTGGTAGATAATTTAGTACAAATAGCATTTTTTAAATCTTGAATGCTTTCTATACCAAATAAAGAAATATACGCATACTTTTTGTTTTCAAATGCCGAAGCAAAATCTACTCGACTTGCCTCATAATAAAATTTTTCTTTTATCTTTTTTTCTTCTTGAGTTTTTTCTTTAAAAAACTTATTCCAAAAATGAGTTTTGCCAATGCCCCAACATCCTGTAATAGCTACAGCAAAACCTTCGTTATTTTTCTTTCTAAAAATTTCTTCTAAGCGTTTTTCTCGCTCTTTAACATTCATAATCATGGTCTTACAAAATACTTAAAGCACTTATACCTCAAGTACTTCGTAAAACCAATTCGCCAAAAAGCTAACTATATCAAATAATGAAAAACACCCAACTTATCTAATGCATCTAAAGTTAATTGCTTCCGCAAACTCACATCATCGCCATCTTTCATTTGCATATTCAAAGCAAAACTCACAACCTGACCATCAGCCTTTTCAACAAAACCCACATACCAACCTACTTGCGGGTCAACATCCATTCCCCAACCACTTTTCGCATATAAATGATTTTCCCCTCTACGCTCCACATACAACATCTCTTTCACTTGTTGCTGAACTTCAGGTTTAAACGCCAACTGCCCTTTGCCGAGTTGATATAAAAATTTCACTTGTTCATTTGGGGTAATAGTTAAAGGACCTTTTAACCAAAACTGATCGACCTGAGAACCTATTTGCATATTCCCATAGCCAATTCTTTCCAATTCCTTTTGCATTAATGGCAAACCAATACGACGTGCCAAAGCTTGATAAACAGGCACAGCTGAAACTTGCATTGCTTCAGCTAAAGTCATGTCCTTTTCCCAAGACTTTATAAATTTGGGTTTTCCATCCCATTTAAATATTTCTGTAGACGTGGCTTTCCCCTGCTCTAAAGCAATTAAGGCATTGGTAATTTTAAAAGTAGATGCAGGAATATAAGCAGTATCTGCACGGTTCAAATGTGTACCGTATGCATTAAGTTTTATACCATCGAATGTGACAAAAACAGCATCTGCATGTGCTTCTTTAAATAAAGCCTGAATCCTTAAAGCAGGATTTACTGAATTTAAATGAGATGCGGTTGGCCGAGGTGTCAATTGATTTTGATTATAAGTCGATGCACATGCCATAAGCCCCATGCTGACAAACATCACAGCACAATATTGAAATAGTTTCATATTAAAAAGTAAGATAAAAAAACTAGATTGAATGAGGTGTGAAAAAAACACCATTGAGTTTTCGTATATTGATAAATGAGGAAAATTAAAAACTGTTTCAGATTACCCCAAAACAGCATTCTTACCTTGCGTTTTGACCTTCAACAAAGACTTATCTGCACGTTCCAACAAAGCCATCCAAGATACCGCTCCAACAGCAACACCCGCACTAATAGAAACACTCACAAACTCATTCAAATCTTTAACGTAAAATTCAGAATTATTAATAGAATAACGAATCTTTTCAGCAAGAATTAATACATCTTTAAAGTTTGTATTATCTACAATAATTAGAAACTCATCACCACCATAACGAACAACCAATTCCGACGACGTTAAATGCTCTTTCAAATTATCGGCAATAAATTTAATAACCTGATCACCAATAATATGCCCTAAATGATCATTCACAATTTTAAAATCATCAATATCAATAATAATTAAACCCGTTTGAGTCAAACGCTCAGGTCTTAGCTCCAACAAACGAATATATTCATTCAAAGCAAGACGGTTTGAAACACCCGTTAAAACATCTGTGTTTGCGATATTACGTAATTGAAATTCCAAAATATCTCGTTGTTGCAACATATTTTGAAGTTTTTGAATCGATTCAAATAAAGAAACTTCCTTATCCGCCTTTTCCAAAGGAAAAGCCAAACTTTGTTTAGACTCAGAAAGTTCTAGGATTTTTTGTCTTGCTTCAATAAGAGGAACAAATACTTTCCTACGTGCATAAATCAATGTAAACAAAGCAGAGAACAATGAAACAACAGAAACTAATAGTGTAAATATAAATCCTCTAAACTCTCGTTTATAAGCTCTTTCAACTGAAGATAAACTACTTTTTAGAATATACCCCTGCAAATCAACAACGGTTACAAACTTATCCACCATTACCTTCGTTAATTCTGTTCCTTTAAGTGAATAAGGCTTGTTTTGTCGACTTTCTTGAATTAAACCAGCAACAACAGGTATACCTTTATTAATAAACTCTCTTTGAACTTTTTTATGTAATTCTAAATATTCAACAGTGCGTTGCTCAGAAGGCTGTAAGGTATTAATTAAATCCCATAAATAATCGACTTGATACTGCGTTTGTAAAGAATGTGAAATATTCTCTTCAGAAATTGGCTGCCCATAAGTAACAGATGCCATAATTGTTGATGCGACTCGACCTGCTTGATCTCTTAAATCTGCTAATAGAAGTACTAAAGTATAATTATCTGAAATATTTGATGTTCTACCAACCGAATGATAAACAATTCTTTTTAATACATCATGTGTAGAATCCCAAGCAACGAACATTTTCTTAATAGCTTGATCAAGTTGCTCAGCGTCTCTTTGTGAAACTGGCGTAGCAATATATTCATCTACTGCATTACGTCCATTTTCAAGATTTTTAATTAAATTGACATACAACCATTCTGCTTGCTTTGTAAAACCATGACTATTTAAGACATAAATCGTTTTTCCTATTTGTTGATCAACCTTATTTCTATATTGTTTGAGCTCTTTTAAGTTTTCTCCAAGTTCTTCTGGAGAACTTGACATAGCTTTATTCGCAGGTGCACGCTCTTTCGAAATATTATTTGCCAATTCAGCAATATCTTGTAAAACCAAAATTTCAGACAGTGCAAGTTCTGATTTTTTATAATTTAAATAACTATTTACAGTTAATGGGACAGAAATAATTAGCAAGGATGAAATAATAATGCTCATCGACCAAAAAAGTTTATGCCGAATATGCTCGGAACGTAATTTTTGATTCATATGAGCCTATCCCCATTACATAAAGGTCAAACATTTCGACCATAGAATTTCATGCATATATAATATACAGATGTATGCAAGAAACATATATTAATTAACCCTAAAATTTCGATGCTAAAACTTATAAATTGCATTTAAACTTTCAACGACAATAAATACAGCCCATATATTTACTACAGTACCAACTTCCACATAAATTCATAAAAAGACGATATTTTTAACAAATAATATAAAAAATATATTCACATCATTTACACATGCATCAAATAGGTGCATAATGCACCTCATTAGGGCAAGTTAATAAATTCCTCAGCAGATTTATGAATTTACCCGCAATTTTTGGCGATAAAGAAACCGGTTTTCATTGAAAACTGGTTTTTTTATGTCTTTTTTTTCTTAAATATATTTTTTTATATCAACTTATGCACCATATTGACGCATATTAATTGGAGATAAAAAAAAGCCCAACCTTGGGGAAAGTTGGGCAGATAAAATAAAACTGGTGGAGAATTAACTTAATTAATCACAATAAATTTCATGTATTTATTGAAAATAAATCCGACTAAAGAAGTTGGACTTACCTCATGATTATTAAATATATTATATGATATGTAAAGTTTATTCTGACTATTTTGTACTATTTTTAAACAAATGAAATTTCATTTTCAAAATTTATTTCCCGAATTTCAAACAAGGCAATTAATTGATATTTTAATTATTATTTGATATTTAATCTAATATTTCAATAAGTAAAAACATGACAACTATTTCTTTCTGCTCTTAATTATCAATTAGCTCTTTGTTATGCTGAATGTTTTTAGGTTGACAACAAAATAACCAAATGCTCATTTTTCAAACAAAGAAATTATAGTGCAATTGCTCAAACCAATTATGATGCCTAACTTGATTGACATCATAAATTGTTACAATATAATGCAAACCGCTTATCCCTTTTTTAATAAAACTGGTAACTATCATGAAAAAACTCGGTTTAGCCACTGCATTATTATTAGCAATGACCGGTGCTCAAGCGTACCAATTCGAAGTTCAAGGTCAATCAGAGTTCATCGACAACACTGCTAACCACAACGACTTTACTGGCGCTGTTCAAGGTACTTACTACTTAAACAATGTTGACTCTTCTAAAGGTCCTTTAGCTGAAGCAGCATTTTTAAACCAAGCTTCTAACGTTTCTGTAGCTTATAACTACGGCGAAAACAAACAAGCTGGCGAACGTACAGTTAACCATACTTACGGCGTTAAAGCTGAAGCTTACATTCCTACTAAATTAGTTCCTGCTTATGCAAGCGCTTCTTACAATCACACTATCTCTGATAGCAAAACTGGTGGTGCTGACGACAATGGCGACCGCTATGCATTAGAATTTGGTGCTTTAGTTGCGCCTAATTTCTTAGTTGCTGTTGGTTATACAAGCGTTGCTGACCAAGTTTCTTATGACGCTTTCAACATCCTTTCAAATGGTGTTGCTAAAGCTGCTATCGAATCAAAAACAATTGCTGAAGATCAAGATGCAATTACTGCACGTACTAAATACGTAGGTGCAATCGATGGTACTAACATGTCTATCGGTTTTGATGCTGGCTTAGTTTATGGCGAAGATTCTGCTTATAACTTAGGCACTACGCTTTACCTTAACAACAAATTAAGCGTTGGCGTTTCTTACATGGAATCTAGCTACGATTTCTCTCCAAGCAACGCTTGGGGTGCTAACGTAAACTACTTCGTTACTCCTGCTGTATCTGTAGGCGCAAGCTATGTAAATGCTAACTTCAAAGCTAAAGATGCTAACAAAGAGCAAACTCTTGATTTAGACACTCAAACTGTTGGCTTAAATGCTAAATTCCGTTTCTAAGTTAAATTAGATTCTGAATAAAAAAAAGGACGCTTATGCGTCCTTTTTTTTATGGTTGATCGGTTCGTACTAAACTTAAAAAATGCAAGTGTCGTTCATACTGATCAATAATATCCTGAATTAAATCTTCAACCGTCCAATCCATAACATCATAGTTTTGCCCACCTTCTCTTAGAAAAACTTCTGCTTGATAGTTTTGGCTATCTTCAGCTTTCGGTTCCGCCATAAAGCTTGGTGTAGATGTTTCACGCGAAATTACTTGGTAAACAAAATTGATTTCATCATGATGGTTAACACGTAACTGTAATCCATCTTCTACATCTTTGATGCTGATATCTAATTTACGGCGCTTAAGTTCTTTTTGAACACTCAAAAAGGCTTTTTTCACAACGTCTTCAATATAGCTTTGTACTTCTTGCTGTGTATGCGGATAATGCATAATAAGACCCAGTCGTTGTTGCCAACTTCGCGGGTTTTGAATAGCTCTTGGAGTAATTCGAGCAGCTTGTAAAGCTTGCATCTTGGTCGCATCTAAACGCAAAGCTTTGACCAAGCCCCAACAAATAAACAGCATAATAAAAGTGAATGGTAATGCACTTAACATGGTTGCAGATTGCAATGCACCTAAACCACCATTTAACAGCAATACAATTGCTAAGAAAGCCATGAGTACTGTCCAAAATAGCCGTTGCCATGTTGGGGAGTTTTCAGATTTTGCAGTTAAATAATCGGTGACTAATGCACCTGAATCTGCTGAAGTCACAAAAAATAGCATCACCAAGAACGTTGCAACTAAACTCATTACGCCTGAAAAAGGTAATGTGTTTAAAAATTCAAATAAGGCAACCGATGAATCTTGCTGAACGGCACTTACAAGCGTTGTATTGGCTTCATTTAAAATGCTGTTAAGTGCAGCATTTCCCATGAATCCCATCCAAATTAAAGTAAAACCTGTAGGAATAAAAAGCACCCCTACAATAAATTCACGAATAGTGCGCCCTTTCGAAACACGGGCAATAAACATCCCTACAAATGGTGACCATGAAATCCACCACGCCCAATACATAATGGTCCAACCGCCAATCCATCCATTAGATTGATATGCATAAAGATTAAAAGTCATTGTAAAAAGATTGGAGACGTATTGTCCTGCATTTTGAATGGTCGTTTGCAGTAAATAAATACTTGAGCTTGCAAAGAAAACAAAGAGTAAAAGTACTAAAGCTAAAACGAGATTTAATTCAGAAAGTCTTTTTATTCCTTTATCTAAGCCTAAAAAGACCGATAAAGATGCCATGATACTAACCACGATAATCAAAATTACTTGTGTGGTAGAAGATTGCTCTATACCAAATAAATAATTAAGACCTGAGTTAATTTGTGTAACACCAAAACCCAAAGTTGTCGCTACACCAAAAACTGTACCAATAGTGGCAAAGGTATCTACAGCATCGCCCAATGGTCCATAAATTCTTTTGCCAATGAGTGGATATAAAGCAGAACGTATTTTTAGGGGTAAATTATGTCGATAAGCAAAATATGCAAGAGATAACCCAACAACAGTATAAATTGCCCAAGCATGTAAGCCCCAATGGAAAAAAGTGACTTGCATTGCTTGTTGTGCCGCTTCAATGGTTTTTGCATCTCCTGTTGGCGGTGACACATAATGCATAACAGGTTCTGCGACACCAAAGAACATCAAGCCAATACCCATACCTGCTGTAAATAACATCGCAAACCATGAACGATTGCTATATGCAGGCTGACTATGTTCTAAACCAAGCTTGATTTTGCCCATGTCTGATATTGCAATATAAACCAGTAATATCAAAAAAATGGCAACAGATAGTACGTAAAACCAGCTAAAAGAATCTGTTACCCATTGATTCAAATACTTTGTCACTAAACCAAATGAGCTTGGTGCAAGCAAAACAACCATTAAAAATAGACCAATGATTGTCACCGTACTCACAAATACATTTGGATTTATATTGGAATACCATGCTAATTTCTTGGAAGGCATATTTCCCCCATATTAATTATTAATGTAAACAGACAGACCTCACGGTCAAAGAGACATCTACGTGATGTAGATAAAATGCGTGCTTCAATAAATAAAGCAGAACCCAAGAATAAATTAATGTTTAAAATAAAGCTGTTAGACAACTGTTCCTTTATTGTTAACACATTTTTTATACATATAAAAAATTATGAATATTAATTTGTAGACAATAAAAAACCCCTTTCGGGGCTTTTTATTTTGGCAATGTCATCTTAATGATCAGATGCGCCAGAGATACCTACACCCGTCTGTGAACGTACAAACTGTGCATCGAAAGCTTTACGCTCTGCTTGTGCTTGTGCTGAATTATCAGTCACAGAGAATAACCAACAGCAGAAGAAGGCTAATGGCATTGCAAAAATTGCAGGGCCATTGAATGGGTTTATTGGTGTTTCAGAAATACCCAATGTATCTACCCAAACTGCTTTAGATAAGATAATGAGCGTTACTGCTAATACTAGACCAACTACGCCACCCATAACGGCACCACGTGTAGTTAAACCTTTCCAGTACATTGAAAGCACAAGAACTGGGAAGTTTGCACATGCTGCTACAGAGAATGCTAAACCAACCATAAATGCTACGTTTTGCTTTTCAAACACAATACCTAAAATCATTGCGAAAATTGCTAAACCTAAAGTCGCAATTTTTGACATACGAAGTTCAGATTCAGGTGTTGTTTGACCTTTTTTGAATACGTTTGCATATAAGTCATGTGAAATTGCAGATGCACCTGACAAAGTCAAACCAGCCACAACCGCAAGAATTGTTGCGAATGCTACTGCTGAAATGAAGCCCATGAACAAGTCACCGCCTAATGCATCAGACAAATGAACCGCAGCCATGTTGTTACCGCCAACAAGTTCTAACTTGCCAGTAACAGCCATTTTAGCCACATCAAGGAATTGCGGGTTATTCGATACATAAAGAATCGCACCGAAACCAATGATGAATGTTAAAAGGTAGAAGTAACCAATAAAGCCTGTTGCAACCACAACCGATTTACGAGCTTCTTTTGCATCTTTCACTGTGAAGAAACGCATAAGAATGTGTGGAAGACCTGCTGTACCAAACATCAATGCAAGACCTAAAGAAATTGCGTCAATTGGGTTAGATGCTAATTTACCAGGTCCCATGATTGCACCCGCTTGTTCAAGCGTAACATCATGTACTTTAGAATAAACTTGGATCGATTGTGAGAACATTTCAGTGAAGCTGAAACCAACACCTTTCATTACCATAAATGCCATGAAAGTCGCACCTGAAAGCAACATCACCGCTTTAATGATTTGCACCCAAGTTGTTGCCAACATACCACCAAAAATCACGTATGCCATCATGAGTAAACCCACAATTACAACGGCAATGTTATAGTTCAAACCGAATAATAGTTTAATCAGCTGACCTGCACCTACCATCTGCGCGATTAAGTAGAATGCAACAACAACCAATGAGCTAATTGCAGCTAACGTACGAACTGGTTTTTCTGCTAAACGGAAAGATACAACATCAGATAAGTTGAATTTACCTAAGTTACGTAAACGTTCTGCCACCAAGAATAATACAATTGGCCAACCGACCATGAAACCAAGCGAGTAAAGTAAACCATCAAAACCTGACATGAACACCATGGCAGAAATACCAAGGAATGATGCTGCCGACATGTAGTCACCAGCAATTGCCAAACCATTTTGGAAGCCTGAAATACCACCGCCTGCTGTATAGAAGTCATTGGTATTTGTTGTTTGCTTCGCAGCCCACTTGGTAATAAATAATGTTGCACCTACAAAAATCACAAACATGATAATTGCATGCCAGTTTGTCGCTTGCTGTTCAGCTGCACCTAAATCTGGGCCTGCAAATGCCATTCCTGACATAAGAGCCGTAGATGCGACAAGTGCTTTAAGTGAATTCCATTTCATCTTAATTTTGTCCTTTCTCATGAGCAATTGCTTCAACTTCACGAATTGCATCTTCGTTTAATTTATCTAACTTATTGTTGGCGATATATGAATAAACGCCGCACAATAAAAAAGACAGAACAATAATACTTAAACCTAGAGGCATCCCCCAAGTGGTTACACCACCAGAGATTGAACTCAAAAGAAATTCTTTGTTATAACCAACTAAAAGCATAAAACCAACATAAACAAAAAGCATAATGGCTGTTAAAGTCCAACTTAATGTACTTTTTTTACTGACCATTTCCTTGAATTTTGGATTTTGTAGAATACGTTCTACCTGTTTATCATCCATTAAACTAACTCCTTTAAATGCCCGACCTTGGACACAACATTTTTAATTCGAATTTTCACTATTCACGGTATCAATGTTAGTAGTTCTTGTAATTTAGACTTTGGTCGCTAAAAAATGAGCAATTTAAACTGACAAGTTCATCTATAGAGTATGATTAGCTTATAGATTTTTTGCTGTGGGCAATATGAATAGCTGGCTAATTATTGGGGTGCTTGCCCTTTATATCGCATTACTTTTTATTTGTGCATTTTTCGGTGAAAAACATGCAAGCCGCCTCAGTACGCGTGGTCGCATGTTCTTATTCAGTCTCACTTTAGGTGTTTATTGTTCATCTTGGACATTCTATGGCGCAACAGGTGCAGCCGTCCGTGAAGGTATTCTTTTCCTTCCTATTTACTTGGGCCCCTTACTTTTTGTTGCTTTAGGCTATGACATCTGGCGACGTTTAGGACGAGTCAGACAGCACCATGCTATTTCATCTATTGCCGATTTTATTGCAGCCCGTTATGGCAAAACAGGCGCGCTTGCATCCTTAGTCACCATTCTTGCCGTCATTGCGATTATCCCCTATTTAGCCTTACAGCTTCGCGCTATTGCATTGAGTGCTGCCGTCATTTTAGAACCCGCAGCAGGTATTGCGAGCACAACCAATAGTGTTTTATTCCTCACGAGTATTTTAGCTATTTTGGCGATGATTTTTGGTACGCGACAAATTGCCAATACAGAACAACATGGCGGTCTCATGCTTGCTGTGGCGTTTGAATCTTTTGTGAAATTATTTGCCTTACTCGCTGTTGCCTGTTTTTTTATTTTCGATTCGCCTGAAAATATTCATCAAATTTCTAGTGATGTTTCAAGTACCTTTAATGAAGTAAAAATGTATGGCGTTCCAGACACTTTCTGGGTTCAAACTTTATTGGCAGGCTTAGCAATTATTTGTTTACCTCGCCAATTTCACGTTGCCGTTGTTGAGCTTCGAGATGAGCAACATATTCGAGGTGCAAGACGCTGGTTTGCGGTTTATTTAATTTTAACAACTATTGCCATTGTTCCTATTGCAAGTTGGGCAATGCATGCAGCACCCAATTATTTAGCTATTCCAGATATTGCTGTTTTATCTTTACCTTTAAGTTACAACCAAGATTGGCTCACTCTACTCGCATTTTTAGGTGGTTTTTCTGCCTCTACAGGCATGTTACTGGTTTCTTCTGTTGCATTATCAATCATGCTCAGTAATGACTTAATCATGCCTGCATTGTGGCGGTTCAATATCTTTTCTCGCCATGATAAACGTTTACCTTTGGTGCTGAAGTTTACCCGTCGAGTTTGCATTTTAGTGGTGATGCTTCTTGGCTTTTTATTCTTCCATTTCTTTAATGATATTGACCAACTTTCAGTATTTGGTTTATTAGCATTTAGTGCTGTTGCACAATTTGCACCTGCGCTGATTGGTGGTCTTTATTGGCGCGGTGGCAGTAAACAAGGGGTTTATGCAGGATTAATTACTGGCTTTGTTGTATGGGCATATACATTGTTATTGCCTACAATTTTAAAGAGTCTCCCAGAAACTTATCTTGATTTTTCTCACTATTTCTTAAATGTAGGTCCTGCTGGAATTCATTGGTTACGCCCTGAAGCACTTTTAGGTTTTCAATCTTTAGCACCACTTACACATGGCGTATTTTGGTCTTTAGGCTTAAATATCATTTTATATATTTGGGTTTCACGAATTTTTCGACCTAGTGTTGCAGAGCAAATTCAAGCCGAGAGTTTCTTTTACTATGAAACCAAACCACTTCCCTCTCAAAATACAAATAACGAAACAAGTTTCTCTTATCAAGACGTTGCTCGTTTAAAAGTTCGGGACTTAATTACTTTAGCAAAACGCATTACAGGTGAAGAACCAACCATTAAAGCATTTGAGCAATTCTGCATGCTCAATAATGTTGAATTAAATGAAAATAGCAGCGCCAATGGCATGTGGTGGCGCTTCACTGAGCAGTATTTGGCAGGAACGATTGGTGCAGCATCTGCACGTACATTACTTACAACAGCAATGGTGAATAATGGTTTAGCTTTAGGGCAAGTTGCCAATATTCTAGACCAAGCATCGCAATGGCAGCGTTTTAATCAAAACCTCATTATGACCATGATCGATCATATGACCCAAGGTGTAAGTGTGGTCGATGCCAACATGTGCTTAGTTGCATGGAATAATCAATATTTAAAACTCTTCGATTATCCAAGAGATATTGTTTATGTCGGTTGTCCAATTTCAGACTTAATTCGATATAACGCAGAACGTGGAGAATGTGGTCCAGGTTCTGTTGAAGAGCACGTTCGTAAGCGAATGCATTGGATGCGTGTAGGTAGCGCACATGAATTTGAACGCATCCGTAAAGATGGTCGCGTTATTCAAATGCGTGGTAACCCGATTGAAGGTGGTGGTTTCGTTACAACCTTTGCCGATATTACCGCTTTCCGTGAAAATGAAGCCGTTTTGGAAGGTCGCGTTAAAGATCGTACGCAACAATTGGCGAATGCACTTACGGAACAACAACTTGCCCGTGAACAAGCAGACAAAGCCAATATGTCGAAAAGTCGATTTATTGCTGCTGCAAGTCATGATTTATTACAGCCAATGCATGCTGCTCGTTTATTTAGTACTGCTTTAGAACAAAGCGTTCAGTGTGATGATGATCGACAAACACTACAACAGCTTGATCGTGCCTTACATGGTGCAGAAAGCATGCTCTCTGCTTTACTAGATATTGCTCGTTTAGAAGGTGGATCTATTCAACCAAAACGTCAATCTTACCCATTACATGATTTATTAAGCGATTTAAAACTTCAATTCAAATCGATTGCAGCACAACGAAATATCAAACTAAGTGTCCATGATGCACAATTTTGGATTGATACCGATCCACAATGGATTCGACGTATTATTCAAAACTTTGTCAGCAATGCTCTACGTTATACGGCTAAAGGTCGTGTTGTTGTTGGTATTCTGCGCTCGGCTGAAAAACCAAATCATATTCGTATTGGTGTTTGGGATACAGGCCCCGGCATTGCAGAAGAACAACGCATTAAACTTTTCCAAGAGTTCGAGCGATGTGGTCACACCTCCCCTTGGGGCGAACAAGGTTTAGGTTTAGGGCTTGCCATTGTTCAACGTATGACGGGGCTGCTAAATTACCCTGTGCATGTCTATTCAACGTATGGGAAAGGCTCATGTTTTATAATTGAAGTGCCTATTGTTGAGGCACCTAAAGTTATCGCAACTCCTGCGCAAGCCATTCCTTTAAAATCTAAAGCTTACAAAATTTTGTGCTTAGATAATGATGAAACTATTTTAGAAGGTATGAATACTTTACTGACTAAATGGGGCTATCAAGTTTTTAAAGCGACTGAGCCAGAGCAAGCAGCAGAAATTATTCAGCGTGAAAACATTCAAGTTTGGTTGGTCGATCAACATCTAAACAATAACAAACTTGGCTTAGATTTTATTTTGAAACATCGCCCAGAAAATACACCTGTTGCGCTGATTACAGCAGATTCAGACCCTGAACTTCCACAAAGACTAAAAGAGTTAAATGTTATTTTACTCAAGAAACCATTGAAACCTGCATCATTACGTTCATGGTTATCTGGCTTAAAAATTAGTAGCTCTTAAAATCAGAGCATAAAAAAGACCTCTTCATGAGGTCTTTTTTTATATATCTTAGATAAGCATCTGAAAGACTATTAGATATTTTTTTCTTCAATATTTAACGCATTAATTGCCAATACCGCCTGTGTTCGGTTTTGTACACCTAACTTACGGAAAATAGCCGTTACATGCGCTTTAATTGTTGCTTCAGAAACATCTAGCTCATAAGCAATTTGCTTATTCAGTAAGCCTTCAGCAACCATCATTAACACACGGAATTGTTGCGGAGTTAATGATTGAATACGTTCTGCTAATGCAGTTTCATCTGCCGCGCGAGGGTCGAAACTTAAATTTGCAGGTAAGTTTGCAGGCAACCAAATTTCGCCTTCTAATACCTGACGAATCGCCTCACCAATATTACTTGGGTGTGCCGACTTAGGAATATAGCCCATTGCGCCATGTGCAATTGCACGTTGGATAATAGATACATCTTCGTGTGCAGATACCACAATAATTGGAAGCGATGGATATTGCGCGCGAACATGAACCAATGCAGAAAAACCTGAAGCACCAGGTAAGTTTAAATCGAGTAAAACAAGATCTGGTTCAGGGCCTTTTTCCAAACGCTCATAAAGTTCATTAACAGCAGCTGTTTCATGAATTTGAGCTTGCGGTAAACTATAACGAACAGCTTGAATTAAAGCATGACGAAATAATGGGTGATCATCAACGATTAAAATATTCATAAGTCACGAGAGAGATCTTGTGCGCGGTAAGTCTATTCTAACCACACATCGATATATATGGATATGCAAAAAAGCTATATTTTGCATTTAATTATTCAATTTTTAGGGGATTTTTAACTTTTTTTATCATTTTCTTGTTTTTGACTTAATAAATCTATTTTTCATATAAATTTTATCAAAACTAATAAATAGCTTATCAACATTAAATATAATTTTATTTTTCATGCATTTATTTAATCTTTTATAAAAGAATATAAATACCATTCGCCATATATAAAAATCAGATAACTTATCTTTATTTGTTTATTTTACAGGAATAAGCACTTGTTGATTAATAGAGCTATTCAAAGATATATAGATTTTTAGGTTTCCCCCATGTCAAATGTTAATCAACAAAAACCACTGAATATCGTTGCTGTTTCTGGCGGCTTAAACAATCCATCTAAAACAGAAGCTTTGGTTCAAGCCATTTTAAATGAGCTTGGTGAAGCAACTCCTATTAATGTACATTTCATCAAATTCAGTGAAATTGGTCCTCTTTTAGGTGGTGCAATTTACCGTAATCAACTTCCTCAACGTGTTCAAGATGATTTAGCTGCTGTCGAAGCGGCCGATGCGCTCATTGTAGGTACACCCGTTTACCGTGCATCTTTCACAGGTTTATTTAAACATTTCTTTGACTTTGTTGAACAAACTGCACTTGTAGATGTTCCTGTATTACTTGCTGCTTCTGGCGGTAGTGATCGTCATGCTTTAGTCCTTGAGCATCAATTACGTCCTTTATTTAGCTTCTTCCAAGCACAAACTTTACCTATTGGCGTGTACGCAACTGATCGTGATTTCACACCTGAATACACCATTCACAGTGAATTCCTGATTGACCGTATTACGCTTGCTGTTGCTCGTGCATTGCCAATTCTTGAATGGGCGCCTGCAAAAGGTCAACGTGCCGAAGTGGTGAAAGAGAAAACGCAATTAGCAAACCAAAACCTTGGTATTAACAAACAAATTGAACAAGAAGAAGTCCTTCCATCTGCGGCAGTTCCTAGCTTAGATGCAGCTGAGTCACGCTTACATGCGAAAACGCCTAAAACTCAGGTTGCATAAAATAAATACACTGGAGAAGAACCATGACACAGTTAAAAAATGAAGCGATCAAATTTGCCTATTGGGTTCCAAATGTAAGTGGCGGTTTAGTTGTAAGCAACATTAAACAACGTACCGATTGGAGCTATGACTACAATGTCAAACTTGCTCAAACAGCGGAAAAAAGCGGTTTTGAATATGCATTAACTCAAATTCGTTTTACAGCTGGCTACAATGCAGAACATCAACATGAATCTGTGAGCTTCAGTCATGGCATCTTAGCTAAAACAGAAAAACTAAAAGTGATTGCGGCTATTTTGCCAGGTCCTTGGAAACCTGCCCTTGCCGCAAAACAATTAGCAACCATCGATCATTTAACCAATGGCCGTATTGCAATTAATGTCGTGAGTGGTTGGTTCCGTGGTGAGTTCGATGCGATTGGTGAAGAATGGCCTGAACATGATCAACGTTATGCCCGCTCGGAAGAATTTATTCGCGCTTTAAAAGGTGTTTGGACGCAAAATAACTTTAGTTTTGATGGTAAGTTTTATCAATTTAAAGATTACACACTTTCTCCAAAACCTGTTCAAAAACCACATATTGAAATTTTCCAAGGAGGTAGTTCTCGTGCAGCCCGTGATATGGCATCTCGCGTATCTGACTGGTACTTCACTAACGGAAATACACCCGAAGAACTGAAAAAACAAATTGATGATATTCGTGAAAAAGCTAAGGCGAATAATCATGAAGTTAAAGTCGGTGTAAATGCGTTCATTATTGCACGTGATACTGAAGAAGAAGCGAAAGCTGTGCTTCAAGAAATTATTGATGGTGCAAATGTAGAAGCAGTCAAAGCCTTTGGTGATGCAACCAAAGAAGCTGGGGCGGCAACAACTGAAGGTGAAGGCAACTGGGCAAAATCTACTTTTGAAGATTTAGTTCAATATAACGATGGTTTCCGTACAAATTTAATTGGTACACCTCAACAAATTGCTGAACGTATTGTTGAATTGAAATCTGTGGGTGTCGATTTAGTTCTTTCAGGCTTCTTAAATTTCATTGAAGAAGTTGAATACTTTGGCGAAAAAGTTCTGCCTTTGGTACGTGAACTTGAAGAAGCACAAAAGAATCAAATTACAGCAAAATCTGCGTAATTTTGAGATAACAATTAAATAGAATTCTAATGTTCCAAATTTCCCTCAAGACTCGGCTTGGGGGATTTTTTTTAACGAATAAGCATAGTTTGCCCATTCAATCGGCTTTACAATGTTTAAGATTGGCAAATAAGAAGATGTAAATATGTACACAGGTATTGTTCAAGGTTTAGAAAAGGTTCTTGACGTTCGTCAAGGTGACGGTTTTACAACCATTATTATTTCAAATACAAATAACTTTTTCCAAGATGTTTTTATTGGTGCAAGTGTCGCAATTAATGGTGTTTGCCTCACAGCAACACACATCGACTTAGACAAAAATACGGTTCATTTTGATATTTCAAACTTAACCAATCAGCTCACAACATTAAAGTTTCTTGAAGCCGGTGCAGAAGTAAATATTGAACGCTCTGCCAAAGTGGGTACAGAAAATGGTGGTCATAATTTATATGGTCATATTGAAGGTACAGCTACAATCGTGAATTTAATTCGTACAGGTGAAACCTTACATTTAGATATTGAAATTCCTGAAGCTAATATCAAATATTTCTTCTTAAAAGGTTTTATTGGATTAAATGGATGTAGCCTAACAGTGAACCGTGTAGATCGAGATACACAACAAATTTCTGTCGATTTAATTCCTGAAACTTTACGTTTAACCACATGGAAAGATGTAAAAATTGGCGATCACGTGAATTATGAAATTGATCAAATGACACGAACACTTGTCGATACATTAGAAAATATTCATCGACGTTAAAAAATAAAGGCTACTTCATTTGAAGTAGCCTTTATTTATGAATTGGATGTTACTTTAAATTAGAATGAATACAATCCAAAAGCATAACCAACAGCCAATAAGAACCAGCTAAATAACCACAACCATCCAAATGAGTAACGTAAATGCCTACCCATTTCAGTACCTGCTAGTCCCATTGCTAGCCACGTTGCAGGTGAAAATGGACTAACAAACGTGCCCACATTGTTGCCAATTGCCATGGCATAGACCACTGAATTAGGTGCAACACCTGAAGTTGCTGTCACCTCTTGTACAATAGGCAATAGAGCAAAGTAATACGCATCTGTACTTGTGAAAATATCCATTGGCACACCAAGAATACCCACAAAAATGTGTAACCCACCCACCCATGCAGATGGTAAAACTTGAATTAAATCGACAGCAATTGATTTCAACATGCCCGATTCAGTCATAATACCCAAGAACGCCCCTGCCGAAAAAATAATGGCAATCATAGTTAAAGCTTGCGGTGCATGACGACTAATGGCCTGCATACGTTCTTTAGGATTTGGAAAGTTAATAAACAATACCAAAGACAGCGCTATCATAAAAACATAAGGTGCTGAAAATAAGCCAAATGCTAAACAGATAATTGCAGATACAATCAACCCAATATTTAACCAAAAGTTTTTTGGCTTAATAATTTCATGTGCATTATCTTCAAAATCACTTATTGTACAGTCTTGTTCAAATGGTGTTGTTCCCATTAAGTGTGCAGCTGCAATTCGACGTTTTTCACGTAAACCCATAATCACAGCAACACCAACCATGGCAAGAATACCAATGACTTGCACAGGAATAATGCTTTGCCACAACAGTGATGCATCAACACCTGTAACCGCTGAAGCACGACCTAATGGACCACCCCAAGGCACCATGTTCATAACCCCCATACTACCTGCCATCAGCAATAGCATTAAATATGGACTCATTCCTAACTTACGATACAACGGTAATAGTGCAGGAATAATAATTAAGAATGTTGCAGCACCTGAACCATCTAAATGCACAACAGCAGCAATTAAAGTCGTGACAATTGCAACAACAATGACATTACCTCGAGTTAATGCCACCATTTTTTTAATGAGTGGATCAAACACATGCAGTTCTTTTAAAACGCTAAAGAACAAAATAGCAAAGAGGAACATCACCGCAACTTTGGTGACTTTGGTAATACCAGATTCAAAGAATGTTGAAACTTCTGAGGGTGTAAATCCTGCGATAAAAGCACCAATTAATGGAATAATTGACATCGCTAAAATAGGATTCACTTTGCCTGTTAAAAGCAGGGCAACAATAGTAATAATAATTAAAACGCCAATTAACGTTAGCATTTAACACTCCTTCTGATACGCTTTTTGGCATAAAAACGCTAAGACGATTCCTGTCTTAAATTGACTCTTTACACGATTTTTGGAATTAAAATTCAAATCATGAGGATCGCAAAAATTTGTTTTTGAATATTGATTCAAAACTGAACCCAAAATTCTTGTTGATAATCTATATGTTAATAAATCTAAAAAATATAATGTATTTATGATGTTCTCGTTGCATTTTTGAAACCAAAATCAACGATTTAATTTTTTATTGATTAGTCTTACTTATAAAAACTCACTTTTATAAAATTAGGGTTAAAAATTTAACAATAGATAAAACACATGAATAACGTATTTCTTATTTTTCTCATTTAAAACATGATTCAGACAAATAAGTCATGATTACCACCAGTGAATCCTTTTTAAATAGATGTAATAGTTATCTAAAAAGCTGAGCTAAAACCATAAAATAAGCCCCCAAAAGGAGGCTTAACTTTTTAAGAATAAAAACTTGGATCTGGCACTTTTCCTGTGAGTACCCACTCCCCAATTTCTTGGTATTTATAATCAACAGGATCATGCAACGTTTGCGTACGTACATTACGCCAAAAACGATCTAAATTGAGTTTCGCTGTTGTTGCTCGTGCACCCATCACTTGGAAGATATTTTGTGTGATATATAACGATGTATTGGTTGCAGCAATTTTTGCTGTAGCTATAGCAATTGAAACTTCACCGCGCTGTTCAGCCCTTAGTTTTTCGCCAACATCCCAAGCCTGTTGAAGCGTTTCAATGGCTTTATTCGCAAGTAAACGTACACCTTCAAGTTGCACATAAAACTCAGCAAAATGCTTTTGCGTAAATGGATCATTCACCGCATTTTCAGCTAAAGATTTTGACCATGCTTTTTGACTTTGCACCGTTTGTTTTGCTGTTTCGAAAGCACCTTCCGCCACACCTAAAAACATATGCACAAAAATAAGCTGAGCAATAAGCGGTCTTAAACTTGAATATGGCGTACTTAACGGCCCCGGATTTAAAAGCAATTCATCTTCGTGAATTTTCACTTGTTCAAAATGGCTTGTTCCGCTGTCCGTTTGGCGTTGTCCCATATTATTCCAATCACCTAAGAAGCTCACGCCTTCACGTGCCGTTGGAATAACGCCTATCAATAATTTCCCATCTTCGTTATACCCCGAACAAAGTAAAATGTCTGAATCTATAGAGCCTGAACAAAAGCTTTTATCACCCTGAAATAGATATTCTTTTTCTGATGTTTTTATTGCTGTAGTTCGTCGATCTAAAGGGTTTAATGTATTTCCCCAAAATAGATTATTTTTCGCTGTTTGTTTGAACCATTTTCCATATTGTTCAGGTTGGGAAAACAACTGTACCGTCGCAATAAGTAAATGATGAAAACCATACACATGAGCCAATGAGCTATCAACTTGCGCAAGTGTTTGAATGGTTTTAAATATAGTTTTCCAGTCTGCTCCACGCCCACCCAATTCATTTGGAATAGATAATCCTAAAAGACCACTTTGACGAATTAAATTGCGTTCAGTTTTAGGATTTCCCCCTTTCTTATCTCGCTCTGCTGCTGTTTCTGCAAAAGTTTTTGCGAGTTGTTGTGCAATTTTTAAAGGTTCAAATTGAATAGGAGATGAAGCATTCATAATATTGTCAGCATTTTTCATAACTTTTTTAGCTTAACAGACCTTCAGTTTTTGCTTTATCTCAATGCATGAAGACCTTATCTATAAAACAAAAATACCGCTAGAATTTCTAACGGTATTTGCATATAAACAACAAATTACGAATGTTGAGATTTCACTTCAACAATCAATTGATCTACCACTTGAGGATCTGCCAAAGTTGAAGTATCACCTAATGAATCAAGCTCATTTGCTGCAATTTTTCTTAGAATACGGCGCATAATTTTCCCCGAACGTGTTTTAGGTAAAGCGGGCGCCCAGTAAATTGCATCAGGCGTTGCAACAGGTCCAAGAACTTTACGCACCCATAAAACAAGTTCTTTTCGTAAATCTTCCGACTCGGGCGTATCTGCTTGTAATGTTACATACGCTGCAATTCCTTGCCCTTTAATGTCATGTGGCATGCCCACAACAGCAGCTTCTGCAACATGTTCATGCGCAACCAAGGCACTTTCAATTTCTGCTGTTCCTAAACGATGCCCCGATACATTCAGTACATCATCTACACGACCTGTAATCCAGTAATAACCATCTTTGTCACGACGTGCGCCATCTCCTGTGAAATATGTTCCCAGATAGGTAGAAAAATAAGCTTCGATAAAACGTTCAGGATCACCCCAAATAGTTCGCATTTGTCCCGGCCAAGAATCTTGAATAACTAAGTTACCTTCCGCTTCTCCTGAAAGTTCGACACCTTCAGCATCTACAATGGCAGGTTTTACCCCAAAGAATGGTCGTGTCGCAGAACCCGGTTTTAAATCTGTTGCGCCCGGTAATGGCGTAATCATGAAACCACCTGTTTCTGTTTGCCACCACGTATCTACAATTGGGCAACGACTTTCACCCACTACGCTGTAGTACCAATTCCACGCTTCAGGATTAATTGGCTCACCCACTGAACCCAATAAACGTAAACTACTACGGTCACTTTCTCGTACAAATGCATCACCTTCACGCATCATGGCGCGAATAGCGGTAGGTGCTGTATAAAGAATCGTGACATTGTGTTTATCGACAATATGACCTGTTCGTGCCCATGTCGGATATTGAGGAATACCCTCAAACATGACGGTGGTTGTACCATTGGAAAGTGGCCCATAAAGTACGTATGAATGTCCCGTAATCCAACCAACATCTGCTGTACACCAAAATACATCATCTTGTTTTAGGTCAAAAACTTCACGGAAGGTACAGTTTACATAAGTTAAATATCCACCCGTGGTATGAAGTACGCCTTTGGGTTTGCCTGTCGAACCCGATGTATAAAGAATAAAAAGTGGATCTTCTGCATTCATCGGTTCAGGTGGACAAACTTCATTGACCGTCATAATTTCTGCGTGATACCACAAATCACGACCATCCCTCATCTCAATTGGGTTACCTGTTCGATGTACCACAATCACATTTTGAACCGATTCTGTACCTGCAATATTAAGCGCCGCATCAACATTTTCTTTTAGTGGGATGGGTTTACCACCACGCATACCTGAATCTGCGGTAATCACCACTTTTGCTTGGCTATCTTCAATGCGGCTTGCCAGTGAATCTGGTGAAAAGCCACCAAATACCACACAATGCACTGCACCAATACGCGCGCAAGCCAACATCGCAATGGCAGCTTCAGACACCATTGGCATATACAACACCACACGATCACCTTTTTTCACGCCATGCTTCTTCAATACATTGGCAAAACGACAGGTTTCATCATGCAATTCTGCAAAAGAAATAATTTTATGACGTGATGGATGATCACCTTCCCAAATAATGGCAGGCTTGTAAGGATGTTCTTTTAAATGACGATCTAAACAGTTTGCGCTCAGGTTTAATTGACCATCTGCAAACCATTCAATTTTAAAATTATCTGGGGAAAAACTTGTATCTTTCACTTTGGTAAAAGGCTTAATCCAGTCTAATTTTTTCGCTTGCTCTGCCCAAAATTCTTCTGGATGATCAATAGATTTTTGATAGCGTTCAAAATATTCCGCCTCATTTGTACGCGCAGTTTTTTTAAATCCTTCTGTTACAGGATACAATTCTTTCATTTTCTACTTCCTTGATATTTTTACATTTCATCTCGAAATGTTATGCCCGTTATTCAATTTTTATTTCTGCATACCGTCAGTATTACGGTTATTTTTCAAACAACTCAATGATGCTTTAGTCGTATAATATTTCTACAACTCTCTTGATCAAATTACAATTTAAATGAATTGAGTTTTGTATTTTTCTATCTGATCTGTTTAATTCACTTTATAATTCACGCAGATATTCAGATGATCAATGATCTAAATATTGCCTCTTCTTTATGACTTGGGTAAATCCATGAATCCAAACCAATCATCCAACTTCTTTTCACGCCAACAAACGCAAGCTCAACCACCAGACAATCCTCTGTCTTTAAGCGGTCGTTTTGGACGTTTAAGTTATATCGCTTGGTACGGGTTTCTAAATTTAATTGCATTTTTTGCAGTAATTGCACTAAGCCTAACTTTAGGCATTTTCAATTTAAGTACGCAATCTTTAGATTCACACTTTATTGATACCTTAACAGGACTAGGTGGATTAGGCTTTCTCATCATTTCGATTTTATATATTTATTTTAATATTGTGATTCAAATACGTCGCTTCCATGACATGAATCATTCAGGTTGGTTAATATTGTTATTGATCTTGCCACTGGTGAATCTCTTTGTATTTTTCTATTTACTGTTAGGTTCAGGTACACAAGGTCCGAATCAATACGGTCCTCAACGCATAAGTGCTGTTTGGGAAAAGATTTTAGCGTGGCTCATGATTATTGTGACTATTTTGTCTGTATTGGGAACAGGGAGTATCGTGTCTTATATGATGGGTTCAGGGCAATTAGAAACACCAACTGAAATCCTTGAAAAAAGTACGGATTATTTTTAAACAAATGCTCTAACTTTTTGACAAAACAATACATGCAGTAAAAATTTAGTTATTAAATATTATATAAATTTAAGGCAAAATAGAGCCAATTTGAATCAATTGGAAAGCCTGTGCCTGGACAACAAACCACCTTGAGCGAAGTCACTCAAGGTACAACGGATCTTTTGCACGAAGCAACAGAAAAAACTGCTCAAACTGTCATTGCACATACTGCTAAATATAATGATGCCTACTCAACCATCGATAAGTTTATGGATGGTTTTTGGGAACGCCTACCTTATATTTGTATCGCTTTAATTGTTTTTAGCATTTTCTATTTGTTGTCCAAAGTATTTAAATTTTTTGTACGTAAAGCCCTTTCAGATCGTTCATACACAAAACAAAATTTAGTCCTAGTTTTAAACCGTGTTGGTAGTTCAGCTATTATTTTCATTGGTTTCTTGATTGCAATGGTCATTGCCATTCCTGGCTTTACGCCTGGACAGCTCATGAGTGCCTTAGGGGTTGGTTCTGTTGCAATCGGTTTTGCATTCAAAGACATCTTCCAGAACTTATTGTCAGGTATTCTTATTTTACTTGGCGAACCGTTTAAAATTGGCGATGACATTATTGTTTCAGGTATGGAAGGTACGGTTGAAGATATTCAAATTCGTGCAACTTTCTTACGCTCACCAGATGGTCGTCGAATCGTTATTCCGAACGCAACGGTTTATACCAGTGCAGTTACTGTAAATACAGCTTATACACGTCGTCGTTGTGAATTTATTGTTGGCATTGGCTATGAGGACGATATTCAAAAAGCACGTGAAATTATTTTAAATATATTAGACCGTGATACGTCTATTTTAAGCCAACCAGGCTTCAGTGTGAATGTCTCTTCACTTGCAGACTTCTCAATTAACTTAACTGTTCGTTGGTGGGTAAATACCACGGAAACAACAATTGCAAACTCAATTAGTCATGTTCAAGAACATATTATTGATGGTTTTGCTCAACATGACATCAACATTCCATACCCTATTCAGGAAGTGAAAGTGCATCGTGGTGCATCTGTAATCCCTGAATAAGCTTATGAACTAAACAGTCTACCTAAAACATAAGGAATTACTGTTTCAGTTCTAATAATTCGGTTGCCTAAGCTTACTGCTTGGCAGCCGTTTTTTATGAGTAAATCAATCTCATAAGGAATAAAACCACCCTCGGGACCAATCACAATCGTACATCGTTGTGAAATAGCCGATGGCATTTTATCTTCCACATAAGGATGTGCCACAAATGCAGGACATTCATCTGAAATAAGTGTAGGTAAAATATCTTCCACAAAAGGTTTAAAACGCTTATAGATTTCTATTTTTGGTGCAATGGTATCGCCTGCTTGTTCTAATCCTAAAGCAATATAATGATCAAGCTGTTGTAAAAATGGCGTTTGCCAATAGCTTTTATCAACACGATAACTATGCAATAAAATGATTTTTTCAACACCCAAAGTCACACTATCCATAATTAAGCGTCGTAAAACTTTTGGACGTGGCATTGCAACAATTAAGGTGACAGCTAATTTTTCCGGAACCGTTTCTTCATGTAATGGTTTAATCGAAATTGAATTTTCAGAGATCTCTACAATTTCAGTGAGGTAACGCTTTCCTTGAAGAATACCAACTTTTAAGGTATCTCCAATTTTCACTTCCAAATGCGTATGAAGATGCTCAAGCTGACGTTTTGATGTAATTTTCCAAACATCTGCTTGCGTTTGTCGCTCATCGACTAAAACTATATTCATAAAATCTTAAAACTAAAATAGGAGATATAAGTGGGCAACATTTATAAATATTGATCGATGGCTTGAATATGCTTTTCTAATGAACCCTTATTCTTTTGCATAATCTGTTCAGCATTTAAATTCAGTTGTTCAACCAATGCAGAATCGAAAGTCAATTGCACCAAATCTTGAGCTGCTTCTTCAGCCGTTGTCGCAATTTTAATGGCCGATGCTTCAATGAATTCATCGACAATGCTTTGAAAATTAAAATAGTTTTTACCTAAAACTGTCGGAACATTCAAAGCAAGAGGTTCTAAAATATTGTGACCACCACCCGGTTCATTCAAAGAGCCACCCACAAAACAAGCTTGACTCATGGTATACCAAAGCCACATTTCACCCATGCTATCTGCTAAATATACTTGCGTATCTGCTTGGATGCTTTCACCTAAACTACGACGCTGTGTGTTTAATCCTAAACTTTGACTTGCCTCAAATACTTCATCGAAACGTTCAGGGTGGCGTGGCACAACAATGCATAAAAGTTCAGGATATTGCGCTAAAAATGGTTTTAAAGCCGCTAAAATATTGGTTTCTTCAGGCGCATGTGTACTTGCAATGGTGATAATTCTACGTGAATCTAATTGCCAATCTTGTTTTAAGTTTGCAGCCTTTTCAATAAAAGAAATAGGCGCAGTAATATCAAATTTAATACTACCTACAACCTGACTATGTTCAGTATTTGCACCCAAAGCAATAAATCGATCTAAAGATGCTTGATCTTGCGCTAATAACTGATTTAAACCACTTAACATTGGCTTGGTTAAGCTTGGAACTTTTCCATAACCTTTAGCCGATTTTTCTGAAAGACGTGCATTAATTAAAATACATGGCACATTAAATTCATGTGCTTGATCCATTAAATTTGGCCATAATTCAGTTTCAACCAAAGCCAATAATTTAGGTTGATACAACTGAAAAAACTCTTCAATTAAATATTTTTGATCGGCAGGTAAATACACCGCCTGAAATAAATCTAAATAAGGTGCTTTTAAAAATAATGATTTTGCACGTGCCTGACCTGTTTTCGTGGTGTTGGTCACCAATACAGGATGACCCTTTTTAAGATAATGTTCAATGAGTGGCTGTGCTGCATTGGTTTCACCAACGGATACTACATGAAACCAAATGGCATCTAAATTTTTAGGATTTTGAAAAGGACCAAAACGCTCTAGCAACTCCTGTTGTAATTGTTCAGTACTATCTGCACGCTTTTTAATTTTCCATTTATAGACTGGTTTTAAAAGTGAAAGTGCTGCGTTATACCAAAATGGAGTAGCCAAATGTATCGCCTTAAAAGAGGGTTAACTTAAAATATAACAGAGCCACATTCACTTGTTAATCAATGTGGCTCTTTAGAATTACTTTATTATGTAAAGACTTATGCTTTATTTAATGCAGGATAATCAATATACCCTTCTGCCACATTTGTCCCAATCATATTTTCGAACTTCAATTCATTTAAAGGTGAATTATCAACTAAACGTTCAAATAAATCTGGGTTTGCAATATAAGCTTTACCAAATGAAACTGCATCTGCTTTACCCGATGCCAATAGCTCAATTGCATCTTCACGGCTTAAACGCATATTTGCAATATATGGAACATTGCCTGAACGCTGTTTCATATATTCAGAAATACTGTCTTCTGCTAAATATTCGCGGGTGAAGAAGAAAGCAATATGACGTTTGCCAAGTTCTTCCATTGCATAGCCAAAAGTTTCACGTGGAGCATCATCGCCCATATCGTGTTCATCACCACGCGGAGCCAAATGCACACCCACTCGGCCTGCGCCCCAAACTTCAATTAAAACATCGACAACTTCTAATAAGAAACGTGCACGATTTTCAACTGAACCACCGTATTCATCATCACGTTTATTGGTTTTAGTTTGTAGAAATTGATCGATTAAATAACCATTTGCAGCATGTAATTCAACACCGTCAAATCCTGCTTCTTTAGCGCGAATTGCCGCTTGCTTGAATTGTTCTGTAATTGAATGAATTTCTGAAATTTCGAGTGGACGAGGCACAACATAATCACGTTTTGGACGCAATAAACTTACCTGACCTGCTTGCTGAACATTACTTGCAGAAACAGGTGTTTGACCATTCAATAATTCAGGGTCAGATACACGACCCACATGCCATAATTGAGCAACAATTAAGCCATCTTTTTCATGAACAGCTGAAGTAACCTGCTTCCAACCTTCAACTTGAGCATCTGTGAAAAGCCCTGGTGTATTTAAATAACCATTTGCATCTTCAGCAATTACCGTTGCTTCAGAAATGATTAAACCTGCACTCGCGCGTTGTGCGTAGTACTCCGCCATCATTGCCGTTGGTACACGATCATCTGTTGCACGGCTTCGTGTTAAAGGCGCCATTACGACACGATTTTTAAGTTTTAAATCACCAAATTGTACAGGAGAGCCTAAGTCAGCCATATTCGCCTCGTTATTCACGTTATTAAAGTGAATGCTTTAATTGTTCGATATATTGCTGAATTAATTCTTCATTACGTGAAAAATAAGACCATTGCCCATATTTTTCAGCTTTAATTAAACCTGCCTGTTGCAATACAGATAAGTGGTTCGACATGGTCGATTGAGAAACTTGACCTAAGTTTTCAATTTGACCCGCACATACGCCACGTTTAAAACCACCACATTCATCACTCGACAAAAATTTCTCAGGTGTTTTTAACCATTCTAAAATTTGACGACGTGTAGGATTGGCAAGGGCCTTAAAAATTAAATCTATATCCATAATTCAGACACTTTAAATGAATAAAGCTCAATTCAGCATCTTTGCATATAATATATCGTATTTTTACGATATTAATATCGATTTTTTACGATTTAATGAAAAATACTCAATTGAGCTTTTTTTTAACGAATAAAATTTATAAGCCTTGCTTTAAGCTCGCTTCAATAAATTTATCTAAATCACCATCAAGCACAGCACCTGTGTTAGAACTTTCAACACTTGTACGTAAGTCTTTAATACGCGAATCATCTAAAACGTATGAACGAATTTGACTGCCCCAACCAATATCAGACTTAGTATCTTCAAGCGCTTGAGCGGCATCATTACGTTTTTTCATTTCCAATTCATATAATTTTGCACGTAACTGTTTCCAAGCATGGTCACGGTTAGCATGTTGAGAACGTTGGTTCTGACAAGCCACCACAATACCTGTTGGTGCATGCGTTAAACGTACTGCAGAATCGGTTTTGTTAATGTGCTGACCACCCGCGCCCGATGCACGGTAAGTATCTGTACGAACATCCGCAGGGTTGATTTCAATTTCAATGTTGTCATCAATTTCAGGCGATACGAATACTGCCGAGAAAGATGTATGACGACGGTTACCCGAGTCAAATGGTGATTTACGAACTAAACGATGAACACCTGACTCTGTACGTAACCAACCGTATGCATACTCGCCTTCTACGCGAATGGTCGCAGATTTAATACCTGCAACATCACCATCAGACTCTTCCATCAATTCTGCTTTAAAGCCATGACGTTCAATCCAACGCATATACATACGAAGTAGCATAGATGCCCAATCTTGAGCCTCTGTACCACCTGAACCCGCTTGAATTTCCACATAACATGGGTTCGGATCCATTGGGTTGCTGAACATACGACGGAATTCTAACTTAGCAAGTTCTGCTTCAGAAACATCTAATTCTGCTTGTACATCTACAAGTAAGCTCTCATCATCTGCTTCAACAGCTAAATCGAGTAATGCTTGCGCATCTTCTAATTGTGTAGATAGACCTTCGAGGACATTTAATACGTTTTCAAGCTCACCTTTTTCTTTGGCCATTGCTTGAGCACGACTTTGATCATTCCAAATTGTTGGATCTTCTAATTCACGGAGAACTTCTTCTAAACGCTCTTTTTTCAGATCGTAGTCAAAGATACCCCCGTAGTGTTTGACCACGTTCGCCTAAGTCTTTTAATTGGTTTAGATAAGGATTAATTTCCACGTGAAGTACTCGCAATTTAAAACATTCAAAATAGCGTCAAATTATATCACATACCCAATACTCCGTTTTGAACTTAAATGTTTTACCCGACTTGAGCTTATTCTTTAAAAGAAAAATGCATTTATAAATGATTTAAAATTGGTTTTTTCAAACAAAATTTTCATTGATGACTCAAAATATCATGTTTATTTTTTAATCAGACTAGTGATTTCTATATTTATATTCAAATATTAGGTAAAAAAATCAATAATAATTTCACTATATTATTCAAGTAATTATAATTTTAAAATTACACAACATTACGAGACTTACATTGCTGTAACTTTCTCTTCATTGACCACTCTACATTTTTCTCTAGACTAAAACTTGTAACAAAAAATGTATAAATTCAAGTTAACAAGATAGGGGTACAATCCATGAAAAAATTAGCAATTGCCTCAGCATTACTATCTACTTTAGCCATTACAGGCACTGCAAATGCATACCAAGCTGAAGTAGGCGCTTCTGCCGGTGTTATCGATCCAGATCACGGCAGCACAAGCGGTTCATATGGTGTAGATGGTACTTTCTACTTTAACCCTGTTCAAACACGTAATGCTCCACTTGCAGAAGCTGCATATTTAGACCGCGCAAGCAACGTAAACGCTCAGTATCAATACAGTAAGTTAGATGATGCAAAAATCCATAACTACGGTGTTGGTGTTGAATATTTTGTACCAAATTCAGATTTCTATTTAAGTGGTAATGTTGGTCGTCAAGATGTAAAAATCAAACATGGCGCTAAAGATGACACAACACTATATAGCGCTGAAGTTGGTTACATGCCTGCACCTGGTTTCTTAGTTGCTGTTGGTGCTAAAGGTTATGACAACGATCGTAAAGACGGTGTAGATCCAACTATTCGCGCTAAATACGTAACAACACTAAGCAATGGTAAAGACATTAACTTAGAAGCTGGTGCAGCATTTGGTGACTTAGATGAATTCAATCTTGCTGCCGATTACTACATCGACAAATCATTCAGTATTGGTGCAGATTATTACAGTAATGACTTAACAGATAACAAAGAATTTGGTATCAATGCACGTAAATTCTTTACACCACAAGTCAGTTTAGAAGGTCGTATTGGTTTCGGTGATGTTGCTGACAATGACTACAAATCTTTTGGTTTAGCTGGTAAATACCGTTTCTAAGACTTTAAAGATTTACTTCCCCATAAAAAAAGCCACTCTGATGAGTGGCTTTTTTTATTGCTCTAAATGAATAATTCGAAGCTGTAAATTCACATTACCATTAAACGCATTTCGGTCTAACTCATACACCAATCGTACTGAATCAAGCATTGGATCAAACTCAAATTTATCCTTTGCACCAAATGAAATGGCATCAACCACTTGCCCATTATCTAAAGCTAAACGAAGTTTTAAATGTTTTTCTTTCAGCCAACGATAATCTAATAATTTAAAAACACCTTCAAAAATTGGCAATGGAAACTTTTGCCCCCACGGCGCTAAATTTTGAATTAAATCGACGGTATTTAATTGAATCGCTTCAGCAGGTAATGCCCCATCTGTCCATAACACCGCTTGAAATAATTCATCATCCATAGCGGCAATAAGCTGTTCAAATACAGCTTTAAATTCAGAAAAATGTTCTTTTTTTACCGTTAAGCCTGCTGCTGCTGCATGTCCACCAAAATGACTAATTAAATGTGGATGTTGTTCAGCAACCAATTCAATTGCATCGCGAATGTGAATACCGTCAATTGAACGTGCTGAGCCTTTAACATGAATGCCATCTTCATCGGAAGCAAAGACAATCGCAGGTCTATGAAATTGCTCTTTCAATCTACCTGCAACAATACCAATCACACCTTGATGCCAATGTTCTTCATACATCACCAAAGCTGAAGGTAAATTTTTCTGATCAAGTTCTAATTTTTCAAGTTCGAGCAACGCATCTTGTTTGATCTGCCCTTCAACTTGACGACGTTCTAAATTCAAATCATTGAGTTGTTGTGCCAATTGGTAAGCAGTTTGCATATCAGATGCAAGTAAGCATTCAATACCAATATCCATGGTTTCCATGCGTCCTGCCGCATTAATGCGTGGACCAATGACAAAACCAAGATCTTGTGCTTTTAAAGATGCAGGATCTCGTCCTGCAATATCTAATAAGGCGCTAATTCCATGTCGACATAAATTTTGCTGAATACGTTTAACGCCAGCATCGACTAATATTCGATTGTTATAGTCTAAACTTGCTACATCTGCATAAGTTCCAAGCGCAACAAGGTCTAAATACTGAGACATTTTTGCAGATGATTTTGCTTGCTTCGCACGGAAACTTGAAAGATGCGCCAATAAATAAAATGCAACGCCAACACCTGCCAAGGCTTTACTTGGGAACTCACACCCCAATTGATTGGGATTGACCACAGCCTCTGCTTTTGGCGTTTCTTTGGTGGTTAAATGATGATCTGTAATCACCACTTTCATGCCATGTGCTTGAGCTTGCTCGACCCCTGCATGGCTTGAAATGCCGTTATCTACAGTTATTAATAGATCTGGCGTATAACTTGTAAATGCTAAATCTGCTATAGCAGGCGTTAAACCATAGCCATATTTAAAACGGTCTGGCACCAAGTAATGAACATCTGCATTCATTTCTTTAAGGGCTAAAATCATTAATGCTGTGCTTGTTGCACCATCGGCATCATAATCGCCCACAATTACAATTTTTTGTTGTTGATCAATGGCTTCATCAATAATTTGAATAGCTTGATCTAAACCCTTCATGGTTGGAGCAAGTAAATTTTTGAGTTTTAATTCAAGCTCTTGTTCAGATTCAACACCACGTCGCGCCAAAATTTCAGCGACAAATGGAAGCACGCCCTGAATATTTTCAGGGCGCGTAAGTAATGGTCTTTGTTTAATTAGAGTTTTAGACATTTAAGGCATCAATCGCTGAATTTTCCATACACCATCAATTCTTTCATAAGTAATACGATCATGTAAACGATTTGGACGACCTTGCCAAAACTCGTAATATTCAGGCTCTAAGCGGTAACCACCCCAAAAAATGGGTTTCGATAATTCAGATTTGTCCTGAACATCATCATGAAGTTTTTGAAAGCGATTTTGCAACTCTTCACGATTGGCAATCACACCACTTTGTGGCGTACTAATATGCGCTGCAATTTGGCTATCACGAGGACGTTTGTGATAATAATCTGTCGACTCGATTTCAGAGATTTTCACAACTCGACCTGAAACACGAATTTGACGTTCTTGCTCTTGCCAATAAAACAATAATTCAGCATACGGATTTGTCGCTAAATCGATGCCTTTTTGGCTATCATAATTGGTATAAAAATCATAACCTGCTTCAGTTGCACCACGTAGCAAAACCGTACGAACATGCGGACGACCTTGCGAATTTGCTGTCGCCAAAGACATTGCATACGGTTCATGTAGCTGTGCCTCTAAAGCATGATTAAACCAATTTAGGAATTGTTCATGCGGATGTTGCTCAATTTGATCTTCATGTAACTCACCTTTTTGGTAACTTAAACGAAGTTCACTCAAATCTTTAATAACATCATTCATAATGAATTACCTAAGCTGCATTAGCACGTACAGCATCAGCCAAATGATTTGCCAATGCGGTTACTTCTTCTAAATCGTTCCCTTCGACCATAACACGAATTACGGGCTCAGTTCCGGATTTACGAATTAAGAGACGACCTCGACCTTTAAGTTGTTCTTCTGCTTTATTAAATTCAGTAACTAAAGCAGGCACAGCATACGGGTCAAACATTGCAGCCAAACGAACATTCACCAAGACATTTGGTAATAGTGTAAAGCCCTCGACCAATTCATGAAGCGCTTTTTTCTGTTCTACCATTACGGTTAAAACTTGAAGTGCTGCAATAATTGCATCGCCTGTTGTGCTCTTATCTAAGGTAAGAATATGACCTGATGGTTCACCACCAATCGCCCACTTATTATCTTCTAAACCTTGAAGTACATAACGATCGCCTACTTTGGCACGATGTAATTTCACTTGTGCTTGATCAAGTGCAATTTCCAAAGCCATATTACTCATAACCGTACCCACAATACCTGCAGGTTTGTTTTTCGCTTGAGTCGCTAAAATATATAAAATATGGTCGCCTGTTATTTGCTCGCCATTTTTATCGACTAAAATGACACGGTCAGCATCGCCATCAAAAGCAATACCTAAATCTGCTTTGTTCTCTATAACTGCCTTTTGTAAGCTTTCAGGATGCGTTGAACCACAATTTTCATTGATATTTAAACCATTTGGCTCATTGTGAATAGCAACAACTTTTGCACCAAGCTCACGGAATACAGCAGGGCCCACGTTATAAGCAGCACCATTTGCACAATCAACAACAATGGTTAAGTCGTTCAAGTCTAAATGATATGGGAAAGTCGATTTACAAAATTCAATATAGCGACCATTCGCATCTTTAACACGTACGCTTTTACCTAAGTTTGCAGTATCTTCAATGTAAATATCGTTTTCTAATTCTTTGTTAATGGCTTCTTGAATTTCATCAGGGAGTTTTTTGCCTTCGCCGGAGAAAAACTTAATACCGTTGTCGAAATACGGATTATGTGAAGCTGAAATTACAATACCTAAACTTGCATGTAATGCACGTGTTAAGTGAGCAATAGCAGGTGTTGGTAATGGTCCAAGTAAATGAACATAAACTCCTGCGGCATTTAAGCCTGCTTGTAACGCTGCTTCTAAAATATAACCTGAAAGGCGTGTATCTTTCCCAAGAACAACAATAGGCTTACTTTTTTTACTATAATTTTTTAATACTTTACCTGCGGCAAACCCTAATTTCAAAGCAAATTCAGGTGTAATTGGCAATTCACCAAATTTGCCTCGAATTCCGTCGGTACCAAAATAACTCATGTTCTACTCACTTCTTGATGGTGATCTTCATCATCACATTTATATTAATTACTTTACACCAAAAACAAAAAAGCCGTCATAACTCTGACGGCTTTTTCGAGTAAAAACTACGAAAAATCAACCAACGCGATAGTTTGGTGCTTCTTTCGTAATAGTTACATCATGTACGTGTGATTCAGACATACCTGCTGAAGTGATTTTCACAAATTTTGCATTTTCACGAAGATCATTAATTGTTGCAGAGCCTGTATAACCCATAGATGAGCGTAAACCACCCATCATCTGATGCACGATATTGCCCATTGGACCTTTGTAAGGTACACGACCTTCAATGCCTTCTGGTACAAGTTTCTCTGCACCTGCTTTAGAGTCTTGGAAATAACGGTCAGCAGAACCTGTTGCACCCGCCATTGCACCCAATGAACCCATACCGCGGTAAGCTTTGTAGTAACGACCTTGGAAGAATTCAACTTCGCCAGGTGCTTCTTCAGTACCTGCCATAAGTGAACCAACCATGATTGTGCTTGCACCAGCACCAATCGCTTTTGCCATATCGCCAGAGAAGCGAATACCGCCATCTGCGATTAATGGAATTTGATCTTTTAGTGCGTTCGCAACGCTATCAACCGCAGAGATTTGTGGCATACCAATACCAGCAACAATACGAGTTGTACAAATTGAACCAGGGCCAATACCCACTTTAACAGCATCTGCACCTGCATCTAAAAGTGCAAGAGCAGCATCACCAGTTGCGATGTTACCGCCAATCACTTGTACTTGTGGGTAGTTTGCTTTCACCCAACGTACACGCTCAATTACACCCGCAGAGTGACCATGTGCTGTATCTACAACAATCGCATCTACACCAGCTTCTACCAATGCTTCAACACGGCTTGGAGTGTCTAAACCAGTACCAACTGCAGCACCAACACGTAAGCGACCCAAGTCATCTTTACAGCTATTTGGATAAAGTTCAGCTTTACGGAAATCTGTAACCGTAATTAAGCCTTTTAATTCGTTGTTTTCACCAACAACTATCACTTTTTCAATACGATTTTTTTGAAGAAGAGATTGAATAATTTCTTTAGATGCATTTTCACGAACAGTCACCAAACGATCTTGACCAGTCATGATATTACTTACTGGTTGTTCAAGGTTGGTTTCAAAACGTGTATCACGACCTGTCACAATACCAACAACTTTACCGTCTTTTACAACTGGTACACCGCTGATGTTATTCGCTTGAGTAATTGCAATAAGTTCACGCACTGTTGTTTCAGGAGACACGGTAATAGGATCTTTCACCATACCGGCTTCGAATTTCTTAACACGGCGCACTTCTGCAGCTTGCTGCGCAATATCCATGTTTTTATGCAAAAAACCAATACCACCACTTTGTGCCATGGCAATAGCCATACGTGATTCAGTCACTGTATCCATTGCAGCAGAAACGAGAGGGATATTAAGATTAATTCCGCGTGTTAAACGTGTCTTTAATGAGACATCTTTTGGGAGGACCGTTGAGTAGGCAGGGAGTAATAGGACATCATCGAAGGTTAGGGCTTCTTGAACGATGGTCAACATAACAGTCTCACTGGTAATTTCCGTGCGCCATTATAAACAAATTTACATGTAAATTTCATTGATTATTATCAAATATTTATTTTTACTCTTGCTTTTCATTTTAACTTAATAAAACTCAGGTACTTAAATAATATATTTTTTCGTAACAATAACATCTAGAAAATTTAAATCAAAAAAACGACAATTAGTACAACAAGCCCAACCCAAATTTAATATTCAAAATTAAAGCAATATTTCCATCCTTCACTCATCAGCCAAACATCATTTTTAACTGAAATTTTTTAGAAATATTGCCTTTTAGGTTCAATTCTTATGCTTTTATTTATGTTGGAAACGTAAATACACGCTCATCCATTAAGTCTGTGCCACACTCAAGCGTTTCAATCCAATCTAAGAATTGATTCACCTGTTCTTTGCCAATAAATGGTGTCCCATGTTGAGGAACAATACTCTCTACATCCATAGTACGCACCATTTTCACCCAAAGACGGATAATTTTGTTATTGCACATATATCGTTGATGGAAGCCTTTCATTTTTGGAATGTGGTCTTCAAAATTTTCAAGTGGTATACCTGCATCTTCAACCATAGATGCACCCATATCGCCTGAAAATAAAATTTTTGAGATTGGATCGTAGAATTGGAAATTACCGACAGAATGTAAAAAATGTGCAGGCACAGCAATAATTGAAGAATTTCCTAATTGAATACTTTGACCTTGGTCAGGTAATTCAACTAAACGCTCTAGCCAACTCCCCTTCATTCGGTCACTCATAAATGCCGAATTTAAATGGGGTAAGAAACGTGCCCATAATTTTGAAGCCACAACTTTTGCTTCTGTGTAGACCAACCAACGTGGCATTGAAGTAATAATATCGGGGTCTTGATGCGAAGCCATTACATAATCAAGATTGGCAAGACGCGTATATTTATTTAACTCCATCGTCAGTGGAACATAAGTTAAGTCACCACCTGGGTCGAGGACTGCTGCTCGCTCATTATCAATAATTAAAAATTGGTTAGCCTGCACACCCTCGCCTTTTACCAAACTGGTAAAGCTAATACATTTATGTGACCCATTATCAAATAATACTTGCGATGTAGTGCGGTCAAATGCCATGCCAAATCCCCAAATTTTTAATTTTTAAAAACATATTTCTATATGGGGATAACATATATTTAATTACAAAAACTTACAACGAATATAGTTTAAATATTTTTAATAATATCAAACATTTGAGATTTAAATCACAAAAAAACCCAAGCTTAAAACTCGGGTTTTTTTAATTTTCAGTCTATTTTAAAAGAAATAATGTTGTGCCAATGCAGCAATACCAATCACTAAGAAAACTAAAGCACCAATTTTATGAATAAGTGAAATAGGAAGTTTTTCAGCAAGCTTATTACCAATGAAAACAGCAGGTGCGTTCACTAACATAATACCAAGAGTTGTACCTAATGTTACCCAACCAATGCTGTCAAATCGGGCTGCCAATGCAACTGTCGCAATTTGAGTTTTATCGCCAATTTCAGCTAAAAAGAACAAAACAAATGTTGCACCAAATACACCATATTTTTGCCATTTATTAATACTTTCAGACTCATCGCCTAGTTCATCTGGAATAAGCATCCAAATTGCCATACCAATAAAGCCTAAAGATACAATCCATAATAAAATTGTTGGGCTAAGTACAGTTGTAATCCATTGACCAAGTACAGCAGAAACACCATGATTGACAACGGTCGCTAGAAAAATAGCACAAAGAATAGGAACAGGTTTACGGAATCGTGCGGCAAGAAGCAATGCAAGTAGTTGTGTTTTATCACCCATTTCAGAAAGAGCAACAACAACTAAAGAAATGAAAAAAGCTGAAAGCATGATGTGTTTCTCTGGCTAGCAATAACATATACCAATGACTCACCCCTCCTGCTAGCCAATGTGCAGAGTGGTAAATCAAAGGTCTTGCCAACAAAAGAAAGCTTTAGGAAAAGCTCATTTGGTTATTTGCTATGATGACCATGTTCTTGTTTAGAACAAATATGTTGATCATCACCCTTTCGCTTTGCGCAAAAGGCGGCTACTCCCCAATGAAGTGTAGCCATTATAAACAATTTCAGTTGAATTTTCAAACCAAAAAAAAACCTGCCGAAGCAGGTTTTTCATCCTATTTCTTTCTCCCTTTGGGAGAAATACAAAGAGGGGCTTAGATCAATAAAGTACGAATATCTTTTAAAAGTTTCGTTAATTTATTGGTAAAGCGTGCTGCATCTGCACCATTAATCACACGGTGATCGTATGACAATGACAATGGAAGCATTAACTTCGGATCAAAACCTTGACCATTCCAAACAGGTTGCATTGTTGCAGGTGAAATACCCAAAATTGCAACTTGAGGCCAGTTTACAAGTGGGGTAAATGCTGTACCGCCAATTGCACCTAGGCTTGAAATAGTAAAGTTCGCACCTTGAAGATCTTTCGGAGAAAGTTTCTTATCACGTGCTTTTTGACCCAACACACCCAACTCAACAGCAATATCTTTAATAGATTTTTGATCTGGATTACGTAATACAGGAACTGTTAAGCCATCTGGCGTTGCAACAGCAATACCCATATGGATTTCATTACGTAATAGAACAGATTTACCATCATCAGCTAAGTGACCTGCAAATTCACGTTCTTCTTTAAGAAGATGAGCTACCGCTTTAATGATGAAGGCCATAATCGTTAAGCTAATGCCTTCTTTCTTAAAGTTGCCTTTAAGATCATTACGCCACGCTTCAAGCTCAGTAATATCAGCCAAATCAAACTGAGTCACTTGCGGAATGTAGTTATTCAAAGAAAGTTGTGGAATCGACACTTGTTGTAAACGTGTCAATACTTTCTCTTCCACACCGCCAAAGGCATCAAAACTTGGAAGTTTAGGCAAGCCTGCAGATACTGCTGTTTGTGCAACAGGAGCAGCTTGAGGTGTCGTTAAACGTGTTTTCACATAAGCGAATAAGTCTTCTTTCATTAAACGTGCATGTGGACCAGATGCTTTAACATCTGCCAATACAACGCCTAATTCACGTGCAAGTTTACGAACAGCAGGACCTGCATAAACTTTCGAATTTGCAGCATTTTGCTCTTTCGTAAGTTTATCTACGCCACCTGTAGCAACAGGAGTAGTCGTTTGTACTTTAACTTCTGCAACAGGAGCAGTAGCTTTAGGTGCTTCAGCTTTTACCGCAGGTGCTGGAGTAGAAACTACTTGTCCTTCAGCTTCGATTGTCACTAAGGCAATACCTTCAGAAACATTTTGACCCAATGTCACGTGAATTTCTTTAATTACGCCTGCTGTTGTACTTGGCACTTCAACAGTTGCTTTATCCGACTCAACAACAATAATGCTTTGGTCTTTTTCAACTTTATCGCCTACAGCAACTAAAATTTCAGCCACAGCGGCTTTATCAACACCTAAATCAGGTACAGCAACTTCTACAGGGCCTGCAGCAGTTGTCGTTACTGTTGGCGCTGATGCAACGGGTGCTTGAGCTACAGGAGCTGTTTCAGTTTTTGCTGGTGTAGCAGGTGTTGTAGATGCAGATCCTTCAGTTTTCACTTTAAGAATCACTACACCCTCTTTTACGCTGTCGCCCACTTGAATGCTAATTGATTCAACCACACCTGCAACAGTACTTGGAACTTCAACAGTTGCTTTGTCAGATTCAACAACGACAATACTGTCATCAATTGCAATGGTATCGCCCACTGCAACCAAAACCTCGCCTACAATTGCTTTTTCAACACCAATATCTGGCACTTGAACATCAACGACTTGCGAAGTTGCTGCTGTTACTTGAGGAGTTGCTTCAACTTTAGCTTCTACAACAGGAGCAGGCTTTTCTTCAGCTTTCGGTGCTTCAGCAACTGGAGCTTCCATTTGACCTGAACCTTCAAGCTCAATCAGTACAGCACCTTCAGCAACACTGTCGCCTAAGTTAATTAAGATGCTTTTTACTACGCCTGCTGAAGTGCTAGGCACTTCAACAGAGGCTTTATCAGACTCAAGTAAAACAACACTGTCATCAACTGCAATGGTATCGCCAACTTTTACCAAAATTTCAGCAACAGTTGCTTTGTCTACACCAATATCAGGAGTTGTAATTTGCATACTTATTTCTCCTCTTTGTAGTCTGCTACAGCTTGTACAGATGGAGTTGCTTGAGGAGCCCAAGCCACAGGACGATCTGTATCTAATTCAAATGTAGAGATTGCGTCTTTAACTAAGCGCGCATCTACTTCACCTTCATCTGCTAATTTTTTCAATGTCGCAACAACAATGTGCGCGGCATCTACACCAAAGTAGCTACGTAATTTAGCGCGTGAATCTGAACGACCATAACCATCTGTACCTAATGCTACGAATGGACGGCTGTCTGGAAGATACGCACGAATTTGTTCGCTATATGCACGCATATGGTCTGTTGCAGAAACAACAATACCTTTAGTGCCACGAAGCTGTTCAGATACCCATGCTTCTTTTGCAACATCAGCCATTGGATGTAGGCGGTTATATTCTTCACACGCCATACCATCACGTGCAAGCTCGTTAAAGCTTGTTACGCTGAAGACATTTGAATGAATTTGGTATTCATCACGTAGAATTTGTGCTGCTTTAATGACTTCACGAAGAATTACACCTGAACCCATCAATTGAACAGTGGCTTTTTCATCTTCTTGTAGTAAGTACATACCACGTTTAATGCCTTCCTCAACGCCTTGTGGCATTTCTGGATGCTCGTAGTTTTCGTTCATTACAGTTAAGTAGTAGAAAATACGCTCTTGGTTCACATACATACGCTGTAAACCATCATGCACAATTACCGCTAATTCATAACCAAAACATGGATCATAAGACACACAGTTTGGAATGGTATTTGCAAGAATGTGTGAATGACCATCTTGGTGTTGTAAACCTTCACCATTTAGCGTTGTACGACCTGCTGTTGCACCTAACAAGAAACCTTGTGCTTGTGCATCGCCTGCAGCCCATGCAATGTCACCAATACGTTGGAAACCAAACATAGAGTAGTACATGTACATTGGAATCATTGGTAAGTTATTGGTTGAATAACTTGTTGCCAACGCCGCCCAAGCACTCATCGCACCTGCTTCGTTAATCCCTTCTTGAAGCATATGACCATCTTTTGCTTCACGATAATGCATTAACTGTTCTTGGTCTTCAGGTGTGTATTGCTGACCATTTGCTGCGTAAATACCCAACTGACGGAACATGCCTTCCAAACCAAATGTACGTGCTTCATCAGGTACGATTGGTACTACACGATCTTTAATTGCTTTTTCTTTAAGAAGTGCAGCAATTAAACGAACCATCACCATCGTAGTCGATTGCTCTTTACCATTTGAACCTTTCAACACTGCATCAAATACAGATAATTCAGGGATAGCAAGTTGTTCACTTTCTTTACGACGTGCAGGTAAATAACCACCTAAAGCTTCACGACGTGCTTTCATATATTTCAATTCAGGCGAGTTTTCGCTTGGACGATAGAAAGGCACTTCTTCTAATTGCTCATCGTTAAATGGCAAGTTGAAACGATCACGTACATATTTTAAAGATTCGATTTGCATCTTTTTGATTTGATGCGTTTTGTTAACCGCTTCAATTTCTTCAGATAAACCGTAACCCTTTACTGTTTTCGCAAGAATTACTGTTGGTTGACCTTTCGCAGTACATGCCTCTGCATAAGCTGCAAATACTTTGTACGGGTCATGACCACCACGATTTAAATTATCGATATCTTCATCGCTTAAATCTTTTACGAGTTCAGCCGCTTCAGGGTATTTGCCGAAGAATTTCTCACGTGTATATGCGCCACCTTTTACTTGGTAACGTTGATATTCACCATCAACTGTTTCTTCCATTACCGCTTTAAGTGCGCCAGTTTCATCTTTTGCCAGTAGTGGATCCCAATGACGTCCCCAAACTACCTTAATCACACGCCAACCTGCACCACGGAATAATGATTCAAGTTCTTGAATGATTTTACCGTTACCACGTACAGGACCATCTAAGCGCTGTAGGTTACAGTTTACAACCCAAATCAGGTTATCTAGCTTTTCACGACCTGCAAGTGAAATAGCACCAGTACTTTCTGGCTCATCCATTTCACCATCACCAAGGTAAGCCCACACCTTACGGTTTTCTTCTTTAATTAAACCGCGGTTCATTAAGTATTTTTGAATATGTGCTTGGTAAATCGACATGATTGGACCAAGACCCATAGATACTGTTGGGAACTGCCAGTAGTCAGGCATTAAATATGGATGCGGATAGCTTGGGATACCAACACCGTCCACTTCACGACGGAAATTATTTAAATGCTCTTCAGTCAAACGACCTTCAAGGAATGAACGTGCATAAATACCAGGAGCACAATGCCCTTGGTAATAAATCATATCACCACCGAAGTTTTCATTATTCGCACGGAAGAAGTGGTTAAAACCAACATCATATAAAGTTGCAGATGATGCAAAACTTGCTAAGTGACCACCTAAATCATCACCTGTTTTATTCGCACGAAGAACCATTGCAAGCGCGTTCCAACGAATAAGTGCGCGAATACGACGCTCCATATCTTGGTCGCCAGGCATTGCAGGCTGTTCTTCTACTGAAATTGTATTTAAGTAAGGCGTATTTATTCGCTGAATGGGAACATGTTTAGCAATCGCACGTTGATATAGTTTTTCGAGCAAGAAAGCACCACGTTCTGTACCCATGTGTTGAATTACAGAGTCAAACGCATCTTGCCATTCTTGGGTTTCTTGCGCATCTGTATCGCCATAAAACGCCATATTTCACCTATTCTGTATGCCTAATTATATATACATATATGTATCACACTTTTGACTAGCGCAGATATCGTTCCAGATGAATACGGTTTTGGTCTAATATTTAATAAATAAATACCCATTGACTTTTATTTACTCAAAACAACAAAAAACCGCCAATATTGACGGTTTTTTAAACATAACTATCAAAATTTAATGATAGCCTAAATATATTCAGTTTATAGATGAGCTTTATGCGGACTCATCAATGCTGTCATTTCCTTTCTTATGGCAACATCGCTAAATAAGATGATGGATTTTTACGTTGACCATCTTTTACTACTTCGTAATGTAAATGTGGACCAGTACAACGACCAGTACAACCTACATTTGCAATATGTTCGCCAGCGTCAACACGGTCACCAACACGAGCAACCAAACGTGATGCATGCGCATAGCGTGTTAAATAACCATTTCCATGATTAATTTCCACATATTGACCGTAACCTGTGCCCCAACCAGATTTCGTTACAATACCAGGACCTGTTGCGTAAATAGGTGTTCCCGAAGGTGCAGATAAATCTAAACCTGAATGATTTTCAGCACGACCACCCATTGTACGACCACCAAAATCTGAACTTACACGTTTCATATCTGGTAAAGGATGTGTCACCAACCATGAATAAGGACTTGATGAAGAATATGATGCTTTTGAACCGTATTTTTTCGCAATTGAGTCATTATTTAATTCAACAGATTTTTCGCGAAGCTTAACAGTCATTTGCGTATTTGCAGGAAGATCAATATCTTGAGATTCTGCATAGCTACCTTGAGCTAAAGTGCGAGTAAGTTGTTCTAAACGATCTGGTGAATTATTTTGTGTAGCGTTCACTTGAACTAAATCTGCAAATGCTAAAGAAGCCGCAGAAATTGCGACCGAAAAAGCGATTAGAATACGTCTTACTTGCATAAAAAACCTCATAAACTGTTTTTACTAAAGTTTCTTGGTGATCTCATCCTTGATATCTACTGAAAAATGGGCATAACATAAGACACAATTATGAAGGGACAAAATATGTCTGAACCCATTAATGTTTTTCAGCAAACAAGAAAACACTCAAAAACAGGAAACTTAACGTTTCTCTCTCAACAAGTTGCTGCATGGCAGAAACTTACAAAATTAGTTCAACCCTTATTACCCCAACCAGAACAATGGCATGTCGCTTGTTATCAACATGGCATTTTAACAATTACTGGCTTAAATCAAGCAATGATTAGTCAGCTCGCATATTTACAAAAACAATATATTGCACAGCTTTCACAACTTGATGGACTTCATGATTTACAAAAAATCTATGTCCGATTAAGAGTAGAACCCCACATACCTCAAAAAAATGAAGCATCACCCAAATCTCTTAGTGCTGACACTCAAGAAATGCTCAAAAGTGCAGCTGAATTTGTGGCTGACCCCAAGCTTAGCCAAGCTTTGTTACGTTTGGCAAGTAATAAAAAATAATCAATCTACATATTTCTTAACAATACAGTATTGAATAGTGCGACATACATCACAATAGATACATTACACTATAACATTAACACTTAAAGACAATGAGTTAGATCACACTAACGTAACGAATCGGACATTGACTCTCGTCATCAAATGTTACAATTTCGTAGCTTGTTGGATCTTTTTGAACATTGCGCAAAAGTTGATTATTTAAAGCATGACCAGATTTATAGCCATCAAACTTGGCAATAATCTGATGCCCTAACAAATATAAATCGCCCACTGCATCTAAAATTTTATGGCGAACAAACTCATCTGAGAAACGTAGACCTTCCTCGTTCACAACACCTGAATCATCAACACCAATTGCATTTTCAAGACTTGCACCTAAAGCAAGATTATTTGCTTTTAGATAATCTAAATCTTTCATAAAGCCAAAAGTTCGAGCACCACTTACTTCATACACAAAAGTTTCAGTAGAAAAATCGATCGTTGCAGATTGGTATTCTTTCTTAAATGCAGGATGATCAAAATCGATGGTGAAGTTTAATTGAAAACCTTCATGCGGATTAAAGATCGCACGTTTATCATCAATTAAAGCTTCTACAGGTTTTAGAATTCTAATGAATTTTTTCGGTAAATCTTGTTCTTTTAAGCCGCCCTGCATAAGCAAGTAAATAAAAGGCCCTGCACTACCGTCCATAATTGGGACTTCAGATGCAGATAACTCAATAATTAGGTTATCAATTCCCAAACCAGCAATCGCACTCATCACATGTTCAATTGTACCTACTTTGGCATTTTCTTGTACCAAATTAGAACACATGAAAGCTTCTTGAATCAGCATAGCATCTGCAGGAATATCAATAGGTGGATTTAAATCTGAACGACGAAAAACAATACCTCCATCGGCATGGTGAGGCACGAAATTCATAAATACTTTTTGCCCACTATGTAAACCAATACCGCTCGCTTTCACGACACGCTGTAAGGTACGTTGTTTCAACATGTTTCTCTAATCATCTGTTTATCAAACAGCTATACGTTAGCATATTTAGTCATTTTAAAAAAACAAAAGGTAGCATTTTAGCTACCTTTTTGTTTATCTCAAATCTACAATAAAAGCAAAGAAATTACTTATGTTGTTGGTTTTTAAGATATTCTTGAATACTCATAGGTGTCGGACGAGCTGAACCCGTTGAACCTGATGTATTGGCAGAAGTTGACGAATCGTTGTGCTGACGTTGAATTGCAGGCACATCATCTTCATCTGTTGAACCAACATTTGCCGAAGAAACTTGTGATTGAGCAACTGAACGTTTCACAGGTTCTACTGTAGCAGCTGCATTACGCGTTAAGCCTGTTGCAATCACAGTTACGCTAATTTCATCACGTGCATCTGGATCAAATACTGTTCCGTAGAAAACTTGACCTTCATCCAAATCGGCAATTTGGTTGACTACATCGGTAATTTCTTCAATTTCACCAAATGTTACGTCATCGCCACCCGTTACGTTAATTAAAATACCTTTGGCATTCATAATTGTCACGTTATCGAGTAATGGACTACGAATTGCTTGTTCTGCAGCTTGGCGCGCACGTGTTTCACCACGACCAGAACCCACACCCATCATTGCATAACCGCGCGTACTCATTGCAGTTTTCAAATCGGCAAAGTCAAGGTTGATGTGACCTGGACGAACCACAAGATCAAAGATACTGCGTACCGCATTTAACAATACGTCATCTGCTTTCTTATAAGCATCTTTCATTGAGATATCACGGAACACTTTCAATAAGCGTTGGTTCGGGATAATAATCAATGAATCAACATGCGCTTCTAAAGCTTCAATGCCTTTTTCCGCAGATTGCAAACGACGCTTGCCTTCGAAATTGAATGGCGTTGTTACTACACCAACAGTCAAAATACCCATTTCTTTTGCAATTTCAGCAACAACTGGCGCAGCACCTGTACCTGTACCACCGCCCATACCTGCAGTTACGAAAACCATGTCCGTACCTTCAAGTTGTTGACGAATAAGCTCTCGGCTTTCTTCTGCTGCAGCTTGACCCACTTGTGGATTTGCACCTGCACCTAAACCGCGTGTACTTTGCTCACCTAGCTGAATTTTAAATTGTGAATTCATACGATCCAGAGCTTGTTTGTCTGTATTTGCACAAACAAATTTTACGCCCTGAATATCCGATTCAAGCATATGCTGTACAGCATTCCCGCCAGCACCACCCACTCCAAAAACAGTGAAGCGGGCTTGACCGTTATTATCAGCTTGATCATCTTCAAAAAATTCAAATGATGCCATGGTCTTTAGATATCCTAATTCATAATTGGCAGTCACTTAAGCCCGTATACTGCCTTGATCTTAATAAAAATTGTTTTCAGGATGCTGTTCAATGCATAACTTGTCAAGTATCAGCTATTTTATATACAACTTCCTAACAATATTCCCTAAAAATACAACTAAAAAATTGATTTTAACTTCTCATTTAAGCCCGACCAAGCACGTCCAACACGTCCCCATACAGAAAGCTCATCTGTATCTTCAGGTTCAACAATTGTATCTTGCGCATAAGTTTGACTATACATAAGCAGACCTGCTGCCGTGATGTATTGTGAACGTCTTAAAGAGGCTTGATGCTGATCATCTGCTGCAACTTCAACAGGTGGATTACCTAAATGAGCAGAAACACCCAATGTTCTACGAGCAAAGCTCACCATACCTTCAATTTGGCAGGCATCACCAGCTAACACCACACCATGATAAAGCCCGTGTATTGCGCCACTTTTTTCTAATTCATGGCGAATTTGCGCAAATATCTCTTCATACCGTGCAATGATGATTTCAGCCAATTCAATACGACTAATGGTTTGTGGTCCATCAATGCCTTGTATTTGAATCATATGGTCTGGCTTCACCACACTTAAATCTACACAACCGTATAGAAGCTTAATACGTTCGGCTTCTTCTGTTGATGTTTGCAAAACCGCTGCAATATCGCGTGTTACGTTTTCACCACCACGTTGTAATGTATGTGCCAACGCCAAACGACCATCTAAATAAACAGCCAAATTTGTTGTGCCAGCACCAATATCAACTAAGCATACACCATATTCTTTTTCATCTTTTAGTAGGGTTGCTTCTGCCGTTGCAAGGTTTGAAATAACCATTTTTTCTACGAAAATGTTAGCACCTTTCAAAGCACGATCTAGGTTTTGCATAATGCTAATTGGCATCATCATCAGTTGATAATGCGCAGTCATACTATGTGCCGACATACGAATAGGATTTTGTACCCACTCGCCAGAATCATCTAAATCGAAACCTAAAGGAACAGCACTCACCAAGTAATGATCTGATTTGAGATGGCTTGCTTTTGCTAAATCTAAAGCACGTACCACTTCACTGGTTGTAATTGTGTGATCATGATTATCAATTGGCGTACGACCAGAAGCATAGTAGCTTTTTAGCTCTGCGCTTGGAATAGAAATCCAAGCCGAATGAATACGACATTCAGCCATATCTTCAGCTTCTTGTACGGCATTTTTAATAGCCGTAACAACCTTATCAAGACTTACAATTTTCCCTTTATTCATGCCTCGGTTACGAGCGGTCGCCATCCCAATGACTTGGATGTTATCCGGCGCATGCACCTTACCAATCAAAACTGAAACTTTGTGTGTCCCAATGTCTATCGCAACAACCGAGGGAACAGCTTCATTCATTATTTATTACTACCATTACTTGTATATGTTTAATTTTTGGCAAAAAGCCTATATTTAAAAGCCTATTATTATGGCTTCACTGCTACTTCGCCCGCAATGTTTGTTGTGTCACTAATCGTTACAACAAAATGCCCATTTGCAATTTGAGGTGCAACTGAGTTTTTCCATTGAATCGCCAGCCCATTTCTATATCTTAAATCGATTGCAGAAATTCGCCCCCATGCTGGTTTTAAATCATTCTTTGCAAGATAACTCAGTCTTTGCAACTTGCTCATCATTTGATCTTGATCAACAATAACACGTAAACCTGAATCAAACTGCATAAACCATGTCATACGATCTGTTAAATATAATTCTTTTAATCGCATATTCGCAGGCAGAAATAATTGATTAATTTCATTATATCGACGCATCATCATTTTAGACTGATGTGTTGGCCCATGTAAAAGTGGTAAATTTTGATGATTTTTTACAACAACTTCTGTAAATACATCACCACTATCACTGAGTAGTCGACCTGTTCCCCAACGCGCAATCGCTTGTTTCGGCATAACACGAACTCGAATTGAATTGGGCCATAATCGAGATACTACAACTCGATCTACCCAAGACAACTCGAGTGTTTTATCTCGAATTTCTCTTAAATCTGATGTGAAATAATTGTTTTTCACAGCAGGTGATACGTGTGTATAAATTTGTTTCTGTTCTGACTCCGACGAAGCGCCCGCAACATTAAGTTGTGCAACTTGCCCATCGGTCATCACCTTATATAGCCCAAATATTCCAACCAACAAAACAGCAATAGCAACACATAACATCAACCAACCACCAAAGTTCGAAAGCTTTTCCTTTCGCGTCATTGGCTTTTCATGTATCGATGTAATTGCCGCTTTTTTACGGCGCAACGAGGCTGGTAATTGAGCCATAATTTAGTGTGTCGCTTCCGTCAGTGTTTGTTCAAGAATAACAACGCATAACTCATCGAAGCTGTAACCAATTGCATTTGCAGCTTTTGGCACCAATGAATGACTTGTCATACCCGGAACAGTATTCACTTCTAATAGCCAGAAGTTACCATGTTCATCTTGCATGGCATCGATACGCCCCCAACCACTTGCACCAACGGCTTGGAAAGCACGTAAGCATAATGCTTGTAGTTGCTTTTCTTCAGACTCTGTTAAGCCACAAGGAATACCGTATTGAACATCATTACGGTTGTATTTTGCTTCGTAGTCATAGAATGCAACGTCTTTTGGTGGTTCTAAACGAATCACCGGAAGTGCCTGACCATTTAAAATGACAATGGTAAATTCACGACCTGTAATCCATTTTTCAGCCATCACCACAGCATCGTGCTGCGTTGCTTTTGCAATTGCTTCTGCAAAGTCTTCCATTTTTTCGACTTTGCTCATGCCAATACTTGAACCTTCATGCACAGGCTTAATAATGAATGGCAAGCCAATTGAATCTACAATTTCTTGTAAGTCCGAATCTTTAGTCACAATACGATATGGTGCTGTTGGAAGTTCTGAACCTTGCCAAACTTGCTTGGTTTTTACTTTGTCCATACCAATTGCTGAACCTTGAACACCTGTACCCGTATAAGGTAAACCAAGCCATTCAAGCGCACCTTGGATTTGACCATCTTCGCCACCACGACCATGCAACACAATAAATGCACGATCGTAATTTACTAATTCAGTCACACTTCGTTCTTGTGGATCGAAGCCTTCTGCATTCACACCTGAGCGAAGTAAAGCTTCTAAAACAGCATTACCACTGTCTAAAGAAACTTCACGTTCGGCAGATTTCCCACCTAATAAAACGGCAACTTTGCCGAACTTCAAAGCATTTGACACGTTTATATCCTTAAACTTTATAAATCACTTAATTGAATTTAAATCTCAATCCGAGATTATTTTAAATATAAGTTATTTTGTACAAGTTCGATTGAAATTGCACCAACATTACCCGCACCTTGCGTTAATAACAAGTCGCCTGCTTTGAGTACATTTTTCATCACATTTTGAATATTACCTTCTACAGGATCGATGAGCGTTGGCTCAACCTCACCGCGCAAACGAATACTGCGCGCAAGTGAACGACTATCTGCGCCCACAATTGGTTTTTCACCTGCTGAATAAACTTCTAACAATAAAAGTTGATCGACTTGTGAAAGTACATCTACAAAGTCATCAAAACAGTCACGTGTACGACTAAAACGGTGCGGCTGGAACATCATCACTAAACGACGATCTGGATGACTTGCACGCGCAGCTTTAATGGTCGCTTCAACTTCTTTTGGATGATGACCGTAATCATCTACCAATTTCACGTTACCACCGTCTAGCTCAAATTCACCTTGAACTTGGAAACGACGACCAACACCGCTAAATCCTTCCAATGCACGACAAATGGCACCATCAGATACACCTTCATCTGTTGCAATACCAATTGCAGCCAATGAATTTAGGATGTTATGTGCACCCGGCATATTAATGGTGACACGTAAAGGCTCACGATCTTTACGAAGCACCGTAAAGTGCGATTGCATACCAATTTGTTCAACATCTACTGCACGAATGTCATTATCTTCGTTGAAACCATAGGTTAATAACGGACGACCAATACGTGGCATGATTTCACGAATATTCGCATCATCACCACACACAACAGCTAAACCGTAGAATGGAAGCTTTTGTAAGAATTGAACAAATGTATCTTTGAGTACATCGAAACTACCGCCATAAGTATCCATATGGTCAGCATCAATGTTTGTTACGATGGTTGCCATTGGCTGTAAATGCAAGAATGATGCATCTGATTCATCTGCTTCCGCCACGATGTAACGACTTGCACCTAGCGCAGCATTTACACCTGTACGATTCAACAAACCGCCAATCACATAGGTTGGATCTAAGTTTTCTTCTGCCAACATACATGTTACTAAACTTGTTGTTGTGGTTTTACCATGTGTACCTGCAACAGCAATACCATGACGGTAGCGCATAAGCTCACCGAGCATTTCGGCACGACGAACTAAAGGAATACGAGATTCAATTGCCGCTTTAATTTCAGGGTTTTCCTGATCAATTGCAGTTGAAACAACAATAACATTCGCATTTTGAATATTTTCAGCCGCATGACCGATATAAACTTTAATGCCGTTTTCTTCAAGTTGTGCTGTCGTTTTCGATGCTTTGATATCTGAACCCGAAACTTTATAGCCTTGGTTCTTTAATACTTCCGCAATGCCACACATCCCTGCACCACCAATACCCACAAAATGAATGTGTTTAATACGGCGCATTTCAGGCACTTTAATTAACTTTTTAGCTTGATCAGCTGGTGTTGATGGAGACATATTTTTCTCGGATTACAATTCTTGAATTAAACGAACCACGTGTTGGGTTGCATCTGGTTGAGCTTGTTGACGCGCTTTTGCTGCCATTTCAGACAACAATTGACGGTTCATCAACGGTGCTAAAATTTCTTTTAAACTTTCTGACGTTAAGCTTGCTTGTGGGCAAATTTTTGCTGCACCACTATTTGCTAAAAATTTTGCATTTGCAGTCTGATGATCATCCACAGCAGAAGGTAAAGGAACAAAAATAGCAGCAACACCTGCGGTTGCAATTTCAGTTACAGTTAACGCACCTGCACGGCAAATAATTAAATCTGCTGTTGAATAGGCTTCTGCCATATTTTCAATAAATGGCTGAACATCTACATTCAAATGTTCCGACTTACCTTCATAACGTGCAAGCGTTGTTTCCGCATGGTTTTGACCACATTGATGGTAAACATTAAGCGGAACATCTAACTGTTTTAAGGCTTCAGGGACACGTTCATTTAAAGCCTGCGCACCTAAAGAACCACCCACGATTAAAATACGTAATGGTTCGCCTGCTTTTTCACGCTCTTGATAACGCCAAGTCGGGTTTAAAATTTCAGTAATTTCTTTACGAACAGGATTGCCTGTTGTTTTTATTTTTTCACTTACAGGAAATGTATTTGGAAATGCCTGACATACCGTTTTCGCAACGCGTGATAATTGTGTATTGGTAAAACCTGCAACCGCATTTTGCTCATGAATAATGACAGGAATACCTAAAGCACGCGCAGCTAAACCACCAGGACCTGCAACATAACCACCAAAACCCGCAACAGCATCAACATTGAGCTGTTTCATATAGCGCATTGCACTTAAAGTTGCTTTTAGAATTTTAAAAGGTGCAGTTAACTTACGAACTAAGCCATTACCACGCACACCTTGAATATCAATTTGATAAATTGGAATATTATGATTTTTTAATAGACGATTTTCCATGCCTGACGGTGTTGCCAACCAAGAGACATCAATGCCTTGTTGCTGAAGTTCTTTCGCAACGGCAAGTGCAGGGAAAACATGTCCACCCGTACCTGCTGCCATCATCATGACATGTTTAGGCTGTTTTTTCTGAGCGTCGGTCACGGTCTAATTCTTCAACTTAATAAGGGCTAATGAAATTTCGTTATAAGCTAACAATTGTAATCACAAACGTATAGTACGTGAAAGTTAATTTACTTTTTTTCACTCAGCATTTTATCGTTTTTTTCTACAGTTATTAAAGTTTAAACTAGATTTATTATTAATCTACGCAAATTCTCGTATTTTTAGAGAATCTATGAGGAATTTTGTAATTATTGGCTCTCTCCCCCTTATTTTTCAAAATAATAAAAAAGAGCCGAAATGACTCTTTTTTACTTTCTGGTGAAATTTAAGCTATTTACTTGTCATTACAGCAGGATCTGTTGCTTTCAACTTTCCAACTTTTCGCCACGGATTTTTTCGGTGGTATTTTTGTTCAATATAATCGAGCCCCGTCCAATACCAAGGAATTAAATGTTGTTTAACTATGGGAAATGCAAAAATGTTAAAACCAATCCACGGTAAAAATGGACTACGTCGACCATAAGCCCAAAGTTCAATACGTGTAGATGGTCTCACGCTTGGTCCTCGAGCATGAAAACCGTAAGTATCTGCAACAACCAATGTGTTTTTTTTCACAGCAAATGCTTGTGGCTGACCATACCCCAAACTTTCTAACTCACTCTGCTGAATTCTTAACGAACCTCGACGACTCAGCGCATTCGATTTTTCATTCATTGCAACAGATTGTTGATGCTCCCAATCTAGACGCTGTTCATTCACAATATGTGAACCCGGAACATAAACAAAAGGACCTTCATCTTCTGCCACATCGGTTAAGAACAACCATGCTTTTACACTTGAGTGAAAAGTATCACTATGTAAATTTGTTTGTGGATCGGGACGAGATTTACGAACATGCGATAAAATCACTTGCACATAATACATGGGCTGAACTTTAGAACTTGCTACATAGTTCAAAAGCCCTTGCCATTTAGCATCATTCAGTAATTTTTCAGTTGCAGGTAATTGTTTTAAGGTTTCACCATCTAGCGCCATTCGACGTGTAACCGTATCACCTTGCAATGTTTCTCTGGTTTCTAATGGCGTTTCTAAAAGTTCTTTTGATAGCTTTTCAAAATCATCTTCAGGCAAAAAGTTTTCTTTTAAAATAAAGCCATTTTTTTGAAATTGCTCCACTTCATCTTGGGTAAGCATTTTTGCGAGTTTTTGTCGTCTGTTGTACGCAAGTTTAGATGCAAGTTCTACCCGATAACGATGCAAACCTAACTCATTAAACCGTTGATTGCCAATAATTAAATGCGATTCAAAGCTTTTCGCAAATCCGAAAAGTGTTGTGGCATCTACCACAAACTTTTTCGGATTTGCTTTCGCTATTGTTTTTAATTCTTGTAGGACTATTTTCTTATTTGGATATGTCCAAACTTTCTTTAATGCAGATAACACAACGTTCTCACATTTTTAACTTAGTTGTTTTTCAGGTCTGCTTCTAAAACATCAAACAAATCATCGGCAATTGATGTTCCAAATTGATTGTCAATTTCACGAATACACGTTGGGCTTGTCACGTTAATTTCTGTCACATAATTACCAATGACATCCAAACCAACAAAAACCAATCCTTTTTCACGTAAAAATGGACCAACTTTTGCTGCAATCGCTTTGTCATTTTCAGTTAAAGGACGAGCTTCACCACGACCACCTGCTGCCAAATTACCGCGCGTTTCGCCATTTTGCGGAATACGTGCAAGACAATAAGGTACAGGTTCACCATTAATCATTAAAATGCGTTTATCACCATCGACAATTTCAGGAATATAACGCTGTGCCATAATGGGTTGCTGTCCCATTTCCGTCAGCATTTCTAGCGTAGAACCTGTATTTGCACCATCAATCGTTAAACGGAAAATACCTGTTCCGCCCATACCATCGAGTGGTTTTACAATCACGTCTTTATGTTCTGCAATAAATTCACGAATAAGGCTTTGCTGTGATGTTACTAATGTCGGCACTTGAAGTTCAGGGAACTGTGTTGCGAATAGTTTTTCGTTACAATCACGTAGGCTTTGCGGCTTGTTAATAATCCATGCGCCTTCACGCTCTGCTTGTTCCAAAATATACGTGGTATAGACAAAGTTCATATCGAAAGGAGGATCTTTACGCATAAGTACCACGTCGTACGCTGCGATTGATTCTTTTTGTTTTTCACCCAACTCAAAATAATGGTCATAATCTTCAAAAACCTTTAAAGGCGAAATCAGACCAAATGCTTTGCCTTGATCAATATATAAATCTTGTTGTAATGCATAACCTAGTTCATGACCACGTCGTGCCGCAGCCCAAAGCATAGCCATTGATGAGTCTTTTTTTAGATTTACATTTTCGATGGGATCCATCACAACAAGTACGCGCATATTTCTGCTCTTTTAAAAATGATCTGCTTAGGAGTATAACGGAGATTCTTAATTTCTTTTTCTGAATTTCCGTAATCCTTTTTATTCTTTTATGTTGAGGATGTTTTGATGTTACAAGCAATTATTGGTTTTCATTTGGATGATGAAAATCATTGGGTAGCAAATTTGGCTTGCGGGCATAATCAACATGTACGTCATACCCCGCCTTGGCAAAATCGTCCTTGGGTATTAACGGAAGATGGTCGCAATGAAAAATTAGGTGTGATGTTAGAATGTAAGCTTTGTGATGAGTTAAATAATTAAAATAATAGTGTTATATTTTATTTACTTATAAAAATTAAGAATTAAAATTTATGTCTACGCCTGTTTGGATTTGTTTGTATATTTTCATTAGCTTAATTTGTAAATGGATTCTTTCATGGGGTGGTGCAGATATCATTAAGGGATGGAAAAGTATCTTTTTCTTTGATGGAAACTCTGAAGATTGGAGTACAGAACAATTACGTGCAATGGCTTTATTTACTTGGATAGGATTTACCATTCTTTTTATAGTCGGGTTAATTTTTCCTGAGTATCGGTTTTATAAGTTGTATTAGTAGATTAAGTTAAATTTTGGATAAAATATTTTATGCTAAATCGATAGTATGTGCGCAATACTCCGCCTTGGCAGAATCGTGCTTGGGTATTAACTAAAGATGGTCGCAATGAAAAATTAGGTGTGATGTTAGAATGTAAAAAGTGTGATGATGAATTAATTAAAAATTAATTTCTATAATTTTAATTAATCGGAGACTGTACACGCTCTAACTTTTTTTGAATATCAATAATTAATACTGCCATTTTAATATATTGAATATGAGCTAGAAAGAATTCAGAGTCAGCAAAATAATTTGGATACGCTTGCTTTAACCCTCCCACAGCATCTGTAGATAAAAGCGTTACGATTAACTTTTCTTCTTTTGAAAATAGTTTTTCATAATAACTGTATTTTAAAGAAGCTTCAGAATGTCTAGCTTTCGGGAAAAACTCATATGAAATTTTTTGAGTAGATGTATCTAATTGAATTAATACATACCCATCAGAATATGCCCCTGAAGATAAATCTATATTAATTTTTTTTGCTGTTTCACAGTAATATTTTAATTGATTCTCAATGCTATTAGTACCTATTTTACGATTGAGAAATTCCGTAATTATATAACATTGCTTAATAACTGCAGGAGAACTAACAACACTATTCAAATATTGCTTCAGAAATGCTTCTTTATCATCATCCTTAAATCCTTGTAAATTCTCCATTACTTGAAATTGTTCACTAACACTTTTAAAAAAAGTTTGATAATTTAAAAAACCTGAATTGCCTTTCAAATTTTGCCCAGTAAAAATATCAACAATTTCTAGGCTCGTTGCCCAACTATGTTGGAGCTTAGTTCTTAATTGAAACTCAATTTTTCTTTCATCTCCATCATTATTATTAAACCTACCAACTATATGTAAACATCTATAACCATCATCCTTAGGCTGATCAATATAATTATCGAATTTTATGAATTGCCCATTATTATAAAAACAACTCTCTTGGGCTAATATTTTAAAAATAGAATCAACATGCTCTAAAGTTGTTGCAACAACTCTTATACCACCGATATCCTGCATATTTTTCAATTGCATCTGTTCAAAACGTTGTAGTTTCTTTTTAATTGAGTCGAATCTTTTTAGTCTCTTCGCTACAAACACATTTTTATCAACTTTATGTATGAATGTATTTAACAATTTATGAGCATTATTTAATGATTGAATATGACTATCTCTCCAATATGTCAATATATCCATTGTTTTTTGAAAAGAATCATCATCATGTACTAACTCATCACTTGCTAAAGAAACACCAGCTCTTATTACATCTTTTTTAGAAAACGTCATGATTGTACATAATTGATTTTTTGACATTTTATTAAAAATCCCAAATTTATTCTATTAATAATACTCCTAATCACTATAAGTCTGATTAATATTTAGTCAACAAATTAAATTCTTAATCGTCTATTTATCAAATAAAGAAAAAGGAAGCCTCAGCTTCCTTTTTTACATCTCTAAAAAATCTTAGATACCATATTTAACGCGGTATGCTTCCATTTTCGCTAAAGCTTCTTTCTCGCCTTTCGCATCCAAATAATCCATCAAATCTTTCATGGTAATTAATGCATGAACAGGAATTTCTAACTCTTTTTGAACTTCTTGAATGGCAGAAAGTTCGCCCTGACCTTTTTCTTGACGATCAAGCGCAACCAAAACACCCGCAATTTGAGCGCCTGCATTTTTCAAAATTGTAACCACTTCACGAATAGCCGTACCCGCAGTAATCACATCATCAATAATCCAAACTTTTTGACCTTCAACAGAAGCACCTACCAAAACACCACCTTCACCGTGATCTTTCGCTTCTTTACGGTTAAAGCCCCAAGGCACACTCACACCATGATTTTGCGATAAAGCCACAGCCGTTGCAGCAACAAAAGGAATACCTTTATACGCAGGGCCAAAAACTACATCAACATTTTCACATTGTGTTAATTTATCTGCGTAGCCAGAAGCCAATACGGTTAAAGCTTCACCGTCGTTCAATAAGCCTGCATTGAAAAAATAAGGACTCACACGACCCGATTTTAAAGTAAACTCACCAAATTTAAGCACACCACGTGATAATGCAAGTTCGATAAAAGCTTGAGGGTTAAACTGAGCTGGCGATGTCATGAGGTGCTCCAAAATTCATAAAGAAAAGGTTATGACTGCGCATGATACCAAAGAGTAGCTATCCAAGTGATCAAAAAATTTTACGAGTAGTGTCAATAAACGTAAACGGTTTACGTGCAGCTGAAAAAAAAGGCATTTTCGATTGGATGGCAACATCCGATGCTGACGTCATTTGCATGCAAGAATCACGTATTACTCACGAACAATGGACAGACAAATTCAAACCTGAAGGATGGCATACTCATCTTTTCCCTGCGGAAAAATCGGGCTATGCAGGTACAGCAATTTACAGTCGCTTACCCTTTGTATCGGTTACCGATGGCTTAGGCTTTGAACTTGCCGATTCACAAGGTCGTTTTATTTCAGCCGAATTTGATCTTGGATTAGATCAAACTGCGCATATTTGCTCATTATATCTTCCATCTGGCTCATCTGGCGATGAAGCTCAAGCACGTAAAGACCACTTTTTAGATGAATACAAAAAAATTCTAAAACAATGGCGCGATGAAAATAAATCAATCATTGTTTGTGGTGACTACAATATCGTACATAAACGTATTGATATTAAAAACTGGTCGGGCAACCAAAAAGCTTCAGGCTGTTTACCACATGAACGCGCTTGGCTCGATCACATTTACGATGATTTAGGCTATGTCGATACTTTCCGTGAAGTGCGTAAAGAAGCCGAAGTGTATTCTTGGTGGTCTAATCGTGGGCAAGCACGTGCGAAAAACGTAGGTTGGCGTATCGATTACCAAGCATGCTCACCAGATTGGAAAGAACGTACTGTGAATGCATGGGTGTATAAAGAAGAATGGTTCAGCGACCACGCCCCTGTAATCATTGACTATAAAATCTGAAAGAATTTTCAGTTTACATTTGCTCACTGAATGTAGTTTATTATCCTACACGACATGTCGTATTTGCGTATTTATCTCCACATCGATTCAGCGCATTATGGCTCCACGGCAAAGGGACACTGTCAGGATGACAACAAAAGGATTAGAAGCCGTAGGATGAAGCAGGAACAATTAATTTTGTTCTCAAGGATGTAAGACATTGGACGTTGTAGCGAGACCCACATGATCAGGATGATTAAATGTGGGTTTTCTCTTTTCTAGGTCATCATTTTTTATTATTCAGTTTTTATTCGTCTTATCTACACCTCATATTCTCAATTATTTTTATGACAAAAATATGAAGATTTCGTATCAATCATGTGAAATATCCATTTTTTGAATTCGCATAGAGCTTTGTTTTATTTTAAGCTAATCTATATAAAATTTAGATTCATTAAGGCGTCATCATGCTCAAGGTTTATGGTATTAAAAATTGTAATTCGATGAAAAAAGCATTCGATTTATTAACCGAACTTGGTTTGTCATATGAATTCCACGATTATAAAAAACAAGCAATTGATGCTGAAACTGTAAAAATTTGGCTAGACAAAATTGGGCAAGATATTGTGCTCAATAAAAAAGGCACAACTTGGAAAAAACTCAGCGAAGAAGAACAGCAGCATGCGCTTGCTAGTGAAGCAAATATCATTGAAACACTTACCACACACACCAGTATGATCAAACGTCCAATCATCGACTTAGGTCATGGCTTTATTGTGGGTTTTGATGAAGATGCCATTCGTACATTAAAATAAATATCTCCAAACATAAAAAAGCCTGACAAATGTCAGGCTTTTTTATAACTTTAAATTCATCAAACTTAGTTAGCGCGAATCCAAGTTTGGTTACGACCTAATACTGCAACACCAATATAGCCACGAAGCTCAAGTTTCTTACCGCCATCAGCTAACTTACCTTTTAGGCTATAAGATTTGCCGTTTTTCGGATCAAGAATTGTGCCGTTGTCGTAGCTTGTACCACCTACATTTTTAAGGTTACGTACAATTGTCACACCTTTAAGTGATTTATTCTTGTATGTACCTTCACATTTTGTACAAGAGTTTTCTTCACCTGGCGTCAAAACGCTTTGAATTGATGCGGTCAAAGTACCGTTTGTTTGCTCTGTGAACTTAACAACCGCTTTTGGCTGTTGAGTTTTATCATCAATTGTTTTCCAAACTGTACCATTTAGTGGGTCTGCTGCATGAGCTAATCCAGCAAGACTCAACATACCAAATACCATTGCAATTTTTTTCATTTTTCATATCCCTGATGTATCTTTAATATTACAAGCCTAGTATCAAAAAATCGCTAAAATAAAGCAATTTATGAATGTGACCATTTGGTGTAACTTTGTAATTTATATTGTTGAACTTAATAAAAAGTGTCTAAATAACAATCAATATAGAGTATATATGGACAGACTGCCAATGTGGAAACAATTATTAACAGAGCAGTTTCTTAGGACTGCAATTAAAGCTCCAAGCAAATTTAACATTCCTATTGGTTCGACTCGTTTTTCACTTGAACAAATGTGCAAACTTTTCCCTAAAGATTCAAGCGTAAACATTCGTAAAATATCTTTAGCAGGATTAAAAGCTGAAGAAATAAAACCGCAAGATGAAGCCACGCAACTGATTTTTCACATACATGGTGGCGCATTCTTTTTAGGTTCACTCAACACACATCGTGCATTTCTCACACATGTTGTGGCTCACACGCAAATGCAAGTGATTCATGTCGATTATCCTCTTTCTCCTGAACATCGCTTTCCTACTGCTTTAAATGCATTATTTGATGTCTATCAAGAATTACTTACACAAGGTATTCAAGCCAAAGATATTATTCTGTCGGGAGATTCTTGCGGTGCAAATTTAGCTTTAGCTCTTGCCTTAAAAATTCGAAATGAAAAACTGCCTCAAGCAAGCGGTCTAATGCTACTTTCACCATTCTTAGATTTAACACTTACTAGTGAATCAATTCGCTTTAATCAAAAACATGATGCTTTGCTTTCTGTCGAAACCATTCAAACAGGCATTAAACATTACTTACCTAATGATGTAGATGTCGGTGATCCTCGAGTTTCCCCTATTTTTGATGACCTACACGATTTACCACCCACCTTGGTTCAAGTTGGTTCAAAAGAGCTTTTATTAGATGATGCTAATCGTTTTAAAGAAAAAGCCGAAGAAGCAGGTGTAGATGTTACATTTAAAATTTACACAGGCATGTGGCACAACTTTCAAATGTTTCATTCTTGGTTTGAAGAAGGCAAAAAAGCCTTGGCAGATTTAGCTGAATTTGCACATGAACAAGATAAAGATTAAACGGTGAATAAACGACAAAAAAAGAAGATATATATCTTCTTTTTTTCAATTCTATTTCTCTGTCTGATAGGGCTCTAAATAATTTACCCACGCATCTTCTAATAAAGCACCATTAATCCATTCTTTTAAAGCTGGGTGTTGAAGCATGGTATTCATATAAATTTGCGTCTTTTCACTTACAGGCAACGCATAGGTTTTTAAACGTGTCACCACAGGTGCATAAAAGGCATCTGCAATAGAAAAATCACCACATAAAAAACCATCGACATGTGGACGTTCTGACCAAATTTGCTCAATACGTGCAACATCCGCACGCAAAGCTTCATGCTCTTGCCAAAGTTCAGCACCTTTTTCGGCTAAATTTGCTCGAATATTCATGCCACAAAGGTTACGAATATTTGGAAAATCACTGTGCATTTCCGCTGAAATACAACGCGCTCTAGCACGTAATTTCACGTCGATGGGCCATAAAGATTTTTCAGGATATTGTTCTGCCAAATATTCGCAAATTGCTAAAGAATCCCAAACTAAGAGATCATTACTTACAAGTGCAGGAACTTTCCCATTTGGATTAACTGCCAAAACATCTTGCTTAAATGTGCCTGTATTTCGCTCTTTGGCAAAAGGAATCATCACTTCTTCAAACGGAATATTAAACGCCTTGAGCACCAACCATGGACGCATCGACCAACTCGAATAATTTTTGTTGGCGATATAAAGTTGCATCATGGTTAATCCTCTAAATGTTGTTTAAATTTTTCAATTTGAGTGAGCAATTCTTGTTCTGAAAATGCACCTGTTAAACGCAAACCTCGAATTTCTTGTTGCTGATCATTTAAGAACAAATAGGTTGGTGGTCCTAAAATATCTCGTTCATTTAACAACGCTTGATGACCTACATCGTACCCACTTAAATCGAGCTTAATTAAATAGAAATCTTTTAACGCATTTTTTACGTGGTTAGATTTTAAAATACGCTGTTCAATTGGCTGACATGCCACACACCAATCTGCATATACATCAATAATAATGGCTTGATTTTTCGGTGCTTGTGACAATATTTGATTAAATTCAGCTGCTGTATGAGCAATGTGCCAAAGCACTTCTGAAGATGAGTTAGTATTTGAAATAAAGAATCTTTGGCTTTGTTGATATTGGCTATAAACCATATATGGCGCAGTCAAAATTAGGATGACAATATAGACCCATTTCCATTTAGTTTTATTCCACATAAAGCGGAAAAGAACATAAGCAATAAAGCTTATCCCTAAAACAAGACTTAAACATTGTAGCCAAGTTTCAGACAGTAATGGTCTAACAAAATACAGTGCCAAAGCCAACATAATAAAAGCAAATATCACTTTTATTTGATTCATCCATGTGCCCACTTTAGGCAAAATTTTAGAACCTAAAATACTGGCAATAAGAAGTGGCGTTCCCATACCAAAACCTAAAGTAAATAGTAGCACTGCTCCATGCCACTGACTTTGGGTTTGTGAAATAAAGAGTAACGCACCTGCCAATGGTGCAGTCATACAAGGACCAACCAACAAGGCTGAAATCATTCCCATAACTGCTGCACCAACAAGGCTACCACCCTGTTGCATGGCTTGTGCATGATCAAGTTTATTCACTACAGCTTGAGGTAATTTAAGCTCAAATGCGCCAAATAAATTTAAAGCGAAGACTACAAACAATAAGCTAAAAGCGATTAATGTAGATGGTTGTTGCAACCATCTTTGAAAGTTCAATCCTGCCGATGATGCAATTAGCCCTAAAATGGCATAAACAGTCGCCATACTAGAAACGAATACCAAAGCAATCATCCATGCTTTTAACCCTTTATTATTACGAACAATAAGTGAGGTTAAAATTGGAATCATCGGTAATGAGCATGGCGTAAAAGCAAGTAAAACACCCAAACCAAAGAACAGTAATAATCCATAAATAAATGAACTATCTGCAAGTTTTTCCGACCACATTTGGTCTTTGGCAGATTCGCTATTTGATGAAACATCTTGTTGGATTGTATTTAAATTTGTCTTATTTTCATTTTCAGTATTTTGAGCAGTTTTTGCTAAATCTAAAAAGCTTTTTGACGCTGATGCTTGATTTTTTAGTGCAACCAATCCATCAACATCCGTTTCAAACTCAATATGTTGTGGTGGATAACAAATTCGATCTTTGGCACACCCCTGCCAAGTCACTTGATATTTTTTTGAGGCTTCTACAGGAATATTGAACTGAACATTTTGATAATAAACTTGGGTTTTACCGTAGTTCTCATCATGTAAATTTTCAGCTTTAGGTAAATTTAAAGGAAGTATTTTTGAATTATTTTTAACTTCAAATTTATGTTGATACAGATAGTAATTTTCAGGAATTTCCCAATTTAATTGGACTTGTTTTGAATTTATAGATTCAACTGAAAATGCAAAAGCATCTTCTGCTGAACGTAAGGAAGTTTGAGCATATAAAAGGGTTGAGAGAAGTAATAAAAATCCGCTCAACATCCACTTCAAAATGATATTCAAACTCAACTTATTTTCTAGAAGATGCTTTGTCATAGATTCTTCAAATTAGAATAGGTAAGAAACCCCAAATCCTGCTTGATAACCTTTATCTTTTCCATTTAGGTCTAAACCAACTGTTGCATCAACTTGGGCACGTTCACTAATGGCATAAATTACACCCGAACCTAAGTTATATTCAACGTCTTGACCTTCTTGCTTACGATAAACCAACTCAGAAAAACCTGACCAGTTACCCGCAATGAGATATTCAACTGTTGGAACAGCAGTAACAGCCCAATGACTATCTTGTAACTCATAGATCATAGAAATAGATGTTGTCAGCTGATCGTTATAATCGTAAGCAACAACTGAGCCTAAGCTATAAATATCTTTATCATTACTAAAATCTTTATTCCCTGTTGCAATCACAGCTTGTGCCAAAACTGCCATCGACATTTTGTCATCATCTAGCTCAATGGCTTTTTTCAAACCAATGCTCACATCGCCTAAACCATGTGTAGATTCTTTAGTTTTGCCAATTTTAGATTGTGTCCACTGTGGACCATCCCAACCTAATTGTAATTCTAGACCTTCAGCTAAACCTGTACGTAATAATACATCGGCACTATATGTCGATTTTTTTTGCTTACCATCTTCCGATTTGGATTCAGTATAACTATAGCTAGGTAAAGATTGCTCCCAAGCAAGTTTGCCTACAGGTGTAATACCTGTTCCTACCCCAGAACCCGTGTGGTCAAATGAAAATTCAGCCGCAACTGCATTTGCACTTAAACCTGCCAATAAAGTGAACCCTAAAGTTTTTAATGCTGACATCGTTTTTATCTCAAGTAATTAAACCAATTCTTTTGTCATTTTTGCGCCATGAGCACGTAGAAGTTCCAAAGTCTGCTTTTCTTCTTCCAATGCTTCTGACCAATTAATTTCATCGAAATCACAATCGAAGAATAAATCACTAATTGAAGAAAGAATTGTTAAATCTTCTTCATCTTTTGTATTTGGATTAACTTTCTCTTCTAATAAACGTTTTACAGCAGGTACGCATGCAGAACTCGCAGCATCCCAAAGTGGACCATAAACTTCTTCTGAATCCCACAAGTGAACGTTTACTTTCGCTTGAATTAAAGCTTCTAGAATTTCTAAATGTACTGCTAAATTTGCTTGTTTTTGTTCTGTGCTTAAAGGCTGACCTGCCTCATGCGCTTCACAAATTTCTTCCCACCATTTGAATAAGCCATCAGACCATACAGAAATTGCAGGACCTTTTTCGCCATCAATGAAATTTGGATCGAGACCATCTGCTAAAAGGCTTTTCACTTGCGCAAGGTTTGATTCTTCTAATGCTTGCACCAAGAGTTGTTGCTGCGCTGTTAACATAGAGAAAGCTCTCATCAATTTAATTTATCTGTATTATGCAGAATATTTACACATTTGTTTAAATTAAATGTGCAAACAACATTTTTAATTCCTCAAAAAGACGATAAAAAAAGCCCCGAAGGGCTTTTTGAGACGAAATGAATAACAATTATTCGTCATCTAAATCTTCATCGACAACACCTTCATCGGCATCAACAAAAGCAGGTTGAGCACTACGAGGTTTTTCATTTTTTTCAAATGTATGTTCAAGACTTCTTTTTAAACGATCAATTGCACCATGAATTGCAGTATCAACATTATGACCTTTATGGTTCACAACCACTGGTTTTAAACCTGCAGGACGTGCTTCGATCATACATTTAATGTCGGCTTCACCGCCTTTAGGACCATTTTCATCGCTTAAATGAACTGAAAAATGTGTTATTTTTTCGCTGTGACGTTGGAATTCTTGATGTAGCTCTTCACGCACATAGGTAATGAGTCTGTCACTATTTTGAATGTTTTTGTCTGTACGTAGTTCAATATTCATACAATTCCATCCTCTTCTTTATTTGTATCTTTTTGCACAAAATTATTATCTTGGCACGTTATTAACCTACTGCTATAAGCAGTACTAGAACACCTTCAAACTATTTTGGAATAGATCCTCCACGTTGAATGATGAACACTAATGAGGTCTGCAGAACCGTGTCCTTATACTTCGAATATCGGGCCTAACTCGAAATATTGCAAGTGATATTTGCAAAAATAGCAAAAGTATAATGTTTTATGACAATCTGAAGTTTTAACTAAAAAATGTCATCTAAATTAATGCTCACACCTAAAATGGATGAGTCATAATTTGATGAAGATTTAGTAAGCAATTTGGCTTTTTAAAATAATGGTTATTTTTAAACCTTTTGATAAAAAATAATAGAAAATAAATTAAATGTTCTTTAATACTCAATTAGATATTTATATCGATATATTTCTTTAGGAATCAAATCTTTTAGGCTTTTACTTTTATAACAAAAGATAAATTACTCTTTTAAAGCGCAGACCAATCATCTTTTTTGGCTTTATTTTTGCTTAATAACCTGTATTCTTTACACGTTTTCTTGGGGAAGATGAACTTTCATGAACTTTAATCAAATTGCTGCTGCAACTGTTCTTGCAACAACTGCGGCTTTCACTCAAGCAGCTCCTGTGTGGCAAGACTTTAGCCTTACTGGTTTGTATGGCGAAAACTATGCACACCCTGTAAATGGTAAAGATAACAACCAACAAACAACGATTACTGCAGAATATGCAGCAAAGTTAACTTATGGTGACTTCTTTGCTTTTGCAGACCGTGCACACAATGACTTTGAAAATAGTACTTATTTCGAGATTTCACCTCGTTTAAGCCTTGGTGCTGTAACAGGTAAAAAACTTGAACTTGGTCCAATTAAAGATGTGTTAATTGCAACAACTTGGGAAGGCAACAGCTCAAATGCTCCAGGTACTGACTTTAACAACTATCTTTATGGTATTGGTTTTGACTTAGCAATTCCTTACTTCCAATATGCTCAATTGAACTTCTACAGAGCTGATAATGATTTGAATGCAGATGATTATCAAATGACATTTACTTATGGCGTTCCGTTTAAAGTAGGTGCTGAAGACTTTCTTGTAGATGGTTTCCTTGACTGGTCAACTGCTGAAAAAGACCATGCAAGTGAATTGAACTGGACGACTCAGTGGAAATGGAATGTAGGTAAACATATTTCTCCAGATACACGTTTATACCTAGGTGTTGAACACTCTGTGTGGAACAACAAATACGGTATTAAAGGTTTAGATCAACATGACGTAAGTGCTTTAATTAAGTACCACTTCTAATTGATTTGAAGTCCAAAAAAGCAAGGCTTAAGCCTTGCTTTTTTTATGCCTAAACATGCATGATTCAATTTATAGTTTCCATATTTCATGATGTTTATGTCTTTTATTATTCGCCTTGCGACAGAGCAAGATTTACCTGAAATTCTCAATATTTATAATGCTGAAATTTTAAATGGCTTGGCAACTTGGAATGAACAACCATACGACATTGAACATTTCCAAAAATGGCTTAAACAGTTAGAACAACAAAATTTTCCTGTCTTTGTTGTTGAAGATTCAATTCAAAATAAAGTTGCAGGCTACGCAGATTATGCATCTTTTAGAAATTTTTCGGGCTATAAATACAGCGTTGAACATTCAGTTTATATTTCACCTAAATATGCAAAACAAGGTTTAGGCAAACGCCTTATGCATCATCTTATTGAACATGCAAAACTCAATAATATGCATGTGATGATTGCAGGCATTGATCATGAAAATATTGGGTCAATTGAACTCCATAAAAAATTGGGTTTTGTGCAAACCGGCTATATGCCTCAAGTAGGACAAAAATTTGGTAAATGGCGAGATTTGGTCTTAATGCAACTGATGCTAAAAAGTGAATAAAACTCAATAAAAAATCGCAAATTAATGCGCTTTTTTATTGAGAAAAATTAAGAAATTACAATGTATTCTTCATCGGCAGCAGAGCTTGCAAACTCTTCCATACGTGTAATTAAGCCATTTTCAAATGTATAAATTTGCACCCATTTTTGAGCCAAAATACTATTATAGGACTTACGCACTATTATTTATAGATTCTCTGTGGTAGCAGATGATTTTTATCGAGAATAAAGTCATCAATGAAGTTTTTGATCATTGGTCTAAATAACTTCTTCTGCCAACGATATACATTTTCAAAGATCCGCTCAAACTGGTTCTTTTGTATCTCAACATAGGCCATCAAGGCTGAAAAAATATGATTCGAAATCAGTTTAGATCGTCTTACTTGAAACTTTTCAATATGACAAACCTGTTTAATCACTCGGTGATATTGTTCTATTTTCCAATGACTTGAATGTAATTCATGAAAACCCTCAAAGGACAATAAATCATCTTCATCTTGATGCACAATATAAAACCTCTGCTGTTCTTTTAACTGAGTCTTAAATAATTGTACAAAGCCAAAATCTTTGAGCCAGACCACTTGACCCTGATGGAAATTTGGCAATAAACGCAGTTGAAACCATTGTCCTTTTTCTGGGGAAACCTTACGGTTACAGTCGATACCAAACATAAATCGAATACCATGTTTTCTTATGGTTTTTAGATTTCCAGTCGATGAATACCAACTATCACCTGTAATAAATTGAATCTTTGCACCCCAACTGAGTACTTCACTTAACATATCCATAAAGTAATCATTCTTGGTTTTACCTTCAGATTTGTCATAAATTCGGAAATTAATTGGAATATTTTGACCATTTTGATCTGTCGCATACAAGGTAATGAGATTAATACCCTTGACGGATCGATGGTGTTTGCCTGACCAAAAATAGCTAACCAAGTCCATATGTTGACTATATGGTTTATCTAAAACAGTATCATCAATACTGACTATAAGTTTATTATTATCAATATGTTGAATTGCTTCTTGATATAGGTCGTGAGGTGTGTAGTCTTCACGTTCTAGAAAGCGATTTACACTATCATGCGAGATGTTATAAGTCTCGGCAAGTTGTGTGCAGCTAATAGAGTTCGGTTCTGTCATGAGAAAGCCCATATAAATGGGTAGAGTACAAGTTGCTGTAGAAGCATTTTTAATTCGTCTGATCACAGATACTTTATAAAGTATTTTAATACTTTTTTGAATCCGTCAATGCGTAAGTCCTAGGAAATTTAGCATAGGGCATAGTGAAAACAATACTAGAGCAATTACTCAACAATAAACTGCAACATCAGATATTTAGATCATATTCAATTTTAATAAAAAGACAAATGTGTATTAAAGATAGCCATCATGTGCTTATTTTTGATTACAAAATATAATGGGGGAATTGCTTCCCTTTTCATACATTTTTCATATATAAAAAGACATACTATTTTTAAGGTTTTTCTAAACCAATTTTTTTACTTCATAATTAAAGGTGAACCATGCAAAATAAGAAGCGCACCCCATTAGACGCGCAACAGTCCCATCTTTGGATTATTGGTGGTGGTATCGCAGGTATGGCTGCTGCTGCATTTGCAATCCGTGATGCCAAAGTCCCTGCCAAAAATATCCATATTTTAGAAGAACTCGATATTTCAGGTGGCTCAATGGATGGTGGAGATACTCCACATGCCGCGCAAGCTTGGGTGACACGTGGTGGGCGAATGCTGACCGATGAAACTTATTTGTGCCTATGGGACTTATTTTCCAGTATTCCATCTTTGGAAAATCCAGACATTTCCGTTCGTGAAGAATGTCGTGAGTTTAATGAAAAAGTGAAAACCCACGCCAATGCACGTTTAATTGATGCCGAACATGTCATTGCGGATGCAGCAAAGCTTGGTCTGAATACACTACATCGTGCACAGATGCTGCGCCTATTGGCTTCAAAAGAAGAAAAAATTGGTAGCCGCCGCATTGATGAGTTTTTTGATGAGGCCTTTTTTGAAACCAATTTCTGGCGCATGTGGCGCACCACTTTCGCTTTTCAAAAATGGCACAGTGCGGCAGAGTTAAGACGCTATTTCTTGCGTTTTATTCAAGAATTGCCACGCATTCATACCTTAGCGGGTGTGAAACGTACCAAGTACAACCAATATGACTCGATGATTCTGCCCCTACAGCGTTGGTTAGTCGCACAAGGCGTCGATGTGCGTTTTGGACACTATGTCACAGATGCAGACTTCATTACCAATGCTGAAACTCAAGAACGCTACGCTTCACGCCTATATGTACAATTGCCTGAAGGCTCAGAGCAAATTAATCTGAAAGCCAATGATTTAGCTATTTTCACTTTAGGCTCTATTACAGCAGACTCACGTTATGGCGGTAATCATGACGTGCCTGCCCTTATTCGTCATCGAGAAGATCATGGCTGGACGCTTTGGGAAACGCTGGCACAAAAAGCCCCAGACTTTGGCCGTCCAATGACTTTTTATGGCAATGTCGATGAACATAAGTGGGAGTCTTTCACTCTGACCATGAAAGATGACGTGCTACTTAAACGTATTATTGACTATACAGGCAATGAACCAGGCACAGGCGCACTCATGACTTGGTATGAGTCGGGTTGGCATTTATCCATCGTGGTTCCTGCACAGCCACACTTTGCCGACTTACCTGAAGGTTTATATACCTTATGGGGCTACGGTTTCCAAATTGACCATATAGGCGATTACATCAAAAAACCAATGTCCGAAGCCACGGGGCAAGAAATCCTAACAGAACTGATTAAACAGCTCGGTTTTGACGACATTTTAGATCATGTTTTGGCAACGACTGATGTTACTACCGCCATGATGCCATACGCCTCTGCCCTATTCGCCTGCCGTAAACCGGGGGATCGTCCACAGGTAATTCCACAAGGCTCACAAAACTTTGCTTTCCTTGGACAGTTTGTGGAAATTGAAGATGACGTGGTCTTTACTGTGGAATATTCAGTTCGTGGGGCGATGCTTGCCATTTATGAATTTTTGGGGGTGGAACGTGAAATCCCTGAAATTTACAACGGTCTACTTGATCCCAAAGTGGGTTTAAAAGCTTTAGAAACAGTGTTCCACTAAGTTTTTAATATATAGCGATAAGAGCACCTTTATGTCGCCACTATTACATAGTTTAATTTAAGCAACGTTTGGATACACGAGTGTGGCAGGGATGCCACACGTTATCCATCATAATAGGGATGTTATGTATGGGTAACAAAGGCTTTTGCTTTCTTTTGGCTTATCAAAAGTAAGGTTATTGCCTACGCAAACACCTTTTGTACTTTATTGAAATGTTGAGGCCGTGTACGCACCTAATTTTAAATTGGATAAAAAGAAAAATTATAGGACTTACGCATTGACGGATTCAAAAAAGTATTAAAATACTTTATAAAGTATCTGTGATCAGACGAATTAAAAATGCTTCTACAGCAACTTGTACTCTACCCATTTATATGGGCTTTCTCATGACAGAACCGAACTCTATTAGCTGCACACAACTTGCCGAGACTTATAACATCTCGCATGATAGTGTAAATCGCTTTCTAGAACGTGAAGACTACACACCTCACGACCTATATCAAGAAGCAATTCAACATATTGATAATAATAAACTTATAGTCAGTATTGATGATACTGTTTTAGATAAACCATATAGTCAGCATATGGACTTAGTTAGCTATTTTTGGTCAGGCAAACACCACCGATCCGTCAAGGGTATTAATCTCATTACCTTGTATGCGACAGATCAAAATGGTCAAAATATTCCAATTAATTTCCGAATTTATGACAAATCTGAAGGTAAAACCAAGAATGATTACTTTATGGATATGTTAAGTGAAGTACTCAGTTGGGGTGCAAAGATTCAATTTATTACAGGTGATAGTTGGTATTCATCGACTGGAAATCTAAAAACCATAAGAAAACATGGTATTCGATTTATGTTTGGTATCGACTGTAACCGTAAGGTTTCCCCAGAAAAAGGACAATGGTTTCAACTGCGTTTATTGCCAAATTTCCATCAGGGTCAAGTGGTCTGGCTCAAAGATTTTGGCTTTGTACAATTATTTAAGACTCAGTTAAAAGAACAGCAGAGGTTTTATATTGTGCATCAAGATGAAGATGATTTATTGTCCTTTGAGGGTTTTCATGAATTACATTCAAGTCATTGGAAAATAGAACAATATCACCGAGTGATTAAACAGGTTTGTCATATTGAAAAGTTTCAAGTAAGACGATCTAAACTGATTTCGAATCATATTTTTTCAGCCTTGATGGCCTATGTTGAGATACAAAAGAACCAGTTTGAGCGGATCTTTGAAAATGTATATCGTTGGCAGAAGAAGTTATTTAGACCAATGATCAAAAACTTCATTGATGACTTTATTCTCGATAAAAATCATCTGCTACCACAGAGAGTCTATAAATAACAGTGCGTAAGTCCTATATTATCTTCTACCTTAATGAATTTTTCTTTACCCGTCACAATAATGGTATTTCCCTGTTGAAAGGCACTTAAAATATCAAAATATTCAACTTTTAAAGTGGTAAAGTTTGCTTGGAAAAACTGTTTTACACCTTCTTTTCCTTCAAAGCGTAATGAAGGTAATTTTTGCGTTCCATGATGAATCCAAACCGAATCATCGGATACGGTTGCTACCGCTTCTTCTACATTTTGTGAACCAAATGCTGCATACATTTTATCGAGTGTTACTTGTTCTGCTGTTTTACTCATTTTATTTACCTAAATTTTGTTTTTTGATGTTGAAATGAGCATAAGCCTTTTCCACCTTAACAATCACTATCATGTGTGATAGTTTTAATTTTTGATGATATTTAGCTTTGTATTTTCACCATTATTTTTTCTAAAAATTGGATGCCTAAATGAATAATAAAATGATTTTTGCTGCTGTTTTACTTGGCTTAAATTCTTATGCTTATGCAGATCTAACGACTAATGAAGAAATTCAGGATGGTTGTTCTAAGGTGAAGCAATATGCACAATTAGGTAAAAAACATTACGATCAAAAACAATATTCAAAAGCCTTAAATCAGTTTAAAGACCAAGCTGCATGGACTTCATTTTGTTTATTGAATGATGAAGTGAGTGGAATTAAGCTTTCTGAACGAGATATTGAAATTGCAAATAATAATGTGGGTTTAAGCTATGCAAAATTAAATAAACCACAATGGGCAAAGGCATGGTTTTTACGTGATGAAGATACTAAATCGAGCCAATTTAATTTAAGTAAGTTACCCGTACCTAAAGCATCGAATGATTTATCTGGTACTTATGTAAGCCGAAGTGGTTTTGGTCAATGGGATACGATTCACGTTAAGAAAAATAAAAACAAATATGAAATTGATTATGAAGGCTATTATTTTGGTGTTTATGGCTTAATTTATGGCCCTAATATGGGTGAGTTTGGAACTTCAATGTCTTCATCTGCTAAAAAAGCAACTTATGTTTATGAGGATTGTAAAATTAACCTAAATTTTGCATTTAATACGAAGCTTGGACAACACATTCAAGTTTCTGAAAACACTGGTGAAGGTGGCTGTGGTTTTGGACGCAATGTTTCTGCAGGTGGAACGTATATAAAAGTTGAAACACTCAAATAGACTTTATAAAACTACTTTCCCGCTATCGATACTTAAATAATAAACTCTTTCATAAATTATTTTTTAGTTCTATCAAAGTCATAATAGAAGTTCCCTCTCCTTATAGGAGAGGGCTAGGGAGAGGTTTTTATAACAAAAGCCCTCATCCTCTTACGGAATATATTCCTCATCCAAAGGGATGAAAAAATAGCCCTTAATCAAAGAACAAATATTGAAAAATGACTATGAGTGAAAACCACAAAATAAAAAAGCCCATGATTTACATGGGCTTTTCTTCTATCAATTTTAAACAACCAAATCGGCTAAATTACCTTTTTGCTCAAGCCAATCTTTACGGTCGCCCGAACGTTTTTTCGCGAGTAATTTATCCAACAACCCTGCTGTAAATTGCATATCATCTAAATCAAGCTGAACCAAACGACGTGTATCTGGGTCTAACGTTGTTTCACGAAGCTGACTTGCGTTCATCTCACCCAAACCTTTAAATCGAGTGATTTGAGGATTTTTGGTTTTACACTTTTTCAAAATACCTTCAAGTTCAGCATCATCTAAAGCGTAATGAACTTCTTTTGCATCATCAATTCGGTACAATGGTGGCATCGCAACAAATAAATGCCCTTCTTCCACCAACGTTGTAAAATGCTTCACAAACAAAGCACATAACAATGTCGCAATGTGCAAGCCATCTGAATCGGCATCGGCAAGAATACAAATTTTACCGTAACGAAGTTCTGAAAGATCATCACTGCCTGGGTCCACACCAATGGCAATCGCAATATTATGAACCTCTTGAGATGCCAAAACTTCATCTGATGAAACTTCCCAAGTATTTAGAATTTTGCCTCGAATTGGCATAATTGCTTGGAAGTTTTTATCACGTGCTTGTTTAGCCGAACCACCCGCAGAATCACCTTCCACAATAAAAAGTTCAGACTCTTCCAAAGTATGTCCCACACAATCTGACAATTTACCCGGAAGTGTTGGGCCCGAAACAATCTTTTTACGCTCTACTTTTTTCGCTGCTTTTAAACGACGACCTGCTTTGCTAATCATCATTTCAGCCAATTGCATAGCAACGTCTGAATTTTGGTTCAACCACAATGCAAAAGCGTCTTTCGCGATATTTTGAACAATGCCTGAAGCTTCACGGCTTGAAAGACGTTCTTTCGTTTGCCCTGAAAATTGTGGTTCTTGAAATTTTAACGACAGAATGTAGTTCACACTGTCCCAAACATCTTCTGCAGAGAGTTTGAGGTTTCGTGGCAATAAATTACGTAACTCACAGAATTCACGCATTGCATCGGTTACACCTGAACGAAGTCCATTCACATGTGTACCGCCTTGCGCTGTTGGAATTAAGTTCACATAACTTTCTTGAATGCTTTCGCCACCTTCAACATTCCAACAAATAGCAAATTCAGCACTTGCACGATCTGCTTCGCCCATAGTCACAAATGCAGGATGTGGAACAATCTCACGATCTTCCAATTCATCCATCAAATAATCGACTAAACCATTTTCAAACTGCCAAACAATTTTTTCATCGTTAATTTGGTCTACATAGGTAATTTGCAAACCTGCAGCCAATACCGCTTTTGCTTTTAAATTATGTTTAAGCGCTTTTAATGCAAATTTTGGTGAATCGAAATATTTAACTTCAGGCCAAAAATGAACAGTTGTTCCGCTTGCACGTTTTGGTGCTTTGCCTTCTAAAACTTCAAGTGGCGCAACAGGTTCACCCTGTTCAAATGCCATTTTATAAAGGTTACCTTGGCGTTTTACTTCAACTTCTACACGTGTAGATAAGGCGTTTACCACCGAAATACCGACACCATGTAAACCACCTGAAAATTGGTAGTTATCTGTACTGAATTTACCGCCTGCATGAAGCTTAGTCAGAATAATTTCAATACCGCTTTGTCCATATTCAGGATGAATATCGACAGGCATACCACGACCATTATCATCTACAGACAATGAACCATCTTTATAGACAGTTACCGTAATTTGATTGGCATGACCTGCAAGTGCCTCATCGACAGCATTATCAATAACCTCTTGCGCCAAATGGTTTGGACGAGTGGTATCTGTATACATGCCGGGACGACGGCGTACAGGATCTAAACCAGATAGAACTTCAAGTGATTGAGCCGTATATTGAGACACGTTGTACTATTTCCTTTATTTTATGCTGTCCGATAAAAACCGCAGTGCCATTGGGATTTTAGTTTTAAAATCATCCATTGCATGATTTCCATTGGATTCGCTAATGAGCAAAGATCGCTTATAATAGCGTTCTGCTTCACGATAATCCAAAACTTCATCGCCTTGTTGTAATAACACCATTATTTTGTCTGCATCTTGCACAAACGGTACAGCAAGTTGTTCTAAATCGTTCAATTGAGCATGATCTAAAGTCCATGTATCACAAACTTTGTACGGAATCTGCTCATCCCCAAATAAGTCTTTAAACAATTGCCATGGTCGCATAGCTGGGTTAATCAAAACAGCAGGCACTGCAAACTTTGCGACCAACTGCGTCGCGTAGAAACCACCTAAGCTACTTCCAACCAATGCAACATGGTCTAATTTTTTGATTAAATTTTCCATATCTCTCATGACATCCAACGGTGGCATGTTTAAATCTGGAAGATGTATCTTAATATTATGTTGTTGTTCTACATAATCTTTTAACCACTGTCCTTTCATTGACATTGGCGCACTTTGAAAACCATGTAAGTAAATAAGATTCATCAATTTTTTGCTTGTTTCATAAAATCAATTTAAACTATTTTAGGTGATATTGATCACCAATGTTTAAATTTGTATTTTAAATATAATTGTCAGACAAAATAGCTAAAAAATAGCGATCTCGCCCTGTATTTTTAAAGTTGTTCTTCATCAGCAACTTCACGAATTGTACAAATTTATACCGCGATCACGATTAAAAATAAAGAGTTAATAAAATGATCACCTCAAGAGGTGCAAAAGTATGACAAGTTTAACACCGCTACATGAAACATATTGTAAATGGGATCGTACGCCTCCAAGTCAAGCAGATGTACTAGAAGGTCTTGCTCAAGTAGTAAGTACGCCCTTTAACAATGTTGCTCGTGAACTGATTCAAACTATTCAACACGAAGTTATTTCCAGTGTTTTTGGAATAAGTCGTAAAAAATCGACAAAACTGAAAAACAATTCAAATATTCAAAAATTTTATCAATATTCTTTCGACACTATTCAAAATTACGGCAGTCAATTTGTTGCGCCTGGTTTACGTCAAATTATTACCAAATTTCCAAATTTGCATGCATCTCCTCTCACACCTAAACAACATTATTTTGTGGGTGCTTTAAATGGCGTGTGTGGAGATTATTTGTTAAAGCAACACAACCCAATTGGCTTGCCCATGGTCATTTATGATCATTATGGAAGCGTGCAAAAAGGTGAATTGAATGGACATGTCGTTTTGTTTATTCATGGCTTATGCATGAACCATTTAGATTGGTCGAATCATCAATTTGGCGGCATTGGTGAAAAGCTTCTAGCACAACGTGATCACAACACTATGTTGTATTTAAATTACAACACAGGTCGTCGTATTTCATCGAACGGACGTAGCTTAGCAAATACCCTTGAGGACTTAATTAAGCGCAACCCTAAAATTACCAGCCTAAGTTTAATTGGTCACAGCATGGGTGGATTAGTCGCACGTAGCGCTCTTTTTTACGCAAAGCAAAATTTATATCAATGGTTACATTTGACTGAAAATTTAGTGTGTATTGCTTCACCGCACCACGGCGCTGCATTAGAGCGTTTTAGCTTTAACATACAAAATAAACTCGGCAGATTTCCTGTCGCAAAGCTTTTCGGTCATTTATTTAATATTCGTAGCAATGGCATTTTAGATTTGCGTCATGGCAGCATTCGAGATGATGACTGGGAATATAACGATGCTCGAGTTGGCTTTGTAGATGATCATCGAAAACCTGCACCACTACCTTCTCATATTCACGCCTATTTAATTGCAGGTTCAATTGAACGTGAGAAAAAAAACAAAAACTCGCGTCATCTTTTTGGTGATTATTTGGTGAGTATACAAAGTGCTTTAGGTGAGCATCCTAACTCTCGTTCACAATTGAATGTGCCAGATTCTCATAAAGCCATTTTCTATGGTTTAAGCCATTTTAGAATTCATCATAATTCGAGTGTTGCTGAACAAATTGCGCTTTGGTTTTATCCATTTAACCAAGATGTTTCAGATGAACAGGTACATGAATATTTTATTCATCTAGATCATTATGATGGCATTGCACTTACTTAAATTTGTTTATCTAAAATAACGAAACAAAAAAAAGCCAGTTTGAACTGGCTTTTTTTATTTTAAATGAGCATCTTAAATTTTAAGTTTATGCAGGATATTTTCTAAATAACTGCCACAAACTAATTAGCGCTAAAACAGCAAAGAAAGTCAGCGACCATACAGGTAAAGACTGCCCTAGTAATGTCCAGTCGATAGCTGCACACTCACCAGAACCACTTAAAACTTGTTCTAAAACAGATTTTAATGGCAAAACATCTACTAGGTAGTCTAAACCTGGTCCGCAACTTGGTACTTGATCGGGGGGTAAATTTTGTAGCCACACATGACGTGTAGCAACACCTGCCGACCACAAAATACCAATCGTTCCAAGTAATGCATAAACACGCTTCATGATATTTGAAGCAGGATTATGAATAAACGCAATAAGTGAAACCAAACCTAAAGCTATTAAGCCTACGCGCTGAAATACGCATAATGGACAAGGTTCAAGCCCTTGCACGTGTTCTAAATACAAAGCGAATGCCATACCAATGACACTTGCTAAAAATAAAAAACCACTCACGAAGCGATAACGACTCCAATTCATGGTAAATCCTCTTTAATTTTTATCGGAATTGAGCAAGATATTCTGCAAAAGTTTGCGTAGTCTCTTGTTCAAGTTGCTCTTGCTTTTCCAAAGATGCTTTTGCAACGTCTTCAAAATAAGCTACTCTTTCTTTGCTTAGCTGATGTTTTTCATACGCTTCGGCATGTTGTAATGCTAGATAGCTACCAAAACTCCAAGTTCCACCTTGTGCTACGGTATCTGCAATCATTTTAGAAGATAATGTTTCATCTACTTCATCTATTCGAGTTTTCATTAGATTTAAAGCTTCTGAATAGATTTCGGTTTGATAACTATCATCTAATAATTCAGCTAAAGGTTGCATACCGTTTAAATATTTACGGCTCCAATCTTCAATGAAATACGCCTGTCCATTTTCCCAAATTGTAGCATTTGGTGCACGACCACGATTCACCACTTCCGCTTGGTTTTTTTCAATCACATCTTGTTCTTGTTCAAGTAATTCTGGGCTGTCTGTTAACAAACAATGTAACGCCAATACTTCTAAGAAACCTGCTGTGTTTTCATCAACACCAATTGGACTATATGGGTTCACATCTACCGCACGCAATTCAACATAAGCAATACCACGGTTTGCCAATGCCTCAGATGGTGTTTCGCCATCTTTAGGAACTTGTTTAGGGCGAACTAAACTGTAGTATTCATTTTCAATTTGAAGCACATGATCATTAATTTGTAGCGGTTCACCATCGGCATCATTTAAACCTAAACGACTAAATGGTTCATATGATGTTTTCACAGCTTTTTGTAAACCATTTAAATAATCTGGCAAATTGTTGTAGTGAATACCCAACTGTTTTTGCGCAGAATTTTGATAGCCAAAACGTCCCATGCGTAATGCAGTTGCAAATGGCAAATACAGCGTACCTTTCAATAAGGGTAACAATTGATGTTCACGCCCAGTCATAAAACACTTACAAACCGATGGACTCGCCCCAACCAAGAACATAACTAAAGGTGTTAAACGAATAAAATTACGAATTAAACCCAAATAACGATGACTACGATAATCTTGCGCACTTAATGCTTTTAGTTTTTCATCTGTTTCATGATTTTGCAGTGCTTCAAACAACTGATCTGGAAATGAAAGATTATAGTGAACACCCGAGATGGTCTGCATACGACGACCATAACGTACACCTAAACCACGACGATATAAGGTTTTAAACAAACCAATATTTGATGTTCCGTATTGCGCCAAACGAATGTTTTCATCGGCATCATCTAACATACATGGCATTGAAAGTGGCCAAAGCTTTTCATCATTTTCTAAATGACGATGTGCAACCGCGTGAATATCTCTTAAATAATCTAATGTTTCTTGAATGCTTTCTTTTGGAGGCGTAATAAACTCCATTAAAGCTTCAGAGTAATCTGTCGTAATATGCGGATGCGTCAATGCAGAACCCAACGCTTTAGGATGTGATCCTTGGGAGAGGAATCCGTTACTTTGCATACGTAAAGTTTCACGTTCTATGCCACGTAACATTCCTTTGAACAGCGAAGAATCCACCCAAGTCGGTAATTGTTCTTGAGAGGTCGATTCAGGTTGACTCATTTCTATCTCGCTTTTGGAAGAAACTACATAAATAAAATCATAAGTTTATATCAATATACTAGGTTTGAGTTACTGCTCCACACAAGCTGTCTAGTTTTTACTCGAAACGGATTATATATTTTGGGCAAATTTTTATCACAAACTTAGCCTTTTAGACATAGAAAAATTGTGTTTCTATAAACAAATAAACGATAAAGAGATATAAAAGTAATGAATTATCAAGAGATTCTAAATTTTTGGTTTAGTGAAAAAACACAACCGCTATGGTTTGCAAAAAGTGATGAATTTGATCAGTTGATACTCAAAAACTTTAAAAGCATTCATCAACAAGCGGCTCAAGCAGAATTATGGCAATGGCGTGAAACGGCAGAAGGTCGTTTAGCTGAAATTATTGTACTTGACCAATTTTCACGAAATTTATTTAGAGATTTACCACAAGCCTTTGCGCAAGATTCATTAGCCTTAGCATTGGCTCAAGAAGCAATTCATTTAGGTTTAGACCAAAAATTACCTGAAGATTATCGTAAATTTTTATACATGCCATTCATGCACAGCGAATCAAAAATCATACATGAACAAGCATTAAAACTCTTTCAAGATTTAGGAAATCCGATTAATTTAGACTTTGAAACTAAACATAAAGTGATTATCGATCAATTTAGACGTTATCCGCATCGCAACGCCATTTTAGGTCGTGAATCTACTGCAGAAGAAATTGAGTTTTTAACACAACCCAATAGCAGTTTTTAATACTCTCCCCTTGCTATCTAGCTACACTCTTAGGAGGTTTAGCATGAAGAAAATACTCACGGGCTTAGCAATGGCTGCTACGCTTACCATGACGGGTTGTGCAACATTACCAAGCAAACCACGTACGTTTGATCAATTAGGTCAATTTAGCCAAACGCCACTTAATGCAAAAACCTATCGCATTAGTTTTGTTGCCGACACAAATATGAGCTATGGCACAGCCGAAGAAATTACTTTAGTCAAAGCAGCACAAACCACGCTTAAAAATGGTTTCCGCTTCTTTAAAGTGATGGATGATCCAAGTAACCGTTCGCAAAAACCACCTCGTCAAGCCGTGGTTTATCCAACACCGCCAATGTACGGTCCATATGGTTATTACCGTCGTCATCCTGCTTTTTGGCCTGACCCATTCTATGACACGCCACAAGTGGTGAATGTAGAACCAGCTCAAGTTTCTTATACAATTGAATGCTTTAAAGATCAAAAATCTGCCCCTCAAAATGCTTTTGATGCTACTTTGATTCTAAAATCTTTAGGCAATAAATACGGCTTGAGTGCAACAGGTGAAGTATTACAACCGCAAGCTGCAACCACGCCTAGCAAATAAATAACGGAAACTTTATGGCAGAACCAAACAGCGAAATATCGCCAAACTTACAACGTAGTAAACGTTTTGCAGCTCTGGCACTTGTTATTGCTGTGCTAATTTGGCTTGCATTAATGGTTGCTGCAAAACTTCTGCCTGAATATGTTTGGCTCATTCATATTCTGATGCTTTCGGCAGAAGCAGGCGTTGTGGGTGGATTAGCCGATTGGTATGCCATTACCGTTTTGTTTCGTAATCCTTTTGGGAAAATGCCCATTCCTAAATTTTTACGTGACCACACAGAAATTATTCCTCGAAATAAAGCCCGTATTGCAGAATCTATGGGACGCTTTGTTCAGGAAAACTTTTTATCGCCTCAAGTGGTAGAAAAAAGTTTAGCGAATACAGACCTTTCTTTAGCATTTGGGCAATGGCTTGCAACCCCTCAAAACAACTTACAAATCACGCAACTTATTCAACAATCTGCACCCAAAATTTTTGAGTTTATTGGGCAAGATCAAATTGGGAAGTTCATTCAAACCAACAGCGTTCAATGGGTAAAAAATACCGAAATTAATCATCTTGCAAGTGAAATGCTTCGTGCAGTTTTGGAAAATGATTTCCATCAAGATGTTTTACAACGCGGTTTAGATGTTGCTCACGAATGGATGCTGCAAAATCCTGAAAAAATACAGGAAATAAGCAAACGATTATTTAAGGAAATGGGGGTTTGGAAACTCGCTAAAGGTGCAAGTTGGATTGGCATCGATGTTCAACAGCGTTCAATCGATTCACTTATAGAACGAATTGAGGCAATGCTATCGGACCCTGAACACCCTTGGCGCAACCATATAGAAGAGTTTGGTCAACAGCTGATGCTTGAGCTTGCAGATAAAAATAGTCATGCGAGCACCAAACTAAACGACACTAAAAATGCATTATTAGAAAGCCCTCAAGTTCTTAATTTTATAAGTGGTGCCGTGGTTATTTTATGTAATGCAATTAAAGATGACTTAGAAAAACCAAATTCAGGCATTGCACAAAATATTCGTATTGCTATTCAGCAAGTGGGTGAAAGTATCATTTCAAACCAAGCTGTTCGTGAACTTTTAAATGACAAAATGAGTTCCGTTGCCATTAATTTATCTGATCAATATAGTGAAAAAGTCATTCGTTTTATTAGTGAAAAAATTCACGAATGGGACTCTAGTGAAATGATCGATAAAATTGAAAATGAAGTCGGTGGCGATTTACACATGATTCGTGTGAATGGCGTGGTCGTTGGTGCTTTTATTGGTTTTGGTTTAGGTTTAATTCGAGCTTTTGTTGATTATGCATTTTAAAATCATATTAATCGCTTGAATATGGTATCTATTTGCATTAAAAAAGAATTACAAAATCATATAAAGGATAATAATTAATGAAGTTTGATACTGTAATGAAAGATGCAATTACGAATAAGAAAAAGGTTAAAATTTCATTCTTCTCAAAGGAAGACAATAAAATAATTGAACGATTATGTGCTCCATTTGATATTGGCCCGAGTCGAAAATATCACGACCAATCTGACCGCTATCATTTTTGGGATTATGAAAGCGATAAAAAAAATCATGTTCTTTCATTAGTTGATGGTCAGGTAACTAATATTTTAATTACAAATGAACCTTTTGAACCGAGTAGTATTATTACTTGGGATATATCTAAGAACCCTTGGTTTATTAAAAGAGATTGGGGGATTTTTAGTTAATAAATTTGATCTTTATTCATTTAACATCATTGCCCATGCTATGTTAAGAACTCTCATTAATTTAAATATTTAGTGCGGTCATGATCGAAATCCAATCCAAACTTCCCTCTCAAGGTGTCACTATTTTTAGCGTGATGTCGGCTTTGGCACAACGCTTAAATGCTTTAAACCTATCTCAAGGATTTCCTGATTTTCCCGCACCATCTGCTTTATTAGAAGAATTAAGCAAAGCCACCTTAGATGGTTTTAATCAATATTCACCAGGCGATGGTCTGCTCAATTTACGTGAACAATTGGCTCAACAATTTTTAAAACGAGATGATGTCCATCTTGATCCGATCACTGAAATGACAATTACACCCGGAGCGACTATTGGCATTTTCAGTGCTATTCAAGCGCTTGTTCATGCAGGTGATGAAGTCATTATTTTTGACCCAAGTTATGACAGTTATGCGCCAAGTATTCAGCTTGTAGGTGCAATGCCTATTCATATCCCACTCACAGCACCCCACTTTTCGGTCGATTGGAATAAAGTGAAAGATGCTATTTCTGCTAAAACTAAAATAGTGATTGTGAATACGCCACATAACCCAACAGGCGCAATTTGGAGTAAACAAGATTGGCTCAATTTAATCGCGCTTATTCAAGATAAAAATATTATTGTGTTGTCAGATGAAGTGTATGAACACCTTATTTACGATGGTCAAAAACACTATTCAGCACTTTCATTTCCTGAATTGCGTCATCGTAGTTTTGTGGTCGGTTCATTTGGTAAAACTTTTCATGTTACAGGTTGGAAAACAGGTTATTGCGTTGCCGCACCTGAACTGATGACCATTTTCCGTCAGGTTTATCAATTTGCCAATTTTTGTGGTGTTACACCTGTTCAAGTTGCACTTGCTAACTTTATGCAAGAACATCCTGAACATATCGAACAACTTGCAAGTTTCTACCAAGCAAAACGCGATTTATTCAATTCAGGTTTAAAGCATTCACGTTTTAAATTTACGCCATCTTCAGGAACATATTTCCAAAACTTAAATTACAGCGATATTCGTCCAGATTTAACCGATGTTGAAATGTGCCAATATCTTGCTGAAGAACACGGTATTGTTGCCATTCCTGTGTCTGTATTTTATAAAAATGCACCCAAAGATTTAAAGATGATTCGTTTCTGTTTTGCCAAAAAAGACGAAACGCTTATTCAAGCAGCACAAATATTATCTAAGGTATAAAAATAAGTACTTTAAATGCCTTTGTTACTGAATAACTAAGGCATTTTTTAATGCATTCATGTAGTCTAAAATATATTGAAAATCATAAAAATACAGTGAAACGGACGCATACATGTCGCAACATCAGCAATCATTAGTCACGCAACAAAATTTATGGAAAACCTTTTTGGTTTTCCTTTTGCCCTTAATTGCGACTAATATTTTGCAAAACCTTTCAGGCACCATTAACACCATTTTTGTGGGTCAAATGCTTGGGGTTCATGCCATTGCGGCTGTGTCGGTTTTCTTTCCTATCTTATTTTGTTTAATGGCTTTTGTTATTGGGCTTTCCGCAGGTGCAACGGTTTTAGTTGGACAAGCTTGGGGGGCGCAAAATTTAGAGAAAGTACGCTGTGTCGTGGGTTCAACGCTATTTATGACCCTTATTGGTGGCTCGCTGATTGCTATTTTTGGCGTGTTATATGCAAAACACATCTTAATGGCTTTGGGTATAGATGATGAAGTCATGCATCTATCTCTGCCTTATGTGCAATGGATGCTTGCAGGTAGCCCACTGTTATTTATCTATATTATTTACACTTCAATTTTACGTGGTGTAGGCGATAGTCGAACGCCACTTCTAGCATCGACCATGTCTATTGGTGTTGGAGTGATTACAACACCTGTATTAATTGCAGGATATTTTGGCTTTCCAAAACTTGGCATTATTGCCCCTGCCATTGCGACAAGCTTGGGGATGTTAACGGTATTAATCTTTTTAACCGTCTATTTAAATAAAAAAGATCACCCTTTAAAGCCCGATTGGCAACTGATTAAAAACATTCGTCATCAACCGAAACTGAGCAAAATTATTTTACGTTTAGGCATTCCAACAGGTGTACAGATGGTTACAACCTCTGTAGCAGGTTTGGTGATTGTAGGTTTAGTCAATCGACATGGTGCAGATGCAACCGCTGCCTATGGTGCAGTCAATCAGGTATTGAATTACATTCAATTCCCTGCACTTTCTATTGCCATTGCTGCTTCTATTTTTGCAGCTCAAGCCATTGGTGCAGGTAAGTCAGATTTACTTGCGAAAGTGACACGTACAGCCCTTGGAATGAATATCATATTCACGGGAACATTGGTCATTTTAGCCTACCTATTTTCTAAATATTTAATGGCTTTATTCATTACAGATCCAAATGTTGTTGCCTTAGGTCAACAGCTTTTATTTATTGTTTTATGGTCAATTTTATTCTTTGGTGCGAGTGCTATTTTTGCTTCAATTATGCGAGCAAGTGGAACTGTGACTATTCCAATGATTATTAATGTTCTCGCAATTGTTTGTATTGAAGTTCCTGCTGCTTATACCTTTAGTAATTGGTGGGGATTAGAAGGCATTTGGTATGGCTATGCACTCGCATTCGTTTGCTTATGCATTATGCAAGGTTTGTATTACCAATTTGTTTGGAAGAAAAAAACGGTCAAAGTTTTAATTTAATAACCGTTAAAACATAGATAAAGATCACAATTCCATATTTTGTATAAGGTATTATTTTTATCTTATTTTTCATCCATTTCTTGAGTTGTTATAACGCTATACATAAATTAAAAAATGTATAGGCTGTTCTCATGGCACAACGACAAATAAAACTTGGCGCATTCATTCCAACAACATCGCAACATGCAGCAGGATGGCGCCATCCTGAATCGCGCCCACAAGATCATCTAAGTATCGACTACGCTATTGAACTCGCTAAAACCGCAGAAAAAGGCTTATTTGATGCCTATTTTCTTGCCGATGGACTTTCAGTAAGTTGGAGTCATGGTGCAAGCAAAGATTCTCATACGCTTGGTTATACAGATAAAGCCGTTGGTTTTGAACCTGTGACTTTATTTGCTGCAATTTCAGCAGTCACAAAAAATATTGGTTTCATTGCGACAGCATCAACCACTTATGAAGATCCATACTTACTTGCTCGAAAATTTGCATCTTTAGATCATATTAGCAAAGGTCGTGCAGCATGGAATGTTGTGACAACAAGTGCAGCATCAACAGCACGAAATTTCAGTTTACAACAACATCCAGACCCTGCTTTACGCTATGAACGTGCTGATGAATTTATTGAAGTTGTTCAAAAACTTTGGGATTCTTGGGAAGATGATGCATTTAAATATGACAAAGAAACAGGTCAATTCTTTGAGGTTTCAAAAAGCCATGAACCACTTCATAGCGGTAAATATTTTAACGTACAAGGTGCTTTAAACGTTCCTCGTCCACCACAAGGCTATCCTGTTATTGTGCAAGCGGGACAATCTGAAGATGGTCGTGAACTTGCAGCAAAACATGCTGAGGTTATTTTTACGTCGCAACAAAGTTTAGCTGATGCTCAAGGCTTTTATCGTGATGTAAAAAGTCGCTTAGTAAAATATGGTCGCCATGCAGATGACTTAAAAATTATGCCAGGTGTTTCAATTTTTGTTGCTCAAACTGAAGAAGAAGCCAAAGCCAAATATGACTTACTCAATAGCTTGATTCTTCCTGACGTAGGACGCGGTTTACTTGCAGGTTTAGCAGGTGGAATTGACTTATCTAAATATGATTTAGATGCACCATTTCCAAAAATTAGCGATGCAGATTTGACCTTCTCAAGTCGTCAACAACTTATGATTGATATTGCCAAAGAGCATAATTTTACCATTCGTCAGCTTTACGAATATATTGCTTCAGCGCGTGGACATTGGACACTTATTGGCACACCTGAACAAGTTGTCGATCAACTACAAGAATGGTTTGAAAATGAAGCGGCTGATGGTTTCAATGTGCTTCCTCCATCCACACCTACAGGTTTAAACGATTTTGTCGAGTTTATTGTGCCTGAATTACAACGTCGAGGCTTGTTCCGAAAAGAATACGAAGGAACAACTTTACGTGAAAACTTAGGTCTTAAACGACCTGAAAATCAATACGTTCTTACGGAACGAAACAAAGCGGCTGAAGCATCTTAATCATCTTTAAAAAATAAAAAGCCTGCATTGCAGGCTTTTTATACTTCAATTTTAGCTATTTTTTAGGCTTACCCGATTTGCTCGCAAAGGCAATGACTTTTTGATAGCCAGCAGGGAGTAAACGCTGTAAAAGATCTAAAGCTTTGGCATCATTACCAATTAATAAACGTCGCTTATCTTTTTTCACTGCTTCTAAAATTTGACGAGCAGCTTCTTCAGGTGGACAACGTAAAAATTTATTAAACGATTTTGCCGATTTTTCAGGATTTATCCCTAAGCTTTTTAAGCTTTCATTGGTTCTTGCAGCATTTGCGATATTAGTACGAATACCACCGGGGTGTACACATAACGCACTCACGCCACAATTTTCCATATCCAATTCTTGACGAAGTGATTCTGTAAAACCACGTACCGCAAATTTAGTGGCGTTATATGCAGATTGTGTTGGCTGTGCGGTTAATCCAAACAAACTAGAAATATTCACGATGTGACCATCGCCTGTTTGCTTAATGAGTGGTAAGAATGCTTTTGTGCCGTAAACAACGCCCCAAAAGTTAATATTGACAATCCATTCAAGTTCTTCATAAGAAGCACCTTCAACAGTAGATGCCAAAGCTACGCCCGCATTATTAAAAATCATGTTTACAGAACCATGATCTTTTACAGTTTCTTCTGCCCATTCTTGAACAGCAAAACGGTCTGACACATCTAGTTTTTTGATGGTAACGCGCACATCGGTTTCTTTCAGTTTTTCAACAGTTTCAATTAAGCCTTGCTCATTCACATCACTTAAAGATAAATGACATCCCTCTTTGGCAAGTAAAACTGCAAGTTGTTGACCTATACCTGAGCCTGCACCTGTAATTGCTGCAACTTTATTTTGAAAATTATTCATCGTTTTCCCTTTTCCAACACTGTCGCAATACAGACTTCATTTTGAATCTTGATTAAACTTTAAAATAGCACGTATTGAATCATAGTTAATATTCAATCTATTACTCTAATGTTTAAATAGAAACGCTCTTAAATAAAAAAGAGGAAACTCACTTGGAATTTCCTCTTCATTTATTCACTAAAAATTTCAGTCATTAAAAGTTATAACGAACACCAATATTTGCATGAATAGGTGTTTCAACTTTAGAACCTTTTACATAATTCATTTCTGAAAAGGCGCTAAAGGTTTTATTGATCTGAGCATTTAAACCTAGACCAAGTTTTGCTACATCACCAGAAAAATTCGTTTCAAACTTATTGGTATCGTTCACCCATACATTATTGTTATCCATAAATTCATGGCTCCAAGCCGCTTTAATATATGGCGATAATGTACTGTTATTCGCTACAGTAAAATCTTTACCTAAGTGAATACCAACTTCAGATGCTAAAGATTTTTGTGCGCCAATATCAGCTTTCATATCATTGTTTAAGTTCAGTGTTTTCGCTTGAGTTTGAACATATGAAAGACGAACAAACGGTTCTACCCATGTATTATGTTTAAGGCGAGTATTAAAACCACCTTCTACCGCACCACCCCAAGCATTTTGGTTGTAGTCACCTGTAATAGATTGACCATTTGTTGAATGCGCACTTAAATCATTCGCGAAGCGGTTATATTTCAAAGTACCATCCAAATATAAGCCTGAATCATGGAAATACGTTCCATATACACCAAAACTATAGCTATCGATGTTACTGGTACCACCGCGGTCATGTTTTACATCTGCTTTACCATAGCTTGCAAAACCACCCACAAATGCAACACCATCTTTGTTTACAGCAATTTGCTTATCGATACCAACCTCTGTACCTATTTGTTCTAAATCAAAATGCGTATTACCTGTTGCTACATTTGTTTTTGAACCTGTTGCGCGTGTCCAAACACCTGCAGCGCCTTCATTGTTTTTTAACGTACCTTTACGAAAGCGTAAATTATTAAGTTCATTGTTAAATGCAAAAATAGCCGCACTACCTAAACTTAAAACAGCATCTACACCTGGTGTTGTAATTTCATTGCCATTTTCATCTTGCTTTGTGGTTAAGTACCAAGTTTGACCATTGGCATCTTCACGGTTTTTTAGTTCGTACATGTAAGTACCACCATCTACCGCATTAATATTTAGACCACTAATATTGGCAAGTTCAAATTCAGAACCTTTGCTTACATCTGTAATTAAGTCTAAATTTTTATCAAAAGGAGATGTAATTTCCGCGCCTGAATCTGCTACAGAAACTTGATGCTGACCACTACCTTTTTGAATTGTTAAGTAATCACCACGACCATCTTGAATAGATGTGTTGAAATGGAAATGTTGATTTCCTGAAAGCTCATCAATGTTCAGATGAGCATATGTAGCTTCACCCGTTGTTTCGTTTGTACCTGTTTTAAATACAATACGACCATTACCATCTAGCTGACCAATGTGAGACCCTAAATCATCTTGTTTACCCGCTAAAATAAATACACTCGATGAAGCATCATTTAAAGTAACCGATTCGACAACAGCTTCTTTACCCGATGCTGCGGCAACAATTTGTAGCTGACCTTGATCATAAATTTGAGTTGAACCTAATAACTTACCTTCTGCTGCAATCCATGAAATTGCATTATCATGAATTTCAACATCTTTCGCAGTTGCATTTGCTCGAATGTTTTGAACACCGTTATTATATAATTTAACGCCAGTTGCTGTACCAGTCGCTAAAACATCTTGAACACCACCATTTACAATAGTGTTATTTGCCTGACCATTATCCCAAATAGATTGATTACCACTATTGATAATTGTTCCGTTTGCGATAGACCCTTCAAGAACATATTGCTCACCACTATTAATTACGGTGTCATTAGCCGTTGATGCAGACATCACATTTTGTCGACCACCATTAATCACTGAGCCGAAAGATTGACCTCTCGATTGTAGGTATTCAGCACCACCTTTATTGATGATAGTCCCATAAGATTGAGCATCAAGATAAACGAATAATTTGCCGTCAGCATTTACAGTGTTATTTAAAGATTGACTTGGATCTTCTGGGTGTTTATCTGAGTTAACATAAACTGTTCCCCCATTAATATGAGAATTTTCTAATGTTCCGCCAGCATGTACACGGATTAATGCACCCTCATTAACCGTTATATTTGAACCTATAGCAGGGATTGATTCATTATATGAACCTGTTGCAATTTGAGGAAGCTTACCGATTGTCACCTCAGAACCACTATTCATTGTTGAATCTTGGAAGTACCCTAAAATACTTAATTGAGAACCACTGTCTAAAACTAAATTTGTAGCTGTTCCAGCATAAGGGTTTGTTCCACCACTAGCACCAATCTCAATACAATCCTGTTCACCTAATGTACGATCTTCTAGCGTTCCCCCTCCCCAATAAGACGCGGTCACACCAGCCTGACAAAATGCAGCTGCTGAAGTTGACATTGAAGTTGTAATTGCTAAAGAAGATAGGATCGACAAAGTCAGAATGTTAAATTTTGCTTTCACAATATTTTCCAAATGGTAAAAATTAAGCAAATACTAAACTTGACAATTCTTTATTTCAACTTAATAAATGATTCAAAATCAATCCGACAAACAACATTGACTTAATAAAAAAAAGGATAAAATCACTCAATGATAGTGTTACAACACCTTAATCACATACAAAATATATGTATTTAATACTTTATTAAAAACAATTACTAAACAATCATTAACAATCTAGTTACACCAAGGGTGCATTATGAATTCACACTTTTATTTTTAAATTGCTAAATATTTAACAAATGGTAAAACTTTACATTGCAATCTTTTAATATTATTTTATTTATATTGACTATTTTTAAGACAAAATCGCATGTAATTTCAGCTCAATATTTAAGCTATTTTTCTAAAATTATGGCAAAACGAAGTTCGTAATTTTTATGATCATGAACTCAGTATTTTTTATATGACAAACCTTATTTTTATTGATGCACAACTTATGACAGAACAAAAACCTGCGAAAGAAAGACAATTTAAGGGCGTATCTCTTTCAGAACGCAAAGCAATTCGGTTGGAAAAACTTATAGCAGCAGGAATTCAAGTTTACGGAACACGTGGCTTTTTCGCTGCAACGGTAAAAGATATTTGTTTGGAAGCAAAATTAACCGAACGTTATTTTTATGAATCTTTTAAAAAAAGTGAGCAACTATTTCAAACTATTTTTTTAAAATTGGTAGAAGAATTACGCCAAAATGTATTAGAAGCTACAGAGCAAAATGCTGAAAATCCTAAAAAAATGATTGAAGCAGGCTTAATGGCTTTACTCAATACTTTGCATGAAAATCCGAAGATGGCACGTATTATTTATATCGATGGACTGCTCGTTCAAGAATTAAATAACCAAGCTACTCTTCAAGAAACTTTGGCACGATTCGATCGTATGATTCATCATATTCTCATGATTGCAAAACCAAATAATCACCGAACAGAATATGAAATTTCATTGGTTGCTTCAGGTTTAAATGGTTATGTGACTCAAATTGCAATTCGTTGGGTAATGAACAATTTCCAACAATCCAAAGAAGACGTTTTATCTGCATGTTACTGGCCATTTTTAGCATTATTTAATCAAGATCCAGATGAAGCATAGTTTTTCCAATATTTTGTAACTTTAATTTTTATAAACTTAATATCTTGCCAAATGCTGAACTGATACCAACTTGAGGTCTAAAAACTGTCATAAAATCATCAAGAGAATGTCACAATTTGGTTTTAGAATTGTCATAATTTCCATTTTGCAATGATACTGTCATAATTAATCTTTGTAATAAGCCTGTCATAAATACAAAAACGGACAACCGTTTATATTAATAGGGTATTGCGCTGTGAAAGATGACTACATTTTAATTGTTGATGATGAGCTCCCTATTCGGGAAATGATCCATACCGCTTTAGATATGGCAGGTTTTAATTGTTTACAAGCTGAAGATGCGCGCCAAGCACATCAAATGATTGTCGATCAACGTCCTTCTTTGGTCTTATTGGATTGGATGATGCCTGGTGGCGTAAGCGGCGTCGATTTATGCCGTCGCTTGAAAAAAGATGAAAACTTATCTGAAATTCCAGTCATTATGCTTACTGCGCGCGGAGAAGAAGACCATAAAGTTCAAGGTCTAGATGCTGGTGCAGATGATTACATGACTAAACCCTTTTCTACACGTGAATTGGTTTCTCGTATAAAAGCAGTTTTGCGTCGTTCAAATGCTTTAAGCGGTGAAAAATCAATTGATGCAAATGGTTTATTATTAGATCCAGTCAGTCAACGTGTCAGCTTTGGTGCTAACATTTTAGAAATGGGACCTACTGAATACCGTTTATTGGCATTTTTCATGACCCATCCTGAACGTGCATATACACGTGCACAATTACTTGACCAAGTATGGGGTGGAAACGTATATATTGAAGACCGTACAATTGACGTTCATATTCGTCGATTACGCAAAGTTTTAGAACCTTTTGGTGCAGATCGTTATGTCCAAACTGTTCGTGGAACTGGCTACCGTTTTTCTACTCGAGCAGATGTTGCATTAGGTTAATTAGCATTTATGTATGAACCATACCCCGTTCCTGAGCTTGCAAGAGAACATAAAAAGTTTCGCTATAGCAGCTTATGGGCCTTTTCCAAGCAAGACTTAAGACTCCTCACATTTTTGATTGTGATTGCGGCATTTATTGGATTAGGCGTTGGGTATTTTTGGAGTTGCATCCTCTGTGCATTTGCCATTTTCTGCATCATACAATTACGTTCACTTTATTTAGTCAACGATTGGATTTCCAACCGACCTTATGATGTTCCGCCTAATTTAGGGGGAATTTGGGGTGCTTTACTCTTTAATGTTTACAGAGCACAACGCCAAGAACGAATTGTTCAAGCAGAAATGGTTGGACTCATTGATCGAGCACAATCATCGCTTGTTGCCTTAGCAGAAGCCGTTGTTCTTATTGATGATAACAATCAAATTGAATGGTGGAATCCTGCTGCTGAACATCTTCTAGGCTTTCAGACACATGATCGTGGTCGTAATATTTTAAGTATTTTACGTCAACCAAATTTCATTGAATATTTCAACCATATAGATGAATCACCTGATGGTTTGAAAATGAAATCTACGGTCTATGAAGAACATTATGTTCAAGTCAAAATGACGCGTTTTGGTGGTGAAAGCCGTCTTTTAGTTGCCTATGACGTAACGCGCATGCATAACTTAGAACAAATGCGTAAAGACTTTGTAGATAACATTTCACATGAACTTCGCACACCATTAACCGTGCTCAGTGGTTACATTGAAACGTTTACAGATCAAGAAGATATTAACCCTCGTTGGAAACGTGCATTTGATCAAATGCAATCGCAAACACGTCGTATGAATGCTTTGGTCAATGATTTGCTTTTATTGTCACGCTTAGAAAATGAAAAAAGTATCGCCAAAAATCAAATCATTGAAATGCCGAGTTTAATGAATCAATTATTTGATGATGCACAAGCTTACAATGTCGATTATGGTCACACACTGAATTTAGATATCGACAGCCACTGCGAAATTATTGGTTCAGATATGGAACTTGCGAGTGCTTTTAGTAACCTGATTACCAATGCCATTAAATACACACCAAAAGGTGGAACCATTACCATTGGTTGGCATGATGATGGCACGCATGGCTACTTCACTGTAGAAGATACAGGAATTGGGATTGACCCTAAACACTTGCCACGCTTAACCGAACGTTTTTACCGTGTAGACAGTGCACGTAGCCGAGCAACAGGCGGAACAGGCTTGGGCTTAGCCATTGTGAAGCACGTTCTTATGCAACATAACGCATATTTAGATGTTGAATCTAAAGAAAATCAGGGCTCAATTTTTAAGGCGGTTTTCCCTAAAGAACGTTTATACCATTCAAGTTAATATATAAAAAAAGCACCGAAAGGTGCTTTTTTAGTTTCATCATTCAAAATAAAACTTACAGGGTATGACCTAAAGCTTTACCCATTTCAACTGTAGAATTCGCTTTAAATTCAGCATCCCACTGCATTTTATTTTCTTCAAATAAAACTACAGCAGTTGAACCTAAATAGAAACGACCTAATTCTGCACCCTTTTCCAAGAACAGATTATGTTGATTCACTTCTAAACGACCTGATGGTTTAACTTTTCCTGTTGCCACAGTTTCAATGCCTGCAACAATCATCGCACCAACAAGAACAACCGCCATACGACCAAGTTCAGTATCAAATAAGCACACCATACGTTCGTTACGTGCAAATAAACCTGGAATATTTTCCGCAGTCGTTTGGTTTACAGAGAACAATTCACCCGGAACATACAAAGTTTCAGTTAATGTACCTGCAAAAGGCATATGTACACGGTGATAATCTTTTGGTGAAAGATAAACTGTTGCAAACTGACCATTTTTAAATGGTTCTGCAAGTAATGGATCTGCAATTAAGTTTTCAGTTGTAAAACTTTGACCTTTGGCTTGAAAAATCTCACCCGCTTCAATTTTGCCTAATTGTGAAATTGCACCGTCAGCAGGTGAAACAATACTCGTTGCATCATTGTCAATTTCACGTACGCCATCTTTTAAAGAACGTGTGAAAAACTCATTAAATGATTTAAATTTCAATGCATTTTGTTGCTCTGCAATCGACATATCAATGCCATATTGCGCTTTAAAAGCACTAATAACAGTGTTTTTAATAATAGGCGTTTCACTTGCCGCAAGCTTACCTACAACACGAGATAATTGGTGCTGTGGCACAACACGTTGTGCTTGAATGAAAAGTTGTTTTTTTAAACGTGATGTGAGGCTCAAGACGGCGACTCTCCAGTAATAATAGGACTAGCGAGGCAGTTGCCCCATTCACTCCACGCCCCATCATACGCTTGAACTTTCCAACCCAATAAACGGCTTAAAATATAAGCCAGACCTGAACGGTGATGCGATTGGCAATACACCACGACAGGTTCATTTAAATTGAAGCCTAACTGTTCCAAACGTTGTTGCGTGTTTTGTAATGGGCGCAATTTTAAATGATTTTCACGGTTTAGGGCAGTACTCCATTCAAAATGTCTTGCCCCTGGAATGTGACCGCCACGTCTAGCGGCTAATCTGAGGCCTGTATATTCATCTTCTGTACGGCAATCCCAAACCTGAATCTCTTTGTTTTTCACCTTTTCAAGCAATTCATCATATTGAATACGATATGTTTCATCTAATTTAACTTGGACTAAATTTGTTACAGTTTCAAAGCTTTCTACTTCTGCTGAGGTGGGTAAACCCGCACCTAACCATGCGTGAATACCGCCATTTAACAGACTTGTATTATGAAAACCTAAACAATGTAAGTTCCAAATTAGACGCCCTGCCCATGCACCACCTTCATCATCATAAGCAACCACATGGTGATCGGGCGAAATATTTAAATATTGAATGAGCTCTTCTAAGCCTTCCACTTCTGGCAATAAACCCGATGTATTGTCTTCTTGACGTACTAAAAGCTTTGGTTTCAAATGAATTGCATGCGGAATATGTAATTGTTCATAAACCGAACTTCGGCTTAAATCGACAATACGTAAATTGGTATTTCCTAGATGAGGAACCAAGTCCTCAACTTCAATTAATAGTTTGAAATCAAAGTTAAATTTAGCCATCTTTTGCATTTTATATTTAGTCCAATATCTTAAATATTAGCATACTTACTTTTTAGTAATCTGTGGATTTATAGTATTCATTTAGCATAATTTTAGATAAGTAAACTCATTTTTTAATCAAAAAAAATGCCAAACATCATGTTCAGCATTTTCTAAATTTAGTCCAATTCTATGCTTCGGTAATATCAAAAACTTGACGTAAATATGCCAAGAAAGTGTCATTATCCGTCATGGTTTTGCCTGGACTATCCGAAATTTTTGCTACAGATTGTCCATTACATTCCACAAGTTTCAACACGATATTTAAAGGTGTTTGTCCCATATCGTTTGTTAAATTTGTGCCAATCCCAAAGCTCACTTGGAAGCGATCTTTAAAGTAGTTATGCAATGACCATGCTTTTTCTAAATTCAAACCATCACTAAACGTGAGCATTTTGGTTTTACTATCAATTTTTAAATTTTTATAGTGTTCATAAGCTTTGTCACCCCATTCATACGGGTCGCCACTGTCATGACGTAAACCATCAAACAGTTTTGCAAAGTACAAATCAAAATCTTGTAAGAAAGCATCCATTCCCACAACATCTGTCAGTGCTATTCCTAAATCGCCACGGTATTCTTGCACCCAAGTTTCCAGCGCAGATTTTTGGAAATTACGTAAACGAACATCTAAAGCTTGAAAGGCTTGTAGAAATTCATGCGCCATTGTACCAATAGGTGTGATGTTCAAATCCTTTGCAATCAATACATTACTTGTACCACGGAAAATGTAGGGTGCAGCTTTGTGGAATTCTTCAATAACGTGTTTTTGCCATTCAAAGCTATATCTTCGACGTGTGCCAAAATCTGAAACTAAAAATGGTGGATCATTTGGATTTTGTTCTGCTTCGTATTTTTTAAGTAATTCAACTTTCGCTAAAAGACGACGTTCACCTTCGGCAAGAACTTCATCTGAACGAATACGTTTGAAGTAAAGCTCATTGACTATAGCAAGAACGAAAATTTCAAACATCATCGCTTGAACCATTGGGCCTTCTACCCAAATATCCAAACGCCCTTCTTCGTCTATTCCCGCTTTAATAAAACGGCGTTTTAATTGGAAGAGTTCTAAATAATCGACAAAGTCACTTTTTATAAAACGTAAACTTCTTAAATACAGAAGCTCATCTTCTTTAAATTTTAATTGGCAAAGATGATCTAATTGTTCATTCAAATCATCTAAAATTTCCGTTAATGGATATTCCGTATCTTGCAAATTACGGCATCGGAAATGATAGACACTATGCGTCTGTGGGAATTTATGCAGAACCACTTGAAGCATTGTAAATTTGTACAAATCTGTATCAAGCAAAGATTGAATGATTGGAGCCATATCTTTATGTATTTCGCTGTGCTTATTGCATTAAAGCATATTTTTTAAATAAAAATTGAAAGTTTTAAGAAGAGTTGAATGGTTTTAGACAAAATAAAAAGACCCAATATAGATTGAGTCTTTATTATTCATTCATTTTATATAGCTTTGTTAGATAAAAATGAGCAATAGATTCTGAATCAAAGGCTTCATTTAATCCTTAAGTTGCTTAAATTTTTTATCTTGTCCAATCACTTTGGCAAATTCTTCAACGGTTTTTTGACCTGTTTTTTTGCATTCACATCGCAATCTGTTTTACGAAGTTGTTTCACAATCGACCATTCTAGTTTGAACATTGCACCCATTAATGCAGTATTACCTTTATTATCACGTGCGCAACGATCTGCACCATACGCAATTAATGTCGTAACAATATTTTGATGACCATAATATGCAGCCATCATTAACGGTGTATAACCATCTGCATTACGCGTATCTACAGGAAAACCATATTTTAAAAACTCGTTGATGACGTCTTCATTACCCGTTCTTGCAGCAGCAAAGAAAAGAGCTATCAATTCCTGTTGTGAGTTCATCTGATCGTTTGCAACAGTTTTAACGGGGGAGATATTCTTCGCGACAGTCACGTTTGCGAATGCGGAACCAAGCACGAGAATACTAGCTAAAACGATATGTTGCATAACTTTCATGATGAACTCCAACAGAAATCGAACTTACTTCATAATATGAAAATTTGATATTGGTAAAAAAGAGTGCCTGTAAAACTCCCCTAGGGTGCAGGAAAGGAATTGAGTTCTACAGGACTTTCTTGAGGTGACTTCCTACGCCCTAGTCACCAATTCAGCCGATCAATCTATATTGACCATTTAAAAGACTTAGTCTTTTAATTTCGCTGCTTTCGCTTTAACAGTTGCCAAGTTACCGTTCACCGCTTTAGTCATACGCGTACCGTAGTCCGCATCTGCTTTGTAGAAGTAAGACAACATGATGTGCTTAGTTTCTGAATCTTTCACATTGCCAAGATCAGCAGCTAAGTTCATGATTAAATCGTCTTTTTCTTTCGCAGTGTATGAACGGTAAAGATCACCAGCTTGCTTGAAGTTTTGCTCTTTCACGCCAACTTGTTGAACTGTACCTGAAAGTGGAGTTTGAACTGCACGTGCTTTTTCAGTTGCAGCTTTAGGCTCTTTACGACTTGGTTCATAGTTAACATCAGAATCGCGTTCGCTAACGTTCATGTAGCCATCTTGGTTGTTGTTGTTTACATTCACAACTGGACGGTTTACAGGAATTTGCTGATGATTCGCACCTAAACGATACATTTGCGTATCCGAGTAAGAGAACACACGACCTTGTAATAAACGGTCTTCAGATGGCTCGATACCTGGTACTAAATTACCTGGAGCAAAAGCTGATTGCTCAGTTTCATTAAAGAAGTTTTTAGGCATACGGTTAAGTGTTAACGTACCTACTTTCGTTTCTTTAACTAAGTCTGTTGGCCAGATTTTAGTTGGATCTAGCGGATCAAAATCAAAGCTATTTAAATCTTTAGGATCCAATACTTGGATATAAAGATCCCATTTCGGGAAATTACCTTTGTTGATGTTGTTGTAAAGATCGTTCGTTAAGTGGTTGAAGTCTTTACCTTGTTGCTCAGCCGCTTCTTTCACGTTAAGACCTTTCACGCCCTGTTTAGAGCGGAAGTTGAACTTCACGTATTTATATTCGCCTTTGTCGTTGTACAACTTGTATGCGTGAACACCAAAACCATCTTGCTCGCGGTAGCTCGTTGGAACACCTTGCTGACCATAAACGTAAGTCAACATGTTCACAGCCCATGGTTGGCTAGATAAGAAGTCAAAAACGCGGTTTGCATCTTGAACGTTATTAATTGGGCTTGGTTTCATTGCGTGAATGAAATCTGGGAACTTAATCGCATCACGAATAAAGAATACTGGAGATTGGTTACCTACTAAGTCCCAGTTACCTTCTTGCGTATAGAATTTGATTGCAAAACCATGTGGGTCACGTAAAGTTTCAGGTGAACCTTTACCGTGAATTACGGTTGAGAAACGTAAGAATACAGGGGTTTTTGTACCTGCTTTAAAAAGTGAAGCGACAGTTAAGTCTGATAAATCTTTAGTTGCAACAAATTCACCGTAAGCACCCGTACCACGTGCATGAACAACACGCTCAGGAATACGCTCGCGACCAAAACGTTGTAATTTTTGTACCAATTGAACGTCTTGTAGCAAAGTGCCACCATTTGGACCTGCGGTGATTGAGTTTTGGTTATCACCCACTGGAGCACCGTTATCTTTTGTTAATGGTGCAGCTTGTGTCGCTGCAGTTGCTGCTGTAAGCATTGCAACTAATAAAGAACGCTTAAACATGATGTTTTCTCTCAATTCATACCTTTCCTGCACGAGCTAAGTTACATTTTTCATTTAAATTGGTAAAAGGGTTAATTTTTATAGTTTTAATCGTTTTATTAGATCAACACTTTTAAACTTATCTAAACTCAATATTTATTAAATACTTACACAACAACAAACTCACCACATCATATTGAGTAGAGATATTTGCTACAATTCATTTGAATTAAAAAACATCATAAATGGTTGTGTTATGCGTGCTTTATTGCAACGAGTTCTTGAAGCAAAAGTAGTTGTAGATGGTGAAACAACTGGAGAAATTGAAAAAGGAATTTTAGTTTTTCTAGGTTTAGGCAAGGAAGATGACTTTGAAAAAGGTAAAAAGCTGATTGATAAAATTTTAAAATATCGTTTTTTTGATGATGAACAAGGCAAAATGGGATGGAATATTTCCCAAGCCAATGGTGGTTTATTGCTTGTTTCACAATTTACTTTAATGGCACAAACACAAAAAGGCTTACGTCCTGACTTTGGTCCTGCAATGCCGCCCAGTGAAGCCAAAGCACTTTATGAACAACTAGTTGAATATGCAAAATCTCAGTTTAGCCATGTTCAAACAGGTATTTTTGCTGCAGACATGAAAGTTCATTTGGTCAATGATGGACCTGTAACATTTAACTTAGAAATTGAATAATTGAAATCTTATACATATAAAAGAGCCCTCGATTGAGGGCTTTTCTTGGTCAAATCTATCACTCATACTTATAGCCTCTTTGTATTTCTCCCAAAGGGAGAAAGAAAAGGCTCGATGAAAGATTTTTGATTATTTACCTGTCTTCTCTTTGATGAATTGACGCGCAAAAGACAACTTTTCTTTCACAGGTTTTGGCAATTTTGGCGGAATAAGTTTAGCAACACGGTTAAACCACACCAACAAACTGAAATCACCTTCCATTTTAATTGTGCCATTTTGCATACCTGTCATAAATACAGATGGATCGCCTTTAACCAACGTCTTTACACCTTGTTCACTGTCTGCAAATTGCAAAGTAAAATCTGCAGGTTCTGCACTTCCTGAAACTGTATCGATTTGTCCATTATTTACAATAATTTGACGCGTAACACCCAAGTCTGTACCAATTTGAATACGGAACTGACGATCATGAATCAATTCAATAAATTTAGGACTTGTACGAGCCAATTGCTTCATACGCAATACTAAACCTGCAACCATAAGGTCAAGCGGGTCTGTACTCACATCAACAAGTGGTAATTTTACGACAGGTAGTGAAGGAAATTTCATGACATCGAAGCCTATTGTAATTGTATAAAATTGAACTACGACATCCTACCATAGCTTATTTTTTTTGCAGTATTGCTTTGCATAATAATCATAAATTTCAAACAAAAAAAATGCACATCAATGTGCATTTTTCGAAAAAGATCAGTCTTCTCTTAATGGCTAGAATATTGTTGCTGATCGTCTTCATATACTGGAGTATGTTCAATATAACGACGCTTTGCCATTGCTGCACGTTCCGCTCGACGATCTTCAATTAACAGCAATAATGTCATCATCACCATTGCAAATGAAATCGCAGCTAGATAACTGTAAGTTACTGGGAATTCAAAGACTGTTTGCACACTTAAACGTACAATCTCGAGTAATCCCCAAAAAACCATTCCAGCCATCATAAAGCTCAACCAGCGGCGATAAGGCGAGAAGAAAACAGCAATCAAAGCAACTGCTAATAAGCTGATGCCGACAATGCTTGCTAAATTCGCTGTTGCCATAAAAACCTCCGTTAATGTTAGATTCTAGCTTTTTAAATAAAGCATCGTTCTAACGCGAATACCTTTAATTAGATTAATGGGCTATATGTATTTAAACGCTATGAAAAGCATTATGAGCAGTTTTTTGCATAAAAAAAGACTTGTTATCTGGTTATGCGACATACATTGTCGCAATATTATATTGTAATTACATTTTTTTTGATTTTAACTTTTCGGGAAGTAAAGCCTGTCCTTTCTTCGCGTGTCATTACAAAAAAAACATCTGCATTTTTTAACTAAAAAATTTTTTTACCGATGGTATTTATCGTTATTTTTTTCTTGCATTCATCCACGGCTTTAGTCTCATTATTTATGCCTTTATAAATAAAAAATACGGCAAATTTGCCGTATTTTTTTAAAAACTCAACCATTATCCACGGTTTAAATCTTTATCATGTACACCAAGTAAATACAGTACACCATCTAAACCAACGCTAGAAATGGCTTGATTCGCATTTTGGCGAACTAGAGGTTTCGCACGGAATGCAACACCTAAACCCGCAATTGAAAGCATTGGTAAATCGTTTGCACCATCCCCTACTGCAATGGCTTGCTCAAGTGAAATACCCATTTCTTCAGCAATTTGAGTTAAAAGTAAGGCCTTACGTGCACCATCTACAATGTGACCTTTAACTTCACCTGTCACCTTGCCATCTTGAATATCTAAGATGTTTGCATGTACTTCATCTATACCTAATTTTGCTTGTAAATATTCTGCAAAATATTGGAATCCACCAGATAAAATTGCGGTGCGATAACCCAATGCTTTCAGTGTTGAAATTAAACGTTCAGCACCTTCTGTAACGGTTAAGCGTTCTGCAATACTTGCAAGTACAGATGCATCCATACCTTTTAAAAGAGCAACACGTGCGCGGAAACTGCTTTGGAAATCAAGTTCACCTTGCATTGCACGTTCTGTAATTTCAGCAACCTGCTCACCCACGCCTGCTTCAATTGCAAGTTCATCAATAACTTCTTGCTCAATTAACGTTGAGTCCATATCAAAGCAAACTAAACGACGATTACGGCGATAAGCATTATCTTCCTGAACTGCAACATCGACATTTAGTTCACTTGATAGTTTTAGGCATGCTGCACGCATTGCTGCAGCATCTAGCATTTGTCCTTTTAAGCCAAACTCTACACAAGCACGTTTAGGCTCAGTAGATTCACCTGTTAAAGTTGGTCTGCCAGACAAACGTGTTACTGTTTCAATGTTAAAGCCTTGACTAGATACAATTTGAGTCACTGCTTGTAAGTGCGAAGCTTTTAATTCAGGTGCTAGCGCTGTTACGATGTAACGCGTACGACCACCTTCACTTACCCATTGATCATAATCTGTTGCCAAGATTGGTTTAAAGCGAACAGTTAAACCAATTTCATGTGCTAAAATTAAAATCTCTTTCATGGCTAATGCTGTCGCAGTCTGATCTTCAGAGGCAACAACAATACCTAATGTGAGCTGGTTGTGGATGACGGCTTGGCCAACATCTAGAATTTGTAAGGAATAAGCGGACAACACCTGCATTAATCGAGTAAACTGATTAGGTTGGTCAGGTCCTAAAAATGATATAAGAATGATTTCTCGCATGAATTGACTCGGGTCTGAGCTACAACTATTGTAAGAATCATAATCGAATTTAAGTAGAATTACTTTGGAAGTTTACGTTGAATGCGCCTAGACAAGGGCTATTTGCTAGCCTACTGATTGTAAGCTTTACGTTGCATACCTTTTTATTGGTACTTGCAACGACACATCAATTAAATGAAAACCGCACCAATCAAGGTCAATTGATGACAACGCAATTGGTTACGGACAGCTTATCTGAGCTAGATCCTGCCAATACCGTGTCTCTTGCTTTATTGGCGAATCGTTATGCAACCAACCCCAATATTGCATCTATTCGTATTTTAGATACCAATAATCAGGTGCTTGCAACTGGTGGTATGTCAAAAACGCGTCAGGGCGAAATTTTTGTTAGAGATGCGTTACAAAATGAAAAGAAAGTCGGAACAATTGAAATTACGCTAATTAAACCAAGTATTGGTGAAATTTTACGTACTCAATGGATGGCTATTCTATTTTCATTATTCATTCATGGCTTGTTGTGGCTTGCTTACCGTGCAATTGCACGACCTAGCCGTACAGAATATTTGGCAAATATAAATAATGAAGCACGTTTAAAACACGAACTTCAAATGTTGACTCAAGCATTAGAACAAGAAAAGCATCATTCTGCGGTAACTTTGGCACAATCTCAGCATCTTGCTAAAGCTCAACCAAAAATCAAAGAATTGAACAGTGAAGTCCCAAATCAAAACACTATTGCTTTGAATATTCAGTTCTACGACCCGAAACAACTGCTCGACTCAATTACAGATAAAGTTTCTACACCTTACTTTAATTTGTGCCAAATCTTTTTAACAAAAAGTATTGAGCTTTGTGTTCAATATTACAAATTGAATGTTTCTGACATTACAACTGTACAGACGTTCAGTCGAAATGGTGCAACCCTGACAATTTCATCTGAAAAGCCAAATGCTGCAGAATGTTTGGCTATGATTGGCACCGTTTTCCAGTTGCTTTCAGAAGTACTTTATAAACGTTACCGCGAAGACAAACGCTTTGTACTTCAAACACGCAGTGCCGTAGCCACTTCTGTTGAAGCGATGCAACTTAACTCAGTTCAAGCAGCAGAACGTTTGGTGAATCAACTTTCAGCAAAAGAAAGCGCGATTTATTTACCTAATGAATTTTTGAAAGAGCTATCGGAACATTACGAATTGGTTAATCTGCCTAATCCAACCAATGTTCTAACTCGCCATGCATTTATGATTAATGGTATGGATAGTGAACATGCGGAATTAGCGCAAACCATTCGTACTGAAATTTTAAAAGCAAAACAATCTCGTGCATCTTAAAATGCAGTGTTGAAATAAAAAGCCTGACTTAATGTCAGGCTTTTTTAATCCAATTTTTTTTATTTTTCAGTTTTATCTGCTTTTGCCGCCCAATACGTTGCAAGTGCAGAACCCGAAATATTGTGCCATAAACTAAAAATAGCACTTGGAACAGCAGTAATTGGTGATAAAGCAAAATGTACCGCAGCCAATGCCACCCCCAAACCTGAATTTTGCATACCCACTTCAATAGAAATGGCTTTGCAATCTGCATAGGGTAATTTGAACATTCGCCCTACCCAATACCCTAAAAGCAAACCCAAACCGTTATGTAAGATGACAACGCCCAAAATCATTAAACCTGATTCTAAAATTTGTGCCTTACTTCCTGCAATAATCGCAGCAACAATTGCCACAATGGCAACTACAGAAATTAAAGGCATGACTTGAATATAGTGATCGACCTTATTTTTCAAAATAGCACGTGCAAGCAAACCTAAAACAATTGGAAATAAAACCACTTGTAGAATAGATTTCAACATCGACATTGCATTGATATCAATCCACTGACTTGCCAAAACATAAAAAATTGCAGGCGTAAGAATTGGCGCAAGAATCGTTGAAACTGAAGTACATGCAACGGAGAGTGCAGTATTTCCTTTCGCCATAAAGGTAATCACATTCGATGCTGTTCCACCAGGGCAACACCCTACCAAAATAACACCAATGGCAATTTCTGTTGGTAAGTTAAAAAGCTGACACAATAAGAATGCCAAAGCAGGCATCACTAAAAATTGCGCAAAAACACCAAGCGTAACTGCTTTTGGGTTGTGTAAAACACCTTTAAAATCGCCCAACGTCATGGTCATGCCCATACCAAACATAATGATGCCAAGCATCCATGTAATATAGGTTTTTAACCAAACAAATGTTTCTGGACTATAAAGTGCAAGTCCTGAAAAAAGAATGACCCAAATGGCAAAGGTCTTTTGGATGAACTGTGTAAATTTAAGAAGAATAGACATCTGCCTACTCCTATATCATTGATTTGAGTGGGCAAAAATAAAGGGAATAACTTTGTATTATTCCCATGAAATATATGGTGTATTTAAGCACATTGTTCGATTAAATCTTTCATATAAATACGTTTCACACCTGCTGCCGACATCTCTTGCCATGCATATTGTAAAGAACCATTTAAATCTATGCCTTTAGTTGCATCTTCAATCACAAAAGTATTAAAACCTAACTTTGCAGCATCCATGGCTGTCCATGCCACACAAAAATCTGTGGCAATTCCCACAATAAATACAGTATCAATAGTGCGCGCTTTTAAATAACCCGCCAAACCTGTTGTTGTTTTTTGGTCAGCTTCCATAAATGCCGAATAACTATCAATATGACTATGGAAACCTTTTCGAATAATTAATTGAGCGGTTGGTAATTTTAAGTTTGGATGTAATTCGGCATCATGTGTTCCTTGTACACAATGTGCAGGCCACAAAACTTGCGTACCATAATCTAACTCTACAGTATCAAAAGCCTGTTTATTTTCATGATTTTGGGCAAAAGAAATATGATTTTCAGGATGCCAATCTTGTGTGATGACAATATTTTCAAAATACGTTGCGATATGATTAATGTTTGGAATAATCTGATCTGCATTTGCAACAGCTAAGTTGCCACCTGGCGTAAAACCATTTTGAACATCCACAACAATTAAGGCTGTATTTTTTTGCATTTATATCGAAATCCTTTTAAACCTTGAAAATAGTTAATCATATTTTCCATTGAAATAACCATAAAAAAAAGCGAATGTATTTTGAGCTTTTTACATTGGATGGAAGAATTTACATCTGAAATAGGAAAAAATAATGAAAGTGATATTTATAAATGAATGATGCCAACATCAAATCTATTCAGCATCTATAAAATATTTTGAATGATCTATTTCATCATTTAAAAGTAAAAAACACTGAAAACATCACAAATACTGCGTTTTATAACGATTTTACAACACAGATTATCCCCCATAGAAAGCACCTTATTTTAAAATCAACTTCATCATTTCTATAAAGTTTTATTATTTTTAAAAACTTTGTTATTGCTTTGACTAAAGGATATTGTTCTGACACACTGAATCAGTCATAATTTGCATAAGCATTATTCAATGATGACTTATTGAATTTTGACTCAAATCAAAATACTGCAACCATCCACCTTCTCTGTTTTTCTACATAACGTGGATGGGAAAATAGGATATTTTTAAAAAATGACTCAGCAAGCACAGACCATTCAAGGCTCAATTGTCGCAATTGTCACCCCAATGTTAGAAGATGGCAGCGTAGATTGGAAAGGTCTAGAAAAGCTCGTTGAGTGGCACATAGAACAAGGCACGAACAGCATTGTTGCAGTTGGTACAACTGGTGAAGCATCAACATTAAGTATGGCTGAACATACACAAGTGATTAAAGAAATCATTCGTGTAGCAAACAAACGCATTCCGATTATTGCTGGTACTGGTGCAAACTCAACACGCGAAGCCATTGAACTTACGCAAGAAGCAAAAGAACTTGGCGCAGACGCAGCCCTGTTGGTAACCCCTTATTACAACAAGCCAACACAAGAAGGTCTATATCAGCATTATAAAGCTATTGCTGAATCAGTAGAGCTACCAATTATCCTTTATAACGTACCAGGTCGTACTGGCGTTGATATGCAGAATGAAACAGTTATTCGTCTTGCAGACATCAAAAACATTGTTGGTATTAAAGATGCCACAGGTGATGTTGCTCGTGGTCAAAAGCTGATTGAAGGCTTAAAAGACAAAGCAATGACGGTTTACTCTGGTGATGATGCAACGGCTTATCAACTTATTGCTTTAGGTGCAAAAGGTAATATTTCTGTTACTGCAAACGTAGCACCTAAAGAAATGAGCGAAGTATGTGCTTCAGCACTTGCTGGTGACTCAACAAAAGCAGAACAATTAAATAGTAAAGTTGCTATTTTACACGACGTTTTATTCTGTGAATCGAACCCAATTCCTGTGAAATGGGCACTTCATGAAATGAAACTTATTGGTACAGGGATTCGTTTACCACTTACCCCACTTGCAGAACAATATCGCACTACGCTTCGTGAAGCACTCACAGCGGCAGGCATCATTAAATAAAAGAGCTTAACATTATGCAAATACGTTTTGGTTTAGTCACTGCGCTTTCAGCTTTAAGTTTGGTTGGTTGTAGTTCATTTGGTATCAGCAATGGTTCTTTAGACTATAAAAAGACAGCAACAATCGAACCTTTACAATATCCTGAAGGTTCAATGGTTAGACCAGCAACGCCTTTGTATCCAGCTCCTATTGTTGATCCTCGTGCAATTGCAAATGCTCCACAATATGAAAATGATCGTGGTAACCGTTTTGCGCTTCCTAGACCAACCACATTTACTCAAGCAACTACGCAAGATGATCAGAGTGAAGGATCTATTGGTCGACCACAGCAAATAACTGATGGTAATCAAAATCCTTTACTCAAAATTGATGGGAATTCTGCTACAATTTGGCAATATACACTTGCCACTTTAAGTAGCCTTAATCACACAATTGTAGGTCAAAGCAAAAATGCGACTGACGTAACAATTAAGATTGATCAAAAATCTTATGTGTTAAGACTTACATCTGCTGGTTCAAGTAATAGCCTCGCTGTGTTCAATACTGACAACACTTTTGCAGACAAACAAGTTTCTGCAGAATTGTTAGCCCAGATTTACCAAAATTGGCCAGCCTAGACATTTCTAGGCATTTTTTTTGAAAAAGGTTCCCTCCATGTTAAAACAAACCTTGCTCTATACTGGTAAAGCAAAATCTGTTTATGAAACAGATAATGCAGACCATCTGATTTTAGTCTTTCGTGATGATGCTTCTGCATTCAATGGCGAAAAAATCGAACAACTAGATCGAAAAGGTAAGGTTAATAACCGTTTTAACGCCTTTATCATGGAAAAACTGGCTGCTGCTGGCATTGAGACTCACTTCGAAAAACTTCTTTCTCCTACTGAAGTTTTAGTGAAAAAATTAGACATGATTCCTGTTGAATGTGTAGTTCGTAACTATGCAGCAGGTTCATTATGTCGTCGTTTAGGTGTTGAAGAAGGCAAAGAACTTGTTCCGCCTACTTTCGAATTATTCTTTAAAGATGATGCACTTGGTGACCCAATGGTTAACGAGTCTCAAGCAATCACTTTAGGTTGGGCTACAGCTGAACAGCTTGCGCGTATGAAAGAACTTACTTATCAAGTAAATGATGTTCTTAAAGAATTATTCGCTACAGGCAATATGCTTCTTGTAGATTTCAAACTTGAATTTGGTGTGTTCCACGATCGCATCGTTCTTGGTGATGAATTCTCTCCAGACGGTTGCCGTCTATGGGATAAAGACACGAAGAAAAAACTTGATAAAGACCGCTTCCGTCAAGGTTTAGGTGGTGTTGTTGAGGCTTATGAAGAAGTTGCTGCTCGTATTGGTATCGACCTTTCAGACATCTAATATCGTCTGATCTTCAAAAAAACCGAGCTTAATCGCTCGGTTTTTTATTTACTGAAATTTGAGTTTTTAAATACTACAAACTCATTGTTATGCCTAACTGAAACCCTCGCCCAGGTAAAGGCGCAATGTATTTTAAAGGTGAGTTTTGAGGTCTCGCTTCTTCATTAAGCAAATTTGTTCCATTTAAATAAAACTCAAAATCTGCATTTTTTAATGCCACTTTTTTACTTAAAGATAAGTCTAATAAATGATAAGCGGGTAAAGGAATTTCAGAGTTTACACTCTTCCCTAAGTATTTCGCTTGAGCATAATAAACATTAGATAACCTAAGATGATAATCATCTTTTTCCCACTCTATGCTTGCACCATAACGGTTTGTTGGCATATTGGTTGGATATTCGCCATCATTTGAAGATTGAATAAGATTTTTATTCGTTACTCGATTTTTAACAAAATCACCAAAGGTACTTAGGGTTAAATCACCCCACTTATCAAGTAAAAAGCGATGACTTAGATCAATCTCAAATCCCTCAATTTTCACATCCGTTTGCTTCCAGTATTGCAATGGAAGTCGATTACGCATAGCCATACCTGAATGTGACAAATACATATAATCATTAAAATTCATTTGATATAAAGACAAAGCTATTTTGCTTTGCTCGAAAGTTAAATCTGTATTTAATTCAATCGATTTCACTTTCTCTTTCTTTAAATTTTGATTACCTTCTTCTTGAGTCATAATTGAATAATGCGGGTTACTCGCATATAACTCGTTTAATTCGGGTGCTCTTTCAGATTTACTGTATTTAGCATGAATATGAACATGATCTCCCAAATAAAAACCACCACCTAAATAGTAATGTGATAAATCAAAATTTCGATCTTCTAATTTTCCATTAGATGCATTACGAGACCCAACAAAAGTATGATCTTGAATCTGATGCTCAACATTTTCTCGACGGTAGCCTGCTTCAAAATATACAGGTTTAAAATTTAATTTTTCTTGAATAAAAAATGCATTCCTTGTGGTTTTTACATTGGGCAGATATCGAGCATGACCTTTTCCATCGACATCTCTGATTCCCCAACTTTGACCGATTTCACCCGATAAATAGCCAAAATCTTTTTGTTTGAATACCAATTCAACGAAATTTTGTTCAAATTTATATAAATTTGCTTCACTCGCACCAATATATTCACCTGATTTATTAACAAAATTTGATGCTTTAAATTGAATATTATCTAAAAAAATGACTGGCTGATTGAACAAACTATCAAGCATAAACTTATTTTGTTCTGTCTTTACACCTACAGGTAATCCATCATCATAATTTTCTTGGAATGACTTATTTTCCAAAGAAAAACCCGGAACGCCATACTCACTTTTCTTATAATCGGCACTAAAACCAATATATCCATTCTTTAAAAAATACGTTGTTCCCACTGCAATATTGTCATTCCTCGCATAACTATTTCCTAATTTTTTATTATAGTTTGGTGTTACATCGTTATTAATATGATCAATTTTATTTTTTTCTGTACCTTCAACATAATCAGGATTTAATGGGTTTTGATACTCCCTCCCACCTGCTCGAGAAATTGGATCGTCCGAATAAAATGAAAAATCACCATCAGCCCAATCAGGATTATTAATTATGATCTGACTCATATATTTTTGTGATGCTTTATTATACGTTTTTTTAATTCTTGCATCTTTTTGACATATATCAGCCAAAGTACTATTTACGCCACCATTTATGAAAATATCACTATCGCAAACTTGCGCTTTGCTTTTACCTGGAATGTTATAAGACTTTATTTCTTGTCTAGAAAATTGAATATTTGTAGCTAAATTTTTTTGATTATTCAGTTGTAGCTTCAAACCTTTGGCATCAAAACTATTCCAACCATTCTTATAAATCAAATCTATTTCCCGAGATTTTTCATTTAGTTTGTTCGGAATTAGACCACTATCGACTTCTACACTCCCCCCTAAAGATTGATCGCCATATCTGACGCTATTATTAGATTTATTGATTTTGATAGATTCAGTAAATATCGGATCAAATGGAATATTTACGTTGCCGCTAATTGAATTAATACCTTGAATTGACGTCCCATTTTCAAACACACCTACACGATGCCCTTGCAAACTACGGATTACGGGCGCACCTGAATTGGGTCCAAATGAACTGCTTTGAACACCCGATACATGTTTAATTGCATCACCTAAAGTATTCGCTTTTTCAATAAATTGCTTCTCGACTTTATGTTCTGCGCGAATATTTTCTTCAGCAGTCAGTTTAATCGGTTTTAAGTATTGCTTTGAGTCTGTTTCCGCTGCTTCAACCTGTTTTATAAGCAAAAATAGTAAAATTAATAGTCGTGAATTGTTCATACTCTCATCTTTTATATTACGTTATAACATAACATTATACAGTTTTCTTTTATGATGAAAATCCTTCCGAACCAGAAGTTTAAATAGTTCGAATTTATTTTTTGCTATCTCATTGAAACAATAAAAATTAAAGTTAAATTAAATTTCTAATAATAAAGATATTATTTAAAAATTAGAGTTTTTTGAAGTTATTATCGAATAATTGAATGATCATCATCAAAATCGCCATTTTTACTTTCTAAGCGTTTCTTTCTATTATTAATTTCATACTAGGCAGCGTAGAAAATATCTCCGCTTTCGCTCTACGTTGCCGACCAGTTTACCCTCTGGATGTTATCTCCCCAAGAAACATCCATTTATACCCAACTCTCCCGAGTTGGGTTTTTTTATATATGTTATTGCTGTTGCTGCTGTTGTTGCCAACGACGTTGTTGCAACTTCTCACCTTCAACTTCACGCTTATTACGTGCAGACTCATATAATTTTGTACCTTTTAATTCAGGCGGCATATATTCCTGCAATACGAAGTGTTCAGGGTAATTATGCGGATATAGATAATCGACACCATATCCTTGTTCTTTCATTAGCTTGGTTGGTGCATTGCGTAAATGTAACGGCACAGGTAAGTTTGCTGTTTTTTCAGCTAAATCCATCGCCTTATTAATGGCTAAATACGTGCTATTACTTTTTGCACTTGTCGCTAAATAAACGGCACATTGTCCCAAAATAATGCGTGATTCAGGCATACCAATAACTTGAACTGAACGGAAACATTCGCCTGCAAGTAATAATGCATTTGGATTCGAATTGCCAATATCTTCAGATGCCGCAATCAACATACGGCGCGCGATAAATACAGGGTCTTCACCACCTTTGAGCATTCGAGCCATCCAATACAGCGCACCATCTGGGTCACTTCCACGAATAGATTTAATAAATGCAGAAACCAAGTCGTAATGCTGTTCGCCTGCTTTGTCATAACGTGCAATATTCTGCTGTGCAACTTTTACAACCACTGCATTGGTGATGATATTTTCTAAATCTGGTTCAAATGTACTTGCAATTAAATCGAGTAAATTTAAAGCTTTTCGAGCATCGCCTGCAGAAAATTGTATAAGTGCATCAAACTCTTCAATTTGGATATAACGATCTTTTAAAAATTGATCTTTTTGAATCGCATTATTAATGAGTGTTTGAATCGCATCTTCATCTAAAGCATTTAAGGTATAAACCTGACAACGAGAAAGTAATGCACTGTTTACTTCAAATGAAGGATTTTCTGTTGTTGCACCAACAAGCGTAATTTTGCCTTTTTCGACAGCATTCAATAATGCATCTTGCTGATTTTTATTAAAACGATGAATTTCATCAATAAATACAACTGGTGGCATTAAATCACCACCATCTGAAATAATTTCTCTTAATTCTTTCACGCCTGTATTTAACGCAGATAAACTCACAAATGGTCGATCTATGGCTTGTGCTAGTAATAAGGCAATTGTGGTTTTCCCAACCCCAGGCGGTCCCCAAAAAATAATAGAGGGTAAATGCCCTTGGTCAATCATTTGACGCAATGGTGCATCTTCACCAAGCAGGTGATCTTGTCCAATAATTTCAGACAAATCTCGTGGACGTAGGCGTTCAGGAAGTGGAATATTGCTATCTGACATCTTGTTATTACTTTACTAAGCTTTCACTTAGTCTACTATGTTATTCATGTCTCTAGGCAATAGTTTTAAAGACAAAATTTACAGATGTGAAGATTGCCATATGAAATATTTAATCAGTGCCTGCTTGGCTAATTTACCTGTTCGTTATGATGGTAAAGGATATTATTTTGAAAAAATTTCTGAGCTTTTACAAAACCAGCAAGCCATTACTGTTTGTCCCGAAATATTAGGTGGATTAGCTACGCCTCGTTTAGCTGCAGAAATTGTAAATGGCACGGCTCAAGATGTTTTAAATGGCATAGCACAAGTAATCGACTCTCAAGGAAATGATGTCACACAAGCATTTATTGATGGTGCACAGAAAGCTTTGGAAATTGCGAAAAAATATCAGGTTTCGATAGTTGTTTTAAAAGAAAATAGTCCGTCTTGCGGCTCGAATTTTATTTATGACGGTACATTTTCAGGCACAAAAATTTCAGGCTTAGGCATTACTGCAAGCTTGTTACGCCAACATGGTTTTCAGGTAATTTCGGAAGATGATTTTTTAAAATCGTTAGATTAGCGTTATTGCATAAATCACTTTTTCATTAACGAACCCAACGTACAATGTAGTCTTCAATTTCATCTTCATCGACATCGGCTTCAGATACACAGCGCCCTGCAACCGACTTTCGTGCTTTTATAACGCTTTCTCGTGTACCTGTATTTAAATAATGCCAAGAAGGTAAGCTTTTGCCTTCGCTCATGCGTTGATACGCACATGAAGATGGCAACCAATGAATATTTTCTAATTTTTCAGGTGTTAGTTGAATACAATCTGGTACGTGTTCAATACGATTTGGATAATCTGAACAATGTCCTGTTTTACAATCTAGTAATTTACAAGAAACCTTGGTATACGCTACTTCATTGGTTTCATCATCTTCTAATTTTATTAAACAACATAATCCGCAACCATCGCACAACGCTTCCCATTCAGCAGTATTTAACTCTGCTAATGTATAGTTTTTCCAAAATTGTGGGCGTAACAGTTCAGACATATTCATACATAATAAAAAGAAGAGCTTTGGCATTATATCAGGCTTGAGTGATCAATAAGAGAGATGACTTTCTTTCATTAAAACACTTCACTTTTGTACAAAAAACAAACAAATACATCACATTTATTGTAATTATCATCTTTATACTAAATTCATAATCAAAAAAATTGAAGGGAGAATTCCAATGTTCCGTTGGGCAATTATATTCGCTGTTATCGCGTTAATCGCAAGTTTACTTGGTTTTGGTGGTGTTGCAGGCTTATCTAAAGACTTTGCCGTCATTCTACTTGTTGTTGCGGTCATTCTTGCAATTGTTGGCTTTCTCTCTCGCGGAAAAGTTTAAACACATTATTTTTATACCATCAAAAAGAAGGGCTTAGACCCTTCTTTTTTAATTTGTGATAAGCAAATCATAATTTTTCACATTTGTTTCTATTTCATTTATTTCTTTTCAAAACATCTGCAATATTTTTGTGCTTTAATCGAGTTAATCATAATTAAAGCTTCAAGGATTGTGCATGACTTCTGTAATCAAAACACGTGAAATTCAATACACAGCAAAAGATGGTTCTACCTTAATTGGCTACTTTGCTGCTCCTGAATCTACAACGCCTGTTGCAGGTGTAATCGTATCTCCTGAATGGTGGGGACGCAATGAATATACCGAACAGCGTGCACGTGAATTAGCAGAACATGGTTATGCAGCCTTAGCTATTGATATGTACGGCAACAAAAAAGTAACCACTGAAGCTACTCAAGCAAATGAATGGATGACTGAAACATTCCAAGACCCTGAAACAATTGTGACTCGTGCGTTTGCAGGTTTAGAAACTTTAGCTGCTCAAACAGAAGTAAATCAAGCTAAACTCGGAGCAATTGGCTTTTGCTATGGTGGCAAAGTTATTCTAGATTTAGCTCGTGCAGGTGCTCCACTTCAAGCTGTTGCCACATTCCATGCTAATTTATCACCAAAATCACCTGCTGAAGAAGGCAAAGTACAGGCGGAAATTCTTGTTCTACATGGTGAATTAGACAGTATGGTTTCCTTTGAAGATGTCGCAAATTTCCGTGAAGAAATGCATGCCGTAAAAGTAAATCATGAAGTGATTATTTTTGAAGATGCTAAACATGGCTTTTCAAACCCACTAGCCGATGAAAGAGCCAAAGCCAATGGTGTAGATCTTGGCTACAATGCTGAAGCAGAAAAGCAAAGCCTCGAAGCGATGTATGAATTGCTCGCTCATCACTTAAAAGCGTAAGGCTTTAAATTGCCTATTTATTCACGTGAATAGGTAAGTAATAAAATGAAAAGAGGATAATCAAATGACTGAAAATAACTGCATCTATTGTAACTTTGATGAATATGACATCATTGCAAAAAATGATTTCGGCGTGATTTTACCCGAACCAAATGCACTATCTAAAGGACATTGTGTAATTGTTCCTCAACGTCACGTAAGTTCATTTTTTGATGTAACCGATAAAGAGCGCAAAAGCCTTTTAACCTTGCTTGAACTTGCACGTAATGAGCTTAAGTTACGCCATCAACCCTCTGGTTTTCATGTTGGTTTTAATGATGGTTCTGTCTTTGGCGAAGCATCTGAACACGTCCATATTCACATTATTCCTCGCTATGAAGGACAAGCTTTACAGCTTGATTCCCGCTGGGGTATGAGTGGTCAAATTTAAATAAATTCACTAAAAAAATGATGCTTCGGCATCATTTTTTGTTGTTAAATTTTCAAATAAAGTACAACACTTAATTTTTAAGTACTCCTTTTGAATAAGGTGTATCCATTTATCTCAAAGGTTCATCGTTCAATTCAGTTATACTCAAGCCTTATTTGTTGTTACTTCATTTCAATGCCTGAATTTTCTTTTTCTAATGCCCTTCTAAATTGGTTCGATGAACATGGTCGTCATGATTTGCCTTGGCAAATTGCAGATGATCCATACAAAGTTTGGGTATCGGAAATTATGTTGCAACAGACTCAAGTAAAAACAGTTCTGCAATATTTTGATCGTTTTATTGAGCGCTTTCCTACAATTGAAGATTTAGGTCTTGCATCTTGGGATGATGTTGCTCCCTATTGGGCAGGGTTAGGCTATTACGCACGTGCAAGAAATTTGCATAAAGCAGCAGGAATTGTTACGCAAAAAGGACATTTTCCTCAAAATTTAGAAGAATGGATTGAACTTCCAGGTATAGGACCATCTACAGGTGGCGCGCTGATGTCGCTTGGTTTACGCCAATATGGCGTCATTATGGATGGCAATGTTAAGCGTGTTTTATCACGCTTCTTCGCTATTGAAGATGATTTATCCAAACCTGTTCATGAACGTGCCATGTGGCAAATTGCCGAAGATTTATGCCCGACTGAACGCAATCATGATTACACGCAAGCCATTATGGATTTAGGTGCAACAGTCTGTACACCTAAAAAGCCATTGTGTCTGTATTGCCCAATGCAACAACATTGCAAAGCACATCAGCAAGGTTTAGAAACTGAACTCCCTTTTAAGAAACCCAAAAAAGCAGTCCCCGTAAAATCTGCTCAGGTTTTACTTATTCAATGCAACGATCAATGGTTATGGCAACAACGCCCTAATTCAGGTTTGTGGGGCGGTTTATGGTGCTTACCAATTATTGAAAATGAAGTTGAATTTTTAGAAAGAACGCAAAGTTTAGGTTTGAAAAAAATTATCAAAAAAGAACTGATTTCTCATAGTTTTACGCACTTCACGTGGTTATTAGAAGCGGTGTGCTTTGAAATTGATGAAGATTCAAAAGAACATTTAGCAATTGAGTTGGGTGGTGATTGGTATTCATCACAAATTGCTACACAAATGGGCATTCCAACAGCCATGAAAAAATTGATCTCTGCCGTAAATTTATGACATAGTCAGGTGCTAGATAAGACTATTCATAAAATAAAAGACAGGAATTCTTCGTGCTTCGCATTCGTTCTATTTTAATCTTAATTTTTGCTGTTATTTTTATTTCCGCATGTAGCACCGCACCGAAAAAACCAAGCCAACCATTAAACGCTGCCGCGGTTCAAAAACTCAAAAATATGAGTTTGCCAAACAAGCTCCCAATTCCTGTACAAGGTGTTAAAAGCAATAATTTAACAGATACATGGGGCGCATCACGAAGCAGTGGTAGAATACATGAAGGCGTTGATATTATGGCGTCTCGTGGAACAAAAGTGTTTAGTGCAACAGAAGGCTTAATTGCCGACTTACGCAACAACAATTTGGGCGGGAAAGTCATTTGGGTTTTAGGCCCTAATGGTAGCTGGCATTATTATGCACATTTAGATGGTCATAAACGTGGTTTACGCGTAGGTGATTACATCAAAAAAGGTGATCTAATTGGTTATGTCGGCAATACGGGTAATGCTCGCCATACCGCACCACATTTACATTATGGAATTTATTTAGGTGGAAAAGGGCGTGGAGCCGTTAACCCCTATCCATATTTACGTTAATTTTCTTTAGGAATTATTCATGTCAGAAGCGTTGATCAATCGTCTGGTAGAATTTGCTGAATCGGGCAATCAACAAAAAATTGTGGTAGCAGGACAGAGTCATCAGGGTTGGGTCATGGAAATTACCGAAGAAGCTTTACTCATCAGTACAGGCTATTCAGACAAAGTTGGCAAAGATAATTGGATTTCTTTTGAAGATATTCAACAAGCTGAATTGTTCTATTGGGACAACAAAAATGACCAATGGGCTGAATTTAAAATTTAATCTATTGTTTTAATTCTTATAAAAATAAAGGAGCATTTCCATGACGTCTTTAACAGTGAAACGCTGTGGTTGGTGCTCTAACGATCCTATTTATATCAATTATCATGATCAAGAATGGGGTCGCCCTGTTCAAGATGAACAACATCTTTTTGAAATGCTCTGTTTAGAAGGTCAACAAGCAGGTTTGTCTTGGATTACCGTACTCAAAAAACGTGAATGTTATCGTGAACATTTCTTTCAATACTCTATTGCTGATATTGCAAACTTCAGTGATGCCGATTTAGAAATAAAAGTTCAAGATACGGGCTTAATTCGTCATATCGGTAAATTAAAAGCCATTCGAGATAATGCCATTACATGGCAAAATCTTAAAAAAGATAATGTAGATGTGGTCGCTTGGTTGTGGGATTTCGTTCAACAAAAAACCATTATTAATGATGTCCCTGATTATAAAAAAGCACCTGCTCAAACAGATTTAAGCATTTTAATGTCTAAACAACTCAAGAGAAAAGGTTTTAAATTTGTAGGACCTACAACCTGTTATGCATTCATGCAAGCGGTTGGCATGATCAATGATCACGAAGATGATTGTGCGTTTAAATATTCAGAAACCTGATCATTAAACTTAAATTCACCTAAAATTAAAATGCTATCAATCTAAATAGGCTCTCCTAAGTCTAGTATTTATTGTATAAAAAATGTTTTATATATTCAGACTGTTATAGAATATTTCATGTGATAAGAATATATTAATAGCAAAGATGCACGTGACTCAAATGCCCGTGTTTTACCCAAAAGTCTGCTAAAATAATGGCAACTTTTAAACTATAAAATGAATTTGAGAAAACTTATGAGTAAAGCCTTACCCATCGCTGTAGCTGTAATTCTAGGCGGTGCTGCACTTGTTCCTGTTTACTACGCAACTCAAGCTCCAGCAACGCAAACGGCAAAATCATCTGCAAATGCTTCTGGCATTGAGAAAATTAGCTATGCTTTAGGTTTTGAAGTTGCACACCAAACTCCTCCAGAGCTTGATATTAATAGCTTTGTAACAGGTATTCGTGATGCACATGCTCGTAAGCAACCTGCATATACAGAAGAAGAACTTCAAAAAGCATTTGAGCAATATCAGCAAGAAATGCAACAAAAACAAGTGACTGAAACTCAAAAAGTTCAAAGCTCAAATGATACTTTCTTGAGTGATAATGCTAAAAAATCTGGCGTAAAAACAACAGCTTCTGGTTTGCAGTATAAAATCACGCAAGAAGGCACAGGTAAAGCACCTACAGGCTCTCAAACAGTTAAAGTACACTACACAGGTAAACTTGTAGATGGCAAAGTATTTGATAGCTCTGTAGAACGTGGTGAACCAATTGAGTTCCCGCTTAACCAAGTTATTCCTGGTTGGACTGAAGGTCTACAACTGATGAAAGAAGGCGGAAAAGCAACATTATATATTCCTTCTAACTTAGCGTATGGCGAACAAGGTGTTCCAGGTACAATTCCACCAAACAGCACGTTAATTTTTGATGTTGAGCTTATCCAAGTTAAATAATTTTTAAATAAGGAGAGCTTTGCTCTCCTTATTTTTTAAGGAAATATAATGAAAATTCAAATGACATTATTGTGCTTAGCACTGTGTAGTACTGGTCTTTCTGCAAAAATAGTAAATAATAAAAGCAGTTATGAAGATAAAGTTGGCTACAGCTTTGGTTATATTATGGGACGGGGCAATGCTGATGCCTTAAAAAATATGGATTTAGATGCATTTTTAGATGGTTTAAAAGCAGCATCAAAAGGCCAATCATCGGCTTTAACAGATGAAGAAATGTCGAAAGTTTTAACGCAATTCAAAAAAAATGCTGAAGCAAAACAGCTTATAGAACATAAAAACTTAGCGGATAAAAATGAAAAAATAGGTGCTGAATTTCTTGCTGAAAATGCGAAAAAACCTAATATTAAAGTCACTAAATCTGGCTTACAGTATGAAGTGATTAAGCAAGGCTCAGGTAAAACACCTAAAGCATCTTCAAAAGTAAAAGTAAATTATGAAGGTCGTTTATTGAATAATACGGTTTTTGACAGTTCAATTGCACGCCAACAACCTGCTGAATTTATGGTGAGCCAAGTCATTACAGGTTGGACAGAAGGTCTACAGTTAATGAAAGAAGGTTCAACCTATCGTTTTTATATTCCAGCTAAATTGGCTTATGGTCAAATTGGTTCAGGCGATGCTATAGAGCCAAATAGTACTTTAATTTTTGATGTTGAACTTTTAGAAGTTTCTCCACAATAAACTAAAAATAAAAAAGACCGCATTTGCGGTCTTTTTTATTTTTGAAATTTTATGGTTTTAAATTACGTGGTCTAAAGCCTGCTGCAATTAATACAATGCCATAAGCGACTGCACCAACAATACAAAGCCCAATAAGCTCGACTACACGCATCCATTGAGTCGCATCACCGTTGTACCACGTTAAGCCGTACCATAAAGCGGCAACCATCGCTATATTGGCAATCGCAAATTGAAGCATCAGCTTTTTCCAATGTGCGCCAAATCTGAAAATATCACGCTTATGTAAATAGAAATACAGCATACCTGCATTAACCAAAGCAGAACCTGAAGATGCTAATGCAAGCGCCATATGTTCTGCCTGCCAATCGATCAATTTAAAGAATCCAATAAATATCACGTTTAAAATGGCATTGGCAGCAACCGACATTAAGCCGACACGTACAGGTGTTTTGGTATCTTGGCGTGCATAGAAGCCTGGTGCAAAAACCTTAATTAACATAAATGAAATAACCCCTGCACTCATACATTGTAGTGCAAGAGCTGTCATATACGTATCTTCTACCGTAAATGCGCCACGTTGGAATAATGCTTGAATAATTGGCGTTGAAAGCATGAATAAAGCAATACTTGCAGGCACACCAACCAACACAATCACTTTCGCTGCCCAATCCATCATGCCACGGAATTTACCTTGGTCTTGTTCTGCAATACGTTCTGACAATGACGGTAAAATCACAGTACCAATAGCAACACCAATTAAACCTAATGGCAGTTCTGTCATACGTTCTGCACTGTATAACCAAGACACTGAACCATCTTGCATATACGATGCCCAAATTGTATTGAGCAATAAATTGATTTGAGTAACAGACACACCAAAAAGTGCAGGAAGCATCAATTTCATGATGCGATCTACGCCTTCATGCTTAAAGTCGATTTTTGGTGGAATGAGTAATTTTTTACGCCACAATTCAGGAATCTGAATGGCTAATTGTAAAAATCCTGCGGCTACCACAGACCAACCTAAAGCCATGATTGGCGTATCCATATATGGCGTGAACCATAATGCGCCGGCAATCATTGCAACGTTCAGTAATACGGGTGCAAATGCAGGTGTAGTAAATGATCCATAGCTGTTCAAAATACTACTCGCAAAAGCAGTAAGTGACATGAATAATAAATACGGAATAGTTAGGCGGAACATATCCGTTGCCAAAGCAAATTTGGCAGGATCATCGTGGAAACCCGGTGCATAGACATAAATAATGACAGGTGCCGCAATCATGGCAAATAAAGTCAATAAAGACATGACTGTTGCTAAACAACCAAATACGCGACTAATCAGTATTTGAACTTCTGCATGTGTGCGACTTGTTTTATATTCCGTTAATACAGGAATGAAAGCCTGTGAGAACGCTCCTTCTGCAAATAATCGCCTAAAGAAGTTAGGAATACGAAAAGCCACGACAAAAGTATCGAAGTCTTTGCCTGCACCAAATACATTTAGCAAAACGATGTCTCGTACTAAACCCAGTACACGAGATAACATCGTCATTGCACTTACAATCACGGTCGATCGCCAAAGCGCCATCGGAACCACCTAGTCTAAAATCAAGTCGCTATTGTAATGAAACTCTCTGTGAAGTTTCATTGTTTAATCATTCTACAATTTAACAATTTATAGGTTTTTTAGTTGCTTTAGTTGCTTTCTAAATTTTACCCAGTCAAAAAATGGCCCTGGATCTGTTTTTCGACCCGGTGCAATATCTGAATGTCCTGCAATATGTTGTTTAATTTTTGGATAGGCTTTTTGTAATGTTGCCACCACATTGGCTAAAGCTTCGTATTGTTCTTCTTCAAAAGGTAGATCATCACTTCCTTCTAATTCAATTCCAATAGAATAATCATTACATTCTTTTTGCGCTAAATAACTTGAACGACCTGCATGCCAAGCACGATCTTTAAAGTTTACAAATTGAATGATTTTTCCCGATCTTAAAATTAAAAGGTGAGCTGAAACCTGCATGCCTTCAATCGTCTGAAAATAAGGATGCTTCGACCAATCTAATTTATTTTGAAAAAAATCTTCGATATATCCACCACCAAATTGCGATGGTGGCAGACTAATATTATGGACAACAACCAATTCAATGTCTGTATTTTCAGGACGCTGATTAAAATTTGGCGAAGGAATGTGTTGAGCGCCTTTAAGCTGTCCATCAACGACCTGAAACGACGATCCTTGTTGCATAAATCTGTCCTGAAATTTTTTAAAATAAATTTGGCTACTCTTCCATCCTAAAACTTTCACTTCCAAATCTCAAACTTAGTGATGTAACTTGGTTAAAAAATGCGTTTTTTTATTGAACAATGCTAATATAGCGCACAATTTTTATGGGTTCTCACTATACGGATATTGCCATGAGCATCTCACAAGCTTTATTAGAACAGTCTATTCAAATCAATATTCAACAAGCATTACAAGAAGATATTGGTGATGGTGATATTACCGCTTTACTGACACATGAAGACGAGCAAGCGACTGCGACAATCATTAGCCGTGAAGATATGGTGCTTGCAGGTCAGCCTTGGGTGAATGCTTTAATTCAAGCTTATGATTCTAATGTTCAAGTGACTTGGCTTAAAAATGATGGTGATGTTGTTGCTGCAAATGAAGCCTTTTTAAAGCTTTCAGGTTCCGCTCGTAGCTTACTGACCGTAGAGCGCCCTGCCCTGAATTTTGTGCAAACACTTTCTGCTGTAGCCACAAAAACAGCTGAATATGTAAAGCATTTAGATGGACTACATACAAAATTACTCGATACACGCAAAACCGTTCCAGGATTACGCATTGCACAAAAATATGCGGTGGCTATTGGTGGTGGTCAAAATCATCGCTTAGGTTTATTCGATGCATTTTTAATTAAAGAAAATCACATTATGGCAGCGGGTGGCATTGCCCAAGCTATTGCAAAAGCGCACGTGATTGCACCCAACAAACCTGTTGAAGTTGAAGTTGAAACGTGGGATGAATTGAATCAAGCACTTGAAGCAGGTGCAGATATTGTCATGCTTGATAATTTTAGTCAGCAACAAATGATTGATGCCGTAAAACACGTTGCAGGTCGTTGTAAATTAGAGGCCTCAGGCAATATCACCATTGATAATTTACGTGAAGTTGCAACAACTGGCGTGGACTATATTTCGATGGGTGTTTTAACCAAAGATGTAAAAGCGGTTGATTTATCGATGCGTTTTAATGCTTAAATCTAAGTATTAAAATCATTGTTTTGAGTATTTTGCGGAGATGATTTTTCTTTAGAAAGATCACTCTGCAAATGTTCAATTTTCCATACAGAATGCACATCTAACTTCTCATTTTCCCGAGGTGCACAAATACTGATGAGGAATACGCCAATCATTGAAGCAATAAAAATAACATTCATTTCTTTGCCCTTTTTCAAGCAATTACACGATACCTCTTATGCTAAGCACTCAATGTGATGAAAAAAATGACTCATGTTATAACATTGTATGAAAAACGCCCTATTCGTGTTTTTTATATTTTTTCCTGTAATTTCTAGGCATAAAAAAAGCGCCATTTTCACGGCGCTTTTTTATAAAACTTAGGTTTTAAAACTTACCAACCCAAAGCTTCTTGCTGTTTTTTAACAAGCTCTTGAATACCTTTTTCAGCCATTTCTAACATTGCATTTGATTGTGCACGTGTAAATGGTTTTTCTTCCGCAGTCCCTTGAATTTCAATAAACTCACCTGCTTGAGTCATCACAACGTTCAAGTCAGTTTGGCAGTTAGAATCTTCTTCATAGCATAAATCTAGAAGTACTTCATCTTTAAAGATACCAACAGAAACAGCAGCAACTAAACCTTTTAATGGATCTTGCTTAATTTTCTTTTTCTCAAGCAATACATTCATAGCATCAATAAGGGCAACCGCTGCACCCGTAATAGATGCTGTACGTGTACCGCCATCGGCTTGAATTACATCACAGTCAATTGTAATTGTATTTTCGCCAAGCTTTTTAAGATCGACCATTGCACGCAAGCTACGACCAATTAAACGTTGAATTTCTTGTGTACGACCACTTTGTTTACCACGAGCCGCTTCACGATCGCTGCGAGTATGTGTAGAACGTGGCAACATACCATATTCAGCAGTTACCCAACCTTGTCCCTGACCTTTTAAGAAACGAGGAACAGAATGATCAATACTTGCTGTACAAAGGACTTTTGTATGACCGAATTCAACCAGTACAGAACCTTCTGCATAACGAGTGTAGTTACGAGTGATTTTAACATCACGCAATTGATCTAAAGTACGTTGGTCAATACGCATAATTTGTCCTTATTTTTAACTCAAATATATTGCGGCTAAGTATAGCAGAAGCGAATACAAAGGTTTTGTTACAGCTGTTGAGTAAACCATCTAAATCTTAAGAAATTAAAACTAAGTTGTTTTGAAATGATTCAAAAATAACTTTCATATTTGTGTACTTTTTTTTGCTAAACTAAACCTTACAAGAATTGTAGGGATACATTTGGCATGTCTATTCGAGAGGAAGGAAAACGACAAAGTCGCCAAGCTATTATAGATGCCGTACTTCGCTTAAGCACTTCAGGACGCTCTTTCAGCAGTATCAGTTTAAGAGAAATCAGCCGTGAAATTGGATTAGTACCTACAGCTTTTTATCGACATTTTAAAGATATGGATACATTAGGCTTAGAGCTGGTAGATAAAATTGCCTTAGATTTAAAAAGTACTTTACATCAGCTAGGACAAACCTATTTATATCAACCTGAAGCAAAAATACAAAAGAGCTTAGCGCTATTTTTTCAAACTATCGATCAGCATACTGAAGAGTGGATTTTCATTATTTCTGAACGTTGGGGTGGATCACAGCCCATCCGTAAAGCAATAAAACGAGAAATCGAATATCTTGTTGAAGACTTTGCAATCGATCTTCATCGCTTACCGAGTATTCAACATTTTCAACAAATAGATGATTTAAAAGTATTAGCACAATTGCTCATTAATTTAGCCTTTAACTGGGTTATGACGTGGATTGATCTTTCTCGTCAATTTAAACAACCGCTTTTAGAACAACAGCAACAAATTTTTAAAGCACAAGCTGTCACTCAAGTTCGTTTACTCTTCCATGGAATTTCAAACTGGGAAAAAAATATAAAAAGCTAAAAATCAAAAAAAAGCCACTTCTTTGAAGTGGCTTTTTTAAAAATTTAATATAAATTATTTTGCTTTACGCTCTTTTTCAATTAAGTAATTCACAACTTGAGGCACTTTAGCATCTTCCCCTTGAACCACATATTTACCATTCACCACAACCGCAGGCACACCTGATAATTGGTATTGTCTTGCAAGTTGGTTTGACTGAGCAATTTTTGCTGAAATTGGGAAGGAATTAAACATGCTATTGAATTTCGCTTCAGGCACACCATATTTCACAAAGAATTTCGCTTGTGATTGCTGATCGAAAATTTGCTTACCTTCTTCATGAATGGCATGGAACAATGGCAAATGTGTTTTTTTACGAATTTGTAAGGCTTCAGATACATAGTATCCACGAGCACCTTGTTCCCAAGTCGGGTTCATTGCCGCAGGCGTACGAACAAAGTGAACACCTTTGGGCATTTTTTTAATCCAAGCCTGCATATGTGGCTCTAAGTTATGGCAATGACCACAGCCATACCAAAAGAATTCACGCACTTCAATTTTTCCAGGAACTTCTACTTTCCCCGGATTTGCAAGAACAGTGTAATCTTTACCCGCAACAAAATCTGCTGCCATCACACCACTTGAAATTGCCATCATCGCAGTAGCGAGGCTACCTAAAAGAATTTTTTTCATTGAACTTATTTGCCTCAAAAATATTATGATTAGCTTATGCAAATACTATAAATCAATTTAGCCTTTTTCGTTTTCATTCTGTGAACTTTTTTAAGGCTTTTATCGCTTTTTTTATAATAAACGCTACACTAAGAAGATACTAAGTTTTTTGAATTATAACGACTTGCTTGAGGTGAACCCGATGTCGCAACTAAATGTTGATCCACAAGAAATTGCCAAATTTGAAGCATTCGCAGCCATTTGGTGGGATCAGCATTCTGAATTCCGCCCTTTACACATGATCAACCCATTACGTTTAAATTGGATTGATGAGCATTCAGGTGGCATTACAGGCAAAAAAGTACTCGATGTAGGATGCGGTGGCGGTATTTTGGCTGAAAGTATGGCGCGTCGTGGTGCAAATGTTTTAGGGATCGACATGGGAGCAGCACCACTAAATGTTGCTCGTCTTCATGCAGAACAAGAAGGCGTTCAAAATATTGAATATCGCCAAATTCCTGTAGAACAACTTGCTGATGAACAAGCAGGACAATACGACGTTGTCACTTGCATGGAAATGCTTGAACACGTTCCAGATCCTGCATCTATTATTCTTGCTTGTCAAAAGCTTGTAAAACCAGGTGGTCACGTATTTTTCTCGACCATTAACCGTAATCCAAAAGCCTACTTATTTGCCATTATTGGTGCCGAATATGTGCTCCGTATGCTTGCAAAAGGCACACACGATTACAGTAAATTTATTAAACCATCTGAACTTGCAAACGACATTCGTAGTGCAAACTTAAAACTCAAAGACATGACTGGCTTACATTACAATCCAATCACAAAACGCTATTGGTTAGCGCCAAATGTAGATGTGAACTACATGGTGTATACACAAAAAGAAGGCGTGTAATGAAAGCTGTATTATTTGATTTAGATGGCACATTAATTGATACCGCAGCGGATTTTATTCGCATTATTCAAGACATGTGCCGTGAAGAAGGCAAAGATGTTGTTGAAGCAGATTTGATTCGCACTCAAGTGTCTGAAGGCGCACGTGCCATGGTGAAACTGGTTTATCCTGAACTTCAAGTCACAGACCCTATTTTCCTTGCACATCGTCAGCGCTTTCTAGATTTATATGGTGCAGATATTGCCGTAGATACAGATCTTTTCGATGGCATGTACCCTCTGCTTGAAGAGTTGGAAAGCCACAATATTCCTTGGGGAATTGTGACGAACAAGCCTCGTTGGTTAAGTGAAGAATTACTTAAAGCGCTTAACTTAACATCACGATGTGCTGTTTTGGTTTGCCCTGAAGATGTGACTAATACTAAGCCCGATCCTGAGCCAATGTATCTTGCGGCAAAGCAAATTAATACAGATGTCAAAGACTGCATTTATGTCGGTGATCATCCACGAGATATTGATGCAGGACGTCATGCCAACATGTACACTATTTTAGCTGCATACGGTTATTTACCAATCGAACACAAAGATGACTTAACAGCGTGGCAAGCAGATTGTATAGTGAACAATGTAGATGAATTACATCAAGTCATTCGTAAAATGGTGATTAAGTCTTAATAAAAATGCACTTCATAACTATATAAAATTGAGGAGGTTCGAACATGAAATATTCAGAATATAAGCCTCGCCCAGACCTACTGAAAGATCGTGTCATTCTTGTGACAGGCGCAGGTGATGGTATTGGTCGTGCAGCAGCGCTCAGCTATGCATTACATGGCGCGACTGTAGTGTTACATGGACGAACCTTAAATAAACTTGAAGTCATTTATGATGAAATTGAAAGTTTAGGTGCACCTCAACCTGCTATTTTACCCTTACAACTTTCAAGCGCATCGCCTAGAGATTACGAGCTTCTTGTCGATACTCTGCAAAAGCAATTTGGTCGCTTAGACGGAATTTTGCATAATGCAGGCATTTTGGGTGAGCGCACAGAACTTGAAAATTATCCTGCCGATGTTTGGGATGATGTCATGGCTGTGAATTTACGTGCTCCTTTTGTTCTAACTCAAGAGTTACTTCCCTTATTAAAAAAATCTGAAAATGCATCTGTTGTCTTTGCAAGTTCAGGTGTAGGACGTGAAACTCGCGAACGTTGGGGTGCATATTCGGTTTCAAAAATTGCAATTGAAGCCGTTAGCGAATTATTTGCTAAAGAAAATACACATCCAAATTTACGTTTTAATTGTATTAATCCTGGGGCAACACGCACAGCAATGCGCGCAAAAGCATTCCCTAATGAAGACCCTAAAACACTCGCAACACCTGAAATGATTATGCCTGCATACTTATATTTAATGGGTGATGATAGTCTTGCTTTGAATGGTCAAAGCATTGATGCACAAGACTAGTTTTTCAACGAATCAAATATAATATTTAAGGGAGCATATGCTCCCTTTTTTTATTTTGATTATTCTATATACAGCTAAATTTTCTAGCATTGTTTTTAACTGTATTTTACTCATACTAAACACATATCACTTAAACATTCTGAGATTTCACATGTCTGATTTTAACAATATTGGCGTTACACACCTTGAAGATGGAATGGTTTCTTTACTTGTAGATGGAAAACCAATTTCTGAAAAATACGGCATGAAATTTGAAGCAACAATTATTCAAGAACTTCAAGCATTAGAAAACGGCAAAAATATTAAGCTGTTCGATCAATTTGTTTTTTCACATACAGATTTAAACTTTGAGCATTCTTATCATTACGTTACAAGCGTTATTAAAGAAGATGATACTTACCGTATTGTGACCAATTTCGTCTACAAAATTGTCGCTCCTGAACAAGCACCTTTTGAACATGTCATCACTAAACAAGGCGAACCATTAAGCCCTGAAGATGTCCGTGAATTCATTAATGCGCATGTTCAAAAATCTTTAACAGATTATACAGACATGAAATATGCCTATTAATATCTATTAAAAGCCAAAATATCAAAATAAAAGGCAGCTCAACTGCCTTTTTAATCTAAAGATAAAAAATAACAACGCCCATTGAATCGTTTTTTTATATAAATATCATTATATTATTCGGTTTTTATAATCAAGTTAAATTCTTTACAATATTCTCCATAGAAAACACGAGATAAGGAGCCATTTGTGACTGATTTAAAACGTAAAGTTGAAATGATTCGTTCAATTAACAAATTACAGCTTTCTAAAGATTTAATTACCGCTTTAGATGATGCTCAACAAGCTGAATACGTTGTCGAAGCCATAAACTCCTTACAAAAACTAGAACAACAATGGAATTAATTTGAGTAAAAAAATAGTCCTATGCTGGACTATTTTCATTAAAAATATCCAACTGAAAATTTATTTTTATAATTGTTCTGATATGTAATTCAAATTTTATAAATTTCCGAAATGTATCATAATACCTTAATATATATATGGCTTTAAAATAAAAAGTTCATCTTTCTTCACAGTTTCTCTGCATTTTTTCAGTAGAGTAACATCATAGTGAAAATAATTTACGAGGGTTAAACATGAAAAAGATTTTGTCTATTCTCGCAATTTCTTTCAGTGCTTTGATGGCAAGTAGTCTCACTGCTGCTGCACCTCATCATGATGATGATCGTGGTTATAATGGACCACGCGATATGCAAACTAAACGTGAATATCGCGATTCAGAAAATAATGACAAACGCTTTGAAAAAAGACGAATGCGTGAAGAACGTGGCGTTCAACGCTTACAACAGTTAAAATGGCAAGAAGGTTATGTCATGCCACAACATTATCGCGGAAATAGCTATAAAATTGATTATAAAGATAATAATCTAGAAAAGCCGTCTCGAAATGAGCAGTGGTATAAAATTAATAATAGCTACATTCTAGTCAATACTGACAGCAACACGATTACAAGTATCGTAGATTAATCTTAAATTTCCAAAGCCCAACAGATGTTTGGGCTTTTTTTACATAATCATTGATTCTTCTTAATTTCTTCATTTACTTCACAATTCCACTATATTTCTCTCATTTTTTCTCGCTACTTCTTCGTTAATTTAAAGCTATACAGAACACATTCCAAACGAATAAAGGTGGATGAAATGAAAAAAAATCTAACAATGATTACTCTCTCTTTAAGTGCCCTTATTGCGACTTCAGCAATGGCTGCTCCACAACATGATCCACGATTCAATCATCAACCGCCTGCACCGACACATTGGAATTCAAACGAAAAACATCCTAGTCAATCACATTGGAATAATGGCAATAAATATAACAATCATCATGTCAATCCAAGCCGAGATTGGCGTGTAGGGCAACCATTTCCCCGCGCATATAATTCTTCTCATTATAAAATCGACTATAGCGATGTAAAGCGTTTAAGTAAGCCTAAACGCCATCAGGAATGGTTTAAAATTAATGGTGATTATGTTTTAGTAAATTCAAATAAAAATACTATTGCTCAAATCATATAATCATTTTTTTTGTGAAAGTGTTTGGTCTCCATTGACCAAATACTTTTGTAGTAAGTTAGTGCATAAAATTAAGATTTATTCATATAAACATTCTCATAAAAGTTAAAGCATTTTTGCTATTAATCATTGAAATATAATATTTTTTTATTTTCAAAAAGTAACTTTTATTAACATATCTGATATATTTTAATTTTTTATCAACTCATAAAATCACCTCATATAACAAGAGGTGTATAAAATATGAATAAATTTTTATCTATAATGCTTTTATCTTTAACGACTTTAATATCAGCGCAATCTTCTATAGCAAAAAAGTTCATCTATGATGATGAGACACGCACTTATACTGAAATCAGAGATGATCGTTATAATAGCAACCAAAATTATAGTAGCTCATCTTATGATAATAATCGCTACGTCTATAACAATGATCAACGAATTGATAGGACTTTACCCAAACCATCGTGGGACTGGAAAGTTGGTCAAGATCTTCCAGCGCAATTCAGATCTGAATATTATCAAGTAAAAAGCAATGACTCTCCACGCTTGTATTCTGTTGGTTCTGACGAACAGTGGTATCGTATAAATGGCGATTATGTTTTAGCTGATGATGATTATGAAATTCTAAAAATCCTTAAGTAAATTAACGTAATTTATTTCAAAAACCACCATTATATTTTTATTGGTGGTTTTTTAATTTCTCAATATATTTTATTTTTAGTCAAAATCGAAGATACTTTAATTATTCAAATTAATTGAGATGGGTATGACCGTCAATACATCTGAAACTTCACACAGCCTGACGTTGCAATATGTACACTGGTTTCGACACTCTGCACCCTACATTAATGCTCATCGTAATAAAACTTTTGTCATTATGTTCGATGGCGAAGCCGTTCAACACGATAATTTTCAACATATTATTCATGATATTGCTCTCTTGCACTCGTTAGGTATTCGCCTTGTGTTGGTTCATGGTGCACGCCCACAAATTTCGCAAAACCTAAAAATAAATAATATCGATACACCATTCCATAACAATAAGCGCGTCACTACGCGTGAATCTCTAAATTCAATTATGAATGCTGTTGGTTCAATTCGCCTACAAATTGAAGCCTTACTTTCTATGGGATTAGCCAATTCACCCATGTTTGGTGCAAGGATAGATGTCGTTTCAGGTAATTTTGTTACAGCCAAACCCTATGGCATTCGTGATGGTGTCGACTATCAACTTACAGGTGAAGTTCGTACACTCGATACAGCAGCTATTCATCGCCATTTAGATAATCAAAATATTGTAGTTCTTGGCCCAACAGGATATTCAACAACAGGTGAAGTATTTAATTTACTTGCAGAAGAAGTTGCAACAAAAGCAGCGATTAGCTTAAAAGCAGACAAACTCATTTTCTTAGGTAAACATCATGGTTTATCTAATGAAAATGGACAATTATTACGTGAAGTTTTACCTCATCAAATAGATCAATTTATTCAGCAATACCAAGAGCAAAGTCCAAATCGGGCATTACATTTAAAAGGTGCAAAACTAGCATCGCTTAATGGTGTAAACCGTGTTCATCTTCTTTCTTATAGTTATGACGGTGCTTTAATAGAGGAATTATTCACTCGTGATGGCTCAGGCACCATGATTACCGATGCGCATTATGAAGAAGTGCGTATGGCAAACATTCATGATGTCGGGGGGTTGATCAACCTACTCCGCCCACTCGAAGAAGAAGGAATTTTGGTTTACCGTTCACGTGAACGTTTAGAAAATGAAATTGAGCAATTTGCTGTCATTGAACGTGATGGAACAATATTAGCTTGCGCTGCCTTATACCCAATCCCAACAGCAGAAAATGAAATTAAATCTGCTGAAATTGCATGCGTTGCGGTTCATCCTAGTTATAGAAAGTCGAACCGTGGTAGCCAAATTTTGCATTATCTTGAAGCAAAAGCAAAAACAATGAGCATCAAACAGTTATTTATTTTAACGACGCGTACTGCACATTGGTTCTTAGAACAAGGCTTTGAAAATGCAAGTGTTGATGATTTACCTAATACGCGACAAGCACTTTATAACTATCAACGTAATTCAATTGTTTGTAAAAAGTCACTTTAAAAGTGGCTTTTTAATTTTCGATATATCTTTATTTCTCATATCTTAATCATAGAAAAAGCGTACAAATATTACGCTCCCACTAAATCACTCAAATAAAAATACCCTCACCTTTTCACATGATATTTTTTATTTATAAATTTCAATATCTTGTGATTTTTCCACATAAATTTTCGATATGAATGTTTATTCATTCATTGAATAAGCTTTGCTCATTTTTATTTATCTTTTTTTTTCATTAGAAATTCCCGAATAGTTATTTTTTCCGAAAAAGAAAAATGATTAGTTTAGGTGCTCATTCCCATCCCTATCATTTTATTGTTTCGGAGTAGATTCACCATGAGCAACATCAATGCACGATTTTTGACTAAAGGACTTCTTCTTTCTTCTCTAGTTGCAAGTGCAATGATGATGACTGCTTGTGGGAAAAAGGAAACTGAAACCGTTACTTTAAATATTGGTTTTCAAAAATATGGCATTTTACCAATTTTAAAAGAACGTGGTTCTTTAGAAACCACATTAAAAGATCAAGGTGTAAATGTTAAATGGGTCGAGTTTCCAGCTGGTCCACAATTACTTGAAGGGTTAAATGTAGGTAGCGTTGTATTTGGTGAAGCAGGCGAAGCTCCTCCAATTTTCGCACAAGCGGCTAACTCTAATATTGTTTATATTGCGAACCAACCTGCTGCGCCAAAAGCAGAAGCTTTAATTGTTCAAAAAGATTCTAAAATTCAAAATATCCAAGATTTAAAAGGCAAACGTGTTGCTTTAAATAAAGGCTCAAACGTTCATTATTTACTTTTAAAACTTTTGGAAGCAAACAAATTAACACTCAATGATATTGAAGTGGTTTACCTACCACCATCTGATGCTCGCGCTGCATTTGAACGCGGTGCTGTAGATGCGTGGGTGATTTGGGATCCGTTCTTTGCAGCAGCTGAACATCAAATTGGCGCTCGTGTTTTAGCGACAGGTCAAAATATCGTGAGTAATCATCAGTTCTATTTAGCAGATCGTAAATTTGCAGAGCAAAACCCGAAAGTATTAGAAAGCGTTGTGAAACAACTAAATGACACAACTATTTGGGTGAAAGATCATCAAGATGAAGCAGCGAAATTATTAGAAAAACCAACAGGGCTACAACTTGATGTTTTAAAAACATCTATTGGACGTATGGCATTTGGTGTGAAGCCAATTTCAACAGAAGTGGCTAAAGAACAACAATACGTTGCAGATGCGTTTTATCAGCAAAAACTCATTCCAAATAAACTGAACATTCAAGCCGCTATTTTAAGTAGCTCAAAATAAAAAATAGGAAGATGAAAAATGGGGCTATTTAAAACTTTTGGTGTTATTGGTGTTACTGCACTAAGTGTGAGTTTAACTGCTTGCCAAAAACAAGAAGCAAATACAAGCAGCCAAAATACAAACACCGTAAATGACGAGGTTAAAACATTAACTTTAGGATTTCAAAAGTCGGCAGCTAACTTTTTAGTCGCTCGCCAACAGAAAATCTTAGAGCAAGAATTTCCACAAACTAAAATTGAATGGAAAGATTTTCCCGCAGGGCCTCAATTATTAGAAGCTTTATCTGTAGGTGCAGTAGATGTTGGTGTAGTAGGAAATACGCCACCAATTTTCGCTCAAGCAGCAGGTAAAGAATTAACCTATGTTGGTTATGAAGTTCAGCCAACCGTTAACCAAGCAATTCTTATTCATAAAGATAGCTCAATCAAAAATATTCAAGATTTAAAAGGCAAACGTATTGCGCTACAAAAAGGCTCAAATATGCATGAATTTCTTGCCAATGTTTTAAATAAAGCAGGCTTGAAATGGAGCGATATTGAGCCTATATGGCTACCACCTGCAGATGCGGGCGCTGCTTTTAATAAAAAATCAGTAGATGCATGGGCAATTTGGGAACCAAACCTAACGACAGCCATTGAAACAACTCAGGCAAAAACACTCATCGATGGACAAGTTTTTCCTAAAACGTACTTGTATTACGTTGCACATCCAACCTTTGCTCAGGCACATCCTGATGCGATTAAAAAAGTCATTAAGAGCTTAAATCAAGCCGATGAATGGATTATTAAAAACCCTGATGAAGCGTTAAAAACCTATATGGCAAGCACAGGTCTTGATAAAAAAATTGCTCAAATTGTTCTGAACAAACGCTTAAAGCCCTCTTTGGTTTATCCAATAAATGAAGAAGTGATTAAATCTCAGCAAAAAATTGCTGACTTATTTTATTCAGAAAAACTTCTTCCTAAACAAATCAACATTCAAGATGCTGTTTTAAACAGCACTCAATAATAAGGAAAAAATAATGAGCCCATTAAAAACATCTGCACTTATTGGATTAGCTACAATTAGTCTTGGGCTTACTGCATGCCAAAAACAAGAAACCGCTAAAACAGAAGTAAATTCATCAGAAAATAAAGACGTCGCTCCTGAAATTAAAACTTTACAAATTGGTTTCCAAAAATCTTCTTTAGGTTTGTTGGTGACTCGTGAACAAAAGTTTTTGGAACAAGAATTTCCAAATACCAAAATAGAATGGCGTGAATTTCCTGCTGGCCCACAAATGTTAGAAGCCCTAGCTGTTGGCGCTGTAGATTTTGGTGCAGTAGGAAATATTCCTCCTATTTTTGCTCAGGCAGCAAATAAAGATTTAGGTTATGCCGCTTACGAAGTTTATCCATCAAGCTCATTAGGTTTAGTGTTGCCAAATGACTCGAAAATTAAAGATCTTAGTGAATTAAAAGGTAAACGCATTGCTCTGCAAAAAGGCTCAAGCGCACATGAGTTTGTCACCAAGGTTCTACAAAAAGCAGGTCTAACTTGGCAAGACATTCAACCTATTTGGTTACCACCTGCAGACGCTCGAGCTGCCTTCGATAAAGGTTCTGTTGATGCTTGGGCTGTATGGGATCCGTACCTATCGGCAGTTGAATTAACAAGTAAAGTCAAAGTACTGATCGACGGCTCAGCCTTCCCTAAAACTTATTCGTACTTTATTTCGAATCCTAAATTTACAACGGCACATCCTGAAGCAACGAAAAAAGTTATTCAAAGCTTAAACAATGCCGATACATGGATTTTAAACAACCAAACGCTTGCTGTTGATCTATTTGCTAAAAACACAGGTCTAAGTCAAGAAATTGCACAACACTCTTTTGACCGTCGCTCAAAACCATCTCCTATTCGTACATTAAATGCAGAGATCATTGAGTCTCAACAGAAGATTGCAGATCTATTTTTTGCAGAAAAACTCATTCCTAAACAAATCAAAATTCAGGATGCTGTTTTGAATTCTGAATCTAGTCACTAATTTTTTAAATATTAAGCAAGGAAATTTGACATGAAAATTTTTTGGTTCATCCCAACACATGGCGATAGTCGTTATTTAGGTACGAGCAAAGGTGCTCGTCAAGTTGATCATGCTTATATGAAACAAATTGCTGTAGCAGTTGATAACCTAGGTTATGAAGGTGTTTTAATTCCAACAGGTCGTTCTTGTGAAGATCCATGGATTACAGCTGCAAGCCTAATTGATGCAACAAAAAATCTTAAATTCTTAGTGGCTTTACGCCCAGGTGTAACAACGCCTGCACTTGCAGCTCGTATGGCATCTACCTTTGACCGTCTTTCAAATGGTCGTGTTTTGCTTAACCTTGTAACAGGTGGCGATGAACAGGAACTTCGTGGTGATGGCTTATATGAAGACCACGCTACACGTTATAAAACAGCCGCTGAGTACACGAAAATTTGGCGTGAAATTTTGACACGTTCACATACGGGTGAATCTTTTACATTCCACGGCGAACGCTTAAGCGTAGATGATGCAAAACTTCTATATCCACCAGTTCAAGAACCACATCCTCCACTGTGGTTTGGCGGTTCATCTGAAGATGCCATTGAGCTTGCTGCAGACCAAGTAGATACCTATTTAACTTGGGGTGAACCACCTGCAGCAGTAAAAGAAAAAATTGCTGTTGTTAAAGCAAAAGCTGAAGCAAAAGGTCGTGAACTAAATTACGGTATTCGTTTACATGTCATTGTCCGTGAAACCAACGAACAAGCTTGGGCAGCAGCTGAAGAACTTCTTCAATATGTAGATGATGCAACCATTCAAGCAGCACAAGCAAAATTCAAAACCATGGATTCAGTTGGTCAGCGTCGTATGGCAGAACTGCATAATGGTGATCGAACTAAACTCGAAGTTTCACCTAACTTATGGGCAGGTGTTGGTCTTGTTCGTGGTGGTGCAGGTACAGCATTAGTAGGCGATCCAGAAACTGTTGCAGCTCGAATTCAAGAATATGCAGACTTAGGTATTGGCACGTTCATTTTCTCAGGCTATCCACACCTAGAAGAATCAATTCGTTTTGCTGAACTTGTATTCCCTCTTCTTCCTTTAGAAACGCGTAAAAAACTTGCTCAACCGAATTTGACAGGTCCTTTCGGTGAAATTGTGGCAAATAACTATGTTGCAGATGAAGCGAAAAAAGAAATTAAAAATAAGGAGCCGGCTTGATGTCTAAGAAGATCTCCGTTGATACCTTAATTGACAAAAAGGTTTCACGTGGAACAATTTTTGGGCAGCGTTTGCTGCCTTGGTTGTTCCCTGCTGCACTTATTTTAATTTGGCAAATTGCATCAAGCACAGGACTTTTAGAAAGTCGAATTTTGCCTGCTCCAACAGCTGTCATTACTGCTTTTTGGACATTACTTGCAAGTGGCGAACTATGGGAACACGTTAAAGTCAGTGCAGGTCGTGCATTACTCGGTCTATTTGTTGGCGGAGGCTTAGGCTTACTTTTAGGCTTATTAAATGGCTCATCTAAATTTGCATCTACATTGCTAGACACTACTTTACAGATGATTCGTAACATCCCTGCACTTGCATTAATTCCATTGGTTATCCTTTGGTTCGGCATTGATGAAACAGCAAAACTATTCCTTGTTGCAATTGGTGTATTTTTCCCAATTTACATCAATACCTATCATGGAATTCGTTCTGTAGATCCACAACTCATTGAAATGGGTAAAAGCTACGGTTTAACACGTTGGCAGTTATATAAAGAAATTATTTTACCTGGTGCAATGCCATCAATTCTTGTAGGTTTGCGTTTTGCTTTAGGTCTTGTTTGGGTGCTTTTAATTGTTGCAGAAACTATTTCAGCACAATCAGGTATTGGTTATATGACCATGAATGCACGTGAGTTCTTACAAACAGATATTGTACTTGTCGGTATTCTACTTTATGCACTTTTGGGCAAATTAGCAGATGTATTGGCTGTAGGTTTAGAAAAGTATTTATTGCGTTGGCATGCAGGCTATCAAAAATAATAAGGAAAAGATGATGACAGATTTAAGTATTGAACTTCAGGTAAGCGAGTCTGAAACACATAAACCAAACTCTGCTGACATTAATCCAAATGCAGTGATTGGGGCAGAAATTTTCATAGAGCAACTGTATAAATTTTATGGTCAAGTTAAAGTTATAGAAGACTTAGATTTACACATTAAGCCAGGTGAGTTTCTTGCAATTGTAGGTCGAAGTGGTTGTGGTAAAAGTACCCTACTTCGCTTAATTGCAGATTTGGAACAACAAAGTTACGGTGAAATTAAATTTAAATCTGCTCGTCATCTTCGCGAAGGCATTACCAGTGATGATATTCGTGTCATGTTCCAAGATCCACGGCTTTTACCATGGCGAAACATTGAAAAAAATGTACAACTAGGCTTACCTAAAGAGCGTCATGAAAATGCTTCAGAGCTTCTCAAAAAAGTGGGGCTAGAGGAAAAAGCAGACTTGTGGCCTACTCAGCTATCAGGTGGTCAACGTCAACGTGCTGCGCTTGCTCGTGCCCTTTCACATAAGCCACGAATTCTATTATTAGATGAACCCTTAGGTGCATTAGATGCTTTAACACGTTTAGAGATGCAAAACCTCATTGAAAAGCTTTGGACTGAACAAGGTTTCACTGCAATTTTAGTTACACATGATGTTAGTGAAGCCGTTCAATTGGCAGACCGTATTATTTTGCTAGACAAAGGACACATTGCCAAAGAGTTTAAAGTTGATTTAGCAAGACCTCGCCAAAAGGGAATTGACTTCACTCATTTAGAACAACATGTTCTCAATGCCGTTTTAGCAACCTAATAAAACTGAATCTTCTAAGTTCATGTTGAATTTAGAAGATTTTTTGTTTGTAACATGTAATTTGACTATTTAATAAATATTTAAAATGAAAAATTGGTTTTTTAGAGTAAAAACTCTTGAAAATCACTAAGCTCTTTGAAACATATGTATAAAAATGAAATTTTCTTTTTATATTCACTTGTCAAAGTATCAGTTAAATATGTCGATTCCATCTCAATTTAATAGATTTCCTTTAAAATTAATTTCTTTTTATACGCAAAATACAAATTTAGATTATCCACAAATCTGATGATTTGCCGTACAATTAACGATTCCCCTTTTTTCATTGTTTTAAGTTTGCTAATGGAACAAAAAAGAGTACTCAAAAACGTCAACAGCTACTTAGTGCAGCGTTGGACGTATTCTCAGTCTACGGCTTTAGCGGCGCTAGTTTAGATGAGATTGCTCAAATTGCAGAAATGCATAAATCGAATATTTTCTACTACTACGAAAATAAAGAGGCTTTGTACGTAGAGGTGTTAACCACAGTTCTGCAAAAATGGCTTGCGCCTTTACAAACCCTTGAATCTGAACTTGAGCCAGATGAAGCAATTACCAACTATTTAATGCAGAAAATTGAAGTCTCTCGCACTCAACCTAAAGCATCTCGTTTGTTTGCCCTCGAAATTATTCAAGGTGCACCACATATTCTTGAGATCTTAAAAGGGCCATTGAAAAAGCTTGTTAAGCGTAAAGCGAAAGTGATTATCATGTGGCAAGAGCAAGGTAAGATTTCTGCTGATATTGACCCAGAGCTTTTAATTTTAAATATCTGGTCAATTACTCAAAACTATGCAGATTTTTCAATACAAATGGAAATGGTAACGGGTAAAACCTTACGTAACCGTAGTATGCAACAGCGTATTATTCAACACACTGTTCATATGATACTTTACGGCATTCTTCCACGTCCTGAAAAAGTAAGTTAGTCCCATTAAACATTGATTGGCATACGTCCATAGCCTCTATGGTCGCCGACCCTCTTTCTATTCCTTTATTGTTTTATATAATTCTAATAATTTTTTTGCACCCAATAACAAATTTTCTTCCCAATCTAAATGCGCTGTATCATTTGCACCATCGGTAATGTACTTCACTGAAATTAAACGTATGCCTAGTTTTTTACAGACTTTCGCAAGCGCGTAGCCTTCCATATCAACCAAGTTACAAGGCACTTTCGGCTGACCCGTTTCAAAATTATCACCTGTTCCGCAAATACCTTTAGCTAAATGCTCAAAATAAGGTTCTAAAGTAATTTCCGCAGGATAATCTGTATCTACAGGTGTCACACCAACTTTAAAACCAAGTGGTGAAACATCCATATCACGTTGAACAAATTGCGTAACTTCAACCAGTGCATGTGCATCGAAATATGAACTGCCTGCCGTACCCAAATTCAAAATGGTTTTACAGCCCGTTTTTTGAATTACTTCAAATGCTTTAAAAGCAGCATTAATTTTACCAATTCCACTGTAATGAACTTCAATTCCAGCTTGCTCAAATAATCCTTTTGACTCATTGGGTAAAGCCATAATCAGTGCTAAATCTGAAGTCATTTTTATCTCATTACCTATTTAAATTGTTGCTCATTAAAGAGGATTCATAGCATCCGTGCAAATGTATGCGCATCTTTGAAATATAAAAAAATCCTGATCTTGTGAAAGATCAGGATTTTAATGGGGAGAGATTTACAGCCGTCTTTTACTTATTTTCTAAATATGTTTTTAAACAAGGTGAAAAAATTAAATGTCCTTGGTAAAAACCTTTAAATGTTTTACTTGCCACAATAATCCATAACATTACTAAAGCTGTGGCAAAAGCATAACCAAATACATAAATGAAATGTAAATGAGTTTGATGCGCTAAATTTAAAATGGCTAAGGTGAATACGCCCAATGGGAAGGTTAAACCCCACCATCCTAAGTTAAATGGTAAATCTCGCTGTGCATGTTTTAAAGTTGTTAAAACTGCAATGCCTAACCACCACAAACCAAAGCCAATGAGAATTAAGCTCGCAATTAAACCTGCTTGTTGTGCAAATAGACCTAAACTTTCCATACCAATGACACTTAGAACTTGTGGAGCTTGCTCGCCTAATACAAGTAAAGCTAAAGCACCTGTTCCAATAGGGCCCAAAGCCAACCAACTGCTTATTGCCAATTCTTTACTAGGTAATTGATGTAATGCCAAACGCAACATTAAGATGGTTAAAATTGCAAATGCAGGCAGAACAGAAATCCCCCACAACATATAGCTTCCGAACAAAATACCTACTGCTTGTTGTGTTGCATCAATATGTCCCAATAACAAACCACCTGAAGTTGCAGCAACTTCACAAGCCACAATGGGAAGTAACCAAACAGCAGTCATATTATTTAGCTGATGTTGTTGTCGGTTATACATACAAAATGGAACAATCCAAGCAATTGCCACAGCTAAAAATACATCGACATACCAAAGTGCATGTGCAATATCTACAGCAACATCACCATATAAAGGAATACCAAATTTTAAAAATCCATTTAAGATGGTGGCAAGTCCCATAGGAATTGCGCCTAAGAACAAACTCATTACAGGATGTTTAAATATTTGTTTGGCTTCATCTGTATACATGATCCAACGCAAAATATATAAAACGCTGAACACACTAAATAACAGAATATTGAACTGCCACAATGCAGTTCCTAAAACCCAAGTGAAGGATTCAGCAATTGGAAATTCAGGCAAAATTAATGCAACCACACCCGTTCCCATCACTGCGGTGAACCAATTTGGTGTAAAATGACGAATCACGTCATGCATCTGCTGAAGTTGATAAAATGGTTTTTGCATCACTGAATCCTCATTGAGTGGTGATAAAATCATTCTACGATGAATTTTAAATAAGAAAAATTGATTAATTATTATTTTAAGTATAAGTAATATTGATATGTATTTTAATTTAACTCAAAAATCTCTTGAGTAAAAACAGAACAACAAGACGTAATCGTGAGAATATGGCAATATATAGCCCTCATAAATTTAAACCTTTTAATTTAGTCATGAAGCTACTCCGCCTGAATGCTTTAGCACCAAATAATCAATTGCCAAAAACAGCTGTGACCATTGGCAATTTTGATGGCGTGCACCTTGGGCATCAGGCTATGATTGCTCAGTTAAAAAGCATTGCATCACAACAAAATTTAAAAACAGCAGTGATGATTTTTGAGCCACAGCCTTTAGAATTTTTTAAAGCCTATGATGCACCTCCACGTATTAGTTCATTGCGTGAAAAAGTAGAATATTTAACTGAACTTGGTATCGATTATATTGTTGTCGCAAAGTTCGATAATACCTTTCGTAGCTTAAGTGCAGAAGAGTTTGCATCTTTACTCAAAAACAAACTCAATGCGACGAGCTTAGTTTTAGGCGATGACTTTCACTTTGGCAAAAACCGCCAAGGTAATAGCGAATTCTTAAAAGATTATGGCTTTCAAGTCACCAACTTAAATACGGTAGAACTTGATGGCGAACGTGTAAGTTCAACACGTATTCGTCAAACCTTACAATCAGGCGATTTAGCGCTTGCTGCCAAATTATTAGGTCGCCCATATAGCATCACAGGTCGTGTGCAATATGGTGATCAAATTGGTCGAACCATTAATTTTCCAACCATTAATGTTCGACTTAACCGCCACAAACCATGTTTACATGGCATTTATGGCGTAGATGTAATATGCGAAACTACATCTTTGAAAGATAAAGTTAAAAATGAAAATCCTCAAAAATTAGGGATTGCAGGCTATACCCCAACATCATTATTTGGTGCGGGTCATGTCGGCACTCGTCCTGCCATTCAACAAGAACATCCTGAATGGCGATTAGAAGTACATTTTCCCGATGTTTCTGCTAATCTGTATGGCCTATTAATGCGGGTGACATTCTTAAACTATTTACATGGCGAAAAGAATTATCCTTCGCTTGAAGCACTCAAAGCAGGAATTGATGATGATACAAAGGAACTCCTTGAGTTTCGAAGTAATCACCCCCATTTCCCGTTTTAAACCCCCCATTATTCTATTGTAAAACGCGTCAGTCTAAGGCTGATAAATTTGGAAGAAAACTTGCATGAGCGATAAGCAAACTCCTGAAAATGCAGTGGATTACAAAGCCACGCTAAACCTCCCAGGTACTGAATTTGCAATGAAAGCAAATTTGGCAGTACGTGAAGCTAAATGGTTAGAAGAGTGGTATGCCGACAACATTTATCAGCAGATTCGTGCGTCGCGTATTGGCAAGAAAAAATATGTACTTCACGATGGCCCTCCATACGCAAATGGTCAAATCCATTTAGGTCATGCAGTTAACAAGGTACTCAAAGATATTATTATTAAAAGCCGTGTGATGGATGGCTTTGATGCACCGTACGTACCAGGTTGGGACTGTCACGGTCTTCCAATTGAACTGAAAGTAGAAGAAAAAGTGGGTAAAGTTGGCGTAAAAGTAGATGCATCTACTTTCCGTAAAGCTTGCCGCGAATATGCTTACACACAAGTTGAACTTCAAAAGAAAGACTTCGTGCGTATGGGCGTGTTCGGTGATTGGGACAACCCATACTTAACAATGAACTTCAAACAAGAAGCCGACATCGTTCGTTCACTTGGCGCAATTGCAAAAGCGGGTCACATCGAGCCAGGTCTTAAACCTGTTAACTGGTGTTTAGATTGTGGTTCATCACTCGCTGAAGCTGAAGTTGAATACGAAGATAAAAAATCAGATGCAATCGACGTTGGTTTCACAGTTGTTGATTTAGCAGATTTATCTGCACGTTTAGGTATTGAAGTAGCTGATCGTACTGACATCGTGATTTGGACAACAACACCTTGGACAATGCCTGCCAACCAAGCTGTTGCACTTCATGCTGATATCGAATATCAACTTGTTAAAGCAACTGGCGAAGAAAAAGCTGCACAAAACTTCATTCTTGCAAAAGACCTCGTTGCTTCTGCAACTGAACGTTATGGCTTCACTGCATTTGAAGTACTTGCAGATTTCACAGGTGCAAAACTTGAAAATCTTATTCTGCAACATCCTTTAATTACTGAGCGTCAAGTTCCTGTCATTTTAGGCGAACACGTGATTGCAACCAGTGGTACAGGTGCAGTACATACAGCACCTGGTCATGGTGTGGACGATTACAAAGTTGGCTTACAGTACAACTTAAAAGTTGAAAACCCTGTTGGTGGTAATGGTGTGTATTTACCAACGTCTCCGTTATTTGCAGGCGAACACATCTACAAAGCAAATCCTAAAATTATTGCTGCTTTAACTGAAGCAGACAAACTTTGGGCACATGTTGTTATTAAACATAGCTACCCGCATTGCTGGCGTCATAAAACACCTATTATTTTCCGTGCGACACCGCAATGGTTCATCAGCATGGATGCAAAAGGTCTACGTCAAAATGCATTAAATGCAATTGAAAATGACATCAGTTTTGTTCCAGATTGGGGTAAAAACCGTATTCAATCTATGATTGAAGGGCGTCCTGATTGGTGTATTTCACGTCAACGTACATGGGGCGTGCCAATCCCATTCTTTGTCCATAAAGATACGAATGAACTTCACCCACGTACACCTGAATTGATTGAAGAAGTTGCAAAACTCATTGAGCAAGAAGGTATTGATGGTTGGTATAACCGTGATGCTTCTGAGTTCATTGGTGCTGATGCTGAACAATACAATGCAGTACGCGACACGCTAGACGTTTGGTTCGACTCAGGTACAACACATTTTGCTGTACTTCGTGAACGTGAAGACTTAACAGATCCTGCCGATTTGTACCTTGAAGGTTCAGATCAACACCGTGGTTGGTTCCAATCTTCATTGTTAACGTCTATTGCGATTAATGAACGTGCACCTTACAAAGGCTTGTTGACTCACGGTTTCGTGGTCGATGAAAAAGGCCGTAAGATGTCGAAATCAATCGGTAACGTAATCACACCGCAAGACATCATTAAAGATATGGGTGCAGATGGCCTACGTTTCTGGATTGCATCTGCAGATTACCGTTATGAAATGACGGCTGGTAAAGAAATCTTTAGCCGTGCATCTGATGGCTACCGTCGTATCCGTAACACACTACGTTTCTTGCTTGCTAACTTGAATGGCTTCAAACCATCAACAGATGCATTGCCTGTAGATCAATTGATCGCACTTGATCAATACATCTTACAACGTGCCGCAGAAGTTCAAAAAATAGTTCAACAAGCCTACGAAGATATGAACTTCCATATCGTCACCAATGCCTTGACTAACTTCTGTATCAACGACTTAGGTGGTTTCTACTTAGACATCATTAAAGACCGTCAGTACACAACTAAAGCCGATTCAGCAGCGCGTCATTCTGCACAAACTGCGTTGTATCACTTGGTACAAGCATTTGTACGTTGGATGTCGCCAATCTTGAGCTTCACTGCACAAGAAGCTTGGCCGTTAATCCCTGAGCAATCAGAGAAATATGTGTTCACAACTGAATGGTATGACATTCCTGTAGCATCAACTGCGAACTTAATTTCAGAAGAACAATGGCAAACATTAATTGCCGTTAAATCTGCAACGAATAAGCACATTGAAGCAGCACGTAATGCAAAACTTGTAGGTTCGAATCTATCTGCAAAAGTTGAGCTTTGGGCAACTCCAGAATTAAAAGCTGTTCTAGATCGTTTAGATGATGAACTTCGTTTTGTCATGATTACTTCACAAGTGATTGTGAATGAGTTTGATGCAGCACAAGGTGAAGCATCTGAACTTGAAGGTTTACGTGTGAAAGTTTCTGCTGCAGATGGTGAAAAATGCGCACGTTGCTGGCATGTGCTTCCAGATGTAAATACACATTCTGCACATCCAGGTCTTTGTTCTCGTTGTATTATCAACCTTCCTACAGGTCAAGGCGAAGAGAGAAAATATGCCTAATCCACAAAATAAAAAGGGCTTATTCCAATTCTACCCGCACAATTTAGTGTGGGTGGGCTTATCTATTGTGGCGATTATTATCGATCAATGGACAAAATGGATTGCCAGTACAAGTCTCAATTATGCAGACCCTGTGCCGGTCCTGCCCTTTTTAAATTGGACATTACTACATAACTATGGCGCAGCCTTTAGTTTCTTGTCCGATGCTGGTGGATGGCAACGTTATTTCTTTACCTCACTTGCAGGTTTAGTGTCTGTTGTTTTTGTATTTTGGCTCATGCGAATGCCAAAAACTGTGAAAGTTTTACCCATTGCGATTGCCCTTATTTTAGGTGGTGCAATTGGTAATTTAATTGACCGTGTAAGCTTGGGCTACGTGGTCGATTTCATTCACGTTTATTACAACAATAATCACTTTCCTGCATTTAATATTGCAGACAGTGCCATTACGCTTGGCACCATTTTATTATTAGTGGATACATTTTTCTTAGAGAAACAACGTATTCAACGTGCTGAAGTGCAAAAAAATGACTGATTTTATCAATCCAAATGAAGAAACACGCATTGAAGATGGCTCAAAAGTAGCTTTACACTTTTCTGTAGCCATTGAAAATGGTGTAGAAATTGACAATACGCGTAACCGAGAAGAACCTGTAAGTTTGGTGATGGGCGATGGCAGCTTATTACCTGGTTTTGAAAAAGCATTATTTGGTTTACGTGCCGGTGACCGTCGTACTGTTAGTCTTTTACCAGAAGATGCATTTGGTCCTTGGAACATTGAAAACGTACAAAAGTTTGACACGGTTAAATTCGAACAACGTCCTGTTGAAGGTCATATGATTGAGTTTGAAGACAAAGCAAAACAAAGCTTATATGGTGTTGTTAAAACTGTAGGTGACGTTATTACTGAAGTCGATTTTAACCACCCTCTTGCAGGTAAAAACATTACTTTTGAAGTTGAAATTTTCAAAGTAACTCCTGCAGGTCAACAAGGCGTGAAATTGATGTAATTCAATTTAAATAAAAAGGCTTCTTCGGAAGCTTTTTTTATATCTGATGATATTAGATACAAATTCCCCATACACACCAAATAGTTATTATAATAATTTCATAAACATTCATTAAAAAACATAGGCTTTATAAATGAAAATTCAAGTTGTTGTGGGAAGTGTTCGTGAAGGTCGTACTGCAATTAAAATTGCACGTTGGATTCAAAAAAGCATCGAATCTTATGATTTTTCGACTGTAGAAGTTGAACTTGTCGATTTAAAAGAATGGGATTTACCTATTTTTGCAGGTGCACACCCTCCAATGACCGGCATTTATGACCAACCTAAACAACAAATTTGGGCAGATAAAATTGCACAAGGCGATGCTTTTGTTTTCATTAGCCCTGAATATAACCATGGTTACAGCCCTGCACTTAAAAATGCCTTAGATTATCTAGGTAAAGAGTGGGCAGGAAAACCTGCTGCATACGTAAGTTATGGCGGTTCAAATGGCTCTCGTTCTATTGATCAAATTCGTCAAGTTGCAACGCAACTAGGTTTAGTCGATAGCAATGCAGTTATAGAAATTCGTGATATTTTTGCACGTAATCAAACTGAAGAATTTGAACCAAATACTTTTGATGAGCGAGCGCTAAAAGCTGCATTTGATAAATTAGTTCAATATGTTAGCGCATAATTTGTATTATTTTTAAGCATAATCGTACGTTTATGCTTACATGGTTTGATGAGATTTGTCGCTATTCAGGCTTATTTTTTCAAGCTATATTTAAATCATCAGGAAGCAGGAAGTTTCCCAAACAAAAAACTAAAATAATAAGTTTGAGCATCAGGACGTGAGGTACGACAGGAGTTATACCTAGAACACGAAATACAAAGAAACCCCAACAGGATGTTGGGGTTTCTTTTTTTATATCTATAATTTTTGAGCTTTTAAATAATCTACAATTTCAGTATTTCCAGCCATTTCTGCAAGCTCTAAAGCGGTATATTGCCCTTTATAAGCAATATCTACACCTTTATTGACTAGAAGCATCACAACATCTAAATAGCCATTTTCTGCGGCAGCTTGTAATGCGCTATAACCATCATCATCTGTTGTATTTACATCGGAACCATTTGCTAAGCTTTTTTCAACCTCAGCTAATTCACCAAGTGAAGCCCAATACACAAGTTCAGGAAGATGTAGTTCTTCATCATCTTCAGGAATTGGGGAAAATGAGTTAAGTTTCATAAAAATATCATCCTATTTAAACCGATTTTATCGTCTATAAATATCTAAATATATTGATTAAATAGACCTTTAATTTTCTATTAAAAAATACATCTTTTCTATTCATGTCTTATTTCACAACAACACATGAACGCTTATATTTAGCTTGATACAAATGCTGATCTGCAGTTTTCATGAGCATTTCAATATTAGAATAAGTGTTTTCACTATCAAGAACTGCACCACCAATACTTAAACTCACAACTTGCTTTTCATCTACACGATATAAATGCTCTAACTCTAAATCAATTACTGCATTTAGGCATTGATTTGCAAATTCTCTAGCCATTTCTATATTCATATCGTCGATAAGAATAGCAAATTCTTCTCCGCCATACCGTGCGATAAATCCATTTTTTGGAAGCTCTTTTCTTAAAGTTTCAACTAACTTTTTAAGAACGTCATCGCCTTTTAAGTGCCCATAGCCATCATTATATTTTTTAAAGTAATCGACATCTAACATGAAAAATGCAAAATTTTTATGTTCCTTAGTAGCACGTTCAAATCTTTTCTGGATTTCATTATTTAATGCATAACGGTTAAAAGCACCAGTTAAGGCATCTAATTGAACCTGTAATTGTAATTTATTATTTAACTCAACGACTGTTCGGGTACGCTCTATAACTTTTTGATCTAATGTACGGTTGAGCTTAATTAACTGTTGGTTATATAAAATAACATTATCACTTTGAATTGCATAATCTCGGCTCAGCTGTAAAGTGACTAAAATAAAATAAAGACATGATGTATAAAATGCAATTTCAACAGAGTGAATGACATTCAAACCCAATAAATAATCGTGAATAAAAGTACAACAGACAATAAAAATAGCAAATGCATTTACTTTTGAAAATTTAATATTATCTCGATATAACAGGTAAATACCGTGCAACATATTCAAAAATAATAAAATAGACAGTGAAAAAGATTTAAAAAATAAATTTTGAAATATAATTGGCTGTTGGGTCAGTGTAACTAAAATATTTAAACCTATAACCAATGTAAGCAATTGATAAACGAACCGGTTTACAAAATTTGGCAATGCTAAACGTAAATAAGTGAGAAAAAAAAACACACTAATTCAGTTAAAAAATACTCTAATCTAGTTCCTAAAACCCAATTAATAGACGTGAATAGAGTGTAGGTGAAAGGAACTGCAAAAAAGCTCCTTAAACTAAGGCACAATATAAACAACCCTAAATACAGTAAATTTAATACCTGTTGCCCTCTCGACAAACGATATATCGAAAATAAAATCATAAACAAAGCAATCATAATGAGCATGCCACTCACCCAGATTGTTAAAATCATATTTTTATAAAAATCTTTTCTTATTTGACGATCATACCCAATGTAAATTGGATTTTCTAAACCACCTCGTATCTGCTGATAACTTGAAAATACAATTTCAACTTCAATGTTTTTTGATGCTGATACAAAATTTATAAGCTTCGGTGACATCACTGTTTGATGTTGCTGACGGTCACCAACTGTACCAATTTCAACCATTAGCTTATGATCAATATAAAGCCGATATGCACCATATTGATAAGGTATTTCTAATGCCAATACCTGATTTACCGCATGATCTGGAATTGAGAATTGCTTTTTAAAAACACCGTGATCACTCACTTGACCTGTGATATTTAAAAATGAAGCGGGTAAATTTACAGAAATAGGTTTCTCTTTTAAAGTTCCCGTCAGACTTAATTGCTTTGGATAATACTCCCAACTTCCAGCCAAGGTCGTAGAATTTTTAGCATCAAAATTCAATATATGCACTTCTGCAAAAGTAACTGTGCTCACACATAATATGTATAAACTTAAAAGATACTTTATGAGCCTAAAAAACATATTGTCGAATTTCATATCAAATTTCGAATAGATTTTAACACTTGTCATGAACAAATATTTTTTATCCTGCATTCCATTCATCAAAAAAAACATCCCTTTAAATAAAGAGATGTTTTTTAATACAAATAAATGAAAAATTATGCTTTAACCGGAACTGCTTCAATCACTTCAATTTTTGCAGGTTCATCATCATGCATAATTAATGCAACAGCAATTGCCGTGATTAATACAGGTAAACCTACAGCTATAAAATTAAAATGAGCAGGTAAACTCATACCAAGTAATGCACCAATTAAAATTGGACCTACAATTGCCCCCATACGCCCAATTGCCGATGACCAACCAATTCCTGTTGAACGTACTGCAAGTGGATAATACTGAGCCACATAGCTATATAGAAGCATTTGTGAGCCAATTGAAGCGGCACCTGCTAAGAATACTAAAATATAAAGTAAGATTTGATTAGATTGGAAACCCATTAAACTCATTACAATCGCCCCCATAATGCCCAAAAACATCAATACAGGCTTTAAATGAAAACGATCTGCTAAAATTCCACCACCCACAATGCCAACAACAGCGCCAACATTCATTACTAGCATGAACATCAAACTATTATCCATTGAATAACCAGCAGCCATCATAAGCTTAGGCAACCAACTGCTTAATGCATACATTGTTAATAAGCAGCTAAAAAATGCCAACCAAAATAATAAAGTGTTTTTAGCGCGACCACGTCTAAATAAGCTTGCAACATTCGCAGCTTCAGGTACATCAACCTGATGTAATTCAAATGTTGTGTCTTCTTTTACTGTCACCTTAGGTGCCAATTTACGCACAATTTGACGTGCTTGTGCCTGTTTGCCTTCTTTCACAATAAAAGTTAAAGATTCTGGAAGGAATTTCCAAATTATAGGGAGTAAAAATAATGGAATCCCTGCAATAAAGAACATAATTTCCCAACCAAAACTTGGTGTAAACCATGACCCCAATAGTGCAGCCATCACACCACCTACAGCATAACCACTAAACATAGTGGTCACTAAGGTACTACGCATTTTTTGGGGTGCATATTCAGAAGTTAATGCAACTAGATTTGGCATAACTCCACCAATGCCTAAACCCGCCAAGAAACGTAAAATAGCAAACTCTGTAGGATTCGATGCAAATCCACCTGCAAAAGTTAGACCACTAAAAAGTACAATACAAATCATGATGACTTTTTTACGACCAATTTTGTCTGCTAATGAGCCAAAAATCATTGCACCAAACATCATACCAGCTAAAGCAGTACTCGCTAACATACCTGCTTGCACTGCACTTAATCCCCAATCATCCATTAATAATGGTAAAACCACACCGTTAATTGCTAAATCATAGCCATCAAAAAGAATAATAAGTAAGCACCACGCGACAACCCTAAAATGAAATGGAGTAAATTTTGCGTGATCAATAATTTGATTAACGTTTAATACTTGATGAGTCATTCCTTACTTCCTGTAAGTTCAGTGTTTCAATTAATCCAATAGCAGTCCATACAGAGAAGCATTTTATTTTTATATATCTATCAACCACACTTTGCTATTGGGAGAGAAACTATAATTTTTACATAAAATCAATAATAAACAATTGAACCATAGTCTAAAAAAACCTTTAAAAATATATATTTAATTCATTATTTAAATAAAGAGGTCACATATTTATTAGAATATAACGATGAATATTTATACTTTTATTAAGATATCTCCTCTCAATATTCATAATTCCATTAACATCTCTTATTTTTTAAATTTCTAATTTTATATGCATAAAAAAACACCCCCTGTCATAAGACAGGGGGTGTTTTAGAATTAATGAGCTGGCGATGACTTACTCTCACATGGGTAACCCCACACTACCATCAGCGCTAAGAGGTTTCACTTCTGAGTTCGGGAAGGGATCAGGTGGTTCACTCTTGCTATTGTCGCCAGCACAACTGTTTATGCTTACTCGCTATGGTCTTAATTGCTTTCGCATGCCTAGCTTTCGTCAAATGAGTTATTAACAGATATTTGAGTTAAAGTTTAAGTTCTAGCGTTCACTAAATCAAGCATTTTGCTTTGAAATCTTTCGAAACAACAACTGTTTGGGTGTTGTATAGTCAAGCCTCACGAGCAATTAGTATTGGTCAGCTTCATGCATCACTGCACTTCCACATCCAACCTATCAACGTCGTAGTCTTCAACGGCTCTTTAGAGGACATAAAGTCCTTGGGAAATCTTATCTTGAGGTAGGCTTCCCGCTTAGATGCTTTCAGCGGTTATCCCTTCCGAACATAGCTACCCGGCGATGCGACTGGCGTCACAACCGGTACACCAGAGGTTCGTCCACTCTGGTCCTCTCGTACTAGGAGCAGATCCTCTCAAATTTCCAACGCCCACGGTAGATAGGGACCGAACTGTCTCACGACGTTCTAAACCCAGCTCGCGTACCTCTTTAAATGGCGAACAGCCATACCCTTGGGACCTGCTTCAGCCCCAGGATGAGATGAGCCGACATCGAGGTGCCAAACACCGCCGTCGATATGAACTCTTGGGCGGTATCAGCCTGTTATCCCCAGAGTACCTTTTATCCGTTGAGCGATGGCCCTTCCATACAGAACCACCGGATCACTAAGACCTACTTTCGTACCTGCTCGACTTGTGGGTCTCGCAGTTAAGCGCGCTTTTGCCTTTATACTCTACGCGTGATTTCCGACCACGCTGAGCGCACCTTCGTACTCCTCCGTTACTCTTTAGGAGGAGACCGCCCCAGTCAAACTACCCACCAGACATGGTCCTCGCTCCAGATTATGGAGCAGAGTTAGAACCTCAATATTACCAGGGTGGTATTTCAAGATTGGCTCCATCGCAACTAGCGTCACGACTTCAAAGCCTCCCACCTATCCTACACAAGTAAGATCAAAGTTCAATGTCAAGCTGCAGTAAAGGTTCACGGGGTCTTTCCGTCTAGCCGCGGGTACACCGCATCTTCACGGCGAATTCGATTTCACTGAGTCTCTGCTGGAGACAGCGCCCCCATCATTATGCCATTCGTGCAGGTCGGAACTTACCCGACAAGGAATTTCGCTACCTTAGGACCGTTATAGTTACGGCCGCCGTTTACTGGGGCTTCGATCAAGAGCTTCGCTTACGCTAACCCCATCAATTAACCTTCCAGCACCGGGCAGGCATCACACCCTATACGTCCACTTTCGTGTTTGCAGAGTGCTATGTTTTTAATAAACAGTTGCAGGGGCCTGGTTTCTGTGGCTGTCAACCGCTCAGGAAGTAAATTCCGTCACCGTCGACAGCGTACCTTCTCCCGAAGTTACGGTACCATTTTGCCTAGTTCCTTCAGCAGAGTTCTCTCAAGCGCTTTGGTCTACTCGACCTGACCACCTGTGTCGGTTTCGGGTACGATTCCTGTGTAACTGAAGCTTAGAGACTTTTCCTGGAAGTATAGTATCAGCCACTTCGCTAATAAATTAGCTTGCTATCAGTTCTCAGCATAGAGTACCCCGGATTTGCCTAAGATACATGCCTACAACCTTTCACCTGGACAACCAACGCCAGGCTGACTTAACTTTCTCCGTCCTCTCATCGCATTACACAGAAGTATTGGAATATTAACCAATTTCCCATCGACTACGCCTCTCGGCCTCGCCTTAGGGGTCGACTCACCCAGCCCCGATTAACGTTGGACTGGAACCCTTGGTCTTTCAGCGAGCGAGTTTTTCACTCGCTTTGTCGTTACTCACGTCAGCATTCGCACTTCTGATACCTCCAGCATACTTCTCAATACACCTTCATCGGCTTACAGAACGCTCCCCTACCACTTGCAATAAATTGCAAATCCGCAGCTTCGGCATGTAGTTTTAGCCCCGTTACATCTTCCGCGCAGGCCGACTCGACTAGTGAGCTATTACGCTTTCTTTAAAGGGTGGCTGCTTCTAAGCCAACCTCCTAGCTGTCTATGCCTTCCCACATCGTTTCCCACTTAACTACAATTTTGGGGCCTTAGCTGGCGGTCTGGATTGTTTTCCTCTTGACTACGGACGTTAGCACCCGCAGTCTGTCTCCCGGATAGTACTCATTGGTATTCGGAGTTTGCATCGGTTTGGTAAGTCGGGATGACCCCCTAGCCGAAACAGTGCTCTACCCCCAATGGTATTCGTCCGAGGCGCTACCTAAATAGCTTTCGGGGAGAACCAGCTATCACCAAGTTTGATTAGCCTTTCACCCCTATCCACAAGTCATCCCCTGGCTTTTCAACGACAGTGGGTTCGGTCCTCCAGTTAGTGTTACCCAACCTTCAACCTGCTCATGGATAGATCACCTGGTTTCGGGTCTATGCCCAGCAACTAATTCGCCCTATTAAGACTCGATTTCTCTACGGCTCCCCTATTCGGTTAACCTCGCTACTGAACATAAGTCGCTGACCCATTATACAAAAGGTACGCAGTCACCGGACGCAATGCCGGCTCCCACTGCTTGTATGCATGCGGTTTCAGGATCTATTTCACTCCCCTCACAGGGGTTCTTTTCGCCTTTCCCTCACGGTACTGGTTCACTATCGGTCAGTCAGGAGTATTTAGCCTTGGAGGATGGTCCCCCCATATTCAGACAAGGTTTCACGTGCCCCGCCCTACTCGTCATCATCATATAAGCCCTTTCGTGTACAGGACTATCACCTACTACGGTCGCACTTCCCAGAGCGTTCCACTAAAGCTTATATGACTTAATGGGCTGTTCCCCGTTCGCTCGCCGCTACTGAGGGAATCTCAATTGATTTCTTTTCCTAAGGGTACTGAGATGTTTCACTTCCCCTCGTTCGCCTCATACACCTATGTATTCAGTGTATGATACCTAGCTTATGCTAAGTGGGTTTCCCCATTCAGAAATCTCCGGATCACAGGATATTTGCCGCCTCCCCGGAGCTTATCGCAGGCTATTACGTCTTTCATCGCCTCTGACTGCCAAGGCATCCACCACATGCACTTAATTACTTGACTATACAACCCCAAACAGTCGTTAATCCCTACAAGGAGGATAACAACAGATTGTGTCTTTCAACACACTCATACAGTTTGTTGTCCGTAGATTTAACTACAGTACAGCTTCTATTAGATTCATATACCAAAACGCTTGATTCAGTTAATCGCTAGTTTCTCAGTTCTTCATTTCACTCAACAGTAACAAGTTACTGCTAAATTCAATTCAGTTCTGAGCCTTAAACAATTTATTTCAACTCAAATTAATCTGTTAATGATTGCTCTAGCCTTCGTCAGGTCTAGAAACTGTGATAAATCACAGAGATTACCAAGTCCGCGTATATTAACGCTTATACTTGTTAATCTCTATAAGCTATCTAGCTGTTTGTATGTTTCTTAGCTCATCTTACATTCATTTGACTACCAAGTAGTCAATGATGTGATGGTGGAGACTAGGAGAGTCGAACTCCTGACCTCCTGCGTGCAAAGCAGGCGCTCTACCAACTAAGCTAAGTCCCCAGCTTATCATTAGATTCAATGTATCTTTGCTTTCTGTTTGCTCAGTACTCTCATACTGCGTTAGTCAGATTTGGTGGGTCTGACAAGACTTGAACTTGTGACCCCACGCTTATCAAGCGTGTGCTCTAACCAACTGAGCTACAGACCCTCAGATACATCTTCATGAAGAACAACTTGTTGTGGATTCTTACCAATCGTCAATCTTTCGTTAAGGAGGTGATCCAGCCGCAGGTTCCCCTACGGCTACCTTGTTACGACTTCACCCCAGTCGTCGGCCACACCGTGGTAAGCGTCCTCCTTACGGTTAGACTACCTACTTCTGGTGCAACAAACTCCCATGGTGTGACGGGCGGTGTGTACAAGGCCCGGGAACGTATTCACCGCGGCATTCTGATCCGCGATTACTAGCGATTCCGACTTCACGCAGTCGAGTTGCAGACTGCGATCCGGACTACGATCGGCTTTTTGAGATTAGCATCCTCTCGCGAGGTAGCAACCCTTTGTACCGACCATTGTAGCACGTGTGTAGCCCTGGTCGTAAGGGCCATGATGACTTGACGTCGTCCCCGCCTTCCTCCAGTTTGTCACTGGCAGTATCCTTAAAGTTCCCACCCGAAGTGCTGGCAAATAAGGAAAAGGGTTGCGCTCGTTGCGGGACTTAACCCAACATCTCACGACACGAGCTGACGACAGCCATGCAGCACCTGTATGTAAGCTCCCGAAGGCACCAATCCATCTCTGGAAAGTTCTTACTATGTCAAGACCAGGTAAGGTTCTTCGCGTTGCATCGAATTAAACCACATGCTCCACCGCTTGTGCGGGCCCCCGTCAATTCATTTGAGTTTTAGTCTTGCGACCGTACTCCCCAGGCGGTCTACTTATCGCGTTAGCTGCGCCACTAAAGTCTCAAAGACCCCAACGGCTAGTAGACATCGTTTACGGCATGGACTACCAGGGTATCTAATCCTGTTTGCTCCCCATGCTTTCGTGCCTCAGTGTCAGTATTAGGCCAGATGGCTGCCTTCGCCATCGGTATTCCTCCAGATCTCTACGCATTTCACCGCTACACCTGGAATTCTACCATCCTCTCCCATACTCTAGTCTCCCAGTATCGAATGCAATTCCTAAGTTAAGCTCAGGGATTTCACATCCGACTTAAAAGACCACCTACGCACGCTTTACGCCCAGTAAATCCGATTAACGCTCGCACCCTCTGTATTACCGCGGCTGCTGGCACAGAGTTAGCCGGTGCTTATTCTGCGAGTAACGTCCACTATCCTAGAGTATTAATCTAAGTAGCCTCCTCCTCGCTTAAAGTGCTTTACAACCAAAAGGCCTTCTTCACACACGCGGCATGGCTGGATCAGGGTTCCCCCCATTGTCCAATATTCCCCACTGCTGCCTCCCGTAGGAGTCTGGGCCGTGTCTCAGTCCCAGTGTGGCGGATCATCCTCTCAGACCCGCTACAGATCGTCGCCTTGGTAGGCCTTTACCCCACCAACTAGCTAATCTGACTTAGGCTCATCTATTAGCGCAAGGTCCGAAGATCCCCTGCTTTCCCCCGTAGGGCGTATGCGGTATTAGCAGCCGTTTCCAACTGTTGTCCCCCACTAATAGGCAGATTCCTAAGCATTACTCACCCGTCCGCCGCTAAGTTAGGTAGCAAGCTACCTTTCCCCGCTCGACTTGCATGTGTTAAGCCTGCCGCCAGCGTTCAATCTGAGCCATGATCAAACTCTTCAGTTTAATATTGCTTAGTGCCTTAAAGGGCACCAATCTTGGCTCATCAATTTTCTGACAAATATTTCTCAAATAAACTTCGAGTAATTTCTACCATTCAATCAATGAAAATAATTTCGATCGATCAACCAGTAAAAATCCACACAAGTTGTTCTTCATAATCTCTTAATGATCTTTCTAACACCTCGTCAGTGCTAGAAGCTGGACTCAATATACTCAACAACTCAGCACTTCGTGCTTCGTTCGTTTCCGTCTATCTCGTCGGTATGGGCTCATTATAGGGCAATTTCTTACACGTGCAAGCGCTTTTAACGTCTTGTTTTAACGAGTGTTGTATTTTTATGCACTATTTTGATGCAAAAGCACACAAAAACACACCCAACCCATTAATATTCCACATAAATATGTATTTTTAATTAAAATACATATTTATATTCATTTTTTAATTCGTTGATGCTTTTATCTTCATATTGATAATTTCTACTACATTTTTAGGAACATCTTGATGAGAACCTACATTTCCCGTAGGTACTTTTGCAATCTTATCGACAATATCCATTCCTTTAGTGACTTTACCAAACACAGCATAACCTGCATTTCTTTGACTTTTATTTAAGAAGTTATTGTCATCCAAATTAATAAAGAACTGACTTGATGCAGAATCAGGATCATTCATACGCGCCATAGCTAAAGTACCTCGCGTATTCAACACCCCATTACTCGATTCATTTGTAATTGGTGCTTGTGTTGTTTTCTCTGTCATATCTTTGTTCATACCGCCACCCTGAATCATAAACCCTGGAATGACGCGGTGGAAAATAGTGCCATTATAAAATTCACTTTTTATATAGCGACTAAAGTTTTCTACTGAAATAGGTGCTTTGTCATTAAACAGTTCTATTTCAACAAGACCTAAAGAGGTTTTCATTTCTACAGTTGTGTTCGCAGCAATGACGCTCCAACTAGCCAAACTCAACGTTGTTGCCAAAATTATTTGCTTTAACATTTCGTACCTTTATATTTAGACGGACATTTCATACAGCGTATATTATTCGCTCACGACGATTAAATCTTTATTCTTTGCTTAACTTTTCTAAATATAACGGCATGACTACACAAACGCACATATAGTTAGTTATTACATCTATATGTATTTTCGACTCGTTTCACGTGGAACATTTTTTATTCAATTCTTTAGTTAGTGTTGTTTATCCCAAAACCTTCTAAAATTCTTTGCAATTTCTATTGTGATTTTTTTAGCGCGCTTGGAAACAAAAGTTAAATTAATAAAGCCATGCGTTTGATCAGAATAGTTTGTATATAAAATCTTTACACCTTGTTGTCTAATTTTATGCGCGTAGATTTCCGCTTCATCATGCAAGACATCATGCCCTGCTGTTAATATATAGGCAGGTGCTAATTTCTTTAAATCTCCATTTGTTGGAGAAACCAAAGGATCATCCAAATCAACATCATGTTGCTTTGCATAAAACTCAACAACATTTTCAATATCAGACTCAGTCAAAATCAGTCCGTCTTTATAAGCAAAGAAAGATGGATGACGACTTTTTAAATCTACAGTTGGATAAATAAGAAGTTGTGCTTCTGGTGCATATGCTTTCATTTTCGTACGCTGTGCAACAACTGTTGCTATGTTTCCGCCGGCACTATCTCCCGCAACCGCAATTCTATTTTTTAATATTTTGAAATGACGTCTATTTTGATAGACCCAAGCTAAAGCATCTTCACAACATTGAATAATTTGAGCTGGGTTTGTTTCTGGTGCAAGTGGATAATTGATACTTAATACTTGAACCTTTGCATGAATTGCCAATAGACGACATGCTTCATCATGCGTATCAATACTACCAACAACAAAACCGCCACCATGATAGAACACCATCATAGGTAATTTTTTATGTGGTGCAGGATGATAATGTCTAGCCTGAATTGTTCCACTGATTAAAGGTAGACGCATATTCTCTACACGCTTCACAAATGTCGGTTTTATACCAATTAAACACATCTGAGATTCGAAAGCTTTTCTTGAAGCTTCAACATCTGTACCAATAAAGCCAGCTTTTCCCTGTTTGAGTTGTGCCGCCATCATACATTTTATAAAAGGATCAAGATCTGGATAGTGATATGGATAAGATAAAACGTTCACTAATGCATTTTGAATAATACGAGGAGTCCGATCCAACAATCGTGCTGCTGTTCCTTGTCTTTTTTCTATTTTTTCTCTTATTAGCGAATGAATACGCACAGTTCCTACCTTTTTTAAAACCCAACTTTCTCTCTATTTATATCATCTACACTTCAGCTTAAACATCTTATATATAGTCATAGCAAAAAAATGAGGCCTTACACTCATTGAAATAAAACCATAAAAACGATGCAATTAGAAACTAGAATAAAATAAACCCGAAGATATAGGCTATCTTCGGGTTTATTTTTGGGAGAGATCAACTTTAATAACACTTCTTTTTGTTTCTCAACAAGAAAGCGGTTAAAAATGATCAAGGGTATAAAAAAAAGGCCCACCCATAGGACGGATAAGCCTTAAAACTTAAAAAGTAAATAAAAAGAAGAAACATACAGCGTTATGAATCTGAACAAATAATATTCAATTCAAACTATAAAGAGAAATACAAAATTAATTCAATACTAATAGTTTTTATATCTAAGTTGATTTTAACAAAAAAAGCTGAGTCTTGGAGAAGGCTCAGCCAAAAGAGTAATCGAGTATACTGCAACAATTGTATTTAGCTCTCTCCTCAAAATACAATTGCTGCGTATAAGAGAAATAATATCGATGAAATTCTATTTCGTAAAAACGATATATTTCATTGTGCTTATCACATATTGCGATAGTTAATTTTAAGTTTTAAGCGCTATGCTTAAGGCCATTTAATTTCGCCTTTTACAACTTTAGCACCAAGCTCAAGATTAGAATCACCTGCCAATTCAGGATATTTCTGTTTCATTTGCTCAGTTAATTCAGCTGAATTTTTTGTCGCTTTAACAGCTTTTTCATATTGAGCTAAATAGTTTAATGAAAAGTTCACTGCTGCTAAATTTTGTGGTGCATTTACAGATGTATGCGCAGGTACAACAATTTCAGGATTTAGCTTCTTAATATCTTTTAAAGTAGATACAACAGTATCACGATCTTGTTTTGTTGCTGAATCTGCCATCCATAAATGAGAGCCTGAAGTTACAGGAATTCCGCCTACTACAGCTTTAACTTGTGGAATCCATAAATAAGTCAGTTCATTTTTGCCTTTAATTTCAATATTTGAATCTTCAAGCTTTAATGTTTTAGATGTATAAGCTTCTGGAACAATAATATTGCTTGGTGCATTAGCACCCATTTGTGGTCCCCAATAATCCATTTTCAATTTATATGTAGATTGAATATGTTTTACCGTTTCAGGTGTAGCAACAATTTGAGCATTCGGGAAATATGTTTTAAAAACATCTAAAGCAAAATAAAAACCTGGATCGCCATAACTTACGAAAATTGTTTTTAGGTTTTTACCTGAATCTAAGATATCAGCAGCAATACGTAATGCTTCAGATTTTGAGAATTGAGCATTCACCAAAATTGCGTCTTTATCGCCTTCAATTAGTGTTGAAGTCACACCAAAATGTTCGGGTGCTGCAATATAGTTTTTAATTTTTAAATCTTGCGCCATCGCAGTATGAATGCCAAGTGCTAATGTAGTTAAAGCAATTGCTGTTGTTTTTAAAACTTTCATTTTTGTTTGTCTCTAAATTTAATAAGTACACTTTAAATTGCAAATCAAGATGAATAAACACCCATTTTTAAGATAAACTGTTGCATAAATTGCAACAATCATAAAAATATGGATACTTTAAAAGCAATACAAGTTTTTGTTTGCATTGAAAAAAATGGCAGCCTTACTAAGGCAGCAGACCAACTTGGTTATTCTCGTGCAATGGTTTCAAGATATTTAGAGCATTTAGAAAATCATTTTTCTACACGTTTATTACACCGTAACACACGTAATATTTCTTTAACGAGTGCAGGCGAAAAAGCCATACTCTATTGTCAAAATATTCTTCAACAACAGCAATTACTCAAAGAACTATCTGTAGAAGAACAATACACAGGTACAATTCGTTTAACATGTGGCTTATTTATACTGCAAAATGGATTGGCTAAAGCCATTCAAGAGTTTCAGCAAAAATACACACATATTCGATTTGATATCTTAATTACCGAAGAAACCCTAGATTTAGTTGAATCTCAAATTGACTTGGCTTTTCGCATTACCACAAAAGTGGCTGATGGATTAATTTCCCGTCCTTTAGATCGGGTAGATTCAGTTCTTTGCGCACATGCTGATTATTTGGCAACATCAAGTGAAATCGTTCATCCAGATCAACTCCTACAACATGCATGTATTACCCATCACAGCATGCAAAATACGTGGAGTCTATCTACTCATCAACAACAACCACAAAACTACCCCATTCGAATTGTCGCTCAAAGTAACGATGCTCATGCTTTACATGAAATGTGTTTGAATAAAATGGGGATTGCGATGCTTCCTAAAGTAATGGTTGAAAGAGATTTGAAAGATGAAACATTAATTCCTGTTTTAAATCATTATGAACCCCCTCAATTAGCACTTTCTGTGGTTTATTCTTCTCGACGTCATTTACCTAAAAAAACGCAGGAATTCATTGCTTTTGTCATGGATTATTTAAAAAAATAAACCCAAGATAAAAAATTAAATAAATTTAATTATTCATATCGCTTGAATTTTTCTAGCTCGCCCCGATTTCTTTATTAATCATGACATTTAGCAAAGGCATGGCAGTTCAGCATTAACACAGTTAGCACTGATGCCTAAAAGGGCTGTACATGTTTAAGAACCCATTTAAACGGAGTAAATCAATGGCGACTGAGCAAAATCAAGAAGCTCAAGATCTTCAACAAGAGCAAGCAGAACAGCTAACTCAAGCTGAAAATGAGCAAGCTGAAGTTTCAGTTGAAGATTTACAAGAGCAAATTAAAACATTAGCTGAAAACTTAAAGCTTGAAAAAGCACGCACTGCAAACGCGGTGTATGAAGCTCAAAAAAGCGTAGAACGTATTCAACGTGAATCTGAAAAGCATAAAGATACTGTGCTTGAGAAATTCGCTAAAGAATTATTAGATTCAGTAGATAACTTAGAGCGCGCTATTGCTGCTGCAGGCGATGAAAAATCTGGTTTATCTGAAGGTGTAGAACTGACGCTTAAATCACTTCTTAACACTTTAGAAAAATTTGGTGTTGTTGTTGTCGATACAGCAAATGGCTTCAATGCAGATTTACATCAAGCCGTAGGTATTGCACCTGAAGCGAAAGCAAATGAAATTGGCACAGTATTGCAAAAGGGCTACACATTAAAAGGTCGTTTATTACGCCCTGCGATGGTACTCGTTGGCGCATAAAGCCTACAAATTCGAGAGTTTTTGATTTTTTTTGAAAAAAATACTTGAAAAAAATTGAACGGCTCTCATATCGGATAACAAATGAATCCCTTTTAATTTCCCTTTGATAAAGGGAAAGATTTGGGAATAAAAGAATTTTAGAGGAAACATCCAAATGGCTAAAATCATTGGTATTGACTTAGGTACTACAAACTCTTGCGTAGCAGTACTTGAAGGCGACACAGTTAAAGTAATTGAAAATGCTGAAGGCGCGCGTACAACTCCATCTATTATTGCGTATAAAGATGGCGAGATTCTTGTAGGTCAATCTGCTAAACGTCAAGCAGTGACTAACCCTAAAAACACATTATTCGCGATCAAACGTCTGATCGGTCGTAAGTACCAAGACCAAGCGGTTCAAAAAGATATCGGTCTTGTTCCTTACAAAATCATCAAAGCAGACAATGGTGATGCTTGGGTTGATGTAAACGATAAAAAATTAGCGCCACAACAAATCTCTGCTGAAATCTTGAAAAAGATGAAGAAAACAGCTGAAGATTACCTAGGCGAAACAGTAACTGAAGCAGTAATTACTGTTCCTGCTTACTTCAACGATGCTCAGCGTCAAGCAACTAAAGATGCAGGTAAAATTGCAGGTTTAGAAGTTAAACGTATCATCAACGAACCAACTGCTGCTGCACTTGCGTTTGGTATGGACAAAAAAGAAGGCGATCGTAAAATCGCGGTTTACGACTTGGGTGGTGGTACTTTCGACGTATCAATCATTGAAATCGCGGACCTTGATGGCGACCAACAAATTGAAGTGTTGTCTACAAACGGTGATACATTCCTTGGCGGTGAAGATTTTGATAACGCTTTAATTGAATTCCTTGTTGAAGAATTTAAGAAAGAGCAAAGCGTTAACTTGAAACAAGATCCGCTTGCACTTCAACGTTTAAAAGAAGCTGCTGAAAAAGCGAAAATCGAACTTTCTTCTTCAAATGCAACTGAAATTAACCTTCCATACATCACTGCAGATGCAACTGGTCCTAAACACTTAGTGATCAACGTTACACGTGCAAAACTTGAAGGTTTAGTTGCTGATTTAGTTGCTCGTACAATTGAGCCTTGCCGTATTGCGCTTAAAGATGCTGGTCTTTCGACTTCTGACATCTCTGACGTAATTTTGGTTGGTGGTCAATCACGTATGCCAATGGTTCAACAACAAGTTCAAGAATTCTTCGGTAAAGAGCCACGTAAAGACGTGAACCCTGACGAAGCTGTAGCAATGGGTGCTGCGATTCAAGGTGCTGTACTTTCAGGTGACAAAACTGACGTACTTCTTCTTGACGTTACTCCGCTTACACTTGGTATCGAAACAATGGGTGGTGTGTTAACTGCAATTATTGAGAAAAACACGACGATTCCTGCGAAGAAATCTCAAGTGTTCTCAACTGCTGCTGACAACCAACCTGCTGTAGACATTTCTGTGTTCCAAGGTGAACGTAAAATGGCTCAGCAAAACAAATTATTGGGTAACTTCCAATTAGGCGATATTCCACCTGCTCCACGTGGTGTGCCACAAATTGAAGTATCTTTCGACATCAACGCTGATGGTATCTTGAAAGTGTCTGCGAAAGACAAGAGCACTGGTAAAGAACAATCAATCCAAATTAAAGCAAACTCTGGTTTGAGCGATGCTGAAATTGAAGCGATGATTAAAGATGCTGAAGCGAATGCTGAAGAAGATCGTAAATTCGAAGAATTAGCAAAAGCACGTAACGAAGCTGATGCGCTTGTATCGTCTGCTCAAAAAGCAGTGAAAGATTTAGGCGAGCAAGTAACTGCAGATGAAAAAACTGCAATCGAAACTGCTGTAGCTGAACTTGAAGCTTCTACAAAAGAAAATGACGTAGAAGACATCAAAGCGAAAACTGAAGCACTTCAAAACATCATCATGCCAATTAGCCAACGTGCTTATGAAGCAACTCAAGGTCAAGGCGGTGCGGAAGGTTTCGATCCTAATGCATTCGGTGGCGATGCTACTCAAAAAGCAGACGATGGCGTTGTAGATGCTGAGTTCAAAGAAGTTAAAGACGACAAAAAATAATTTGTCACTTTAACTGACTAGAATAGTCAAAAAAACCGCGCGAAAGCGCGGTTTTTTTATTCTAAAATTCATATAATTAAGCTACATTATTATTCAAATAACTCTTTGATTTTAAAAAATGCGTGTTTATATACTCATCTTTTTCAGCCTCATTTTATTCTTTTTTATTTATCAAAATAATAAACAACCTCAAGTACGATTAAACTCCCCTATTGATCGGATACTACATCCGACAGATACACGTTTACGATATCGTATTGCAGAAGTAGATCCACGATTTGGCATCAACCATGAGAAAGCCATTCAACTGAGCCAAGAAGCTGCCGCAATATGGACAACAGGTACAGGAAAAGAATTTTTTGTATATGATCCAAAAGCCAAACTCACCATTCATTTTCACTATGATGAACGCCAACAAGAAACCACAACCCGTTTAGCACATGAAAATAACATTAAAAATGATCAAGCATACTGGGATGCTAAAAATCAGGAAGTAAATGCTTTACGCAATGAAATTGATAGGAACGATGCCCTACTCAACGCTAAGAAAGTTGAATATGACATGCAGTTGCAGCACTATAATGAGCAAGTTGCCATGGTCAATCAAAATGGTGGTGCGCCTGCATCTCAGAGAGAAATATTTGCCCAACAGCGACAATTTCTAGAACAGAAGATGAATGCTTTAAAGTTTGAAATTGATGAATATAATCAAAAAATTGCACAATTAAATATGCAAGTTGGAGAGTTGAATAATCTCAATAAGAATATTAGTACATCTATCCAGCATTTTAATTTAAGCTTTCAGCCACATTTATTCGATAAAGGTAATTTTGACGGGCGCAATATCAATATTTTTGAGTTTCAATCTGAAGATGATTTACGCTTAACACTTGCACATGAATTGGGTCATGCTTTAGGTCTTAAACATAATGATGATCCACGAGCGTTAATGCACCCAATGATGAAAGATCAGGACCAAACCAACTTTAGGCTATTACCTGCCGATTTAGCTTTACTTAGAAATCGATAATTTTTAAAACTAAAAATAAAAAAAGCCAACACGAATGTTGGCTATAAAGAGGAACCGTAAATTATTTAACAGCAGCAGTGAGCATCACTTCTACTAATACTTGAGGACGAGCCAAATCTGCTTGTAATGCAGCACGAGCAGGTGCAGCACCTTCAGGCAACCAAGCTTCCCAACATTCATTAAATGCTGTGAAATCTTCCGCAATGTTTTTAATCCAAATTTGAGCCGTCAAAATTCGGCTTTTATCACTGCCCGCTTGTTCTAATAACGCATCAATTTTTGCTAAAACTTCTAAAGTTTGTTGTTTTGCATCTGCATCTAAAGTGGTTGGAACTTGACCTGATACATAAACCAAACCGTTATGTACGACGCAACCAGCTAAACGTGCATTTGCACCAATACGTTGAATATCATTACTCATTTTATTTCTCCAAAGATAAACCATCTAAAGCAATTGGCGATGTTGCTTGGCTAATGAGTTGACTAATAACCATTGCACTACCCGCTGCAAGTGTGAAACCTAAGCTACCTTGACCAATATTCGACCATAAATTTGCGTATTTTGTACGACCTAAAATTGGTGGACCTTTTGGTGTCGATGGACGCAAGCCACTCCATTCTTGAGCAGTATCTACACCTGCTAAATCTGGGAATGTCTTACGAACAGTATCTTTCAAGGCATCCATACGTTCTTGTCGGATATATACATCTTGATAGCCAATATCAACCATTGCAGCAATACGAAGTTGATCGCCTAATTTTGCATATACAATTTTGTTCGCGTAATCGGTCACGCTCATATTTGGAACAATATTAGATTGTTCTGGGAATGGTAAAGTTAAGCTGTATCCTTTTAACGGATAAACAGGAACAGAAATACCCACCATATTGAAAATTGCTGTACTGCCATTACCTGCAGCAACTACAAAATCATCTGCTTCTATACGGCCTTTATTGGTTTCAATAGCCGTAACTTTATTATTCTCAGTAATAAAATCTATGACTTCATGCTCATATAAGCATAAAAAATCTATGCTTTTTTCTAGCTCTTTATACAAAGCTAAACAGAATTTATAACAATCTGCTGTTTCATCATCTGGTGTGTAAATAGCACCAACCAATTCAGAAGCAATACCATTTAACGATGGCTCAAGTGCAATAGCTTCATCACGATTCAATGCTTTTTGTACTTGAAGATCGATACCTGATGCGGCTTTTTTAAATGCATATTCATCACGATGAATCACCATTTTTCCTGATTTTACCCAGCAAAAATCATCAATTTCATCACGCCATTTAGACATAATGCTTTGACTATAAAGTGATAAACGTAAAATGTGATTACCATTTGCAATATTGGCTTTACGGTTACAAGCAAATAAAAACTGTAATAACCAAGACCATTGGAATGGTGAAGCATTCAATTTAAAGTTTAATGGAGAATGTGCTTTACCTAGCCATTGAAGTGCTTGGAATGGAACGCCTGCATCTGCTAAAGGTGCAACATAGCGGTAACTTAGTTGACCACCATTTGCAAAACTTGTTTGGCAACCTACCTGATCACTTGCTTCGACCATTGTGACTTTATGACCAGCTTGAATAAGTGCATAAGCTGTACTTAGACCAATTACCCCACCGCCAATTACGGCTACATGCTTTTTCATTGTTCCATGCTACATGTCCAAAAAACATGTTCATTAAAAGAGAAGAAAACTGCTTTAACAAATGAGTTTTTAACGAGTAGTCATAACTTTTAGTTAACTGAAGGTGTAATTAGCCCAATTTCCGATTTTATCAGCTCAATAAAATCCTCCGTTGCCTTTGTTGTACTCACATTAGCATTTCTTAAAATATAGATGGTGGTGTACAAACGAGGCTTTACTTCATGAATCATTTCTTTAGGTAATGAGTATGCTGCTGTATAAATATCGGTAATGCTACATCCCAAACCTTGTCGAACTAATTCACTTGCCATGTAGTAAGTTTGCACATTGACGATACTTTTATTAAATGTTCTGTACTGCTTAACCACTTGCATGAGTGAATCTGAATCTGGATTAATCCATCTATTTTCATCAATAGAATGAATATCTTGATTTGAACGTATTGCTTGAGAGTCAATATAGACCAATGGAATTTCTAAAATGGGCATTGCAATAATGCCGTGCTGGGTTTGTGGCTGGAATGTGACTGCAATATCAATTTCTCGTTGTAATAATTTTTGCTCCAATGCTTGCGTATGATCTGTGCCGATATTTACGAATACATCTGGATATCTTTTAAGAAATTGAGCAGTCAACTTTGGTATTAGACTCAAACCTAAACTTGGTAAACATCCGAGTGTTATTTGTCCTTGAGTATTCTTCGCTAAGTTATGTGTGAGCTTATTTAATTCATTAATTTTTTCATAAATTGGCTTAATTTCATCATATAAAATATACGCTTCTTTGGTGGGCTGTAATTTCCCTTTCACGCGCTTAAATAGTGCAAAACCAAGACGTTGCTCTGCATGTTTTAGTAATTTACTTGCTGCAGGCTGTGATATGCATAGCGATGAAGCTGCCTCTGTCAATGACCCAAAAAGCATCACTGAATAGAACATTTCTAGGTGTCTAAGATTCATAAGAGAGCACATAACCAATAGTTATAGGTAATCTATTAGAATTCATTACTTAATGTCAATAAACCCTTGTAAATTTGCATCAATTTCGACAGCTAATTTAAGAAAACTATTCATTAGGAGTTGGGCCAATAAATAGTGAATTAAATATGTGTTTAACAATTCATCAATAGCGGATAAGTCTAATAGATCCGACATGAACCCTAAAAAACAATCGTTTTAAGGCATGTAAAGTATCTAATATATTTAAAGGGATAGAAATGATAGTAAGTACAAACCATACATTGCTGATGGCTTGCATTGCATTGGCACTTGGCACTTGGCATGCTTGCAGTAAAGCACACTAAATTTTTACGCAACAATCATATCCCTGAAGCGGTTGTGGGTGGGTTTATCGTTGCAACTATCTTATTCTTGGTTAATAAGATTACAGGTTACACTTTCAAATTTGATACATCTTTACAAAGCCTACTGATGATTACTTTTTTCTCTTCTATTGGCTTAAGTTCTGACTTTTCAAAATTACTCAAAGGTGGAAAACCTTTGTTAATTCTTGTGTTTATTGTCACAATTCTGATTATCACACAAAATATTGTTGGTATTGGCATGGCAATGCTTATGAATGAAGATCCATTCATGGGATTAATTGCTGGTTCAATTACACTTTCTGGTGGACACGGTAATGCTGGGGCATGGGGACCAATTTTAGAACAAAAATATGGTGTTACAGGTGCATTAGAGTTAGCTATGGCGTGTGCAACATTAGGACTTGTTATTGGCGGCTTAATGGGTGGACCAATTGCACGACATCTTATAAAAAAAGTGAAGGTACCAAAAACAACTGAAGATCAAAAAAAATAAAATTGAAGAATCATTCGAAGCACCTAAAGTATCAAGAGAAATTAATACTAAAAATGTTATCGAAACAATTTTTTTACTGAGTATTTGTATTGTTGTCGGTACTTATATTGGTGACTTATTAAAAGATAGCGCATTCTATTTACCTACTTTTGTATGGTGCTTATTTGTCGGTATATTCTTACGTAATGTACTCAATCATTTGATCAAGAAAAATGTGGCTGAGCCAACAATTGATGTTTTAGGGAGTACAGCTCTTTCTATATATTTAGCAATCGCACTCATGTCTTTAAACTTCAGCCAATTGGCGAATATGGCTGGGCCAGTCCTATTAATCATTATTGTTCAAACAATCGTAATGGGCTTATTTGCATGCTTTATTACCTTTAAATTGATGGGTAAAGATTATGATGCTGTCGTAATTAGTGCAGGACATTGTGGTTTTGGTATGGGCGCTACACCAACGGCTATTGCCAACATGCAAACGGTAACTAAAACTTTTGGTCCATCACATAAAGCGTTTCTAATCGTACCTATGGTGGGTGGATTTATTATTGATATATCAAACAGTATTTTTATTAAATTCTTTATCAGTATTATTGAAAAAATCACATAAATATTCGAATTCTATTCAATATTTTTGATTAATTTTCTAAATGAAATAGCCCTATAAAATTAGGGCTATTTTTTATTTTCTATTCTATTAAAAAATTTAAAATATAACTCACAATCACTTTATATAAATTGATTTAGCCTTAAATAAGACGGAATCAACCTATCTTGTTTTCAATTTCTTGAATAATACGATTCGTGCTATTGTATGGGCAGATTATTTAGAGGAGAAGGCTGTGAGTTACTATCATATTATTTTGGAAGTAAACGATCATATCAGCACGATTGAAGAAACTCGTGATATTGAACTATTCGATATTGTTGAACTTCAGCCGTATCTTCACTCAATTTTATTACCTTATTTCAATGAACAAATCCTTGAATTAGATGACGATAACATTGAGTTTAAAGATGTTTTACATCTAGAAATCAAACAAACACTATTACCAATAAACGACTTAATAGAAGAAGAACAACGCCTACTTCCAAGTGATACAGACGTAACAATTACAGCTTATGAAGTTTTCAATAATCGCAATTTAAGTATAGACATCACATCTGCTGTTTTCGATTTATTAGATGCTGTAAAAATTGATCCAAATGCGACACTTTAATTCAAAGTTTAAATAAAAAAGGTCTGCATATGCAGACCTTTTTTTTATTTGTGTTTTCTTATTTCATCATCTTTTTTGCATTTTGATCACGAATAGCTCGAAGAATAAGTTGCCCCGCTCTACCTGTTGGACTCAAACCAAAATGCATTTGTTCCTGACGAATGGCTTGACGCGTTTTATCACCAATTAAGCCATCAACATCACCAATTGAATAACCTCTACTCAATAAGTAGGCTTGAATTTCACGACGTTCGGTTCTTGACGTACCCGCATCATTGGTTGGCCACTCTTTGACAAAGCCACTTGCACCTTGTAAACGGTCAGATAAGTGCGCAATTGCAAGCGCATAACTTTCCGCAGCATTGTAACTATAAATGGCATCAAAGTTTTTAAACACCAGGAATAATGGACCATTTTCACCCGCTGGTGACATTAAACCTGCTTGTGAACTTTCAGCTAAATTAGCTTGAATTATAGGACTGCCATCTGCACGCACAACGCCTCTTTCAACCCATGAAGAAAGCGATTTTTTATTGCGACGGCTTTCACCTGAAATTGAAAAACCTTCAGGTACTTTAACCTCAAAACCCCATGGTTGACCTGTTTGCCAACCACGTTTTTTTAAGAAATTTGCTGTAGATGCTAAAGCATCTGTCGTACTGGATACTAAATCACGACGACCATCACCATCAAAATCGACTGCAAGTTCTTCATAGGTAGATGGCATAAATTGCGTATGACCAAATGCACCTGCCCAAGAGCCTTTCAATTGATCTTGCGTTAAATCACCACGTTGTAAAATTCGCATGGCAGCGAAGAACTCACCACGGAAAAAGCTTTGGCGACGACCTTCGCAACTCAAGGTACCTAAGGATTGTAATAAATCATTTTTGCCCGAAATACTGCCATAGTTACTTTCAACACCCCAAACGGCCACCACAGTTTCAGCAGGTACACCATACGTTGCAGAAACTTTGTTTAATACATCACGATGTTGTTGGATTTTTTGTTTACCAAGCTCAATACGTTCAATATCAACCAAACCAGACAAATAGTCCCAAATTGGCGTAGAAAATTCTGGTTGATAATTCAATTTTTCAATAACTGAATAATCTGGAGTTAAATTTTGCGTATAGCGATCAAAAGTAGAACTAGAAACACCAGAATTCATCGCCTGAGTTTTTAGATTTGCGATGCACATTTGAAAATTATTAGAAGCATTCAAATCTAATATTTTTTGCTCCGTCGTATTTACAGCAACAGATTGACCATTAATGACAAGATCGGCTTGAACCTGAGTTGTTAGGAATAAAGTAGAACCTAAAAGAAAAGCAATATTACGCATATTATCCCGATGCATTTTTGAATTTAAATTATGACTTAAACATACCACCATCAAAGGCAAAAAATAGAAATAAATCGTAAATTTAAATTCATTTTTCTCCATTTTAAATTCATATTTCAGTTTTGAATTCAAAAAAATTAGATTTTTGCGATTTTTAAATTTAAACCGTGTGTTTAGAGCGCCTTTTTGAATTTAAAAATAGTATTTTTGAAAAGAACTTTGAATTTAAATCATTATTTTAAATTCAAATCTCAGAAATTAAATTTAAATATCTAGAGTTATCCACAAGCAACCGCACTCCAGAGCAGCATCTTTGAATTTAAAAACCAATGTTTTAAATTTAAAACAGTCCTTTTAAATTCATTTTTAAGCATTCAAATTCAAAAATAGGCAGTTTAAATTCAAAGTTCGGGTTTTAAATTCAAAACACAAATAACTTTAAATTCATTTCTTGTTTTATAAATTCAAAAGTTTGAATTTAAAGTTTTATCGCACTTCATTTTGCCTAAATCAAAATGAAGTGTTTTAAATATTTTTCTAATTATTAAGCTTCTTTTTAGGTTTCTAGATTGTTATTTACTTTAATATATTGATTATTTTTAGATCAATCATCTTCCGACAAAAGGTGTGCTTCCTTCAAAGAGGCGCAATCATGCCCGAAGTGTAGGCATAAAAAAAGCGGTCATTTACATGACCGCTTTTTTAACATTCAAACTTTGGTTTAAATGCTCATATCTTCGCTAAGTGCGAGTGGGTTCGGTAAAATTTTCGCCAATTTACGACATAAAGTTGTAAGTTCAGCGCTGTCATTTGGCATTAATGTAATATGACCAATTTTACGACCTTCACGCTCAATTTTGTTATACAGGTGAAGATGAGCACCTTCCAGTGCCAAAACATCTTCAGACTTTGGATATTGACCAATAACATTCACCATCACCGTAGGGCGTACAACGTCTGTTGAACCTAAAGGTAAGCCTGCAACCGCACGAATATGGTTTTCAAATTGAGAGCAAACTGCGCCTTCAATTGACCAATGTCCTGAGTTATGAACACGAGGTGCCATTTCATTGGCATATAAACCTTTATCTGTCACAAATAGCTCAAGCGTTAACACACCAACATAATTCAAATGATTCAGCAGGCGAGTGATGTAGTCTTGTGCTACAGGTTGTAGATCTGCACTATTTGGCGCAGGTACAATTGAGTGTGACAAAATACCATTGTGATGATGGTTTTCAGCCAAAGGCCAAGTTTTCACGTCACCGTTTTGTCCACGTACTGCAATAATTGAAACTTCACGAGAGAAAGTTACAAAGCTTTCTGCAATGAGTGAGCCAGCAGGCCCAAGTTCCGCCCAAGCTTGATCAATTTGATCTGCACTACGAAGAACAAATTGACCTTTACCGTCATAACCACCTGTTGCAGTTTTTAAGACGATAGGCAAACCAAGTTCAGCAACCGCAGCTTTTAAGCTTTCTAATGAATCTACTGCGTTATACGGCGCAACAGGAATAGCTAGCTCATCGAACAATGCTTTTTCTGAAAGACGATGTTGTGCAATAGCCAAAGCCTGACGTGGTGGGTGCAATGCTTTACTTTGAGTTAAAACATCTACATCTGATAATGGTGTATTTTCAAATTCAAGGCTAAATACATCTGCACTTTCAATGAATTGTTGTAATCCATTTTCAGCCTTTGTCGAGATGACTTGACCTAAAGCTGCTGAAGGGCAATCTGTGCTTGCTTCAAAAAATGTACATTGAATATTAAGTGGTAATGCGGCTTGTGCCATCATACGACCTAATTGACCACCACCAAAAATACCGATGGTTTTATTCATAGCGTTTTTCCCGTATTAAGCTTGGCTTTAAATTTGACCTGGAATATTTTTGCTCGCTACTTTTTCAGTTTGCGCTGCACGAAAATCTGCGACATTTTTTGCAATTTCAGGGCGTGTTAAACCTAAAATTTGTGCAGCCATAATTGCTGCATTTGTTGCACCTGCTGGACCAATTGCAAGTGTACCCACAGCAATACCTGCTGGCATTTGTACAATTGAAAGCAATGAATCGACACCGTTTAAAATAGATGATTTCACAGGTACACCTAGTACAGGTAAATCAGTTTTTGCCGCACACATACCTGGTAAATGTGCCGCACCGCCTGCACCCGCAATAATCACTTGAATACCACGATCACGCGCAGTTTCAGAATATTCGAATAAACGATCTGGAGTACGATGTGCAGAAACAACTTCAGCTTCAAAAGGGACACCAAGCTGCTTAAGCATATTGGCAGTGTGTTCTAGAGTTGCCCAATCCGATTGAGAACCCATAATAATTCCAACGAGAGGAGTGTCTTGAGAAGCGGCCGCATTCATTGCAAATTTTCCAGAGATTAAAGATAGAAGAGATAAATCTCGACGAGAGAGCCAAGCTTTAATAAGAGCCACATATTATAGACTGAATTTTCATCTCAATAAAATTTAACGGTCAATGCAAAGTATGATTTTTATTATTTTTTTATTAAAATTACAAAAAATTAAACAAAAATAGGGAAGTAGCAAATGCTATTTTTTGCTACTGACTTCGGAATACAAAATAAACACAACCAAATAAGCATAAACCTGCCCACAAATAATCAAGTTTAAAGGGTTGTTTAAATAGAAAGATCATAAATGGTACAAAAACCAAAAGCGTTACCACCTCTTGGGTGATCTTCATTTGTCCCAAAGACCAACCATGTTGCGCAAGCATACGCGTGGCAGGAATCATGAAACTGTATTCCAACAGCGCGATCATCCATCCAAATAAAATGGCTTGCCAAAGCGGAGCATCATGTAAAAATTTTAAATGACCATACCAAGCAAGGGTCATAAAACAGTTCGAAATAATAAGCAGAATTAAAGGCAAAGACATCGGAGATATCATCCTAAAAGATTGTCGCTATTGTACAAATTTCTGTGTCGATTTAATGCACTTTTATTGATGATTTTTTTTGAATAATTTTGCTGTTTTTGATTGTGAAAAACTCCCTATTTGATACAAGAAAAACTATCTTTTCAGGTATAGCCTTGCTATCGTTGCTTTTAAATTGAATAAATCATGACAACAGCACAAAAATCAACGTGATGTGTCAAAAAAAGAAGTGGAGTAAAACGTATTATGCATCTGCATATTTTAGGTATCTGTGGCACATTCATGGGTTCTTTAGCATTACTTGCACGTGACCTTGGTCATACAGTTACGGGTTCAGATCAAAACGTTTATCCACCAATGTCTACGCAGCTAGAAAATGCAGGCATTAAGCTCATGCAAGGCTATGACCGTAGCCATTTACAACCGCATCCAGATTTGGTGATTGTGGGTAATGCCATGAAGCGTGGTATTGATGCTGTGGAATATATGCTCAATGAAGGTTTACCGTATATTTCAGGTCCTCAATTCCTTGCAGATCACGTTTTACAAGGTAAGCATGTATTAGGCGTTGCAGGTACACACGGTAAAACAACAACGACGACTATGTTGGCTTGGGTGCTTGATCAAGCAGGTTTAGAGCCAGGCTTTTTAATTGGCGGTGTACCTTTAGGTTTCAGTGAAAGTGCGCGTTTAGGTGGCGGTAAATACTTCTGTGTAGAAGCTGACGAATACGATTCTGCATTCTTCGATAAACGTTCTAAATTCGTGCATTACCATCCTAAAACAGCCATTTTAAATAACTTAGAATTTGACCATGCCGATATCTTTGATGACTTGGCGGCAATTCAAAAACAATTCCATCATTTAGTCCGTACCATTCCAAGTGAAGGTCGCATTATTGCGCCTATTACTGAAACCAATATCGATGAAGTTTTAGAACAAGGCTGTTGGACACCTGTGGTTCGTACAAGTTTAGATGCCAATGAAAAGTCTGAACTTTATGCAGAGCAATTATCTGCCGATGGTTCTCACTTTAAGGTTTTACAACACGGCGTTGTAAAAGGTGAAGTGAAATGGACAATGACAGGGCAACACAGTGTAGCGAATGCTTTAGCGACGATTGCTGCCGCAGAACATGTAGGCGTTTCAATTGAAACTGCATGTGAAGCTTTATCTAATTTTGGTGGTGTAAAACGCCGTATGGAACTTTTAGGCACTGTACGTGGCATTGAAGTTTATGATGACTTTGCACATCATCCAACGGCAATTGATACAACACTAGAAGGCGCACGTAAACGTTTAGGTGAACGCAAACTTTGGGCAATTATTGAGCCTCGTTCAAATACCATGCGTATGGGGAGCCATAAAGATGGTTTAGCGCATTCGGCTCGTTTGGCTGATGAAGTGATTTGGTACCAACCTGAAGGTTTAGATTGGGACTTACAACCTGTGATTGATGCTGCGTCAAATAAAGCAGTTATTGCACGCACTTTGGATGACATTATTACTACTGTAGTAAATGAAGCAGGTGAGGGCGATGCGGTTGTGATTATGTCGAATGGCGGTTTTGGTGGTTTGCATCAAAAATTGATTACAGCGTTAAAAGCTTAATTTATTGCCTTTTTAAAAGCCCGCGAATGCGGGCTTTTTTTATTATAAGTTTTAACAATAATTTAAAATATTTAAGGAAAAATATCACGCATTAATCCCTATTTTTTATATGTATTTAATTTGTACATATCATTTAATAAAGATAATAATAGATTAGATTAAATACATCACTTATCAAATAAATAAGGAAGAAAAATGATGACTAAAACCACAATGAAAGCCATGGTATATCACGGTGCCAATAATTTACGTTTTGAAGAACGCCCACTCCCTAAAATTATAGACTCTACCGATGCCATTATTCGATTAGAAAAAATAACGATCTGCGGTACAGATTTAGGTATTTTGAAAGGGAAAAATCCTGAAATTGAAGAAACAGTGAAAGCAAATCAAGGACATTTTGATGGGCGTATTTTAGGACATGAGGGTATCGGGATTATTGAAGAAGTCGGTAATGGCGTTAAAAACTTTAAAAAGGGTGATCGTGTCATTGTTTCTTGCGTGAGCCGATGTGGTACATGTGAAAACTGCCAAAAACAACTTTATTCGCATTGCCGAAATGAAGGTGGATGGATTTTAGGATATATGATTGATGGTACGCATGCAGAATATGTTCGCACACCATTTGCAGACAATTCACTTTATTTATTACCTGAAGGTTTAAACGAAGATGTCGCTGTATTTTTATCTGATGTATTACCAACAGCACATGAAATTGGTGTGCAATATGGTGATGTAAAACCAGGAGATACTATTGCTATTGTAGGCTCAGGACCTATTGGAATGGGTTGCTTACTCACTTCACAATTTTATTCACCATCACAAATTATTGTTGTAGATATGGATGATAACCGTCTAAAACTAGCCAAAGAACTAGGTGCTACACACACCATAAATTCAACTAAAGAAGATGCAATACAACGTATTTTAGAAATTACCAATGGTCGCGGTGTTGATTGTGCAATGGAAGCAGTCGGAATAGAAGCGACTTGGAATGTTTGCCAAAACATTGTTAAAGAAGGCGGACATATCGCCAATGTTGGTGTACATGGACAAGCTGTTAGTTTTGCACTCGATAAACTTTGGATCAAAAATTTAACGATCACCACAGGTTTAGTCAATGCAAATACAACTGGCATGCTTTTAAAATCATGTTGTTCGGGCAAATTACCACTTGAAAAACTAGCAACACATCATTTTAAATTTCAGGATCTTGAAAAAGCATACGACGTGTTTAAACATGGTGCGGATGAAAATGCATTAAAAGTGATTATTGATTTTTAAAGCGATAAGTATTTTATAAAAAAGAAGTCCTTAAATAAGGACCTCTTTTTTATTGCAACGTAAATGAGCAATTAAAAATTTAAGATATATATTTAATATCCGCTAAATTCTTATCACGTCTAAACATCACTTCAACATAAGAACATGTAGGTAAAATTTTTATATTTTTTTCACGTGCAAATTCCACTAAAACATCAAGCAACTGACGTGCAACACCTTGACCACGCAAAGAATCATCAACCCATGTATGGTTCGCAATAACCGTATGTGGATTACTCCAAACATACGTAATTTCAGCTATTCTTTCCCCAGTATCATCTACCGCAAAAAACTCACCCAATTGACCATTATCTTCATGTTGAAACTGCATAGTGAATCTCTAAAATATAAGACTAAATATGAAATACCAATATATTAACCAAATAACACATCATGAATAGATGAATCTTTATTAAAAACAGATTTAGCAAAAGGGCACAAAGGTAAAATTTTCACACCTTTTTCACGCGCATATTCCACAGCACTATTCACCAAAAGACGACCTACATTTTGCCCGCGTAATTCATCTTCCACATGCGTATGATCAATAATAAACTTATCTTCACCTGCCCATGAATAGGTCATTTCTGCCAAATGATGACCTTCTTCACCAATATAAAATTCACCCTTAGAACCATTCTCAACATGTTTAATTTCTAACACTTTTCTATCCTTTAAATTATTCTTAATTTAGAAAGTGCCACGTTTCTTTTTTTCATACTGTTAATTTTTATTATCTGCATATCAGCCACGTCACAGACATTCTTAATTTTGAGTCATACAACACTAACCTTAACTTCACCATTAAATAAGTCTACAATTCACACAAACCTTCTTCACTATTTTTATATGAAAACTTCCCCCATAGAAGCAGAATCACAAACATCCAAACAATGGATTTGCGTGATTACACTGGCTTTTGCTGCTTTTATTTTCAATACCACAGAATTTGTACCTATCGCATTATTAAGTGATATAGGTAAAAGTTTTGCTATGCCCGCCACCGATGTAGGCATGATGATTACGCTATATGCTTGGGTAGTTGCACCTATCTCTTTACCCATTATGTTGCTCACAAAGAATATCGAACGACGCTTTTTACTCATTGCGCTTTTTGTTGTTTTTATTGTGAGTCACATTCTGTCTTATTTTGCATGGAGCTTTACCGTATTACTCATTAGCCGTATTGGAATTGCATTTGCTCATGCATTATTTTGGTCAATTACAGCTTCTTTAGCAGTTCGTGTAGCACCCAAAGGTAAAGAATTCCAAGCTTTAGGATTACTCGCGACAGGTACATCTTTAGCGATGGTTTTAGGAATTCCTTTTGGGCGAATGATTGGTGAAGCCTATGGTTGGCGAAATACATTTGGTTTAATCGCCATTTGTGCTACAGCTGTCTGTATTACGCTTGCGAAAACTTTGCCATTATTGCCAAGTATAAATTCAGGCTCTATCAAAAGTTTAGCGAGCTTTGTAAAACGCCCAAGCTTAATGATGGTCTTTGCTTTAACCATCATCATTATTACTGCGCAATTTACGGCATATAGTTATATCGAACCATTCTCACTGAATATTGCACATTTTAGTTCTGCTCAAACGACAGCATTACTTTTAATATTTGGCGGAGCAGGCTTTTTTGGCTCGTATTTATTTGGCAAATTTGGTGCAAAATTCCCAAAACTTGCAATTCCACTCAGTACCCTTTGTTTAGCACTCGCAATGTTGTTATTACTTCCTTTCGTAGGTGAGTTTATTGCTCTCAGCGCGGTTTGCATGTTTTGGGGCATGGGCATTATTGGTTTTAGTCTTGCACTTCAAGCAAAAACCCTTAATTTAGCTTCCGATGCAACAGATGTTGCCATGGCAATTTATTCAGGTTTATACAATGTCGGAATTGGTGGTGGTGCTTTATTAGGTGGCATTGTCAGTACGCATTTAGGCTTAAGTTATATTGGTATTATTGGCGGTGTGATTGCTGTTTTAGGGACACTATTGGCTTTAATATTAGTCCGCCGTGCAGACTTTATGCCAAATAAGGTTTAATCATTTTAACAAGTGAGCATTTGCAGATGGATTAAAAATCTGTCATTATTCGTGCATATTTGGATTCGTCCAAAACAAAATTAAGTTGAACAAGGGGAGTAGCCTCCTCCAAACGTTAAACAATCATTTATGAATATTTAACGTGTCAGAATATCGTCATTACACTTTGCAAAAAGTCGGTATCTGAGCATCTTTTTATAAATACAAAGATGTAGGCAAGACCTTGATCATGTTGTTACAGATGTTTTATTTCATCTGGCGACTGGTCAAGGTTTTTTTATGGCTGGTTGTTAGATGTGGAGAATTCCCCCATGGAAACAATTGGTACTTTATGGCTGTATTTAGCATTTTTCGGCATTGTTGCTGTCATGCTTATTATCGACTTTTTAGGCTTTAAACAAAAACAAGGTCAAGACGTCAAAATTAAAACCGCTGCATACTGGAGCCTTGCTTGGGTTTCTGTTGCGACCTTATTTGGTGGCGGTTTGTGGTTATACCTACAACAAATTGCGGGTGTAACCGTCGCAAACACCAAAGTCATGGAATACTTTGCAGGTTACTTACTCGAAAAATCACTCGCAATTGATAATGTATTCGTTTGGCTGATGATTTTCGCAGCCTTTGCTATTCCGCCTGCGTTACAACGCAAATTGCTTTTATACGGCGTATTAGGCGCAATTGTTCTACGTACCATCTTCATTTTTATTGGGGCTTGGTTTGTTCAAGAATTCTCATGGATCCTTTATATCTTCGGTGCTTTCTTGGTTTATACAGGTTTCAAATTCCTAAAAGGACAAGATGATGACCCAAATATTGAAGATATGGCGATTCTAAAATGGCTACGTAAACACATGCGTATTACACCAACGCTAGAAGAAGACAAATTCTTTGTTCGTCAAAATGGCATGCTTTGGGCAACACCTTTATTTTTAGTTTTAATATTAGTAGAAGCATCTGACGTTATTTTTGCCGTCGATTCTATTCCTGCAATTTTTGCGGTAACAACTGATCCATTCATTGTATTAACTGCAAACTTAATGGCAATTTTAGGCTTACGTGCAATGTTCTTCTTGTTGTCTGGCGCGGCATCTAAAATGCATTATTTGCCTTATGGCTTAGGTCTGATTTTAGTATTTATTGGCTTTAAAATGCTGATGCTTGATGTTTTCCATATGCCAATTTGGATTTCACTTGGGTTCATAATTATTACTTTAACTGTAACGGCTCTTTTGTCGATTCGACACAGTAAAAAATATAACGAAACGACCTTATAAACCTAAAATATAATGGATAAAAGCCTTCCTTTTGGAGGGCTTTTTTAATCGATTAATTTTAATTTTGACCATTTTTCTAAAAAATTCTTTGTTTTTAATCTGTATAAAAATACTTGATGACTGACCAACGTCTTATTCCAACGCAACTTCAATTCAAATAAGTCTGCCAATCCAAAAGGTGCAACATATTCTATTTCGTTTTTGTCATTTAAACGAACCGCAACAGATGTTGCCGTTTCGGGCCATAAAGACAATGCATGCTCAATTGAAGTTAGAGGTGCAATACTTTCTCCTGTATCTGTTTTATACCAAGTATGTACCAAGGCTTGATTGGTTATATCCCACTCCATATTGGGAAATATGCGCATCATTTCTTTTTGCAAATTTTTTGCATGATTTAAAGGATTTTTTTCATCGTAGAAAACAACATCAACTTCCGTATTTTCTAAATCATAAGACCGATCATGTAAATGCGCCCAAACCGTATTCCGAATAATACCTGCGGCAATATAAGCATGTGGTTCTAGCATCTTTAAAGTCATTAGAATCTGCATGATTGTTTGGTTTTTAGATAAAATTTCTTTCAAATTTTCAGAATATTTTTCTTCCATTTTCATCACCTTCATACTCACTCAGTTTTTAAATCATGATCTTATATTTTCAATTGGTAAAGATTATGCGATGAATCATGGAAGAGTTCATTTTTTAAGTTACAATCAACTGAAAAAAGTACAAACATAGGGTTTATATGTCTTCAATTATCTCCTCTACAGCCATTCGTGGTCGTTTTCTCGATATTCAAAATACAGTTTCAAAAGCGTCCGATATCGACCAAGCTGTTCGATATATTGAAGATGGTTTACTCATCACTAAAAATGGAAAAATCACATGGTTTGGCACTTGGGAAGCAGGGCAGGCTCAACTTAATTCAGAGATGAACCTTCAACATTATCCTGATCAGCTCATTGTCCCAGGCTTTATCGACACGCACATTCATTTCCCGCAAACAGAAATGATTGGTGCATACGGTGAACAGCTTTTAGAGTGGTTAAATACCTATACATTCCCTACAGAAATTCAGTTTGAAGACAAAGACTATGCAGACAAAATTGCGAAATTCTTTGTTAATGAACTGCTTAAAAACGGTACAACAACAGCTCTCGTTTTCTGTACCGTACATCCTCAATCTGTAAATTCTTTATTTGAAGCCGCAGAACAACACCAAATGCGCTTAATTGCAGGTAAGGTGATGATGGATCGTCATGCACCTGAAGCACTTTGTGACACCGCAGAAAGCGCATATACAGACTCTAAGGCACTCATTGAGAAATGGCATGGTAAAGGTCGCAACTTGTATGCAATCACTCCACGTTTTGCGCCAACATCTACACCTGAACAACTAACCGCAGCGGGCAAGTTAAAAGCTGAATTCCCAGATGTCTATGTGCATACACATTTAAGTGAAAACAAAAATGAAATTGCATGGGTGAAAGATTTATTCCCCGAGCAAAAAGGTTATTTAGATGTGTATCATCATTATGGTTTAACAGGCTCACGCTCTGTATTTGCGCATTGTGTGCATTTAGAAGATGAAGAGTGGGATTGTATGCATAAGACTGATTCTGCAATCGCATTTTGCCCAACATCAAACTTATTCTTAGGTAGTGGTTTATTTCCACTGAAAAAGACTTGGGAAAAACAAGTAAAAGTAGGTTTAGGCACAGATGTAGGCGCAGGGACATCATTCAACCAATTACAAACCCTCAATGAAGCCTACAAAGTTCAACAACTGCAAGGCGATAAATTATCTGCATTTGAAGCGCTTTATCATGCAACTATTGGTGGGGCAAAAGCCTTAGATTTAGATGAAAAGTTGGGGAATTTTAATGTCAGCAAAGAAGCAGATTTTGTTGTTTTAGATTTAAAACCAACAGCAATTCAAGCTTTGCGTCAGGCACGTGCTAAAAACATTGATGATGCTTTATTTGCATTGATGACCATGGGTGATGACCGCAATATTCATAGTACTTATGTCTTTGGTCAATTGGCTTATAGCAAAAGTAATGCTCAATAAAGAATGTCTTTCATCTTTTTGTTTGTTAGGTGAAATTTACTGATTGTTCTATTTTAATTTGTGATTAATTCACAAATTGCAAAACAATGATTACATTCCAAACAGGCAAAAGGGATGCATCTCAACCCTAGATGTATTAAAATTAAGATATATATGAGGTGTTGCTGGTCAACGCCTTTTTTATTTTTATATTTTCTCTTTAGGTATCTACCCATGACCGTTCAAATGAGCGTAATGATTTCCACAGAAGAAATCCAAGCTAAAGTTAAAGAGCTTGGTGCACATATCGATGCACACTACGCAAACAGTGACAAAGAATTAGTACTTGTAGGTTTATTACGTGGCTCTGTGATTTTTATGGCAGATTTGTGTCGCGCAATAACAAAGCCGCATGAACTAGATTTTATGACGGTATCAAGCTATGGCGGTGGAACCGTATCTTCAAAAGACGTTAAAATTTTGAAAGATTTAGATGGCGAAATTCGTGGTAAAGATATTCTTGTTGTTGAAGATATTATTGACTCAGGTAATACCTTAAGCAAAGTTTTAGAAATTTTAAGTACACGCCAACCCAATTCAATTGAACTTTGCACTTTAGTGAGCAAACCTTCACGCCGTGAAATTGACTTAGATGTTAAATTTTTAGGTTTTGAAGTCGAAGACAAATTCATTGTGGGTTATGGCTTAGATTACGATCAAAAATATCGTCACCTTCCATTTATTGGTGAAATTGGTCTTTAATTTAAATTTTGATAAAAAAGTGGCGTAAGCCACTTTTTTTTATTCAAACATTTTGGAGAACAAAAAAACAACAACTTTCGCTAAATTTTTCTTTCCTCTTCATGCTTTTTGTTTAATGATAGATTTACAAACTTTTATAAAATAAAGATAAATTACAAGGAGAACCATTATGTGGTCACTTATCGTTGCAATCGTCATTGGTTTTGTTGCAGGTTTAATTGCTCGTGCTATTCACCCAGGTGAAGATAAAGCAGGATTCTTTGTGACAGCTGCATTAGGTATTGCAGGTTCATTACTTGCAACATACGGCGGACGTTTCCTTGGTTTATATCCAGAAGGATCTAGTGCAGGCTTTATTGCTTCTGTTATTGGTGCAATTATTATTTTATTTATTTACAACCTGATTGCCAAAAAATCTTAATCAAAAAAATAAAAAAGCACCTCATTTAAGGTGCTTTTTTTTACATCTTTTATTTAGGTTTTATAAACCAAATTCTTTAAAAATTTGTTCAATTTGTTCCGCAGGATAAGCACCTGAAACTTTAAAACCATTTGAGAAAATAATGGTTGGCGTACCACTAATACCCAAAGTACGCGCTAAAGCAAGGTTACGGTCAATAGGATTCTCACATGATTTATTTCCTGTTGGTTCATAACCTTTTGAAATTAAATCATCCCATGCTTGTGCAGGATTTTTCTCACAGAATATTTTTTTAGACGGTGCAACAGATTGTGGCTTAAATGCTAAAACAAAAATATTAATCGTGACATTATTTAGCTTTTTAAGTTCTGCTTCCAATTCTTTACAATAAGGACAATTTGGATCTGTAAATACAGCAATTTGTCTTTTACCATTTCCTTTCACAACTTTAATTGCATCATTCAATGGAAGCTTTTTCCAATCTAAACTAGATTGTTGAATCACTAAGTTTTTGGTTAAATTCTGCTTATCTTTCAAACGAACCATTGAACCTGCCAGAATATGTTGGGCATCATCATTTAAATACACAATTTGCCCATTTAAAGAACCGCTATAAATCCCTTTCATTTCTGTGGCTTGAATATTTTGAACATTCACATCTGGATTATTCTTCGCTAAATTTGTTTTAACCGTATCTACATTAGCAAATGTAAACGTCGATATGAATGCTGTTGCAAGAAGTATGGCTTTTTTCATTTTATGGTCTTCGCATCTATTAAATTAATTTGATTTTACCGTTTCTAACTTCCTACTGTGTTTGATTTTTTTATCTCAACCTACATTAAGCATAATTTATTTTTTGTTCCACGTGAAACAATAACTTTTCATCTTAATAAAAGCTTAAAATTGCAAGATAAAATAAATTAAGCAATTGAAATATATAATTTATTTTAAGATAATAAAATTTCAACTATTAATACAAAAACAGGGAATAATGTGGTCAAGAAACTAACCTTTTTGAGTTTAATATGCGGTGGATTAAGTGCCTGTACATCTATTCAAGTGAATAACACTGAAGGTTTTCAAGCAAAACATCTTCAGAAAATTTGTATTATTCACAATCCTAAAGTCATTATTGATGGCTTTGAAACAACCATGATTCAAAGCTTTAAAAGATATAATATTCAAGCACAAGTTTATCCTGAAAGTGCAAAACCTGTATTTTGTGATGTCACAATGACATATACAGCCTTACGAACATGGGATGTTGTGACCTATTTAAGCTCCGCTCAATTTACATTGTATAAAGACAACAAACAGGTTTCTGAAGCAAAATTTCATTTAAAAGGGAAGGGTGGATTCGCTTTTAATAAATGGCGATCTACCGAAACTAAAGTAAATGAATTAGTCGACGAATTATTAAAATAAAAAAAAGCCCTCAATTGAGGGCTTTTAAAAATCTAATTACTTTCCAATACAGAAGGATCCAAAGATTTTCCCTAATAAATCATCTGCACTAAAATCACCAGTAATTTCACCTAAAGCGTTTTGCGCTAAACGAAGTGACTCAGCAACCAATTCACCTGCGTTGTAAACAACAAGTTGCTCACGTGCTTCCGCCAAATATTCCTGAGTGCGCTTCATTGCATCTAAATGACGTGTTCTTGCAATAAAGGTGTCTTCTTCAGGTTGGAAGCCTGCATGTGCTGTAATCGCATCTATAAGCGACTGAACACCTGTTTCTTGTTTAGCTGAGACAGCGATATGACGGAAACCTTGATAATCTAAAATTTCAGCCGATTTTCCTGTTAAATCGCACTTATTACCAATCAACATTAAACGCTTTGGCTCAATATGATCGGCAAAATATTCTTGTGCGAGTGCTAATGGATCCTCACCTTGGCTTAAATCATAAACAAGCAATAATAAATCTGCTTGTTCAATTTCTTTAATCGCGCGACGAATACCTTCTTTTTCGACAATATCGCCTGTTTCACGTAAACCAGCTGTATCTGTTAAGGTAATTGGTAAACCATTTAGTGTAATTTTTTCATGTAAAACATCACGTGTTGTACCTGCAATATCCGTCACAATGGCGCGTTCAATACCCGCCAAAGCATTTAATAATGAAGATTTACCAGCATTCGGTTTACCCGCAATAACAACTTGTAAACCTTCACGCAATAACTGACCTTGACGAGCAGATTGCTGAACGGCAGTTACAGATATCGCAACACCATCCAACAGATTTAAAATTTTACCATCAGCCAAGAAATCAATTTCCTCTTCGGGAAAATCAATTGCTGCTTCAACATGTAAACGCAAATGAATAAGCTGTTCTAAAACTGCATTCACTTTTGTTGAAAATGCACCTTGTAATGAACGCACAGCAGAACGTGCAGCAGCTTGCGATGTTGCATCAATTAAGTCTGCAATAGCTTCTGCTTGAACTAAATCGAGTTTACCATTTTCAAATGCGCGCATTGAAAATTCACCCGCTTTTGCAGCAATTGCACCAAGCTCAAATAAACGCCCCAAAAGTGCATTTTGAATCACAGGACCACCATGACCTTGCAACTCAACAACATCTTCACCTGTAAATGAATGTGGATTTGGAAAACAAATTGCTAAACCTTCATCCATTACCTCATGATTGGCATCATAAAACTTACGAAAACCTGCATAACGTGCTTTATCGAGTTTTTTTTGCGTAAATGCTTCTGCAATTTCATATGATTTTGGACCCGATAGGCGAATCACACCAACGCCACCACGACCAGGTGGTGTGGCAATAGCAGCAATTGTGGTTCTGTTTTGCATAAAATTCACCTAAAAATCTCAAAGTACAGACAAATAAAAATCCGCCTAAGATTACCATCTTAAGCGGATTTATTCAGCTATTCAGCAATGCTTAGTTTGCTGGATTTGCCTCATCACGTTTTGCACGGTCTTTACCAACAGATTTGTTGATTAAACTTTGCTGCAAAATAGTAATACTGTTGTTACAGATCCAGTAAAGTACAAGACCTGCTGGGAAGAACAACATAAATACAGTGAAGATAATTGGCATAAATTTAAATACTTTCGCTTGCATAGGATCTGCAGGCTGAGGATTTAAACTTTGCTGAATGAACATCGTAGCACCCATCAACAATGGAAGGATAAACCATGGATCCATTGCAGATAAATCTTGAATCCAAGCTAACCAAGGCGCATGGCGAAGTTCAACAGATTCCATCAATACCCAATACAACGCAAGGAAGATTGGCATTTGAAGCAATAACGGTAAACAACCAGAAAGAGGGTTTACTTGTTCACGTTTGTAAAGCGCCATCATTTCTTGAGAGAAACGCATACGGTCTTCACCAAACTCTTCTTTCATGCGTTGCATTTCTGGTGCAATCACACGCATTTTCGCCATTGAGCGATAGCTCTTAGACGATAAAGGCCAAAGAATAAGTTTCACAAGAACTGTCAATAGAATAATTGACCAACCCCAGTTTCCAACAATACCGTGGAAGAATTGCAAACCTAAGAATAAAAGTTTAGCAATTGGCCACAACCAACCATAATCTACAGTTTGGTTTAAACCTACTGCCAAGTCTTTTAATTCAGATTGAATTTTAGGACCTGAATAGAAAGTCGCATCTACTTCAGCAACAGTACCCGCAGGAACATTAATTGCTGGAGAAGTAAAACCAATGATATTCATATCATCAGAAGATTTACGAGATTCTAGTTTTGCTGTGAAAGCTTGACCTTCACCTTGAGTGAGTTTGATATCACCAGGAATCCAAGCACTAACAAAGTAATGCTGAACCATAGCAACCCAAGCATCTTTCGCATCAACACTTAATTTTTCTTCATTGAAGTTAGCAAATTTAAGTTTGTTGTAATGCTCTTCAGGCGTACCCCAAGCTCCACCTAAGAATGTACCTAAAGTAAAAATACCTTGGTCAGACTTACCTGGATCTTCTGAGTTGTCACGTTTGAGTTGACCAAACATTTGACCTTGCCAATTGCTTGCACTGCGGTTAATCACTTTATGATTAACAACAACAGGGTAATCACCTTCTTTAAACGTGAAGGTTTTAATGATTTCAATACCATCAGCAGTTTTGAAAACCATAGGAACAGTTAAAACTTTAACTGCTTTACCATCTTTATCTTGTGTTGCTTTAGCGTCGGCTAAGCTATAAGACGCTTTTTCAAACTCATATACAGGACGACCGTTACGGCTACTATCTGGGCCATTTAGACCAATTAATCCAGATTGCGCAACATATGTACGTTTTGCATCGCTTTCCAGCATTACAAACGGATCATCGCTGTCTTTATTTTTGTCATGATTGAGTAATTCAACACGAACAATATCACCACCCTTAGGATTAATCCAAAGATGATAAAGGTCAGTTTGTACTGAAATAAGTTGTTGACTTACAGGTGCTGTAGCATCCGAAGTTTGTTGCGTAGTAGCAATATTTGCTTGTGGCACATCAGTAGCAGTTGCTGCTGTAGCCGTTTGACCATTTGGCAAATCTGCAGATACTTCGTGTGTAACTTGAGCGACAGCAGCTTGCTGTACTTTAGGTTCCACATGTCCATAATCTTTTTGCCAAGCCAAAATGAGCAAATATGCGACAACAAACATAGCTCCTAGAATGGCAATCCTGGCCCATTGTTGCATATCAATTACCCCAAGTGGTTAGAGTGATTTTGGTTCATTAAACGATCACGAAAGGGTACAACAACGTGAAGCGTTTGAGAATCTATTTGCTGAAATGAAATAAAACGAATTACCTTAGGTGGGATTGGGTCATAACCCGATCCTCCCCATGGATGACAACGACAAATACGTTTAGTCGCCAGCCACACACCACGCACAGCTCCATGTGTATGGACTGCTTCCAATGAATATTGAGAACAAGTGGGGATATAACGACAGCGAGGTCCTAAAAGAGGACTAAGCGCAATCTGATAGAAACGAATAAACCAATGCAGTAAACGAACCATTGGCCATCTCTACTTTTGTGGGGATGGAACTATTTTGGAATGCTTTTTGGCAAGGCGTTGCAATTTTTGCCAAGCACTTTGTAATTGCTGATGCAATTCAGCGTTTGAAATTGTATCAATACCTATTTTAGGCATAACAACAATATCTAAATCATCTAATTGCTGTTGATGCAGGCGAAAACTTTCGCGAGCAAGACGTTTTACTCTATTTCTTTCATGTGCACGACGCACTTTCTTTTTAGCAACAACAATACCCAAACGGCTATTAGGCGATTCGGAATGTTTTGCTAAAAATAAGAAGTGGGGCTGATGCACTTTAAAAAGCGCACCATCAAACACACCTTTATAATCTGCAGCACAGCGTAATCGAACCTCTGCGCTGAAGCTATAAAGTTTTGTTATAACACCCAAGGTAATTATCCCTTAACTGATTAAACAGTTAAGCTCTGACGACCTTTTGCACGACGGCGAGCTAATACTTGACGACCAGCTTTAGTAGCCATACGAGCACGGAAACCATGAACACGCTTACGCTTTAATTCTGATGGTTGGAATGTACGTTTCATATTGAAACTCCAAAAATGATCTTACTATGAAGGTTCGCGATTTTAGTGCTCATTGCTTGAGCTGTCAATGAAAAATGAAACTTGTAACAAAAATGATGTTTTTAATGAAATACTAAAAAATAAAAAATAAATTTAAAAATGAAAAGTTACCAACAGGATAACTATTTGAATAATAAACTGTACTAAACTTAATAACAGGTTTAATCACAAGTTTATCAACAAGATTATATTTTTAAAAGCAGAACATTCAGTTTTAAATTTAAATTCAAAATTAACCAAAGTTACTAACAAAAGAGTGTGCTCTTATTATTAAATTCAAATTTATAAATTTAAATTTATTACTATTAGTGTCTTATTTTTCTGTGGAAATATGCTTTTACTTTTTTAATATTATATATTTATGTTGTGGATATCTATGTTTTTATAAAACTGAAACTTTGTGGATAACTTTGTGATATATTTTATCCACAGGTTGTTGATTATCTTATCCACACCTTGTTTGAATTTAAAAATATAGTTTGTTTTATTCTTTTTTTAACAAATACACTTTAATTTGCCATGACAGATGTGGATAACTTCGTTAGAATGGCGACCCGCTTTTGCGGTCTTGAATATTTTTAATACATCATGGAACGAATAGGGGGTTCGCATGCTTTGGACAGACTGCTTAACTCGTTTAAGACAAGAGTTATCTGGTAATGTCTTTACAATGTGGATTCGACCTTTAATTGCGGAAGAACTAAACGATACGTTACGTTTATACGCACCGAATCCTTATTGGACACGTTATATTCAGGAACATCATTTAGAGTTAATTTCAATATTGGCTGAACAATTGTCTGAAGGACGTGTTTGCAAGGTTGAAATTTTAGTTGACTCTAGACCTGGTGCGATATTGTCTGCAAATGAACAGCCAGCAACAACGACAGCTGCCTTAGAAACAGCACCAGTGATAAAACCTAAAAAAGAAAAAGAAGAAGTAAATGGTAAAAATAGCCGTAAGCGGTTACTTAACCCGTTGTTTACTTTTTCACTTTTTGTTGAAGGTCGTTCTAACCAAATGGCCGCTGAAACATGTCGTAAGGTTTTAACTCAGCCTGGGGCATCACAACATAATCCATTATTTTTATACGGTCCTACGGGATTGGGTAAAACACACTTAATGCATGCTGTGGGTAATGCTTTATTACAAGCAAAACCAAATGCACGTGTGATGTATATGACTGCTGAAAGTTTTGTTCAAGATTTTGTGAAGTCATTGCAACAAGGCAAAGTTGAAGAGTTTAAAAAGAATTGCCGTTCTTTAGATTTATTGTTAGTCGATGATATTCATTTATTAGCAGGTAAAGAAGCCAGTCTCGTTGAATTTTTTTATACGTTTAATGCTTTGTTAGATGAATCTAAGCAAATTATTTTAACTTCAGATCGTTATCCAAAAGAATTAACGGAGTTAGATCCACGATTAGTTTCTCGTTTCTCGTGGGGGTTGTCTGTTGGTGTTGAACCACCAGATATTGAAACGCGTATCGAAATTTTGTTGAAAAAAGCTGAAAGTAATGATGTTGATTTACCACGTAATTGTGCATTATTTATCGCACAACAAGTGGTTGCTAACGTTCGTGAATTGGAGGGTGCTTTAAACAAAGTTGTTGCTATTTCACGTTTTAAAGGAACACCAGTCGACTTAGATGTTGTGCGTGAGTCTTTGAAAGATGTTTTAGCGATTCGAGCTCGTACAATCAGTACTGAAAATATTCAGCGTGTTGTGAGTGAATATTTCCGTATTCCGTTAAAAGAAATGATTGGTCCAAAACGAACACGTATTTATGCACGACCACGCCAGTTAGCAATGGGTTTAGCCCGTGAATTAACGGGCGATAGTTTCCCTGAAATTGGGATGGCTTTTGGTGGTCGAGATCACAGTACGGTTATGCATGCATGTGAAAAAGTACTTAGTCTACGTGAGGAAGATCCGATCTTTAACGAGGACTATAAAAACTTGCAACGCTTGTTGCAAAGTTGATTGAATCTGTTCAAATTATGTTCTTGCAATGCGGTATTTTCTACCGCATAGTAGACTACTAAAAAATTTATTTATTATTAATCTTCAGTTGTTAGAGGAATGTATCGTGCGCTTGAAAATCGCCAAAGAAAGTTTATTGAATGTTCTATCACATGTTGTTGGAGCTGTAGAACGTCGCCATACTTTAAACATTCTTTCTAATGTGAAAGTTCAAGTAACTAATGAATCTTTAACAATTACAGGCTCAGATTTAGAAGTTGAGCTTGTTGCAAGTACACCTTTGCTTGATGGTGCTTGTTTGCAAGTGGGTGAAACGACTGTTCCTGCACGGAAGTTAGTCGATATTTGTAAATCTTTACCTACTGCTGCAATCATCGATCTTCAAATTACAGAAGATCAACGTTGTATTCTTAAGTCGGGAAATAGTCGTTTTGTATTGGGTACATTACCTGCAGAAGATTATCCACTTTTAGCGACTGAAAATGCACAAGGTACACAAGTATCTGTAACTCAGCGTGAATTAAAGCGTCTATTTGAAAAAACTGCATTTGCAATGGCAGTACAAGATGTACGTTTTTATTTAACGGGTACGTTATTAGAAATTGATCAAACACAACTTCGTGCTGTGACAACAGATGGTCACCGTTTGGCATTATGTGAAACAGCAGCATCTTCAACAGTGACTCAACCTGTTCAGGCGATTGTTCCTCGTAAAGCTGTAGGTGAACTGCAACGATTACTAAGTATTGAAGATGAGCAATTATCTTTACTTATTGGTCGTGAATTATTAAATGTGACCATTACTATCGCAAACCGAGATAAAGAGCAGGGCGATATTACTGTTCGTTTCACGACTAAGCTTATTGATGGTAAATTCCCTGATTATCGTCGTGTAATTCCACGTGGTGGCGACAAAATTGTTATGATTGCTCATGATGTATTTAAACAGTCTTTGCAACGTGTGGCAATTTTAAGTAATGAAAAACTGCGTGGTGTATTCTTAAACTTTAATGCAGATTCTTTACAACTCCGTGCGAATAACCCAGAGCAAGATGAAGCCATTGAAGATTTAGCCATTCAGTATACAGATGCTTCTTTAGAAATGTCATTTAATGCGCAATATTTAATTGAAGTATTAAGTGTTCTAGATGGTGATGATGTTTCTATTACCATGACAGAAGCAAATCAATCTGTATTGGTACAAGATCCTTCACAACAAGATCAAACCTATGTTGTGATGCCAATGCGTGTTTAATTTGCAGAATTTTTTTAAGAATCAATTATGCATATTACGCGTTTAAACATAGAACGTGTTCGAAACTTAAAAGCGGTTGCACTCTTCGAGTTGCAGCCGTTTAATGTCTTTTATGGACAAAATGGTTCAGGTAAGACATCAATTTTAGAAGCCATACATTTATTGGCAACAGGGCGTTCATTTAGAACACATATTCCAAAAAACTATATTCAAAATAACACGCAAGATGCACTTGTTTTTGCCCAATCTCTCACTGAAAAAATAGGGATGCAAAAAATGATGAGTGGTGAGCAAATTATAAAAGTGAATGGTGATAATGTTGCAACTCAAGGTCAGCTTGCAAAAATATTACCTTTACAACATATAGATCCACAAAGTTCAGACATTATAGATTATGGTGCAAAACCAAGACGTCAACTTTTAGATTGGATGATGTTCCACGTGGAACCTGAGTTTTATCATGCGTGGCAATATTATTCGAGAGCTTTAAAACAACGCAATAGTTTATTAAAAGCCAATAGACGTTTAACGCTTTCAGATTTAGAACCATGGAATGTAATGCTTAGTGAATATGGGGAAATTCTGCATAATCAGCGAGTAGGCGTTGTAGAAAAATGGAAGCAATATTTTGAGCAAGATTTAAAACAATTATTACCGCATTTAGATATTCAACTTGAATACAATGCGGGTTTTCGTGCAGAAACAGGTTTGCTGAACGATCTGACAAATCATCATTACAAAGATATTGAACGAGGCTATACTGAGTTTGGTCCACATAAAGCAGATTTACGTTTAAAGACGCCAACAGGCGATGCAGATGCTGTTCTTTCACGAGGACAAAAGAAATTACTTGTTATGGCGCTGAAGCTATCGCAGATTGCAATGCTACATGATTGCAATAAGGAAACTGTGGTATTATTAGATGATCTGACAGCAGAATTAGATTTAACCGCACAACAACGTTTAATTGAGCGATTGAGCCAACTTGGTAGTCAAGTTTTTATTACCACACTAGACCATGAATCAGTACAAAAGCACTTACATGATTTGTCTATCTCATATCAGTTATTCAATGTTGAAAACGGTACAGTTCAAGTTGTTGTGCATTAATTTTCCAAGTTTAGATAAACCTATTTTTCACTAGGGAGAAACCATGAGTTCAGAAGATCAAGCTGCTTCTCAAACAGAACAAACCACTGAAAAGGCTTATGACTCCTCTAGCATCAAGGTATTACGTGGCCTAGACGCAGTACGTAAGCGTCCAGGGATGTACATTGGTGATACTGATGATGGTACAGGCTTACACCATATGGTGTTTGAGGTTGTAGATAACTCTATCGATGAAGCTTTAGCAGGTCACTGTGATGAGATTTTAGTGACGATTCATGAAGATGAATCTGTTTCTGTTTCTGATAATGGTCGTGGTATTCCTACCGATATTCACCCTGAAGAAGGGGTTTCAGCAGCAGAAGTTATTTTAACGATTCTGCATGCTGGTGGTAAATTTGACGATAATAGCTATAAAGTTTCTGGTGGTTTACATGGTGTAGGTGTTTCAGTTGTAAATGCTTTATCTGAAAAACTACTTTTAAATATTCGTCGTGCAGGTAAAACCTACGAACAAGAATATCGTCATGGCGACCCTGTTTATAAATTACGTGAAACAGGTACAACAGATACTTCTGGTACAACTGTACGTTTTTATCCAAGTGCTGAAACATTTAGCCAAACCATTTTTAATGTCGATATTTTATCGCGTCGTTTACGTGAACTTTCGTTCTTAAACGCGGGTGTTCGCATTGTTATTCGTGATGAGCGTGTCAATCTTGAACATATTTTTGATTATGAAGGTGGATTGTCTGAGTTTGTTAAATATATTAACCAAGGCAAAACACATCTAAATGAAATTTTTCATTTTACTGTGGAAGCAGACAACGGCATTGGTGTTGAAGTTGCATTGCAGTGGAATGATACGTATCAAGAAAATGTACGTTGTTTTACAAACAATATTCCACAGAAAGATGGTGGTACCCATTTAGCTGGTTTCCGTGCAGCGCTAACTCGTGGTTTAAACAACTACATGGATAGCGAAAACATCCTGAAAAAAGAAAAAGTGGTTGTTTCAGGTGATGATGCTCGTGAAGGTTTAACTGCAATTGTTTCAGTTAAAGTACCAGATCCAAAATTCTCTTCGCAAACCAAAGAAAAATTAGTTTCAAGCGAAGTGAAAACTGCTGTTGAACAAGCAATGAATAAATCGTTCTCTGAATATCTTTTAGAGAACCCGCAAGCTGCAAAAGCAATTGCAGGGAAAATTATTGATGCTGCACGTGCACGTGATGCTGCGCGTAAAGCACGTGAAATGACACGTCGTAAAAGTGCATTAGATATTGCAGGTCTTCCGGGTAAATTGGCAGATTGCCAAGAGAAAGATCCAGCATTATCTGAACTGTACTTAGTCGAAGGTGACTCTGCGGGCGGCTCTGCTAAGCAAGGTCGTAACCGTAAGATGCAAGCAATTTTGCCATTGAAAGGTAAAATTCTAAACGTTGAACGTGCACGTTTCGATAAGATGATTTCATCGCAAGAAGTGGGTACGCTCATTACCGCATTGGGTTGTGGTATTGGTCGTGAAGAATACAATCCTGACAAATTGCGTTATCACAAAATTATTATCATGACCGATGCCGACGTCGATGGTTCGCACATTCGTACGCTACTATTGACTTTCTTCTTCCGTCAAATGCCTGAGCTTGTGGAACGTGGTTATATTTATATTGCGCAACCACCGTTGTATAAATTGAAAAAAGGTAAGCAAGAGCAATATCTTAAAGATAATGATGCGCTTGAAACTTACTTAATTTCAAATGCAATTGATGAGCTTGAATTACATATTAGTGGTGAAGCACCTGCAATTCGAGGCACAGCTTTAGCCAATGTGATTGCCGATTATCAAACATCTCAAAAGAGCTTACATCGTTTAACTTTACGTTATCCTGCAAGTTTGCTTGATGGTCTGTTGGCAATTGATGCATTTAAGCTTGACCAAACTCAAGATGATGCTTATGTACACCAATGGGGTGAGCAACTTCGTCAACATATCGAAGCAACTCAACCAAGCTTACGTCCAGAATTAACACTTGAAGCATTTGAGAAAGAAAATGCTGACGGTACTAAATTTACGACTTATTTACCTCGTATTACGATTTACGTTCATAACTTGCCGCATTCTTATTTACTAGATGCTGGTTTGTTGGGTTCTGGTGAATATGCTCGTTTATTAAAAAATTCGAAGAGCTGGTTTACACTGCTTGAAGATGGTGCGTATTTACAAAAAGGTGAGCGTAAAATTCCAGTCGCAAACTTCCATCAGGTTTGGCAAAACATTATTCAAGACTCGCGTCGCGGTATGATGATTCAGCGCTATAAAGGTCTGGGCGAGATGAATGCTGAACAGCTTTGGGAAACGACGATGGATCCTGAAAACCGTAACATGCTACAAGTTACTATTCAGGATGCGATTGAAGCAGACCGTATGTTCTCTTGCTTAATGGGTGATGATGTGGAACCACGTCGTGCATTCATTGAAGAAAATGCATTAAATGCAGATATCGATGCTTAATTGATATTCTTATAAAAAACAGCATCCTTAGGGATGCTTTTTTTATGTCTAATAAACAGAATACAAAATAAATATAAAATGTACTTTTATAAAATTGACTTATTTAATCAACATAATGATGATGGATGAAAAGAAATCCTGAATAACAGGAGGGATATTAGCGTGGATTATTTATTAGAACAAAGTCGTGATGCTTGGACCAATGCTTTTTTTACAGGAAACTATGAAGTTCTTGCTCAATATGAAGATGAAAACTTTAAAGTTATTTATGAGCAAGAGGGTCGTATCGAAAGCAATTATATGAGATATGACAGAATTGCGCATGCAGTTCAAAATGGTGTGTGGAAGCCGCGGAATCCAGATATTGAGTTCGAAGAATTTGAATATAATGATAAACAAAATGAATGTATTGTTTTGATTGGTTTTGAGCAAGATCGAAGTATGATTCAAGAACTGTGGATTTATGTGAGTAGTTGGAAAATTATAGAATTAAGATTTTTAAAAAAGAAGCATCAACTTACACAGTAAATATTAAAGATAATAAAAAACCGCAAAGTAATTGAGTTTATTTTGCGGTTTTTTAGTTTTACTAAAATTTAGTCTTCAAAAGAACTTTCAAGTTCTTCTAATTCCATCATTAATTCCAAAATAAGTTCTTCAGCAGTTTCAAGTTTTGCTTTTAACTCAGTTTGTTCATTCATGAGTTTAAGTAAGTCATTTTTACGACCTGCTTCATATAAACCTGTATCACCAAGTAGAACTTCAATTTCAGCTAAACGAGGTTGCGTTTTTGCAATGATAGCTTCATTCTTTTCGATATTTTTACGAATAGGGCGACCTAATTCACGACGACGTGCCGCTTCTTTACGTTGACCTTCTTTATCGAGTTTTGAAAGTGTAGGTTTAACTTCTACTTGAGATTTAACAGGTGTCGCAGGCTTTTGACCATTTTTCATCATATCGATACGAGCTTGGCGTAACCAATCTGCGTAAGCAACTAAGTCACCTTCAAACTCACGACTTTGACCGCCATGAACTAAAATAAGTTCATCACAAACACTTGCCACCAATTGACGTTCATGCGAAACCAAAACAACGGCACCTTCATAGTCTTGAAGAGCCATTGTTAATGCATGACGCATATCTAAATCTAAATGGTTTGTTGGTTCATCTAGAATTAAGACATTTGGACGTTGCCATACAATTAAAGCCAATGCTAAACGTGCGCGCTCACCACCAGAGAAACTTTCACTTGGCGTATCCATACGTTCGCCACTAAAGCCAAAGCTACCTAAGAATGAACGTAAAGATGCTTCACTAATTTTACGATCTGCGATACGTGCAAGCTGTAACATTGGGCTCGCATTGCCATCTAAAGCATCCATTTGATGCTGAGCAAAATAACCAATATTTAAAAGTTCTGAATCTTTGCGCTCACCTTGAATGAGTTTTAAATCGGCCACTAAAGATTTAATTAAAGTAGATTTACCCGCACCATTCATCCCTAATAAGCCAATACGACTTGTTGGTGTGATTTGTAAATTCACATTGGTTACAATTAGTTTGTCGCCATAACCAATATCGGCATGTTCTAACTGTAACAGTGGTGAACTCATTTTTGTTGGTTCACGGAATGAGAAAGTAAATGGTGTATCGACATGAGCTGCAGACAACTCTTGCATACGTTCAAGTTGTTTAATACGACTTTGCGCTTGCTTTGCTTTGGTTGCTTGAGCTTTAAAGCGGTCGATATATTTTTGTAAATGCGCACGTGTTTCAAGCTGCTTTTCATAAGCTTGTTGTTGTTGTGCTAAACGTTCACTACGGGTACGTTCAAATGTTGAATAGTTCCCTGTGTAAAGAATAAGCTCTTGATTTTCAATATGTAAAATATGATCGGTAATCGCATCTAAGAAATCGCGGTCATGTGAAATTAGAATTAACGTACCTTCATACGCTTTTAGCCAATCTTCAAGCCATAAAATTGCGTCTAAATCTAAATGGTTTGTTGGTTCATCGAGTAATAATAAGTCTGAACGGCTCATAAGAGTACGAGCAAGGTTCAAACGCATACGCCAACCACCAGAAAAGCTTGAAACATCAAGTTGAGATTGATGTTCAAAAAAACCTAAACCTGCCATTAATTGAGATGCTTTTGATGGTGCAGAATAACCATTAATTTCATCAAAACGACCATATAAATCTGCAAGCTCATTATCATTTAAGCTTTCAGGATGATCTAATTTTTCTTGAATACTCCAATATTCTTCATCGCCAGATAATACAAAATCAATTGCTTTCATATCTAAGGCTTTAATTTCTTGCGCCATATGAGCAACGGTCCAAACCGCTGGACGTGTTAAAGAGCCACCGTCAGATTCCATGCCACCCAATAATGCAGAAAATAATGTCGACTTACCGGCACCATTTACACCTGTTAAGCCAATTTTCCAACCGGGATGTAGTTGCATAGATGCTTTTTGAAATAAAACACGTCCACTACGACGTATAGAAAGTTGGTCTAACTGAATCATGGATTAGATTGAACATAAGCGAAAAGATGGCTTATTCTAAAGGAAGCGGGGCATAAAACAAAAAGAACAATGAATAATTTTATAAGTTTTATTAATTCATGTACTTATGGATGATCTAAAATATAAATAAGGAGAGATCTAATATTTGAATGTGCGCGAAATCATGATGTAAAAACTTAAAATAAACAATTCTGAGAAAAATACTCTGAATTAACATTGAATCGCAGATAACTGACCATATATTGTGTATGTTATACTTAACTTGTAGTCTTTTATTTAAAGACGTTTGAATTGTATTGAGGAATCCCACATGAATGCCCAAGCACTTGAGCTATCCGATAACGCTGCAAATAAAGTACGCCAATTGCGTGACAGTGAAGGTAACCAAGACTTAATGCTACGTGTTTATGTAACGGGTGGAGGTTGTTCTGGTTTCTCTTATGGTTTTAATTTTGCAGAAAGCCAAAATGAAGATGATGCTGAATTTTTAAATGGCGATGTGAAAATGCTTGTAGACTCATTGAGCTATCAATATTTGGTTGGTTCAGTTGTCGATTATATTGAAGGTTTAGAAGGTTCACGTTTTGTGGTACAAAACCCAAATGCAACAACAACATGTGGTTGTGGTTCTTCTTTCTCGATTTAATACAAAAACGAATATATAAAATGCAAAAAGCCCTCAATTTTGAGGGCTTTTTTTGAAGTTAAAAAATAGATTAACTCATTTTTAAATAATTGATTTGTTTTGGAATTTTCTGTTTTAGAAAATCTAAGCATAATCTTAAAGCCAATGTTCTATATTGACGACTTGGCGTAACAATAAAAACATCTTCTTGAGATAGATGCCAGTCGGGTAAAACGTGTATTAATTGCTTTTGTGCTAATAAAGTAGCAACTTGAATTTCAGCGACCGTAGCAATGCCTAAATCGGCTTGAACTGCAGCCAATGCATGTTCAGATGGTGTTATAGTTAAACGACTATGTGTTTGAATGATTTTAACTTGTTGTTCTTGAAGTAATTTTATTTTAGTCACAGTTCAATTATGTGAAATTAATCGATGCGTTTGTAAGTCTTCAGGTTCGTTAGGAATACCATAAACTTCTGCATAATGAGGGCTCGTGCATAAAATGCGTCGAACAGATCCCACATGTTGCGCATATAAATTAGAGTCCGTTAAATGACCAATACGAATGGCAAAATCGAAACCTTCAGCAATTAAATCGACCTTTTTATCATTTAAGTCGATATCAATTTCAATTTGTGGATACTCGCGAAGAAATTTAGCAATAAGTGGTAAAACAACTAATTTCCCAAATGTTCCCGATGCTGCGATTCGAATACCACCTTTGGGTTGCATCTCCAAATTTGTTAAATCGTGAGTAACTGTTTCTATTTGCTGAAAGATAGGGGAAATTTCTTTTAAAAAGAGCTTTCCTGCATCGGTTAGTGAAGATGCATTGGTATTTCGGTTGAGGAGTTTAATTTCCAAAATACTTTCAAGGCGTGATAACCGATTTGATAAAGTCGATTTAGCAATATCATATCGTCTTGCAGCAGCAGATAGGCTTCCTGCTTCTGCAATTAAAACAAACCAATATAGATCATCTATGGAGTAGGGTAAGCTGTTCATATTTTCGAACAAGACCTTTCATTTTTATTGTCTATGCACATCATTATAGAACAGCTAACTTATGTCAAACGGTCATTTGTACCGATCAAAAGATAGAATGATATAAGGAGAGTCACCATGACTTTAAGCTGTGATGTTGAAACTGGTACTTGTAGCGTAAGCGATTTAGCACCTAAAAAATCAATGCAAGAAAGAGAATATAAACACGATATGTCTTTAATTTATATTGGAGATCCAATGTGTTCATGGTGCTGGGGTTCATCAAGTATTGTAAAAGATGCTCGTGAATTAGCATTAGATAAAGGAATTCAGTTTTCTGTCATTGTTGGTGGTTTACGTCCAGGTGGAGGCGATGAATGGAATGATTCAATAAAACGCTTTTTACGTAAAGAATGGAGCAATATTCAACAAGCAACCAAACAGCCATTCAGTTTTAAAATTTTAGATCGTGAAGAATTTAATTACGATACAGAACCTTCTTGTCGTGCTGTGTATGTTGCTCGTGATTTATGGTTAGGTGAAGATGATAATGATCGGAAATTATTAGAATTTTTCTCTGCAATTCAGTATAAATTTTATGTGGGTGGAGAGGATCCAACTTCATTAAATTTTTATCAATCTATTTGTGAAGAACATGGTGTTGATTTTGCTCAATTTTCACAAAAATTTGAATCTGAAGAAATGAAAGATAAAACGTATGAAGAGTTTCAACTAAACCGCGGTTGGAATATTAAGGGCTTTCCAAGTTTTGCATTACGAATTGGTAATCAGGTGACGCCAATTGGCAGTGGCTACATGCAAATAGAAACAATTAATAAAGCAATAGAAACTGCAATTACTCAAGTTGAGCAGAATAAATTAGGACAATAATATGGCATATATTTTACAAGTCGATTTTCCATATCAGGGGCCTTGGGGCTCCGATATGGAACAATTTATGCAACCTTTGGCAGAATCTATTGCATTAGAAAAAGGTCTGATTTGGAAAATTTGGACGGAAAATCAAAGTTTAAATGAAGCAGGAGGGGTTTATTTGTTTACGAATCCTGTGGATGCTCAACGTTATATTGAGCGACATGAAAAGCGGTTAAATGAAAATGGGATACATCAGATTCGATATAAAATATTTCATGTGAATCAAAACATATCCCATTTAAACCGAGCACCTGTTTAACAAGCAAAAGGATATTTTCATCATTAAAATGAATTACCAAATTTTGATATATTCGCCGGGTTTATATTGGCAGTTAATAAGATTTGCAATATTTAAACCCATTTGATAGTTAAAATTTTTATTGGCTATCGGTTGAAAAAAATCAATATAGTCTAGGCTAATTTTGCCAAGAACAAATCCTCCGATGAGTGGTTCGTTAATCGAATACATTTTGGGAATTAAAGCCATCATTGATGTTGCAGGAACAGCTATCAAGTGTTCTTCTAAGTCATCATCTTGTATTGTGTCTTGAGGGAAAAACCATAATGGTGTGCTAATAAATAGAAAAGCATCGTCTCTCATAGAAGATAATAGTGTTCGTAAGAGCCATTTAGCTGTTTCAATATCTAAATGTTCAATAACGTCTAATAAGCAAATAAGATCATATTTTTTAAATTGCTCAGATGGAATATTCTGTGCAAGTCCATGCCAGACGTTGCGATAAATTCTTTTATTAAATAGGTCTGTATTATTACAATTTGGCTCAAAACCATCAATTCCATCAACAGACCAATGTTTTATTAAAGGATTATCTTTGATTAATTGACCTAAATTTCCATCACCAAAGCCAATATCTAGAACTTGAATAGCCTGAGAGTTATCGTCAAAAATATGAGTAACAAGACCTTTGGGTGATAGAGAGTTACCTCTTGAAATTTGGTTGGTGATGATGCTTTGAATAATATTGTATTCACTTACAAATTTTTTCATTTTAATTAATATAAAGTTTTATTTTGTCGCAAATATACATGAGATATATAAAATAATCTATTTTACATATCTCAATTTTATTTTAAGACATTTAATATTATAAGGACGTTATAGTTCCTAATACTCTGTAACCCTGAGCTCCTGTTACGCTTGGTAAATTACCGCTTAATTGGTTCATAAAACGCATTGCTAACCAAGCAAAAGCAGTTGCCTCAACCCAAGTTGGGTTTAAACCTAAATCGGCTGTACTTTGAACAGTCCATTCATGTTTACGCAAGCGCCAACGAAGTTGCTCAAGTAAATGTGAATTGTAGGCGCCACCACCACAGACATAAACTTCACCTGTTTCCATATCGGAACGGTAAATGGCCTTTTTAATTGCACGGGTGGTAAGTTTCATGAGTGTTGCTTGAATATTTTCAGGCGTATCTTCTAATTCGTTATATTCTAAATCACTGCGCCAATCTAAAATTTGTTCATCTAACCATTCCAAATTAAAGTCTTCACGACCTGTACTTTTTGGCGGTTCTTTAGAGAAAAATTCATGTGCTTGTAAACGGTCTAATAAGCTACGAATAGCCGTGCCATAAGCTGCCCAATTGCCATTTTCATCGTATGGTTGACCTGTATAACGATGGCACCACGCATCCATTAAAATATTTGCAGGCCCAGTATCGAACCCAAATACATCTTCAGGTTTGCCCGCAGGTAACATGCTGACATTGGCAATTCCACCCAAATTTAAAATTACGCGATGGATGCTGTCATGTTGGAAAATATCTTGGTGAAATGCAGGAACTAAAGGTGCACCTTGACCGCCTGCTGCCATATCACGACGTCGAAAATCTGAAATGACAGGAATTTTTGTGATTTCTGTAATGATGTTCGGATCGCCAATTTGCAAGGTAAAACCATGTTCTGGTCTGTGGCGAATGGTTTGTCCATGCGAACCAATTGCTTTGATTTTTGTTCTATCTAAATTATTTTCTTGAATAAGTGTGTTAATTCCAGCACCAATCATGTTTGCAAGTGCTACATCTGCTTTTCCCATACGGTCAATTTCGTTGTCATCGGGCAGCGTTAGTGCCATCAGTTCATCACGTAAATCTGGGTCAAATGGCAAAGTTAGTGTGGCATGAAGCTGTAAAGGATCAAAAGAAGCAGCAACAATATCGACACCATCCATGCTTGTGCCAGTCATTACCCCAATATAGATCGCTGTCATGATGATTCTTAAGCCTGCAATGTGCTGAAAAAATGTTAGTATATCGCACAAATTGAATAACTGACGTATTTGGGTTTTGTGATGTCAAATTTCCTGCCAGCTGAAGAACAACTTGCCCTCATCCAACGAGGCACTCATGAAATTATCTCTGAAGAGGATCTGTTAAAGAAACTTAAAGAGAACCGTCCTTTAAAAGTTAAGGCGGGTTTTGATCCTACAGCTCCAGACCTTCACTTAGGTCATACTGTACTTATTAATAAGTTAAAAGTATTTCAAGATTTGGGTCATGAAGTATTGTTCTTAATTGGTGACTATACTGCGATGATTGGCGACCCGACTGGGAAAAGCGCTACGCGTCCGCCATTGTCACGTGAACAAGTTTTAGAAAATGCCAAAACTTATCAAGAACAAGTTTTTAAAATTCTTGATCCAAATAAAACAAAAGTTGTTTTTAACTCTGAATGGTTTGCAGAAAAATCTGCAGCAGATTTAATTCAACTAGCATCACAACAAACTGTTGCGCGTATGTTAGAACGTGATGACTTTACAAAGCGTTATAACAATCATCAGCCAATCGCGATTCACGAGTTCTTGTATCCACTTGTACAAGGTTATGACTCTGTTGCATTAGAAGCCGATGTTGAGCTTGGTGGTACAGACCAAACCTTTAACTTACTCATGGGGCGTACGTTACAAGGTCGTTATGATCAAGAAGCGCAAGTATGTATTACTGTGCCAATTCTTGAAGGTTTAGATGGCGTAAATAAAATGTCTAAATCTTTAGGTAACTATATTGGTGTATTTGATGCGCCAGGTGCGATGTACCAAAAAGTACTTTCAATGCCAGATGCTTTAATTGAACGTTATTTTGATCTTTTAAGTTTCAAAACAATTGAAGAAATTCAACAGTTATTAAAAGAAGTCGCTGAAGGTCGTAATCCACAAGAAGTGAAGAAGATACTTGCTCTTGAATTAGTAGAGCGTTTCCACGGTGCGGAAGCTGCTGCAAATGCACATAAAGGTGCAGGTAACTTAATTACAGAGGGTGAATTACCAGAAGGTACGCCAGAAGTGACTATTTCACGTGGTGAATTTGGTGGTGAGATGTTCATCACGTCAATTTTACGTGAAGCAGGTTTAACGAAAAATGCAGCACAAGCAAAAGATGCTTTAGGTCGTGGCGCTGTAAAAGTCGATTGGCAAACCATTGATACAACATTCTCTGTAAAAGAAAATGTAACTTTAATTATCCAAGCAAGTAAAAAAGCGATCGCTAAAGTGACATTCACAGACTAAATATTTTTGTGTTGCTATTTAAGCTATTGAATATAAAGCAGACTAAGTGTCTGCTTTATTTTTATTTATATCTATATATTGAATAAGTAACTTCAAAAAAACCTTATAAAAAAGACACTTAAATTTACCTAAAGGTGTTGATTTTAATGAAAGGGATGTTTAAGCTCTAGAAGTCTAGAAATTCGTATATATGAAACATCTAGAGGGTAAATATAAAAAGCTTTATTAAGTTTTTCTCTTCCCTAAAAGAGATAACTTTAGTCGATAACTACAACAACAACAGAATGAATCCTAAACCGATTCAACTATAGGGAGAGATTTTGGGAGAGATCTCTTTCTTTTTTTTATCCAAAATTTAAGATTCTACTTATATATCTAATGTTCTCTGCATAAAAGCCATCTTAATTCTAGCTATTACGGCTCATTCTTCATGACAAAAATGCAATTTGGCTACAATGTCATCAATAATGACCTTCATATAGAAACAAACTTATAAAAATATGCAAATAAGCATTCTCACTATTAAAGAAAGATCGATGTTTTGAGCCTGATCTTTAGGAAAGATGTAGAAAATGATGAGAAATTTCAAAATTAAGGTGGATATACAGGAAAAGAATGTAGGAAATTAAGTAGAAGATGAAAATAAATTTCAAAATAAAATCGGTTTTTGACCCTAAAACGTATAAAAAATAGCTAGAAAAACAAAAAAATGCTACTTTTTGCCGAAAAATAATACATACGTGAAAAATATTGCTAAATAGGGGTTGCAATGATTCTGAAATCATCTAGAATGCACCCATACCGACGAGATAGACGGAAACGAACGAAGCACGAAGTGCTGAGTTGTTGAGTATATTGAGTCCAGCTTCTAGCACTGACGAGGTGTTAGAAAGATCATTAAGAGATTATGAAGAACAACTTGTGTGGATTTTTACTGGTTGATCGATCGAAATTATTTTCATTGATTGAATGGTAGAAATTACTCGAAGTTTATTTGAGAAATATTTGTCAGAAAATTGATGAGCCAAGATTGGTGCCCTTTAAGGCACTAAGCAATATTAAACTGAAGAGTTTGATCATGGCTCAGATTGAACGCTGGCGGCAGGCTTAACACATGCAAGTCGAGCGGGGAAAGGTAGCTTGCTACCTAACTTAGCGGCGGACGGGTGAGTAATGCTTAGGAATCTGCCTATTAGTGGGGGACAACAGTTGGAAACGGCTGCTAATACCGCATACGCCCTACGGGGGAAAGCAGGGGATCTTCGGACCTTGCGCTAATAGATGAGCCTAAGTCAGATTAGCTAGTTGGTGGGGTAAAGGCCTACCAAGGCGACGATCTGTAGCGGGTCTGAGAGGATGATCCGCCACACTGGGACTGAGACACGGCCCAGACTCCTACGGGAGGCAGCAGTGGGGAATATTGGACAATGGGGGGAACCCTGATCCAGCCATGCCGCGTGTGTGAAGAAGGCCTTTTGGTTGTAAAGCACTTTAAGCGAGGAGGAGGCTACTTAGATTAATACTCTAGGATAGTGGACGTTACTCGCAGAATAAGCACCGGCTAACTCTGTGCCAGCAGCCGCGGTAATACAGAGGGTGCGAGCGTTAATCGGATTTACTGGGCGTAAAGCGTGCGTAGGTGGTCTTTTAAGTCGGATGTGAAATCCCTGAGCTTAACTTAGGAATTGCATTCGATACTGGGAGACTAGAGTATGGGAGAGGATGGTAGAATTCCAGGTGTAGCGGTGAAATGCGTAGAGATCTGGAGGAATACCGATGGCGAAGGCAGCCATCTGGCCTAATACTGACACTGAGGCACGAAAGCATGGGGAGCAAACAGGATTAGATACCCTGGTAGTCCATGCCGTAAACGATGTCTACTAGCCGTTGGGGTCTTTGAGACTTTAGTGGCGCAGCTAACGCGATAAGTAGACCGCCTGGGGAGTACGGTCGCAAGACTAAAACTCAAATGAATTGACGGGGGCCCGCACAAGCGGTGGAGCATGTGGTTTAATTCGATGCAACGCGAAGAACCTTACCTGGTCTTGACATAGTAAGAACTTTCCAGAGATGGATTGGTGCCTTCGGGAGCTTACATACAGGTGCTGCATGGCTGTCGTCAGCTCGTGTCGTGAGATGTTGGGTTAAGTCCCGCAACGAGCGCAACCCTTTTCCTTATTTGCCAGCACTTCGGGTGGGAACTTTAAGGATACTGCCAGTGACAAACTGGAGGAAGGCGGGGACGACGTCAAGTCATCATGGCCCTTACGACCAGGGCTACACACGTGCTACAATGGTCGGTACAAAGGGTTGCTACCTCGCGAGAGGATGCTAATCTCAAAAAGCCGATCGTAGTCCGGATCGCAGTCTGCAACTCGACTGCGTGAAGTCGGAATCGCTAGTAATCGCGGATCAGAATGCCGCGGTGAATACGTTCCCGGGCCTTGTACACACCGCCCGTCACACCATGGGAGTTTGTTGCACCAGAAGTAGGTAGTCTAACCGTAAGGAGGACGCTTACCACGGTGTGGCCGACGACTGGGGTGAAGTCGTAACAAGGTAGCCGTAGGGGAACCTGCGGCTGGATCACCTCCTTAACGAAAGATTGACGATTGGTAAGAATCCACAACAAGTTGTTCTTCATGAAGATGTATCTGAGGGTCTGTAGCTCAGTTGGTTAGAGCACACGCTTGATAAGCGTGGGGTCACAAGTTCAAGTCTTGTCAGACCCACCAAATCTGACTAACGCAGTATGAGAGTACTGAGCAAACAGAAAGCAAAGATACATTGAATCTAATGATAAGCTGGGGACTTAGCTTAGTTGGTAGAGCGCCTGCTTTGCACGCAGGAGGTCAGGAGTTCGACTCTCCTAGTCTCCACCATCACATCATTGACTACTTGGTAGTCAAATGAATGTAAGATGAGCTAAGAAACATACAAACAGCTAGATAGCTTATAGAGATTAACAAGTATAAGCGTTAATATACGCGGACTTGGTAATCTCTGTGATTTATCACAGTTTCTAGACCTGACGAAGGCTAGAGCAATCATTAACAGATTAATTTGAGTTGAAATAAATTGTTTAAGGCTCAGAACTGAATTGAATTTAGCAGTAACTTGTTACTGTTGAGTGAAATGAAGAACTGAGAAACTAGCGATTAACTGAATCAAGCGTTTTGGTATATGAATCTAATAGAAGCTGTACTGTAGTTAAATCTACGGACAACAAACTGTATGAGTGTGTTGAAAGACACAATCTGTTGTTATCCTCCTTGTAGGGATTAACGACTGTTTGGGGTTGTATAGTCAAGTAATTAAGTGCATGTGGTGGATGCCTTGGCAGTCAGAGGCGATGAAAGACGTAATAGCCTGCGATAAGCTCCGGGGAGGCGGCAAATATCCTGTGATCCGGAGATTTCTGAATGGGGAAACCCACTTAGCATAAGCTAGGTATCATACACTGAATACATAGGTGTATGAGGCGAACGAGGGGAAGTGAAACATCTCAGTACCCTTAGGAAAAGAAATCAATTGAGATTCCCTCAGTAGCGGCGAGCGAACGGGGAACAGCCCATTAAGTCATATAAGCTTTAGTGGAACGCTCTGGGAAGTGCGACCGTAGTAGGTGATAGTCCTGTACACGAAAGGGCTTATATGATGATGACGAGTAGGGCGGGGCACGTGAAACCTTGTCTGAATATGGGGGGACCATCCTCCAAGGCTAAATACTCCTGACTGACCGATAGTGAACCAGTACCGTGAGGGAAAGGCGAAAAGAACCCCTGTGAGGGGAGTGAAATAGATCCTGAAACCGCATGCATACAAGCAGTGGGAGCCGGCATTGCGTCCGGTGACTGCGTACCTTTTGTATAATGGGTCAGCGACTTATGTTCAGTAGCGAGGTTAACCGAATAGGGGAGCCGTAGAGAAATCGAGTCTTAATAGGGCGAATTAGTTGCTGGGCATAGACCCGAAACCAGGTGATCTATCCATGAGCAGGTTGAAGGTTGGGTAACACTAACTGGAGGACCGAACCCACTGTCGTTGAAAAGCCAGGGGATGACTTGTGGATAGGGGTGAAAGGCTAATCAAACTTGGTGATAGCTGGTTCTCCCCGAAAGCTATTTAGGTAGCGCCTCGGACGAATACCATTGGGGGTAGAGCACTGTTTCGGCTAGGGGGTCATCCCGACTTACCAAACCGATGCAAACTCCGAATACCAATGAGTACTATCCGGGAGACAGACTGCGGGTGCTAACGTCCGTAGTCAAGAGGAAAACAATCCAGACCGCCAGCTAAGGCCCCAAAATTGTAGTTAAGTGGGAAACGATGTGGGAAGGCATAGACAGCTAGGAGGTTGGCTTAGAAGCAGCCACCCTTTAAAGAAAGCGTAATAGCTCACTAGTCGAGTCGGCCTGCGCGGAAGATGTAACGGGGCTAAAACTACATGCCGAAGCTGCGGATTTGCAATTTATTGCAAGTGGTAGGGGAGCGTTCTGTAAGCCGATGAAGGTGTATTGAGAAGTATGCTGGAGGTATCAGAAGTGCGAATGCTGACGTGAGTAACGACAAAGCGAGTGAAAAACTCGCTCGCTGAAAGACCAAGGGTTCCAGTCCAACGTTAATCGGGGCTGGGTGAGTCGACCCCTAAGGCGAGGCCGAGAGGCGTAGTCGATGGGAAATTGGTTAATATTCCAATACTTCTGTGTAATGCGATGAGAGGACGGAGAAAGTTAAGTCAGCCTGGCGTTGGTTGTCCAGGTGAAAGGTTGTAGGCATGTATCTTAGGCAAATCCGGGGTACTCTATGCTGAGAACTGATAGCAAGCTAATTTATTAGCGAAGTGGCTGATACTATACTTCCAGGAAAAGTCTCTAAGCTTCAGTTACACAGGAATCGTACCCGAAACCGACACAGGTGGTCAGGTCGAGTAGACCAAAGCGCTTGAGAGAACTCTGCTGAAGGAACTAGGCAAAATGGTACCGTAACTTCGGGAGAAGGTACGCTGTCGACGGTGACGGAATTTACTTCCTGAGCGGTTGACAGCCACAGAAACCAGGCCCCTGCAACTGTTTATTAAAAACATAGCACTCTGCAAACACGAAAGTGGACGTATAGGGTGTGATGCCTGCCCGGTGCTGGAAGGTTAATTGATGGGGTTAGCGTAAGCGAAGCTCTTGATCGAAGCCCCAGTAAACGGCGGCCGTAACTATAACGGTCCTAAGGTAGCGAAATTCCTTGTCGGGTAAGTTCCGACCTGCACGAATGGCATAATGATGGGGGCGCTGTCTCCAGCAGAGACTCAGTGAAATCGAATTCGCCGTGAAGATGCGGTGTACCCGCGGCTAGACGGAAAGACCCCGTGAACCTTTACTGCAGCTTGACATTGAACTTTGATCTTACTTGTGTAGGATAGGTGGGAGGCTTTGAAGTCGTGACGCTAGTTGCGATGGAGCCAATCTTGAAATACCACCCTGGTAATATTGAGGTTCTAACTCTGCTCCATAATCTGGAGCGAGGACCATGTCTGGTGGGTAGTTTGACTGGGGCGGTCTCCTCCTAAAGAGTAACGGAGGAGTACGAAGGTGCGCTCAGCGTGGTCGGAAATCACGCGTAGAGTATAAAGGCAAAAGCGCGCTTAACTGCGAGACCCACAAGTCGAGCAGGTACGAAAGTAGGTCTTAGTGATCCGGTGGTTCTGTATGGAAGGGCCATCGCTCAACGGATAAAAGGTACTCTGGGGATAACAGGCTGATACCGCCCAAGAGTTCATATCGACGGCGGTGTTTGGCACCTCGATGTCGGCTCATCTCATCCTGGGGCTGAAGCAGGTCCCAAGGGTATGGCTGTTCGCCATTTAAAGAGGTACGCGAGCTGGGTTTAGAACGTCGTGAGACAGTTCGGTCCCTATCTACCGTGGGCGTTGGAAATTTGAGAGGATCTGCTCCTAGTACGAGAGGACCAGAGTGGACGAACCTCTGGTGTACCGGTTGTGACGCCAGTCGCATCGCCGGGTAGCTATGTTCGGAAGGGATAACCGCTGAAAGCATCTAAGCGGGAAGCCTACCTCAAGATAAGATTTCCCAAGGACTTTATGTCCTCTAAAGAGCCGTTGAAGACTACGACGTTGATAGGTTGGATGTGGAAGTGCAGTGATGCATGAAGCTGACCAATACTAATTGCTCGTGAGGCTTGACTATACAACACCCAAACAGTTGTTGTTTCGAAAGATTTCAAAGCAAAATGCTTGATTTAGTGAACGCTAGAACTTAAACTTTAACTCAAATATCTGTTAATAACTCATTTGACGAAAGCTAGGCATGCGAAAGCAATTAAGACCATAGCGAGTAAGCATAAACAGTTGTGCTGGCGACAATAGCAAGAGTGAACCACCTGATCCCTTCCCGAACTCAGAAGTGAAACCTCTTAGCGCTGATGGTAGTGTGGGGTTACCCATGTGAGAGTAAGTCATCGCCAGCTCATTAATTCTAAAACACCCCCTGTCTTATGACAGGGGGTGTTTTTTTATGTATATAAAATTAAAAATTATCATTTAGTCGTATAAAGCTATTTAAATTAAAGAAAGTTTATATAATTGAAAAATTAAACAAATTAATAAGCTATGAAATCTCGATCAAGAATGATGTTGGAAAAATCTATTGCTGCAATGTTATCGGCTATAGAAATTTACAATAAACCAGATTTTAAATATAGAGAGGAAACTTTTTCAGTATTGTGTATTAATTCATGGGAATTATTACTTAAAGCTCAGGTTCTTCATCTATCTAGTAATAAATTGAAATCTATATATAAAATGGAGTTTAAAACTTTAAAAAAAGGTGTTAGATCGGGGACTGCTAGTATTAAAAAGAATAGGTCTGGTAATCCGATGTCCATTAATTTATTTGAAGCTTATAAAATTATTACTGCCGACTTTGGACTGAAAATTAATAAGGTAGTACATGATAATTTACTAGCTTTAACTGAAATAAGAGATAATTCGATTCATTTCATAAATGATGACATAACTATTGCAGTTAAGATTCAAGAACTAGGAACGGCTGCACTACAGAATTACTTTCATTTAGTGAATGAATGGTTTGGAAATGTTTTAGCAAAATATAATTTTTATTTGATGCCTATTTCTTTTTTTAGAGACTTTCAAAATGCTAATGGTTTGATATTAAATAATAATGAAAAAAATGTTCTTAACTACATTAAAAAAACTGAAGAAAAATATGATGATAAAGATTTTGGTGAATATAACTTAACGCTTAGAATAGATTTAAAATTTCAAAAAGTTAAAAGTACATCTGGTTTACCTGTAACAATTACAAATGATCCTAAAGCAACACTTGTACAGCTTTCTGAAGAAGATATTAGTGATAAGTATCCTTGGAATTATGATGTACTTACGACAAGATGTACAAAAAGGTATTCGGATTTTAAAGTTAATAATAAATATCATGAATTAAGAAAAAAATTAGAGTCCGATAAAAAATATGCGTATCAACGGCTTTTAGATCCATCGAATCCTAATAGTAGTAAAAAGACATTTTATAATTCAAATATTCTGAAGGAATTTGACCAAAACTATATTAAAGATTAGTCATTTATTTATATATTTAGATTAATCAGAAATGTATATAAATATAAACAAAAAAAGAAAACCCCATCATCCTGACGGGGTTTCTTTGTATTCAATTAAAGGTAAAACTCCTGTTGTACCTAGCATCCTGCTGCCTATTATCTTCTTCTTTTTATTCTTTCTTATATTGAGACCTACCTGTCTCTGTATGGTTTAAACATATACAAAATTAAAAGTAATGAATATTCGACATTATCCTCAATAAATGTACGAAATAGCGTACATGTTTGAAACATCAAATTGTTACTTAAAAAGAATGAAGCTTGAGCCAACTAAGCGCATTATATAAGGCAAGTAAATATAAATGCTTTATAGAAAGAGGATGTTGTAATGACCGAAAGCAATCAACACGTTAAAGATTATCCACTTTATGTTGCAGGTAAGGCTTACAAAACCGAACAATGGTTAGATGTAGAAGATAAATATAAGCAAACTACATTTGCACGTGTGGCATTGGCAGATGAAAAAACATTAGAAAAAGCGATTCAATCTGCGGTAAAAGCAGAAAAAGAAATGGCAAAACTTGAGCCATTTCAAAAGCAAAAAATTTTATTACATTGCGTAAAACGATTTAATGAAATGCGTGATGAACTGACCGAAATTTTAATTGCAGAAGGTGGAAAACCACGTAAAGCAGCTGCGGCAGAAGTCGAGCGTTTAATTAATACATTCCAAATTGCAGCAGATGCAGTTACGCAATTAGATGAAGGGAAACTGATTCCTTTGGCTGTAACAGCAGCATCTTCAGGCTATCAAGGTTTTATTAAACAAGTACCAATTGGAGCAGTATCGTTAATTAGTCCTTTTAATTTTCCATTGAATTTAACGGCTCATAAAATTGCACCTGCAATTGCAGCAGGCTGTCCTTTTGTACTTAAACCTGCAAGTTTAACGCCTATTTCTGCAATTAAAATCGCCGAAGTTTTAGCAGAAACAGATTTGCCAAAAGGTGCATTTTCAGTTTTACCATGCCCTCGTGAACATGCAGATGTTTTAGTCACAGATGATCGTTTTAAATTGCTCAGTTTTACAGGTTCAGATGTTGTCGGTTGGGATATGAAAGCCCGTGCAGGTCGAAAAAAAGTGACTTTGGAACTTGGCGGAAATGCAGCTGTATTGATAGAACCCGATACTGAAATTACCGATGTCTTTATAGATCGTTTAATTGGCGGTGCTTATAACCACGCAGGGCAGGTATGTATTAGCGTTCAACGTATTTTGATTCATGCCGATATTTATGCAGAAGTGAAGAAAAAGCTCATTACGAAATTGAAAAAAGTGAAAGCAGCAGATCCATCTTTAGAAACAACGATGGTAGGCCCGATGATTAAGGATGCAGAGGCAAACCGTTTAAAAAAATGGGTCGATAAAGCGGTAAAAAAAGGTGCCAAATTATTGTCTGGTGGTGATGTTAACGGTGTGATGTTCGAGCCAACACTGCTTGAAAAAGTAGATGAATCACTTGAAGTATACAAAGACGAAGTTTTTGGCCCTGTTGCAATTATTGAAAAATATAAATCGTTTGAACAAGGTATAGATAAAATCAACTCGAGTCGTTTTGGTTTACAGGCGGGCGTTTATACGCAAAACTTGAATAAGATGATGTATGCATGGAATAACCTACATGTCGGTGGCGTTATTATTAATGATATTCCATCTTTTCGTGTAGATAGCATGCCTTATGGCGGTGTGAAAGATTCAGGTTTAGGGCGTGAAGGCATTCAATCTGCAATTCGAGATATGCAAGAAGAGCGCGTATTAGCCATTAAACTTTAATCTTTAAATTACAGGATTTAAGTCTGCAACTATGAAAAATATAGTTGCAGATATTGAGAAATAATAATGACAATTCAAATGAATAAAATTTTAGTTTTTACAGTTTCAATTTTAGTTTCTATTAGTAGTTGGGCTTTTTCGAATGAAAAATTGGTGAAAGATGCCAAAAGCCAAATAGGAAAAACGTTATTATATGATCCTGCATATACCAAACTTAAATATCCAATGGGCGATGTTCCTTTATATAAAGGTGTTTGCACAGATGTGGTGATTCGTGCTTTACGCAAGCAAGATGTAGATTTACAAAAAGAAATTCATGAAGATATGAAGAAGAATTTTAAAATTTATCCTCAAAAGTGGGGTTTGAAATCGCCTGATAAGAATATTGATCACAGACGCGTTCCTAATATTCAAACTTATCTAAAAAGAAAAGGTCTTGAAGTGAAAGATCAAAAGTATATGGCTGGGGATATTGTGGCTTGGGACTTAGGAAAAGGTTTAGTTCATATTGGTATTGTTTCTAATAAAAGAGCACTTTTTCGTGATACACCACTCATCATTCATAACATTGGTTTAGGGACTCAGGAAACAAATATTTTGTATGATTATAAAATTATAGGTCATTATCGCTTTAAGTGAAAAATAACAAAAACTATGGTTTATCATAAAATTACTTTATAATTTTTAAAGTTTTTTCAAAATGCGAATAATTTTTAATCTATTATTAAAGAATTGATTATAAAAACTAAAAAAATTGCAAAAAATACACAAAAATAAGTAAAAACTCGTTATTGTGGATTTCATATAAGACACATATTAAAAAATGGACTTTAAGCAAGACATTTTCAATAGTGTTTTGTTTGCTATTTAGAACAACATGCTCAAAAGGCGTAAAACTAAATCGGACAAAAAAATTTAATTGGCAGCTTTCTTGCTTGCGTATATATCCTAATAACAAGCAGCAATGAAGTACCCAACATTTAGGTGTTTTATGACAAATTCTCGTGAAAATTGGTCTGCGCGATCAGGCTTCATTATTGCCGCTATCGGTTCAGCTGTTGGACTTGGTAATATTTGGCGTTTCCCATACGTTGCTTATGAAAATGGTGGCGGTGCATTCTTAATTCCATATTTAGTTGCAATTTTTGCAGCAGGTTTACCATTATTGTTTCTAGATTATGCAGTCGGGCATAAATTCAGAAAAGCTCCACCAACTGCTTATAAAAAGCTAATGAATAGTGAGGCTTTAGGTTGGTGGCAAGTGATGGTCACGCTCATCATTGGTATTTACTACGCAAGTGTACTGTCTTGGGCAGGTAGTTATATTTTCTACTCCATTGGTCAAAAATGGGGTGAAGATACACAAGGCTTCTTCTTTAATACCTACTTACAAAATGGTAGTGGCTTAGAATTTGGTTTCGTACCAACACTATTCTTTGGATTAGTGATAGTTTGGGCGATTACCATGTTCATTCTGTATGGCGGCGTGAAGAAAGGTGTAGAGCTTTCAAATAAAATCTTTATTCCATTACTGGTTGTTTTATTTACAATTATGGTAATTCAGGCTGTTCGCTTACCAGGTGCAACCGAAGGCTTAAATGCATTCTTCACACCAAACTGGGAAGCAATGGCTAACTATAAAGTATGGCTAGCCGCATTTGGTCATATCTTCTTTTCGTTGTCTATTGGCTTCGGGATTATGCTGACTTATGCATCTTACTTAAAAGTAAAAACCAACTTAACGGGTTCTGGTGTTGTGGTTGCATTAGCAAATTCATCGTTTGAAATTCTTGCAGGTATTGGTATTTTTGCTGCCTTAGGTTTCATGGCACACAGTGCAGGCGTTCCTGTAAATGAAGTGGTATCTGGCGGTATTGGTTTAGCATTTATTGCTTTCCCTAAAATTATTTCAAGTTTAGGTGCAGGCGGTGATTTGTTTGGCTTCTTATTCTTCTCTTCACTTGCTGTAGCGGGTATTACCTCTATGGTGAGTATTTTGGAAGTACCAATTGCATCATTCCAAGATAAATTGGGTTGGTCACGTAAGAAAGCGGTAACAATTGTAGGTGGCGGTTCTGCAATTGTTTCGACACTTATTTTCTCTACAAACAGCGCAATTACTTTCGTAGATATTATTGATTACTTTGCCAATAATATTGGTATTGTATTGGGTGGTTTACTTTCTATTGTGTTGGTATCTTGGTTCCGTCGTCCTTTATTGGCTCAGTTGAAAGATCATATCAACCAATACTCAAGCATTAAATTGGGCAAAGGTTGGGACTTCTTATTAACAGTGGTTACGCCACTTTCATTACTAGTGGCTTTGGGTTTAACCCTTAAGGCTGTTGTGACCGAAGGTTATGGCGGTTATGCACCAGAAGTTTTATGGCCAGTTGCAGGTGCGGTACTCGCAGTCTTTATTATTGGTGCAATTGCATTTAGTTGCTTAAAAGATCACGATTCTGAGGAGAACTAAGATGAATACATCAGCAATCATCATGTTGGTCATTTCAACAGTTTTACTGTGGGGTGGTTTAATTTGGGCAACAGTGCACTTGATTAAACATCCTGATGAAGAATAATTGTCTAAATTAAATGACAAATAAATAAAAAAAAGGAACCTTCGAGGTTCCTTTTTTATGGCTTAACTTAGATGAAACTTAAATTAAACTTTTTGAATACGGCAGTAATAGAAACCATCACCACGACCAACTTGTGGTAAAAGCTGACGTCCGTGAATTTGCTCAATGCCCCAATCTGCCTCAATTTTAATTTCTTGAGCATCTGCATGATTGTTGAAAAATTCAATCATTTGATTTTCATTTTCAGCTTTTAAAATTGAGCAAGTAATGTAAAGCAAAGTGCCACCAACTTTCAGTTGTTGCCACATATTTTCAAGAATTCTCTTCTGTAATTCTACAGTTTTTGCAATATCTGTAGATTGGCGAAGTAAACGAATATCAGGATGGCGACGAATAACACCAACTGCCGAGCAAGGTGCATCCAAAACAATACAATCTGCTTGTTCAGGAGCTGTCCAAGTTACAGCATCTGCAGTAATAATTTCGACGTGCTTACCATCTAGAAGCAAACGCTCTAAGTTTTCAGAAACACGTTTTAAACGCTTTTCGTCTTGGTCAAGTGCAATTAATTTTTTAGGATCAAAGCTTTCTAAAATATGTGCCGTTTTACCGCCTGGTGCTGCACAAGCATCTATTACAAACTTACCATCTAAGTTTGGCAATAATGTTGCACATAATTGAGCATGTTCATCTTGAACAGAGAAACCACCCACCTCAAAACCTGGTAGGCTTGGAATGTGTAAGCTTTCGTCCATGACGATACCAACATCTGAAATTTCACAACGATGGGCATCAATACCTTCATCTTCTAAAATATCAAGGTATTCATCACGACCAACTTGGCGTGTATTTACACGCAAAGTAAGTGGTGCAACTTGTTTTAACTCATAGCTGATTTCAGCAAGTTGTTCTGGCCAGTCTTTTTTCAAGCGCTTAGATAACCAACTTGGTAAACCCGGTGCTTGTTCTAGAACATCATAAAATTGTTCAGTTTCACGTGTAGCACGACGTAAAATCGCATTCACCACGCCACTTAAACTTTCCATACCAAGTTGTTTGGCTGCTTCAACAGTTTCTGAAATTGCTGCATGCGCTGCAACACGAGTACATAATAATTGATATAAACCAAGATAAAGACAAGTTTCAACTACTTGATTTTCTAAAGGTTTAGATAACAATGGTAATGTTAACTGTTTAAGCGAATGCCATTGACGTAAGCATCCAAGCACTAATTCATGATATAGCGCACGGTCTTTATCCGACACAATATTGATGTGTTGAGCCAATACAGACTGCAGTGATTGACCATTTTGGACAGCCAATAAAGTTTTAACAACCTGAGCACGTAAGTTGAGGTTTTTACCTGAGGCGTGGGGAGATTGCTTCATTATAAAATTTGTCCAATATTCAATTTTTGGGTTTGCATAATTTGCACGGCATTTAGAGGTTTACCCCCTGGCCATTGGAGAGATGTCAGAATAATTACGCTATTATTTGCACAGGCAATGTGTACACCGTGCTTATCTATGGCAATAATTTCGCCTATTTTAGCATTTTTAGTTGTACTAGTAGAGACCTGTGAATGCCAAACACGTAAGTTATTTTGTTCATCTAGAACAATAAATGCGACAGGCCATGGGTTGAAAGCACGAATATTTAAATCTATTTGCTTCGCGTCAATCGCCCAATCTATTTGTGCTTCTGCTTTTGAAAGCTTATGTGCATAAACCGTTAAAGCTTCATCTTGAATTTCGCGTGTTGCTAAATAATGTTGTAATTTTTCTTCAGATTCTAAAACTTCCATAATTGCTTGCGCACCTTGCTCTGCTAATTTGTCATGCAAACTTGCAGATGTATCAGTTGCTTCGATTGGACACACTGTTTTAAACATCATATCACCAGTGTCTAAACCTGCTGCCATTTTCATAATGGTCACGCCAGTTTTAGAATCACCCGTTGCAATTGCACGTTGAATAGGTGCAGCACCACGCCAACGCGGTAACAATGAGCCATGAATATTCAAACAGCCATATTTAGGCGTATCTAATACCACTTGAGGCAAAATTAAACCATAAGCCGCAACCACCATAACATCAGCATTTAATGCTTTTAGTTCTGCTTGAGCTGCTAAGCCTTCTTCAGTTGAAGACTTGAAATGAAGGGGTTGATACACAGCAATATTGTGTTCTAAGGCAAGTTGTTTAACGGCAGATGCTGTCAATTTTTGTCCACGACCAGCTTTTCGATCTGGTTGTGTATATACAGCAACAATCTCGTGATTTGTATTTATTAAGGCCGTCAAAGCAAAAGCTGCAAATTCAGGTGTTCCTGCAAAAATGATTTTCACGGATTAATCTCAAATTTTAATTGATGATAATTATATGCGAAAAATAACTCTAATAATCAAAGGAGGAAATGTGCAGTCTAATTTTTAGCGGAAGTGATTTTATTACAAGCTCATACAGAAATTGATTTATTTAAGAGAAGCCTAGCTATAAGTTTTCACCAAAATTATGGAGCACAGTTACAAAAAAAATAAAGCATTTTAGAGATTTTTGTAAGTTGTATTTTTACAAAAAAACACACTGTAATACCGTGTTTTAAAAATAAAAAAATAAAAAAATAAAAAAATAAAAAAATAAAAAAATAAAAAAATAAAAAAATAAAAAAATAAGTAAATATAATTATTTAAGTGAATTTAATTGCTACATCAATCACTTGATAAGCAACATGAAATTACAATAATGCAATAATAAAAATGTGATCCAATTATCATAAATGTATTGATTGTGTATATTGTTTTGTGAATAATTGCAAAAATCAAAACAATTAATGTTTTTAAAAATACAAAAAGAGATAAATAAATATGAATAAAGTATACAAATTAGTGTGGAACTCAGCACTTGGAGCTTGGGTTGCTGTATCCGAGTTAGCAAAAGGATGTAAAAAATCGTCAAAGTCTATAGTGAAACTTGGCCTTGTTGTTGGTGCTGTAGTCTCTATGAATGAGGTTTGTGCAGCTGGTGTAAATGCCGTTGAGCAGGGAACTGGAGCAAATGCTGCGGGTGAAAACTCTGTAGCAATAGGTCGTAGTGCTGTCGCAAATGGATATAGTGCATCAGCACTTGGTTCTGGAGCAAATGCAACAGGGCTTAGCTCATTGGCTTTAGGTTCATTGGCTGCGGCAAGTACAGATGATGCTTTAGCAATTGGTCGTATATCTTCAGCATCAGGAAAAACATCAATTGCTATTGGTGTACAAGCAGGAGCAAGTGTTGAAAATGCACTTGCAATAGGTTCAGGATCAACAGCAAGTGGCTTGAGTTCAATTGCACATGGTGCTTTTGCAACGGCTTCTGCAACGAATACAATCGCAATAGGATCAGGTTCTACTGCGAGTTTTAGTAATGCTGTAGCTCTAGGCACATCAGCTAATGCATCTGGAGCTTCATCTGTTGCTGTAGGTAATGCATCAAAGAGTACTAATACCTGGACCACAGCTGTTGGTAATAATGCTTCAGCAATAGCAGACTATGCTACTGCTTTGGGAACAAACTCAAATGCAGCTGCTACGAACACAGTCGCATTAGGTTATAGTGCAAGAGCATTAGGAACTTCTGCAGTAGCTATAGGTTTTGGTGCGAATGCAAGTGATTCTGGTGCTATATCGATAGGTCGAAGTGCTAGAACAGTAAAGGATGCAGTAGCATTGGGTCGCTCTGCAAGTGCAACAGGTGTAAGTTCAATCGCACAGGGTGTTTTATCAGTAGCGGTTGCAGATGATGCTATTGCTACGGGTCGCTCTGCAAATGCATCAGGTATTGGTGCGATTGCATTAGGTGCAAACACTATTTCTGATTTGGAAAATAGTGTAGCTATTGGAGCATCATCTAAAACATTGCAAGCAACAGCAACGAAATCTGCACTAACGAATAGTGATGTGACAGCAACAGATCCAGTTGTTTCATTTGGTAGCGATACAATAAAACGTCGTCTACAGAATATAGCAGATGGTGCAGATGCTAATGATGCTGTAAATGTAAAACAGTTAACAGCAGCTCAAACGAATGTTGCAAGTGTGATTGGAACAAGTGCTGTTGTAGATGCAAATACAGGTATTATGACTGCGACCAATATTGGTGGAATTACAGGTGCAAATACAGTCGATGATGCATTTAAGGCAGTTTTAGGTAAAAGTATTACATTTGCTGGTACAACGGGCACAACAACTAAAAAATTAGATGAAACATTGAATATTGTTGGTGCAAATAGCAATATTACAACAGAAGCTAATACTACCGATGGTTTGAAAATTAAGCTTGCCGACAATGTAGACCTAACAACAGCGGGATCATTGAAGTTTGGTACAACAGGTACAACTGTAAATAATTCAGGTATAACATTTGCGAATGGTACTGCATTAAGTAATAGTGGTTTGGTTATTACAAATGGCCCAAGCCTAACAGCTAGCAGTTTAAATATGAGTAGCAAGAAAATTACGAATGTTGCTGCAGGTACGATTGCGACGGATGGTGTAAATCTTGGACAAGTTTTAGATTTACAAACAGCTGTTAAGCCAACAATAGGAGGTAATGTTACTGTTTCTGGAGTTTTAACAACGGATGGTCAGATGACTTATACGCTAAACTCTAAGGGTTCTTCTGTAAAAGCCGCAACCGATTCTGGTATTGCTGTTAATTCAGTATATGACTCTAGTACATTAAATACAGAATATACAGTCGATTTAACCAAAGAGCTTAAAGATAAAATTGAAGCAGGTTCTACTGGTGGGGCACTTGTAAACAAAGGAATCACCTTTACAGGTACAACAGGAACAACAACTAAAAAATTAGATGAAACATTGAGTATTGTTGGTACAAATAGCAACATTACAACAGAAGCAGGAACTGACGGTTTAAAAATTGCATTGGCAAAAGACCTGAATTTAACAGCTAATGGTTCAGTGATTATTGGGAATGCTACTCTAAATAATAGTGGTTTAACTATTAGTGGTGGGCCGAGTGTAACAGTTGCTGGTATAAATGCTGGAAGCAAAGTCATTTCGAATGTTGCAACTGGTGTTGCAAATACAGATGCTGTTAACTTAGCGCAGTTAAAAACTGTTGATGCCAAAGCTGATAAGAACACGACGGATATTGCAGCGGTAAAAACTACAGCTGATAAAAATACGACAGATATTGCGAAGAACACGACGGATATTACAGCGGTAAAAACTACAGCTGATAAAAATACGACAGATATTGCGAAGAACACGACGGATATTACAGCGGTAAAAACTACAGCTGATAAGAACACGACAGATATTGCGAAGAACACGACGGATATTACAGCGGTAAAAACTACAGCTGATAAGAACACGACGGACATTGCTGCCCTTGGAAACAAAGGAATCACCTTTACAGGTACAACAGGAACAACAACTAAAAAATTAGATGAAACATTGAGTATTGTTGGTACAAATAGCAACATTACAACAGAAGCAGGAACTGACGGTTTAAAAATTGCATTGGCAAAAGACCTGAATTTAACAGCTAATGGTTCAGTGATTATTGGGAATGCTACTCTAAATAATAGTGGTTTAACTATTAGTGGTGGGCCGAGTGTAACAGTTGCTGGTATAAATGCTGGAAGCAAAGTCATTTCGAATGTTGCAACTGGTGTTGCAAATACAGATGCTGTTAACTTAGCGCAGTTAAAAACTGTTGATGCCAAAGCTGACAAGAACACGACGGATATCGCAGCGGTAAAAACTACAGCTGATAAAAATACGACAGATATTGCGAAGAACACGACGGATATTACAGCAGTAAAAACTACAGCTGATAAGAACACAACGGATATTGCGGTAACTAAAGCGCAAACTGATTCGAATACTACTGCTATAGCCAAGAACACGACAGATATTGCTAAAAATGCGAGTGATATTTCTGATATCAAGACTGATGTAGCGGTTACGAAGGTACAAGTAGCGAAAAATACGACAGATATTGCGAAGAATACGACGGATATTGCAGCGGTAAAAACTACAGCTGATAAGAACACGACGGATATTGCAGCAGTAAAAACTACGGCTGATAAGAATACGACGGATATTGCAGCGAATAAAACGGCTATTGATGGTGTTAGTGATCGAGTGACTAAGCTATCTGATAGTGCTGTACAGTATGAAAAGGATCCAAATGGAATTGTAAATAAGGACAAAGTTGTTTTAGCTGGTGGTGCTAATGGAACTCAACTTTCTAATGTTGCAAGCGCAGGAGACTATACTGTAGCTGCTAATGAAAAGAATGCAGTAAATGCAGGTGATTTGAATACTGCCGTAACAAATGTGACGAATGATTTAACAAATAAAGGTCTAACTTTTACAGGAAACTCAGGGTCAAATACATCAAAACTTGGTACTACAGTTGAAATAAAAGGAGCAGATAGCAACATTTCTACAACTGTAAGTGGAGGTACAATTTCGATTGCATTAGCAAAAGACATTAGTGTCGATAAAGTTACAGCAAAAGATGTTGCCGCTGATACAGTTACAGCAAAAGATGTTATTGCTGATAAAGGAACTATTAAGAATATTACATCTGATAATGTTACTGTTGGTGATGTAGTCATTAATAAGGACACTGGTATTAATGCTGGCAATAAAGTTATTTCAAATGTAGCAAAAGGCGTAACTCCAAATGATGCAGCAAATGTTGGCCAAGTTGATGAAGTTGCAAAATATCTAGGTGGTGGTGCTGGTTATGACAACATTACAAAGAGCTTTAATGCACCTGTATACGAAATAGCTGGTTATGGTAGCCATAATGATGTTGGAAGTGCAATTTCAGCATTGGACGGGAAAGTAGATGATTTACGTGGCGAATTAAATCAAGCTTTTTATTCAACAAATGAACGTATTGATAGTGTTGAGAAAAAAGCAAATGCAGGCATAGCTGCAGCTATGGCTTTAGAATCAGCCCCATTTATTGCTGGTAAATATACTTACTCTGTTGGTGCTGCATATCATGGTGGAGAAAATGCAGTTGGTGTTACCTTGCGTAAAACAGCAGATAGCGGACGTTGGTCTATTACAGGCGGTGTAGCAGCAGCTTCACAAGGTGATCCAAGTGTACGTATCGGTATTAGTGGTGTAATTGATTAATTTATGAAGTGATATAAAAAAGGGAAACTCGTTTCCCTTTTTTTAATAAATATTAGTAATGGTTAAATAAGAATATATTGAGATAAGTAAAATGATTAAAAAATTATTAGGGTTATTAATACTTGGATTTGTTTTTCAAGGTACAGTAAATGCAAAAGAGGTATTGGATACTCAGGAAGTTGCATCAGATACAGTTGAATTCCCCGATGTTAAAGATAGTTATTTGAAACAAATTAGTCGCTACGATATTACACAGATTAAGCAGTTAGATAGTGGTTTGACTAAAGATCAAATTCGAGCAATTTTAGGTAACCCACATTTTAATGTTGGTATTTTTAACGTGAAACAATGGAACTATGTTTTAGATATTAAGGCTATCGAAAAGAATGAGTATAAACGTTGTCAGTTAAGAATTAATTTTGATAAAAATCAAAAAGTCGAAAAATATTATTGGAAAGGAAAAGGTTGTTAGTTGTTGCTTAACCGCAATTTTTTCTTATATGTTTAAGCAAGGAAATTCTAATGATTAGAAAAATTACACTAGTATTAGCTGGTTTATTAAGCATATCACCTGTATACGCTATGGAAAAAAACACCATAAACTTAGATAAGGAGTTCTGGGGGAAATGGAGTATTTTAAATCAAAAAGCATCATGTATAGAAAGTTATGAGTTTAAAAAACCTGGTACATTTACCTATGAAGGGAATCAAAAAAAGCTACATGGAGAATTTGCAGTTATACGTTCTCAAGATAACTTAAAGCTAGATATTCTTTCACTAGTTGTAAAAAATGATAACGGTTTATTGGGATGCGGAGGAGATAAAATGAATTATTCAAATCAAAAATCTGCATTTTCCTTAAAATGGATCACTAAAAAGTCTGCAGAAATTTGTTTAGATCCAGATGCAAAACAATGTATTGGTATATTTTTAAATAAGCAATAAGCAAGCGATAAAAAGGAGTTCTTAGGAGCTCCTTTTTATAGCTTTTATTTATGCAAAATTGAAAAATTATTCATATAAGTTTTATATTTTATCTATTCATATAGCGGTATAGTAGAAAAGAATCATATATTGAATTAAAGATTGACTAAAAATTCATGTAGATGATGAAAAGTTCAGTGATCATGCTTTAAACACAAGTTATAGTATGAAAGCTCAGTCTTTGGCTGATATATTGAATATTAATACGAATATTTCGTCAGAATAAGGCAAATACTTATTCAAGCATATACATTGTTGGAAAACACCATGCCAGATTATCGTTCAAAAACATCAACTCACGGAAGAAATATGGCCGGCGCACGTGGCTTATGGCGTGCAACAGGTATGAAAGATGAAGATTTCGGTAAGCCAATCATTGCTGTAGTCAACTCATTTACCCAATTTGTACCGGGTCATGTTCACCTAAAAGATTTAGGTCAGTTGGTTGCTGAACAAATTCAGGCATCTGGTGGTGTTGCAAAAGAATTTAATACCATTGCCGTTGATGACGGTATTGCTATGGGACACGATGGCATGTTGTATTCATTGCCTTCACGTGACTTAATTGCAGATTCTGTGGAATACATGGTAAATGCACATTGCGCAGATGCGATGGTGTGTATTTCAAACTGTGACAAAATTACTCCAGGGATGCTCATGGCATCGATGCGTTTGAACATTCCTGTTGTATTTGTTTCAGGCGGTCCAATGGAAGCAGGTAAAGTTCAAATCCGTGGTAATGAACAAGCGATTGACCTTGTTGATGCTATGATTGTGGCAGCAGATGATAACTATACAGATGAAGAAGTAAAAGCCTATGAACGCTCTGCATGTCCAACATGTGGTTCATGTTCAGGTATGTTTACTGCCAACTCGATGAACTGCTTAACTGAAGCATTGGGCTTATCACTTCCAGGTAATGGTTCTACGCTTGCAACGCATGCAAACCGTAAAAAATTATTCGAAAAAGCTGGTCAATTGATTGTTGAAATTACCAAACGTCATTATGAGCAAAATGACTACAGTGTATTACCACGTAATGTTGCCACTAAAGCATCGTATGAAAATGCCATGACTTTAGATATCGCGATGGGTGGTTCAACCAATACAGTTCTACATTTATTGGCAGCTGCACACGAAGCAGAAGTTGATTTTACAATGGACGATATCGACCGTTTATCTCGTAAAGTGCCAGTACTGTGCAAAGTTGCACCTGCGGTAAAAAATGTACATATGGAAGATATTCACCGCGCGGGCGGCATTATGTCTATCTTAGGTGAATTAGATCGTGCAGGCTTACTTGATACGTCTGTACCAACGGTTCACGAAGCAACTTTAAAAGATGCTTTGGACAAATGGGACATTATCCGTACTGAAGATGAAGACGTGTATCAGTTCTTCAAATCAGCGCCGGGTGGCGTACCAACACAAACAGCATTCTCACAAGATCGTTACTACACACGTTTAGATGGTGACCGTGAAAATGGTGTGATTCGTAATGCAGAACATGCCTTTTCTAAAGATGGTGGTTTAGCAGTACTTTACGGTAATATCGCGCTTGAGGGCTGTATTGTAAAAACTGCGGGCGTGGATGATTCAATTTTGAAATTCAACGGTGTAGCACGTGTCTTTGAAAGCCAAGATTCTGCAGTAGAAGCGATTTTAGGTGGTAAAATCACTGCAGGTGATGTAGTGGTGATCCGCTACGAAGGTCCACGTGGTGGTCCCGGTATGCAAGAAATGCTTTATCCAACAAGTTACTTGAAATCGAAAGGTTTAGGTAAAGATTGTGCTTTATTAACAGATGGTCGTTTCTCTGGTGGTTCATCAGGTCTTTCAATTGGTCACGTATCACCTGAAGCTGCGGAAGGTGGTGCAATTGCTTTAGTTGAAGATGGTGACCGTATCGAAATTGATATTCCAAACCGTACCATCCATTTGGCGGTAGAAGATGCAGTGATGGCAGCACGCCGTGAAGCACAAGAAGCGAAAGGTTGGCAGCCTGCTGAAGATCGTCCACGTAAAATTTCAAAAGCATTAAAAGCATATGCAATGCATACGACGAGTGCTTCGAAAGGCGCGATACGTGACATCTAATAATCTCATCATTTTAGATTAGCGTTAAAAAAGCACTCATTTTATTGGGTGCTTTTTTATGAGAAAAATACTGTTAAAGTGGTTGAAGTCTGACTGATTTTTAACAAATTAGGCTTATCAAAAGATTGAACATTTTGTTTTGAATTGCTATAAGTTTTTCATCGGGCTTATACTCTTTTAATTATTTAAAAAACTAAATGATTGTCTAATCGTGTGATTGGGCAATCTATATTCTTCGAGGCTTATCTCATGTCATTGCTGCGCCGTTGGTTCGATCCAATCAGATCGAGTTGGTTTTATCAAAAACCGATTCGCCAAGAGGTGTTGTCTATAGATCAAGGATTAAGTATTCATTTGCGCTTAGATGATGTTTATAGTTATTTAGCGGTACAACAATTACCACAATTAGAAGAAATTTTAAGAGAAGAATTAAAACCATTAAAAGTAGTGATTTCTAGCCAGACGGCTGAACCCCCAAATCATATGTCGGCAAAAGAGTGGCAAAATTATTGCTTAAATGATGCTAAAATCTTATCGAAACAACATCGTTTTAGCTTTCATGAAACACCCGAACAGCCTACTAAAGAAGCCCTAAAACAGGCTGAAGTTATATTGAAAAATACCCCATTAAGAGGGCAGGATTTTTTATATTTACTCGAAGATGTTTTTCACATGCTTTGGCAAAAGCAAAATGGAAAATTACGGACACTGTTTGCAATGGCAAGCCGTCATCATAAAGTTCAAAACTTTGAAGAACGTATTTTTAATGATGATGAAGTTCTTGCAAGCTATTTTCAATTTGGTGAACGTAAATATCATGCAGTAGATGATTTATTACGTCTCACTCGTCGCTTAAAAAGACAAAATTTACTGACAGACAACCCCATATTTTTGATCAATCATATTGATTGGCGAGAGCATTTAATTAGTGATGCTGAAGAGTTAAATGAGATTCAGGGGCTAGATCCTGAGTTAGATTTATATATTGCTTTGGAAGATCCAATTTCGTGGTTATTACTTGCTTATATCAAAGAAGAATTAGCCAATTATTACAATATTCAATTGAATGTTTATCCACTTAGTTACCATGGTCGAGACCTTTTCGACTGGGGCTTAGCAACACGGTTGTCGAAGCGTACAGAAGTTGCATTTACACCATTTTGTAGACCAACCGAAATCACTACGGTGAATATGGCAAAGCTGTTTTATAGCGTGCCTGAAGAACAACAAATAGACGTAATACATCGTATTTTGAAAGCAGTGTGGACGGAAGGAAAAGACTTATCCTATACACCTCATTTAAATGAATTAATGCGTGAGTTAGAGCTAGAAAAGTTAACGGATTTGGATGTTATTGGAAAGCTTAAACAGAACGATATCCATTGTGAAATGAAATCTCAGCCAAATTTTCCTGTGCTTGAGTTAAGAGTTGATGGACAAAGTTATGTATTTAATAGCTTATATCGTGTTTGGATGATTGAAAGTATTTTCAGTAACGTGTTAGAAGAGAAGTATAAAAATGAAAGTAATACGGATAGTGAATAGTTCAAATGAAAAAAGAAAAAGTGGAATCGTTGGAAGCTGCACGTAGTCAAATAGATTTAATTGACGATGCATTAATTGAACTGATGGCGACACGTCAGTTTTATGTAGATCAGGCGATTCGTTTTAAACGATCACTTGAAGATGTAAAGCCGACACGAGTAGATGAAGTAATTGAAAAAGTTAGACTTAAAGCCTCTGATCAAGGTGTAGATCCAGATTTAATTGAAAATATTTATAGAGAAATGATTCAGCATTTCATTCGTCGTGAATTAAAAGAAATACGACCATAAAAAGGCATGTTTAGCATGCCTTTTTTTATACCTGTACTTTTAAAAGTAAGCCTCAATATTTAATTGAGGCTTACTACATAAAACACTGATTTTTAAAAGATGCATTTTTCATTAGCATAGCCAAACTTGATGAAGGATTTATCACATGGTTTGGTTTGTTATTACCGTATTTGCGCTCGCAGGCATGATTAAAGGCACGATTGGTTTAGGTTTACCTGCTGTGTCTATGGGTTTGTTGACCATGGTGATTAGCCCGTTTCAAGCGGCAACTTTGTTGATTATTCCTTCTATGGTGACAAATTTTTGGCAACTTTTTGCCGAGGGGAGAGTTTTACAACTAATCAAACGTTTTTGGTTGTTATTGCTTGGCATTATTGTGGGTTCTATTTGGAGTGTTTTTCCAACTTTAGGTCATACAGATTTTCATAGCGAGGCACTTTTAGGTGGCATGCTCGCGCTTTATGGTGTGTATGGTTTGTTTGCGAAAAGCATGCCAAATTTGTCGAAGCATGAAACATGGTTATCACCCATTATGGGGTATTTGGGCGGTGCTTTAACGGTGGCGACAGGGGTGGTGGTGATTCCCGTTGTACCGTATTTGCAGACCTTGAATTTGCAACGTGATGATTTGGTTCAATCGCTTGGTTTGGCATTTACAACTTCGACCATTTGTTTGGCAGTATTTTTGCACCAAAACCCTGTAGAAAACATGCCTATTGATTACGGAATGTCTGCCATTGCATTGATTCCTGCTTTGGTGGGAATGTGGTTAGGGACAAAAATTCGTTATCGTATTTCTGAGCAAAAATTTCGTAAAGTATTCTTCTTTGGCTTAATTGCTTTGGGTAGCTATATGATTTTGCGGTGATGGGAAAATGTCATGTATCACACAGTATGGTTAAATGAGGAATAAAAAGCCTAGGAGTCATCTCTAGGCTTAAAACGTAAAAATTAGAATTATAGTTAAAAATTTAGAGGTTAGAAATGTGGGAATAAAGGAGAGAACCCTCTTTCACTTTACTTAAAGTTTGAGCAAAAGGAATATCTTTACTTAATATATTTTTTATATCTCTAGCTGATAATGGTTTTTTCAGTAGGGTAAAATCAGAAAGTGTTTGATAACGCATAGATTTATGATTGATTTTTTCAGGATGTTGTTCATCAATATTCTGACCATTAGCAATACCATAAGCTACGATACCAGAGCCTGATTCATATAAAAAAACTACATCATCTTTCTTTATACGATTCATTTTATTAATGTAATCATCTTCAAATGTAGCAGCAATCCCTTTTTCTAATATTATATTATGGTCAATAATACTATTTGTTTTATTAGTATTTAGCAAAAAATAGGAAGTTCCTGAATAGTCTTCAGGGTCTATAGCATCTAGATCACTCTCTATTTTCATTTGTTGCCATGCAGGAATAGCATAGTCCTGAATCAATTGATAAATCACATCTTGGCGGTTGCAACCTACTACATCTGCAATTTCTTGAAGAACAGCATTTTCTTCATTAGTAACACGAACACTTAATGTGACTGTGTTTTTATCGACACTAAATTTTTTAGTTAAGTTATCAAGTAGGCTCATGAGTAAGGCTCTAAAAATTCAAGATAGAGCCATAATACCGTGATTCATTTTTTGATGGGAAACAATGACTGTTGAGTGAGATTTAGTGTTAAAAGTAGGTTCATCCTAACTTCAACTGACTATTCTGCGATATTAAAAACTGCGCAAAGTGCTGATAGGCTACAGGCAAATCATCAAAATTTTTCGCAGTTAGTAAAAGCTTTCGGTTTGCCCATTCACCTGTCAATTCCACTTGTTGAAAACTATAAAAATCCTTTAAACGCAAAGCAGCACGTTTCAGCATAATCGCAATACCCACACCATTGGCAATCACCTGTGCAATAGCTGCAAAATTCGGTAAACGTAAACGATATTGAATAGCACAACCCAATAATTTTGCCTGAGTTTCAATAGATTGTTGTAAGGAATGATGCTGCATTAAACCCACAAAAGCATGCGATAAAATGTCCGAAAGTTTTAAATTTTTCTGTGTCGCCAACTCATGATTTTGAGGGCAAATGAGCACCAAAGGATCATCTGAAAATTCTAAAGTTTGTAATTGATGTGACTTAAAAAAACTCGAAATTAACCCCAATTTGGCAGAACCATTTTCAATGGCATGAACAATATCATTCGATTCAGCTTCTTTTAAATCGATTTGCGTATTGGGATTTTCCACTAAATATTGCGGTAACAATAGGGGTAAATATTCACTTTGTGCAGATGAATTACACCATAAAGTAATACTTGAGCTTAATCCTTCAGAAAAGGGCGCCATTGCTTGTTGTAATTGTTTTGTTTGCTGCAAAATTTGTTGTGCATGTTCTACAAAAGTTTGTCCTGCAAGCGTAAGTTTTACCCCAGAAGAATAACGAGTAAATAAACTGACCGACAATAATTGTTCAAGCTTTTTAATACGTTCGCTACACGCTTGCAAAGAAATAGCAGAGCGTTCAGCACCTTTGGTGAGACTTCCTGTATCTACAATATGAAGGACAAGTTGCAGGTCGAACAAATCTAAGCGCATGGCGAATCATCATTTTATATGTAGCTTCATCTTATGAAAAAATGAGACATAAAAAAAGCAGTCCGAAGACTGCTATAAAATTTATATTTAATAATTAAGATTTATCGCCCAAACTGAAGAACCAGTTCAGAATAAGTGCTGCAAATGTAGCGGTACCAATACCACCTAAGTTAAAACTACCAAATTGAAGAGCAAAGTCACCTGTACCTAAAATAATAGTTACAGCAGCAACCATTAAGTTTTTGTTTTTCGAGAAATCGACTTTGTTTTCAATCCAGATTTTTGCACCTGCAATAGTAATTAAACCGAATACAACAATAGATGCACCCGTTAAAATTGCAGTTGGAATGGTATGAATAATGGCACCAAACTTAGGAGAAAAACCTAAGAAAATGGCAAAGATCCCTGCGAATACAAACACGATGGTTGAGTAAACGCGAGTCACCGCCATCACACCAATGTTTTCGCCATAAGTGGTCATACCTGGGCCACCAACACCACCAGATAAAGTGGTTGCAATACCATCTGCAACAAAGGCCTTACCAATATGTGGGTCAAGGTTTTCACCTGTCATTGCACCTACAGCTTTAATATGACCTAAGTTTTCAGCCACTAAAATAAGTGCGATTGGTGCGATGATTAGCATTGCATTTGCACTAAATTCTGGAGCATGGAAGCTTGGTAAACCAAACCAAGAAGCTTGTTGAATAGGTGCAAAGTTAATTGGCGTACCGTAACCCATAACATTAGAAATAATGTAATACGTTAAATAAGCGAGTAATAAACCCACCAGTAGTAATAAACGTTGTAACAAGCCTTTGGTAAATACGGCAATTGAACCCATGCAAAGCACAGTCACTAAAGCCATCCACATATTAAAGTTATTGCCTGCGACGCCTTTAATGGTCACTGGTGCTAAATTCAGACCAATAATCATTACGACAGCCCCTGTGACTACAGGTGGCATCAGTTTTTCGATCCAACGAGTTCCCGTTGCCATCACAATGAAACCGAAGATGGTATATAAAATACCACACGCAATAATTCCGCCTGCGGCTAGCGCAATATTGGTATTTGGAGCACCTGTACCCGAAGCAGCATAACCTGTTGCTGCAATCACAACCCCAATAAATGCAAAACTAGAACCTAAATAACTAGGAACGCGACCACCCGTGATAAAGAAGAACAAGATGGTACAAATACCTGACATTAAAATGGCAAGGTTAGCGTCGAAACCCATTAAGAATGGAGCTAAAACTGTCGCACCGAACATAGCGAAAGCATGTTGTATACCTAATACAACGCTTTGTACTGGAGGTAAATATTCATTTGTACCTACAGGGCGTGCATCAATACTGCCTTCATATGGACGCCATTTTGGAAACCAGTTGGACATAAAATGTGCACTCAAAAGATAAATTGAACACATCATACTCTTGTTGTAAAAAAGTTTTAATGTCTTTAACAAAAAAAAGATTCAAACTAATTACCTGACTTTACATGTGTTTTTACCGACTGATAAAAGTTTTTAAGTAGAAAAACAGCATTAAATCAGCACTTAATGAGTACAAGGAGAGTTTTGTTTCTGTCTGTAATCATTGTGATTTTACTGATATCACTAATAATTTTTTTTAATGAACGTTCATTAAAAAAGCACACGTTAAAGTGTGCTTTTTTATAGGTGATTATTAATTAACCTGTATTGCGTAATCCTGCTGCAATACCCGCAATGCTCACCATTAATGCATGATCTACAGGGGTAACTTCAGCTTGATTTTCCCCCATATATGCACGACGACGTTTCATCAATTCAGCTTGCAATAAATGTAGAGGGAGTAAGTAAGGCTTACGCACTTTCATCGACTGATCTAAAACATCATTGCTGCTTAAAAGTTTAGATTCACCTTTAAGTGCTAACAAAGTTTTTACTGCATCTTTTAGACGTTGGCGTAATTCCTCACCTAAAATTTTCAAATCTTCATCTTGTGTTAAATGCGCTTCGTAATATAAAGCCACGTGACTATCTGCTTTTGAAAGTACCATTTCCAACATATCAATGAGCGTTTGGAAGTAAGGCCATTCTTTTAGCATTTCATCTAAAAGATCTTTCTGATCATTGGCGATGACTTGATTAATTGCTGCGCCTGTTCCCAACCAAGCAGGTAGCATCAAGCGAATTTGTGTCCAAGCAAAAACCCAAGGAATTGCACGTAAAGATTCAATACCACCGCTAACTTTACGCTTTGCAGGACGTGAACCCAATGGCAGCATTTGCAATTCAAGTTCAGGCGTTACTGTGCGTAGATATTTTACGAAATGAGCATTATCGCGAACCGTTTTACGATATACCTGAACAGATAAATCGGTCATTTGATGCATTAACTCACGCCATTCATCTTTCGGAACAGGCGGTGGTAAAAGCGTTGCTTCCAAAGTTGCTGCGGTATAAATCTCTAAGTTCTGTAGTGCAATGCCTTCTAAACCAAACTTGAAGCGAATCATTTCACCTTGTTCAGTCACACGAATGGCACCTGAAATTGAACCAGGTGGTTGCGAGAACAAAGCTTGTTGTGTTGGCGCACCGCCACGACTAATTGAGCCACCACGACCATGGAAGAGGGTCAGTTGTACGCCATGCTTTTGCGCAACAGCAGTTAACTCTTCTTGGGCACGATATTGCGCCCAGTTTGCAGACATAAAGCCTGCATCTTTTGCAGAGTCTGAATAGCCAATCATCACTTCATGTTTGCCATGAATATGTTGTTTATACCAATGCATACCAAATAAGGTATTCATAGTTTCTGCTGCACCATCTAAATCTTTTAATGTTTCAAATAACGGCACAACACGTAAAGGGTGCTTAATATCGGCTTCTTTTTGCAGAAGAAGAACAGCCAAAACATCACTTGGATATTCCGCCATTGAAATAATATAAGCACCTAAACTCTCTTGCGGTTGTTCTGCCAAAGTACGCATAGTTGCAAATACTTCTTGAACATCGGGATGCTCAATTAGGCTTCCTGCAGGCTCATTTAAGTGTTTTGGTAAAAGAGGGCGTTTACTTTGCAATTCTTGTAGTAAGAAATTTTGACGCGCTTGTTCCGTCCACGTTTCAAAATTACCTAAGCCTAAATATTCCGTAATAGCTGAAATGGCTTGGCGATGACGACCAGATTCTTGGCGAATATCGAGTTTTAAAAGCTCAATACCAAAACAATTTACCCGGTGAATGTAATCGAGCAATTTACCATTGGCAATTGCAGGTAAATTCGACTCGAGTAATGATCGATAACAGAGAAGGAGGGGTTGTAGGAGTTCATCTTTACTTTTAATAACGAGGCTTTCATCTGCATCACGACCTGCAAGTTTTTCTGCTAACCAATAGCGTGTTGCTTTTAAGCGTTCACGTGTATCGCGTAAATATTCACGATACGGCTCTGCATGATCTTTGCCTAGAGCTTGTTTTAATTCATCTGAACATTGCTGAATTGAAAGTTCCCAACGTAAATCTTCAATATCACGTAAATATAAATCTGCGGCTTGCCAACGAGAAAGCCAAAGTACTTCTTGGGTGATGTTATGCGTCACATTTGGGTTCCCGTCTCGGTCACCGCCCATCCAAGACGCAAAACGAACAGGTGCAACAGTTAAAGGTAAGTCTTTACCGCATTGTTCTTGCACCATTCCATTGAGTTCACGAATAAACTTTGGAACAGCATTCCATAACGTTTGCTCAATGGTTGTGAAGCCCCATTTTGCTTCATCAATTGGAGTTGGCTTGTTTTGACGAATTTCATCGGTTTGCCAAGCGGAACAAATCAATTGTTTTAAATCTGCTAAAACAGTTTGGCGTTCACGTGGTGTTAATTTTTGTTGATCAAACTTATGTAGACAGTCATTAATACCATCATATTTTTGAATGAGTGTACGACGGCTAACTTCTGTTGGATGAGCTGTTAAAACCAATTCAATTTTTAAATCACAAATTTGTTGATAAAGCACATCTGATGAAATTTGGTTTTGTTTAAATTTTTCAAATAAATGATCGAGTGGATTTGGTGATGGTAGTGTTTCATCAAATTCACTTTGGCGACGGCTACGAACCACATGATATTGTTCGGCAATATTGGAAAAATTAAGAAAATGGGTAAATGCTCGAGTTAAAGGCAGAATTTCGGCATCGCCTAAGCTAGATAATAGTTTTTCGAGTTCTCTTTCGGCTTCAATTTGTCCATCTCGCGCACCTTTAGACAATGCACGAATTTGCTCGACTTGATTAAACAAATCTTGTCCTGCTTGCTCCTTGAGGGTTTCACCCAATAAATTCCCAAGTAAACGTACGTCTTCGCGTAATGGAGCAGCAATTTGTTGAATCATTTTAATCATTCCCCGCTTGTTCTTAATTTGAATATACCGTGAATACATGACATTTCTAGGTGTCTACAGACAAAAGTAGCACAAATACTGGCGATAAATTCTGCAATTGATGTGCCATTTCAGCTAAAAATAATGTTTTAAATAGCTGATTCATAAATAGCAGTTATAAAAAAATTATTGGACCGAAATGACTTTAAGTGGGCTGAAGCAAGAAAGCGTGACTTCACGTGGAACATATGTCTATTTTTTGCTTAGTAAGGCTAATTTTTAAATAAAGAAAGCAAAATTTTAAAGAATATCTTTTGTGATAATTCAATAAAAAATACTTGGATAATTGCGCAAGCTAAAGAATTAAAATTTCATGACTGAAGTTCTGATGAGATAAAAAACTATCTTTAAAGTCAATTTTATTTTGATTTTTTGATGAACGCATTTAGTACAAAAACCAAGTTACGTTATTTTTAGCGTAGTTTTCTTGTAATGAATGTACAAACAAATATTTAAAGTAAAAAAAACAACATTACTACATAATTTTCTGTCAATATAAGGTGATAAAAATTGTAAAATTAACTATAGTAGTGCCTTAATATTTTTAGGATATTTAATACATAATTTTGCTAAAAATTACAAAACAAAATATGTATAGAATGGGGTAATAACCAACATGGCAAAGGATAGCATAACGAAGAGTCGTCGATATATTACGATTTCATATGTGTTTATGTTTCTCACTTTATTTACAATTGTATTTGGTCTATTTGCCTATTTGTTTGCCCGTAAAGTGTCAGTTATCGCAGACCTAGAAGTTTGGTTGCAAACACATTCTTTTTGGGTAATGCGTAACATCGTTATTTATATATTCCTTTCTTTATTTGCCTCGGTTTGGTTTATTCCATTGTATTTCTATTATTGGGATACCTACATGTGGGTAACTGCTTGTACCGTCATTGGTGTGGTTTTTGCCATTGTTGCATTTCTATTTTTACTCAATGCATGGTTGAAAGGTCTTTCTAAGTTTTTCAAAAATAAAGCCGTTTTCTAAATTAGATGTAATTTTTTTCAAACTTCCTCTTGTAAAATTTGGTTTGACCCCCAATTCAGACCACAGTTAAGTATTAATAAAATTCCGTGAGGAGCATCGCCTGACATGGCTAAACGTGATTATTATGAGGTTTTAGGCGTATCTAAAACTGCTAGTGATGATGAAATTAAGAAAGCCTACCGTAAGTTGGCGATGAAATATCATCCAGATAGAAACCCAGATAACCCTGAAGCTGAAGACAAATTCAAAGAAGCTGCCGAAGCTTATGAAATTTTATCTGATGGCGAAAAACGTAGTATGTACGACCGTATGGGGCATCAAGCCTTTGAGGGTGGTATGGGCGGTGGCGGTGGTCACGGTGGTTTCAGTGCGGAAGATATTTTCAGTCAGTTTGGTGATATTTTCGGTGGAGCATTTGGCGGCGGTGGTCGTCAGCAACAACGTGCGCGCCGTGGTTCCGACTTACGTTATGTTATGGATCTTACGCTAGAAGAAGCAGTTAAAGGCGTTAAAAAGACCATTACATTTACTGCTCCTGCACCATGTGAATCATGTGACGGCAAGGGCGCTAAAGATCCGAAAGATGTTGAAACCTGTAAAACCTGTCATGGTGCTGGTCAAGTACGCATGCAACAAGGTTTCTTCTCTGTTCAGCAAACATGTAGTACATGTCGCGGTCAAGGTAAAACCATTAAGAACCCATGTAAGTCTTGTCATGGTTCTGGCGTAGCAGACCGTCAACAAACACTTGAAGTGACTATTCCTGCGGGTGTAGATAATGGTGATCGCGTTCGTTTATCTGGTAAAGGTGAAGCGATTCGTGATGGTCAATCGGGTGATTTGTACGTTGAAGTACAAGTACGCGAACATGCTATTTTCCAACGCGATGGTGCAGATCTTTATATGGATGTGCCTGTTTCAATTGCCGATGCCGCTTTGGGTAAAGAAATTGAAATTCCTACACTTGAGGGTCGTGTAAGTTTGAAAGTGCCTGAAGGTACGCAAACTGGTAAATTATTCCGTTTACGTGGTAAGGGTGTAAAACCTGTACGTACGAGTATGACGGGTGATTTACTTTGCCGTATTGTGGTTGAAACGCCTGTGAATTTAACTTCGCGTCAACGTGAATTATTGCAAGAGCTTCAAGCCTCTATGGATGGAGATGACAATAAATCTTCTCCTAAGAAAAAGTCTTTCTTTGACCGTATTTTTGACTAATTCGGTTTTGTAAAAAAGGACGCTGAGGCGTCCTTTTTTATGTTTGGAGGATGGTATAAATATAGAATTGGATGCTAAATTAGTGTTATTCCAAAGTAGAAATGTCCTACCTAATAACCAAATAGAAATGTCCTATAAGGACATTTCTAAGTCAAGCGCAGGATTTATATTTCGTTGTTGAATTACTGTTTTCTGTGCACGTCTGCTTGGCATTTTTTGAGAGCGATTACGTTTGTTTTGTTGTTCTAATTCCTCATGCTGTTGTTGAATATGCGCTAAGACAGACCCTAAACGCTTGTTCTCAACTACTTCTCGCTGATTCAGCTGACTTAATTTATCAAAGATGCTGTAATTGATCTTTCTTGCTTGATACTCAATGCCAACCGTACCATCTGGATATTCTAAGAACTCAATATATTTACCCATCAAAGTATGGTTTTGTTCAATATTTTCTAAAATATAAATGCACTTATCGTAGGTAATGGTGAGGCTTTTACTGACTTTACGTGGTTCCCGCCAAGTAAAAATACTATCTAATTCCTGAGGGGTTTCAGTGCTGCAGCGATGTAGGTCTTTGGGATTCGATGCCACTTTGGCAAACTTACGATTAAATTGCTCAATAAAGCAGGGCAACCAGGCGTTCGCCTCTGCAATGCTATTGATACCTTCTAGGCGCATCTCTTTAATCAGACGATCCTGAAGGGTTCTATTGGCGCGTTCTACACGACCCTTGGCCTGTGGGGAGTTGGCAAAGATAATATCAATATTCAATCTACTCAGCACACGTCCAAACTGCGTTATTTTAGTTTCTTGTTTACTGCTCTGATTCACTCTAAATACTGAATGTTTATCACTATAAAAAGCCAAAGGCTTGCCATGTTGTTCGATATAGCAGCGTGTCGAAAGCATATAATCAAAGGTTGATTCTGTTTCACAGAAACGTAAGTGCTGTAATTTACTGGTCGCATCATCAATATAAACCAGTAAACAGCATTTAGCGGCTCTTCCTTCAAACCAGTCATGATATGAGCCATCGATTTGAATGAGTTCACCCAAGCAATCACGGTTATAGCGGGGTTGATATGGGCGTTTCATGCGTTTGGAGCGTGGAATCCATAAGCCAGCTGCAATCATCCAGCAACGTAGCGTTTCCACTGAAATATCCAACCCATGTACAGTGCTAAGCTTTTCATGTGCTAGGGTCGGCCCGAAACCATAGAGTTGTTCTGCAATGATAGTCAGGCAGTGTAATCTTAGTTCTTCTGATCGCTTAGAATTACTCGATTGACCACGACCGGCATGAGCCAATGCTGCGGGACCGTGAGCTTTATAGGCTTGAATTAAGCGCCGGATCTGGCGTTCTGAGAGTTGTAAAAGCTCTGAAGCTTTAGATTGCGTTATGCGTCGATCACAGACTTCTTGTAAGACTGACAATCGTTTAAGTTCTTTATCCGACATAGACACCAACATATTAAATCGTCCGCTAAGAAAATCTCTAGTTGAGTATTCTAAAAGCGGACATTTCTACTTTGGAGAAACCGGACATTTCTATTTGGGACTTACAATTAGGTTTCGCATAAGAGATTTTATGTTAAATCATAAGAAGCTTAATGTGATAGAACCTGCTGGATACGATGTGTGAATCCGTAATCTCAGCCTGTTTAGGAAAGCACAATTACCTACTGTCGTGGATGACCGATGCGTGGCTCTATCAGCCCGACGGCTGTGGGGAATTTGAGAGAGTTGAGATCATTTTGCAGTCTGCTTTTAAATTAACTATAAGTGCTTATTTTTCATAAAAAAGTTAGAATTACAAAGAATTTTAAATGGTATTTATTATGATAAAAGAATTTTATATAAATGGTTTACATGGTGAAAGGATGTAAGTATATCTTTCAGTTCAGAATGTAAAATTATTGTTGCTGAAAATGGATATGGCAAAACATCAATTTTGAATGCTTTTTACGCATTAATGTTTTCTGATATAGATAAATTAAGAAAAATTTCTTTTAACTCATTGGGTGTTAAGTTTGCTAATGGAGAAGATTATTCATTTAATAAAAAAGATTTTAATTTAGATTTTAATGTTCTTTCAAAAAATACTATGGCATCTCACTTAGAAATGAGAATTGGTCGTAAATTATTAGAAGAATTAGTAAATACAGCTTCTATATTTCCTTTAGAAACAATTGAAAAAAAGAAGTTTTTCAGGATGTAAAAAGAAAATCAAGAATGCCTAGTAGCCTTTTGAAAGATTATATTTCAGATATTTATTCTTCAGAATTTATAAAATTAAATCAAAAGACAAGACAAAAATTACAGAATATTCGTAAAAATTTCCCTTACTTAGATTTGTACTTACCAACATATAGGCGTGTTGAGGAAGATATTAGAAGTTTTTATACAGGAGATAGTGAAGCTGTTTTAGGTAAATTCTCTATAAACTTTGGAATGACAGATGTTAAGAAAAGTATTGATAAAATAACTAATGAGATTTTGACTTCTTCATCAATTTGGTTTTCAAAAATTAATGGAGAAATGTTAGCTCAATTAGTTAATGGATTTGTTATTTCTGAAGAAATGAAGCAATCTATTTCTCAACCTAAAGCTGTTGAAATCGTTTTAGAACGGATAGGTAGTAATATTTCTCTTAAACATAAAGAGCAAATTTTAGAGCTGGTAAAGTCGGAAAATATTTTTGAAGGGCATGATCCATTATTGTACTTCGTGAGTAACCTTCTAAAAGTTTATGAGCAACAAAGAGAAAACGATAAAGCCATTCAGAATTTTACTAAGGTTAGTAACAAATATTTAAGAGATAAAGAAGTTATATATGATGAAAGTAATGTAACAATTAATGGCTATTTGCATTCTAAGGTGGGATTTTAATAAATCTCACCTTATTTTTTCACTCAACAAATTCTAATTTTTGCAATCTAAGGTTGAAACTCTTTAAGCCAATCAATTTTAAATTTTGCATTTCAAGGTTGAAAAATTTGCATTAATTGCATAATATTTAGCTATTGCAAAATAAGGTTGAAAAACAAAATGGCTTCTGCACCAAACAATACTGAATCTACACTGGCAAGTTTTATTTGGAGTAATGCCAATGACCTTCGTGGAGGTGGTTTTCAGCATATAGATTTCGCTAAGGTGATTTTCCTTTTACTATTTTAAGACGGTTGGAGTGTGTACTTGAGCCAACTAAAGAAGCTGTACTCAACACTTATGCGCAATTTAAAGATCAAGGTTTAGCCATTGATGACATTCTAACTAATGTTAGTGCGAATCCGTTCTATAACAAATCAACCTATAACCTTTCCAATTTAGGCGGTACAAAAACCAAAGCTAATCTTGAAGATTACATCGCCAATTTTTCTGAAAATGTACGTATCATCTTTGAACAGTTTGATTTCAATACCACAATTAATAAATTAGCCAAAGCCAATCTGTTACTGCGTATTTGCAATAATTTCACTGCCATCGACTTGCATCCAAGTGTTGTACCTGACCGTACTATGAGTAATGTATATGAGCATTTAATTGCGAAGTTCGGTGCAGAAGTCGGTACGGGGTCTGAGGACTTCATGACTCCGCGTGATATTGTGCATTTGGCTGCCACACTATTACTTGAAGCTGATAATGAATTGTTTGAGCAAAAGAATGGTTTAATCCGTACCATCTACGATCAAACCTGTGGTACTTCGGGTTTTTTAACCGATATGATGAACTATGTAGAAGGTTATAAAGACAGATATAGTGTCGCTCCCGTACTTGTGCCTTATGGTCAAGAACTGATAGAAGAAACACATGCTGTCGCATTGGGTTCAATGTTACTCAAAAAATTAGAATCTGACCCAAGTCGTGATCTTTCTAAAAATATTAAATTAGGCAGTACATTAAGCAAAGACCATTTCTTAAATCATCGTTTTCATTACCAATGTTCCAATCCGCCTTTTGGACTGTCTTGGGCAAACGATGCTCAAGCCGTACAGTTAGAACATAAAGAAAAGGGTTTAAGCGGACGTTTTGGTGCAGGCTTGCCTAAAGCCAGTGACGGTTCAATGTTATTTTTACAAAACCTGATTTCTAAGCTAGAACTTCCTGAAAATGGTGGTGGTCGTGGTGCGATTGTGCTATCGGGTTCGCCATTATTTAACGGTAGTGCAGGCTCAGGCGAATCGGAAATTAGACGCTTTATTTTAGAAAATGATTATCTTGAAGCGATTGTTGCCTTACCAACAGATATTTTCTTCCGTACGGGTATTGGTACATATATTTGGTTGATCTCGAACCGTAAACCTGATCAACGCAAAGGCAAAGTACAACTTATTGATGCGACTGGTATGGGTGCATCAATGCGTAAGAATGAAGGTAACAAGCGTAAATTTGTTGACCAAGATTCGATTAATGCGATTAGCCGCATCTATGCCGACTTTGAAGAAAGTTCGGTGAGCAAGATTTTTGACTATACCGATTTTGGTTATCGCAGAGTTAAAGTGTTACGCCCTCTACGCATTGATATTCAATTTGATGCGGAAAAACTGGAATCGTTTAAAGTATCGAAAGAATTTGGAAAGTTATCGGACACTGACCAAAATGCAGTATCGGTTTATATCGAACAGCAGTTTGGTGAAAGCAAAGACTATGCTTGGTTTGAGAGTACATTCCTAAAAAGCCTACCACTTAGCAAAATCAGTAAGGGTTTTAAAAATGCCTTAATCGCTGCGTTTGGTGTGCAAAATCCTGATGCTGAAACGGTCAGCATTAACGGTGAAGTACAAATAGACAGTGAGCTTACTGACTATGAAAACATCCCCCTAAATCAAGATATTACTGCGTATATGGCAAAAGAAGTGTTGCCTCATGCACCTGATGCTGTGATTGATACAAGTTATACTGATGCCAAAGATGGTCAAGTCGGTGTGGTGGGTTATGAAATTAACTTTAACCGTTATTTCTATGTGTTTGAACAGCCACGCCACCCAAATGAGATTATGGCTGAAATTAAAGAACTATCTACCGAAGTTGCGCAATTGCTTGGGGATATTTAAATATGGAATTTAAGCCTTATCCTTTATATATACCATGTGATATTCATTGGTTCAATGAGATTCCTCAGAGTTGGAAACAGGTTCGAGTTGAACAATATTTGATTAAAAAAGATGAAAATATCGGTGATTTATGGGATTCAACGCAACTCCTTTCATTAACACAAAAAGGAATTATCGAAAAAGATATCAACGATGGTAAAGGGAAAACCCATTCTGACTATTCAACATATCAAGCTATTGATATTGGTGATTTAGTATTTTGCTTATTTGATATTGATGAAACCCCTCGTACTATTGGACTATCAACAAAGCAAGGAATGATAACAAGTGCCTACACAGCATTTAAATCGAAAAAAAATATTAATACTCAATACTTGTATTATTTTTTTGAAAGTTTAGATGATGCTAAAGCCCTTAAGCCTTATTACAAAGGTCTTCGTAAGACGGTTCGTCCCCCTGAGTTTTTAAAAATTCATGTGCCATTTCCTCCAAAAGTGGAACAAGATGTTATAAGTCAGTTTTTGGACACCGAAACAGCCCGAATTGACAACCTGATTAGCAAACAAGAAAAGTTAATCAAACTTTTGGAAGAACAGCGTAAATCTGTGATTTCTCATACAGTAACTAAAGGTTTAAATCCAAATACACCGATGAAAGATAGTGGTGTGGAATGGTTGGGTGATGTACCTGAGCATTGGGACTTTAATAGATTAGATGGTATTACAAAGATAGTCAGAGGAAATTCTACCTTTGCCAAAGGCGACTTATTAGCTGTTGGTCAATATGTGGCACTGCAATATGGAAAAACATATAAAGTTGATGAAATCAATAATTCATATAACTCTTATGTCAATCAAGAGTTTTTTAAAGATACTCAGGTTGCAGAATTTAAAGATGTTGTACTTATTTCAACCTCAGAAACATTAGAAGATTTAGGGCATTCATGTTTTTATACTCGCCATGATCTAGGGTTAATTGGTGGGGAGCAATTTTTACTAAAGCCTAATCGCAATACTGATGGCAAGTATTTATATTATGCAACAAAAGCATTCTCCCAACATTTACAAAGATATGCGACTGGTCTAAAAGTTTTTCGATTCAAGTTAGATGACTTAAAGAATATTTATATTCCCAATTTATCTCTAATTGATCAAAATCTAATAGCAACGTTTCTCGACCAAGAAACCTCAAAAATTGACACGTTAGTTACTAAACAAAAAACATTAATCGAAAAACTCAAAGAATACCGTTCTTCAATTATCTCCCATGTTGTTACAGGCAAAATTGACATACGGGAGTTTTGTTAATGGATTTTTCGATCATGACTCAATATTTATGTACTTCTGTGCATAAATATTGCATTATTCTCACCAACATACCTGCCATGCCTAGGTTCAAGTTCACTTGTTCACGCACAAATCGGCAGGTTTTTTTTGCCTGAGAAATGACTATGGTTCAATTTACGAAACAGGCAAAAAGCAACCAAGCGCATCTTCAAACATGGCAAGACCGTGGCTTGATCATTCCTGATTTTGTACGCGCAGACCGTTACCTGAGCTTTATTGGCTACTATCGCCTATCTGCATATACCATTCCTTTTCAGCAAACGATTACAGCTCATTCAAGCATATTGCATCAATTTAAAGCCAATACTACATTTGATGATGTACTCAACCTGTATATCTTTGATCGGGAACTCAGGCTTCTGATCATGGATGCGATTGAGCGTATTGAAGTTGCAATACGGGCGCAAATTTGCAATGTGTTGTGCGATCAATCGGGTAATGCCTTTTGGTATACCGATGAACAGCATTTTAGCCATAACTATGCCCACATGCGCTTGCTTGCCAGTATTGAACGGCAATTGATGGATGAAAAAAGCCGTTTAGAACGTGATGAAAAAGCCATTGATAAACGACCATTATCACAAGCTGACAAAGATGTCCTGAAAGATAAAGTGCGGAAAGAAAATTTCTTACGTCATTATTTATCTAAATACGACAGCCCTAAATTACTGCCTTCATGGATGATGATCGAAATGCTGACTTGGGGTGAACTCAGTCATTTGTATGTCGGACTAAAATCAAACCAAGCTAAAAAACAAATTGCTCAGAACTTGGGGATACATGCCGAAGTCTTAGAGTCATGGTTAAAAAGCCTCAATGATGTGCGTAACTTATGCGCCCACCATAGCCGACTGTGGAATAAAGAACATGGTCGCAGCATCAAGATTCCAACCTCAAATACAATTCAATGGCTTCAACAACCAGTCATTTTAACCAATACAGCTATTCGCTATGAAAAACGTACCTACATGGTTCTAGTGGCAATACAAACACTACTTTTTAAGATTAGTCCAAATTCAACATGGGCAAAACGACTCAAAGATTTAATTGCGCAGTATCCATTACTATCAAAAGCCAATATGGGAATGCCTGAACAATGGCATCAAGACCCTTTTTGGCAAAGCGCATTACAACAGTATTAAGAATAAGGAGAATAGGATGAATATTTTGGCAAATAAAGCCCATTACGAAAGTCATTTAGAAAATTACATTGTGCAAAAACTACAAGCACAAGGTTGGGTGGTTGGACAAAGTAAAAATTATCACACTGAGTATGCACTCTACCCCGAAGATTTAATCACATGGATTCAAGCCACTCAGCCTGAAAAATGGGAAAAACTGCAAGCCCTCAATGGCAGCAATACCGAAAAACGCATCATTGACCGCTTGGATGATGAGCTGAATAAGAAAGGTACAATTCATATCTTCCGTAACGGCTTTAGCATGGCGGGTGCAGGCACAATCGACCTCAGTGAAAGCGCACCCGAAGATGGGCGAAATCAGGCGGTGATTGAGCGTTATAACGCGAATATTTTACGGGTTGTACCACAGCTCAAATATCATCCATCCAAAGATGCAGGGATTTTAGACCTCGTATTCTTTATTAACGGTTTACCGATGGCAACGGTTGAGATTAAAACCGAGTTTAACCAGTCTTTAGAAGATGCCATTGAGCAGTATAAAAATGACCGTAAGCCGATAGACCCTAAAACAAGACGCAAAGAACCGTTATTGACCCCGAAACGTGGTGCGATTGTGCATTTCGCTTTGTGTGAATCTGAAATTGCCATGACCACGGCTTTAGATGGTGAAAGTACCTATTTCTTGCCATTTAACAAAGGCAATAATGGTCAAGCGGGCAACCCCGAAGCGGATAAATCAAAAGGTGAAGACTATCCCGTAGCGTATTTTTGGGATTATGTTTGTCAACGGGATAATTGGCTGAAAATCTTCCATAACTTTGTCTATGTGGAAAAGAAAAACAAAGTTGATCTATATGGTAATTGGGCAGTACAAGAGCGCCTGATCTTTCCACGTTACCATCAATTTGATGCAGTCAATAAAATCATTGTAGATGTGCAAGAAAAAGGCGTTGGATTGAATTATCTGTGTGAACATAGTGCAGGCTCAGGTAAAACCTCTACGATTTCTTGGGTGTGTCATTCACTGGTACGTTTGCGTCACAAGGACGGTACACCGTTTTATAACTCCATCATTGTGGTAACTGACCGAACGGTACTGGACGATCAGCTACAGGAAGCCATACAACAACTCGATCATCAAAAAGGCTTAATTGCTGCGATTAACCGTGATGACAAAGAACATGCAGGCAAGTCGAAAAGCAAACAGCTTGAAGATGCGCTATTGTCCAATAAACAGATCATTATTGTAACGATTCAGACCTTCCCGCATGTGATGGAAGCGATTCTAACCAACACCAGTTTAAGTGACCGTAACTACGGTATTGTGATTGATGAAGCGCACACTTCTCAAACAGGCTCAACGGCATCGAAACTGCAAGCGACATTAGCACTACAGTCGGGTGAAGCGATGGCAAACCTGACGGTTGAGGAATTGCTTGAGCAGATTCAAAAAGCCCGTGTGCAATCAAAAAATGTTAGCCATTTTGCCTTTACTGCAACACCGAAACATTCTACAAAAATGCTGTTTGGGCGCACAAAAAATGGGGAGCCTGCAAGTGATGAAAATTTACCCGAATCTTTCCACTTGTACCCACAACGCCAAGCGATTGACGAAGGCTTTATTTTAGATGTACTACAAGGCTATGTGCCTTATAAAACTGCTTTTAAACTCGGCGGTGATGCTGTAGATGATGATAAACGAGTCAACTCTAAAGCCGCAAAGAAAGCCTTAGCCCGTTGGATGGCTTTACATGCCACCAATGTCACGCAAAAAGTGCAGTTTATTATTCAGCACTTTCACTACAATGTTGCCAACTTACTGAATGGTCAAGCTAAAGCAATGATTGTGACCAGTTCACGCCCTGCGGCAGCACGTTATAAAATTGCCCTAGAAAAATATATTGAAGATAACCCTGAATATAGTGCTTATCGCGTCTTAGTGGCATTCTCAGGTAAGTTAACGGGCAAACAGATTAGCCATGAAGCTGATGGTGATACCGAAAACGGTATGCTATTTCAGGTCGGTGATGAAGCTGAATTTACCGAAGCTAACATGAATGCCGATGCACCTAATTCTGATTTACGCATTGCATTTGACCGTCCTGAATACCGTTTAATGGTTGTGGCGAATAAATTCCAAACAGGCTTTGACCAACCCAAACTCTGTGCGATGTATCTCGATAAGGTCATTGCCAATGAGGTTGAAGTGGTACAAACCCTGTCACGCTTAAACCGCACGACCACAGGGAAAGATCAAACTTTTGTGATTGACTTTGTGAACGACCCTGAATGGATTTTAGAATGCTTTAAAAAATACGATAACGGGGCAAAAATCGTTGATGTACAAGACCCGAATGTGGTTTATACCAACAAAGATAATATCGAAGAACTAGACCTGATTACCGAAGATGATTTGGAAGAATTTAAAGCGGCACGTTTTAAAACCATCCGTGATATTAGTAATCATGATTTTAAAGAAACCACGCATCCTGACCTATTCAAAGCAACAGATCGTGTCGCCCGATTGTTTAACCAAAAGCTAAAAATGCTGAAACAAGCAATTGAATTGCAAGAAATCACTTACGATCAAGGCAAAGCAGATGGCAATGATGAGGGTGCTGAAAAAGCCGAATTTGAACGTAAGCAACTTGACGTAGAGTTGCAAACCTTAATGCGCTTTAAAGGTAATTTAGATAAGTTTAGCCGTACATATTCCTATGTTGCACAGCTCATTGACTTTGGCGACCCAGAGCTTGAAAACTTTTCAGCATTTACCAAGCTATTATCTAAACGCTTAAACGGCATGTCAGCCAAAGAAATTGATATTTCAGGTTTAGTCTTAACGGGTTTTGGCATCTTTAAAAAGAAACTTAAAACAGATGATGATACAGACCATCCTGATGCAGATGATCCACGCCCTTTAGCACCCATCAAAGGCACAACCAATGGTGATTTACAACCCACTAAAATGACTTATCTCAAAGAAGTCATTGATCTGATTGCACAGACTTTTGGCGATATATCTACCCGTCAAGAACAGGTTGTTTATATCAACCATTTAGTGACGATTCTACGCAACAATGATGTCGTTATGGCTCAGATTGAAAATAATCCTGAATCAACGGCTTTGCAAGGTAATTTACCATCTGCAACAAAAGGTGCAATTATCCAAGCCCTTACATCACATCAAGACCTATCAGCATTGTTACTCAAGACAGATGCTCAAGCGATGCAGAATGTGATCAAAGTGTTGTATAAGTTACTGAAAGACGGTGAAACTATTGATGCACATCATCTGACATAAGGGAGTATTCGTATGATTGATATTCTGCAATTGGATGGTGTTCAACCTATAGATTACCGTAATGAAGATGGCTGTATTGTGATTACCGTACAGCCAAGCGGAGATCATTTAGAAACGTGCCCTGAATGCGGTGGACGCTTGTACAAGCACGGTCAGCGTATCAATCATTTTGCAGATACCCCGTTACAGATGCAGCCTGTTAAAATTGAGGTGGTGCGAACACGCTATCGTTGTTCTGAATGTAAAAGCATGATTACCCCTCAACTTAGCTTCTTGGATGAAAAACGTAGAGCGACCAATCGACTGATTCAGCAAGTACGCAAGCGTTGCTTAGATCGAACGTTTACACAGCTTGCCGAAGATACGGGTGTGGTGGTGAATACCATTAAAAATATTACGCTCGATTTCGTGGAGGAATTAGAGCGAGATGTTAAGTTTGAAACCCCAACAATCATGGGTATTGATGAACTTAAATTGATGGGGACATATCGTTGTGTCATCACCAACCTTGCAATGAATAGCTTGTTTGACATGCTGCCTGAAAGAACTCAAGATACCTTGATGCCATACTTCGCCAATATGCCTGACGCTGATAAGGTAGAATGGATTTGCAGTGATATGTGGCGACCATTTAAAAAATCGTTTCGTCTACATTTACCTAATGCTAAATTGGTCATTGATAAATTTCATGTGGTTAGAATGGCTAGTGCAGCTTTAGACACTGAGCGAAAAAGTTTACAGAGTGGAATGAACCGCTATGCTCGATTGAATATGAAAAAGAATTTACGATGGTTGTTATTAAGACGCCCGAATTCTTTAACCGAAGAACAATTAGAAGTCTTGGCTCAACTTGAAAAACTTCATCCTGAGTTTAAGGAAGCCTATGACCTCAAAGAGCAGTTTTATAATATTTATGAAGCAACGACTAAAGACGATGCAATACAGAGATTTAACAATTGGGAAAGTGATATTCCCAAGCACTTAAAATCTTTCCGCGATGTTGCTAAAACTGTTAATAATAACTTTGAAGATATATTTACGTATTGGGATGCACCCGTCAGAATTACGAATGCTTATACTGAGGGACATAATGGTATTACAAGAGTAGCGAACCGAATGGGGCGTGGTTATACCTTTGAAGTACTTCGAGCAAAAATGTTGTATAACAAAGTAGCCCGATCTATTACGACCTTAACGACTCCATCTTCTTCATCAAAACAAACCAAAGGTGATGAAGGTTTAAGTACATTTCCAACCAAGCAAGATAAAATTAAGTTGGAATATGGTGCTTATATTCCAACCTTGGTTGAGTTATATGGTGATGATGAAGATTTGGATGAAGAATTAATTTCAACCATGTAATGCAAATAGCCCAATTAATATTGTAAGAAAAAAATAAAAATCAAGTAGATATAGATACTCTTTCTTCTGGAGAGAAACAGATTATTTCTTTGTTCACAATGCTGTATTTAGAAAAAAGAGATGATGTGGCAATATTTTTTGATGAGCCAGAGTTATCACTATCTATTGAATGGCAAAAAACTTTATTACCTGACATTCTAGCTTCAGGGAAATGTAAATTTTTATTTGCGACCACACATTCACCATTCATTTTTGAAAATAATCTTGAAGAATTTACAGTTGATTTAGCCGAATATATTAAGGAAATTTAAATGTCTAGAGTGCACAACATGGCTCAGGCTAGAGATAATATTTCGGTTAAGTATCATGAGTTTATGAGAATCTGTTCAAATAATAAATTACCCATTTTTTTTGAAGGCGAAGATGAAAAATACTATTCCATCAGACTAGATAATTTAATGAATGTTGAGTGGGTAGGAATAAACTGTGGTGGAAAAAAGAAGGTGATCTCTCTTAGAGATAAAATCAGAATTAGTGAAGCTTATCATGATAAAAAATCTTTATTTTTTATTGATTCTGACTTTGATCAAAATGAAGAAATTAAGAAACTAACTGATGTATATCTTACCCCCTGCTATTCAGTTGAAAACTTATATATATCAGATAGTGCTTTTATTAAAATTTTAAGATCAGAATTTAATATAAGTGAATATGATGAAAGTCCAGATTGTTATTTAAGAGCAATTCAATGTTTCAAAGATAGAAAGAGAGAGTTTCTTGAAGCAATTACAGACTTCAATTCACTGATTCATTATTTAAGGATGAAAGAGGCTTCAGGGGAATTAAAGACAAAACTTAATCTTAATAATATTGATATAGATAAGTTGGTTTCTATTAGTTTAACTGAAGTTAAGAAAATTTATTCATTGGAAAAATATCGAGAATTATTCCCTGAACTACCTGAAGATTTTGAAATAAATTTGGATATATCAGAGTCTTATTTGATTAGAGGGAATAGTGAGATGATTTTTAGAGGTAAACAAAACTTAGACTTTTTCAGAACTTTTATATTACTTTTAAGACAAGATCGAGGGAAAAAGTCTGATAGAGAGGTATTTTTAGAAAGTGGAAAAATTAAATTACAGTTAACTAAGGCTAACACTCTGTCTGAATTAAGCCAGTATGCAGATACGCCACACTGTTTAAAGGAATTCTTAGCAGCATGAGCTTTTAGTTTTCCTAAAATTAACATAATACACCTTATACGAAATGCTATTTTTTATTTGATATAAATCATGATTTTATCGTATATCAAAAAGCCCAATTCTCACCGTTTGGGCTTTTTAGTTGATTCTTCATGTTCCACGAATTTAATAAGTAAAAATAGAAAATCATCAGCAAAACAAATTTCAAATAGCACACATTTTTATAGTCAGCATCTTAGAGTTCATCTCCACATTTGATATAGTAAGAACAATTTAGAATCAAATTTAGGGAAATGATATGTCAGCAGCTCCACGCATTGGTGTATTAGGTGCAGGCGGTCGTATGGGACGCATTCTAATTCAAGCCGTTCAACAAGCAGGTTACCAACTTGCAGCAGCCGTAGAACGCCCTGAAAGCAGTTTGATTGGTTCAGACGCAGGCGAACTTGCAGGCATTGGAGCAGTTGGCGTAAAAGTTGTTGGAAGCCTAGAAGAAGTACTCAAAGACTGCGATGTGGTCATCGACTTTACAGCACCTGTTGCAACAGCAAACCATCTTAAACTTTGCCGTGAAGCAGGCGTTGCCATTGTCATTGGTACCACAGGTATGAATGACGAACAAAAAGCATATTTAGAAGAAACATCAACAGAAACACCCGTAGTTTACGCTGCAAACTATTCAGTGGGTGTAAACGTATCAATCAAACTATTAGAACTTGCTTCAAAAGTATTTGGCGATACCGTTGATATTGAAATTATTGAAGCACATCACCGCCATAAAGTGGATGCACCATCAGGCACAGCTTTAATGTGGGGCGAAGCAATTGCAGACACTTTAGGTCGTGACTTAAAAGAAGATGCTGTGTACTGCCGTGAAGGACATACAGGGCCACGTGAACGACAAAGCATTGGCTTCCAAACTATTCGTGGTGGTGACATTGTAGGTGAACACACAGCAATGTTTATTGCAGATGGTGAACGTGTTGAAATTACGCACAAAGCAACCAACCGTATGAACTTTGCATCGGGTGCAGTACGTGCAGCAGCTTGGGTTGTAGGTCGTGAAGCGCGTAAATATGATATGAAAGATGTATTAGGTCTTAATGATATTTAAGTTTAAAACCAAATAGGCTTTGTAAAAGGAACGTGATCAATCGGATATTTATCTTATTGATCACAATTTTACAAAAGCTTTTAATAACGGGAAAATTCTGATTTCTGTTATAATACATAGAGCCTATAAAACGGCTCTTTTTTATTATATGCACAACACGATAAGGCTCTGTAATGTTGCAACTCGCTGAACTAAAAATCGCAATTATTGGATTGGGTTATGTTGGTCTTCCTTTGGCCGTTGAGTTCGGCAAGAAAGTGCCCGTTGTAGGTTTTGATATCCATCAAAAACGAATTGATGAATTAAAATCAGGACATGACCATACATTAGAAGTGTCACCTGAAGAGTTAGCACAAGCAACTCAATTAAGTTATACCGCAAATTTAGAAGATTTAAAAAGCTGTAACTTTTTTATTGTTACAGTTCCAACCCCTATCGATGAATTCAAACAACCCGATTTAACACCGTTAGTCAAAGCTTCAACAAGCATTGGTCAGGTGTTAAATGCAGGTGATATCGTGGTGTACGAATCTACGGTATATCCGGGTGCCACAGAAGAAGTATGTATTCCTGTATTAGAAAAAGTATCAGGTTTAACATTCAACCAAGATTTCTACGCAGGTTATAGCCCAGAACGTATTAATCCGGGCGATAAACTGCACCGTGTAAGCAATATTCTAAAAGTGACATCAGGTTCTACGCCTGAGGTGGCTGAATTTGTTGATCAAGTTTATAAATTGGTGATCGAAGCAGGCACGCACAAAGCGGAAAGCATTAAAGTAGCTGAAGCTGCAAAAGTGATTGAAAACACACAGCGTGATGTGAATATTGCCCTGATTAATGAGCTTGCACTTATCTTCAATAAAATGGGCATCGATACAGAGTCCGTGTTAAAAGCTGCGGGCACAAAATGGAACTTTCTTCCATTTCGTCCGGGTTTAGTGGGTGGTCACTGTATTGGTGTAGACCCGTATTATCTGACGTATAAAGCACAAGCGATTGGTTATCATCCTGAAATTATCTTGGCAGGTCGTCGTTTAAATGACGCGATGGGTGCTTATGTTGTGACTCAACTTGTGAAGAGCATGATTAAGAAAAAAATTCAGGTTGAAGGTGCGAAAGTTTTAGTACTTGGTTTGAGTTTTAAAGAAAACTGCCCAGATATTCGTAATACGAAAATTATTGATATTGTGAAAGAACTTCAAGAATATCATATTGATGTAAATATTTATGATCCTTGGGTTGATGCAGACGAAGCTGAACATGAGTACGGTATTCGTACCACTCAAGAACTACAAAATGGCGTATATGATGCTGTTATTTTAGCAGTAGCACATGAGCAATTTGTGGCTTTAGGTGCAGAAAAAATTCGTGCTTTAGGTAAAGAAAATCATGTTTTATATGATTTGAAATATGTATTGCCACAAACAGAATCAGATATTCGTCTGTAATTGAAAGAATTAGGAATTTAAAAATGAACCAATTTGATGTTGTTTGTGACCAATTAAAACAAACACCAAAAATCTGGTTAGTGACGGGTGTTGCAGGTTTCATTGGTTCAAACCTCTTAGAAACTTTATTGAAACTGAACCAAAAAGTGGTGGGTTTAGATAACTTTGCAACAGGTCATCAGCACAATTTAGACGAAGTTCAAAGTTTGGTTTCTGCCGAGCAATGGGAAAATTTCACTTTCCAAGAAGGTGATATTCGTAAATTTGAAGATTGCCAAAAAGCATGCGCAGGTGTGGATTATGTTCTACATGAAGCTGCTTTAGGTTCTGTTCCTCGCTCAATTGCAGACCCAATTGCAACCAATGAAACCAATATTAGCGGTTTCTTAAATATGTTGACTGCTGCACGTGATGCAGGCGTTTCAAGCTTTACTTATGCAGCAAGTAGCTCAACTTATGGCGATCATCCTGCATTGCCAAAAGTAGAAGAACATATTGGTAATCCGCTATCTCCATATGCCGTAACCAAATACGTCAACGAGCTTTATGCCGATGTATTTGCACGCACATATGGTTTTAAAACTATTGGCTTACGCTACTTTAATGTATTCGGTCAACGCCAAGATCCAAATGGTGCATACGCTGCGGTGATTCCAAAATGGACTGCTTCTATGATTGCAGGCGATGATGTTTTCATTAATGGTGATGGCGAAACAAGTCGAGATTTCTGCTTCATCAACAATACCGTTCAAGCCAATATTTTGGCAGCAACCACGACAAATGATGATGCGAAAAATCAAGTGTATAACGTGGCTGTTGGTGACCGCACAACTTTGAATAATTTGTTTAATGCAATTAAAGTTGCATTGGCTGAAAATTCAGTGAATTATCATAAAGATGTGGTTTATCGTGATTTCCGAGCAGGGGATGTACGCCATTCTCAAGCGAGTATTGCGAAAATCCAAAATCATTTAGCTTATGACCCGAAATTCAAAATTGATGAAGGTATTCAACTTGCGATGCAGTGGTACGTTAAAAATCTGACATGAGCATTCGAACGCTTGTTTCAAAATATCAGTCAATTGGATTAATCACATCCAGTTTATTAGTTGGTGCGATAATTACATTTATCGCACTTCCTTTTTTAACGCGCTTATATTCTGTACATGACTTTGGTCAATATGGCGTTGCACTTGCAATTGTCAGCGTACTTTCGACCATTGCCAATTTACGGTTAGACCAAGCACAACTTGTTGCAGATGATGCAGATCAAAAAAGTTTAATCTTCGAAGGATCTGTTTTTTCCCTTATTTTCTGTACGTTATCGGCAGTTGTTTTAAGTTTCTTTTTTGATATTTCGATGATTCTAGCCATTTGTTTTGGCGTGTTATCAAATACGGTTTTACAAAGCTTATATAACTATAAATTTGCGCATGAAGCAGAATTTTCTTGTGCCACTTTAAATATTTATCGTAGTTTAATTGTGGTCATTGTACAGCTTGGTTTACCACTGCTGATGAGCATCAGCTTGGTGAATAGCTATGCTGTCAGTTCAGTCATTATGCTATGTACAGTGCTGTTTTATATTGTGATTCACGGCTTATATCAAGTGAGTTGGAGCAGTTATAAAAATTATAAAGATTTCATTTTTTCAAATACGCCACATGCATTATTAAACAGCTTTTCACATAATTTACCTTATTATGTCGTGTCACATTTTATTGGTTATCAAGCCGTTGGTTTTTATTCCATTGTTGAACGGACGTTGCGTGTACCCATTAATTTAATGTCGCAAACTATTCGCCAGTTCTTCATTCGCAAATTTAAACATGCAAATTCACCGCGTGAAGCGTTAAAGAGCAGTGTGTTTTTAAGTGTGATATCACTGCCATTTTTCGCACTGTTTTTTGTGTTGCCAGAATCTTTATATCTCATGATTTTTGGACAGCATTGGGTGGGTATATCATTATATTTCCAAATTTTAGCCTTGGGATATTGGGCTGTATTTTGTAATCCCCCAAGTTCGGCATATTTGATTGCAAAACGTAATAGTCAGCAATTGTTTAAATTACAAATTATTGAACTTATTATAAAATTTGCATTATTTGCAGCATTGTATATGTTGATAGACAATAAAATGTATATGTTGTTGGCTGTGCCTGCATCCTTAATTTTCTATAATTTTGCCATTTTATATGTGGTATGGAGAAACCCAAAGTGATCTTTTTTAAATGCTTAAAAGTACTCAATTGGTTTTCTGTAGCATGTCGAAAAAGCTTATATAACATGGCATTTGGTACGAAGTTTAAATACTTTGGAAAACGTACAAAACTTGATATTTCGGGACACGTTCACATTGGTAAAAACGTCTATATTGGTGATGATGTTACGCTAATTGTTGAAAATGGTGCATCGCTGATTATTGGAGATAATAGCTTTATTGGTGAATCTTGCTATATCAAATGCTTTGGTGGAAAAGTTGAAATTGGATGTGATGTCAGCATCAATTCAAAATCATTTTTAAATGGTTGTGGTGGGCTAAAAATTGGTGATAACACGCGTATTGGCACACAAAGTATTATGATTGCTAGCAACCATAAGTTTGATGATCCTGATATTTTATTTAAAGATGCAATTACCAAAGAAGGCATTGAGATCGGTCAAAATAATTGGTTCGGTGCACGAGTTACAGTATTAGATGGTGTAACAATCACAGATAACGTGGTGGTAGGTGCATGTTCTTTAGTGACTAAAAATTTAAATGAAGCGGGTGTTTATGTGGGAATACCTGTTAAAAAATTAACGATGAAACCAAAAGAGTTGCCATAAAATTAAAAGAATAAGTCGATTCTCAATCTACTGAACAGTGTATTCATCCATGTTTAGATCGTATCTGAAAGATGCATTTTCAGTTAAAATAGCGTAATTCTAAACAAATAAGTTAGCTTCAATTTCTTATTTTTCCATCCATAAATCAAAGGTTTTTGTCATGAAGTTTATAAAAGCTATTTTATGTCATATTTTTGATTTGGCTTATTTTTTTGCTAAAGGCAGCGTTGCTTATGCAAGAAAAAAAGGGGTGAATGTGGGTAATAATTGTCGCATCTACATTAAGAGTTGGGGTTCAGAGCCTTTTCTGGTCAGTATTGGCGATGATGTCACAGTCACATCGGGTGTGAAATTTATCACGCATGATGGCAGTACGTGTTTAGTCAAAGATGAACATGGAAAACGCTATCAAAAATTTGCCCCAATTACAGTTGGTTCTCGTGTATTTATTGGTGTGAATAGCATCATTATGCCGGGTGTAACGATTGGTTCTGATGTGGTGATTGGCGCAGGTTCAGTCGTTACAAAAGACATTCCAGACAATTCTGTTGCTATTGGTGTGCCTGCTAAGGTCGTTTCTAGCTTTGAAGATTACCAAGCCAAAATTAAAGCCACATGTGCAAATGATACAGACTTAGCTAATGTTCAAGGCTATGTAGAGCGAGTGCAACGTGCCATTGAACTGCAAAATCAAAAACAATCTTAATCTCCCAAATTTTAGGTCTTTTTATGCTGAATAAAGTGATGTTCTTTTTACCAACGCTTGGTGGTGGTGGGGCAGAGCGTACGGTCATTCAACTTGCCAACAGTTTTGTTGAACAAGGCTTAAACATTGATTTAGCTGTCTGTAATATTCATGGTGAAAAGGGTAAGTTACTGCCTGAAGTGAACTCTAAAATTCAGCTGATCAATTTTGATTGTGGACGTGTTGCAAATGCCATATTTCCATTAAAAAATCAGCTAAAAAAACAGCAATATGATTGTGTCGTTGCGACTCAAACCCATACCAATATTATTTGCGCCTTTGCTAAAAAATTAGCAGGTGTAAAAACCAAGATGATTTTTCGTGAAGTATCTACACCTTCAAAAAATATGAAAAATGAAGGATTGTCGAAATTCATCTTAAAAAGCTTAGTCAATTTTACGTATCCAATGGCAGATCAAATTGTTTGTGTGTCGAACGGTGTGCAAGAAGATTTTCGTGAATATTACAGCTATAAAAAACAAAATCTCATCACTATTTATAACCCTGTTATTGATGATGCTTATTTTGAAAAATTAAAAGCACCGACATCTCATCGCTTTTTCGAAGCAGACAATCAAGCAAACACGAAAGTGGTGATGGCAGTTGGTCGTTTAACTGAAGCGAAAAACTTTAGTTTTCTTATTCAATCATTTGCAAAACTACATCAAGCACATTCTGAAACTCGATTGCTTATTTTAGGTGAGGGTGAGTTACGAGCTGAACTTGAACAATTAATTCAAGATTTAAACTTGGTAGATATGGTTGATTTAGCAGGATTCGATCCAAATCCTTATGCTTATTTTAAGTATGCAGATCTTTTTGTTTTAAGCTCAAATTGGGAAGGTTTGCCGGGTGTGTTAATTCAAGCATTGGCATCAAAAATTAAAGTGGTAAGTACCAATTGTCCAAGTGGTCCAATGGAAATTTTAGTGAATTCTAAGTTTGGCTTATTGGTCGAATGTAATGATGAAACTGCGATGACATCTGCCATGCAAAAGGCTTTATTTGAAGATTATGTGGATTATAGTGATGCTGAGTTTGAACAACATTGTAGTCAATTTCACAAGAAAAATGTGCTTAAAAGCTATTTGAAGATGATGGAGAATCCATCTTGAACAAGCAAAAAGTGGTTCATGTGATTACCAATTTTGCAGGCGTGGGCGGTGCAGAAATGATGTTGTCACGCCTTATTCAGCAAACACAGCATGAATGTGAACACATCATCATCTCTCTAATGAAAACATCAGAGGTTTATGCAGATGCTTTGGCTTTATGTTCATCACATTATGCTTTGGGATGGAATGGTTTAAATAGTTTTTCGGTACTGCGTAAATTGAGAGAATTACTAGAAACATTAGCACCTCAAACCGTGCAATGTTGGATGTATCACGCCAATGTGTTGACTTCTCTTGCGACATTAAAGATGAAGAATAAACTTCAAATATTTTGGGGAATTCATCATTCATTGGCATCGCCAAAAGATGAATCGATCAGCACTAAAGTGGCTTTGGCATTCAGTAAGTTTTTGTCGAAAAAGCCCGAAGGTATTATTTATTGTGCGCATTCGTCTTTAGAACAGCATCAAAAATTTGGTTTTAAAAATAACAATTCAACTGTGATTGCCAATGGTGTGGTACTAGAAAAATATCAGTCTAATCTAAAAATTCATGAGCCTATTGTGATTGGTTTTGCGGGGCGTTATCACCCTGCGAAAGGCTATTTATATTTATTTGAAACGATTGCAAAACTAAAAGATCAGCCGATTATTTTTAAAATTGCAGGTGCAGGGGCAAATTTAGAAAACCCCGAAATCAAACAGTATTTTGAACAGTACAACTTAGATGAAAAGCAAGTTCAATTGCTCGATCAAGTATCAGATATGCCTGAGTTTTATCGGTCAATTGATGCCTTTTTAATGACATCAATTACAGAAGGTTTTCCGAATGTTTTAGTTGAAGCCATGGCTTCAGGTTTGCCTTGTATCAGTACAGATGTTGGTGATGCAAAATATATTGTGAATGAACAGGGTTGGATTGTTCCACCACGCAATGCCGATGCTTTGGCACAGGCGATTTTGGCTTATGTAAATTCATCTATTGAAGATAAGCAACAATTAAAACACTCGACACGTTTACGTGTAGAACAAAATTTTGGTATTGAACGTGTGAGCCAACAATATTTGGCAATGTGGAGACAACACAGATGAAGTTTTTAATGATCAGCAGTTTTCTGCCATCTGTATTGAATTTCCGTGGCAAATTATTGGAAGCTATTCATACTAAGGGCTTTGAAATTCATATTTGCGCACCAGATTTAAATGAATTTTCAGATGAATTAAATCAATTACAAAATTTGGGCTATCACGTTCATTCTGTACCTATGCAACGTACAGGAACAAACCCTATTCAGGACTTGAAAACCTTATTGGCTTTGGTTGCATTGATGCGTCAAATTCAGCCTGATTACGTGTTGTCTTATACGATTAAGCCTGTCATTTATGGCACTTTAGCCGCTTGGATTGCAGGTGTTCCGAACAAATTCGCGCTTATTACAGGTTTGGGTTATGCCTTTCAAAATGTGGAATCGGGCAAACGAAGCATCTTCCAGAAATTAGTACACGGTTTGTATGCGCAAGCTTTAAAACATGCCAATAAAGTATTTTTCCAAAATCCTGACGATTTGAAACTATTTCGAGATATGCATTTACTCGATGCGAAAAAACCTGCGGTTGTGGTGAATGGCTCAGGTGTAAATGTTCAAGATTTTGATGTAATGCCATTACCTGAAAATAACGAAGGTGAAGCAAAGGCATCATTTTTACTGATTGCACGTTTGTTGGGTGATAAAGGCGTACGTGAATATGCACAAGCTGCAGGTATCGTGAAAGAAAAAAATCCTGAAGCTGAATTCCACTTGGTGGGTTGGATTGACGACAATCCATCTGCGATTTCTCAGGCAGAATTAGATACTTGGGTGGCAGATAAAACCGTGAATTATTGGGGTAAACTCAGTGATGTACGTCCTGCAATTCAAGCAAGTTCGGTGTACGTTTTGCCATCTTACAGAGAAGGTACGCCACGTACTGTATTGGAAGCAATGGCAATGGGGCGTGCCATTATTACCACAGATGCACCGGGTTGTCGTGAAACGGTAATCAATGGACAAAATGGTTATTTGGTTGCGGTAAAATCGGTAGATGACTTGGTTCAAACCATGCAGTATTTCATTGAAGACCCTAAACTCATTCGCTATATGGGACAGCGTTCACGTGAAATTGCACTCAATAAATATGATGTACATCAAGTGAATAAGCATATGATGACAGAGATGGGAATGTTGCCATGATCAAACGATTATTCGATATTGTGATTGCATCAATTGCATTGGTTTTATTGTCACCTGTGTATTTTATTGTTGTTCGCAAGGTGAAAAAGAACTTAGGTTCGCCTGTGCTATTTCGTCAAGTACGTCCGGGTTTGCATGGTAAACCTTTCGAAATGATTAAGTTTCGAACTATGAAAGATGCAGTCGATGCAGAGGGTAATCCATTGCCTGATAGCGAAAGATTAACGCCATTTGGGAAAATGCTTCGCGCAACAAGTTTGGATGAAATGCCTGAACTTTGGAACGTGATTAAAGGCGACATGAGTATAGTTGGGCCACGTCCATTACTTGTGGAGTATTTGCCTTTATATAATGAAGAGCAAGCCAAACGTCATAACGTGCGTCCCGGCATTACAGGCTATGCGCAAGTAAATGGGCGCAATGCCATTTCTTGGGAAAAGAAATTTGAGCTAGATACATGGTATGTTGAACATCAGTCACTTTGGCTTGATTTTAAAATTATGCTAAAAACAGTCAAAAAAGTACTCGCAAAAGATGATATTAGTGCCGAAGGTGAAGTCACCATGACAAAATTCACGGGCACTGTGGAACATAAAAATGACTAAACTATATGCAGTTTATGGTGTCTCAGGATGCGGGCGTAGCTTGATGCCCGTAGCACGTCAACAACTGTCACGTGAACAAGATGTTTCAGAAAATCCGACATCAGAAATTGTATTTATTGATGATGCATTGACTGAAATTGCGATGGTGAATGGTCATCGAGCAATGAACTATGCACAATTTTTACAAGAAGATGCATCACAAAAATCGGTACTCATTGCCATCGCCAACAGTCAAGTTCGTGAAAAATTAGCAAACCAATTAGTGCAAGATCATATTTCACTATGGTCTGTATATGCAGATAATGTTGTTCTAATGGATGGTGCTCAAATAGCGGAAGGTTGTGCCATTAGTCCCTTTGTGAGCATTACCTCAAATATTAAAATTGGAAAATGCTTCCACGCTAATTTATACAGTTATGTTGAACATGATTGTGTTATTGGTGATTTCGTTACGTTTGCACCAGGCGTAAAATGTAACGGCAATATTCATATTGAAGATCATGCCTATATAGGTGCAGGCGCCGTGATTAAACAAGGTACTCCAGATCAGCCTTTAGTGATTGGCAAAGGTGCTATTGTGGGTATGGGGGCTGTTGTGACTAAAAGCGTACCTGCAGGTGTAACTGTTGTGGGCAATCCAGCTCGAATTATCGAGCCGAAATAAATTTCAAACTAGGAAAAATCCATGTTAAATACTGCATTTGAGCCGTGGCCAAGCTTTACGCAAGCTGAAGCAGACGCGGTATCAAAAGTTCTATTGTCGAATAAAGTGAATTATTGGACAGGTCAAGAATGTCGTGAATTTGAAAAAGAATTTGCACAATTTGCAGGGACAAAACATGCAGTAGCCGTAGCGAATGGTACGGTATCATTGGATGTTGCACTAAAAGCTCTAAACATTGGTGCAGGTGATGATGTCATTGTCACATCACGTACATTCTTAGCATCGGCAAGTTCAATTGTGACAGCAGGGGCAAATCCAGTTTTTGCCGATGTTGAACTTGATTCACAAAATATTTCACGTCGTACTATTGAAGAGGTTCTTACACCAAATACAAAGGCTATTATTTGTGTGCATTTGGCAGGTTGGATGTGTGATATGGATCCAATCATGCAATTGGCTGAAGAAAAAGGCATATATGTAATTGAAGATTGTGCCCAAGCGCATGGTGCGATGTACAAAGGTAAACCAGCAGGTTCAATTGGTCATATTGGTGCGTGGTCTTTCTGCCAAGATAAGATTATGACCACGGGTGGTGAAGGCGGTATGGTCACCACCAATGATGAGAATCTTTGGAAAAAAATGTGGTCGTATAAAGACCATGGTAAAAACTACGACAGCATTTATAACAAACAACATCCACCAGGTTTCCGTTGGTTGCATGACAGTTTTGGTACCAACTGGCGCATGATGGAAATGCAAGCGGTGATAGGTCGTTTACAGCTGATTGAGATGCCTGATTGGACTGAAAAACGTAATGCCAATATGGCACGTATTCAATCTGTATTTGAAAATAGTCCGTATTTTACAGTCACAAAACCATCTTCAGATTATGTACACGCAGCCTATAAATGTTATGTGCAAGTGAATATAGGTGCTTTGCCTGAAGCTTGGTCGCGTGATCGCATTATGGCGGAAATTAATGCTTTAGGCGTGCCTTGTTTTAGTGGTTCTTGTTCTGAAGTGTATTTAGAAAAAGCATTTGATGGTACACATTGGCGTCCTGAAAAAGCTTTAGAAAATGCAAAAGCATTAGGTGGAACAAGCTTAATGTTCTTGGTACATCCAACTTTGTCGGAACAAAGCATTCAAAAAACGCTAGATGCGATTCAGCAGGTACTTACTCAACTCTAAATCAACTCGCCAAATGATGAACTCAGGTATAATCATTTGGCGTATAACATTTAAAATATTGTTTTCATTCGAATGAACATTTTAATGAGAACAACACATGCTTGGATCGAATCTTACTCTGTGAAATCAATCATTTTGCCATTATCTACAGCGCCTCGTATTGTGAAGCAAAGCTTCTTGGTGTTGATGGATTTTCTAATTTTCCCCGTACTTATTTGGCTGTGTTATGCCATTCGTTTGGTGAATTTAGGCGTAGATGCTGTACCAAATATTCCATTTGGTCCACTTTGGGTGGCTGCGATTGCAAGTTTAATTTTGGTCGCATGTGGCGTTTATAAATTTATTGTTCGTACTTTTAACGAAGCATTAATTGTAAAACTAGCGCTTGCAACATCAGTGACTGTTTTTGCTTTGTATTTGCTAGCATATTTAACGCCTGCATTTATTCCAATGTCTATTCCACTCATGTTTGGTTTCATGATGTTTGCATGGATTTGGTTTAGTCGTGGGGTGATTCGTTTTGTCGTACGTTCACAATTTTTGTCGGATGTACTGCGTAAACGTGTTGCGATTTATGGTGCAGGTTTTGCAGGTCAGCAAATAGCGGCACTGTTAAATAAATCGGATGAACATTTACCTGTATTTTTTATTGATGATAATGCATCTTTATCGGGGCAAATGATTGGGCGTTTAAAAGTACATAATGCCAAACACGCTTTAAAAATATTAAAAAAAGATACGGTTGATGAAATCTTAATTGCATTACCTTCAGTTGGACGTGAACGTAAAAGCGAAATTATTAAATTCTTAGAACCTACACATTTAAAAATTACAGAATTACCAAGTTTAACTCGCCTTGTAGATGGTGAAGTTCGCATCTCAGATATCCAAGAAGTTGATATTATCGATTTACTTGGGCGCGATCCAATTCCACCCATTCCTGAATTACTCGCCAAGAATATCCATAATAAAGTGGTGATGGTGACGGGTGCAGGTGGTTCAATTGGTTCTGAATTGTGTCGTCAAATCATTAAAAATCAACCGAAATTGTTGATTGTGTATGAAATGACAGAGTTTGCTTTATATCAAATAGATAAAGAATTACGTTTAATTTCACAAGATAAAGTCGTTCCAATTTTAGGAACCGTATTAGACCAAATGAAACTTGAGCGTGTGATTCAGCAATATCAAGTTCAAACGGTGTATCACGCAGCAGCTTATAAACATGTACCGCTTGTTGAATGTAACCCCATTGCAGGCTTGAAAAATAATGCAGTGGGTACAGCATATAGCTTAAATGCCGCAGTTAAACAAAGTGTTGAAACATTTGTTTTAATTTCGACAGATAAAGCCGTTCGCCCGACCAATGTGATGGGAGCTTCAAAGCGTTTAGCTGAGTTGTATTGTCAGGCAATGGCAGAAGCGCAAAATCAAACGCAAATTAGCATTGTACGTTTTGGTAATGTTTTAGGTTCATCAGGTTCAGTTGTACCATTATTTAGACAGCAAATTGCCAAAGGTGGTCCAATTACCGTAACGCATCCTGAGGTGACACGCTATTTTATGACCATTCCTGAAGCATCTCAGTTGGTGATTCAAGCGGGTGCAATGGGCAAGGGCGGAGATGTATTTTTGCTCGATATGGGACAACCTGTTCGCATTCAAGATTTAGCTCGTCAAATGATTTCACTCAGTGGCTTAAAAGTGAAAGATCAAGCATTGGAAGATGGTGATATTGAAATTAAGTATACCGGTTTGCGTCCAGGCGAAAAGTTATATGAAGAGCTATTGATTGACCAAGAAAACACGGAAACAACAGAGCATAGCCGTATTTTAAGATCTTATGAAAAGCATTATCCTTTAGAAGATATTCTTAAAACGTTCGATCACATCAACGAATTAACAGCAGTTGAAGAAGATGTGAATTGGGTACTCAGCCAATTAGAACATTATGTAGATGGCTATCAACGTGGCGATCGGATTCAGGTAAACTAATTACAGCACTAAATTTGAGTTAAATTATGAGTATTAAAAAAGCAATTCTTCCAGTTGCAGGTTTAGGGACACGTTTTTTACCTGCAAGTAAATCAATTCCAAAAGAGATGGTTACAGTTGTTGACCGTCCTGCAATTGAATATGTTGTTCGTGAGGCTGTTGCTGCGGGTATTGAACAAATTATTCTAGTAACTCATTCTTCAAAAGCATCAATTGAAAATTATTTTGACCGTAATTTTGAACTTGAAACGACATTAGAAAATAAAAAGAAATTTGATCTTCTGAAAGAAATTACTGAAATTTTACCGCCACATGTCAGCGTGATTAGCGTACGTCAGCCACAACCTTTAGGTTTAGGACATGCTGTTTTATGTGCAAAAGCAGTTGTTGGTGATGAAGATTTTGCAGTATTACTTCCAGATGTATTGGTAAAAGATCCATCAGAAACTAACGATTTAAGTTTGATGATTCAACGCTTTAACAACACTCAATCGGCACAGATTATGGTTGAAGCTGTGTCAGATCATCTTGTAGACCAATACGGTATTGTTGATGTTGCATCGACGCCTGCAGAGGGTCATAGTATTCAAATGCAAGGCATTGTAGAAAAGCCTGCTATTGATGCTGCACCATCGAATCTTTCTGTAGTTGGTCGTTATATTTTACCTGCAAAAATTATGCAGTTATTAGAAAATACCCCTAAAGGTGCGGGCAACGAAATTCAATTGACTGATGCTATTGCCATGCTTCAGGACACAGATACCGTTGAAGCTTATCGTATGAAAGGTCAAACATTTGACTGTGGTAGTAAGCTTGGTTACTTAAAAGCGGTATTGCATTATGGTCTAGATCATCCAAAATTGGGTGATGCATTTAAAGATTTGATTAAAGAACTCGAATTATAAAATTAGGAATTTATATGAAAGTTGCAGTATTTGGACAAACCTTATATTCAGGTGTATTGGCAGCTTTGTTGGCAGAATGTGGACATCAAGTTTTTTGGTGCGAACTTCTTAAAAAACCAACATTAGAACAAGCCTATACTCAAGATGAAGCTGTGAAGCAATTGCTAGATAAACAGCAAAAAAATGGTTTTTTAACATACTGCAACTTTAAAGATATTCCTTTAGACACAGATGCTTATTTCTTTAGTTTTAATCCGACTGAAGAAGCACAAGGCATTGAGATTTTAAAAGAATTAAAACAACGAACCATTATTCATCCAAAATTGATGATCAATGCATCGACCTTAGGTTTACACGGTACAGAAAAATTTGAAAATATTTTATCTGAAGATGATTGGGTGTATTTACCTGACATCATTCAGGAAGGAAATGCATTACAAAGTTTAGTTCAAACCAAGCAACTTATTGTCGGAAGCTCATCCGAATCTAGTCAAATTAAAATTAAAGAATTACTTCGCCCACTGTTTCCACGTGAACAGCAATATTTGTTTATGCCTGTATTGGATGCTGAATTCACGAAACTGAGTGTTTCAGGAATGTTGGCAACGCGCATTAGTTATATCAACGATTTAGCCGTTGTTGCGGAAAAGTTAGGGATTGATATTGAACATGTGCGTCAGGGTATGGCGGCTGATAGTAGAATTGGCGCATCATATTTATATCCAGGGGCAGGTTTTGGTGGTGAAAACTTCTCTCACGATATTTTAACGCTTTCCAATACGGTTTCTGATACAGGAACAAAAAGCCAATTGCTCTCGCAAGTTTGGGATATTAACGAACAGCAGAAAGAGATTTTATTTCGCAAACTGTGGAATTATTACCATGGTAATTTAGCAGGTAAAACTGTGGCAATTTGGGGTGCTGCGTTTAAAGAAAATACCGCACGTATTCAACAGTCACCTATTCATGCCATGTTGAAAGCACTCTGGGCGCAAGGTGTAACGGTTAAACTGCATGATCCTCAAGCGCTTGCTGAAATAGAAAAAGAATATGGACACCGAGCAGATTTGATTTACTGCACAGACCAATATGAAGCTGTCAAAGATGCACACGCCTTATGTTTATTGACAGCGTGGAAGCAATATTGGAGCCCAAATTATGTTGAACTATTAAAAACAATGAACCATCCACTTATTTTAGATGGTCGCAATATTTATGACCCGAGTTATGTCAAAGCTCAAGGGTTTGCTTATATGGGGGTAGGGCGATAATGGTTGCAAAGGTTCATCCTTATCCTATAGAGGATTTAGGTTCAGTGATCGTGCAGTTAAATTCGTTGAAAGATGAATTTGAAAATAAGCATCTGACTGAATTATTCGCAGAAGATCAGCAAAGATTTCAAAATTTCTCAGTGGCTCTCGATCCTATCGTCTATGATTTTAGTAAGCATCGTGTTGATCAAAAGGTGATTAAAAATTTAGTTCAATGGGTGCATGCACAAGAACTTTCACCATGGATCAAACGCTTATTTTCATGTGAAGAAATTAATTACACAGAACAACGTGCAGCGATGCATTGGGCTTTGCGTTTACCTAAAAATGATCAACAACATCCAAAAGTTGCAGAACATGTACATGCACAATTAGAACGTATGTTTAGCCTCGTGAATAAAATTCATGATGGTCAATATCGTGGTGCAACAGGTGAAGTCATTCAAGATGTGGTGAATATTGGTGTTGGTGGTTCAGACTTAGGTCCTTTAATGGTGAGTCATGCTTTATCGGACTTTAAAAAGAGTACGCAAAAGCCTTTAAATACGCACTTTGTTTCAACCATTGATGGTAGTCAACTTTCAGATTTATTGCACAAATTACGTCCTGAAACGACACTTTTTATTATTTCATCGAAGTCGTTTGGCACAATTGATACTTTATCTAATGCGCAAACCGTTCGCCTTTGGCTAGAAAAAGCGCTTGGGCAAGATCAGCATATTCTAAAACATCATTTTATTGGTGTTTCGACCAAACCTGAGAAAATGACCGCTTGGGGAATTGCACCCGAAAATCAATTTCTACTTTGGGATTGGGTAGGTGGTCGTTATTCATTATGGTCATGTATTGGTTTACCTGTTGCGTTAACCATTGGTGTCGATGGCTTTAAACAATTTCTAGCAGGCGCACATGCAATAGATCAACACTTTCAAACTGCACCATTTGAGAAAAATATTCCTGTGCTTATGGGCTTATTGGGTGCTTGGAATAATAATTTCTTAGACATTCAAACCCATGCAGTATTGCCTTACGATGGTCGTTTAAAATACTTTGCATCGTATTTACAGCAATTAGAAATGGAATCGAATGGTAAGTCGATTCAGCGTAATGGTGAAAAGGTCGATTGGGATACCTGCCCAATTGTTTGGGGTGAGGTTGGTCCCAATGCTCAACATGCCTTTTATCAATTGTTACATCAGGGTACACAGTCGGTGAGTAGTGACTTTATTGCGCCTGTACACCGTTATAATGCTAAGCAATTTACCTATGTCGATAATGCAGATGCGCTAATAGAACAACATCATTTGGCATTATCAAATTGCTTGGCGCAATCGCGCTTACTTGCTTTTGGTAATCAAGCTTTGGATCAAAATGAAGTTTCAGATTTACCTGAATATAAAAAATATGATGGCAATCAGCCAAGTACCACAATCTTGATGCAAGAGCTAAATCCTTACAGTTTAGGTATGTTGATCGCCATGTATGAACATAAAGTGTTTGTACAATCTGTACTTTGGAATATCAATCCATTTGATCAGTGGGGCGTTGAAAAAGGCAAAGAAATTGCCAATCAATTGCTTCCTATTTTAAATGGTGAGCAAACAGATTTATCAGTATTAGATGCTTCTACACAGGGATTAATTCATATTTTAATGGGAAAGGATCATGTCTAAAATTTTAGTGACAGGTGGTGCAGGCTATATTGGTTCGCATACTTGTGTCGAATTACTGAATGCAGGACATAAAGTTGTCGTACTCGATAACTTATCGAACAGTTCTGAAGAGTCTTTAAATCGTGTTCAGACATTGACATCTAAAACACTCGATTTTGTAGAAGGCGATATTTTAGATGATGCAATTTTAGATCAAATTTTTAAAACACATCAAATAGATGCCGTCATCCACTTTGCAGGTTTGAAGGCTGTAGGTGAAAGTCAGCAAGAGCCGTTAAAGTACTTTGAAAATAACATTTCAGGCTCGATTAGCTTAGTAAAAGCCATGGAACGTGCTGAAGTATTTAAATTGGTTTTTAGCTCATCTGCTACGGTTTATGATGAAGCAAATGTTTCACCACTCAATGAAGATATGCCAACGGGTATGCCAACGAATAACTATGGTTATACCAAACTTATTGTTGAGCAATTATTGCAAAAACTATCTATTGCAGATGAGCGTTGGTCAGTTGCATTATTACGTTATTTCAACCCTGTTGGTGCGCATAAAAGTGGCTTAATGGGTGAAGATCCGCAAGGTATTCCAAATAACTTAATGCCTTATGTCACTCAAGTGGCGGTTGGTCGTCGTGAAAAATTATCAATATTTGGTAATGATTACGATACTGTAGATGGTACAGGCGTGCGTGATTATATCCATGTGGTCGATTTAGCCAATGCGCATTTATGTGCTTTGAATAATCGCTTAAATACTCAAGGTTGCCGTGCTTGGAATATTGGTACAGGCAATGGTTGTTCAGTGCTTGAAATTGCACAAACTTTTGAAAAAGTGAATGGTATTCATATTCCTTTTGAATTTGCACCACGCCGTGAAGGCGATGTTGCAACATCTTTTGCAGATAATGCTCGTGCTGTGAAAGAGTTAGGTTGGACACCAAAATTTGCTTTGGAAGATATGCTTGTCGATAGTTGGAATTGGCAAAAGCAAAATCCGAATGGATATCGTTAAATTTGAAATATAAAAAAGAGCCTTAAGGCTCTTTTTTATTGGATAGATCAATCTAAAAATTAAGCTTGAATCAATTGTGTCAGCTCATCAACATAAGCTTGTATCGGTTTCGGGTTTTTATCTTTACGGCTTTCAATATTTAAACGTAAAAGGGGTTCGGTATTTGAAGCACGAACATTTAAACGCCAAGCACCAAAATCTAAACTTACGCCATCAGTCTTATCAATAGATGGATTTTGATCTGCAAAGTGATCGAAAATCTTTTGAATAGTCACTTGAGTATCTGTAACTTTAAAGTTGATTTCACCTGAACAAGGGAATTTTTCAATCATTTCTTCAACAAGAGAAGATAGTGGCTTTTGAGTTTCAGATAAAACAGAAGCTGCGAGTAACCAAGGGATCATACCGCTATCGCAGTAAGCGAAGTCACGGAAATAATGATGAGCACTCATTTCTCCGCCATACACTGCATTGTGTTCACGCATTTTTTCTTTAATAAATGAATGCCCCGATTTTGATTGAATCGCTTCACCTTTATATTGCTCAACAACATCAAAAGTATTCCAAACAAGGCGAGGGTCATGCACAATTTTTTCGCCTGATTGTTTCAATAAAAATGCTTGAGCCAATAAGCCGACAATATAATAGCCTTCAATGAATTGACCTTTTTCATCGAATAAGAAGCAGCGATCAAAGTCACCATCCCAAGCAATCCCCATATCCGCTTTATGTGCAAGTACTACATCACGAGTGCTATCGCGGTTTTCAACTAAAATTGGGTTAGGAATACCATTTGGGAAAGTGCCATCAGCTTCGTGGTGAATTTTAATAAATTCAACAGGAATATTAAGTGCTTTGAATTTATCTTCAATGGCATCAATAACATGACCTGCTGCGCCATTGCCTGCATTCACAACCAACTTTAATGGGCTGATTTTTGCAGGGGCAATGTACGTCATCAGATGTTCGATGAATTCGGGCAAAATATTATATTTTTTAGATGTGCCTTTTTCAGCAACATCTTTAAATTCGCCCGATTCTGCAAGAAGTTGGATTTCTTTTAAACCAGTATCGGCACTAATTGGACGTGCATTATCACGCACCAATTTCATACCGTTATAATCCATTGGATTGTGACTTGCGGTGATTTCAATACCACCTTGTACATCTAAATGGAAAGCACCGAAATAGACTTCTTCTGTGCCTGTCATACCTAAATCTAAAACATCAACACCAGCATCATTTAAGCCTTTAATGGTTGCTTGTTTTAAATCTTCACTTGTTAAGCGGACATCGCAACCAACCACAACCGTTTTGGGGTGATAGATTTGACCATAAGCACGACCAATTTTATAGGCGATTTCTTCATTGAGTTCTGTGCCAAGCTTGCCACGAATATCATAGGCTTTAAAGCAAGTAAGTTTAGTCATTTTCATTTCCAAGTGATGTGAAAAAAGGCTGGAATTTCCAGCCTTTTGATTCAATGATTATTCTACAGTGACAGACTTCGCTAAGTTACGTGGCTGATCGACATCTGTACCACGCAATACAGCAACATGATAAGACAGCAATTGAACAGGAACACTATAAACAATAGGCGCAAGAATGGCATTTACGCTTGGTACATAAACCACATGCTGACGATCTTTAGCTTTAATACCGCTATTTTCATCGGCAAAGACGAACAGTTCACCGCCACGTGCTTGAACTTCTTCCATATTCGATTTGAGTTTGTCGAGCATGTCATCTTGAGGTGCAAGAATAACAACAGGCATGTCGTTATCTACAAGTGCAAGTGGACCATGTTTAAGTTCACCTGCTGCATAACCTTCAGCATGAATATATGAAATTTCTTTGAGTTTTAAAGCACCTTCCAGCGCAATAGGGAAGTGCGTACCACGACCTAAGAATAGGCAATGTTGCTTCTCAACAAAGAGTTCAGATAAGCGTAAAATTTCTTTATCATTTTGCAATGTATCTAAAATAACTTTTGGTGTATGCCAAAGCTCAGCCACAATTTCAGCAATTTGAGTATCAGAAATGGTTTGTTTAATTTGACCAATTTTCAACACTAAAAGCATTAAAGCCGCAAGCTGAGTAGTAAATGCTTTGGTTGATGCAACACCAATTTCAGGGCCTGCAAGCGTCAATAAACTATGATTTGTTTCACGAACCATTGAAGATGTTGCGACGTTGCAAATCGTCATCGTTGTGATGTTTAAGCTTTTTGCAGCTGCACGTTTTTGCGTATCACGAAGTGCTGCTAAAGTATCGGCAGTTTCACCTGATTGAGAGATACATACATAAAGCGTATTGTTTACAATCACAGGTGAGCGATAGCGGAATTCACTTGCAATTTCAACTTGGCAAGGTAGATCAATCAGTTGCTCGAACCAATATTTTGCAATCATGCCTGCATGGTAGCTTGTACCACATGCAATAATTTGAACTTGTTGAATATTGGCAAAATCTTGAATAGCAGAAGCTAAGAAATCTTCACGTAGTGCATTGCCATTTAAAGCTTGAGAAATCGTTTGTTTAATGGCTTCAGGTTGCTCATAAATTTCTTTGAGCATGTAATGCTTATATTCGCCTTTAGATGCATTACTTACGGTCGCATCAAGCTCTTTTACAGGGCGATCAATCAATTGACCATCTATAAAAACTTCAATGCTATTACGGGTTAAACGTGCAATATCACCTTCTTCAAGGTAAATAAAACGGTTGGTAATTGGAAGAAGCGCCAATTGATCCGAACTAATAAAGTTCTCACCAATACCCACACCAATCACAAGCGGAGAACCTTCACGAACCGTAATTAACTCATCAGGATGATCTGTATGAACGATACCAAGCGCATAAGCACCTTTAAGTTGAGGTACAACTTGGCGTGTTGCTTCTAATAAACTTGGTGTTGTTTTGAGTGCATCATTGATTAAATGAGCAACAACTTCAGTATCTGTTTGTGACGTAAATACATAACCTAAAGCTTCTAAATCATCTTTAAGTTCTTGGTAATTTTCGATAATACCGTTATGGACAACTGCAACATTGCCTGAAATATGAGGATGGGCATTTTCTTCAGTTGGTTTACCATGGGTTGCCCAACGTGTGTGTGCAATACCAAGTGAACCCGATACTTGTGATGCTAAAACGGCTTGTTCAAGATTTGCCACTTTACCAACACGACGTTCACGTAGAACTTGCCCTTGATTAATTAAAGCTAAACCTGCTGAATCGTAGCCACGGTATTCTAAGCGCTTTAAACCTTCAATGAGGATATTACTAATATTACGTTCTGCAACGCCACCGACAATACCACACATAGTGAATTCCTCTTATTTCTTAATTTTTTGTGGACGTTGATAATTTTCTTTCGCAAATTGCTTAGAACGTTCTACCGCCAAGCTATTTTCTGCAACATCACGGGTGATGGTAGAGCCTGCGCCAATAGTTGCACCATTGCCAATGTGAACAGGGGCAACAAGCGAGCTGTTTGAGCCGATAAAGGCATGATCACCAATAATAGTTTTAAACTTATTTGCACCATCATAGTTACAAGTAATTGTACCTGCGCCAATGTTTGAACCTGCGCCAACTTCGGCATCGCCAAGGTATGTAAAGTGATTTGCTTTAGAGCCTAAGCCAATACTTGAATTTTTCACTTCAACGAAGTTACCAATATGAACTTCGGCAGCAAGTTTTGCGCCTGGACGTAAACGTGCAAATGGACCAATTTGTGCATCTTCGCCGACAACAGCATTATCGAACACGCTATAAGGCTGAACTTTTGTACCTGCAGCAATTTTTGTGTTTTTAATCACACAGCCTGCACCAATTTCTACATTGTTGCCAAGCTCGCAGTCACCTTCAATAATCACATTAATATCAATGCGAACATCTTGACCTACAGTCAGTGAACCACGTAAGTCAAAGCGTGAAGGGTCAATTAGATGAACACCTTGTTGCATGAGTTTTTTTGCTTGGAATGTTTGGAATTCACGTTCTAAAGCAGCAAGTTGAACACGATCATTTACGCCTTCAACTTCAAATGGCATTTGTGGTTCAACAGAAGAAACTTCTAAACCATCGGAAATGGCCATCGCAACGATATCAGTCAGGTAATATTCGCCTTGCGCATTGTTGTTGCTTAGTTTTGGCAACCATTCATGTAATTTGGCATTGCTTACACAGTAAATACCTGTGTTAATTTCTTTAATTTGACGTTGCAGATCATTGGCATCTTTATGCTCAACAATAGCTTGAATTTTATTATTTTCACGTACGATACGACCATAACCACTCGCATCGGCAAGAGTCAGTGTTACAAGCCCAATACCTGTTTCACGTGAAACAGTAAGAAGGTTTTCAAGTGTTTCTTGAGTAATACAAGGTACATCGCCTGAAAGAATGAGGGAAACACCATCTTTTGGTAGTACAGGTAAAGTCACTTTAACTGCATGACCTGTACCGAGTTGTTCCGTTTGCTCAACCCATTGCACATTTTCTTGAGCAAAAGCCTGTTGAACTAAGTCGCCACCATGACCATAAATAGTAATGATATTTTTCGCATCTAATTTTTTTGCAGTTTCAATGACATGACCAAGTAAAGGGCGTCCTGCGAGTGGCTGCAATACTTTAGGCAAGCTCGAACGCATTCGAGTTCCTTTACCTGCAGCAAGAATAATCACAGAAGTTGACATAATACACCTTGAAAATTTGGCTTAAGCCATTGAAATATAGAGGTACACAAGAATACAAATTGCAGCCCATAGACCAGCAATAATATCGTCGAACATTATACCGAAACCACCACCCACTTGGCGATCAATAACACGTATGGGCCATGGTTTCCAAATATCAAATAAGCGGAAAAGTGCGAAACCAATTAATACCCATAACCAACTCATTTGTCCAAAATAAATAAGCGGTAAAAATGTAATCGATTGTCCTGCAAATTCATCCCAAACAATACGACCATCATCATGAACATTCATGACTTTTGCTGTTTGTCCGCAAATATAGATACCAATTAAAGACATCACTAGCATGGCTAAAATGGAGTTAAAAAAACCAATTGCAAGCCAAATAGGAACAAATAACAAAGCAAAAGCAGATCCGAAAGTCCCTGGTGCTTTTGGAGCTAAGCCTGAGCCAAAACCTACGCCACAGAAGACGATAATACGGTTTGCCCAACTCATTTCTTTGAAGTTGATTGCAGGTTTATGCAAAATGTTGATATCCATTAAATTTTAGTAGTTGGTTTTGACCATTTTGAACAAAGTGTAATTCTTTATTTTCTGTAATTTGTCCAATTGTACTGATGTTTATATCTAATTGTTGTTGCAGAAGTTTAGCATGATTCTGTGGGCTGATTGTAAAGCACAATTCATAATCATCACCACCTGCAAGTGCATATTGCCATTGTTGTTCTAAAGGCAATTCGTTTAATGCGCTATCAATAGGCAATTGATTTAGTTCAATTTTAGCCCCAACATTAGATGCTTTTAAGATGTGTCCAAGATCTTGAGCAAGACCATCTGAAACATCAATCATACTATTTGCTAAACCTTTAAGATTTTGTCCTAAGGCACAGCGTGGTGTTGGGTAATCTAAACGTTTTTTAAGTGGATGATCGCGATGATTTAAGCCAAAAGCAGCATCGCCAACTTGACCACTCACACAAATATAGTCACCCACTTGCGCGCCAGAACGCAGAACACCCTGACCGATATCAACCCAGCCAAGTGCTGTAACTGAAATTGTTAAATGAGGACTTTGAGTGGTATCACCACCAATTAAACTCACGCCAAATTGATCGCAACAATCGTATAAACCCTGACTAAAAGCTTTTAGCCAGTCATGATCAATTTGGGGTAGGCTCAATGCGAGTAAGATGCTGTGTGGTTTTGCACCCATTGCAGCAATATCGGATAAGTTTACTGCGACAGATTTCCAACCAATAGCATGTGGATCTGTATCTAGAGGGAAATGTCTTCTTGCAACGAGGGTATCGGCACAAATGACCAACTGTTGCTGGGGAGGAGGGGTGAGCAAGGCTGAGTCATCACCCACACCTAAATCGACAGACGAAGAAGCCTTTCGATTAAAATAAGTGTCAATGATGGAAAACTCAGCCATACAACAAAACTACTTCAAATTAATTAGAAGATTGTTGCTTTTCTGCTGCACGTAAAGTAGTTGCTAAACGGTCTAATACACCATTGATGTATTTATGACTGTCTGCACCACCAAAGTGTTTAGCAAGCTCAATTGCTTCATCTAAAAGAACACGATATGGAATTTCAAGATGTTCTTTCAATTCATATGCGCCAAGACGAAGGGTCGCACGCTCAACGCCATCTAATGCGTTAAGTTCACGATCCAATACTGGAATTAAGAGCGCATCCAATGCTTCATGATTGGCAACCACTTGAGTTAACAATTCATGATAATAGCTAAGATCCACTTTGTGCATTGCATTTTCAACACGTGTACGTGCTTCAATTTCATGCACTGGATTGTGGCTCATTTGCCATTCATAAATTCCTTGTACAGCAAAGCGACGTGCTTTACGTTTTGCTGCATAAGTAGCTTGAAGTGTTTGCGACATAGCGTTAAATAGCCTTTAACAAGTTAACCATTTCAATCGCAGTAAGGGCAGCTTCGCCACCTTTATTACCTGCTTTTGTACCAGAGCGTTCAATCGCTTGTTCAATACTATCCGTAGTGAGTACACCATTAATTACTGGTAAGCCTGTGTCTAGACCAACAACGCCTAAACCTTTGGCACATTCACCAGCAACAAAATCGAAGTGAGGCGTGCTACCACGAATCACTGCGCCTAATGCAATGATTGCATCGAAACCATTTGAAGCTGCAAGTTTTTTTGCAACTACAGGAAGTTCCCAAGCACCAGGGGCATGAACAACAGTGATATTATCCTCTGATACGCCATGACGTTTCAATGTATCAATTGCACCTTCTAACAGATGTTCTACAACAAAACTGTTAAAACGACCAACTAAAATCGCGTAACGACCTTCGCTAGCGAGATGTAACATACCTTCAATACGGCGAATAGCCATAACAACCTCGATTATTTTTTAAGATGTTTGTTGTGCAGTGATGTATTCCACCACTTCTAAATTAAAACCTGATAATGCATTAAAACGTAAAGGTGAGCTTAAAAGCTTCATTTTTTCTACACCTAAATCACGTAAAATTTGTGCACCAACACCAATCGTTTGATATTGCTGTGAAAGTGCAGAATTCGATTTTACATTTTTAGGTGTAGTTAAAGCATCAAGAGCAGGACCTAAGTCTTGTAAATGACGTTGACCAATCCAAACTAAAACACCACGATCGCTCTTCGAAATTTCTTTTAAAGCACGGTCTAGGTTCCAAGCAGGTTCACCATCTTGCTTATTAATTTTGAGCAAGTCACGTGCAGGGTTGAAACCATGAACACGAACGGTTGTTACACCTTCTTTGGGTTCACCTTTTACTAAAGCTAGATGAATATCTGGATTACCTAGTTCGCGGTAACGGAATAATTCAAAAGTGCCATATTCAGTATCAAGTGTTTGTTGGTCGATACGTTCTACCGTTTGCTCGTTGGTCATACGGTAATGAATAAGATCGGCAATTGTACCAATTTTTAAACCATGTTTCTCTGCAAAAACTTCAAGATCTGGACGACGCGCCATCGTGCCATCTTCATTAATGATTTCACAAATAACAGATGCTGGTTCTAAACCCGCTAAACGTGATAAATCACATCCTGCTTCCGTATGACCTGCACGGTGTAAAACACCACCAGGTTGTGCCATTAATGGGAAGATGTGACCTGGTTGAACAATGTCAGCAGGTTTTGCATGTGCAGCAACAGCTGTTTGAATTGTATGTGCACGCTCTGCAGGCGAAATTCCTGTTGAAATACCTTGCGCAGCTTCAATTGAAAGCGTGAAGTTTGTACCGTGTTGAGCACCATTTGCATCGACCATTAGTGGTAAATTTAACTGTTGGCAACGCTCTTTACTTAATGTTAGACATACTAAACCGCGTGCATGTGTAATCATGAAGTTGATATCTTCTGGACGAACGTGTGTAGCAGCAATGACTAAATCACCTTCATTTTCACGATCTTCGTCATCCATTAGGATAACCATTTTTCCTGCACGGATGTCTGCTACAAGCTCTTCAACTGTATTGAGCGGCATCAACCTTCACCTTTTTGTTAGTCATTAACGACATTTAATTCATTAAATGGTTGCATAGTTTAACGCTTTTTAACGTGTTTTGCCTATGCTTCTGGTTTTTACTTACTGGTTCATTGTTATACACAGTATAGAAAACATAGGGAAGAAGACTTAGTTTGAAAAAAGGATGATTGTGAGGAAAGTTTAGGCACTTGAATAATATTATTAAAAAATTAAAAGGAATAGCTACTACTAATTATAAGTTATTGCAAGTTTGTTTTTATTCTAATTGTGACTTATTTATTGAAATTTCATTTAAATGTGATCTATTTTTTGATTGGAAATCAAAAAACAACAAATAGTAAACAATTTCTAACATCATTTTTAAGTCTATATAATTAATGTGTAATCCAATCATGAAAGCCCGTGTTCGAATGTAATTGTTTAGAAGATTTTTTGATTGAAATATAACTTATATATCGTCGAAAAATTATGAACAATTCACAAGAAATTATAAATATGCAGAAGTTGCCAAGGTTAAAGCCTAGATCTAGTACACGCGTAATGAGTGCATCTATCCGTGCTTTATTTTTGCGCGAATTACAAACAAGATTTGGTCAATATCGCTTGGGATACTTATGGGTTTTTCTGGAGCCACTATTCACAATAGGGGTGATGGTATTTTTGTTTGGTGCAATCATGCAAAGAATTTTACCAGGCATAGATTACGTTGTTTTTTTGATTAATGGGATTATTCCATTTTTCATGTTTAGAACGGGTGTTACTCAAGCAATGAGTGCTGTTCGTTCTAACCAAGGACTTTTTAGTTATAAGCCTGTTAGGCCAATAGATGCAATGTTGGCACGAAATATTTTAGAACTACTTCTTAAATTTATTGCGTATATTTCATTTAGTTTTAGCTTTCTTTGGTTTGGGTACGACATCAATTTTAGTGAGATTCCTGAGCTTCTCGCTTATTGGGTCATCTTATTTGTTTTTATGGTTGCATTTAGTCTGATCTTTATGGTTTTGACTGATTTTTCAAAAGAAATAGAAAAGTTTTTTTCAGTTTTATTCTTAATCTTATATTTACTTTCAGGTGTTCTTTACTCCATTCATATTATTGCACCTCAGTATCGAGAATATTTGCTGTGGAACCCTTTAATCCATGTTTTTGAGCTCATGAGACATGCTGTCGCTCCAACTTATGATTTGGTTCCAGGGATTAACATTGGTTATGTGATCTGTTGGGTAATTGTGACTTTGTTTATTGGACTTCTTCTTTATAAGCGTTTTGAAAAACGCATGATGAGGTCGAAATGATAGAACTAAAAGGGTTAACAAAGTCTTATGCAACGCCTAAAGGGCGACATTATGTGTTTAAAAATTTAAATGCAATTTTACCTGAAAATAAGAGTGTTGCCTTGCTAGGTAAAAATGGTGCAGGCAAAAGCACGCTACTTCGAATTATTGGTGGAGTGGATTATGCCGACACTGGGAAAGTAGTTACAGATAAAACAATTTCTTGGCCTGTTGCTTTATCTGGTGGTTTTCAGAGCAGCTTAACAGCACGCCAGAATGTTCGGTTTGTTGCCCGCTTATATGTAAATACACTTGAAGAGATTGAATACGTTGTGAATTACGTCGAAGAATTTGCCGAGATTGGAAAATATTTTGATATGCCAATGAAAAGCTATTCAAGTGGTATGAGAAGTCGAATTGGTTTTGGAATGAGTATGGCATTTAATTTTGATTACTACCTATTAGATGAAGTAGGTGCTGTTGGGGACGCATCATTCCGTAAGAAAAGTCAAAAAATATTAAATGAATTAAAGGAAAGCTCGAACATCATTATGGTTTCACATGACTTAAATGACTTAACAAATAATTGTGATGTCGCTTTTTTGGTTAGAGATAGTCAGGTCGAATATTTTGATGATGTAAAAGAAGCTGTAGAGGTTTATAAAGCTTATGCAAACTAAAATAAAGAATATAAAAATTAATAAAAAATTAGCAAAAATATATGGTGGTTTTGTTTTACTTCCATTTGTGATCATTCTTTTGTATTTGGTGGTTTTTGCCAAAGACAGATATGTGTCTACATCAATTTTATTGGTGAAGCAGGTAGGTGATGCAACTGTAATGAATTCATCGGGAATAGCTGCACTATTTGGTACTGCAAATACCAGTGGTGAAGATGCCAATATTCTTAAAGAATATATTCATTCGCGAGATATGATTGAAAAGCTAAATAAGGAATTGAATTTAAGGCATGCTTTTGCTGTATCAAAGGATCCAATATTTTCACTTTCGGACGATGCTGCAATTGAAGATGTTGTTGATTATTTTAATCGTGCTGTAAAAGTAGAGCTCGATGAAAAGACCATGATGCTAGATATTTCATCACAGGGTTTTAGTCCTGAGTTCTCATTAACTCTAAATAAAGCGATTCTTAAAAATAGTGAAACATTTATTAATGGTATTTCACAAAGTCTTGCGTATGAACAGCAAAAATTTGCTGAAAAACAATTGGCTGAATCAACTATAGAGTTGAAGAAAGCACGTGATCAATTGCTTGCTTATCAAAATAAAAATGAAATTTATGACCCTGAAATTCAAGCAAAAGCTGTCGCAACAATTATTGCAGGTTTGCAAGGTAATTTGGCTCAATTAAGAACTGAAGAGCGAACATTATTGAGTTATTTAAATTCAAGCGCACCGCAAGCAATTGCGATTCGTAGTCAAATTGAATCGGTTGAAACTCAAATTGCCAATGAAAATTCTAAGCTAACATCACCTAGCAATAAGAAGCTCAATAAAAATGTTGCAGATTTTGAGGAACTAAAAGCACAAGTCACATTTGCGACAGATGTTTACAAAATTTCGATCGCCTCTTTAGAGAAAGCTCGACTGGAAGCGTCTAGAAAATTAAAAAAGTAGTCGTTATTTCATCGCCACAGTTAGCTGAAAATGCGTTATATCCACGCAAATTTTATATCACAGTAACATCATTTATTTTATTAAATATTTTGTTTGGTATTGGTTTGTTGATTCAGTCCGTTATTCGTGAGCATAAGGAATAAGCGATGAAGTATATATTTATGTTAGTGCCTATAGTCGCGACAACTTTTACGTATGCGAGTAATGTCAATCAGCCAATTCCACAAGATTTTATGGGACTTGATAGTACTCAGTCTTACTCTCAGCAAACCCAAAATGTAGACCAAACAATTTTGCCAAGTCAGTCTGTAGCAGAGTTATCTCCAAGCAGCTCCTTGAAGTATGCCTCTCAAGCTAAATTCAATATGTTTGGTTCGCAACTTTTTAAAGGGGCTTTTGCAAGTACAGCAGGATCTACATTTAATAGTAGTTATCGCGTAAATCCTGGCGATAGTATCAATTTGCGGATGTGGGGGGCATATCAATATTCTGGCACTCAGAATGTAGATCCACAAGGTAATATTTTCATTCCAAATGTTGGTCCAATTAATGTATTGGGCGTGACCAATGGGAGTTTACAAGGCTTTATTGAGTCACAAGTTCGTAAAGTTTATGTTGCCAATGTTGGTGTTTATGCAGCATTAGAGCAGGCACAACCAGTTAAAGTTTTAGTTACAGGTTTTGTAAATCAACCAGGTAATTATGGTGGTGTGGCAAATGATACAGCAATTGCATATTTAGACAGAGCTGGTGGTGTAGATGCCGAAAGAGGTAGTTATGTCGATATTCAAATTCTACGTAATGGCTCACTTTTAAAACATGTAGATTTATATGAATTTTTAATACAAGGTCGTATTGCTCCATTTTCTTTCAGAGATGGTGATGTCATTGTTGTTGGACCACGTAAACATACCTTTAATGTTATGGGTGAGGTTTACAACCAGAACAATTTTGAATTCAGCTCGTCCACAATGATGCTTTCACAAGCACTATCTTTCGCAAAATTAAAACCTGGCGCTACGAATGTAAGTATTCAACGTAGGCAGGGTACAGAATATCGTAGTGAGTACTATCCATTAAGTCAGGCAAATAGCGTTGTTGTCGAGGATGGCGATCTTGTTACAGTTACGGCAGATCGTTATGCAGGAACCATACAGGTACGAGTAGATGGTGCACATAATGGTGCTCATGCCATTGTATTACCTTATGGGACAAAACTGAGTGAAGTGTTGGTTCAGTTACAACCGAACGTATTGGCTGAAGTAGAGTCATTACAACTTTTCCGCCCATCTGTTGCAAAGCGTCAAAAAGAAATGCTTAACGTATCTTTAGATAAGTTAGAAGAAGCTACGCTTAATGCACGTTCAAGTACACAAGAAGAAGCAAATTTACGTTTAAAAGATGCAGAGCTTGTGAAGCAATTTATTGCTAAAGCACGTTTAGTTGAGCCGAAAGGGCAAGTCGTTTTAAATCCAAATACATTCCAAGACGTCATTTTAGAACAAGGTGATGTGTTTTATATTCCAGAAAAAACATCTGTAGTGATGGTACATGGTGAAGTCGCATTTCCGAATGGTATTGAATACCAGCAAGGAATGAGGGCAAATGATTATATAGAACAGGCTGGTGGTTTTAGTCAAAAATCTAATAAGTCAAAAGTGATTGTCATTCACCAAAATGGTAAAGCAGAACTTGTAAGCAAGAGTTCAAAAATTCAGCAAGGGGATGAGATTTTAGTTTTACCTAAAATTCAAACGAAAGGAATTGAGTTAGTTCGAGGTATTTCTCAAATTCTGTATCAAATAGCTGTAGTCGCAAAAGTAGCATTGGATTTTTAAAAAAAATGGGTTTTATGATGAAAAAAAGTATAGATAACATTTCCTTAGATGTAATCGTTCCTGTGAGAAGCCGTCTTGAATATAATGTTTGTGAGCGAATATTAATACGAAGTGAATATAAACTGCCTAAAGGAGTTAATTATTTAATAGTAGATTATGGTTCTGAAAAAGAAGAAAGTGAAAAAATAAGAAATATTTGTGAAAGTAATAAGTTTAAATATTTATATATAGATGCTAGGAATAGTTTATGGAATGCATCGAAAGCACGAAATGCTGCATTATTACATTCAGAGGCAGACTATGTTTTATTTGAAGATGTAGATTTAGTTTCAGATTATGATTTTTACCATAAAATAAAGAAACAAATATATACGCTATTAGTTCAAAAAAAATGGCCTTTTTTTGCTGTTCCTGTTGCATATTTATCAGAAGAAGCATCTTTAGATTTAATGTCGCCATTAGATGAATATGAATATGATCTATTTACAACTGAAATTTTTGATTCAAATCATTCGGATATAATTGATTTTTATGCACCGGCATCGTCCCTATTGGTATGTAGACGAGACAAAGCAATATTTGTTGGTGGTTATGATGAATCATTTGAAGGTTGGGGGTTTGAAGACTCAGATTTTTGGGTAAAACTGTTAAGAGATATCGATATTGAAAAACCGAAAGATTTTTATAAATTAGATACTAGACCATACAATAATCAAGTTGAGTGGAGAGGTTGGAGAACTTTATTTAGAATTTTTGCTGATGTTTGTGCTCAAAAAGGGATATATAGCTTCCATAAATGGCATCCTATAGCGGAGCACCGTTCAGATTATATTAGAGCTAAAAACCATAAAATATTTTTAAAAAATAGTATTAATTATTCGAAGAATAATTATGCATTAACACCTTTGTGGAATCAGAATAAAGAAACAACTTTATTTTTAAGTAGAAATCCTCATTCATTTAATGAGTATGTGTTTAAAAAATTCGATAACCCTTTATTAATTGAAGAAAAAGATTTTGTGGTTAATGATATTGATGATGTTATTTTAAAATATAATATAACAAATGTTGTATTTAATAACCCTTATGGAAATATTAAGAGACTTGCAATTTATGAAGCCTTCAGAGAAAGAAATATAAAATGCTTTGTTGTTGAGAGAGGTGCTTTACCTGGATCTATATATATAGATCAGGGAGGATTTTGTGCTGAAAGTAAGTCTTACTTAAACTTTGTAAATCATGATTTTTCTGAAGAAAACTATTTAAAAACTGTCGACTATGTTAATGAGTTGAAAACTAAAGGTGCATCTCTAGAGCCTCAATCTGGAATGATTGGAAGCGATAATTTAAAAAGAGAGGTATTTGGTTCAACAAAGGGATACAAGGTATTATTTATTGCATTTCAATCTCCGAGTGATACAATAACAAATTTCTTCTGTAATCAGGTCGGAACGTACGATAATTTTGTGAATCAAGTCATGATGTTGTCTGTGTTGCTGGAGGATACTGAGTGGAAAATTATCTATAAAAATCATCCGCTTTCTTTATCTAAAGTGGAAGTTCCTGGTGCGATTAATGTTGATAAGTACCATATTGGGGATATATTGGAAGCATGTGATAGTGTTGCTCTAATTAATAGTGGTGTTGGAGTTTTGGCTGCTGCTTACGGGAAACCAGTTTATTGTTTTGGACAGGCTTTTTATCAATTAGAGCCATTAAGTTATAATGTTCATGATGCTAAAGGTCTTGTTAAGTTGTTAATCAATAATAATGAACAATTTAACAAGGAATTATCACTAAAATTCATTTCTTTTTTAATTAATGATTTTTATTCATTTGCAACATGGACTCGTGAAGAACGTAACCACACTAAGGAAGCTAAACTATCTATTTCTAAAGACATTAAATATACGGAAATAAGAATATGGGATGATTCGAAAGTATATGAAGTGTTTGCTGAAAATGGTCGATTCATTGATCTAAAATCAAGCCATCTTTTTGATAGATATAGATTAGAGGATTACTTATCTCGTGAAAAAAATAAAGAGACTAAATCGATTGTTAGGTCTAAGGAGGCTGTCGGTAATACAAAGAAAGTTTCTAAAAATGATTTAATAAAAGAAGAAAGTATTGGAAAAAAAGGCATTTTGAAAAAGAAAGTAGAGAAGTTAGTTAGAGATCCAAACCAGTTCTTTTTAGATTTTTTTTCGAAGAGAGTGTGACGATTTTCAATGGAGAGCCTGCTAAGCAGGCTTTCCACTTTTTATAGTTAATTATGAATAGTAATCTAAAAGAATTAGTATCGCCTACAGGTATTTTAAGTATTCCCTATATTATGCATTTTTTAATAAATGAAAAATGCATAAATTTTCAGTCTATTGGTTGGGGGCGAAAAAAAAGCTTTTTCAAAGCACAAGCCTACGCGCAAGAGCATGGGCTTGATGCTATTTGTTTGGAAGATGGTTTTATTCGTTCTTTAGGCTTAGGTAAAGATGGTTATCCTCCTTTATCTCTTGTTGTTGATGATGTTGGGATTTATTTTGATGCCACACAGCAATCAAAACTAGAAAATTTAATTTCTTGTAATGAAGATGATGAATTTAATACACGTGCCAAAAGTGCGATTAATAATATAATCAAGCATGGGATTACTAAATATAATCAAAAATTTGAAGCCATAGACTTATCTCAATTTTCTAATCACGTTAAAAATATTTTAGTTATTGATCAAACTTATGGCGATCAATCGATTAAATATGCTGGTGCAAATGAAAATACGTTTCAGAGTATGTTGAAGCGTGCGTGTGTCGATCATCCAGAGGCGCAAATTTGGGTGAAAACACATCCAGATGTACTTGCAGGAAAAGCAAAATCCCATTACTCAAAACAAGATCTGAATCATCCAAGAATTAAGGTGCTTACCAATAATTTCAATCCAATTGAATTGTTGCAGCAGGTCGATGAAGTTTATGTTGTTAGTTCTCAAATGGGCTTTGAGGCACTACTTTGCGAGAAAAAAGTTCATTGTTTTGGCGTTTCTTGGTATGCAGGGTGGGGGTTAACAGATGATATTTACGCACCATTAAGCTTGTTAAATCAAAGGAGAAATACTCACAAAAGCTTGGAGCATTTATTTGCTTGTGCATATTTAAAATATGCACGTTATGTCAATCCTGTGACAGGAAGTAAGTGTGAATTAGAAGATATTATTCAATTACTTATTCCAAACATAGAGAATCAAAAAATCTTAAGTTCATCATATGTTGCTTATGGGTTTAGTGTTTGGAAAAAAATATTTATCTCTTCTTTTTTTAATTTTCCAAAAGTGCAGCTAAAATTTAACCGTTATTTGAAGCCTAAGAAGTCTGAAAATATAGTGGCTTGGGGTAAAAAGGCAAAAGCGTTAAAAGATTTAAATTATAAAAATGTGACGACTGTTGAAGATGGTTTTATTCGTTCCGTCGGGTTGGGTGCTGAATTAGTAAGACCTTGCTCTTTGGTTTTTGATGATGTTGGGATTTATTACGACGCGACACAGCCATCAAAAATAGAAAATTTACTTCAACACGCAGAACTTGATGATGAGCAAATTGAGCGAGCATATGCGCTTAGGAAGTCATTAATTGAATTAAATATTTCTAAATATAATGTTGGCGATTTTAAAAGAATAAATCGCCCCATACATTCGCACGTTCTTTTAGTGGTTGGTCAGGTTGAAGATGATTTATCTATTAGCTTGGGTGGCGTCAGTATAAAGACCAACTTAGATTTACTTAAAAAAGTACGTGAAAATAATCCAGATAGTTACATTATTTATAAACCACATCCAGATGTTCAGTCTGGTTTAAGAATAGGAAAAATTGACAGTAAATTGATGGATCAATATGCCAATCAAATAGAGTTGGACTCGTCTATTTTACAGTGTTTTGAAGTCTGTGATGAAGTTCACACCATTACATCGTTAAGTGGGTTTGAAGCGCTTATTCGAGGTATTCCAGTTTATTGTTACGGGCTGCCATTTTATGCTGGATGGGGGCTAACAAATGATCATTATTTATGTGAAAGGAGGAGTAAGAAAGTCTCTTTAGAGACACTTATTTATATCACCCTCGTTCAATACGCATCTTATAACTTACTCGATTCAGAGAGATTAAAGATCCCCTTAGTTCGCCCAGAAGACGTTATTGGTTTTATCAAAAAGCAAAGAGATAAACCTCCGAAGAAACAATCCTTTTATTCCATTGCAATAACAAATTTATACCGAGTATTTAAAAAATAGGTTTCCTGTTATGTCTGTTCATATAGATAGTCTTTTGCTATCAAGGCGTGTTCTTTTGCTACAAGGCCCTTTGGGTAGTTTTTTCTCTCAGTTTGCACAATGGTTAGATGACAATGGTATTCAATGTTACAAAGTTAATTTTAATGGAGGAGATGCCTTTTTCTCAAAAACATTAATTTAAGCTTTGCTTTTACAGGAGCGCCTGAGGATTTCTCTGATTGGGTCGATAAATTTATATCGAATCATGAAATTGATGCTGTTGTATGCTTTGGCGATTGTCGTTACTACCACCAAGTTGCAAAGAAGGTTTCTGTTGATCGAAGTGTGAAATTCTTTGCATTTGAAGAGGGTTATATTCGTCCAAATTTTGTTACATTCGAAGAAAATGGAGTTAACTTTTTTTCAAATTTTTTAGCGCATCTCAAATCAAGTCAAGATTTAGAATCTATACACCATACTGAAGTTTTAGAAGTGAATACTTCATTTAAAAAAATGGTGTGTTATGCGATTCTCTATTATTTATTCATGTGGCTTTGTACATTTAAATATCCTAAGTATAAACATCATCGTTTAATGAGTGTTTGGACAGAAATTTATTACTGGTGCTGGTCTGGGTTTCGTCGAGTTAAAAATTCATTATTGGAAAAGAAAAAATTTGAAAAATTTATAAAACATCGTCAATTTCAATATTTTGTTTTTGCGTTGCAAGTGCATAATGATTTTCAAATCAGAACACATAGCGATTTAAGGTGTGTGAAAAAATATATACAACTGGTCATCGAAAATTTTGCGAATAATGCAAATGAACATCATCATTTAGTACTGAAACATCATCCAATGGATCGAGGTTATCGACACTATGGAAGTGAAATAAAAAGGCTAACTCATAAATATGGGCTTGATGGTAGAGTGCATTATTTCTGTGATATTCATCTTCCAACTCTGCTTAAAAATAGCATTGGATTTGTAACAGTGAATAGCACCACAGGTATTCAAGCGCTTTACCATGATGTGCCTGTTAAAGTGTTAGGGCATGCTTTGTATAATTTACCAAAACTCACGAATCAGCATAAATTGGCTCAATTTTGGCAACATCCAGGCGCTGTAGATTCTATTTATTTTCAAAAATTTAGAGATGAATTGGTTGATTACTCTCAGTTAAATGGTAGTTTCTATGGAGATTCTATTTGGATGAACCAGCCGCGCTTATATCGAGAGAAAAAAACAAATTATGAAAAGTTGATTTTGTAGTTGGTTAATCCAACTATATTTTTATTTTAGCAAAAAAATCCCCCATCTTTCGATGAGGGATTTTTTGAATCTGGAGCGGGAAAGGAGACTCGAACTCCCGACCCCAACCTTGGCAAGAGTCACCGACATAAAATACACTAAATAACATAATCGGTATTTTAATAAATCCTATATATAACAGTTATATAGAGTTTTTATTTTGTGTGGTGTAATTTAAGGTAGGGTAGGGTACTTTGATTTTTGGTCACTAAATTTACTTTGATAATCAACAATAATAACCAACATACACATGCTTAATCTAAAGGTGTTTTACAGACTGGTATAATTTTATGATGAGAGGGGGGTGCTTGGGGCTACGGTTTCTGTTTTGTCTTTTGGCGTAAGACGTACAAATATAAGCTTTCTACTTTTTCACGTGCCCATGGTGTGGTACGCAAGAATCGTAATGATGATTTAACACTTGGGTCTATGCAAAAGCATCTAATTTCAATTTTACGACTCAAGCCTTCAAAGCCGCCATAGTAATCTAGCAACTCATTCAAAATGTCAGCAAGCTTTTTGCCGTGTAAAGGGTCATTGGATGTGTTCATATTGGGTCAATCGTATTTGGTAAGGAAAGTGGTGGCAGTCCATAAATAAATTTATAGAATTAGGTCGACTTCATACCCAAGTTGTCGCTTAAATTTGAGTAACTTGGGGAAGCTCTATCTTTAGAGTCTTTATGCAACAAAGCCCAATTCAACTACAAATACCACATTCAAAACTATTTTTACTACCATCAGTACGAATTATGTAGTAGAACCTAAAGACCTCTTTGTAATGCGGGTAATCGAACAAATGACTAACAGCGAAAAGGTCTTAGCTAAAGCTGTTTTAACTGCAGCACAAAAAATTGGGCTAACACATGATCAACTTGCCATGGTTCTTGATATAAATTTATCGATAACCAATATAGATTGTTGCAGATTCTCATTACCGCAAAAAGAAGTTGCCCTCAAACTTATACGTATCACAGTGGCCGTAGATACTCTCTCCGGCGGCAATATTTCAACTATCCAACATTTTATGAAATATCCGAATAAAATAACGAAAGGTATTCCGTTGGATCAAATCCAAAATATTTCTGAGCTTGAAACCGTTTTACAATTTGTGGAAGGCCTTCAAGCTAAGTCGTAATTTATGCAAGGCTTCATTACTTAGAAACTTAAGCTATAACCCGATCCCATCCTTCAAATTCACAATATAAGAAGCATCTTTCTCAAGAGGTAGGCTAACCTAACTCTAAAAAATGAAGTAAAAACTACTATACACATATAGGCTCTATTTTAATAATTTAAGGCAAAATAGAACTTTATAAATTCAATAATATTCAAGAGTCACAATAATAAGTTTGCTATATAGCGAATATTTGCCATAATTTGTTAAAAGTTTGCTATATGGCTAACAAATTTCTAGAGTTAAAATTGATATGGCTACAAGAGAAGAAATAGGTAAAGAAATACGTTTGGCAAGAAAAGCTCTAGGCTATACACAGAAAAAACTTTCAGAAAAAACCAACGTCAATAAAACAACAATTTCAGAGATAGAAAATGGCCATTTTACAGGCTCATTTAGTATATTTGAAAGTGTACTTAATGCGGTAGGCCTGCAATTTGAAGTGGATAAAAAGAAGTATAAATTTCCGCAGTGGGATGAAATTGAAGCAATGTTTGCGGAAGATGATGAATAAAAGTTTAGTGGCTTACATTATCAGTCGAAGTGCAAAAAGAGTAATTTTTAGATAAAAAGAAAATTATTTGAGAAATTTTAGTCTTTTTACAGGTTCTCCTAATCATCTGTAAGTATCTGAAAGTCTGGATGCAATTTTTTCCAATGTTCTCTTAATTTTTCTTTATGAGCGGAAATCATAGGTAAGTCTAGTAATAGCGCTGGCCATAATGATCGAGCTTTATCCATAATATCGTGAAGTTGCTTCTCGATGATACGCCATGGAACGCCGACTTTTTCTGCCCATTGCTTAAAATGCTTCATCTCAGCTAAATACCAATCTTTATTTTTGGCAAGATTTAATACGAAATGATGCTCATTTTCAATATATACACTGGTCATTAATATATCGTATGCGGGTGATAATCTTGGTGCACTTTTATCGTAATAAATCATACTCCAGTTTTTTAAGTGCGCATCTCCATTGGCGAGTAAAATATTGATGAGTAAGCGGCTGGCAAATTGCTGAATATCAATAATTTTGTTATCTGAATACTGGTAAATGATCTTGCCTATCTGCTCATAATTTGTGGTGCTGTATTTCTGATGTGGATATGCACCAAAGATCTGAGCAAAATCTTCAATATGAATAAGCTCTGTAGTGTTAGCAGTACTCTGTCTATCAAATCTCTTAATTGCAAAAGCATATTGCTCTTGGGGTAAATTTAATGGTGGCAGGTCTTGTAAAAGGGCCATATCCACCAAGCGAATCTCAGGGACATCTATTCCGACCGTTTTGGCAAGGCTCATCATAGAATATTCATTTAACGGAACAAAAGCATGTCTGGAAGAAGGAGTTTTGATAATCCAGTCCCCGAGTAGAGTCGTTTCCGTTGCCTGTGCTAGTGTAAAATGTCCATCTTTGGCTTTCATGGAAAACTTCATTTGGACGCCGGCCAAGGAAAACTTATTATCTGTTCGAATCTCTTGCTTTAAAATTTGATCTGGATTCGAGATCTGCAGTTTAAATTTTATTTCATCTGGAATTTCTTCTGGATCTAATGGAGTCGCAATGAGTGCTCCAGGTAAATCATGACCTAAAGCTGCCAATAACTGAAATTCATTGTCTATATGTACTTTGAGGCTTTGTGCAATTAGTTCGCGTAATGCACCTTCTGGTAGCAAGTTTGATAGCAAGGGATGTAAACGCTGATGTGTAATATAGGTCTTTTCTAAAATCTTATCCACTTGAGGATACAAGGGGGAAGTCAGCAGGCTCAAGGTCGGGCGTTGCTGATCAGAGCGGAAAGAATCTGTAAAAACCAGAATATTTTTTCCGCTCTGAAATCCTGCCAAGTATCCAACGACAGCATGATGTAATGTTAATTTCAGGACGGCAATAGTATTCATGGTTCCTCTCCTCCGAGAAGACCCTTCCATGGGTTAGTCATTAAGTCATCCTGATCTTCAATAGTGACCTTAATTTCATCATTCAATAATTGTCTGATCAAATGAACCTTATCATCAGGGATGAGCATCAGTTGAGCATTTAATCCTGCCGCGATAATTTCTAAGGTCTCTAATCGAGGATTGCCCTGACTTTCCAGTTTTTGGTACTGCTGTCTTGAAATGCCTGTACGGGATTGCATATCAATTTGCTTTAAGCCCAATAGGGTTCGTCTTTTTTTGATTTGCTGAAGTAAAGATTTATTCATTGTAGACACACTTGTTGCTTTTATTTGTTATAAGAAATATATTAGTTTCTTTTATTGTGAAAAGCAATTTATGATTTTATCATTTTGTTTAATGTCGATAGTCTGACCATTGAAAATAAGGGGCTTTTTACTATTACAATAGAATTATGGGGGGTGTTAAACACACAATGGAAATCATAAATAGATCAGTGATTTAATCAGTTTTAAGAAGTTCCTGTTGGTGTAATACAGCCATAGGTGAACCGTACCGGGTTTGTCGGAGACTCTATATTCTGAGAGACTATTCCGATGAAAAAACCAAACTATACCCCCGAAATTAGAGAAAGAGCGGTTCAACTTGTGATTGAATCCGAAAAAGATTATCCATCGAACTGGGCAGCAGTTTCCGCAATTGCACCTGAGCAGCATGCTGCGCAAGGGTTGTACTGCTGAGACATTACGTGTTTGGTATTTAAGAAATCTGGATCAACAGAATCCAATTAAAATACAACAACATTCAGCTCAAGAACGTATTAAGCAACTCGAACGTGAAATTAAAGAATTAAAACGGGCCAATGAAATTCTACGTAAAGCAGCCGCTTTTTTCGCCCAGGCGGAGCTCGACCGCCCACACAAATAATGGTGGATTTTATCCATAACAATAAAGATCAATATGGTGTTGATGCGATTTGTAGAATTTTACCGATTGCAGCATCAACCTATTATCGGGTTTTAGATATCGTTGATAACCCAGAACATCGAGCGAAACGAGATCTACATGATTTACATTATGCTGAGGAAATCAAACGAATTTGGCAGGAAAGTTCAGGTCGGTACGGTGTTCGTAAAGTTTGGCAAAGGTTGAAACGTGAAGGCTATGTTATTGCACGTTGTACAGTTGCTCGATTGATGGGTAATGCTCCCCTTAAATAATTGAGCTTAAAAGTAGAAAATCGAATAACCTTGATTTAAGGAGATTTTCGATGAAAACATCTAAATATTCAGACAGCTTAATCATGAGTATTTTGAAGCAAGCTGAAGCGGGTACCCCAGTACCAAACCTATGCCGTGAGCATGGAATGAGTTCTGCCACATTCTATAAATGGAAGTCCAAATATGGCGGCATGGATCTTTCCATGATGACTCGACTCAAAGAGCTAGAGGCTGAAAATGCTCGCCTTAAACGTATGTATGCGGATGAGCGACTTAAAGCTGATATCCTTCAGGATGCACTGTCAAAAAAGTTATAAGGCCGACTCAACGTAAAACGCTTGCTCAACAAGCTATTGAGCAATATAAGATATCAGTGAGCAAGGCCTGCTTCATTTTCAAGGTTAGCCAAACCTGTTATCGCTATTTAGCTAAATTGAAAGAGCAGAATGTAGTTATTGCAGATTGGCTAACTAAGCTCACCAATGAAAATAAGACTTGGGGGTTTAAGCTTTGCTTTCTGTATCTTCGAAATGTCAAAGGCTACCCTTGGAACCATAAACGTATTTATCGTATCTATAAGGAACTTGAACTTAACCTTCGAATCAAACCCAACAAACGGATTAAACGAGCTCAACCTGAAGTACTGGCTGTGCCAGAATCCCCAAATGAGTCATGGTCAATGGATTTTATGCATGATCAGCTCAGCGACGGTCGCAGCTACCGTGTTCATAACGTGATTGATGACTATAACCGTGAGTCCTTGGATATCTTAGTTGACTTCTCATTGCCAGCTCAGCGTGTGCTTAGAGGGCTCGATCAACTCATTGAATGGCGAGGAAAACCAAAACGAATACGCAGTGACAATGGACCCGAGTACATCAGTGATTTAATGGAAGTGTGGTGTGAGCAACACAAAATTGAGCATGTATTTACTCAGCCTGGCAATCCACAGCAGAATGCTTATGTAGAACGCTTTAATCGAACAGTACGTTATGAATGTTTAAATCAGTATTTATTTCGAGAACTTGAAGATGTTCAAGACTATACAACTGCGTGGCAACACTTTTATAATCATGAACGACCTCATATGTCAGTTGATGGTAAACCACCTAAATTTAAACAATGACAAGGGCTTTGGTTTTTCTACTCATTAACTCAATTAAAAATGGGGGTATTACCGATGCAAAAGCTAGGTATACAAGGTTTTTGGCGTGGTAAGAACAAACAAACCACCCGCAGCCGAGATGATCAAAAACGAGCAGATGACTTAGTGAAACGTAATTTTAGTGCTGATCGACCTGACCCTTGCGAAGCAGTGCTTCTCAGGTCAGTGACTTTACGTATATTCAAACCAATTCTGGCTGGGTTTACACCGCATTTATTATTGATGTGTTCTCACGAGCAATTGTTGGATGGAAAGTATCAACACGGATGAATACAGATATGGTACTTGATGCATTAGAACAAGCTTTGCATGATCGAGGTATGCCAAAGAATGTAATTCATCATTCAGACAGAGGTGTGCAATACCTCTCCATTCGCTATACCAATCGTCTAGAAGCAGCAAATTTACGAGCGTCAGTCGGTACGACTGGTGATTCGTATGATAATGCTTTGGCTGAAACGGTAAATGGCTTATACAAAACAGAAGTGATTGAATATTTAAAAGCAGATTGGCAAGGTTTAGCGGATGTACAACTTGCGACATTGAATTGGGTAGATTGGTTCAATAAAAAGCGTGTACACAGTGCATTGGGTTATGTGTCGTCTTTTGAGTTTGAAGCAATGTACTATGATAAGATTAACCCATTAGGTCAGGTGGTCTGACTTAAATAAAAACGTCTCCGACAAACCCGGTACGGTTCAGTTTATTCATATTGAAATTATAAGGCTGAATAAACCTTCTAAGCTAGGTTTGTGCAACAAAGCCGTTGTTTTCCCAAGTAGAGATTTTATGTTAAATAAAAAATAAATTTTGAAAACTCACTTGGATAAAAATAATACTTTACTACTATAATAGGTATATAATAGGAAAAACTGACTATACTTTACTATTTAAATAGAATTATGAATGATTTTCGCTCTGTCCAAATATTTCTGAATAATCAATGGATCGATTGCGCCACTATTGAAGTAATAGGTGAAAAAGCTAAAGGTTGGAAAGCTAGCTGCGGAACATATTATTCAATAGATTACGCAATTGAACATATGGGGTTGCGAGATGGTCATGCTGTTTCAAACCATTATCCGATTAATTTAGAAAGCAATATTGAGCCTACGTGGCCAGCTTTTCTAGTTGACCTATTACCTCAAGGATATGGTCGAAAAGAACTATTAAAAAAACTTGGCCGCCCTGAGTATGAAGAAGAGTCAGCAGATTGGCCATTGCTTAAAGTAGGAGCGAGCAATCCTATTGGTAACTTAAGAATAAAAGAAGCTCATGAATGGCTTTTAACTCAATATTCAGATCAGTTAGTACAAGGATTTTCAATACAGGAAATTATCGAACGTAGTGAAGAGTTTCTTGAGTCATTATCATCTTTTGGACTATTTATCTCTGGATCATCGGGTGTTCAAGGTGAGTGGCCAAAACTATTACTCACACAAGGTCATGATGAGTTATTTTATCTTGATCATACGTTACCTGATGAAATGGCTAAACAGCACTGGTTGGTTAAATTTAGCCGAGGAACGGATCAACGTCTAAACAAAATTTTGAATCAAGAACCCTTATATATGCAAATAGCAGCATATTTAGGATTGCGAGTGTTTAGACCTCTAGAATTACATGGAAGAACTTTATTTATTCCACGTTTTGATCGGCAAGTGGTTGATAACCGTGTTGAAAGAATAGCCCAAGAAAGTTTAGCTTCTTTTAGTGGAAAAGCGGGCTTCGGAGTAAAAATGTCTCATAACGAAGTCTGCAAAATTATCATGAATTGTTGTACAGATCCAGAAACAGAAACTCTTGAATATGTAAAAAGAGATTTAGCCAATATCGCTTTAGGAAATAAAGATAATCATACCCGTAATACGGCATTTCAAAGGCTTAACAATGGCAATATTCGATTAACGCCTTTATTTGATTTTGCCCCCATGTGGTTACATCCTGATGGAATCGCGAGATCTACTCGATGGGAAAAAGACGATAACAACTGGGCTTCAATTGCTCATCAAATTGTAGAATGCAGTTCTTTAACTTTAGAACAAATAAAATCTCTATTTTCTGAACAATTACCTTTGTATCAAGGGCTTTTGATCAAGATGAAATCTATTGGGATAGATGATGAAATTCTAGAAAATTGTGCATATCGCATTGAAGGGATTTGCGCACAATTAAAGGAGATTTGTTATGGATAAACGTTTTATTCCACTCTCTCAAATAGAGCAAATTAAAAAAAGACAATATGTCTTAGAACAGATTCAACTGAATCCTGATTGGCCGATACATGTCATTGCAAAATTCATTAGAACAGAGTTGCATCTGACGTTAAATGAAATGTCCAAGATCACTAAAATTTCGCTTCAAACTTTACAGAAGCTAGAGCGATCAGATGCAAATCCAACCGTAGAAACAATGCTAAAACTTTTAACCCCATTTGGTTTAAAGTTAACTGTCGTGAAGAAATGAGAACTTTCTATCAGGATATTTTCGACCTCAATGATCTGTTTAACTTTTCTGATTTGATTGTCTTTACTCACAATATTCCTATTGAATGAGTCGAATTTGTGCTCAGGTTGAGCAGTTCGGCTACTATTCTAAAATGACAGCTTTGTCCGTTATAATTGTATAAACATTTTTAGTGTCTGGTAATCATGTCCTCATTGATCAATTTTCTATCTCACTTTAGTACTGCAACTCTTCATCGCAGTCTGAGCTATGCTAAACACATTGATAGGGAAACGATTGAGTTCTTTGAGGAAAATGATGATGTCACGATGTATGCTCAAATTGAAGGGACAGATTATTACGATACCGCGATTACCTATAATCTTAAAAAAGACCGTTTAATCGATGATGACTGCACTTGTCCAGTTGGATATAACTGTAAACATGCTGCTGCTTTAGCGCGGTTATTCTTTCAAGAATATCGTCAGGAATTTCAACAGCGTTATGCTGAATCTCAATCTCCGCAGGGAATCGCAAAACGCCGATGGGGGGATGATCAGGCGCAGCGCTGGTTGAATGATTTTAAACGGTATTTACAACAGACTGAACCAGAGCAATCTGTCAAAACAAACAATTATTTAATTTACCTGCTAGATCAGTCGGTCAGCTTAAAGAAATTGACAGTTGATGTTCAGAAGGCCAGACGCAATAAAAACGGCTCAATTGCAGGGGAAAGTTATTATACCCAATATGAAAATATCACCAGAAAGCATCTGACTTTACCTGAACAAAAACGACAATTATTTAACCAGATTTATTATTACGCCAAAATAAACAGCGACGAGCGTTTTTATCAAAGCAATCTTGATATCTCCGGAATTTCATTGGAGCACTTTAAATCTTTTATTCAAAGTGGCGATGTGTACTGGCAAAAAAAGAGCTATGCTGCACTTCAATGGTCAGAACAAGGCTATCACATCGAATTGATCTGGGAACAAGGTGTCAACAAACAGACGGAGCATTTAAACATTGAATTGGTCAATGGCGATATTCGACTCGATTTAAAATCAAATCCACATATCCAGATTCTCGCGAGCCAGCCACCATGTTATGTGGATATTCAACAGAACACGGTGGGCCAGTTATATGGTAAATATACGGCAAATCTGCTCTACCATTTTTTACAGATGCCTGATCTTCCAGCTACGCTCTTGCCAGAGTTTGAGCAACTGACTCATCAATATTCAGATGTGAAAAATCTGCCTCAACCCGAGTTTATTCAGCATATTGATGTCTTTGAGGGTAGTCCCCAGCCAATTTTACGCTTCGGTGTTTTAGATAAATTTGATTGGAAATGGGAAGAGTCTGTTTGTGCTGAAATTGAATTCTCCTATGCAGGTGGGCGAATTAAAGCAGGTACATCAGGTGACAGTTTTATTGGTGAACAGCATGGCAAAATGGTGCGACAGCTTCGGGACTTAGTTCAGGAACAACAGTCAATCCAGCGTTTACAGCTATTGGTCGAATCACTGAAGTGGGTGAAAGATCTTAGTTATGACCAGCAATTAAAACTGGATAAACAACGTCTTGATTCTATGGTTTTTGCTTTCTATGGAGACTGGATCAAACAGCTCATGCCCATCAATCAAATTGAGTTGATGGGCTGGCAGATAGAGCATCTGGAAAACAGCCCCTTTAACCTGCAATATGTCGAAAATTTAAATATTTCTATCACTGAATCTGAAGGTCAGCAGGACTGGTTCAATATCGGGGCGACGGTTCAAGACAGTGCAGGTAATTCTTATAATTTGCTTGATGCGCTCGTAGCTTTGGTGCGAGTAAATCCTGATTTACTTGATCCGCGGACGTTTATTTATCTGCATGACAGTCAAATTTTCACCGTGAAAACTGCAGTTGATCAACCTGATTTGGCTCTATCCGCTAGGGATATTAAGCCGGTATTGTTACATCTGCAGAGCATTTTACAGCAAGAAGAGCGCAGTATTGATCGCTATGATGCGAGTCAATTATTAGAATTGCAGCATAATCTTGGGATGACATGGCAGGTCAGTGATCGCCTGCAGCAATTTGTACAGAAATTCAAACAAGGCTATCAGCAACAACTGCCGACACCACAAGGTTTTCAGGGGGAGTTGCGTCCATACCAGCAGCAGGGCTTAGGCTGGTTACAGTTTTTAAGGGAAACCCAGCATGGCGGGATTCTGGCAGATGATATGGGCTTGGGGAAAACAGCACAAACTTTAGCCCATTTACTCATGGAAAAGCAGGCTGGATATTTGCAGGACAGTCCCGCCTTAATTGTTGCACCCACATCGCTGATGCATAACTGGTTCAAAGAAGCGGAGAAATTTACCCCTGAGCTCAAGGTATTGCTGCTACAGGGGCCCGACCGCCATCAGAATTTTGAGCAGATTCCGCACTATGATATTGTGTTAACCACCTATCCGCTTCTAGCGAGAGATGAAGAACAACTAAAGCAATATGAATATCATCAACTCATTTTGGATGAGGCGCAGAATATCAAAAATCCGCGTGCCAAAGCTGCACAGGTAGTACGCCAATTAAAAGCACGACATCGTTTGTGTCTAACAGGTACCCCGATGGAAAATCATTTGGGTGAACTGTGGGCACTATTTTATTTCCTGATGCCAGGATTTTTATATTCACAAGAAATTTTTAATAAAAAGTACCGTCATCCGATTGAAAAACGCGGTGATCAGCAGTTAAGGCAAAAGCTGGTCAACCGGATTAAGCCCTTCATTTTACGTCGCTTGAAAACTGACGTAGCCAAAGAATTGCCAGAAAAAACTACGATTGAAGTCAATATTGATATGAATGACCAGCAATCCAAGTTATATGAGGCTGTTCGTGCCACGATGCAGGAAAATATTCAGAAAATTGTGGCAGAAAAAGGCTTTAAACGTAGTCAAATTCAAATTTTAGATGCCTTACTGAAGCTACGTCAGGTGTGCTGCCATCCTAGCTTACTAAAGCTGGATTCAGTGAAAACCGGGCAGGCACACTCTGCCAAACTTGAACAGTTGATGGATATGGTCGTTCCAATGGTGGAGGAGGGGCGAAAAATTCTGATCTTCTCTCAGTTTACCTCAATGTTGGAACTGATTGAGCAACAGCTCCATCACGCAGAAATTGGCTATGTGAAGCTGACTGGAAAGACCAAAAAGCGAGATGAAGTCATTACAGCATTTCAGTCTGGACAAGTGCCGGTATTTTTAATCAGTCTGAAAGCAGGAGGGGTCGGTCTGAATTTAACCGCCGCAGATACAGTCATTCACTATGATCCATGGTGGAACCCTGCTGCTGAAGATCAAGCTTCAGATCGTGCATGGCGGATTGGACAGGACAAGCCGGTATTTGTGTATAAGCTGATTACCAATAAAAGCATAGAAGAAAAAATTCTTGCCTTACAGCAAAATAAAGCAGAACTGGCACACTCTATTCTAAGTACAGATCATGAAGGCGAAGCGAAACTGACGGAAAATGACGTGATGAACTTGTTTGAGAAATTTTAGTTTGGTTACAGATCACCCTAATCATCTGTAAGTCTGGATGATTTTTTTTCCAATGTTCTCTTAATTTTGCTTTATGAGCGGGAATTTTAGGTAAGTCTAGTAATAGCGCTGACCATAATGATCGAGCTTTATTCATAATGTCGTGATTTTTTTCTCGATGATACTCCATGGAAGAAATATAGAGATTATTGATTATATTTAGTTGGGTTTAGAGTGGTTTACCAATGCAGGCAAGATGCAGACAAAATTTAAATGCAGCAAGAGCATGACCATCTTTTACTGAATAGAGTTGTAGACGCGGAAATTCTTCTTGAGTTGATGGGTGTTTAATAGTTGCTGATTTAGCTAATTTGAAAAGTTGAGGTTGTTGCTTTACATTTAGTTTCGTTTGCAAGTTTTGGCCAAGTAAGTGCCAAAATTTTGCAGGAAATAATACTTTAATTTGGGAATAGAAATACTCAAGTTGATCAATATCCTTCCAACGATAATGGATGCCAGTGTGTGAAGCGGTCACTCGATTCAAAAATATATTCAGAACAGATTCAATTTGTGTAGGATTTTTACGAGCTATTTTTTGTATGTGTTCAAAAAAATAAGTCACTGCATGAAGTTCTTCATCGGTATCAATCATCGCAGGTTTTAAGTGGGTTGAGCTATCAATATTAAATAAACGCTGATTCCCTTTTTTCGATTTAATATCTGCTAAATTTAGGGCATTTTTATACCAATAATTGACGAGCTCTTCAGGTAAACACATACGTTGAGCTGTGCTTTCAGGATCGTTGGTAACTTCCAGTATATTGAGTGTTTCATAGAAGCGTTTAAGTGAAATTTTCGAATCTTCTGTTCCTGCAAAGTAATCAAAAAAATCATGTGGTTTTTCTGATTGTAGTGAGAGTTCATTCAAAATGTCAGCTTCATTGCTTCGGAGCCAATTTGTTTGATCATTCAATAATATTTTGGCTAGAAAGCCTTGATTTTTTTCAAAATCAAAGTCTTTTTCATCCTTTTTCATTTTTAAATCTTTAAACGTTGCATTGTAACCCATGATTTTTTTAGCCAGCTCATTTGGCATACTTGGATGATATTTGAGTAGCTTTTGACCAGCAATGAGATAACTTAAGTGAATATAACTTTTGAAAGTTTCAACTGGTTCTATATGTCCTAAGAGGTGTGCAATAACAAACCAATGGTTTTGTCCATGTTGATTTTGAAGTAGTTCAGTCCGAATATTTTGATATTCGTCTTCGCTATAGTCAGTCAGATTTTGTACAAGGGGTACATATTCAGCGTTAAGTAAAAGTGATAAATGATTCGCTGTGGTGTGGCGAAAAGAGTGAAATGAATAATGATGTTCTTTAAAAATTTGGTTCAGTATTTGTTTTAGTGGCGTGGTGACGGTATGTTTATTCAGTTTTTTATTTTCATTTAAGTTGCTGAATAGATATAAATTCCCCTTATTTTCTAAACGTTTTTCTACAATATAATCGCTAAAAAATTGGTGTTCATTATCTCGGAGTAACGCATAAGCAGGTACAATCCGCTCAGCACTATCAGTTTTGAGTAGATGTTGATTCCCTTGTTTTTTTGAACCATAAGGTTGAACCCATATAGAAAATTGATCTAAACCTTCTATATCTTTTACACGTAAACCAAGTACCTCGTTAATGCGCATACCTGTACGGTAGGCCAAAATATAAATTATTTTCAATACTTTATAAAAATGATCTGAAATAAATTGGTCATGTAAGAGTTGCTCTAATTTCTTTAATATCACTTGGAATGTTACGTGCCCAATGATACGTGCGCGGGGCCTACTTTGTGATGCGATAAATTCGAGCTCAAAATCTTCTGCTTGAAAAACAATTTGTTGAAAGGTGTGAAAGCGTTTCAACATACGAATAGTTTGGTCTTTAGATTTTTTAAAGTTAGGTTGACCTGCTTCATCAGCAAGCCGTGTATTGCTAATGATTTGTTGATAGATCTTGTTCAGTAGATCATTAATGTCATTCTCGGTATCACTGTGTAGATCATTAACGCTATCTTGGGTACAACTGTATTGTAAAGCATGAGTTAAAAAAGGTTCTGCGATCCGTGTGTAATAGGTATAGATTGAACTATCTACAAGTTTTTGATTGTATTGAAATGACTTATTGTATTTAGCTATATCAAAATCAAAGGTAGATGCTAGCCCTTTGACTTGTTCTGAGTTTGGTCGATAGAGACTGATGAGCCATAAAATAATACGCTTAGAAAACTCATTAAATTGCTCTTGGTGGATTTGGCAGAAATTAATAATGAGTTCAACAATAGGCTGTTCCGTTGATGATATACGAATAATTTTTAGCAAATTTTTATGAATAAATATCACGTTATTTACCAATTTAGGCGTATTTAGATCTGGTAATGGCCTTGGTGCAGAAGAGCTATTTTGTTTGAACTCATTTACTAACCGAGTTTTAAATTTTGGGAAAGTAAAGTTTTCAAATTCATGTTCAGATAAACCACAAGTGAGAGTTTTTTCTAACAAGCATTGTGATAATGCTGGGTCAACATCTGAATTTTTCAGTTGCAGCCAGTTGAAAGTGGAGTAGTCACGTAGAAATTTGAAAGTCTTACTTGTGTATGGATGTTTAATTTTTTGAAAAATGAGGTGCAAATACGCATTCACGTCTAGACTGATGTCACGAATTTGTCTTGTATTGAAATGAATGAGCCAAAGGCGTGTTAGTTGATCTGGAACAAAATTACGCGATTTGCGTATCGTTTTTTCATCAATAAATAAATCACCATAGCTCTGAGAAAGTGGCTCTAAAAAGATGATATTAAAATCGCAAATTTTTTGGATTTTTGCCGGGTTTTTCAAATGTTCGAGCAAAGCATTTGATGAAGCTGTTTGATTTAATCCACCGTATAACATTGAGCAAAGCAGAATATTCCCAATAATTTCATCATCAGAAAAAGCGGAACTACCTTGAGCAAGAATCCAATAATCCCAAAGTTTTTCTATAATGATGTCAATTTCATGACCGGCCTGGATCCAATCTAGGGTGAAAATTGGTTCATCACGTTTCATCTCAAAGGTGAGGTAAGGTAATGGGAAGTCTAGGTTATTGCTCTTATTGAGATCTTTGATGTATGTTCGGAAGAATTCATGTGCATATTTTTTCCAAGCCAAATTTGGTGCTTTACGTTTAATAAACTCATAAATCGCGGGATAAGCTTGAATTAAGTCTTCAGTTGAGAAATTTTGTTCATCAAAGTATTGTCGGAGCTCTTGTTCTGCATCAGCTCGTAGGGTCTTTTCTAATTCATTACGTTGAAGTTGACGTCTATCTTCAGCATAGCGTTTTTTTTGGATTTTTTTATTGAATGATGACATGTACTTCAATTCCGCTAATTTTAAATTGATCTTTCATTTGCTCTAAAATATCTGCAATTTTAGAAAATTGAGAGAGCGATAAACTGGAAAATGGATGTGCTGCTTCTTGTTGCATGAGTTCATGCCCAAATAGAGCTAAAATTTCAGGTTCAGAAACTTTATGAGTCAAAAATGCACGAGCTGTATGGCGATGCCAATTTGCATGATCAAGTCCTAATTCAGGATGGAAATCTTTGACTGTAGAAGGGCTTAGTGGTTTCCACTCATCATCTTGGATGATTCCCAAGAAGGGCAGCTTACTTGCTTCTATTTGTTGTATGACATCACTTAAAGCTGGTTGACTCATTATGATTTGAATTGAAAAATATTCTAAAAAATTAAGGAATTTTTTTATCTCTTCAACTAAAAATGGACAAAGTGGAATGATGCGTCCGAATCCATTTCGACCACCTACCTCTTTGTCTGAAACCATTAAAATTTTACGGTTTAGATTAAAGTTTTTGATGAAACCAGGGAATTCAGTAACAGGTCGAGCTGTTGTAAATAGCAATAAAACATGCCACATCCAGATGTTGTAATGATTGAAAAGTGAAATTAAATCATCTTCGGCCTGTGAAAAAATATTAAATTTCAATATAGCAAAAATCTCTGTAATGACCTGTGGCTTTGGAGCTTTACGACTGCCGAAATTAATGTTTGTAGATGGTACAAGAGTTACATTGCTTTCATATATACTCGCTACCTCTGCACAAAGTGATTTTAAAGTATCGAGATATTGTGCATGTAAACATGGGATATTCTGATGACAATAAGAGAGGGATGATGACTGATTGGCATCAATTCCTGTCATTAAATCGGCGAGTTGTTTATTTCCTGTTTTTGAAAGAACTATATGATGCAGAAGAGAGCTTACTTTAACGACTGAGAGTTTTGGAATTAATAATTCTTGTCTTAATTTGCGTAAATATTGTTGTATATCATCGAAACTAACCGAATCCATCTTACGTAGATCCGTAATAAATATATTGGGTATTGGAATGTCTAAATAGATAGTCTGGTTGAGCAGGCTATCTGAGTACTCAAAATCTCGATTCTCAAACACATTAAATTTACTACTTAAGAAAAATTGATCATTTTTATGGATCAATTTTTGGCGGTTATTTAAGTTTTTAGCTCGCTTGCTTTGTATATATAACCACTCATTCAGACTATTTCCTGTTAAAAATGCGAGCATCAGGATCAAAGCACTTTTATTTTGATGCTCAGAGTAGTCCACATGAAGTCTTTTCAGTAGATAGTTCACACTAGATGGATTCGGGAAAAAACTACTCGACGTGAGTAAATGTTCTTTGCGTTGAATATGTTTTGCAACAAGCGGTAGAACATAGCTTTGACTCGTTTCTGAATGTGCTGCGAGTGGTGTGACGTGAGTTGGGTTGACAACAATTTGCCGATTAATCGGCTCATCAATTAACGTTTCTATATTCAGTGCTTTAGATTTAGCACCTTTTTTGATTTCGATACTTTCTTCAATGAATTGTTCTTCATCAAGAAACTGATGTTGAAGCTGTGTATCGATACTTGCACGTGCAATCTTCGCTTTGTTTTTTAAAACGTAGTTAAAAGTAATACGAATATCATTGAGTAGATTGCGATCAAACTCAGGCAATTCATCCGTATCTAATGTGATCAGATGTTGAATAAATTGTTCTAAGCTTAGCGTTGGATCTTTAAGATATACATTCCAGAGGCGTCTATACTCTTCTGTATTATGATATTTTTTTTCAGTATCTAAATTTTTATTCGCATTCCTAAAGCGCTGGAATAAGCGCTTTACGGTATTGAAGTGTTCTGTGTGTGCTTGTTTAAAAAGCTCTGGTTTAAGCTCAGGAAGAGCAATTAAATAAATTGCCGCTTTTAAAACTAAAATATTCCAATGTTGTGCATGAGTTTGTGACTCAGATAATTGAGAAATTGAATTGATATATGAAGTGATGGGTAAATCACTAATCTTCACTTTTTTAGTGAAAGCGATGACTGCTGGTATCGGTAGCTGCGAATCAAACTCTACATCGACGTTAAAGTAATCGAGATTGAGACCATCTAGAAAGTTTTCAGCCTGTTGCGAAGACAATAGTTTAATTACAAAGTTGATGTGTTGTGCACGTTCAAATTGCTCATCAGCAAACAATTTTTCAATCGTCTTTTTGAGTGAGATCATGGATAAATCAACATGCTCGCTTAGATCATTAAACATTATGATCTCCAAATTTTTTCTGCACTCAGATCGCTATTTGAGTGATCTAAGAGATCTTTTACACATCTGCTGTGTAATGATAATTCATTAAAAATCTGTGTACGTTCTTGCTTGATCTTTTTCATCCGCTGATTGAGTTGGTTTCGAGAGCATGAAAGCAAGTGTGCAAGTAACTCTAGGCTCATTTGATGGTGTGGCTTCAAAGATAATTCTTTGTTAAGAGTTAATAGTGTTTGACGTGAAAGATGTGTATTAATCAAGTGCAATGTTTTTCGTGGGTTCAAAGGCTTAATGTCAAATTTTGTAGATTTGATGAATTGAATAAATTCACGACTGCATAACTCCATCAGAAATGCTAACTCATCATCTGAAAAAGATTGTTGATTGTGAATAATTAAAGTGACTTCATTAATATCTTGCTTTAAATAGCTAAGATATAAGTGAATATTATTGAAAATGGAGTAGCCATCAAATTCTGAAGTTTTCCACACATGGAGTTCTTTTATGCGATTAGAAATATCTAAATCTGCAGTGAGATTTTTAAACATATTTAAGTAGCATAAGTTGAAACCATACGCTTGTGGATGAATTGTGATTCTGCTTTTTTTGAAATTTTTTAGAGTACTTATCTGTGTTGCTGGAAACTTCAAAAGTAGTTCAGATGTCAGATCCATGTGTGCTATTGAATAAAAATAATACAGCAATATTCACGTATATTTAGAGTTTTTGAATATGGCAGGAAGCATCATTTTTTTCTTGATTTTAAAGTTTTTTTATTATTGAAGGTTTCAAAATTTCCTACTCGATAGGATACTCACTATTAGTTAGCTATATTTGTGAATTGGCAAAAAATAACATGTTTCTATTATGATGTTCACATAGCAGATTACAATGAATACAGTAGGGATGAGTACAGTTGATTATTACAATAACAATGCTCAAATTTGATCTTTTTTAATGGTAATTAAAACCAAACAGGAATCAATTTTTGATAATTATGTAGACAAATTTAATTTGATTGATATCGGGAGCCGTATATGGAAATTAAACAACTGAAACAGGTAGAAGTCCTTACAGATATTGTATGTGATGTATGCAACCAATCAACGAAATTGGAATTTGGAACTTTATCTGCGCATTGGGGCTATGGTTCTAAGCATGACGGGGAAAGATATGAATTGCAGTTATGTGAGAAATGTTTTTTTTATGCACTTGCGACATTAAAGAAAGAGCGAGCAGATGAGTTTATGTTTGATGAAAACTTTGACCCTTCAACCCTAGATGGGTTTGGGTTGAAGTGAACCTATCATCGCGATAGGTTCTAAGAATCCAGAAAACACTGATTCAGATCCACGCCAGCAGCTTCATTTTTAATGGCGAGTAAGGGATTCAGGAAAAATATTTTTCTTTGCTTCGAGGTCACTGAGTTCGGAAAATGCTTGAATACCGCCTGCGGCTTTAATTCCATCTAAAGCGACAGATAGAGCTTCCTGATCTGACGGGAATGTTTCATCCCATACAGTAGAAGTACCACTTTGGTTCACCACTTCCAGTGTCCAGTCACTATCAGGTAATCGATAAATTAGAATTTCAATTTGCTCATTATCCTCTTGTAAAACTTGAGATAAGGGAGAGTCGATTAAATCATTTTCATCATAATCCAGAGTACTGTCATGATCAGACATCAGCGGCAACCTTTATTGTATTTAACATCCTTCCATAGTAATGAATGAATTAAATTTTGCCTAGCAGTGGAGATTATGGGGTACAAAGAATGGTTAAATTTAAAAAATAATAGCCCCGACAATAAAACAAAATAATCCAAAAATTACCCAAATCCAGACATTCGATTTGGGTTTCTCAGTATGTGATGTATAGAGTGGTTGTTGTTCCTGAGCAGGATTCTCTTGGTTGCCAGCTCTGTTCTTATAGGGTTGGTGCTTGGAATAGGATAGGCCTGTGCCTGGAATACCAACGCTGGTTCGGGTGCCTTTTTTGCCAATATTTAAAGAAGCACCAGGTTTGCCAATGCTCGCGCTACTAATGCCTTTATGCGTCAGATTGATTTTTAATCCAGGTAATATTTTAATACTCTTGCGAAATCTGAAGCCCATATTTTTTCCATTTACAAGAACCAGTTTGGTTTCTATCTCAGTTGTCCGGATACAGTGAAATAAGAGTTTGATTCATTCATAGGACTGATCATTTGACTTATCTAGTGAAATATCAGTATGTTCTTTAACATAAGATATTGGCTTTTAGACAATGAATCAAACATCAAATTATTACAATCAACATGCTCAAGCATTTTTTGAAAATACCTATCAGGTTGAGATGGAAAGTCTTTACACACCATTTCTAAGATATTTGCCGGAACAGGCATTGATCCTGGATTTGGGCTGTGGCTCTGGGCGTGACACTCTGGCATTTAAGAAAAAAGGCTATCAAGTTGAGGCAATTGATTATTCTGCGGAGCTGGTTGAAAAGGCGAGAGAGCTGACAGGCATCGAGGTACGTCAGCAAAGTTTTTATGAGCTGAATGAAGTAGCTAAGTATGATGGGATTTGGGCCTGTGCTTCTCTTTTACACTGTGAAAGAGATCGCCTGACTGAAGTGTTGGGGCGCTTATTTAAAGCATTAAAGCCAAATGGTGTGTGTTACATGTCTTTTAAATATGGCGATGCAGACCGTGAGAAAGAAGGGCGCAGCTTTACTGACTTGAATGAGCAGCAAGCTTACGACTTACTCAAACAAATAGATCAGGCTTTACTGTTACAGCAATGGATTACTGTAGATAAACGTCCAGACCGTACAGAAGAGTGGATCAACGTAATATGGAAAAAGCAATCACATGCTTTTGATTATTACCCGCAGCGTTTATACAGTCGTGCCGAGTTAATGAAAGAGCCCTCTTTGATTCCTGCAGAACACGGGATTTATTTTTGGTGGTTCAAAACAAATCCACCGGGAATCCCAACAAAAAACTGAACCGTACCGGGTTTGTCGGAGACTTTTTTATTTAAGTTAGGCTACTTGACCTAACGGGTTCATCTTATCATAGTAGATTGCTTCAAACTCTTTACTGATAAAGATTTATGGAAACTCGTAGATGAACCGTACCGGGTCAGTGTTCCACAGTTTTCATAAGATAAATAATTATAGTCGCCAATTTCAACTGAGTTCCTCTGGCACTGTTGCAAATAGGCTCACATGATAAGCTAAATATCTTATTTATTTCGAGATACAGCAGATGAATCCCTTCCACGGTCGGCACTTTCAAGGTGAAATCATTCTTTGGGCTGTTCGTTGGTATTGTAAATATGGCATCAGCTATCGTGAACTTCAAGAAATGCTCGCTGAACGAGGCATAAATGTGGATCACAGTACAATTTATCGTTGGGTTCAGCGTTATGCTCCAGAAATGGAAAAACGGTTACGCTGGTATTGGCGTAATCCTACAGATTTACATTCATGGCATATGGATGAGACTTATATCAAAGTGAAGGGGCGATGGACTTACCTGTATCGTGCAGTTGATCAACGGGGTCATACGATTGACTTTTACCTTTCCGCTAGACGGAACAGTAAATCAGCCTATAGTTTTCTAGGAAAGATCTTCAATACGGTGAAAAAATGGCAAATTCCACGGGTCATCAATACAGATAAAGCAGCGACCTATGGCCATGCTTTATCACGATTAAAGCGAGAAGGAAAATGTCCAGTAGATATTGAGCACAGGCAGATTAAGTATAAAAATAATGTCATTGAATGTGATCATGGTAAGTTAAAGCGAATCATCAGGGCCACATTAGGATTCAAATCTATGAAGACGGCTTATGCCACAATTAAAGGTATTGAAGTCATGCGTGCACTACGTAAAGGACAAGCATCGTCATTTTATTATGGTCAGCCTCAGGGTGAAGTGTGTCTAATCAACAGGGTTTTCGGTCTCTAAGCACTTTTTAAAGGGAACATCATCGACTCAAATTTCTATTTGCAACAGTGCCTTTTCAACTGGTCCTGCAGTTACTTTAATTCGTATTTTTGATGCACCTCCAAGTCTGATTTAGAAATATAGGCAATAAAAACACACATCCTGATCTGTCCCTTAAAAGTTAGACAGTAAGTAATGAAAAAAGCTGAATTTCCTAATAGGAAATTCAGCTTTTTTACTTTCTAGTGAGGCTAATCCTCGCTATTACTTCTGTTTTTTAAGCTGCTTTTTGAGCTTATTTAACTTATTTTCGTGTTTTGAAATCGTTTCAAGACGTGCTTTGATCTTCTGTTTCAAGATTTTAACTTGCTTCGACATGATGTCACTCCTTGGTATGAATATCCGCTGACTGGTTTTTTTTCATAAAACTACGGATAAATTTTCTTAATTCTCTAGCGGCACTGGTGTCCATAGTTTCACATAACTGAATGAACTCATCACGTTCAGTGCTGTTAATTCGAATTAAGAGTTGCCCATCTTTTTTGTTGGCCTTTATTTTTCTGGGTTGATCAGTCATAAGATGTTTATTCCCAAAGGCACTAATACAATAAAATGTATATACACTATATATACATTATGAAAACTAAGCAACTATTTAATTTATTGTTTTTTATTAAGAATATATTTATTCCTGATCGGATGAAAAACCGGACATTTCTATTTAGGGTTTATAACTTTACTGAATGGCCTAATGTAATTTTAGAGCATACCCTAAAGTAACAATTTAAAAGTTCGTAAAACCATGTACCATTTAAATGATTTTTAATCATAAGTAACATGTAACTTTGATATTAAAGATTTATAATTTACAAAATTGTTCATTTTTATCCAATTGGGGCGAGAAAGAGTGAAAGGCCAAAAAGTAGGTTATGTGCGAGTGAGTTCGGTCGAGCAAAATACTGGGCGTCAACTTGAGGGGATTGAAGTCGACCGGATTTTTGTTGACCGTGCTTCGGGTAAAAATACCGACCGACCGAAATTTCAAGAAATGTTGAACTATGTCCGGGAAGGGGACAGGGTGATAGTACATTCCATGGATCGTTTTGCGCGAAGCTTAAAAGATTTGGTCACTGAAGTAGATAAACTGGTCAAACGAGGGATTTCCATCCAGTTTGTAAAAGAAAATATTACTTTCACTGCTCAATCTACCCCGATGGATAATTTAATGCTGCAACTGATGGGGGCCTTTGCACAATTTGAACGTGAAATCATTCTGGAACGGCAAAAGGAAGGAATAAAACTAGCCTCTGCTCAAGGGAAATATAAAGGTCGTGTTCATAAACTTAATCCTGAGCAGGCTGCGTCTTTACAACAAGCCTGGAAAGAAGGAAAGTATTCATCCAAAGTTGATCTTGCTAAAGCATTTGGTATCAGTCGACAGGCTGTTTATCGATATTTAAAACAGATTGATGAGTCACTCACTATAAATCGAGATGACTAACATTTAGAAACCTGATTAAAGTTGAATTTTGATGATAAAATGATCTCCACGTAACTGTCTTGTCACCATAAATATATGTGTGATAATTCATGCATTATTTAAGTCTTAGAGAAAATATGGATACTATGAAATTTATTCGAAACCTATGTTTGTCTCTGTTGTTGTGTTTTTCGAGTTTATCGATGGCAGTAGCAGAAATGACAAAAGATCCGTTATTTGTATTGCTCACCAGTAATGATGCGCATCGGACAAAGATGGCTATCGGTATGAGCAATAATCAATTCCAAAAGGGTCATCCCTTAACGGTATATTTAGTCGATCAAGGGGTTATGCTTGCTTCTAGCCGATTCGAACATAGATATGCAGAGCATCAGACCATGCTGAAAAATATTATGGCGAATGGTGGGCAAGTCTTTATCTGTAAAATGTGTATGGATCAATATGGTGTTAAAGATGGTGATCTCATCAAAGGCTTAAAATATGCGAATCCTGATGCTATGGGAGAGGCAATCTTTAAACCTGGCACAAAAACCTTATCTTGGTGATTTAATCCAATTTTAGGGATGAATGCCTCATAAAAAGCACTCAATCTAAGTGACATTATTTGTACAGTTTTTTCAATTACAACCATAAAAATTTCAGGGCTGTTTCTATCTGAAGAATCCTTTTCTTCTTGGGGATTAGTTGATCCTGATCTTAAAGGGCACTGTTGCAAATAGGCTGACATGATAAGCTAAATATCTTATTTATTTCGAGATACAGCAGATGAATCCCATCCACATTTATTATGGATAAAATTTAGGCTGTTTTGTAAGCTTTGGCTTACATCAATTCCGGTGCTTTGCTGCTATTCGGAATAGTAGAATTTTCGGTGGTGTTTCAAAAAGTATGCTGAAAAAAACAATATGACTTTTGATAAATTGGTCGAAACCAAGATGTATTGCATCAAATTATTAGAAGATAAATTAACGGCAAGGTACTTTCATCGTCAGGTGAATGAGATTCATGCTTCTTGTCTTGAATAAATTCATTGAACTAGGTCGCCCTCATACCCAAGTTGTATCTTAAATTTGGATCTTTTAGGGTATCTATCTTTTAAACCTTTGTGCAACAAAGCCAGCTAGAGTGAAAAAGAGGCTTAAGCAGCACAGTATAATTGATGCAAGGTTTGCATAAGCGTAAGAACTTTAGGATCAGCAACCTGATAGAAAATCTGTTTACCTTCACGACGGGTACTCACCATATTGCTTTTACGCAGTACAGCCAGTTGTTGCGATAGGGTGGGTTGATGAATATCAGTGCCATCCTCAATTTGTTGCACATTGAGTTCACCATCCACTAAAACACAGAGAATTTTTAGACGGTCAGGATTGGACAAGACTTTTAAACAGCCAGTCACTCGGTCTGCTTCTGAAAAATCAATTTTAGCCTGACTAACTACAGTATTCATTACAATATCCTTCAATCCGATATATTGAAAATTAGTTACAGAATAATATCACAAGGGACTTGATTAATATTTAGTATTATATATTATAAAAAAATATATTGTAAAGAAGTAAACTCGCTATGCATGACTTTCTGATTGCTTTTCTAGGCGGCTTGATGCTCGGCATTTCGGTCGTAGGTTATCTTTATGTGCATGGTCGCATTGCAGGCATCAGTGGTTTGATCGGACAAGTGCTGAATCCTCAGACCATCTTTAAAACCCCTGCGATCTGGTTTTTATTGGGTCTAATGATCACGCCATTTATTTATGGTCTGTTTATACAGCCTGAAATTGAACTGAATGCAAGCCCACTCATGATGATTATTGCAGGTTTGCTGGTTGGTTTTGGTACTCGCTTAGGTTCGGGTTGTACCAGTGGTCATGGGATCTGCGGAATGAGCCGCTTATCAAAACGCTCTATTTTCGCAACTATCACCTTCATGTTTGCAGGTTTTGTTACTGTTTATCTTGTTCGTCACGTAACCGGAGCATTTTAAAATGAAAAATATTCTAGCTTTTATTTTTGGTGCTCTTTTTTCTGTTGGACTGATGGTTTCAGGTATGTCGAATCCTGAAAAAGTGCTGGATTTCCTGGATCTGTTTGGTGATTGGGATGCCAGTCTGGCTTTTGTCATGATGGGTGCAATTGCTGTGGCATTCATTCCATTTCAAAAGGCCATGCGTTCTGAAGCACCGAAAACCGTATTTAACGAACCTATTGTATTGCCAACCAGTCAAAAACTTGACCCACGCTTAATCATTGGCAGCCTCTTATTTGGTATCGGTTGGGGGATTGCTGGGGTATGTCCCGCACCAAGTTTCACATTGATTGGCCTAGGGCATTACCAAGTCTTCTATTTTATTATCGCGATGTTTATTGGCGTATTGTTGCACCGTAAATGGGCTGGAGAATAACCATGGCAAAACACCCACTGGTACAGAATTTTTTTGACGAGGCAACCAATACATTCAGTTACGTGGTATCCGATCCAGTCACAAAGCGCTGTGCAATTATTGACAGTGTGCTGGATTATGATGCGGCATCTGCAAGCACTTCAACCACACAGGCAGACCGTATCATTGCCTATATCAAAGAGCAAGGTTTAACTGTCGAATGGATTCTGGAAACCCATGTTCATGCAGATCATCTGACTGCAGCCCAATATCTGAAACAGAAACTGGGTGGAAAAACAGCGATGAGCGAACGAATTTCACTGGTACAGGACACCTTTAGCTCAATCTATAACATTGATATCAAACAATTCAATGCTTACCAGACATTTGATCATGTATTTCAGGATCACGAAGAATTTCATATTGGCAACCTGAAAGCCTATAATATTCCTACTCCTGGCCATACACCTGCATGCTTGAGTTATGTGATTGGGGATGCTGTTTTTGTGGGTGATACCTTGTTTATGCCTGATTATGGAACGGCACGATGTGATTTTCCTAAGGGCAGTGCTGCGACTTTATTTGACTCTGTACAGACCCTCTATCAGTTGCCTGAAGACACTCGTGTTTTCCTATGTCATGACTATTTACCGGAATCACGTCATGACTACATCTGTGAAACGGATATCAAAACTCAGAAACAGTTTAATATTCATATTCATATTGGCACAGAAAAAGCGGAGTTTGTTGCAATGCGCCAAAAACGTGATGCAACCTTGAGAATGCCTGAGCTGATTCTGCCATCCATTCAGATTAATATGAATGCGGGACGCTTTCCCCAACCAGAACAAAATGGCGTATCTTACTTAAAATTGCCTCTCAATTATTTCAAGTAAGCAAAGTCTTCTTCTGAACACTCTTTGTACAATAAATAACTTTCTCCTGCATCAACTGTAAGAGAAAGTTATTTTATTATCTTAAGTGTTTAATTTAATCAACTTTTTATTTATTTTTTTTTTTTGCTTTTCAAAAACGAATATATATTATATATTTATAGAATGAAAAGCTGAGTAAATAAGTAGGAATTTATCTTTAAATTTCATCTTTTTATCCAGCGTATCCCTCTTATTCGATGCCAGTCGAGAGAAAACTTGCTGAAGCGAAGTGGAATCTTTATTGCATTTGCAGCCATACTTTTGCAAATTGCAGTATATTTACAGCCTCTGCTGCCGGAAAAATTTCATATTGCTCCGGTCTGTATGTCGATCACCCACAATCTTCTTTCGCCTGCTGATCATCATCATATTCACTCGGTTCATCATGAGCTGCTACAGGATTTGATGCTTCAACATTCCCACGATCACAATGAACATAACCATCAATGCCAATATTGTAAGGTCTATGGTGATTTGGTGCTGCCATTTAAGTTGGGGATTGATGAAGTTCTGGACCGGATTCAAGTCAGATTAAATTTCTATCAGACTGTTTTCCGGCATGTCTATTTCAGCTTACAGAAGCTGTATTTGCTGCCGCAGGGCAGAGCGCCTCCTTTGGCTCTTTAAGACACGATTTGTCACATCAAACAGTTGATCTGTTTGTACCACACAACATCTTAAAGAGTTTTAATCATGAAAATTAATACTTTGTTGCCTGTTAGCAGCATTATGAGTTATCTCAGCCTTAAAAAAGTAATGTGGGCATGCAAACGTGAAGGCTTACGTATTTACAATACTGTAAATATGTGGACACACTTAAATTTAAATATACATAAAACGATATTTCAGAGTGTTTTGCTGAAATCTTTTCACCCATTAATAGAAGGATAAGGTGACAACATGGACTTAGGGTTAACCGCGCTAGAACTGGCGCGTATCCAGTTTGCATTTACCGTATCGTTTCATATCATTTTTCCTGCCATTTCTATTGGTTTGGCCAGTTTTCTGGCTGTTCTGGAATGGCGTTGGCTTAAAACTAACGATCCAGTATACCGAGACTTATTTAAGTTCTGGATCAAAGTCTTTGCCCTGTCCTTTGGTATGGGCGTGGTCTCTGGCGTGGTGATGAGCTATCAGTTTGGTACCAACTGGAGTGAGTTTTCACGAATTTCCGGCAGTGTGACAGGACCATTATTAGCTTATGAGGTCTTAAGTGCTTTTTTCCTTGAAGCAGGTTTTCTTGGGATTATGCTTTTTGGCTGGGGTAGAGTAGGTCCAAAAACTCATTTTTTTGCAACACTAATGGTTGCAGTGGGTACCTGTATCTCCATGTTCTGGATTCTATCTTCGAACAGCTGGATGCAAACACCTCAAGGCTTCATTATAGAAAATGGGATTATCGTCCCGCAAGATTGGTTTGCGATTGTATTTAATCCATCCTTCCCATACCGATTAGCACATATGGCGATGGCCGCTTTCCTTGTTTCAGCCTTGTTAGTTGCAGCAACAGCTGCTTTCCATTTATTAAAAGGCCGTCGTGATGCCTTAGTGAAAAAATCATTTTCAATGGCAATGTGGATGATTCTCGCATTGGCACCATTGCAAATGTTTGTCGGAGATCTACATGGCTTGAATACCCTAGAACACCAACCGGCCAAACTGGCAGCTATGGAAGGACACTGGGAAACCAATAAAGATCATGGCATGCCACTGTATTTATTTGGTATTCCAGATATGGAAGCTGAAGAAACCAAGTATGCGATCGGAATTCCGAATCTAGGTAGCCTGATCATGACACATACCTTAGATGGTGAAGTCAAAGGCTTAAAGGAATTTGCACCTGAAGACCGTCCAAACTCGCTGGTCGTGTTCTGGAGTTTCCGAATTATGGTCGGACTTGGTGTACTGATGATTTTAATGGCGGTGCTAGGTGCATGGCTAAGAAAAACTGACAAGTTCTATGACTCGGTATGGTTGCATAGATTTGCGCTATACATGGGACCTTCAGGATTTATCGCTTTACTTGCAGGTTGGTTTACCACTGAAGTCGGTCGTCAACCATGGGTTGTTTATGGTGTATTGCGTACCAAAGATACACTTTCTCCAGTTTCAGCGGAACAGGTAGGTTTAACCCTTATTATTTTTGTGATGGTCTACTTTATTGTGTTTGGAGTCGGCATTTTCTACATGTTGAAATTGATGCGCAAAGGTCCAGAATTTATACATTCGGCACCACATAGTGAGCAGGCAGTTATACAGGCATCAAAACGTCCATTAAGTACGATTGATGATGAGAGCGATCTGGATCAAGTAAGTTCTACGCAATCTCAGGAGAATCAAAAATGATCGATTTATCATTGATTTGGATTCTAATTATTGGATTAGGTGTACTGATCTATATCGTGCTAGATGGTTTTGATCTCGGTATCGGTATTCTATTTCCCTTTATTTCCGATCGGCAGGAACGTGATGTTATGATGAATACCGTCGCGCCAGTCTGGGATGGTAATGAAACCTGGATGGTACTGGGTGGAGCAGGATTATTTGCTGCGTTTCCTTTGGTGTATTCCACTGTGTTATCGGCTCTGTATATGCCGATTATTCTGATGGTGATTGCGCTAATCTTCAGGGGAGTTGCCTTCGAATTCCGGTTTAAGGCCAATAAAACTAAACATCTCTGGGATCAAGCTTTTATTTGGGGTTCCATTCTGAGTTCATTTTTACAAGGCGTAATTTTGGGTGCCTATATTCAGGGTATTGAAACCACCAATGGGATATATACTGGCGGCGGTCTGGATTGGTTAACACCTTTTTCCCTGTTTACCGGTTTAAGTGTAGTCGTACTGTATGCAACGCTAGGATGTGGCTGGTTGATCTTTAAAACTGAAAAAATGCTGCAGAACCGCATGTTTCAATTGATGCCAAAACTGCTGATTTCATTACTGATAATTTTTGTTTGTGTCAGCATCTATACGCCTTTGGCTCATCCTCAAATTGCAGAACGCTGGTTCAGTCAACCGCAACTCTTTTATTTTAGCCCGGTACCCGTACTGGTTCTGCTGTTTACTTTCCTGGCAATCAAAGCCTGTAAGCAGCGCAAAGAGTTCCTGCCATTCATTTATACTTTGGCTTTGGTAATTCTCGCTTATAGCGGTTTTCTGATTAGTTTATGGCCTTATGTCATTCCACCATCAGTCACCATTTGGGAGGCTGCAGCACCTGCCAGTAGTCAATTGTTCGCCCTCATTGGAGCATTGATTTTAATTCCGATCATTCTTATTTATACCGGATTATCCTATTGGGTTTTCAGGGATAAAGTCCGTGTGGGTGATGAAGGTTATCATTAAGGAGGCTGAATGAAAATTTCTGAATTAAAATGGTTTATTGGCTTATGGCTAGCTGGTTTTTTAAGTTTGGCATTGGTCGCTGGATTATTTAGATTTCTGTTAAAATTGGCGTATTAAATTTTAAATATGGGTCAGTGAGGTTTTCCTTACTGACCTATTTTCTATAGAGGTTCAGTTTTTTAGACTAAAAAGTTGCTGGATCTGAATAAGTGTGATGAGAAGTTTGGACTAAAAATAAATTAGGAGTAAATGATGAAAAAATATCTTTTTTGTGTAGGCATTGAATTTAAAAAAGCATCGGATCCATCAGAATCCTATGCGTATGTGACAGCTTATTTAGGCGCAAAAAACATTGATGAAGCAATTCAACGGGTGGAAAAACAGCTGGAGCAAGAAGGAAATGAAATCCTGTTTGTCCGCGGTTGTTGGGTCGTCGATTCAGACTGTGATGATGGTTTCTGTCCAACAGATGAGAGTAGGACGCTAGCAAACAATGATTTGCTTTTTAATGACCAGATCGTGTTTGGAAAGTTACAGGAATGGTCCATTAGTAATAACTATGAATACTAATCTCCTCAGCGATACACTAGTCAGGTTTTTCTGACTGGTGCTGTGGTATTATTTTCAATTTAATATACTAATATACGCTCTTAGCACATACTAACGAAGCATCAAAAAAGTGATTCATTGAAATCAATTTGTGTATAATTTAATCTGTTCAAAAATAAAAGCATAACAGGCTAAAAGAATCTATACAAAAAAATCAGCATCAGGATTGATCAATTATAATACTTTGGTGGGCTATGAAAAATTTTGTTTTTTAAGCAAAATTAACTAGGGCGTGTCATCAATTACCTTGAGGAAAACCACCTTGTCCCCATTATACTTTTATGACTAAACGCTATGCCTTAAGAGATGATCAATGGGAACAGATTAAAGATCTGTTACCTAGACGAATGGGTACTGTTGGAGTAACGGCCAAAGACAACCGACTATTTGTTGAAGCAGTATTGTATCGGTATCGTTCAGGTATCCCGTGGCGAGACTTACCAGAACGCTTTGGTGATTTTAGAGTCGTGCATACTCGTTTTAGCCGTTGGGCTAAAACAGGTGTGTGGCAGAGGGTCTTTGAAGTGCTGTCACATGACAGTGATAATGAATACGCCATGTTAGACTCCACCATTGTACGTGCTCATCAACACAGCGCTGGGAAAAAAAAATCAGGCGATTGGACGCAGTAAAGGTGGCTTAAGCACCAAAATTCATGCCCGTACTGATGCTTTAGGCAACCCAACAGGATTTTATCTCACTGATGGGCAGGCCCATGACTTAAACGGTTCAGATGTGTTGCTGGACTTATCGTTGAGCCAGACCTGGCTTATGGATAAAGCCTACAACTCCAGGGATCGGGTCATTGCTCCAATTTTAGCGGCGAAGGGTCAAATTGTGATGCCAGCGAAAAGTAATTCTATTGATCAGCGTGATTATGACCGACATCTCTACAAGGCAAGACATCTGATCGAGAACTTTTTTGCCAAGCTCAAGCAGTATCGTGCTATTGCCACACGCTATGATAAATTGGCTCAAAACTTCTTATCAGCGATCTACTTAGCATCAACAATCATCTCCATTAATTGATGACACGCCCTAGTCCATCGATAAAGGTCATAGTGCATTTGTAACTATGGCCTTTGTCTTTTAAGGCGATCATCTTTACTGCTCTAGCGGTGTCTTCTTTAAAATAAACTCAGGATTTACTTCAGCAGGCAGGCTGGTCTTTAATCTGGTAGATTAACAACACCAAGCATAAAAATAAGTTTGATCCTATTTTAAATATGACACTTCATTTTTTCTATGCAGCCTCAGCGCGCAAAAAATCACAGTTAAAACCCTGACCTTTAAATTACGCTCATCCCTTTTAAATAATTCAGCCGTTTGCTATAGCGCGACTGATCTAAGGCTGAGTGCCTTATTTTTATAGAGATTCATCTATTTCTATTCTAATTTCTTAGCCATCAGTGTGCATCATGCAGATGTGCTTTAGCGACAGCCTCGCGGATATAAAAGAAAAAATTCTGATTCATCCCCCTAAAATCCTTATTTTTATTTTCGACACTATTTTGTGTGATGGGGTCTTATTTTTGACTATATTTTAGAATTTCCAATTGATTTATAATTAAAAATTTAGTTATATCAAATGTTTATGACTTAAATTTTTAGGTTTTAAAAAATAAAATTAAAATGCTACGGATGAATTGACATGGGTTTTTAAAGGTGTATTATAAATACATCTTTAGAAATTACCCTGTAGTGAGCTAAGCATTATGTTAAGCCAACATCAAAAAGATATTGTAAAAGCAACCGTACCTGTATTACGCGAAAATGGCGTTGCACTGACCGATTATTTCTATAAACGTATGCTGAACAATAATCCAGAATTAAAAGAAACCTTTAATATGGGGCATCAACGTACGGGCGCACAGGCCAAAGCATTGGCGGGCGCGGTACTGGCTTATGCCGAAAATATTGAAGATCCAATGGTGCTGGCGCCGGTGATTGAATTGATTTGTCACAAACATGTCAGTTTGAATATTCAAGCACCTGATTACGATATTGTTGGTGAAAACTTGCTGCATTCCATCAGTGAAGTGCTGAGTGTGCCGATGGAAGATGAGCTAATTAGTGCATGGGCTGCGGCGTATGGTCAATTGGCGAATTTGTTTATTGAAACTGAACAAAAAATGTATTTAGAACATGAACAAACCAAAGGCAGCTGGTTAGGCTGGCGCAACTTTGTGGTGTCTAAAAAAGTTAAAGAAAGCGATGAGATTACTTCGTTCTATTTGGTGCCTCAAGATGGCGGCGCGCTACCTGAATATAAAGCCGGACAATATGTCACTGTACGTCTGTTTATTGATGCACTAGGCTTTAAACAACCGCGTCAATACAGTCTATCCGACAGTTCAACTGGTCAGTATTTACGTATTTCGGTTAAAAATGAAAGTCCAAAAGCAGAAGGTCAAGATCCAGGTTATGTCTCATCGACTTTACATAACAAAGTCAAAGAAAATGATGTGATTGAGCTGTCTGCGCCGACTGGTAATTTCTTCTTGTTTAATCCAGAAAAAACCAATGTGTTGATTAGTGCGGGGATTGGTTTAACACCGATGATGGCCATGCTGAACCAACTTTTGACCGGTAATACCGATCCGAACGAAAAAGTGACCCTGTGGGAAAAAATCAAGGCGAACTTTAATAAGCCTGAACCTAAAAACCCGATTAACTTTATTCATGCAGTACGTAATTCACGTGTACATGCCATGAAAGAGACGGTGCAAGATTTGGCGAAAAAACATGACAATTTAAATGTTTTTGTGGCTTATGAACAAACCGACAGTAAAGATGTGTTGGGCCGTGACTATCATGCAGAAGGGCGTTTGAATCTAAAACAATTGGATGCCAAAATGTTACCAAAAGATGCAGATTACTATCTTTGTGGTCCTATTCCATTCATGCAAGTTCAACATAAAGCCTTGCTTGAATTGGGAATTCCAGCACAAAATATTCACAGTGAAGCATTTGGTACCGGTGGCGTTGCACTTTAAGACCTAAAGGAAGTAAGAGGGAACTTACGCCCTCTTACTTTTTTACCTTAATGAGAGCAAGATGAAATTAAACCAATTTACAGATATCGGGATTCGCGCTTTAATTTATTTGGCCCAGTCATCTACTGAGCCACCTTTTACCATCGAAAAAATGGCCAAAGACTTACAAGTCTCTAGAAATCACTTGGTCAAAGTGATTCATTTTATGGCCAAACAACAGTGGCTAACCACGTCCAGAGGCAAGGGCGGCGGCGTTAAATTAACCCATCCTTTAGCGCACTACTCGATTGGTCATCTGATTAAAACCTTACAAACTCATAATGCGGTATCAGCCCATTTGGTTAATTGTGACGCACCTGAATGTGTGTTACGCGCCTCATGTGGTTTACCTTATTTATTAGATCAAGCGCTCAGTCAGTTTTATCAGTTTCTCAATCAATATACCCTACAAGATATTTTACGTCGTCCCATGGCATCACCCACGATTTCAGCGCATCAATTAATTGATATCTTGGCCATTTCATAAGTTTTCTATGTAAAGATATTGGGATTATTGCTAAAAGCTGAAGTGATGATCACTCTGAGTCTTTTAACCGACTAAATTTTTAAACCAAGTGTTTTGCTGGCTCTATTGCATAAAATTGATTTAATAGTAGAGCGATATAAGCTGAAAGAATGCACAGAATCTAGGGCGTGTCATCAATTAATGGAGATGATTGTTGATGCTAAGTAGATCGCTGATAAGAAGTTTTGAGCCAATTTATCATAGCGTGTGGCAATAGCACGATACTGCTTGAGCTTGGCAAAAAGTTCTCGATCAGATGTCTTGCCTTGTAGAGATGTCGGTCATAATCACGCTGATCAATAGAATTACTTTTCGCTGGCATCACAATTTGACCCTTCGCCGCTAAAATTGGAGCAATGACCCGATCCCTGGAGTTGTAGGCTTTATCCATAAGCCAGGTCTGGCTCAACGATAAGTCCAGCAACACATCTGAACCGTTTAAGTCATGGGCCTGCCCATCAGTGAGATAAAATCCTGTTGGGTTGCCTAAAGCATCAGTACGGGCATGAATTTTGGTGCTTAAGCCACCTTTACTGCGTCCAATCACCTGATTTTTTTTTCCCAGCGCTGTGTTGATGAGCACGTACAATGGTGGAGTCTAACATGGCGTATTCATTATCACTGTCATGTGACAGCACTTCAAAGACCCTCTGCCACACACCTGTTTTAGCCCAACGGCTAAAACGAGTATGCACGACTCTAAAATCACCAAAGCGTTCTGGTAAGTCTCGCCACGGGATACCTGAACGATACCGATACAATACTGCTTCAACAAATAGTCGGTTGTCTTTGGCCGTTACTCCAACAGTACCCATTCGTCCAGGTAACAGATCTTTAATCTGTTCCCATTGATCATCTCTTAAGGCATAGCGTTTAGTCATAAAAGTATAATGGGGACAAGGTGGTTTTCCTCAAGGTAATTGATGACACGCCCTAGATAAAATACTTTAAATTTCTAAGTTTTTAGAAACTACGACCCTCTCCTTTTTCTTCATACGTTATTCCCTCACGAATATGATACAGTCGCTGGAAAGTCGGAATAATTTTATCGTCATGTGTAACAACAATAATTGCTGTTTGAAATTTTTCCGCCATTTCGTGCAACAAACGAATTACAGTCATGGCACGAACGCTGTCTAAAGGTGCCGTTGGCTCATCTGCCAAAATGACAGGTGGCTTATTAATCAAGCCGCGTGCAATAGCTACACGTTGTTGTTCACCACCTGATAATTGCCCAGGCATGGCATGAACACGATGCTGAACATCTAAAGCAGTCAAAATTTCTAAAGCACTTGCACGTGCAGTGTCATTAGGAACACCTGCAAGCATAGGTAATAGCGCAACATTATCTAAAACATTCAAAAAAGGAATCAAATAAGGTGTTTGGAACATAAAACCAATTTTGTCACGTCGCAATGCACTTAAATCTTTTACCAACCAGTGTTGATCAAAAATCACTTCACTCCCTAAAGTCATACGTCCTTCAGTGGGATCAATCACAGCGCCTAAACATTTTAATAAGGTACTTTTACCTGAACCTGACGGACCAATCAGTCCAACAACTTCTCCTGGATCCACCCACATATTGACATCTTTTAATGCATAAAAAGCATTATCACCTTGCCCAAAACGTTTTTTTAAACCCTCAATTAAAATTCCGTGGGTCATGTGTTATCCTCCAATTGCTTCGGCTGGATCAATACGTAATGCCATACGAATAGCTACTAGACTTGCCAACATACAAATCAACATCACAGCAATAAATCCAAGAATAGAATCCTGAGGAATCAATAATACATACTTTGGAAAATATGGCGCAGCAAAGGTTGAAGTGATTTTACCTATAGTAAATCCAATTAGACCAAGTGCGAGCGCTTGCTGTAAGATCATCCAGGCAATCGTTCGGTTGCGTGTTCCAATTAGTTTCAGAACTGCAATTTCTCGAATTTTATCCATGGTTAGGGTATAAATAATAAATGCCACAATTGCCGCGCTCACCAAAGCCAAAATTACTAAAAACATCGCAATCTGCCTTGCTGATGTTGCAATCATCTTGCTAATTAAAATATGTTCCATTTGAAGACGCGTGTAGACAGTCAGTTGCTGCCAACGTTGGATGTGTTCAGCAGTATCTTCTGCGGAAGTACCAGTTTTAAGACGGACTAAAATTGCATTTACATAACGATTGCTGGTTTGAGCACTCAGAACACTGTCTAATAAATCTGGATACGCAGGACGATTGTAAATCGGATTTTGTGCGGTACGTCGGCGGTCTTGTAAAATTGCCGCATTATCTTTTTGAAATTGGGCTTGTTGTGCATCTTTAAGCGGAATAAAAATCATCGGGTCACCACCTGATGACACCATTCGTCGAGTCAATCCTACTACAGTAAAATAATTACGACGGATTTTGATGCGATCACCTAATTTAAGTCCTGAAGTGATGTCTACAACAGCTTCATAGTGCCCCCGAGTCAATTGACGTCCCGCTAAAAGGTAAGGTGGCCAGCCTAAATTATTCCAGGCATGTTCACCTGTATGGATTCCAACCACCATCGCACGGATATCTTTATCTTTATAATGAACTTGTGTGGTCAGATAAGTAATATTTGAGGCATGTTCTACTTCAGGTGTAGTCATGACACTACGATATAAATCATCACGCACACTAGAAGGTTCAGCATATGGACCAAGCGTATCTTGTTGTACCACCCATAAATCTGCACCGCTATTATTTAATAAAGCCTTGGCATCATCCACCATACCACGGTAGACACCCGCCATAATTAGAGTCACGCCGATCAACAAGCCAAGTCCAAAACCAGTAAAAACAAACTTACCCCATGAATGGAATATATCCCGACCGGCTAAGCTAATCATTCAGATGTTCCTGCAAGATTTTTTACAATACGCAAACGGTTTTTCGCATTAAGTGGTTTTTCACTATATAAAACGATTTGATCATTTTCTGATAGACCATCGAGTACTTGAACATCACCCTCTAAATTAGAGCGACCTAGTTTAATTTCAATAAATTGTAGTTTTTGATCTGTCACTTTCCAGACACCGACTTGGTTATTGATGCGGTGAATAGCAGCATTTGGAATAGCAAGGCTGCGAGACAGTGGTGCTAATTTAATTGTCACTTCTGCTAATTCACCTAAAGGGGGTAGAGGGTTAGGTTGTTGACTAAAGACTACTTTGGCTAAGATTTCTTCGGTAATAACATCTGCACGAGGCTCTACCCATAAGACTTGACCTGAAAGCGTGTTACTTTGACGCGAACGTAAATGAATTTGTGCAGGTAAACCTGAGGCTAAGCCAATCGCACTAGATTGATCGAAGCGTGTATTCAACCAAATAGACTTCGGGTCTACAATTTCCAATACGGTTTGCCCTGCAACTACAGTAGAGCCAGGTTCTGCATAACGGGCTGTGACTATACCTGGTGCTGTTGCCATTAAATTTAAATTGTCGCGCTGGGCTTGTAGTGTATTGAGGTCTGCACGAGCTTTATTAAGTTCTTGTTGCATTGAGCCAAGTGCTGTTGTAGCGAGATCAAGCTCCTGCTGCTTAATCGCGAGTGACTCTTGACTGGTGGCATTGATTTTGGTGAGTTGCTGATAGCGTTGAACTTGTTGCTGTGCAAACTTTTGACGAATTTGAATATCTTGTTGCTGAGAGATGATTTTTTGGATAATGGCACGTTGTGCAAGTGTTTTTTCTTCCAAATCGACTGGATCCATTTCTCCCAAGAGCTGTCCAGTTTGTACAGCATCGCCAATATCGACTTGAAGGTTTTTAAGACGACCTGCCGCTGTGGGACCAATTTTGTAATTATGACGAGCTTCAACAGTCGCTATACCAAACAGACTAGGCTGAATAGATTTATACTTAACCTGTGTCAGACTGACCTTGACTGGTGCAAAAGGTCCTGTACGCAATAGGACATAAACCAAAAATAAGATTAATGTAATAAGCACTACAAGAACGGAAAGAGCCCTCTTTCCTAATAGAAATGTTTGCATCTGTATTTTGCTTATCTTATCTAATTAAGAATAATATAATCTATTTCTAAGTATTATATAAAACAATTTCTTCCCCAAAAAGGATTGTAGCAACCTCTCTAGTGAACACACTTTATCAAGCTATCCGATAATCCTTAATTTGGTCCCCACTTAAAATAAGTGGAGACTTAATTCATGACTACAAATACTCATACATGGGACGTAAGAGCTAGCTGTTTGCAGGATCACTGTACAGTGGTCAACGAGCTGTGAACACATGATGCTTACAGTCAGCGAAACTGAATGGACTGGATCCGTATGCCTATATGAGTGATTTATTCAGTATTGATGATGCAAAATGACTTTATTGCACCAAAAATCAACGTGACTGAACTGGATGAAGGTGCAAAACCATTTGATATCGTGCTTGAAAATGTGACATAAAATTGAATACTATGATGAGTAACAGTTTCGGTTTTGGCGGTGTAAATGCATGTCTTGTTTTCAAAAAATTGAGAAGGCTAAGCTAAGAATTGTTGATCATTCGGCAACGGATGATCAACTTCTGCCACACTGCCCTTAAAAGGGTGAATAGATGGATGCTCCTTCTGATGCTTTCTTGTGGGTAAAAGCATTACATATTATTGCTGTAGTTTGCTGGTTCGCCGCTTTGTTCTACTTGCCACGTTTATATGTTTATCATGCGATGAGTGAAGATGCCACGAGTCATCAGCGTTTCCAGATTATGGAACGAAAGTTGTACCGCGGCATCATGTGGCCGTCAATGCTTGCCACTCTCATCACAGCGCATTTTTTAGTGGATTGGGGTGATGCAACTCGGCATTACCATGAAGCACTCTGGTTTTACCTGAAAGTTGGATTAGTGGGCTTACTGGTGATTTACCATTTTGTTTGTGGTTATTACCGTAAAAAACTGATGGAAAACCCGCATTACAAATCACATAAGTTTTGGCGTTTCTTCAATGAAATGCCAACGCTTATTTTACTCGCAGTAGTGATTTTAGTGGTGGTTAAACCGCAGTTTTAATCCAGTTGATTTTAAAAAACCTCCTAAGTCGGTTTTTTTGGTGAGAATATATACACTTTAAATGGGTTCTAACAACAATTCGTATATTAATATAAATAACTTAAAAATCATTTATGAGAAAAATAGGTAAAAATCCATTTTCGAAACAACTTGGTTGTTTCTCAATTAAAAAAAGCGTGGATATCGTAAGCGTCCGCTGAACACACCTTATGAATTCATCCTATAAGCTTTAATTTAGTCCCCACTTAAAAACAAAGTGGGGACTTAAATTTATGACTACAAATAATCAGACATCCATCGCATCTCTTGCGAAAAAACGAAGAACATACAGTGCTGAATTTAAGATCGTTCAGGCTTGTAAAGCACCAGACGTTTCAATTGCTTCGGTCGCTTTGAAACATGGATTGAATACAAATCTTGTATCCAAATGGATTCGCTTAATTGGGCACTGTTGCAAATAACCACGAATGGTAAGCTGAAGACTGTTTTAGCTAAAGGTGCAGCATATGAATCCTTTCCATGGTCGGCATTTTCAGGGCGAAATCATTCTTTGGGCTGTGCGCTGGTATTGTAAATATGGCATTAGCTATCGTGAACTGCAGGAAATGCTGGCCGAACGGGGTGTGAATGTTGATCACACGACTATTTACCGTTGGGTTCAACGTTATGCTCCTGAAATAGAAAAACGTTTACGCTGGTATTGGCGTAATCCTACAGATCTGAGCTCGTGGCATATTGATGAAACCTATGTAAAAGTGAATGGACGATGGTCTTATCTGTATCGTGCAGTCGATCAACGTGGCGATACCATTGATTTTTATCTTTCTTCTAGACGTAATACCAAATCAGCATATTGTTTTCTTGGAAAAATGTTAAATAATGTGAAGAAGTGGCAAATTCCACAAGTGATCAACACGGATAAAGCACCCACATATGGACGTGCTTTATCACGGTTAAAACGGGAAGGTAAATGTCCACCAGACCTTGAGCACAGGCAGATTAAGTATAAAAATAACGTGATTGAATGTGATCATGGCAAGCTAAAGCGGATCATCAGGGCCACATTAGGATTCAAATCTATGAAGACGGCTTATGCCACAATTAAAGGTATTGAAGTCATGCGTGCACTACGTAAAGGACAAGCATCGTCATTTTATTATGGTCAGCCTCAGGGTGAAGTGTGTCTAATCAACAGGGTTTTCGGTCTCTAAGTACTTTTTAAAGGGAACATCATCGACTCAAATCTCTATTTGCAACAGTGCCGATCACAGTACAATTTATCGTTGGGTTCAGCGTTATGCTCCAGAAATGGAAAAACGGTTACGCTGGTATTGGCGTAATCCTACAGATTTACATTCATGGCATATGGATGAGACTTATATCAAAGTGAAGGGGCGATGGACTTACCTGTATCGTGCAGTTGATCAACGGGGTCATACGATTGACTTTTACCTTTCCGCTAGACGGAACAGTAAATCAGCCTATAGTTTTCTAGGAAAGATCTTCAATACGGTGAAAAAATGGCAAATTCCACGGGTCATCAATACAGATAAAGCAGCGACCTATGGCCATGCTTTATCACGATTAAAGCGAGAAGGAAAATGTCCAGTAGATATTGAGCACAGGCAGATTAAGTATAAAAATAATGTCATTGAATGTGATCATGGTAAGTTAAAGCGAATCATCAGGGCCACATTAGGATTCAAATCTATGAAGACGGCTTATGCCACAATTAAAGGTATTGAAGTCATGCGTGCACTACGTAAAGGACAAGCATCGTCATTTTATTATGGTCAGCCTCAGGGTGAAGTGTGTCTAATCAACAGGGTTTTCGGTCTCTAAGCACTTTTTAAAGGGAACATCATCGACTCAAATCTCTATTTGCAACAGTGCCGTAAATTTGAGAATGAATCTGTACGTACAGACTCATTCCCTATCTATAAAGATATTAGAAATAGCTACATAGAGTTTATTTCTAGTTTATTCAAATTAGTCGTTCAAATTAGGCGTTACTACGGATGAACAATAATTTTTACAGCAGACTCATTATTATGAATCAATGTTTCAAAGCCTTTAGAAACAAGATCATCTAATGCAATCCGTTGGGTAATAAAAGGTTCTAGATTAATCTTACCTTGCTCAACCAAACGGATAGTTTCCTGATGATCATTTACATAAGCAATCGTGCCACGAATATCTAGCTCTTTCATCACCACACTATGCACATTAATTGTGGCAGGATGGCTCCAAATAGAAACGATAACGACTACACCAGTTGGTTTCATTGCTGCAACGAGTGTATCCATGACTTTATTGACACTACTACATTCAAAAGCGACATCTACACCGCGGTCTTCTGTAATTTTCATTACCTCAGCAACTACATCAACCTTAGATGGGTCTAGTACATAATCGGCAACACCCGCTTCTATCGCTTTTTCTTTACGTTTTGCACTCAGTTCAGTAATGATGACCGTGAGACCTTTAGCCTTTAAAATAGCAGATAAAAGTAAGCCTATTGGGCCTGCTCCACCAACCAGTGCGATATCGCCAGCTTTTGCGCCACTTCTGACATAGGCATGATGACCGACAGATAAAGGTTCTATCAATGCTGCTTGGTCTAAAGGAATATCATTTGAAATAGGATGTACCCAACGCCGCTGAACTGCAATTTTTTCAGAAAGACCACCACCGCGTCCGCCTAAACCAATAAAGTTCATATTTTTTGATAAATGATACTTATCATTGGGGCCAGTCGGCACATCGTCAGCAATGATGTAGGGTTCAACTACGACATGTTGCCCAATTTGGATATCATCTACACCCTCTCCAACTGCATAAACCACGCCTGAAAATTCATGTCCCATTGTTACAGGTGCAGATTCTCCCGAAATTGGGTGTGGGTGACCACAAGGTGGAATAAAAATAGGACCTTCCATGAATTCATGTAAATCTGTACCGCAAATACCACACCACGCAACTTGAATTCCAACTGTGCCTGGAAGTACTTTCGGTTCAGGGATATCTTCAATTCGAATATCCCCTCGGTCATAAAAACGAGCTGCTTTCATTTTATATTCCTTATATTGATGTTAACGGTAAACCAGTGCGTACACGGCCTCAACTTTCAATAAAGTATAAAAGGTGTTTGTGTAGGCAATACCCTTACTTTTGATAAGCCAAAAGAAAGCAAAAGCCTTTGTTACCCATACATAACATCCCTATTATGATGGATAACGTGTGGCATCCCTGCCACACTCGTGTATCCAAACGTTGCTTAAATTAAACTATGTAATAGTGGCGACATAAAGGTGCTCTTATCGCTATATATTAAAAACTTAGTGGAACACTGTTTCTAAAGCTTTTAAACCCACTTTGGGATCAAGTAGACCGTTGTAAATTTCAGGGATTTCACGTTCCACCCCAAAAAATTCATAAATGGCAAGCATCGCCCCACGAACTGAATATTCCACAGTAAAGACCACGTCATCTTCAATTTCCACAAACTGTCCAAGGAAAGCAAAGTTTTGTGAGCCTTGTGGAATTACCTGTGGACGATCCCCCGGTTTACGGCAGGCGAATAGGGCAGAGGCGTATGGCATCATGGCGGTAGTAACATCAGTCGTTGCCAAAACATGATCTAAAATGTCGTCAAAACCGAGCTGTTTAATCAGTTCTGTTAGGATTTCTTGCCCCGTGGCTTCGGACATTGGTTTTTTGATGTAATCGCCTATATGGTCAATTTGGAAACCGTAGCCCCATAAGGTATATAAACCTTCAGGTAAGTCGGCAAAGTGTGGCTGTGCAGGAACCACGATGGATAAATGCCAACCCGACTCATACCAAGTCATGAGTGCGCCTGTGCCTGGTTCATTGCCTGTATAGTCAATAATACGTTTAAGTAGCACGTCATCTTTCATGGTCAGAGTGAAAGACTCCCACTTATGTTCATCGACATTGCCATAAAAAGTCATTGGACGGCCAAAGTCTGGGGCTTTTTGTGCCAGCGTTTCCCAAAGCGTCCAGCCATGATCTTCTCGATGACGAATAAGGGCAGGCACGTCATGATTACCGCCATAACGTGAGTCTGCTGTAATAGAGCCTAAAGTGAAAATAGCTAAATCATTGGCTTTCAGATTAATTTGCTCTGAGCCTTCAGGCAATTGTACATATAGGCGTGAAGCGTAGCGTTCTTGAGTTTCAGCATTGGTAATGAAGTCTGCATCTGTGACATAGTGTCCAAAACGCACATCGACGCCTTGTGCGACTAACCAACGCTGTAGGGGCAGAATCATCGAGTCATATTGGTTGTACTTGGTACGTTTCACACCCGCTAAGGTATGAATGCGTGGCAATTCTTGAATAAAACGCAAGAAATAGCGTCTTAACTCTGCTGCACTGTGCCATTTTTGAAAAGCGAAAGTCGTGCGCCACATGCGCCAGAAATTGGTTTCAAAAAAGGTTTCATCAAAAAACTCATCAATGCGGCGACTGCCAATTTTTTCTTCTTTTGAAGCTAATAGGCGCAGCATCTGTGCACGATGTAGCGTATTCAGACCAAGCTTTGCTGCATCCGCAATGACATGTTCGGCATCAATCAACCGTGCATTGGCGTGGGTTTTCACTTTTTCATTAAACTCACGACATTCTTCACGCACCGAAATGTCTGGATTTTCCAAAGATGGAATACTGGAAAATAAGTCCCATAGGCACAAATAAGTTTCATCGGTCAGCATTCGCCCACCACGTGTTACCCAAGCTTGCGCGGCATGCGGTGTATGTCCACCATCCATCGAACCACCTGAAATATCGAGTTCTTCTAAAATATGGATATTTTTGGCAGGGACTTTGGCATCACGGATTGCAAATGCAGCAGCAGCCATACCTGCGATACCACCACCAATAATCCAAAGATGGGACTGTTGTGCGTCTAATGGGGTGCGCTTCTTCTTTTGCATGGTTCACCTTTAATAATGATGTTAAAAACTATGAAGTATAAAATGTGATTTAGAAAAACCTTAAAAATAGTATGACTTTTTATATATGAAAAATGTATGAAATGGGAAGCAATTTACTCATTATATTTTGTAATCAAAAAAATGTAAGTAATGGTTATTTTTAATACACATTTGTATTTTTTTAAAATAAAATATGATTTAAGTAATTGATTTTATTATTTTATAGAGTAATCACTCTATTTTGATCATATTTGTTTGTGTCTGAAGAATGTGTTTGAAACTAGGCTTTCTATTGATCATTAAAAGATATAATTGAATAATAGATCTCTTTCATAAATCAAAAAACGAGCACCTTTTTGATTGATATTTGTACTCTAATTTTCTTAGCATTCGTGCATAATCTGCGGATGAAATACATTGATTCAAAGAAGCTTTCTGAAACACAGTTTAAGCGATATACAGGCATCTCATGGTCAACCTTTTATTTAAATGGTTGAGCAATTGCAGAAGCATGTTCCAGCTAAAGGCAGACCACCCAAGTGGCACTGTTGCAAATAACCACGAATGGTAAGCTGAAGACTGTTTTAGCTAAAGGTGCAGCATATGAATCCTTTCCATGGTCGGCATTTTCAGGGCGAAATCATTCTTTGGGCTGTGCGCTGGTATTGTAAATATGGCATTAGCTATCGTGAACTGCAGGAAATGCTGGCCGAACGGGGTGTGAATGTTGATCACACGACTATTTACCGTTGGGTTCAACGTTATACGAATCTAAAAATGGGAGCCTATAGCTCCCATTTTTATTGTTAAACGTTGAATCCTATATGTTTTCCTGTTGGAAGCTCTACATCAATACGGAGCTTCCCACCCATTGCCTCAACATACTTTTTCATGGTTGAAATCTTAAGATCATTGCCACGATTTTCTATTGCTGAAAGCGATGGCTGTTTTATTCCCAAAGTTTCAGCAAGCTCTTTTTGAGAAATTTCGAGTTCTTCACGAATAAGATGAAGCTGATTTTCTAGCAGTAATTCATCAGCCATTTTTTGAATACGGGCTTGGCTCTCTGGAGAGCGGCTAGCTAACAATTCTTGCAGAGTCTTAGCCATTAGATTTATCTCCTAGGGTAGTGAGATGAAGTTGGTATTGTTCATCTGCAATATCCAGCATGTCTTTATAAAAACGCTTTTTACCGCCTTTATCAGCAATACATAGAACAATAGCCTGTCGTAAGGGATCAAATGCGAAGAAAGCTCTTAAGGGTCTACCGCGATGTTGAACACGCAGTTCTTTCATATTGGTAAATTTAGACTCATACACAGTATCTACTAAAGGACGGCCTAAACTCGGTCCCTGCTGCTGTAGAACAACCAGGGCAGCTAGGACCTTCTCTTGTGTAGGTTCATCTTGCTGTTCAAGCCACTGATTAAATAGATCTGTCGTAATGACTGTCCACATACCACAACCAGAATATAGATTATAGTCTATATTTTAGGGGCATTATGTTTGTTTTGCAAATGAGAAAGGATAGGCAATAAAAAACCCCGACATCCTGTCGGGGTTTTTCGTATTGGTTCGCTCGGTATAACTCCTGTCGTACCTTACTGTCCTTGTGCGTATCTATGTTCTTATTATTGTGTGGAACTTCCTGTTCCTGATGAATCCATCATAGGAAATTGCAGCCAGATCGTATAGCCGCAAAGGGCCGTAATTCACGTAAGCAAATGCGTACAAGACCGGCTAAAAACTGTCCCCTTTTTATCCGCAGAAATTGGGGATATTTTTGGCTCTGGGAAGACCGGGAACATTGAGAAAATTTTCATCTTGATCAAATGTTGATCAATTTTATTGGCAAGAACTATCAAAACTGCTCATAAAAAAGCCGACTTGTTTCAAAATCGGCTTTTTGGGCATTCTTGGATTTTTCTATTTTTATTAAGTGGTTGATATTTAAATTAATATACAAGTGTACTTCGTATAATGCCCATTATGTTAAATAGAGATTGATTTGATGGAATTTTATTTAAATTTTTGAGGAGAATAGCCTAAATGGCGTTTAAACATAGCACTAAATGCACTTGTACTTGTATACCCTAATAATGTGGCTATATGCGATATAGCTTGCCCCTGTGCTAATTGACTCAATGCTAATACAATATGCATTTGTTGGATCCATCCTCTATAAGATAGTCCAGTTTCTTTTTTAAATAGTCTGATTAAAGTTCTTGAACTGGTTCCAATTATACTGGACCAAGTATTCAAATCTTTAGAATGCTTTGGATGCTTAATTAATTGCTCACAAATTAAAACTAGGCGTTTATCTTTAGGCCAAGGGATTTCTATTGGGAAGGTAGGAGATTGTTTAATTTCTTCAAAAATAAGTAATTGCAGTGATTTTTGTAAATCTTCACTATATAGCATTCCATTTTGTTGCATTTCATCAAGCTGATTCAGTCTCAAAACTAATTCTTTCAATAAATTAGTCATTCTAACTAGAAAACATTTATCTCCTAAAATGTTTGCAGCATTTTGTTCAACTAAGGCTGTACTTAAGCGTACATCACTTAATGACGTAACACTATGTTCAACAAATGCTGGAATCCATAAAGCACATCGTGGAGGGATTAACCAAATATTTTCTGCAGTATGAACGCGTATTTCACCTTTAGATGCATAAAGCAATTGCGCACGATTATGAGTATGAGGAGGAATAACACTTCCATAATCATGCTCTGATCCCATAGAAATTATTAATGTAGAAATCAATCCAATCCTTCCTTAAAAAATATTGTTATTAACTCTTTATATTGTCACTTATAGAATGATTTTTGGCATATAGCCGTCAATATGACAGATTATAATAGTAATTATTAAGGGTTTAAGGCACGTAAGGTATTTCATGCAACCACCTATTCAGATAAAGGAAAACACACAAGTTGAAGTTACCAACTTGGTGCCGAAAATGGTAAATCATATTATTTTTGCTGTCGCTTTCGCACATTTACTCAATGATTTAATTCAAGCTGCTTTACCGGCTATTTATCCATTACTAAAAGATAATTTTTCATTAAGTTTTACGCAAATCGGTCTAATTTCATTGGTCTACCAAATTACAGCCTCATTATTGCAACCTTGGATCGGCTTATATACTGATAAATATCCCAAACCTTATCTTCTGCCTTTAGGAATGGTAGTTACCTTGATAGGGATTGTAATGCTCGCATTTTCTAGTAGTTTTTATATGCTACTTGTCTCTGCGTCACTAATTGGGGTTGGTTCATCAACTTTTCATCCTGAAGCTTCTCGTGTTGCACGTATGGCTTCTGGTGGTCGATTTGGTACAGCTCAATCGACTTTTCAAGTTGGTGGTAATACTGGGTCTGCAATTGGTCCATTGTTGGCTGCTATTATTATCGTTCCTAACGGTCAAGCTTCAGCATCCTGGTTGGTGTTATTTGCTTTAATTGCAATTTTTGTTTTATTTAAAGTGAGTAAATGGACTATTCATCATGCGAAAACTCAAATTAGCAAAACAACATCTATCACAAGTTTTAAATTACATGGCAGTACCTTAGTTCGAGCTCTCATAATTATTTCTATACTAATGCTTGTAAAGTTTACTTATATCGCAAGCATCAGCAATTACTATACTTTTTATTTAATTGAAAAATTTAACCTTCCAATTCAGAGTGCTCAATTATATTTATTTGCTTTTTTGGCAGCCGTTGCTTTTGGTACATTTTTTGGTGGCCCTATTGGTGATCGTATTGGACGTAAAGCAGTTATTTGGATTTCGTTTTTAGGAATGGCTCCATTCGCTATATTCATTCCTTATGCAAATTTATTTTGGACATGTATTCTCGCGATTATGGCGGGTTTAATTATGTCATCTGCATTTTCTGCAATGGTCGTATATGCACAAGAAGCGGTTCCTGGGCGTGTTGGGATGATTGCTGGCCTAATGTTTGGTTTAATGTTTGGTGTAAGTGGTATAGCAGCAGCTGGTTTAGGATACCTAGCTGATAGAAACGGCATAGAATGGGTATTTACACTATGTTCATATTTACCTTTATTAGGAATTTTTACTTTATTCCTACCTAATACCCAACTTAAAAAATTTAGAACATAATAAGCAGTTTTTTAAGAATTATTAAAATTAACATAATACACCTTATACGAAATGCAAATTTTTATTTCATATAAATCATAGTCTTATCATATAGCAAAAAGCCCAGACCTACCGATCTGGGCTTTTTTAATGATTTATCACGTTCCACGAGCAATTATTAACCAATGTTCCACGAGTTTGTTTAATACCAGTGAACAATGTCAACTCTAATCATCACTCAAAACGGCATGTAAAACTCGACCAAACAAACCTCGTTTTTTACGCTCAGGTTCAATGTATTCAGGTACTGGAATAGGTTTCTTGATGTCTTGATTAGTAGTCAATCCGTCATGTTTAGCCTGTATTTCTACTTTATCTAGTTCTATATTAGATTCAGCGTGATCATTCTGATCTGTCATTGTTTGGGATGGCTTCATCTCAATAAGCGTAAGAAGAGTATCAATGCGAGAATTAGCTTTCGCTTCCCTATCTTCCGCTTTTTCTAATTGTTTCTTTAAAAAGTCTATCTGATTCTTGAGTTCTATAACTGTATTTTCATTGTATTCAGGTGTATTCGAACTTTGTATTGAAGACGTATCGGTGCGTTTTTGGTGATTTCCAACAAATGGCTCACCATACACACGAAGTAATTCTGAAAAGTCGATAAAACCATCATGATCCCGACTTAAAGTTCCATTTTTCAAGTCTTTATAAAGTGTTGCTCTTGATTTTTTATAGAGTGTTGCTGCATCACTCACACTGTATTTTGTACTTGTTTTCATAGTGTATTACTGTGTATTTACGATACGTATTGAAGAATACAATAAGTGTATTCTTCAATACACTCAAGGTTTGAAACCTAAGTTTTTTAAGTAAGGGAATAATTGCTTCTGTTGTTGTTGATCTCGCAACATATCTTTAATTTTAATAGCTAACTCCTCATAGCTTTCACCCTGATTTGCTAAATAAGATAGTTCATGCAGGGGCACTGTTGCAAATAGGCTGACATGATAAGCTAAATATCTTATTTATTTCGAGATACAGCAGATGAATCCCTTCCACGGTCGGCACTTTCAAGGTGAAATCATTCTTTGGGCTGTTCGTTGGTATTGTAAATATGGCATCAGCTATCGTGAACTTCAAGAAATGCTCGCTGAACGAGGCATAAATGTGGATCACAGTACAATTTATCGTTGGGTTCAGCGTTATGCTCCAGAAATGGAAAAACGGTTACGCTGGTATTGGCGTAATCCTACAGATTTACATTCATGGCATATGGATGAGACTTATATCAAAGTGAAGGGACGATGGACTTACCTGTATCGTGCAGTTGATCAACGGGGTCATACGATTGACTTTTACCTTTCCGCTAGACGGAACAGTAAATCAGCCTATAGTTTTCTAGGAAAGATCTTCAATACGGTGAAAAAATGGCAAATTCCACGGGTCATCAATACAGATAAAGCAGCGACCTATGGCCATGCTTTATCACGATTAAAGCGAGAAGGAAAATGTCCAGTAGATATTGAGCACAGGCAGATTAAGTATAAAAATAATGTCATTGAATGTGATCATGGTAAGTTAAAGCGAATCATCAGGGCCACATTAGGATTCAAATCTATGAAGACGGCTTATGCCACAATTAAAGGTATTGAAGTCATGCGTGCACTACGTAAAGGACAAGCATCGTCATTTTATTATGGTCAGCCTCAGGGTGAAGTGTGTCTAATCAACAGGGTTTTCGGTCTCTAAGCACTTTTTAAAGGGAACATCATCGACTCAAATCACTATTTGCAACAGTGCCAAAAATACCGACCGACCGAAATTTCAAGAAATGTTGAACTATGTCCGGGAAGGGGACAGGGTGATTGTACATTCCATGGATCGTTTTGCACGAAGTCTAAAAGATTTGGTCACTGAAGTAGATAAACTGGTCAAAAGAGGGATCGCTATCCAGTTTGTAAAAGAGAATATTACTTTTACTGCCCAATCCACGCCGATGGATAATTTGATGCTGCAACTGATGGGTGCTTTTGCGCAATTTGAACGTGAAATCATTCTGGAAAGGCAAAAGGAAGGAATTAAACTCGCCTCTGTTCAAGGGAAGTACAAAGGCCGGGTACATAAATTGAAGCCTGATAAAGCTGAAGCTTTGCGACAAGCATGGAAGGAAGGGCAGTATCCTTCAAAAATGGCATTAGGCCAGGCATTTGGAATTAGCCGCCAAGCGGTATACCGCTATTTAAAAGCCGGAGAGGAACTCAGTTGAAATTGGCGACTATAATTATTTATCTTATGAAAACTGTGGAACACTGACCCGGTACGGTTCATCTACGAGTTTCCATAAATCTTTATCAGTAAAGAGTTTGAAGCAATCTACTATGATAAGATGAACCCGTTAGGTCAAGTAGCCTAACTTAAATAAAAAAGTCTCCGACAAACCCGGTACGGTTCAATATGCAATTAATGCAATTTTGAAAAATCTAATTATAAAAAGCCAATTATCTCGGAAGATAATTGGCTTGAGCAAAGAGTTTGGCTATCCGCTTATTCGTCGATCATCCCAATAACACGGTACTACAATCAAATTGTTTTCATGTAATCGTGACCATAATCGGACACCTAAATCCCGCTGCATATTTTGGACTGTGAAATTGGAAATTAGCAGAGTCGACTTCATACTGTCATAACGGCTATATAAAACCTTATGTACCATTTCTAGACGTTTTTCATGCCGGTCATGCAGGCCATATTCATCAATCACTAATAAATCAAAACTGGAGAAATGGTCGATGACTTCCTTTTCAGAGCGTGAAGCATCTGACCAGGTGTCCATCATTTTTTGAGCAATTTCTGCACTGGTATAGTAGCGTGCAGATTTTGTACTGTTATGCATAATGTTGCGAATGATTGATGCACTCAGATGGGTTTTACCTGTACCTGGTGTACCAATCATCAACATGTTCGGGTTGTGGTCAGAAATAATCTGCTGTGCAAAAGCCTGACATAGTTTGACGGCATTGTCTTGTGCAGGACATGCAATTACATAATTCTTGAAGCCACGATCCAGGTAACGTTTATTGAGCCCTGAATTTTTAATTTTCTGTTGTAGCAATCGCTGTTGCAGTTCATTCTCATAGGCTGCATGTGAGTGATGGACTTTTTCTTTGGTACACAATTTACAGAGCCTGTGACCGGCAATTTCCATCAAGGGTAGGTTATGGGTAGGGCAAAGTGTTTCTGTTGCTTCTGCGCAAATTTGGAGCGTTTTAAGCATGGTGTTCATGGTTGTTCTCCTAAATCCATTTTGAATTTTTTAAAAAACTCTCATTTTTTTCTTCAAAATTTGAAGATGAAGATGAAGATGAAGATGAAGATGAAGATGAAGGGCATTGCTTGAGCTTGGTCGGAGCAATGCCTGAGCTATCCTCAGAGGATGCTTGAGCATTTTTTTGCATTTGCTTGTTAGATGCTTGAGCATTACTTGCGGATTTATTCCAGCGTGCTTGTGCTGCATTTTTAGCTTTATCAGATTTCATTTGCTGATTTTGTAATGCCTGGCTTTTTAAACTGGTTAAAAAATTTGAATGAATCTGTTCGGACTCGATTTCAAACAATTCCAAGGCTATTAGCGTATTCAACAAAGTTTTAGCCTTAGTATGTTGCGATAATTTTGTGATGCTACATACAGTAGCTAGGTCATGAGGAATGGCACCATTTTTCCAGAAATCCATCATTAACAGCAGTGCTGCACCGATTTGTTCTGCGGTCATTCGTGCGAATTTTGCCTGTAAATCGCCAATATAGAGTGGCATCCAAATTGAAATATCTTTATGCATGGGTTTACCTTTTTATGGGTATAGAGGGGCTAAGGTCATCGATTGGTTGACCTTGTATGTTTTTTATTAGTGACCGAGACTCATTAACCGGAGGCGCGCCTGTTGGGCCAAGTCATCGTAATGGGCTTGCCCTTCATCCAGCATTCGCTGTAGCCAGAGTCTTAATGCTTGGTGATCATCGAAGCATTTATTGATTTCCAGCAAAAAGGCCAGATTGTGCAGTTTGGGAATGTGTAGCTCATGGATTAATTCACGAGCGACAATATCTGCTTCAGGGCTGACGACCACACCACCAAAGAAAGCTTTACTATTCATGTGCAAGCTCCTCTGTATTTAGTTTTTCCAGCATGGCTTCAAATGCACTGCCATCGCGGCGCGTAACATTGGGGATGTAACGGCTATAGACTCGGAATAGCATTTCAGTCGTTGAATGTCCCAATTGACGTGCGATCCATTCTGGATTTTCTCCTGCCGACAGCCAAAGAGTTGCTGCTGTATGACGTGTTTGATAGGCTCTTCTAGACTTCAATCCTAGAAAGCGCAAGATCGGATGCCAGACACGTTTATTCACCAGACGATAATCGAGAGGTCCACCATCACGATTACAGAAGACAAAACTGGATTTACCATTATTTAAGCTTTTCTGCTGCAGAAAGGCTTGGTAAACGCGGTCATTCATCTGGATCGTGCGGTCAGAACCATAAGTTTTGGTTCCACCAAGCACACCATTCACTAACGCTTCTCTGATATGGATTTCACGACGCTGTAAGTCGATATTTTTCCATTGCAGACCATCGATTTCACTGGTACGCATACCCGTAAAAAAGCGAATGGTGTAATAGGGGCGGAAGTCTTCACGCACTGTGGTAAGAATTTTATGCACCTCTTCCAGAGAAAAAGGTGTGACTTCAATCTTGCTTTCCTTCAGATTGTTAATATTTTTATAAGGCGACTCAAACTCGTATCGTTCAGCCGCATCATTGAGTATCATACGTAAAGGCGTCATGATTTGATTGATCCTCGATGCTTTCAGACTTGTTTGATCTTTTCCGTGTGTCACTTTGGCGAGAGAGGCACGGAAGTTCAGCAAGTCTGACTTCTTGATTTTCGAGAGAACCTGATTACCAAAAGCAGGAATCAAATAGTTTTTGATCACAATTGAAACCTTTTGCTGGTATGAGGTTCTCCACTCAACTTGTTTCTGCTTAAACCACAATTCAGTAAACTCTTTAAAAAGAGGAACTTTGGTCTGTACAGCAATTTGCTGACTTCTTTTTTCCTTAAACTCCTCAACACGGTTACTTTTTGGAAAGTACTTTTCGTATTCAAAAGTTCCCAAAGTAATTTCAGCTTCAAGCTGTTCGAGACGTTTTTTCAAAATGCGTCGGTTATAAGCATTGTCTTCAAGATTAGTTGTCTCTCTACAACGAATGCCCATGTAGCGAAAGTCGGCAATCAGTTTGCCACTTCGTTCCCGGATGGTAGCCATCAGTTAAACCTCCTAAGCCTTATTGCAAGGCATCCATGCTTAAACCGGTGAATTTAAGCATTTCAGTTTCAATGCGTTCCCAAACAAAAAGAATTTTTCGACCACCAAAAGGACGGATGTAGTGAACACCTTCAATAAAGACACTGTCCTTCAGCTGGTTGCGAATGGTACGAGCGTCGTACTGGATTTTTTCAGCCAGTTGCTGGGCTGTGAGATAGGTATATGACATAATTGTATTCCTGGCGTAATTCATCGGATGTAAGTAATTTTTCATCCTTAGACCTAAAATAACCTCAAATTTAATTAAATGCAATTAAATTTTCATTGTATTAGGGGAGAAATTAATGGTTATTTGTAAGCTACCAATATTGTTGGCTGAAAGAAAAATGCGTGTAGCTGACTTAATTCGTGGTACAGGCATTAATAAAACAACTTTGCATAAGCTTTATAATGGCGAATTGACTCGAATTGATTTGGAGACTATCGATCGTATTTGCGATTATTTAGATGTACAGGTGGGAGATTTATTTGTTTTTGAAAAAGATAATAAAGAACAACCTGTTAGTGAGTAGTTTGGTCACAAATGGTCACATCAAAAAGTGAAATGGTCACAAATTATTGATCATTTGGTAAAAAACACCTTGTTTGGAAGAGAACAGGGTGATTTTTTGCCTTCAAAAAAGCTCTGAAAGTGGTGATCGATTGAGGACATTTAAGGTCAATTGAGACCATTTTTATTGTCGTGGGCACGCCATGGTCACATCTTGGTCACAAAATACAAATTACATTAAGAATATTTTTTATTGAATCGAATAACAAAAGAAGGGGAATTTTCAAAAAATATAATAAAATCAACAATAAAAAAGCCCCCATCTTTCGATGAGGGCTTTTTAAATCTGGAGCGGGAAAGGAGACTCGAACTCCCGACCCCAACCTTGGCAAGGTTATGCTCTACCAACTGAGCTATTCCCGCGGAGTCTATAAAGTTTTTTAAATAAAAAACTAAATGAAAAAAATTTGAGCGGGAAAGGAGACTCGAACTCCCGACCCCAACCTTGGCAAGGTTATGCTCTACCAACTGAGCTATTCCCGCATGCCGTGTATAATACAGTAAGCAAAAATAGGGTCAACATTTTTATTCAAAAACTTTAATCGTTTGCATAAATAAAAGCCATTTTTATGTATAGCATGATGGATATGGGTAAAAAACATGCAGAGATTGGTTGTGTAGCCACATGGAACAGAATCATTATTATAATTTTTATTGAAAATGTCAGAACACGTTATACTCAATATGAAGATGGTTTAAATATATAAAGGTTAAATATGAGCTTGGAACAACAACTCAATGAGCGTTTACAAACTTTAGCACCCAGCTATTTGGATATTGTGAATGAGTCTTCAGGGCATGGTGGGTATTTCCCTGGCAAAGAATCGCACTTTAAAGTTGTTATTGTGAGTGAGTGTTTTACAGGTTTGCGTTTAGTTCAGCGCCATCAAAAAGTATATGCAGTTGTGGGTGAGCTTTTGGGTGCAGGAAATATTCATGCTTTGGCCATTCATGCATTTATTGCTGAAGAGTGGAAAAACCAAGATACATCTAGTCCGGAATGTGCGCATGCACCTAAAACATCATAAGAGGAATTTCTAGATGAACCCTACTGTTATAAGCACAATTCATGTTGTGGGTATTGCATTGCTTTTTATGGTCATTGTTGCTCGTTCAACGACTTTATTTAAAGGTACGCAAGGGAATCAGCCGAATCCATCTTTTAGAAAGTTATTTGTTGCCATTCAACATACATCTTTAACACTTGTTGTGATTACAGGCATAACTTTATTAGCAATGAATAATTTCCAAGTTGAAACTTGGTTTTATGCAAAAGTGGTTTTGTTCTTGGTTATGCTTTCGTCTTTAATGAAAGCTTATAAAAAAGATGACGCGATTTTATTGATTCAGCGTAAAGCAGGTTGGGGCATTGCTTTGGTTGCTTTTATTTCAATTTATGGATTAGTTTTGCTGAAACCTGTCTTTGGGTAATTGTTAGACACTTTCTTCTTGGTCAAAATGCATGTAGGTTAAACTACATGCATGAAATAAAAATAAATGGGGGAAGTGGATATGCTAACCAGAGTGATTTTTAACCAAAAAGGTGGTGTCGGAAAATCGAGTATTACCGTTAATTTAGCGGCAATTAGCGCACATCATGGCTTTAACACGCTTGTTATCGATTTAGACCCTCAAGCCAATTCTAGTCAGTACTTATTAGGTGATGATGCAACATATTCAACAGATAAGCCTGCTTTAGAGCCCAATATAGAAAATTATTTTGATGAGATTTTGGGTGCAAATCAAACGAAGGGTTTAATTGGAAATACCTTAAACAATCTTTTAAAAAATAGATCTAAGGGGCTAGAGGCTTTTGTACATCAATCGCCTTTTAAAAATTTAGATGTGATTCCTGCAAGCCCTAGTTTAGGCGCGTTAGCACATGCATTAGAGTCGAAACATAAAATTTATAAACTCAGAGATGCCTTGCAACAATTAGAAGGGCATTATGATCGAGTGTTTATAGATACACCGCCTGCATTTAACTTTTTTACTTTATCTGCCTTAATTGCAGCAGATCGGGTGCTTATTCCTTTTGACTGTGATGTATTTTCAAAACGCGCATTGCAAACGCTTATTGAAAATATTTTGGAAACACAAGATGATCATAATGATCAGTTGGCTATAGAAGGTATTGTAGTCAATCAATATCAACATCAAGCAAAACTACCACGTGAAGTGGTTCAGCAATTAAAAGATGAAGGTTTACCTGTGTTGGCAAGTATGTTGCCACCATCTGTCATAATGAAAGAATCTCATCATAAAAATCTACCACTTATCCATTTAGCGGCAGAACATAAATTGACGCAGGCCTATAAATTATTGTTCAATGAGCTAGAACAACATTTGAGATAATAATATGAAAGTACTCCCACTTATTTTACTTGCAACTAGTACTGTTTTTTTAGGTGCATGTGCAACGACCACTAAGCCGACTTATGTTTCACCAACTCAGTTTCAAGCGTTAAACTGTCAACAACTTCAAGCGGAATATAATCGAATTCAACAACATTTAGACAATGGCGTACAACCTGAAAAACGTACAGGTATGGGTGTTGGTGTTGGTTTAGGCGGTGGTTGGGGGCGTGGTGGTTGGGGTTTTGGTCCGAGCATTTCGGTTAATATGGGACAATCTTCAAATACCAAAAAGACTGAAATTTCTAAATTATTGGGTCAGCAAGAGGCAATTGTTCAGTCTGCTCAATTTAAGGCTTGCCCAATTATTGTAAGAAATAAAGCGACTTCTTAATTGAAATTTCACTCTGTTATTCGGTTTTAGATAAATAACAGAGTGAAACTATTAGCAAATGTTTCATACATAAAATAAATAAAAACAAATGTTTAAAATAATTTTAACTTAAAATGACCTCATTAGTTTTCATTTTGAAAAAGTCAATATCTTGTTATTTTTCATAACTTTCGTTTAATGTGTGCACCTAACTTTTGGTGTAAATGTGTTTAAATGATAGAAAATTGGCTTTTTGCTTTAGCAGTAATTGCTGTTTTGATGATCCCTGGACCGACCAATGCATTGTTGGCGAGTTCGGCACATCAGCAGGGTATTGCAAAAACAAGCCTCTTTATTCCAACACAATTGTTGGGCTATTTTTACGCAATTAGTTTGTGGGCGTTGTTCATTCATTTATGCTCTCCAACATGGCCACATCTCATCACAATTCTGCATTTATTTAGTGCGGCATATGTTTTGTGGTTAGCATTTCGTTTATGGAGGCTTTCATACTTAGAACAGCATAATCAGCGCCATACCTCTATTCGTCCCCGCCAATTGTTTTTTGCGACTTTAAAAAATCCGAAAGCTTTGTTATTTGCAGCAGGAATTTTTCCAGTAGAAACTTGGGATAATGCGACCAACTGTATTTTGGTGTATGCCGTATTTTGTTTGGTTTTAGTGCCAACAGCTATGTTTTGGATGTCTTTTGGTCGTGCAATTTTATCGGGACATTTAAATAAAATAAAAGCCGATCAATTTTACAAAGGATCGGCTCTATTACTCATTGTATGCATGTTGCCTGTTGTGGCACGATTTTTTTAATCAGATTTTGACTTAAAAAACTTCTGTTTTGCAAAACCAATAATGCCAGGTAATACACTAATAATAATAATACCGAAAATAAGATGCGTGAAATTATCTTTAACAATTGGCATATTGCCAAATAAGTAACCTAAAACAATAAAAGATGAAATCCAACAGAAACCACCAATCACGTTATAGCTTAAAAAGTATTTGTAATTCATGTGACTTGCGCCTGCAACAAATGGCGCAAAAGTACGAGCAAATGGAATAAAACGGGCGAAAATAATGGTTTTACCACCATGCTTCTCGAAGAAGTTTTGGGTTTTAACTAAATGTTGCTTATTAATAAACCGAGATTCAATTTCAAAAACACGTGGCCCAATATATTTACCAATGTGGTAATTCAATGTATCGCCAAGTACAGCGGCTAAAAATAATAAAGCAATAAGTACCCATGGGTTCATAGCCCCTGTAGATGCTGCAAGCGCACCTGCTGCAAATAATAAGCTATCACCGGGTAAAAATGGCATAACCACTAAGCCTGTTTCAACAAAGATAATCAGAAACAAAATAGCGTAAATCCAGACCCCATAATTGGTAATGAATTCGAGTAAGTGATCATCTACATGCAATATAAAATCAATGAGTTCCATTAGGGCTAGACACTTAAAAATGTAGTCAAATCCTAGCAGTCCATGTCGTGAAAGTCAGTATTAAAAAATAATTATTTTTAATCGTATTTGTTCTAAATATAAAACGATGGGTGTTAATTTTGCGTATTTATTCCACAAATTTTGAACATTAGAATGGGCGCATCTTCAGAAATGATCCAATAATAGGTTTTAAAATGTTTAATCCAAATGTTGTTGTTAAAAATATTGTGAATCAAAATCAAATGAATGCGATTGTAAGTTTGTTAGCACGTCTTTTAATTGCGTATATTTTTATTGTTGCAGGCTTTGGTAAAATTACAGGCTACGCTGCAACTGCTGGTTATATGGAAGCAATGGGCGTTCCTGCTGCATTATTGCCCCTTACGATTTTAGTTGAATTTGGTGGTGGTTTGGCGTTGCTCTTTGGTTTTCAAGCACGTTTTACAGCTTTGGGTTTAGGTGTGTTTAGCTTAATTACCGCATTTCTTTTTCATGGTGGTGCAGACGATGCAATTAACTTAATGAAAAACTTATCTATGGCGGGCGGTTTATTCTTTCTTATGTTACATGGTGCAGGAAAAATCAGTTTAGATCATTTGATTGAAAAATAATGCTTTGAATAGATCGAACAAAAAAGGCTTCTATTAAGGAAGCCTTTTTTACTTTACAAAACATCAGCTTTAACATGAGTCATTATTTGCTTAAATATTAAGCTTAATGATTAAGTGGATAATGAATATGAAAAAAGTAGCATTGTTTGTTGTATTGGCTAGCTCAATGGTTGCAACGGTAAGTGCATGGGCAGGCAAAGATGATCACGTGATTATTCAGGAAGCTGCAAAGAATCATGTTCAAATCATTAAAGCTCAAAAGTTAGCAGATGAAACTGCGGTGACTTTAACTGGCACAATTACGAAAAAAATAACTGAAGAAAGCTTTGAACTTAAAGATTCAACCGCTTCAATTTTATTAGATGTTGATGATGATCTTTCTCGTGCAATAAATTTAAAAGTGGGCGATCAAGTGAAAGTGATTGGCGAAGTAGATACGCATCGTCACAGAGCAACAGATATTGAAGTTGTTCATATCGAAAAAATGACACATTAATTTTTATTATATCGTTGGTGTTTTTTAAGCATATAAGTTTGAAAAATACCTTTTTATTTAGCTTGTCCGAATAGTGTGCGTAGTTGCTTTAAAAATGTTAGAATGTCGCGCTTATATTCGTTGCCTGCATAGTTGTTTGCCATGACTACCAATACCCAAATTACTGAAGATCGTATCCTTATCTTGGATTTCGGTTCTCAATATAGTCAGCTTATTGCACGTCGTGTACGTGAAGCTGGTGTTTATTCAGAAATGTACGCATTTGATATGTCTGAAGAAGACATTCGTGCATTTAACCCAAACGGGATCATTCTTTCAGGTGGTCCAGAAAGTGTTTATGAAGCTGGTAGTCCACGTGCCCCTGAAGTTGTGTTCAACTTAGGTGTGCCTGTTCTTGGTATCTGCTATGGCCTACAAACAATGTCACAACAACTTGGCGGTAAAGTAGAGCCGGGTGATGTGCATGAATTTGGTTATGCAGAAGTCGATATCCAAGTACGTGACAAATTGATTGGCGATCTTGAAGATAGCGCTAATCAATTGAAAGTGTGGATGAGCCACGGTGACAAAGTAACTGCAATTCCAGAAGGTTTCCAAGTTACTGCAAGCACACCAAGCTGCCCATTTGCAATGGTATCTGATGAAGCTCGTCGTTTCTATGGTATCCAGTTCCATCCAGAAGTAACTCACACGGCTAAAGGTGCTGAATTACTTTCTAACTTTGTTCACGGTATTTGTGGTTGCCGTAACTTATGGAACTCTGAAAATATTATCGATTTACGTGTTGAACAACTTCGCGCGCAAATTGGTGATCAAAAAGTATTATTAGGTCTTTCAGGTGGTGTAGATTCATCTGTTGTGGCTGCATTACTTCACCGCGCAATTGGCGATCAATTGACTTGCGTATTCGTAGATAACGGTTTACTTCGTTTGAACGAAGGCGAGCAAGTAATGGAAATGTTCGCGAAAAATATGGGTATCCGTGTAATTCGTGCCGATGCGGAAGAGCGTTTCTTAACTGCGCTTAAAGGCGAAGTTGATCCTGAGAAAAAACGTAAAATCATTGGTCGTGAGTTCATTGAAGTATTCGCTGAAGAAGCGCGTAAGCTTGATGGCGTAAACTTCCTTGCGCAAGGTACGATTTACCCAGACGTAATCGAATCTGCTGCAACTAAGAACGGTAAAGCACATGTGATTAAATCACACCACAACGTGGGTGGTTTACCTGAAGATTTAGCATTCGAATTGGTTGAGCCAATCCGTGATTTGTTCAAAGACGAAGTTCGTCGTTTAGGTACAACTTTAGGTCTTCCGTTTGAAATGCTTTACCGTCATCCATTCCCAGGTCCGGGTTTAGGTGTTCGTATTCTTGGTGAAGTGAAAAAAGAATATGCTGACATTTTACGTTTAGCAGATGCTATTTTCATGGAAGAGCTTCGTGCAAGCGGTTGGTATGACAAAACTGCTCAAGCATTTGCTGTATTCCAACCTGTAAAATCTGTTGGTGTTGTTGGCGATGGTCGTCGTTATGCATGGGTGATTGCACTTCGTGCGGTTGAAACAGTTGACTTTATGACAGCTCGTTTTGCTCATCTTCCATATGACCTTGTAGACAAAATCTCTACTCGTATCATGAACGAAATTGCTGACGTTTCTCGTGTTGTGTATGACGTATCGTCTAAACCACCAGCGACTATCGAGTGGGAATAATTTCCTAACGGAAATGATTCATTAAAAAAGGACGCTTAGGCGTCCTTTTTTATGCCTATAATATTGAAATAGAGAAAATAATTTTTTACAGGGAACTTATGTCTTTTTTTTCAATTCGTACGAACGATCAGGATTCAATTAAAAAAATTTTGGATCATGAAACTCAAATTATTATTCCTGGAATTACATGGCTATTTGATAAAGTTGCAAAAGATGATTTTGTTTTTCTTGTACTCAGTGGAGAAGATGGTAGAAAACGAGAAACTTATTCAAATGGTTTAAAAGCCATTGCTAAAATTACAGATAAGAGAGTTGATGAATATAAAGATGAAAATAAAACAAAAATAAAATCATATTCTATTCACTTGAATATCATTAGTTTTTTACCAGAAGTTATTACAAAAAAAGACTTTTATTTATATCCTGACTTATTAGATTGCCCGAGTATTGGCCCTGAAACAAAAAATTCACCGAACCAAGCATTAGGACAAGTTGAAGCAGGTCTTAGTGTTTTACAGGCCATTCATGACTTATATCCAGCTTTTTTACCTGATGAATTATTGGATTTGATTCCTCAAGATTCAGTCCTTAATAAGGCCGAATTAAAAGATACACACAAAAGCCCTTTGATCACTACATCGCAAATATTAGACCGAGATATTTTGGTTGGTGAATTTGTAAAGTGGTTTAATCAAGAGGAAAATTATAAAAAATCATATGGTGGGTTAGCTCATGAAAAAGTCATCTTAAGTTGGGATGAAATCTTCTTTGATAAAAAACTCTTTGATATTGATATCAAAAATATAGAAGAATCGAAAAATGAAATAAAAATTTTAAAAAAGCAGATAGATGAAAGTAATATAGAGTGGAATTCTTTTAATGAATGCACCAGTAGGGGAGCACCTAGAGCAGTTTTAGGTGATAATAATTATTTAAAATTTTTAGATGAATTTGATTTCTCTCAATTCATTATTTGTGAGCAATATACTTTAGAATATGTGCTGAAAAAGGGCTGTTTTCTGGATATTGCAACTTTACAAAAATATTTGATTCAGCTTAATGATAAGAAAAATATCATTTTGCAAGGCCCGCCAGGAACCGGAAAAACGTGGCTAGCACAGCAGTTGGCCAAAGTCATGGTCGAATATCCGAATGCAGAGAATATTCAAAATGTGCAGTTCCATCCAAACTATGCTTATGAAGATTTAATTCGTGGCTGGCGTCCGCGTTCAGATGGAAAATTGGAATTGATTGATGGTCCATTCCTTCAAATGATTGAGGTAGCGAAGAAAAATCCTGAGCAAAAATACGTATTTATTTTCGATGAGATTAACCGTGGTGATCCATCCGTCATTTTTGGTGAAATGCTAACTTTACTAGAAAACAGTAAACGCAGTGAGCAATATGCGATGAGTCTGACTTATCGTAAATATGATTTAGAGAAAATCTATATACCTGAGAATCTTTATATTATCGGTACGATGAATACTGCAGATAAATCACTTAACCATATGGATTTTGCATTTAGACGTCGTTTTAGTTTCTTTAACTTAAAGCCAATGCTGAATGAGTCATGGGTAACATGGCTACAAGAACAATTTGATATAGACCTTGCTGTTACGGAAAAAATCCGTAACTTTGTTGAGGGCTTGAATCAACAGATTGAGAAAAAAAATGGTGCTTCTTATATGCTGGGTCATAGTTTCTTTGTGCCGACGCATAAGTTAGGAGATACCGCTGAACAAATCTTGTGGATGCAAAATGTCGTTGAAAATGAAATAAAACCATTGTTGGCCGAATATTGGTATGACGAATTAGAGCAACTCGAAAAAATTAATTTTTAATATGGGTTGCACCAGCAATGTCTAAAATTATTCCTATTCAGAATTTATGGTTTTTATTGTTATATGCATCTGAGTATGTACATGAACATGCAACCAATAAATTCGATACAGCACAAGCTGATGGCTTGGAAAATCTGATAGGTATCGTACTTGTAGAGCATTTAGATGATTATATACAGCAACACCTACGTAAACAGCTACGTTCTAAGCAGGCAGAATTAAGTGTCGTAAAGGGCAAAATTAATCATTATCAAACTGCAATTAGACAGTCTTTATCGAAAGGACGCGTTTTCTGTTCGTATAATGAGACGACTTATAACACAGCTCGCCATGCATATATGCTGAGTGCTGTAGAGCTGGTTTTGAATTTTCAAGTTGAGAAGGAAATACGAAGGAAATTATCTAAAATTCAGTTTGAACTGAAAAGTTATGGCGTGGTTGCGAGCCGTGTGTATCGTGTAGAACAAGATCATTTTTCAAGCTTTGAGCATGTTTGTAAGAAAGCCATTTATTTATCCAAACTGATTCATGACATGTATATCATGACAACGCAACTCGGTGAGCATGTGCAGCCTGAATTAATGTTGAGTGATGAAAAACTCAGAAAGGTATTTGAAAAAGGTGTTGCAGGCTTCTTCAAGCTCAATTTGGATAGAATAATATATCGAGTCGTGTCAGGTAAAGGTTCAAAAATCGATTTAGATCTAAAACATCCAATCAATGGGGTTGAACATTATTTCCCAAATATGGCTCTGGATATGATGATTCGAAGCAAACAAAAGCTATTGGTTATCGATACTAAATTTTCCGACATGCTGAAGAGTCAGTATCGAGATACATCACGAATTAAAAGTGATTATATTCGGCAAATTTATACCTATGTCATGAGCTATAAGTTGAAAGAACCTGAAACTCAATGTTCAGGCATGCTTCTGTATCCAGCAATTGATGAAAACTATTCTATGTCGATTGAAATGTTGTCAGTACCACTTCATTTTTATACGGTGGATTTAAGTCAAAAAATACCAGAAATCCACCAACAATTAATTGAAATGGTGAATCACATTTTTAGCCTTGAATCACCTTCAAAATCTGCTCTCCAATCCGTTGAATCAATGGCATAGTGACAGAGTTACCCGCTTGCATATATAAAGCACTATTCGCCATTTTTTCAGGGAAAACCATTTTGTCTACAGGGTAACCCTGAAAAGCAAAGCACTCTTTCGGGGTAAGTTTACGAATTCCATAGTCATCAACAAGTAAAGGTACGTTATGCCCACCTGCACCCATATTTGCAGTTAAAGTCGGGCAAACATTACTTTTGTTTTCACGTACGTAAACACGACGCCATTGATAGAGAGTATCACGTGAAACCATACTTTCTTTAAGTATTGGATAGTACATGTGCTCAGGCTTGTAATAATATTTTTGATCAACCTGTTCTTTTTCTAAAAAGTTATGAATTGTTTTTGTAAGTGGAATTTCATTAGGAAAATCAAATTCAGCATGATTTGGAACTTTAGCTTCATGAAATGCCACAATAAAGATACGTTCACGATTTTGCGGGACATTAGCATGTAGCATGCTGTTTAATACTTTGTAGTAAACAGCATAGCCTAGATTTTTCAGTGTATTTTTAATGACTTCAAAAGTGTTTCCTTTATCATGAGAAACTAAATTTTTTACATTTTCTAAAAAAATCACTTTAGGTTGATGTTTTTCAGCAATTTCTGCAATATCAAAAAATAACGTACCACGCGTTTCTTGAAAGCCTTTTTGATTGCCTGCAATAGAAAAAGCTTGGCATGGAAAACCCCCACACAAAATGTCAAACGTCTGAGGAATTTTTTGCTTAGTTTCCTCTAAAGTAATGTCACCTTCAGGATATTCACCATAATTTTGAAAATATGTTTCTTGAGCATGTTTATTCCACTCACTTGTGAAAACGCAATGCCCATTGATATTTTGTAATGCCATGCGGAAACCGCCAACTCCAGCAAATAAGTCAATAAAAGTAAAGTTAGATTGCAGGTTGTGAGGAAATGGAGGGCAAGACAAGGTTTGTGGCATTAAAAGCTCTATACTATAGTTGTGACTATGTGGGATATTCTAAGATAATTTAGAAATATTAACAGCTATTTGATATGAGAAAACATTACATTCCACAAATATAAAACTAAAGAAACTTAAGGCAATATCATAAGTAATAAAGTCATTCTATGGATAAGAGTGACTTTCATGGTGTACCCATAAAAATAACGTTCTATTAAAAGAATATTGTAGACATTGAACTTCAACACACTCGAGATAATAAGACCAAATGACTCTTAGCGTATTTGATTTATTTAAAATTGGAATTGGCCCATCAAGCTCCCATACCGTTGGTCCCATGCGAGCAGCGTACCAATACATCAATGCTTTGAAACAGCAACAATTGCTGAGTAAAGTACATCGCATCAAAATTACATTATACGGTTCACTATCTGCTACAGGCGTTGGTCATGCAACAGATCAGGCAACCTTACTTGGTCTAATGGGTTTTAGCCCTGAAACCATAGATACGAATAAGAACGCTGAATACTTTAATGAAATCGAACAACAGCAAGCTTTGAATATTGATAGAAGACATAAAATTAAATTTTGCTCAAAAACAGATTTAATATTCTCGAACGAATCTCTACCGTACCATCCAAATGCAATGAGCATAGAATCTTTTGATTTGAGTGGGAAAGTCATCTATGAAAATACTTATTATTCGGTAGGTGGTGGATTTATTTTAGATCATCAAGAAACGTCACAACCTGTTTCGACAAAAGTAACTGCCGATGTTCCATTTCCTTTTCAAAACACGGCAGAGTTATTGGCACATTGCGATGCGCAGAACTGTAGTATTAGCCAAATCATGATAGAAAATGAAAAAAAATGGCTAAATGAACAGCAGATTCGTGAAAAAATCCTTTCTATTTGGGCGGTCATGCAGGAATGTATTCAAAATGGTTTGACCAATGAAGGTGTGCTCCCTGGTGGCTTGGCAGTGAAGCGACGTGCTAAAAAGCTTCATGCAATGCTACAGAATCATACGCGTAAAGAGCTAATCTTTTCATCTTTCCAAGCAATGGAATGGGTGAATTTATATGCCTTAGCGGTAAATGAAGAAAATGCCGCAGGTGGACGTGTTGTTACAGCACCAACCAATGGCGCATCAGGCATTATTCCTGCTGTACTTTATTATTATTTAAAAAATGACCCTTCCATTAACGATGATTTAATCGTTCGATTTTTCCTTGCAGCCGCAGCGATTGGAATTTTATGTAAGTTAAATGCTTCTATTTCGGGTGCTGAAGTTGGTTGCCAAGGCGAAGTTGGATCTGCTTGTGCAATGGCTTCGGCAGGGTTGGCTGAGATGTTTGGTGGTACGCCTCAGCAGGTAGAAAATGCTGCTGAAATTGGACTAGAACATAACTTAGGATTAACGTGTGATCCTATTGGTGGATTGGTACAAATTCCATGTATTGAACGTAATGCTATTGCTGCTGTTAAAGCAATTAACGCGGCACAAATGGCTTTACGTGGTGATGGTGAGCATTTTGTATCTTTAGATAAAGTTATACAGACCATGAAAGAAACAGGGAAGGATATGTCTGAAAAATACAAAGAAACATCTAAAGGTGGTTTAGCAGTCAATGCAATTGAATGTTAGGTCATCTGAGTTGTTTATTAACTCGCTTTCATCACTAAATTACGACCTGCCGATTTTGCGGAATACAAAGCAATATCGGCTTGTTTAATCGCATCATCTAGAGTATTTTTATGGTAATCAACGATTGTTACCCCAACAGATACAGTAAAATAAACAGGACCATGCCCATGAACAATAATAGGTGTATGTTCAATTTTTTGACGTAGTCTCTCCGCGATTAAAAAAGCATTACTTTCTTTCGTATTTGGTAACAAAGCAATAAATTCCTCACCTCCATATCTAGCGAATAAATCACCTTTGCGTAAAACAGTTTTGCACACATCAGAAATTTTTTTCAGTACGCCATCACCAACATCATGCCCATAGTTGTCATTAATAGATTTAAAATGATCAACATCAAATATGAGCAATGAAATGGGCTTTTCAGTAATTGAATTTTCTTCAATTGCATTTTTGGCTCTGCGTTCAAAATATCGACGATTATCTATGCCGGTGAGCATATCTGTATGCGCCATTATTTCTAAAATCTGACGATTAAAACTATCTAATTTATGATGTAAAAAAATACTTCTAGATTTATATGTAGAGCCCCAGCTCATGACTAAGCTAAAAATTAAAACAGGTATATAACTCAATAAGTAAAGAATAAATTGTCCTACAACGCCATCAACAATATGGTAAACACCAACGAAACTTACAATAGTAATGAGAAAAGAAGTAATGAGAGCAGGCATAAAGCGAACTTGAATACATAAGTTTGCTAAAACAATAAAAACCAAAGAAGAATAAATATAAATGGGTACATTGGGGCTTGCCGATAGGTTAACTAAGTAAAACCAAAGTGCAGAAGCACCAATAATTGAGCAAGGTAGAATTAAATCAAAAACTTCAACTTTCCTATAATATTTATACAGATATAAAGTTGTTACAGATGCAAATAAGGTATAAATAGACTTATATAAAACAGCAGTCAAACCAACGTCAGAAATAACAAACCAATCTGCAATGCTATATAAGGCATAAGCAAATTGTCCAATTAAATTGATATGTAATAGATATTTAAGCTTTAGATCTTTTTGGTATTCTAAATATTCATGATGATATTGTTGTGGGATGCGAGCTAACATTGTTTTCAATGCTTTTCGTATAATTAAGCGAGACTCTTGCTCATATTCTTGATACATCACAGTAATACGCCCCAGAAAAAATATAAAAAAGATGCATGAAATTGCAAATAAAAATTGATTAAAATATGTTCATTATCTATTTGTATATTAATTGTAAATATAAAAAATGAAATAAATAAAGACTATATAAAACAATAAATGTAAGTTTTTGTAAAAAAAATAAGCAAATAGTGATCTAAATCTTGGTTGTGTAGCGTAATGTGTTAATTATATTAGTTTTATAAAGTAAGGAATTTCAATGATATGAGTGATATTCTGAATAGTTGTTAAAAACTATCCTATTCATGGAACTCTGAGTATTAAGATAAAGGTGGGCGTATTAGAAATTAAAGACTACTATTTAAATGTACCGTGTAGCCACTTTATTTAAAAATAGCCATTAAGATTCAGGGTAAACTCATGACAAATACAAACTATACAGAACTTTCAAAGTCAGATGATTGTGAAACGATCATTAATCAGTTTATTCAAGATATCCCGCTTCGAAATGCTGAAATTGGTCGCGGTACAATTATAAAACGTGCCTTGCCAAGTCGCCATAAAAGAATGATTGGTGCTTGGTGTTTTCTAGATCATGCAGGTCCTGTTAGTTTTCCAAAAGGTGATGGCTTAGATGTTGGACCACATCCACACATTGGTTTGCAAACATTTACTTGGATGATTGAAGGCACAATGCTGCATAATGATAGCGTTGGTTCTGAGCAATTAATTCGACCTAAACAAGTCAATTTAATGACGGCAGGCTATGGTATTTCTCATACTGAAGTTGCACCAGATAGCGAAACAAAAATGCATGCAGCACAGCTTTGGATTGCATTGCCTGATGCCAAAATAAATATGGCACCACGTTTTGATCATTATCCAGAATTGCCTGTGGTTGAAAAAGATGGTGTTGAATTTACTGTTCTGGTTGGTGAGTTCTTAAATGCAAAATCACCTGTTGCAGTACATACAGAACTTCTGGGTGTAGACTTAGCAGTAAAAGAAATGGCAACAACGCGCTTAAAGCTTAATCCTAAATTTGAATATGGATTTATGGCATTAGAAGGCACAGCAACAATTAATGGACATGAATTAACCCAAGATAATATGGTTGTTTTAGAGCCTGGTGTGATTGAAATTGATGTTCAAATTCACAGCGATTCTCGAGTTCTATTGTTGGGTGGTGAGCCATTTGAATCTCCAATATTACTGTGGTGGAACTTTGTTGGTCGTACACAAGAAGAACTACAGCATGCACGTGAACAATGGATTAATAATGATGCGCGTTTTGGCACAATTCCAAATTACCAAGGACCTCGTTTAGAAGCCCCAACATTCCCAGATCGAATGCACCCATCAAAATAAAACAAGGATATGATTATGGCAGTTATTGCAAATGCAAAAGTACAAACATTACAAGCACCATGGTCGGGTGAGGTAACAAGTGGTAAACATCAACTTATTACCGATAAGCCAGAATCTTTTGGTGGGCAAGATAAAGGGTTAGCACCTTATGATTTAGTTTGTGCAGGATTAATTTCTTGCACCATGATCACTCTGCGTATGTATGCTCAGCATAAAGGAATTGAATTGGGTGAATTCACTGTAGAGGCGGACTTTAAAGCCAATAAAGAAGGTGAAGAGTGGATGGAGCGTCGTCTATATTTTGTAGATTCATTAAGTGAAGAGTTACAGAAAAAAATTTTAGATATTTGCTCAAAAACGCCTGTAACTAAAACGTTATTACGAAGTTTAAAAATAAATACGGTATTGGTATAAAACTAAAAGGAAATATTTCTAAAACAAGAGATGTTTCCTTTTTATGCCTAAACAAATGAAACAAAAATAAAAAAGAGATCAATTATGTTAACACTCCATCATTTAGAACAATCACGTTCCTTTCGTATTCTTTGGGCTTTAGAGGAATTGGGGCTTGAGTACGATGTCAGACTGTATAAGCGATTGCCAACATTTGCTGCACCGCCAGAATTAAGAAAAGTTCATCCCTTGGGTAAGTCGCCTATTTTAAGTAATGAAGATGAAGTGATTGCAGAATCTGCGGTGATTTTAGAATATTTACAAGAAAATTATGATTTAGAACAAAATTTTAAACCAAATACAAAATCAGATTTAAACCAATATCGATATTGGATGCATTATGCCGAAGGTTCGCTTATGCCATATTTGGTGATGACTTTGGTGCTTACAAATGTGCCTAAACATGTACCATGGCTAATTAAACCTATTGCTAAGAAAATTACAGGTGGAATTAAGACAGGATTTACCCAACCACGTGTGAAGGAACATATTCAGTTTTTAGAAAATTATTTAGCGAAAAATGAATTTTTTGCAGGTGATTTTTCTTTTGCTGATATTCATATGTCATTTCCACTGATGGCAATACAAGATCGTATCGGTGGGAAATATCCAAATATTAATGCTTATTTAGAAAAAGTGAAGCTTAGACCTGCATATAATCGGGCTAAAATTCGCGAGCAAAATTTATCTAAACTATAGAATTTAAAGAATAAAAAAGATGCTTTAAGCATCTTTTTTATTCTTTAAAATTTGAACTTAGCGTTTTACAACAATGGAATCAATTCCGCTGTGTTGTAAAGTCTGTTGTGCAATGAGTGCAGATTCTTGTGAATCATAAGGGCCAGAAATTACTCTGTACCAAGTTTCTCCACGCTCCGTTGTTTTCATAACATCGGCAGAGAGACCATTTAAAATAATTTCAGCACGGCGGGCATCAGCCGCATCAGGATCATTATAGCTACGAACTTGTAAGATATAGCTTGTTCTAGGCGCGATATTTTGTTCAGTATTGATCCCTGCAGTTGCCTCTGAAGCAGGGGTACTATTTGCTGGTGCTTCAATAATTACAATTGGGCTTTTATCTTTTGTTTCAGGAACAGCTTGTTCAGGAATAGGGGTAACTTGTTGCTGCGGAAGCAAATCATAGAAACGATAATCTTTATTTGTTTCTTCTTTATCTTGATTTGGGCCAATTTGATCTTTAGCTTGAACGGGTTCCCAAGGTTTCCATAAAAGAAGTGCTACAGCAAAAGAAAGTACAATTAAAATGACCACAAGTGTTCCTAGCCAAGCAGGAATAAGTGGCTTTTTGGGTTTATTCGGTCTTTCTGATACGCCGCGTTGAGTTTTTCCAAACACGATGGAGCCCCATTTATTATTAATTGTTACATGATCAAATTAGATGTTACTTAAGTATATTAAGAAGGTGGAACATCTACATTTGTAAGTTTACTGTTTGATATTACAGGAAATTAATTCCCTGTATATCGTAATTTAAAATAAATGATGATGTCACTTATGGACACCATCATTTTGCAAATTAAATAATTTGCAGCTATTTATTTCGCTTACATACTCTCAGGTGCACTTACACCAAGAAGCTCTAAGCCATTTTTAAGCACTTGTTGAACATTCACAGACAACAATAAACGTGCTTGCGTTAATTCTGCATCATCACCAAGTACTTTATTTTCGTTGTACCAAGCATGGAATAGCGCAGCAAGTTCTTTCAAATAGTTACCCACTTGATGTGGTTCATAGCTATTTGCAGCGCGAGTTAGAATTTCAGGATATGCAGCAAGTTTTGCCAATACTTCAGCTTCAGCATCAAGCTCTAGCTTTTCAGCAAATTGACGTGCATTTTCTACAGAGAAATTAATACCCGTAGATACTGCTTTTTCTAGCATACGGCAAATACGAGCATGCGCATATTGAATATAGTAAACGGCATTGTCTTTGCTTTGTGATACAGCAAGGTCTAGGTCAAAATCAATGTGCTGTTCAGACTTACGCATTACGTAGTAGAAACGAGCCGCGTCGATACCTACTTCTTTACGAAGATCGCGTAAAGTTACAAATTGACCTGAACGAGATGACATTTGAACCATCTCACCACCACGCCATAAGCTTACAAACTGAACCAGAAGAACAGTCAATTTTTTAGAGTCATAGCCCATTGCATCAATTGCTGCTTTTACGCGAGCAATATAACCATGGTGATCTGAACCCCAAATATCAATAATATCTGTATAACCACGTTGAAGTTTGTTCAAGTGATATGCGATGTCAGATGCAAAGTAAGTGGTTTGACCATTACGACGTTTCACAACACGGTCTTTTTCATCACCAAAATCGGTCGATTTAAACCAAATGTTGCCATCTTTTTCGTATAAGAAGCCACGTTGATCTAGGGTTTGAAGTGCTTCTTCAATTTTGTCTGTCAATGATTCTTCGCTGAACCATTGATTGAATGTTACGCCAAATTCGCCTAAGTCATCTTTAATATCATCAAGAATGGCTTTTAATGCAGCTTGAAGGAATACGCGATAACCTGTGCCAATAAGCGTTTGAGAGTTAAAGATTAAGCCATCAATATGTTTTTCTTTATCGCCTGAAAGCACAACTTTGTTGCCATCTGCATCAAGTTCAGCAGCAAATTGAACATCTTCAGGAACATCTTTATAAACATCGGCAACAGGGTGTACATAAGCATCGCCATCTTTGTCGATAATGCTTTGAGCAATTTCTTTTACGTAGTCGCCTTGGTATGCATTTTTAGGGAATACCAATTCTTGACCTGTTAGCTCTAAATAACGAAGGTATGTAGATGTTGCAAGGATGTCCATTTGACGACCAGCATCATTTACATAGTATTCGCGATCTACTTTAGCACCTGTTGCTTCAAGTAAATTTGCAACGGTCATACCGTAAGCAGCGCCACGACCATGACCTACGTGAAGGCTAGAAGTCGGGTTTGCAGATACAAATTCAACTTGAATGCGTTTTTCAGCATTGGCTTGAGTACGACCAAACTGATCTTTTTGTGCTTGAATTTGATCTAAAACAATAAAACGTTGATCTGCATTTAAGAAGAAGTTGATAAAACCAGGACCCGCAATTTCTGCTTTGCTGATATCTGCAACTTCAGGAAGATTCGCAAGAATTTTTTCGGCTAAATCACGGGGTTTCATGCCTGCAGCTTTAGAACCAATCATTGCAATATTAGATGCAAAATCACCATGACTTCGATCTTTAGTACGAGTCAAAATGCTAGTATTATTCCAGTCAGATGGGAGTACACCTTCAGCTTGAAGGGATTGCACTGCATGATCGAGCGCTGCTTGTATTGCCGTATTCATAATCAGTCGAAAAAGATGTCGCGGAAAAACGACAAATATAGCAAATTTCGAGGTCTTTAGGTAAACGCAATTGTACTGAATGAATATTGTTCGATAAATATTTTGTCTATTTATTGAATTTTGATGAATTAAAAAGAATTAATCGCTACTTTATGGCATATTCAAAAGCCCTTAAAAATGGCGTATAGGAATAGAAAATGTCGAGAAATCGTCCAATGATATTTGGTGATATCCCGAAACTTCCAGTGAAATGGGCAACTGTGGTTATTCCATTTTTTTTATCGTGTTTAATGAGCGGTATTATTTCCTTTATTAATATGCTTCGAAATTTAGGTTGGCATGACGGTTTTATGGCATTTTGGTTTGAAAACTGGATGGTGTCTTGGGCAATTGCATTTCCTGTTGTATTGGTTTTATTGCCGTGGGTAAGAAGATTGGCAAGTGTATTTGTTGATATGCGACAAATTATGCCGCCAAAATAGAAAAGATAGAAATATCTATTCCAATTTAAGTAATAGGTATTTCTTAAAAAAATGACAAAATCTCAAAAAATGCTGAAAATAAGAATATTGATAGATTAGATAAATTTCATAAAAAGTTAAATTTTTATAAAAAACGAATTATTTTTGGTATTTTTCTATTAAAAATATTGGATTTTAATGGGAAAAAGTATAGAAACCCTATTTTTATTCATTGGCTAAATCATCTTAAAATCATTATCATTTAACTAAATGACATTTCTTGGTGAAATGACGTTAAGCTATAGCAAGTAAATATAGATGGAATAAATTCTCCCATATTATTTCATCTGCTGACCGCCACAATGAGATCGGAAATGACATCAGATAAGACCAAGTCTAAGAAACCTTTATATATTCCTTATGCAGGTAACACCCTTTTAGAATTACCCCTTTTGAATAAGGGTTCGGCATTTAGCGACGAAGAGCGTACAACTTTTAATTTAAATGGGTTAATCCCGCGTGTTGTTGAAACCATTGAAGAGCAAAGTCAGCGCTCGTATCAACAATATAGCGCATTCGATGAAGCCATTAATAAACATATCTATTTACGCAATATTCAAGATACTAACGAAACGTTGTTTTATCATTTGGTTGAAAACCGTTTAAGCGAAATGCTTCCTATCATTTATACGCCAACTGTGGGTGAGGCATGTCAGCGTTTCTCTGATATTTATCGTCGTCATCGTGGTGTATTTATTTCATATTCAGATCGTTATCAAGTTGATGAAATTTTGCATAATGTGAATAAGAAAAATGTGAAAGTTATCGTAATTACGGATGGTGAACGTATTCTTGGTCTAGGCGACCAAGGTATTGGTGGTATGGGGATTCCAATTGGTAAATTATCGCTATACACAGCATGTGGTGGTATTAGTCCAGCATACACGTTGCCAATTACCATTGATGTGGGAACAAATAACGAAGAACTGTTAAATGATCCTCTTTATATGGGTTTAAAACATCCGCGTATTCGTGGTGAAGAATACTATAGTTTTGTTGATGAAATTATGGCTGCTATTCAGCGTCGTTGGCCAAAAGTTTTAATTCAATTTGAAGACTTTGCACAAGTGAATGCAATGCCTTTATTGACTAAATACCGCGATAAAGTTTGTTGTTTTAATGATGATATTCAAGGTACAGCGGCAGTATCTGTTGGTAGTTTAATTGCTGCTTCACGCGCTGCGGGTAAACAGTTGAAAGACCAAATGGTGACTTTCTTAGGTGCAGGTTCTGCGGGTTGCGGTATTGCAGAACAAATTGTTTCGCAAATGGTTGCGGAAGGCTTAACAGATGCACAAGCACGTAAACGTGTGTTGATGGTTGATCGTTTTGGTTTAGTTACGCATGAACAACCAGATTTACTCAATTTTCAAAGTAAATTGGCACAAAATCATGAAGATGTTGCTGCATGGGCATCTGAAGGTGAAATCATCACATTATTAGATGTTGTGAAAAATGCAAAACCATCGGTACTCATTGGTGTTTCTGGTCAGCCGGGTTTATTCACGGAAGAAGTGATTAGAACGCTTGCTCAACATTGTGAGCGTCCAATTATTTTGCCTTTATCTAACCCGACTTCGCGTGTAGAAGCTATTCCATCAGACATTATTAAATGGACAGAAGGTCGTGCACTTATTGCAACGGGCAGTCCATTTGAACCTGTGGAGTATGAAGGTAAAACATTCAATATTTCGCAATGTAATAATTCATATATTTTCCCCGGTATTGGTTTGGGGGTGTTAGCAGTGGGTGCGACGCGTGTAACTGAAAGCATGTTAATGGCTTCAAGTAATGCTTTAGCAGATTGCTCTCCAAAGTTACAAAATATTGATGCAGATTTATTACCTGATTTGAATGAGATTCAAAAGGTTTCAAAAATCATTGCATTTAAAGTAGCAAAGGCAGCAATGGAAGCAGGTGTTGCACCTGTTATAACTGATGATTTGTTAAATGAAGCAATAGAAGCGAATTTCTGGAAGCCAGAATATCGTGATTATAACCGTGTTACTTATTAAGTAATATTTGTTAAAAAGGGAGTAAAAGCTCCCTTTTTTTATTTTTGATATTACAAATATTAATTTTCTAAAATGGTTTCTAATAGCTCTTCACTTGGTGCAAAGAAGTAAGCGCCATCTTTTGGTGTAACAAAGTGCAGAAGTCGATCGTGAATACCATCGCCGCTTGTACCAAACATGCGCAAAAGCATTGAATCAATAATAGCTAAATCGTTGGTGTAAGCAATAAAGAATAAGCCCTGATCGCCTTTACCATCACCATAAGGAAGTGAGTGGCGCAAAATTGCCAATTCTTCGCCGTCATCATCTTCTACAACAGTGCGAGAAACATGTGAATTTTCTGGTTGAATCTCGTCATCAAGTTCAATACTTTCTAATTTTGTACGACCAATCACATGTTCTTGTGCATCAACTTTTAACTTTTTCCATTTTTCTAAATTATGTGCGTAACGCTGCGCAAAAATGAAAGAACCATCAGCGAACTCATCTGTTTCTTCAGGTAGTAGAGCTGTTTCAGCACGATCATCAGGAAATTGAGGATTTTCGGTACCATCAATAAAGCCTGTTAAGTCTCGACCATCAAATTGGCGGAAGCAAACACGTTCATCTAAAACGTCAACTTTATCTTGAATACCATCAAAGAATGCTTGGCTCAGTGTGAAACACAAGTCTGCTCGTTGTGATGCAATGTGAATAATGACATCGGCAGGGACAACAGGCATTTCAAATGAGCCTTGAATGGGTGTTAGTTGTTTAAAGCCTTCAGGTCTTTTTTGATAAAGTTGATCCCAAAGTTCTGGACCAAATGCGATAGCAGTTTTAATTTCTGCATGTGGATGTTGTGTGATTAAGCGATCACGTGTTGATAATAGATCTTCAAATTTTTCTTTGAGTTCTTCAAGACTTAAATTTTTTAAACGTAAAACAATAAATCGAGCATGATCTGATGGTAATGGCAAAATTACAGATTGGGCGGTCATTCATGGCTCCTGAATATTTTATCTTTCTTACAAACTTTGTTTATTGTGCCTGATGGGGAAAGCTCTGAATAGTATAAAACAAATAATTCATCATTGAATTTTAAAGCAATGAAAAGTGGAATGGTTTTATAATGCTTCGATCTTTTTTTATACGGTTTAATGATGTCCTATCAAATGTGGATTGCTTTCATGCTTGCATGTTGGGTGATTAGTATTTCTCCGGGTGCAGGTGCAATTGCATCTATGTCGAGTGGATTAAATTATGGATTCCGTCATGGATATTGGAAGGTTTTAGGACTGCAACTGGCACTTTTGTTACAAATTACAATTGTTGCTGCAGGAGTAGGGGTTTTATTTACGACAAATCCTTGGGCATTTTGGGTAGTGAAGTGGTTTGGTGTTACTTATTTATTGTACCTCGCTTACTTGCAGTGGAATGCACCGATACAATCTATAGATATTAAAAATGATCTACCAAATAAATCTCGAACTCAACTTGTTCTATATGGCTTTCTCGTGAATATGAGTAATCCGAAGGCAGTGGTATTTTTATTGGCGGTATTACCTCAGTTTCTAGATTTATCCAAACCACAGTGGCATCAATATACAATCATGGCAATTACTATGATTAGTATCGATTTGGTGGTAATGGCGGGTTATACAGGTTTGGCAGCAAAAGTTTTAAGAATGTTGAAATCTGCAAAACAACAAAAAATAATGAATCGAACATTTGCTGTTTTGTTTGCTTGTGTGGCAAGTCTGCTCAGTTTTGTACAGCAAGCATGAACAAACCATGATTTTATCGACACCTTAAAAAAGATCAAAAAAAGGTCAAAAAAGTTTGACACCAAAAAATAATGTGATACAGTTCTCACTATAAGAACAAAACAATAAAAAACTCCACAAGTTTTGTATTTTAAGACTCCTTCGCTCCCCCAAGCTAAGGAGTCTCTTTTTTTTCTGTCATTTTGCAATGAATAAAAAAGCCACATTTAATGTGGCTTTTTAAGTTGTATTCAGTTTTAAATTAATTTCTTCACTTTTTGCACAATAAAGATCAGAGCAAATAGAATCGACATGGTTAAAACAATGCTTAATCCTGTAGATATATCTAAGCCTGCACTTGACCATAAGCCAACGCTAACCCCAATTTGTGCAATGATAAATGCCCAAATCACCATTTGCTTTGGTGAATGTGCAACTAAGCGAGCTGTTAAGGCAGGAATCACCAATAAGGCACCCATTAGTAATGAGCCAACAGCACGTAAAGCTAAAACAGTAAATAGAGCAAGTAAAAGCATAAATATTAAACGCTGCCAATTTGCATTTACGCCTTCGCTCATTGCAATGTCGGGGTCAATTGCAATCTGAATTTGTGCTGTCCAATACTTATAAAGAATAGCCAAAGCAATAGCGATTACAACAGTAAACATAGGTAAGTCGGCCCATGAAATTTGTAATAAATCACCAAATAAATAGCTAAGTAATTCGGGGCGTAAAGCAGGTAGGTATTGTATTAATAAGAGACCAGAACATAGTAATGTTACTGAGCAAAGCGCCAATAGGGCATCGTTAGGTAGGCGAGGGTCATGTAGTACCCATAGAACACCAACCAATAATAATGCCAAAAATGTCACGCCTACCCACAGAGGTAAACTTAAAATACCTGCAACGGCAACGCCTAATAATGTACCGTGAGCCATCGTGTCTGCAAAGAAAGACATCCGACGCCATAACATTAAACAACCTAGAGGTGCGGTTAAGAAAACTAAAAGCGTTCCCATCGTCCATGCAGGCAATAGTAGTTGTAACCATTCCATCATGACTTAAACTTCCGGTTCTGGGTGAATGTGTGGGCGAGAATCATGTTGGCAAGGTGTTGCAGTATCACCATGACCGCAGTGATTGTGATGATGTTGATAGAAAACGCGGTTGGTGCCAAAAATTTCTTGGTAGGCTGGCTCTTGCTGAATATTTTCAGGTAATCCACTACAGCAAATATGTTTGTTTAGGCAAATAACACGTTGAGTTCCTTGCATTACCCACTGTAAATCATGTGAAACAATAAGAATTGAACAATTATACTTTTCAGGAAGGCTACGAACATAGTCGTAAAGTTCTGCTTCAGATTGAATATCGAGACCTTGCATTGGCTCATCAAGGACTAAAACATTCGGTTGTCTTAATAAGGCACGTGCGAGTAAAACACGTTGGCGTTCACCACCTGAAAGTTGCTGTACTTTTGAATTTTCGAGTTTTGCAATACCTGTATCTTGAATAATCTGTGCTTTTACTTCCGCAGGGCAGGCTTCAAGATTAAGTAGATCTTTGACTCTTAAAGGCAAGCTGTAAGATGGATTAAACTTTTGTGGAACATACGCAAATTTAAGCTCGTTTGAACTATGAATAGTTCCAGATTTTGGCTTAATAATACCAAGCAGAACTTTAATGAGTGTGGATTTTCCGGCACCATTTGGACCAATGAGCGTGACAATTTCACGATCATATAAAGTGAAATCTACATTTTTTAAAATTTCTCTACCATCTATATGAACAAAGATGCCTTTTAGTTCAATGACAGGTTGTTCAGTTATTGCTTGTTGCGACACTGCTGACAAACTCCAGAAATTTCAATAATGCTATGAAAAGCGGTAAAGTTATCTGAAGCAGATAAGGTTGCAAGTTGTTCTAATAAGCCTTGTGCTGATGCCTCTGTTACAGATTTACACTCAGTGCAAATTAAGAACGCAGCCTGATGTCCTTCTCTTGGGTGACAACAAGGAATATAAGCATTAATAGAGGTAAGGCGATGAATAAAGCCTTTCTCTAATAAAAAATCAAGCGTCCGATAAACGGTTGGTGGTGCGGCAGGGCGTTCGGAGCCACCTTTTAGTTTTGCCAAAAGGTCATACGCACCCACAGGGCCAGAAGCAGAAAGAATAAGTTCTAAAACTTCTTTTCGTAATGGTGTGAGTCGAGCTCCTGTTGTTGCACAAAGACTTTCAGCGTCTGCTAGACGTTGATCAATATTGTGATGATCATGTACGCCGTGTAAAGCATCGTGATGTTCATGAGAACATAAGCCCATAGCAACCTCATAGATTTAGAGCAAAAAATATACATTGAATTTTAACATGAAGTGAATAGAGTTTCGATTCAGGATATGTATTTTTATCAATTTGTTATACTATAACATTATTGAGGCGTTTAAGTGATTTTTCCATGTCCCGTTTTTTTGCATTTTGTGTTTTTACATTACTCAGCAGTTTGAGTTGGTCTCAGGCGGTTGTTGTGTCTACACATCCAATTTATTTAATTGCTCAAAAAATTACACAGGGTGTGGAAGAGCCAATATTATTATTGAAAGATCAGTCTGGTCATGATGTCACTTTAACGCCAGCACATCGTAAGACAATTCAAGATGCATCATTGGTGATTTGGTTAGGACCTCAGCATGAGGCTCCGCTCAATAAATTATTGGCAAATAACTCATCTGCTATTTCAATTTTAGAGTCAGGGATTATTCAAGCCTTACCACAACGTGGTGTTCGTGGTGAATCATTAAAATCAACAGTCGATACTCATGTTTGGTTAGATCCAAATAATGCGGTTCGAATTGGTTTCTTTATTGCCGCATTACGTTCACAACAAAAACCAGAACATCGTGCTGAATATTGGGCAAATGCTCAAAAATTTGCAAAAGACATGTTGGTTGCTGCAAATAAATTAAATGTAACGTTATATACAAAGCCTTATTGGTCATTCCATGATGCTTATCAATATTTAGAACGTTCGTTAAATTTAAAATTTGCAGGTGCATTAACTTCAGACCCTCATATGGCACCTACTGTTACGCAAATTAAATACTTAAATGATAGTCGTCCTTTGACTAAAATGTGTTTACTTGCAGAAGGTCATGCCAGTCGCAATCAATATCAAAAACTGGGTGAAATTGAGTTTCAGAAGGTGGATGAAAGTATGAGCGGGGAAGGGGACTTTGTGGTTGGATGGAGTAATTTGGCTCAAGAAGTACAAAAATGTGTATTAAATGCACGAAAGTAATGTGTTTATTAAACAAAAATAAATACCAATACAATGTTACATAGTTGCAAAAAAACTCGACTTAGGTCGGGAAATGATTGCATGTTTAGGGGGCTAACTCTATAATGCCTCCGATAAAAATCGATCACCTGTTAAACTTGTCAAGCATTAATGCTGTAAGTGGATAAGTATATGAGCCGAACTAGTCGCTTGATTGATCGACGATTAGCGAAAGCTTTAGTCCTCATGCAAGCATGTATGATTCCTGTTTCAGCCTTGATTGCGTTGGTCTTGAAAGACTCAACTGCAGCTTATAGTGCGGCTTTAGGTGCACTTGTTTGTTGGCTAGCCAGTAGTTATTTTTCTTGGCAGTCGTTTCGAACGGCAGGCGCACGAGCAACGAAGCAAGTTCTTTTGAACATGTATAGGGGCATGATGGGCAAGTTTGCTATAGTGATCGTTGGATTCATTTTAATTTTGAGCAATGTTAAGCCGTTGTCAGCGGCAGCATTGTTTTGTGGTTTTATTCTCGTTCAAGCCATGTCGTGGGTTGCACCTTTTTGTGTATCACGCTTTCAGAAACGAGTCTAAGCACATCAAAAAATTGAAAAGTTTTTTTGGAGTTGAACGAGATATCAAGCAGCACGCGATATTCGTTCTCTCTATATTAGTATTTGACATTGACCAGGTGTGATTTATGGCTGCTGAAGAACATGCCCTTACTTCGACCGAGTATATCAAGCATCACTTGACTAACATGACCTATGGCAAAATGCCAGACGGTTCTTGGAAGTTAGCTGAAACTGCTGATGAAGCTCAACAGATGGGGTTCACTGCTATTCACTTGGATTCTATGGGTTGGTCTATCACGCTCGGTGTGATTTTCTGTTTGTTATTCTGGTGTGTAGCGAAAGCTGCAAACTCTGGTATTCCTACCAAGTTCCAGTCTGCAATTGAAATGATCATTGAATTTGTGGACTCAAGTGTTCGCGACACTTTCCATGGCAAATCACGTTTAATTGCGCCATTAGCATTAACCATTTTCGTGTGGATTTTCCTCATGAACGCAATGGATTTACTGCCAGTTGACTTTATCCCGTATACAGCTCAATTGATTGGTGCACACGTATTTGGTATGGACCCTCATCACGTTTACTTCAAGATCGTTCCATCTACGGACCCTAACATTACCCTTGGTATGTCATTGTCTGTATTTGTTTTAATCTTGTTCTATAGTATTCGTGAAAAGGGTATTAGTGGTTTTGTTGGCGAATTGGCACTTAACCCATTTAACCCAAGTAACCCAGTTGCAAAAGCGTTATTAATTCCAGTGAACTTAATTCTTGAATTAGTAACATTCCTTGCACGTCCAGTTTCGTTGGCTCTTCGACTGTTCGGTAACATGTATGCAGGTGAATTAATCTTCATCTTAATCGCGTTATTACCGTTTTGGATCCAATGGGCTCTGTCTGTGCCTTGGGCGATCTTCCACATTCTTGTTATTACGTTACAAGCATTCATTTTCATGATGCTAACTATCGTATACTTGAGTATGGCTAGCGAAAAACATTAATGGTATCGCCTAACTATCACAAGATGGTTGGGCCTATAATTTTTTTTAATTTAACTTGGTATAAAACCTAACCTCTGAGGAATTATCATGGAACTCACTTTAGGTCTAGTTGCAATTGCATCTGCTATCTTGATCGCTTTTGGTGCTTTAGGTACAGCGATTGGTTTTGGTCTTTTGGGCGGTCGCTTCCTTGAAGCTGTAGCTCGTCAACCAGAATTAGCTCCGCAACTACAAACTCGTATGTTCTTAATCGCAGGTCTTCTAGATGCTGTGCCTATGATCGGTGTTGGTATTGGCTTGTTCTTCATCTTCGCTAATCCATTTGTAGGTTAATCAGCTTAATTCCTAAATTAAACTATTGAGGAATAGCAATGAATATCAACCTCACATTGATTGGCCAAGCGATTGCTTTTGCGATGTTTGTCGCATTCTGCATGAAGTTTGTATGGCCACCACTAATCAATGCGATTAGTGAGCGTCAGCGTAAAATCGCTGATGGCTTAAATGCTGCTGAAAAAGCGAAAGCTGATCTTGCCGATGCGCAAGCTCAAGTGAAAGCTGAATTAGACGCAGCGAAAGCACAAGCGGCTCAATTGATCGAACAAGCGAACCGTCGCGGTGCGCAATTGGTAGAAGAAGCGCGTACTCAAGCGTCAGCTGAAGGTGAGCGTATTCGTCAACAGGCTAAAGAAGCTGTTGATACTGAAATCAATTCTGCTCGCGAAGAATTACGTCAACAAGTCGCTGCTCTTGCAGTTGTTGGTGCTGAGAAAATTCTTAGCCAACAAGTTGACGCAGAAGCTCACAATGCCATGCTGACTCAGCTGGCTGCTAAACTTTAAGAGAGGCAGATTATGGCTGAACTCTTGACGTTGGCACGCCCATACGCTAAAGCAGCATTTGCGTACGCTTCTGAGCAAAGTGCAACTGACTCTTGGTCAAAAGCACTTGAATTGCTCAGTGCTGCGGTGCAAGACGAAGCATTTTCAGCTTTCTTAAATCGCCCTGAGCTTACTCCTGCTGAGCAGGTGAGTGTGATTGCTAAAGTTTTAGGTGAAGAACAAAACGCTGCAGTGTCAAACTTTTTGACATTGCTTGCCGAAAACGGCCGTTTATCACTTCTACCTGAAATTGCAGCAGAATACGAACAGCTCAAATCACAGAATAACAATACTGTGGATGTTGTGATTGAATCAGCATTCCCATTAACTTCTGTACAAGAACAATTACTTGCACATGCATTAGAGAAAAAATTCGAAGCAGCAGTAAGCGTTTCTGTAGAAGTTAAACCAGAGTTAATTGCTGGTGTAGTTATTCGTGCAGGCGACCAAGTGATAGATGATTCTGCGCTTAACAAGCTTGAAAAAATGCGGACTCGTCTTCTTGCTTAATTGCTTGAAGACTGAACTTTAAAAAGATTGAGGTATAGCGCAATGCAACAACTGAATCCATCCGAGATCAGTGCGCTCATTAAACAGCGTATCGGCGATCTGGACACCAGCGCAACCGCTAAGAACGAAGGGACCATTGTTATGGTTTCCGACGGTATTGTGCGTATTCACGGTCTTGCTGATGCAATGTACGGTGAGATGATCGAATTCGACGGCGGCCTTTTTGGTATGGCACTGAACCTAGAACAGGATTCAGTGGGCGTCGTTGTTTTAGGTAACTACTTAAGCCTTCAAGAAGGTCAAAAAGCTCGTTGCACAGGTCGTGTATTAGAAGTTCCGGTTGGTCCAGAACTTTTAGGCCGTGTAGTAGATGCTTTGGGTAACCCAATTGATGCTAAAGGCCCAATTGATGCTAAATTAACTGATGCTGTTGAAAAAGTAGCACCAGGCGTAATTTGGCGTCAATCAGTGGATGAGCCTGTACAAACTGGTTATAAATCAGTAGATACAATGATCCCTGTAGGCCGTGGTCAACGTGAGTTGATCATTGGTGACCGTCAAACTGGTAAAACAGCAATGGCGATCGATGCGATCATCGCTCAGAAAAACTCTGGCATTAAATGTGTATACGTAGCAATTGGTCAAAAACAATCGACTATCGCTAACGTTGTACGCAAGCTAGAAGAAACTGGCGCTATGGCGTATACAACTGTTGTAGCAGCAGGTGCATCAGATCCAGCAGCAATGCTTTATCTTGCTCCGTACTCTGGCTGTACAATGGGTGAATACTTCCGTGACCGTGGTGAAGACGCGCTTATCATTTATGATGACTTGTCTAAGCAAGCTGTTGCGTATCGTCAAATTTCATTGCTTTTACGCCGTCCACCAGGTCGTGAAGCGTATCCAGGTGACGTGTTCTATCTACATTCACGTCTACTTGAACGTGCTTCTCGTGTATCTGCTGACTACGTTGAGAAATTCACTAACGGTGAAGTTAAAGGCCAAACTGGTTCATTAACTGCATTGCCGATTATTGAAACTCAAGCGGGTGACGTATCTGCATTCGTACCAACGAACGTAATTTCGATTACTGATGGTCAGATCTTCCTAGAAACATCATTGTTCAACTCAGGTATTCGTCCTGCTGTGAACGCGGGTATCTCTGTATCTCGTGTTGGTGGTTCTGCGCAAACTAAGATCATCAAAAAATTGTCTGGTGGTATCCGTACCGCTTTGGCTCAATATCGTGAATTAGCGGCGTTCGCACAGTTTGCTTCTGACCTTGATGAAGCAACTCGTAAGCAATTAGAACACGGTCAACGCGTAACTGAATTAATGAAGCAAAAACAATATGCTCCATATTCAATCGCTGACCAAGCTGTTTCAATTTATGCATCTAACGAAGGTTATATGACTGACGTTGAAGTTAAGAAAATTGTAGACTTTGATGCTGCACTTGTTTCTTACTTCCGTTCAGAAAATGCTGCGTTAATGCAAAAAATTGACGAGTCTGGTGCTTGGGATAAAGAAATCGAAGCAGCATTCAAAGCAGGTATTGAAAGCTTTAAAGCGACTCAAACTTACTAAGTTTCAACTGGTTTGAAATTTAGTGTTGGTTTGGTTCACGGAATCAACCTTCGGAGGCTCGCAAGGGCCTTCGAATACTAGGTTAAGCGTATGGCAAATTTAAAAGAAATTCGCGCCAAAGTAGCTAGTATCAAAAGCACGCAAAAGATTACTCGCGCGATGCAGATGGTAGCAGCTTCTAAGATGCGTCGTGCGCAAGAGCGCATGGCTCAAGGCCGTCCGTATGCCGAAAATATGCACCGTGTAATTGCTCATTTGGTACAAGCGAATCCTGAATACAAACACCGTTATATGGTTGAACGTCCTGTAAAGCGCGTTGGCTATATCGTTGTTTCTTCAGATCGTGGTTTGGCAGGTGGCTTGAACATTAACTTGTTCAAGAAAGTTGTTAAGCATGTACAGCAACAACAAGAGCAGTCAATTGAAGTTCAATTTGCTTTAATTGGTCAAAAAGCGGTTTCGTTTTTTAAAAACTACGGCGGTAAAGTTCTTGGTGCGACTACGAATGTAGGCGATGCACCAAGTCTTGAACAGTTAACTGGTTCTGTGCAGGTGATGTTAGATGCTTATGATAAAGGCGAGTTAGATCGTATTTATCTAGTATCAAACGGCTTTGTAAATGCCATGACTCAAAATCAAAAAATCGAACAACTTGTTCCTTTAGCTGCTGCTGAAGGTGACGAGTCTCTTAACCGTCAATACGGTTGGGATTATATCTATGAGCCAGAAGCTGAAGAGCTTTTAAATGGCTTATTGGTTCGTTACATTGAGTCTGTAGTTTACCAAGGTGTGATTGAAAACATCGCATGTGAGCAGTCTGCTCGTATGGTTGCAATGAAAGCTGCAACTGACAACGCAGGCGACATCATTAAGAGCCTACAACTTATTTATAACAAGCTGCGTCAAGCCGCGATTACTCAGGAAATTTCTGAGATCGTTGGTGGTGCCGCTGCCGTTTAACATTATTTTGAATTGAGGAGACAGCAATGAATAGCGGTCGTATCATTCAGATCATCGGCGCGGTAATCGACGTCGAGTTTGAACGCAACAGCGTTCCTAAGATCTATGACGCTCTCCAAGTAGATGGTACTGAAACTACTTTAGAAGTTCAGCAACAACTTGGTGATGGCGTAGTTCGTACTATTGCAATGGGTTCTACTGAAGGCCTTAAGCGTGGTTTGAACGTAGTTAACACTGGTGCTCCAATCTCTGTACCTGTAGGTACAGCATGTTTGGGTCGTATCATGGATGTTCTTGGTCGCCCAATCGACGAAGCTGGTCCTGTTGCGACAGAAGCACGTTTACCGATTCACCGCGCAGCACCTTCTTATGCTGAACAAGCGGCTTCTACTGACCTTTTAGAAACTGGTATTAAAGTAATTGATTTACTTTGCCCGTTTGCTAAAGGTGGTAAAGTTGGTCTGTTCGGTGGTGCCGGCGTTGGTAAAACTGTAAACATGATGGAATTGATCAACAACATCGCTAAAGCTCACTCAGGTTTATCTGTGTTTGCTGGTGTTGGTGAGCGTACTCGTGAAGGTAATGACTTCTATCACGAAATGAAAGATTCTAACGTTCTAGACAAAGTAGCAATGGTCTACGGTCAGATGAATGAGCCACCAGGAAACCGTTTACGCGTAGCGTTAACTGGTTTGACTATGGCTGAATACTTCCGTGATGAGAAAGACGAAAACGGTAAAGGCCGTGACGTATTGTTGTTTGTTGACAACATTTACCGTTACACATTGGCTGGTACCGAAGTGTCTGCACTTCTAGGTCGTATGCCATCTGCAGTAGGTTACCAGCCAACTCTTGCAGAAGAGATGGGTGTTCTTCAAGAACGTATTACATCTACTAAGTCTGGTTCTATTACGTCAATTCAAGCGGTATACGTACCTGCCGATGACTTAACAGATCCATCGCCTGCTACTACATTCGCTCACTTAGACGCGACTGTTGTATTGAGCCGTGACATCGCATCTTCTGGTATTTACCCAGCGATCGATCCACTTGACTCAACTTCACGCCAACTTGATCCATTAGTAGTTGGTACTGAGCATTACGAAATTGCTCGTTCAGTTCAAAACGTTTTACAACGTTACAAAGAATTGAAAGACATTATCGCAATTCTTGGTATGGATGAGCTTGCAGAAGAAGATAAATTGGTTGTTTACCGTGCGCGTAAAATCCAACGTTTCTTCTCTCAACCGTTCCACGTAGCTGAAGTATTTACTGGCGCGCCTGGTAAATTAGTATCTCTTAAAGAAACGATTCGTGGCTTTAAAGGTCTTCTAGCTGGTGAATACGACCACATTCCAGAACAAGCGTTCTATATGGTTGGTGGTATTGACGAAGTTATTGCTAAAGCCGAGAAACTTTAATTAGCTACTCTAATTTAGGAGATTCTCATGGCGACTATGCAATGTGATGTTGTAAGTGTAAAAGAGTCTTTGTACTCTGGCACTGTAACTATGCTAATTGCTAAAGGTGCTGGCGGTGAGTTAGGTATTATGCCTGGACATGCTCCGTTAGTAACTTTGCTTCAACCGGGCGCGATTCGCGTTCTGTTGGAAAACGGTACAGAAGAGTTAATCTATGTATCGGGTGGTGTTCTTGAAGTTCAACCGCACGTTGTTACGATTCTTGCAGATTCTGCAATTCGTGCCGACAACTTAGATGAAGCTGCAATTCTTGAAGCACGTAAAAATGCTGAAAACTTGTTAGCGAATCAAAAGAGCGATTTGGACGCTGCTGCTGCTTTGGCTGCTCTTGCAGAAACTGCTGCTCAGTTGGAAACGATCCGCAAAATCAAAAACCGCGCTTAATAAGAGACGGTTTGAGATTGAAAAAACCACCCGAAAGGGTGGTTTTTTTATGGAAGAGGTATATTGATGAAAAATAAAATGATTGGTTTGAATTAAATGGTTATGAATAATGAGAATGATGATATTTATAAAAATGCTCTATCTGATTTAAAAATCGGAGACATAATTTTAGTAGAAGGATGTAATAAGGTATCTCCAAAACTAATTGCGGCACAAAAACTATTTTATCTGAAAGCATGCAGTAGTCATGTAATGATTCATATAGGGGATGGAATTGTTATACATGCAACTGGTAGTAAAGGAGTGCATCTTTCACCCCTATTCTTAGAGTTGGAAAATTGCAAAGCTAATTGGAGAGTAATTAGAAATAATAAACTAGCCAAAATGGATTCGGATTTAGTATTAAAAAATACACTCCAATTTTATGCTCAGAGCTACAGTACTGAGGTATATAAATCTAAAGATGTTAAGTTTGTAGAAAGTGAAAGTTCATTCTGTTCTGAATTGGCGCATAAAATCTATTTATCTTTGGGAATAGATATTCAACCAACTACTATTAGAAAACTGTTCCCTTGTGATTTAGATCGTCTGGCAGATGGTATATGTACTGAAAGTGATTGGATGATAGTTACAGATAGCTATAAAGAAATTTTTAATCTACCCGATTTAGATGATTATAAATTTAGTTTGGAAATGCATACTTTACACATGGATCTCCGTCTTAAAAAAAGATTGTACTTATCAAAATCTAGAGAGTTCACATTTGGAACAGCTTTAACTGAAGCTCAAAAAAATGGATCAACTAAAAGCCTAGAAGCATTAGATTTGATAAAGGGTGGTTTAAAAAATAGGCAGTTGAAATTTTGGTTTGATAAGGATGCTCAATTCGGAGAGCGTCCAATACCCTCAATGGCAGAGTCTATATCGGGCGTAGAAGAGTTATTGAGTCTACAGTTTGAAGGTATGCAACGAATGATGGAAATAATGACTAAATACAAAAAATAATTTTAAGGAGAGTTCTTAATTTAAACTAACTAAGAACTCCCCATTTCCAACAATCTTCACCTTAAAAATTTCATCAAAGCCTTCATCTAAACTGGGTATTTCAAATTTCTTATAGGTTGCTCGAACACCCACTTCAGGAATATTGGCTTTACCTTCACGGTAACTATTACGCTCAAACGTACTTTTTAAGTCTGTTTCAAAATAATAAGAAATGACTTCAAAACCTGCATCTTTAGCGCGTTGAATATAACGTGCACGGTCTGCTTTGGTCGGGTTGGTGTTATCAATCACCATTTTAGTTTTAGACGCTAAACATGCTTCAAAAATCATATTTTCTCTATGCCGAGTTTTCAACATATCTAAATTAATACGCAAATGACTATGCGCTAAATTTAGTAAATAAAAACTCGACTTACCCGAAGCTTGAACACCTGTAAAAATAATCACTTGCATGGTGTTGGCTCAATCAAAGAAATAGAAAAATATGATGATTTAAAAACATTAAGATGACTTTTTCTCATCAGAAGACATGATCATGCTTGCTAATTTGATCATTTCATTTTGAACGCTACCCATTTGTTGTTCAATTTGAGTTAAATCAATTTTAGATAAATCGACATCACCATTTAAAAAAGGCGTACTTAATACTTTTTCATTGGCAGATAAAATATTTGCACGAATATTATCCACTTCGTGACTTTTTAAATTAAGAGATTCTAAAACCTGATTCAATTCTTTCAGCTGAGTGTGTAACTGAGTGGCGGTTGCTTGTAATTGTTGATGATCTTTCGTATTGACCGCATTTTCTAAGCTAGTTTGGGTTTGTTTTAACTGCTCAATATAAGTTCCTGCTTTCATTTGCATATCTGCAACATCACGAACAACGTAAAAAACATTGCCACTTTTTAAATTTTCATGTACTTCGCTACTCGAATTTAAATCTTGTGATAGCTCTGTTGTATTGTGTTCAGTCGTTGTTTCGGGGGATTGATTTTGCTCACAACCAATTAAAAGAATGCCCGCACTAAAAATAGCAAATGGAAGTAATACACCTTGAAGAATTTTTTTCATAATAGTGACAGCTTTTATAAAATATAATTTGAATATAAAGGTGGAATGTGGATTAAAAATAGACTTTTGTAAAGGAGTTACATTTCTTTTCATAAAAAAGAGCATAAAGATGCTCTTTTTTTTAGATATTCCAAAATTAACCAGTAATTACTTTAAGAATAATATGACTAATCACATTTGTTAAAACATAGTCATTATTTACCTTAATCCATTGCTCATTTTTAGCAGGTTTGGTCAATTTTCTATGCTTCATATGATCTACATTATAGCGTTGACCACGGAATTGACTTGGAACTTTTTGACCTGCTCTCCAATCATGCGATGGTTTTACAGCTTTTTGGGCAACAGGCTTATGTTGTTGTAAAGGCTGTGCAGAATGCTTATTCATTTGAGCCTGATGATTTTGTGGAGCAGGTGCTTTATTGTGCTGAAACTGAGTTTGAGCTTTGTTGGGTTGATGATCTTGCGGTGCAGCCATTGCAGGTGCAGCAACTAAAGCAGTAGATATTGAGAATACAAGTACTTTAACGAGAGTGTTCATGCTTCACCTATAGACGATGTCATCTTTGTTTATGAATTTATCTTAGGTCTAAGTGTTTGATAGATAGTGAAGTATTTGTTATTCAAATATTAAAATAATGTGTGAATTGTGAAGTTTTTAAATGGTTTGTTTTTGAGTTTAAGTTGTTGTTATTTATAGATAAATGCAAGCATGTCGCGTTGTAAAACATGCTTACATTACTGTTACAAATTACTTCGCGAGTTCAGCATTAATCGCATCAACGATACGTGCATCATCGGCAGTAATATCTGGTGCAAAACGAGCAACAACTTCACCTGTTTTAGATACAAGGAATTTCTCAAAATTCCATAAAACTTCAGGTGGTTCATTTGGAGTAAGACCATAATCTACAAGATCTTTCCACCAAGGACCTTCACCAATACGTTCAGGAATAGCTTGAGTCAAAGTTTGATAAAGTGGGTGTTTATCTGTACCTGCAACTGAAATTTTTGAAAAAAGAGGGAAGTCTACTTTGTAGTTTACCGAGCAAAAATCTTGAATTTCTTCATCTGAACCAGGTTCTTGTTCTAAAAAGTTATTTGCAGGGAAACCTAAAATTTCTAATCCTGCACTTTTCTTTTCCGTATAAAGCTTTTCTAAGCCTTCATATTGCGGTGTTAAACCACATTTCGATGCAACATTAACAAGAAGTAAAACTTTGCCTTCATATTGGTTAAGGCTGATCTCTTCACCTTGAATGCTTTTTAGGGGAATGTTGTATACAGAAGCCATGATTATTTCTCTAATAATATTAACTCAAATGTTGTAGCTTTAAATTTGCTTTCGAGCAAGCGAATTTAAAGTAGATTGTGAGGTAAATTTGTACATTTAAAGCAAAATGAATAAAAAGACTCAATCATTGTTTTTAAAGATTTAAAACTGAATTAATCAGCACTTTTTATTAGATAAATGATTGAATATTCTATTAATATTTTGAAACTAAATTCAGTACAATTAAACATCGCTTTTCAATGAATTCGAATATGTCACAGCAAGTGGAAACTGAAAAAACATCACTATGGATTTATGCCATTCCAATGGTGCCTGTGGTGATTTGGGGCACTAATATGGTGGTCACACGTTATGCTGCCTCTGTTATTGAACCTATTAGTATTAGTTTTTGGCGGTTAGTTATTGCCCTTGTTTTGATTTTTCCATTTGTGTATAAAAAATTAATTTTAGAACATCAAATTATATTAAAGAATATTGGAAAACTAACGCTTTTATCATTGTTAGCGATGGTTGTGTATCAATGTTTGTCTTATACGGCAGGGCATACCACCACAGCGACCAATATGAGCATTATTAATGCTTTTATTCCAATTTTTACGATATTTGTTAGCTTAATCGTGCTTGCTGAAAAGCCGACAATTTATGGTGTTATTGGCAGTATTATTTCAATTATAGGTTTATTTTTCTTAATTGGTCGTGGGTCTTTTACAGGTATTTTCCAAGGTGGGTTTCACTTTGGAGATGGACTTATGATTGTGGCTGTTGTGTCTTATGCTTTATATGGCGTATTGCTTAGACACTGGAAACTTCCAATAAGTTTGGGGGCAAGTTTGTTTGTTCAAACTGCTTTAGGTCTATTGATTCATCTTCCATTATTATGCGTAGTTGGCTTGCAAACCATTAATGCGAGTAATGCTTTTCCTGTACTTTACGCTGCCTTGTTACCCTCCATTGTTGCACCATTTATGTGGATGAAAGCCATGCAAACTTTAGGGCCAAATCGTTCAAGTATGTTCACCAATTTTGGTCCAATTATTACTGCGGTCATTGCCTATATTTACTTGAATGAACAATGGATGTATTACCATTCAATTGGCACAATTATGGCAATTTTTGGAGTAGTTTTGGCACAGAAAAAAGCTTAAGAAGTTTTAATTTGGCTTGGTGTTTGGTTGGTATAACGCTTAAAAAATTCGATAAAGCTCGAACTATGATTATAGCCTAAATCATACCCCACTTTTTTGATCGATTCGCCCTGTCTTAATTGAGTAATGGCGTACAAAATTTTGGCACGATTACGCCATTCAGAAATACTCATGTTGAGTTCTTGTTGGCACAAACGCAATAAATGCCGTTCTGTGATTGATGCGTGGGAAATGACTTGTTGAAGACTGCATGTAAAATTTTTAGGTTTGGCTAAGTTTTCTAAAATATCTTTTAAAACAGGGTTGTGGCTTTGTGGAAGATAATGATGATACTTCGGTGCATGAACAAGCTGATCCAATAAAACCTGTAATAAATGACGATAAGTTTGCGATTTTTTGTCTTTAGATTTGAATTGCAAAATTTCTTCAATCAGAATTCTAAAAAATGGACTTACCCCTAAAATTTCAGCATGTGATGAAAAGTCTTTACATAATTCTGGATGAATACGAATGCCAACATAATGCGTTTTTGTCTGTTCAACTTCATGACAATGATGTGTGATTTGTGGCGGAATCCAAATACCATAACTGGGTGGAGATAGTTGAATATTCCCCTCTATTTCATATTCTAAAATACCGTTTAGGCAAAAATTAAAATCTCCCCAAATAGATGCATGTGGACTAACAACATCATCTTTTTCATAGAAAAAACCCTCTACATCGATGTATTTTTCAAGTTCAAGCATATTGAATACTCACAGAAAAAGAAAACAAGAATGAAAAGAAGAATATTGGAAGTATGTCGACTATACGATACAAATGTCTGAAAATCAGTATTTCAATTGTTTCAGACTTTTTGCACAATAATCACACATCTTAAAGCCACGAAGTATTTATGAATCAGCAAACAAAAATAACCCATTGGTGGGCAGTCCTTTTGCCACTTATTGCCGTATTTATTTGGGCGTTAAATGTTGCGGTGACACGCTATGTTGCAGATTATATTTCCCCTGTGAGTATTAGTTTTTATCGTTGGTTTGTCGCATTTCTTATTTTGACACCCTTTATGTTGATGAAAGTCATTCGAGAATGGCATTTGATTCAACCTAATTTAGCCAAGCTTGCAGTCTTATCTGCTTTTGGAATGGTGCTTTATCAAGGCATATCATATGCGGCAGCACATTATACAAGTGCAACAAATATGGGGATTATTAACGCATTTATTCCAATTTTTACCATTTTTGTGTCTATGGTTATTTTAAAAGAATATCCAAATAAATATGCTGTGATTGGTGGTGTGCTTTCGTTTAGTGGTTTGATTTTTGTGATTGCGCAGGGTGATATTACAAGCTTGGTGAATTTGGGTGGTCATGTTGGTGATTTGCTTATGATTGCCGCTGTATTTTTCTATGCTTTTTATGGCGTGTTTCTGAAAAAATGGAAATTACAAATCCCGCTAATGTTAAGTTTGTATGTTCAAATTATTTTTGCATTAATTTATCACTTACCATTTTTACTTTGGTTTGGTTTAGACGCCATTCGCCCTGAAAATGCAGTCAGTGTTTTATACGCAGGTATTTTTCCTTCTCTTATTGCACCATTAATCTGGATGTTATCTATTCAGCAAAATGGACCCAACAGAACCAGTGTTTTTATGAATTTAATGCCAGTTTTTACTGCATTCATTGCATATTTCTGGTTGAAAGAAGAGTGGACGATTTATCACACTATAGGTGGTGTGATCATTATTGTTGGAATTTTACTTGCTCAAAAGAAGACTTCATGACTTTAAATTGATTAAAAAACAATCAAACAAACATGATGTAGGTATTATTTTTGTTTAATGTATTTAATTTTTAAGTGATGAATAAAAAAGCAAATTTTTAAAAATGCTCAATAAAATAGCAACATAATTTGAATTATGATTATTTTACCACCTAATTAATATATTTTTTATATAAATAGATACCTTAATTCTATTTCTCATTGAAAAAAGATTAATGAATAATAGCATCAGTTAAGCAATTAAGCCTATGTTTTAAAACATGCTTATTGTGAAGCCAGAGATTTGCAAGACCCTCTGGATGTGATTACACATCCTTTTTTATGCTCAGCCATCCCTATATGGTTGAGCTTTTTTTTGTCTAAATATTATGAAAATGTTTTCCACTTTTTTTGGTGTTTTTTAAGCGCGAATAATATCGCCTGTTTCTGCATCTATAATTTTGCTTGGTTCACGGCTTAATCCTAAATCACCGTTCAAATAATTTAATTCATTTTTAAAGTAATGCGTTGCATCTTGTAATGAGCGAGCAGGTTCTAATCCTGCTGTATTTGCACTTGTCGACACAATATAGCCATTAAATGCATTACATAAAGCAATACACAAAGGGTGGGTTGTTACACGAACAGCAACTTTGGGATGATTGCCTTTAATCCATGTTGGAATATCTTCTGTAGCTGGTAGGAGCCAAGTTGTTGCACGTTCCGATGAACTACGATTACTCCAAGAATCAATAATCTGATTTCGTATTTCAGGACTTAGATTTTTTAATAAATGTTCGACTTGTGAAATTTGCCCTGCTAATAAAATCACACCTTTTTCAATAGGACGCTGCTTTAAGCGTAATATTTCCTGAAAGGCTTTCTCATTATGTGGATCACAGCCTAAACCCCAAACAGCCTCTGTAGGATAGGCAAGCACTTGTCCTTGTTTAAGGCAATTCGCGGCTTCTGTAACAGAGGTGGTGATCATGGGAGGGAACCTTTAAAAAATAAAGGGTTATTGTGAACCTTATTTATTGGAACGACAACGCACATATAAACCTAATTGTTGCATACATAGACCACTTAACTCTAGTTCCATCAAATGACCAGTTAATGTCGCAATATCAAGTTGAAGAGTTGTTGCAAGCTGATCAATATTTTGTCCAACCCAATCGAGTTGCTTATAAAGAGGAATGAGATAGTTTGGAATATCTAAGGATTGATTAGAATCTTTTTCACTTAATTCTGTTGAGTTATTTTGCTCAGAATTTTGTTGGCTGTGCCATTGCGTTGGAAGTGCTAAGTCTTCAATTGCTTGTTCAGGATGATCAATTAAAATTGCACCTTCACGAATAAGTTGATGGCATCCTTGATGGTGTTCACTATAAATATGTCCAGGAATCGCAAATATTAATTTACCCTGATCTGCTGCAAGTTTAGCGGTGATGAGTGAACCACTTTCTAGACTAGCCTCAGCAACAATGATACCTAAGCTTAAACCGCTTACAATTCGGTTTCTTCGAGGGAAATGCTGTTGCAAGGGCTTCGTTGTCGGTAAAAACTCGGTAATGACTGCACCATGGTGATTTATAATTTCTTGTCTTAATGCTTGGTTTTGAGATGGGTAGGTTATGTCTAAACCTGTTCCCATTACGGCAATAGTTCGATGGTTTTTGATCCCACCTTGATGAGCAGCTTCATCTATTCCTTGCGCTAAACCACTATTAATATAAAAACCTTTTTCACTTAAATAATAGGCAAAGTTATACGCTACTTGTCGACCATGAGGGCTAGATTTTCGACTTCCTACAATTGCAATTTGTGGTTGTAGAAGAATTTGCTCATTGCCTTGCCCAAAAATAATAGGAGGTCTATCGCTATAGGGTAAAAGTTGGGTTGGATAGCATGAATCTGCTTCTGTAATAACAAAATCCGAAGATTGCTTAATATGTTGAAGTAAATGTTGAAACTCAGTTTGACCTTCTTGGGTATGAAATTTTTCTAAACGTTGAATATGGTTTTTATGGAGGTTTAAATTCTTCCAAGCAATTAGGCTTTCTGGCTTTAGTGAGTCTTCTAAGTTTTTAAAATGTGCTTTTATTTTGTAATAACTAGAAAGTGAATGTTGAACCACATACCACACCGCAATTGTTTCGATCTGAGTTTGTGATAAATGATTCAACATCTTCGTTCAACTAGTCATTCATGATTGGTGGTGTAAGTAAGGAACCAATATTTATAGGTAGGTCACTTTCAAGAACATAGGCATAACTCAAATTTTCAAATGTTTTGAATACCATAATGCTACCTACGTTTTCTGATGGTAATTGCAGTGTCTCATGAGTAACAGGATCTTTAACAGTTTGACCCAGTTCGTTTACGCTAAATACATGACCTGTTTTAACGCCTTGGTTTGTTCCGCGGTCAATGCTTACAACACTTCTTACTGCAGCAGCACCAATTGAGCCTTGAATTCGAATAATTTTACCGCCAGCAATGACTTCATCCGCATTCACTGGATAAAACAGTGTTGGTAACATTGCATCTTCTTCTAGCATTACGAAATAACCACGACGGATTTCCGAGTTATAAGAATCTGTAATTTCTAATGTAGTGAGATCGCCTGTTTGTTTGGTCGCAATTCCCGATGCAACTTGAACAATTTCTAAACCAGCATTATATTTTTTACCGTTAGCATCAAGCATGATGTAAGGATCATTTTCTCGGTAAACACCGTATTGTTGCCCTATTTCCAAGCCATTTCCGCGAACATAAACACTTTGTCCTTTAGCCGCTAAGACACGCTGATCTTTTGCTCCAACGATATATGGTGTGTTTTTAACGGAATCAGCAGCTACGACACTTGAGCGCTCTAGCCAATTTTTAATTCTATCTAGTGGAATGACAGGAATCGTGTTATTCAAAGACTCAATACGAACTTGAGGTTGAAGAGTAACGGTGCCATTGCCATAGCGACGGATAATGCCGTCACAGCCATCACCCTCATCTTTACCAATAATTGGGCGATTATTATAGGTACACATAAGTAAGCGATCGCCAGGGAAGATCCAATGTGGGTTTTTAATGTATTTATTACTTGCCCAAATTTCGCGCCAACGGTACGGATTTTTAAGAAATTTCTTTGAAATATCCCAAAGCGTATCGCCCTTTTTTACAACATAAACATTAGGTGCGTTGGCTTTTAATGCTGGTGGATTGATATTACGTGTCGGTGTTGATGCTTCAATTGTCGTTACAACACCAATGCTTAGACCTGCACAAATAGTAAGTGCAAGCGTCTGTTTTTTTAACCCCAAGACACTGAAATAAGATGTGTCTTTAAAAACCTTTTTCATTATCATAATTCCTAAAATTATGTATGTAGTTGCGTTATAATAACGATCTTACACACATTTTTTCGATGAAGCATTCCTTCATTTTGGTTTTTTGATCAATGGCATAAGTGAGGACGCAATATGGCCTTATTACCTATTTTAAGTTTTCCCGACCCACGTCTTCGTACCATTGCACAACCAGTCGAAGAAGTTACTGACGAGATTCGTCAGCTTGCTGCAGATATGTTTGAAACGATGTACGCAGCGCCAGGAATTGGCTTGGCTGCAACGCAAGTCGACAAGCATATTCAGCTTATTGTTATGGATTTATCTGAAAATAAAGATGAACCCATGGTTTTTATTAACCCTAAAGTTACCCCATTAACTGAAGATACCCAACCTTATGAAGAGGGTTGTCTTTCAGTGCCTCAAATATACGACAAAGTTGAACGTCCGTCACGTGTCAAAATTGAAGCTGTAAATTTAGAGGGCAATGCTTTTGAGTTAGAAGCAGATGAACTTCTTGCTGTTTGTATTCAGCATGAAATGGATCACTTAAACGGCAAGCTTTTTGTAGATTATTTATCTCCCCTTAAACGCCAACGTGCGCGTGAGAAAATTGAAAAAGCTGCTCGTCAGCGTCAAAAAGAAAATGTTCCAGTGAAACGCTAACTCATTAGCAAATGTTTGTAACTCAAAGCCCAATTTTTATTGGGCTTTGTTATACTCAGTTGTGACAAATTTTAGGATTTGCCTTTGCTCTTACGTAGTGGCTTGCTGTTTTCAGCTTTTGCAGTATTTTTACAGATCGCTGTATTTTTACAGCCTTTGTTACCGAAGCAATATCAAGTTGCTCCGGTCTGTGAAACCATTACGCGTGCACTTTTGCTAAAACCATCAACGGTATATTCAGCGCACAGTGCCCATTCACATCAATCTTCTATACATTCAGAACATCAAAAAAATTCCGAACATGCAGGACATGAACATGATGCAAATCATCAATGTCAGTACTGTACTGTGTATGGAAATTTGGTGTTACCACCTGAGTTAGATGTAAAAGAAGTATTTGATCGTATTCAAGTTCGCTTAATTGCATTCCAACAGGCATTTAGTCATGTTTGGTTTGTTCTACAACGACTTTTTCTTATCCCCCAAGGGCGAGCCCCGCCACTTTTCGCATAAATCAAACGTTAATTTCGGGTCTTTACTGACTCTAGCCTTGTTTTATTTATGTTTTAAGTGAGAAAAAAATGGCTCAGCCAAAATTCTTTTTACAGCCTCTTGCGGCTGCGATTTGTGTTGCTTGTTATTCACCAGTTGTATTGGCAAATGATTCAAGTGAATCTAAAAAACTTGCGCCAATTACAGTGACTGCTCAAGCAGGTAACGATGCGAATGGCTTAATTGTTCGAGCAGATCCAAAACAGCCTATTCAACCGATTCCTGCAACAGATGGTGCAGATTACTTACAAAGTATTGTAGGTTTTAGTTCTGTAAATAGTGGTGCAGGAACCAATGGTGATGTCACATTTCGAGGCATGTTTGGTTCACGCATTAAAATTTTGACAGATGGTACGGAAAATTTAGGTGCATGCCCAAGTCGTATGGATTCGCCTACATCTTATATTTCACCTGAAAGTTATGACCAAATTTCTGTCATTAAAGGGCCACAAACCGTTCAATATGCCAATACAGGTTCTGCTGCAACGGTTATTTTTGAACGTTCACCTGAAAAGTTGACTTCTGAAAAGCCTTATCGTGGTCAAGCAAGTGTATTGATGGGGTCATTTGGGCGTTTGGATCATAACCTTGAAACAGCAATTGGCGATGAACATAAGTATGTTCGTTTAAATGCCAATCGTTCAGTTGCAGATAGTTATAAGGATGGCAGTGGAAATACAGTTCCATCTGACTGGAAACGTTGGAATGCTGATGTCGCTTTAGGTTGGACACCTGATGAAAACACATGGCTAGAACTTACTGGTGGGAAGGCCGATGGTGAAGTGGTTTATGCAGGTCGTGGCATGGATGGATCTCAGTTTGCTCGTGAGAGCTTAGGTTTGCGTTTTGAAAAGAAAAACGTCACTGATGTCATTAAGAAAATTGAAGCACAAGTGAACTATAGTTTTAATGATCATATTATGGATAACTATAGTTTGAGAAAAGTGCCTCAAACGCATGATATGACAATGCATGAAATGGTTGATAATCCATCATCTATGCAGGTAACACGCCGTACATTGAATACGCGTTTGGCTGTGACGCATGAATGGGACAAACTTCAAGTTATTACAGGTGTTGATTCTCAACATAATAAACATGCGGGTGGTATGAAATCGAATACGATGGATATGCCACTGAAGTCTGATATGCAATTTCAATCATATGGCGCTTTTGGTGAATTAACTTATCAATTGGAAGGAGATAATCGTGTAGTTGCAGGGGCGCGAATTGATCAAGTTAAAGTAGATGCTTTAAAAACACAGCAAAGCCGTTCTGAAACATTGCCTAGTGCATTTATTCGTTTTGAAAATACACATCCTGAACATGAAGATGGTAAAACATATATTGGTCTAGGCTATGTAGAGCGTGTGCCAGATTATTGGGAGTTATTTAAAACAGATTATTATGGTGTAACAGCCAATACCTTTAAAAAGTTAGAAACTGAGAAAACCTTACAACTTGATTTTGGCTATCAACATGTACATGGAGCTTTTAATTCTTGGGCTTCTGCTTATACAGGCATGATTAAAGATTATATTTTGATGACTTATCCTAAATCACAAAACAGTGGACATGGACACGGTCATTCAATGGGTATGGGCTCTGGAAAGCAAAATACGGTAGATTCACGCAATGTCGATGCTGTTATTGCTGGTGCGGAAGCGGGTATAGGCTATAAATTTACAGATGCAATTCAGGCAGATGTAAGCGCAATGTATGCTTGGGGTAAAAACACCACAGACAATACACCTTTACCACAAATTTCACCTTTAGAAGCACGTGTAAACTTACGTTATGTGCAAGACAAATATAATATTGGTTTGTTATGGCGTGTTGTGGATGGGCAAAACCGAGTAAGTTTAAATGAGGGTAATATCGTAGGTTATGACCTGAAAAAAAGTTCAGGCTTTACGACCTTGTCTATTAATGGATCTTATAACTTAACGAAAGATGTGGATTTATCTATTGGTATAGATAACTTGTTAGATAAAACCTATACCGAGCATTTGAATAAAATGGGAAGCTCTGGCTTTGGTGATGATTTTGCCACTCAACAATTTAACAATACAGGGCGTAATTATTGGGCACGCATGAGTATGAAGTTCTAAATAAATTGCAATTTTAGATTTAAAAAGCCATTACTTATTTAGTAGTGGCTTTTTTTATAGAGGGATGAACTTCATAATTTGAAGTCTTTTATGGAATGAAAAACGAATATTGAATGCTTATTCATCACATTGTTGGTAAATGAAGCAAAAATTGAATTTTATTTAAACAGGAATTGGTTTTGGTTTTTAATAATTATATATAAAACAAGTTCTTATGTTTATTTTGATTTGTTGATTCTATAATAATGAATTAATTTAAAAATAAATTATATTTAAATTTCATGTATTTATGAGTTTTATAGATTATAAAATAAACATGCAAAATAAAATATTTTCAATAGGTGTTGCAAGCCATCAAAAATCCTGTAGAATGCACATCCATCGGCGGTGATGAAGATTAAAACTTCTGATAAAACAGTAACTTAGCATGAAGTGTTAAGATTGGGTTTTAGAAAGAAAGTTTAAAATAATTTGAAATTACTAGTTGACTTTCTAGAGATAGAGAGTAATATAGCCGACCTAGCTTGCTACTGACGAAGTAGCAAGAAGATCATTAAGAGATTATGAAGAACAACTTGTGTGGATTTTTACTGGTTGATCGATCGAAATTATTTTCATTGATTGAATGGTAGAAATTACTCGAAGTTTATTTGAGAAATATTTGTCAGAAAATTGATGAGCCAAGATTGGTGCCCTTTAAGGCACTAAGCAATATTAAACTGAAGAGTTTGATCATGGCTCAGATTGAACGCTGGCGGCAGGCTTAACACATGCAAGTCGAGCGGGGAAAGGTAGCTTGCTACCTAACTTAGCGGCGGACGGGTGAGTAATGCTTAGGAATCTGCCTATTAGTGGGGGACAACAGTTGGAAACGGCTGCTAATACCGCATACGCCCTACGGGGGAAAGCAGGGGATCTTCGGACCTTGCGCTAATAGATGAGCCTAAGTCAGATTAGCTAGTTGGTGGGGTAAAGGCCTACCAAGGCGACGATCTGTAGCGGGTCTGAGAGGATGATCCGCCACACTGGGACTGAGACACGGCCCAGACTCCTACGGGAGGCAGCAGTGGGGAATATTGGACAATGGGGGGAACCCTGATCCAGCCATGCCGCGTGTGTGAAGAAGGCCTTTTGGTTGTAAAGCACTTTAAGCGAGGAGGAGGCTACTTAGATTAATACTCTAGGATAGTGGACGTTACTCGCAGAATAAGCACCGGCTAACTCTGTGCCAGCAGCCGCGGTAATACAGAGGGTGCGAGCGTTAATCGGATTTACTGGGCGTAAAGCGTGCGTAGGTGGTCTTTTAAGTCGGATGTGAAATCCCTGAGCTTAACTTAGGAATTGCATTCGATACTGGGAGACTAGAGTATGGGAGAGGATGGTAGAATTCCAGGTGTAGCGGTGAAATGCGTAGAGATCTGGAGGAATACCGATGGCGAAGGCAGCCATCTGGCCTAATACTGACACTGAGGCACGAAAGCATGGGGAGCAAACAGGATTAGATACCCTGGTAGTCCATGCCGTAAACGATGTCTACTAGCCGTTGGGGTCTTTGAGACTTTAGTGGCGCAGCTAACGCGATAAGTAGACCGCCTGGGGAGTACGGTCGCAAGACTAAAACTCAAATGAATTGACGGGGGCCCGCACAAGCGGTGGAGCATGTGGTTTAATTCGATGCAACGCGAAGAACCTTACCTGGTCTTGACATAGTAAGAACTTTCCAGAGATGGATTGGTGCCTTCGGGAGCTTACATACAGGTGCTGCATGGCTGTCGTCAGCTCGTGTCGTGAGATGTTGGGTTAAGTCCCGCAACGAGCGCAACCCTTTTCCTTATTTGCCAGCACTTCGGGTGGGAACTTTAAGGATACTGCCAGTGACAAACTGGAGGAAGGCGGGGACGACGTCAAGTCATCATGGCCCTTACGACCAGGGCTACACACGTGCTACAATGGTCGGTACAAAGGGTTGCTACCTCGCGAGAGGATGCTAATCTCAAAAAGCCGATCGTAGTCCGGATCGCAGTCTGCAACTCGACTGCGTGAAGTCGGAATCGCTAGTAATCGCGGATCAGAATGCCGCGGTGAATACGTTCCCGGGCCTTGTACACACCGCCCGTCACACCATGGGAGTTTGTTGCACCAGAAGTAGGTAGTCTAACCGTAAGGAGGACGCTTACCACGGTGTGGCCGACGACTGGGGTGAAGTCGTAACAAGGTAGCCGTAGGGGAACCTGCGGCTGGATCACCTCCTTAACGAAAGATTGACGATTGGTAAGAATCCACAACAAGTTGTTCTTCATGAAGATGTATCTGAGGGTCTGTAGCTCAGTTGGTTAGAGCACACGCTTGATAAGCGTGGGGTCACAAGTTCAAGTCTTGTCAGACCCACCAAATCTGACTAACGCAGTATGAGAGTACTGAGCAAACAGAAAGCAAAGATACATTGAATCTAATGATAAGCTGGGGACTTAGCTTAGTTGGTAGAGCGCCTGCTTTGCACGCAGGAGGTCAGGAGTTCGACTCTCCTAGTCTCCACCATCACATCATTGACTACTTGGTAGTCAAATGAATGTAAGATGAGCTAAGAAACATACAAACAGCTAGATAGCTTATAGAGATTAACAAGTATAAGCGTTAATATACGCGGACTTGGTAATCTCTGTGATTTATCACAGTTTCTAGACCTGACGAAGGCTAGAGCAATCATTAACAGATTAATTTGAGTTGAAATAAATTGTTTAAGGCTCAGAACTGAATTGAATTTAGCAGTAACTTGTTACTGTTGAGTGAAATGAAGAACTGAGAAACTAGCGATTAACTGAATCAAGCGTTTTGGTATATGAATCTAATAGAAGCTGTACTGTAGTTAAATCTACGGACAACAAACTGTATGAGTGTGTTGAAAGACACAATCTGTTGTTATCCTCCTTGTAGGGATTAACGACTGTTTGGGGTTGTATAGTCAAGTAATTAAGTGCATGTGGTGGATGCCTTGGCAGTCAGAGGCGATGAAAGACGTAATAGCCTGCGATAAGCTCCGGGGAGGCGGCAAATATCCTGTGATCCGGAGATTTCTGAATGGGGAAACCCACTTAGCATAAGCTAGGTATCATACACTGAATACATAGGTGTATGAGGCGAACGAGGGGAAGTGAAACATCTCAGTACCCTTAGGAAAAGAAATCAATTGAGATTCCCTCAGTAGCGGCGAGCGAACGGGGAACAGCCCATTAAGTCATATAAGCTTTAGTGGAACGCTCTGGGAAGTGCGACCGTAGTAGGTGATAGTCCTGTACACGAAAGGGCTTATATGATGATGACGAGTAGGGCGGGGCACGTGAAACCTTGTCTGAATATGGGGGGACCATCCTCCAAGGCTAAATACTCCTGACTGACCGATAGTGAACCAGTACCGTGAGGGAAAGGCGAAAAGAACCCCTGTGAGGGGAGTGAAATAGATCCTGAAACCGCATGCATACAAGCAGTGGGAGCCGGCATTGCGTCCGGTGACTGCGTACCTTTTGTATAATGGGTCAGCGACTTATGTTCAGTAGCGAGGTTAACCGAATAGGGGAGCCGTAGAGAAATCGAGTCTTAATAGGGCGAATTAGTTGCTGGGCATAGACCCGAAACCAGGTGATCTATCCATGAGCAGGTTGAAGGTTGGGTAACACTAACTGGAGGACCGAACCCACTGTCGTTGAAAAGCCAGGGGATGACTTGTGGATAGGGGTGAAAGGCTAATCAAACTTGGTGATAGCTGGTTCTCCCCGAAAGCTATTTAGGTAGCGCCTCGGACGAATACCATTGGGGGTAGAGCACTGTTTCGGCTAGGGGGTCATCCCGACTTACCAAACCGATGCAAACTCCGAATACCAATGAGTACTATCCGGGAGACAGACTGCGGGTGCTAACGTCCGTAGTCAAGAGGAAAACAATCCAGACCGCCAGCTAAGGCCCCAAAATTGTAGTTAAGTGGGAAACGATGTGGGAAGGCATAGACAGCTAGGAGGTTGGCTTAGAAGCAGCCACCCTTTAAAGAAAGCGTAATAGCTCACTAGTCGAGTCGGCCTGCGCGGAAGATGTAACGGGGCTAAAACTACATGCCGAAGCTGCGGATTTGCAATTTATTGCAAGTGGTAGGGGAGCGTTCTGTAAGCCGATGAAGGTGTATTGAGAAGTATGCTGGAGGTATCAGAAGTGCGAATGCTGACGTGAGTAACGACAAAGCGAGTGAAAAACTCGCTCGCTGAAAGACCAAGGGTTCCAGTCCAACGTTAATCGGGGCTGGGTGAGTCGACCCCTAAGGCGAGGCCGAGAGGCGTAGTCGATGGGAAATTGGTTAATATTCCAATACTTCTGTGTAATGCGATGAGAGGACGGAGAAAGTTAAGTCAGCCTGGCGTTGGTTGTCCAGGTGAAAGGTTGTAGGCATGTATCTTAGGCAAATCCGGGGTACTCTATGCTGAGAACTGATAGCAAGCTAATTTATTAGCGAAGTGGCTGATACTATACTTCCAGGAAAAGTCTCTAAGCTTCAGTTACACAGGAATCGTACCCGAAACCGACACAGGTGGTCAGGTCGAGTAGACCAAAGCGCTTGAGAGAACTCTGCTGAAGGAACTAGGCAAAATGGTACCGTAACTTCGGGAGAAGGTACGCTGTCGACGGTGACGGAATTTACTTCCTGAGCGGTTGACAGCCACAGAAACCAGGCCCCTGCAACTGTTTATTAAAAACATAGCACTCTGCAAACACGAAAGTGGACGTATAGGGTGTGATGCCTGCCCGGTGCTGGAAGGTTAATTGATGGGGTTAGCGTAAGCGAAGCTCTTGATCGAAGCCCCAGTAAACGGCGGCCGTAACTATAACGGTCCTAAGGTAGCGAAATTCCTTGTCGGGTAAGTTCCGACCTGCACGAATGGCATAATGATGGGGGCGCTGTCTCCAGCAGAGACTCAGTGAAATCGAATTCGCCGTGAAGATGCGGTGTACCCGCGGCTAGACGGAAAGACCCCGTGAACCTTTACTGCAGCTTGACATTGAACTTTGATCTTACTTGTGTAGGATAGGTGGGAGGCTTTGAAGTCGTGACGCTAGTTGCGATGGAGCCAATCTTGAAATACCACCCTGGTAATATTGAGGTTCTAACTCTGCTCCATAATCTGGAGCGAGGACCATGTCTGGTGGGTAGTTTGACTGGGGCGGTCTCCTCCTAAAGAGTAACGGAGGAGTACGAAGGTGCGCTCAGCGTGGTCGGAAATCACGCGTAGAGTATAAAGGCAAAAGCGCGCTTAACTGCGAGACCCACAAGTCGAGCAGGTACGAAAGTAGGTCTTAGTGATCCGGTGGTTCTGTATGGAAGGGCCATCGCTCAACGGATAAAAGGTACTCTGGGGATAACAGGCTGATACCGCCCAAGAGTTCATATCGACGGCGGTGTTTGGCACCTCGATGTCGGCTCATCTCATCCTGGGGCTGAAGCAGGTCCCAAGGGTATGGCTGTTCGCCATTTAAAGAGGTACGCGAGCTGGGTTTAGAACGTCGTGAGACAGTTCGGTCCCTATCTACCGTGGGCGTTGGAAATTTGAGAGGATCTGCTCCTAGTACGAGAGGACCAGAGTGGACGAACCTCTGGTGTACCGGTTGTGACGCCAGTCGCATCGCCGGGTAGCTATGTTCGGAAGGGATAACCGCTGAAAGCATCTAAGCGGGAAGCCTACCTCAAGATAAGATTTCCCAAGGACTTTATGTCCTCTAAAGAGCCGTTGAAGACTACGACGTTGATAGGTTGGATGTGGAAGTGCAGTGATGCATGAAGCTGACCAATACTAATTGCTCGTGAGGCTTGACTATACAACACCCAAACAGTTGTTGTTTCGAAAGATTTCAAAGCAAAATGCTTGATTTAGTGAACGCTAGAACTTAAACTTTAACTCAAATATCTGTTAATAACTCATTTGACGAAAGCTAGGCATGCGAAAGCAATTAAGACCATAGCGAGTAAGCATAAACAGTTGTGCTGGCGACAATAGCAAGAGTGAACCACCTGATCCCTTCCCGAACTCAGAAGTGAAACCTCTTAGCGCTGATGGTAGTGTGGGGTTACCCATGTGAGAGTAAGTCATCGCCAGCTCATTAATTCTAAAACACCCCCTGTATTATGACAGGGGGTGTTTTTTTATGCTTAAAAAATAAGAAATTATAGCTAGAGCCTTAAAATTAGAAAATCATCATAAAAAATCCCGAATAAATCGGGATTTAAATTTAGTTTGTATAGTGTGAATCTGACAGGACAATATCTTCCGTACATTTTTTTATAAAGAATAAAGCTTGTCCCAATAAAATATCTTTGCTCGTTAAAGCCACCATAATCATTGGGTAATTTTTATTAGGAATTGCATTTAATATGGCTTTGCCATTTTCAGCATCTAAGGTGATACTTTGGCAGCCTTTTAAATCAATTTCATGCATAAATGCAGAAATCATGGCGACAATTGAGCTACTTACAGCTGCTAATTTGCTTGAATTATAAATATTCTTGTTATGTACGGAGCTAATTTCAAAGCCATCTGCAGTACACAATAGAATATAGTCGATTCCTTTTACATTAAGTAAAACATCTGAAATTGCACGATGTGATGAGTGAATGAGTGACTCTGGTGGTTTTCGTGAATGGTCATGCATGATTCATGTTACCTGAGAGGCTAAGGGAGATTTCTGATTGGCTTAAAAGAGTATCTATGAGTAAAAGGATGTCTTCTGATTTTCGGGCATCAATAAAGTAGAGAGGATACATTTGTATTTGTTGCGAAATCCATTCTCTATATTGAGAGGTATGTATCGTAGATTTTTCATCAATATGGGTAATTGCAAAAATTAGATTATTATTTGTTTTTCTGAAGGTTTCATAATAAAAATCTAAATCTTCTAAAGGGTTATCGGCAGTATGATCAATAAGAATAATTGTGCCGAGAGCACCTTGACTGATGGTTGACCAAATAAAGTCGAAGCGTTGTTGTCCTGGTGTTCCATATAGTCCAATTTTTACGCCATCATCAAGTGTGATTTCTCCATAATCAATGCCGACTGTGGTAAACATTTTATTATGGCGGTCTTGATCTGTATTGATTGCTTCAGTTGTAAATACAGGCACATCAGATAGTGATTGTATTGCAGCAGATTTACCAGCGCCCATAGAGCCAGCAAAGACAATTTTGTGTGGATGTAAAATCAAAAGCGGTCCTTATATCCCCAGTTTTTTTCGCATTTTGCTAAAAAAGTTTCGTAATGTGGAAGATGTATTTTCTTCACTGTTTAGTTTGAATTTGACTTCATTTGGGTGAATTTTTTCGAGAAGGTTACATGCCAAACCAATATAAATAAATTTATGAATAAGCTTTGGATCAATCTCTAAATGGTTAGTAATGGTGTCGATCTCTGCGCCATACTGTAAGCAAGAAGCGATTTTTAAGGTTTCTTTAGGAATGTTTTTATTTGGTTGTGGCCAATATTTTAGTTTATAACATGTTGATTTACTTGAATTTGGTGCGTGTTTTAGATTTAACCATAAGTAATTCCATAGCCATAAGCTAAGATCATATTTCTTTGTTTGTGATCTAAAATTGACTGCTTGATTAAAGTCTAGTGCTTCAATTGCTAAAGATTCAATATGATTAAATTCAAAATGATCTGATATCCAAATTTCATGCATTTTTCTATCAATAACAAAATTTTGTTCATTATTAATATGACATAAAAAGAAATTTGAATGATTGGAATGGAAAATAGTATTAAATGTATCTATTAAATTAATATTTTCCCTATTAATAGTATTTGTTTTTTCTTCGTATTTAATATGTTGTGAAATCCATTCTTTTAGCATATTTAAATTTGAAAATGGCAAATAAAGCTGGTTATTTTCTATAGTATTATCTTTATTTTTGTCATGATGAATTGTGATTATAAGAATGTTCTTATCTTTTATATTAATTGCAGCAGGGGAATCTATAAAATTTTGATTTAATATTACAAAGTCTAATTCTGAATTTGAAATATTTGACCATGTGATTTTGAGTCCATCATTTACTGCATTAAGGAATAATGATTTAAGTTGATTGGTGGTATTGAGGCTCAGACCAACGATCGCAACACAAATATTATTTCCCATATAATTACTCGCAATTTTATTAATTTTGAACGACCTCCCTAAAAGGTTTAGAAAGGTCGTTTTTTATAATTAAGAAAAATCTAATTCTTTTTCAAAAGCTTTTAATTCGTGACGAGCCATTGCTAAGTTAGACTTTGAACGATCTAATACAAGGTATAAGAACAATGCTTCGTTAGAAACTAAAGGGCGAATCAGGTGATATTGCTTGCCTAATGTAATTAAAATATCTTCGATTGTGTCATCTAATTTTAATGCATTTGCAACTTTACGTTTTGCACGTAAAACTTCGGTATTACCTGCAGAAGCATATTCTAAATCTATACTGCCATTACCCTGAGTTGCCAATGCAAGACCGCTTTCGCTATCTACGAGTGCAGCAGCAACAAAACCGTCAATATCAGTTAAATTATCTAATGAAACTTTAGCCATTTTTTACCCCGTTAAATATATAAAAGGTTTATTTATTTTTTAAACCTAGCTTAATACTCTACTATTTTCAAGGTGTTATCAAATCATAAATAATAATAAGTTTTTGATGGTTTTATATTTAAACAATATTGTTAATTATATTTTTTATTTTTATATTATAAATAATAATAGAATAAGCTATTTATAATGATAATTAGTTTTTAATTATAATATATAAATGCGAAGTAATACATATTTTATTAATTTATTATTAATTGGTTTTATATGTGATTATAAGGCTATTGGGTTTTATATTTTATGTACGAATGATTGACTAAAATATTTTGTATAAATTTCAATCGAGCAAGTTGAGTGGAATTCATGGTAAAATGATCGGCTTTCATCTTTGATCTATTTTAGATCTCCTATCATCTGCCAGCCGAGAATTGCTAGCCATGTCTACTGCTTATACCATGCAGACAGCGCCAACTGCGTTGTTTGATTACGACAAATATTGGGCGTCTTGTTTTGACCCTGCGCCATTTTTGCCGATGTCACGCGAGGAAATGGATCAACTCGGTTGGGACAGTTGTGATTTTATTTTAGTATGCGGTGATGCGTACATCGATCATCCATCTTTCTGTTCTGGCATTATTGGCCGTACGCTAGAAGCGCAAGGCTTCCGTGTGGGTATTATTGCTCAGCCTGATTGGACCAATGTTGATGCGTTCCGTGTATTAGGCAAACCTAATATTGCTTGGGGTGTAACGGCAGGGAACATGGATTCCATGATCAACCGTTATACAGCAGATCGTAAAATCCGCTCTGATGATGCATATTCTCCAGATAATGTTCCAAATAAACGTCCAGACCGCGCGGCAACAGTTTATTGTCAGCGTGTGCGTGAAGCGTATCCTGACGTGCCTGTTTTGTTAGGTGGTATTGAAGCATCGTTACGTCGTATTGCACATTATGATTATTGGTCAGATAAAGTCCGTCGTTCGGTGTTGATGGATTCTAAAGCCGATTTATTGATGTACGGTAATGGCGAGCGTTCAATTACTGAAATCATGCATCGTTTAGCGCGTGGTGAAAAGATCACAGACATTACAGATGTTCGTGGTACAGCATTCATTGTTAATAAACATAACCGTGCGTCTAAAGCCAAATTTGTTGAAATTGCATCGAATGATGTGGATGCTATTGGTCGTGTAGATCCAATCATCAACCCTTATGTGATGACTGAAGATTTAGAAGGCTGTGAAATTGAGAAAGGTAAAGAAAGCCCAACTCAATATCAAGGTTTCCAGAAAGAACCTGTTTCAAATCCGATTGTTCGAGAGGGTGATAATTTAGCGCCCGATACGCAAATTGTGCAGTTACAGCCATCTTCTAAAGCGATTAAGCATAAATTACCGCCACGTGAATTGGCTGTTATTCGTCTGCCTGCATTTGAAGAGGTTGTTGCAGATCCTGTTTTATATGCGCATGCGAACCGTATTTTGCATTTAGAAACCAATCCGGGTAATGCTCGTGCAATGGTTCAAAAGCATGGCGAACGTGATGTTTGGTTGAATGCTCCACCAATTCCGTTAACGACGGAAGAGATGGACTATGTGTTTGACTTGCCTTATGCACGTCTGCCACATCCATCTTATGCTAATGCGCGTTTCCCTGCGTTTGATATGATTAAATTCTCTGTCAATATCATGCGTGGTTGTTTTGGTGGTTGTACGTTCTGTTCAATTACTGAGCATGAAGGTCGTATTATTCAGAACCGTTCTGAAGAATCAATTTTGCGTGAAGTTGAAAAGATTCGTGATACAGCACCGGGCTTCACAGGTATTATTTCAGACTTAGGTGGTCCGACAGCCAACATGTATCGTTTGGCATGTAAAGATCCTGAAATTGAGAAAAACTGTCGTAAGCCATCATGTGTTTTTCCTGGTGTATGTCAAAATTTACATACCGACCACGCACCGTTAACACAGTTGTATCGCAAAGCACGTTCACTCAAAGGCATTAAAAAGATTCTGATTGGTTCAGGTTTACGCTATGACTTAGCCGTTTTAAACCCTGAATATGTAAAAGAATTAGTGACGCATCATGTTGGTGGTTACCTTAAAATTGCGCCTGAACATACAGAAAAAGGCCCACTCAATAAAATGATGAAGCCGGGTATTGGAACCTATGATCGTTTCAAACAAATGTTTGATCGTTTTAGTAAAGAAGCAGGTAAAGAACAATACCTTATTCCTTACTTCATCGCAGCGCATCCGGGTACCACCGATTATGACATGATGAACCTTGCGATTTGGTTGAAAAAGAATGGTTTCCGTGCCGATCAGGTACAGACTTTCTATCCATCACCAATGGCAACTGCAACAACCATGTATCACACAGGTAAAAATCCACTTGCGAAAGTGGCACGTTATACTGAAACTGTCGATATTGTGAAAGGTGATAAGCGTCGTCGTTTGCATAAGGCATTCTTGCGTTACCATGATGCGAATAACTGGCCTTTATTACGTGAAGCATTAAAGGAAATGGGACGTGCTGATTTAATTGGTAACTCGAAACATCATTTAATTCCGACTTATCAACCTGCGTCTAGTACGGAAGGTCAGTATCAATCGGCACGTAAGAAAAACTCGACAGTTGCTGGTGATTCACAAAAACGTAGTGCTGAAAATGTGGCACGTAATCAAAAGGCTGGAAACGGTCAAGGTCGCCCTTCAAATACAAAGAAACGTCCTGAACGTGGTCAAATTTTAACGCAACATACGGGTTTACCTCCTCGTGAAACGGGCGATGCGAAAAAACCATTTGGTGGTTCAAAACCAAAAGGAAAGTCTAAACCTAAATCAAAAGCTTAATTTAGTTGTGGAAAAAGGACTCTAAGGAGTCCTTTTTTATTGGAGTGATTTCATCGGAAATTTCTAATGATTATTGTAAAAAACTCACTTTCAAAATAATTTTTAAGATAAAGTGATTTAGTTATTAACAGGGTATTTATCTCTTTTAGCATGATTGGTCAATATGGAATGTTGATTGATTAAGATAAGAATTAACTTGAAATTGATTTTAATTAATAAGAATGAAATTGGTTTTGTAATGATATGAATGAGCAATATGTTCATTTAAAAACATAAAAAGAAAGTTAAAGGATTAAGTCATGATTATTTATTTTTTAATAGGAGCTTTATTTTTAGCCTTAATTGTTTTTTTAGCGGTTAGAAATTTAAGGTCTGGTGTAAAGCCTCACGATAGTAAGTTGAAGCAACGTGCAATTTTCACTGCAAATGAGCAACTCACTTTTTCTCGTTTAAAGCAAGTTTTGCCTAAATATACAGTTTTAGCACATGTTTCTTTTGACTCATTATTAACAACAAAATTTAATCATACACGTTCAAAATATCGAAATATGATTGCTGATTTTGTCGTTTTAGGTCAGCAAAATGAAGTCATTGCAATTGTTGTTGTAGAAGATTACTCAGTAGCGAAAAAGCATAAAGATGCAATTTACCAAGATCAGCTTTTAAAATTGGCAGGGTATCGAGTTTGTCATTTTTATGGCGTACCCAAGCTTCAGCAATTAAAAGATGAGTTTAAAGTTTTTGATGATCTAGATCTTATTGAACAGGATATTGCTCCTGTAAAAAAATATGAATTTTATGCCAATAAATCGACATCACAATTGAAGTTAACAAATTAAAAAAAAGCATGCGATTTGCATGCTTTTTTATCGAACTTGAATTATGGTTTAACAGCAACCACAGTCATTTCAACTAAAATTTCAGATTTATTCATGTTTGCTTCTATGCATGTACGCGGTAGGGCATCAATATCTGAAACCCATGCATCCCAAACTTCATTCATTGGTGCATAGTTAACTTCAATATCTTTCACAAAAATCATCACAGATAAAATATGGCTTTTGTCTGTGCCTGCATCTGCAAGAAATTGGTCAATATAATCTAAAGTCTGTTGAGTTTGACCTTTAATATCGAGCGTTAAATCTGAAGCAAGTTGTCCTGCAAGATGGACTAAGTTGCCTGAAATCGCAATTTCAGAAAAGCGTTTTTGAATATGTAAACGTTCTACAGCCATTTTTATCACCGATAAAATTAGATCTTAATAAGTGTGATCATATCAAAAAGCAATGTAAGGCTTAATGCTAACTCTGTAAAAAATGAATTTCTATAAGTTGTCTATTCTTAAAAAAGAGTAAGCATTGATATTCAGGGCAGAAAATTAGATTACCAAGATTCAAAAAATTTATTTTTAGGTTTCTCAATTGATTAATACATTTGGCAAAAGGCAAATTTGGAGGAAAATCCAACTTTAAAAGATTGCTATTCGATTTATTAGACATAGTAACTCCAGCACTTCAATAAGGATGAAATGACAGAAGAGCAGGGGTCTTCTGTCATTAAGATTGGTCTTAGCGAGGGGTAATATGGTCATTTGGTTGATTTAATCTGTACCAATCGATATGTCGAGTGAGATACATGATGCAAGCCAATAGACAGAATGAAATGATGGAACCAATTAAGAATGTTTTTCCGCTCGATTGAAGAAGAAAGTAAACCACTACATATAAAGCACTCATGATTGTTCCGAAGAGCAGGGCCGATTTAAAACCTTTCATGATGAAGAATAAATACCAACTAATGAGTGTGACACATGCAGTCGCAGCCAGTAGGTATGCGAATACAAAGTAGTAATATTCACTTATTGCCAATAAAAGTAGGAAAAAGATCCCTTGTGCAAATGCAACGAGCGTATATTGCATTGGGTGAATTCTAAGACCTTTAAGAATTTCAAATAAGAAGAAGCTCGCAAATGTAATCAGAATAATCATTACACCATATTTAAGCGCACGATCTGTTTGACTATAAATGTTTACTGAATCTAGGAATTCTGCACTTATACCGAACTTTTCAGACTCATAATCAAAATTTGTATATAGAGATTCTGAACTTAGAGATCTGAAGCAATCTGTATTTGTGCAACTTGAGAGTCTTGATAAATTGTTTTGACCAATTGCGAGATTATTCCATTGAGCTGTGAATTTTTGATTGTTACTTTTTTTGTTGAATGGAAGAATTTGACCATCGTATTTAACATCTTCCCAATTACCATTTGCTGAGTATTTAAATTCGTCACTGGTTGGTATGAGTGTTAATTTACTTAGCCCATTAATGTTAAGTTTTACATTAAATTTAAAGCCTTGTTGTATTGCATCAATCAATTCAGGATGTTGTGTTGCATTCACCACCATGAAATCGAAGCCAGTTTTATCTTTAGTATCTTTTGTGAAATTAAATTCATAGGTTGTATTTTTAATCAAAATAGTTGGATTAGCATTTAGCCCGCGACTATCGTGTACTGGAAAAACGATTTCAGCTTCATCCCATTTATAATCGTATTTTGGTAGCTGATTTTTATTAAATACACCAATGGCATTCATGTCAGAGTTATAGCTGATTGCTCTGTACATGCTGCGCTTATAGGCATCATTCGTAACGTTTAGTGTTGTTTCCCAAGATGTGCTTTCAGCACCAAGATAGAACCATTTTTTTGTTATACATGTATCAGCTTTTCCTTTTTGATTAACACAATCATTTTTTTGTTGATAAGGAACTCGAATGTATGGAGATACAATACTTTGTCGGCTAATTTGTGATTGAGAAATATCTGCTAAAAAAGATTCTTGATATGCGCGTCGTTCCGATACGAGATTAGATAAGTAATAAAGACCAATACAGAACAGAAAAATAAGTCCGCTAATGGCTAACATTTTGATGGTTAAATAATTTCTTTTCATAGTAGAGCTTCATGTTCATGGTAATGAAACGAAGTTTGCAAAACTAAAATGCGTTTTAAATGAAAAGAAAATGAGTTTTATATGAAGTTTATGTGAAGTTCTTAGGCAACGTAATACTGGCTAAGACGCCTGCATCATGCTGTTCTAGAAACTCAATATTATTCTCAGGAATATTTTGGATATGAACAGTTCCCGAATGTTGATGAATAACATTTTTGACTATGCTTAAACCGATGCCTGAACTGCGTTGTGAAGTTGATGGGCGAGGAAGCGAGAAATAATTTTCAAAAATATGTTCTAAGGCATAATCAGGAATATATTCACCCTCATTGAAGATCTGAACTTGAATGTCTTTCGAAGATATCTCAGCTATGTTAATTGCTAAAACTCCACTAGTTTTTGAGAAATCAATTGCATTGTCGATGAGATTATTTAGGGTTTGGTGGATCCAGAAATAATCAGCACAAATATATATTTCTTTTGAAGTCTTAAATATGAGTTGGATATCTTTTTGTTGAATTAGACTTTTTTGTTGATCGATAACGATATGAATTAATTTAGTTAATTCAAAAGATTGAGGATCTAAATTTTGTTTGGCGTTTTCTAAGCGTGTAAGCAATAACATTCTATCAATTAGGTTTTTTAAACGCTTACTTTGACTTTCAATATGTTGTGCAAACTGTTGTTGATCATTGAGAGGTAAATCATCTTTGAGTAGCTCTGCACTTGCTTGAATTGCAGTAAGAGGGCTTTTTAACTCATGTGTAAGTGTATTTACGTAATGTTCAACATAAGCTTTATCTTCTAGTTTCTCTCGCATCATTTCTACAGCTGTAGTTACTTGATTAAGTTCTTTGGCAGATCTGAAATGTGGAGCTTCATTGACTGGTGCTAAATTCTGCGCATATTTACGAACACGATCGATACTATGCTTTAGCCAGTAAGCCACTAAACTTGCTAAAAATAATGAAATTAAAGAAACAAGCACCGCTTGCTTACTGAGCTGTTTTTCGGCACGTTGAATATAAGGTTGAACCGAACTATTTGGTTTTCCAATACTCACGATACCAATTAATTTTTGTTCATAAAAAATAGGAGCTGCAATATACATCGTACTTGATTCAGGTTTATTCGGATCTGATCGGGTAGAGCGAACGCCATATTTTCCTCTTAGCGTTAAATATACGTCGTTCCATTTAGAATAATCCTGTCCGACTACAAGATGATTTGAATCATAAATTATTCGACCATTTGCATTCGTAATATAAATTTGTTGGCTGATGTCTTTTTTATTGTGTTGCCAAATTTGAGCATTTAACTTACGGTTTAATGCCTTTTGAATTTTTTGATCGAACTCAGGGTTTGCCACTTTATTGTCATAAACATCTTCAGCGACGAGCATGGCAATAATGTTTGCATTCTCCGCCAATGTGTCTTCAACAACCTGACGAATATTGGGTTTAACTTGTTGATTGAATGTATAAGAAATAAACCACAAACCCAACAAAATAATTAAGCCAAAAAAGAACCAGATACGAATAAAGATAGACATAATTTAGTCCATTTTTTTTAGGCTATAACCAAAACCACGATGCGTAATAATTGGATTGTGGAATTCAGAAACATTCTTTAGTTTCTGTCTTAAACTTTTAATATGTGTATCAACCGTTCTTTCTAAGCTATATTCAGGATTTTCCCAAATATGATCCATCAACTGTTGACGGCTAAAGACTTGTTCAGGATATTGAATTAATAGTTTTAAAAGACGGTACTCATAACGCGTTAAATTTAAATCATAGCCTAGATATTGAATTTGTAATAAGTTTTCATTGAAAATCCATGTCTTATTTTTTGTGGTTGATGTAGGCAATTGTTGGTTTTGGGCTGTATTTTGGATTTCCATTCTTCGCCAAATTGCTTTAATACGCGAAACAATTTCACGTGAACTAAACGGCTTTTGACAATAATCATCTGCACCAATTTCTAGTCCAATAATGCGGTCAATCTCATCATTACGTGCGGTCAGAAAAAGTAGGGGAGTTTGAGTGAAAGTTCTTATTTTTTTACAGACATCAAAGCCGTTTATATCAGGCAATCCAACATCTAAAACTATAAAATCGAAAGCATGATTTCCAATGAGTTGAATAGCTTCATTACCTGTGCTTGCTCATTGCACTGTCCACTCTTCACGTTCAAGCGCATAACGTAAGGGCATTAATATTGCGGCATCATCTTCGACACATAGAATTTGTTTTTTATTATGCATTTTCACAAGTAATGAAGTTTTTAAGCTACCCCATTGTATGTTAAAAAAAGAGCAAACAACATCCTCTTTTGTCTGCTCTATTTTACAAGGGTTAAAACCTAATTTTAATCCTGATGTTTAGGCATTAAAGCAGCAACAATTGCTGTTAATAAACAGCCTATTGCAAGGTAAATAGCGACATAATGCCACGAACCGTTGCCCCAAATTACCAATGATGCAGCAATAAACGGGGTGAAACCACCTCCAATGATACTTGCAACTTGGTAGCCAACACCAGCACCACTGTAACGGTATTCTGTACCAAAAAGTGACGTGAAAATAGGTTGATGTACGCTTACCACCATATCGTGAGCAATATTTGCCAGTAATATTGCACCGATAATAATCATCCATGTATTTTGTGCATCTAAAGCCATAAAGAATGGAAACGCAGAAAGAGCACCAATCAATCCACCTAAAACGCACATTTTTCGATGATCAAATTTATCTGCTAACCACGCAAAGAATGGAATACTGAAACAACTAATTGCACCAACCATCAAGGTAATATTAAGGAAAAATTGTTTATCCATACCTAAATTATTGGTTGAATAATTTAGCGCAAAGTTAGTCACCAAATACATGGTGAGTAATTCGGTTAAACGTAAGGCAATAATGTAGAAAAATGCTTTTGGATGTTTGCTGATGGCTTGCAGGATGGGGAGTTTCTGAGGTTTATGATCTGCTTGAACTACTTTTTCCATGAATTCGGTAGATTCATCTTGATCACGGCGAATCCACATGGCAATTGCAATCAGAACGATACTTGCGATAAATGGAATACGCCAAGCCCATTCGGCAAAGGCTTCTTCACCTAAAGTGGTAATAATAATGGATACAGCACCTGTCGCGAGAACTAAACCAACGCCATAACCAATTTGGACTCCGCTAGAATAGAATGCTTTTTTGCCTTTAGGTGCGTTTTCAACTGCCATTAAAGCAGCTCCACCCCATTCACCGCCAACGGCAAAGCCTTGAATCGCACGTAAGGTCACAAGTAAAACAGGCGCCCACCATCCAATAGATGCAAAATTAGGTAATAAGCCAATACCAACGGTGGAAATACCCATCAACACAACAGTTAAAACCAGCATTTTTTTACGACCTAATTTGTCGCCAAAATGTCCGAATACCACACCGCCTAAAGGTCGAAATAGGAAGCCGACTCCAAAAGTTGCGAGTGCTGCTAAAGTTCCCATGTTTTCGCCAATACTTGGGAAAAACTGATCTTTAAAAATGAGTGCGGCAACAATACCGTAAAGAAGAAAGTCGTACCAATCGACCACAGCACCAACAAAGCTACTTAATGCGGCTTTACGTGCGCGTTGTTCTTGAGAAGTTGAATTTTGGGTGTTCAGATTTGAAGGGTTTGCGCTAGACATGCAGGAGAGATTTCCATGAGGTGACAACAGAGATGCCCTGTAATATTCGGATTTGATCATCTCGCCAATCACAGGACAAATTGCTGAAAGTAAAGGTGATTTTCAGCAACTCAGCGCATACATGGATAATGCATCGCCCGAATAGAGTACTCCAAAAAATGCGAATGTGAAGAAGAAATTGATTTATTTTTATTCTTTTGAGTGAAAAATATTCAATTTAAAAAAGTGTTAATCCCAAAGAGAAAGTTGCGGTTGATGCTTTTTCTCAGACAATTGATATACGCCAACACCGACTAATCTAAATTGATCTTCAGACGGTACATGCATTTCAGCTAATAACATGTCTAAAATTTGACGGAGTTCATCTTTATTTTTTAATGGATTTTTAAAACTTTTACTGTGCTGTAAAACTTGAAAATTTTTAAGCTTTAATTTTGCAGATACGCCACGTGCAGCAAGACTTTTCTTTTCCAATATTTCCCAAACTTGATCAATCAGTTGAGGCCAATAGGGGCGACATTGTTCCAAGTTAAGGTCTTGATCAAAAGTGGTTTCTTTAGATATAGATTGGCGTTCACGCTCTGTTTGTACAGCTCGCTCATCAATGCCTTTGGCATATAAAAACAGTTGTTTGCCATATTTACCAAAGTGATGCGTTAAAAAGGCTTCTTCAATGTTGTGTAAATCACCCAAGGTTTCTAAGTTCATTGTTTTTAGTTTTTCTTGTGTGACTTTTCCAACTCCGGGAATTTTTTTTAACTCTAAATTTTGAATAAAATTTTGTACTTGAGATGGTTTGATCACGCAAATGCCGTTGGGTTTATTCCAGTCAGATGCAATTTTTGCTAAGAACTTATTGGGTGCAACACCTGCCGATGCTGTTAGCCCTGTTATTTGAAAAATATCATCACGAATACGCATAGCCACTTCTGTTGCACTGGAAATATTTTGCAAATTTTCGGTTACATCTAAGTAAGCTTCATCAAGTGAAAGTGGCTCAATAATGGGGGTGTATTCTTGGAATATTTGATGAATTTGAGCTGAAACTTCACGGTATTTATTAAAATTAGGTTCAATCACCACCACTTGTGGACAGATTTTTTTTGCTTGAGTCATCGACATTGCAGAACGTAAACCAAAGGTACGGGCAGGGTAGGATGCTGCAGCAATGACCGCACGTGGATGATGCGATGAAATCACCACAGGTAAGTGCTTTAAGTCTGGTTGGTCACGCAGTTCAACAGAAGCATAAAATGCATCCATATCGATGTGTATGATTTTTCGCATGCACGCTTAATATCATTTATTTTGTAAAATCAGTATCGCATTTTTTTAAGGCATGTTGAAGTTTGATTGATTCGTATACGACAGCTTATGTCGGAAGTAATAAAGTCTTTTCATAAAGAAAAAATGTTGGATGAAAGAACCTAAATATTGAAAATAATGATTATTTAGATGAATCTATCAGCTGATTCTTTTGGAGAAATTTTGCCCAATCTTTTTCATCGCCATTAAATACATTCATATCGACAACAGTTGGAATACCTGAAATTTTTCCTTGATTGGTATGTTGCCACATCAACCATTCAGGATTGTCTTTCAAGTCGGGTTTACCTTTGTATTCACGTACCCAGAGTGGCGTATTTTTGAATTCGCCTGCAAGCACAATGTTATAAAAAGTTTTAGAAATATAAAAAATAGGTTGCTTGCCATAATGTTGATAAACCTGATCGTGCATGGTTTGAATTTCTTGGAGCAACTGTTCTTTGGTAAATGTATTGATGCAATTGCTGTCGTATTCTAGGTCGATTACGGGCGGTAAAGCATTGTCTTTATTGGGTACCGTTTCTATAAAATTTTGTGCTTGGATTGTGCCATCACGACAAATTCTATAAAAATGATATGCACCGACTAAAAAGCCTTGTTCACGTGCTTGTAGCCAATTTTCTTGGAATTTACGATCTTTAAAATCACCACCTTCTGTGGCTTTAAGATAAACAAATTTATAGGTTTTAGGGGATATTTTTTTCCATTGAATATCTCCTTGATGATGTGAAACATCGAAGCCTTTAATGGGATATTCATTGGCAGAAGCTGAACGTTGTTGAAAAAAAACAAGATAAATCACGAGCGCAAGACATAATCCTCCAACACCTAAAATGGAGCTATATGTACGTTGATTTAAAATCTTATTTTTTCGTGTGCTCATGATTTAAAAGATAGCTTTATTTAGGTTTATCATACGCTGTTCTAAAATAACAAACCACGTTCATACTGTATGCAATTCACACAGGCGTATTCTTAGGAATTTGCCAAAAAATGGCAGCGGTGATGATATTGATAGTACCTAAAATAATTAAGGTCAAATGGAATGCAGTAGTGATATTTTCTGTGCCTAAATAAGCTGTAAATAGATTCACTAAAGTGCCTGAAAGTGCAACGCCAATACTCATTGAGACCATCATAATCATCGACAAAAAGCTATTGCCACTACTTGCATCTTGTTGTGGTAAATCTTTTAAAGTGAGTGTGTTCATTGACACGAATTGTAGTGAGTTGAGTACGCCAAATATAAAGAAGTGAATTGCACGTAACCAAATAGGCGTATCTGCCGAGGTTAAGGCGAAACTTGCAATACAAGCACCCACTAAAAGTGTATTTACTAAAAGCACTTGGCGATAACCAAATTTTTGAATAATTGGACGGATAATCGGTTTAGATACTAATGAGCCAAGTACCGTTGGAATCATCAATAAACCTGTAATGAAAGGCTCGAATCCAAAAGCAATTTGTAGCATTAAAGGCAATAAAAAGGGTAAGGCATTACCACCTAAACGTGCAAAAAAATTGCCAATAATACCTATCGCATAAACATGATTTTTAAATAATTTACTGCGAAATAAAGCATTTTTATGTGTGTGTGCATGTAATGCATAAAATAAGGATGCCAAGATACCTGTAATAATTAAGCCTAAACTCCACCATAAAGAATGTTGTGGATTGGCAAAGTTTTCAATGCCTAAAGATAAACCAACCATTGCCAATACAAGCAAAATAATACCGACAAAATCGAAAGTAGGAACTGTTGGCTCGGTTACGTTTGGCATGGCTTTAAAGGTGATGAGAACGCCAAGCAAGCCCATTGGAATGTTAATAAGAAAAATCCAATGCCATGTGGCAACCTCAACCATCCATCCACCTAAAGTTGGGCCAATAAGTGGCCCAATAAGTCCTGCAAGACTCATTAAACTCATAGCAGCAAGAAACTGCGTTCGAGGAATAACTTTGAGCATAGCTAAACGCCCAACGGGTAGGAGTAAAGCTCCACCAATGCCTTGAATCACTCGATATGCTAAAAGTTCATTTAAGCTTTCAGCATAGCCACAACCTAAAGATGCAAGAGTAAAAATAATAATGGCAGAAAAATAAGTATTTCGAACACCAAAACGATCTGCAAGCCAACCACTTAAAGGAATACATGCTGCAACCGATAATACATAAGCCACTACAACACTATGCATTTGCAAAGGATCTTCACCCAAACTACGTGCCATAGCGGGAATTGCTGTATTCACAATAGTGGTATCTAGCCCTTGCATGAAAAAGCCGATGGATACCAAAAGTACCAATAGTCGAAATTCAGGTTGTAATGCTTGATGCGTTGGCGTGGCGTTCATAATTGTTACAATTTTGAATTTATGATTAGTCTATCTGAATACATGGAAAAAACATGTTGCGAAAATGCTTATTTATTGAATCTTTGATAAAAATTATAAGTTTCATTTTAAATAAGAAAATTTTAAAACCATTGAAAATTCTCTTTTATATTCATTGTTTACGAAATTTTCATGATTAAAGTAGCATTAAAATGCCATAAACCTGTCATAATCTTGAAAAAATTTTGGTACTGCTAGACATCTGTCTTTGGCAATAAAGGTTTTGTTCTTTATATGACAATCGAAATATTGATGGTGATAGGCTTTTGCTTAGCCGCATACTCTATCGTCGGAAATGATGTACCACAAACACTAGGTACTTTTATTTCATCAAATGCGCATCGTCCGTGGTGGGTGCTTTGGATTTATGTCAGTACAATTTTAGTGATTGTATTGCTTTATGGCTGGTATGCATCAGGCGTTGGTGATGCATCTTATGGCCGTTTAGAAACCATTCCATTCCCTAAAGATGGTGTGACGTGGCTTTATATTGTTCCACCTATTTTACTTATTCTCCTGACGAAATATGGTATTCCCGTAAGTACAACCTTCTTGGTACTTACGATATTTTCACCAAGTAGTTTAAGTTCAATGCTAACGAAATCGATGATGGGTTATGCCGTCGCTTTCGTTGTCGCAATTATTGTTTACCGCTTTGTCATTAAACAAATTTCGATTTATTTCAGTAAAACTCGAGATAAAAAGCCTTCTAATATTTGGATTGGTTTGCAGTGGGTATCTACCGCTTTTCTTTGGAGTCAGTGGCTCATTCAAGATTTAGCAAACATCTTTGTATATGTGCCGCGTCAAGTTCCCTTTGAGTTTCTTGTTTTTGCTATTTCTGTTTTTGTTGTATTGCTTGGTGTGATTTTGTACCAACGTGGTGGTGCAATTCAAAAGATTATTGATACAAAAACAGGTGTTGCAGATATTCGCTCGGCAACCATTATTGACTTTATGTACGCAGTCATTCTTTTGGTGTTCAAAGAGTGGAGCAATATTCCAATGAGTACCACTTGGGTATTCTTAGGTTTACTTGCAGGTCGTGAATTTGCAATGTCGATGCATTTGAATGAAGTAAATAAACATCGAACTTCACGTAATGTGAGTAAGGATGCCATGAAGCTCATGCTTGGTTTAGCGATGAGTGTATTCTTGGCGATGACCTTACCGTGGTTCTATAAATTTGTTTCTGGTTTATAGTTCAAAATATGAGTGTAAAAAAGCGAGCTGAATGCTCGCTTTTTTATGTGCTATTTAAATGCAAATTTAAACCACAAAGCGCTTAGGACAATCTAGGTTGCTTAATGCATTAAAAATTTGTTTTGAAGAATTACATACAATGAGTTTTGCCCGATGTTGTGGCGGTAAAAAGCCTTCTTGAACCGCATGATCAAGTTGGGCAATCAAAGCATCATAAAAGCCATTCACGTTATAAAGCATCATAGGTTTTTGATGTTGATTTAACTGTGCCCAAGTGGCAATTTCTAAAATTTCTTCAAATGTTCCTAAGCCACCAGGTAATGCAACAAAGGCACATGCACGTTCAGCCATCATTGCTTTACGTTCATGCATGGTTCTGACTACATGTAGCTCGGTTAATGTGTTGTGGGCAATTTCATAATCCAACATAAATTCAGGAATCACACCAACAGCTTCACCACCATGTTCAATAACTGTATCTGCAACCTGACCCATTAAGCCAATACTTGCACCGCCATAAACCAAGCCAAGGTTGTGTTCCGTTAAACCTTTGGCAAGCGCAATGGCTTTTTCTTTATAAATTGGATTGTTACCAGAGCGAGAACCACAATAAAGTGCAACGAGTGGTTGGGTTGTTTTAGGAGAGGGATTTTTATATTCAATCATGGGTAGCGCACTATTCATCTTGTTGTCATCTCCTTATCATCTGCTATATTTTTGATTTAGCATAGAGAAAAAATGTGACAGTCATATGGACTTGCATTTAGCTTTAACTCATTTATTTATAAAATGAACAACAAACTTTGTATAAAAAAAGATGATTCTAAATAAAATCTTTCCTATACTAAAAATCTGTTTCACAACAATAGAACCGACATGGGTAGTGGAAGTTGGATTTCCAACGCAATTAGTTCCTTTAATTTTGCAAATTCTTCATTTCAGGTGAATGCGAAATTCGTTAAATCTCAATCTATAGATGGTATTCCGGAGAAGAACGCATGATCTTTGAATGGATGTCCGATCCATCTGCATGGGTGGGATTACTCACACTTGTTATTTTAGAAATTGTACTGGGTATCGATAACCTCGTATTTATTGCAATTTTGGCGGAAAAACTACCACCAGAACAGCGTAATAAAGCACGTATTGTTGGACTACTTTTAGCACTTGGTATGCGCTTAATTCTACTCGCATCTATTGCTTGGGTTGTTACGCTTACCAATCCTTTATTTTATATTTTTGATCATGCATTTTCAGGACGTGACCTTATTCTACTGTTCGGTGGTGTGTTTCTTTTATTTAAAGGCACCATGGAATTACGTGAACGTCTTGAAAGTAAGCCAATGTTCAAAGAAGAAAACCCTGTACATGCTACATTTTGGATGGTTATCATTCAAATTGTTGTTTTAGATGCAGTTTTTTCACTCGATAGCGTGATTACAGCTGTTGGTATGGTGAAAGAACTTTCAGTCATGATGATCGCCGTAGTTATTGCTGTGGGTATTATGCTTTGGGCATCTAAGCCATTGATGGATTTCGTTAATAAACATCCAACAGTGGTTATTCTATGTCTTTGTTTCTTAATGATGATTGGTTTTTCATTATTGGTTGAAGGCTTTGGATTCCATATTCCAAAAGGTTATTTATACGCTGCCATCGGTTTCTCGGTACTTATTGAGTTCCTTAACCAAACCATGCGTCATAACCAAGAGAAAACCGTCACAACAACGGACTTGCGTTACCGTACCGCATCTGCAGTTATGCGTATGTTAGGTGGTAAAGGCGGTACAGAATCTCAAGAAAATCATTCAGAAAATGTATTGGCAACACGTGCTTTTGCAGATGAAGTTTTTGATGAAGAAAATGGTGCTTATCACAGCGTGATGGTACAAGGTGTTTTAGGTTTATCTGAACGCCCTGTGAAGTCTGTGATGACTCCTCGACCAGAGCTTGAATGGATTGATTTAGATGAAGATCAAGAATCGATTCGCGAGCAACTATTAAGTACGACGCACTCACGTTTAATTGTGGCGCATGGTGAACTTGATAATATTGCAGGTGTAGTTCTCACCCATAAAGTGATGAACGAATACATTGAAACAGGTGAGTTGAACTTTGAAGCTCATTTGCGTGAACCTGTGATTGTTCACGAGAATGCACAAGTTTTAATGGTGATGGAACAATTACGCCAAGCACCTCTACAAATGGCACTTATTCTTAATGAATATGGCTCTATTGAAGGGATTGCAACACCAATTGATGTTCTTGAAGCCATTGCAGGTGAATTCCCCGATGAAGACGAACTTGATACAGCAGCAGAAAGCCTTGAAGATGGTTCGCTCATGCTTGAAGGTTCAACAGATATTCGTCATGTATCATTGCTTTTAGGGCGTGATCTTGTCGATGAGTCTGAGCAATATTCAACGCTTTCAGGTTATATCTTATTCCATTTAGGTCATTTGCCTGAAAATGGTGAGAATATTGAAATTGATGGATATATCTTTGAAATTGTGACAATGGAAGGTCAAAAAATCGAAAAAGTTCACATCACTGCAAAAGACAAAACGCAGGAATAAAGTAGCGCTAAATTTAAAACAGATTTAAATATTCAAAATCTGCATGCTAGTTCCGCTAAAATAGCCCGATATTTCGGGCTATTTTTATGGAAAATCAAATGTCATTAAACGTATGTCCTTGCGGTGAAGGCGAATATCAAAGCTGTTGCCAAGCTTTGCATTTAGGTCAAATTAAAGCTGAAACTGCGGCTCAACTTATGCGTTCAAGATATAGCGCATTTGCCAAACATGAAATTGATTACATTGTAAAAACCACAGCTATTGGACAGCAACAGGCTTTAGATGTTCACGCCATTACAGATTGGAGTAAAGCCAATACATGGTTAAAACTCGAAGTTGTGCAAGCCAAAGAGAAGTTAGATAAAAATCATGCGAAAGTCGAATTTAAAGCGCATTATCATGATGGTGAAAAAGAGCACATTCATCATGAAGTTTCACATTTTGTGAAGCATGGTGGTGCATGGTACTTCTTAGATCCAACCACAGACCAAAAAATCACTATGAAACAGCCTTGTATTTGTGGTTCAGATAAAAAATTTAAACAATGTTGTGCGCAATTTTTGTAAATTTATCTGAGATATGCCTTAGAATAGCGCACACTTATTACCCTATACGGAATCAGGGCGATGTTGTTAACCATTATTTATATTATCGCAATTACTGCTGAAGCAATGACAGGCGCTTTGTCTGCGGGGCGGCGCAGTATGGATTGGTTTGGTGTAACGCTCATTGCCTGTGTTACCGCACTTGGTGGCGGTTCTGTTCGAGATGTGCTTCTTGGGCATTATCCTTTAACTTGGGTCAAGCATCCTGAATACTTAGTCCTCACTTGTTGCGCTGCATTTGTCACTATTATTATTGCAAAATGGATGAGTCAATTACGCTCCATCTTCTTAATTTTAGATGCTTTAGGCTTAATTGGTTTTACCATTATTGGTTGCCAAATTGCTTTACAAATGGGACATGGTTTTGTTGTATGTGCTGTTGCTGGGGTATTAACAGGCGTATCTGGTGGTATTTTACGTGATATTTTATGTAATGATGTGCCCTTGGTTTTCCGTCGTGAACTTTATGCAAGTATTTCTTTTGTTTCAGTCATTTGTTATTGGATTTGCGTGGAAATAGGCTTATCACTAGAGTTAACGGTTATTGCTACTTTAATATTTGGTTTTACCCTTCGCTTAATTGCCATTTACTTTGGTTTGGAAATGCCAAAATTTATTTATAAAGAAGATGATGAGCAATCCGCTTCATCGAAAGATGCCTCTTAACTATTCTAAAAAGACCAAGTAACTGCTATAAAAAGTAGTTACTTTTTTAAATTACTCTTATAAAAATAGTAAAAGTATAAAATCCTGTTGGGAAAGCAGTATGCAATCTTTCACCAAATCAGAGATATCGTTATGGATTTAGTCTCACGAGTACAGCGCTTACCTATTGGTAAATTTCATTACACTTTATTGTGGGTCATCGGATTGGGGTGGATGTTCGATGCAATGGATACAGGTCTCATTTCTTTTATTTTGGCAAAAATGTCAGAAGATTGGGCAATGTCACCTACTGAAAAAGGTTGGGTGGTATCTATTGGTTTTGTCGGTATGGCAATTGGGGCAGTCTTTTCAGGTGGTTTGGCAGATAAGTGGGGGCGTAAAACCGTATTTGCCATTACTTTAGTGATTTATAGTATTGCGACAGCTGCTTGTGCATTTGCGCCAAATTTAACGTGGTTATTGGTTTTTCGGTTTATTGTTGGCTTAGGTTTAGGTGGACAATTGCCTGTTGCGGTAACCTTGGTGAGTGAATATATTCCCTCGCATGTTCGTGGTCGTTTTATTGTATTGCTCGAAAGTTTTTGGGGGCTTGGTTGGCTTTGTGCCGCGCTCATTGCTTATTTTGTTATTCCAAAATTTGATTGGCATGCTGCATTTTTAGTGGGTGGTTTACCTGCTTTATACGCTATTGTGATTTGGAAAAAAGTACCTGAATCTATTCCATATTTAATCAATCGTGGTCGAATTGAAGAAGCACATGCATTGGTTCAAAGTTTTGAACGTCAATGTGGTGTAGAAGTTATTGAGACCATTGACGTTAAACCTGTATCAGAAAAGCAAAATGTTTCATTTACACAGTTATGGTCAGGTACTTTTGCTCGTCGCACACTCATGTTGTGGCTTATTTGGTTTGGTATTGTTTATTCGTATTACGGTATTTTTACGTGGTTACCAAGTTTATTGGTGAAAGAAGGCTACACCATCGTCCAATCTTTTGAATATGTTTTAGTGATGATTTTGGCACAGCTTCCAGGCTATGTTGCAGCAGCGTGGTTGGTTGAAAAACTAGGACGTAAGGCGACATTGGCAGGCTTTATTGGCATGTGTGCAGTATCTGCATATTTCTTTGGACAGTCTAATAGCGTTGAGCAAATTGTACTTTGGGGATGCTTGATGTCATTCTTTAATTTAGGTGCATGGGGCGTACTTTATACTTATACACCAGAACAATATCCTACAAATATTCGTGCATTTGGTTCAGGTTGGGCATCTGCAATTGGGCGAATGGGCGGAATTGTAGCGCCATTGGTGGTTACACACATGATGGTGATGAATAATGGTTTTAGCTATGTCTTTATGATGTTTACTGCTGTTTTACTTGCAGTTGCATGTGTCATTTTAGTTTTGGGTGAAGAGACAAAAGGAAAATCACTCGACTCCATTCATTAGGGGTTGGTTATTTTTTAGTTGATCATTTGAAATAAAATGGATACTTTTACGACATAAGACATAAATTGTCGCAGAGTGATACTTCATACCCTTGTATAGAAAACCTCTGCGACATAGCATAAGAACTTAAACACACAAAAACGATTTAGGATAACAAGTTGTTATGACAAGCCTTGCGCATCATGCGACAGAAAACCGTTCCGTAGCAGAATTTACTGAACAAGCTTATTTAAATTATGCCATGTACGTGATTATGGATCGTGCATTGCCACATATTAGCGATGGATTAAAACCCGTACAGCGCCGTATTGTCTATGCAATGAGCGAGTTGGGCTTAAAACACAGTGGCAAGCCAAAAAAATCTGCACGTACTGTGGGTGATGTACTTGGTAAATACCATCCACATGGTGACTCTGCTTGTTATGAAGCAATGGTGCTTATGGCACAGCCTTTTAGTTATCGTTATCCTTTTATTGAAGGGCAAGGAAACTGGGGTTCGCCAGACGATCCTAAATCATTCGCTGCAATGCGTTATACCGAAGCAAAACTTTCACAATATAGTGAAGTGTTGTTATCTGAATTAGGTCAAGGCACTTGCGATTGGCAAGACAACTTCGATGGTTCAATGAAAGAACCTGTGAATTTGCCTGCACGTGTGCCAAACATTCTATTAAACGGTACGACAGGTATTGCCGTAGGTATGGCGACAGATATTCCGCCACATAACTTACGTGAAGTCGTAAAAGGTACAATTGCGTTAATTCGCAACCCAAACATCACAGATGAAAAAGTTGCCGAATATATTCCTGCACCAGATTTACCAACGAATGCAGAAATTATCACAGCACCTGAAGAATTATTAAAAATTCAAACGACAGGGCGCGGTAGTTATCGCGTTCGTGCAGTTTATAAAATTGAAAAAAATGAAATTGTGATTACGGATTTACCGTATCAAGTTTCAGGATCTAAAATTATTTCGCAAATTGCAGACCAAATGCAGGCGAAAAAATTGCCATTGGTTGCAGATTTACGAGATGAATCTGACCATAAAAATCCAACACGTTTGGTGATTGTTTTACGTTCAAATCGAATTGATGCAGAAGCGGTGATGAGCCACTTATTTGCAACGACAGATTTGGAATCGAGCTATCGCGTCAATATGAACATGATTGGTGCCGATGGTCGTCCACAAGTGAAATCTATTCGTAAAATTTTGCTTGAATGGATCGAAATTCGTAAACAAACGGTCACACGTCGTCTGCAATATCATTTAAATAAAATTGAAAAGCGTCTTCATATTTTGGGTGGTTTAATTATTGCCTATTTGAATATTGATGAAGTTATTCAAATTATTCGTGAAGAAGATCAGCCTAAACCTGTGCTGATGTTGCGTTTTAATATTGATGAAGTTCAAGCGGAAGCCATTTTAGAACTCAAATTACGTCATTTGGCGAAACTTGAAGAAATGGAAATGCGTCGCGAGCAAGAAGAATTAGAAGCTCGTGCTGCAATTATTCGTGAACAGTTAGCAAATCCTGAATCTTTAAAAGCTTTGATTATTGATGAGCTTAAAGATGATGCGAAAAAATATGGTGACGATCGACGTTCACCAATCGTGCAACGTGCAACGGCTGAAGCAATTAACGAACAAGATATGTTACCAGCAGATCCTGTGACAGTAGTACTTTCAGAAGCGGGTTGGATTCGCAGTGCAAAAGGTCACGAAGTCGATGTTGAAAATTTAAATTATCGAGCAAGTGATAAATATTTAAGCCATGCACAAGGCAAGTCAAATCAACGTGTTTATGTATTAGATGAAGCAGGGCGCAGTTATGCACTTGCTATAAACACTTTGCCATCTGCACGTGGTATGGGCGAACCTTTAAGCTCAAAACTTGCACCAGCAAGTGGCATTGGCTTTAAACAAGTCTTTATTGCAGATGATGAAACTGAAATTTTAGTCGCAAGTAACAAAGGTTATGGTTTCAAAACACATGCTAAGCAATTAGATACCAGTGCAAAGGCAGGTAAAGCATTTTTAAGCTTGCCTGAAGGCGCATCTGCACTAGATTTACAAACTATTGACGGTGCTACGCATCTAGCTGTATTAAGCTCTGCGGGTCGGTTATTGGTTTTAGATTTAGAAGAATTACCTTCATTAAATAAAGGTAAGGGTAATAAATTGATACAACTTGATGCGAAAGATCAAATTTTATCCATGACAACTCTTAACTTAGATGAAATAATTCAACTGCTTGCAGGACAGCAACAACTAAAACTAAAAGGTGATGACCTTCAAAAATATGTAGGTAAAAGGGGAACCAAGGGGCAACTTTTACCACGAGGTTATCAAAAAGCAAATAAACTGTTCATTCAAAGATAATGCTAGCATCTATTAAACAAAATACGTTATATATGCAAAGTGTTCAAAATGGATGCAGTATTAAGCACAAAAAGTTAAATAATGAGCTTAGTACTGAAAAGAATAGTTAAATATTAAGGATTATAGGTAGGAGTATTGAACGTTATGGAAAAAATTTGGTTTAGTGAATACCAAAAAACAGGCATTCCAGAGACTGTTGCACTTCCAGCAGAAAATACATCTCTTAATGATGTTTTCGAACGCAACTTTCAAAAGTTTGCTTCGCGTGATGCTTTTATCTTCATGGATAAAGTTTTAACTTTTGGTCAATTAGATGAAGAAAGTCGTAAGTTTGCAACATATTTACAAAGCTTAGGATTGGCTAAAGGCGCACGTGTAGCGGTAATGATGCCGAACGTTCTTCAATATCCTATCGTAGCTTTAGGTGTTTTCCGTGCAGGCTTAGTTCTTGTAAACGTAAACCCACTTTATACTGCGCGTGAATTAAAGCATCAATTAAATGATTCTGGTTCTGAAGCACTTATTATTATTGAAAACTTTGCAGCTGTTTACCAAGCAATTTTAGGTGAAACACCTGTTAAACATGTGGTTGTTGCGTCTGTAGGTGATTTACTCGGTACGCTTAAAGGTACAATCGTAAACTTTGTTTTACGCTCTGTTCGTAAACAAGTTCCTGCTTGGGATATTCCTGGTCATATTCGCTTTAATACGGCAATGTCTAAGGTCAATGTTAGTAACTACAAACGCCCAAGCTTAACACTCAGCGATACAGCTGTACTGCAATATACAGGTGGTACGACAGGTGTTTCTAAAGGTGCAGAACTCACACATCGCAACTTAGTTGCAAATATGTTGCAGTGTGATGGTATTTTCCAAAGTAAATTTGGTAAGCAAGATGGTCAACCAGATGATCGTATTTTCTGTGCTTTACCGCTTTATCACATATTTGCATTCATGGTGTGTGCGCTTTACGGTATGTACAAAGGTCAAGCCAATGTTCTTATTCCAAACCCGCGTGATTTACCTGCTGTTATCAAAGAGCTTCGTAAATACCAACCGACATTCTTCCCTGCTGTAAACACATTATTTAATGCACTTGTGAATAACGAAGAATTTAAACAACTTGATCACAGCCGAATGAAAATGGCGATGGGTGGTGGTATGGCTGTATTGCCATCTACCGCTGAAGCTTGGAAAAAAGTAACAGGCACAAATATTATTGAAGGTTATGGTCTATCTGAAACCTCACCTGTTGCAACAGCAAACCCACCTGCATCTATGGAATTTAGTGGCTCAATTGGTATTCCATTGCCATTAACTGAAGTTGCTATTTTAGATGATGATGGTAATGAAGTTGCACTTGGTGAACAAGGTGAAATCTCGATTCGTGGTCCACAAGTCATGAAAGGCTATTGGAACCGTCCTGATGAAACTGAAAAAGTAATGACCAATGGTTTCTTCCGTACAGGTGATATTGGCGTTATGAGCTCGCAAGGCTTCGTTAAAATTGTCGATCGTAAGAAAGACATGATTTTAGTATCAGGCTTTAACGTATACCCTTCAGAAATTGAAGAAGTGGTTGCTCAACATCCAAAAGTATTGGAAGTAGCAGTCATTGGCGTTCAAGATGAGAAATCAGGTGAAGTGCCAAAGCTATTTGTTGTTAAAAAAGATCAATCTTTAACAACCGAAGAAATTTTGGCATTTGCGAAAGAAAACTTAACAGGCTACAAACGCCCACGTTATGTTGAATTTATGGATGAATTACCAAAATCTAATGTAGGTAAAATCCTGCGTAAAGATTTACGTAAACCAGTTTAAATTCTCCAATAAAAAAAGCGCCTTAAGGCGCTTTTTTTATCATTATTTTTTTAAAAACCATCTGTCGATATATGGACGACCAACGCCAAAAATACCCAGAAAAATAAACATAGTGCCAAATTGACGAATAAAGCTAGGGTTTTTAAATGCGCCATAACTTAAGATGTTATCTATTAAGCAATAAACACAAATAATGGCAACCCATAATCCCAAAGAAAGACGTTTAATAGAAACAGCGTAAAATGAAATCCATAAAACTACAAAAGTAAAAATGGTTGACCAAATATTGAAATTGGCACAAATAACACACAGCAAAAATGCAGTGATAGGAATGACAATTTTAAAAGCACGATCTACTCGAACCTGATTTTTATGTTGCATCTCAAGGATATCGAACATTTCTTCTTGATCTGGCTGTGCCATAAAGGGATCCTTTAAATCATTAAAATTGATAAAATACGACATTAAACGAAAATCATCCGTCAAACGCCATGCTATGATATGACAATAAAATGCTCATGAGAATTGCCTTCATGCAAAGTATAAGTGGAATCGTTTATCTAATTTTGATTGCATGTCTTTTACCCTATGTTTTCTCATTCATTGCAAGAAAGGCGGGTGGTTTTAAAATACAAGATAATCAAAACCCTAGAGATTTTTTAGCTCATACGACGGGTTTAGCTGCACGAGCAAATGCAGTACAACAAAACAGTTATGAAACTTTACCTTTATTCATTGCTTCGGTGTTACTGGCAGAGTATATGGTCGTTCCTCAAGTTGTTGTGATGACTTTTGGTATTGCGTACATTGTATTTAGAATTCTATATGGCATCTGTTATTTAATAAATTGGGCGACTTTACGCTCTATTTTTTGGGTGCTTTCATTACTTTGTTCAGTATCGCTACTTTTATTGGTGATTAAAATTACTGGATGAGTAACACAGATGAAAATATGTATTTTTCCTGTGCAGATGTATAATCGACACTAAATTCGATCTAGAAAGCGGTTATAATCGCCCTGGATTAAAAAAGATTTAACTTGTTAAAGAGTGATGCTATGAGCTACAGCAATATCCCAGCGGGTAAAGATGCGCCAAACGACATCTATGTAATTATTGAAATTCCTGCAAATGCAGCACCAATCAAATACGAAATTGATAAAGATTCTGATGCATTATTTGTAGACCGTTTCATGGGTACAGCAATGTTCTACCCAGCAAACTACGGTTATGTTCCTAATACATTATCTTTGGATGGTGATCCACTAGACGTATTAGTTGTAACTCCACATCCAGTTGAACCAGGTTCTGTAATTCGTTGCCGTCCTGTTGGTAAATTGAATATGGAAGATGACGGTGGTGTAGATGCGAAATTAATCGCTGTTCCACACGACAAATTAACGCCTATCTATAAAGACGTTAAAGAATACACAGATCTTCCTGAATTATTGATCAAACAAGTTGAACACTTCTTTGCTCACTATAAAGATTTAGAAGCTGGTAAGTGGGTTAAATTAAGTGGTTGGGAAGGTTCTGAAGTTGCAAAACAAGAAGTTCTTAGCTCAATTGCTGCTTACGAAGAAGCAAACAAGTAATTGTTTGATGGTTTAAGTTTTATTTTTTAAAATTTAGCCATAAAAAAACCTGCACAATGTGCAGGTTTTTTTATGCTTTAATATTTCTGAAAATTAGAATAATTTCACAGGAATATCAAGGAAGATACGCCATTCGTTAGTGTCTGGCATTAAGTAGTTACCAATCTCAGCTGCAGGTCCATTTGAGCGGTAATGAGAATAACGTACACGTAAGCTTGCATCTTTAGCAAAGCCATCTTGTACTGTATATTTTACTTGGTTAAAGATTTCGCTTTCTTTAGCTTTGTCGTCAGTAGCTGTTTTGATATTCCAGCCATATACATATGCAGACGTCCAATTTAAGCCAGGTACGCCATAATTAGAAAAATCTAAGTTATATTGAATTTGAGCAGACTTTTCTTTAAGACCATTGAAGTCAGCAAGATATGAGTTTGGTAAGTAAATACTTTGGAAACCATCAGCATTGCCACCATAATCATAACCAGTATTACCAGTATTTTGTTGGTAAGCCAGCATTACGCTGTGAGCATCTTGGTTATAGGTACCTGAAACAGCCCAAATGCTGTTAGAACGATCAGAAGCATTTGTAGCAGTGCTGTAACCTGTAGAAGCTTCTTTATCGAACTTAGTGTGGTAGCCACTGAAGTCATAAGTTAAAGAGGCATCATTAGCTAAAGCTTGTTTATAGTTAGCATTTACGTAGTGACGTTCTAATTTATTTTTAGAATCTAAACCAAAATATGCAACATTTGCTGCATCGTTAACTTTGTATTTAGCACCCCAGATATATGCACGATCTAAAGCATTTCCGTCTGTTGAAATTTGATCAGACATTTGGTCTTTAGTAAATTTACCAGCTGTTAACTCTAAGTCTTTAATTTCGCGACTCGTTACTAATAGTCCAGTGAAATACTCAGGAACTAAACGTGCAGTATTACTTGCAAAAACAGGTACATCTAAAACTTGAGTGCCGTAAACTGCAGTTGTATTTGAAATACGTGCTTTAACAAAACCACCACCACGAGTCCATTGGTCATGTGCATTACCATTTTTATCAAATGGGATCATCTGATTGCCAGCGTGATCATTTGAGCCAAGTTTAAATGACCAATCACCAATAACACCAACACCAAAACCAACTGTACCTTGAGTGTAGCCAGATTCGAGTTTTACGATAGCTGTTTGTGCTGATGAGCGATTATCTGCTTTTCCATCTTTTTTATCCCGATCAATAAAGCCTGTACGGAAAAGTACAGAACCTTCGGCATCATCGATAAAGCCTTTAGATTCGCTTTGTTCGCTTGCAAAAGCAGTAGAAATAAAAGCTGTTTGAACAAGTACAGCAAGTAATAATTTTTGTGTTTTTTGCATTGGGAGAGAGCCTCATACAAAATAGTGGTGAAATGGGTGATTTATATAAAACACATTTAAAAGATGCTTATAATTAATCCTGATTAATTAAGGTTAAACACTCTTCCAATGAGGTTTATATATTTGCCTATAGAAAACATGCATTTAATTTAATCAAAAATACAGTTAACAAGCCATAATATATATGACTTATAGGCACTTTGGGTATAAAAAAATAAACTAAGATCATAAATAAAATATCTATAAAGGAGATCTTGTCTAAATATTGTTATTTTATCTTAACTTATGTGTGGGTTATTTTTGTGCAATTTGATAAAAATGTAAATACATTACTGTGAAATTGTTTAATTTTGATGCATTTTTTGTTTAAGAAATAGTTTGTAGCTCATTTCTATGTAGGAATTATTAAGTACTGATACTTACATATATAAAAGTTGTATGTGTGATTCCGTCTCTTTTTTCTATCAGTTTTTTTTGTTGATGACCCATTTTTAAAAATTGGCATAGCAATTGCTAATTCATTTATGAGTTTTTAAATTAATCAAAAAAGAGTCGTTTTAACGATATCGGGGGAATACACAATGAAATTCACTTTAAAGGCATTAAGTTTGGCTTTAGTTACTTCAGTATCTACAGTAGCTTTTGCAGATGAAGCACCGGCTTTACCTTTCGGATTAGAATTTAGTGGCTCAGCTGCTATGACCACAGATTATCGTTTCCGTGGTATGTCTCAAACAGAAAATGATCCTGCAGTACAAGTGGGTTTTCAATTAGATCATGCATCGGGTTTGTATGCAGGTGTTTGGGGGTCTAATGTTTACATCGCTAATGGTGATGCAGGGGTTGCTCACTTAGAATTAGATCCTTACCTTGGTTATGCAAAAACATTTGAAGGTGTTGCTGGTAAGCCTACATTGGACGTTGGTGTTTATTATTATGCGTATCCAGGGAATAGCGATTTAAACTTTGTTGAATACTATGCAGGTGTAGGTTTTGAAGGCTTAATTACCGAGGGTGATAGTTTATCAACGTCAGTAAATTATACGAATGACTATTTAGGTTTAGATATTGATGCATGGTATTTGGGATTGGGGTATACAATTCCATTTGCAGATACAGGCTTTAGCGGTATAGCAAATATTGGTTATACAACAACAGATAAGTACTATTTTGATGCAGCTTCTAAAGATGATAGTTATTGGGATTGGAAAGCAGGTGTAGCGTACGAATTTAAATCTATTGAAGGTTTCAGTGCTGAATTAGCTGCTGTAGGAACAAATATTGAAACTAAGAATACGGCATCTACTTATAAGCGTGGTGTAGAAACTGGTGCGGTATTTACTTTAACGAAGTCTTTCTAATTTAGACAAAGTTACAGTTTATGAAAACCCGTTACAGGAATCTGTAACGGGTTTTCTTTTTTAGGTTTGTTGACTTCTATAAGACAATGCTTCAGTAAGATGTGTACTTTGAATATTTTCACTTTGTGCTAAATCTGCAATGGTTCGAGCTACACGTAAAACGCGATGATATGCACGAGCAGATAAGTTTAAGCGTTGTTGCGCAAGTTCAATAATTTTCGCTGCTTGAACATCTAAAGTTGCATATTTTTCCAATAGTTTTGGATTAAGTGCCATATTTAAACAATTCTGTCTTTCAATTTGATGATGATAAGCATCAACAACACGCTGACGTACAGTATTGGAATCTTCAACAGGTTTTGTATCTTGTAGTTCAGAAGCTTGTAATGGTGGTACATCTATATGTAAATCAATGCGGTCTAATAAGGGACCTGAAATGCGATTTTGATATCTTTTAATAGCATCTGCCGAACATTGGCAACGGACATCTTGGTTAAAAGCATAACCACAAGGGCAAGGATTCATTGCTGCAATCAGCTGGAAATTTGCAGGGAAAGTAATTTGTCTTGATGCTCTAGAAATCACAATTTCTTTAGCTTCTAAAGGCTGACGTAAAACTTCTAAAACTTTTCGATCAAATTCAGGTAATTCATCTAAAAATAAAACGCCTAAATGGGAAAGTGTAATTTCACCTGGTTTTGGATGTGAGCCACCACCAACCAATGCAACCGCTGATGCTGTGTGATGAGGTGCTCGAAAAGGGCGTTGACCAAAATCATGTGCTGTATTTGCAACAGAGTAAATACTTGCGACTTCTAAATTTTCTTGTGTACTTAATGGCGGTAAAATACTCGCTAAACGAGAAGCCAATAAAGTTTTCCCCGTGCCGGGTGGACCTTTAAATAGCAATGAATGTCCACCTGCTGCAGCTATTTCTAAAGCGCGTCTTGGGCGTAATTGTCCTTTTACATCTGAAAGATCATATTTAGATTTGTTGATTTGAAAGTCTTGTTGATTTTCAAATGCGGTTAGAGGTTGTGCATTGTTTAAGTGGTTACATACTTGCTTTAAGTGATCTGCGGAAAATGCTTCGAAGTTTGGTAATTGAGATGCTTCTTGTGCATTTTGTGCAGGTAAAATCAATTTGTGATTGGCTTGCTGACAGGCAATTGCAATGCTGAGCGTACCTGTGATTGGTCTCAATTGACCATCTAAAGCAAGTTCACCAATAAATTCAAAACCATCTGTACTTTTTTCAGGAAGTTGACCTGAAGCAATTAGAATTCCTAAAGCAATAGGGAGGTCTAAGCGTGAGCCATCTTTGGGCAAGTCGGCAGGTGCTAAGTTAATGGTTAAGCGTTTGGTTGGAAATTGAAAGCCACTATTAATAATGGCTGAGCGTACTCGGTCTTTACTTTCACGAACTGCAGCTTCAGGTAATCCAACAATAGTAAGCGATGGAAGTCCTTGGCTGATATGAACTTCGACTTCAATAGAAGGAGCGTGGAGGCCAAGCAGCCCCCGAGTATAAATTTTGGCAAACGACATTTTTATGATCCATTATAGTGCGTTATTTATTATTAATTTTGATGTTTTTATGCACAAATTTGGTGCTTATTATTTATTTTTTAATTGAGCTTCTAAGTTTTCAACATGTTTAAGAAGTTCATCTAAGCGAATATTTGCATTATTTAATGCTGTTTTTTGGCGCTCAATTTCATCTTTCGACACTAAATCCATCTTGGTTACAGCTTCATTTAAGAGTGCACGTAAATTATGTTCAATATCTTTTTTTGGGAGATCTACTTGTTCCATAATTGCTTGTAATAATGTTTCGATCATTTGTTTTCTCAAAGCAGGAGAGTGGTTGTGGAAGTGTATAACACGTCTGAAATATAGGCTACTGCATTTCAGTATAAGATGGGTTTATTCAATCATTAAAATCGTAAATCTTCTAGGAAAAATGCGGATTTACTAGCGTATAAAAATCATTATGGGTATAGAATATAAAAACGAAAAAAACATGCTTAAATTTTTATTTTCCCCCGACCTTAAAAATTTTGGCATGAAAATTGAACATAAAACCTTACTGGTGAAACAAGCCGAAGGAAAACAAACATGAAGCTAGTAACTGCTATTGTAAAACCCTTTAAACTTGATGACGTGCGTGAAGCATTGTCAGATATTGGTGTTCAAGGGATCACTGTAACGGAAGTCAAAGGTTTTGGTCGTCAAAAAGGTCATACTGAACTTTATCGTGGCGCTGAATATGTTGTTGATTTCTTACCAAAAGTAAAAATTGAAATTGCAATTAGCGATGAAATGGTTGATTCAGTGATTGAGTCTATTACTCGCGTTGCAAGCACAGGCAAAATTGGTGACGGAAAAATTTTCGTGACTAACTTAGAGCAAGTCATCCGTATTCGTACAGGTGAAACAGGTGCAGATGCCGTTTAATAATTTGGCACGAAGTTTGCTGAGTACCTAATAACTCAAAAAAAACTAGGTTGGGGGACACGAATGAAAAAGATGCTACTTGCGCTGAGTTTGTCTGGCGCGCTTTTAGGTGGTTCTGTTGCATGGGCTGAAGAAGCTGCATCAGCACCAAATACATCAGAAGTAACAGTGGTTGAAACAACTGCTACAGTATCAGAAGTCGCACCTACTGCGGCTGCTACAGAAGAAGCTCCAGCACCTGCTGAAGAAGAACAAAAATTAGATACAGGTGATACAGCGTGGATTTTAGTATCTACAGCTCTTGTTCTTTTAATGACTATTCCTGGTTTAGCACTTTTCTATGGCGGTATGGTTCGTAAGAAAAACGTATTAAGCACAATGGCTCATAGCTTTGTTGCTGCTGCTGTTGTAAGTATTGTTTGGGTTGTTATTGGTTATACGCTTGCTTTTGGCGAGGGAAATGCCTTTATTGGTAGCCTAGATAAGTTCATGTTATCGGGTATAACCACAGAAGCCCTTTCAGGCACAATTCCTGAAATTCTATTTGTTATTTTCCAAATGACGTTTGCTATTATTACTGTTGCCATTATTAGTGGTTCTATTGCAGAACGTATGAAATTTGGAGCATTTGTCGCTTTCATCACTATTTGGGTTATTGTTGTTTATGCGCCAATTACTCATTGGGTATGGGGTGGTGGTTGGTTAGGTAACGATGGTGCACTAGATTTTGCTGGTGGTACGGTTGTACATATCAACTCGGGTGTTGCTGGTTTAGTTGCTGCATACATGCTTGGTAAACGTATGGGCTTAGGTCGTGAATCTATGGCTCCACATAACTTGGCATTAACCGTTGTTGGTGCAAGCTTAATTTGGGTAGGTTGGTTTGGTTTTAATGGTGGTTCTGCATTAGGTGCAAATGGTTCAGCAGGTTATGCGCTTGTTGTGACTCAAATTGCAGCAGCGGCAGCAGCACTTTCTTGGTTATTTGTTGAAAAACTTGTACGTGGTAAAGCGTCTGTATTAGGTGGTGCTTCTGGTGCGGTTGCAGGTTTGGTGGTTATTACACCAGCTGCAGGTTTTGTTACTGTAAGCGGTGGCTTAATTATGGGGCTTATTGGTGGTGTAGTTTGCTTCTGGGGCATTACAGCATTGAAACGCATCCTTAAAGCCGATGACTCTTTAGATGCATTTGGTCTTCATGGTGTGGGTGGTATTGTGGGTGCGCTATTAACAGCAGTATTCGCAAGCGAATTCATTATGGGAGATGGTGCACCAAAAGATATGCTTGCTCAATTATGGGTTCAAGTTGAAGGTGTACTCGCAACGATTGTCTACTCAGGTATTATGACTTTCATTATTTTGAAAATTATTGATCTAGTGATTGGTATTCGTGTTGAATCTGATGATGAACGCATGGGTCTAGACTTAAGTCAACATGGCGAACGCATAGAATAATAAAAGCACATTATCAATATATAGTATAAAACAGCCCGAAAGGGCTGTTTTATTTCCATATCTAGAACAATACTCTACAAATACCATTATTTTTGCTACACTCTAAACTCATTGAAATTTGTTTAATAAAACCGCTATGCATTGTCCTTTTTGCAACGCCGAAGATAGTAGAGTGATAGATTCGCGTTTGGCTGCTGAAGGCTGTCAAATTCGTAGACGTCGTGAATGTATTAGTTGTGGTGAGCGCTTTACAACGTTTGAAACCTACGAAGTTGTAATGCCACGCGTGATTAAATCAGATGGTAAAAGTGAACCATTTGATGAAGCTAAAATGCGTCGTTCGCTGATGCATGCTTTACAAAAACGTCCTGTAACGCAAGAGCAAATAGAAACAGTATTAAGTGACATTCATTTACAAATTCGTAGATTGGGCGAGCGAGATGTTAAATCACGCACCATTGGCGAAATTGTCATGCAATCTTTATTTGCATTAGATCATGTTGCGTATGTACGTTTTGCATCTGTCTATCAAGATTTCCAAGATGTAGAAGCATTCCGTCGTCAAATCGAACAGATGCAATATCGCGATCTTCAAGATTAAGTTTAGAGATTTAGTACACCATGTCCGAGTTCAATCAAAATCCAAAACACCAAGATCAGGTGTGGATGCAACGTGCCATCACGCTTGCAAGGCTTGGACAATATTCAACAAAACCCAATCCCAATGTAGGGTGTGTCATTGTTAAAGACGGTCAATTGATGGGTGAGGGTTTTCATCCTCAAGCAGGTCAGCCACATGCTGAAGTATTTGCTATGCGCGAAGCTGGTGAACTTGCAAAAGGCGCGACTGCTTATGTCACCTTAGAGCCATGCGCACATTACGGTAGAACGCCTCCATGTGCAAAAGGGTTGGTTGAAGCAGGTGTAGCAAAAGTTGTTGTTGCATGCCCCGATCCAAATCCATTGGTGGCAGGTAAAGGCGTACAAATTCTAAAAGATGCAGGTATTGAGGTTGAAGTCGGTGTGTGTGAAGCAGAAGCACATCAACTCAATTTAGGCTTTTTAAAAGCAATGGCAACAGGCATGCCTTATGTGCGCCTTAAAATTGCTTCAAGTTTAGATGGTCGTACTGCCATGGCATCGGGTGAATCTAAATGGATTACAGGCACTGAGGCACGTCAAGATGTTCAACATTGGCGTGCAATTTCAGGTGCTGTTATTACAGGTATTGAAACGGTTTTAGCCGATGATTGCCAGTTGAATGTAAGACAATTAAGCAATGTAGAAGATCTTTCTACAGTGGTACAACCGCTACGCATTGTTTTAGATCGTAAAGGGCGTTTGCCATTGAGCGCTAAAATCTTAGAGCAAGCTAAAACCGTGATGGTCATGGGGCCGTATCGAAAAGAACTTGAAGATTTGGGTGTTATTCAATTACACATTCAGCCGTTAAAAGAACTTTTACACACCTTATCCAAAGAGCATCAAATTTATGATGTTTTGGTTGAGGCTGGCGCAACATTATCAACCGCATTTTTAAAAGAGCAGTTGGTTGATGAATTAATTAGTTATGTTGCACCCACTTTTCTAGGGCAGACCGCTCGAGCAATGTTTAATGCGGAATTTAGCCGTATGGCAGAGCAACTTCGTTTTAAGCTTATAGATGTTACCCAAGTAGGGAGTGATGTTCGTTTGAAACTCATTCCTTCTTCTCAAGAGACAGTATGAATCCAGAGTCTACGGTTTATCACAAGCGTCGTCATGCGGCGCGTACTACCGATGAATACCTTTTCCATCAATTGGTTCCTTATTTAGGAAACAAGCGCCGTTTACTACATCTGATTTTAGAAGCACTTGAGAGTACGGGAACGTTAAATCGAGCAGATGGTCGCGCACCTATTTTTGCAGATTTTTTTGCAGGTTCTGGCGTGGTTTCTCGTTTAGCGCGTCAAAATGGCTATCGTGTGATTGCCAATGACTGGGAACCCTATAGCCATGCTTTAAATAGCGCAATTTTATCTTGCGTTGAGGCACCTGCATTTAAAGAATTGGGTGGCTATCAAAAAGCAATTGATTACCTTAACCGCTTACCTGAAGTAAAAGGTTGGGTGACGCATAATCTTTGCCCACGAAATGACGAAATTTACGATCCTGCTAAAGACCGTTTATTCTTCAAACGCCGTAATGGTATGCGTATTGATGCAATTCGTCAGCAAATTGCAACATGGCAAGCGCAAGGTGCAATTGATGATGTAGAGATGTCTGCATTACTTGCACCACTTTTGTATTCAGCAAGTTTTGTCAGTAATACATCAGGCGTATTTAAAAGCTTCCATCATGGATGGGGCGGTAAAACACAAACAGCTTTAGAACGAATTGAATCATTACTTTGGTTAACGCCAAGTCGCTTTTGTGAAAATGGTGATTCGAAAAAGCCTGCTGCTGAAATGTGGTGTGTAGATGCACAGCATTTAGCAAACCAAATGAGTGGTTTTGAGGTTGATGTTGCTTATTTAGATCCACCTTATAATCAACATGCATATAGTAGTAATTATCACGTTTTAAATGCCTTAACACTTTGGGATCAGGTTGATTTACCAACACCAGATACGAAAGGCTTTAAGAGCGGTATTGATCGTGCTTGGCGTAAAGAAAGACCAAGTCCATATAACTCTTCTAAGCATGCGCAAAAGGCATATGAGAAATTACTCGAAACCATAAATGCACGATATATTCTGACGAGTTATTCGACAGATGGTAATATTAGTGCGACAGATTTGTTACAAGCGAACTTAAAGCGCGGGCGTGTAACCTTGTTAACACAAGATGTGCCTCGCTATCGTGTAAGTAAGCAACGTCAGTCAGAAAGAGCACGTGTACTCGAGTTTATTGTGATTACCGATACACATGGCAAGTCTGGTCCACCTATTCGCCAGTTACTTAGCCAATTACACCATTTTGCAGAATTAGGTGGTGTAGACACGACAGGTGTTAGCACACAATTGGCATTATGGTAAAAGTCTACAATATTTGAGAAAACCTATGTTTACAGGCATTATTGAAAGTGTTGGAAAAGTTGAAAGTTTGCAAAGTGTGGGCGGAGATGTCCGTTTACGCATTCAAACAGGCTTAGATATGTCAGATGTACATTTAGGCGATTCAATAGCAACCAATGGTATTTGCTTGACGGTGATCGATTGGGGTGACAATTGGTATGCTGCCGATGTTTCTCGTGAGAGTTTGAACCGCACAACCTTAGGTCAATGGAAAGTGGGTCAACGTGTAAATGTTGAAAAAGCGATGCTTCCAACAACACGCTTTGGTGGTCATATTGTCAGTGGACATGTTGATGCTGTTGGTGAAATTACCGTAGTGAAAGCAGATGCTCGTTCAATTTACTATGAAGTGACAGCACCTGCAGAAATTGCACGCTATTTGGCAGAAAAAGGTTCAGTCACTGTTGATGGTATTAGCCTTACAATTAACCACTTAAATGGTCGAGTGCTGAGTCTGAATTTAATTCCACATACTGCTGAAAGAACCAATATTGGAACTTGGCAAGTAGGGGCGAAAGTAAATTTGGAAGTTGATGTTTTAGCACGGTATATTGAGCGCCTGTTACTAGGCGATAAAGCGGCTGAAACAAAACAACAATCAAAAATTAGTATGGACTTTCTTGCTGAAAATGGCTTTTTAAAATAAGCTAATAGAATGAAAAATAAGCAGTCTAGTTGAAAAATTAGACTGTTTTTTATTTTTTAGTGCATTTTAGTGTTTAAATAGAAGCAGTTTAAATTTGGGAAAGGTGTGAATGTTCGATTTTTTGCTGAACCTTGAACAGTGGTTGCCAGTGTTGTTAGAAAACTATGGCGCATGGATTTATGCAATTTTATTCTTAGTGATTTTTGCAGAAACGGGTTCGGTATTCATGTTCTTCCTTCCTGGTGATAGCTTATTGCTTGCGATAGGTGCACTGTGTTCAACCACAGATGTGATTCATCTACACTACATGGCTATTACGTTGTTTAGTGCAAGTACATTGGGCTATACCGTAAATTATTATACGGGCAGTGTTTTGGGTATTAAGTATTTTAATAAGCATACTCGTTATTTCAAGCCAGAATACCTGGTTAAAACTAATCACTATTTTACCAAGCATGGTGGTAAAACCATCCTTGTTGCACGTTTTGTTCCTTTTGTTCGTTCATTTGCACCATTCGCGGCAGGTTCGGCACATATGAATTTTGCATCATTTACTGCATATAATGTCATTGGTGGGATGCTTTGGATTGGTGCTTTACTAGGAATTGGTTATGGCTTAGGCCATACGTTACATGCGGTTGTAGACTTTTTATAATTAAAAAATGATGATTTAAGATAAAAATCTAAAGTATTTCATCAGACATACTTTAGATTTTAAGTAGTATAAAATATCTTATTAATCTGAAAACTTCGAACTTTTCAAAATATATTCAATTTCTTCTTGAGTTGCTGTGTGAAGTTTTGCACGGAACACAGTTACCGCTTGCTCAATCAAACTTTCTGCTTCTAACTCTAATCGAATGCGTACGCTATCTAGCTCAGAAAGCATTTCGCTATCTTTTACAGATAAATTATCCAGAAGATTATTCGGATTTTTTTCATAGCGATTGGTATAGCTTTGCGTTTCTTGAACTAAATCTTGACGAATGGCTTGAAGTTCTTTTGCTTGTTCAGCAAATTTTCTTTCTTCATCAAGTTGAAGTTGTTTGGCGAAAGCAGCCTCTTCAGCGCGCTTATCTTCCAGTTTCTTTTCTAAAGCTTGTTGATGACGAATACGCGCTTCTTCAATCAATTGAGCTTTTAATTCTGCATAAGCAACATCAATTTTTTGCAAAGATTTTTGCTGTTCTTGTTGATCTCGTTCAATCCAAGCTTGTAACTGAACTTCTGGTTTTAGAATATCGAAGATACGATGGAGGTCATCAAGATATGCTTGACGCACAGCTTCGGGTGCTTCTAACCAACGCTGTTTAAAATCTTGTCCGACATTTAATGCCACCATCATTCTCCTTTATTTTATAGCTTAGAGTTTATAAGTTTTTGGTTCTATTCCAAAACGGCGATACTGTTTAAACTTTTCACGACCGAGTTGCTTTGCCACGTCATTATTTTCAATAATCTCAATAATGTGACTAAATTTCTCAAATTGTTCAAGTGCTTGGTCGTTAAAATTAAAGATAATCCAATCAGACTGTTCAGGAAGTTTATCCGAAATACAAATAGGTGCACTCGTATCTTCAACTCCATGTGGAATGAAACTTGTAGAATCAAAACTCCATAAACGATCATCAAGTTGCTGCTGCAATGTTAAATCATTACAGAGTAACCAAATTTTTTCGGATTTTTTTAAAATTTTCCGACATAAACGGCAAGTGCTTTCGACTTGCCGTTCAGGACTCTTTTCAAAAAGATAAAAGCTTATTTTAGCCATTCGATTGGGCACGATTCGCTAAAAATTGCATTAATAGTGGAACAGGACGACCTGTAGCACCTTTGTTTGCACCAGAAGTCCACGCTGTACCTGCAACATCTAAATGTGCCCAACGGTAATCACGTGTAAAGCGTTCTAAGAAGCATGCAGCTGTTACAGAACCTGCTTTAGGGCCACCAATGTTTGCGATATCGGCAAATGGTGAATCGAGTTGTTCTTGGTAGTCTTCAAGAACAGGCATGCGCCATACACGGTCAAATGAATTTTGACCTGCTACATTTAATTCTGCTGCAAGTTCATCATCTGGGGTAAATAGACCAGTTAATACAGAACCTAATGCAACCACACAAGCACCTGTTAAAGTTGCAATATCAATGACAAGGGCAGGGTTGAAGCGTTTAACATAAGTGAGAGTATCGCAAAGAACCAAGCGACCTTCGGCATCTGTATTGAGAATTTCAACAGTTTGACCGCTCATAGTTGTTACGATGTCGCCTGGGCGAGTTGCACCACCTGAAGGCATGTTTTCAGCAGCAGTAATTGCACCAACAACATGAATAGGAAGTTCAGATTCGCATAATGCGCGGATTGTACCTAATACAGATGCAGAGCCACACATATCATATTTCATTTCATCCATGCCTAAGCCTGGTTTAAGTGAAATACCACCTGTATCGAATGTCACACCTTTACCAACAAGTACTACAGGTGCTTCTTCGCGGTTGCCTTGGTATTCAATCGTAATGATACGCCCCGGACGATCTGACCCTTTGCTTACTGCAAGGAAAGCACCCATACCAAGATCAGCCATTTGTTGCTCATCTAATACAGTTACTTTTAATAAATTCGGATATTCTGCTGCTAATGCTTGCGCCTGTTCAGCTAAATATTCTGGGAAACAAATATTGCCAGGACGGTTACCTAAATTACGTGCAAGATCTTGACCAGATTGAATTGCTTCAATCAGTGACAATTGTTGTTGATTAAGTGGACTGTTCGTCGCAATGAGATTAACTTGTTCAAGAATAAAATCATTCTTTTTAGACTTATATTCATCAAAAGAATAAGCAGCTTGCGTTAAGCTAAGTGCAAATAAATAATGTAATTCTTGAGGAAGTGCTGAAATATCAACACTAATCTGTTTGAATTTTTTTTGTGAAGACTTGATAATTGTTTGAGCAATTTTCGATAATTTTGCAGCTTTAAGCTCAGTTGCCTTACCAATACCAACAAGTACGCTATGCGTACAATTAGAAACCTGACCAATTAAAGGTAAAGTTTCGCTTAGTGTTGCTTTAAACTGTGTTGATTCAATAACTGTATCTAAATTGTTGATTTGATATGTATTAGTAGCATGTTGAACTTGTTCAGAATCAACTAATATCAACAAAGATTGGTTCGATGCATTCTCTTGGAATGACTGATTAATACTGAGTTTCATATGCGATTTTCATGCCTTTGTAAGGTTTGGTTCCATTGAAACATTTTGATGAGTAGAGTTTCAATGTGCAACACGAGTATAGTTCTATATTTTCAACATTAGGTTAAACTAGTGTTGGTTTTTTTACCCAGTTTTTTGGAAGAATTAATTTGATTATTCGGCGTTATCTGGTCAAGCAAGTTGTATCGACATCATTGGTGGTGGTCTCCTTATTGACCTTGATCATGATGGGTGGTCGTTTGATCAAATATTTTGGCGTAGCAGCTCAAGGTCGTTTAGATGCAAGTATCTTATTTAGCATCATTGGTTACCGTTTACCTGAGTTTTTAACGCTTATTTTACCTTTAGGTTTTTTCATTGGTTTAATGTTAGTTTTTGGTCGTTTATATGTCGACCACGAAATGGCAGTATTTAATAGTAGCGGTCTCAGTCGTAATCGTTTAGGTCGCTTACTTGTTCCAATGACGGTGGTTTTCTTAGCGGTTCAGTCTTTTCTTATGTTATGGGCTGCACCTTGGGGATTGCGTCAGTTTGAACAACTGACATCGGCTCAAGCAGTCAGAACAGGTTTTGACTTGGTTCGACCAAAAGAATTTGTATCTTCTGGCGCATACACCATTTATGCAGGTGATTTATCTGAAGATCGTAAGAATCTAAAAGATATTTTCTTTTATCAAAAAGCAGATAAAGATGGTCGTCCAGATGTTGTTATTTTGGCAAAAGAAGCAACTCGAATTGAAATGCCAAATGACAGTGCCAATGTAGTGGATTTAACAGAAGGTCGTCGTTACGAGATTTATCCGGGTAGCCCGAAATATACGCATATTGAGTTTAAAACATATCGTTTACGTCTAGAAAATAATAAAGAAGCGAAGTTTGAAAGCACAGAGGTTGAGGCATTACCAACATCTAAACTTTGGGAAAATAGGGAAGACCCTGTTGTTGCAAGCGAACTTTGGTGGCGTGTTTATGTACCGTTTGCAATGTTTGTTGCACTATTGCTTTCAGTTGTGCTTTCTGAAGTGAGTCCACGTCAGGGACGCTATTTAAAATTATTCCCTGCGTTACTTATTTTTGCGAGTTTAATTGTTGCATTAATGGCGGTTAAAACACGTGTAAGTAAAGATGAATTAGGAGCATGGGCTTATCCGTTGGTATTGTTTATCTATGCCAGTGTAGCGGTGCTGTTTTTAAGAAAACCTAATCTTGCACCAAAAATTAAGAAAAAAATTCAACGAGTGGGGTCTTAAAATGTTCGCACGCCGTATAGTTGCAAAACATGTGACCAAAACCACTGCGCTCGCAATGCTTGGTACAACGCTTATTTTAGCGGGCTTACAAGTCCTGTTTACTTATTTGGGTGAACTTGGCTCATTGAAAGGTAGTTATGGTGCATGGGAAGCATTGAAATATGTACTTTGGGGCGCACCAAGGTATTTATATGAAATTTTACCCATCTCAGCGTTAATTGGCGCTGTTCTTGGTTTAGGTGCCTTAGCCTCAAATAGTGAACTTATTATTATGAGAGCTTCAGGCATTAGCTTGTGGCGCATTGTTGGATGGGTGATTCGTTCTGCATTAATTTTAGTGGTTTTATCTTTTGCTTTAAGCCAGTGGGTTATTCCTTATACCAATGAACAAGCAAAAAGCGTTAAAGATCATCGTACTGTTGCGGAGTTGGGAAGTGTAAGTGGCTATTGGACTCGAGAGGGTCAGCGCTTTATCTATATTGACTATGCAAACTCATCTGGTCAGCTGCAAGATATTCAGGTTATTGATTTAGATAAAGATTATAATCTTCATGGTGTTGTTACTGCGGGAAAAGGTAATTTTATTAAAAATGGTGCTTGGTCTTTAGAAAATGTACAGCAAACGGATGTATTGCCAAATGGTAATGCAGTAATGGAAAAAGCTGAAAAACTACCTCTATCTATGGCATTGCAACCTAAATATGTACATATGGTGACCATTGATCCTGAGAAATTATCACCAAGTCAGCTTATTAGTTTTACACGCTATATGCATGAGTACAGTCAAGTACCAAAAACATATCAATTGGCATTTTGGCAAAAAGTTGCTTCACCATTTGGACTGATTGCATTGGTCGTGATTGCATGTTCATTTATTTTTGGACCATTACGCCAACAGTCTATGGGTTTTCGTTTGGTGATTGCATTATTTACAGGGCTTGGATTTTATTACTTACAAGACTTCTTGGGTTATGCAAGCTTAGTATATTCACCATCTCCTGCGTGGTTTGTATTTTTACCAATTATCTTTATGTTTGCTGTTGGTGGTTACTTACTCCATCGAGCACGCTAAAAATACGGTAAATTGAAGAAAACAATGTGCGTTAGTGGCTTTAACCATTGAGTGCACATAGAGTCTTTACCGAAATTTCGGTAAAATGTATTGATTAATTTGTAAACAGAAAAGAGTGTATATCATGACGGTTGCAACTGCTGGCAAAATCCCTCACGTTTTAGTCATTATGGATGGTGTGGGGCACCGCGTAGAGGTTGAAGACAATGCCTTTTTAGCAGCAAAACGCCCTAATTTGACTGCAATGCAGGAAAAGCATCCGCATGGTTTAATTTCTGGTTCAGGCGAAGATGTTGGTCTTCCAGATGGGCAAATGGGTAACTCTGAAGTTGGACATATGAATTTGGGTGCAGGTCGTGTGTTGTATCAAGATTTCACACGTATTACCAAAGACATCCGTACAGGTGATTTTTTTGAGCATGAAGTGCTGGTCGATGCTGTAGAAAAAGCCAAAGCTTCAAATGGTGCGGTACACATCTTAGGTTTATTGTCTGAAGGTGGCGTACATTCACATGAAGATCACATTGTTGCAATGGTTGAACTTGCATTAAAACGTGGTGCAAAAGTTTATCTTCATGCTTTCTTAGATGGTCGTGATACACCACCAAAAAGTGCTCAACCATCGCTTGAAAAATTAGATGCAGTTTTTGCCCAATACCCAGGTCAAGGTCGTATTGTGACCATGATTGGTCGTTACTTTGCAATGGATCGTGATAACCGCTGGGATCGTGTTGAACAAGCTTATCGTCTTTTAACAGAAGGTGAAGCTGCACGCACAGTTGCTACGGCTACAGAAGGTTTAGAACTTGCTTATGCAGCTGAAGAAACCGATGAGTTTGTCAAAGCAACACGCATTGGTGATATTGCAAAAATTCAAGATGGCGATAGCGTTGTATTTATGAACTTCCGTGCTGACCGTGCGCGTGAAATTACCAAAGCATTTGTCGAAAAAGATTTTGTAGGTTTTGAACGTAAAGTTGTTCCAAATTTATCTAAATTTGTAATGCTTACACGCTACCAAGCAACCATTGATGCACCTGTGGCTTATATGCCTGAAGCATTAAAAAATTCAATTGGTGAGTATTTATCTGAATTAGGTAAAACACAACTACGTATTGCTGAAACTGAAAAATATGCACATGTAACATTCTTCTTTAGTGGTGGTCGTGAAGATGAATATGTTGGCGAAAAACGTATTCTTATTCCATCTCCAAATGTTGCAACATATGATTTAAAACCAGAAATGAGTGCATATGAAGTAACAGATGAGTTGGTTGCTGCCATTCACTCAGGTGAGTTCGATCTGTTGGTTGTGAACTATGCAAATGGTGATATGGTTGGTCATACAGGTAAGTTTGATGCAGCAGTGAAAGCCGTTGAAGCTGTAGATACATGCCTAGGTCGAGTGTATGAAGCAGTTATGGCACAAAAAGGTCATATGATTGTGACAGCAGATCATGGTAATGTTGAACAAATGCAAGATTACGTAAGTGGTCAGGTTCATACTCAACACACAACAGAACTTGTGCCGTTTATTTATGTAGGACCTACACAAGCAACTATTGCTGAAGGTGGCGTACTTGCAGATGTATCACCGACACTTTTAACATTAATGCACCTTCCTGTACCTAAAGAAATGCAAGGTCGTAATCTAATTACTCTAATACCATAAATTATAAAAGGTGAATGAATGGCTCGACACAATACTGTTGCTTTAATAACAACATGCTTAATGTGTTTGAGCCTTTCACCTGCTTGGGCGAAACAAAAGCCTCAAAAGCCAGATGTACTATCTTTAGATGATGAGCAGGAATATGCAGAAGTTCCTGTTGAAGCAATTCAAAATTTCGTTCAAATTTACGGCATTGTGAAAGATAACTATGTTGCTGAAAAAAATGATGATGACTTATTTCAACAAGCCATTAAAGGTTTAGTTTCAGGTTTAGACCGCTATTCTCGCTATTTATCACCAGAAGACTATAAGCAACTTCTACAATATACCGAAGGTGAGTTTGCTTCGGTAGATTTTGACTTATTGTATGATAATCAAATACATCAGTGGGTTATTAAGGGCTTAAAAGCAGATGCTGATTCAGCAAAGCTAGGTCTTAAAAATGGAATGGTTATTTTTAAAGTTGATAATCAAGAGTTAAAAAAACTCAATCATGATCAAGTCAATAATTTGCTATCAGGCTCAGTAGGTTCAACTTTAGAGATTCAACTTACAGATAAAAGCATTCCTATTACACTTGTTAGAAATAAAAAAATAGAAACAGATATTCAAGCTCAACTACTCAGTAATCAAATTCTTGTCATTAAAGTACAAGTTTTTCAGCAAGATACTGCCAATGAAATTAAAAATTTAATTGAACAACATACAACACCACGTTTAAAAGGCGTTTTAATTGATCTAAGAAATAACCCTGGTGGATTGCTGTCGGCAGCTGTTGAAAGTGCAGATTTATTTCTTAATCAAGGTGTTATTGTTTCAACTAAAAGTAGATCTGAGGGTGATCAACAATTCCAAGCCTTGCCAAGTTCAGAGTTCCAAAAGTTAAAACTTGGAATATTAATTAACAATCGCTCTGCATCTGCTGCTGAAGTATTTACCGCAGCATTAAAAGATCATGGTCGGGCATGGGTGATGGGCGATAAGAGTTATGGCAAAGGCGTAGTGCAAAAGTTATTCCCTCTTTCAAATGGCGCTGCGCTACAAATGACAGTTTCGCACTATTACACCCCAAAAGGTGCAATGATTGAAGGCGTTGGAATTCAGCCAAATCAGAAGTATGTTTTACAGCAGGATATGAAAGAAGAAAGCTATATTGAACATATTACAGAATTACTAATTGCTCAAAAATAATAATGCATTACTCCTCATCTATATCTAGTTCAAATTTTTTTAAACGATAGCGTAAAGAGCGAAAAGACATCCCTAGTTTTTTTGCAGCTAATGTTCGATTCCAATGTGTTAAATTTAACGCATTTAATAGAATTTCTTTTTCAATTTTTTCTAAGTAAAGCTCTAAACCTTCAGTCGGCAATTTATGGGTATTTAAGGTTTTTTCATATTTATATTCAGGTGTTTGAGTGATTTCTTCCGTTTGAATAGAAAATTGCTTTAATGGAGTGCTTTGTAAGTGTTGGATATTAATCGATTTGTCATCGCTTAGTGCCATTGCTCGTTCAATAATATTTCTTAATTCACGAACGTTGCCCGGATAATATTGCTCAAGTAAAAGTATTTTTGCTTTATCTGTTAGATATTTAGGTGAGATACGCCATTCTTGAGAAACACGCTGAATAAAGTGTTCGGCTAATAACAGAATATCATTACCGCGGTCTCTTAATGGCGGAAGTACAAGATCCATCACATGAATGCGGAAGAATAAGTCTTGGCGGAAGCGTCCTTGTTGAACCAGCGCTTCTAAATCTTGATGACTGGCGCTAATCACGCGAAAATCCACATCAATTTCTGTATCTGAACCAAGAGGACGAATTCGTTTTTCTTGTACAGCACGAAGTAATTTGACCTGCATATTCAAAGGTAAATCTGCAATTTCATCTAAAAATAAGCTTCCTCCATGTGCTGATTGAATTAAACCTTGTTTATCTTGTGTTGCACCTGTAAAGCTTCCTTTTTTATGTCCAAATAACTCACTTTCCATTAATTCTGATGGAATCGCACCACAATTAATGGCAATAAAAGGTCCTTCATTGCGATTACTTAAACGATGTACAAGATTGGCCACGACTTCTTTACCTGTACCAGATTCACCTGTAATGAATACTGGTGCCTGAGAACGTGCAATTTTTTTCAGCGTTGTTTTTAATTGCTGGATAGGTACAGATTGCCCAATCAGCATTTTATTTTCTAGTAAGTTCTCGTTATTGCTTTCAGTTAATATCTGAGGCTGATTAAGGGCTTTATCTAAAAGTTGTTGAAGGTGGTTTTGTTTAATAGGCTTATTTACAAAGTCAAATGCACCCGCTTTTAAGGCAGAAATTGCAATATCCATATTTCCATAAGCAGTAAGGACAGCAACAGGAATTTGTGGGTATTTTTCAGAAATATGCTGAACAAGTTCAATGCCATTTCCGTCGGGTAAATTGAAGTCGGTTAAGCAGGCATTGTAGTTATTTTCAGCCAGTAATTTTTTAGCCTGCGTAATTTGATGCGCTACATGTGTTTGCATCCCCATTCGGGATAAAGTCATAGACATGAGCGTACATAAATCTTCTTCATCATCTACAAGTAAGATGAGTGGTGTTGAATTCAAAGTAATTCCCCAAAGCTAATTTATGACTATACGCGGGCATTCAATTCTAAAACAAGCCCCAAGTTGTTGTTCTACATAGCTTAGTTTAGCTTGATTTGCCTCACAAAAACTATGGGATAAATATAATCCTAATCCAGTTCCTGTAATTTCTGTACTAAAAAAAGGTTGAAACAACGAGCGAATGTTTTTATTTGCAACGCCTTCACCAAAATCGATGATATCAATTTGTATACTTTGGAAATGGCTATAGATATTTAATTCAATATAATTTTTATCTGCTGAATTATGGCGTACTGCATTACGTAAAAGATTGATAAGTACTTGTTGAATCTGGGATTCATCAAAATTTATTATAGAAGACGGTTCAATGTTTAAGTGAATTTTATCTGCAATATCTGGCAAATTATCTTGAATAAAAGATGGTATGAATTCATTTAAGTGGATTGTTGAAGCATGTGTTTCATTATTATTTTTAACCATGCTTAAGGTATCGTGAATAATTTGATCAATACGTTGAGCTTGCTTGCTAATCATTTTGCTCAATTGCTCTTGCTGATTTTCATCACTTCCTTGTAAAAGATGATTTGCTTGAATAATTGCAGCCAAAGGGTTTCTAATTTCATGCGCAATACTGGCAGATAATTGCCCTAAAGATGCTAGTTTTAGCTGTTGTGCATGCTGATTAATTCGCTTTGAATCTTGTAAAACTAAAAGTGTTAAGGTTTGATGGGGCACAAGTAATTTTTGAACTTTAATGTGAATGTGATAATGACTTTGTTGAGATTCAAACTCAAATTTTTCCCCATCTTTAAGTTGATCAAATTTTAAAATTTCAAATAAATCGGGTTGAGCTTTATAAAGTGGAAAAGGCTCAATTGCATATAAAGGGCTAATACCTAATAATTCTCTTGCAGCAGGATTACTCAGTGCAATATGGCAATTTTCATCTAATACTAAATAGCCTGTTTCAATTTGTTCTAAAATATATCGATTAATATTTTGTAGTTTATTGATTTCTAATGATTGGGTAAAACTCCAATTTTCAAGCAATTGAAAACGTCGAACTGTAATTTGTCCGCAAATATAAACAAAGACAAATAAAATTGAAAGTAGAGCACTATTGCCAATATTATTCAGTGATGTGAACGAAAAGAGACCGCCTAGAAATTGCTGGTAAACCACACTAATGACAGCAATAAGTGTGATAAATAGGGCATTTTTAGATTCTAAAAGGAGTGATGCTGCAAAAATAGCAATCACGAATAATAGGCTGATGTGTAAACTTGGGCCGTTAGAAGCAAAAGTTAGTGCACTGAAAAATAAGACATCAACAGCAAAAAATAGAGTGATTTGTCGAATAATTTTCGATGAAAAATATTTATAAAAAATGAGTTGGATTAGACTACTTAAAATATAAATACTAATGGTAGCTAAATAGAGTAGCGGATGAGCATATTCGTGCTGTAAATTTTGAAAGGTCAGAAAAAAAACAAAGAAAAGACAAAGTGCAATAATGAGACGGTATGAGCCATACCACGTCCCTAATCGATATCTATTGAGCTCAGAATTACTATAGTTAGAATACATAAGCGTGTAGGTTACTCGTGCTCAATTTAAGGTTTAATCAAGCCATATCGCATTGCTAAGTGGGTGAGTTTAACATCACTATCAATATTTAATTTTTCAAAAATACGGTAGCGATAAGTGTTGACCGTTTTAACACTAACAAAAAGCTTATCAGAGATTTCTTGTGTGCTAATACAGTTTACAACCATCATCGCAACTTGCATTTCACGTTCAGATAAACTGTCGAATGGTGATTGTTGAGTATCGGATAAATATGAACTTGCTAACTGTTCCGCAATATCTGCACTAAAGTATTTACCACCCTGCATTACTTTATTAATTGCACGTACCATTTCGGTAACAGGAGCACCTTTGGTGATATAACCTTTTGCACCTGCTTTTAGAAGTAAAGATGGATATGGTTCTTCAGCTAAACCACTGACAGCAATCACTTTTGTCTCTGGTGATGACTGCAATAAGCGACGTGTTGTTTCTACGCCACCAATACCTGGCATATTCACATCAAGTAAGACTACATTTGGGGCATTTTGGCGGATAAGGTTAATGGCTTCTTCACCTGATTCAGCTTGTCCAATGACATCAATTTCGGCATGATCTTCTAGCATCCGACAAATGCCAGTGCGTACTAATTCATGGTCATCTACCACTAAAACTGTGATCACCCGCAATCTCCCTCTAGTTTATTCATCTTTTTTGTTACATAACGCAAAATAAGCTTGCAATGAAATGACAAAATTAGCAATCCTATTATCAATATTAATTGAAAACATCTGAACATTAAAAAGTGGGCTATATATTGTTCACTCTTTTGTGTTAAATGTAAGGCATATTTGAGGTAATACGCAAATGTATATTACCTCCATAAGTTGAGTAAATATTCGTGAAAAATACTAAAAAAGCGTTAATGAATGCTTTGGGAGCATCATTACTTCTTTGCATGAGTTCAACAGGATTTGCAGAAATTGTGATGAATTCTTCAGGGAATTCAAACCAAGCAAATATCAGTTGGTCTTCTGAGGAAGCAAACTTACTGTTAAATGGGGATGTATCTGCGAATACAGCAGCATATAGTGAACCATCACCGAAAGGTTCAGTAAATGTTACGACAACTGTTCGTAGTGGCTCTAGTGCGGTTCAAGCAGCACCTAAAACAGTACAAATTTTAGATACTTCAAGTTATTCAAATCAGCCCTCTGTAAATGCTCGTGCTGCTTTGGTGATGGATGCGCAAACAGGTGAAGTATTGTTTGGTAAAAATGCCAATACAGCATTGCCAATTGCTTCTCTTACCAAGCTAATGACTGCTGTTGTAACTGCAGATGCACGTTTAAATATGTCGGAGCAAATTACGCTACAACAAATTGACTTTGCTGGGGCAGGTGGTAAGAACTCAAGTTCGACTTTACGTGTTGGCGACAAGATGAATCGTGCAGAGGTTTTATTATTTGCTTTAATGAAATCTGAAAATCCTGCTGCAGCGGCATTAGCGCGAACATATCCAGGTGGTCGTACAGCCTTCTTTGCTGCAATGAATGCAAAAGCACGTAGTTTGGGTATGTCGTCAACACATTATGTTGAATCGAGCGGCTTAGACCCACGTAACGTGGCTTCAGCACGTGATCTTGGTATTTTGGTTACTGCGGCATCGCAATATAGTTTAATTCGTCAATTTTCTACTACGCCAAGCTATGATTTTAACTTAGGGTATCGTGTATTAAAATCGAACAATACAAATGCGCTTGTGCGTAATGGTGGTTGGAATATTAATATTTCTAAAACTGGATATATTAATGAAGCAGGTCGTTGTGTGGTGATGCATACCACATTAAATAATCGTCCTGCTGTCGTGGTTATTTTAGGTGCGAATAATACCCAAGCACGTAATGACGATGCTGTTCGTTTAATGAACTGGGCAAGCCAATTACCAAAACGTGTTTAATTTGAGGGAATCTTTAAGTTGACTCAACACTTAAAGGTTTAGCAATAAAAAACCCTGCATGTGCAGGGTTTTTTATTTTCTATCTAAGTGTCTAAAATAAATTACATATTAGATAAAATTGAATCGCGAACTTGATCTAAAGTTGCATCAATTGAAAGCATAACAGCATCAGAACATTGTTTGATTGCTGTGTCAGGATCTTTCAGACCGTTACCTGTAACAGTACATACAATCACTGAGCCTTCTTTGATTTTGCCAGCTTTAATGTCACGGATTGCACCGCCAACAGAAGCAGCAGAAGCAGGTTCAACAAACACGCCTTCATACATAGAAAGCAAGCGTTGAGCTTCTAAAATTTCAGCATCTGTTAATTCATCGAACCAACCATTTGAATCACGTACAACAGCTTTAGCATGGTTCCAGCTTTGAGGATTACCAATACGAATAGCAGTTGCTACAGTTTCAGGATTCTCAACAGGTGCACCACGTAAGAATGGAGCAGCGCCAGAAGCTTGGTAACCTGCCATAATTGGCAAGCCTGCAGGTTTTGGACCTGTGAAAGCATCAGTTTCAGGGTCATAAACAACTTGTTCAAACTCGCCCGCAGGTTGGTTTGCAACAGCCTCTGTATAACCCATCCAATGTGCAGTGATGTTGCCCGCATTACCTACAGGTAGGCAGTGGTAATCAGGTGCGCGACCTAATTCATCAACAATTTCGTAAGCAATGGTTTTTTGACCTTGCAAACGGTATGGGTTGATTGAGTTTACAATTGTTACAGGGGCTTTATCTGCAATTTCTTTAACTAGGCGCATACCATCGTCAAAGTTACCGCGAATTTGCATGGTGATTGCACCGTACATCATCGCTTGCGCCATTTTGCCCATAGCAATTTTGCCTTCAGGAATTAAAACAAACGCTTTCATACCTGCACGAGCCGCATAAGCAGCCGCAGCGGCTGAAGTATTGCCTGTAGATGCACAGATAATAGCTTTTGAGCCTTCTTCAGCAGCTTTTGTTACCGCCATGGTCATACCACGGTCTTTAAATGAACCAGTCGGGTTTAAGCCCTCGTACTTCACATAAATTTCAACATTTTTGCCAATAATGCGCGGAATATTCGCAAGCTTAATCAGTGGGGTATTACCTTCACCTAAAGAAATTGCTTTAGTAGTGGCAGACACTGGTAAACGGTCGCGATAGCGGTCAACTAAACCAGTATAACGATTGGCATTCGACATGATGATGTTCCAATTGTGTGTAGAGCTTGGCAAGGGGAGGATATCCCCTCGACCCGATTAATTATCAAGCGATTCTAAACGAATTCGTACAATTTCGCCATGAATCACTGGTAATGCTTGAATTTGTTGAAGTGCTTCATCCATCTTCGATTCTTTAACAGGATCTGTCAAAATCACGATAGGAATGAGGTCTTTTAAGCGTGGTTGTTGCATGATTGCATCAATGCTAATGCCATTATGACTTAAAATACTTGTCACATTTGCAAGAACACCTGTTTGATCTTCTGCATTAATGCGAATGTAGTAGCCCGTGGTCATTTCTTCACGACTTAAAATCGTTAAGTCAGTTAAGTTTTCAAAAGCAAGCTGTGGAATCGTACCTGAACCATCTTCTGTATAAGAGATGTCACGGACAATATCGACAATGTCTGCAACAACCGCTGAGGCTGTAGGACCTGCGCCTGCACCTGCACCATAGTAAAGCGTTGGACCAACTGCATTGGCGTGAACTAAAACAGCGTTTTTAACGCCATTTACATTGGCAATAAGCTGATCTTCAGGAATAAGCGTTGGGTGTACACGAAGCTCAATACCTGTTTCAGCACGTTTTGCAATGCCTAAGTGTTTAATACGGAAGCCTAAGTCTTCAGCATATTTCACATCTTGCGCAGTAATTTTGCTAATGCCTTCTGTGAAGACTTTATCGAACTGAAGCGGAATACCAAATGCAATTGAGGCAAGCAAAGTCAGTTTGTGCGCAGCATCAATACCTTCAACGTCAAAGGTTGGATCTGCTTCTGCATAACCTAATTCTTGTGCTTCTTTTAAGACATCTTCAAATGCACGACCTTTGTCACGCATTTCTGTCAAAATGAAGTTGCCTGTACCGTTGATGATACCTGCTAACCAATCAATTTTATTGGCAGCCAAGCCTTCACGCATCACTTTAATGATTGGAATACCACCTGCAACGGCAGCTTCATAAGCAATTTGTACATGATGGTCATCTGCAAGTTTAAACAGTTCATTACCATGTTCAGCAAGAAGTGCTTTGTTTGCAGTAACAACTTGTTTACCGTTTAACATAGCTTCTTTAATGATTTCATAAGCAGGATGAATACCGCCCATCACTTCAACGACAACGTCTACATCGGGTTGACGTACGATATCGAGTAAATCTGCGCTTTGTTTTACGGTGTCTGGAAGATTAAGATCAGGACGAGGACGACGTGTACCCACATGGGTAATTTGAATTTCACGATCGGTGCGACGTCTAATCTCAGCAGCATTTTCTTGTAATAGTTTAAGGGCACCACCACCCACAGTACCTAGACCGAGGATTGCCAGACGAACTGGTTTCACGTCACACTCCAAAATTTAATCGTTTATAAGCGAGTTAAGATCATAGCTAAAAAAACGCTGAGACTCTAGGGTAAAAATAACTTTATCTCTACCCATAAAAAACAGTGAGTTAATACATAAATATTAGTTATTTAAACGGGTGTCTAACTCTTCAGGAGTCAGGTAACCACCAAGGTAAACACCATCTTCATTATAAATTGCAGGTGTGCCATTTACGCCCATGTTTAAACCTAATTTATATTGGTCTTGAACAGGGTTTTTACAGGTTGCAGGCGGAAGTTGTTCATTGGCAATTGCACGATCAAAAGCAGCTTGACGGTCTGAACTACACCATACACTTTCCATTGCAGGCATAAATTGCTCACCACGTGGCCATGCGATATAACGAACCTCAATGCCTTTGGCATTAATTTCGCTCATATGCTCATGTAATTTATGGCAATACGGGCAACTTACATCTGTGAAGACATAAACCACGTGTTTGGTTTTGCCTTTTGCTTTGTAAACAATAAGGTCTTTTTTATTTAGTTGAGAAAGCAGTTTTTTATTGGCTTCAGCTTGTAGGTTGTCACCCACATTGTGTAATTGCTTATCGCCTAAGCGAACAATATCACCTTGAATAATATATTTACCATCGCTTGTTGCATAAACTGAAGGCATACCTTCTAAGCTTACCCAATACAAGTTAGGAACTTCTGTTGCCTTAACATCTAAAACTTTGGCAGGAATACCTACTTTTTTGAAATGTTCGGCTAGTGTTGTAACTAGGCGTTGTTGGGCATTTCGTTCAGAAAGATTAGAAGCCTCACCCGTAGCAGGCGTACTCGCAGTTAAAGGAGTTTGCTTATTTTCATCGTTTGCATTTGAACAAGCGCTTAAAGCCATAGTTGTCGCAATAGCAGATGCGATAAAAAGTTTAGAGCGGGTAAAAGTCATAAATAACCCTTTCTTTGTAGATATAAAATAGGCAAATAGAATAACAAAAAACGAGACTTCAAATAAAACTTCTTAGTCTAATAAGTGAAGTGTTTATGTATCTAGGCTCTAGGATGGTGCTGTGCATGGAGTTGTTGCATGCGAACTTGAGCAACATGTGTGTAAATTTGAGTTGTCGATAAATCGCTATGACCTAATAACATTTGTACCACACGTAAATCTGCACCGTGATTGAGTAAATGCGTAGCAAATGCATGTCGAAGTGTGTGTGGCGAAAGCTCTGTAGAAATTCCAGCTTGTAAGGCATAACGCTTAATGGCATACCAAAAGTTTTGTCGGCTCATAATGCCGCCATGTTGTGTTAAAAATAAATAATCGGTTGAGCTTTTATAAAGTGCAGGGCGGGCAGTATTTAAATATTGCTCAATCCAATCACAGGCAACTTGCCCCAAAGGTACAAGGCGTTCTTTATTACCTTTACCCACAATACGGACATAACCTTGTTTTAAGTTAATGAGTTCTAAGCGTAAAGTAATGAGTTCAGAAACACGTAAACCACATGCATATAAAACTTCAAACATTGCACGGTCACGCAAACCCAATGCGGTATTTGTGTCGGGTGCATAAATCAATGCTTCAACATCTTGTTCAGATAAGTCTTTAGGTAAAGCACGACCAAGTTTAGGTGTTTTGTGTGTCGCAACAGGATTATCACTGCGAAGCTTTTGTTCTCTTAAAAATTTAAAGAAAGAACGTAGAGCAGAAAGCGTTCGCGCAATTGATCTTGGGCTTTTTCCTTGTTTGGTTAAATTTAATAAAACATCTGAAATATCGTCACTTGACCAATATGGCATTGAGGAAGAATGAAGTTCACTAATTTGAATTAAATCTGACAAATATGCATTTCTTGTATGTGGACTTACCGTTTGCGCTATTAAATAATCTCTAAAGCCTTGTAAAAAACTAAGTTTTTCTGGGATGTTGATGGCTGATGGAATACGAGGTTTTTTATTTAACATTTCTGAATCAACTTTAAGTATTTCAAATCGATAAAATTATTGATTTTGCTCACTGTAGTTTAATTTTATTCAACTGTCGATGCTGATCAATAGATGCGAATCGGAATCAAATCTGATTTGTGAATTATTCTCATTTGCTTGTATAATGTTCAAAAATATGAAGGGTTAGATGCGTGCGTTTATCTGATTTGAAAGTCAAACAAATTGCCGTTATTCATAAGGTACATCGTGCTATGGATAATGAAAGTTCACAAGACCTTGTGGCAAGTCGTTTGGAAACCTTAGGTTTTATACCAGGTACAAAAGTACAAGTGATTACAAAAGGTATTTTTGGTGGAGATCCAATTCTCATTCAAGTTGGGTTTACACGCTTTGCATTGAGAAAAATTGAAGCCGAAAAAATAGAAGTCGAAGGAGCAATTGCATGAGTGATGCGCTGCGTATTGCCCTTGTAGGTAATCCAAACTGTGGTAAAACCTCTCTTTTTAACCATTTAACAGGGACACGCCAAAAAGTTGCGAACTATGCGGGTGTTACTGTTGAACGTAAAGTGGGTCAATTCACTTTGCCATCAGGTAAGGCTGTTCGAGTTCTAGATTTGCCAGGTGCATATAGCTTAAACGCAACTAGCCCAGATGAAGCTATTACCCGTGATGTTGTTCAAGGCAAAATTGCGGGTGAAGATAATCAAGATGCATTTTTATGTGTTGTTGATGCAACAAACTTACGTCTACATTTAGGTTTAGTGTTGGAAATGATTGAGTTGGGTCGCCCAATTTTAGTTGTTTTGAACATGATGGACGAAGCACGTCGTCGCGGTATGCAAATTAATACCCAAAAACTTTCAGAGCGTTTGGGTTTACCTGTTGTAGAAACTGTTGCGGTACGTAATGCAGGTATTGAAAATTTAACCAATGCTCTAGATTTGGGTAAATATGAAGTTCCTCAGACCGAAATGAACGGTTTAACAGGTACAAATCATGAAAAAATCGAGCAGATTTTAAATGATGTTGTTCACTCTGTAGATCATGAAGATAAACGTTCTGACTTTCTAGATAAAATCTTCCTTCATCCTGTTCTTGGTCTAATTAGCCTTGCCGTGATGATGTTTATTGTATTCCAAGCTGTATTTGCTTGGGCTGAACCATTTAAAGCTTTAATTGAAGACTTCTTTGCATGGTTTGGTGAGTTTGTTGGTGGCTTTATCTCACATTCATTGTTAAACAGTTTAGTGGTTGATGGTGTGATTGCAGGTGCAGGTGGCGTTATTGTGTTCTTGCCACAAATTTTAATCCTATTCTTCTTTATTTTGGTTTTAGAGGAATCGGGTTATTTACCACGTGCGGCTTTCTTGCTCGATAAACTTATGTACAAAGCAGGTTTAAGTGGTCGTTCATTCATTCCTTTGCTTTCAAGTTTTGCCTGTGCCATTCCGGGTGTTATGGCAACACGTAGTATTAGTGATCCACGAGATCGTCTAACCACTATTTTTGTTGCGCCACTCATGACGTGTTCGGCACGTTTACCTGTTTATGCCTTATTGATTGCTGCATTTATTCCAGAGTATCAAGTGTGGGGTTTATTTAACTTACAGGGCTTGGTTTTATTTGCTTTGTATATGGCAGGTATTGTGAGCGCATTAGTTGTTGCAACAGTGCTGAAATTATTTCAAAAAGATAAATCTCAACATGCCTTATTGATGGAATTACCAAGCTATCGTATTCCAGATATTAGAAGTGTGTGGATTGGTTTATTAGACCGTGCAAAAATTTTCTTAAAACGTGTAGGTGGCATCATCTTTGCGTTATCAATTTTGCTTTGGTTCTTATGTACCTTCCCACAACCACCAGAAGGTGCAACTTTACCTGATATCGATTATTCATTAGCAGGGATGTTAGGTCATTTAATTCAGCCAATTTTCGCGCCACTTGGTTTTAATTGGCAAATTTGTATTGCCTTAATTCCTGCAATGGCTGCACGTGAAATTGTTGTTGCTGCTTTAGGTACTGTTTATGCCTTATCTGCTGTAGATGATGATGCTGTGTCTCAAAGTCTAACGACTTTAATCAGTGGCGGTGATTTAGGTTGGTCTGTGGCAACAGGTTTATCATTACTGGTTTGGTTTATCTATGCGCCACATTGTTTAGCGACACTTGCGACAGTTAAACGTGAAACAGGTTCGTGGAAAACAGTGGGCTATATGACACTGTATTTATTTGGTTTGGCATACATCATGTCATTCTTCACGTATCAAATTGCTTCACATTATTTTGGTTAATTGAACTCAAAATAATTGTGATAGGAGATAGAGATGATTGAGATTTTAATTGTTGCTGCATTGGTGATATGGAGCGCTATTGTTGTGTTTAAGAAAGTATTTCCAAACACATCAAGCTCAGTATTCATGTCTTTATCAAATGTATGTGCATCGAAAGGATGGACGACATTAGCAAAGTGGCTTAAACCTGCGATGGTTTCGGGCTGTGGTGGTGGTTGTGGTTGTTCAGCATCTGAATCTCCTGTGGAAAAGAAAGTGGAAGTACAAGCTGTAAAGTGGAAATAATCACTTTCAAATAAATTTAAGACCTAAAAAAGCCATCGAATGAGATGGCTTTTTTACGCACGGACACAAAAAAATGAAAAGAAAGTTAAAACAGAAAAAGCAAATAAAACATCAAAGTGCTAACATTTCAGCAGTTCTAAAATATATCAAAATTATGGTGCAAAAATGTTGATACAGCGTGGTGGTTTAAAAGTCGTTGCTGGGTTGGGTATTTCTGGTGTGGCGGCCGTTAATTTTTTGCATAAACAGGGTTATCGCGTTGCCGTAACCGATTCGCGTGAAAACCCACCGGGGCATGATCAAATTCCTGCTGAAATTCAAACAAGCTTTGGTCAACTTGACTTAGAACTTTTACTTTCTGCTGAAGAAATTGTGATTAGTCCAGGGCTTGATCCTAAAATTGAACAAATTCAAACTGCCGTAAATAAAGGCATTCCTGTTATTAGTGAAATTCAAATTTTACGCCGTGCAACAGATAAGCCAATTGTCGCAATTACAGGTTCAAATGCAAAAAGTACGGTCACTACTTTAATGGGCATTATGGCGCAAGCAGCAGGTAAGAAAGTTGCTGTGGGCGGAAACTTAGGGCGTCCTGCATTGGATTTAACCAATGATGATCCTGAGTTATATATTCTAGAATTATCAAGCTTTCAGCTAGAAGCGACATCAAACTTAAATGCGGATGTTGCTGTTGTGTTGAACATGAGTGAAGATCATTTAGATCGTCATGGAGACATGATGGGCTATCACACCGCAAAACATCGTATTTTCCAAGGCGTGAAAAAAGTGGTTTATAACCGTGATGATTCACTCACACGCCCTTTGGTTCCTGATGCAACGCCAATGCAAAGCTTTGGCTTGAATGCACCTGACATGAATCAATATGGCATTTTGAAAGATGATGACGGCACAATTTGGCTAGCTCGCGGACGTGAACGCTTGTTAAAAAGCGCAGATATGTACATTCAAGGTACGCACAATGTTGCCAATGCTTTGGCATGTTTGGCTTTGGGTGAAGCAATTGATTTGCCTTTGGAAACAATGCTTGAAACATTAAAAACATTTAAAGGCTTGGAACATCGCTGTGAATTTGTGAAAGAAGTAAATCAAGTTCGCTATTATAACGATTCTAAAGGCACGAATATTGGTGCAACTTTGGCAGCAATTGATGGTTTAGGCGCTGCGATTGAAGTGCAGAATGGTAAAGTTGCCATTATTTTAGGTGGTCAGGGTAAAGGGCAAGACTTTAGCGCATTACGTGAATCTTTAAGCAAATATGCTAAGGTTGCTGTGCTTATTGGTGAGGATGCACCACTCATCGAAAAAGCAATTACAGGCACAACTACGCTTTTACATGCAAAAACTTTTAAAGAAGCGGTAGAACTTTGTCAGCAAAATACACAGCCAAACGATGTTGTATTATTATCACCTGCATGTGCAAGTTTTGATATGTTTACAGGCTATCCACAGCGTGGTCATCAGTTTGTAGAACTTGTAAACGAACTCAATTAAGAATAATAGGAAGACTGATATGGCTGGGTTTGCTCAGGCAGCGATCAATAAAATAAATCAAATATATGATCAGTGGACGCCAAGACTTCCTGCCGAAGTTAATGTTCGGAATATATTGATTTTTTGTGTGCTTGCATTGCTTTGTATCGGCACAATAATGGTGGCATCTGCATCTATGCCTTATGCAGATCGAATGCATGAAAATGCATTCCATTATGTAACGAGACATAGTATTTCTATTTTTGTGGCATCTGTTGCGGCATTAATTGCATATAGATTTCCACTTAATATTTGGTTTAACAACACTTTCTTTTTATGGATTGTGACCATCGTTCTGCTTGCTGCTGTTTTGGTGGTGGGTACGGAAGTGAATGGTTCAAAACGATGGATTCGAATAGCAGGGTTTACTTTACAGGCGTCTGAAGTTGCTAAAGTGATGATGGCTATATTTACCGCAGATTATGTTGTACGTCGTGCAGAAGAAGTGCGAAGCAATATTAAGGGCTTAGTCCGTTTAATGGTGATTATGGCGGCTACAGTCGGTCTTATCATGGCTGAACCCGATTTAGGTGCAACGGTTGTAATTGCTTTAACCATGCTTGGTGTGTTTTTCCTTGCAGGTGCGCCGTTAATTCAGTTTGCGACAGCGTTTGGTGCAATGCTTGCAGCATTATTTGTGCTTATTGTATTTGAGCCTTACCGTTTTGCACGTTTAATGTCATTTTCGAATCCTTGGAGTGATCCATTAGGCGCGGGCTATCAGCTCTCAAATGCGTTAATGGCATTTGGTCGAGGAGAGTGGTTTGGTGTTGGTTTAGGGCATAGTATTCAAAAAATGTCTTATTTACCCGAAGCACATACAGACTTTATGCTTGCAATTCTAGGTGAAGAATTTGGCTTTTTCGGTATTTCGATTGTCTTAGGACTTTCTTTTATTATGCTGGTTTGCTGCATCCGAATTGGTCATCGTGCTTTGAAAAATCAATATCTTCGAGCAGGTTATTTGGCTTACGGTATTAGTATTATTTTCTTAATGCAGATATTGGTAAATGCGGGCATGAATATGGGCATGTTGCCAACAAAAGGTTTAACACTTCCTTTTATTAGTTATGGTGGTTCATCTCTTATTGTTTGTGCTGTGATGATTAGCCTTATTCTTAAGATTGAATCAACAACGAAGGATGCTAATCCTAGTCGTGAAGAGTCAAGTTTCTAAGCGATTCATCTATTTATAAGTGGCAATTTTTAAAAAACCGAGTATTTAAAATGCTCGGTTTTTTTGTTTAAAACTTTAAATCTATTAGATGTAAAAGCCATCTAGGTTGGTATGTTTTGGAATAAGATTTAAATCCCATTGAGCAATTGCTTGTTTCAGCATTTTATTGGGCGCATCAAGTTCAACAGAAGGCTGTTTGAGGGCCTGTAATGCTTGTTGTAAAAGCTCGGAAGGCTTACTCAAATCGAGTGCTTGTGCCATATTTTGCTTAGATAACTTTTGCCCTTGATCATTCATTGCAAGTGGTAAATGGATATATTCAAGGCGAGGGTAGTCTAATAATTCACCTAACCAAATTTGACGTTCCGTATTATCAAGTAAATCGGCACCACGAACGACATGCGTCATACCTTGCAAATAATCATCTACAACAACGGCAAGTTGATAATTGATAATGCCATCACGACGTTTTAAAACAAAATCGCCTAAATCGGTTGCTAAGTTAGAGCAGTGTTGACCTTGAAGTACATCTTGAAAGCAGATTTCAAGATTTTCAACTTTTACACGAATCGCTTGCTGATCAAAAGAAAGGGCAAGATCTCGACACGTTCCTACATAAATATGGTTAGAACCCAAAATTTTTCGAGTGCATTGACAGGCATAGACCATTTTTTTTTGATGTAATTGCTGAATCACATCTTCATAAATGTCTAAGCGGTCTTTTTGGAAGATAATTTCTGAATCGGGTTCAAACTGAAATGCATGTATAGATTGAAGGATATGATCTTCACTACCCGGATAAATTCGGGGGATGTCGGTATCTTCAATACGAACATGCCAAAGCCCTCGATTGGCTTTTGCATCGCAATAACTCGCAACAGCTGTAATTAAAGACCCAAAATGTAAAGGGCCGGTTGGCGATGGCGCAAACCGACCCACGTAATTCACTTCTTTCCCTTCCTTTTTTAAAGGAAGGGGCAGGGATGGATTACTGAATAACATGAATTAACCGTTATTTTGCTTCTCTTTGATTTCTGCTAATGTTTTGCAGTCAATACAAAGTGTTGCAGTTGGACGTGCTTCTAAGCGACGTAAACCGATTTCAATACCGCATGTTTCACAGAAGCCATAGTCATCGTTTTTAATTGCTTCGATAGACTGCTCAATTTTACGAATGAGTTTACGTTCACGGTCACGTGTACGCAATTCAATCGCAAATTCTTCTTCTTGTGTTGCACGGTCATTCACATCTGGAAGCGCCGTATTTTCATCCTGCATCGTATTTAAAGTACGATCCACTTCAGACATTAACTCTTCTTTCCATGCTAAAAGAATTTTACGGAAATGTTCGAGTTGCCCTTCGGACATATAGTCTTCATTTTTTTTAGGCTGATAAGGCTCAATACCAAATAAGCTAGCGGTTGTGCCACCTTCTGATGCTTTTGACTTTGGTTTACGCACTCGTTTTGTAGATTTTTCTTCTACAATATTTGTTTGTTCGTCCAATACTTGATTTTGATTGTCATTCGCCATGTAAGGCATTCCTCATCATATACGTACATCAATACGCAAAAAATATGGTGATATGCAAGTGTCTGTTTCCACACTCCCCACATAGATAAACGATCTTTGGGGGTCGTCATCATATAGACTTTTTATGTATTTTGATAGTCTTTGATGTTTTGGATTTGACCCGCCATTCTTTATTTATCAGGCAATAAAATAAAGCATAAAGTATAAAATGAAAAGTTAATAACCTGAAATTTCTAAATTAATTTTAGGTTTATATTCTTCAACTCTTTGTATTTCTGTACTAAAAGTTCCATTTTGTTTTAAATGAAGTACCCGATAACCTGGTGCGGTATCATCGAGTGCAAAATTATCACTTTTGGGTTTGAACTGTACGCAAGTAGAGGGTGTAGAGTAGAAATAAATATTATTCCAGAGGTTGATTGAGTCCTGATGGACATGACCAAAAAGAACAATTTTAATATTTTGATGATTTTTTAAAATATCAGTTAAATTTCCACTATTTTTGAGTTTGTGATTATCAATCCATCGAGATTCCATTTCTAAAGGATGGTGATGACACGTAATAATGATATGTTGATTCTTATGGGTTGTCAGAATCGTATCAAGTTGTTGTAATTGCTCATCATCGATCCAACCATGAACCTGACCTTTGACTGCACTATTTAATAAAATGACAGTCCAATTCCCAATTTGAATTGCATGAACTTGGTTTTGATTTTTATAAAATGGAAAATATTCAGCTTTATCATGATTGCCCGGAATCTGATAATGTGGAATTCCTAATGTATTCATAAACGTTAAATAGTTGGAATATGTTTCAGGAATAGCAACTTGAGCCAAATCACCTGTATGAAATATAGTGTCGGCATGTGAATATTTTTGTTGAATATCTTTTATAACGGCACGAAATGTTTCAGATGGATTCATCTGTAAAAATTCTAAATCATCTCTATTCATCAGATGTGTATCTGAAATTTGTATGACCGTTAAATCTTTTTGATTATTATTTTCTGATAAAGCCATGTCCATCCCCTTTAGACATCCTTTATGGTTTTAATATGTTGTTTTAACCATTGTAAAGCCATAATGACAGGTGCATTTCTTAAACGTCCATTTGTTAAAAGTGTGGCTAAGTCTTGATAGCTAATCAAATGAAGTAAGATATTTTCCCCTTCATCTGGCATACCAAAAATGCCACCCTCTTTGGGTAATTTAACTTGAGCACTATATAAATGAAAAAGTTCTGAGCAAGCGCCAGCAGATGGGTAAAATGTAAAGAGATGCTCTAAGTCATCTACTTCACATCCAGATTCTTCTAAAGATTCTCTACGGATACAACTTTCAGGTGATTCATCACCATCGAGTACACCCGCAATAATCTCAAGTTGCCATGGAGAACTTTCATCATCCATAGCACCCACTCGAAACTGCTCAATTAATGCAAATTTTTGTTGTTCATCATCATAAAGAAGGACACCTGCGGCTTCAGGACGATGAACAAGTTCACGCTGAATAACAGATGTATATGAAGTTTGATTAAACAATTGATGCGCTAGGCTAACTTTTTCAACTTGGATAAAACCACGATATAAATATTCACGTTTGTGAATATTTAATGAGTTTTTTCCATATGTTGCTTGTTTAATAATATTCATAATTTATTCATTAGGATAATTAAAACCTGATTTCATCCTAACTGAGTTTTTGATGAATACAAACTATTTTTTGCTCATTTACACTTTATGGTACAACTTTTGTCCTTGCTCCAAATATGCGTCACTCATGGCTTGGAGACCAATTTCAATTTCTTGACTATTTTGCTCGGAATTGATCTCAGCATTTTGTTTTTGAGCGTACTCTCTCACATTCTGCGTGATTTTCATCGAGCAGAACTTAGGTCCACACATAGAACAAAAGTGTGCAGATTTATGTGCTTCTTTTGGCATGGTTTCGTCATGCATGCTTCGAGCTGTGTCAGGGTCTAAACTTAAGTTAAACTGATCTTCCCATCTAAATTCGAAACGTGCTTTTGAAAGCGCATTATCACGTGCTTGCGAACCGGGATGTCCTTTTGCAAGGTCGGCTGCATGGGCTGCAATTTTGTAAGTAATGATGCCATCTTTAACATCTTTCTTATTGGGTAAGCCTAAGTGTTCTTTTGGCGTTACATAGCAAAGCATTGCTGTGCCGTACCAACCAATCATAGCTGCACCAATTGCAGATGTAATATGGTCATAGCCTGGTGCGATATCTGTAGTTAATGGACCAAGTGTATAAAACGGTGCCTCTTTGCAAACTTCAAGTTGCAAATCCATGTTTTCTTTAATCATATGCATTGGTACATGACCCGGTCCCTCAATAATGACTTGAACATTATGTTCCCATGCTTTATGAGTAAGCTCACCTAAGGTTCTTAATTCATTGAATTGAGCTTCATCGTTTGCATCTTGAATACAACCAGGGCGTAAACCATCGCCTAAGCTAAATGAAACATCATAAGCCTTCATAATTTCGCAAATTTCATCGAAATGCGTATATAAAAAGTTTTCTTGATGATGTGCTAAACACCACTGCGCCATGATTGATCCACCGCGGGAAACAATACCTGTTAGGCGATTTGCAGTTTGTGGGACATATCTTAAAAGTACGCCTGCATGAATCGTAAAGTAATCGACACCTTGTTCTGCTTGTTCAATCAATGTGTCTTTGAAAATTTCCCAAGTTAAATCTTCAGCAACGCCATTTACTTTTTCTAGCGCTTGATAAATAGGAACGGTACCAATAGGAACAGGGGAGTTACGAATAATCCATTCGCGTGTTTCATGGATATTTTTGCCTGTCGATAAATCCATAATGGTGTCTGCACCCCAACGTGTTGCCCACGTCATTTTGGATACTTCTTCATCAATGCTTGAGCCAAGCGCAGAATTACCAATATTGGCGTTAATTTTCACGAGAAAGTTACGACCAATAATCATGGGTTCACATTCAGGATGATTAATATTGGCAGGAATAATGGCACGACCTGAAGCCACTTCTTGGCGAACAAATTCCGGCGTGATTTCACGTAAATTTTGCGCACCAAAATTTTGACCTGCGTGCTGGCGCATATCTACGCCTTCAAGCTGACGTTGATTTTCACGTATAGCGATATATTCCATTTCGGGGGTAATTATGCCTTGCTTTGCATAATGCATTTGCGTGACATTTTTTCCTGCTTTTGCACGTCTAGGATTTTGAATGTGAGCAAACCGAATATCTGCAGTACGAATATCTTTTAAGCGTTCTTGACCAAATTTTGAAGTGAGTCCTGCTAAGCGTTCGGTGTCTTGGCGTTCTTCAATCCAAGTTTCACGAACATTGGGCAACCCTTTTTTTAGGTCAATTTCAATATTTGGATCTGTATATACACCCGAAGTGTCATACACCATAAGCGGTGGATTTTTTTCACCACCTAAGCCTGTAGGTGTATCTGTAAGTTCAATTTCACGCATGGGAACTTGAATGTCAGGACGTGAGCCTTGAATGTAGGTTTTTTTAGAAGCGGGTAAAATTCGAGTTAAATCTTTTGCATCTTGCTCATGTTGAGCAGAAATATCAGAAGCGGTGAGATTCGTTAATTGGTTCATTGCAATGATCCTTATGAATGAAATCAACGAATCAAGCACGACCAAAAACGTGGCGGTTTTATCCTATAGAAATAAGATAAATTGAGGCTTCAGTTTTTAGATTGGCTTGATTCCTACGCAGGTATTAACCTGATCAGGTTCAACGGTACTCACCATCAAATAAAAGCCATGGGCTTTATTAAGGTGATCTCAGCGAGTTTTTACTCGCGCTCCGTCAAGCGATTTGCAGATAGTAGCATGAAGTGAACTGAAAAGCAGAGTTGGTTTTATCTGCATTTTTTTTAAATTGTAAGTGATAAAGAATAAAAATTAAGATGTACGTTGAAGGCAAATGGCATCTGAAAAACAATCAAAATATTGATTAAAAGTGATGATTTTTAAATTTAAGTAATGACTTAGTTGTGAGGACAATTGACTTGAACCTGTTTGATTGCGTTTTACATTTGGAGGCAATTGAATGAATTTTAAAAAGTATCTCGCTTGTTCTGAAAGCTGAGAATGATCTAGCTTTGCGAGCTTTTCTATCGCCAATAAATGATCGCCTTGAATAGAAGACTCACCTAAATATGTATCAGAGACAGGATCTTTAGCTGTTCCTTTAAAGAGCAGTTGGCTATAGGTTAGATAAAGGTATTTTGCTTGTTGAATATAGATGCTTTGAGGAAATTGTTTTACATAATTTTCCCAAAATAATGCGCGCTCTGAAATTTCATTGGCATCTGGCACAATTCGATTATTTTTAAATAAGTTGTGCATATTTTGCTGAGCTAAATTTTCAATGAAGGTTCGTTCAGCTTTTGGAAAATACGGTGCAAATATACGCGCAAGATATTGCGGGCTACGTCGATAAACAAGTTGGTGTTGATCTGTTTCATGTAGCTCGATATAAGCTTGTCCTTTATGTTTAAGTAAATATTGATCTCTTAAACTAAAATTTTGATGATGGCTTTGCTGAATTGTTGGATGTTGTGCCATATCTAAAGCGAAAGAATTAAAAGCATTTTTTTCTTCTGGTGTACGTTGTACCGTTAGAAATTTTTTGTACATTTGAGTACTTAAATGCATGAGATATAACTGTTGTTTGAAGTCTAAAAGAGGCAAACACGTTTTTAATTTTTGATTAATTTGCTCTAAGGCAAAAGTTGTGCGAGTGTTATCGATATCTTGCATTTCTTTGCTGAGATGATTGCACAGATACGTTAAGTCAATAGTAACAGGAGATTCGTGAGCTTCTTTTATTTGAACAGGTGGTGGGTCAGATTTTTGGCATGCAACTAAGCTAAGCATAAAGCCTAAGATGCTTAGAATAATAATGATGATGTAAAAAACTTTATATTTCACTAGAACTCATGCAAAAAAAACAGACCAACTAAACTGAAAGAACTATTTTATCGCTGAAACATGGAGAATGATTGTGGCTTTTATGAGCTGATTTCGTTAATGAGTGAATGTGAACGTAAATACTGTTGTAATTATGGCAATATCTTGTGAAAGCAAATTTAGATTTAAAAAGATGTGAAAAATATACATAAAAATGGTATTTAAGCTTTTAAATTTGTGATGTTATTGATTGAATACAAAGTGTTATCGGCAACTTAGCTAAATATCGTAAGGGTTTAAGTAAAACAATGAAGAAAAACTTTTTATGCTTTTTATCTCTTGCTGTAATGAGCCCTTGGGTAAACGCATTAGACTTAGTGAATGCTTATGAGCGAGCACAAAACTCAGACCCTAATTGGCAAGCAAATATCCTGCAATATGAGGCAGATCAGCTTAATTTAGGTATTGCGAAAGGTAATCTTTTACCTACAGTCACATTTTCAGGAAATATCACGAGAAAAAGTCAGGATATGAATAGTATTTCTATTCCTGGTGTACCTGAGGTGAATTCAGATAATTTGATGTCATCATCATCTACAACGCGACAAGTATCTTTAACTGCTCGTCAGCCTTTGTTTCGGTGGGATGCTTGGGAAGCTTTAAAGCAAGTCAAAACATCGGTGAATTTGAGTGAAGCAACTTTAAAATCACAACAACAAGATCATATTTTAAATGTGTCTGAATCATATTTTAATGTGCTGAGACAGCAATCTTTAACAGCCGCATATCTACAAGAAGAAAAAGCCTTACTTGAGCAACTTAACATGATGAATGCAAAGTTAAGAGAAGGTCTTGTTGCAAAAAGTGATGTCAGTGAAGCCAATGCACAATATCAAAATGCACGAGCAAATCGGATTTCATCGCATGTTCAATTGGTATTGGCGCAAGAACAATTATCGCAGCTCATCGGTTCATATCGTGAAAACTTAGCTGTGCTTAGAGATGATTTTAAATTTCAGAAACCCATTCCTGACAATCTGCAAGATTGGACAGATTTAGCGAAGCAGCAAAATTTAGGTATTCAACAAGCACGTTTGCAGTATCAGTATGCTGAAGATGGTGTGCGCGTTGAGCGAGCTGCGAAATATCCTCAAGTTGAAGCGGTTGGAACCTATGGATATACCAAACAAACACCTGAAAGTTTAATGTCGCAAAATGGTGAATTTGATCAAATTGGTGTAGAGGTCAATTGGAATATTTTTAGTGGCGGACGTGTCAAAAAGAACGTGCAAAAAGCATCTGTAAATGCAAAAAAAGCACAAGCACAATTAGATGCTGCAATGTTAAAAGCCAATACAGATGTTAAAAAATCGTATTTACAAGTAGAAACAGATCAGGCAAAACTAGACGCTAGAAAAGCCGCAATGGAATCATCTGAAACCGTATCAAAAGCATCAAAAGCACAATATAACGAAGGCTTAAAAACCATGGTTGATGTGCTTTTAGCTCAGCGTAATGCTTTTTCAACCAAGCAAGATTATGTGAATGCAAAGTATGATTACATTGTAAATGTTTTGAGATTGAAAGCTTCAGTGGGACAATTGAATGAAAATGCATTAAAAGAAGTGAATGCTTGGCTTGTAGAAAAATAATCGATTTATAGGATATTTTTATCAGTCGATCGGTGACCGAATACTGTCATAAAAGGTTCATCATATTTATGCTTTAATGTTCCCCATTATAAATTTATAAGTCTGTTGCCGTGGAGTATATTCCTTGAGTCCGACCAATCCAGTGCTGAATCATCATATATCTTCTCAATTTAATGAAGAATTAAGAGATGTAAATACAAAATTTATGACGATGGGCGGCTTAGTTGAACAGCAGGTCGCAAGTGCAATTCGTTCTTTACTTGATACAGATGCAACATTAGCAATAGAAACTCAGTTTCAAGATAATGTGGTTAATCGATTAGAAACTGAAATTGATGAAGCTTTAACATTGATTTTAGCGCGACGTCATCCTGCTGCAATTGATTTACGTATGGTGATTGCAATGTCAAAAGCCAATACAGATCTAGAGCGTATTGGCGATGAAGCAGCAAAAATTGCACGTATTGCACAAAACCTTTGTGAAGAAGGTGGTTCGCCACGTGGTTATATGGAAACACGTCATATTGGTAATCAAGTACGCATCATGATTCATGATGCTTTAGATGCATTTGCACGTTTAGATGTCGATCAAGCATTACGTGTATTACTTGCAGATGCCGATATTGACCGTGAATATCAGTCTGCGATGCGTACATTAATGACCTATATGATGGAAGATCCGCGTCATATTGCACGTGTAATGAATGTAATGTGGGTTCTACGTTCTTTAGAGCGTGTTGGTGATCATGCGCGTAATATTTCAGAACAAGTGATTTATATGGTGAAAGGATTAGATGTTCGCCATACAAGCGTAAAAGAAATTGAACAAAAAGTTCAGGAAAAATAATTCATTTTAGAAATAAATATATTTGGGAAGGTCTCTAGTTTACTAGGGGCTTTTTTATTGTGGATGAATTTCACTAAATTTTGGATAAAAAAAATCTCAGACTTTGGGGGAAGTCTGAGACTAAAATTAGTACGGTATCAATGGAGATAGGTACCGTCTATGAAATTAAGTATAGGTGGGTATTTAGAATAAATCATGTGGCTTATTGTATTCTAATGTAATGTTTTATATACGAATGTATGTGAAAATTACATTCAATGATTTTGATACAAATTGGATGAAGTCATTAGTCTTAGAGTAGATGCATTTGGGCGAATAATGCTGTAAACAACCATCATTTGAAAACTCAAGATATTAAAAAAATCTGATAAAAGGCGATAGACTTTATTTTGAATAATTAAAATTGTAGGTTTTGTTTTTCATGGATAAATAAAGTCATGCATAAAAAAGGAGTCTTATGAAGACTCCTTTTTGACATTTGAAACTACGCGCTTCGCTTGTCTTGTGTAATTTTTAGAGTAGCGCTTAAAAAAAAGAGAAGCTCTCAATTCAGAGAGCTTCTCAAGTTAAAAGCTACGCGGACATTGTCCTTGTCTTGCATAAAACTTAAAGCAGTACTTTAAGTTTTCACTCAAGCATAGCTTCTCATCTTGCGGCGTGGCGGAGCAGTGCTCCGCTGAATCACGCCTCAGGCTTTAGGCCTTCAGCTTTTTCTAAAGATGCATCATTACTGAAAAATTTCTCACGCTGTTCTTCAAGAAACTTTTTCGCATCTGGTTCAAATACGTTTAAACGCTTTTCGTTAATAAGCGTTGTTTGATGTTTTAACCATTCTTGCCAAGCTTGCTTAGATACAGAGTCAAATAATTCTTGACCCTTTGCACCTGGGAACGGTGCAAAATCTAAAGCTTCCATTTCTTGTTGATACTTACGGCAAAAAACTTGTCGAGACATATCAATACTCCGAATTTAACGTAAAATTTAAGCGTAAAGCTTTTCTAAGCGAGTGTAAGCACGAGCAATGGCTGCTTCAACTTGCGCAGGCGCAGTACCACCAATGTGATTACGTGCATTTACAGAAGCTTCAAGTGTTAATGCTTTTTCGAAAACATCAGCTTGAATCAAGTCAGAGAACTGTTGAAGCTGTTCTAATGTTAATTCAGATAAATCTTTAGATTCAGCAACACCTAAAGCAACGGCTTTACCGACAATTTCATGTGCATCACGGAAAGCAACGCCATTTTTTACGAGGTAGTCAGCAAGGTCTGTTGCTGTAGAGAAACCACGTAATGCAGCTTCACGCATGATTTCGATATTTGGAACCAATGCAGGAATCATGTCCGCAAATGCCATCAATGAGCCACGAACAGTATCAATTGCATCAAATAATGGTTCTTTGTCTTCTTGGTTGTCTTTGTTGTACGCCAATGGTTGACCTTTCATGAGTGTTAAAAGACTCATTAAGTCGCCATACACACGACCCGTTTTACCACGGATTAACTCAGGAACGTCTGGGTTTTTCTTTTGTGGCATGATTGATGAGCCCGTGCAGAAACGGTCAGGAATGTTCACAAATTTGAACTGAGCCGAAGTCCACAGAATCATTTCTTCAGACATGCGTGATAAATGCATCATAATTAACGATGCCGCAGCATTGAATTCAATACCAAAGTCACGGTCAGAAACAGCATCTAATGAGTTTTCACATACAGCTTCGAAACCTAAAAGTTCAGCAGTATATTCACGCTCGATTGGATACGTTGTACCTGCAAGTGCAGCCGAACCTAAAGGTAAACGATTCACACGTTTACGGCAGTCAATTAAACGCTCAGAGTCACGAACAAGCATTTCAAACCAAGCCATTAAATGATGACCAAACGTCACAGGCTGTGCAGTTTGAAGATGTGTGAAACCTGGCATTATCGTTTGGGTGTTTTTAGCCGCTAAACTTAAAATGCCTTTTTGTAATTTTTCAAGTAATTGTAAAATTGCATCAATTTCATCACGTACATATAAACGGATGTCGGTTGCAACTTGGTCATTACGGCTACGACCTGTATGCAGTTTTTTACCTGTAATACCGATACGTTGAGTTAAACGAGACTCGATATTCATGTGAACATCTTCTAAATCGATGCGCCACTCAAAGTTGCCCGCTTCAATTTCAGATTTAATAGTGGTTAAACCATTGATGATGTCATCACGTTCTGTTTCAGTTAAAACACCAACTTTTGCAAGCATAGTTGCATGTGCAATAGAACCTGCAATATCTTGTTTATAAAAGCGTTGGTCAAATTGAACAGATGCTGTAAATTCAGCAACAAATGCATCAGTAGCTTCAGAGAAACGACCGCCCCACATACCCGATGTTTGGGCTTGTGACGGATTTGAGGAATTAGAAGATGTGGTCATGTCGGCTCAATAGAATAAAAAGCGATAATATGCAAAGTAGTATAGCAAATTCGGAAACACTTACCGAAAAACAAGTCGATCAAACTTTTGCACATATGCAGGGGGAAAATCATTCAATCTATTTTTTAACGAAAATGGGTCGTTGGCAATATTTAATTGAATTATTTATTGGCAGTGTTTTATTGGCACTGGTTTTGGTCTTGGCAGAAGCACGAGGGTGGTCGGGGCTAAGCTTTGAGCGCTTTATTCAATATGTGCTTTATATTGATTGGGTACTTCTATGTTTTGTGACGCTCATTGAATATTTTAAAAAAATTCTAACTAAATTGCATTTAGCACAATCTTTTATTCTTGGTTTTTTATTATTGCAACTGATTATTTTATCAACAACAGTCGGTCTGAATTTTTTTAAATATGTAGGTGAAAACTTAGGTTTAGAGAATTTAAGCTTAAATATTTTATTGAATCATATTGGCTTACATTTAGGTTACGGTATTTTACTTGGTGCATTCTGCTTTAGATATTTATACGTACGCGAACAATGGGTGCAACAGCAACATAGTGAATTGCGTTCAAGGGTTGATGCATTGCAAGCACGAATACATCCTCACTTTTTATTTAATAGCTTAAATAATGTCATTAGTTTAATTGCGATAGATCCTGATAAGGCAGAACAGATGTTGTTAAATTTGTCGCGTTTATTTCGGGCAAGTTTGCAAGAATTAAAGCTTGTAACACTGGAAGATGAAATTGAATTATGTCAAAAGTATTTAGAAATAGAGCAAATTCGTTTAGGTAATCGCTTAAATGTAGATTGGAAATTTGAAAATAAGCAAGTTTTTACCCAAGTGCAAATTCCATTGCTTACTTTGCAACCACTTCTTGAAAATAGTATTTTCCATGGAGTAGAGAAAATTTTAGCAAAAAGTACAATTAGTATATTAGTTGAAGTTTTAGATAATTATGTCAATATAGTCGTTACGAATCCTTTTATAATTAATGATATAGAACAACATCAAAGCCACGGGATAGCAACAAAAAATATTAAACAGCGTTTGCAAGCATACTATGGACGTTCTGTGAAATTTAGAACATTTGCTGGAAGTCAAACATATACAACCGTTATTCAATATAAATACAAATAATGCGTTTTATGGTTTTTAATCCTTTTAAATCAATTGGGTAGATATATGTATGGATATATTGATTTGTGATGATGAATCTTTAGCAGTACAAAGATTATCAAGATTGGTCGAACAACTGGGTCATCGGGTTGTGGCAACAGCGTCACATGGTCAAGAAGCGATTGAACTGGCTCAGATTCATCATCCAGATATTATTTTACTTGATATTCAAATGCCTGAAATGGATGGGTTAAGCTGTGCAAAACGCTTGCGTGATTTGGGTTTAATGCCTGCGATTGTTTTTTGTACGGCTTATGATGAATATGCATTAAATGCTTTTAAATCTCAAGTAGATGGATATTTACTTAAACCTGTGCTAAAACAAGATTTACAAGTCGTATTAGATCACTTAACCAAACTTACTCAAGCTCAGCTGAGTAATATAAAACAAAAAGAAAATATGGAAGAACTAAATAATCAGCGCACACAAATTGTGGCAAAGACCTTTCGAGGCGTCGAACTTATTCCTGTGGAAAATATTTATTATTTTTTAGCAGATCAAAAATATGTCACTGTTCGTCATAAGAATGGAACTGTTCTTATTGATGAGACATTAAAGGAGCTTGAACAAGAATTTGGTGAAAATTTTATTAGAATTCATCGTAATGCTTTGGTTTCAGTCAAATTTCTGAGTGGTTTGGAGCTTGTTAGCTCTGGTCAATATCAGGTGAAATGTCGTGGATTAGAAGAAAAATTATCTGTCAGCCGCCGTCATTTACCTCTGTTAAAAGAACGTTTACAGAAGATGTAAAATGATTAAGTATAAAAATTAACACAAGACGAAGTTCAATTTACTTGCATTTTTAAGATTTCAAGTTAAGTTTACAATCATACTTATTCTATTATTTAAGCTGGCATGATGAAAACCCTTAAAATTGCAACTCGACAAAGCCCACTTGCTTTATGGCAAGCAGAACATATTCGTGCGCGTTTAGAGGCGTTACATGCAGGTTTAACAGTTGAGCTTGTCACTTTTGTGACCCAAGGTGACAAAATTCTAGATACACCATTGGCAAAAATTGGTGGAAAAGGCTTATTTGTTAAAGAATTAGAAGCTGCATTATTAGATGGTCGTGCAGATCTTGCTGTGCATTCAATGAAAGATGTTCCAATGGCATTACCTGAAGGTTTAACGCTTGCAGTTATTTGCGAACGTGAAGATCCTTTAGATGCTTTTGTCTCAAATACCTATGCAAGTTTTGATGATTTACCAGAAGGTGCAAAAGTCGGTACATCAAGCTTACGTCGTAAGTGTCAAATTCTAAAAGCCCGTCCAGACTTAGAAATTATTGATTTACGTGGCAATGTGGGTACACGTTTATCTAAATTAGATGCGGGCAATTACGATGCTATTATTCTTGCAAGTGCAGGCTTGAAGCGTTTGGAGTTGGCAGATCGTATTCGTCATACTCTTGATCCTCTTGTCAGTTTACCTGCGGTGGGACAAGGTGCATTAGGCTTAGAATGCCGTGAAGATGATCAATCTGTTTTAGATTTAATTTTGCCATTATTACATGATGAATCGAATGTATGTGTTCGTGCAGAACGTGCTTTTAATGCGTATTTGGAAGGTGGTTGCCAAGTTCCAATCGCGGGCTATGCAACATTAAAAAATGGTCAAATTCATATTGAAGGTCGTGTGGGCAGTGTAGATGGTGAGACGTTACTTCAAGTGAACTTGAATGGTCAGCCTGAAGATGCTGAAAAGCTTGGTGTTCAGTTGGCTCAAGAATTACTTGCTTTAGGTGCAGGTGAGCTTTTAAAAGCATTGCATTAATATGCTTTTCATTAATACCAGACCTCAAGATCGTGCAAAGCCACTAACGATGGCTTTGCACCAACAGTCTATTGATGTCATTGAGTTACCACTACTTGAACTTATTGCACGCCCTTTATCAAGTGATTTGACAGGCTTGTATCGGCAGCTTCAAAGTGCCAAAGTGATAGTAGTAGTCAGTCCAACGGCTGTTGACGTTGGCATGAAATATCTAAACCAATTGCAAATTTCATTAGCTGATTTGGCTCATGTGAAATGGATTGCAGTAGGTCAAAAAACGGCTGAAAGCTTGATTAAATATGGTGTTGAAAGCCTTGTGCCCGATGTTGAAACATCTGAAGGAATGTTAAGTTTATCTGCTTTAAAATCTTTAGATACTCGAACAAATGTTGCATTTTGGCGTGGTGAGGGTGGACGTCAATTTATGATGGACACCTTAATTTCACAAGGTCATAAAGTTCTAAATTTTATTTTGTATGATCGACACTGTCCTGAACAGTCAAAACAGGTTATTGAAACAATAAAACAGCAGTTACAACAATCGCCAAGTTATAAAATGGTGGTGAGTAGTGAAGCAAGTTGGCTAAATTGGATTGAATTAATTCAAAATAATCGTGGTATTCTAAATAAAGCTGATTATTGGGTATTGGGGGAGCGATTGTTTCAATTATTACTTAATCATCAGAAGCAGAATAAACTGAGTTTTAAAATTACAAAATTAGCCGATTTAAAAATAGATTCAATTACGCAACAGATTGCTGTTGCTCAAGGGTAAACATGAAAAAGCTTTATATTTTTGTGCTAATAATTATTTTAGCTGTTGTCGCTAAACTAAGTTATGACGTATATAAAATATCGGCACAACAAACCGAATTAAAGCAAGTCATCAATAAATTGGAAAAATCAGGTTCTAATTTAAATGATCAGTTGGTGGCAATAAAGCGTGATCCGAGTGAAGCTCAAACAGTTACTGACATAAAAAAAATAACAGATACTCAATCGGATATTCAGCCAAATGATATGATCAAACAACAATTGAGTTTGGTTGAATTTGCGCTAAAACAGCATCAATATCATTATGCAGTAGAAAAATTAATAGAACTAGATCATCAGATTGATGATTATGTTTTAGCACCCTCATTAAAAAATAGTTTACATCAAGTGATTGATAAAGATATTCAGACCATTAAGCAATATGTTGTAAATAGCGATGCTCAACAACAAAAGATTAATCAACTTATATTGCAGTTAAATAGTGAACTAAAACAAGAAATTATCAATCCAAATTTGGCAGTATCATCTTCTGAAAATGCATATTTTTGGCAAAAATGGTTTTTGGTTGAATCGACAAAAAAACCAAATCAACAGTTAATGCAACGTTCAGTGGTTTTAAAAGAAGCTCAATTAAGACTTCTTATTGCACGTGAAGCATTATCTCAAGGGCAGTTTTTACAATATCATAAAGAGCTTGCAGATATTATTCAGCTTGTTAATCAATTGCCAGATCAGGTTGCAAAACAACTTGTTCGACAAATTAAAAATATCGATGGAATGACAGCAATTCCAGTTCCTGTATTAAGCACTCGAGCATTATTGGGCTAAGTTATGAAAACAGTGATTCTTGCTTATACACTTATTATTTTAATTTTTGCATCCATTTTGAGTGTTTTAAGTTATGGCTATGGGGCGGGTTATGTTTATATTTATTGGCGCGATTTACAAATACAAACCAATATTTGGGTTGTTTTCTTTTTAACCATTCTAACCAGTTTGGCTATTCAACTAATCTGGGTACTAAGTAAGCGTTATTTCACGCGTGAACAGCGTAAAAGTGAAGTTATTTTCAATTTTAAAAACTTGCATCCCTATGAGCAGTTAGCCGTTATTTCTCTTTTAGATGCAGAAATTGATCAAAAAGATTTTATTCAAAATGTATTTTCCAATTCAGGTCTGTTGCAAGGTGTTATTGAATCTCAGCTTGATTATGTACAAGGAAATTTTTCACAGGCATTAATGTCCTTAGATCAAGCAAACGCAATGGCATTTGAGCTTGCTGAGATTCAGCGTATACGTGTTTATTTGGCACAGAATGAGGCTGAGAAAGCGCTTACGCATCTTGAATTTTTAAATCAACATGAGCTATCGCCATGGCTTAATGATGTTAAAAATTCATATGAGCGAACTTTGCAGGATTTATGGGGTGCTTTTGCAATTGCATTTCCTTGGGATTACTTACGTGCGACTAAATATGGTCATCTAAACATTGATAAAAAAATTGAATGGCTTAAACAGCTATTGAAGCAGTTTGATCAAGCAAATGCAGATAATCTTCAAGATTTGCAACAGCGCTATTTGGCTTTGGCTGATCAACTTGAAGATAAGACTTATGACGTAAATGTACTGTGGTTAAAAGTGCTTTCACATTTACCTGAATTAAGCGAACAGCATGAAGCGCTTGCAGAATACTTGTTGGGAACTCAGTTTGATCAAGAAGTATTCTATTTATGGTTCCAGCAACAAGTATTAAAACAAAATCCAGATTATTCAAATATTGAGCAAAAAATTGAATATTGGGAAGCTAAATATCCAGCATTACCTATATTAAGTTTTGTGAAATGGCATGTTTTTCAAGAGCAAGGTCGCTTTGTAGAAGCAGAGCAATTATTAGAGTTATATCCAGATCATATTCTAATGAACTATTTACGAATTAAATCGACATTAAAAGATAAAGATCACTTAATACATCAACTTAATTTAATTTTTGAAAATAATGCAAATCACGTGGCAATTAAAATATAAAGGTACAGTATGAACGCTCTTCAAGATTATCCAGTGATATATGAACAGAAGGTTGCTTGGGGAGATATGGACGCTTTTGGTCATGTTAATAACGTGATTTATTATCGATATATTGAAAGCGCCCGATTATGTTATTTGGGTAGACTTAATATTTTAAACGAAGATATTTATACTGTTGTTGCATCAAATCAATGTCAGTATTTTCAACCCGTATTATATCCAGACTGTTTGAAAATAGGTGCACGTGTTGATGAGTTAAGAAATAGCGCATTTAGAATGCATTATTCTATTTGGAGCGAACAGCTTAAAGATATTGTTGCTGTTGGGGAAGCCGTTATTGTTTGTGTAAATAAAACGGATATGAAAAAAACTCAAATACCTCATCATATTAAAGATAAAATTAAAGCACTGGAAAAAGAGATTCATCATTTAATTTAAATATTAAAACCTTGTTATTAAGTGTAAATGTTTTTTATTGTGTTTAAAGTGCTTATTATTATTGATAATTTATATTTATATAAATAAGATATGTAGGTTAATTAATAAAATCAATATTTAATAAATTGGAGTTCATAATGCCAGATATTAGTAATATGTCTGTTGAAGAGTTGAAACGCTTACAGGTTCAAGCTGAAGCTCTAATTGCATCTAAAAAAGATCAAGCGATTGAAGATGCCTATAATCAAATTTTAGCTATTGCTGAAAAAGTTGGTTTATCTGTAGATCAAATTGTTGAATTTGGTGCATCAAAACGTAAAAAAGGCACACGTAAAGCTGTAGAGCCAAGATATCGTAACAAAGGTAATACCGCGGAAACTTGGACAGGTCGTGGCAAGCAACCTCGTTGGTTGGTTGCACAGCTTGAAAAAGGTGCAAAATTAGAAGATTTTCTTATCTAATCAAAAGTTGCATCAAATGTAGTTTAAAAGCCAAGTTTAAAAACTTGGCTTTTTTATTGGATTTAATTCATGAATTAAAAAATAGATGAAAAAACTTTGTGATGCGTGGTTTTAAATTGTATAGAGTTTATAAAGCCTGAAGTTATTTTAATAAATTGACGTGCTATGATTATTCAAAATCACTATTGAGTAGCTTTTTATGACTTGGGTATTGCAGGCCATTACAGGTGAATTCACAGGACAAGAGATCCTTATCGACCGTGATATGTTGGTAGGTCGTCATCAAGATTCAGATGTTCTTTTACAATCCTCAGAAATTTCGCGGAAACACGCTGCATTTTTATTAAAAAATAACGCACTTTGGCTTCAAGATTTAAAATCTTCAAACGGTACATTTGTGAATGATGTGCGTATTGAGGCTGAAACACTTTTAAAAGAAAATGATATTGTTCAGTTTGCAAGTCTGAAATTCTCTGTATTGCAAGCAGCCAAAAAAATTGAAAAGCCTACATTTGTTTCAGGTGTAGAACTTCAGCGTGTGGCTGTTGCAGATAAAGAGCAAGTTAAAGAACCTATTCAGCAGCCATCAGAAGCCATTGCTGTATCGGAAACAGCTGCGAAGCAAGAAGAGCTTACGCCTGCACAGCAAATGAATGAGCAAGGAATGCCTGACCTGAAGGCACGTGATGAAAATGTTCTGGTGACTAAGGAAGGTATGCCGACAAACGTTGGTATTCCTAAACCAGCACCTATTCCAGAAGGTGTAGATTTAACTGTACCTGCTAAACGTGAAGAATGTGAAGTTGAAATTCCTGCGGTATGCGTTGAACAAGAAAAAGAAGCACAGAAAAATGCTTCAATCGGTTTGATGGCTGTTATCGCAATTGTTATTTTGGCAATTATTGCATTTGTAATGTTTAAATAACGTTGCTTTAGCATACAATTAAGGCATGCATACGCATGCCTTTTTTATTGTGGAGTAAAAATGTCTGTCGCAAAGCTCAATACTCGAGAAGTTATTTTATTTGACCTAGATGGTACATTGGTCGATTCTGCTTCAGACTTATATCGTGCAATGAATTTGAGCTTAGAAAAACTCAACCTTCCACTGGTAACAGAACAGCACGTTCGTATTTGGGTGGGAAAAGGCACATCAATTTTTTGCGATAGTGTGTTGAAACATCTTACAGGACAGGTTGACCCTGCTCAGCATGAGCAATTACTTGCAACATTCTTAAAAATTTATAATGCAGAACCATGTGTAAATACTTTGCCATTTGAAGGTGTAGTCGAGTTTTTAGATTGGGGAGCGGCACATCATAAAAAATTAGTTTGTGTGACCAATAAGCCTGAATTACCTGCACGAAAAATTATTGAAGAATTGGCTTTAGATCATTATTTTGATGATGTGATCGGCGGAGATCGTTTTGAAGAGCGTAAGCCACATCCAAAACAACTGCTTCATTGTGTAGATACTTATGGCGTTACTAAAGAACAAGTTTTAATGATTGGTGATTCAAGTAATGATGTTGAAGCGGCACGACGTGCAGGAGTCGATTGTATTGTGCTTAGCTATGGCTATAATCATGGTGAAAATATTTTAGATTGTCAGCCACAACAGGTGGTTGATAATCTTAGAGAATTGATTGCTTAATAGAACAGTAAATAAAGGAATATTGAAAATGAGCGTGTGTGTGGTTTTTCGATGGCGAAGCTCAGTTAAATAAAATGAAAACACTGAACAAAGTCCAATATGAATATATAGAGAGAAACCATGACAACTCAAACGCAATTCGATCACTTAAAAGAAGCAGGCTACAACCTTATTCCTGTTTACCGCCAACGTTTAGCAGATACAGAAACACCACTTTCTGTGTTTGCACGATTAAAATCTCATGAACAAGCTTATCTTTTTGAATCTGTAGAGGGTGGCGAAAACTGGGCGCGTTATTCAATTATTGGTTTGGGTGAATCGACTGTATTTTCATGTAATGCAGGTGAACTCACTATCCAGCAAGCAGATGGCACAACGCTAAAACAAGGATGCACAGACCCATTTCAATTTATTCGTGATTTTCAATCTCAATATAAAGTACCAACTCAGCAAGATTTACCTGCACTGCCAAATTTCACAGGTGGTTTGGTGGGCTACTTTGGATACGATGCCGTACGCTACATTGAGCCTCGCTTAAATAACGTGCCAGAAGCAGATCCTGTGGGGTTACCTGATATTTGGATGATGTTGTCTAAAACAGTGATTGTCTTTGATAATTTAAAAGATACCTTGTTCTTAATTGTTCATGCCGATGTGAATGATGCGGATGCTTATACGAAAGCACAGGCTCAGCTAGATGTATTAGAAGAACTTCTTGCAACGCCTATTCGTCTAAAAGCGGAAAAACATACAGCACCGCATTTTGAGTCACTTACAGGCAAAGGAAAATTTTTAGAATCAGTTGAAACTGTAAAAGAGTACATTCGGGCAGGGGATGTGATGCAGGTTGTGCCGGGGCATCGTATGGTTTCAGATTTTGATGGTGAGCCGTTACAAGTGTATCGTGCGCTCCGCCATCTTAACCCATCACCGTACTTATTCTTGGTACAAGGGCAAACCTTAGAGAATAAGAAGCCATTCCATATTGTCGGGTCATCACCAGAAATTTTGTCTCGTTTAGAAAATGGTATTGCAACTGTTCGTCCATTGGCAGGGACACGACCACGTGGCAAAACCAAAGAAGAAGATTTAGCACTTGAGCAAGATTTACTTTCAGATGAAAAAGAAATTGCAGAACATCTCATGTTAATTGACCTTGGTCGAAATGATGTAGGGCGTATTTCAAAAATTGGCAAAGTGCAGGTTACAGATAGAATGGTCATTGAACGCTATTCACATGTGATGCACATTGTGTCAAATGTTCAAGGTGAAGTTCGAGATGATGTTGATGCTTTAGATGTATTTAAAGCAACGTTCCCTGCAGGAACACTTTCTGGTGCACCAAAAATTCGTGCAATGGAAATTATTGACGAAGTTGAGCCTGTAAAACGTGGAATTTTTGGCGGAGCTGTTGGTTATTTAGGCTGGCATGGCGAAATGGACATGTCTATTGCTATTCGCACCTGTGTAATTCGTGAAAATAAGGTCTATGTTCAGGCAGGAGCGGGGCTTGTTGCAGACTCAAATCCTGAATCTGAATGGCAAGAAACGCAAATAAAAGCTCGCGCAGTGATCAAAGCGGTCGAATTATCATCAAATGGATTGATTTTATGAGTTTTTGACGTTTTTTTTGAAAAAAACACTTGCACGGATTCTAAGTTTTGCTAAACTGCACACCGTTCCGATACGAAACGTACGAAACACTAAGAAACGCCGGCATAGCTCAGTTGGTAGAGCAACTGACTTGTAATCAGTAGGTCCACAGTTCGAATCCGTGTGCCGGCACCATCTTAGAAGTTTTAAGTTTTGTTGAAAGAACAACACTGAAAGTAAGTGTAAATGGTGAGGTTCCCGAGCGGTCAAAGGGGGCGGACTGTAACTCCGCTACGAAAGTTTCGAAGGTTCGAATCCTTCCCTCACCACCAATTTAAGACTTCAATAAGTGGATTGTACCAACATCGTGCGGGAGTAGCTCAGTTGGTAGAGCGGCAGCCTTCCAAGCTGCATGTCGCGAGTTCGACCCTCGTCTCCCGCTCCATTGAAGCATTTGTTTGCTCTTATAGCTCAGTGGTAGAGCACTCCCTTGGTAAGGGAGAGGTCTCGAGTTCAAATCTCGATAAGAGCTCCAGATACAGTTTAGCAACGTAGTTGCACAGAATTTTTTAAAAAGCAGGCTTATTAGTCTGCTTTTCGAGTATTTGGTGTTTGTTTTTTTAGACGATATGTCGATGCTGGGTTTTGCTCAGAATTGTGTTCGACGTAAACGAGGAAGATGAAAATGGCTAAGGCTAAGTTTGAACGTAATAAGCCACACGTTAACGTGGGCACAATTGGTCACGTCGACCATGGTAAAACAACTTTAACAGCTGCAATTGCAACTGTTTGTGCAAAAACTTTTGGTGGCGAAGCGAAAGACTACGCTGCAATTGACTCTGCACCAGAAGAAAAAGCACGTGGTATTACAATTAATACTTCACACGTAGAATACGATTCAGTAATTCGTCACTACGCGCACGTAGACTGTCCAGGTCACGCCGATTATGTTAAAAACATGATTACTGGTGCTGCTCAAATGGATGGTGCGATCCTTGTATGTGCTGCGACTGATGGTCCAATGCCACAGACTCGTGAACACATCCTTCTTTCTCGCCAAGTAGGCGTACCGTACATCGTTGTATTCTTAAACAAATGCGACCTTGTAGATGACGAAGAGTTACTTGAATTAGTAGAAATGGAAGTTCGTGAACTTCTTTCTATGTATAACTTCCCTGGTGATGACACTCCAATCATCCGTGGTTCAGCTTTAGCTGCACTTAACGGTGACCAAGGTCAATACGGCGAACCAGCTGTAGTAGCTCTTGTTGAAGCTCTAGATTCTTATATTCCTGAGCCAGAACGTGCTATCGATCTTCCATTCCTTATGCCAATTGAAGATGTATTCTCAATCTCAGGTCGTGGTACAGTAGTAACTGGCCGTGTTGAGACTGGTATCGTTAAAGTAGGCGAAGAAGTTGAAATCGTTGGTATTAAAGATACAGTTAAAACAACTGTAACTGGCGTAGAAATGTTCCGTAAACTTCTTGACGAAGGTCGTGCGGGCGAGAACTGTGGTGTTCTTCTACGTGGTACTAAACGTGAAGACGTTCAGCGTGGTCAAGTATTGACTAAACCAGGTGCGATCAAACCGCATACTAAATTCGACGCAGAAGTATACGTACTTTCTAAAGAAGAAGGTGGTCGTCATACTCCATTCCTTAACGGTTACCGTCCACAGTTCTACTTCCGTACAACTGACGTAACTGGCGCTATCGCTCTTCAAGACGGCGTAGAAATGGTTATGCCTGGTGACAACGTAGAAATGTCAGTAGAATTAATCCACCCAATCGCAATGGACCCAGGTCTACGTTTTGCGATCCGTGAAGGTGGTCGTACAGTTGGTGCTGGTGTTGTTGCTAAAGTAACTGCATAATAATATTTAAAATAAAACCGAGAGTTTCGATTCTCGGTTTTATTGTTACAGGTCAGTAGTTCAATTGGTAGAGCGTCGGTCTCCAAAACCGAATGTTGGGGGTTCGAGCCCCTCCTGACCTGCCATTTTCAAAAAAAACTTGATGCTGGTTAAATTGGTCATATAATAAGTCGCGAGTTCTACGACGAGTACAAAAATGTCGAATGATAAATCGCGTGACGCATTAAGCGAAGCGCCAATCCCTCAAAGAAATAATACCGCTGAAATCGTAAGCTCTAGTTCTCCGGTAGACTATATTTTATGGATAATTTCTATAATTTTGTTTATTGCTACAATGCTGGTAAATCAACATTTGCCGGGATATTGGGCGCCTGCGAATGATGTTTGGGTTCGAGTCGGGGTGATTTTGGCTTGTATCGTGACCGCTTTAGGTTTATTATACGCCACCCATCAAGGCAAAGGCTTTGTTCGTTTGTTGAAAGACTCTCGAATTGAGTTACGTCGTGTGACTTGGCCAACAAAGCAAGAGACCGTGACCACATCTTGGCAGGTACTTGCAGTCGTAGTTGTTGCATCTATTTTATTATGGTGCTTTGATTATGTCTTGGGTTGGTTAATGAAGTTTATTATCGGGTAAGAGAGCTATGAAACGTTGGTACATTATTCATGCCTATTCAGGTTATGAAAAACAAGTGATGCGTTCACTTAATGATCGAATCCAGCGTAGCGCTGTTGCCGATAGCTTTGGTGAAGTTCTTGTCCCTACTGAAGAAGTAGTGGAAATGAAGGACGGTAAAAAGCGCAAATCAGAGCGAAAATTCTTTCCGGGCTATGTTTTAGTCGAAATGGAAATGAATGATGATACTTGGCACATTGTAAAAGAATGTCCAAAAGTACTTGGCTTTATTGGTGGTACTGCAGAAAAACCTGCACCTATTACTCAAAAAGAAGCTGATGCTATCTTAGCGCGTGTACGCAATACTGGTGAAGCACCTCGTCCTAAGACGATGTTTGAGCCAGGCGAAGAATTACTCGTTGTTGATGGTCCATTCACAGACTTTAAAGGTGTGGTGGAAGAAGTTCAATACGAAAAGTCACGTTTAACGTTGACTATTAATGTATTTAACCGACCAACTCAGGTTGAATTGGAATTTCGTCAAGTCGAAAAATCAGTTTAATTGGAATTGGTTGAAAACGCCCGATTTGTTATGGATCGGGCATTGTTGTTGTAACGGTTATCGTTACTTGAAAACGTTGGGGAGCCTTAATCGGCGTTTGTACCCAGAGGTAATTTGAAATGGCTAAGAAGATTGACGGCTATATCAAGCTGCAAGTTCCAGCTGGTAAAGCGAATCCATCTCCACCGATTGGTCCTGCACTAGGTCAACGTGGTGTTAACATCATGGCATTCTGTAAAGAATTCAATGCTGCTACACAAAAAGTTGAAGCTGGTTTACCAATTCCTGTAGTGATTACTGTGTACAACGATAAGTCGTTCACATTCATCATGAAAACTCCTCCTGCTGCTATTCTTCTTAAGAAAGCTGCTGGTATCCAAAAGGGTTCGGCTGTACCAAACAAAACTAAAGTTGGTAAGTTGACTCGTGCTCAATTGGAAGAAATTGCGACTACTAAAGAACCAGATTTAACTGGTGCTGATTTAGACGCACGTGTACGTACCATTGCTGGTTCTGCGCGTTCTATGGGCTTGGAAGTGGAGCTTTAAGACATGGCTAAATTAACTAAACGTCAAAAAGCTATTGCAGCTGCTGTAGAAGCTAACAAAGTTTATTCTTTGGAAGATGCTGTACAAGTATTAACTAGCCTTCCTGCTGTTAAATTCAAAGAATCTTTGGATGTTTCAGTAAACCTAGGTGTTGATCCTCGTAAATCAGACCAAGTTGTTCGTGGCGCGACTACACTTCCTGCAGGTACTGGTAAAACTGTACGTGTTGCTGTGTTTGCTCAAGGTGCTGCTGCTGAAGCTGCTAAAGCTGAAGGCGCTGACATCGTTGGTTTTGATGATCTTGCTGAAAGCATTCAAGCGGGTAACCTTGACTTCGACGTAGTAATTGCTGCTCCAGATGCAATGCGCGTTGTAGGTAAGTTGGGTACTATCCTTGGTCCACGTGGCTTAATGCCAAACCCTAAAGTGGGTACTGTAACTCCTGACGTAGCTGGCGCTGTTAAAAACGCTAAAGCTGGTCAAGCACGTTACCGTGTAGACAAAGCTGGTATTATCCATGCTGCGATTGGTCAAGTAGGTTTCTCTGCTGAAGCTATTCGTTCAAACCTTGAAGCTCTTGTAGCTGACCTTAAGAAAGCAAAACCTGCTACTTCTAAAGGTGTTTACATCAAAAAGATCACATTAAGCTCAACTATGGGTCCTGGTCTTACTGTTGATGTAGCAAGCGTTTCTAAATAAGTTTCGACTTATTAAAGAATTTTAAAGCCCTGAGTAAAAATCAAAACGCTGTTTTGATTTTTACGCAAGACATGCTCCGTCGTATCTTGCAAAACTTAGGCAAACTTTGAATTGATAAATATTTGTTTATCAGCGTCAAAGACCTCAGGCGAGGGGAGTTTACTTCCTTCTTAATATCTCAGCCTGCGTAGACGCGGTGGTGTGATTTGTTCATCCTCCGCGTGTAAGTTCAGAAATGAACTTACGAATTGGGAGTGTACTTCGCGTAAGTACATAAATCACCGTTAGGAGGTTTTACAATGGCTCTTCTTATCGAAGGCAAAAAACAGATCGTTGCTGAAGTAGCTGAAGTTGCTTCTACAGCGTTTGCTGCTGTTGTTGCTGACTACCAAGGTTTAACTGTAGAGCAATTAACTACTCTACGTGTTGAAGCTCGTAAACTAGGTGTTGCTACACGTGTTGTACGTAATACTTTAGCTAAACGTGCTCTTCAAGATACGCAATTCACTATCTTGAATGAAACTCTTGTTGGCCCAACAATCTTAGCTTTCTCGACTTCTGAAGATGACATGGGTGCTGCTGCACGTTTGTTCGAAGAATTCGCGAAAACTAATAAAGCATTTGAACTTAAAGCTGCTGCATTTGACGGCAAACTTTATCAAGGTGCAGAAGTTAGCGTTATCGCAAACCTTCCAAACCAAGAGAAAGCGCTTACTATGCTTGCAAACGTTCTTCAAGCTCCTATTTCGAAATTGGGTCGCTTACTTACAGCGCTTCAAGAGAAAAACGAGTCAGAAGCTGCATAAGCTCAAACTTAAACACACATCATTCAATACCCATTTGGAGTTACTCTCATGGCTTTAACAAACGAAGAAATCCTAAACGCAGTTGCTGAAAAAACTGTTCTTGAACTTGTTGAACTTATTTCTGCATTCGAAGAAAAATTCAACGTATCTGCTGCTGCTGTAGCTGTAGCTGCTGGTCCTGCTGCTGCTGCTGCTGAAGAGCAATCAGAATTCAACGTTGAGTTGACTTCTTTTGGTGCTAACAAAGTAGCTGTAATTAAAGCAGTTCGTGAAGTTACTGGTCTTGGCTTGAAAGAAGCTAAAGATTTAGTTGAAGGCGCTCCTTCAGTTCTTAAAGAAGCTGTTTCTAAAGAAGAAGCTGAAGAACTTAAGAAAAAACTTGAAGAAACTGGTGCTACAATTACTGTTAAGTAATTTTGCCAGGGGGCAAATTTTAATTTGACCCCAAAAATTGGCTGATGGCTCTTGGGTCATCAGCCTTTTTGCGTTACAATAATCGGCTCGATTTTTGTTATCTTGGTGTAAAAAGCGCCAATATTTATAATAATTGATGAAGATCAAATGCTTACCAATATTTTTCCATGTTAGAAAATATTGTTAAGCGTTTTAATACCACTGAAAATTGCAGCATTTGAACAAAGTGGTGGTCATATCGACCTGCGTAATTCCTTCTAAATCCGTTCTGCAGGCGGGTTTAGTTTACTTTCCGAGGACTCCAGATGGCATACTCATATACCGAAAAGAAACGGATCCGTAAGAATTTTGGTAAATTGCCTAGCGTTATGGATGCTCCGTACTTGCTCGCGATTCAAGTCGACTCGTACAGAACGTTCCTTCAAGACGGCAAAACTCCAAAAAACCGCGAAGATATCGGTCTCCAAGCCGCATTTCGTTCAGTTTTTCCTATAGAAAGTTATTCTGGCAATGCTGCTTTAGAATTTGTTGAGTATAGTCTTGGTAAGCCTGAGTTTGATGTTCGCGAGTGTATTCTTCGTGGCTCAACTTATGCAGCACCAATGCGCGTTAAAATTCGTTTGATCCTTAAAGATCGCGAAACAAAATCTATTAAAGATGTGCGTGAGCAAGAAGTGTACATGGGTGAAATGCCACTCATGACAGATAACGGTACTTTCGTTATTAACGGTACTGAGCGTGTAATTGTATCTCAATTACATCGTTCACCAGGCGTATTCTTCGATCACGATAAAGGCAAAACGCACTCAAGCGGTAAAGTTCTTTATTCTGCTCGTATTATTCCTTACCGTGGTTCATGGTTAGATTTCGAGTTCGATGCAAAAGATTTAGTCTTTGTACGTATTGACCGTCGTCGTAAATTATTAGCAACTGTTGTACTTCGTGCTTTAGGTTATAAAGATGAACAGATCTTAGATTTATTCTTTGAAAAAGTTCCTGTATACCTAGACATGGGTAGCTACCAAATTGACCTTGTACCTGAACGCCTGCGTGGTGAAATGGCTCAATTCGACATTCTTGATGCTGACGGCAAAGCGATTGTTGAACAAGGTAAACGTATTAATGCACGTCATGTTCGTCAAATGGAAGCAGCTGGTTTAACGAAGCTTTCAGTTCCTGATGAATACTTGTACGAGCGTATTACTGCTGAAAACATCACTTTACGTGATGGCGATGTTATTGCTGCAAACACAGTATTGAGCCATGAAATCATGGTTAAGCTTGCAGAAGGCGGCGTGAAGCAGTTCAATATTCTGTTCACAAATGATATCGACCGTGGTTCATTCATTGCAGACTCTCTACGTGCTGATACGACTACAAGTCGTGAAGAAGCGCTTGTAGAAATCTACAAAGTAATGCGTCCGGGCGAGCCACCAACAAAAGAAGCTGCTGAAAACTTATTCAATAACTTGTTCTTCTCTTCTGAACGTTATGACTTATCTCCTGTAGGTCGTATGAAGTTCAACCGTCGTTTAGGTCGTCCTTACGAAGTTGGTACAGATCAGAAGTCACGTGAAGTTGAAGGTATTTTATCGAACGAAGATATCACTGATGTTTTAAAAACATTAATTGAAATTCGTAACGGTAAAGGCGAAGTCGACGACATTGATCACTTGGGTAACCGTCGTGTTCGTTCTGTTGGTGAAATGACAGAAAACCAATTCCGTGTTGGTCTAGTTCGTGTTGAACGTGCTGTTAAAGAGCGTTTAAGCCAAGCTGAAACTGATAACTTATCTCCGCAAGATTTAATCAATGCGAAGCCAGTTGCTGCTGCAATCAAAGAATTCTTTGGTTCAAGCCAGTTGTCTCAGTTCATGGACCAAAACAACCCATTATCTGAAATCACGCATAAACGTCGTGTATCGGCTCTTGGTCCCGGCGGTTTGACTCGTGAGCGTGCAGGCTTTGAAGTACGTGACGTACATCAAACTCACTACGGTCGCGTATGTCCAATTGAAACTCCGGAAGGTCCAAACATTGGTTTGATCAACTCGCTTTCTGTTTATGCGAAGTGTAATAACTTTGGTTTCTTAGAAACACCATACCGTAAAGTTGTTGATGGCCGTGTAACTTTAGATATCGAATACTTATCTGCAATTGAAGAAGTAGGCACTGTAATTGCACAGGCCGATTCTGCAGTTGATGCTGATGGTAACTTATTAGAAGAAGTTGTATCTGTACGTCATCAAGGTGACTTCGTACGTATGCCTCCTGAAAAAGTAACGCATATGGATGTATCTGCTCAGCAGGTTGTATCTGTAGCTGCGTCACTTATTCCGTTCCTTGAACACGATGATGCCAACCGTGCATTGATGGGTTCAAACATGCAACGTCAGGCTGTTCCTACGTTAATCGCTGACAAACCACTCGTAGGTACGGGTATGGAAGCGAACGTAGCACATGACTCTGGTGTGTGTGTAATCGCGAACCGTGGTGGTCGTATTGAATACGTAGATGCTTCTCGTGTTGTTATTCGTGTAAACGAAGAAGAGATGATTGCTGGTGAAGCTGGTGTAGATATCTACAACCTCATCAAATACACACGTTCGAACCAAAATACTTGTATCAACCAAAAAGTTCTTGTGAACATGGGCGATAAAGTAGGTCGTGGTGATGTATTAGCTGATGGTCCATCGACTGATGGCGGTGAATTGGCTCTTGGTCAAAACATGCGTGTGGCGTTCATGACTTGGAACGGTTACAACTATGAAGACTCGATCTTACTTTCTGAACGTGTTCTTCAAGAAGATCGTTTAACTTCGATTCATATTCAAGAATTGTCATGTGTTGCTCGTGATACTAAGTTAGGTGCAGAAGAAATTACTGCCGATATTCCTAACGTAGGTGAAGCTGCGCTGTCTAAACTTGATGAATCAGGTATTGTTTATATCGGTGCTGAAGTTGCTGCTGGTGACATCCTTGTAGGTAAAGTAACACCTAAAGGTGAAACGCAGTTAACACCTGAAGAAAAATTGCTTCGCGCAATCTTCGGTGAAAAAGCTGCTGATGTTAAAGACTCATCTTTACGCGTATCTTCAAGCGTTAAAGGTACAGTTATTGACGTTCAAGTGTTTACGCGTGATGGTCTTGAAAAAGATGATCGTGCTCAAGCAATTGAAAAAGCACAGCTTGATGCTTACCGTAAAGATTTGAAAGAAGAATTCAAAATCTTTGAAGAAGCGGCTCGTGAACGTATCATTCGTTTATTGAAAGGTCAAGAATCGAACGGTGGTGGTACAACTAAACGTGGCGACAAACTTGCTGAAGATATGTTGTCTAGTTTAGAGCTTGTTGATTTGTTGGATATCCAACCAGTTGATGAAGCAATCGCAGAACGTTTAACTCAAATTCAGGTGTTCTTGAAAGAGAAGAGCCATGAAATTGATGAGAAATTTGCAGAGAAAAAACGCAAACTTTCTACAGGTGATGAACTTACAACTGGCGTATTAAAAGTTGTTAAAGTTTACTTAGCTGTTAAACGTCGCATCCAACCGGGTGACAAAATGGCGGGTCGTCATGGTAACAAAGGTGTTGTTTCAAACATCCTACCAGTAGAAGATATGCCACACGATGCAAATGGTGTTCCAGTTGATATCGTACTTAACCCGCTAGGTGTACCTTCACGTATGAACGTGGGTCAGATTCTAGAAACTCACTTGGGTATGGCTGCTCGTGGTCTTGGCGAAAAAATCGACAAGATGATGCAAGAGCAACGTACAATCATGGAGCTTCGTGAATTCTTAGATAAGATTTACAACAAAGTTGGTGGCGAGCAAGAAGATCTTGATAGCTTAACTGACCAAGAAGTTCTAGCACTTTCTAAGAACTTGCGTAAAGGTGTTCCTTTAGCAACACCTGTATTTGATGGTGCTGATGAAAGTCAAATCAAAGAGTTATTAGAACTTGCGGGCATTTCACGTACTGGTCAAACAGTATTGTATGATGGACGTACAGGTGAGCGTTTTGACCGTCCTGTAACTGTTGGTTACATGTACATGTTGAAACTGAACCACTTGGTAGACGACAAAATGCATGCGCGTTCTACTGGTTCTTACTCTCTAGTTACGCAACAGCCGCTTGGTGGTAAAGCACAATTCGGTGGTCAGCGTTTCGGTGAGATGGAAGTTTGGGCACTTGAAGCATACGGTGCAGCTTACACGCTACAAGAAATGCTTACAGTTAAGTCGGATGACGTTGAAGGTCGTACTCGTATCTACAAGAACATTGTAGATGGAAACCATTATATGGATCCGGGTATGCCAGAATCGTTCAACGTATTGACCAAAGAGATCCGTTCTTTAGGTATCAACATTGAACTGAAAAATGGTGACTAATTAGTTCCATTTAATCCCCCCAACCCCCTTTGAGAAAGGGGGAGTTCCCACTCGAAAGGGTAGGAGCTTCCCTCCTTAGAAAAAGGAGGGATTGAGGGAGGATTACTCAGTTAAAAAACAATATTTGTGACCCAGTTGTTGAGTGAAAATCTCCACAACACACGGAGAAAAAAATTGAAAGACTTGCTCGATATCATGCGCAAAAAGACGGATTCAGACGGTCATGCTCCTGTAGAGTTTGATCGCATCCGTATTGGTCTTGCGTCACCAGAAATGATTAAGTCATGGTCTCATGGTGAAGTTAAAAAGCCTGAAACTATTAACTATCGTACGTTCAAACCAGAACGTGATGGTTTGTTCTGTTCCAAAATTTTTGGTCCAGTAAAAGATTATGAATGCTTGTGTGGTAAATACAAGCGTATGAAATACAAAGGCGTCATTTGTGAAAAATGTGGCGTTGAAGTAACAACTGCGAAAGTTCGTCGTGAGCGTATGGGTCACATCGAATTGGCTTCTCCAGTTGCTCATATTTGGTTCTTAAAATCATTACCAAGCCGTATTGGTTTGTTACTTGATATGACATTACGTGATATTGAACGCGTATTGTATTTCGAATCATATGTAGTAACTGACCCAGGTATGACTCCATTCGAGAAATACCAACTTCTTAACGATGAAGAATACTTCAATGCGTTAGAAGAACACGGTGATGAATTCACTGCGAAAATGGGTGCAGAAGCGATTCAAGATTTGTTGAAAGACATCGATCTTGAAAACGAAATTTCACGTTTACGTGAAGAAATTCCGACTACAACTTCAGAAACGAAGCTTAAAAAAGCATCTAAACGTTTGAAGTTGATGGAAGCGTTTAAAGAGTCGAACAACAAACCAGAATGGATGGTGTTAACTGTACTTCCAGTTCTTCCACCAGATCTTCGTCCGTTGGTTCCTCTTGAAGGTGGTCGCTTCGCGACTTCTGACTTGAACGATCTTTATCGTCGTGTGATTAACCGTAACAACCGTTTGAAACGTCTTCTTGATCTTTCAGCTCCTGATATTATCGTACGTAACGAAAAACGTATGTTACAAGAGTCTGTAGATGCATTATTAGATAACGGTCGTCGTGGTCGTGCAATTACTGGTTCGAACAAACGTCCTCTTAAGTCTTTGGCAGATATGATCAAAGGTAAACAAGGTCGTTTCCGTCAAAACTTACTTGGTAAGCGTGTTGACTATTCTGGTCGTTCGGTAATTACAGTTGGTCCTACTTTACGTTTACACCAATGTGGTCTTCCTAAGAAAATGGCGCTTGAATTATTCAAACCATTTATCTTTGCGAAACTACAAGCATCTGGTCAAGCAACAACCATTAAAGCTGCGAAGAAAATGGTTGAGCGCGAAACTCCAGAAGTTTGGGACGTTCTAGCATCAGTTATTCGTCAACATCCAGTGATGTTGAACCGTGCGCCAACACTTCACCGTTTAGGTCTTCAAGCATTTGAACCTATTCTAATTGAAGGTAAAGCGATCCGTCTTCACCCGTTAGTATGTGCTGCGTTTAACGCCGACTTCGACGGTGACCAAATGGCGGTACACGTACCTTTAACAATCGAAGCTCAATTAGAAGCTCGTGCGTTAATGATGTCTACAAACAACATCTTGTCTCCAGCGAACGGTGAGCCAATCATCGTACCTTCTCAAGACGTTGTCTTGGGCTTGTATTACATCACTCGTGATGCAATCAATGCCAAAGGTGAAGGCATGGTGTTTGCAGATACTCACGAAGTAAACCGTGCATTAGCAACAGGTCAAGTTGATTTACACGCTCGCGTTAAAGCACGTGTACACCAAACTGTTATTGATGAAGATGGTAACCGTGAGCATCAAACGATTATTGTTGATACAACACCAGGTCGTTGCTTACTTTGGGAAGTTGTTCCTGAAGGTATGGATTTCCAACAAATTAACCTTGAAATGACGAAAAAGAACATTTCTAAGTTAATTAACTCTTGTTACCGTAAATTAGGTCTTAAAGATACAGTTATCTTTGCTGACCAATTGATGTACTTGGGCTTCCGTCAAGCGACTCGTTCAGGCGTTTCTGTTGGTATGGAAGACATGTTAATTCCGCCAAACAAAGAAGCGATTATTGCGAAATCTGAAGCTGAAGTTCGTGAAATCGAACAACAGTTTGAACAAGGTTTCGTAACTGCTGGTGAACGTTATAACAAAGTTGTCGATATTTGGGCGCGTACAAACGACCAAGTAGCGAAAGCGATGATGGATAACTTATCTTTCACAACTGTTAAAAACAAACAGGGTGAAGATGAGAAGCAAAAATCATTCAACTCAATCTACATGATGTCTGACTCGGGTGCCCGTGGTTCGGCAGCTCAGATTCGTCAGCTTGCTGGTATGCGTGGTTTGATGGCTAAGCCAGATGGCTCGATCATTGAAACGCCTATTAAAGCGAACTTCCGTGAAGGTTTGACAGTACTTCAGTACTTCATTTCAACACACGGTGCACGTAAAGGTTTGGCAGATACAGCACTTAAAACAGCAAACTCGGGTTACTTAACTCGTCGTCTAGTAGACGTAGCGCAAGACTTAGTAATTACTGAGCCTGATTGCGGTACTTTAGGCGGTCTTGTAATGACTCCGTTCATTCAAGGTGGTGATGTAATTGAGAACTTAGGTTCTCGAGTGCTAGGTCGTGTTGTTGCTGAAGATGTGAAGAAAGCAGGTTCTGATGAAGTTCTTCTTCCACGTAACACGCTTATCGACGAGAAAATTGCAGCATTCCTAGAAGACGCTGGTGTCGATGAAGTTAAAGTACGTTCAGTTGTTGCTTGTGAATCTACATTCGGTGTTTGTGCGAAATGTTATGGTCGTGACCTAGCTCGCGGTCACTTGGTAAACCCAGGTGAATCTGTGGGTGTAATGGCTGCTCAATCAATTGGTGAGCCAGGTACACAGTTAACAATGCGTACATTCCACGTTGGTGGTGCTGCGAGCCGAACTTCTGCTGCAAACAGCGTACAAGTTCGTAACAAAGGTGCAGTACGTTTCCACAATGTGAAAACAGTACAACACGCAAAAGGTCACTTGGTTTCAACTTCACGTTCAGGTGAAATTGGTATTGCCGATGATTTAGGTCGTGAACGTGAACGCTATAAAATTCCTTACGGTGCGTCAATCTTGTTGAAAGATGGCGAAACTGTAGAAGCTGGCGGTATCGTTGCAACTTGGGATCCGCATACACATCCACTTGTTACAGAAGTTGCTGGTAAAGTTCGCTTTAGCCAAATTTCTGACGGTGTGACAGTTACATCTAAAACTGATGATGCAACAGGTATGACAACAATCGAAATCTTACCAGTGACTTCACGTCCTGCGTCAGGTAAAGATTTACGTCCTGCAGTTGTATTAGACATGGTTGATGGTGCTGAACAGTTCTACTTCTTACCACAAAACACGATTCTTTCTGTCCGTGATGGCGAAACAATTGGTGTGGGTGACGTAATTGGTCGTGTTCCACAAGAAACTTCACGTACACGTGATATTACCGGTGGTCTTCCGCGCGTAGCGGATTTATTCGAAGCACGTAAACCGAAAGAACATGCAATTCTTGCTGAAATTTCGGGTGTTGTAAGCTTCGGTAAAGAGACTAAAGGTAAGAACCGTCTTGTGATTACTCCGGATGATGGTTCTGAGATTTACGAAGAACTTATTCCGAAATGGCGTACCATGAACGTGTTCGAAGGCGAACATGTAAACCGTGGTGAAACTGTTTCTGATGGTCCACAGAATCCGCATGACATCTTACGCTTGAAAGGCGAAGTGGCGTTGACTAACTACATCGTGAACGAAGTTCAAGACGTTTACCGTCTACAAGGTGTAAAAATCAACGACAAACATATTGAAGTGATTGTTCGTCAAATGTTGCGTAAAGTTGACATTACTGATGGCGGTGATACAAGCTTCATCAAAGGTGAACAAGTTGAGTACATCCGTATGGTTGCTGAAAACCAAGCGGTTCTTGCACAAAACAAATTCCCTGCGAAATATGAACGTCAATTGATGGGTATCACAAAAGCATCGCTTTCTACTGACTCGTTCATCTCTGCTGCATCGTTCCAGGAAACAACTCGTGTGTTAACTGAAGCTGCTGTAACAGGTAAAGAAGATGATTTACGTGGCTTGAAAGAGAACGTTGTTGTGGGTCGTTTGATCCCAGCGGGTACTGGTCTTGCTTACCACTTAGAACGTCGTCGTCAAGAATCTGAAGCTGCTGAATTTGAGCTTGTAAATGATTTCTCTGATGTAGACCAAGCTTTAAGCCAAGCATTTAACGAAGAGTTTTAATTCAACGTTAAATGATTGAATTAAAAGGCGCCTTAGGGCGCCTTTTTTATATCTAAAATAAACACTTTTAAAAATACGTTATTTTTCATATATTAAATAAGCAAAAGATCATTACAATTAATTGAGGGATTAAACATGAAATTAAATAAAACAATTTTAGGCTTAGCTGTTTTGAGTTTATCAACATTTACAATGGCAGCACCTATGCCACATACAATTACTGTTGAAGATAAAGCTGTGGTTCCCGTGCTTAAAACAGAAGTGATTCGCAAAGTTGCAGGTCAAAATGCAACACGCCATGTAGAAGCAACAATTTTTGAGGTAACAAATAAAGGAAAAGATGTTATTGCACGTGAAGTTGAATTTAATGATGATCAGCAACAATTTTCAGATAAACAATTATCTATTCCTGTCATAAAAAAAGGAGGTGTGATTGTACCTACTTCAAAAATTGAACTGAATAAGACGCTAAAGCAAGATGGAAAAATAATTTCACAAACCAAGAATATAGATGCAGAAGGCATTGAATTCAAAAAAGATCAATTGCAGCCCGTGAAACGTACTTTGAAGTTGAATGAAGCAAATGGTGTTGATACAAACAAAAAAGTATCTCATGTTGTGACAACAGAAAATGGTGAAAAAACACGTGATCTTCTCATTATTAATGAAAACCCATAAAGCGAAAAGAAAAGCATTAGCGTATTTTTGATAGAATATTTTGAACTTAGAAGTAAGCAAGTTTAATTTACATTAATCTATTAAATTGTTGTTTAAAAAATGGCTAATATAAATTAAACATACAGGAGAAATATCATGAAAAAAATATTAACGATGACTGGTGTAGTCGCTGTTTCAGCACTAATGTTAGCTGGTTGTGAAAATATGAGCACAAACCAACAGCGTATTGGAGCTGCTGCTTTAGGTGGTGCTGTCGGTGGTGGTGTTGGTAATAAAGTGGGTGGAGGTCTTGGTTCTGCTGCAGGTGCAGGTGCGGGCGCTGCTATTGGTAGTAAAACGCAAAATGGCTCAAATAAAAATGCAACTTACAGTGGTGTGGGTGGTGCTGTAGGTGCCATTTTAGGTAAAGAAATTTTAGGTGGTAATTCTGGTGCTGCGATTGGTGGTGCGCTAGGCGGTGGTGCTGGTGCTGCAGTTGAGCAAAAGAAAAAATAAGTATTTATTGCATCCGTAAATACGTAAAAAAAGCGCAATTCCTGCGCTTTTTTTATAAATGGAAATCTCTAAATATCATCTTGATCTCTTTTAATTTTAAAAAAATTTAACATTACATTTAGTCTGATAATTGATATTCATTAAAATATTATCTTTTTAATAAAATTCATTCTCTATATTTTAAAGAAACAAAGTAGCAAGCGGATAACTGGAGCAAATTTAATACAAAACTCTGATAAAATGCCTTTTTTTCACAATTACTACTTACTATGTTTGCAATTCTTGCTGCCATCACAGTCATGTTTGGACTGTCATTGGCTCGTGTTCCTGTGGTATTCGCATTAATTATTGGTGCTGTCACAGGCGGTCTATTGGCTGGACTTGGTATCCATGGAACGATTGAAGCCTTTAATAGTGGCTTAGGTAATGGCGCTCAAATTGCACTCGCATATGGTGTATTGGGAGCTTTTGCTTTAGCTCTGGCGCGTTCAGGTTTACCAGATCTTCTTGCTTATAAACTCATTACAGCCCTAAAAGGGAATAGTGATGTGAAAGCACAAAATCGTGTGAAATACACCATTTTTGCTACAGTTGCACTTGCTGCTGTATGTTCACAAAACGTTATTCCCGTCCATATTGCTTTTATTCCTGTTCTTATTCCACCACTACTTAGCGTATTTAATCATCTTAAGCTAGATCGTCGTTTAATTGCTTGCGTGCTGACTTTTGGTTTAGTTGGGACATATATGTTAGTACCTTTTGGATTTGGTGCGATTTTCCTCAATGATATTCTGGGGCAAAACATCAATACATTTGGTAAGCCATATGGTTTCCATATTTCATATGACCAAATTCCTCATGCAATGGCTATTCCAGTATTAGGCATGTTTGTGGGATTACTCATTGCTGTATTTTTTAGTTACCGCAAACCAAGAGAATATTCAGAATTAAGCGTTAAATCTTCACAACATTCTATTTCTAATAGCGTACAAAGTGATGAAAACGGTAAACCTCTTGTTGCTAAATTTACGCTAATTATGGCGGCAATAGCCATTGTGATGACGCTTTTCGTGCAAGTAATTTCTGATTCCATGATTTTAGCTGGACTTGTGGGTGTTGCCATTTTAAGTTGCGCAGGCATTTTTAAATGGAAAGAAGCAGATGATGTCATTATTAGTGGTATGCGTATGATGGCATTGGTTGGCTTCATTATGATTTCAGCACAAGGCTTTGCATCTGTTATTGAGGCGACAAATCAAGTTCCTGCATTGGTTCAAGCATCTGTTCAGTGGATTGGTGATAGTCAAGGTTTAGCTGCATTTTGGATGTTGTTAATTGGATTATTAATTACATTAGGTATTGGTTCATCATTTTCGACCGTGCCAATTCTTGCCATTATTTATGTACCTTTATGCTTACAATTCGGTTTTAGTCCAATGGCAACCATTGCTCTTATTGGTACCGCAGCAGCATTGGGTGATGCAGGTTCTCCAGCATCAGACTCAACATTAGGACCGACTTCTGGCTTGAATATGGATGGTCAACATGACCATATGAGAGACAGTGTAGTCCCAACATTCATTCACTATAATATCCCACTGATGATTTTTGGTTGGATTGCAGCAATGGTTTTATAATCTAATTTTGCTAAATATATTAGAAAATAATATGTATTTATTTCTGATAAGTTTAGTAGGATTAAAATAAAATTAACCAGATTAATAAGGTTGGTATTAAAACCAACCTTATTGGTTAGATTTAAATAAATATCTTTAAAAAACATAATCTTAAAAATATGTTAAACGTTAATGAAATAATAGCTATTGCATAATATTAATACTCATGTTTATTATAATATTATTCATAACAAGGGTATTTTAAAAATGCTAAAACAAGTTGCTCTTATTGCATTAATGGGTATGTCAGCTTCTGCAATGGCTGGTCAATGGCAAGTTAAAGTCGGTGGCTCTGTAATTGCTCCTACTCAAGATTCAGATATTCTTGGTGGTGCAGTAACAGTTGAAGCTAAAAATGAAGGTGCATTTACGCCATCTGTAGAATATTTCTTTAATGATAATTTCTCTACAGAATTATTGTTGGCTACTCCAATTAGCCATGATGTAACTGCTCGTGGAGCGGTAAATGGTGGTGTTAAAGTTAAACATCTACCTCCAACTTTAACTGCAAAATATCACTTCAAAAACTCTACAGGTTTTACTCCATATGTAGGTGTTGGTGTTACAGCATTTATTCCTTGGGATGAAAAAACTTCTGGTGGTTTGACTGACGCTAAAGTTAAAGAAGATTATGGTTATGCTGCTCAAGTTGGTGTGAACTTCCAACCAGCTGATGCAAAAAACTGGGGTGTATTCTTTGATGTACGTTATGCAGATTTGAATCCTGAAGTAACGGTAAATCAAAATGTTAATTTCAAATTAGACATTGATCCAATTATCTACACTGCAGGTTATAGCTACAAGTTCTAATTTTTTAGACATGTAGAATAAGAAAAACCCCATCTTTGATGGGGTTTTTTATTGCAAATAGAAAACAAAAATAATGTAGATATATATTGAATAGATAAATATAAACTTCTAATGTGAGGCTCATAATATAAATAAAGATTAGTGAAATAATGAAAAAAATCATTCAAGGTATATTCATCATTGCTTGTATGTTTACAGTTAAATCATATGCAGCAAGTTTTGATTGCTCACGTGCAACTACCCAGACAGAACATACAATTTGTGAGAACTTAGATGTAAATGATGCAGATGTCCGCATGGCAACATCTTATAAAATTGTAAATAAGTTAATGCCAATGGGAACTCGGTCTGCTATTCGAGATGAGCAAGTCAAATGGTTAGCAATGCGTGACCGTTGTGGTACAGGGGTTTCTTGTTTGAAAGAAGTTTATAAAATGCGTCAACAGCAACTCGATATATATTTGCAGCGTGTTTATAAACAGGGACCTTTCTAAATTTTTTTAAAAACGACTATTGAAAAATGTTGATCTTGCTCCAATTCATTATGTATCTCAAACAATGTAATGAATTTAAGGAGTAATGAATGAGCGAGCAAAGCGCACAAAAACATAGTTTCCAAGCTGAAGTAGCACAGCTATTACATTTAGTGACGCATTCTCTATATTCAAACCCAGAAATTTTTCTACGTGAATTGATTTCGAATGCATCAGATGCGTGTGATAAGTTGCGTTTCGAAGGGATTAATCATCCTGAATATTATGAAAATGACCCAGAACTACACGTTCGTGTCATTCTAGATAAAGACAATAAAACCATTACAATTTCTGATAACGGAATTGGTTTAACTCAACAAGAAGCGATTGATAACTTAGGTACAATTGCAAAATCAGGTACTAAAGACTTTATGTCTAAATTATCTGGTGATCAAAAATCAGATGCGCAATTAATTGGTCAATTTGGTGTTGGCTTCTATTCTGGCTTTATTGTTGCCGAAAAAATTACTGTTGAATCACGTCGTGCAGGTACAGCTACAAATGAAGCTGTTCGTTGGATTAGTGGTGGTACAGGCGATTTTGAAGTTGAACAAATTGAAAAAGAAAGCCGTGGTACAGACATCATTCTACATTTACGTGATGATGCTTTAGATTATTTAGAAGCATATAAAGTTAAACAAATCATTAATAAATATTCTGACCACATTAGCTTGCCAATTGAAATGCAAAAAGAAGTTTGGCAACAAGAAGAGGTTGCTGAAGGTGAAGAACCTAAAGGCGGTCAATATGTTAAGACTGATGAGTGGGAAGCAATTAACTCGGCAAGTGCACTGTGGACGCGTAATAAGTCAGAAATTACAGAAGAGCAATACACAGAGTTTTATAAGAACTTAAGCCATGACTTTGAAGCACCACTTGCATGGGCGCATAACCGTGTTGAAGGTAGCACTGAATATACACAACTACTTTATATTCCAAGCAAAGCACCAAGTAATATTTTCACACGTGAAGCAAAACCAGGTCTTAAACTTTATGTGAAACGTGTATTTATTATGGATGAAGCAGAAAACCTCATTCCAAACTACTTACGCTTTGTTCAAGGTGTTGTTGATAGTGCAGATTTACCATTAAATGTAAGCCGTGAATTACTTCAAGAAAGCCGTGATGTTAAAACTATTCGTGAAGGTAACACACGTCGTATTTTGACTGTGTTAGATGGTTTAGCTAAATCTGAAGATGGAAAAGACCAAGAGAAATTTAAAACATTCTACGCAGAATTTGGTTCTGTATTGAAAGAAGGCTTGGGTCAAGATACAACAAACCATGAGCGTATTTTAAAACTTTTACGTTTTGCGACATCTACCAATGATGATGTTTCAACATCTTTGGCAGATTACAAAGCGCGTATGAAAGAAGGGCAAAATGCAATCTATTACGTGACTGCTGATAGCCTAAATGCTGCGAAAAACTCACCACAACTTGAATTATTCAAGAAAAAAGGCATTGAAGTATTGTTAATGTCTGAACGTGTAGATGAATGGGCAATGGAGTTTGTTCATGAGTTTGACGGTACACCAATGCAAAACGTGGCAAAAGGTGCGGTTGATTTAGGCGATCTTCAAGATGCAGAAGAGAAAAAAGCATTAGAAGAAGCAACGGAGCAATTTAAACCTGTTGTTGAAAAGTTATCTTCTGCATTGAATAAGAAGACCAAAGAAGTACGCGTAACGACGCGTCTAGTCGATTCTCCTGCATGTTTAGTGACAAGTGATGGTGATTTATCTCCACAACTATTACGCATGTTAAAACAAGCAGGACAGCCTGTTCCTGAAATTAAGCCAATTTTGGAAATTAACCCTGAACATCCATTGGTGAAAAAATTAGAAAACTCAGAGCAGTTTGATGATTTAGCCAATGTAATTTTTGATCAGGCACTTATTGCTGAAGGCGGTTTACCTGATGATCCTGCTGAATACATTAAGCGTATCAATAGTCTTTTATTGAAGTAATTGTTCAGTGATAGAAAGCCTCCTTCGGGAGGTTTTTTATTGTGCTTAAAACGGAATAAGTAGAAATAGATTGCTTATATCTTATTCAAATTTTCAATAAAAATGATAAGAAAATACGTCCATATATTAATCTGTAAATTAAATAAAAATTCAATTATTAATCTATAATAACGATGTTTAATTTTGGAGTTTAAATTATGAAACTTTTTCTATCTCTCGTTGCTGTTGTAAGTATTTCTTTGGGTTCTATGCAAGTTGCTGTTGCAAATGTATCTGAAAAAACAGGTGTTCATAAATCGAATGTTTCTGTGGATAAAGCGTTAAGTCATGTGGAAATTAATCCATTTGTAGATCGTAAGCGTGCAGATAAAAATGAGCGTGCAAAAACTGAAGCAAAAATCACAGATAAAAAACGTTTTACTCGTGAAGGTCATGTTGTGAAATATAAATCAGTTGTATAGCTGTTTTTAAAAAAGCCCATCTTCTAGATGGGCTTAAATTTATTTATTTTCTATACGTGCATTTAGAGCATTTAATAAATCTAAAGTGATAACAGGCTGTGTTAAGGATGCAATTGTTTCTTGAATAATTTGCCAGTTTAAGCCTTGTTGACGTGTAAGGGTGACATAAGGATATGAAATTTCATGTTCATCCAATAGTAATCGTTTTTTTCCACAAATTAAGCGAATTTTCCCGCGTTCTTCTAAGAAGATAACAGGAGTTTCAATTTGAGCTTCTGCCTCATCGAATAAAATAAACTTCCGATTTGTTACCATGCTTTTTGGAATAAAAGGGAAGTAATTATCTTTCTGAAAAATGATCGAGGTTGAGGAAATATAAACTTTAAAAAGAGCTTCATTCCGAGCAAGCGAATCTTTCAAATCTTGCCATTTTAAGGTACGAATTGCAGATAATTTTCGTGCTGAATTCGAGCAATAATCTGTGAGCAAGCGAATTGCTTCTATTTCATTTTCCGCACCCATATAAATAATATATTGAGTGAAGCTTCCTGTATTTGTGGTTTCTTCTGCCATAAAAATAGGGCGATGAATGAGGTTTTCAATATCAGCTATATTCACAAGAATAATACTTGAAGAATTTGTTTGAACAGGCAAATGATAAATAGAGGGCTGAATATTGTTTAAAGTGACTGGCGTAACAGGAAAATCTACGCCATCTATAGAAATTTGATTAAGCTGAGTAAGGCTATGATTGCTTGCTAATATTTCTGTTAAAGCTTTGGTTTCTGTTGTTAATTCGGGAAAACTATCTTCAGATTTTTCTTGAATATGCTTTGTAATAGGTTGGGTAATTGTTAAAGAATCATCTAGCTCTAAAGTTTTAGATTGTTCTGAAATGTTACTTACTAAAGGAGATGGAACGGTTTTTACTGCGCTTTTCGGCGGATTTTTTATTTGATTCTGTACCGTTGTTGAGCCACGCTGAGTAAAATCGGAGCTAAGAATTTTAATTTCATTTTCTACAAAATTTTGAGGAAGATGTTTTTGAAAAATAGGTTCATCAAATCGAATGCAAATATCTTGTATACGCTTTTTTGTTTGAACGGTTTCAAAAAGAGAAAGTGAACCATGTTCTAAACGAGCGATTAGATCATGTAGTTCTTGAATGAGTTTTACTTTATCAATATTGTTCATTATATCTGGCTCAAAGGAGCTTATTTACCTTTTCTAAATAACGACCTAAAACAATATTCAATGCCAATTCAACCAGCTTATATTCTGAAGATTGTGGATTTTGATATTTTTCAGCCATTTCAATTAAATGCTGAATATTAATTGCTTGTGGTGGAATTTCATTTCGAATAAGCGCTTGTAAAATAGGTAAGTGCATAATGAACTCGAAGGGTTAAACGTGATTTAAGTTCATGGTTAAAGGAGAGTTTTGATCTATGAACAATATATTGAATCAATGACTTAGAAGAGCATCTGCATGATAATCAATCAAGCGAAGAATGCAAAGAAAAAGCCACCTAAATAGATGGCTTTTTCATACAAATAAATTTTATTTGTTTGGAACTTCACACTGATCATCTGCACACGTTGGTGCATCTTCAGTATTCGCTTCTGTTGCAGCAGGCGCTTCTAAAGCTTTTTCCATGACTTGTTTAAATACGTCAGTTGGTTGTGCACCCGCTAAAGCAACGCGTTGATCGAATACAAAGAATGGAACACCTGTCACTTGTAGTTGATCACGTGCAACTTCTTCATCGAATTTTACAAAGTCTGCATATTCATCAGAATTCAATAGGTCATCGACTTCTACAGGGTTTAAACCAATACGAGATGCAACGTCTTCTAAAGTTTCACGTTCACCAATAGGCAAACCTTGAGTCATATAGCTAAAGAAGAAAGCTTCTTTGGCTTCTGAACCTAAACCTTTGCTTTGAGCAAGGTGGATGATTCTGTGCGCATTAAAGGTATTACCTGAGTTTGCACCTTCCCAGTTAAAATCGATTCCTTCTTCTTTTGCCATAGCTGCAATATTGCGTTGCATTTCTTCAACTTCAGCAAGTGTACGACCATATTTTTGCGCTAAGCGTTCAGAGTTTGAAATTTCTTGGCGAACTGGTGCTTCAGGGTCTAATTGGTAACTGTGCCAATGTACTTCAAGTTCTACACCTGCTTCAGTTGCAGCTTTTTCTAATCTTTTTTTGCCGATATAACAAAATGGGCAAACCACATCTGACCAAATATCTACGCGCATGAGCATTCTCTTATTCATTAATATTTTTAAAATGGGGATACTTTGCATAAATTAAAGCATGAAATTCACAATTAGCGGTTAAATGTACAAAACATCATAAAAATTTAACGTATTTATGCGATAAATTCTAATTCTATAAAGCCTTTAAAAATAAAGTGTTGTTTCCGTTAAAGATTGCATTTTGTATAAAAAACATGCAATTATGAGTTTTAATTTGACTATACCTTTGTATAGGAGAAAACATGAAACGCGTGATATTGGTTATTGCTGCGGTGACATTGAGTATTTTTGGATATTTGATTTATCAATATAAAGTTCAGCAAAATGAATTGGCACAACTAGAAGTTTATCAATCTGTTATACAAGATAAAGGTCAATTGATTTTTGAAGCTGCACAAAAGTGGCAAAAGCCAATTTCTGTAGATTTAAACACGCCAGAATTAGAGGGCGATTATAAAATTATGGCAGATTTTGTACTAAATTTTATGGTGCAAAGTGCTGAAGCTCGAAATACTTATTTACGTGAATTAAAAGCTTTAAATTGGCATAAATTTTTAGATGTAAACCGCTTAGAACAAGATAAAAAGAATAAATATGAAGAAACGGAAATTATGTTTATTGCCGTAAAAGAGGTGATTACACATTACCAAGAAAGTATGGCAAGGCATGATGAAGTGGCGTTAAACGAAGCAAAACATTTAAATGTGAATCAGCGTTTTCGTCGTTATTTAACCGAGTCTTTTAAAGAAGTGGTGAAGCAAAATAATGGGCAAGAGTTATTTGAACTTGAACAGCAAAGTTTTGCGAAAGCACAGGCTTTATTCGCCATTTTAAAAGAGAGTAAGTGGCAAGCGAAGAACAATATGTTCATGTTTCAGGGTGATGATCACGTGAAGCAGTTTAATCAAATTTATAAGGAAATGCTTGAGTTAGATAAGCAAATGAAGAAAGTAAGTCAAAAAAATCAGAAAGCGATAGAGGCGAATTTGTAGAGTTTGAGATTTAAAAAAGGATGCGGATGCATCCTTTTTAATGCGATATTTCACAAAATAATTTAATGAGTAAATGAAATTTATAATATTACCAAGTGTGGATACTTGATAAGTGTATTAAAATTTTAAAAAATTAATATTCGGTTGAAGTTTTAACATTTAAGTATTAATTTGTAATTATTAAATAAATTACTTTTTAATTAACAATTTAAGATAAGTTGAACTATGAAGCTGAATGAAAGAATTGAACAAATTGTAAAAAAATTATCAGAGGATATGTATGAAAGGGAACATATTACTTCTTTGGCTTTCTTAGGCGCACTTTCAGGAACAAACACTTTTTTACTTGGCTCCCCAGGTACTGCAAAAAGTTTAATTTCAAGAAAAATTTCTCAGGCTTTTGAACAACCAAAGTATTTTGAATATTTGATGAATCGCTTTAGTACGCCTGAAGAAGTTTTTGGTCCTGTGTCCATTAAAACTTTAAAAGAAGATCGCTATACAAGAAAAATTGAACAATATTTACCGAATGCAGATTTTGCTTTTTTAGATGAGATTTGGAAATCTAGTCCTGCAATTTTGAATGCTTTACTTACATTGGTAAATGAAAAGTTATTTAAAAATGGTGATGAAATTATTCATGTACCTTTGAAGGCTTTAATTTCTGCATCAAATGAAATTCCTGCTGAAAATCAGGGTTTGGATGCTTTATATGATCGCTTTATTCTACGTTTAATTGTTGAACCCATTAAAAATAATGAAAATTTCTTAAATTTAATTTGTTCGAAACCAACTGATTCTGATGTTAATTTAGAAAAAAATTTATTAATTAAACAAGATGAATGGCAAAAATGGAAAAAAGATATTCATGAGGTTAAATTCAGTAAAGAAGTTACAAATATCATATTAATGGTTCGTAAAAAGCTAGCTGATTTACCTGAAAATCAAAAAATTTATATTTCAGATCGTCGTTGGCAAAGAGCTGCTTATTTACTTAAAGCTGCTGCCTTTTTTAATGGGCGTAAAGAAGTCATTTTAAGTGAAATATTTTTACTGAAATATTGCTTATGGAATAAATCAGATGACTTTAAAGAGATTCAGAAAATTATCGAACAAAGTCTAACTAAAAATGGTTTGGATACAGGTATTGATATAGAGATCTTAATTTCAAAAAATCAATCTCTTGAGAAAGAAATTACAAATGAATTGTACTATACGGAAGATGTTTATTTAACACATACAATAGCTGGAAAGGAGTATTTTAGATTTAAGTTTGATAATCAAGATATTTATGTAGAAGCTAATTTAAAAGGAACTGATGAAGATTTTTATCCAATTGATAAAAATGGAAATCAGCAAAGTTCCTATAAGTGTAATTTTAATAAATCAGGGACTTGTACCGTTAAGTCCAGACACTATTATAATAGAGAAGAAAAGAAAACCCCGAGTGTTCAATTTAAAAAAGGAACAAAAAAACAAGAAATTAATGAACGTTTAATCATCGCTTTAGATAATGAGGTGAGTAATAATCTTACTCAGTTACAGAAAGCTTTAGAAAATGTACATAATAGAAATGAAACTTTAAAAGAAAAATTTAAATCACTATTTGTAGCTGAGGATGAATTAAGTTTTCTACTTAAAAATATTGATAAACAAATTGGAAAATTGGAAACACATATTAAAGATAGTGAGCGTTTAAAATCATTATGTATCAATTAAATTTATTTCAAGATACAAAGAAAGTTCTGCAGGAAGCTACGCATAAATACTCTGTATCAGAATGGCTTGAGCATGAAAAAATCCAACAGCTTTTAGACAAGGAAACGAAAGATTGGTCTAAACAAGTTGAACGTCAAATTTTTATAGAAAATCCTTATTATCTATATCAAGAGCAATATGAAAATATTGCTCAAAATGATGTATCTAACTTAAATAATAGTATTCAGAGGTACAAGGAGTTTTTGAAATTTTCAGGGTTACCCGACTCTACTTCATATTGGCAAAAAGAACTTGAAAAACCTAAAGTGAACAAGCAAAAACTTATGTCTCACTTATTAGGTGATTGGAAGAAAAATTTAGATCAACAAATTGCCGAATGGGATTTAAAAAAGATTGATGAACTGAGAAAAAAGTTTATTGATGAGTTTATAAAGCAATTACAAGATTTAGAAGAGTTAAAAAAACTGACCGACAGTCTAGGCTTGGAAACAGGGATATTCTTAGATTATTCCAAAGGCAATTTAACAGCACAAGATATTGCTCAGTTTAAACAATGGGCAGAATATCTGAGAAACAATGCTTCATTGGCAGAAGTTTTAAATGTTTTGGGTAAAATTCAAAGTGCTAAAATTGCAGAAGATAAAAAAATTATTTCTCAGTCTCTAAGTATTGAAACTTATATTCCTGATATAAATTCCAGAGAGGAAATCATAGGCATAAAATTAGCGAAGGATTTAGAATTGGTTTTGCCTTCTGAGTTAGCATTATTATCCGATCCTGAGACTGAATTTTTGTTTGATTTAAAATTTATAGAATCCAATCTGATGTGCTTTGAAATGCAAGGATTACAACCCTATAAAGACACGATTGAACAGGATATAGAAGTCTGTGATGGTTCAAAAGGACCGATGATCTTATGTATCGATACAAGTGGTTCGATGAATGGCACACCAGAATATATTGCTAAAGCAACAGCCTTGTATTTTGCAATTCAAGCAATGAAAGAGAAACGGAAGTGCTTTTTAATCAATTTTTCAACATCAATTGAAGCATTAGAATTGACGAGTGAAAATGGATTAAAAAGTGTTATAGATTTTTTAAAAATGTCGTTTCGTGGTGGAACAGATGTCGCACCTGCTTTAGCTTATGCATTGCAATTACTTGAAAAAGAAAGCTATAAAAAAGCGGATATTCTTGTGGTATCAGATTTTATAATGGCATCTTTGGATACAAAAACTCATAACAGAGTTAAAGTAGCGAAGGAAAATAAAAATCAGTTTTTTTCACTAGTTATAGGATATTCGCCAATTAATGAATTTTCTCGAGATTACTTTGATAGAGAATGGCTGTTTAATCCTAGAAATAGTTCTGTGACTGAAATAGTAAATTTAATCAAATAAAAAACCCCGCACTAAGCGGGGTTTCTTTTAACGAAGTATTTAAGAGTTAAACACGTTCAATAATTGTCGCAATACCTTGACCCAAACCAATACACATCGTCGCTAAACCAATTTGTGTATCTTGTTGTTCCATTACGTTTAACAACGTTGTTGTAATACGCGCACCCGAACAACCCAATGGATGACCAAGCGCAATAGCACCACCATTCAAGTTAATCATGTCTTGCTTGTCATAAATACCCAAGCCTTTCATTACAGACAAACCTTGAGCAGCAAACGCTTCATTCAACTCAATCGTTTGAATATCTGCCATGCTTAAACCAGCACGCTTCAACGCTTTTTGAGTTGCAGGAACAGGACCATAACCCATAATTGCAGCATCACAACCTGCAACCGCCATAGAACGAATCACAGCACGAGGCTTAAGACCCAAAGCTTGAGCACGTTCAGCAGACATTAATAACATTGCAGAAGCACCATCAGACAATGCTGAAGAAGTACCTGCCGTTACAGAACCACCTTTAGGATCAAACACAGGACGCAAAGCAGCAAAAGCTTCAAGATTTGAATCGGGACGAATCACTTCATCAATATCGCAAAGCTGTTTAAAGCCGTTTGCATCGTGACCTTCAACACCAATAATTTCGTTTTTAAAACGACCTTCTTGCGTTGCAGCCCAAGCACGACGATGAGATTCAACACCAAACGCATCTTGCTCTTCACGCGTAATGCCATTCATACGACCTAACATTTCAGCCGTTAAGCCCATCATGTTAGACGCTTTTGCATAATGCTTAGATGCTTCAGGGTTAAGGTCGATGCCGTGCATCATCCCTACGTGACCCATGTGCTCTACGCCACCAATAATGAAAATATCACCTTGGTTCGTTGCAATTTGTGCAGCAGCGGTATGAATTGCTTGCATAGAAGAACCACAAAGACGGTTTACAGTTTGACCTGCAACAGTTTTTGGTAAATCTGCTAACAAAGCGATGTTACGTGCAACGTTCATCCCTTGTTCAAGCGTTTGGTTTACACAGCCCCAAATTACATCTTCAACTTCGTTGGTATCAAACTGGTTACGAGCAACCAATGCACGAACTAATTCAGCAGATAAGCTGTCAGCACGAACATTACGGAACATACCATTTTTGGTTTTACCCATTGCTGAACGTACGCCATCAACGATGACAACGTCACGTGGATTTAAAGTAGCCATTCACGTTGCTCCTTAACCGTAGAATTTTTTGTTGTTAGCAGCCATGTCACGCAACAATTGTGGCGCTTCATAAGCTTTACCTAAGTGAGCATACTTGTCGCAAAGCGCAACGTATTCAGCAACACCTGTTTGGTCGATGTAACGCGCAGGACCACCACGGAATGGAGGGAAGCCTACACCCATAATCATCGCCATATCTGCTTCAGAAGCTGTCGCAACAATGTTGTCTTCTAGGCAACGAACAGTTTCGTTACAGAAAGCAAGCATCATACGATCAATGATTTCTTGAGCATCAAATTCACGTTTTTCAGAAGTCGCAACAGAAGCAACAAGTTCATATGCAGTAGGATCAACCACTTTGGCTTTTTTGCCTTTACGGTCTAATTCGTATTTGTAGAAACCAACGTCATTCTTTTGACCAAGACGTTTGTTTTCGTACATCACTTGAATAGAACCTTTGAAGTCAGGCTTCATGCGGTCAGGGAAACCTTCCGCCATCACTTCTGCACCGTGAACGCCAGTATCAATACCAACAACGTCCATGAGGTAAGCAGGACCCATTGGCCAGCCGAAACGTTCCATCACTTTATCAATTTGTTGGAAGTCAGCACCATCTTTAAGAAGAAGGTCGAACGCACCAAAGTAAGGGAACAATACGCGGTTTACCAAGAAGCCCGGGCAGTCGTTCACAACGATTGGTGTTTTACCCATTTTCTGAGCTAATACAACAGTAGTCGCAATTGCCTCAGCAGATGTTTTTTCACCACGAATCACTTCTACCAATGGCATCATGTGAACAGGGTTAAAGAAGTGCATACCGACAAAGTTTTCAGGACGTTGTAAGCTTTCAGCCAAACGCGTAATTGAAATTGTCGATGTGTTCGATGCAATAATTGTGTTTTCACGTACTGATTTTTCAGTATCGGCAAGAACCGCAGCTTTGATTTTTGGATTTTCAGTCACCGCTTCAATCACGATATCTACTTCTTTAAACTCTTCTAAGCTTAAAGTAGGACGGATACGCGCTAAAGTTTCGCCCATTTTCGCAGGGGTCATTTTTTTGCGTTCAACTTGTTTAGTCAACAACTTGTTCGCTTCAGACATACCCAAAGCTAATTGTGGGTTACCAATATCTTTCATGATGATTGGTGTGCCTTTGCTTGCCGCTTGGTAAGCAATACCACCACCCATGATACCCGCGCCAAGAACAGCCGCTTGGTTTACAGGATGCGCGCCTTTTTCATAACGCTTAGATGTTTTTTTCACAATTTGGTCGTTGATGAATAAACCAATCAACGCACCTGCTTGTGGTGTAATCGCAGCTTTAGCAAAACCTTGAGCTTCAATTTTTAAAGCTTCATCACGTGGAAGGCTTGCACCTGCTTGTAACGAATCTAAAAGTAATTTTGGAGCAGGGTATTGCGCAGGATTTGCTTTAGAAAGAACAGCACCTTTAGATGAGTTAAATGCCATCATTTGTTCGATTGGGCTTAATTTAACAGGATCTAATTTTTCTTGGCGTTTTGCTTTCCAGTCTAAACGACCTGCAATTGCTTGTTTAACAAGGTCAATGGCAGCATCTTGAAGTTTGTCAGCAACAACAACAGCATCAACAGCACCATCTTTCAGTGCAGCAGCAGGTTTTTTAGGATTAGCCATTGCCATCCATTCAACTGCATTGTCGATACCAATGACACGGCTTAAACGAACCGTGCCACCAAAGCCTGGGAAAATCCCCAGTTTGATTTCAGGTAAACCAACTTGCGCTTGTTCAGACATGACACGGTAGTCACAAACAAGACACATCTCGAAACCACCACCTAAAGCCATGCCATTAATAGCTGCAACCTTAGGGATGTTTAAATCTTCGAAAGAATTAAAGATGTCATGAACAGGCAAAGCCCAATCCACAATCGCTTGTTCGCCTTGGGCAAAGTTAGCACCAAATTCTGTGATATCTGCACCAACGATGAATGTAGATTTTGCGCTTGTAACGATTAAACCTTTAACATCGCTATTTGCTTTAACAGCATCAATTGCAGCTTTAAAATCTTCAATTGTTGCACGGTTAAATTTGTTGACCGACTCACCTTGTAAGTCAAAGCGGAATTCTGCAATTCCGTCCGAAAGCATTTGGACGGTAATGGCATTGCCAGCGTGGATCATGCCTGATCTCCTTTATTTTGGAGGACTTCTAAGTTGATGTTTTGAAGCGTATGCGCTTTCCCGCGCACCGTATACTTCGCTAATCTTACGATAACTATAGCTAAAAAGAACATAACAAGTTGTATCAAGCCGTGACGCAAGGGTCATGAATTTATATTTAACCTTTGCTTGCATTGATATTTAAAAGATTTAGCTTGCTCTCTATAGATACTATGAAATAATTGTTTCAGTTCAATTTTTTAACAGTTTCATAATAATTTATATTGGATGTTTGTCTGAAAATTCAAGTTTTATTTGGCTACGTTTTTAGTCAAAAAAGTCAATTGAGTAAAAATTTTATATTGAACATTAAAAATAGAACACAGCATTCGCAAGGCGAAAGTGTGTATTGTGTTCTAAATTTGGTATAATTTTTAACAATTACTAATGTCTTTACATTGAATAAGACAAACTAAAAATATTCGTAGGTAGTCTTATGATCAAGTGGATTATTTTGGCAATCTTTATTGCCTCTGCATTATATATTCAACGCCGTGGTAAGGTTCGCCATACTTTTTATCGTCAATTTTTTGACCATTCAACAATTCTGGCACCTATTAACTTCTTAATGTACAAGTTTTCGAAAGTGCCTAATCAGCCTTATATCGATACGCAACATTTTAAAGATTTAAAAGTGCTAGATGAAAATTGGGAAATGATTCGTGATGAAGCGAAAGCTTTATACGAACAAGGCGGTATTAAAGCCTCTGAAAAATATGATGATTTAGGCTTTAACTCATTTTTCAAAACGGGTTGGAAGCGTTTTTACCTCAAATGGTACGATTCTGCACATCCATCTGCTTCTGAGCTTTGTCCAAAAACAACCGAACTTTTGAAAACATTGCCATCGATTAAAGCAGCAATGTTTACAGAACTAGCACCTGATAGCCGTTTGGTTCGTCACCGCGACCCGTATGCAGGCTCATTACGTTATCACTTGGGTTTAATCACACCCAATGATGATCGTTGTTTTATTGATGTAGATGGTGAACGCTATTCTTGGCGTGATGGTGAAAGTGTTGTGTTTGATGAAACATATATTCACTATGCTGAAAACACCACAGATCAAAACCGTATTATTTTCTTTGCCGATGTTGAACGTCCATTAAAGTCTAAGCTCATGGAACGTTTTAATCATTGGTTTGGTAAAAGCGTGATGACTGCGGCAAGTTCACCCAATGAATCGGGTGATAAGACAGGTGGTTTAAATAAAGCATTTGGTTACATTTACCAAATCCGCGTAAAAGCAAAAGCATTAAAGCAAACCAATAGAGGCTTATACTACTTCTTGAAATGGTTCTTAATGTTTGGTGCTTTCTTCCTTATTTTTATTCGTCCTTATGTTTTTTAAAATATTTGTACGATATTAAAAACGTTCTTCGGAGCGTTTTTTTATGGCTGAAATTTAGTCAAATTATCACTTTGAGCGTTTAGCCTTAATCAGATAGAATGAAACAAAATAAGGTGAATATTCATGCAAAAATTTAGATCAAAAAAAGAATGGTGGGTTTTAGCATTTTTAGTTTGTATGACAGGTTTGCTTGTTCAATTGCTTGTGACTATGCAAGCGAAGGGGAATATTTCGGCTTATCCGATACATGCTGCAACATATATCATCACGATATTTATTATTTGGTGGCCCATTTTTAATACACGCTATGTTGTAGATAAAGAATATTTAACAATTCACTGTATGTTTTTAACGTGGAAAATTAAACGTACAGACATTCAAAGTATTTCTGCAACAAATAATTCAATAGCATCGCCTGCATTATCTTTAGATCGGTTAAAAATAGATTATGTGAAAGACGGTAAAACCAAATTTGTATTGGTATCACCTAAAGATCAAAAAGCGTTTCATCAGGCTTTAGATTTGGTTTTAAACACTTGATGCCGTGAAAAATAATCGTCCTATTTTTAGAGAAAGAGATTCAAACATGAATCTTTTTTTTTGCACAACATATTAAAATGAAAGTTGCTTGAAAAATGGATGGGAATCATCACATCATGTAGCGATAGATCAAAAGCAAATTAAGGCGCAGAGTGAACGAAAACGCACGAAATAATATTGAAAAAATTCTAGCGAATATGACCAATTTACCTGGTGTTTACCGTATGTTAGGTAAAGATGGTGAATTGTTGTATGTGGGAAAAGCCAAGAATTTAAAAAATCGTGTATCGAGCTACTTTGTTAAAACCATTGAGCATCCTAAAACCCAAGCTTTAGTGGCTCGAATTTACGATATAGAAACCTTAATTGTTCGTTCTGAAACAGAAGCTTTATTACTTGAACAAAACCTGATTAAACTGCATCGTCCGCCTTACAATATTATGCTGCGAGATGATAAATCATACGTCTATATTTTTGTTTCGGCAGATAAGCCATATCCGCGTATTGCCAGTGGTCGCGGGAAAGGTAAGCATCAGGTAGGTAAGTTTTTTGGGCCGTATCCGAGCGCATATAATGCTCGAGATACTTTGGTGGTTTTACAAAAACTATTTAACGTTCGCCAATGTGAAAACAGCTATTTTTCACAGCGTAAACGTCCATGTTTGCAGTATCAAATTAAGCGCTGTTCTGCGCCATGCGTAGGTTTAATTTCCCCCGAAGCTTATAAAGAAGATATCAATAACTCAATTCGCTTTTTACAAGGCGATACCAAAGAGCTAAATCAAGAACTCATTTCAAAAATGGAAGAAGCAGCGGAAAAGCTCGAATTTGAAAAAGCTGTTTTTTACCGTGACCGTATGGCGCTACTTCGAGATGTACAAGCACAACAAGCTATTTATAAAGTCAAAGGTGAAGCCGATATTATTGCGATTGCTTACCATGCAGGGGTGACCTGTGTGCAAATTATGCATGTGCGTAATGGCAAAATGTTAGGTGGAAAAAGTTATTTCCCAGATATGTTGGGAGATGATTTAGGTCAAATGCTTTCAGACTTTTTAGCGAACTTTTATTTCCAAGTTGCCGATGAAATTCCAACAGAATTGATTGTAAATGTTGATGTTTTAGACCGTAAAGAATTAGAAGATGCTTTACATCAACACTTCGAGAAGAAAGTACAGATTAAACATCATGTCCGTGAAACACGTGCAGAATGGCTTGAACTTGCACAAATGAATGTTGAACATGCAATTAAAGGCAAATTAGCCAATCATTTTGAATTGAATGAACGTTTCTATCAGCTTGAACAAGTACTGGGTAGACCAATCGACAGCATAGAATGCTTTGATATTTCCCATACCATGGGCGAAGCAACCATTGCATCTTGTGTGGTTTTTGACAGTGGTGGTGCGCGTAAACGTGACTATCGTCAATTTTCTATTACCGATATTACTGAAGGCGATGATTATGCAGCAATGCGACAAGCATTAACTCGACGTTATAAAAAGCATATGTTGCCAGATTTACTTTTAATTGATGGTGGTAAAGGGCAACTTCATATGGCAATGGATGTCATGAAAGATTTAGAGCTAGATGCTTTTATGGTAGGCGTGTCTAAAGGTGAGGGGCGTAAACCGGGTTTAGAGACGTTGCACTTTACAGATGGTGAAAAAATCCAATTGGCAGAAGATCATAAAGCCTTACATTTAATTCAACAAGTTCGCGATGAAGCGCATCGATTTGCCATTACTAAACATAGAGCAAAACGAGATAAAAAACGAGGTTCATCGATACTCGAAGTCATTCCGGGTCTTGGACCAAAACGCCGCCGTGATTTATTAACACATTTTGGTGGAATTCAAGGTGTGTTGAAGGCTTCTGAAAAAGAGCTCACTTTAGTACCGGGCTTAGGCGATGTGATGGCACGTACAATTTATAAAATTTTGCATGAATAAGGTACAAAAGTGCATATGCTTTAAGGGAGTTTTCTTCGTGACACTGTTGGGGATTTCGTATAAAGTGAGCGCTATTAACGATGGATAAAACCTTAACATTTATGTGAGTTAAAGCACACATAAAGAGGAAAAATTGGCGGTGTCTATGACCACAGGTCGAATCCTGAATATTCCGAATATTTTAACTTTAGCGCGAATTGCGCTTATTCCTGTTTTTCTTTTAATTGCATATTGGCCGCCTGCAATAGGTGTGAATGAGCATATCGGTGGTATGACTCGACACCTCATTTTGACGGGTATTTTTGTTGTTGCTGCTGTTACAGATTGGTTCGATGGCTATTTAGCTCGAACATTGAATCAGACATCTGCTTTTGGTCGGTTCCTCGATCCTGTTGCAGATAAGCTAATGGTCGCAGCCGCTTTAATTGTTCTTGTGCAATGGCAACCATCAATTTCTATGGCATTTGCTGCAATTGTGATTATTTCACGTGAAATTACCGTATCAGCATTACGTGAGTGGATGGCTGAATTGGGTGCGCGTACAAATGTTGCAGTTTCAACGGTAGGTAAATATAAAACAGCATTTCAAATGATCGCAATTTCAGTATTTTTATTGAATTGGCCTCCTTTAGAAATGTTGGCATATGCATTGTTATACACCGCTGTTATTTTGACTTTGTGGTCGATGTTTATTTATTTAAGAGCTGCTTGGCCTTATTTAAAACAACCTTAATTGATCCTCTGTATATAAAAAAGCTCCGAATGATCGGAGCTTTTTTATTGTTGCATTTGGATTTATTCGCTGTCAGGTTGTTGTCGTGTTTAAATAAAAACAGTTTTTTTATCATGGTAAGCACTTTCAAACTAAAGTGTGAGATTAGAATGGCTAATACTGAATATAAGAAGATAACGACTATTGAACTTGGAGTAGTGGTAAAGCTAAGTCGTGAAATAAGAAATTGGTCACAAGAACAGCTAGCTGAAATATCAATGCTAAGTGTTAGAACTATCCAACGTGTTGAAAATGGTATATCTGCGAGTTTTGATACTAGAAGAGCATTGGCAATAGCTTTAGGCATCGATGATATAGATTACTTTAATAATCCTATTAAGATGATAACACCCGATGATATTGAAAAAGAACAAAGTGATTTTGATAAAAGCTTTTTGAAACTAAATGCAGAAATTATTTTCAATGCACCTCAATTTTTAGAAATAACGGCTAATAGCACTGCTGATTATTATTCTTATAATGTAGAGATATGTGAAGAGTTGGAAAAAATTTGTGCAAATTTAATTGATCTAATGCGGGATTATCGTGATATTTCAAATTTGTATACAGAACTTCAAAAAGTTTCATTGCATAAAGAGATTGAAGGGATGCTAAGAGAAATAAAATTGAGCGGCTTTTCAATAGCTATTGCTAAAAGAAAAACAGCTATTAACTCAAAAATAGGTGATGGTCCATTAACAGTTAATTTAATTTATATAAGCCTATTTAAAAGAGGGGATGAACCTAAATTTTTTTGTGTTCCTAAAAAAATTAGTTTTAATTTATAAGAGTAAAAAAAGTGATTTGATTTATTCATTTAATAAATCAAATCACTTTTTCTTTAACTATGCGTTTCTTCTTCTGCATCGTCTTCAAAGGTTTTGGCAATTTTTTCAATATTTAAACTCTTTGCCATCGCGTCGAAAATTTCTTTGTAAACACCATCTTGATGATAAAGATCATCGTGCTCACCATGTTCTGCAATCGCCCCATCTTTCATGACATAGGTATAATCTGCATCAATAATTTGCGACAAACTATGTGAAATCATAACAACGGTTCGACCTTGTTTAATTTCATCTAAGCTTTGTTTAATTTGCTCACTTGCAATGGCATCTAAACTTGCCGTTGGTTCATCTAAGAAAATAATAGGTGGGTTTTTCAAGAACATTCGAGCCAAAGCTATACGCTGTTGCTGACCACCCGAAAGCATTAAAGCATCTGCATCATAGCTATTTGGAAGCTGTAAAATCTGTTCATGAATTGAAGCTTTTTTTGCTGCAATAATGACTTCATCTAAATTTGCATTGGTTTTACCATAACGAATATTTTCAAAAATTGAACCTTGGAAAATGTGATTTTTTTGCAGAACTAAACCAATATGTTCACGTAAAAATTGGGTATCGATATCTTGTAAATCTATGCCATCAATACTGATTTGCCCATCTTTAGGTTCATAGAATTTATCGAGTAAACTGATAAGTGTTGATTTTCCTGCACCTGAAAGCCCAACCAAAGCGGTAATTTTATTGGGTCGAATTTCCATGTTGATGTTCTTTAAAGCATGGTGACCATTTGGATAATAGAAATTGACATTTTTAAGTTCAAATTTACCTTTGATCGTCGGTTTTTCTGAACCACTCGATTCTATTTCGCTATCTGCTTCTAAAATTTTAAAGAAACTTTCCGAGTAAATCATAGCGTCATTGACTTCATCATAAATGCGATGCAATGAACGAATAGGGGCAGACACGTTATTGAATAACAAAACATGATACATAATCATGCCTATACTCATTTGCCCATCAAGCACAAAATATGCCGTTAAGATAATAATGAGCACAATACCAATTTGTTCAATAAAGGTTTTTAAACCATCAAATAAGAAGCTAATTTGACGAGTTTGCATTTGGTTGTCAGTCAGTTCTTTTTGTAGTTTTAATTGTTTAGATGACTCAATTGTTTCACGGTTAAACGATTTAATAACAGTAATTGAGTTAATAATACCAAGAATGCCTTGGCTCTTTTTTTCACGTCCATCGCGTAAATTACGACGCCAATCACCAAGTTTGTGTGCTTGTTTATAGGTTAACCAAAAATAAATAGGCACAATAATTGTAGCTACTAAACCCACGTAAAAATTAGCGTAATACATTAAGCCTAAAGCCACAAATGCACTGGTAAACAACGGCAAAATATCAATAAAAAAGATTTGAACGAGGCGAGTTAGTGAGCCAATGCCACGGTCTATACGTGTTTGTAATTTTCCTGCCTGATTATTGTCTTCATTAAAAAATGACAGTCTATAAGTCAAAAACTTTTCGATAATGCTTTGGGCTAAATCTTGTGAAACAAAGATTCGTAATTTTTCACCATAAAATTTTTGCCCAAATTGAACAAAGGCATTGATGATTTCTTTACCCAATAATATTGCGGTAATTGTAATTAAAATATGCCAACCATCTGCAAGCCCAAGACCTGCCTCCACAAGCTTATTAATGCTATCTACAGCGTATTGAAGTGTTAGTGCATTAACCTGAGCTGTTAATGAGCCAATGAGCGTTAATATAAGCGTTGCAACAACCAAAAGTTTATAGGGATGAACAAATGGTCTGAGTTTTTGAAAGAGTTGCCATAAATTCATATTCAATATTTCTTATTTTTAAACATGGGTTTAAGTCTATGCTTCATTTTGAATGAGAACAAGATTTGTCGATGTTTTGATTTGTGAATAAAATTTGAGTTAAGCTGAATTTGAAAACTGAAGAGCTTATATCTACATGAACTTTGAGTTATTTGAGCCTGAACTGAACGACAATATTTTACCGTGCGATGGCGTGGTGAAAGATTTTGGCTTAATTTTAAATGTAGAACAAAGCGAGAAATATCTACAATATTTTCTAAAACAATTAAATTGGCAAAATGACGAAGTTTATTTACACGGACAATACTTTAAAACAGATCGAAAAGTAGTTTGGTATGGCGATGAACATTTTAAATATTACTATTCAGGTACATTGAAACAAGCGCAAGTTTGGGATGCAGGTCTATTTCGATTAAAGCAACATATTGAAAAATTAGTGGGTCATCCATTTAATTCATGTTTAGCAAATTTATATGAAAATGGTACGCAAGGCGTGGGTTGGCATAGTGATAATGAAGAAGCTTTATCGCCTAAAACAGGAGAAGAAACCGTAATTGCTTCTTTAAGTTTTGGTGCAACACGCAAGTTTAGTTTTAAGCATAAACTTAAAAATCATAAAGTAGATTTAATGCTGCAAAGTGGTCAATTGATTGTGATGCGAGGCACAACGCAACGTGATTGGAAGCATACCTTAATGAAATCTACTCAAATTTTAGAACCCAGAATTAATTTAACATTTCGATATTTTTATCCACCGAAAAATTAAGCAATAAAAAAGCCCATGTATAAATGGGCTTTAATTTTTTCAGATGAATTAAAGTGTTTTTTCTTCTATTTGATTGGCTAAACCTGCAATTTTTTTCTCAATGAGTTCTGCATTTTCTTGCAAAATTGTAATGAGTTTTTGAAGATTTACAAATTCAAAGCGGTTTTTTGAAGCCAAAAGCGTCAAAGCTAATGGGGGCTCTTTACTAGAAAACTTCACAGGAACAGATACACCTGCAATATTTGGATCTAATTCACCATTGGAAAAATAATAACCTTGTTTCTTAATTTTCTTCATTTTTGTCAGAAAATCATTTTCATTGTGAGCAAAATCTACATCTGCAAGCTCTTTCGCAAAACGCTGGTAATAATCCAAAATCCCTTGTTTAGGCAAATGTGCAATCATAATTTTTGCAGATGAGCCAACAAAGACAGGGCGAGGACAACCACGTCCATAAGAGAGCAACATTGTGTTTTGAAAGACTTCATCATGTAGGTCGATACATGAGTCATGATTTAAATGCGTAAGTAAGCAAGAAAACTCTGTGCGTTTTACAATTTCTCGTATAAATGGAATGCTAATTTGAACTAACGGATCTGTGGTGCGAGAAATATAGTCAAGCACTGCAATTTTAGACCCCAGAGTATAGTCACCCGAAGTCCCACTTAGGCGTTGTAATAATTCGGCAGATACAAGCTCTTTTAAATAACGGTAACTCGTAGGTTTAGATAAGCCTAGCTCTTCACTAATAATATCGACATTAATGATAGGGCGAGATAATGAAAATAAATCTAAGACTGTAAGGATTTTACCGAAACTGGAAATTGCCATAGAAATCTGCTTGGTCTAATGAAGAGGACATTTGAATAATAGTCACTATATAGCAAAAATACGGAAAAACGACATCGCTTTTATTGCAATCCTCTTAATGTAAATTAGGTGCTTAGATGTATAGTTTAAGAAAATGGAAGATAATATGTATAAATATCATAAAAATATTAGCTAAATTATCAAATAAAGATATTAAAGTTGACAAATTTGGTTATTTTTGAAAAAATCTGCTTTGAAAATATCCAATGGTGAATAAATAATCTACTTGCTATTGAGCAAATAGTCATCTCCATTTTCTTCCGATATGACAATTTTTTGATCATGTCTATATATGATTTCTTTTACTTGAATAACCTTTAAAAATTTTCGTTAAATGCGAGGATTAAATGACGCTGTATATTTATTTATATGGCGCGATGAAGTTTTCTCTAAAAGAAGTCTCAAACACTTTCAGAGATAAGCTATGTTGCTGACCAAACAAATACTCGCTTTCCGACCCAATAAAATGGATTGGATTTTTGCGACTAAAACGTTTTTGGCGGGTATGTTGGCACTTTATGTCGCATTTTCTTTGAATTTGGCTTATCCCATTTGGGCTGTTGGTACTGTATTTGTGATTGCCAATCCATATTCAGGCATGACATCTTCTAAAAGTTTATATCGAGTATTGGGAACCTTATTAGGGGCAATTGTTTCAATTGTAGTTACGCCTGCTTTAATTAATACACCGTGGATATTTACTTTCTTTTTAGCCTTTTGGGTTGGTTTTTGTCTTTATATTTCATTATTAGATCGAACACCACGCAGCTACATTTGTATGCTGGCAGGTTATACGACGGTTATTATCAGCTATAACATTGTGTATAACATCGATACCAGTTCTGTGTTTGACATGGCAATTGGACGGTTTTTGGAAATTACAGTAGGGGTGGTGTGTAGTGCTATTGTGACCACAACCATTTTTCCAATGCATATTGGGCCTGCGGTCAAAACACGAGTTTCAAAAGCACTTCAAGATACAAGAGAGCTCTTTGAAAAAATCTTAATTGATGAGAAAGAGCTTGGAAACTACAGCACAGCGTTGAGTAGTATTGCACGAGATATTGCCGATATTCATGTCATGGCAGTGCATTTAAGCTATGAAAAATCGACTTTGCAGGGAATGACTAAACCTTTGCAAGAAATGTTGCATCAGCTCAGTATGCTTGTATCGAATTTAGTTTCAATGGCAGAGCGAATTAAGCAATTAGATCAAATTGATATGAAATATCGAGATGCTTTAAAAGTTGCGAATGAACATATTATCGATTTTTTACAGCGAGATCATGATATTTCAGAATTTAAATTAAATGCTTTACCTGAAAGTTTTGATCAAGATTTTGCTGCTATTTCTGCATCTGCAACAGCGTCACAACAAGTCATGTTGCTAAGTTTAAGAATGGATTTACGACATTTTATTCAAAATGTACGGGCGCTCAAACTCATTTGGCAACGTATTCAAAAAGGCGATGCAACATTACCTGAAAGTGTTGCGCCATTAACCACGAATTATCCAAGTTTACACCGTGATTATGGTATGGCGGTTCGTGGTGGTATTTCTGCATTTATTGTTGTGGTTGTTGCTACAGGTTTCTGGATTTTAAGTGGCTGGAAAGCAGGTTTTATGCTTGCTGAAATGGCGGCGATTAGTGCCTGTATTTTAACCTTTATGGATAATCCTGTACCTGCCTTAAAAATATTTATTCGCGGTAACATTTATGCAGGAGTTTTTGTCTTTCTTTATGCTTATGGCATCTTCCCCTACGTTACGGAATTTTGGCAACTCTGTTTGGTACTTGCACCTTTTGTAATGTATTGCCTAATGATGTTTCCGCATCCACCATTAACTGCGCTGGCTTTGCCTTTATTAATGGGAACCATTATGGGGTTGAATCTGCAAAATCGTTATGTTCTAGATCAGGTTTTCTTTTTTGATGCATCTATTGGAACGGTGATTGGTCCAATTATTTCTGTTTATGTGATTCATTTGGTTCGTGCAATGTCACCAGATATTACGGCTCAACGTATTTTATCTTTACATTACAAAGCCATTCGACAAGCTCTATACATTCCATATGGTGTGAATTTCAGAATTCACTTGCGCGGTATGTTAGATCGGATTGGTATCTTAAATACAAAAGTGGTTCAGTCCGATTCCTTAAAGAAAAATATTCATTTGGCACTGATTGAATCTAGTGCTGTGATTGATTTAACGCGTATTCAAGAGCTTATGAATAAGATGGATGATCAACTGAGTATCTTCCAAAGTTTGGCAGATTTACAGTCTTATTTAGATGACTATTTCCGCGCCAAAGAATTACATCAAGCAGAAGATGAGCTTCGAAATACCTTGCTTAATAAAATCCAAAATATTCAGCAAGAAGCATTTGTGTTGGATGATATTAATATTGCACAGCGTTTACAGGTTTCTTTAAATAATATTCAAAGCAGTTTATGTCATGCAACTTTTGATGAAACGGCACAAGTACATTTGGTGAGTGCATAAACATGGGTGAACTCAATATATATGGCGTGTATGTGCCAATTTTTTTAATTCAAAGTGTGCTTGCATACATGGTTTTACGCATTGTAATGATTGGTACAGATCGTTTAGTTGAAAACGGCTGGATCCCATTACCGAGCGTTTTTAATTTGTGTTTGTATCTCATCTTGTTATGGCTAATCCATTGGGGTTTTATCGTGTGTTTTGCATAAGCGCACAATCTATTGAAATGAACGAGGTAAAATGAAAATGGCATCCTTTGATTTACGTAAAATCATACGACCGCTTGGTTTTTTAGTGGTTGCGATTCTTGCAATATTCGCAATTAAACACATTTGGAATTATTACAATTCTGAGCCGTGGACACGTGATGGGCGTGTAAGAGGAGATGTCATTCAATTATCTTCTGATGTTTCAGGTTTAGTCACAGAAGTATTCGTTCAAGACAACCAAACAGTCAAGAAAGGGCAAGTGCTTTTTAAAATTGATGTTGCTCGACAAGCTTTAGATGTTGAGCAGGCACGTTCAGATTTAGCAAAAGCCAAGGCGAGTTTGGCTGGTGCTGAGGCTGAGTTATTGCAAGCAAAAGCAAACGTAGCGAAATCAAAAGCAAATAGTAATTTGGCAGATAAAAATGCAAGTCGTTATGCAAGTTTGATGGATGGCGCAATTTCAAAACAAGAACAAGATCAAATGTTTGCTGTGCGAGATCAATCACATGCAGAACATGAGCAATTGCAAGCCGCTATTGAACAAGCAAAAGCCAATATTATTCAGCAAAAAGCACTCATTGAGGTCGCAACCAGTAGCGTACATTTGGCTGAGCTAAATCTACATCGTTCAGAAGTTGTAGCACCTGCCGATGGCACATTATCTAATTTTGAATTAAAAGAAGGTAATTATGTAAAAGTTGGACAAGCTGTCGCGGCTTTATTAGACCGACAACAGTTATATGTTGTGGGTTATTTTGAAGAAACGAAACTGAATAAAATTTATGTTGGTGCGCCCGCAACTATTCAATTAATGGGAGATTCTCATAAGCTCAAAGGTCATGTTCAAGGCATGGCATCGGGTATTGAAGATAGAGAGCGAACCTCAACGACTGGATTATTGGCAAATGTAAATCCAACATTCAGCTGGGTTCGTTTAGCACAACGTGTTCCTGTGAAAATTGTTTTGGATGAAATTCCAAAAAATGAATTGGCATTTGTTGCAGGTCGCACAGTTACTGTACATATTTTAGAAGATAAAAAATAAAAAACCGTCGTTCATTTCATAAAAAAGCATCCTAATTGGGATGCTTTTTTATTTGTGGGCTAAGGCGTTAAACCTTCAGGGTTTCTATACCAACTTTCAATAAATAAAGCCGCAGCAATACTATCTGCAGAAAGTTTTTTGCCACGACCTTGTGCTTGATAATGATCGAGTTCATCACGTGCTTCACGTGTGGTTAAACGCTCATCGACCATTAAGGTTTCTATGTTGGTTTGATGGCGTAAACGACGTGCAAATTTACGAGAACGCGTTGAAAGTTCAGATTCGGTATCATCCATATTTAATGGTAAACCCACTAAAAAAAGAGTGGGTTGATACTGTTTCACAATTTTTAAAAGTTCATCCCAGTTTGGAATTCCATCTTTCATGGGAAATAAAGCAAGAGGATTGGCACTTTCAATGAGAGATTGACCAACAGCCATCCCCATTTTTTGAGTACCAAAGTCAAACGCCATAATCATGTGTGGCGCGGATAAATCAGGCATGACCAATCTCGGAAGATAACCATGTACGGTTTACGCCCATTTTTTTATAGGCAGCATCCCAACGGTCGTCATAAGGTAAGTTAAAAATTAAATCCATATCGGAGTCGCAAATGAGCCAATCACCACGAGAAATTTCTTGCTCTAGTTGGTTTTTGTCCCAGCTTGCATAGCCTAACGCAACTTGGTAACGACCAACACCTTCATTGTGTGCAATTGCATCTAAAATATCTTTAGATGTGGTAAGACACACATTTTCACCTATCGCAACAGATGATAGCCAAATGGGTTGACCTGTATGAAGTACAAAGCCTGCTTCTGGGCGTAAAGGACCACCTTGTAAAACATCGTGTGGATTTACATGATCGGCTTCTATATCGAGGTCATTTAAGAGTTCTTTAATTTGAAGACCAGAAGGGCGATTAATGATAATGCCTTGAGCGCCATCTTCATCGTGACGAGCTAAATAGATGACGGTATTTGCAAAGAAAGCATCATCCATATCTGGTGGAGCAATAAGACAACGATGCATCAAATATTGTTTCGGCACCTAAAGGCTTCTCCTAAATTGATCAATTAATAAATGTCTATTTTAATAAATAAGTGACACAAACTTTGTTGTTTCACTCAATTATTTTTACATTTCAATTTTTAGTTTGTTTGTTAGACAGGTTGAAATTTCAATTGGCGTAATTGTTTCGCATGTTGAAGGGTGGTTTCATTCAGTTCTATTCCCCCTGTCATACGTGCAAGTTCAAGAACTCGATCATCTTCTTCTAAGTCAATAATCGTACTACTTGCAGGGTCGGTTTGACGCTTTTTCACAAGTAAGTGTTGATCGGATTGTGCGGCAACTTGTGCTTGGTGGGTAATACATAAAATTTGAACATGTTGCCCTAAACCTGCAAGCAAACGACCGACTATTTCTGCTGTACCACCACTAATACCCACATCAATTTCATCGAAGACTAAAACCTCAGCTTCTGTTTTTTCAGCATTCATAACTTGCATGACTAAGGCGATACGAGATAATTCACCACCCGAAGCAACACGTGCTAAAGGCTGAGCAGGGATGCCCTTATTTGCTGTAAATAAAAGCTGAATAAAGCTTAAACCTTCACTTGAGACTTGTTCTAAAGGTTCAAATTTAAATTCGAAATGAGCTTCGGGTAACGCAAGTTGTTTCACTTGTTCTGTAAGATGTTTAGCTAAAGGAAGCGAAGCCTCGCGACGAATATTATCTAAATGTTGCGCTTTGGCTAAAAAGTCTTGATGTGAAGCTTCTACTTGTTCCGCTAGTGCTTCAGGGTCTTCTAGTTGATGTAGCTGCTCAAGCTCAGACTGCCAAGCATCATATTCTTCTTTGAGTGTTTCAGGCTGTGTTCTATATTTACGTGCTAAACGATGGAAAACTTCAAGTTTAGAATTTAACTCTTCCATACGTTCAGGGTCGAAACTTTGTTTATCGATGAAATTACGTAAATTTGCAGTTGCATCATCTAGTTCACTTTGAGCATTCAAGAGTGATGTGTAAATTTCAGCGAGTTGTTCACTGCGTCCAGAATGTGACTCTAAACGACGTAAAATAGATGCAATTTCTTGATTGATATTTTGTTCGGCATCATCAATTGCGCTAAGAGCATAACCACAATCTTGCATGATATTTTCATGGTGACTCAGGCGGTCGAACTCTTGTTCAATTTCTTTGTAATCGACTTGAACTAAATCTTCAAGTTCTTCGATTTGAAGTTCTAAGGTTTCTATACGTTGTTTACGCGTTGCTTGAGCATCCAATGCAGATTGATGCTGACGGATATCTTTTTGCCATTTGCTATACGCATCACGGACATCTTGAGCAGGTATATAGAAATTATTGTAGCGATCTAACCAATGTTTTGGATAAGGTGGTTCTAATAGTTGTTGTTGGCTGTGCTGACTATAAAGCTGCACGAGTAAGCGTCCAATTTCTTTTAATTCAGACAAGCTACTTGGGCGACCATTAATCCACGCTTTGCTTCGACCTGTGGCAAAAATTACACGACGTAAAAGAATTTCGCCAGATTCATCTGCTAATTCTTGCTCTTTTAGCCATAATGCTTCGGGGCTATTTTCTTTATAGCTGAATGTTGCAGTGACATCTGCTTTTTCAGAGCCAAAGCGAACATAATTGGTATCTGTTCTTTCGCCCAAACAAGCAGAAAGCGCATCGAGTAATAATGATTTTCCTGCGCCAGTTTCACCCGTAAGAACGTTAAAACCTTCTTCAATATCAATAGCTAAATGTTCGGCTAATGCGAAATTAATCAGAGTTAAATGTGTCAGCATAAACGCATCCAAGCTGCGAAAAGTTTAGTTAAAGGTCGTCAAGTTTTGTTTTTTGATACAAAATCAGATTAATTCTATCTTAAAATAACGCTAAAAATAATACTGATTAGAATTAAACAGACCATTCAAAATAAAAGGGAATTTCTTAAATATACGCTAAATATAGGGTTTAGAGCATGTTTTTTCATAGGAATTAAACATCTCTTTGTAAAGATGATGAAGATCTTATTGAATTGAAAACATTTTAAGTGATTGTAGGAGAGAGTCTTGCTTGAAACCTAATCGTGAAATATAAGTATGGAATATTTCTTGCTATGCAAAAGTCATCTGAAACTTTAGTGAGTATTGTGCAAAAAGTGATTTGTACTTATGGTGTAGTTGCTTTAAAATTCTGTGAAATTGAGGTGAGTAGGCAAAAGCAAAAGCATCATTTATGCTTAAGTTTGAAGCGTATTGTTTTACCTATAAAGAGATTAATTGGTCTATTTATCTTTCTAAATAAACTAATTATAAAATATAAAAACGCGTTATTTGGAGAGTACGCATGTCAGCCCAGTTTGATCATGTATCTGTAGTAAAAAAATCGAATGTTTATTTTGATGGGTTATGTGTCAGCCACACTGTTCAATTTGAAGATGGAACAAAAAAGACATTAGGCGTACTTTTACCAAGTAAACAAGAACTCACTTTTGCAACTCATGTTCCTGAGCGTATGGAAATTATTTCAGGTGAATGTCGTGTACGCATTGCCGATAATGAAGAAAGCGAATTGTTTCGTGCAGGACAATCATTCTATGTGCCTGGAAATAGTCGTTTTAAAATTGAAGCAGATGAAGTTGTAGATTATGTTTGCCATTTGGGTGGTTAAGCATTAAATCAGAAGATTCAGACAAAGAAATTTTAGCCTAAATCGGTTAAACTAATGATTCAGCATAAATCCTGTAAAGTCTGCTTTGCAGGATTTTTCTTTTTGTATTATCAGTCAACATGTTAGAGGTCGTTCATGGCAAAAACTGAATATTTTTATGGCATTCACTCGGTGGAGTCATTGTTGGAGCTTGAACCAGAACGAGTTTTAACACTATTTTCTTTAAAGGGTAGAGATGATCTACGTTTGAAGCGTGTACTTGAATTGGCTGAACCTTTTGGTATTAGCGTACAACAAGCCAGTAAAGACAAATTAGAAAAGCTTGCAGGACAGCCTTTCCATCAAGGTGTGGTTGCTGCTGTACGTTCGCATCCAACATTAAATGAAAAAGACCTTGATGAGCTTTTAACTCAAAATCCTCAAGCACTTTTATTGGCACTTGACCATATTACAGACCCGCATAATTTAGGTGCATGTATTCGTACTGCTGCGGCAATGGGTGTGGAAGCCGTGATTGCACCACGTGATCGTTCTGCAACATTAACGCCTACAGCACGTAAAGTAGCTGCAGGTGGCGCAGAAAAAGTGAAGTTTATCCAAGTCACAAATTTGGCACGTACATTAGATCAAATGAAAGAAGATTATAATGTTCGTGTTGTAGGCACGATGCTTGATGAAAAAGCATTACCTATTCAGAGTTTCGACTTTACTGGAACAGGTATTTGTGTGGTGATGGGCGCAGAAGATACAGGTTTACGTCCAATTACTCAGGCTCAGTGTGATCAAACTGTATATATTCCAATGGCAGGAAATTTACAGAGTTTAAATGTCAGCGTTGCAACAGGGATGGCTTTGTATGAAGCTTGCCGTCAACGTAATGTTAATTCATAAAAGCTGCACAACTAGATGACATCAAGAACACAAGGCTATATTTATGTCCTAATCTCCATGTTGATTTGGGGCGGTTTTACTTTAACGTCACGGTTAAATGTAAAATGGGGGATTGAAGCGTGGGATATTACCGCACTGCGCTTTGCTTTAGCCTTTGTGATTCTTGTGCCAATTTTAATTTATAAAAAAGACACCGCTTTTTTATGGAAAAAGAAGCCTTTTATCTTGGCGATGATTGGTGGTGTTGGTTATTGTTTAACGGCATATTCAGCATTTCATTATGTACCTGCAGCACATGCCGCTATTTTTTTAAATGGTTTTATTCCTTTATGTACCGCCTTTGCAGGTTTCTTGCTTTTCAAATATGCCTTCGATAAACATACATGGCTCAGTGTCATCATCATGATTGCATCTATTAGCGTCATGAGTTTACTTATGTATAGAGAAACAGGTGTTGCTTTTGGTTTAGGTGATTTGCTGTTTGTTTTAAGTGCAATGTGGTGGGGAGTGTTTTCGGTACTTTTGCGCCAATGGAAACTTTCTGCATGGCATGCAATGTCTAGTGTAGCAATTTGGTCGGCAATTGTTTATTTGCCAATTTATATATTATTTTTACCCAAGCATTTATCTGAACCCGAGCCCATCCATCTTATGGCGCAAATGCTCTTTCATGGCGTATTTGTTGTAATTATTGCAACGCTTGCTTATGTAGAAGCCATTAAGCGCTTGGGTGCATTTAAAACAGGAAGTATTGTGACACTTGCGCCTTTTATGGCGGCAGTGATTGCAGTGCCCGTATTGGGTGAGCCTTTAAGTTTGGCTATTATTTGTGGCTTAATTGGTATGGCAATTGGTGCTTTGCAACCTTGGCGATGGTTTGGTCGGAAAGACAGTTTAGAAGTCCAACTTGAGCAACAAAAAAAGCAGTCTAATTAAGACTGCTTTTTTGATAGTGCTAAATACTTTTGATGTAGGGTTTTCAGCTTTTCATATAAATGATCAAGATGCCCATCATTTAACACAATATCATCTGCTAATTTTTGTTTTTCTATACGTGGCATTTGCGCTTGAATGATGCTTTTAATTTGCTCAATATTTTGCCCATCACGTTGCGATGCGCGTTCAATTTGTAACTCTTCTGATGCATCTATGAGTAAGGTGCGATGTGTTAATTGATACTGTTTACTTTCAAAAAGTAGCGGTGAAACCAAAATAACATAATCACTTTGAGCTTTAGCTAACTGTTGAATAATAGAGCTTCGAATAGCAGGGTGGGTAATATTTTCTAAGGTTTTACGTGCGCTTGGATCTGCAAAAATGTGTTCACGTAATGCACGTCGATTCAGTTCACCATTTTCAAGTAAAACCCAATCACCAAAAGCTTGTTGAATTTGAGCCAAGGCAGGTTGTCCAATCATCACGATTTCACGGGCAACAATATCGGCATCTACAACAACAATGTTTTGAGATTCAAACCACTGACTAGCAGCCGATTTTCCGCTACCAATTCCACCTGTTAAACCCAAAATAAATGACATATTTAACTTAGCTGCCCTAAATATAATTGCATGATTTGTTCCCCCCAAAGAAAGGCAATCCAACCTGCTATTGCAATATAAGGACCAAATGCGAAAGGTTGATTTTCTTTGCGGACTTTTATCAAAATGATACCAATAATAGCACCAACCAATGATGAAAGTAGAACAATGAGTGGGAGCATAAGTGGTCCCATCCATGCGCCTAAGGCAGCAAGCAATTTAAAGTCACCATAGCCCATGCCTTCTTTGCCTGTCACCATTTTAAAAATGTAGTACACAATCCAAAGGCATAAGAAACCAATGATATAACCCCAAATTGCAGAAGTTGGTGTTGTGAAAAGACCAAAGCTATTAATTGCTAAACCAATAGCAGCTAAAGTGAGTGTATAGCGGTCTGGCAAAAGTTGTGTATCAAAATCGATAAAGGTTAAAGCAATTAAAATCCATGTTAAAACTAAGCCGAATAGCATTTGAAGTGTAGGCCCAAATACAGCGACAACAATGAGTGATGCTGTTGCTGTAAGTAGTTCAATGAGTGGATAGCGTATGTTAATTGGATTTTTACAGCTTCCACATTTCCCTTTTAAAAATATCCAACTAATCACAGGAATATTTTGATACCAACGAATAGCAGATTGGCATTTTGGGCATGTTGAATCGGGTTTGCTTAATGTGATTTTTGTTTCATCGATGATGGGTTGTTCAGGATGTAATAAAAATTGGCAATCTGTACGCCATTCTTGTTCCATCATTTTCGGGGTTCGATAAATCACAACATTTAAAAAACTACCAATACATAAACCAAAAAGCCCAACTGCAATATAAAGCGCAGTTGGGTTTGAAATAAAATAAGAGATTAATTCTTGCATTAAACCACAGAACCCATTTGGAAAATTGGAAGGTACATCGCAATAACAAGACCACCTACAAGTACACCAAGCACAGCCATAATAAGTGGTTCCATCATTGATGTTAAACCATCTACAGCATTATCGACTTCATTTTCATAGTGAGTCGCGACTTTATCTAACATAGAGTCGAGCGCACCTGATTCTTCACCAATCGCCACCATTTGAATTGCCATTGATGGAAAAACGTTAGTTGCTCGCATTGCAAATTGAAGTTGTTGCCCCGTCGAAACATCATCTCGAATACGCATGACAGCTTCTTCATAAACGACATTATTTGTTGCACCTGCTGTTGATTCTAAGGCATCAATAAGGGGTACACCTGCTGCAAAGGTGGTTGCTAGTGTGCGGCTATAACGTGCAATAATTGCTTTATAAACAAGATCACCAAAAATAGGGGCTTTTAAAGCAAGTTTATCGAGTAAATCTCGGAATGGTTTACTGCGTTTTTTTGCCTGTAAGAAGCCAGCAATAGTTGCTGCAATCGCAATAATTAAAATAAACCAATATTTCTGCATCCATTCAGACATATTGACCACCATTCTGGTAAATGCTGGTAATTCTGCACCAAAAGAGGTAAATAACTCTTCAAATACAGGAACTACTTTCACCATCAAAATAATAGTAACAACGAGCGCAACGATAACGACAGTAATAGGATACTTCATGGCTTTCTTAATTTTTTGTTTTAGAAGCTCACTTTTTTCTTTGTAAATTGCAACACGATCTAGCATGGTTTCGAGTGCACCCGATTGTTCGCCAGATTCAACCAGTGAGCAAAAGAGTTTGTCAAAATATTGAGGATACTTTTTTAATGCACCTGCAAAAGTATTACCGCCTTCAACTTCTCCTTTAATGCCTACAACCACTTCACGCATTGCAGGATTATCTAAACCTTCAGCAACAATTTCAAAGCTTTGAACTAAAGGAACACCTGCTTTCATCATGGTTGCAAGCTGACGCGTAAAAATTGTAATGTCTAAAGTAGTTACTTTTTTCTTAAAAAGCCCCTCGAGAATATTTTTTTTCTTTTCTCGAATGGATTTAATGGTAATTCCTTGCTTGCGTAAGGTAACTTTAGCCAAAGCCATATTACGAGCTGGAATTTCCCCTTTAAGTTTAGCCCCTTTACGGTCAACTCCATCGTATATGAAGGTGGGCATCATCTGTGCTTTTTTGACAGCCATGCGTCGTTATCCTTATTTTGAATCTTTATTTATTCACTCGTCACACGATTTACTTCTTGTAAAGAAGTTACCCCTTGCATGACTTTTAATAAACCTGATCGGCGTAAATTGTTATAGCCTGCTTTTGCGGAAGCTTCTGCAATTTGAAGTGCATTACCATCTTCCATAATAATTTTTGAAATTTCGGGTGTTACTTTCATTACTTCATAAATACCAACACGTCCTTTATAGCCATCACGACACTCAGAACAGCCAACAGGTTGGAATATTTTAAGGTCAGGATTTGCTAAATCATCTGCTGTAAAGCCCATTTCTAATAAGCTCTGTTCAGGAACATCAGATGGCGTTTTACAGTGAGGACATAAGCGACGTGCTAAACGCTGTGCAATTACTAGATTTACAGATGTTGCAATATTGAAAGATTGAACGCCCATATTTCTTAAACGCGTTAAAGTTTCAGGCGCGCTGTTGGTATGTAATGTAGACATGACCATATGACCTGTTTGTGCTGCTTTAATTGCAATTTCAGCAGTTTCCAGATCACGAATTTCTCCGACCATCACAATATCAGGATCTTGTCGTAGGAACGATTTTAATGCGGCAGAGAAAGTTAAACCAATTTTATTGTTTACGTTAACTTGGTTAATACCTTCTAAGTTAATTTCCACAGGATCTTCGGCAGTAGAAATATTGGTATCTTCACGGTTAAGAATATTCAAACCTGTATATAGAGATACTGTTTTACCTGAACCAGTTGGACCCGTGATTAAAAGCATACCTTGAGGTTTATCTAGAGCATCCATGAACAGTGCTTTTTGCTCAGGTTCATAACCTAAAGCATCAATACCCAACATTGCACTCGATGGATCTAAAATACGCAGTACCAGTTTTTCACCAAACAATGTTGGAAGTGAGTTCACACGAAAATCGATGGCTTTGGTTTTTGAAATTTTTAATTTGATACGACCATCTTGTGGCACACGCTTTTCTGAGATATCCATTTGGGACATCACTTTTAAACGTGAAGCTAAACGATTTGCAAGTTGTAGTGGGGGAGTAGCAATTTGACGTAAAACACCATCTACACGGTAGCGAACACGATATGATTTTTCGTAAGGCTCAAAGTGTAAATCTGAAGCACCCATACGAATGGCATCTACCAAAAGTTTATTAATGTATTTAACAATAGGCGATTCATCACCTGTAGGATCATCATTTTCCTGATTGTCTTGATTGGTATCTATTTCTTCAACTTCTAAATCGAAGTCATCATCGCCAAATTCAAAGCTACCACTATCGGCATAAATATTTTCAATAACTTTGTCTAACTTGTCAGCTTCAACAATAATCGCTTCAACATTCATCTTACTGTTAAAACGAATAGCATCCATTGCTTCTATATTGGTTGGATTGCTCGTTGCGACATAAAGAAGGTTGCCGCGACTAAAAATAGGCAACACTCGATGTTTAGTAATTATTTTGTCATCGATTCCTTCTTTAACCAACATGTCTGTATTGTATACGGATAGGTCAAAAATTGGCTCACCAAATTCTGTAGCAATCGTTTCGGCAATCAGGAGTGATGAAATTTTTAGGTTTTGAATTAAATAGGGAACAATGTCTTGCCCAGCTTTTTTTGCACTGATAATTGCATTTTGCATAGCTGCCGCATCAACAACCCCATTTTCAACGAGGCGTCGAATAAAGCCGGTAAATTTCGGTATAGATTGTGTGACTGACATCCCCGAGGTCCTTAAAAAAAATAATGTTTATAATTGGTATAATAAAATTATACTTTTGTTACGAAAAAATACCACATGTAAAATGAATATCCCTAGTTAAGTCTGCATAATAAATGTGAGCTATTCATGGGAAAGCCATAAAATTGCAGAATATGACCTGAGTTATTAGAAATATTTTATAAATTTGTATAATGAAAGTCGTTTAAATTTTTTAAGCACAAATTATTTTTACGTGTAGAATGTGCTCGGTTTTCAGAATTGTTTTTTTGCAGGTTATTTGTATGTCGGGTTCAACGATTACGCCGTGGGTAGTTGGTAATTGGAAGATGAATCCAATGCAGGCCGATGCTCAACAACTTATTCAAGATTTCAAAAGTTTATTACAAGCTCATCCAATCGATGAAAGCAGCTGCTATATCGGTGTAGCTCCTATAACTTTAGCGCTTACAACAACTCAAACAGCGTTAAGTTCAGCGAATCGTATGGTTTATACTGTCGCTCAAGATTTATCTCGAATTGCAGCAACAGGTGCTTATACAGGTGAAGTAAGCGCTGAATTGCTAAAAGATAGTCAAATTAACTTTGTTTTGATTGGGCATTCAGAACGTCGAGAAATTTTCGGTGAATCAGCTCAAGTCTTAAATGAAAAAATGAAGAATGCATTAAATGCAGGTTTGACTGTTATTTATTGTGTTGGTGAAAGCTTAGAACAGCGTGAAAGTGGTCAAGCAGAGCAGGTTGTTTTACAGCAAATTTGTGATATTGCAACGGTTGTTGACAGTGAACAATGGCAAAATATTGTTATTGCTTACGAACCCATTTGGGCGATTGGAACAGGTAAAACTGCTTCACCTGAAGATGCTCAAGCAATGCATGCACAAATTCGTGAAGGTTTAAGCCAAATTACGACCTATGGTCAAAGTATGGCAATTCTCTATGGTGGTAGTGTTAAACCTGAAAATGCAGTAGAGTTAGCGGCCTGTCCAGATATCAATGGTGCGCTCGTAGGTGGTGCATCATTAAATGCAGAGTCATTCCATAAAATTGCTCATGCATTTGCAAATACAAAATAATTAGGAGTTCAGCATGCATACTTTTGTGCTGGTAGTACATATTATCTTAGCCGTTTTAATGATTGGTCTGATTTTAGTTCAACATGGTAAAGGTGCAGATGCAGGTGCTTCTTTTGGTGGTGGTGGTGCAGCAACAGTATTTGGTGCATCAGGTTCTGGTAGCTTTTTAACTCGCTTAACTGCAGTTTTAACGGCACTTTTTTTTGTTACAAGCCTTACGCTAGCCGTATTTGCGAAGAAACAGACAACAGATGCGTATAGCTTGAAATCGGTAAATACTACGACTTCGACACCAGCTACACTGCCTGAAACTTCACCAACTGCACCTAAAACAGGCGAATAAGTCTAATTAAACCTTTCTTTTTTGGTTTGATGCGACTAGAATGCCTCACTGCTGCGGTGGTGGTGGAATTGGTAGACACGCTACCTTGAGGTGGTAGTGCTTTCGGGCGTGGGGGTTCAAGTCCCCCCTTCCGCACCAAATTATTAATCCAGAATATAATTTGGTGTAAGCAGTAAATCTATAGTTGCGGGATGGAGCAGTCTGGTAGCTCGTCGGGCTCATAACCCGAAGGTCGTTGGTTCAAATCCAGCTCCCGCTACCAATCTTTTTTAAGATGCAAACTTAAAAAGCGACTTAATTTATTAAGTTGAGATTATAAAGTGCATATTGTTGCGGGATGGAGCAGTCTGGTAGCTCGTCGGGCTCATAACCCGAAGGTCGTTGGTTCAAATCCAGCTCCCGCTACCAATCTTTTTAAGAAGCGAACTTAAAAAGCAATTAAATTTATTTAGTTGAAAATAAAACGTATGTTGTTGCGGGATGGAGCAGTCTGGTAGCTCGTCGGGCTCATAACCCGAAGGTCGTTGGTTCAAATCCAGCTCCCGCTACCAATCTTTTTAAGAAGCGAACTTAAAAAGCAATTAAATTTATTTAGTTGAAAATAAAACGTATGTTGTTGCGGGATGGAGCAGTCTGGTAGCTCGTCGGGCTCATAACCCGAAGGTCGTTGGTTCAAATCCAGCTCCCGCTACCACTTCCAATTAAGGTGCAACTTAATTGGGCGAAAACTGAAAGTTTGATTGAAAATGATCAGTATTTTGTATATAATTTTTGCACGTTGATGCGGGATGGAGCAGTCTGGTAGCTCGTCGGGCTCATAACCCGAAGGTCGTTGGTTCAAATCCAGCTCCCGCTACCAAGTTTCTAAAGAGAGGCTCACAACAAAGGTGGGCCTTTTTGCACAGTGGACTTTGGTTTTCTGTGTAATAATGGGGCGATTACGCCCTTTTTTATTATCTATCGTGTAGTGTCGACAATTTTTTGGTCAAATCGTCATGATTCACTACTACAATAGTTCTATATTGGCTTGTAGTGGCCGTTGACCATTTAATTTCACAAATTTGACGAGAGTAAATGAAGCTATCAAATAAAACTCAAGTACTTCAGGACCTTATTGCTCCAGCAGTACAAGCATGTAATGTAGATCTTTGGGGTATTGAATTTACACCTCAAGGTAAACGTTCTTTATTGCGTATTTATATCGACAAAGCAGTCGATGCAAGCGCAGAAACTATCGCGAATGAAGATGGTGAAGAAGAGCAAGGTCGTGGTATTGGCGTTCAAGATTGCGTACGCGTAACACAACAAGTCGGTGCAATGCTTGACGTACATGATCCAATTTCTGGTGAATATGCACTTGAAGTGTCATCTCCAGGTTGGGATCGTCCTTTCTTTCAACTAGAGCAAATGTCAGCGTATATTGGTCAACAGGTTGCCTTACGTTTGATTAGCGCAGTAGAAAACCGTCGTAAATTTCAAGCAAAACTCATTACTGTTGATCTTGAAAATGAAATGATTCAGGTTGAAGTTGAAAACCAACAAGTATTGGACATCGATAGTCACAATATTGATAAAGCGAATTTGATCTTTCAAGATTAATTGAATAAATAAGAATCTGACGAATAGGTGACTCATGGCACGCGAAATTCTTACTGTAGTAGAAACAGTTAGTAACGAAAAGGGTGTACCTCGTGATGCGATTTTTGAAGCGCTCGAACAAGCTCTAGTTGCAGCAACTAAAAAGAAATTCTATGAAGGTACACACTCTGAAGAAGCACGTTTACGTGTAGAGATTGACCGTAAAACTGGTGACTACAGCACTTTCCGTCAATGGGAAGTTGTTGCCGATGAAGATCATGAAATGCCTGCATGTCAAGATGCGATTTCTGATCTAGATCCAGAACAATGGGCAATTGGCGATATTCGTGAGTTAGAAGTTGAATCGATTGACTTCGGACGTATTGCTGCACAAATTGCGAAACAAGTGATTGTTCAAAAAATTCGTGAAGCAGAGCGTGCTTTAATTGCAGATGCATATGAAGCAAAAGTTGGTGAACTTATCTACGGTGAAGTTAAAAAACAAACTAAAGATGGTTTCATTATCGACTTAGGTGACAATGCTGAAGCATATCTTGCGCGCGAAGAAATGATTGCAAAAGAAATTCTTCGTCCTAAGCAACGCGTAAATGCAATTTTATATAATGTGAATCGCGAAGGTCGTGGCGCACAATTGTTATTGACTCGTTCTAAGCCTGAAATGCTTATTTCATTAATGACCAAAGAAATTCCTGAAATTTCTGAAGAAATTATCGAAATTAAAGCTGCAGCTCGTCTGCCTGGTGTACGTGCTAAAATTGCTGTAAAAACAAACGATCATCGTATTGATCCTGTTGGTGCTTGTATTGGTATGCGTGGTACACGTATCCAAGCAGTTCAATCAGAGTTAAATGGTGAACGTATTGATGTCGTTGTATGGTCTGATGATCCTGCACAATATATCGCAAGTGCTTTAGAGCCTGCTGATGTATCGGGCATTGTGATTGATGAAGAAGAACGTACAGCTGATATTATTTTCGCGACAAGCGATCAATTGGCACGTGCAATCGGTTCACAAGGTCAAAACGTACGTTTAGCATCTGAGTTGACTGGTTACAAGCTTAATATGATGCTTGAAGAAGAATACCATGCACGTCAGCAAAATGAAGCACAACAATATTTAGATATGTTTGTTGGTCGTCTAGATATTGCTGAAGATCTTGCAATGGCATTGGTCGAAATGGGCTTCACTTCTTTGGAAGAGATTGCTTATGTACCAGCAGAAACATTTGATGAAATCGAATTAGATGCTGAAGTTGTAGAAATGTTACAAAGTCGTGCAAAAGAAGTGACTTTGGCTGATGCATTGAAACAACAAGAAAACATCCAAGATCCGAGTGACGAACTTCTAGCAATGGAAGGAATGACACAAGAGATCGCTTATGCGCTTGCTGCTCGTGGTGTGGTAACAATTGATGATCTTGCTGATCAGGCAACTGATGATATCGAAGATATTGAAGGTTTAGGTGCTGAAAAAGCGGGTCAACTCATTATGAAAGCGCGCGAATCATGGTTTAACTAGGAGATAATATATGACGGACAAGTCGATTAAAGAGTTGGCACTCAGTGTGGGTCGTCCAATTGAGAAGCTCCTGGAACAGGTTCGTGATGCTGGCTTACCGCAAAGTAAAGCTGACGATATTATTTCTACTGAACAACAAGATACCTTAGTCAACCATTTGAAAAAAATTCATGGTCAAGATACAGGTAATGCAGGACAAATCACGTTGAAACGTAAAACTACCAGTACTGCTAAAGTGGCAAGTACATCAGGTAAAGCGAAAACGATTAATGTAGAAGTTCGCAAGAAACATACATTTGTTAAGCCAGATCCTGAACAAATTAAAGCTGAAGCTTTAGCGAAAGCTGAAGAACAAGCGAAACAAGCAACTCAAAATGTTGCGAATAAATCTACAGCGAAAGCTGAAACACCATCACAGTCTTCTGGTGCAAGTAAAGCATTAGAAGCGATGCGTGCTGCTGCAAAGCAAACAACTGAAAAGCAAGAAGTATCTAAAGCGGCTGTTGTTGTTAAGCGTAAATCTACAAACAAACCTGTTGTGAAAGCACAAGTTAAACAAGTAGAAACACCTGAACAAAAACGCGCACGTGAAGCTCAAGCCGCACAATTAAAAGCGACTGAAGAAGCAGCACGTCGTAAGTCAGCTGAAGAAGCTCAACAACGTACGCTTGAACAAATGCGCCAAATGGCAACTAAGTACTCTAGTGATGATGCTACTACTGCAACTATTCGTGTAGTAGATGATTCACCACTGGCTGCTGGTCTTGTTGGTCAAGCATACGAAGATTCATTTGCGAAAGAAGACCGCGAGATTAAACGTGGTACGAATACACCAACTGCACGTGCACCGAAAAAAGGTGGTCGTCGTGGTCAGGAAGAGCAAAGCTTCAGTAAGCAACCTAAACGTGGTTTGAAAACAAGTCAGGGCAACAAGCACGGCTTTGAAAAACCAGTTAAAAAACAAGTTTATGATGTTGAAATCGGTGAAACGATTGTTGTTGCTGACTTAGCTGCAAAAATGGCAATCAAGGTTCGTGAAGTTATTAAATCACTTATGAAAATGGGTGAATTGGTTACTCAAAACCAAGCGATTGAACAAGATATTGCTGCACTTGTTGTAGAAGAAATGGGTCATAACCCAGTTCGTGTATCTGATACTCAAGCGGAAGATAACTTACTTGAAGCTGCTGAAGTTGCTCGTGGTGCGCAATCTACACGTGCACCAGTAGTGACAATCATGGGTCACGTTGACCATGGTAAAACATCGCTTCTTGACCGTATTCGTCGTGCTAAAGTTGCACAAGGCGAAGCGGGCGGTATTACACAGCATATCGGTGCTTACCACGTTACAACTGAAAAAGGTATTATCACTTTCCTAGATACTCCGGGACACGCAGCGTTTACTGCTATGCGTTCACGTGGTGCGAAAGCGACTGATATCGTAGTTCTTGTTGTTGCAGCTGATGATGGTGTAATGCCACAAACAGCGGAAGCAATTGATCATGCTCGTGCTGCAGGTACTCCAATTATTGTTGCTATCAACAAAATGGATAAAGAATCTGCTGATCCAGATCGCGTATTGAACGAATTGACTGCGAAACAAATTGTCCCTGAACAATGGGGTGGTGATGTTCCAGTAGCAATGGTTTCAGCACATTCTGGTCAAGGTATTGATGAACTTCTAGATCTTATTTCAATTCAAGCAGAAATGTTAGAGTTGAAAGCATCTGAAGAAGGTGCTGCACAAGGTGTTGTAATTGAAGCACGTGTAGATAACAGCCGTGGTGCTGTAACATCTATCCTTGTTCAAAATGGTACATTGAAAGTGGGTGATTTAGTACTTGCTGGTTCATCTTATGGTCGCGTTCGTGCGATGACTGATGAAAACGGTAATCGTATTAAGTCTGCAGGTCCTTCAATTCCAGTTGAAATTTTAGGTCTTCCAGAAGCGCCAATGGCGGGTGATGAAGTTCTTGTTGTAACAGATGAGAAGAAAGCACGTGAAGTTGCTGATGCTCGTATGGATCGTGAACGTCAAAAACGTCTTGAACGTCAATCTGCTATGCGTCTTGAAAACATCATGGCGTCTATGGGCAAGAAAGATGTGCCTATCGTTAACGTTGTTCTTAAAACTGACGTACGCGGTACATTAGAAGCACTTCATGTTGCGCTTGCTGAACTTGCAACTGACGAAGTTAAAGTACGTATTATCGGTTCAGGTGTTGGTGCAATCACTGAGTCTGACGTTACACTTGCTGAATCTTCAGAAGCTGTTCTTCTTGGCTTTAACGTACGTGCGGACAACACTGCTCGTCAAAAAGCAGATGCGGATAGCATTGATATTCGTTACTACTCAGTAATCTATCAATTGATTGATGATGTTAAAGCGGCAATGAGCGGTAAGCTTGAGCCAGAACATCGTGAAACAATTCTTGGTGTTGCTCAAGTACGTGAAGTATTCCACTCAAGTAAATTCGGTGCGGCTGCAGGCTGTATGGTGCTTGAAGGTACATTACATCGCAATAAACCAATTCGCGTATTACGTGATGACGTGGTTGTGTTCCAAGGTGAGCTTGAATCTCTTCGTCGCTATAAAGAAGTCGTTGAAGATGTTCGTGCTGGTATGGAATGTGGTCTTGCGGTTAAAGGTTATAAAGACATTAAAGCACTTGATAAGATCGAAGTGTACGATGTTAAATTAATTAAACGGAGTCTTTAATGGCGGGTAGTCAACGTCTGAAGCGCATGGCGGATACTGTACAACGCGAGTTGTCTGAGCTTATCCGTCAAGAGCTTAAAGATCCACGCTTAGGTGGTCTTGTGACCATCTCTGCTGTGAAGGTTAGCCCAGATTTAGGATATGCTGAAGTATACGTAACAGTGATGGGACGTGAACTTGGCGATGACCAAAGTGAAGTGGCAAATAAGGAAACTTTAGATGTATTAAATAGTGCATCTGGTTTCTTGCGTCATGAATTGGGTCGTCGTATTAAAACGCGCATTACACCGCGTTTGCGTTTCCATTACGATAAGACGAATGCTTATGGTAATTATATGTTTGGTCTAATTGCAGAGGCAGTGAAGGATTTACCTCCTGTTGAAGCAAAACAAGATGATGAATAATTTGCTGTAATCATAAAAAAGCCACCTTAGGGTGGCTTTTTTATATCTAATATTTTGACTTATAAATTGATTCTAAAAATTAATGTAAGTCATCTTTGGTTGATTTACTTTTTGCGTGGAAAGCACGTCGACGTGTACGTTGCCACGGTAAAGGACGATCAATAGTTTCGGGTACATCACCACTCATAGATCTTAAACGTAAATGTAATGCTGCTTGAGCCATTAAATTTGCAGATACTGGTGCTGTGATAAATGTGAATAACGTAATTAAAATTTCAGCGAAGCCAAAGCGACCTTGAAAAGCTGAGTAAATCATTGAAGCTAATAAAAAACTACCTAAACCAAGCGTGCCAGATTTTGTTGGTGCATGTAAGCGCATAAATAAATCGGGGAGCCGAACCATACCAATACTACCGATGAGTATGAAAAAAGCACCAACCAGTAAAAATATTGAAACGAGAATTTCCATAACAAGTTGCATAGTCTGTTCTCCTAATCAATCACATGGCCAGATGTAAAATATCTAGCCAAAGCAGTTGTTGAAACGAAACCAAGCATTGCAACAAGTAATGCACCTTCAAATAATGATGTGCTTGCCCAATAAATGCCTAAAACCACAATTAAGCAAATTGAATTTAAAAATAAGGTATCTAAGGCCAAGAGGCGATCTACGATAGACGGTCCCATAATTAAACGAACAAGGCATAAGAACATCGAGATTGTAATTGCAATCATGCAAATACTTAAAGCGTAGGGCAAAATGCTCATGATTTATCTCCTGCTTTCACGCCAAAAATACGCATTAAAGGTTGCTCATAGCGAGCCTTAATGGTCTTAATTTCATTTTCAACATCATCGGTACTCAAGGCATGAACGAGAATATCGCAACGATCTTGATCAATACCCGCTGTGACTGTACCTGGGGTGGTGGTAATAATCATCGCGAGAAGTGAATTAACTTCTTCGTGTTGTGAGTCTAGTGGTACGCGGAACCATTTAGGGTGTAGGTTTTTGGTTGGCCCTAGAACTAATTTTGCGACATTGATGTTGCACAGAATAATATCCCACACGACAATTAAAAATAATTTAACAGCTTCCATCCAATGAATACTGCCAGTACGGTCAATAAATTGGTTCAGGAGTTTTGGGATAGAAATTGCCAAAACAAAAGCCATAAGCAAGGTGGCAACATCTAAACTATGTGCCAACATTACCCAACTTAAACCACACAGCACTGAAACAAGCGGATGGGGAAACCAGCAGTCTACAAAAGATTTTTTTTGCATATTATGGTTTCTCCATTGGTTTAAGTTCATCTATTTCAGGGTGATCTTCTTGAATATCCTGTTCTAAAATTTGACGTTTTTTAAACTCAGAAATATGTTCACCATCTAGCGTATCCTTAGAAATAACATAAGGAATTAAGTGTGCATTTGGATCTACAGTTTCACCGCCATATTTCGTTTCTGGTAGATTTTCTGCATCAAAAGGTTGAACGCTAATAAACTCGCCATGTTCATCTTTTTTCAAGAACATTGCTTCATATAATGCATTGTTTTGAATTTGCTGTGCAGTATTAGAGACATAGTTGTAAATTGGATTTGCAAATACAACATACATCATTAATGTGCCGAGTAAAATGTAGATGGCTATATCGTTACGTTTTGGGGCAATTTCAGGTAAAGCTTGGTATGTTTTAAATTCATCTTTTGATGGATCATTTTCAGGCTTAGTTGAGCGCCAGAATAGGACAAAGCCAACACGTGTAAATGCAATAATACTTAAAAGACTGACCACTAAAACTGTAATGATAATGATCAGTTGATACGGTGAATTTGCGGTTGCTTGTAAAAGGAATACTTTACCAAAGAAGCCACTGAAAGGGGGTAAACCTGCCATCATTAGAGCAATGATGAAGTAGGTAATAGAAACAACTTTATGTTGCTTCATTTGTGGTGCAATTTTAAAGTGATCTTTAAATTCACCACGTTGGGATGTAATCCAACCAGACAGTAAATAGAAAGCCGCACCAATAAGCGTGCTGTGTACAAGATAGTACAATGCTGCTGCCCAAGCTTGCATATTGAATAGTGATATTGCAATAAGAATTGTGCCAATAGATGACAAAATCATAAAGCCAACAAAGCGTCTTAGGCGTTCAGCACCAATCGCACAAATTGCACCATAAAGCGAAGTAATTAAACCGATAGGTAATAATAAGTTTTGTAGAATTGAACGGCTTAAATCATCATCAAATACTGTGCCATTTACCCGTAAAATAGAGTAAATACCCACTTTGGTCATAATGGTGAAAATAGCAGCTACAGGTGTGGTTGCAACGGCATAGGTTTTGGGTAGCCAAAAACCTACAGGTAACATGGCTGCTTTAATACCAAAGACAACAAATAAAAGTAATCCACCTGCAACTGCAAGTTTATGCTGATCGGGCTCAAGTAATGGCATGAGTCGTGCGACATCAGCCATATTTAAACTACCAACACTGCCGTAAATCATGCCTAAACCAATAAGGAAAAGGGCAGAAGCGAGTAAGTTGATGGTGACGTAATGAATGCCCAATTGAAATCTTGCTCTGCCTTGTCCGTGAAGTAAGAGGACATAAGAGGCCATGAGTAAAATTTCAAAGAATACGAATAAGTTAAATAAATCGCCTGTCAGGAATGCACCACAAAGTCCCATCAATAAAAAATGGAACATGGCATGGAAGTAACGTCCACGCTCATCCCATTCTTTACTTGCATACCACATAACTGGTACAGCAAGCCCATAGGTGAGTACCAACATAAATGCAGAAAGTTGGTCGAGGACTAAGACAATACCAAAAGGAGCTACCCATTCACTGAGGTTATAAACCGTAATTTGACCACTACTTGCAAAAATCAAATAGTTAATTGCGGTGAATAAGCCCAGTGCCGAAGAAACGTAACTGATACCACGACGCCAAGGTTGGCGCCAATCGTGCGCAAGTGAACCTGAACCAGGGTTGCCTAAAAGTACTAAAATAAATGCAGTAATTGCAGGAATTAAAATACTAAAAATAGGAGTATGTTGTGTCCAAAATTGGAGGATGTCATTCATTATGGCTCATCCTCACGTGGGTCAATTTGCGGTATTTCTTCTTTTGAGTCAACGTGGTCTGTTCCTGTTTCAAAACGACTGCGTAATGCAAGTTGCACAATAAATGCTGTTGTTGCAAAACCAATGACGATTGCCGTTAAAACTAAAGCTTGTGGAAGTGGATCTGTTACGCGTTCTGTTGCTGTAAGTACGGCAGGTGCATTGACCTGAATACGTCCCATAGCAAATAAAAACAAATTCACGGCATAACCAATCATGGCTAAACCAAGCACTACAGGGAATGTACGCGCACGTAGGATTAAATAAATGCCTGTTGCGGTGAGTAATCCAATAGAAGAGGCGAGTAAAATTTCTAAACTAATCATATTTTCACCCCTTCGGAACTGGACCAGTAATACTGGTATGACGTGAGTCGCCAAGTACGGAAATCATCAGCATGGTTGCGCCAACAACAGTAATATAAACACCCAAGTCAAAAATTGATGCAGATGCTAAATGCATTTCACCTAAAATTGGTGGGTTCACATAAATATGTGCGCTTGTTAAGAATGGGCGACCCCAAATCCATGCCCCCATACCTGATAAGCCTGCAATGACTAAACCAATACCAATCCAAATTTCATATAAGCGACCTGATTTGGCTTTTAGTAAGCGTTCTGCTTGATCTTGACCTAATGCAATATATTGAATCACAAGTGCAAGAGAGGTAATTAAACCTGCAATAAAGCCACCACCTGGTAAGTTATGACCACGTAGGAAGATATATAAGCTCACCACAAGTGCTAAGGCTAAAATCCAAGAAGATGTAATACGGAACATCAAAGGGGATGGGTTAAAGCGGTAAGTGAGACCTTGCGTTGTGGTTGTACCATGAGTACGCATACCATCCATTAAACAAAGTGCACCAATTGCAGCAATACCTAATACGGTAATTTCACCAAAGGTATCGAAACCACGGAAGTCGACCAAAATCACGTTTACAACGTTCGTACCACCACCAAGAGGGATGGCTTGTTGCATAAAGAACCATGAAATTGAGTTGTGATCACGCGTGAGTATGAGCCATGTAATCCACGCAATACCTACACCACCAGAAATTGCAATAATCGCATCTCGCCAACGTCTAGGTACAGAAGATTCATAAGGTGTAAGTTGTGGAAGTAAGGATAAGCTCATCAGTAGTAAAACAGTTGTGACTACATCTACTGTAATTTGAGTTAATGCTAAATCGGGTGCAGAGAAGCAAACGAATACAATGGTTACGACTAAGCCAACAGCACCACTAATTAAAATAGCTTTAATGCGCTCGTGATGGAACCACAGCATCATCCAACATGCAGAGAATAATAAAAGCCAAAGAACAATGGCGATAGCTGGGGCATGAGTTAATTCACGTGTACCTGTTGTCAGTCCTGAATTGAATAATGGCATGGCAACAACGGCAATGCTGAAGAATACAATCCATAAGAGATAGCTTTGTAATTTTCCATTTTCAGTTGCACGTTTAAATTTGCGTGAATTGAGTAGTAGATGTTTTAAAAATAATTCAAATAAAACTTTGCCTTGGAATTTCCCTAAATAAGGATCTAGGTCAATTTCACGGATTTTTCCACCTTTAGCTAATGCAAAGTAGAAACTAACACCACCAATTAAAGCAATAACACTCATGAGCAATGGCATATTAAAACCATGCCAAATGGCAATATGTACGCCTTCAAAGTTTGCCAATTGTGTACTTGCACGTGTAGTACTGTTCACAACATTTTGGATGAATAGTGTAGGTAAAATTCCCACTAAAATGCACAAGAAGGCAAGTAATGTTGCAGGTGCTCTCATTCCAAAAGTAGGTTCATGCGCATCTTTATTAGGTACATCTTTGCCTACGGGTCCATCAAAGAAAACCCCGTGTACTAAGCGAACCGAGTAAGCAACTGCAAAAATTCCTGCAAATGTTGCAACAATTGCAGAGACAACCATCACAGGGCCTGACAAATTGGCAAGTAGTTCTGTAAAGAACATCTCTTTAGACAAGAAGCCATTTGTGAGTGGAACACCTGCCATAGATGCTGCAGTAATCATGGTTAATGTTGCAGTAAACGGAAGGAGTTGCCATAAACCACTGAGTTTACGCAAATCACGTGTACCCGATTCATGGTCGATAATACCTGCAATCATGAATAAAGCAGCTTTAAATGTTGCATGGTTAATAATATGGAAAATTGCCGCAGCAACAGCAAGGGGAGAGCCAATACCAAGTAAGCAAACAATAAGACCTAAATGGCTGATGGTTGAATATGCCAATAAACCTTTTAAATCTTCTTTAAAGATGGCGAAGAAAGCCGCCATACATAACGTGAATAATCCAATGAAAGTAACAATATTATGATAAAGCGCCGCACCTGCAAAAATTGGAATTAACCGTGCAAGTAAGAAAATACCTGCTTTAACCATAGTTGCAGAGTGTAAATATGCAGATACAGGTGTTGGTGCTGCCATTGCATTTGGCAACCAAAAGTGGAAAGGAAACTGCGCACTTTTAGTAAAAGCACCCAACAGAATTAATAATAATGTTGGAACAAATAGAGCATGATTTTGAATTTGCTCAGACATTCCTAAAATTTGGTCTATTTGATAGGTACCTGTAATTTGCCCTAACAAAATAAAGCCACCCAGCATGGCTAAACCACCCATACCTGTAATTGTAAGTGCCATACGAGAACCACGTTGAGCAGCTTCGTAATTGCTCCAATATCCGACAAGTAGGAAGGATGAGATACTGGTAAGTTCCCAGAAAACGAGTAATAAGAGTAAGTTGTTAGATAAAGAGATCCCCAGCATTGCTGCCATAAACAGCATGAGTAATAAATATAATTTGCTGAGTGAGTTTTTAGGGCTTAAATAATAATATGCATAAATATAAATAAGTGTACCAATTCCCGTAATGAGGAGGGAAAAGAGTAAACCAAGTGCATCGAGGCGGAAACTTAGATCTATTCCTAATTGAGGTAGCCAAGACCAAGTTTGAATAATGGTTTCACCATTAAAAACTGTTTTGGCTTGAGTCAGCAACAAAATTAAACTCGTTAAGCTGACTCCAATAGCACCTAAAGCTGTTACCCCGCGTGAGAATTTCTTCAGCCACGAGACAAGTATTGTGCCTAGTACTAACGGTAACAATATAATAATCGGTAGCACACTCATATCCATTGTCGTGATTTAGGTCTAAAAAACCTAGCGTGAATCTTAATCTTTCAAGGATTATAGGACAGCAAAGAACCATCCAAGTTTCTAAATCTTGAAAGCCAAATGTTTAATCTAAATGAAAAGTAAGTTGTATTGCGCAACTTAGGAATGATTGCAAAATCCGATTTTTTTACAAAAATTGCAAATAAATCCGATCATATTACAGCCAAGACGCAACATCAATCTTTTTCGATCCCACGGAGAACATTATACGCTGACTTCATTTCTCTATGGGATGAATGCGCGACAAGATATTTTTAATAAATGTAAGCAAAGACTTATTTTGAATAATAATTATTCATGAAGCTTGTGTTCTAAAGATGCATTTTCACGATTATTGAGCAGAAAAATTAAATTCTTTTGCTGATCTTCATTTAGGTTTTCACGAATGAGTTCGAAAAAGCTTTGTGCGCTATCTAGTGGTTCTTGAAGATGATCGATGTGTTCTGAAATATCAGTTTCAATATCATCTAAATTTAAATTCAGATTTTGATAGATTTCATCGAATTCTGCTTGAAGCGTAGGTGCAAGAATAGGATGTAATTGCTGATTTTCTAATTGTAAGCATTGATAGTCTGAAGCATTTTCTAATAATTCTGTGCGATTACCTGTCACGATAATTTGCACATGTGGAAATGCTTTATTCAAGCGAGCCAAAATTGTTGCGCATTCATCTTGATCGAGTTGTTGGTCAATTTCATCTATTAATAAAATCCCTTCGCCCTCTAAACATGGGTATAAGTTCGCAGTATTTAACAAACATAATCGACGAACAATATCACCCACCAAAGCAATCCAATTTTTCAAACTATTGGAAAGTTGTTGGAACATCATGCTCTTACCTTTGTAGGTCACCATGAGTTGTAATTTGGGTAAGTATTGTAAGTAGATATTTGTGAGTTCAGGAAATATCGTAGCAAGGGTATCTTTTAAAGCGGTTAAACTTGGCGCATGCATTTGGTTATATGCATTAATTAAAGCTGCGCTTAAATCTTGATGTGGGTCTTCACCATGTTGATTGGCAATTAAACGATTCACTAAGTCTGTGGTTTGTGCATTTTCAATGTCTGAAATTTCACGAAACCATTCAAAAAAACGAGCAAAAGTGGTGTATGGAATTGTTGTAATTTCATAGGCATTGCCTGCTTGAAAAATGGCAGGATTATTTTTGCTTATTAAATTGATTTCGTGAACGAAACGCTCAGAAGGGTAATAGGCAATAAGCGGTAAACCTTGTAATGGATCAAGTTGCATCGCTTTTTGATAAAGCGTAACGAGCTTTTCTAATTTTTGAGTTTCAGCTTTGCTATGACCTGCTAAGGCTTTTGTTTGTGTTTTATAAAGTTGCCAATCACATATTTGAGTTTCAATTTCGCTTGAATTGATAGATTCAGGAAGTGAGCCAATTTCTGTTGGAATATGAACTTTAATATCAATTTTAGACTGTAGACGGCCTTGTTTGATGTCTTGGTCTGGCAAAACAGCACCTGCTGTTCGTGCATCTTTATAACGTGCTGAAAACCAAGTGAGCGCTAAAAAAGTAGAGCGAAGTAAAGATGTTTTACCTGAACCTTGATCACCTAAAATAAGCGTAATAGGTTTGTCGTGATAATGAAACTCTATCTTTGTGTCAGTAAAATGCGTAATGTTTTTGAATTGTATCGATTTTAATTTCATAAGATACCTGCATTAATTAACCCACAGCTTTACGTAGTGATATTGGCATTTTTATTTTGAGTTGTTGAACCAAATCGTAAATATGGTGAATATTTAAGCTTAACTTAGCGCGAGTACATGCGACGTATAATAAACGTAATTCTTCATCGCTAATTTTAAAGTCTTTATCGTTCAGTCTAAATTGGTAGTCATCTTCAATATGAACACGATTCCACTCTAAACCTTTGGCTTTATGCGCTGTAGAAATAATATAGTCGGCTTGATCAATAGGTGTGATTTTCGCTAAAGCACGTTTTAGCGGATCTGTTCCATGATCATCAACGAGTTTAACCAATGGTTTGATGTCGCTACCATCGTTGGTTTCACAGTATTCGTGAACATCGTGCCAAGAATTAAACCAAGCCAATTCAGGCACATCGACAACACGTTTGCCTTGCTTGAGCATGCTTGCAGCATCCACAAATTTATTTAATCTCACATGATCTGCTTGCAAGCTGACTTTATCACCATGAAGCAAACCTGAAAGTAACAGTTCCATGGCACGTGCATTGGTACGACATAAAATTGCATCACGCATTTTGGTATGTGGTTTATTCACAACTTTGGAATTGAGTTGTGGATTACCCAATAACGGCACGGTTTCATTCAATGCACCTAAAATGGCATTGGCATTCAATGCAATTTCTTCACCAAAACGGAACGATGTCGTTAAGCGAGATTCGGGCAAGGGAAGTTGCTGCATGGCATTAACAGCGCCACGCCAAGCATAAATTTGCTGATGTGCATCGCCGACATAAATAACTTGTGAATTTCGCTGTTTCAGCAAAATTCCAAGCATGAGCGGGTCTGCATCTTGTGCTTCATCAAATAAAACATAGTCAGATGGAATGTTCGGTTCAGACAAAGCCCAAAGTTTTAAATAAATATCGTGTCCAATTCCTGCTTCATGATTTGGATCAATCGATTCTAACCAACGACGCTCAACGGCTTTATACAAATGAATTTGTAAAGATTCAATATCATCAGGATGCAACCAACTAGGCGCTTGAATATGTCGAGGAGCAGGGTATTGCGAGCTTGTAGAACAGAAATAGCTGACGGTATTGGCAACCAAACTTGCTAATCGTGAAGGCATTAAAACGTATTTTTCATAACGCCCACCCATCATACGTCGAAGCGTAATCGGTTCTAATCGATACTCTTTGGCAATAAAACTTGGGCTTAAACGCGGTAAACGTAATTTATCGGTGATTCCACGTGGAACACTTCTATAAGCCAAAGAGTGAAAAGTTCGACACTCGACATTTCGGTGAAATTTACTTTGTGCTTCTGCGGCAATGGTTTTGTTGAAAGCGAGATACATGCCACGTCTTTGTGGCATGGCATCGCTAATCATTTGTAATGTGGTGGTTTTACCTGTGCCTGCATAGGCAATCACTTTAAAAGATTTGCCTAGATGTGCGTTATCAATCGCAGTTGCTTGTTCATAGGTCGCACTTGGTTTTTTATTTTCAGACACAGATTATTTACTTTTAATTAATGCTGGCGATTCGATTTTTCAACCAAGCCAGATAAACCTTGACGACGAGCAAGTTCGTTGAGCACCAATTGAACATCTAAATCGAAGTAACCCAGCATCACAATGGTATGGAACCAAAGATCAGCGACTTCGTAAATGACATCATTTTTGTTGTCTTCATTGGCTTTTGAGTCAAAATCTTTAGCAGAAATAATGGTTTCAACACTTTCTTCACCCACTTTTTCTAAAATTTTGTTTAAACCTTTATGATAAAGCTTCGCCACATAAGATGAGTCAGGATCGGATTTTTTACGATCTGCCATCATTTTTCCTAAATAAGACAAAACATCCACTTGTTCAGATTTTGCAGTTGAAGCATTCATTGCAAGCGTATGTGGATTTGTCGATTTCTCGCCATAAATTTGGTTCGGATCTTTAATTTGAGCGTCTACAATTTCCCAACCATTTGGCGTAAGTTTACGATAGAAGCAAGATTCACGACCTGTATGACATGCAATTCCGCCGTGTTGTTCAATTTGAAGAACAATTACGTCTGCATCGCAATCTAAACGAATTTCATGAACGGTTTGGAAATGACCTGATTCTTCGCCTTTGTGCCACAATTTATTACGCGAACGAGAAAAATAAACCGCTTGGTTTTTTTCAGCCGTTAAGGTTAATGCTTCACGGTTCATCCACGCAACCATTAACACACGACCTGTTTGATGATGCTGAGCAATGGCAGGGATTAAACCTTGTTCGTTAAATTTTACTTCATCGAGCCATTGCACATTATTCATGAGTATTTCACCAAAATATTTTCAAAAAATTAATCAATACGTCTGCCGTATCGTTTCGATAGTGTACGGCATCCACATCCTTTTAAGGAAATAAATCTTAATCTATTTTTAAAGTGTTTAGGGCAAAATCTGTATGATCTTTCGCGGGTTTTGCAATATCTGCATAATTCATTGTTTGCAACATATTCGATTTTAAGCCTGAAATCGTAATCGCCATTTCTTTGCGGAAATAGGGGATTTGATACATGCTTAAAAAGGATAAATCTCGAATTGGTCCTGCAATTTTGGAATGTGATTGATACAGCGGTGTAAGTAATCGGCTAAAAAATTGGTAAAAACGAATGGAAGGTTGTCGATGCTGATGATAACTTTTCCAAAGTTCATTTAAGTCTAAATTGTCTTTTTGTGTTGCTATTTGGAATGATTGCCCTAAAGCCCAAGCATCCAGCAAAGCCATATTTGCTCCTTGCCCAAGTTGCGGACTCATTGCATGAGCAGCATCACCAATGACGCCAATTCTGCTTTCGCCAAATTTAGACATCACCACATCTCTATAATTGGCAGATAGCCATTTTTCTTGATTGTTCTCTTCAGGAAGTACGGTTTCAAGCCATTCTGCGGCTTTACTCCATCTTTGATGAACCTGATGTAGCCACTTTTGCTGAGATGCTTTATCTAATAAAAAAGAATCGAGCTGTTCTGAGGGCATGCTCCAAAAAACACTTGAAAGTTTATTCGTACTATGTGGAATAGCGCCTGTTGGCATAATGCCCATCATGGTTTGGGCTTTGTCATAAAATTGATGCAAAATTTGAGGATTCAATTCTTGGCACTCGGGCACAATAATCCACTTTGCACCCCAAGGATAAGGCTTATTTACTTTCACCCAAGCTTCGGGGCGAATAGAACTTCGTGCACCATTGGCAACAATCACCACATCAAAAGCAGCTTCAAATTTGCCATTGCTCGATGTTCCTTTAATACGGATGTCATCTGTATTTTCATTGAGCGTATGAACATCATGCCCCATATACCAATGAATGTGATTTGGAAATTCGCGAGCTTTGCTTTCTAAAACATGACATAAGCTTGCACGATGAATACCAAGTCCGTAGAAGTTTTCATTCGCTTGTTTATAGTGACTATTTACAAGCAGTTGTCCATTGGCAAGTTGACCTTCAAGACCTGTAACAATTGTACCAAGTTGAAGTGCGTGTTCTAAAATACCTAGATGTTCAAATACGGCCAAACCTGAAGGCTGGAGGAGTAAACCCGCACCTACAGGATCTAGATTTTCCGCTTTTTCAAAAATACTGACTTGAATGTTTTGCTTGGCTAAAAGAATTGCAGATGCAATACCTGCTGTGCCAGCCCCAATAATGGCAATATGCTTTTTAATCATTAAATTTGAATAAATATATTTGATCTTATTGTTTTGATTATCTCGATAATTAAGAAAGAAGTAAATTACATTTAGTGTACTAAGTATACAAATTCCACCCCTATTATTAAGAAATATTTAAATATTTGTTGATTTTAACAATCAATAAATTTGCTTATTTAATTGGGACGGAAAAATTAGATGAAAAAAATGACGTTGCTTGTAACGGTTATATTTATAAGTATGTTGCTAACGGCTTGTTATACATTAGATACTTGGAAAAAATTTCCAGTCAATGAAAAAAAAGAAACATTTCATATGATTCAAGAAGATCAAGTTGCTGGTTTTGTTAAAGTCATTCAAAAAAATGAACCTACAAAATTTATGGTTGTTGGTCAGAATTATGCCTATTTGATAGAAAATGGGAGTTATCAGATTAATGAGCTTCTGTTGTTATCTTCGAAAAATAAAAAGCTCGAAATTATGACGAATTCAAGAGATGGTCTGCAATTAACAGTAGATCCTAAACAACATAAAAACTATGAGTTCAAGTCTACTTTAGGGTTTAAATTTACAATAGAACAACCAACGCTACAACAAAAAGAAATATTAAAAACATTATCAAATAAATTAAAAACAAAGACATATGTCGTAGATAAAGAACAAGAATCTTATTTAATTACATATATTCCAATAGACGGAAAAATTATTTTACTCAATGATGAAATGAACGCGATGAAGCGAGAAAACATGTCGAAAAGTTATTTAGTGAAAGTTGGTTATTTCGAGACGGAGAAATCGGTAAGTTCGAGTAACTTGCTATTTAATATTTTAATGACACCCATAAGTTTAGTGGCTGATGCTATCATTATGCCTTTAGCTAGTATTGCCGTAATTGGGGATTCAGTTAGTCCATAAATTTGAATATAAATGAAAAGAGAGTAGCTATTAATTAGCTACTTTTTATTTCACAAATCGTACATGAATTCAGCAAAATTTTGCTTTTCAATCATTTCTAAAAATTCATCGCCCAAACGCTGACTTTCAGAAATGCTTTGTTTCCAAAGTTGAATACGCTTGCTTTGATCTAAACCTTTTAAGGTGAAATCTTTACGGTCAGGCAAACGTCCCAAAGGCAATGAAGCCAAATACTCTTGAGATGGAGATAACAATAAAGTACGTGCTTGATTCTCAGGATTCGACTTTCTGTTTTTTAACATTTTATCGAACCACCCAGGCGTAATGCTGTCGGTAAAATGTGGATATAAAACAATGCCTTTACTTTGAAATGGTAAGTCGATGTGATAATCAATTAAACCACCATCACGGTAACTTCCTTGAGGTGCATTTGGAATATTTCGAACAGCAGACATCACCCCTGGAATTGAAGCAGATGCCATCAGCCAAGCTAAAATATTGTCATGATTCAAGGTTTGGTAATGTGTGACAAAATCATCTTCAACTTTAAATTGTTCGCCTATATTGGGCTGACTAATCACGCGTTGCATAAATAAACGATTATGTTTACGTGCAATGGCATTACTACTGACAATACCTGCAACCGAAGCAAGTAAAGGTAAGGCTTTATCACTTTGGAAAATATGCTGAGATTTTACCGAAAGAACAGTTAAGTGATAATTAGGATGTTCGACAAGTTGTTGTTCTTTGCCTTGAATTAATTCGAGTAGCATATTGCGACAAATATCACCGACTTCTTCACGTGACATTTTATTAGTGAAATGCAAATTTGTATAAAGATCAGAAAGTTTTTCTGTACCGTCTTTTGCCTCCCAAGCCAAAATACTCGCAAAACGCCAACTGCCAATACTTGAACCAATGACGGTTCTACGTTGTGGTGATTGCGCAAGAAAGTTGCCGAAAATAGCTTGATCTAAACCTTGTATACCAATACCTTTGGGACCACCTGCTGCTCCGGGAAGCGTATCTACTTGAGATGCATGTAAGCCTTCTTTTTCTATAAGCTGACGCGCAAGATGACCTGCACGAATATTTAAAGCAGGTGGTTGTTTTTTTAGAATTTGCATTACAATTTTTAGATCATTACAAACATGTAAACTATTGTAGATGTTAGATATTTAACAACAATGGCAGGAGTAGTCACTTGTTGACTCATGAGTCATGCCATCATTCTTTTCGTAAAGCTAAAAAAATACCTGCTCAAAAGCAGGTATTTTTTTATTAAAGTTATCTTTATTTAAACTATTTTTTAAATCATCTTTATTTAGATACACGCCAAATTGCCAAGAAGCCAGCAAGTACAATGAGTACTGTCGATACGTACCATGGTGCAATAACGGCAATAGACAGGAAAATTGCCATAATACTGCCAAAAATCCAACTGCGTTTTTGCTGATGTTCCATCTGCAAGCGCATACTTTGCAATTCTTGTAATTGCTTTGCTTGCCACGCAGATTGGTTTTTTAAACCATTTAAGCTATCAATCATTAAACTTGGTAAATCTTGTGCACCAAGAAGTAAGTCAGGAATTTGCTGACCTAACTCTTTGATATTTTTCACAGGATTCATATTGGCTTTCACCCAATCTGTCAGGATGGGTTTAGCAAGTTGCCAAATATCTAAGTCAGGATATAAGTCTGTACCCAAACCTTCAACATGTACTAATGTTTTCAATAAAAGCATAAGTTGAGGTGGAATTTCCAAATGGAAACGACGTGCAATATCCATCACTTCAAGCAAAATACCTGCAAAATCGAGTTCGCTCATTGGTTTTGACACCATTGGGCCAACAGTACGACGCATTTCTCTTGCTAATGTATCTTGATCTGTTCCCGGTGGAATCCAACCCGCTTGATGCACAATTTGAATGAGTTGCATGAAGTTGCTGTTCATGACAGCAAGTAACATACGTGCAACGGTCATTTGATCGTGCTTAGACAGCTCGCCCATAATGGCGCAATCGAGCGCAATATAACGTGGCTTGCTTGGATTAATGGTTTCTACAAAAATATTTCCCGGATGCATATCTGCATGGAAAAAGTTATCGCGGAACACTTGGGTAAAGAAAATGGTTAAACCTTTTTCAGCCAGATCTTTACGATCCATCCCCAATTTATCGAATGTTGCGGTATCTGAAATTGGAACGCCTGTAATACGTTCAGCCACCATCACATCTTTGCTATCCATATACACTTCAGGCACATACATCATGCTAGAGCCTGTGAAGTAATGGCGCATACGACGTGTGTTTTCTGCTTCTAAAGTTAAATCGAGTTCTTTTAAGATGATTTGACGATAGTCTTGAATAATTTCAGATAAATGAAGCGCACGAGCAGCTTCTAAACGTTTTTCTAAGCTGTGACCCAACCACTCTAAGATTTCAAAATCTTGAATAATTTGCGCACGAATATCGGGGCGTGTCACTTTTACAACAACTTCACGACCATCGTGCAGGGCAGCAGTATGAACTTGTGCAATAGATGCTGCTGCTAAAGGTTGCTCATCGAAACGTGCAAATAGGGTTGCAACATCTGCTTTAAGTGAGTGTTGAATACGTGATTTTACAACATCTACACCGTATGGTTTTACTTGGTCTTGTAGAAGCGTGAGTTGTTGTAAAACTTCAGGTGGAATTAAATCACGACGTGTTGAAAGCAACTGTCCCATTTTAATGGCAAGCGGTCCCATATCTTCCAAAGCTTGTTTTAGCCTTAAAGGATTTTTACTTTCTTTGCTTGACCACGCAGCAGGGTGCATGCGGATTATGCTTAAAATATGTCGTGCTTTTTCAGGTAATTCATCCGCAGGGAACAACGTGTCGAGTCTATAGTGCGCTGCAATACGCCAAAGTTCGAGTAAACGTGAAACGTGCGGAATCATATATGTAATTACCTAATTTTGAGTTGTATTTTCTAATGCATCGACTTGTGTTTGAAGCTGTTGAATTTTTGCTTCAGCACGGTCTAAATTTTGTTTGAAAATGCGAGTATCTTGATTTAAATCGTCCATTTGCCAACGTGAGGCAAATAAGCCTGAATCTTCTTTCAAGGCATCTTCAGCAAAGAATGCATAACTTTGCAAAGTCTTTTTTAAATGTTTTGGCGCACGTTGAGTTTTACCAATTTCATGTGCAAGGCTAGCACCAATCCAAGGACTTAAATGCGCAGCTAAATCGGGTTCAGCTTGTTGCATAATTTTTTGAATATCTTGCAATAAGTGATAATCGCCTTGTAGTGGAATGTTTCCCACTTCATCTGAAACTAAAAGTTTAAGCAGTTCAACGACATTTTTTACATGTAATGTTGCTGTTGCTTCAAAAACTTGTTGGTTTTTATCGAAAGGGCGTTGTTCAAATATTGAAGATGCTTCGCTATGACCTGTGACTGTTGGTTCTAAACGAACTTTATTTTCATCGAAGAAAACATCAACTGAAAGCTGTGGTTGATCTAAAACCACACGAAGCATTTTGCCTTGAAGTTCATTGAGCTGAATGCGAGTAATCGCATCCAAATCAATGATATGGTTAACGAATCGTTCAACTGCACCAAGTGCCAGAATCGACCACATAGTCATAACCTTAAAGTTTGAAACCACGGTGAACAGCAACAACACCCGCTGTTAAGTTGTGATAATCGCAGTTTTGGAAGCCCGCATTTTCCATCATACCTTTTAAAGTACGTTGGTCTGGGTGCATACGAATTGATTCTGCTAAATATTTATAACTTTCTGAGTCATTCGCAATAATTTTACCCATAATTGGTAAAGCGGTGAATGAGTAGAAGTCATAAAGTTTAGAGAATGGCTCGAATACTGGTTTAGAGAATTCTAGAATAAGTAAGCGACCACCTGGCTTAAGAACACGGTACATTGCAGCAAGTGCAGCATCTTTATCTGTTACGTTGCGTAGACCAAAAGAAATGGTCAAAAGATCGAAGCTGTTGTCTTCAAATGGTTCTAAAGTTTCAGCATTGGCAAGAACGAAATCGACATTGGTGCAACCTGCATCAATTAAACGATCACGACCTACATTCAGCATAGATTCGTTAATATCTGAAAGTACAACATGACCTGTTGGACCGACTTCACGACTAAATACTTTTGCTAAATCGCCTGTGCCGCCTGCAATATCAAGTACACGTTGACCACGACGAACGCCAGACATGTTAATTGCAAAGCGTTTCCAAAGACGGTGAATACCAAATGACATTAAGTCATTCATGATGTCGTATTTGCTTGCTACAGAATGGAATACTTCAGCAACTTTTTGCGCTTTTTCTTCACTATTGACAGTTTGATAGCCGAAATGTGTTGTTGCACCTACATTGCCTGTATTTGCACCACGTGGAAGATTGTATTTAGGTACAGCACTAGAACCTGTTACAGGTGTATCTGAAGCAGGAAGTTCTAAAGATTGTTGTTGACCTTGTGGCGCACCTTGAGGAAGTGGCTCGGTTAGAAAAGGACTCACTTTGTCTGTTTGTGCCGACGCAGAAGAAGAGGTAGGCGTTTGATTTTCATTCGACATTTGAGTCACTCCTAACATAAGAATAGGGTTAATTTTGCAATGCTAGCATGATGACAGATTCTAAGTCGATGTACAGCAATCAGCGTGCAATTGTTATGAATAATATACAGGAAAATAAAGCTTAGACTTATTTCCCCTTTAAATAGTTTTGTCCATTATTGAAATGGATTTAAATCGCCTGCATGAACTTTATCAACAATTTGTCGCTCTATTGCAGTAAATTCTTTTACAAATTTCTCTGCCGACTTTAACGGTTTTAGCGCCAAAAAGCCATCTTGCATAAAGTCATACATAATGTCGAAGTGGTATTTAGCCGCAGCGCCTTTACACATTTTAAATGCAGCTTGAACCATAAATGAGCGCATGTATTTGTCTAAACTGATGCCTAGCTCATCGAGTAAGCGTAGTTGTTTTAAACGGTTTTCACCTTGATTGAGTTTTAAATAGGTGAGGCGCATCATTTCATCGCTTAATGCAGGATTATTTGGATAATCTTCAAGTAATTGAATAGCGACTTGTTCATCTAACTGAACGGCTAAAATGGCTAGTTTTACGCCTGATGTTCCTGTTGTGATGGCATTTTCAGGAATGAGTTTTTCGGCTTTATGTGCATATTTTACAATTCGTGCAATTTGCCCTGCAAGTGCATCGAAATCTGGCCCGCCATACAGTCGATTTAAAAAATATTCTGACATTAAAATATTTTGCTTTTCTGCAAATTGTTTTGCATGTGTGCGTTGTATTCGTTGTTTTTGCCATGCTTGAACGTCTTGCAGGCGGTAAAAAATGTCCTGATTTTTATGGTATTTCAGTTGGTAATAAAGTTCTAAAAGCTCATCTAAAACAGCAAGTTTAGACATGTATCGTCTCAGGTGATGTACTTAATAGGCGAATTTTAATTGTTGTTGGCTAGATTCGCTATGGTTTGGAAGAAAAAAGTTGGGGAAGTATTAGATTTATCATTTAAACAAATAAGGCTAAATAGTCAAAAAATACAATCTTGTAGTACATTGTTTGAAATGAAAAATTGGGGGCAAATAAAATGATGAGATTAAAAACTTGCTTGCTCAAGGCGATGTTTCTAATGAATGACTAGATTTGTCAGATGTTCCTGAAATTATAAATAGGAGTAATGCTGTTCGTAATAACCAAATTAATTGTACAAATAAAAAAATAGATTTTTATTGATAGGGCAAGACTATTGAGTAAGAAAAATTATATTTGCCGTTTAAAATCATGTGCAATAAATAAATTTGCATCTTGTTCATTTTCAAAACTAGCAATCAATTCAGGCTTATCCCTTTCTGTATAGTAAATATTCCATTTCTGCTTTTCATATAGAAGGCTAAGACAATCAGATTTTTTAATTTTGTCGAAAGAATATCTATCATTACTTATGTATATGCTGTTTAAAAATAATATTAGCTCACTTCTTGTCATTTTTTATTCTTCTTAGATTAGCATTGGGAAGATTATTATTTACCAAAAAATCTCTCATACCAAACTCTATTTTTTATATACTCAAATCATAGGGTATGAAAAGTATGAATAACGATGATAAAAGAAACTGAATTTAAACTCATGCAAGAAGAACTATTATCTGTAGAGTTAATTGAAGCTCAATATTCCATGAAAGAAACCAAAGGCAAATCGAACGCTAAAAGTTTACTGATTTTGGTCAATGGAATTGAATTAGCAGGTAAAGGCGAAGCCGTTAAACAACTACGTGAATGGGTCGATCCACGCTATTTACGAGTAAAAGCAGATGCACCCTATATATTCGACCATAAAAAAACATTTTGGCAACCCTATTCACGTTCCATTCCTGCCGAAGGGCAAATTATGGTGATGTTTGGTAACTGGTATTCAGACCTATTATCCACCGCATTACATGTATCAAAACCACTAGATTCAACCCTATTCGATGAATACGTGGAAAATATGCGTGCCTATGAACAAGACCTAAAAAATAACAATGTAGATGTCATTAAAATTTGGTTCGATCTCTCTTGGAAATCCCTACAAAGCCGTTTAAATGAAATGGATCCGAGTGAAGTACATTGGCATAAATTACACGGTTTAGATTGGCGCAATAAAAAACAATACGACAGCTTACAACGCTTACGCCAACGCTTTACAGACGATTGGGTGATTGTCGATTGCGAAGATAAAACGGCACGAGATCAACAATTTGCCCAACATATATTACGTAAATTAAAGCATCTTCCAGAACATCAAGCCAAAGCAAAAGGCAAATGGAAACAGGCGAAAACACCTGAAATCCTAGTGAATCCTCCTAAAAATGATATTGCGGAAGATGAATACAAAGCCGAACTGAAAAAGCTGACAAACAAAGTGTCTAAAGCTTTACGTTTCGATGATCGAAATGTAGTAATTGTATTTGAAGGTATGGATGCAGCAGGAAAGGGCGGAGCAATTAAACGAATTGTGAAAAAGCTCGACCCACGTGAATATGAAATTCACACCATTGCAGCACCTGAAAAATATGAATTGGCTCGACCCTATTTATGGCGTTTTTGGACAAAGCTACAACCCGAAGAAAAGATCAGTATTTTTGATCGATCTTGGTATGGGCGAGTTTTGGTAGAACGTATTGAAGGCTTTGCCAATGATGCAGAGTGGCAACGTGCTTATAACGAAATCAACCGTTTTGAAAAAGATTTATTCGATAGCCGAACTTTGGTTATTAAGTTTTGGCTTGCAATTAGTAAAGATGAACAAGAACGTCGTTTTAAAGCACGTGAAGAAACACCGCATAAACAGTTTAAAATTACTGCGGAAGATTGGCGGAATAGAGAACGTTGGGATGACTATTTAAAAGCAGCCGCAGATATGTTCGAGCGTACAAGTACTGAATATGCGCCGTGGCATATTATTGCAAGCGACAATAAAAATTACGCACGTTTAGAAGTGTTAAAAGCCATTTTAAAACAATTGAAAGCAGATTAAGTCTGTAAAAAACCTCTGTCATTTACTTAAAATGGCAGAGGCTGAATATTAGGTTCAAATTTAAGGTTTATTGAATAATGGTCGTTGTTTGCTTTTGTTGAATTTGTTTGGCTAAGCGGTAGCAATCTTCAACATGCGCTTCGGCTACTTTTTTCATGACAAAATAGCCCAAGCTTGCAGCAATAACTTGTCCGCCAAGTGGAATAAATTTGGTGATTTGTTTGGTAATGACTTTTGCCGCAATATTATTTAATGATTTTTTAACCGCAGTACGAGCAACAACGAAGCCTGAGAACTCGATGCCACGTTTGCGTAGCTCTTTCCAATGAATTTCTTTGGTTGCAGGATCATAGACACTAATTTGTTCAGGTGCTAAACCAAAACGTGTATTAATTTCGGGAATCAGTTGTGACAAGATACCAACGTCAATCACAACATCTAAGAACGGTACAGGAATAACCGCAGCACCTGCAGAAAAATAAGAACGCTTTTTCACAAGTTCGAGGCATTCCGCACGAATAGCTTCAATATTCAGCGTTGGATCAAGAGATTCAGGAATATTATCTATTTTCATATTATTAAGTACCTTAAAACGCGTAAAACTTTTTAGAAGATGTTTTATTCAAAGAGTTTTTACACATGAATAATGTTTTTAAAGTGACATAGACAGACATTAAAGTATAGTAAATAATCTTGAAGGTTTTGTATTGCATAAATTGAAAAGGAATGAAATTTAATGGGGATTCATGTCATTCAAAGTCAACGCATTGATGTGCTTGTTGAAGCGATGCTCAAGACTGTTCGAAAACCGACATCTAACCCATTTGAAGTTCTCAAAACACAGCAATTTATTGTGCCATCACCCGCCATAGAAGCGTGGCTTACACAGCGTTTGGCAGAAAAAAAAGGCATCAGTGCAAATACCGCATTTCATCATCGAATTCGTGGTTTTCAATGGTCTGCTTATCAACAGGTTTTACAAGATGATAAAGACAAAGTTCGTAAAGCCAATATTCCAAAATTAATTATTAAATGGCGTGTTTTTCAGGCATTAAAAGAGTTTATTCAAGCGGAACAAAATCCACTCGATTTAAAACATCCGTTGCATCCTATTGTTCAGCGTATTTACGACAGTGCAGATCGATTAGAACAGGGTTTAGAAAAACAGCTAAAAAAGCAAAATATGCTGTATTGGGTTTCTCAGCAAGTTTCGCAATTGTTTTCCAACTACATGAGTTATCGAGGATATTGTCAAAAAGCATGTGTTGGAACGTGCCATTGTCAAACCAATTGGTTAGATGCATGGGGTGAAAATAAAGAACTGAATATTGAAAATATGTTCTTTAAAACAGATACGGAAATCTCAGCGTTTACCTTAAATCAGGCGCAAGAATTAGAAGCGTGGCAACGTTGGTTATGGCAAGAAGTCTTTCATCAAGACTTTAAAGAAATGGAAGAAATTGATGCGTTGTTTTGGCAGGCTTTGGGTGCTCCTGAACAGCCCAATGCTGTTTTAAGCAAGCTTCCCAATCAGCTTGTAGTCTTTACTTTATTAGATTTACCGCCAAGCCAATTGCAATTTTTGCGTCGTTTGGGGCAATACATTGATATTTATATTTTGCATTACAACCCATCGCAAGAATATTGGGCAGATAGCGTCGATCCAAATTGGAAAGCTCGTTATGACGTTCGCGTAAAAGAGCGTTTTATTGAAAAAAATCCAAGCGCAACCGATGAACAAATCCAAAAGTTCTTTGATGAATTTACTTTAAATTTCAATGCACAAACGCGTGAATCTCGTCATCCATTACTCACGCGTTTTGGTAAGCAAGCACGTGATCACTTTTCATTGCTCTCAAGTTTATCTTCGGGTGAAGAAGGCGTTTGGGCAGATTTATTTGTCGATGAATATACAGATTCATTATTGGCAAAAGTTCAGTCCGATGTTCTGTATTTGGTTGAGCCTGAAAAAAATTCGTATGAACTAAAAGCAGATGATGATTCTGTGCAAATTCATGTGTGTCATTCATCGCAAAGACAATTAGAAGTTTTAAAAGATCAGTTGATTCATTGGTTGTCGAATGGCGATAAAGAAAACCCAAGAAGACCTAGTGATATTTTGGTTTTAACGCCCAATTTGAAACAACTTGAACCTTTAATTCGCAGTATTTTTGCACCACCACCAAGCGATAGAAATTTACACCATTCACGTGAAAATCAGGCGCAACGACTAAGCCAAGATAGTGTTTATCTTCCTGTGCAAATTGCAGGTGTGACGCAAATTGATGCCGCAAATGCATGGCGTTCTGTGCTTGGTCGTATTCAACTGGTTCAAGGTCGTTTTACGGTAGAAGATTTTGCAGATTGGCTTGGCTTAAATGCAACCTTACTGCGCTATGAATTAGATATTAATGGCGTAGACAGAATGGTTGAACTGCTGATAGCAGCAGGTTTTAAACGTGGTTTCGATGAAGAACACTTAAAGCAAAGTTTAAAGCAGGGCGATGAAGACTATCGCTACAGTTTTAAATTTGCCTTAGATCGTTTAGCGTTGGGTGTGGCAATTCCTGAACATGCAATTTTCAATGATACTTTGAGTTTTGCGCATGTTTTACCTAGTGATTTTGAGCTTATCGCTAAGCTTATTCAGATTTATCAAGATTTTTCAGCACGTCGAAATTGGATGATTGCACACGAATTAGGAAAGAAAATTCGTGTAGAAAAATGGCTTAAAACCTTAATGGCTGATGTAAATGAGTTTATTGATTTGGGTGTCGACTCATTAAATTCAGTTTATAAACTCATTAAAAAGCAAGACAGAATGTTAACGCTGGCAAGTTTCTACGATGAAGAAAATCATCATGCATTGAACGCTCTCAGTTTGCCTTTGGGCTACATTTTAGAAGAAATAAATGTCTTGCTCGATTCGCAAGTAGAACAAGCCGAACCGACAGGGCAAGTGACTTTTAGCCAAATTGGTCAATTACGTCCGTTGCCTTATAAACTTATTGTGATGCTCAATTTAGATAGTGGAAAGTTCCCAAATCGAAACACGCATTTACCTTTCGATTTAATGGAAATTTTGAAACCACAATTAGGTGATCGTTCACGTTTGGAAGATGAACAAGGCGCATTCTTAGATTCGCTATTATTGGCACAAGAAAATTTGTGGCTGTTCTATAACGGCTTTGATGTCAGCGATGGTGAGGTACGTGACCCATCCACCGTATTGCAAGAGCTTATTCAACATTTAGCCTTCATTGTAAAAGCAGAAAATACAGACTCAAGCTTAAATGAAACCGTGTCGATAGAAGGCATTGAAGTTGCAAAACAATTGCAGTCGATTTATCAGGTTCATACGCTTCAACCATTTGATCCAGTCGGTTTTGAATCTTCTGAAATTGTGCGATATCAAGATCAATGGTTCAAAGTTGCCAATCAAATTCGCTTTGCAAAAGGGCAAAGAACGCAATGGGCGAATACCCAATATCCATTGTTAGAACAAGATATTCAGGTGCTCGATAGCCATCAATGGATTCAAGATGTCACTTTTCCTGCGCATTTATATTTAAAAACTTTAGGCGTGAAAAACTTAAAATCGGAAGATTTACCCGACACCCAAGAGCCGTTGCTTTTAGATGGTTTGGGGCGTTATGCAATGCGAGATTTCTTGAAAAAGTACGATGGAGAAGCAAATTCAGCATTGCTGATGGATAAGCTTCCTATTGGTAAAATTCAAGAAAGTGCATGGCAAATGAGCATGGTTGAACAAGCACAATTAAATGCACGATTACAGCAATATGCAGAAACTGAAACAGCTACAACGCAGCAAATTTGGCGGGTAGATAAGAATCTACATATCAATTTAACCTTGCCAAAACATGGCGCAAAACTTTGGGTAAGCTTAGAAGCATCAAGTGCGCGAGCAAAACGCCGTGCCAAAGTTTGGTTGGAATATTTACTTTGGATTGCCTATTTGAATTTGGGTGATGGCGGTGCCGATCATGCGCGAATTGTTGTTTTTAGTGACAATACAATTGCCTGCGAAGGTGTTTCATCAAATCAAGCACGTTCATATTTAGATTCTTGGTTTAAAGCTTGGGAATATGGTCAAACGCAGCCTTTGGTTTTACCTGCCGCACTGATGTTAAAACCTGCTGAAAAACTCAAAAAACATGAATGGATGTTTGATGAAAATCAGAAAATGATCATTCAAAATATGGATGATTTGTATAAAGATTGGAATTTTGATGGAAAATTCACAGGCTTTTCTGTTTCTGAAAATGAAGCGACCAAACATCATCGAGATTGGCAATTTATTCTACAAGAACAAGATGCCACTATTTTATTGGAAGATGCCTGTAAGCATTTTGCATATGATTTATATCAGCCCATATTTATGCATCAAGTAACGATTGAGGAGTAAAACATGAATCATCCTCAAACTTTAGAAAACGTGTCTTTTGAACCAATTGTAGATATGCAATTTGACGGTCTACATTGGATTGAAGCTTCGGCGGGAACGGGGAAAACCTTTACGCTTTCAAGCTTAATGGTGCGTATTTTTCTTGGACCTTATTTACCAAATCAAGTGATTGCGACCACATTTACTCGTAAAGCAGCCGCAGAACTAAAATCTCGAATTCGAATTCGTTTGGTCGATACCTTAAAGTTTTTTGAGAAATTTCAAAAATCTACTGAAGCTGAAATTCAAGCGCATATTCAACAAGAAAAAGATCCTTTATATAAAAAGGTGTTAAGCGATTATGCAACGCAAGTTGACTATGCTCGTGAACGTTTAAAGTTGGTGATTGATCAATTAGATGAGTTATTTGTTGGAACGCTAGATAGTTTTAGTCAAAAATTATTACGTGAATTTGCCTTTGAAAGTGGCAAAATTGAACGTGCTGAAATTACAGATGATGCGAAAAGTTATACCTTGCAACTTATTCACGATGTTTTGCGTGAATGGATTCAGTCGCAACCACAAAATGTCGTGAATTATTTGCTGTTACAGCAAAAACTCAAATCTGTGGATAATTATGTCGGTGTTGTGGAAAACACGCTTAATTTCGCATCTGCTCAATTTCAACAGATTGAAGCACCGAAAATTAATTTAGATCAGTTTGAAACGGCAATTGATGAACTGCTTGAATTGGATTTAAGCCAAGTTGCGACATTAAGTGAATATTATTTGCCCGATGGTCAATACAACTCTATTGTGGCAAAAAAATGGCGTACCAATGATTTAATGCAAAAAACATTAACAATTGATTTACCCGAGTTTTTTACAGCTTTGGCAGAACGAAAAAGTTATGCTTTATTTGCACCTCATTTTGAAAATACGGTTAAATATCTCACCGAATTATCCACGAAAAAAGTACTGAATAAATGTGCTGAAGATGTTTTAGAAAACTTTAATCATCATGTGGTTATTCGAGCTTTAAAAGCATTTTTTGAAAAAGTCGCTGAGTTAAATATCAGTTTAGATTTGCTAGATGCTTATCTAAAATTCTATTTAAGTAAAGAGGTGAAAAAGCGTTTACCTCAAGTCTTACAGCAAAAAGGTGAAACAACTTTCGCGCAACAAATACGAACGCTGTCAGAAGCTTTACAAGGCGTTCAAGGGCAAAGATTTGCACAATTTGTTCAAGCGAAATATCCACTAATTTTGGTTGATGAATTTCAAGATACCAACCAAGATCAAGACGATATGCTTGCCAGAATTTGGCGTGAACCTAAGCGCTATATGCAAGGCTGTATGATTATGGTCGGCGATCCGAAACAAGCCATTTACGGCTTTCGTGGCGGAGATATGCTGACCTATAACAAAGCTCGTGCAGATGTCATCTTAAAAAAAGGGCATTTGTATAGTTTGAAATACAATCATCGTTCAATTCAAGAATTGGTCGAAGTGGTTGATGCCTTATTCCAACGTCAAATGGATTTTGGCGAAAATGTACCTTATAGCTTGGTAGAAGCTGGTTCACGTCCGCATCCAGCATTGGTCGATGAAAAAGGGCAGAATCATCAACCTTTACGCTGGTTAATGCTTGAAGATAAAAATGATGAAGCCATTCAAGTCGCGTGGAAAATTCGAGATTTACTCAATCAAGGTATCGAAAAAAAATTATATGTAAATGATGCATCGCCACATTATTTAATTGCCGATGATATTGCGATTTTATCGAAGAATCATGATGGTTTAGACAAAGCTCAATATGAGTTGGAACGTTTAGGTATTAAGGTAAATCGTCCATCTAAACGCAGTGTTTTTGATAGCCAAGTTGCGAAAGATGTCGGTGCATTTTTAACAGCCATTATGTATCCATACGATGAAGGCAAAATAAAACGCGCATTACTCAGCCGATTATTAAACTTTAATTTGCAACAATTAATCGCGCTTGAACAGCAACCTGAAGGCTTAACAACGTTTATTTACGACTTCGATTTAATTCGAGAAATGTGGCTTGAAAAAGGCTTTTTAACCGCTTGGCAATATGCGCTGAATTTATTTCGAATTTGGGAAAATTTAGTTGCAACACAAAGTCGGGAAAATGAACGAGCTGTGGTGAATTTACGCCATTTGACTGAAGTTTTAAGTCAGCATAGTGAACAATATCAAGGGGCGCAAAGTCTTTATCATTGGTATTTGAAGCAACTGCAATCGCCAAGTGAACGAGAATGGGAGCTTGAGCGAAAACTGTCGAATGAGGCAGGTGTGCAGTTGATGACCATTCATCAATCGAAAGGTCTTGAATTTAAAATCGTCTTTTTATTGGGCGCAGATAAAGATTTTCGTGAAATGGGGAAAACCCTCAACTTTTCCACAGTTGAACAGGTTAATCCACAAACAGGTAAAACCGAATTACAACGTGTTGTTGCTGTAAATAATGAACTCATTGTTTCAGAACAAGATGTAAATCAACACAATGCGCGAGCAGAAGCGGAACAGCATCGTTTGTGGTATGTGGCTTTAACTCGGGGAAGTTACCGTGTTTATGCCATGTTGCAAGATCAAAAAGGCAAATCGAACACAGGTTTAGCATTTTGGCGTGGTCAAGGTGCAGATGTTTTTCAGCATCCTTTTAGTGTAGATGAAGCCCTATTAACAGAGCGACCGCCAATACGAAAAGCATCAGAAGCAGAGCCAATGGCTTTATATGCACAGCAATTTCCAATGCAACGTTTTTATCCAAGAACAAAAACTAGTTTTAGTGCTTTGGCGCAACATTTAACACGCAAGCAAGCTATTGATGCTTTAGCGGTAAAAACTGAAAAAATGGAAAGTGCAGAAGATGAAATTAATTTAGTTCCTGAAATTGAAATGATTACGACACAACCTATTGCGTGGATTAAACGTAATTTCCCAATGGGAACATTGGCAGGTAACTTTTTACACGAAATTTTTGAACATATCGATTTTCAAGATTCAAGCGAATGGCATTTAGAAATTCATCGTCGTTTTAAAAATGATTATCCTAGTTTATGGTTGGAACTATCGGAAAAATATCATCAAGAATTTATTGAAGGTTCGGAAGATCAACTCATTGCTTTATTGGCAGAATGGTTAAACGATGTTTTAACAACGCCATTGCACCAAAATTTTATGCTGAATCAATTAAGCGTGGAAAATCATTTGGCAGAATTTCCATTCTATTTGTCCTTGTCAGATCATGTCTTAGCAACAAAACGTATTTATCAATTATTTGCAGAATACGGTATTGAAATGCTTGAACTGAATGATGCAAATTCAGCACGTTATTTAACAGGTTCTATCGATTTGGTGTATTTCGATGGTCAGCAATACCAAATTGCCGATTATAAAAGTAATTTCTTAGGTACAGACCAATCTCAATATAGTACAAATGAAATTAAGCAAAGTATGTCACAAACCAGTTATTGGTTACAGGCAGGTTTATATTTAGTTGCTTTACATCGCTATTTAAAAGTTCAACTCGAAGGCTATGATATTCATCAACATTTAGGTGGGGCAAGTTATCTGTATTTAAGGGGGATGAATGGCGAGAAATCGCAAGGAATACATTATTGGAAACCCGAAGCAGAGTTTATTTTGCGACTTGATTCTATATTAGGCAGTTTTTCTGTCGATAAACTACCCGAAAAAGTCTAAATCATTAAAAAAAGATTCGATTAAACATGATATTAGTCTGTGGATAACTTTGAGGATAATTGTGTGGAAAACAAGCGGAAAATGATTAAACAACAACCTGAAAGCCACGCAGTAGAGTGGTTTCAGACATGGAGTGATTTTTTAGCAAAATCGCCATTTAATCATGCAGAAAAATCGGAAAATTCCACAAAAATTATGCAAGATGTTCTTGAAGCTGCATCACAAGGTGATAGTTGTATTGCGTTGAATACGGATGATTTAGCATCTTTAAAAGACTTGGTGATTCATAAAGATGATGTATCAAGCCAAAATGTTGCACCATTTATACATGATGATCAGTATTTGTATTTATACCGATATTGGGTGCTAGAGAATGCGCTTTGTCAGCAAGTTACACGCTTAAAAAATCAAAAAGTATCTGCTATTTCACTCAATCAATATAATGATTTACTTGAAGATTCACATCAAAAAAATGCTTTGTCTATGGTGGCTACAAATGGCTTTAGCATTATTACAGGTGGGCCTGGAACAGGTAAAACCTATACTTTAGCGCGTATTATTGCGGTGCTAAATCAAGAAATTTCTGATATCCGAATTGCCATGGCAGCACCAACAGGTAAAGCTGCACAACGAATGAAAGAAGCATTACAAAAGTCGTTTGAAGATGAAAAATTACAAAACTTATTAAGTAAAGATTTAAAACGACTTACACCTATTACCATTCATCGTTTATTGGGTTTAGGAAATGGTCATCTACCACGTTTTCATGAAAAGCAGCCATTGCCATACGATGTTATTGTGATTGATGAAGCTTCAATGCTCGATTTAAGTTTGGCAAAAATGCTATTTGCCGCTGTGCCAGATCAGGCAAGGCTTATTTTATTAGGCGATGCCAATCAGCTTGCTTCTGTAGATGTTGGTTCTGTATTGGCAGATTTACAAAATGTTGAATCACTACAATCTAACTTTGTAAATTTAGTCACAAGCCGACGTTTTAAAGACGGTGCTTTAATTGGTGAAATGGCGAAATTCATTCAACAATCACATGATGATCAATCTGCGGAATCCATCTTAGATGCTTTTCATAAAGCAGTTGTTCAGCCAAGTCATTTAATTGAAATCGTCCTTTCAAAAGACATGCAAGATCAGGTGAATTTGGAATATTTGCCTACAGAATTATCGAATCAATCAGATTTAACAGCTTACTACGATAAATTGATGTTGGGTTATGCATCTTATGTGCAAGCACTAAAACAATATTTGGAAAGCGATGAACCTGAGTTACTTGTAAATTCTATTGTTCAAATTTTTGATGATTACAGAATTTTAACAGCCATACGACATGGTACTTTTGGCTTAACGCAAATCAATCATCAAATTGAACAGCGCATTTTAAGTCAGTTAAATAGTGTGAAGCAGGGTGATTGGTATGTTGGACGGCCTGTAATGATGACTTATAACGACTATCAGTTGGGCTTGTCGAATGGTGATATTGGTATTTGTTTTAATAAAATGAATGATGGAAAAGCGCAATACAATGTGTATTTTCCAAGTCTAGAAAAGTGGGTGCTCGCAACACGATTGCCTAAAAATATAGAAACAGCATTTGCTTTAACCATTCATAAATCACAAGGTTCAGAATTTACGCATACTGCGGTGGTGTTGGATCAAGCTGCACAAAATTTACTGAGCAAAGAACTTATTTATACGGCAATTACGCGTGCAAAAGCTGCGGTTAGCTTATTGGTAGATCGGCAATCTTTTGTACAAGCTTTAACGGTTAAGACATCTAGGAAAAGTGGTATTCAAAATAAATTGAACAAAGTATAAAAAATAGCTATTGATTTTAAATACTTTTTTGATCTTGTACGAAATGGCTTACAAAGATTCAAGCGATTTGCGCATAGAGCTTTGCTTTGGTTTTTGAGAAGATTAGTTTGTACAACAAACCAAGCAAGGAATGCTGGGTAATCGTCAAAATATAAGAATAAAGTCATTAGACAACGAGCTTACAGTGAAGTAAGTGAAAGAGGAAATTTACAGCCGCTAAGCCTTGTAGTTTTGGGAGAGACTACAAGGCTTTTCTTTGTGTGCTAAACCGATTCTGAAACACACAATGTATGTCAAAGCTTACAAAAATATAAGAAAATGGCGAATACATCACGTTATTATATGTGGCAAACTAGCATCCATAAGGAAAGTTAAGTATCCCATGGATGGTTTACATTAAAATAAAAAGACGCAATGAAGCGTAAAATACGACTATAAATAAAACAATAATATCAATAAAAGAAGAAAATACAGCGCAATAAAGCGGTTTGGGTTTGCCCAAACCGCTTTATATATTTAATGGTTAATATATATTTATAAAACTTATATTTGAATTATCTATGTGTATTGTAACGGTTAAAGTTTGTACATATTGTAGTTTTTATATTAACAAATCAATTTCCTGATATTTTTAGAATTTTGAAAAATCCTTACCAATTTCTCTTTTGCAATTCAGTGCTTTTTACCTTAAAATGGTTGGCTTGCTGTAGTGATGCACGGCAGTCAAATTGGTTTTGAAGAATCAATTTGATTTGTATCAAACTAAACTTATATAAGCATCTCGGAGAAATCGAATGGCTTTAACAAACGCAGATCGCGCAGAGATCATTGCAAAATTCGCTCGCGCTGAAAACGACACTGGTTCACCAGAAGTTCAAGTATCTTTATTAACTGCACAAATCAATGATTTGCAAGGTCACTTTAAAGAACATAAGCACGACCATCATAGCCGTCGCGGTCTTATCCGTATGGTTAACCAACGTCGTAAGCTTCTTGATTACCTTAAAGGTAAAGATGCTACTCGTTACAGCGCTTTGATTGCTGCTTTAGGTTTACGTCGTTAATTCGATTTAAGCTTTGTTTTTCGGATTATTGCATGTTAAGTGCTTTAGTACAGAAGACAAAAGAATATCTAGTCTCGGCTAGGTAATGGGGAAGGGGCGAATGTTTCGCTCCTTCTTTGTGTTTAAAATTAGTATGTTTGATTCTGGTGAGGTCGGCTTCTAAGCTTTGTCATTTATGCTTCAGAACTATTGAGTTGCTGTGAATGCCAAACCTTAGGGGTCTCCACTAGAATAATTTCGGGAAACAAAAATACATGTCTATGTTTAATATTATTCGTAAAGAGTTTCAATTTGGTCAACACCAAGTTGTATTAGAGACAGGTCGCGTTGCACGTCAAGCGAATACTGTTGTGATTACAATGGGTGGCGTGACTGTACTTGTTGCAATCGTTGCACAACCAAAAGCTAAAGCGGGTCAAGATTTCTTCCCACTTACAGTTAACTATCAAGAAAAACAATATGCTGCAGGTCGTATCCCAGGTGGTTATGGTAAGCGCGAAGGCCGTCAGTCTGAATCTGAAACTTTAATTTCACGTCTTATTGACCGTCCAATTCGTCCATTGTTCCCAGAAGGTTTCTACAATGAAATTCAAGTAACAGCGACTGTTATTTCTTCTGATAAAACAATGGATGCTGACATTGCTGCAATGTTGGGTACTTCAGCTGCAATGTCAATTGCAGGTGTTCCATTCCGTGGTCCAATTGCGGGTGCGCGTGTTGGTTTAATCAATGGCGAATACATTCTTAACCCGAACCACGAACAATTAAAAGAATCTGATCTTGATCTTGTTGTGGCAGGTACTGAAGCTGCAGTATTGATGGTTGAGTCTGAAGCTAAAGAGCTTTCAGAAGATCAAATGCTTGGCGCTGTACTTTTCGGTCATGACGAAATGCAAATCGCAATTCAAGCGATTAAAGAATTTGCAGCAGCAGCAGGCGCGGTTGAGTCAACTTGGGTTGCTCCAGTTAAAAATGAAGCACTTCTTGCTCAATTGAAAGAAGCATTTGAAGCGAAAATCTCTGAAGCATACACGATTGCGGTAAAACAAGACCGTTATGCAGCATTAGATGCACTTCACGCAGAAGCTGTTGCGCAGTTTGTTCCTGAAGAAGACGAAACTGGCATTGCTGCTGAAGTTGACGAATTATTTGAAGACTTAAAATACCGTACAGTACGTGACAACATTTTGTCTGGTAAGCCACGTATTGATGGTCGTGATACTAAAACTGTACGTGCAATTGACGTTCAAGTTGGCGTATTAGGTCGTGCGCACGGTTCTGCATTATTTACACGTGGTGAAACTCAAGCGTTAGTGACAACTACACTTGGTAATACACGTGATGCGTTGATGGTTGATACCCTTGCAGGTACAAAAACTGACAACTTCATGCTTCACTATAACTTCCCTGCATACTCTGTAGGTGAAACTGGTCGTGAATCTGGTCCTAAACGTCGTGAAATTGGTCACGGTCGTTTGGCTCGTCGTGGTGTTCAAGCAGTTCTTCCTGCAGCTGACCGCTTCCCGTACGTGATTCGTATCGTATCTGACATCACTGAATCTAACGGTTCGTCTTCAATGGCTTCTGTATGTGGTGCTTCTCTATCACTTATGGATGCAGGTGTTCCACTTAAAGCACCAGTTGCGGGTATCGCAATGGGTCTAGTGAAAGAAGGCGAGCGTTTCGCAGTTCTTTCTGACATCTTAGGTGATGAAGATCACTTAGGCGACATGGACTTTAAAGTGGCAGGTTCTGCAAACGGTATTACTGCACTTCAAATGGACATCAAAATTGAAGGTATCACTGAAGAGATCATGGAATCTGCATTAAACCAAGCTTATGCTGGTCGTATGCACATCTTGAACGAGATGAACCAAGTGATTTCACGTGCGCGTCCTGAAATTTCAATGCATGCACCAACTTTCCAAGTGATTAACATCAATCCGGATAAAATCCGTGATGTAATCGGTAAAGGCGGCGCGACTATTCGTGCAATCACTGAAGAAACTAAAGCTGCAATCGATATCGAAGATAACGGTACAGTTCGCGTATTCGGTGAAACTAAAGCAGCTGCAGCTGCTGCGGTTGCGAAAATTCAAGCGCTTACTGCTGAAATCGAACCTGGTACACTTTATGTAGGTAAAGTTATCCGTATCGTTGAGTTTGGTGCGTTTGTAAATATTCTTCCAGGTACTGATGGTTTACTTCATATTTCTCAAATCTCTAACGAACGCATTGCGAACGTTGCAGACGTGTTGAAAGAAGGTCAGGAAATTAAAGTACAAGTTGCGGATGTAGATAACCGTGGCCGTATTAAATTAACAATGAAAGATATTGAGCAAGCATAATTGCTCAATGTTTTAATTGTTTGAAAAAAAGCCCGCGTTATGCGGGCTTTTTTTTGTTTTAAGTGATGTTATTCAGTCGTGGTTTCTGCTTGTTTAAGCATGATGTAAAGTTCATCCTTTAGTTTGAGTTTCTTTCTTTTTAATAGGTCTATTTCATTGATATTACTTGTGATTGGGTCTTTTTCTAAGCGAAGAATTTCATGATCAATGGCATTGTGTTCTTCAAAAACTTTTGAAAAGTGAGCGTTATCTTGTTTGAGTTTACTAATTAATGAACGATATTCTGGAAACATTGCATTACCTCATCGAGCTAGAAAATTATGCCTATACACTGCATATAGGCTATGTATATTTATCTCTATAATTCAAGATTAGCATTTTGGTTTAGAAAAGGCATAACAAATATAAGTGATTATGTTACTAGAATGTAAGTTTGATGAATTTTATTTTTATTTAATTTAATCAAGATTTTAAGTGTTGGTATTGTTGGTTTTGAAAAATATAGATTTAAAGTAACAGATCATTTTTTTAAAATAATTTATGATCGAACAATAAGTTAAAGCAAATCATATATTCAACGAGTGAATTTATGCAGACCTATTATTTTTATCTACATCCTGAATTACAAACCATTTATGTTAAAAAAGAACGAGATCAAGTTTTAGAGCCTGAATTTATATGGGTAGATTGTACACGTGAAGATGTTGTAAGTAGGTCTGAGTTTTGGCAACAAGAAATATTTGAATGTAGTGGTATTCGGACAAATGAATATCATCTAAAAGATATTTTAAATTTAGATCATCCATGTACTTTTGATACGATGGATGATTACGATTTACTGATTTTTAGGAAATTGATTACACCCGATGACCAAATTAAAACAGATGAAAAATCACTTGAAGTACATGAAAAAATATTTGGGCTAAGTACGACACCGATTAGTTTTATTATGACATCTCAGGTTCTAATTACGGTTCGAGAGCTTGGTAATAAGGCATTTGAAAGTTATGTTCAGCGTATAGAAACCATTTCTGCCAAAGCTGTTGAGGAGCAAAACAAGCCACGAAAATTACCCAATATGCCTTTGGATTTATCCCTTAGATTATTAAATGCAATGGTAGATGGATATCTAGATTTAAGAGTGCCTTTAACGCGAAGAATTGAACATTGGCAGCAAGAGCTATTACAAGGGCATCGTAGATTTACAAAATGGCATCAGCTATTACAAGAAAATATGGCTTTTCAACAAATTGAAAATTTATGTGAAGAGCAAATTGAATGCCTGCAAGAGTTACGAGATGAAATAGTAGAAAATTACAGTCATTTAAAAGCAAAAAAGCGTAGTGAAAAGCAAGATATTATTTTGGTTCGTATGGATGATTTGTCGAGTCATATTGAGCGAATCCAAAAACATACCACACGTTTACGCAGTGCGGTTCAGGCTGCCATAGATTTACATTTTTCTGCGGTTGCCAATCAGACCAATGAAAACATGCGAATTCTTGCCATTATTACAGCAGTTTTTGCACCTTTAACCTTATTAACAGGAATCTATGGAATGAATTTTGTGTTCATTCCTGGGCTTAAATCGCCAACGGGGTTTTGGATTATGTTGGGCATTATGCTTATGACAACATTGTTATTGCTTTACTATTTTTATCGTCGTCATTTGGTTGGGCGAGGGGAAAGAAGTGTCATTGATATGCTTGCACAACAACATAAAGATCAGCATATGAATTTGTTTTGGTTTTTAGATGAAATGCCCATTAAACAAACGGTCAAAGAAACACTTAAAACAGTGGAAAAGCTCACCAAATATAAGTGATTGATTTTTATTTGTTTCAATAAATAAGAAACTGCACATCTATTGAATTTGATGTACAGTTTGATTTGAGTCGTTCACTTTTTACAATGAAATAGTCAATGTAATTTAGACATTTAGTTCAGGTTTAAAATTGCATAGTAGTCGATACATTTCATCTTTAATTTTTAATTTTTGGCGTTTTAAGCTTTCTATTGAATCATTAATCAAATTTACAGGATTCTGTTCAAGTTGATTAATTTCTTTATCTAAGATTTCATGATCTTCGAACATTTTTGCAAAATGCGCATTATCTTCACGTAGCTTTTGTATAATGTCTCGAAACTCGGGAAACATATTTTTTAGTTTTTTATTACATTCTTTCGTGTTCATAAGCCATTTATATCCTCATCTGAGTGACAGGGAAGACACATTCGTTATGAATATGTCAGCATTAAAACCAAATTTTTTACTCTTCTAATAAGTCATTTAAGTTAAGTTGGTATGACATGAAATTGTCTGAATTTGATTTATTATTAAGTGATTTTTACATATTACAGTATTGCAGAACTGTACCTTATTGTTTCTAAATGTGACAAAAAAATTTACCTGAGGTTTTTCAAGTTGATTGAATATTTTGCTGAAGCGAGATTACGACCAACGGTACTGCAATATGTGGTATTTCATCTATTAAAGTGTTTTTCTATCTGTAAATAATAATGTATGAATTTGTTTTATATAAATAAAAAAGGATGATATAAATCATCCTTTTTTCTTAAAAATAGAATTTAATACATTAACTTAAATGCTCACCAAAAAGTGCTAAAGCTTGCTCTGCTGTAAATTGGTACTGTGAGTTACAGAACTGGCAATCCATTGCAATTGGATTTTGATGTTCAAGCGTTTCTCTTACAGCATCTATACCAATCTGTACAAGTGCTGTTTCGCAGCGTTCTTTTGAGCATGTGCAGCCAAATTTAAGTTGTTCAGCATCGGGTAAGCGTACTTCTTCTTCGTTATATAAACGATATAAAATTTCTGTCGCATCTAAGCTTGTTAATTCTTCTGTTTTTAAAGTTGAAGTTAACATGGTTAGGCGAGGCCATAGGTCTTCATCAACCATTTTTTGTTCTTCTTCATTGTTACGTGGTAACAATTGAATCAGTAAACCACCTGAACGTTGACCGTCGCTACCTAAAGCAATACAAGTCGGAATTTGTGCCGACAAGTCGTAATATTGCATTAAGCAGCTTGCTAAATCTGGTTTATCTAACGGAACAATACCTTGGTAGCGTTCACCAAATTCAGGTTCAATATTAATAAATAGAACAGGGCTGACTAATGTTTTTAATACGGTACTGCTATCTTCTGCTTGTTCAAAAATAGGATCCGATTCATAGTCTGCTAAAGCGCGAACTTCACCTAAATGGTTGCATTCAGCCATTGCCCATTTTAGTGTGCCTGAGGCTTGAATTTGAAGGCTAATACGTCCTTTAATTTTTAAAGTACTTGCAAGTAGTGCAGTCGCACTTAGCATTTCACCAAGTAAAATTTGAATTGCCTTTGCATAGTCGCGTTGAGCAAGAATAGTTTGCAAAGCTTCTTCAAGATGAACGACTTCACCACGAATAGGGCTATCTTCAATATAAAAGCGTTGACGTAAATCAGACATAAATTTCTCCATAACCCTGTCTTAATGGTGACGATATTCTAAAACACAAGTCACTTCGATTCATCACGAGTAACATCAATTCGATTGGCTTCTAAGCCACGTTTTAAATCGACACCTGTTGGTGCTTCTCGTACAAGTGCATCACTTTCAAATAGATGTTCAAGTTCAGCAAGCGCATTGCGATGCGACTCATACACTTTCTCTTCATCTGTATAAACACGTTGTTGTTGTGCCAATGCTTTTTCATCGAAATCACGAAAAAGCTCAATGCTTTTGTAAGCATCGCTTTCGCTAATACCTAAATCGCACAGTACTCGATATGCCATACCTAAAGAAGATAAATAGGTTTCACGCCAAATATGTTCAACGCCCAAATCTCTTAATAAATGCACATGATGGCGGTCTCTTGCGCGAACTAATATTTTTAAATCTGGATAGTTGAGGCGAATATGACGTGCAACATTCATTGAATCTTCAATATCATCGATAGCAAGAACAAAAACTTTGGCATGTTCAATGCCTGAAGCACGTAAAATTTCAGGTTGTGTGGCATCGCCATAATAGACTTTGCCTCCATATTTTCTAACGAAATCTACTTTTTCTAAACTAATATCAATGGCTGTAAATGGCAGGTGTTGTAAATGCGCAACACGTGCGATGATTTGTCCAAAACGACCAAAGCCCGCAATAATCATTGGATTATCTGTATTTGGAATTTCATCGTAAATGGGTGCGACTTTTTTATCGAATAGGGGAACAATAAAACGGTTGATGAACCAATATAAAATTGGGGTAAGCACCATAGATAATGTCACGATGAGAACTAAGGGCTGAATCATTGTCTGACTAAGCACATGCTCACTTAGAGCGACATTAAAGACCACAAATGCAAATTCACCGCCTTGGGCTAAGCAAGTTGCAAGTAATAAACTATTGCGCCATGAATATTGGAAATATCTTGCAATAGCAGTTAGTGAAAGCAATTTGATGATGAGTAGGATGAGTGTTCCACCAATAATCAGCCAAGGCATATCAATCAATAAAGACAATTGTGTGGTCATACCTACAGTCATAAAGAATAGACCGAGTAATAAGCCTTTAAAGGGAGCAATACTTGCTTCTAACTCATGGCGGAATTCGGAATCTGCAAGCAATACGCCTGTTAAGAATGCGCCAAGCGTGGTGCTAATACCTAAAACATCCATTAACGATACAACGGCAAGAATAATAAATAGTCCGACTGCTGTAATTAGTTCATTTGCTCCACTTTTTGCAACAAAGCGGAAAAATGGACGCATCAAATAACGGCTAAATAAAAATAAACCCGTAAAGGTTGCAATAATCGCTGCAAAATACGCAACGCCATGATGAACGGAATCGTTACCTGCAAGGAGAGGAATAATGGCAATGAGGGGGATTGCTGCAATATCTTGAAAAAGCAAAATCGAAAAAGACTGCTGCCCGTAAGTGGTATTGAGTTCTTGTTTTTCACTGAGTAATTGAAGTGCAAAAGCAGTTGAAGATAAAGCCAAAGCAAAGCCAATCACAATACTTGAAGCAAAACTTTGTTGTAGGACAAACATCGCAATAAGTGCGAGTAAAATGCCTGTTAATCCAACTTGTGTACTACCAATGACAAAAATAGATTTACGTAGTTCCCATAACCTTTGTGGGCGTAATTCTAAGCCAATGATGAACATGAGTAGGATGACACCAAACTCAGCCAATTGTTTAATAGATTCAGGATCGCTTGCGATATTAAATACGCTAGGTCCGAGCAAAATACCTGTAAATAAATAACCTAAAACTGCTGCAATGCCAAACCGCTTGAGCAAAGGCACAAAAATTAAGGATGCTCCAAGGAAAATGGTAAATTGCAACAGTAATGACATGCGCTGTCCTAAAAGTTATAGATAGATTTACTATTAAATTAGCTGAGTTCTTGCGGGTCTATATCTAGACTTAGTTTCATACCTGATGGCTTTTGTTGCAACATATTTTGCCACCATTGGCGAATATAAAAATGCAAACGCGCTCTGTCTGTAGATAACAACACCATATGTGCTTGGAAGCGTCCTGCTTTACGTTCCATAGGAGCAGGAATAGGTCCCCAAATATCAATTAAGTTTTCAGAATTATCACGAAGCAATTGTGCATATTGTTTTAAAAAATCTTGATTGATGTCTTGGCTTTTAGATTCACATCGAATTAAAGCCGAATAACGTGCAGGAGGGAGTAAAGCCATTTTACGTTCAGCTAAAGTTTGCTGTGCAAATTTGCGATAATCTTCTTGAACAAGTGTGTTTAACAGCGGATGGTCTGGTCGTAAAGTTTGCAGGTAAACATCGCCTTTATGTTCTCCACGACCTGCACGACCTGAAACTTGAACAATGAGTTGTGCTGTGCGTTCAGGTGCGCGGAAATCTACACTGAGCAAGCCTGAGTCGATATCTAAAATAGCAACCAAGGTGACATATGGAAAATGATGACCTTTTGCCAGCATTTGTGTTCCGAGCAAAATAACAGGTTCGCTCGTTTGAATTCGATCATAAATTTTTTGCCAACTTCCAACACGACTTGTTGAGTCACGATCTACGCGAATGACATCAAAATTTGGAAATAATTCATTTAAATGATCTTCCACTTTTGCTGTTCCCATACCAATAGGTTTGAGTTCGGTATGATTACATTGCGGACATTGGTCAGGTTTACGATGAATAGTCCCACAATGATGACAATGCAAATGTGGGTAAGGCTTATTGTGTAGAGTGAAATTAGCATCGCAATTTGGGCATTTTGCTTGCCAAGCACAGCTATCGCAAATAAGAACAGGCGCATAACCACGACGGTTTAAGAAAATTAAAACCTGTTCTTTTTTTTCTAATTTTCTTTGTATTTCTTGAATTAAAACTTGGCTAATACCATGTTGTTTTTGTGCAATCTTTAAATCGAGTACATGGATTTTAGGCATTATAGCCGCACCTGCACGTTGATTTAGCTCAAGCTTTTGCATTTTACCTTGATCAACCAAAGCATAACTTTCAATACTAGGTGTTGCAGAGCCTAAAACAATTGGACAGCTTTCTAAATGTGCACGATATAAAGCAACATCACGTGCGTGATAGCGAAAACCTTCTTGTTGCTTAAATGAAAGATCATGTTCTTCATCTAGAATAATTAAACCTAAATTTGGAAGCGGTGTATAAATTGCCGAACGTGTGCCTAAAATAATAGAAGCTTTGCCAGATTGAGCATGTTGCCAAGCTTGTAGGCGTTTGGAATCATTAAGTCCGGAATGTAAAAGGGCAATGTTGCAATGAAAGCGAGATTGGAAACGGCTTACTGTTTGAGGTGTTAAGCCAATTTCAGGCACTAAAACTAAAACTTGCTTCCCTTTCTTTAAAACCTCTTGCATGATTTGCAAATAAACTTCGGTTTTACCACTACCTGTTAATCCATCGAGTAGAAAAGCTTGATATTTATTTTGATATTTTAAAACGGTATCAATCGCATATTTCTGATCTTCATTTGCGGTTAAAGGCATTTGTGCCATGCTCATTGGCATAGGTGTTTGATCTTGCTTTTCTAAAACACATTCACAAATTTGCTTTTTCTCTAAAGCTTTTAATGTGCTGGTTTCAACGCCTGCTAAATTGAGAATATTTTCAGTTGTTGCTACTGGATGTAGCTTTAAAATTTTATAGGCTTCTTGTTGTTTTTCAGAGCGTTTAAGTTTGTTTTCGGCATCAAAATCTAAAAGATTCCAAACCCGTGCAAGAATGTCGGCTGGTTTACCTTGGCGTAATAAGGTTGGTAATGCTGCTTGCATAACTTCACCAATTGGAAATTGGTAATATTGAGCAGACCACGCCATAAGTTTTAAAGTCTTGGCATCTAAAATTGCATGATCATCTAATAGCTCAGTAATGGCTTTTAGCTTAAATTTAGAATCTGTAGGTGCATCTAATGGGAGTTTTTCCATAATGATGCCCACTAAATTCTGGCGACCAAATGAAACCAAAACACGTGAACCAATTTCAGCTTGTTGATATTGTTCAGGGCTGAGCATGTAATCAAAACAATCATATAAATAAACAGGCACAGCTACGCGAATACGAAGAGGGGCTGAACTGCTTGAATAGGTGTTTTGCATAATGCTCGATTCTGTCCTTTTATAGAAGACACTACATTTTTAGAAGATGTAATTTAGATATTGTTGGTCATGACTATGAATTATTTTAGTGCTTAGATGCAACATTACAAAGAAAAATTAATTATTTTGAGCAGTTGTGATGGGGATATGTGAAAGAGGGGATTAAAATTAATATTTAGCTTTATAACAGGCAAAAAAAAAGCACTATAAAGTGCTTTTTTTTACATGCTGCTAATTAAAGAGCAACGATGTTTACAGCGTTCGGGCCTTTTTGACCTTGAGCGATGCTGAAAGAAACTTTTTGGCCTTCTGCTAAAGTTTTGAAACCTGAGCTAGCGATTTCGCTGAAATGAGCAAAAACGTCTGGACCTGATTCTTGTTGAATGAAACCAAAACCTTTAGTTTCGTTGAACCATTTTACTGTACCAGTAACTGTGTTAGACATAATAACATCCTACTTAAATTTGTTGACTTTTAGCCACTATTACATGGCTGATAAGAACTTTGAAAAATAATAAAGTTTAATATCTGAAAAAACGAAGGATTATGACTAAAACTGCGATACTTAAAGAAGGTTACTAAACAAGAATTTTTCTAGTTGAGTTAATAATATAGCAAATAAATAATTTATCAAGTTTTATCACGAGAAAAATATGTTTATTTCTTGTGTATGAAATGATTGGTTGTATTTTGAGCGGATATTCCAGTCACATACAAATCAAAAAGAACATCTAAATTGGAAAAATAATATAAAAGTATGCTTTATATTAATTGAGAATAATTCTATATCTACTTTTAATGGAATATATCAATTTAGTTTATTGGATAATACAATTCCAGTCTAAATGATAATAAATATCAATATTTAATTATTATTTAAATTATTGAAATAATTAAATTTTAATAATAACTTCTATTTGATATTTATAATAAGAATTATTCCCATGTTTGTTAGCTACAATAATGTTTAAATATGAAGAAATATAGACTTTCTATTTATTTTAAAGCTTGCATAATGGCAACATAATCGTCAATTTGCTAAAGGAGAATGGTATGAAAGCATTAGTATTATCAGATGAAATCAATCAATTTCATTGGTCAGTGCTGAAGTCTGTTCTTTTGGTTCTAAGCATACTTCCATTGAGTCAAGGCATTTTACATATTTGGCAATCTACTGAAGGTAGTAGTCAAATTATGGTTGGTTTTTTTGCATTAAGCTTGTTTAGCTCATTGTTTATTTTGAGTTTTTGGTCTGCATTGCAAGCAACTGTTTTAAAATTAAAACAACAACAAATCACGGCATTTGAACAGCGGATTATTGGTTTATATCGTTATGTACCTATGCTTTCTTTGGTTGCGATGATGTCTTATTTAGTGACTCAGCTATAAAGAGAAAAAGAAAGTTAAAAAAAGCCGAGAATAAGTTCTCGGCTTTTTTTTATGAGGGTTAAATTATAATTTAACGACGAGATTTAAATGACACATCTGCATGACGTGGTCGGAATTTTAATCCTAATAACAACAGAAGTAATGAGAAGATCAATACAGGCCAATCACTTAAGCGTGTATAAAGCGTTTCACCTTGCATTGCAGGAAGGTCACCACGTAATACCATTGATTGATCCATAGGTGCTCGCTTAACAATTTGACCCTTTTCATTAATAAAAGCAGTCACACCTGTATTGGTTGCACGTATAAACCAACGACCATTTTCTTTGGCGCGCATTTGTACCATTTGTAAATGTTGTTGTGGGCCCGCAGTTCCTTTAAACCAAGCATCATTCGATACGGTAATTAAGAAATCACTGTTTTCTGCATTACGACGAGTTAAATTTGGATAGGCAACTTCATAGCAAATTGCTGCGCCTAATTGATGGTTTTTAATCGATAGTGCATGTTGATTGTTTTCACCACGAGAAAAACCACTCATTGATGGATCATTTTGCATGGAAGGTAAAACCCAAGCCAATAAGCCAGACAATGGAATGTATTCACCAAAAGGAACTAAGCGTTGCTTTTTATATAGTCCTTCAGCTTGATTGCCCGAAGCCATAATACTGTTGTAGTACATGAGCTGGTTTTCTTGCTGAGATTGTTTTGGATCTATATAAATAATACCTGTAACCCAAGATGAATGAACACTTTTTGCCTGATTTTCCATGGCATTTAAAAAGGGCTGAATTTCAGTTTGGGGCATTGGAATAGAAGATTCAGGCCAAACAATTAAGTCGCGACCCCATTCTGTTTGCGTTAAATGGCTATAGATTTCTAAGGTTTTAACTTGATATTCTTCGAGCCATTTACGATCTTGAGGAATATTGCCCTGCACCAAAGAAACAGATAATGGCTTTTCATTTTTTGGTGTGACAAATTGAATGTAAGATGCACCAAACGCACCTAGCAATAAAATAGCTGAAGGAATAATCCAAAAAACACGTTTTTGAATAATTTCAACTAAAGCACAAGCAAGAATAATGACAACAAAAGAAACACCAAAAATACCAAATAAAGGTGCGTAGCTATCTAAGAAGCGTTCGGTAAATGCATAACCGACAAAAAGCCAAGGAAAGCCTGTAAATACCCATGTTTTTGCCCATTCAAAGAATACCCAAAGTGGTGCAAATGTTAAGGGTGTTTCTGGAAAGAATCGACGGTACATCCATGTTTGAACGGCTGTAAAAAGCCCCATGACGATTGCCATAATCGCAATCATCAGTACGCTTAATACAGAATTGGTATCACCATACACATGGATAGAGGTATAAAGCCAAAATGCCCCAACAAACCACATACCAAAACCATATGCCCAACCCAGAAACATTGCTTGTTTAGGATTGCGTTGGCGTAAGGTTGCATAAAGTAGAGCAGGTGACAGAATTGCAAGCCACCAATAATGGTAAGGTGCTAAGGCAAAACTAAAAATACCACCTGCTAGTAAAGCAATCAGTAGAGGATAAATAAAGGGTAGTTCTTTTTGTTGTTCAGAAGCATTTAAAAATTTATTAAAATATGTCCTCATTTATGCTTAGCTCTTATGAGATGAATTGTGCGTGAATCGGCTTCTAAAATAGTAAATTCCCAGTCTTCAATTTCGACAACTTGACCTTGGAGATCACTTACTAAGCCAATTTCTTGAAGTAATAAGCCACCTACTGTTTCAACTTCATCATCTGAGAATTCAGCACTTAGAACATCGTTGAAATGTTCAATGGGTGTTAATGCTTGAACAATCCATGTGTTTGCAGTTTTAGGGTCTTCATCGGGAATAATGTATTGCGCTTCCTCGTCAATTTTGTCGTGTTCATCTTCAATTTCACCGACAATTTCTTCAAGAATATCTTCTAAAGTCACCAAACCTGAAGTTGTGCCATATTCATCAATCACAATTGCAATGTGCGTTTGTGTATTCTTAAGCATGCGCAGAACTTGGTCTGAACGCGCGCTTTCAGGCACGAATATTGGCTGACGCATAAGTGCGCGAATATCCACTTTAGTATTTGGTTCTGTTAAAAATGGCAAAAGGTCTTTCGCCAATAAAATACCCACAACATTGTCGGGTTGGTCTGAAGAGAATACAGGAAAACGTGAGTGTGCTGACTCTACAAGTACATGTAAAATATCAAGTAATTCATCATCTTCTTGTAAGCTAATCATCGCTGTACGCGGAGTCATGACTTCGCGAACTTTTGTTGCGGGAAGGTCTAAAACACCTTCAAGCATTGCAACTGTATCGGGTTCTAAAAAACGACGTGAATCTAATACTAGTTTTAGTAGCTCATCGCGAGTTTCTGGTGCTGTTCCTAACCATTTGCGTAAGCCACGCATTCCCCACGATGGGCCTGATTCCTCGTGCATGATCTTTCCTGAAGACTCTTAAAATATATAAAAATGTAATTTTATCATACCGAAGAAAATATAGATGTCTATCTATTAAATAGTTGCTTATTCGTATTTTATTCATCATGCATTTCAAATGTGCAACATCATTGCCTGAATAGTGAATTCGCTGTTTATGCTAGAATATGCAAAGTTTAAAAATTTGAGTTTTATGATGTCTGATTCATCTATTGAACCCAGTATTCAATTAAATACACGTGGTTTACGTTGTCCTGAACCTGTCATGATGTTGCATCAAGCTATTCGCAAGTCTAAATCAGGTGATGTTGTTGAAGTCTTCGCAACAGATAATTCTACTTCTTGGGATATCCCGAAATTCTGTATGCATTTAGGTCATGAGTTGCTTTTACAAGAAGAAAAGTTAGATGAAAATGGTAATAAAGAATTCCATTATTTAGTTCAGAAAGGCTAAACCTAATTGATAGTTATAAAAAATCCCTGCACTTGGCAGGGATTTTTCTCTTGCGTGATGATCCGAATTACATATTCGGATAGTTTGGACCACCGCCACCCTCAGGTGTTATCCAAGTAATGTTTTGTGATGGGTCTTTAATATCACACGTTTTACAGTGAACACAGTTTGCAGCATTAATTTGGAAACGCTTAGAACCGTCATTTTCTTCCATAATTTCATAAACACCAGCAGGGCAGTAGCGCTGAGCAGGCTCGTCCCATTTTGGTAAGTTTACATTTACAGGAATAGAAGCATCTGTCAGTTTTAAATGTGCAGGTTGGTTTTCTTCATGTACGGTATTAGATACAAATACTGAAGACAAACGGTCAAAGGTTAACTTACCATCTGGTTTTGGATAGTTTGGTTTAACATTCGCAGCATCAACAGATTTTAGAGCACTAAAATCAGGCACTAAGTCATGTAGGGTAAAAGGTACTTTAAATACGTTTTGGTCGATGAAATTAAATGCACCGCCACCAAATGTACCAAACTTATGCATTGCAGGGCCAAAGTTACGAGCATTATAAAGCTCTTCTTTTAACCAACTGTTGTTGAACTTTTCTGTGTACGTAGTTAACTCTTTTACAAAGAAATCTTCGCCTTCAGTTACACGAGCAACTGAAAGATCACCACCTTTTTCAACACCGGTAGCAATGGCTTCAAATACTGCTTCGCCACATAACATGCCAGACTTCATAGCCGTATGTGAGCCTTTAATTTTGGCAAAGTTTAAGAAACCAGCATCATCACCAATTAAAGAACCACCAGGGAAGGTGAATTTCGGAAGCGAGTTAAAACCACCTTTAACCACTGCACGTGCGCCATAAGAAATACGCTTACCACCTTCAAGGAATTGTTTGATCAGTGGATGTGTTTTCCAACGTTGCATTTCCATGAATGGATACATGTGTGGATTTTGGTAAGAAAGATCAACGATCATACCCAAAGTCACTTGGTTGTTTTCTGCGTGGTATAACCACCAACCGCCTGAAGAACCCGTTTCGCTTAAAGGCCAACCTGCACCATGCATTACCGTCCCTGCTTTATGTTTAGCAGGATCGATTTCCCAAAGTTCTTTAATACCAATACCGTAATGTTGCGGATCGACATTTTTATCTAGGTCGTACTTGGCAATAAGGCGTTTGCCTAAATGACCGCGGCAACCTTCTGCAAAAATAGTGTATTTCGCATGAAGTTCGTAACCAGGGGCAAAGTTATGCGTAGGTTCGCCATCTTTGCCAATACCCATATCACCTGTTTGAATACCTTTAACAGTACCATCTTCGTGATAAAGAATTTCTGAAGCTGCAAAACCAGGGAAAATAGAAACTTCTAATTCTTCTGCTTTTGTACCTAACCAACGAACAACGTTACCTAATGAAATGACATAGTTACCATCATTGTGCATGGTTTTTGGAACCATCCAATGTGGTGCTAATTGAGATTTTTCAGGAGATGTTAAGAAGTATGTTTCATCTGTAGTTACAGGAACATTTAATGGCGCACCTTCTTCTTTCCAATTTGGAAATAATTCATTGATTGCACGTGGTTCTAACACAGCACCAGAAAGAATATGCGCACCAACTTCGGAGCCCTTTTCTACGACACAAACGGAAAGATCATTTAGGTTGTTTTCAATTGCAAGTTGACGAATTTTAATCGCTGCAGAAAGACCAGCTGGTCCTGCGCCTACGATTACTACGTCAAACTCCATCGATTCACGTTCGATGTGTTCCATGTCGGACTCCTCATTAGTAGCGAAGGTGGCATCCGTAATTTTTCAATTCGGTGCTGCCATGAGTATTCTGTTCCCAGACACAAATAAATATCGTGTCTTTTATAATGTGGGCTAGTATAGTTTTAATCCGTGATCTAGCCAATTGGCTGAATCATATTATTTTTCCGTCAGTAAGGCATTCATTTATGGTTAATCAAAATAATTTACCAAATCCGACGAAAAAACGAGATATTGCCGATAATAAGAACTTAATGGGTATTGCACAATACTTAAAAGATGGACAGTCCGGTCACAAAAGGTCAATCCCACCTTTGGAGCAATGGCACCCAAAGCATTGTGGCACAATGAATCTACAGATTAAAGCGAACGGTGAATGGTGGCACGAGGGTCAATTGATCAAACGACAACCGCTCATTGATTTGTTTTCTACAGTACTTTGGAAAGAAGATGAAAAATTTTATTTAAAAACGCCTGTAGAGCAAATAGAAATAGAGGTTGAAGATGAACCGTTATTTGTTAATCAAGTCGATTTAGTTGAAATAGAAAATAAATCATACATTCAGCTTCAAACTACAACGCAAGATCTAATCATTCTAGATGAAGAACATCCTATTTTTATGCGTGAATATAAAGGTGAGTTGCGTCCTTATGTACATGTTCGCTTTGGAATAAATGCATTAATTCAAAGATCTGCTTTTTTTCATTTGGTCGAAATGGGCGAGTTGCAAGAAAATGAGCAAGGTGAAACTTATTTATTGCTGAAAAGTGGTGATTTTCACTTGCAATTAGGCACCTGAGGTTTAAGCTTTAACCATCTTATTTCGTGCTTTTGAATTTAAAGATATGTCTGCTATTCAACCTATTTGTCCTTTGAATGAACCGATGCCTAAGGCTAAGCCGAATGCACCTATCGGGATTTTTGACTCAGGTGTAGGGGGCTTATCTATTGCCATAGAAATCGCACGATATTTGCCAAATGAACATATTGTTTATTATGCAGATACAGCCAATGTACCTTATGGTCCACGAGATGATCAGAATATTCGTGAACTGACAGCACATGCTATTGAATGGTTATATCGACAAGGTTGCAAAGTTGCAGTTGTCGCTTGTAATACAGCATCTGCATTTAGCCTAGATTATTTACGTGAACATTATGGTGAGAACTTTCCAATTGTTGGTTTAGTTCCTGCACTTAAACCTGCGGTGCTTCAAACAACAACAAAAACCGTTGCTGTATTGGCAACACCTGCGACCTTTCGTGGAAAACTTATTAAAGATGTTATTCAGCGTTTTGCAATTCCTGCTGAAGTTTCGGTACTTCCAATTACCTGCTTAGATTTAGTGCCATTTGTTGAAGCAGGTGAACAAATGAGCGAAGCTTGTTTGGCAACCCTACAAAAAATATTGAAACCTGCTGTCGATCAAAATGCAGATTACTTGGTTTTAGGCTGTACACACTATCCATTTTTAAAACCTGCAATTCAGCATATTTTTGGCGAAAAATTAAAGCCGATTGATTCAGGGCAGGCTGTGGCGAGACAAACCTCCCGCATTTTGATTAAAAATGAGTTATTATTTGAACAGCGGTTAAATTTAAATTTTCGTATTTCATGTTTTGTAAGTGGAAATAATGCATCTGCATTAAAATCAGTTTTACAACATCTTATTCCAAATGATTTAACGTGGAAGATAGAAAATCTTTAGAACTCAATTTTTAAACGTGAAATTTTGCTACGTTTAGTGAATTTAAAATACATAATATAGAAAGGAAACCCAATGCTAGATAAGCGTTATCAGGTTTTTATCTCTACTTCTGGAAGTGAAATGCAACCAGAACGAATTGTGTTGTCCCAAACTTTAGTAGGCATGGGTTTTTTCTCTTGGGGACTAGAACAACGTACACCTTTAAGTACGACTTTTGCACGCCGTCAAATTGATGATTGTGATTATGTGGTGATTATTTTAGGTAGCCAATATGGGCAACAATCTGTATCTGGCGTGGGATACATGCATCTTGAATATATTTATGCAGTGACCAAACAAAAACCAATTATTGCCTTTGTGCATGAAGACCCAGATTCACGTGATGAATCTTTGCATGATGAAAAACCTGAATTACGTGAGAAATTTAAAGAATTTAGAAAACTTATTATGCAAGAAGTCGATCAGGTTTTTACTTATCGAACAATGCGAAATTTAGAGCTTGCTGTTCGTTTGAACATGTCTCAAATTCTTGAGCGCTATCCTGTATTAGGATGGGTTCGACCGCAAAATACACAGGTTTTGAATGATGAAATTGAAGCACTCAAAGCTAAAATTGTGCAATTAGAAACAACTGCGGGTACACGAGAAGCCGATCCATTTTTGAATATTCAAAAAGTGTCTATGCATGAAGATTTTGCTTTTGAATATCGGATGCATGCCTATCAAGATGGTAATTTCAAAGAATTGAAAGTATTAAGGCATATGACTTGGGCGCAGTTATTAAGTGTTTTAGGTGCAGCATTTATTCATCCTACACCTGAAGATTTTTTCTCTAAGTGTATGAATGAATATTTAAATGCAACAGGCTTGGAAGATGCTCGCGACGAAATGCCTCGTGTGCATGCGGTGGCTCGTGCGCAAATCAATATTAGAGCTTTGCATACCATTAAAATGCAAATGCGTGAAAATGATTGGATTGTGCCATCAGGTCGAGATGATCGTCAGCGTATGTTGTGGAAAGTTTCGCCAAAAGCAAAACGCTTGTTGGAAAGTAACTTGTTAGATAGTAATCGGACTTTACAATTTATATCTCAGAATTAATCAATATCAAGAATGTCTAGAAAGCTGTTAAAGTAAGCCTGTCCAATCTTATTGAAAAGAAGGCTTGATGATGACTGCTGAAAAACCAAAAGTTACGATTATACTTGCCAACTTAGGTACGCCAGATGCGCCTACAGTTCCTGCGGTTCGTCGATTTCTCAAGCAGTTCTTGTCCGATCAACGTGTTATTGAAATTCCAAAACCAATTTGGCAAATCATTTTAAACTTATTTGTTTTGCCATTTCGTCCAAAGCGTGTTGCACATGCTTATGATATGGTTTGGAACACCGATTCACCAATGCGTGAAATTCTATTGCAACAAGTTGAAGGTGTGAAAAAAACGCTGACTGCGCAATACCCTGAATTTTATTTAAATATTGTACCTGCCATGACCTATGGTAATCCGGGTATTGCATCTGTTCTAGAAAAATTAAGTGAAGATTCTCAAGATCATGTGATTTTATTTCCATTGTTCCCACAATATTCGGCAACATCGACAGCGCCACTTTTTGATGCTTTTGCAAAATGGATTCCGAAACAGCGTAACTTGCCGGGTATTTCGTTTATTCGTGATTATTATCAGCATCCACTTTATATTCAATCTCTGGCGCAAAGCGTGCGTGATTATCAAAATAAACACGGTAAAGCTGAAAAGTTATTGATGTCATTTCACGGTATTCCTCAACCTTATGCAGACAAAGGCGACCCTTATGCAGACCGTTGTCGTTTGACTGCAAAATTGGTTGCTGAAAGTTTAGGTCTTGCTGAAAATGAATGGGCAATAAGTTTTCAATCACGTTTTGGAAAGCAGGAGTGGGTAAAACCCTATACCGATGCTTTACTTGAAGATTGGGGCAAACAAGGTGTGAAATCTGTTCAAATTATGAGCCCTGCATTTTCGGCAGATTGTTTGGAAACGCTTGAAGAACTTGCGATTCAAAATGAAGAAGTGTTTAAGAATGCAGGTGGCGAAAGCTATGCTTATATTCCTGCATTAAACTCGCGTGATGATCATTTAGAATTGCTCAATCATTTGCTTCAAGCTAATCTTGATGCATTAAAGCAAACATTAGCCCACTAAATACCTGAGGTTTTCGCCATATGTTGCAAGTCAAAATTGTGCCTGTCACGGCATTCCAACAAAATTGTTCAATTGTTTGGGATTCTGAAACCAAAGAAGCTGTTTTGATTGATGCAGGTGGTGATGCCGAAAAACTCAAAGCTGAAGTTGAAGAACTTGGTTTAACGGTAAAAGCATTGTGGTTAACGCACGGGCATTTAGATCATGCAGGGGCGGTAGGTACGTTGAAAAAAGTGTGGTCGGTTCCTGTAATTGGTCCACATAAAGAAGATGCTTTTTGGTTGGATCAAATTCAAGAAGTTTCCGCACGTTATGGTTTTCCAATTCATGAAAAAGTTGAAGTCGATCAGTGGTTAGATGGTTCAGAAATTTTAAAATTGGGCGATGAAGAATTTGAGGTGCGTTTTGCACCTGGTCATACGCCAGGACATGTCATGTTCTATAACCAAAACTATAGTTTGTTGTGGACGGGTGATGTGCTATTTAAGGGTTCAATTGGTCGTACAGATTTTCCACGTGGAAACCATCAACAATTGTTAGATTCAATTCAACGTGAATGTTTTAGCTTGCCTGATGAAACTCAATTTATTTCAGGTCATGGACCTTTAAGTACGATTGGTTTTGAAAAGCAATATAATCCATTTGTAGCAAGTAAAGCGGGTTAATCTTTATTGAATTTTATTTGAAAATCTACGTCATAAAAAAGGTCTGAATATTCAGACCTTTTTCTTTTCAAATATTTAAATCTTAATATTGATCTTCTTCACTGCCGCCATCTGCTTGTGGTGCATCTTGAGTAGGAAGTTTATAACCTTCATTTGCCCAAGCCCCAAAGTCAATGAGTTTGCATCTTTCAGAACAAAAAGGGCGATATTTATTACCTTCCCAAGTGGTCAATTCGCCACAACGCGCGCAGTTTAAAGTTGTCGGCATTTAAAAACTCCAAATGAAAACGGATGATTCAATTAGTCAAAAGCAATTGCACTTGTTAGACTTGTGCAGATTTTTATTAGTTTGATCTGATTATGCCAATTCGTCAATTTCAAGCACAGCGTATGCATGCTCCCCGAGATTTCCAAGCCATTTCGAATGAACCTATTTGCGTAGAAATTGGTGCGGGTAAAGGAAAGCACGCACTACTTTTTAGTGGACAAAACCCAAATAAAAAATTAATAGCGGTTGAGCGTACACGCGAAAAGTTTTTGGCTATGCAAAAACAACATGGCATTGAAGGTCAAAGCAATTTTCAGCCTGTTCATGCAGATGCACTACCTTGGGTGGTTCATGCATTATTTCCTGCGCAAATTGAGCAATTCTTTATTTTGTACCCAAACCCAGAACCGCATAATCCTGCACAGCGTTGGTTAAATATGCCGTTCTTCGAGTTTTTAGTTTCTCGTTTGCAGGTGGGTGGCACCATTACTTTAGCGAGTAATATTCCTGAATATATTGAAGAAGCTCAAAAGCAATTGATTGATGTATGGAAGCTTCCTTTTGTAAAAGAAGTGATTCCTGCAACATCGGCACGTACGCATTTTGAAATTAAATATTTAGAGCGTGGCGAATTGTGTCAGCAACTGATTATTACGAAGCCTGAAAATTACACCACTCGTTTTGATGATTTTCAGCCATTACAAGGTGTGAATCATACAAACACGACCGAAGTGAAAGCGGACTAAGTTTTCATGAAAAAGCGCATTGCAATTATTGGTGCAGGCCCTGCAGGACTTATGGCTGCGGAAGTATTGAGTCAATTTGACTACGATGTTCATGTCTATGAGCAAAAACCATCTGCGGCTCGTAAGTTTTTAATGGCGGGCAAAACGGGGCTGAATATTTCACATGCAGAAGCTGTAGATATTTTTGTACAACGATACGATCAAGTGGAATGGCTGAGTCCTTGGGTGAAGCAGTGGGATGCGAAGTGGATTCAGTCTTGGATGAAAAGTCTTGGTATTGAATCTTATATTGGGACATCAGGACGTGTTTTTCCTATTGAAATGAAAGCTGCACCTTTACTTCGTGCGTGGTTAAAGCGCCTGATGGAAGATGGAGTTAAGTTTCACTATAGACACCAAGTTTTAGACATAAATGATGCAAATCTAAGTGTTCAGAATTTAGTGTCTGAACAAATTTTAGAAGAAAAGTTTGATGCGATTGTTTTAGCGTGTGGTGCAGTGTCTTGGTCAAAACTCGGCAGTGATGGTGCATGGCAAAAATGGCTGAATACTTCTGAAATAGAAACATTTCAAGCGAGTAATGCAGGCGTGGAAATTACATGGTCTAAGTTCATGCAACCTGTATTTGGCGAACCTTTGAAGCGTGTAGAAGCTTGGGTGAGCAATGGTGAAAAATCGAGTGGTGATATTGTTATTAGCCATTATGGTTTAGAAAGTGGCTTGGTCTATAAGCAAGGTCGCGCTTTGCGTGAGCAAGTGAAAGGTGGTCAATCTATGGCATTAACTTTAGATTTATTGCCCGATCAAGGTGTTGAACAACTTGCTAAAAAATTACAACTGAGTAAAAAACAATCTTTAAGCAATATTTGGCGTAAAGCAGGCTTAGATACAGCAAAAGCGAATTTAGTGCGTGAGCTTGTGGCTAAAAGCCTTTGGACAGATGCACATGCATTGGCTCAACAAGTGAAAAATTTAACGATTCCTTTAACAGGTTTTAGACCGATTGAAGAAGCAATTAGCTGTGCAGGTGGCGTGAAGAAAGAAGTATTGACTGAACACTTGCAGCTTAAATCAAATCCTGCATTATTTTTATGTGGTGAAATGCTCGATTGGGATGCACCCACAGGTGGTTATTTGCTGACTGCGTGTTTTGCAACAGGTCGGGCAGCAGGGCATGGCATACATCAGTATTTAAGTGAATAAAATATTAAATTTGACGATACAAAAAAAGGAATCGATTAAGATTCCTTTTTTATTGCATTTTAAAGCTAAAACTTAGTTATCGAGTTTAGATTCAATTTCAGGATACTGAGAACGCCAATTTTCAAGTTGATCTTGTGCATGTAAATAAGCACCTAAGCCTTTTAGTTTATCTTCAGATAAGTCTTTGTCATCTAATGTTTTGTTTTTATGTTGCTCTAAAAGTTGGATTTGAGTATCCCAATAACTCGCAATTAAACCTTGAATATAACGACCTTGTTCAGATTTTAAATCGAGTGCTTTTAACATTTCAGATGCAGAGGTTAAATTGTCTTTTTTACGCGTATATGAAAACTCAGCAGTTAAATTTCCTGCCTGAGAGAGTTTGGTTAATTCATCTTCCATTTCATCGCTGACTTCGGTGAAACGATTGTCATAGTCTACAAGTAATAAAATGTCGTGCTGATCGTTTGGGGTTTTGTCAAAATTACGAATCGCTTCAGATGATAATTCTTGCATCACTTTATCTTCAGGTGTTACTTCATTTGAATGTTCTGCATTTTTATTACCACATGCACTCAAAAAAAGTGCAGAGCAAATAAGCGCAGGAAAAGCGATGCGTTTTAGTGACGTATTCATATGAAGATGATCCTATTCTGTCGTTATTTTTTCAAAGACATAAACATGGGTGATATAGGGAAAATCAATTTCCTCATCTAAAGACTTACCCGTATATTCTTGTACGATTCTTTCAAATTGTGCCTTTAGCTCAAGTTGTTTGGACTTAGGCATTGCCGCAATAAAACTCGTCGAAAGTAAGCGCTTTGATACCACTTGTTCCACTGTACCATGATGCAAATGCGGAATTGTAGTTTCTTGATAAAGTTTGAATAAATCCTGTTCTTGAAAGACTTTTCGCCATTGATTGCTATGATAGCGGGGTGTATTTCCCTCAAAAGGGGAAATTACATCTGCTAAAGCTTTTACCCAATTTATGCCAATATCTCGCTGATTCCAAATAAGAACCAAATAGCCATTGGGTTTTAATATGCGATGAATCTCTGTTAAGGTTTCTAAATGGGCAAACCAATGAAATGATTGTGCGCATGTCACAACATCTACAGTTTGGTGTTGAATAGGCATATTATTGCTAAATGCCTGTAAAGTTTGCACATTGGGGTAAGCCTGCTTTAATTGTGCAAGCATTTCGTCAATGGGTTCAACCGCAGTAATATGCTGTGTTATTTGTTGTAAATAAGGTAAGAATTTGCCAGTCCCAGAACCAAGGTCTAAGAGCATGGTTTCTGAGCTAAGTTGGAGCCGATCTTGCAGCCAAAGTGCTATACTTTGTGGATAACTTGGACGAACCTGCTGATAAAGTTCAGCAGCCGAACTGAAGCCTTTTTGTGCGGAAGAATGTAAAGATTGTGTCATATTTTGCGATTCTTTATCTTTCGTGCATCTATAAAATAACATATTCACTTTTGATCAATCGCAATAGCATTGAATTGTAAAACTTAATATGCAATAGAACCTATTGCTTGGTGTGGGAATGGACAAACAGATAATTTTTGAAGACGGACATATTCGCGCTATTTTTCTAAAAGGTTCATCAAAAGAACTGGTTTTTTCCTTTGGCGATTTAATTACTCGTGCCAAGGGCTTGTCTATTAATGCCGAAAAATCTTTAGAAAAGTTTCAATACAATGTGATTGGCGTAATGCCAAAAGAAAAGTCATGGTTCCCTGAAAGCTCCATTCGCAATATGTTAGATGCGATTGCAGACTTTATTGCACCATTTGAAACGCGTTTAGGTTATGGCGGTTCAATGGGGGGCTATGCTGCCATTAAGTATTCCAACTTATTGAACTTAAAACGTGTTATTGCCTTGGTTCCACAGTTTTCAATTGATCCTGAAGATGTCACCGATTTACGCTACAACATGTTCTTTCATGCAGATGTAAACCAAGACATGAAAGTACAAGCCAAAGATGTATCTGCGGATCGTGAATACATTGTGGTGTATGACCCTTATTATGATGAAGACCGCGCGCACTATGTGAAACTTCAAGAAGTTTTACCGCATGTTCATACCTTACATTTGCCATTTACAGGACATGATGCTGTCGCAATTTTGGCAAGTTCAGAACTTTTAAATGACTTTTTAACGCAAGAATTTGATGAAACTTATTTTTATAAAAAGATTCGTCAGGTGAAAAAGAACAGCAAGTTTTACTATCGTAAAGTGATTGAAAAGTCGCTTAGAAAACATCGTGCATCTTTAGGGCAAATTCTTAGAAATAACGATTTACAGCTCGATAGTAATTTCTTTGATGCAAAGCAAAAGCAACAACTGATTCGCTCATTACTCAGCAATAAACAAGTCGATGAACATGATTTAAATAAGCTAGGCGTACAAATTAATGTACCGCAAGAAAGCCGAAGCTTATTGCTCGATAAATTTGGTCATGGCTTAGTTTTTAACGTGATTAGTCAAAAAATTGAAAGCTATGCGGAAAAAGCCATTGCGCTGAATCATAAGCTACTTATTCCAATTTATGCCAAAGGCACGGGCTTGGTTCAAATTCACTTAAATGATGAACGCTACATTGTGGCAATGAATGATCGTTTGGTGATGAAACTGTTTAAAGAGCAAGATGCTTTAGGCGTAGGCATGAGCCCGCTAATTATCAAAAAATATGACGACTATTTTGTTGTAAGTTACAAAAACTTGAACCTTGCCAGTGATGAGTTTGGCGGTAACGATTTTGTGGAAGATGTTTCTGAAACTGCAAAATTTGTATTGGAATTAGAAAGCGACGCTTAAGTTACAAATATATTTTTTGAGTGTGTAATACCCATCACAGATACGGATTTTAAATACGGCTTTGGTCTAATTTTGTACTATTGCTTTATTTTTAATTCGATCTAAGATGAATTCAACGATAAAAATATCATTGGACGATAAGAGTCGTGTTATGGCAAAGAATGTTCTGAATATTTCATTGTTCACGCTATTTTGTTTAACTGTTTCTAACCCTACTTTTGCTCAAAGCTCTATGTATCCCGCTTATATTTGCTTTGGTAGCGGTATTTTTATTGTGTTTGCACTTGCGGTTTATGTGGTGAAACAAAGTATTTTATCTGTAAAAAACCATTGTGATAAAAAGCCTGCAAAATAGCAGGATTTTTGATATTTGAACGATCTATCATTTCACATTTCATTCTTTTTAAAAGAAAAATAAAGCATTTATAAATGAGAAAACAGGTCGATTAAATATCTAAAATAAGCTTAAACTGTTTGCAATAAACAGGGAGTTTTTATCCCTTAAAATTCCATGAATGAAGCAAGGAATGCAACATGAAAGCCGTGTTTTTAGATTATGCCTCTTTAGACCAAAATGACTTAGATTTTACTGCCTTAGAACATACGTTTGATGAATGGGAAATTTATCCAAGTACATCTTCAGAACAATTATTAGAACGAATTCAAAATGTTGATGTCATTATTAGCAATAAAGTTGTGGTAAATGCAGAAGCAATTCAACAATGTAAGCAACTTAAACTGATTTTGATTTCTGCTACAGGCACCAATAATATTGACCTTGCTCAAGCTAAACAACAGGGTGTAGTGGTTTGTAATTGTCAGGCTTATGGCACGTCTGCTGTGGCGCAACACACGCTTATGTTCATGCTAAATTTAGCGACATCATTTAGACAATACGACAACGCCGTGCAAAATGGTGAATGGAATAAAGCCTCGCAATTTTGCTTGCTCGATTATCCAATTATCGAATTGGAAGGTAAAACTTTGGGTATTTTAGGTTATGGCGAATTGGGTAAGGCTGTTGGTAAATTAGCCGAAGCATTTGGCATGAAAGTATTGGTGGGCGCTTTGCCAAACCGACCAAGCAATGAAAATCGTATTGCGTTTAATGCGTTGTTATCTCAAGTCGATTTTTTAACTTTACATTGTCCACTTACAGCAGACACTCAAGATTTAATTGATGCTCAGGCTTTTGATGCAATGAAATCGAGTGCATTTTTAATTAACTGCGCGCGCGGTGGTATTGTCAATGAACAAGCTTTAGCAGATGCATTATTGAATGGGAAAATTGCAGGTGCAGCAACAGATGTACTTATGGTTGAACCACCCAAAGATGGCAATGTCTTATTAAATCCTGATATTCCAAATTTATTGATTACACCGCATAGTGCGTGGGGCAGTGTAGATGCACGTCAGCGCATTGTTCAGCAAATGGTAGAAAATGTTGATGCCTTTAAAAAAGGTCAATCTATTCGACAAGTGAATTAAATCGCTTAAAAATAAAAAAGCCCATCATCAGATGGGCTTTTTTATACATGTATGATTTAGTGATTTATCTAGGGATAGATGAATCTGTATCTGCTGTATTTGTGCCTGTATTTGAGTTTGTAGGTGCTTGTACTTCAGTTTGTGGTGCTGTTGTAGCAGGTTCTGCAACCTGAGCTTGTGGCGCAGGTACGCTCTCTAAAAAGGTTTTTGGTTGGTTGTCTGTAGATGACTGACTTAGCGAATGTTGAACAATTGGTGCTTTTTCTTCGGGGTTACCAAATACACCTTCTTTGGCTTTAGTAACCGTACGGTTAATGCCGTTCGCTGCTTTATCTGCAGTTTCTTCGGTAAAGTCTTTGGTATTTTCCCAAGCTTGTTCTGCTTTTGGTTTTACTTTAGATACGCCTTTTTGCACACCGTTATCAATTTTTACGGCAGTTGTATCTATTTTTTCTTTGGCTTTGTGACCTAACACTTTAAAGATATTTGGGTTGTCGCCATAGGCAGGAGATTGTTTTACAGGCTGTGCTGTTTGCGTCGTTTCTGTTTGGGCAAATAGGGGTGTTGTGGCAAGAATTGCCGAAACAAATAGTGCTGCTTTCGATTGATTGATCACGTAGATGGATCCTCTTTTTTCTATATTGGGTTTTATTGAAATTGATCTTATCGGCTTTTGGGGTGTTGATGTCGCTTTGTGATTAAAAGCATACAGGTGTGTAACATGAGTTCAACATTTATTTCTTTTTACTTACAGATAAAAAAGCCTTTGCTTTAATGATTTAAGAGCAAAGGCTTTTTGTTCGGATTGTGGATTAGTCACATTGTGCTAATGCATCTTTTGCGAAGTTGTTACGTAGTGATAGGAAGTTCTTTTGTACTTCTGGTGCGTATAGGTCAAATGTTGAAGCGGTGCTTGTGCCGTCTTTTGCAAATGTTGCTGTACCTGCTGAAATAAGGGTTAAGCCTTTAAATGCCCATTGTTCTACAACTTTTCCTGATTCAAGCTGACCTGTAAATTCGATGATGCATTTGTCTGAGAATTTGTTGAGTTGGGCTTTGTTACTTGTGGTTTCAGGGTATGCTTTTAGGTTTTCTATTTCTTGTAGCGCACCTGCATTGATGTGTGGAATTGTAGGTGTAGTTGTACATGCAGATAGTGCTAAACCAACAAGAGCTGTCAAAACGATGGCATTAAGTTTCATAAGTTCCATTTCTTTTTGAATGTAATTCACTTGAGTATAGGGAATTTGTTTGGAGTTTCCTATAGTAGTTTTATAACTACTTTTTAAGTATCCTCTGCTGTTTTAATATTTTTTCTTTTTGACTTTTTTTATCTAAGTAATCTTTTATTAAATTATTTGGCATCAAAGAAATAACTAAAGCATATATTTGTATCAAAGTTAGAAAATAGATACTTAGGAATAATATCCCTAAAAATATATGTCTATGATTCACAATGAAATGAATTTGTTTAAAGATTGGGATGATAAAAAATATTAGACTAATTGTAATTAAGCAAACAATACATAGAAAAAGGCTTTCTAAAAGTTTATTGAATTCAATTTTTTCTAATTTTTGATTGTCAGTAGTCAAAGGATTACATATAGCAATCCAGATCCCAAATAATGCAAATAATATAGAAAAAATTGTTTTTAAATTTTCAATAATTCGATACTGATCTAGTAATGAGATATTTTCTCCAAAAATATAAATAGGAATAGCTAATAAAAGAATAATCAATAATAACAATAGCTTTTTCATGAGGTTTGTAAGTTTAATATTTGATTTTTAATATTATTTAATTCAGTGAGTAAAATGTTTGGGTTGACGATTTCATCTTTACTTCTGCTAATATTAATCTCAAAGTCATTTCTTGCAATTGTTCCGCTTAACCATATTGGTGAACTTTTACCTTGTACAGTAAATCCTAAGTCTTCCCATTTTGTAGCTTTATGGCTGTTTTCCCAATCTGTAATAATTGTTTCAATTTCTTCGGAACTACAAGGCCTATATTTCATTTCAAGTGAGTATTTTGCTGTTAATTCTTCAGTTTTAGACGATGAAAACGTTGGAAATTTTTGCCAGTAAGCTTTATTTTCATGTTTAAAAAAGGGAATCTCGTTGTGTTTGTGAATTTTTCTAATTAAATCAAAATTTTCTTTTAAAAAGTCGATATTAGTTTTATTTCGTACTAGTCGTGTTTCAAAGTACGCTGTCAAAAATTCAGCTTCATCGTCTTCGCTTTTACGATATTTGATTATTTCTAATGAGTTCCCATCATTATCTTTTTGGACTTCTGATTCAGCATATGATGAAATTTTAGAAATAAATTCTGTTAAATATTTTTCTAGATTCTGTCGACCATTCATTGAGTGATCAAAATTGATAGTTGCCATTATATTTTTATCTTTGAAAAATAAAAAATAAGCTGCATAGCCTGGGATATCACCTTTTTTAATATTTGCCGTATTCACAGTAACATTACCAACTGTTGCCTTACTGCTTACACTTAGAATTTTATTACCTTTGGTTTTAGGTACCTCTATCCATAGCGTTAAGAGAGTTAAATAACTATTGGATATAATATCGTAACAATATGTTTTATACGAATCATCTGTTCCAATGGGAGCATACGTACATGTATTAGCTAGAAACATGTCAGGTTGCTTTGCCCATATTTCTAGTTGCTCAAGAAAATCAGTTAAATCCCCTAATATTGGTTTTTCATCTTTTTTAAATTTATATAAACCACATTTATTAATTTCGTATAGTGTGATTTTGGCTACTTCTTTCATTTGTTTTCATCTGTAAAAAACCCCGCTAATTTATAGCGGGGTTTTCTTTATTTTACAATTATTTAAGACTTAATGCTGTAACACAGAAATATCAGCCACTTTCGTAAACAAGTCACGTAATTGAGCAAGCAAGCATAAACGGTTTGCTTTTAACTCTGCATCATCTGCCATAACCATTACACCTTCAAAGAAAGCATCAATAGGCGCACGTAACGCAGCTAAAGCAGAAAGCGCAGCTGTGTAGTCTTTCGCAGCAAATAATGGCTCAACCACAGGCGTAATTTTCGCAAGTTCAGCGAACAATGCTTTTTCAGCATCTTCAACTAAGTTTGCTTCAACAACAGCACCCGTCGGTTCAGCTTCTTTTGCAAGAATGTTAGCAACACGTTTATTTGCAGCAGCCAAAGCAGCAGCTTCAGGCAATGCACGGAAATGATTCACCGCATTTACACGCTTGTCAAAATCTAAAGGAGATTTTGGAGACAACGCTTGAACCGCTTGAATCACATCAACCGCAACGCCTTGGTCTTCATATTTCGCACGGTAACGACCTTCAAGGAATGCAACAGCATCGTTTAAAGTCTTATCGTGATCTTTCAATACATCGCCATAGGCAGCTAAAGCAAGCTTGATTAAATCTTCAATAGAAACATCAAGATTGTTTTCAGTCACTAAACGCAAAATACCAATGGCAGAACGACGAAGTGCAAATGGGTCTTTAGAACCTGTAGGCGCTTGACCAATACCAAAAATACCTGTGAGCGTATCTAAACGGTCAGCCAATGCAACCGCAGTACCTGTTTTGGTTTTAGGTAAAACATCACCTGCGAATTTAGGAAGATATTGCTCACCTAAAGCATCGCTTACTTCATCATTTTCGCCTTCAAGACGTGCGTAGTAAGTGCCCGCAATACCTTGAAGTTCTGGGAATTCACCCACAAGCTCAGACGTTAAGTCACATTTCGCAAGCAGCGCAGCTTTTTCAGCATCTTCCGCTTTTGCACCTGTAATAGGCGCAAGCGCAACAGCAAGTTTCGCAATACGTTCAGACTTGTTCCAAAGCGTACCCAATTCTGCTTGGAAGACCATGTTTGCAAGTTTCTCTTTACGAGAAGCAAGCGGTTGTTTTTGGTCTTGTAAGAAGAAGAATTCAGCATCCGATAAACGTGGACGAACAACTTTCTCGTTACCTTCAATAATTTGAGCAGGATCTTTAGACTCAATATTTGAAACAGTAATGAAGTACGGTTGAAGTTTATTGTCGCTATTCACTAAGCAGAAGTACTTTTGGTTGTCCTGCATCGTTGTGATCAATGCTTCTTGAGGAACAGCTAAGAAGCGTTCTTCGAAGCTTGCACGAAGCGCAACAGGCCATTCTACAAGTGCAGTCACTTCATCACGTAAATCCGCAGGCACAATCGCAATCGCGTTTACTTCATCAGCCAACGCTTTTACTTGTTGGTCGATGATCGCTTGGCGTTCTTCAAAGTTTGCAACAACGTAAGCTACTTTTAACTTCGCTAAATATTCATCAGCATGCGTTAACGTAATTGCTTCAGGCGCATGGAAACGGTGACCATAAGTCACGTTACCTGCTTTATGATCTTGAATAGTTGCATCAACAACATCGTTGTCTTTCAACAATATAACCCATTTTACAGGACGTACAAATTCAGTACGGCTTGCCGCAGAACGCATACGTTTTGCAATTGGAAGATTATCCAATGCAGTTTGTAAAATTTGTGGAAGTAAAACATCTAAGCTTTGACCTTTCACATCTTTTAAGTAGCACACTTTTTCAACTTTACCTGCTTGGAAAGTTGATACTTGATCTACAGTGATGCCTTGACCACGCATAAAGCCTTCTAAAGCTTTAGTCGGTTTACCTTCAGCATCAAACGCTGCTTGTTTAGCAGGGCCGTCAAAACGTTTTTGCGTGTCCGCTTGCGCGCCATCAACATTCACAATTTTTAATGCTAAACGACGTGGCGCTGCATACGCTTCGATAGAATCGAAAGCCAAACCTGCATCTTTTAAGCCTTTTACAGTTTCAGCTTGTAGCGCATCACGTAATTTTTTTAAGCTTTTTGGTGGCAGTTCTTCACAGCCTAATTCGAACAATACTGTATGTTTAGACATTATTTGCTCTCCTTAGATTCAACTTTTGCTTCTGCTTCAACTTGTGCTTTTAACTGCGCTAAAACTTCGTCACGAAGTTCAGGTTCTGCCATTGGGAAACCAAGTTTCGCACGAGCAGCAACATAACTTTGTGCAATTGAACGCGCCAAAGTACGTACACGTAAAATATAACGTTGACGTTCAGTTACCGAAATTGCACCGCGCGCATCTAACAAGTTAAAGCTATGAGATGCCTTAATCACTTGTTCGTAAGCAGGAAGTGGAAGTTCAGCTTCAATTAAACGAGTCGCTTCAGCTTCGTAGAAATCGAACAACTCAAACATTTTTTCAACGTTGGCATATTCGAAGTTATAAGTCGATTGTTCCACTTCATTTTGATGGAATACATCGCCATAAGTTACTGTGCCAAACTGACCTTTAGTCCAAACCAAATCGTAAACAGAATCTACGCCTTGCAAGTACATTGCTAAACGCTCAAGTCCGTAAGTGATTTCGCCCGTTACAGGGTAGCATTCAATACCGCCCACTTGTTGGAAGTAAGTGAACTGAGTCACTTCCATGCCATTTAGCCAAACTTCCCAACCTAAGCCCCAAGCGCCTAATGTTGGAGATTCCCAGTTATCTTCTACAAAACGAATATCGTGAATTAAAGGATCAATACCAATGGCTTTTAAAGAATCTAAATAAAGCTGTTGGATGTTGTCTGGGTTTGGCTTAAGAACTACTTGGAATTGGTAGTAATGTTGCAAACGGTTTGGGTTTTCACCGTAACGACCATCTTTAGGACGACGTGAAGGCTGAACGTAAGCAGCATTCCAAGTTTCTGGGCCTAAAGCACGTAAGAAGGTTGCTGTGTGGAATGTGCCTGCGCCCATTTCCATATCGTAAGGTTGTAAAATTACACAGCCTTGTTCAGCCCAATAGTTTTGTAAGGCAAGAATTAAGCCTTGGAAGGTATCAATATGCGATATGGCGCGACTCATGGTCATCCACTTAAAATTAGAGAAAAATTGCCCTCAATTATAAGGATTTTAAAGGGGAGTGGCAAAGGTTAAAGATCAAGTAGCATGGTTTTTAATGAAGATGTCAAAGAAAGTTAATTTTATGGATTACTTGTGTCTGTGTGTAAATGTTGATCATTGCTAATTTTGAAAATAAGTTGTTCTTAAAGTAACTCAATAACCTATTGATTATTATATTTTAAATTATATAAATGCAAAAAAAAGCTACGATATCTTGGGGGGAACATCGTAGCAAAAAAAGAGTTAAATAAATTAGGCGCGATCATCACCTACAGTACGAATAGGCTGTTGATTATTTGGAGTGTATTGTAATTCAGTTTGTTTTTTCGGCATGATGAACCACAGGATTAAATAAACTAAAATACCTGGAAATGCTGCGCTCATAACAGAGACCACAATAAAAATAATGCGTAGTAAATTTGCATTCCAACCAAAACGTTCAGCAATACCACCCATTACACCTGCAATCATGTTCGAGCGGTTTGAGCGATATAAACCAACATTGGTCATCTAGTTCTCCTTAAAATGAAATAAATCAGTTAGCTGTAATATAAAATATGGAGTTTGTTTTTTTAATTTAAAGCGGTGTCTTAAATTAAATCGTTAAAATGTGTAACTGTGTATATGCGACATATAAATAGAGTCATAGAATGCAGATGTAAACTGTTTATTTTTACTATAAATGGTTAATTATTAAGTAATTTTAAACAATATATTTATTATTTTTAATCTAAATTTTATGTGAATGGTGAGTAAGTGTTGAATCGGAAAATATATCAAACTTGCATGGTTTCACTGTTTGTTTTTGGAATAACTGCATGTAGTGATGACCATGATAATGTTTCAACAGAGCAACAGGAAACATTTCAAACTGCAAGTAAAGATGATTATGAGCCATTAACAGGTAAAAAATTAACAGATGTTGCTGGACAAGTAGCTACCCCTATAGATGAAGAGGGTCTTGCTGATCATATTTCAGATAATGCACTTCCTTATGTAGGGCGTTATCGGGTTGTTGTCAGTTGTAAAGATCCAATTGTCTTCTGTGAACAAGGTACGGCAGATTTTATTTTGAATTTACTACCTGATGGTACGGCACATCGAACAGTTATACATTTAGGTACAATTACATTTGCTTCGGAAAATCAATATCGTCAAGATTACTGGAAATATGATGAATTAAATCATCAAATTATTTTAAAAAGAGTGAGTGGTGTTGAGTTTTTTTACGATATAGATAAAGATAAAAATCTAACGATGAATTTGGATCGAATTGCAAATGCAACAGATGTGAATCGAACATTTTTCCAAGAAGGAAACCCATTTCCACACGAAGCTTATAAACTAAAACCTGAAAATATCAAATAATGAATAAAGTCCTTAAACGGGGCTTTTTTTATATCTTAGATTCTTAAACGAAGTATTTTAACAAATAGAATAATTGGTGGGTTGTGTGGGGTTCGAACCCACGACCAATGGATTAAGAGTCTACTGCTCTACCAACTGAGTTAACAACCCTGAATAAGGATTAGTGAAACAACGTTTCACTCGAGTGCAAAAAATCTAAGATTTTTAAAGGCGCAATAAAGCACGATATGATGCAACATCGATGAGCAAAATTTCGAGAATGGCGAATCAGAACCAAAAGAGGAGTGGTTTGTCTTGGTCGGAATAATGCAAGTTTCTTTATCTTCGCATGGTGGAAGAAAGAAGCTCTAAGAAAGAATGGTGGGTCGTCCGCGACTCGAACGCGGGACCAATAGATTAAAAGTCTACTGCTCTACCAACTGAGCTAACGACCCATTCAAAGGTTTTGTATCAAATTAGATTTGATGGTTTCTAAAACAGACGTTTTAGAATGATGGTGGGTCGTCCGCGACTCGAACGCGGGACCAATAGATTAAAAGTCTACTGCTCTACCAACTGAGCTAACGACCCATCAGGGATGTCAAAGGAAATGGTGGGTCGTCCGCGACTCGAACGCGGGACCAATAGATTAAAAGTCTACTGCTCTACCAACTGAGCTAACGACCCTGAACCAGTATTCAAGAAAACTTGAATATGTAGTGCAAGAAAACTCTAGGAGTTTTGAAACACCACTTCATTTGATGGAGCGTATTGTAGCAAGATATCAAATGAGCGCAAGTAAAAAATAAGAAAGTTGCCTGTGATTGATTATAAATAAAACAAAAAAGCTTCATATAATCAAAAAACAAACAACTTTTACTATTAAAAGCGATATTTATAACTTTGGATGTTGTTGTAAATCTCTGTTGTGAGTTCGCAATAAGCATTAGCTCCTGGTAAAAGAACTAAAATCTTTTCATTCGTTTGCGTAATGTCGAAGCCTTGTTCTTTCAGTTTACTTTTTTGATACTTAAATGTACCTGTTGTTTCAACAGTAACTTGAATACGTAAGAACAAAGGTACAGCATATGCAGGCAATGACTTTTTAAATTCACTATACATATTACTTAAATCTTGTGTATCCAATTTCACATCATCATGCAGAGTAATAGCTGCCATGCCTGCACGACCATTGGTATTTGGAATTTCTACGCCATAAACCACTGCAGCTGTAATTTTTTCATAATCACTTAGGATATTTTCAACTTGGGTGGTTGATACATTTTCGCCTTTCCAGCGGAATGTATCACCTAAGCGATCGATAAATTGTGCATGTCTAAAACCAATATCTCGAACTAAATCGCCTGTATTAAAGTAGGCATCGCCTTTTTTCAAAACATTGGTCATGATCACCGTTTTATTTTTTTCAGGATCTGTATAGCCGTCGAAAGGTGATCTGCGCGTAATTTTCCCAATAAGTAAGCCAACTTCGCCCTTTTTAACGCGAATGCACCAACCATTTTTGTCATGAACTGGTTCATTTTTTTCTTTATCGTACTGAATGACTGCATACGGTGTAGGGGAGAATCCAACGGTATTGTCAAAATTGAAAACGTTGCTAAAGCCTACATTACCTTCGCTTGATGCATAAAGTTCTAAAACTTCTTCGATGCCAAAACGCGCTTTAAACTTATCCCAAATATTTGGGCGCATGCCGTTACCAATCATCTTTGTAACACGATGACCTTGTTCAAGTTCAGACTCAGGCGCATCCATTAAATAGCGACAAAGTTCACCGACATAACCAATTGCAGAGGCATCGAATTTTTTCACATCTTTCCAGAATGAAGATGTTGAGTATTTACGACGAATTGCGAGTGTTGCGCTACTTGCAATGACACCACACCAACACACCACAATACCTGTCGCATGATACAGCGGTAGAGTACAGTACATGACATCATTAGGCTTTAGGTCGATGACATGACCGTACGTGCCATAAGCCAAAGTCCAACGGCTATTGGTAAAAATTACCGCCTTAGGTAAGCCTGTGGTGCCTGATGTGTAAATATAAAATAGACCATTTTTACCCTGAACAGATTGGGTCGTTGGTGTATTAAATTTGGGGAAGTTTTCTATTTTTTCTGCAAGGTTGATAAAGCCGTTTGGTGCTTCACCTGCATCTTTTAATGTTTCTTGATCTGCAAACCAATGAAAGCGTTCTGAGGATAATTCTAGGTCGTGTCGAATTTCATCGATAGAAGCACAGCATTCTGCACCTGCAATCACTGCAATTGGCTTCACTAGGTTAATGCTATGGGCAAGGACTTTGCCTACTTGAGATGTATTGACTAAGGCAATGGTCACGCCAATTTTTGCTAAACCCAAAACAGTTGCAATTAACTCGGGACGATTTTCCATCATGAGCGCCACAACATCGCCTTTGTTTGCGCCTATTGAAAGATAGAAATGCCCAATTTGGTTTGCCCAATCATTTAATTCTTTATATGAAAATTGCTGATCTTCATATTTTAATGCACAACCTTGAGGATTGCGCTTAACGGCATTTTCAAATGCAATACCTAAGCCAGCAGGAGAGTTCGAAGTACGTAAATAAGCTTGCTTAAGACCAGTAACTAAATGAGGTAGCTTGCTCATGAATTTAGGGATTTTTGCTGCGACTTCTGCAAAACCAATGAGATCGCTTTTTTGATTGTGGCTCATAAGAATCCTATTATTTTCGTAAATCAGTATCGTGCCCATTTGTTTACGATTTATTTCAACGAATTACTACACTTGTCTTTTAATCGTTTCGGACTAGTGCAATCAACCTAAATTGACAAAAGTACCAAAAAAAAACCAGTCATCGAAATGACTGGAATTTTTAATCACCTGCAAAAAAGCAAATTATGACTCAGTTGCGGTGTCTACTTTTTTCGGTGGACGACCACGAGGACGACGTGGGCGAGCTGGTTTCTCTTTTGTTGAGCTGTCGTCAATGTTTAGGTCTTCAGCAGGTTGGTCTTCAGAAACTACTTCAGCTTGAGCAACTTCAGTTGTCGTTTCTTGAACTTGAATAACTTCTTCTGCTTTTACTTCAACAGGAAGCTTCTCAAGCTCTTGATCCTCGGCAACAGGCTCTACAACAGCAACTGTTGTCTCTACTTCAATAGGAGCTGTTTGCACTGCTTCTACTTCAACTTCTTGTGCTTTTTCAGCTTCAAGATGTGCTTGCTTTGCTTGTACATGGGCCTGTTCAGCAGCTTGTTTTGCTAAACGACGACGCTCACGCGGGTCATTTGCAACACGATTGTCTGATACAGGTTTTGGTGGAGTAAGGTCAAGCACAGGAGCAGGTTCTGCTTCTAGTACTGCTTTTGTTACTTCAACATCACGTGTTACAGGTTTTTTCTCAACAACATTTGTTGTTTGAGATGCAATGCTTGCAGCATATTCACTTGTGAATTTTGCCAATGCACGATTAAAAGTAGGAATTAATCCAAACTGTTCAATCAGTACAGAGCAGTCATCACCGTATACATGGCGGATTAAAGAATCCACAGTATAAAGTGAAAGTGTAGGCACTTGAGATGGTCTCAACACAGGTATTTGAGGTTGAGCCTGTTCATTGCGCTGACGACGATTTTGACGAGGATCGTTGCTTGCACGTTTAGCTGGTTGTTGCGATTGTTTATGCGCAGATTCAGCTTTTTTATGTGCTTGCGGTTTCTTCTCGGCAACTTCTTTCGTTGTAGCGACAGGAGCTTGCTTCACTTCTTCTACAGCTGCAACTTCAACAGCTTTTGCAGGGCTTTCTTTAACTTGGCTTAAAGCAATAATTTCGCTTTGAGCTTGATCAATGTTAACCACTAATGCTGTTGGCATTACGTCTTGTTGAGGGATATCAATCATTTCAACTTTAGGCTGATTTTGATTGATTACTGTTTCCGTTACTACAACTTCAGGAACAGCAGCTTGTTCGTTCAGTACGCTTTGGTCACGATGGCGAGTTGGGCGGTTTGGACGTTGTTGATTGTTGCGATCACGACGTGGAACAGAATTTTGTTGTTCAATGTTTTGTTGAACATCTTGATGCTGTTGTTGATCGTTAGGCGTGTGTTGACGACGAGAAGTGCGTTTGTTTTCACGAGCTTCTTGGCGCTGTTCTTGACGTGATACTTGTACAACTTCTTCATGTACATGATGAGCAATTTCTTGCTGTACGTGTTGTACTTGCTGTTCACGTGGCTCTTTGTGCTTATTATTGCGTGGCTTCTTATTGTTTGGACGTTGAGTCTTTTCTTCGCGCTCTAGAGGTTTCTCTGTAAGATCACGTTGTTCAGACTTGTTTGCAACAGTTGAAGGCGCTAAATAAGCATTGTTTGCTTGAACTACAGGGGCGTGTTGTTGCGTTGTAACTTGACCACCAATTTGACCAAATTGACCACGACTTACCGCACCACCATTCACCATTTGCTCAATCGCAGATGCAGCAGTATTTGCTGTACGAGATTGATCGATAGTTGTAGCTTGTTTTTGTACAAACAAATTCTCTAACCAAGCACAAGGACTTGCTGAAGCTTGCGCAGGAGCAACTTTTACTTGAGGTTGTTGAGTTTGCTGTTGATTCGCGTGTTGAGGGCGACGTTTATTATTTTGTTGGTTTTTATTGCCTTGCTGCTGAACAGGTGCAGGGGCTGTAGCTTGAGCATGTTGCTCTTCTTCTAAATGCCATTCAGAAGATTCATAACCCAATTCTTTTTCGCTATTACGCGTTGCTTCTGTGCGTTCATAGCTTGTTGGCGCGAAGCCTTCTGGGTTAAATGAAATTTCGTAATGAGGTGTTTCTAAATGCGGGTGAGGCAATACCGTTACACGTACATTTGAAGTTTGTTCTAAATAAACAAGCGTATGGCGTTTTTCATTGAGCATGAATGCTGCAATTTCAACAGGCACTTGAACTTGAACTTCACCTTGACGTTCACGAAGCGCAATTTCTTCCACTTTACGCATAATAGAAAGCGAAAGTGAACGAAGGTCACGTACCATGCCAGTGCCATGACAGCGAGGGCATACATAACCAGTCGCTTCTTCTAAAGATGGACGTAAGCGTTGACGGCTCATTTCCATTAAACCAAAGCGAGACAATTGACCGAATTGAATACGAGCACGGTCACTTTGCGTTGCTTCACGAAGTTTTGCTTCAACCATACGTTGGTTGCGGTCTTTTGTCATGTCGATAAAATCGATCACAACTAAGCCACCAATATCACGTAAACGTAATTGGCGCGCAATTTCTTCAGCAGCTTCTAAGTTAGTATTTAACGCTGTTTCTTCTACGTCATGACCACGAGTCGATTTTGCAGAGTTAATATCGACAGATACTAAAGCTTCTGTTTGGTCAATAACGATAGAACCACCAGAAGGTAGTTTAACTTCACGTTCGTAAGCCGTTTGAATTTGGCTTTCAATACCAAAATGAGCAAATAATGGTTCATTTAATGTATAAGTTTTTAACTTGTCTAATTGAAGTGGCATTACAGCTTTAACGAAGTTATACGCTTCATTATATGCTTGCTCAGAATCAATCAAGATTTCAGCAACATCATCACGTAGATAGTCACGAATCGCACGAGTTACAACACCAGCTTCTTGGTGAACCAACATTGGAGATGGACCAGAGCTTGCAGTCTTTTGAATTTGAGCCCAAAGATCTAACAAATGTTGAAGATCTAGCTGCAATTCTTCTTTCGAGCGACCAATACCTGCTGTACGAACAATAACGCTCATACCGCGTGGTGTATTTAATGACGCTAACATTTCTTTCAATTCTTCACGAACTGAACCTGAAATTTGACGACTAATACCGCCACCTTTAGGATTGTTTGGCATAAGTACCAAATAACGACCTGCAAGTGAGATAAATGTTGAAAGGGCAGCACCTTTATTACCACGTTCTTCCTTTTCGACTTGAACTAAAAGCTCAGTACCTTCCGTGATAAGTTCACGAATGTTCGAAGTTTGACGAGGATCTGCTTTGTAATACGAGTTTGCGATTTCTCGCATTGACAAGAAGCCTTGACGACCAGCGCCATACTCTACAAATACTGCTTCTAATGAAGGTTCAACGCGAGTGACGTGACCTTTATAGATATTTGATTTTTTTTGTTCACGGGTACGATTCTCTAGGTCGAAATCGTAAAGACGCTGTCCAGTGACAAGTGCAACGCGAATTTCTTCAGCATGAGTTGCATTAATCAACATACGTTTCATGGGTGTAACACCTTATAGTGATACACAGCAAAGCATCGCTAGGTCACGTAGCGAACATCAAAAACTACGAATCAACTGCTCAAACCACAAAAAAGTATTGGGATTCGAACTCTTTTTTACCGGCCTTTTTAGGTGGGCTTCGGTTTATGATTTACGTATCGATGATGCCAATACGGCTTCAATCTTTAAACGATTAAAGTCACCTGTGCGATTCACTGGCGGACTAGCGGTGTATTGGATGTGATCACTTTCACTGTCACATTGCTCGAAGATCATTCCTTCACTTAGAAGGCGTCTTGATACGGAATTATCATCGTATCTGTGCAAACTGTGCAGATCCAATACATCAACGCTGTAGCCTGAATTTAGCATCAGGGAGCGACTGATCTGATGTGTATCAGTTTACGTTTAAAAACCAACTTAAGTTGGCGACATATTTTTTCAGACAAACTGATTTATGTACCTGAGGTACAATTAAACGCAACAGTTTGTGTTTTTGCCGATATAATAAGCCTTCGGCGTCGGCATAATTCTTTTGGGACCTTTCCGTGTTCATGTGAGTTTTTAAGTGAATAATTATGTTCAGAATAGTCTGAAAAAATAGATTCCAACTCACAAACGATGGTTTCCGTATGCCGACTATACCAAACCTTGCATCATCTGCCTATGGGCTAAGCTTATGTTTCTTGTGAAAAGTATAGCTCGAATGATCAGTTTTTAATCAATTTTAGTATTTTTTTAGGTCTCAGTAACTGTATGAATTCTACGCAAGAATGGCAAAATGTCACTTGGTTTGAAGTGGATGAACATCAATCGGGTCAACGCATCGATAATTTTTTATTTTCTCGTTTAAAAGGCGTGCCGAAAAGCCGTATTTATCGTTTGATTCGTGAAAGCCAAGTTCGTGTAAATAAAAAACGTGTGAAAGCTGAAACTAAGCTTGCGATTGGTGATCAAATTCGTGTTGCACCAATACGTTATGAGCAAAAGGATGAAAGCTTAGTTCCTGTTTCAGATAAAGTTGCGCAGAGCTTATTAAGCCGTGTTGTCTATGAAGATGAAGGCTTGCTTGTGGTAAATAAACCATCGGGTATTGCAGTTCATGGTGGTAGTGGTATTGCTTACGGTTTAATCGAAAGTTTACGTGCAGCAACAGGTAAAAAATATTTAGAGCTGATTCATCGTATTGACCGCGATACGTCTGGTTTAGTGATGATTTCTAAAAAGCGCAGTACTTTGAAGTTGCTTCAAGACATGCTGCGTGAACATAAGATTAAAAAAACTTATGCTGCTGTAGTAAAAGGAAAAGTAACTTTAGATAAACAGCTGATTGATGCGCCTTTACATCGTTATGAACTTGCTAATGGCGAGCGTCGTGTATGTGTGTCTAAAGAAGGTAAAGATTCTAAAACACAGTGGAATGTCGCTGAACGCTTTATGCATGCAACATTAGTTTATGCATCACCACTTTCGGGTCGTACGCATCAAATTCGTGTGCATGGTTTAAGCATTGGTCATCCTTTAATTGGTGATGAAAAGTATGGACATGAAACACCTTATAAAGGTCCAAAACCTCGTCGTTTATGCTTGCATGCCATGCGTTTAGAAATTCCAGGTTATGAAACCATAGAAGCACCATTGCCTGAAGATATGCAAAATATTGTGGCGCAATTACGTGCACAAAAAGCAGATAAAGTGGTAACGCCTGTTAAAGATGATGAGTAATCTTTAATTCAGCTTTGTTTAAGTAGAAAAAACGCCCCATCTTTATTGAAGGTGGGTTTGAGGGAGATTAAAGCAATCGACCTCTCATTTGCACTTCAGTTTAAAACCGAATCAACATTAGGAAATTATGTATGACATCACCTGTAAAACTCGTTATTTTCGATTGGGATGGAACATTATTTGATTCGGTGGGGCAAATTGTCGCAAGTTTGAAATATGCGGCTCAGCAGTTTAATCAACCTTTAACAAATGATGCTGCGAAAAGTATTATTGGTTTAGGCTTACCTGAGGTAGCACAAGTATTATTTCCAGCTGTTCCTGAATTACATGATGAAATTTTAAAATGTTATGGCGATCATTATGTCGAAAATTCAAAGGGCGATGTATGGTTTGATGGCGTAGCTGAAATGCTACAAGAGCTTAAACAATTGGGTGTTCTACTAGCAGTTGCAACAGGGAAAAGCCGTCGTGGCTTAGATCGTGTTTTGGCAAAAACGCAAAGTGTTGATTTGTTTATTGCAACTCGTGCTGCGAGTGAAACTAAATCTAAACCCGATCCATTAATGCTGTCGGAAATTCTGACTGAAACAGGTATCTCTGCTGAAAATGCCATTATGGTGGGTGATACATCTTACGATTTAGAAATGGCACGAAATATTGTAATGCCTCGAGTTGGTGTTACTTATGGTGTTCATACTGTAGAAACGCTGACTCTATTTGAGCCTTTAACAATTGCTCAAGATGTTAAAGAATTACATGAATTTTTAGTTCATCAGATTAAAACTCAGCAAGCGATATAGTTTTTATGCATACTCGTTTGAATGTTTAGGCAACCTACGTTTTTGTTTTTTATATCAATGAAAGCCTGATAAAGGGCATTTGCTCATTTTACAGTGAGATCATTTTAAGATTGAACATAAAATAAAACACATCGGAAATTTAGTCATTCCTAATATAAAAAAAGCACGATTATTGATACTGTAATCGTGCTTTTTTTATGTGGAAAATAAGCCGGAAATTATGATTTTGAATCAAAGTTAAGATAAAAAACTTTGCTCAGTAGTTCCATGAATTTTTGTACTGCAATCGAGGTATTATTTTTGCGATAACTCACATATAAATCAATTTGAGGTAGTTCAACACTAAGTGGACGAATTACGGAGTTACTCATCGCAAGAGGGGTGATGTAACCTGGTAGAATTGTGCAACCAAGTCCCATGCCAATGGAGTTGATATTAAAAAGAATATTGTCGGCAGTTTGTACAATATTCAATTCAATATTCTGGGCTTTTGCAAAATCTAGAATTGCATGATGAAGCGTATGTGATTGCTCTACAGATGGAATAATAAAATCTAAACCATTCAAAGCTTTAATTGGAATTCGGTCATATTCTGCTAAAGGATGGTCTTTAGGCAGAATGAACATTAAAGGTTCTCTTAAAACAAAAACACTTTCAATTTCTTCACTGCTGAAATTATGACGCGTAAAGGTGACATCAAGATCCCCTTTTTTCAATAATTTCATTTGTTCATTATTGTTTTGGCTAAGTAGCTCAATTTTCAAATCTGGGCTTTGAACACGTAGGCCTGGTAATACATATGGGAAAATTTTCATTTCAGCTACGGGGACAAAGCCAATTCGTAGCATTTGTTGTTTGGCTTGTGAAACCTGACGTGCCATTGCCACGGCTTTGTCTGCCTGAGCTAGTGTTAATCGAGCTTGTTCAAGGAAAACAGCACCTTCTTCTGTGAGTTCAACTTTGCGTTTTGTGCGATTTAAAAGTTTTACGCCAACATCTTCTTCTAGGTCTTTGATTTGTTGACTAAGCGATGGCTGTGCAGTGTAAAGCTTGAGTGCTGCCTTACTAAAGTTCAGTTCTTCAGCAACAGTAATGAAGTATCGAAGATGACGTAATTCCATATCACAGCCCTAGCGATTAATCTAAAAAAAGTCTTATATATCTATTCGAGTATAGTCTACAACTGAAAATATAGTGAAGTTTATTATGGTACTTAACGACTAAAGAATGGTGGCTTAGTCATAGTGTTTAAATATTAAAAATATAAGTATTTAAGAATGATTTAGTAAAAGCACTTTAATGGCTTTTATTTGCCATTTGTTGTTGGGTTTTTAGTTTCTGGATGTTTCTGGATGTTTCTGGTGATTTTTTATTATTTTATTTTAATCAAATATTTACCTTGTTAAGCTGTATTTTTATATGCAGTTGTCATACTTCTTTTAGGTTAACTATACCTATGACTCTGAATAGTGAGAACATGAGTACATATACCTTTAAAGGTATTACTTTTTTAAATTTTGGAACTATTTGTAATAACTGAAAGGATGAAAAGAGCATATTGATAAGTCTTATCTCTGTAAAAGACATTGGGCTTTGTATCAGCTTTATTTATCTAAACCACTAAAAAAGAAACAAAAACTCACAAGAGTTGGTCTTGGTGTTTTGGTTATTATGATTGTAAAAGAAACATCTCTAACGACGAATTAACATTGTATGTAAAGAAAGTGGAGGTGTATTAACCTTGTATAAATCTTCTAGTTGCCCAAACATGACTGAAAAGAATCAAAGCACTCATTTAACCACTGAAACAAGCTGGTCACATTTATGGCAACAGCCGAAATTTGATTTTCTCAATTCAGAGCATTTTAATGGTGAACGCTTTTTTAATGTAGGGCATTCATCTGATAAGCCGTCACGTACAGATTTATATAAATGGTTAATAACCCGTAAGTCTCATACTTGGAATGTGGATATTCAGCATGAATATGAAGCATTTTATAAATCTATTATAAGCTTGCCAGAGTCAAGACCCCATGCAAGTTTAGATGATTGGAATGTCTGGTTTATTGGTCATGCAACAGCGCTCATTAAGATTGGTCCATATAATTTTTTAACAGATCCAGTATGGTCTGATTATGCAAGTCCGAAGCAGGGAGTGGGACCTCGACGTGTTTGTCCTGCTGGTATCCGCTTAGAAGACTTACCCGAAATTCATGGTGTGTTACTCAGTCATAATCACTACGATCATATGGATATTGCCACACTCAAATGGTTGCATGAAAAGTTTGGTATGATGATTTATACGGGATTAGGAAATGGATATTACCTGCCTGATGAGTTCAATGTGACTGAATTAGATTGGTGGGAATCCATTTCATTTAATGAACTTAATATTGTATATACACCAGCACAACATGGTTCTGGACGTGGTTTTAGAGATCAAAATAGTGCGTTATGGGGTGGTTTCTCTATTTCAAATGGAAAAGATCATTGTTATTTTGCAGGTGATACAGGGTATGCAACACACTTTAAAGAAATTAAGCAAAAGCTTGGTGCCCCAAGAATTGCGTTGTTACCTATAGGCGCTTATGAGCCACGTCATATTTTGCGTTACATGCATATGAACCCTGAAGATGCATTTCAAGCGCATAAGGACTTACATGCAAAATGCTCTCTTGCTATACATTATCGTACTTTTCAATTGACGGATGAAAGCCGAGATCAGCCTGAGGAAGACTTGCACAAGGCAATGAAAAACTCATCTAAATTAGTAAATCCGTTTTATTGTATTCGTGAAGGTAAAAAGATTATTGTTTAAGAAATAACAGTAATAAAAAACCACCTCGAAAGGTGGTTTTTTATTTTTTAATCTCTATAAATTAGAAATTAAAGGAAACCTGAATTATTACGACCAGGATCAGAATCACGTGCTGCTTGAGCATCTGCGACAGTCATACCTAATGCTTTTGCAACACCTTCGCCATATGCAGGGTCACATGCATAACAGTTACGAATATGACGATATTTGATGAAGTCTAAAGCATCGCCCATACCATCTGCTGTGTTACTGAACAATGTTTGCTTTTGTTCATCTGTCATTAAGTTGAACAATGCACGCGGTTGGCTGAAGTAGTCATTATCATCTTGACGATAATCCCAGTGATCTGCATTGCCTGAAATTTTAAGCGGTGGCTCTTTATATTCAGGTTGTTGCTGCCACTGACCAAAGCTGTTTGGTTCGTAGTGTGGTAAACCACCATAGTTAGCATCTACACGACCTTGACCATCACGATGATTCGAATGAACAGGGCAACGTGCTGCGTTTACAGGAATTTGTTGATAATTCACACCTAAACGGTAACGCTGAGCATCGGCATAGTTAAATAAACGTGCTTGAAGCATACGGTCAGGAGATACACCAATACCAGGAACAAGATTACTTGGTGCAAATGCAGATTGTTCAACATCTAAATAGAAGTTTTCAGAGTTTTTGTTGAGTTCAAACTCACCAACTTCAATAAGAGGGTAATCACCATGCGGCCAAACTTTTGTTAAGTCAAATGGATGATATGGAACTTTTTCAGCATCAAGTTCAGGCATAATCTGAACGTACATTTTCCATTTCGGGAAGTCACCTTTTTCGATAGCATCGAATAAATCTTTTTGATGACTTTCACGATCTTTACCAATAATTGCTTCCGCTTCTGCATTGGTTAAGTTCTTAATGCCTTGCTGAGTTTTGAAGTGGAATTTCACCCAAAAACGTTCATTTTTATCATTAATAAAGCTGTATGTGTGGCTACCAAAACCATGCATATGACGGTAGCTTGCAGGAATACCACGATCAGACATTACAATCGTTACTTGGTGGAATGCTTCAGGAAGAAGTGTCCAGAAATCCCAGTTGTATGTTGCGCTACGTAAGTTTGTTTTTGGATCGCGTTTAACCGCTTTGTTTAAGTCTGGGAATTTACGTGGGTCACGTAAGAAGAATACTGGTGTGTTATTACCCACCATGTCCCAGTTGCCTTCTTCTGTGTAGAATTTTAAGGCAAAACCACGAATATCACGTTCAGCATCGGCAGCACCACGTTCGCCCGCTACAGTTGTGAAACGTGCAAACATTTCAGTTTTTTTACCTACTTCACTGAAAATTTTAGCACGAGTATATTTTGTAATATCTTGGGTCACGGTAAATGTACCGAAAGCACCAGAGCCTTTTGCATGCATACGACGCTCAGGAATCACTTCGCGTACGAAATTTGCTAGTTTTTCATTTAACCACAAGTCTTGAGCTAAAAGCGGTCCACGAGCACCTGCCGTTAAACTGTCTTGGTTGTCTACTACTGGTGCACCAAAAGCGGTTGTAAGGTGGGATACAGGACATTTTTTTGGATCTTGGCTCATTTCGCTTCTCCGTTAATTTTAAAAAGTGTCTGCTACAAAGTGATGTTGCTTTCTATATAAATATCACGCTTTAAATAGGTGAACTTTATATGTTTTGTAAAGGAGTACAGCTTTGAATTTTTAGGTTATTTAGTTGCTATAACGCATATTAAATTCATCTTAATTGTATAAATTTATAAGTAAGCTTTCATTGCCAAAAGCACTCATAAATAATGTACTTACTACACTGTAGGCTTAAAATGAGCTTTTGACCAATTGAAAAAAATCTTACTGATAAGTGGAAAGTTCGATAAAAATAAAGCGTTGTTTATATGTGTTTTTTTAATATATTTATTTATTTTATGACGTGGTTGATATGTTAAGAGTCGTTAGATATTACGGTTACATCATTGGATGTATTCATAATTCATTTAATGTAATTGGCAAAAATATTCACGCATTATGAATATTGGTACATGTGGGCTTGAAATTTATAAAAATAAGCGCAATATATGCACAACATCATCTAGATGTTTAATTAAAAAATAGGTTAAAGAACATGGCAAAGAAAAAGCAAATGCCAGATGTTATGATTCATAACTTTGTGGCAAAACACATGAATGATTTCAACAAAAGCCAAACTTTTGTAGATCGAAAGAAAGATGCAAAACGTGGTTATTCAAAACACAAAAAAGGGAGATATTCAAATGATTATCTCCCTTTTTCTTTCTTTAACTTTTCTATCGTTTAAAAAATTAAGCACTTACAATACGTGTAGACGCCTTCACCATATCTTCCAAACCATGCGTTTTAAAATAATATTCCATCATACTTTTTACAATAAGCGGATTATCCATTTTTAAAGCACGTTCTAATAATTCCTGTGCATCGGTCATTGGAATATGACAAATGGCTTTGCGAACTCGTAAGATATTACTCGAACTCATCGAAAGCGTATTAAAGCCCATTGCCATTAATAGTGTTGCAGATAAAGGATCACCTGCCATTTCTCCACATAAACTAATTGGCTTTTCATAGGTGTGACATTCTTTCACCAAACGCGTTAAAGCACGTAAAACAGCAGGGTGGTAGTTCGAATATACATTGGCAACGCGAGGATTATTACGGTCAACAGCTAATAAATACTGGGTTAAATCATTTGAACCCACAGAGAAAAAATCGACCAATTCAGCAAATTCTTCAATTTGTAAAAGTACACTTGGTACTTCAACCATAATGCCAATTTTGGGTTTATTGATTTTGACTTGTTCTTCTTCCTGAACTGCAATCCAGTCTCGTTCCAATAAATACAATGCTTCTTCAACTTCACTTACACTTGTGATCATTGGTAAAAGAATATGTAAGTTATTTAGCCCAATACTCGCTTTAAGCATGGCACGAATTTGTGAAGAGAAAATTTCAGGGTGATCGAGCGTGAAACGAATACCGCGCCATCCTAAAGCTGAGTTTTCTTCTTCAATAGAGAAATAAGGTAAGTCTTTATCTGCACCAATATCCAACGTACGCATAACGACAGGTTTATTGGCGAAATGACTTAATTGTTGACGATAGATGGCACGTTGTTCTTCTTCACCTGGGAAGCGGTCACGTAGCATGAAAGGAATTTCAGAACGATATAAACCGACACCTTTTGCACCGCGTTGTACGCCACGGACAACATCTATCATTAAACCTGTATTTACAAACAAACGAACAGCAACACCATCAGGGGTGATTGCATCTTTGGTTTCGTACTGTTTTAAATCTTTGGCAATAAGTTCTTCTTCTTTTTGAATTTCTTTATAGCGAGAACGTAAGCGTCGAGGCGGATTGGTAAATACACGTCCTTGATGTGCATCGACAATCATCTCGACATCATCAAGGGTATTAATTGGTAATTCTGTTACACCAACAACCGTTGGAATTCCAAGCGCTCGTGCCACAATCACCATATGTGAATTCATTGCACCTTCGGTGGTCACAATGGCAGCAATTTTATCGACAGGAAGTTCAACCAATGCGGCTGTTGAAATTTCTTCGCCAATTAAAATACTTTCATCGGTGAGTTCACGATGACTTGAATCTGCTTCTTGTAAATAAGCAAGAATCCGTCGACCTAAATCTTTGAGGTCTGAAACACGTTCACGTAAATAGTCATCTTCCATTTGTGCAAATAGCGCAATATGCTTATCAATAACAATACGTACTGCACCTTGCGCCCAATTACCATCTCGAATGAATTCTTTAATTTCGGCAGGTAGGGCATTTTCATCTAACATACGTAAGAACACGCTAAACAAAGCACGCTCTTCAGCCATTAAGGCATCTTGCATTTTATCATCAAGAGATTGAATTTCATTGCGAACAGAAGCTAATGCTTGATCAAGCAAATCGAGTTCTTCGCTAATGTCATCCGCTTCACGGTCAGGAACAGCGGCTAAGTCTGCAGGTGGATATAAAACCACAGCTCGACCAAGTGCAATACCACCAGAACCTGAAACACCTTGGAATGTTTTATACGCAGGTAAATTACTTGGTTTACGGAAAACATCGATAGTGCCAACGGCATGCGTATGGGCAATTACCCCTGAAAGTTGTGCACATAAAGTTACAAGGAATGATTCAGCCGCTTCACTAAAATCGTGAGGTTCTTTATTTTGAACGACTAAAACGCCCATTACTTTACGACGATACATCACAGGTACGCCAAGGAATGAGTTATAAATTTCTTCGCCTGTTTCAGGAACATAAAGAAAGCGTTCATGTTTAGGCGCATTGTCTAAATTGACAATTTCTTCACGTTGCCCAACCAGACCAATAAGACCTTCACCCGTATGTAACGATACATGACCCACTGATTCAGGGTTTAAACCCTTAGAAGCCATTAGTAAATAACGTTGGTTACGTTCATCGAGTAAATAAATAGAGCAGACATCAACATGCATGGCATCAGCCACTTGATTGACCATAATGTCTAAAGATTCATGCAAGCTGGTTGACGCATTGATCTCTTGAACAATACGTCTTAGTGTATCCAGTTGCATATTCGACATTGAGCCTGCTCCTTATAGAATTATAGTTTCAGTCTATTTATAACAATACTTGGCTAAAAAATCTGCATAAATATGCGATTTTTTAAGGTTTTTTGAATGGAAGTTGTTCACACAACTCAATCATCGCTTGGCGATAAACATCTCGCTTAAAATTTACAACTTGTCCTAATGGATACCAATAACTTACCCATTGCCATTGATCAAACTCAGGTGGATCTGACAAATTTAACTGAATATTCTGAACCGAGGCCGTGAGTTTCAGTAAAAACCACTTCTGTTTTTGACCAATGCATACAGGGTCTGAATCTGTACGAATAAATCGATTTGGCAAACGATAACGCAACCAGTCTGTTGTTTGCGCTAAAATTTCGACATGTTCGGGCAGTAAGCCAACTTCTTCTCTCAGCTCACGATAAAGTGCCTGTTCGGGAGATTCTCCAAGTTGGATTCCTCCTTGTGGAAATTGCCAAGCATTGTGTCCAATGCGTTTTGCCCATAAAACTTGTCCAAACTCATTTGCCAAAATGATCCCGACATTGGGTCGGAAACCTTCTGAGTCGATCATTTGGCTACCTAAATAATGTGTAATTTATGACTTTGCTCTTGGGGATTGTTATTTCTTTCATCCAACTCGAAAAAAGCAAAGTTTAAAAATGTTAAAATTGCTATGATCTTAACGAATTTCTATCGACTAGCGGAGATAGATTTACAATTTTTTTCTTAAATTTCAGTTTTTACGAGTATTTTCATGAAATTGGCGCTATTTGATCTCGATCACACCTTACTTAATACAGATTCAGACCATTCCTGGGGAGAGTTTCTAGTCAATGAAGGCTTAGTCGACCCAATTCGTCATCGTGAAATGAACAATAAATTTTATGAAGATTATAAAGCAGGGCAGTTAGACTCAATTGCATATAATGAATTTGTATTTGAATTTTTGACTCAGCACGATAATCAATATTTAACTGATTTACATCAATTGTTTATGGAAAAGGTGATTCGCCCTCAAATGCGCCCTGAGGGTTTTAAAGCCATTCAACGCCATAAAGATGCAGGTCACCAACTTGTTGGTATTACAGCCACTTCAGATTTTATTACGGCACCTATTTTTCGTGAATTTGGTATTACAGAAATTATTGCAACCAATGCAGAAGTTGTTGATGGAAAATACACGGGAAAAGTCATTAATACGCCGTGTTATCAACAAGGTAAATTGACACGTTTAGATCAATGGTTAGACGGACGTGAAGTAGATGAATCTTGGGCATATTCAGACTCTATTAATGATAGATTTTTATTGGAATATGCAGATCATTCTATTGCGGTGAATCCAGATGATCGGTTAGAAACTTTGGCAGTCGAGCAAGGTTGGGTCATTCAAGATTGGTCAATTTAAACCTCATGTTTTAATGGACAGCACTTTGGTGCTGTTTTTTTTGTATCAACTTTTGGCACAAAAAGATGATTTATTTTTGAAATGGAAATGGTATGTTTAAGCTAAGAATGAAAATAATTGGGCGGATAACAGCATGACAGTACAACCAAGAATGACCAATCTTTTTGAACAACTCGGCTTAGACTCAAGTGAAGAGGCGATTGCCTTATTTATTGTGACGCATCAATTGAATGCTAATACTAAAATTACTGAAGCCGATTATTGGAGTGAAGGACAGCGTCAATTTTTAGCAGAAAAAATTAAGTCAGATGGTTCGTGGGCTTTAATTGTCGATCAATTGAATGAATCTTTACATGAAGATTCATTGGTGAAGGCGAAGTAAGTTTGCTTATATCAGCTTAGTTTTTAAATGAACCCAATATAGGGAATTTGAATAAAGGCTTTTTTATTGCATTTATTTTATTAGAAAAAGGAATAATTATGTCATTTGGGGAAAATAACGTGCCACCGCCATTTCCAACATCAGGCAAACTCTCTGTAGCTAATGATGATCAAAAGGCATTATTTGTTGGCGAAAAATATGAAAAGTATTACAAGGAAAAATTTGAGCAAATTACGCCAAAGAAACAAATGGCGGGTTTTAATATAGGGGCATTTTTTCTAGGTCCTATTTGGTTGTTTTACCGCAAGATGTATGCTTATGGTGCTTTTTATATTGCTTTTGTATTTACCTCAGGAATAGTCACGACAATTTTTGAAATTTCAGAATCTATAGATCGTGCAATATCGACAGGATTAGCGGTAACCATGGGATTAGGTGGAAATGCGCTTTATAAGTATTTTGTGGAAAAAAGAATAAAAACTATCAGTGAAAATCATCCATCTAATATTGAAGAGGCTCTTGTTGAAAAAGGGGGAATAAATTCAATTGCTGCGTGGGGACTGTTGATTGTTTTTGTGATTTTAATTTATTTAAGTGTGTGAATAAGTCCTAAAATTAGAAAAGCCACCCAAAAGGTGGCTTTTTTTATTTCATCATTTCAATGAGCTTTTGAACAGCTTTCGATTGCGTACGACCTGGGTGCCAAACCATACCTAATTGTCGATTCATCTCAAGTTTAATGTCTAATTGTTTTAAATCATGATTAACAAGTGTTTGAGGTAAAACAGACCAACCTAAACCAATTGAAGCGAGCATTCGAATAGATTCAAGTGGGTTATTGCTCATGGTGATTTTAGGTTTTAAACCTTGTTTTTCAAATTCTGCCAAAGTGATTTGACTGGTATAGGTTTGCGCTGCAGGTAATAAACTTGGATACTGAATCAGATCTTCTAATTTAAGATTTTCTTGCTCAGCCAAAGGATGAAATGGCGCTGCAACAAAAACAAGAGGATCATTCCAAATGGTGACATATGAAAGGCGTTCATCACCTTGTGGTGGGAGCGTAAGGAATGCTAATTCTAAATCACCTGCTAAGACTTGTTCATGCGCTTGTTCAGAATCGACAAAATGGACATCGAGTTTTACTTGAGGAAAATTTTGCGCATACTGTTTTAAGTGGTTAGGTAAATGATGTAAGCCTATGTGGTGACTTGTACCAATTTTTAGTTTGCCTTGTACCTGATCTTGTTCATGACTAAGAGTATGGTGAATATCACCTAACTCATTTAGCCAACTTTTCACTTTAGGTAAAAGAGAATGAGCTGCGTGTGTGGCTTGAACACCACGACCAGCCGATTCAAAAAGCTTTACGCCAAAATAATCTTCTAAACTGTGAATACGTTTAGTGACCGCTGGTTGGGTAATAAAAAGATGTTCGGCAGCTTGGGAGATAGAGCCAGTTTCCATGACCTTAACAAAGGCTTCAAATGCAGCTAGATTCATAAGGATATTTTGGTTATAAAATTACTCATTAATTATAAAATAAATTTATACCAAATGCGAATTGGAATACTTTTTATAGCGATATAGATAAAATAAAAGATCACATTAATGTGATCTTTTTTACTTGGAGTATTCAAAGAAATATAGTTTTAGGCTTTCGCTTCTTCTTTTAAAAGTTCTGTTTTTTTATCCCAAACTTTTTCATGGAAAAAGAATGCAACAGCCTGAACAGTGGGTTCAAGCAAACTTAAAGTCAGTGCCATCCAAAGGTTTCCAGTGACAACGTAACCAACAAGCATTGCAACGGTAATGTGGAGAAAATAATAACTGAGCGTTTTTTTAAGTGTACGCTGATTTCGATTTACAAACTTTTGAATACAAACCATGAGAATACTCCAAGTATAATGATTGAACATTTATTAAATAGTAATCATTCTCAATTGTTTTGTAAATAAGATTATTCTCATAGCGATCATTGGAGAAATAGATCGAATCTAAATATTTTAAACAAACTGTTACATCTTTATTTTTAGAGGAATAATTCATTTTTGAATGAAAGATGTTTTTTAATCCCATGAAATTTATATGGATTATTATGTTATTTATATCAAATGTTTATTAAATGATATGAAGTTACATTTATTTGCTTAAAAAAATGGAAAAATCACGGTAGTATCGTTGCCCATAGGTTTTGAAATAGCATTATATTTCATCAATTTAAAAGATATCGCGTTGAATTTAAGAGTTTAGAGGAAGTTATGGCTGGGGATGTAAGTTATATTAGTCATCAGGGGATGGATGCTCCTGCGGCACAATACAACTTAGGCGCAGATAGTGCTTATACAAACAGAAATGCAGATTACGAAGCGTATTTGCGTAAATCAAATGCGGCACAGAAAGCGGCAGCAAAACCAAGAAATTTTACTCAAATTGATATTAGTAAATTTAGTCAGCTATTAGCGAGTATTACAAGAACAACAAGTACACAAAAGTGTGCAAAAAGCATTCGTGTTGCTTTACAAGATTCAGGCGCTAAAATTGAAAAACATCCTGTGGCTGCATCGGACTGGGGAAATACCTTACAGAAGTTAGGTTTTACTAAAATTATGCCTCAATTTGAAAAGCCTAAAAAAGGTGATATCTATATTATTAAGGCAACTTCTCAGCATTCTTATGGACATATTGCGGGTTACTCAGGCTCAGACTGGGTGTCTGACTTTAAGCAGCGTACATACGATGTTTATAAAGATAAAAAAGTGACATATGAATATTATCGATTAGCCAAAGATGCATTATAAGTTGAGTTAAAAAACTTAGCTGCGTTTTGAACGATTTTCGTAAATCGATACAATAAAGAAGCCTAGGCCTACAAAACCTAGGCTTTGTACTATCAGAATCATTTTATTGATAGGCGGAATGGACTGAATTAAAAATAGAATGGCAATAATAGGTAAGCTCAAAACAATAATGTTTAAGCCATTTGAATATTTATTGTGAGTATTTAGCTTTAATTTTAAATGGTGCAGAACATGAATGAATACACCAATCCCAAGTGAAAAACCGACCGCCCATGTATTCAGCTGTTCTATGTTTGAAAAGTAATAAATAATTGCGCATGTGATTATGCAAATAATAAGTTTGATTTCACGTGTGCATTTTTCTGAATACCAAAAATCTAACATTATGATGATTCTTTATTTTCAGTTGAACTTTGATTTAAAAGTGATAATGGTGAAAATAAGCAAATAGCCAAAGCCATAAATCCAATACCTTGAGCGCCTGCCAATAAAATTTCACCATTTTTCATGTTCATAAAAATAAGTGCAAGAACTAAGGCAATGGGAATCCAAGTGAATAGACGGTAAAGTAAGCCAGTTGGATTTTTCCCTGTAAAATGAATTTTACAATAACGGCAAATAAGGAAAATAATTCCTGTGCCTAAAAACATCAGAACAGCATCGAATGAAAGTGGTGCCATCCAATATAAAACACCTGTCACTATTGCAATGCTGATGAAGAGAAATAGTTTTTTGATTATTGATATTTGAGGATTAAACCAAAATTCGAGCATAGGAATATTTGAATAAATAAGCGGATACGAAGCACTTTAGCATAAATAAGAGATAAAAAAGCGAGGCAATTGCCTCGCATATTTTATGAATTTTTTAATGGACCCCAGTCGTATATTTTTTTCTGATAGGCATACCAAAGCATCCATAAACCAATCAAAATCATTGGTACAGTGAGGAATTGTCCTTTACTCATCCAACCTACAAAAAGTTGACCATTGTCTGGTTCACGGAAGAATTCAACAACAAAGCGTGCAATGCCATAGCCAATTAAAAATAGCGCAGATACGGCAAAGCGAGGGCGTGGCTTGGTGCTGAACCACCATAAAACAATAAATAGAATTAAACCTTCACACATCGCTTGATATAGCTGTGAGGGGTGTCGAACCAGTTGTAATGGATCTGTTGGGAAAATCATACCCAAAGCAAAATTGGGATCTGTTACAGGGCGACCATAAAGCTCACCACCAATGAAATTACCAAAACGACCAAACATCAAACCTGTCGGAACACATGGCGCAATAAAGTCTAAAGTCTGGAACCATGTCATTTGGTATTTCTTACACCAGAACAACATTGCAACCATCACACCCAAGAAGCCACCGTGGAAGCTCATGCCACCTGTCCAAACTTGGAATAACCAAAGTGGATTTTGTAAAAATTGCTCGAAGCCATAAAAGAAGACATAGCCAAAACGACCACCAACAACAACACCTAAAGCACCATAAAATATGAGGTCTGAGACCATATCGGGTGTCCAACCACGTTGTTTAGAGCGGTATGTAGCAAGTCCCCAAGCAAATAAAAATGCCAATAAATACATCAGTCCATACCAATGAACTTGTAGAGGCCCCAGTGCTAATGCAACTGGGTCGATATTTGGATAGGTCAGCATTGCTGCTCCTTGTCATTATGTTTTGCCTAGATTTTAGCTGAATAATATGAAAAATGTTGTACATTCAATGTGTAAAGAATTTGAGTTTAAAATATGTGCATTGTTGCCTTTGCTTGGCATGTTCTAGAAGATACGCCTTTGTGTCTCATTTCAAACAGAGATGAGTTCTATCACCGTCCATCTAAAAAATTATCTACTTGGGAAAATAGTCCCATTATCGCAGGGCAAGATTTACAATCGGGTGGCACATGGATGGGCATAACTGCATCAGGACGGTGGGCAGTTATTACCAATTTTAGAGATGGAACAGATCATATAAAATATCCAACTTCTCGAGGTCACTTAATTCAACAGTTTTTAGAATCCGATTTAACACCAATTCGTTTTGCACAAAATTTAGAAAAAACGCAGTGTGATTATGCGGGCTTTAATCTTTTTCTTGGTCATGCAGATCAAGCGGTTTATATGAGTAATCGTGGTGAAGCACCACAAATTTTAGCAAAAGGTGTGTATGTGGTTTCTAATGGATTAATGACGGAACATTGGGAAAAAACACGGCATTTAAGAAAAAGATTTACTCAAGAATTTTTACCACTGATGCAACAACAGCATATCGCAGAACAAGCTTTAGAGTTCGCTGTTTGGGATATGCTTGAAGATGAACGTAAAGTTTCTACGTCATTATTGCCTCAAACAGGCATTAAACAAGAGATGGAAGAATTATTATCATCAACTTTTATTCAAAGTCCTGTTTACGGCACGCGTTGTTCTAATTTTTTAAGATTGAAAAATGATAAATGGTTGTGGCAAGAAAAACAGCAATATGAGCCTAAAGGTGATCTCACAGAACTAGAAGTTACAATTTTAAAAGCGTAACTAATACAAATGATTCATTGAGTTCCTCCAAACTAAAATCTAAAAGATGCTAGCATGTAGACACTTAATAACTCAGGAATACATCGTGGCTTTGCTTCTACCACTTTTTGCTTTTATATGTGGACTAGGACTAGCTTCAGTTTCACTTTCTACGCAGCTCAAAACTCTATTTTCTAGCGTATTGGCACGTTGCTTTATTCCATTTGTCATTATTTACAATATGGTTTTTTATCAGGCGGGTAGTTTAAGCCTGATGCTTTTCAGTTTTACTGTTGCCATCTTAATGTTCTATTTCTTTAGACATATTTTTAAAGATCAACTTCGTGCGCTATGTGTGAGCTATGTTAATTTAGCATGGCTTGGTTTTCCTTTTGCCTTGGCACTTTTTGGCCCTGAAATTAGTGCACCTATGGTCGCTTTATATGTGGGGGATCTATTTTCGGTAATATTTGGGCAGTAACTGCATTAAATACGGAACAACAAGCTTTATCCTCAATGATAAGAAAAGTTCTATTTTCACCACCTGTATTTGCTTTGTTGATTGCACTTGTTTGTCGAATTTTAGGGATGCAGAATCTACAAAATCATCAAATTTTAGATGTGTTATACAGCGTTGCAAAAGTTGGAATGAGTTTTACGGGGATGTGTGTTTTAGGCATGTGGTTGCGCCGTACCCAAGTTTATTGGGCTGATATTCTTCGTAGCCTAAACGTTTTTGCAATGAAAATTACGGTTGGTTTAATTTTGTGTGGATTGACCTATTTATTTGTTCCAATTCCACATATTGAAAAATATATAGGCGTGATGTTTTTAATATTTTGTTTACCGCCCGCAGCCAATATTGTGGCTTTAGAAACACATTATTTAGGCACAGGTGAATCTGCAAGATATATTGCAGCAGGGACGATTGTGAGCTGTGTATTGGTATTGATTTATGGTGCGATTTTGCATTTTTTATAAGTGTTTATCTAAAAATAATAAAAAAGCCCTATATGAATAGGGCTTTTAAATGCCAAAACAACATATTTAAACAGCTAAACTTTGCTTGAAGAGTTTCATTGCCTGACCACGATGGCTAATTTTGTTTTTTTCTTCTTTAGAAAGTTCCGCACTAGAAATATTCAGTTCAGACAACCAAAATAAAGGATCATATCCAAAACCATTTTCACCACGCGCTTGTTCTAAAACTTCACCTTTCCAAATGCCTTGGAAAATTTGTGGTAATGGATCTTCTGCATGTTGAACGAGAGCCAATACGCAAACAAACATGGCTTCAATTGCTTCGCCATCTTTACGCAATGGCTTTAAGTCTGCTAAAAGTTTTTCATTATTCGCAGCATCATCGCCATGTTCACCAGCATAACGCGCAGAGTAGATTCCAGGCGCACCGCCTAATACAGGAACGCAAATACCTGAATCATCTGCAATGGCAGGTTTTCCTGAAATTTTAGATGCATGACGGGCTTTAATAATTGCATTTTCTACAAAGCTTAAGCCATCTTCAATAGCATCTTCAATATTGAGTTTGCCTTGTGCAACAACTTCTACAGGAAGGTTTAATTCTGCAAATAGTTTTTCAAACTCAGCGATTTTTCCTTTGTTATTACTCGCAAGTACGAGAGTTCCTTGAGATAACCAATCTTGAGAAGACATTGTAATATGCTCTGAAATTGAAAATGAAAAGTACTATTTTAGCGGATTAAAATCTTAATGTTGTACAATTATTTTAGTATGTATTTTATAAAAAATAGAGTGTAATTTGTATGTCAAATAATATAAAAATTGAAATGGATTACGATTACTCTTACTTTATCGCTTCAATGTATAATCAGAGTATCTCAGATGCCTATATGGATTTAGAGTATTTTTTAATTGAAATGTTTTCAGAGAAATATAATTTTGGATTTTTTATATGTGATTCATGGGTTCAAGAATCACGATTAGTTCATTATTTTAAACTTTCAAATCAAAAAGAATATTTATTTTTTAAAGAGCAAATCAAGATAAATGAAAATTTCATTAGAAAACCTACTGAAAGTAAATTAATAAGATATTACAGTGGTTTTTTATTAGAGTTAGCCCAATTAAATTTAGCACTAAAATTAAATGCTACAAGTACTACAGGGTGTAGTTTTGTTTTTTTAATACCTAAGAGTAGTTTTATAAGTGAAAGTTTCATTAGAGATATTCTAAAATTCTGTTACCCGAATAGATTTAATTTAAATTGGTTAGAATTAGAAACAAGTTTGTTGAAAAGAGGAATATATCCAATCCAGAAATGGGATGGGGATTTTGAAATCTCATTGAGAGCTAATAATAAAAATCTTTTTTGAAAAAAAACACCTTGCGGTGCTTTTATTTTCTAAAGCGATAACCTTGTGAAATCATGCAATTATTTTCCATCGATTTCTTTTCTTTTGCATTCACTTTAGCGAGTCCAACATCGTATCGGCATTTGGCTAAAGTATTTTGCATGTCATAACGAGATATGCCATTTTTTTTCCATGAAGCAGTCGAACCACAACCAACTAAAACCAAAAGACTTAAAGTTAGGAGAGCTATAGAATAATTTTTCATTTTTTATCCAAAGTAAAAATAAGTAAGATTTATTTGATGTATAAGCCTTTATTAATAATCATTTTTATGAAATTTGTAAGTTTAAAATGTGTAAATAAAAAGCACCCGAAGGTGCTTTTTCACATGAAATGGAAGCTTATTGTGCTTGAATCCATTTGTCCGCACGGTCACGTGCAGCACGAATTTGATCTTGAGTTAAGTTCGCAGCTAACGCAGTTTTTTTACCTTCAGAAAGTGTAATCACTTTGTTATCGAGCATGCCATCACGTGTAGAAAGTTCATACCATTGATATGCACCCACGTAATTTTTCTTTTGCTCTTCCATCATAGCTAAGTTAAAACTTGCACGGTTATCACCATGACTTGCTGCTTTTTCAAAGTATTTACGTGCTAAAGATTCGTCTTTACGAACGCCAATACCATCTGCAAGCATACGTCCAACATTCAGTTGAGCAGGGGATAAACCTTGGTCGGCAGCAGCTTTGTACCAAGCATAAGCTTGTGAATTATCTTGCTTAACGTCTTTACCTTGTTGGTATTTAGTCGCTAAGTAAAATTGTGCCCCAGGTTGCCCTGATTTTGCAGCTTTAATGAGGCTGTTAATATCCATAATTGAATATTGAGCTGCTTGGCTTGAAACGGTTGGTTTCGGTGAAACATAATCTGCATGGGCTTGTATGCTAAAAAGTCCAACCAGTAGCGTCGTGCTTAATAATAGTTTTTTCATAGAGCGCTCACTCGATAAATTGCGACTTCACCAAACAAATTAGGAAGATGTTTACTCAGTAAACTGTCTTCTTGGTTACCATTTACGGCAAGTCGATTAATAATCCGAATATTATTTTCTGCACAAAGTGCTTCAAAGTCTCGGAAAGTACATAAATGAATATTTGGGGTGTTATACCACATATAAGGTAAAGCTTCTGAAACAGGCATCTTCCCTTTAAGCGCAAGGAAAGAGCGGGTCTTCCAATGTGCAAAGTTTGGGAATGTAATAATAGCTTGTTTCCCCACGCGCACCATATCTCGTAATAATACGTCTGGTGCATCTACAGCTTGCAAAGCTTGTGCCATGACAACATAGTCAAAAGACTGGTCGGCAAATCGACTTAAACCTAAATTTAAGTCCTGCTGAACAATATTTAACCCTCTACTGACTGCAATTGCAATCTTTTCTTGATCGATTTCTAATCCGTATGCACGAATATTGTGCTTTTTGCTCATATGAGCAAGCAGTTCACCATCGCCACAACCCAAATCGAGAACGCTGGAATCTGGCTTAATCCACTTTTCAGCAAGTTGATGATCGATACGCATTACACAGCCTCCTTTGTCGCTTGGAGGTGTTCTTCACCACCTAAAAATGCACGTAATGATTGCACATACAGTGGAATAGGGAATAAGAAAGAGTCATGACCTTGTTCTGCATCAATATCTAAGTAGCTGACAGGTTTAAAGTTGCTAATTAATGCATCTACAATTTCTTGCGAACGAGCAGGGGTAAAACGCCAATCTGTCGTAAAAGAAACGACTAAAAACTTACATTTGGTATTTGCCATTGCATTTTTAAGTGAAAGTTCATATTCACGAGCAGGATCAAAATAATCCAAGGCTTTGGTCATAATTAAATAAGTATTGGCATCGAAGTTACGGCTGAATTGTTCACCTTGATAGCGTAAGTAGCTTTCCACTTGGAATTCAACATCAAAACCATACATAAATTTGCCAGACTTTAAGTCACGACCAAATTTTTGTTTCATTGCTTCTTCTGACAAGTAGGTGATGTGTCCGACCATACGAGCCAAAATTAAACCACGTTTAGGATAGCTATCATTTTCTAAATAGCGTCCGTTGTGGAAGTCTGGATCTGACAAAATTGACTGACGTGCAACTTCGTTAAATGCAATATTTTGTGCAGATAGTTTTGGTGCACTGGCAATAATCACGCATTTTTGCAGGCGATCTGGATAATCGACAGACCATTGCAAAGCTTGCATGCCACCCAAAGAACCACCAATAACCGAATACCAAACATCAATGCCTAAACGATCCGACAGTAAGGCTTGCGTTTTTACCCAGTCACGAACTGTTACAAGGGGAAAGTCTGGGCCGTATGGACGGTTTTCATTTTCGGGATTTGGTGATGTCGGGCCTGTAGAGCCACTACATCCACCAATATTATTGAGTGCAACGACAAAGAATTTTGAAGTATCAATTGCTTTACCTGGGCCAATACAAGCATCCCACCAACCTGGTTTTTTATCATCTTCATGATGATAACCCGCAGCGTGATGATGCCCCGATAATGCATGACAAATAAGAATAGCATTCGACTTATCGGCATTAAGTTCACCGTAAGTTTCAACCATAAGTTCAAAACGTGGAAGAATTCGATCACATTCGAGCTCTAATGGCTCTTCGAAAAGGAACTTTTGCGGGGTAACTAAACCCACTGAGTCAGCTGGAAAAGACACAGGAATAATTCGCCTTAAATCTTTAGGATCAATAAAGAAAAGGATACCACTTGGGGTATCCTTTTCAAAATAGTTTTATAGCTTAAACTACAGCAGCAATCACTTGATCTGTGCTAAGAACACCTTGATCAATTAAACGATTCGTACATGCCATAATTGCTTCGATCGATGAAGTTACAATGTTGTCATGAACACCTGCACCAAATGCAGATTTTCCAACACCTTTCACTTGAAGTTCAATTAATGCTAAAGCTTTTGCATGTGCGCCAGAACTAATACTACGTTCTTCATAGCTTAAAACATCAATTGGCAATTGAAGTGCATCTAAAATAGCTGAAATTGGACCATTACCTTCACCGCGTAAACACTGAGTTTGACCATTTATTTCAACATCTAGCTCAATCACTTGGCTGCCATTTTCATCAGATAATTTATAATTCTTTACTGAATAATGAGTGTCTTTTGCAGCAACATAAGTATCTTTGAACAATGACCAAATTGCTTGAGCAGAAATTTCAGTGCCATCTTCATCTGTTTTTTGCTGAACAATTTGCGAGAATTCAATTTGAATACGACGTGGTAAAACGACGTTGTAATTAGATTCTAACAAGTAAGAAATACCACCTTTACCCGACTGTGAATTCACACGAATCACAGCATCATAATCGCGTCCTAAATCTTTAGGGTCGATTGGTAAGTAAGGCATATCCCAAATTTCTTCGTTCTTTTGGTGATCAAAGCCTTTTTTAATCGCATCTTGGTGTGAACCAGAGAATGCTGTAAATACCAAGTCACCTGCATATGGGTGGCGAGGGTGAACAGGTAAGCCAGTACATTCTTCAACGGTTGCAATAATTTCGTTGATATTCGAGAAATCTAATTCAGGTGCAACACCTTGGGTATACATATTCAAAGCAATTGCTGCAACGTCTACATTACCTGTGCGTTCACCATTACCAAAGACACAGCCTTCGACTCGGTCTGCACCTGCCATAATGGCAAGTTCAGAAGCTGCAATACCACAGCCACGGTCGTTATGACAGTGAACCGAAATAATCACACCATCACGACGTTCTAAGTTGCGATGCATCCATTCAACTTGGTCTGCATAAACATGTGGGCCTGAAACCTCAACAGTTGCAGGTAAGTTCAAAATTACTTTGTTTGTTGGAGATGCTTCCCAAATTTCAGTCACAGCATCGCAAACATCTTTGGCAACTTCTAATTCTGTTGCAGTAAAACATTCAGGGCTATATTGGAAAATAAATTCAGTTTCAGGTTGCTTTGACGCATATTCTTTTACTTTTTGCGCCGCATTCATTGCTAATTTTTTTGCACCAGCAACATCAACATTCAATACTTTATTACGGAATGTTGGAGAATTCGAGTTGTAGATATGCACAATGGCACGTTTCGCACCTTGTAAAGATTCAAAAGTACGTTGAATTAAATGATCACGTGCTTGAACTAAAACTTCAATATAAACGTCATCTGGAATATGACCTTCTTCAATCAATTTACGGGTGAAATCGAAGTCAATTTGAGATGCAGAAGGGAAGCCAATTTCAATGTGTTTGAAACCAATTTTCACAAGCATTTGGAACATTTTGAATTTTTGTTCAATGTTCATTGGCTCGAAGATCGCTTGGTTACCGTCACGTAGGTCGGTGCTCATCCAGATTGGCGCTTTATTGATTTCATTGTTTGGCCATTGACGGTCTGGTAAGTCAACACGCTGATACATGCGACGGTATTTTTTACTTGGATCTGCCAACATCATGTGAAAACTCCTTGTGTAGTATTGGTTGCTTCTAATCGTGGATAACGGCAACGTACTACTTTTATAGATTGTGTCTATTCTAACAATTTACAAGAGATACTTCGGGGTCTTTAGCCAAAAGTTGTAAAATATTCTTAAAAAATTGAAACTTAGCTTTACCGTAAGTCTTGTAAATCTATAACTAAATTTTAAAATACTTATTCCGAAAAAAAATTCCTAAATTTGCAGCTTCATAACAAATAGTGAGAAAATATTCCGTAAATTCAATTAATATTGAAAAATATATTCTTTATTAATTTCATTTACTGTAGCTGTTCCCATAAGAGCCATAGTGATTTCAAACTCTTCTTTTAATATTTTAAGTACATGTGCAACACCTAAAGCACCCGCCGTCGCTAAACCATAAATATATGGTCGACCAATAAATACAGCTGAAGCGCCTAATGCAATGGCTTTAAATACATCAGATCCACGTCGAATACCGCCATCATAAAGTAGTGGAAAATCGGTAGGAACGACTTTTTTAATCATCTGTAAAGCTAAAATTGGAGATATACATGTATCTAAAACACGTCCGCCATGATTTGAAATAATCAGCCCTTGAACACCATGTTTAATCGCTAAAAGCGCATCTTGTGGGTGAGTAATTCCTTTTAAAATTACAGGTAAATTTGTTTGTTGAACAATCCACGCAATATCATCCCACGTTGGTGCAATTTTCATTAATCCATTAAAAACAGGATGATCACCATCTTTTAATTCAGGAAGAGGGACGTGTGTAGGCGTGTACGGATGTTGCATTCCTTCAGGTAAATGAAAAAATGCTTTACGTTCACGGTCACGAATGCCTGTATGAGGGGAATCAACCGTAATCACAATAGCTTTGTAATGATGTTCTTCTGCCATTTTCACTAAAGCCAAAGATTTTTCACGTTCACCTTGCCAATACAATTGAAACCATTTGTATGGATTTTCTTTTTTAAGGCTTCGCATGTCGGTATTGGTAAATGTACTTAAAACAATATTGCTACCAAGAACTTCTGCCGCTAATGCCGATGCAGCTTCTGCTTCAGGATGAAATTGTTGTTGATGACCAATAGGCGCAAGAAAAATAGGGTGAGGATATTTTTGACCTAAAATTTCACATTCAGTATGACCATGCGTTAAATCTTTGAGCATTCGAGGTAAAAGCTGAATGTCGTTGAATTGATCTACATTGTCTTGAACGCTGATTTCATCCATTGAGCCACCTTGTAAGTAGCTCCAAACCATATCTGATAGATGTTTTTCTGCTTCAATTTCATAGTCATGAATAGTTTGTAGATGTGCTGGAATTTGGTTCAGCGGTTCTAAAATAGTTTTCGTATTCATGAAAAATCCTTTGAAGTTAGAGGGCAATTCTTATTAAATTTCAGCCCATTTACGCATTAAATTATGGTAAAGACTGGTGAGTTTTACCACTTCTTCATGGCTATCGCCCAATTGCATCCGTAAATTTTGAATAGTTTGGTCTAAGTTGAAAAGCATATGTCGATCTGCATCTTCTCGGATCATGCTTTGAATCCAGAAAAATGAACCCACACGACAGCCTGAAGTTACAGGTGTAACCTCGTGAACACTGGTAGATGGATATAAAATTAAATCACCTGCAGGAAGTTTAACTTCATGATAACCATAGGTATCTTCTACAACCAATTCACCACCTTTATATTCGTCAGGTTCGCTTAAAAAGATGGTGCAGGATAAATCTGTACGAATACGATCTTTAGTACCTTTGATCCAACGAATTGAATTATCGACATGAAAGCCAAATGTTTCATTGTTTTCATATCGATTAAAATAGGGCGGTAAAATATTTAAAGGCAGAGCGGCAGAAATAAATAATGGATGCTTAGATAGCGCATCTAAAATAATATCGCCTAAATGATTTGTTAAAGGATGATCTTCGGGTAATTGTTGATTTTGTTTTACATTTGCAGAAAGTGATCCCGTAGAAACTTTACCATCTACCCAATTTACTTTGTCCATTTCTGAACGAAAATATTGAACTTGTTCTTTAGTTAAGACATTGGGAATATGATGAATCACGGCAATACCTTCTGAAAATATAATTAAATTATTTATAGCAGTTATATATAAAAATAGCCCCTATGGTTAGAGGCTATTTTAGTTTAAATCCCATGGTATTAATATGGGATTTAATATTTAAAACTTAGTATTTGAAGTTTACAGCCAATACTGCGCTACGACCTTCGCCTTCAACTGCATAGTGAGATGCATAAGCTTTAGTGAAATAACGTTTGTCAGAAAGGTTGTTGATGTTCAATTGTAGATCAACATTCTTGTTTACGTTATAACGAGCCATTGCATCGTAACGAACGTAGCCTGAAACCCATTTAGTGTTTGCTGCATCACCATAGACTTTGTCCATTGCTACAGCGCCAGCACCTACAGTAAACGCAGGAGTTACAGCATAAGTTGTCCAAAGTGTTGCTGAGTGTTTTGCAACGTTTTGAACTTGATTACCGTTACTTGGATTAGGTACATAGATTGCTGGTTTAGCACTATCTTTTTCGATATTTGTAAAACCACCGTCAAGAAGTTCGCTATCTAAATATGTATAACCTGCAGATACAGCCCATTTATCCGTGATGTTACCATTTGCACCTAATTCAATACCATCAACACGTGTTTTACCAATGTTGCTTGTTAAACCATTTGCATCTGTTGAGCGTGTATTGGTTTTTTCAGTACGGAAAATAGCTGCTGTTAGATTTAAATTTTTATTAAATAAATCCCACTTTGTACCAAGCTCCATGGTACGAACTTCTTCTGGTTTCAAGTCATTGATATATGAACTCGTAGCAGAGTTAATACCTTCAGAACCATCACCACCATCTACACCTACAGGATTTGTTGATGTTGCATAACTTGCATAGATAGAGCCATTTTCAGTTGGTTTATAGGTTAAACCTGCTTGGTAATTGAAAAAGTCTGATTTACTCTTGTATTGTGTACCAGCTTTATCTGTCACGTTGCCTTTACGATCTGTTTGATCTTGAATAGCCGTCCATTTGCTATCGAATTGATCCCAACGAACGCCTAAATCTAATAACCATTGTGGATTAATTTCAATGTTATCTAAGAAATAAACAGATGTATTTTCAGTTGTTACATTTGTTGATTTTGGATTTGCAGCAATGTTACCTAACCATGGATCATTTGGGTTTGGATTGTTTAGATCAGTACACCAACCATTTGGATTGGCTAAAGCACAAGAGCCTTTATCAATAGCTGATGTATTTGAGTCAGTTAGTTTGTAATTGCCACGGTCCGAATCTTGACGGCTATATTCAACACCTGTGTTAAAAGAGTGTTTGAATGCACCAGTATTAAATTTACCTGTTAATGCAAGTTGGTCGGTAAATGTGGTGGTATCGGTAATGCGAGTATTTGCGCGACGCCAAACTTTACCATTGGCAACGTTACCTTGAGAGTCATCAGGCTGAGTAATGACGTAATTGTTTTTAGACTTGCCGTATACAGCCGTGTTGCTAATCGTAAGGTTGTCAGTCAAATCATGTTCTAATTTGATTGTACCATTTTGATTTTCTTGTTTTTGGAAGTCACGATCTTTCCAACCATAGTAAATACCTTGTTTTACATCAACTGGTTTACCTGCTGAGCCTTTATTTACTGTGTCATATTGGTATGGAACGCCAGAATCTGGAGTATCATCAGATTTTAGGTAGTAGTAGCTTAAAGTTGCGCGAGTGTCTGTATCTAGACCAAAAGTAATACTTGGCGCAATACCAACACGTGAATATTCAGCGCCGTTGTGTTGACCCGCTTTTTCATTTTCGTGACCCATTACAGCAACACGAGCGGCAATACCGTTACCAAAATCTTTATTGGCATCTAGGGTGATACGTTTGTAGGCATCAGTACCTGCTGCAACAGAACCTTCTAAAGAGTCACCTTTTTTAGCAACTTTAGAAACCATGTTGATACTACCACCTGTAGTACCAGCACCGCCCATTGCAGAAGCAGAACCTTTAGTTACTTCCACTTGTTCTACCGCAAACATTTCACGGTTTTGTGAAGTTGCGCTACGTACACCATCGACATACATCGAGCTTTCAGAGTTATAACCACGAATAAATGGACGGTCACCATTTGGGTTACCACCTTCACCCGCACCTAAAGTAATACCCGGTACAGTACGAAGTGCATCACTTAATGTTGTAACTTGAGTATCTTGAATGAGTTGTTTTGAAATTACAGAAACCGATTTAGGCGTATCTAAAAGGGGAGCAACAAATTTAGTATTTGCCGATTTATCTACTTTTAAGCTTTGTTTTTGTTGAGCTGTTGCTTCTGAGTGAATTGTATCGAGCTGTGTTGCTTGATCTTGGGCAATTGCGTGTCCAGCCATAATGCTTAGAGATGATGCAATCGCAGAAGATACGATTTTTTTACGCGTTTTAATGAAAGCCATTTCAAACCCAACGGATAGAGGAGAATATTGAGTGCGAATAATAATGATTCCTATTTATTTAGTCTGTAGGTTGAAATTGGTAATAACGATTCTTTTGTGTAGAAAATAAGGAAGTTTGAATGAAATAATGTAACAAAAATAATTTAAGTTCATGTTTTATAATGGAATAGATAAAATCGTATGTTTTTTCTTTAATTATTGGGAATATGAATGTAGTTTAATTAAGGATAATAATGCATTCAGTTTAGGCTTAATACGTGGTGACTTTTTGAAAGTGCTTCACTGCGTGAAATAAATTTAGTGATATTCATTGAAGCTTTCTGTAAGTCATACTCATGAAAGATATTTATTTTTTATGAGTCATAAAAAAAAGGGGGATTTATAGAAATCCCCCTTTTTTATTACATTGAATATCGTTTATTTAGAAACGATATGTTCCTTTAAGGGCAAATGAGCGACCAGGAGCTACAGTTGAGAAAATACCAACATGTGAAGCATCGTAAATACGTTCGTTTGTAATGTTGTTAATATTTAATTGAAGACCTACTTCTGGCATAAATTGGTAACTTGCGAATGCATCAAAACGGACATGTGATGGCAATATGTATTCATTTGCATCGTTCGCGAAACGATCATCTACATATGAAATGCCACCACCAAGACGCAATTTATCTAGGACTTGGTAAGTCGTCCACAAATTAGCACTATTTTTAGCAATATATTTCATTTTATTGCCATTCTCTGGACTGATAGCACCATTTACATAGCCATTATCTAGAATTTTGCTATCTAGATAGGTGTATCCAGCGGAAATATCCCACTTCGGTGTAATTTGCCCAATTGCACTTAGTTCAAAACCACGAACACGATTTTTACCATTAACACTTACAGTTCCATCAATATCAGTTGTACGTGCATTCGTTTTTTTAGTTTCAAATATAGCGGCATTTAAAGCTAAGCGCTCATTAAGTACTTCCCATTTAGTCCCCAGTTCAATACTACGAGTTTCTTCTGGATCGATATTGTCACTTAGTCTATTACCGCTTGCTACACCATCAGCACCGCCAGCTTGTCCTAAGTTATCACCACTAGGATTCATTGAAGTTGCGTAGTTAGCATAAATACGACCATTAGGTGCGATTTTATATACAGTACCAAGTTGGTAGTTGAACATATTGTCAGATACAGTATCGATTAAATCAGTAGATTTATAATCATCAAAACGTAAACCTAGATTAACATCAAACTTTTCTGTCAGATTTATGTTGTCGAATAAGTAAAGACCAAAGACTTCAATTTCACCTGCACGAGTTTTAGGACCGTAAGTGATTTTAAAATTACTATAATCACCGTACGTTGGATTGTACAAGTCAACTTTTTCATTAGATGGTAAACCTGTAACAGTTGTATCTTTGTTGCTAATGCGCTCTTTACTGTAATCTGCACCAACAACAAAGTTGTGTGTAATATTTCCGGTATTAAATTTACCTGTTAGGTCAAGTTGACCAACACTTGAATGACTTTCACGATATCGAGCGCGATCTCCACGGTTATAATAAAGATCTGTACCATTTGCACTACATGCTGAGTTGTCTGTATTTATGGCAGAACCACCACGGTTAGTACATTCAAAACTTACACGAGTAAAGAAGTAATCTTGCATACTCGTTAAGTCTTTTACTACAGCTTTTAGAGAAAGATTGTCGTTGAAATCATGTTCAAGATTTAAGTTAAAGCTTTCAGATTCATATTTTCTGAAATCAACACCCGGGCGACCATAGTTAGTATCAAACTTACCACCTTCAAAAGGGGTATTTCCCCATAAATTCATTGTATTGCTAAATGGTACTCCCATATCTGGGGTATCATTAAACTCTAAGTAGTTATAACCTAAAGTTAAACGTGTTGGTGTGTTCAGACCAAAAGTGATAGATGGCGCAATACCCCAACGGTCAACTTCAACATTATCACGTCGAGCAGTTTCGCCTTGATCTAGCATTGCATTTAAGCGCACAGCAATATTGTCGTTAATGGCAATATTGTTATCTGTAGTGAAGCGATATTTTGTATGTCCTTTACCAGATGTTTGATATTCAGAAGTAATTTCGGATTCTGTTTTATCTTTAGGTTTTTTAGTAATTAAATTAATCGTACCACCTGTAGAGCCACGTCCTGAATATACAGACCCAGGACCTTTACTCACTTCTACAGCTTCAAGGTTAAATGTTTCATGAGATCCACGTGCATAATCACGCATGCCGTCAATAAGAATATCTGTACTTGCTTCATAACCACGAATAAAAGGACGATCACCCATTGGTGTTCCTCCTTCACCAGCTCCTAAGGTAATGCCAGGGGTGGTTCTTAGAACATCTTGCAAAGACGTAGCACCACGTTCATCAATTTCTTCTTTAGAAATAATGTTGATTGTGCGTGGTGTATCTAGAAGTTTTGTTGTTATTTTTGAATTATTAGATTCTTTAATATAATAGCTTGTGTGCTCTGCCGTAGAGGAGATTGTTTCAAGTTGATGTGAGTTTTGATCTTGGTCTGCAAATGTAAGTGGAGTTGAAAAGCTGATTAAAGAGGCAACAGCGATTCTTGTTCGTTTCTTACGACTTTTAATGTAATTCATAACAATGCCCTAATAAAAAAAGAATAAAAAATGCACAAAGTAAACAAGTATCGCAATGGTAACGATAAGTATTATTATTTGCAATTAAAACTACACAATTTCCTCTTGATTGTTACCTAATAAATATGAGCAAGTGCTTTGTACAAAGACTATAGCTAAAAGTGATATAATCCTTTTTTTGTATATCTTTAAATGTTGTCATATAATGTGGCACTTTTAAAAAAACTGTTATTTCCAATTATATCGAGGAAGCCATGCAAGTAACTTCTGAAGCGGTTTCGGGCGTTGCCCGTCGTTTAAACGTATCTGTACCGACGAGCCGTATTAATGAGCAATTTGAAGCTCGTTTGAAACGCACTGCCAAAACTGTAAAGATTAACGGCTTCCGTGCGGGTAAAGTACCTGTGAACGTAGTTCGTCGCGAATACGGTGCTGGTATTTATCAAGAAGTTGTTAACGACATTATTCGTGACACAGTTTTCGAAGCAATCCAACAAGAGAAAATCAACGCTGTTGGTATGCCAAACATCGATAAAACTGAAATGAAAGATGATGCTTTAGTTTATGAAGCAACTGTAGAAGTTTATCCTGAAGTTGATGTTAAGTTTGATGGTTTAACAGTTGAACGTAAATCAACTGAAGTAAACGACAAAGATGTAGATCAAATGATCGAAAATCTTCAAAAGCAACGCGCTTCTTGGGCTGAAACGAAAGGCATGGCTAAAAAAGACATGCAAGTAACTTTCGACTTTGAAGGTTCTGTAGATGGCGAGAAGTTTGAAGGCGGTTCTTCTGAAGACTTTAAACTTGTATTAGGTTCAGGTCGTATGATCCCTGGCTTCGAAGACGGTATCGTTGGTATGAAGAAAGGCGAAGAGAAAGTTATTGATGTAACTTTCCCTGAAGACTACCAAGCTGAAAACCTTGCAGGTAAAGCTGCTCAATTCAAAATTACTGTGAAGCTTGTTGAAAAGCAAAAACTTCCAGAAATTGATGCTGAATTCTTAAAAGTATTTGGTTTGACTGAAGAAGAAGGCGTTGAAAAACTTAAAGCTGACGTTCGCAAAAACATGGAACGTGAAGTGAAAAATGGTCTTCGTAACCAAGTTAAAGGCGCAGCTTTTGATGCACTTGTAGCTGCAAACGAAGTTGAAATTCCTGAGTCTATGTTAACTCAAGAAATTGACCGTCAACGTCAACAAATGATTCAACAATTTACTCAACAGTTTGGTGCTCAAGGCGCTAAAGCATTTGATAGCAGCATGCTTCCAGATGATTTGTTCAAAGAGCAAGCTGAAAAAGCAGTTAAGCTTGGCGTATTAGTAAGCCGTGTTTTAGCTGAATCTAAAATTGAAGTAGATGCTGCTCGTGTTGAAGCTTACATTGCTGACATGGCTTCTTCTTACGAAGATCCAAACGAAGTAATCGAATTCTTCAAAAATGATGCTCAACAACGTCAACAAATTGAAGCTGTTGTATTAGAAGATCAAGTTGTAGATCACATTTTAGCTTCTGCTAAAGTAACTGATACAAAAGTAAGCTATGAAGACTTATTGAAAGAGCAACAAGCTCGTCAACAAGGCTAATTTCTAGCTGAAATAAAAAAAGGCGCTTAAAGCGCCTTTTTTTATGAAAATAAAATATAGAAATCACTTTTTCTTTGATGAGTTTGATGTAAAAATTTCTGCTATTTAATCTCGAATATTTTGCAATTTTGGCAAATATCCCTCATATTGTGGCTATGGGTTAACTCACAAGAATTTAGGAATAAATAAACGTATGTATGTTCCAACAATTGAAAATGCTTTAGTTCCAATGGTGGTAGAACAGTCTTCCCGTGGTGAACGTTCATTTGATATTTTCTCACGCCTTTTACGTGAACGTGTGATTTTTTTAACAGGTGAAGTTGAAGACAACATGGCGAACTTAATTGTGGCGCAAATGTTGTTCTTAGAAGCTGAAAATCCAGATAAAGATATCCACTTATATATCAATTCACCTGGTGGCTCTGTAACTGCTGGTATGGCAATTTACGATACTATGCAATTTATTAAGCCAGACGTTGTGACTTATTGTTTAGGTCAAGCTGCGTCAATGGGTGCATTCTTACTCAATGCTGGTGCTGAAGGTAAGCGTTATTGCCTTGAAAATGCACGTGTGATGATTCACCAACCGCTTGGTGGCTTCCGTGGTCAAGCCTCTGATATTGAAATTCATGCACGTGAAATTCTATTCATTAAAGAGCGTTTAAACCGTTTAATGGCTGAACATAGTGGTCAAGACTATGAACGCCTTGCTAAAGATACAGATCGTGACAATTTCATGACTGCACAACAAGCAAAAGAATACGGCTTAGTCGATGAAGTTTTATCTAAACGCCCATCAATTTAAAAAAAAGATTAGTTATTGGAGTAAATATGTCCGAACATCCTCAAGAACATAAGAGTTGTTCATTTTGCGGTAAAACGCAGTCTGAAGTCGGGAAACTGATTGCAGGCGAGGACGCATATATCTGTAATGAGTGTGTGGACGTATGCCTAGATTTAGTGCAAACCAGTCAGCAAGTAGAATCTAGCGATTGGGCGACTAAACCATTACCAAAGCCACATGAAATTCGTGCGGCATTAGACCAATATGTAATTGGTCAAGATGTTGCGAAAAAAACGTTATCTGTTGCAGTTTATAACCATTACAAACGCTTAAAAGTGCAAAATAGTGGTCATAAAGCAGAAGATGGTATCGAAATTTCAAAAAGTAACATCATGCTTGTAGGTCCTACAGGTTCAGGTAAAACATTGCTTGCTCAAACACTTGCTCGTTTACTCGATGTTCCTTTTGCAATTGCAGATGCAACTACATTAACCGAAGCAGGTTATGTGGGTGAAGATGTTGAAAATATTGTACAAAAGCTTCTTCAAAAAGCAGACTACGATGTAGAAAAAGCGCAAAAGGGCATTATCTATATCGATGAAATCGACAAGATTACGCGTAAATCTGAAAACCCATCAATTACACGTGATGTTTCAGGTGAAGGTGTACAACAAGCTTTACTTAAAATGATTGAAGGAACAATTGCTGCAATTCCACCACAAGGTGGTCGCAAGCATCCTCAACAAGAATTGATTCAAGTTGATACTTCAAACATCTTATTTATTTGTGGTGGTGCATTCTCGGGTCTTGAGAAAATTGTGCAACAACGTCAAGAAAAAGGTGGCATTGGTTTTACTGCAGAAGTGCGTAAAAAAGATGAAACTAAAAAGCTTTCTGATTTGTTCCGTCAAGTTGAATCAAATGACTTAGTGAAGTTTGGTTTAATTCCAGAATTTATTGGTCGTGTGCCTGTTGTTGCAACACTTGATGAGCTAGATGAAGATGCATTAATGCAAATTCTGACTGAACCTAAAAATGCATTAACACGTCAATATCAATACTTATTTGACATGGAAAATGTAGATTTAGTTTTTGAAAAAACTGCATTACGTGCTGTTGCGAAAAAAGCATTAGAACGTAATACGGGTGCACGTGGTTTGCGTTCTATTCTTGAAAACTCATTGCTTGAAACAATGTATGACTTACCAAGTCGTACAGATGTTGGCACGGTTGTGGTGAATGAAGCGGTTATTAATGATAATGCTCAACCAGAGCTTAAAGCTGAGCGTCAGCCAAAGCAAGAAGTTAAAAAAGAAGAAGCAAAAGTTGATCTTAAGTTGGTAAATAAATCTGCTTAATTTATTTTTGTTTTAAAAAAACGTGCCTTAAGGCGCGTTTTTTTTGTTTAAACATAAATTCAGTGTTTTGTTAATGGCTCAATTATTTTCAAAATTTCTTTTTCATAGTCTGAATTTTGCATCGTTTCTTGGGCGATCCTTTCAATTGCTGTTTGAATTTTTAGCATTGTATCCGTACTTTTTCTGTTAATTGATTTGCCTTCTGGTGTTGATAAAAAGGTGTTATAGGCTTTAATTTCTTCTTCGGTATAAACTTCTTTCACAACTTGTTTGATGGCATCTGTTGCTTTTGGACTTGCTACCGTTTTTCGGGTCATATCCAACATTTTTTGACTAAGCTTAAGGGCAATAGACACTTCATTTACATCAAGTTTTTCATTTGGTGAGATGCTTTGAATCATTTGTTCTGCTTGATCATCAAAATAGGGTTGAAGCTCATTTAGGCTTTTATCCAAGATTGTATTTAACTCACTCAGTTGAAGAAACTTATTTATGGTTGCTTCAGTAGCAGGAGCTGCATATATCGTAGAAGAGCCTATGAAACATAAGCTAAATAAAGCAGATTTTAAAATTTTTGAATAAGCCATTATTGTTACGCATCTTTCATTATTGTTAGTTGAATAGTAGCGTTTTAAATGAGTAAAGCGAATGTTATTTTGTACCTTTAATAAAAAATGCTACCCATCCGAAGAGGGGTAGCACAGATCAAATAAGTTAAAACTTATTTTGCAGCAGCATCTGTTACTGGGATTTTACCAATTTTCGCTTGCCAAATTTTTGGCGCAGTTGCGTGAATAGATGTACCATTTACGTCTACTGCTACAGATACAGGCATGTCTTTTACAACAAACTTGTAGATTGCTTCCATACCAAGGTCAGCAAAGGCAACAACTTCAGCTTCACGGATTGCTTTAGATACTAAGTAAGCAGCACCACCCACAGCCATCAAGTAAGTTGCTTTGTTGTCTTTAATTGCTTCAACGGCAGTAGGACCACGGTCTGCTTTACCGATCATGCCGTAAAGACCTGTTGCTTCGAGTACTTGACGTGTGAATTTATCCATACGAGTCGCTGTAGTCGGGCCAGCAGGGCCAACCACTTCATCACCAACAGGATCTACAGGGCCAACGTAGTAAATAAACTTACCTTTTAAATTGACAGGAAGCTCTTCACCATTGTTTAGCATATCAACCATACGTTTGTGCGCAGCGTCACGACCTGTATAAATTGTACCGTTAAGAAGCAACGTATCACCTGGTAACCAAGCATTCATTTCTTCTTGTGTAAGCGTATCTAAATTTACACTTTTAGATGTTGAAGAATCCCAAGTTACAGCAGGGTAATCTTCAATTCTAGGTGCAATAATATTTGCGATACCTGAACCATCAAGCGTGAAATGTGCATGACGAGTTGCAGCACAGTTCGGAATCATGCCAACAGGTTTGCCCGCTGCATGACATGGATAATCTTTAATTTTAATGTCTAAAACAGTGGTTAAACCGCCAAGACCTTGTGCACCAATACCCAAAGCATTCACTTTTTCAAACAACTCAATACGAAGTTCTTCGATTTTGCTTTCTGGGCCACGACGAAGTAATTCGTCCATGTTGATCTCTTCCATTAGAGATTCTTTGGCAAGCATCATTGCTTTTTCAGCAGTACCACCAATACCAATACCCAGCATACCCGGTGGACACCAGCCTGCACCCATCGTAGGAACAGTTTTAAGTACCCAATCCACGATTGAGTCAGATGGGTTAAGCATTGCCAGTTTAGATTTGTTCTCTGAACCGCCACCTTTTGCTGCAACAGTGATATCTACTTTGTTACCTGGAACAAGTTTGTGGTAGATCACAGCAGGTGTATTGTCTTTAGTATTCTTACGACCAAAAGCAGGGTCTGCAAGTACAGATGCGCGTAGGATATTTGAGTTTTCTAAGTAACCTTGGCGTACACCTTCATTAATCGCGTCGTCTAAGCCCATCGTTAAATCGAATTTAACGTCCATGCCCACTTCAACGAATACGTTTACGATACCGGTATCTTGGCAAATTGGACGATGTCCTTCTGCACACATACGAGAGTTAATTAAGATTTGTGCGATCGCATCTTTTGCAGCTTTGTTCTCTTCACGGTCATACGCACGGCTCATCGCTTGGATGAAGTCTTGTGGGTGGTAGTATGAAATGAACTGAAGCGCATCTTTAACCGATGTGATCAAGTCATCTTGCTTGATAATAGTAGTCATACAAAAATCTCTTGAGCGGGCTGTTAGCTAGCGGGCTAAATTATAAGATAAAAAGTGAGTTTTGTGGGTGTTTTGATCAAGCTTTGGGCGAAAGTTTAATGTGTTGTCATAATTGTGGTTCTAGCTGTCATATTTGATGGTTTTTTGATATTTTTCTTGTCATATTTCATGAAATATTTGTAATATTTGATAGCGTAGAATGTACTTTTATTTACTAAGTGATTGATATTTATTGCTATAATAGTTATTTGTAATGTTTCATATTTGTCATATAACTGTCATAAAACTTTAAGATAATGTTCATATCAAAGTTAGAGTATGAAATGATGGTTACAGCAGTGATGTCAGTGGTTGGTTTTTCTATGTTTATCGCAGCAACTTGGTTCTACGGTCAGCAAGAAGATCAAGCCTAAGCTTTATCTTCTTTTTTTTTTGCTTAAAATCTTATAAAAATAATAATCTTCTCAAATCTCAAATCTCAAATCTCAAATCTCAAATCTCAAATCTCAAATCTCAAATCTCAAATCTCAAATCTCAAATCTCAAATCTCAAATCTCAAATCTCAAATCTCAAATCTCAAATCTCAAATCTCAAATCTCAAATCTCAAATCTCAAATCTCAAATCTCAAATCTCAAATCTCAAATCTCAAATCTCAAATGCCTTTTTAGCTTTATTATTCTAAACATAAAAATACCCCATCATTCGATAGGGTAGGATAGGATGTCATTTCTGGATGACGGAATACTTTAATAATTATGTATTAACGTAAAAGAATTTCTCGTACTTCTACGCTACCGCCTGCAACTAAAATTGGATTTGTTTTTGCTAATTCTAAAGCAGCTTCTAAGCTTTCAGCTTTCACAATAATATAGCCTGTTAAAAAGTGTGAAACTTCTTTAAATGCACCAAGAGTTGTTGAGCCATCTGCGAATAAAGTTGTTGCCATAGTTGGAATAGGTGGCATTGTTCCACCTAAATTTACAACAGCACCAGATTCTTCAAGATTTTTAAGCCAAGCCATTCTTAGCTCAATTTCTTTAGGATCGCTGAATGCTTCAGGAGACATGTTTGTGTTAGCTCTTAAAAATAAAACGAAATTTTTCATAATTTTATAACTCTTTGTTTGTGCTTGGAGTACTTTTATTTACATGGGAAATTAAATAATAAGTATTATAATATATTGATTTTATAGCTTTTTATTTAAAGCGGGGGTTTTAGTTTTGCTTATTATGAAAGTGAAGTCAATATCATAGTTGATACTAAAAATAAAAAACCCCATCATTCGATAGGGTGGGGTTCTTAAAACGTTTGAGTCAAAATTAGATTTTAAACCGACTGTTGCTCAGCTTGAATTGCCGTTAGAGCAATGGTAAATACAATATCATCCACCAATGCACCGCGTGACAAGTCATTTACAGGTTTGTTTAAACCTTGAAGCATAGGACCAACACTCACTACATTCGCAGAACGCTGAACCGCTTTATAAGTTGTATTACCTGTATTTAAATCTGGGAAAATAAACACATTGGCACGACCTGCAACTTGCGAATCAGGCGCTTTAGAGCGACCAACACTTTCAACTGAAGCGGCATCGTATTGAAGTGGTCCATCAATGAGTAAATCAGGGCGACGTTCTTTGGCAATACGCGTTGCCTCAGCCACTTTTTCAACATCTGCACCTGCACCCGAAGTGCCTGTCGAATATGAAATCATGGCAATGCGTGGGTCAATACCAAAAGCTTTTGCAGAATCTGCAGATTGAATGGCAATTTCAGCAAGTTGTTCGGCATTAGGATCTGGGTTAATTGCACAGTCGCCATAAACATAAACTTCATCGGGTAACAACATGAAGAATACCGATGATACAAGCGAATAATCAGGCGCTGTTTTAATCAGTTGGAAAGCAGGGCGAACAGTATTGGCAGTGGTATGAACCGCACCAGAAACCAAGCCATCAACTTGATCTAAAGCCAACATCATCGTACCTAAAACCACGGTATCTTGAAGTTGCTCTTTCGCTTGAAGCTCGTTAATTTTACCTTTGCGAAGCTCAACCATTTTCCCAACGTAATTATCTCGAATTAAATCAGGATCAATAATTTCTAAATCATTTGGTAGTTCAATACCACGTGCTTTTGCAACTTCAACAACAACTTCAGGTTTTGCCAATAAAATACATTGTGCAATTCCACGAGCCTGACAAATTGCCGCAGCTTCAATGGTGCGTGGTTCATCACCCTCAGGTAAAACAATACGTTTTTTTGCAGCAGTGGATTTTTGCACAAGCTCATGACGAAAAGCAGAAGGTGATAAACGTTGTTGATACGAACCGTTTAACATATCTGTGAGCCATTCTGTATGAATATGGCTTGAAACAAAACGAGTTACTTGTTTCGCACGTTCGGTATCATCAACAGGAATTTCATTGCCAAAGTTGGCAAGTCTTTGTGCTGTTTCAAACGTGCTTAAAGAGGTGTGTAAAATTGGCAAACCTAGCTTAATTGCAGATTGGCAGAAATTTAAAACTTGATTATTCGGTTGATGATGCTCGGTAAGTACCAAACCTGCTAAAGGAATGCCATTACTGCTTGCAAGGCTACTTGCTAAAAGCACATCAATTCGGTCAGATGCGCTAATGATTAGTTCACCCGCAATAAATTTATTGAGTTCATGTTCAATATTTGAAGCAATTAAACTGCTGTGCAAAACACGACGCAGATTTGCATCGCCACGATTAATCCAATTTGCTTGAATATGTGATGCGAGATCGGAAACACGTGGAACACTGAGCGTATTACTAAACGGAACTAAGCCGATAACGGGTAAATCTTTCGAGCCAATATGTGCATGTGTTTTTTGAATTTGTGCAACGAAACTTTGAGTCTCATCAACCAAACGTAAACTTGGGTCAAGGGTAACAGGAATTTGTGCAGAATCTTCAGATAAACCTTTGGTGCGCATGAATAGAATGCCCGAAAGGCGACCACCCGAAATACCACCATATTGACGCAATTGATTTTCAACTTTTTCCGCAGATGCAGATGCTTGATTAATATTGGCATTACTGACAATAATGACTTTGGCATCCAATGCTTTTGCAAGAGCGGTATTAATTTCTGCGGCAAAAGAATCTCGACTCGTTGGCACAACGCCTTCAACAATAATTAAGTCATGTTTTTTTGCAATTTCGCGATGCATACGCACAGCATCTTCAAGCAGTTCATCATTTTCACCTTGATTTAGGCGACTTGTGAGTACTTCAAAAGTAATGGGTTCAACGGTTTCATCTTTAAATAAATGCTGATAAAGCGCAGTAGTACGATCTTCTGTTTGCGCTTGTGCTTCTTGGGAAAAAGGCTTTAAGAAACCTGCTTTTACACCTTGGCATTCCAAAGCATAAATTAAGCCTAAACACGCAGATGTTAAACCGACGCCTTCAGCAGTTGGAACCAATAAAATCGTTTTCATAGAGGTCTAAATCTTCAAAATCAAAATAATGAGTTAAATATGTTTTAAGCCGATACCGCTTCAGACTTTTTTGCTAAGAATGCATTTACCTCATTTTGAACAACAGAAGCCGTTTCTTTGGCAATGCGACCTTCTTCATCTGTAGGTACAACCCAAATTTGTGGACCTGTGCCTGCATCAATACGACCTTCAGTGCCACGTTTTAAGCTGTCGTTTGCTTCTTTGCTTAAATTGAAACCAAAATGAGGTAGGTAAGCGAGGGTTTTCTCACGAATAAATGCAGAGTTTTCGCCAATACCGCCTGTGAAGAACAAACCATTGAGTTGTGGTAAACCACAGCTAAGTGCAGCAAGAGATTTTGCTAATCGGTAGCAGAATACTTCAATAGCAAGTGTTGCATCTTCATTGCCTTGTTCCGATGCTTCAATAAGCGTACGCATATCATTGGAAAGATCGGACAGGCCTAAAAGACCGCTTTGGCTGTTCAGCATTTTGTCGATTTTATAAATATCCCAACCTAAGTTAGAGGCAAGGAAACTATGAATACTTGGGTCTACATCACCACTACGTGTACCCATTACTACGCCTTCAAGCGGTGTTAAGCCCATTGATGTATCAACACTTTGTCCATTCCAAATAGCACAGGTTGAACTACCGTTGCCTAAATGTGCTGTTAGCCATCCACCTTTTTTGAAGCTACCTGCAAGTTCAGAACCACGTTCAGAAACATAAGCATGACTTGTGCCGTGGAAACCATAACGACGCACGTTATGGTGTGTGTAAAGGTATTTCGGTAACGCATAACGATATGCATGTGCAGGCATCGTTTGATGGAATGCAGTATCGAAAACAGCAACTTGTGGTAAATCTGGGAATAAACGTTGTGTCGCTTCAATACCCACTAAGTGAGCAGGGTTATGTAATGGTGCAAGTGGCGTTGCTTCACGAATAGTTTGGATAATGTCATCTGTAATAAGTTCGGCTTTGGTAATTGTTCCACCATGAACAATACGATGACCAATTGCATCTGGTTTGTAGTTAGCAAGACGTTCCAAGCCAACTTCTAATGCTTGTCTGTGATCTGCATTCGGAATACTAATATCTATAGGTTCATTACCCATAGTGACGCCTTTAATTCGGGCTTCTGGTGTGCCTAAGTTTTCAGCCAAACCATGAATGCGGAAGTCTTGATCTTCGAGTAAAAGTGCAAATTTAATTGAAGATGAACCGCAATTGATGACGAGTACTGATTTAGGCATAACCTTTCCCTTAACTAAAATGATCGTACTTGAGTTGTTTATTACTCTGGATCATTGATATTCAATATATTTATATCTTTTGATCTGTGTGTATTTGTATCATGTGCTTTTTTCTTGTCCTAGATAGACTTTAGGAGATTAGACTTAAGCACAATCGACCTTTAATTCAATAATAATTAAAATTTATGAAGTTATAGACCTCATTTATTATTGAAATGGTGGTATTTCATATTAATCACACAGTTAACATAGCATAGTTTGTAAAATATCCATAAAATGTTTATGTGATTATTTTTTGTTATTTTTAAATCGGTTTTTAAATAAAACCTCATTAAATTATTAACTTAATTTTTTTGAAAAATAAAAAAAGGGCTCATCGAAAATGAGCCCTTTTTGTTTGTCTTTAATTTGATCTATTGGCGAATTTGACCATCACCAAACACAATCCATTTTTGCGATGTTAAGCCTTCTAAACCAACAGGACCACGTGCATGAATTTTATCTGTAGAAATACCAATTTCAGCACCTAAGCCATATTCAAAACCATCTGCAAAACGAGTAGATGCATTAATCATCACAGAACTTGAATCTACACGAGCCAAAAATTGACGTGCAAGGTTGAAGTTTTCTGTAATGATTGAATCGGTATGATGTGAGCCATATTTATTAATGTGCTCAATGGCTTCATCTATGCCTGAAACGACTTTTACTGCCAAAATTGGTCCTAAGTATTCTGTGTACCAATCTTCTTCTGTCGCAGGAATAACAGTGCTTCCCAGAATTTTTTGAGTATGTGAGCAACCACGTAGCTCAACTTGTTTTTCTGCATAAAGTTCAGCAATGCGTGGTAAGAATTCTTCAGCAACTTTTTCATCTACAAGTAAAGATTCCATTGCATTACATACGCCATAACGATGTGTCTTGGCATTGAGAGCAATAGGAAGTGCTTTTTGTAAATCTGCTTGTGCTTCAACAAATACATGGCAATTACCATCTAAATGTTTAATGACAGGAATGCGCGCTTCTTTAGTAATACGCTCGATTAAGCCTTTGCCACCACGAGGGATAATCACATCGACAAATTCAGTGAGCGTAATCAGTTGACCCACAGCAGCACGATCTGCAGTATTAATGACTTGAACTGAATTTTCAGGTAAGCCTGCAATTTTTAAACCGTGCTGAACCGCTTCAGCAATGGCTTTATTTGACTCAAGCGCTTCTGAACCACCACGTAAAATAATGGCATTACCAGATTTTAAAGCAAGGGAAGCTGCTTCTAAAGTCACGTTTGGACGAGATTCGTAAATCATACCAACTACGCCTAAAGGCACACGCATTTTACCAAGTTGAATACCCGATGGGCGATACGCTAAATCTGTAATTTCACCAATAGGATCTACAAGGCTGATGACATCTTTCAAGCCATCTAACATGCCTTTAAAGCGTGTGGGGGTAAGTTCTAAGCGATCAAGTAAAGCACTGTCCAAGTTATTGGTATGTGCTTTGGTCATATCAATTTGATTAGCAGCTAAAATTGCAGATTCACTGTTTTCTAAAGCAGTGTAAATAGCAGATAAAGCATTGTTTTTTGCTTGGGTAGACGCACTTGAAAGCACGCGTGATGCTTGACGTGCTTGTTGTCCTACCGTTTGCATATATTGTTCAATAGACTCTTGCATAGCGGTTTGATCACTTAGAAATTTCTACTCGATATTAACAGCCCTCAGCAGGACAATGAAGCTTCAATTAATAAAATAAAATGAATCAGAGTGTTGAGATGTTTTTTTTAACTTAAATTGAGCGAAAACATGTGGAATATAACGCTTTATAATGTGTTTATTTTTTTAATGCTCATCTAAGTCTATAAAAAAAGAGCATCCGAAGATGCTCTTTTCAAATGATTAAGATAATGAGTTTTTGAATGCGACAATGTTATCTCGAACTTTTAGCCATTCATCACCCAATGCAAGTTCATCACCCATTTGAATGTCAGGAATACGTCCACGCATACGTTCTAAACGTGCTTGATTTGGAAGTGGTAAATCGACAATTCCTTCTAGGGCAATACATTGTGCTTCACGATCATTGCAGACTAAGCCCATGTCACAACCTGCTTTTAATGCCGCTTGAATGCGTGAGTCTGCACCACCTGCAACGCAAGCTGCTTGCATGCTTAAATCGTCAGAGAAAAGTACACCGTCAAAATCTAAATCTTTACGCAAAACTTTTTGAATCCAAAATTCAGAAAAACCCGCAGGATTTGGGTCAACTTGGTCATAAATTACATGAGCAGGCATGAGGGCATCAAGTTGTGGTTTTAGCTTGATAAATGTCTGCATATCTTTTTGTTGAATTTCATCAAAAGAGCGTGAGTCGATTGCCGCTGCAACATGTGAATCTGCTTTTACAGAGCCATGACCTGGGAAATGTTTACCTGTAGATGCCATTCCTGCACGTTTCATACCTTTTAAAAAGGCTTCTGCAAGCGGAATAATGTCATCAATGTTTGTGGCAAAACTACGGTCGCCAATCACATCGCTTACATCATTTAAATCGAGTACAGGTGCAAAGCTAAAGTCGATACCAACAGCAAGCACTTCTGTTGCCATTAACCATCCACATTGTTCGGTTAAATCTAATGCTTTATTTGGATTGGTTTTATAAAGTTCGCCAAAACGACCCATTGCAGGAAGTAGGGTAAAGCCTTTTCTAAGGCGTTGAACACGACCACCTTCTTGATCAACAGCAATTAAAATTTCAGGTCGAATTTGTCGCATATGGTCTGTTAGCGCACGAACTTGCTTTGGTGATTCAATATTTCGCCCAAATAAAATGACGCCACCGACTTGCGGAGCTTGTAATAGTTGAATATCTTCTTGGGTAAGTTCTGTGCCAGCGATGTCGAGCATCAATGCGCCAATCATATCGGTATCCGTTTTGGAATTTTTCATGAAAACAATAACCGAATTTTGCAATGATTTGCTACATTTTGTCTGCATAGTTTATGATAAAACTACATTATAAAACTAAACTAAGCTGTTTAAGTCATTGAATCTATCCAATTTCAAGTCAAAATAAGCAAAGAAATTAGACCAAATACCAAGGAAGTACGAATTTTTATGAAACTTCAAACAATAGCGTGTGCAGTTGCAATAGCAACGGGTGGCTTTTTCTTTACCCATGCAATCAATGAAGCCGTTGCTGCAACTGAAATTACAGCCGCGACTAAAAAAATTGTTCCTACTCAAGAGCAGGCTTTAGTTTCTCGTCAATTAGCAACTTTGGTAGATCGACAGCATTATTTAAATCAGCGTTTAGATGCCGATACATCTAAACGAATTCTAGACTTTTATTTAGATAGTTTAGATCCTGAACATTCATTATTTTTAGCACCTGAAATTGAAAAATACCAAAAAAGCTACGGTGCTAATTTCGGTGCGGCATTAAAAGCGGGTGATTTGTCAGGTCCGTTTGTTATCCATGAACAATATCGTAATCGCTTAAAGCAGTTTTATGAATATATGTTGGCAGAGTTGAAAAAGCCGCAAAACTTAAATCAACCAAATGTCACTATTGAAACAGATCGAGAAAAAGCACCATTCTTTAAAACAGAAGCTGAACAGAAATCACATTGGAATAAAATGCTGGTTTCACAACTGATTAATTTAACCATCAGCAAAGAAGAAGAACAGGCGAAACAAAAAGCTTTAAAAGACAATCCAGAATTAGCAAATGGTCAAGATTTAACAGGGCCTGAAGATTTAACCCCAGTTCAGACCTTAACTAAACGATATACACGTCAACTTGAACGTATGAGCCGTGTTAAGAGTGATGATGTACTCGATAAAACACTAAATGCGATGACATTAACGTACGATCCGCACAGTAATTATTTTCCACCTGTAGATGCAATGGAATTAAATCGTCAAACGACGTTGCAACTTGAAGGCATTGGTGTATCCATTCGCCCTGAACGTGGTAATGAAGACTACACCAAAATTGAAACCATTGTAGAAGGTGGGCCTGCAAGTAAATCGGGTCAAATCAAATCGGGAGATCGCATTATTGGGGTTGCCCAAGATGGCGGGAAAATGGTGGATGTGATTGGTTGGCCAAGTAATGAAATTGTTGGGTTGATTCGTGGTAAGCGTGGTACAAAAGTCACCATTAAATTACTTGGTGCAGGTGCATCAATGAATCAAGCACGTACGGTTCCATTGGTACGTGATGTGATTCAAGAGGAAGATGCAGGTGTACGTTCACGTACAGTGGATATCACTCGTGATGGTAAAAAACATACTTTTGGTGTGATTGAAATTCCATCTTTCTATTTAAACTATCGTGCACGTAGAGCAGGAACAGAATACCGTTCAGTTTCTGAAGATACCAATAATGCGTTGAAATCTTTAGCCGCTAAAAATGTCGATGGTATTTTAATTGACTTGCGTAATAATCCAGGTGGTTCATTAGAAGAAGTCGCAAAAATGCTTGGTCAGGTGATTAAGTCTGGTCCTGTGGTACAAATTCGTGACGGTAATGGAAATGTTAGCGTTTTTGAAGATAATGATGGTGGCGCACAAACGTATGCAGGTCCATTGGCTGTGATGATTAACTTGGCTTCGGCATCTGCTAGTGAAATTTACTCTGCTGCAATTCAAGATTATGAGCGCGGTATTGTGATTGGTAGTACCACAACAGGTAAGGGTACAGCACAGATTCAGCTAGATAATTTGGCACATGGTCAAGCGACACTGACACAACGTAAATTTTATAGAATTACAGGTGGAAGTACGCAAAATAAAGGCGTCGTACCCGATATTAAACTTGTAGATATCTACAATGAGGCTTTCGGTGAGCGTAAATCTAAAAATGCTTTAGAGTGGGATACTATTCCAACAGCACCATTTAAACGCGAAGGATCTGTACAGCCGTATATTTCTGAGCTTACTAAGTTATCTCAACAACGTGTGAAAGTTGATCCTCAATTTAAATATTTAGAACAACGTACCGCAATTTCTAAAACAGCAGAGGATAAGAAAACTGCAGTATTGGATATAGATTTGCGCAAAGCTGAATTGAAAGGACTGGAAAAACAAACCTTAGATGCTGAAAATACTCGTCGTCAGGCAACAGGTTTGAAACCGCATGCAAATTGGGAAAGTTACCAAGCATCCTTAGATGCTTTGTCGGAAGCTAGAGCGAAAATGAAAGCTAATAAACGCCCACCATTAGCAGAGGAAGAAACTTTTGTTACCGAAGCTGCAAATGTATTGTTTGACTACAATCAGGTGAATAAAAAAGCAGTTGTTCAATAATAAGAGATAAGACCAGCGATAAGCTGGTCTTATTTTATTTATTATATTTACTCTGTTGATATTTTTGAGTTATAACACTAAAACATGGAAATAAATATGATAAGTGTTTGACCTTTAGTGAATTGTATAACATTCTAGGTTTAGCATTTTATGTTTCTTTACGCGAAAGTTCCGTACACTTTAGAGATGAGTACATAAATTTGTATATGGTGAAAAACAATAAAAAAATAAATGCAGAGGCTAATTATGCTTCCTATTCACTATGATGTTGATTTGGTTATAGGCTCAATAGTTATTTCTATTCTTGCTTGTTACATTGCTTTGTCTGTAGAAAGTACTTTATCTAAAAGTATGCAACACAATACAAATTATAAAAAAATTATTATTTTACTCAGTGGGTTTTTCTTCGGAATTGCCATTTGGCTCATGCACTTTATTGGTATGTTGGCATGTCATTTACCCAATGGATATTATTTCGATTATACCTTAACCATTGTGTCTCTATTAATTGCCTTTATTGCATCTAGTTTTGCTGTTTGGTTAACCACTCAAAAAACGCTTACTCTACCAAAGTTAATGCTAGGTTCTGTGCTAATGGGGCTGGGTATTTCTGGAATGCATTATCTAGGAATGATGGGGCTAATTATTGATGGCTATTCAAGTCATTATGATTTATTGGTTGTCACTTTTTCTGTTTTAATTGCGATTAGTGGTTCAGGGCTTACATTTTGGCTCTTATTTAGATATAAAAATGCGCTGCTAAATAAGGCTTGGTATAAGTTTTTATTAGCAATTATGATGGCACTGACCATTGTTGGTATGCACTATACGGGCATGACTGCAGTATCATTTCATCTAAATTCAGCTTCAAATTCTGAAATTGTTGCGCAACAAAACCAGGGTATCATTTTCTTCTTAATTATATTCGTTACCAGTTTGGTTTTAGCTGTTTCATTGATTATTGCATTATTAGAGCAGCGGCTTGAAGAACGAAATAAAGAGTTGATAAGTGCAAACCGAGAGTTAGCAAATCAATCATTACAAGATAATTTAACGAAATTACCTAATCGATTATTTCTGACAGATTATGCTCATATTCTTTTTTCACAACAGCGTTTGACTCAAGGAAAAAGTGCATTCTTATATATCGATTTAGATCGTTTCAAAGCGGTAAATGATGTTTTTGGACATCATGTTGGTGATCAATTATTAATTCAGTTTGCCAATAAAATTCATAAGCAACTTGCAAGTCATGAAAAACTACTTCGTATCGGCGGAGATGAATTCTTACTTGTGATTGAAGATTCAACGCTCGAATATGCCACTTACACAGCTGAACGTATTCATCAAATTGTTCAAGAGGGTTTTTCGATTGTAGGTAAAGAAATTAATATTTCTATTAGTATTGGAATCGCATTATTTCCAGAACATGGTAATAATTTACAAGACCTACTTATGAATGCCGATTCGGCAATGTTAAATTCAAAAAAACAAGGACGTAATACTTATAGCCTATATAGTTATAGTGATGTTCAGTCTGAGTCAAAAAGTCAAACTAAACTCATTAATGATTTATACAAAGCAGTAGAAGAACAACAATTTATCCTGTTTTATCAACCTAAATTTAAAACCAGCACAGACGAAGTTTGTGGTGTTGAAGCGCTTATTCGCTGGAATCATCCTGTACATGGTTTATTGGGTCCGAATATGTTTATTCGCGGTGCTGAGAAAACTGGTTTGATTATTCAAATGGGCTATTGGGTGCTTGAAGAGGCATGTAAACAAATTCAAATTTGGGAAAAAACAAATCAGACGAATTTCTTCCCATTGGCAGTGAATTTATCAGCTATTCAATTTGAACATAAAAATTTATTTTCAATTTTAGAAAATCTCTTTAGTCGTTATCAAATTCAAAGTGATCGGCTGATGATTGAAATTACAGAATCAACAGCAATGCATCATATAGATACAAGCTTGCATAGCTTTATACGTTTGCGTCAAATGGGTATTAAATTAGCGATTGATGATTTTGGGACAGGACATTCAAGTTTCTTGTATTTAAAACAATTACCTGTAGATGAGCTGAAAATTGATCGTGCATTTATTAAAGATTTAGATCAAAACAGTAAAGATGAATTGATTTTAGAAAGTATTATTAAGCTGGCAACAAATTTAGGATTAACTGTAACAGCGGAAGGGGTTGAAACAGAATTCCAAAAAGATGTATTAACCCGTTTGGGTTGCCATCAACTCCAAGGTTTTTTATTGGGTATGCCAATGCCTATTGATGAGCTAGAACAACTTAGAAATACACCCTAATAAAGATTAAGATTGGTTTTCGCATACATAACATCATGGATGAAAAATCGATAATCGGATACAATATTGCCAATTTTTAATATTGATCACTTTGATCTTTGCGCTGCGAGTTTCTGCAGTAGGTGTATTTAATGAGCTTTAAACAAGAATTAGCAGATCAAGTCGCGCAACGACGTACATTTGCTATTATTTCCCACCCCGATGCGGGTAAAACGACAATGACAGAAAAACTGTTGTTGTGGGGACAGGCGATTCAAGTTGCAGGTATGGTTAAAAGCCGTAAATCTGATCGTGCTGCAACATCTGATTGGATGGAAATGGAAAAAGAACGTGGTATTTCTATTACCACGTCTGTTATGCAGTTCCCATTTAAAGACAAGATGATTAACCTGCTAGATACACCAGGGCATGAAGACTTTTCTGAAGATACATATCGTACATTAACAGCAGTAGACTCTGCATTAATGGTGATTGATGGTGCAAAAGGTGTCGAAGACCGTACCATTAAACTCATGGATGTGTGTCGCATGCGTGACACGCCTATTGTGTCTTTCGTCAACAAAATGGACCGCGAAATTCGTGAACCATTAGAACTGCTAGATGAAATTGAAAACGTCCTAAAAATTAAATGTGTTCCACTTACATGGCCTTTAGGTACAGGTCGTGATTTTGCGGGCGTATTTAATTTAATTGAACAAAAGTTTTATGTTTATAAAGCAGGTTTTGGCTCAGTTATTACTGATATTGAAGTACGTGATGGCTATGACTATCCAGACCTTCGTGAAAAAGTAGGTGAGCTTGCTTGGGCTGCATTTGAAGAGTCTTTAGAACTTGTACAAATGGCAAATGATCCATTAGACCGTGATGAGTTCTTAGCGGGTCGTCAAACACCAGTATTGTTTGGTACAGCTTTAGGTAACTTTGGTGTAGACCATGTACTCGACGCATTTAGTTTATATGCGCCTGAGCCTAAAGCACATCCTACAGCAGACCGTAAAGTTGAAGCGACAGAAGAAGGCTTCACAGGTTTTGTCTTTAAAATTCAAGCGAATATGGATCCGAAACATCGTGACCGTATTGCATTCATGCGTATTTGTTCAGGTCGTTATGAAAAAGGTCTGAAAATGAAGCATGTACGTTTAGATAAAGATGTGCGTATCAGTGATGCTTTAACCTTCTTAGCAGGTGATCGTCAGCATTTAGAAGAAGCTTGGCCAGGTGATATTATTGGTCTTCATAACCACGGTACAATTCAAATTGGCGATACTTTCACTTCGGGTGAAAAACTCCAATTTACAGGTATTCCTCACTTTGCACCTGAAATGTTCCGCCGTGTACGTTTAAAAGATCCTTTGAAATCTAAACAACTTCAAAAAGGTTTGAAAGAGCTTTCAGAAGAAGGTGCAACACAGGTATTCATGCCACAAAACAGTAATGACTTAATTGTTGGTGCTGTAGGTGTACTTCAGTTTGAAGTGGTTGCATACCGCTTGAAAGAAGAATACAAAGTAGATTGCGTGTACGAGCCTGTAAATATTAATACAGTACGTTGGGTTGCATGTGATGATGAAAAGAAATTCAACGAATTTAAGAAAAAAGCACATGACCAATTGTCTGTAGATGGTGGTGGTCACTTAACCTATCTTGCACCAAGCCGTGTAAATTTACAGTTAATGCAAGAACGATATCCAGATATTCAGTTCCGTAATACACGTGAACATTAATATTTAGATGTGAAAAGTAAACAGCTTCCAATGGAAGCTGTTTTATTATGTAGTATGAGTTTTAAAATAAATAAGAGAAGTTTAGATGAATAAGAAACTTTCATATGCAATTTTGGTTGCAACTAGTTTGACCTTGGGTGCTTGTGACTCATCATCTGAACATAAGGACAAAGCAGGTCAGGAGCCTGAAGCAACAGTAAATTCAGCGAATCCTGATATATTACCCTATCTTAATATTAAGCAACAAAGTGCCGATTTCGCTTTGCCATTTTGTGAAAATAAAAATTGCATTGATATTGATATTCAAAGTATTCAAACACAAGATAATTGGCTAAATTCATGGATTGAGAAAAATCAGGCAAGGGTTATTCAAGACCAAATTAGCTTAAATCAAGACATGAATTTACAGCAAGCGATCAATGCTTATGTGAAAAAATCGGATGCTTGGCAATCAGAACAAAAAACGAATACTGCTTTTGAATTGGCAATGTATACACGCATGGCTTATCAGCGCAACCAGTTTATTTTGTTGCAAGTTGGATTAGATTCAAAACAAGAAGGTGCTAAAGTCACAGAGCGTTACTACTTTTTTGCAGCAGATCGAAAGCAGAAAAAAGCACTCAAAATATTAGATATTATTGATGAAAAACAACAACTCAAGATGGATGGTTTTGTGCAAAAAGCCTATCAAGAATGGTTGAAAAAGCAAGATTCATTTGTTCAAGAAAAAGCACCCCAAAAATTAAGATGGGGGCAATCTGATTGGTTTTTCGATCATGAAGGTATTGGTTTACACTTGAGAACAAATGAAGTTGTTAAAGATGCACAACAGCTTGATATTTACTTAACTAAAGCACAAACTCAACAAGTTGTAAAACCTGTAATCTATAAAAATATGTTTTAGTTTCAGGTCAGAATAATTATTTGATATTGCATTAAATAATTGAGAGATGAAAAAGTAGGTTTACTCAATGTTAAAAAACAAAACTATATTCGTCATGAGTACGTTGGCAATTGCAATTTCGCTTGGTGCTTGTCAGCCAAAACACACGGAAAAAAAAGAAGATGCTCCACAAACTCAAGTAGATCAACAGAAATTTGAGCTTGTTGGTGATAATGAAAAATTGTCACTAAATTTACCTGAATGCAAAGATAAAAATTGCCCAGAACTTGATATAGAACGTCTAAATACGAATCATAAGTTTATTGATCAAGTGATAGATCAGAAAATTTTAGAGATTTTAAAAGAAGTTGTAACACTTGCGCCAAATCAAGAGAAAGAAGCAACAAGTGCATCTGTTGCTCAAGTAAGTTCTGAAGTTAGTGTGAAAGATGTACAAACGCCAAAAATGCTGCTTGAGCAAAAAGTTGCACCTTATACAAAATCATTTTTAAGTTTAGATGCTGAAATTAAAGCATTAAGTGCAAATCATAGTATTAATTTAATGATTAAGCCTAAAATTCTAAACTCTGAAGGACCGTTGGCTACAGTTGTATTGAATAGTAGTCATTATTTGGGTGGGGCGCATGGTTCATCATCTCAAACGTATTTCAATTTTGATTTAGAGACCAATAAGCAAGTTAAATTAAGCGATATTGTCGAAAAAGATAAATTAAAAGAATTAGATGCTAAAGCATATGAGGCATTTAAAGCATGGGTTATTGAATCTGAAATTGCCACAAATGTTGAAGAATATGAGCAAGCTTGGAAGTTTAAGTTATCTGATAATTTTAACTTAGGTAAAAAAGGCTTAATTTTGCAATATGCTGAATATGAAATAGGTCCCTATGTTGTAGGACTACCTCGTTTAGTTATTCCATATGAGCAATTAAACGGTATTATTAAAGCGAGATATTTACCAGAACTTTCTTCGAAACCTGTATCAGCAGCAAGTGAAGTTGTTGCAAAAGAAACTAAATAAAAGCATATGACCGTTCGGCTTTTTGATACGCATACACATTTTGATTTTCCCGATTTTGATCATGATCGGGAGCAACTTGCTTATGCGGCAAAAAGTCGAGGGGTTGAACACTTAGTTTTGATTGGTTTTTTAGAATCTAGATTTAATGATTTATTAAGAATACATCAGTTTTTAAATGGTTTAGATTCTGCTCCTCAAAGTCATCTTGCTCCAGGGTTACATCCTTTTTATATTGAAGATCATCAAAAAGAACATCTAGATTCACTTGAAAAATTATTAAAAAGTGAAAGTTGTGTGGCAATTGGGGAAATTGGTTTAGACACTTTTTTAAAACAACACAAAGCACCTGAAATTTACCAAAAACAAAAAGATTTTTTTACTGCTCAAATAGATTTCTCTCAGCAATTTGATAAGCCTATTTTGTTGCATATTCGAAAATCGCATGCCGATGTTCTAGCGATTTTGAAACATCATCATTTTAAAAATGGTGGAATTGCACATGCCTTTAGTGGCGGAGTAGAAGAGGCAAAAGCATTTGTGAAATTGGGTTTTAAAATTGGTGTTACAGGTCAAATTACCAATCCAAATGCAAAAAAATTGCATCAAGTTGTACATGCGGTAGGTGCTGAAAATCTTGTGCTTGAAACTGATTGTCCAGATATGACACCACTGTGTTGTCAGGCAGTAGATGGAACTAAATCGCGTAATACACCTGTGAATTTGCCTTTTGTATTAGCGGGTTTAGCTCAAACTTTAAATATCAAAAATGAAGAATTAGCCGAGCAGCTTTGGAAAAATTCCTTTCAAGCTTTAGCAATTCAAGAATAAATTTAAATTTTATCATCATAAAAAATTCAAGTTGATAAACAAGACGAATGATGTGAAACACAGTAAAATAAACTCAGTTTTAATTTAGATTTTATAGTGCAATGACTGAACTTCTTCAAGATGATGAATATGATCGCCGTTTTGCTGGTGTCGCTAAAATATACGGTGATGATTCCTTTAATCATTATGAAAAAAGTCATGTAATGGTGATCGGTATTGGTGGTGTTGGTTCTTGGGCTGTTGAAGTGCTTGCACGTACTGGTATTGGCGAATTAACTTTAGTTGATATGGATGTCGTTGCAGCATCTAATATTAATCGTCAGCTTCCTGCAATGACATCTACTTTGGGGCATGAAAAAATTGAAGTGATGGCAGAGCGTTGTCGTTCAATTAATCCAAGAATAAAAATTAATTTAATAGATGATTATTTAACACCTGAAAACGTCTCTGAAATTTTAAAAGGTCAGCCTGATTTAATTTTAGATTGTATTGATGATGTGAAAGCAAAATTTACACTGATGTTGCATTGCCGTTTTAATAAAATTCCGCTGATTGTATCTGGTGGAGCAGGTGGGAAACTCGATCCATTAAAAATTCGAGTCGCAGATTTATCTAAAACTGAACAAGATCCAATGCTTGCAAAATTGCGAACTCAATTACGTAGCAAAGGTATTTGTAAAAAGCCCAAAGAAAAGTTTGGTATTACCTGTGTTTATTCTATTGATAATCCTTTTTCTAGCGCAGATGTATGCCCAAGTGCAGGATTACGTTGTGGCGGTTATGGCTCTGCTGTTGTGGTGACTTCAAGTTTCGCTATGGTTGCGGTTGCTGAGGTTTTGAAAAAGTTGGATCAAAAAAAATCGAAGCAATAAGCTTCGATTTTTAATTCGAGAGCAATTAGCCCCACCAATATCGTAAAATATGAAAGAAAATTGGTGCAGAAAAACAAATAGAATCTATTCGATCTAACATTCCACCATGACCTTGAATGAGATTTCCCCAATCTTTTACACCTCGGTCACGTTTAATTGCAGACATTACCAAACCACCGAAGAAACCAAACATACAAACAATGAATCCGATTAATGCCGCTTGCCAATAATTAAATGGTGTAAGCCATGACATAGCCGCGCCTAAAGCAGTTGCAAGTGCAATACCACCAAATAAACCTTCAATGGTTTTTGATGGAGATAGAATAGGGGCAACTTTATGTTTACCAAATAGCTTTCCACATACGTATTGCAGGACATCAGATGTTTGCACAACCATAATGAGCCAGATGGCAAGCCAAATTTTCTCGCCAGCAAACCCATGTACTTTCAAATTTAATAAGGCTGGTACGTGGGAAATGCAGAAAACGCTGACCATTAATCCCCACTGAATTTTAGAGCTACGTTCTAGAAAGTGAGTGGTATCTTCAGCTTTTAAGCTTGCAATGGGTACAAGTAAAAAGACATAAAGTGGAATAAAAATAGAATATAAGCCATACCAATCTGTATAAATTAAATAATATTGATAAGGAATAACAAAATAGAATGCAATAAGAAGTGGGAAGTAATCTCCACGACGTGTAGGTAAAAGACTAATAAATTCGCGTAAAGCAAAAAATGAAATGAGCGCAAATAAAATGATAAATGCAGTTTTACCTAAAGAAATAGCCACAGCTAAAACAATGAGCATGATCCACCATGCATTAATACGTGCATTCAAATTATCAATAACAGGAGAAGCTTGTCCTTCTGTACGACGTTTTAAAATAAAGCCAACACTTGAGGCAAAAATAAGAATAGAAGTAAAAATGCCAAATAAAAGATAAGTTGCAGATAGGTGCTGAAACATTATTGCAGCTCCTTTTGTTTTAATTCTAAAAGTTGTTCACGTGCATGCGTTAAAAACTCAGATTTTTCCCATACAGGGTTAGTATCTAGTGGTTTTCCAAAAATAACGGTCGATAAAAGTGGTAAGGGCAAAAATGCACCTTTAGGCATAACCCGCTTAAGATTAGTAATCCAAACAGGTACAATTTCGACATGTGGAAATTGTTGTGCTAGGAAAAATAAGCCACTTTTAAAGTTGAGAAGTTCATCATCATCGCTTAAATTCCGAGTGCCTTCGGGAAAGAAAATAATAGAGTTTCCTTCTTGCAATGCTTCTTTAATGGTACTTAACGGATCACAGCCTTCATTGCCACTACGTTTAATAGTAATTCCCGAAAAGGTATCTTGAATTAGAAAGCGTTTGAAACCATCTTTAAGCCAATAGTCCGATGCCGCTACAGGGCGAGTTTGCTCTCTTAAATTTTTAGGTAGTGATGACCATAATAAAATGAAGTCGATATGACTATTATGATTTGCATAGTAAATGCGTTGCATTGGTTCGGGTTTACAGCCATCCCAAAGGCTTCGTGCTCCTGTGAGTAATCGTGCGCTACGACGAATAATAAAAGAAATAAAGCGTGCGATAGGACGACTTATATATTTAGAACTGGTCGTTTTTGGGTTTTTTATATCGTTGTTCATATTCAATAATAACTATATTTGCTTTTTATAATTGGGATATTACGTGTTGTGTAGGATAGCATAATCAACTAAGGTGTACGTCTTTTAAGCAATTATTCTGTATTCAGATGGTTGAAAAGATAAAAAATACACAAAACTATGATGTTCTATCCGCCATATTTGCTAGTTTACTTTGGGGATCTTGGTCTTTTTATATTAATGTGGAAGATGGTTTTAATGCGGGGCTAATTGCTGCATTCACACAAGGTATTTCTAGTTTTTTAATTACACTATTTATGACATATTTAATTGAAAAACAATTTAACTTCTATCATATGAAGTGGATTGAACTTCTAGCTCTACCAATATGTACAGTGCTTTTTACGGGGTCTTGTTTAGTCTTGGCTCATACAATAATGAACACGCCTAGTATTGTTAAAACGGTTACACCTGCACTTTGCTTTGCAACGATATTTGCATTTATTACGAATTTTAAACTGCATAGGCAGATTGATCATTCATAAACGATCAAGCTAGATCAGTTGCTATCACTTTTGAAGAAATTTAAAAAATAAGAGATTGAATATTGAAGAACAACGACTTGAAAATCGACGTCCTTTAAAAGTCAGAGATGTGGGTTTAGTTACTTAATTTACACGTTGGTTAAGTCAAAAATCGATTACACCCAATCATATCTCTTTATTCAGTATTGTTTTTGCATTATTTGCTGCAGCAAATCTTATTGCGACATTGTATACAGCTAATTTAGCTAAATTTATAAGTTTTATTTTGGCTGCTTTTGTATTCAAGGGCGTTTACTTTGTAATTTATTCGATGGGCTTGTTGTGGTGGAAGGGGGAAAGTCGACTGCATCAGGTGAATTATTTAACGATATTCCAGATCGTATTTCCGATCCTTTAATTATTATTGTTGCGGGCTATTCTATTGTAAGTGTGGGCTATGGTGATGTGTTAGGTTGGTGTGGAGCACCTTTAGCAGTTTTAACAGCATATGTACGTACACTTGTGGTTTCTATTCATGCACCTGCAAATTTTACAGGACCAATGGCAAAACAACATCGTATGGCTTTATTAACATTTGCCTGTATTGCACGAGCAATAGAACAAACTTGGTTTGAGCATGATTACGTAATGGTGATTGCCTTGGTCATTTTAAATATTGGCGCATTGATTACAGTTTGGCGTAGAACGAAAATTGCATATACATATTTAGAAAAAGATACGACAAAATAATAAGCTTATAATTTGAATTAAAAAAGAAGATATGAAATAGACTATTTAGACGGTCGTTTTAATCATTTGAAATTTGGTGTTTAAAAAGTGGATAAGTTTAAAACTTATCCACTTTTTATGTATGTAATGAAAGAATTATTCAGCCTGTTTGTTTTGGATATATTCTTCAGTACGTTGCATTGCATCTTTAATATTTTGAATGGCATTTTCAACATCTGCATACGTTTTTGCATTACCGCCACTTAAAGCCTGACGCCATTTTCGTGCACCTGGTAAGTTTTGGAATAAGCCTAAAATATGTCGAGTGATAATTGAAAGTGGTGCGCCTTCTTCCATGCGTTTTGCAATGTACGGCATCATTTGATCCATAATATCGAAACGATTAGGTGCTTCTAAATTCCATAATTGACCGAGTTCAGCCAATAAATATGGATTATGATAAGCCTCACGACCAATCATCACACCATCCACATGTTTTAAATGTTCTTGTGTTTCATCAAAAGTTTTCACGCCACCATTAAGCTCAATTAAAAGATTAGGACGATCTTGCTTTAAACGATAAACATCTTCATAGCGTAAAGGCGGAACATCACGGTTTTCTTTTGGTGATAAACCTTGTAGCAAAGCAATGCGGGCATGAACGATAAAATTATTACAGCCTGTTTTTGCAATAGTATCTACAAAATGCAGCATCTCTTCATAAGATTGCATGTCATCAATCCCAATACGATGTTTTACCGTAACAAGAATATCAACAGCATTTTGCATTTCGGCAATACATTCTGCAACAAGGTCAGGCTCTGCCATTAAACATGCGCCAATTTTGTTGTTTTGTACACGGTCACTCGGGCAACCTACGTTTAAATTGACTTCATCATAGCCCCAGTCCTGTGCCATTTTTGTACAGATCGCAAGGTCTTTTGCATTCGAGCCACCGAGTTGTAAAACAATAGGATGTTCTTCATTGTTGTAATCTAAATGACGATTTGCGCCACCAAATAGAATTGCACCCGTCGTCACCATTTCGGTGTACATGATGATATTGGGGTTAAATAGACGTGCAAAAAATCGATAGTCTTTTGTTGTCCAATCCATCATAGGTGCTACTGAGATACGTGGCGTTAAAGACTGGATTGAAGACATAAAAAACCTGAATGAGATAACAAGAATGCGAATTATACGGTGTTTATAAAAAAAATCTAATTTTGAGTGTTTAAAGATGATGGATCTTACATTTGAAAAAATAGGAAATTTTTTGTTAGGTTAATAAAATTAAACAGATTTAAATGTTCTGATTTTTAATATTTTGATTTGTTTTTAGTCTGAATATTAATGAAACAAAATAATAAATATTTATAATAAACAGTACAATATATATTAACAATATTAGTTAATTCTATTAAAAGGTAAGTGTTTGAAAATTTGTGCGCCGAAAAGTGTATGACACCTTCTTAATTTTTACGTTAGCTGATTAGGGGGTGTTTGGAGAAAAATACTAAGTCTTTTGTTTGTTAAAAAACCTAATTAGTAGAGAGTTTAATTTTATTCAGCTTTTGAAAGATATTTTTTATCTAATAACGCAAAAATTGCAGCGGCAATAACTAAGCAAATGCCAACAATACAACTCATTTCCCAAGCGCCATGTCTCCAAGCATAAATACCAAGTGCTGAACCCGTTGCACCGCCAATAAAGTACATGGTCATATAAATTGAGTTGATGCGTGATTTTGAATCTTCACGTAGGCGAAACACAATATTTTGGTTACTGGTATGAACTAAGGCAAGTCCAAGATTAATAAGTCCAAAGCCAATAATGTAACTAATTAAATAATACTGTCCTAAATAAAGAAAAATCCAACTTATAGCTAAGGTTGAAATACCTGCCCATGTAATGGTTTTGGTATGACCACGGTCAGCAAATTGCCCAACTTTTTTGGTCGATAGCGCACCAAATACACCCACTAATGTCACAATACCTACGGTCATATCAGATAAGCCAAAGGATGATTTAAGCAACAATGCAATGGTTGAAAACAATACGCTCATCGCTGCAAAGGCAAAACCACCCACACAAGAACGAAAAATTAAACGAGGCTCCTGTTTTAATAAATCGAGCATGGAACTAAAAATTTTGCTATAGCTCATTTTTGTAATGGGCAATTGTGGTAAACGAGTTGATAGTAATACCGCAATAATTAACATGAGCACGGCACTGACTAGATAAATCACATTCCAATGAAATAAATTAGAAAGTAGTCCAGATAAACTTGTTGAGAGTAAAATACCAACAAGTAAACCGCTCATGAGTAGGCCAACAACTTCGCCAATTTTTCTAGGTGCAACGCTCATTGTCGCAAATGGAATAAGGACTTGGGCTGCAACAGAAAATAGTCCAGCCATAATTGTACCTACCCATAACATGGGAAGATTCACTGAAAAGGCGCATAAAAAAAGCCCGATAGATGCCATGAACATCAATAGTGGAATGAACTTGGTTTTATTTACAATGTCGCCTACAGGCACAATAAAAAGTAAGCCTAATGCATAAGATACTTGCGCAAAAGTAACAGTGAGCGCAACTTGATCAATAGGTGCTTGAAAGTATTCGTGTATTGAGTTAATGAGTGGCTGGCTATAATAGTTCGCTCCCGCACACAGTCCACACGCTATAGCCATTAACCAAAGTAAGGCTTTATCTTGGCTAATATCAATTTTAGACTGCATTCTTTTTCCTTAAAGACAAACGAACATGGTATTTACCGAGTGTGCATTTAACTCAATAGATTTTAGCGGATTGTGCAAAGTGCGAATCAGCTTAATTGGGTACCGTATAATTGCATAAATAACACGAGATCTTTATTGTATTCATGCAAGTTTTTTCTTGGCTAAAGTAATCATAAGCACACCAATAATATTTAAAGCACATCCAATCCATTGAATAGTATTTAAGCTTTCACCTAAAAATAATGTTGCTAAGATAATGGTGAGGATAGGACCAATAGATGCAATCATTGCAGTTTGGGATGCCCCCAATCTGGCAATACTTTGAGCGACTAAAATAGTCGGTAAAACCGTGACCAATAAGCCTAAGGCGATACCATACCAAATCACACTTGATGGTAAGGCGATAAGTAAGCCAATAGGATCGGGCGTTGCAATATAATAGTGTGTCAACATCCCAATGCAGGCAATACTTAAAGCCAAACCACTGAAATTCCAAGAGCCAAATTTACTAATTAAGCGTGGAGTGAGTAATAAGTAAGTTGCAAAGCTGATGGCACTTGCGAACACTAAACTTGCACCTAACCAAAAATTACCTTCGTGTGGCACATTACTTTGCTCTTGTAACATCACAATAACAGTACCACCATAACTTAGAGCAATGGCAAAAATACTTTTCGCACTTAATGGTTTCTTATAAATAAAGCTTGTCGCAATAACCGTCAATGTTGGATATAAAAATAAGATAATTCGTTCAAGCGAGGCGCTAATGTACATCAGTCCTGCAAAATCGAGCCAACTTGAAAGGTAATAACCAATTAAGCCTGCAATAATTAAAATTCCCCAATCTTTAGCTGCAATATTTTTATTGTGCGAACGATTCAACCAAACTAAAAGTAAAAAGAAAGGCAATGAACTCAGCATTCTTAAAGCCATTAAAACGGTACCATCAACAAGTGGTGAAAGTTCATAGGCTTGTTTAATGAAGATTGCTTTGGTACTAAATAAAAATGCAGCTGTAACGGCAAAAATAGTACCGACTTGCGTTTTGGTAAAAGATAAATTCATTGGATACTGCACATTTTAGGGAGGGTAGATGACTATAGGCAGTATAAAGACTTATCGAAAATAGGTTAAATGCAAAATAATGATGGAACCAAGAACATCTTGGAATGAAACGTTAAGCATGAAATCTTTCTAGGAATTATGAGTGCACAAAAAGAGTGCAATAAATGAAACGTTATAAATTGTCTAAATGATTAAATATATATTTTTTGAAACATTTAGATTTATCAAAAGCATTAAATCATTAGATGTGTGGAATATAAATTGAATTTCATTGTCTTTTAACTATAGAAATACTTCTTAATTTTATGAATTTAATAATGCAAAATTAAACTGAATTAAATCTATTTCTTTTGTGTTGTTTAAAAATAAAACAATGTCAGTTAAGTCAATGCCATTAAAAATTGTGCTACAAAAACCTATAAAAAGGCTATCGTTGTTAGAAATTTTAAAGAATAAAAAATTATTGAAAAGTTGATCTTTTCTGTCAGAAATTCCAGTCTAAATTTTAAGCTAAAAAAATAAGCATCGTATTCCGTTAATCTTCATATCTTAAATGTAAAAATGGTTGAAAATAGTACATAAAAAATAAGATTTTCACTTCAGTAAATGCATGTTGTTTATAAAATAGCATTATTTTTTTTATGAATTGTCAGTTCAAATTTCCTATATTTATTAAATAAATAGTAGGTAGTAATTTAAAAAACTTTCATTAGAATCCAAAAAAGCAAAGAAATTATATCTTGTGGGGAATGCTGCATATTTGCAGTGTTTACTAAAGGAAAATTAGCTTGAGGGATGCTCATGCAGATAGGAATTCCAGCAGAAACGATTGTCGGTGAAAACCGAATTGCCGCTACGCCAGAGACTGTAAAAAAGTTGATTGGTGCAGGACATTCAGTCGTTATTGAACGAAATGCAGGTGTGAAAGCAGCATATATTGATCGTGCTTTTGAACAAGTTGGGGCAAAAATTGTAGATGATGCCTATACAGGCAGTCAGATTATTTTGAAAGTTCGTGCGCCTAAAGGTGACGAAATTCAAAAGTTAGCGCCACACTCAACTGTTGTTGCAATGTTTGATCCTTACCGTAATACAGAATTGGATCAATTTGCAGCGAAACAAGTTTCTGCTTTTGCATTAGAGCTGTTGCCTCGAACATTATCTCGTGCGCAAAACATGGATGTGTTGTCATCTCAAGCAAACTTATCTGGTTATAAGTCTGTGCTTTTGGCTGCTACAGAATATCAACGTATGTTCCCCATGCTCATGACTGCAGCAGGTACAGTAAAACCTGCGCGCGTGGTCATTATGGGCGTGGGCGTTGCAGGCTTACAAGCCATTGCAACGGCAAAACGCTTAGGTGCGATTGTTGAAGCAACAGATTTACGCCCAACGGCAAAAGACCAAGTGGAATCTTTAGGCGGTAAATGGTTAGACGTTCCAATGTCTGCCGAAGAACAACAAAAAGCTGCAGATGCTGCAAAAAATGGTTATGGCTGGATGCCGGGTGAAGAATATATTCGTGATCAAGCTGCAATTGTCGATAAGGCTGTCTCTAATGCAGATATCGTGATTACCACTGCGCTTTTACCGGGTCGTGATGCACCTCGATTAATTAAAGCGGAAACCGTTGCCAAAATGAAACCAGGTTCAGTCATTTTAGATATGGCTGTTGAAACAGGTGGCAATGTAGAAGGTTCAGTTTGTGGTGAAACAACTGTTACAGAAAATGGCGTGAAAATTTTAGGTGTTCCTAATATTCCTGCAACTGTTGCAACGGAAGCATCTGCGCTATACGCACGTAATGTTTACAATTTTGTTGAAACACTTTTTGATGCAGGAAAAAACTTTGTCATTAATCAAGAAGATGAAATTCAAAAAGCATTACTCGTGACTCATGGCAGCAAATTGCTGTTCAAACGTGGTTAAGGAGAATTTTCATGGTTGAAACTATTACAATTTTTGTCTTAGCCATTTTTGTTGGTTACTACGTGGTTTGGGGGGTTACACCTGCATTACATACGCCTTTAATGGCTGTAACAAATGCACTTTCATCAATCATTATTGTGGGGGCCATGATTCAAACGGTTGGCTTGCCTATGGTTGGTGTGGAAGGTAGTGTCGATTTCCAAACAATTAATGTTGTGAGTGTTTTAGGCGCAATTGCTGTTTTCTTAGCAAGCATCAATATTTTCGGTGGCTTTGCGGTAACTGCGCGAATGCTTGAAATGTTTAAACCAAAGCAAAAGAAAAAAGAGGGTTAAGACATGGATTTTATTCGAGACTATGCAGATTGGTTTTATCTGATTGGCGCCGTACTTTTTATCTTAACTTTACGTGGTTTATCTGGTCCTAAAACTGCTATTGCAGGTAACCGCTACGGCATGATTGCAATGGCAATTGCTGTGCTCACCACATTTTTTGTGGCTGAAAACCCTGTGGTTTGGATGATTATTGGTGCAATGGTATTAGGTGCAATTGTAGGTATTGCGCGTGCACGTACTGTTCCAATGACACAAATGCCAGAAACAGTTGCGCTAATGCACTCGTTGGTTGGTTTAGCTGCGGTGCTTATTGCTGTTGCAGCCATTATTCACAATAATAAATTAGCTGAATTAGATGTTGGTTTACTACAAGCGAATGGTGTGAATTTCCACGAAATGAGCAAAGTTCATTTGTTTGAATTGTTCGTAGGATGTTTTGTGGGTGCAATTACTTTTACTGCTTCTGTATTTGCATACGGTAAATTAGCAGCAAAAAAATGGGCAAAAACCATTTCAGGTGTATGGGTTAAACCTGTTCAAGCATTAATCTTCATTGCAATGCTCGGCTTTGGTGTACATTTCTTTTTAACAGGAAATATGACTTCTTTCTGGGCAATGACAGGTCTTGCACTTGCATTTGGTTGGGTTTGGATTGCACCTGTAGGTGGTGGTGATATGCCTGTGGTTGTCTCACTTCTCAATTCATTTTCAGGTTGGGCCGCAGCAGGTATTGGTTTCACATTAGAAAACAATATGTTGATCGTTGCAGGTTCGCTTGTGGGTTCTTCAGGTGCGATTCTGTCTTACATCATGTGTAAAGCGATGAACCGTTCAATCATCAATGTGTTATTTGGTGGTGCGATGGGCGGTGCTGCACCTGTAGTTGCAGTAGGAGATAAAGCACCACGCAACCATCGTTCAGGTTCAGCAGATGATGCAGGTTTCTTAATGTCAAATGCTGACAGCGTTGTGATTGTACCAGGTTATGGTATGGCGCAAGGTCGTGCACAAAATGCGGTAAAAGAACTAGCGAACATCTTAAAAGAGCAGGGTGTAACTGTTCGTTTTGCCATTCACCCAGTGGCAGGTCGTATGCCGGGTCATATGAACGTATTACTTGCAGAAGCAGATGTTCCTTATGAAGACATCTTGGAGATGGATGAAATCAACTCTGACTTTCCTGCAACAGATGTGGTGCTTGTGATTGGTGCAAATGACGTTGTAAACCCTGCCGCAAAAGACGATCCAAGCTCTCCAATTTATGGCATGCCAATTTTGGAAGCACATAAAGCACGCACAATTATGGTGATCAAGCGTTCTATGGCAACAGGTTATGCAGGTTTAGATAACGACTTGTTCTATAACGATAAAACTATGATGATTTTTGGTGATGCGAAAAAAGTTGTTGAAGATATGACAAAAGCCATTAATGGTAATGGTCACTAATCCGAAAATCTTTCCAGCCCTTCTTTTATAAAGGGGGAATTTGGAGCATAAAAACCACCTTTCGAGGTGGTTTTTTATTTGGGTTAATTAAAACAAGTTTTAGTATTTAATTTTTTTTATGAAGATGATTTGAGCTTAAAAAGCTTAGATTAAAAGGTGAAATAGATAAGCTGCATATTATTGATGCGCAAAAATAAATGTGATTTTAAATAGTGCATATCTTGAGAATAATTTTGTGAAATTTTGAATAAGAACTTTGGGTAAAGAAAAGACATCATCATAAAAACACTAAAATAGTGCATGAATTTATGACTTTAAAGAGAATAAAAAATAGCCGAATAACTTGGCATAGTTGTTGCAAATTTATGCTTCAATCTTGGGGGATTGTGCATGAAAAAAATAAACTATTTGGCATTGCTACTTTTAGCAATGTGTTCAACTGCTTGGGCTGACGAAACGCTAACAACAGCAAAAAACATTCAAGAAATACGAATTTCACTTGATAGTGTTTGGGTGATCTTGGGGGGATTTTGGTATTCTTTATGCAGGCAGGCTTTGCACTTGTAGAAAGTGGCTCTGTACGAAGTAAAAATACAGTGAACGTTTTAATGAAAAACTATATGGATGCTTGCCTTGGTGGCTTAGTTTTCTGGTTAGTTGGTTTTGGTTTAATGTTTGGTGTGAATGGTACAGGATGGTTTGGATTCAGCCATTTTGCTCCAAATGATTTAGATGATTGGAACTGGAATTTACTCTTCTTTCAAATGATGTTTGCTGCAACAGCAACTACAATTGCAAGTGGTGCAATGGCAGAGCGGATTCACTTTGTTGCTTATGTCGTTAGTGCTGCTGTGGTATCTGGCTTTATTTATCCAATTTTTGGTAGCTGGGCATGGGGTGGCTTATTCAACGGTGAGGGGTGGTTAAAGCAACTCGGCTTTATTGATTTTGCAGGATCAACAGTAGTGCATTCAATGGGGGGATGGGTCGCTTTTGCAGGAATTATAGTTTTAGGTCCACGTTTAGGCCGTTTTGGTAAAAATGGGCAAAGTCACTATTTAGCAGGACATAACATGCCTTTGGTGGCATTGGGTGGTTTTATTTTATGGCTTGCATGGTTTGGTTTTAACGCAGGCTCAACCATTAATGCCAATGTGAGCATTGGTCGTATTGCATTAAATACACACTTGGCAGCATGTGCCGCAGCCGTAACTTATATGATTTATGCATTAGTTCGTGGTAAAGCCATTTTAATGAAAACAACCATTAATGCATCTTTAGGTGGACTTGTTGCTATTACCGCAGGTTGTGCATCGATGACACCGTTATTTGCTGTTATTACAGGTGCTTGTGCAGGGTTAGTGGTCAGTACAATGCCTTATTTAATGGAAAAATTACGCTTAGATGATGTTGTAGATGCAGTTACAGTTCATGGCTTTTGTGGTGCTTGGGGGACTATTGCAGCAGGATTGTTCTTAGAAAATAACATGTTTAATTCAGATATTTTAATTGTTCAAGCTTTGGGCGTGGTGTCTGCATTTGCTTGGGGTTTTGGTGTTGCATATATCGTATTTAAAATTTTAAATAGCGTGCTAGGTGGCTTACGTGTAGATAAGCAACATGAACAACGCGGCTTAGACTATACAGAACATGCAGAATTATCTTATCCCGAGTTTCAAAAAGATGTGACGTTTGAAACAGACCATATAAATAAACGCCATTAAGGAGCTGAAAAATGTCGAGCGAATTATTGAGCATTAAACAAAAAAGAGAAGCAATAGGTCGTGGGCTAAGTGCTTATATGAACGAAACTTCATTGCAAAGAGTTTTAAGTTATTGGGAAGATGAATACGGTAATCAACCTCCTTTTGTTCTCAATAAGTTTCTGACCGAAATATGCAATACAGATGAGTTGCGCTTCTTTAAAAAAGACATTTTGAAGAAAGTTTTAGGTGAATTAGCAATAATTGAAAAAGAAGTGCTGATGAATCCTGTGAAATCTTCAGCTTTAAACAATGTCACTTTATCTAAGCAAACCTATGAAGCATTTATGTATTTTGTTCAAGAGGTCTGTAAAACGGTTCATTTAAAAACTTTTGGTGAATTTAATATAGATGTACAAAATATATTAATTAATGAAAATTTTGAAATTTTGACCAATTCTCAAGTCAATGAAAAAGTTTTCTTAGATTTCATTCCTACGGAAATGTATGCAAAGTTTATTACGGCATTATATGAAGTATATTGTGAATATTATGGTCCGCCCAAAGCAGATCATGTTTATGCGCAGTTGAAAGAAAAAATTAAGCAGACTTATCCAAATGTAGAAATGAGTTCTTTGCTATAAAAATCAGGCAATAAAAAAGCGGCCATTGAGCCGCTTTTTTATTTGCTATATGAAACTTATGCTACAGATTCTGGAGTAGCGCGCCATAAGTTTTCTAGATCATAGAATTTACGTGCTGTTGGAAGCATTAAATGCACAACAACAAATCCAAGATCAACAAGAATCCACTCTGCATCACGTTCACCTTCAACACCAAGCGGGCGGAAACCAGCTTTACGTGCTTCTTCAGCTACGTTGTTTGCAAGTGATTTAACATGACGAGTTGATGTGCCACTAGCAATAACAATAGCATCTGCTACGTTGCTAATAAGGCTGATATCAAGTTCAACAATTTCTTTTGCTTTTACATCTAGGAGAGCTTCGCGTACAACTTTCAAGCAAGCTTGTACGTCTTTACTTTGAGAATTCATTGCGAGATCGTGAGAATTAGAAGCGCCGGGCGATGGTTCTAAATTCATAGAAGGTATATTTTCCTGACAATTATGCATGATCTAATATAGCTGTTTTTTAGCTAAAATTCAATCAAAACTATTTTTGGGCTTAAAGCTCTAAGCAAAATATTTATTTTTCCATGCAAAAGAAAGTGTAGAACTTTGTAAAGGTCTGTATTCTGCGGCAATAAAACCTGTGTAATGACTTTGTTTTAGCCAGTTGAAAATTTCTGCATAAGTGATATTGGCTGTATCGGGTTCATGTCTATTTGGACAGTCGGCAAATTGAATATGACCAATGTTTTCGATATTTTCTTGTAAAGCTTCTAAAACATTTTCACCCATCATTGCCATATGGTAGCAATCGAATTGCATTTTTAATTTTGGGTTTTGAATAGCCTCAAGAATTTCTTGTGCTTGGGCAATATTTTGTACTAAAAACCTTGGCATATCTGTGCCATTAATCATTTCAAAAACGGGCTGAATTTGATGTTCAGCAAACAGATGACATGCGAGTTTTAAATTGCTTGCAAGTGTATTCAAGCAGGGTAAAAGGTCGGCATCTAATGGCTGTTTGCCTGCCAAAATATTGATACTTGGAACTTGAAGTGCCGTTGCATATTCAATGGCAAGTTTTAAAGCTTGATGGAATTCATTTTCTTTGCCGGGGATACCTGCTAAACCATTACCTCCTTGCATTAAATCTCCTGCAGGAACATTAATTAGGCAAATATTTAAATCGTGCTGTTTTAACTGATCTTGAATATCTTCAATACTGAGTTCATAAGGAAATTGAATTTCGACATGTTTAAAACCGTGTTCTTTTGCTAAAGCAAAACGCTCAATTAGCGGAACTTCAGTGAAAATCATAGAGATATTAACTGCGAGTTTAGACATATGATTTTTCCTTAATTGATGTTTTTTATTTTGCTTCAACGTGTTGAATAACTGTGGCTAAATCTGCTTCAGAGAAACCATTATTTTGATGATCTTTCAATTGAGATAGTGCATGTGTTGCCACAGGAATCTCTAAGTTAAATTGCTCAGCAAGTTTTACCGCATTATTTAAATCTTTAGACAATGTTTGAACTTTCCATTGCACGGGTTCAAAAGTATGTGTTGCCATACGCGGTGCTAAAATTTGGAAAGGTTTTGAGTCTGCAAAGCCGCCTGCAAGAGCAGGGGCAAGTAAGCTTGTATCTACACCAGATAATGATGCAAGGGCAACAGCTTCAGCAATTAAAGTACTATTTGCTGCCACAATCAGTTGATTGCAAATTTTGGTTGCTTGACCTGTACCTGTTTCACCCATACGAGTAACACGTTGTGAAAGAACATCATAAATAATTGAAAGATTTTGAATAACTTGAGCATTGCCACCTGCAAAAATGACCAATGTTCCTTGTTCAGCGCCTATGGTTCCACCTGAAACAGGAGAATCGATCCATGTCGTTTGTTTGGCTTGAACCAGTTTTGCTAACGATTGAGTTTTATCCACAGATAAACTTGAGAAATCCACAATCACTTGTTTGGGTTGTAAATATTCTTCAATTTGGTTAATAACAGCTTGAACGGCAAAATCATCTGCAAGGCAAGAAAGAACAATTGGATATTGTCCTATATCTTTTAAGTCTAGTTTTGTTGCACCTTGTGCCACAAGTGAATCACATGCGGCTGATTTTCTATTCCAAACAGCAACTTGAAAGCCTGCATTTAATAAACGAGATGCCATGCGACTTCCCATTAATCCCATCCCTAAAAATGCAACTTTAGTTTGGTGGTTAAAACTCATGGCAAATCCTTTATATCTAATCCATTATTTATATTGGCGAGGTAAAAACTCAAGTTCAGGCTTTTTATCTTTCTTTCGTGCAATTTGGCTGTTTTTACCCAAAAGTAATTTGAGTTGCCAAATTTTTTCCAAACGTAAAGATTTAGATGGTTGATGTTCCATAGCATCAAGTACGCGTTTAGATGCAGTTAAAGCATCAGGTGAGCGTTGAATCATTTCTTTTGCAATGGCTTGTGCGTGTGTTAAGGGTGACTCATCTAAATGCGTGACTAAACCGATGCTTTTGGCATATTCAGCATCGAAAATACGCGCGGTTAAAGTCAATTCTTTGGCTAAATCTAGGCGAATTAATCCTTTTAATGAACGACTTAAACCCATGTCTGGAACTAAACCCCAACGGCTTTCCATAATCGACATTTGGGTTTTTGGATGTGCTACTCGAATATCTGAAGCTAACGCAAGTTGCATGCCAGCCCCAAAGCAAAAACCATCTATGGCGCTAATGACAGGAACAGGAAGTTCTTGCCAAATAAGGAATGCTTTTTGAAATAGGCTTTGACCCGGTTTTATAAGTTCCCAAGCAGCAAAGGCTTTATTTTTTGGGTTGTTTAAATCGGCAAGATCTATACCTGCGCTAAATACCTGCGCTTCGCCTGTTAAAATGACACAGCGAAGTGAGCGGTCTTTTTTAAATTTTTCAGCAGTGCTTACAAGCTCTTTTAATAATGCAAAGCTCATTGCATTACGTTTGTCTGGGCGGTTTAAATAAACCGTTGCAATTCCATTGTCTTTTTCTATTCGAAGTAATGCCATTTCAAAAACTCTTATTTTGCTTCGTGAATGAGCATAGCATGTGCCTATATAAGATACATGACAGCACAGTCACGTCATAGCATGGACAGAATCAACTTTAGTGGTATTGGTTGTATCAAAATTTTATGCATTGAAACGTCCTAGAACTTGTTTGGCTGCAATTTCAACTTGATGAATGACATCTTTTAATGCATGAAACTTAAGCATGACTTCTTGCGTAAATTGTTCATCAGCCTTTCGACGTTCTTTTCTTAAAGTAGAAACAAAGTGCTCAAATGAACCTGTTATATCTTGTAAATTAGGTGTGCCGATATAACGTGTTGCACCATGTAATCGATGTAGAACATGTTCAAGTTGTGGAAAATCTTCCATGTCTATGAGCTGTTCAATCTCTTTAAGCTCAACAGCAAAGCTATCGATCAACATCTTTAATAAATCGATGGCTAAATCTTCTTTGTTTGCTGCAAGTTGAATACTTTGTTGCCAATTTAGAACTTGTGGATCGAGTGTCTCAATAGGACTAATCTTTTCTGTCAGTGATGCTTTACTACTAAAATTCGGTGAAGTCCAATCCGTAAGAATTTGAATAATTTGTTCCATTTGAATAGGCTTGGTCACGTAATCATCCATGCCAACTTTGAGTAGCTTTTGTTTTTCGTCGGCAAGTGCATGAGCGGTTAAGGCAATAATAGGTAAGCGTTTATGATTTTCTAAAGTCGATTCTAATGAGCGAATTGCACGTGTTGTATCTACCCCAGACATGACAGGCATTTGAATGTCCATAAAGACTAAATCGAAGGCTTTCTTATTATCTTCAAAGTTTTGCTCAAGAATGCCAAGTGCTTCTTGACCACTAAGTGCTTTGGTTACTTTGACATTCATTTCACCTAACAGTGCCTCTAAAACAATGAGGTTGGGAAGATGGTCATCAACAGCTAAAACATGTAAGCCTTGTCCGTTAAACTCTTCTGTTTCAAGTTCCTCAAAGGTATTTTCATTGTTAAGTAAGTGAGCCAAAGCCGAACGACTTAAAGGTTGATACAGTGGTAACGCACGATATTGATTGAGCAAGTCTGGCTCTAAAGACATTTGATAGCCGTAAATACCAATTTTTCCTTGGTATCGAGAGCGAATTTCTTTTAATAATGCTTCTGTGTCACCATTATGATCAAAGATTAACCATGTGTTTTCAATGTTTTTAGACAGTAAATTGAGGCGACTAAATAAATCAATAATTGAAGTCGCTTCAATATGACTCACTTTATAATCTTCTAAATAATGACGCAGAATATTGGCAGTTGCAGGGTGCGCCATAAATGATAAAACTTGGGTATTTTCAAAACTTGGATGAACTGTAATTTCATCATCATTTGTACCCAACATTGCGGTAAACCAGAAGGTTGAGCCTTTATCTGTTGGTGCGCGTTCTTGGTTATCTTCGAAGCCAATTTGTCCTTGCATTAAATGTACAAGTTGTTTCGAAATGGCTAAACCTAAACCTGTTCCGCCAAATTGACGCGTCACAGATGCATCACCTTGAGAGAAAGATTCAAACAGGCGTTTACGATCTGTTCCGCTTAAGCCGATGCCACTATCTTGAACGCTAAAATGAACAAGGCATTGTCCAATATCATCATGTTCAATACGTGCACGAACAATAATTTCACCATCTGGCGTGAACTTAATGGCATTGGAAATCAGATTCGTTAAAATTTGCTTAAAGCGAAGAGCATCGCCAGTCACATGTGTTGGTAAATCATTGGCAAAGTAAAATGCCATATTGATATGCTTTTGCGCAGCAAGTGGTGACAGCATATCCATCACATCATAAATGGCTTCTTCTAAATCGAAAGGGGCAGTTTCAAGTTCAAGTTTGCCTGCATCAATTTTAGAGAAATCTAAAACATCATTAATCAGCGCAAGTAAATGTGCAGATGACTTACGAATGGTTTGTAGATACAATTTTTGTTCATTGCTTAAGCTTTTTTGACGTAAGAGCAAATGAATAAAGCCATCAATACTATTGAGTGGTGTACGTAATTCATGGCTAATATTGGCAAGAAAAACAGACTTAGATTGATTGGCAGAAATGGCTTGGTCGCGTGCTTGACGATAGGTAATGTTTTGAACTTCTAATGTATCGAGTGTTCTTCTTAAATCGTCTTCAGTTTGTTCTGTGTGTTCTTTTAATTCGAGAAAACTAAAATGTAAACGTTTAACTACATTGGCAATATCACGTTGTAATAAGCGTAATTCACCCGTGCTGTTAATAATCATATGCTGATCGAGCGTATCGGCATTTAAACGTTGAAGTTGCATGCGAATTTCATACATTGGGGCAATCCAACGTCGTGAATAAAAATTCAAACACAATAAAAGTAACAATAAAGTGGTTAACCCTGTGGCAACTAAAACAATCAAAACCCGATAGCGTGCAATTTGTAAGGGCTGATTGTCGACTTCAATCATAAGCCATGCTTTATTATTGTCTGGATTTTTAATCTCTAAACCATAAATATGGTTGCCATTCGCTTTGACTGGTCCAATGAACTCAGATTTTTTAACAATATCTAGCCAAGGTGTTTGTTGCTGATAGCCACGACTGAGTAAAATTTTATTGTTGGAATTTACAATCGCGGCTCGAACAACATGCTTTTCATCCATAATACTTTGCATGAAAAACTGAGATTGAATAGGTGCTAATTCTGGACTATTCAGCTGAGATAAAAATGTTTCAGCCGCAACTTCATTGCGCGTTAAAATAGCCAAAGCCATTTGTTTTTGTTGAGATTTAGCCGCATTTGATGTTTCAGACAAAACAAGAGCCGCGCCTACACATGCCAAAATTGTAATAGGAACAAAAATGAGCGCGATAAGCTGCCCATAAGCATGATTTAAATGAAGTCGCTTAAATAACTTTTTGTTGATATTTGACATGTTTAGATCAAGTTTTTCTTTATGCGATTGAGTTTAGCATGCTTTTTTTTCGGCAGTTCATCTTTTCATCTGTGAATAAAAAGTGAATGAAAAATTCAAAAATATAATACCTGATAAATAATAAGGATATTTATATACAGAATTAAATGGCATAAGGGTTTGTTATTTATTCATGTTTATTAAAAAAGTAGTTAAAAGAGTGCAGTAAAACTGTTTTTTTCATACAATATGCGCACCTCGATATAGGTGCAAACAATGAGTAATACATCCCCAGATTTTCAAGCAGACGAATTTTTGTTAGACCACTATGTAGGCAAAACGCCTTTAGTGCGTTTACAGCGACTTGCAAATCACACTCAAGCAACAGTATTAGCGAAGCTCGAAGGCAATAACCCTGCTGGTTCGGTAAAAGATCGTCCTGCATATAATATGATTATGCAAGCTGAAAAGCGTGGACAAATTAAACCGGGTGATACGTTAATTGAAGCAACAAGTGGTAATACGGGGATTGCTTTAGCCATGGTTGCAGCCATGCGTGGCTATAATATGAAACTCATTATGCCTGCAAGTTCAAGCCAAGAACGTAAAGATGCAATGCGTGCTTACGGTGCGGAGCTGATTGAATCTGAAAACATGGAAGAAGCACGTGATCTTGCACTTCAAATGGAAAAAGAAGGCAAAGGTCTAGTTTTAAACCAGTTTGGTAATCCAGATAACGTAGAAGCACATTACTTAACGACAGGCCCAGAAATTTGGGAACAAACTGGCGGTAAAATTACCCATTTCGTCAGTGCAATGGGGACCACAGGTACAATTATGGGTATTTCTAAATACCTAAAAGAAAAAAATAAAGAGATTCAAATTGTAGGCTTACAACCCTCAGAAGGCTCAAATATTGCGGGTATTCGTCGTTGGCCTGAAGAATATTTACCGACTATTTTTGATCGTAGCCGTATTGACCGTATTATGGATATTCCGCAAATTGAAGCGGAAAAAACAGCACGTCAATTGGCGCGTAAAGAAGGGATTAGTGCAGGAACATCTTCTGGCGGTGCGGTATGGGCATCTATTCAATTGGCAGAAGAAAATCCTGATGCCGTGATTGTGTGTATTGTGTGTGACCGAGGTGACCGCTACTTGTCTACTGGGTTATTCTCTGTGGTAGATCCTGAATAATAAACTTGAGATAAAAATGCGCTTACCTGTTTTAATTTTTGATATAGAAACTCTAACCGATCTTAAATCGGGTGCGCATTTGTATCATCTAGATTTACCTGAAGCTGATATTGATCAAGCTTTAAAAAAGTTACGTCGTCAAGAAACAGGCACGGATTTTCAGCGATTGGCTTTGCACGAAATTGTGTGTATTTCGGGTTTATGGATTGATGAACTTGGCGCAATGAAAATGTTTTCATTTAGCCGTGAACAATATTCAGAAGCAGAAATTTTAAGAAAATTTTTATCTATTTTCGATAAACGTCATCCAACCTTAGTGAGTTGGAATGGTTCGCAGTTTGATATTCCTGTGATTTTATTCCGTGCGATGTATCATGGTTTATCTGCACCAAGTTTGTTCGATCAGGGCGAAATTGACAGCCAAAAACGTTATAATAACTATCAGAACAGATACCATCAGCGTCATGTCGATTTAATGGACGTTATGGCAATGTTTAATGGTCGTAATTTTCAGAAACTTGATGATATGGCACATTTACTTGGTTTTCCGGGTAAGCGTGGCGATTCGGGCTATCATGTGCCTGAATATGTTCAAACTAAGCAATGGCTGAAGTTAACCAGCTATTGTGAGGGTGATGTGCTAAATACATGGCTGATTTACATTCGTTGGCTTTTGTTAAAAGGACAATTGAACGTTGAAGATCACCGTTTGTGGATTCAAAGCACCATTCAATATTTACAGTTACAACCGCAACATGCAGAATTTTTAGAAGTCTGGCGTGAAACCGCACAGCATACGGAATTTACTTCCTCCGATTTCCCATCTCCCATAGATTAGGTACACATGAAACATAGAGCCAAACCTCGTACTACTCAACAAGCCATTTATACATTTCAGGTTGAGTCACTATCACACGAGGGGCGTGGTATAGCACACTATGGTTCACATCCCGATCATCCTGTAGAAAAGCACGGAAAAAAAGTGTTTATCGGGTCTGCTTTACCCGGTGAAACAGTAAAAGCAAAAATTACGCGTGAAGTTAAAAAATTAGAAGAAGCCGATTTTATTGAGTTACTCAGTGAACCATCGGCAATACGTGCAGAGCCACAATGTCCACACTATGGCATATGTGGTGGCTGTAATATGCAACATATTCAAGAAGATGAACAAATTCTTCTTAAACAGAATGTATTAAAGTCGCATTTAGAGCACTTCGCAGGAATTCAACCTAAGGAATGGTTAGCACCATTGCGTTCTTTACGTGAAGACTACCGTCGAAAAGCACGTATAGGCGTACGCTATATTCCAAGCAAAGATAAGCTTGTTGTTGGTTTTCGTGAGCGAGCAAGTAATCATTTAACCAATATTGACCGCTGTTTGGTACTAGATAAGCAATTCGGTTCTTTAACAAGTTTGAAGCAGTTACTCCAAAGTCTAAGAGGCAAAGCTGATATTGGTCATGTAGAATTAGCCATGGGTGATACAGAAATTGCGCTATTGGTTCGTCATACGGATAAATTATGTGATGCTGATGTCAACGTATTAAAGGAATTTACGTTACATAAACAGTGGCAATTGTATTTGCAGCCAGAAGGTGCTGAATCGGTTCATCGAGTTGATGATGCACAAGCAGCAATGCGTTTGCACTATAGTTTGAATGATTTCGACATTAAATTTGCTTTTCATCCCCTAGATTTTACGCAAGTAAACTCAACAATTAACCCACAAATGGTGAAGATGGCATGTGAATTGCTTCAATTCCAAGGTGGCGAACGAGTTCTCGATCTATTTTGTGGACTGGGTAATTTTTCATTACCTTTGGCGCGCAGTGTTGGTGCGACAGGTAAAGTGATTGCAGTTGAAGGTTCAGATGATATGGTTCAGCGTGGTGCAGAAAATGCCAAACGCAACGGTTTAGACAATGTTGAGTTTTATTCACAAGATTTAACAAAAGATTTTTCGCATCATTCTTGGGCAAATCAAGGTTTTGATGCATTATTGATTGACCCGCCGCGCTCAGGTGCGGAAGAGGTGATGAGTTATGTGCCTAAGTTTGGTGCAAAAAAAATCGTTTATGTATCGTGTAATCCAGCGACACTCGCAAGGGATGCAAAAGTGTTGCAACAGCATGGGTATACATTGAAAACAGCAGGTGTTATGGACATGTTTACACATACAGGACATGTTGAATCCATTGCTTTGTTTGAGAAAGAACTCGTAATAAACGATTAACAAATAATGAAATATATAGAGGTAGGAGAAAGGTATGGTCACAGTACGTGAACAGCTTCCCGGACATTTTAATGAATTGTCTGAGGAAACGACTGTAGAACATGCCGAACAAGCACGACAAGATATTACCGAGTGGTTAAATCGTGTACGTGGCATATTAGATGGGGCTGCACTCAAGCGACTCGAAGAAGTTGCAAACTACATTTTACAAAAAGAATTAGAAACGACGGTCAAACATCGTTCAAATACGCTTTATGCGGGTATTGAAATGGCAGATATTCTTGCTCATTTACATGCCGATGAAGACACGCTTTCTGCTGCTTTCCTTTATCGAAGTATTCGAGAAGGGCTTGTCTCTATAGATGAAATTCGTAGTTTGTTTGGTGAGCCTGTTTTTGCTTTGGTGAAAGGCACTTTAGCAATGGGGCGCTTGTCAGACCTTATTGAAAAAAATAAGCGTTTAGAAGATCATTTTAATAATAATCAGCGTGAGCATTTAACAGGCATTTATAAAATGCTTATTTCTGTAACGGAAGATGTTCGTGTTGTACTCATTAAGCTTGCTGAACGTACCTATGCATTGCGTGAATTGGCTCATTCATCGAAAGAGCGTCAAGAACGTGTTGCGCGAGAGATTCTAACCATTTATGCACCACTTGCGCACCGTTTAGGTATTGCGCAGTTAAAGTGGGAGCTTGAAGATTTAGCTTTTCGCTATTTAGCACCAGATCGTTATAAAGAAATTGCGACACTTTTAAATGAAAAGCGTTTAGAGCGTGAGCAATATATTCAATTTGTGATTGATAAGCTTAAAAATGAATTGGCTGATCATAAAATTGAAGCTGAAATTAACGGACGAGTGAAACACATTTATTCGATTTATCGAAAAATGAAAAGTAAAAACCTCAGTTTCGATCAGCTTTATGATATTCGTGCATTGCGTGTTTTGGTTAAGTCTGTACCAGAGTGTTACCACAGTTTAGGGATTGTTCATCAAATTTGGCGTCATATTCCGCATCAATTTGATGATTACATTACCAACCCAAAAGCCAACGGTTATCGCTCATTACACACGGCTGTGATTGCTGAAAACAAATCTTTAGAAGTGCAAATTCGTACAACGAGCATGCATGAAGAAGCCGAGCTTGGTGTGTGTTCGCACTTTAACTATAAAGAAGGTGCGAAAGCGACAGATCATTCCTTTAATCATCGTTTACATTCTTTACGTTCTGTACTTGAGCATTATCAAGAACGTACTGATGCTAGTGCGCATAAAGATGAAAAAGATGAGGAAAATTTTGATCAAATTCAAGAATTTGAAGATTTCGAAAAAATATATGTCTTTAGTCGTGATGGTGATATTAAAGAATTGCCACGTGGCTCTACCGTTTTAGATTTTGCTTATCATGTACATACAGAAGTAGGTAATAAATGTTATGCAGCACGTGTAAACCAACGTTATGTACCTTTAACTTACGCACTTAAAACAGGTGAGCAAGTTGAAATTTTAACCAAAAAAGATCGTGAGCCAAATCGTGATTGGCTGGTGAACTCTCTGGGTTATATTAAAACGGCACGTGCACGTGACAAGCTACGTCATTGGTTCCGTCAGCAGGATAGAAGTAAGAATTTAGAAGTAGGACGTGACCTTTTAAATAAAGAGTTGGCGCGTCTTGCAATTCATCCCAAAAGTATCGATTTGAGTGATTATTGCAATCATTTTAATGTGAAATTGGGTGAAGATATTCTGATTGCATTGGTGAATGGTGACATTAGTTTACATGCCTTAATTAATCAGGTGAATCGTCACATGCATCTAGATCAGGATGAGCCTGAACTAGTTCTAAAACCGACGTTGAATCCACGTGCAAGTCATACTTTATCTGCACATGGAATTTTGATTGATGGTTTAGATAATGTGGAGTTACATGTTGCGCAATGTTGTCAGCCTGTACATGGTGAATCCATTGCGGGTTATATTACTTTAAACCGTGGTGTGAGTATTCATAAAGTAGCCTGCCAAGATTATATTCGCATGATTGGTCAAGAACCCGAACGTGCTGTTGAAGCCGATTGGGAGATGCAGCCTACACGTGGTCAAAGCGTACAAATAGTGGTTGAAGCTTACGATCGACGAGGGTTGTTGAAAGATTTAACACAGGTGATTTTCTCGGATCAAATTAATATTCGTCAGGTAAATACCATTTCAGAGGCAGATGGTATTGCCAATATGAAATTATTGATTGAAGTAAAAGGTCTGGCTCAGTTATCTAAATTATTGGCTCGTTTAGAGCAACAACCTGGGATTATTAGCGCACGTCGCTTAGTTCAGGGGAGTTAATCATATTTTTTTTTAAAGCCTGCATTATCTTTTATGCAGGCTTTTTTATTGATGTCAGTAAAGATATTTACTTGAAAGTTCACTGGTATAAAGAAAAATTTATAAGCAATATATTTTTTGTAGATTTTTTTGACAGGTGATATAATTGCTTGGCTGAAGATTAGCAAATAATGCTGGATGTTGTATCTGTGAGTAGGGATAAAGTAGATATGGTCAGATTGAATTTAACTCAGCTGAATATAAGTCAATCGGACTCTACGTTTCAGGGCTTAGCAAGAATTCCAGCGATGCAGCGCCGCCGTTTATCCTTTATTGCCAAACTTGCATTAAATAATGCGATAGAATCATTAGAAAATAATAACGTCGATTATATTGTGTGGGTTTCGCAATATGGTGATGAACATAAAACATTTAAAATTTTGGAAGATGTTTTAAACGACGAAACACCATCACCAACACAATTTTCTACTTCAGTTCATAATGCGATTGCAGGCTTATATTCAATTTTATGTGAAGATGCCACTTTATCTACCAGCTTAGCAGGAACTTGGGCAGATGCAGTTATTGAGGCATATTCTTGGTTGAAAACAACCAATCAAGCCAATGCAAAAGTGTTGATCGTTTATTATGATGAACCACTTCCACATGTTTATAATGAGCAACAAAATTTTGAGGCACTTTCACTATCGGCAATACTCTCTTTAGAAGATCATAATATTTCTTTGAATTTATCAGAGAGAGAGGCTGTAGACTGTGCCGCTTTAGAAGCACAAGATTTTTATAATTTTTGGCAAAATGCCAGTGAGATGAAGTTATTTGCATGGCAAAAATATTAAGCATAAAAAATATTAAGCAAAAGTCGAATTATATATGGCGAGTTGGCGCAACAGGTCTTAGCTTTGTGAGCTTTGGTGTAGGCGGTGTTGCTATTGGTGGTGTTGTTTCACCTATTGTTAAATTAACGACTAAAAATGAAGAACTGAGAAAAGTACGGACTCAAAAACTGATTAAACATACCTTTAAAGGTTTTACCAATATGATGGTTAAACTAGGGCTAATGTCTTATGAAGTTGAGGGTTTAGAAAAGTTAGAAAATAGTCATCAAGAATTAATTATTGCAAATCATCCAACGCTTATCGATGTTGTAATATTGATTGGTTTGATGGATCAAGCAAATTGCGTGGTGAAGCAGGCACTGTGGTCAAATCCCTTTACGCGTGGACCAGTACAAGGTGCGGGTTATATTTTGAATGCGGGTTCTGAGCAATTTATTCAAGATTGTGTTGATAGATTATCGAAGAATCAGGCTCCTTCATTGGTGATTTTCCCTGAGGGAACAAGAACTGAAAAAGATAAAGTGCTTAATGAATTTCAACGTGGCGCAGCAAATATTGCATTACGTGCAAATGTGCCGATACGACCAGTTTTAATTACATGTTCACCATCCACACTGACAAAAAATGAAAAGTGGTATCATATTCCATCGGAACCGTTTCATGTCAAAATAAAGGTTTTAGATGCCTTTAATATTCAGGATGTTTTAGAAGACACAAGTATTAATCCTAAAAACGTACGTCTTTTAAATCATTATTTTCATCAATTTTTTTACCAAGAGTTATCTTAAAATGAACAATCTTGCTGATGAATTAAAGCAAATGATTATTGATGTTCTCGCACTTGAAGATATTACTGTTCAAGATATCGAGACAGAAGCACCATTGTTTGGGGATGGGTTGGGTTTAGATTCTATTGATGCATTAGAGCTAGGTTTAGCTTTGAAGAAGCGTTACAACATTCATTTGAGTGCTGAATCTACTGAAACTAAGCAATATTTTAAGTCAATTCAAAGTTTAGTTACTTTGGTTGAAATGCAACAAACGGCATAAGGGGCATTCATGCTTACTCAAGAACAGGTACTCGAAAAACTACGCGAGTGGATGGAAGAACTATTTGAAATTGCTCCTGAAGATATTCAATTAAATTCAAACCTTGCAACAGACCTTGATGTGGATAGCATTGATGCAATTGATTTAGTTGTAAAAATTAAAGAGTTAACAGGTAAGCAAGTGAATCCTGAGGACTTTAAAAACGTCCGTACCATTCAGGATGTTGTGACTGTTATTCAGAATATGACATCTGAATGAGTTTTCTTATAAAAGGGATTGTCGCAATCGGTTTGATTCTCTATCCCTTTTTAGTAGGTTATAGCTTAGCAAATGGTCAATATATCTGGGTGAGTTGCCTGTTGATTGTATTTGGCCTAGTTCGTTTATTTAGTAAAGGAAATGCTTTGCTATGGCCTTTAACTGGATTTGCTATTTTATGTGGCGGTTTGAGCTTATTGCTTAAAGATCATGCTTGGTTAAAGCTTTATCCAGTTTTTATGAGTGTGGGGGCATTTATTATTTTTGCCACAACTCTCATTAAGCCACCATCAATGATAGAGCGCTTTGCACGTTTGGCAGAGCCAGATTTACCTTTAGAAGGGGTTATTTGGACTCGGAAAGTTACTTTTATTTGGTGTGGCTTCTTTGTTGTAAATGCTGTCATTGCTTTAATGACAGTATTGTTAGCATCTACAAAAATTTGGGTGTTATACAACGGTTTTATTTCCTATATCTTGATGGGAATTTTATTGCTTGGGGAATATTTACTGCGTAAACGTCAACAGAAGTTGCATCAAGCGCAGAAATAGAATTAAGCCAAAATAGAAACGGATTGTTATGTCTTGTCACTTTGAGAATCATCTAAATTCACAAAATGTACTTTGTTTAAAGTCAGATTTAAGTGCGATTACATTTGCAAATTTCTGGAAAGATGTTGAGCAGCAAAAACTACATATAGAGCAGTTGTCAGAGAAAACATGGGCACTTTGGGAACAAGACAGTTACGAATTTTTAGTTTTATTCTTTGCAGCATTAAATGCTAAAAAAGATATTTTACTTCCTCCAAATCGAATCAGTGATTTAGAAAAAGAACTTGCTGAACAAGATATTTATTTTTTAGAAAGACAAGAACGTAAGCTTGAACACAATCAAGTTACTTTAAATTTTGATCAAGCATTTTTAGAGCAGTCACAAGTTTACTTCTATACATCGGGTTCTACGGGGCAGCCAAAAAAAATTCCACGTAATTTGGCACAACTATTTAATGAAGTTAAAGGTTTAGATGAAAGTTTTGAGTTGCCTGAATATGCAATTGCAATTGCAACGGTAAGTCATCAACATATTTATGGCTTATTGTTCAAATTACTTTGGCCACTAGCAAGTGGTCGTGGTTTTTATAATAATCAAGTCGCATTTCCAGAAGATATTGCTGATATTCAAAAGAAAATAGTCTCTTTAAATATTAAAAACTATGTTGTTTCAAGTCCTGCCTTATTAAAACGTTGGACAAAAGATGTCATTTTACAAGATTGTATAACCCTATATTCTTCTGGTGGGAAATTAGATTCAGGTGTACGCCCTTATTTAAACAGACCAATCACAGAAGTTTTTGGTAGTTCTGAAACAGGTGGTATTGCGTATCGCCAAGAAGATGATGCACTTTGGATACCATTTAAAAATGTAGATGTACGAATGACTGAGTACAATGAGCTTGAAGTAAAAACCAACCATGCATGTACCCATGATTGGATTTTGACAGGTGATAAAATTGAGCTTGCTGTGGAAAACGACTTTAAAAGTTCATTTAAATTACTTGGTCGTTTAGATCGTATTGTGAAACTTGAAGAAAAACGTCTGAGTTTAGATGCGATTGAACTTAAAATTTTAGAATTAGATGCTGTTCAGCAATGCCATGTTTTGGTGGTTGAAAAAGAGCATCGCCAAATGTTAGCGTGTGTTGTTGTTCTTAATCATGATGCGCGTGAATTTCTAGAAAAATCGACGAAATCTTCTTTTGTGAAAGCTTTAAAAACGCAATTAAAAGATAAATTAGAAACGATAGCAATTCCTAGGCAATGGCGTTTTATTACTCAGTTACCACAAAATGCTCAGTCGAAACTGAACAAGCAATATTTAAAGTCATTCTTTCAACCCATGTTATTACCTGTGGTTCTAGAACAACATCAGCATGAATTGGACATGACTTTTAAACTCGAATTTAATCCAGAACTAGAGTGTTTTAAAGGACATTTTCCTCACTATCCAATTTTTCCAGGTGTGGGGCAGATTGGCTTTGTTCAGCACTTTGCGAAACAAATTTGGAAAGATTTTGAATGGTGTAATGGTTTTGAACAGTTGAAGTTTCAAGATCTTATTCGTCCATATTCTGTATTGTATTTAAAGCTAAGTCGCAAATTGCATAAAGTGCATTTTGAAATGTCGATGGAAGATAAAACGATAGCAACAGGTCGTTTATTATTTGCGATGAATACTGAAAAAAATTAAAAAGAGGTGGCTGATATGAAACATTGTTTTGTGATTCCAGTGTATAACCATCCGAATTATTTAGAAGCTTTGGTTCAACATCTAAATGAATTTCAATTGCCAATTATTATGGTAAATGATGGTAGTGATATTGAATGCACTACGTTATTACGTGATATTTCGGGTAAAAATCCATGGGTTGAATTGGTTGAACATGAAGTCAATCAAGGCAAAGGGCAAGCTGTAATCACAGGGTTGTTAAAAGCGAAGGAGCTTGGTTATAGCCATGCCTTACAACTCGATTCCGACGGTCAGCATGATTGGAAGGATATATCAAAATTTTTAGATGCATCAAAAAATAATCCATCTGCGATGATTATTGGCAAGCCAGTTTTCGATGCTTCTGTGCCAAAGAAACGCCTATATGGACGTTATGCGACCCATATATGGGTTTGGATTAATAGCTTATCTTTTGAGATAAAAGATAGCATGTGCGGTTTTCGTATTTATCCATTAGATAGTACTGTTGCTGTTTTAAATAAAGCAAAATTTCAACCTAGAATGGGTTTTGATACTGAAATATTGGTTCGTTTGAAGTGGGAAAATGTACCTTTCATAAATGTACCAACACATGTTATCTACCCTGAAGATGGCATTTCACACTTCAATGCTTTACGAGATAATATTGGTTTAACTAAAGCACATTCGCGACTTTTTGCAGGCATGCTCATCCGCTTACCAAAACTTATATATTTTAAAGTGAAAAATTAATATGAGCTCATTAGATCAGAAAAAATGGAGCAATATTAAAGAACGTGGCGGAATGTTGCCGCTCATGCTTATGCTGGGCTTTTATCGATTAGGCGGGCGTTGGTTGTGTCGTGTTGTACTTTTATTTGTGATTTTTTGGTATTGGCTATTTTCCAAAACTGCGCGTCAAGCTTCTTTAAATTACTTAACGAAACTACATGAATTTTCAGGTGAGGCCTCACCTTTTAAATCACCACCTACGCAAACCAATACCTATACACATTTAATGCAATTTGCAGAATGTATTTTAGATAAAATAGAAGGCTGGTTGGGGCATATTCCAGAAACAGAGTTAAAGCTTTTTGGTCATGAGAAAATTCGCGAGCAATATCAAAAAGGGGCGGTGATTGTTGTTTCTCATTTTGGAAATATTGAGCTTTTACGCGCAATAAAGTCTGAAAATCCGCAAAAAATTAATATTTTGGTTTACCAAAAACATGCCACGAAATTTAATCAATTTATTAAAAAATTGAACTCACATGCAGATGTAAATTTAGTTCCTGTCGATGAGTTAGGCGTAGATACAGCTTTGGTACTACAAGAAAAATTAGCTCAAGGCGAATGGATTATTGTGGCTGCAGATCGTATACCTGTGCAGTCGAATCGTGTACAAACTGTTGAGTTTTTAGGCGAGGATGCAGATTGGCCTCAAGGTGCATGGATTTTAGTCAGCTTACTCAAAGTGCCTGTATTAGCAGTGTTTTGTTATCGTACTTGTCAGCAATTTGAAGTGCATATTTATAAAATGACAGATCAATTACAGTTTTCAAGAAAAACACGCATGGAAGACATGCAAAAAACAATGCGTCAATACGTTGTTCTGTTGGAAAAACATTGCTTACGCGCTCCATACCAATGGTTTAATTTTTATAATTTTTGGAATAAGAAATAATGCAAGTATTAGTGATAGGAGAAAAGCCACTTTCAATTGAGGAAGTTGTTGCTGTTGCTCGTCAAGAAATGAAAGTGACATTACCTTCATCGGTTGAATGGCGCGAACTTATTCAGCGTGGTGCAGATTTTTTAGATCAGCTTTTAAAAGATGAAGGCGTAATTTATGGCGTAACAACAGGTTATGGCGATTCATGCTTGGTCGAAATTCCTGCACATCAAGTGAATGAACTTCCTTTGCACTTATCTCGTTTCCATGGTTGTGGTTTAGGTCAAAATTTAGATTTAGTGACTGCACGTGCTGTAGTTGTAACGCGCTTGTGTTCATTGGCACGTGGTTATTCTGGTGTATCTCATGCATTACTTGAGCGTTTAGCGTGGATACTTAATGAAAATGTAATCCCTGTGATTCCATCGGAAGGTTCTGTAGGAGCGAGTGGTGATTTAACGCCATTGTCTTATATTGCAGGTGCTTTAGTTGGCGAGCGTGATGTGTATTACCAAGGTCAAATTGTACCTATTGCACAAGTGTATGCAGAAAAGGGCATTGAAGCTCATGTGATGCGCCCGAAAGAAGGTTTAGCACTCATGAATGGCACAGCCGTGATGACTGCAATCGCATGTTTGAATTATAAAAAAGCAGAACAAATTGCATTAGCAAGTACCTGCATTACTGCGCTCAATGTTTTGGCTTTAGAAGGGAACCCGAGTCATTTTGATGAGGTCTTGTTTGCGCAAAAGCCACATGTAGGACAGCAAAATATTGCGGCACAATTACGTGATTGGTTAAACAGCGAAGTACAAACAGAACATCAAAATTCACGTTTACAAGATCGTTATTCATTACGCTGTGCACCTCATATTATTGGTGTATTTGAAGATTCAAAAATATGGCTACGCCAATTTATTGAAAATGAATTGAATTCAAGTAACGATAATCCGTTGATTGATCCTGTAAATCTCCGTGTTTTACATGGTGGTCATTTCTATGGTGGGCATATTGCTCAAGCCATGGATAGTTTAAAAATTATGATTGCCAATATTGCAGATTTGATGGATCGTCAGCTTGCACAGTTAGTCGACTATAAAATGAATAATGGTTTACCACGTAATTTAACGGGTTCAACAGCCGATCGTTTACCGTTAAATCATGGTTTTAAAGCAGTTCAAATTGGTGTGTCTGCTTGGACGGCTGAAGCACTAAAACAAACACTTGCAGCATCAATTTTTTCTCGCTCTACAGAATGTCATAATCAAGATAAAGTGAGCATGGGAACTATTGCAGCACGTGATGCAGCGCGTGTGATTGTTTTAACAGAACAGGTGATTGCCGCTTTAAGTTGTGCAAGTGTACAAGCGATTAAACTCAAAGGTGTTGATACAGATTTAAGCGATGTATTAACAGCATTTAAACAGTGGGTTCTTCAAACATTCAATTATGTGGAAGAAGATCGACCATTACAGAATGAACTGCAAAGTCTTGTAGATCGTTTTGAAAACTTAGATTTGTTAAATCAAGTATTCACTTCATAAGACTGTTTCAAAATAGGAATTTGCTATGCATGCCGATGTAATTATTGAAGTGCCATTTCATGATGTAGATACCATGAATGTGGTTTGGCACGGGCATTATTTGAAGTATTTTGAAATTGCTCGATGTAAATTGCTCGATCAATTTCATTATAACTACAACCAAATGCGTGATTCTGGGTATGCATGGCCCGTTATTGAAAGTCATGTTCGTTATGCACATGGTATTGAATTTGAGCAAAAAATTCGTGTTCGCGCCATTTTAAAAGAATGGGAAAACCGTTTGAAAATTGAATATCAAATTTTTGATGCTGAATCGGGTAAGCGCCTTACCAAAGGTTATACATCACAAGTTGCGGTAGATATGAAGTCACGTGAAATGTGTTATCAATCTCCGCAAGTTTTATTCGATTGCTTAAAAGCGTGGTCTGAATTTAAGGATGGTCAATAAAATGAATATGAAAGTTAATCACCTTATGAAAATGTTGATCACTGCAATATTCAGTGTATTTACTTTATTTAGCACAGTTGCTTATGCACAAAATGCAGAACTTAAACAAATTTTTAGCCAACTTTCAGCAACATCAGTTGTACGTGCTAATTTCGAACAACATAAAAAGTTAGCGTCTTTAAATAAAACCTACATCTCTAAAGGTACGGTGGTTTTTACTAAAGATAGCGGTGTACTTTGGCAAATTCAAAGTCCTGTAAAAGCAGATTTAATTGTTACACCTAAAAAGCTTGTGCAAAAAACGCAACGTACTTATAGCCAAATTGAAGTCGATAAAACGCCTTATGGTTCTATAGCAACGATGTTTTTACAGTTGATGTCGGGTAATGAAACAGCTTTGGCGAAAAACTTTAATGTGGTTTCTGCAAGTTATTCTCCAACAAAATGGAATGTTTCCTTAACGCCAAAAAGTGGTTTATTTAAAAAGCTTTTTGTAAAAGTTGATGCGCAAGGTCAACGCTATGTAGACCGTATTGTGATTCAAGAGCAAGCCAATAACAGCACGACCATTCGTTTTAGTCAGCAAACGGCTCAACCTCAAACTTTAACGGCAGCTGAAAATGCACTTTTCCAATTGGCAAAATAAGTGCACAGCCGCTTGGCTGATTGTTCTGAGCATTATTGCAATTGTGCTTGGTGTGGCATGGTTAAATAAAGATATTCATATTCAAACCAATATTTTTGCACTACTGCCCGAAACGCATCAAGATGAGCGTTTAGAAAAAGCACAGCAATATGTGAGTGAAAAGCTGAATGACAAAATTTTTCTCGTGCTTGATGCAAAAGATGATGCATCTTTAAATCATGTCACTCAGAAAATTCAATCTGAAGTCAAACAAAGTGATTTGTTTCATCCTTTAAAGCCTCAGCTTGATAATGAAAAATTTGCTAAAGCTTTATATCAGCATAAGGTTGGCTTATTAAACGAAAGCGATAAAACATTACTCGAGCAAAAAGATTATCAGGCACTTACCGAACAAAGTATGTTGCAAATGATGAGCCCGGGTATGCCCATTACCGCAGAGCTTTTAAAGCAAGACCCATTACTCTTTTTCCCACGCTATGCGATGGGTTTATCTGCATTGCAAACCCAAACAGATATTCAACTGGAAGATGGTTTTGTCACAATCCGAGATGAAAAAGGCATTTCACGTCTTTTGGTTTTAGAGTTAAAAAACAGTCCTTACAATATTGAATACCAAGAAAAAACAGCTCATTTTATTGATGAATTAAACCTAAAAATAAAGCAATATCAGGTGCAACCACATTGGACAGGCACGCTCATGTTTACCCAGTTTGGAACAAATTCAGCGCAAGAAGAAATTTCAACGATTGGTGTCGGTTCAACACTAGGCATTCTTTTACTGGTTTGGTTTGGCTTTCGATCTGTACGTCCAATGTTGACCGAAATGGTGGCAGTAGGAACAGGATGTTTGGTTGCATTTGCTGCAACTTATTTAGTGTTTGATGAAATCCATTTAATGACTTTGGTCTTTGGTGCAAGCTTAATAGGCGTTTGTGTCGACTTTTCATTTTATTTTATGGCAATGCAATCTCAGCATCGGCATATTGATGGATTTAGCGTTTTAAAACCTGTTTTACCAAGTTTATTTGTAGGCTTATTAACAACATTATTTGCGTATGTTGTTCTAAGCTTCACGCCATTTCCGGGCTTTAGACAAATTGCTGTATTTTCTATGGTGGGTTTAACCGCCGCATGGATTACTAGTATTTTATTATTGCCAAGATTGCCTGCATTAAATGCAGAACCTGCAATTCGAACCTTAAGTTTTATTGGAAAAATTCGTAGCTTTGTACAAGCCAATAACCCACTTCGTTATGGTTTAATTCTTGTCATTTTAGTGGTGACTACAACGAGTTTATTTTTCCTGAAAAGCAATGATGATATTCGCAATTTGCAAAGTATGGATCAAAAGCTTAAACAGGAAGATCAATATGTTCGTGATCGTTTTATGCAACAACAAGGCAGCGATTACTTTGTTGTTAGTGGAAAAACATCACAAGAACTTGAAAAGAATGAACAAGCTTTATTGTTGAAACTTGAAGAACTTAAAAATTCTGGAAAATTAGATGGTTTCCAAGCTTTAGGTCAATGGCTACCATCGACTCAACAACAACAGCACAATATTAAACTTTTAGAACAGATTCCACGTGGAACATTAACTGAATATGCACAAGCAATGCAGTTAGATCCAAACGATCTTTTGGCATGGCAGAATCAGTTAAAACAGCAGCCTTTACTTACAGATAAAATCTTTGCAGATCATCCACTCGCATTTTTGCAAATGAGCTCTACAGAGCGTTTGGTGATGTTGCAAGGCGTTCAGAATAATCAATCTCTCAAGACGCTAGTCAATGCAAATGTGCAATTGCTTCAACCTGTGAATCAGCTCTCTGAATTATTTAAAGAACACCGTATTCAAGCGCAGTGGTTACTTGGTTTAGCCATCATTTTATTAATGCTTGGTCTTGGTTTTATTTATGGCAAAAAATCGGTTTTGCCTTTGGTATTACCTGTGACAATGGCACTTATGACGACATTTGCCATTCAAGTATGGCTAGGTGTTGAAATAAACTTATTCAGTATTATGGGCACGTTCCTCATTATGGGAATTGGCGTGGATTATGCGATTTTTTATCGACATGGACATGATCATCCACAAGTGGTGGGTATGGCATTGTTTCTTTGTATGATGTCGACATTTTTTAGTTTTGGTTTGCTTTCATTTAGCCAAACGTATGCGATTCATTGCTTTGGTTTAACAGCTTTACTTGGTGTAATTTTCGCTTTCATTTACGCAACATTGTTTACATCATCCGATGATAAACATGTTGTGGTTCAGCAATATCAGTCAAAGAACTGATGGTGTGGAGAAATAGTGCATGAGCACAATGCAAATAACAGATGTATTAATTATTGGGGCGGGGCCTTCAGGAAGTTCAGCAGCAGCATTGTTGAAGCAGAAGGGATATCAAGTAACCATTATTGAAAAGCAACATTTTCCAAGGTTTTCTATTGGTGAGTCTTTGCTACCTCAGTGTATGGTGTTTTTGGAAGAAGCAGGATTACTCGATACTGTGCGTGAGCATGTAGAGGAATGTGCTTTTCAATTTAAAAATGGCGCAGCCTTTTTAAAAGGAAAAAAACGAAGCTTCTACGATTTCACCCAAAAATTTAGTGAAGGGCCGGGAACAACATGGCAAGTACGCCGTGCTAGTTTTGACCATCTTTTAGCGCAACAAGCTGAAAAGATGGGAACAGATATTCGTTTTGGTCATGAAGTTTTGGCAGTTAATGTTGATGGAGAGCAACCTGTTCTAGATGTAAAAACTGAACAAGGTGAAACCTACCAAATTCAAGCGAAATTCTTGTTAGATGCAAGCGGTTTTGGTCGTATTTTACCGAAGCATTTAGACTTAGAAAGCCCATCAGATTTTCCTGTGCGTCGTGCTGTATTTACTCACATTGAAGATGGAATTTTAGATGATCCTGATTTTGATCGTGAAAAAATCTTAATTACAGTTCACGAAAAAGACCCACGTGCTTGGTATTGGCTTATTCCATTTGCAGATGGTCGTGCATCTTTTGGTATTGTTGCAGAAGAAGATTTCTTTGAAAAATATGACTTCGATGGCAGTCATGATTATGATGTTGCCGCTTTACAACGTCGTATTTTAGCCGATGATGAAGCGCTTTCTCATGTGCTTCGTAATGCAAAATTCGATACACCTGTTCGTACATTGGTGGGTTATTCTGCAAATGTGAAACATCTTGCGCAGCGTAACTATGCACTTTTAGGTAATGCAGGTGAGTTCTTAGATCCTGTGTTTTCATCGGGTGTGACCATTGCATTGAAATCATCAAGTATGGTTGTGCCTTTGGTGGATCAATATATTCAAGGTGAAAATATCGATTGGATGGAACAATATGAAAAACCGCTACGTGCAGGTATTCAAGTGTTCCGTGCCTATGTTGAGGCTTGGTATACGGGTGAGTTCCAAAATGTTGTATTCTCGAAACATCAAGATGATAAAGTTCGTCGAATGATTGCATCTTTGTTGGCAGGATATGCTTGGGATGAAACAAACCCAATTTATAAAAATGCGAAAAAACGTTTAAGCACAATCGCTGAATATTGTCGCGAAGATCAATAAAGAAAAGGACAGAAATGTACTTCAAGCCTCGTTTAAAACTTACAGCAACTTTGTTGGCAACTGCATTGCTTTGTAGTGCTTGCCAATCGTTTATTCCATCTGCTCAAGGTTTGGTTACGCCAAGTTGGGTGGCTCAATCTTACCAACGCCAAGACCAAATTGAAGTTGAATGGAATAAGCACAGTTTTAGCTTTTTGTTATATCAACAACAGAAGGGTCAAAACTTGGAAATGGTTGCTTTAAGTTTAACGGGGCAACAGCTTTTCAAATTAAGTTTTGACGGTAAAAAGGTTGATGTACAACAGCGTATTAATCAAATGAAGTTATTGCCATTTGAGTATGTTGTGCGAGATCTGCTTTATGCGACATATCCCAGCTTTGCTAAGTTGCAAGGCGAACAAATTCGTGTTGAAACTCAAGATTCAACACAAAAAGTATTTATTCAGCAACATGCTGTTCTAGAGATTGTAAAACAAGCAGATTCTATTGCGTTAAATAATGTACAAGTGCCATATCAAATGGTGATTAGCTCAATAGATGAAAGCTTGGAAAATGATGGGGATTCAGATGCACAATAAAATTGGTGTAGATCATCCTGCGGTAGGTATTCAATTTAGTGTGGGTTTATCTGCTGTAGGTGAAAATACTGAGCAAATGAAGCTAGCATTGACGACACAAGTGAATACATTTACCCAATGCTCAGAATATATTGCTGAAAAAAAAGTGTGGGTGGGGGCTTATACATCTGAGCTTGTTGGCGATGTTCCAGAAAGTTTGAAAAATTCAGATTCACGAAATTTAAGATTTGCACTGACAGCATTGCAAAAAATTGAGTCGAATGTACGTGAATATACAAAACAGTTTTCTAAAGTTCGTTTAGGTGTTGTGATTGGAACGTCCACTTCAGGTATTGCCGATAACGAAGCAACATTGAAACAGCATTTTCGCCATAAAGAATATGTTGAAGTTGTTCATAAAAAGCAAGAAATGGGCAGTTTAGCGAAAGATCTACAACAATATTTAGGTTGGGGTGGACCTGCTTATACTATTTCTACAGCATGCTCTTCGAGTGCAAAAGCGATGGTGGCAGGTCAGCGTTTAATTAATGCAGGTTTGGTCGATGCTGTGCTTGTTGGCGGTGTAGATACACTTTGTCAGCTGACCTTAAATGGCTTTAATTGCTTAGAAAGCTTGTCACATGATATTTGCCAACCCTGTGGTAAAAACAGAGATGGAATTAATATTGGTGAAGCAGCAGCATTGTTTTTAATATCCAAAGATCAAGCACCTGTTCTGTTTTTAGCGGCGGGCGAGTCTATGGATGCTTGGCATATTTCAGCACCGCATCCTGAAGGCAAAGGTGCCGCAGAAGCGATGCAAAAAGCCTTGGATATGGCAAACTTAAAAGCCGCTGATATTGGCTATTTAAATATGCACGGAACATCTACACCACAAAACGATGCCATGGAAATTAAAGCCGTTCGTCATGTTTTTGAAAATATTGATGTGCCACTCAGTAGTACTAAGCATAAAACAGGACATTGCTTAGGTGCGGCAGGTGCAATTGAAGCTTATATTTGTCAACAAGTTCTACTCGATCAAACATGGTTGCCTTTACATCATTCGGGTGTTTTAGATCCAGATTTGGATGATCAAAATTATGTTTTAGATGTAAGTTTAGAAAAGCCTATTCAATATGTAATGAGCAATTCATTCGCTTTTGGCGGTAGCAATATTAGTGTGATTTTGGGGACAAGTTTTAAATGATGGATGCAGTAAAGTTTATTCCGCATGAAAAGCCGATGGTTTTTGTTGATCATCTGATAGAGGCAAATGAGACTCAAGCGACTGCGGAATTACGTATTACACCAGAGTTAATGTTTTGTGAGCCTGAAGGTTTACCAACGTGGACAAGTATTGAAATTATGGCACAAACAGTCAGTGCTTATGCAGGATTTCAAGGCAGTCAAAAGGGTTCAAATCCTAAAATAGGTTTTTTATTGGGTACACGGAAAATGCAACTTCCTGTACCTTTTTTTGCTTTGGATGATGTGATTCGAATCCATATAGAACAAACTTATTTACATGAAGGTTTGGGGCAATTCCAATGTAAAATTGACTATAAAGAACATCAAATTAATGCAATGTTAAGTGTTTATGAACCACAAGAAATTGATCAAATTATTGGGAAGTTAACGTGAATAAAAGAATTTTAGTGACAGGATCAAGCCGTGGTATTGGGAAGGCAATTGCAATTGAATTGGCTAAATCAGGTTTTGATGTCACCGTACATGCAAGATCAAGACAACAAGAAGCAGAACAAGTTGCAGAAGAAATAAAATCACTTGGGCAAAATAGCCATGTATTAATGTTTGATGTAAATGATCGTGAAAATATTATTCAAATATTAGAACAAGATGTTGCAGATCACGGTGCATTTTATGGTGTTGTATTAAATGCAGGGCTGACACGTGATGGCGCTTTTCCTGCATTAACAGATGAAGATTGGGATCATGTGGTAGATACATCTCTACATGGTTTTTATAATGTATTAAAACCACTTGTTATGCCAATGATTCGTTTGAAACAAGGTGGTCGTATTGTGACTTTATCTTCTGTTTCAGGAATCATGGGAAATAGAGGTCAAGTAAATTATAGCGCTGCAAAAGCAGGTTTAATTGGCGCAACAAAAGCTTTAGCGCTTGAATTAGCAAAAAGAAAAATTACAGTCAATTGTGTTGCACCAGGTTTAATTGAAACCGAAATGGTGACAGAAGAAGTCAAAGAACATGCTTTAAAAATGATTCCACTGCAAAGAATGGGGCAAGTGGAAGAAGTGGCTAAAGTGGTTAAATTTTTATGTAGCGATGATGCAAGTTATATCACTCGCCAAGTCATTTCAGTGAATGGGGGATTAATCTAATGAAGCGCGTTGTTGTTACAGGAATGTCGGGAATCACATCTTTAGGTGAAACTGCAGATCAAATTTTTGAACAATTCCATCAAGGCAAAAGTGGTATTCGCTATATGCCCGATTGGGAAGTTTATTCAGACTTACGCAGTAAATTAGGTGGTCCTGTAGAATCATTTACTGTGCCAAGTCATTTTAATCGTAAAGTCACACGAGGGATGGGGCGTGTTGCGCTGATGTCAGTGATTTGTGCTGAAAAAGCATTGGAAAATGCAGGCTTACTGAATGACCCAATTTTAAAAAGTGGTGAAGCTGGTGTGGCTTATGGTTCATCGGCAGGTAGTGTCAATGCTGTTCGTGAATTTGGTGCAATGTTGTTAGAGAACAACATGAATCAACTCAATGCGACAACTTATATTCGCATGATGTCGCATACAAGTGCAGTGAATATGACGGTGTATTTCGGTTTAAAAGGTTTAACTTTACCAACATCAAGTGCATGTACTTCAGGTTCAATGGCAATTGGTCAGGCATACGAAGCCATTAAGTATGGCAAACAAAAAGTGATGCTTGCGGGCGGTGCTGAAGAATTGAGTGCCGCAGGTTCGGCTGTATTTGATGTACTACTTGCGACAAGTGCGCAGAATGATCATCCTGAAAAAACACCAAGACCTTTTGAAAAAAACCGTGATGGTTTAGTGGTTGGTGAAGGCGCAGGTTGTTTAATTCTAGAAGAATATGAATATGCTAAAGCACGTGGTGCAAAAATTTATGCAGAAATTATTGGTTATGGTAGCAATACAGATGGTCAACATGTAACACGTCCAGATTCAGAAATGATGGGACGTTGTATGCAATTAGCATTAAAAGATGCACAAGTTACAGCAGACCAAATTGATTATGTGAATGCACACGGTACATCTACAGACCAAGGTGATATTGCAGAATCTCAAGCTACAGCTCGAATTTTAGGTAAAAAACCAATTAGCTCATTAAAAAGTTATTTTGGACATACTTTAGGTGCTTGTGGTGCGCTTGAAGCATGGCTCAGTATTGAAATGATGTTACGTAATGAATTTACGCCAACCTTAAATTTAGATGAAGTTGATGAAGCGTGTGGCGATTTAGATTATATCGTTGGGGAAGCACGAAAAATGCAAGCCAATATAATTATGAGCAACAACTTTGCTTTTGGCGGAATTAATACATCTTTAATTTTTAAAAAGTGATTATAAACATGTGTGTGGGGGCATACAATGAAATTAAATAAAGCCATTTTGACAATGGTTTGTGGGCTAAGTATATTGACTCTAGTTGGGTGTAGTCATGCAGTTAGAATATCTGCATATCCACAAAAGCAAATGATTGCACGTGGAAATTTAACAGCATCAGATATTGAACAAAATATTAGAGCTGCTGTTGAACGAAATACACGAGCAGGTTGGTATGTTGAAAAGTCCGATCAAAATAAAGTGACGGCAGGTTTTACTCATGGTCGTCATTATTTACAAGTGACATATTTCATTAACGGTAGCCAAGTTTATTCACAAATTACAGATAGTCGAAACCTAAATCAAAGAGGCGATGTCATTCATAAGAATGCAATGGCTTGGAAATTAAGATTAGATAAATATGTATATGTTCAATTGGCGAAAGCACGTTGATGATTGAAAATAAAAAATTAGAGGGAAATATCATGTCTTTAAAAAATATCTATCTTGCAACAATCTTAAGTTTGGTTGGGATATCTTCAGCGCAAGCAGCAGATGAAGCACATAACTTTAACTTTAAAGAAGCTGTTGATCGCGCAGTGGCTGATGGGACTTTAGATGGTTCTGTAAAGTTTTATTTAGCAGGCACACGCTCTGGTGGTAAAGTGATTGATCGTGGCTTAGTGACAAATAAAAAGACCAATGGTTTTGCGAAATCTGCTGAAAATGCATGTGATCATGCATTGCGTTCAGCACTGATTCAATTCCAAAATACAGCAAAATCACACGGTGCAAATGCTGTAACCAATCTTGTCAGTTATTACAAAGCGAACACGTCAAAAAGTACAACAACGTATGAATGCCATAAAGGTACAGCAATTGCGGGTGTTGCATTAAAAGGCGACATCGTAAAATTCTAAGTTGAAAGCAGAGTTGGGCGAATGAGTAAACATAAATTGATCACCATTCATGTGCATTCATTGGCTCAGCTTGCTCCATTAGATAAAACCAATTTTGCAGATATTCGCTCTTATAACCATTATAAAAAAGAGCAAATTTACGTTCAGCGCAATCAATATTTATCTCATCAATTAAATACTGAAATTCAAAATGAAGATGTTATATCGACAGAGTTTGGTAAACCTTATTTAAAAAATTATCCAGAATTAAACTTTAATCATAGTCACAGCCAAAAAAATTATGCTTTGGCATTCAGCCATTATGTGCAAGATGTCGGGATAGATGTTGAAGATTTAGATCGAAAAGTACGTTTTGAGGCATTGGCAAAGCATGCTTTTCATCCGAATGAATTAGCGATTTGGAATAGTTTAGAACAAGAAAAAGAATACTGGTTTAAGGTTTGGACAACCAAAGAAGCTGTACTTAAAGCAGCAGGTTTAGGTATTCGAATTAATTTAAATGAGTTCGATACACAAGTTCATGCTGAACAAAATGGCGGGATGTGTTATCACCCTGAAATAGGGACGTTTGCTTATCAAAATTATCAGCTTGCTCATGTTGTGTTAACGGTTGCTTGGCGATCAGAGCAGTCCTGTAAAGGTTTTAATTTACCTCAAATACACATTCATCAGCATTAAAAAAGCCCATCATGTGATGGGCTTTTTCTTGAGTTCTAAAAAGAATAAATTATTGAACTTCTTCTTCATCAAACTCTGGTTTAACTTGCACAATGAAATCTTGACGGTTAATGCCACGCCATAAGGCGAATGCTGTACCAATGTAGATAGATGAATATGTACCTACAAAGACACCCACAAACATGGCAACAGAGAACCATTTTAGACCATCACCACCCATCAACATCATTGCAATAACAACAAGCAATAAGGTCATAGAAGTGTGAATGGTACGACGTAAGGTTTCAGTCAATGCAATATTGATAATTTCTAATGGTGAAGCGCCACGAATTTTGCGGAAGTTTTCACGAATACGGTCAGATACAACGATGTTATCGTTGAGAGAGAAGCCAATAATCGCAAGTAATGCCGCAAGAACAGTAAGGTCAAATGGCCACTGCATCATAGCGAAAATACCCAAAGTCACCACAATATCGTGGAACAATGAAAGTACTGCACCCATCGCAAGTTTAAATTCGAATCGAACAGTAACGTAAACCAACATCAGTAATAAAGCTAAAGCGACCGCTCCAGCAGAACGAATATAAAGCTCATTACCAACTTGACCACCTACAACATCAATTTTATGCACAACAGCAGCATTGTCAGGAAGTTGTACCGCTTTGTTGATGACATTGGTTAGGTCTTCTGCGCTCATTTCTGATTGCACTGGCATACGCACCATCAAGTCACGGTTTGAACCTAGTGTTTGTACAACAGGATCACGGAAACCAGATTTTGCTAGGGCAGTAGAAACATCAGTCGCTTGTACAGGTTTAGCGTAGTTCAGTTCGGCAGCAATACCGCCTGTAAAGTCTAAGCCAAGGTTTAGACCTTTGGTTGCAATAAAGAAGATACTTGCCACTGTAATGAGAATTGAGATTAATGCCATAGGCATCGCAACTTTCATAAATGGAATAATACGTTCTTCTTCAGGGCGGCCGTATTTTTTTGAATCTAGTTGAGTATTATCAGTCATCATCGATCTCCTAAATGCTCAACTTTTTCAAGTTACGTTTTTTGCCATAAATGATTTGGACAATTGCACGTGTTACTGTAATTGCAGTAAACATTGAGCAAATAATACCAATCATTAAAGTCACGGCAAATCCTTTAATTGGACCAGAGCCGATTGCAAATAGGATAAACGCAACAAGGAATGTCGTTAAGTTAGAGTCGAAAATGGTGTTATATGCTCGGTCATAACCTGCCACAATGGCTTGTTTTGGCGAGGCACCCCACTTCATTTCTTCTCGTATTCGCTCACAAATCAGTACGTTGGCATCGACCGCCATACCAATGGTAATCACAATACCTGCAATACCTGGTAGGGTGAGGGAAGCACCAATCCAAGACATAACCGTTAAAATCATGGCAAGGTTAAGTACAAGCGCAAAGTTTGCAATTAAACCAAATAGACGGAAGAAAACCACCATCCAAATAGCAACAAGTAAGAAACCAATTTGCGTAGAAAGAACACCTTTGTCGATGTTTTCTTGACCCAAGCTTGGTCCAATAACACGTTCTTCAACGAAGTACATTGGTGCAGCTAAAGCACCTGCACGTAACATCAATGCAAGTTCGCCTGCTTCTTGAGGAGAATCTAGACCTGTAATACGGAACTGTGAACCTAATACTGCTTGAACAGTTGCAGCATTAATCACGACAGATTCTGTATATGGCGTACGTACTTCAGTTTGTGCGCCAGTTGTAGGATCTTGAACATAGCTAATTTTTTGTTTGTTCTCAATGAACAAAACAGCCATACGTTTGCCGACAGCATTACGTGTCGCATCTGACATTAACTTACCACCCGCAGAATCTAGGGTGATGTTAACTTCTGCTCCGCCTGAATCTTGGCTAAAGCCTGAAGATGCATTTTGAACACGTTCACCTGTTAAAATACGGCTACGGTTAAGCAATAATTGACGACCGCTATCCAATGATTGGAAAGCAAACGCTTCAGTACCTGGAGGTGCTTGATCTTTCAATTGACCTGTATATGGGTCGATGTGTTGATCATTTAAGTCAGATACCAAACGGAATTCTAAGTTTGCAGTACGACCTAATACACGTTTTGCTTCAGCAGTATCTTGCACACCCGGTAATTCAACCACAATACGGTTGCTACCTTGGGTTTGAACAAGTGCTTCTGCAACACCTAACTCGTTAATACGATTACGTAACGTTGTTAAGTTTTGGTTCACTGCATAAGACTGAATTTCTTGTTTACGTACATCTGTATAAGTAAGACGTAAAGTTGAACCGTCAGTCGTCGCAACAGCTTGTTGCGTATATTCATTGCCATTTCTGCGTAAGAAATCTGCAGCTGCATCGCGATCTGAATTATCTGCGAATTGAACTGTGATGACATTATTATTCAGCGAAAGGCTGTTGAACTTAATTTTATTATCACGGAATTGACGACGTAAATCAGTTGATGACGTTTCCATGCGCTGGCTGATGGCTTTATCCATATCTACTTCAAGTAAGAAATGAACACCACCACGTAAATCTAGACCTAACTTCATTGGTTTCGCACCAATTTTTTGAAGCCATTCTGGAGTTGTAGGCGCGAGGTTAAGAGCAACAACATAATTGTCACCAAGACCACGACGTAATGCATCCTTTGCTTTTAATTGTGCTTCAGATGAATCTAAACGTAACAATGCCGCGTTATTGGTGAAACTATTGTCATGGCTGGCAATTTTTTCGCTTTGTAAAATTTGCTCTGCTTTTTGTACGATGCTTTGATCAATTTGGGTACCAGCTTTGGCACCAGAAATTTGAACGGCAGGTTCATCTGGATACAAACTTGGCAGGGCATATAATGTACTAATCACAAGAACAACGAGGATTAGTAGATATTTCCATGCTGGGTAACGCATTTATTTTCTTCTTAAAATGAAAAAAGTCGTACGAATCGCACGACTTATTTTTGATTAAAGATTATTTAATGTGCCTTCAGGAAGAACTGAAATCACACTAGCACGTTGAATTTTTACTTCAACGCCACGGCTCAATTCAACAACTGCAAAGTCACCTTCGATCTTAAGGACTTTACCCATAAGACCACCGGCAAATACAACCTCGCTTCCAACACCAAGGCTTTCAACTAATGCACGATGTTCTTTTGCACGTTTAGATTGAGGGCGCCAGATCAAGAAGTAAAAAATTGCAACAAAAACAGCAATCATACCCAAGTTCGCGATTAAACTTGGTTGTTGTGCAGCACCCTCTGCCGCGTGAGCAGTAGAAATGAAAAGGCTCATTTGAATTTCCTAAATAAAAAAAACAGTAATTAAATACATGATAATAAATTAGCTTGTTAGCAATTTACCTTGTCTTTTTCTTCAGCGCAAACACTGAAATATTAATCTTGCGGACAAGGTGGAACTTCTAAGCCACGACGTGCATAAAAGTCTTGAACAAATTCATCAAATTTACCGTTATCTAGAGCATCTCGCATAGTTTCTGTAAGGCGCAAGTAATAACGTAAGTTGTGAATTGTACCTAACATAGATGCAAGCATTTCACCGCATTTTTCTAAATGGAATAGATATGAGCGGGTGAAGTTAGTACAGGTGTAGCAGTCGCAATGTGGATCTAGTGGTCCTTGATCATGACGATATTGTGCGTTACGAATCCGTACTAAACCATCTGTCACAAAATAATGACCGTTACGTGCATTACGAGTCGGCATTACGCAGTCGAACATATCAACACCACGACGAACCGCTTCTACGATATCTTCTGGTTTGCCCACACCCATCAAGTAACGAGGTTTATCTGCTGGCATTTGCTCAGGAAGATAATCCAGTACTTTAATCATTTCTTCTTTTGGTTCCCCAACAGACAAACCGCCAATTGCATAACCATCAAAGTCGATGTCGAGTAAGCCTTTTAGTGATTCTTCACGAAGGTCTTCATACATGCCACCTTGAATAATGCCGAAAAGGGCATTACGGTTTTTCAAGACGTCATGATGTTGAGTTTTACAACGCTTTGCCCAACGTAATGAAAGTTGCAAAGATTTTTGCGCTTCTTCACGTGTTGCAGGATACGGTGTGCATTCATCAAAAATCATCACAATGTCAGAATTCAACGTATGTTGAATATCCATTGAAATTTCAGGAGAAAGGAAAACTTTTGAACCATCAATTGGAGAACGGAAAGTCACGCCATCTTCTTTAATCTTACGCATTGCGCCAAGACTAAAAACTTGGAAGCCACCTGAATCGGTCAAAATTGGTTTATTCCATTTCATGAAACCGTGTAAGCCACCGTGTTCACGAATCACATCCAAACCTGGACGAAGATATAAATGGAAGGTATTACCAAGGATAACTTGAGATTTAATCTCTTCGATATCACGTGGGAGCATGCCTTTAACAGTACCGTAAGTACCAACAGGCATAAACATAGGTGTTTCCACAACACCATGCTCTAAGGTCAAACGACCACGACGAGCACGACCCGACTGAGCTAATTTTTCAAACTTCATATAAGTTCCGAAATCGAGGCGAAAAAACAGTTCGCTGATTAAATATGCTAAAAGTCCAATATTTTCCTAGATTCTTATATGAAACGCTAGCTTTATCGAGTTTTAACTCTGTTATTTTTGTTTATGAAAATTACATTCAAAAAATTTAAGATTAAATATTGAGTTGAAATCTCTTTTATAAAAAAGCCCAATATCTAACTATTTGAAGATATTGGGCTTTTATTGTAGCTATTTAGATGATGCTTAAAATAAATCGAATAAACTATTTATGAGGTGCCTGATCAATAAGCATGGCATCACCATAGCTAAAGAAACGATATTTTTCTGCTACTGCATGATGATAGGCTTTCAAAATATTCTCTTGATTTGAAAGTGCTGAAACTAACATTAACAATGTAGATTCAGGCAAATGGAAATTCGTAATTAAACGATCAACCACTTTGAACTCATAACCTGGATAAATAAAGATTTGAGTATCACCCGTCCAACCTTTAAGTTCACCATCATTGGCTTGAGCTGCACTTTCTGTTGCTCGTGTTGCTGTTGTACCCACAGCAATAACTTTGTTGCCGCGCGCTTTAGTTTCTTTAATGAGTTGCATGGTTGCATCTGAAACATCACACCATTCGCTATGCATAATGTGATTTTCAATGTCATTGGTACGAACGGGAAGGAAAGTGCCTGCGCCCACATGTAAAGTCACAAATGTTTTGTTAATGCCTTTCGCTTCTAATTGATCAAGTAGTGCTTGATCAAAATGCAAACTTGCAGTTGGTGCTGCAACACTTGCCAGTTTAGTTGGATCATTAAAAACTGTTTGATAACGTGTGGTATCGATTTCTTCGGCTTCACGGTTAAAGTATGGCGGAATTGGAAGTTTCCCATACTTATCGAGAACATCTAAAATAGGTTGAGAAAATTCAACAATAAATAAATTTTCGTGACGACCTGTTACCGTTACTTTAACTTCATCTAGACCAATAAATAATTCTGCACCTGCTTTGGGTGAATTACTTGCCTTGATATGACAATGTGCAACAAAACGATCTTGCATACGTTCAACAAGAACCTCAACAGCACCGCCACTTGCACGCTTACCTTTCAAACGGGCTTTCATGACTTTGGTGTCATTGAGAACGAGTAAATCGCCAGTTTCGAGTAAATCTAGAATATCTGTGAAATGACGGTCATGATATTGACCCTGAGCATCTAAATGTAGAAGGCGAGATGCGCTACGAGTTTCAAGAGGATAGCGAGCAATAAGCTCATCGGGGAGATCAAAATTAAAGTCGGAAAGTTGCATGATTAAATAGAGCAAACACATATATTAAAACTGTGCTTAGTATATGCTTTTTTAAGTTTTATAGATGATATTGATTGATTATAAGTCAAAAAAAATAAAGCTGATTTAAATTTAATCAATTGTTTTGATCTGGCGTTGACAAGTTTTTGAAACAGGGTAATATAGCCGCATCCCGAGGTGGTGAAATTGGTAGACGCGGTGGATTCAAAATCCACTATCAGAGATGATGTGTCGGTTCGAGTCCGACCCTCGGGACCAGTTCAAAAAAAGGCTCTAAGCATATTAAGACTTAGGGCCTTTTTTATTGCTTAAAATTAAATAAATCATCTTATTTTTTGTCTTAATCTTAAAGCTTAACTAACCACTTTTTAGATATTCATTTTGAAAAAGGAGCTTCAACAAAAGGGTCTCTACATTTTTTGTGCTCATGGTGAAATTTTATGGTTAGGCGGTATGAATTAAACCAATAAAAAAAGAGCCTTATAAATTTTAAAGCCATATCGTCTTCATAACGGTCTACTATAAAAATAATATCGATAAGCTATATCTTTATGATATTAATAACGTAAATCTAATCACACTGTAAATAAACATATAGCAGCCACCCAAACCATTATTAAAATTGAAATGGGTGATAAATGTGTTAATTACAACAAATAATTTACGACATGAGAAGGGCGTCACATGAAATCATTTTTAAAAACGAGAAGTGTTTATAGTGGAATGGTTAGATTGTTAGATGCTTTCTGTGAAAAAAATTATTTAAAATCACCTATAAATCATATTTATGACATTGACGATAGAATCATTTTTAGTCAGTGGTTGAAAAAACTCAAATATGTAGATCAGCAATATCAAAAAGAGGGTTTAGGCTTAGAGATTGCAAAATTAAGTAATCCGAGCCATTTAGGTATTTCTTTATATATTGCGGCATCTTGTAAAAATCTAAAAAGTTACGTGGAGCTACCATTACAGTATATTTCTATATGGTATGACTATATGCACAAGGATGTAAAAATAGTTGGTAATGAAATTATTATATCTTGGGAAAAACCAGCGTATTACAGTGCAGGACTACATATTCGGGAAACAGCGATTTCGGAAGAGTTGCAAGTTGCTATTATTTATCAAAGACTATTGACGCTTATTGGACAGAACCGTGACATTTTTACTAAAGTTGAGTTAGCTATCCCGAAGCCTAAAAATACTAAATTGTATCAAGATTATTTTAATTGCCCTGTAAGTTTCGATGCAGAGCGGACATTATTTAAAGTACAAAAGTCTATTTTAGATGTTCAGTGGGCTAGTGAGGATCCAATGTTATTACATATCCTTCAAAAGCCAGCCGATCAAATGTTTAATGAAATGCCTAAACATACAAAATTTTTAGAGAATGTGAATCAGGCAATTATTAAATCGATTAAGGCTCAAGACCCGAAAGTTAGTGTAACGGCTGGATATTTGAATATGAGTACGCGTATTTTGCAAATGGCTTTAAAAGACCATGGTGTACGTTTTCAAGATATGTTGAATGATGCTCGTTTAACTTTGGCTAAACAGTATTTACTGAATAAAAATACAAGCATTATAGAAATTTCAAGCTTATTGGGCTATCAAGAGCAAACATCATTCAATCGAGTGTTTAAATGTTGGACTGGATATACCCCAATGCGTTGGCGTGAATTAAATATTGAAAAAACAGTTTGAGTGAGCTGAAATATTCAAATGATCTCGTGCATTAAAATTATTTTATACCTGCTTAGACTTATTTGAGTTGAATACTATAGCGATGCGCTTTTCCTAAATCATCAATCAATGTGTATTCTAAAATGTTTTGAGAAGCATTTTTGAATGCATGGTTGATGAGCGTGTAATTTTTTTCGGAAAATGGCGGTAAAATATTATCTTCATTATGTTGAATAGTAGAGCTCGATTGATTATTTGAAATTTTAAGATTGGCAAAATTCAAGTAGTAGGGGGTTGGGTTTTTAAGTTTTAATTCAAATAAATTATTATTAGAAATGAATTGATATTGAATCTGTTGTTGTAAATCATCTAGCGTATAAGGTTTAAGACCTTGTGGTCGGTAGAAAATTTTCATTTGTGTATTCATTGCTAAATTTAAGTATTCATCAGCAAGATTACTTTTTTTAATGGCAGGAATTTCATATAAATTTAACCAAAAGAGAGACTCACGGTCAGTGGCTAAAGGCATTCCGTTATAAACAATACGAATTCCTTTTGTTTCTTTAGGTGTTAATTTAAAAATTCCTGGCAGTACAACGAATGGAGAATTTTTAAACTCAGGGTCTATTTGTCCTTCATCAACCCAAATTTGAGTGAGAACTGGATAATCATTCGTATTCGCAAGTATTAAACTTTTATCTTTACTTTCTTGCGAGTAAATTACACGTGTTGAGGATGCTAAAATTCCTGCGTGACTGATCTCAATACTAAAGAGCATTAAGATCAGTAGGTAAGTGTTTTTTAGTAAATATTTCACTGTACTTTTACAACCACCGTAGCTGTTGCTTTAACTTTCCCTGGTATAGGGTCAAGCGTTGGTATTTTTTCTAAAATGGCACGATATTGTTGTAAATATGTTGTATATCCTGCTTGCAGAGAACCCATAGAGTTGTTATTTCCCTCTAAAACAGGATACCACCCCGCAGATGCTCCACCACCACTAATCGCATATTGGTTTAAAAATAACATATTTGTTCCAGTATTGCCGTTTTGAATTTTTACGCCAACACCTTTTGCAGTTTGAGGGTTGGTGTAATCATCCGAAATTAGATATTCACTTGATCCGTTTGCATTAATTAAATTTAATTGTTGTGCATTCATATAAGCTGCATTCGATGGTTGAAATCCTATGGCTACTTGATCTTTAGCCGTACCAGAATTGGCAGTATTACTACATTCTACTTCAACATTAAAATTTACTTCTGACGTTGCACCAGCTCTTAATTGGGTTGCTGCAATAGCAGGGAAATTCACTGTAGGAGTGGCGTTTCTTGCGACACATGTTTCTGCTCTAGATAGAACTGATGAGCTTGTATTAAGACCATAAGCAATTCCATAGGCTGAGAAAAAGTAATAGCTTGTGTTTGAGTCTGCGCCTTCTTTATCTGGTGTCCAAGAATAAAAAACTACATTGCTATTACCACCAAGTTGAATGTAAGCACTCGGTTGGTTACAAGCAGCTTTAATGGTTGTGCCAGCAAGGGTGCCACTTTGATATGTTCCATCTGTAATCATATGGGTGTAGCAAAATGATCCACGGCTATAAACAGGTAATGAGCTTACTTTATAAAGTGTTGCCTCTAGTGGTGGAATATCCATTAATCGGATTTGAATTCGACCATTTGCAGCAACGGCATAGTTTTTGATATCTAATCTTTTCCAGTAACGTGAAAATACAACACCATCCATAGATTGCTTAAGTCCAATATATTGCCACCATGTTGCATACACACCGCTCAGCCCATCAGCCTCGCCCACTTCAACATGTCCACCAAATGGTTCATCACCATTTGTTGCAACGAGAAAGTAAATATTTGGTAGATCTGCTGGATCGCACGTCCAAATTACAGTCGATGGTGAGATACCTCGATGTGAAGGAGGTACAACGGTATGGCCTAAAACACTGCCTGTTGGTTGTAAATAAGCTGAACTTAAATTGAGAGAGCCAAATTCTATTGGTGTTGCATAACTATCAGCAGCATTAATTGCATATGTCCGTTCACAACGTGCATATGATGTAGATATGGTGAGTAAGGTTGCGATGAATAGTAAAAATTTAATGAAGAGTTTCATGATCTAGTTCTCAATTTGACAAATTTCATTTAAACGAACAAGCGGAGTGTCTATTTGATCTTCAGGAATTTGATAGTGAATCACACAACGATCACTAGACTCATCCCCCCATGTTACATAAACTTTTCCTGTAGGCTCACTCGCTCTTAAGTAAATTTGCCCATTTTGTCCTGCCATTCCAATATTTTCACCAGCCATATTCTGAATATCAGAACCTAATGGAACTGCTTCACCATCTTTAAGTTGGCTCGCTATCAGCATTGCATATCCCTGACGGGTGTTGAAATTCACTTTTATTGAAGCCCCAGAGTAAGGTGCGATTTTTACATCACCCGCAGTTAATTCTGTATTTGATGACATGCCTTCAGGGTTTAATGCAATGGTGTTATAGCGATACGGTGTTAAGGCTGGAATGAGTGCATAGCCAGCTTTATTAATTTTTGTTCCCTGAATGTTTAATATACTTGCACCTTCAGCATTTTTTGCCTCAACCAATGCGAAAGTTTCTCCTAAATAAGGACCAAATGTAATACCACCACTATGAAGCGCAAAAGCACCTTGAATATTTGCTGAAGCTTGCCAGTAGTTATCACCTTTTGAGGCATTCAATGAGGTGTTTACATAGTCAAAACGTTTATTTAGTCCTGCATTCAAAACAGTTACTTCAGATTGATCATCATAACTAATACCTGTTGTATAGCTTAGGTCTTTAAATGACGTAATATCACCATTTATTGTGGTTTGATAATTGTTATGATCTGAATTGCCGTTGTAGTTAAATAATACATTTTTTGCATATTTCTTTTTTTCTAGCGGAATGCTTAAAGATAAAGCAAAAGTAGTATCACCATCTTTCGAAAATTGATCATTAAGTACGTTTGAAGATGGGGAACTATAAGTTAAAGTAGATGAATGTTGACGCGTTGCAGAAGCATTTAAACTTATGCCATTACTAAATGTTTTTCCATATCCGAGTTGAAATTGATAGTCTTTTGGTTTTTCATCTCGGTAGTTTGAGGCAGATCCTGATACATAAAGCGTGCCTAAATCTCCAAAAGACTGATTAAGCATGATGGTTGCGCGAGATTGTTCTTTATACGTTGTCGATTGGAACTCAACGTTATCTTTTTTTGCTTGGCGTAAAGAAATAACATCAGATAAGTCACGGTAACCATCTGTTGAAAAACGATATCCTGCTAAAGCAATTGTGGTATTTGTTGCTTGAAATGTTTTACTGTAATTGGCACCAAACATCCAACCTTGAATATAGCCTTCTTCAGGCACATTCGCTCGAGAGTATGTAATTTCAGTACCAAAAGCACCTAAACGACTTGTATATGCAGTACCAAACATTGTAGATAAATAACCATCTGCAACACGTAATCCATTATTTAGCGTAAAGGCATTATTCAAGCCATATTGAGTTGTAATATTAGAAAATTCAGTATTTTCACCTAACTCACGTGTGCGACCAATATCAATATTGTATTTAAACGCACCTTGGCGTACCGATTCGGGAACGGCGGAAAAGGGGACGCGAAACTCTGAAGTTTTACCATCAGCTTCGGTGACAACAACATTTAAGTCACCGTTATAACTTGTTGGATAGAGGTCTGATATTTTGAATGGCCCAGCTGCAACAGTAGTTTGATATAGCTCTTTACCATTTTGAAGAATAGAAACCTTCGCAGTCGTGTTTGCAATACCTTGAATAACAGGTGCATAGCCGCGCATAGAGTCTGGTAGCATGCGGTCATCAGTACTTAAATTGATACCAGTAAAACTTAAACCTGAGAAGAAACGACCAGAAGAAACAAGTTGACCCGCCGATAGTTCACTTTGAAATTTTGGTATAGGTCTTTTGACATAGCTACTCAGATTATTCCAGTTCATTTCATTATTATTATAATTTAGGCTAGATTTTTGACGGAATTGCCATGCACCAATATTAAAACCACCATTCAGAGACAAATAAGCTGAATTCTGCTGATACTTTTGATCTAAGCTTTCATAATTATTGTGATAAAAGTTTGTATAATAGTTAATAAAACCAATGCTCGAACCACTATCTAGTTGAGATGGAGATACATAGCCACGAGGTTTTTGCTTCATTAGGCTTTGAGGAATACTTAAATTTAGGCGCAGATTTGATACATCGAAGTGGCTTGTACCACTGCCAATTAAATTTTCTAATGTGTCACAGCGATCTTGTGATTCAGCATCTTGAATAGTCACCCCAGCATTTTGAAGTTGTGTTACCGAAAAGCATGGCTGAATTTTATTATTTGCTGTTTCAATAAATTGAACGCTCGTATTTTCAATAAATTTTTCATTAATATAGACGTCGGCTTTATAGAATCCTGGCGTTATTGCACCACCTTCACTTAAGCGTTTTAATGCTTTTTGATTCAAGCTAGAACCAAGAAAAAAAGCTTGATCAAATACGTATTCATCGCTTTCAGACACAGGATTTCCAATTTCACTATTCACTGAGTTTATTGGAGATACACTTACTTCTGCATACGATATTGCAGGTAAGCTAGCCATAAGACTTAATGTAAGAGGTATCTGAGGCAAAAATGGTAGAAATACCTTAGGCATAATAGCGCGCATGGTGTGATTATTCCTTGTAATTGCTTAGATCGGTTGTCACAGCAACGCCATAATCATTAATTAAGTTCAGGTTAATTTTTACATTAGCAGTATTTGTTGTTTTAAGGGAATAAGCCCACTCTCTAGAACTGTAGGGCGCAATCATTTGATTTTTTGCAATGAGTTTTTTTTGCCCTGCATGTGTTAGGTTTAATTCGGAAAAATTTGCATAATATGGGCTATTGTTATGGAGTACTATTTTCTGATTCGCGTTATTCCCCACCCATTGATATGTAATGTGTTTTGATATTTCGTGTGAAGGAACTGCCAAATTATCTGGGCGGTAAAGTACTTTTACGCGGTTTTTAAACACAAGCATAAGTCTGTTACTTGCTGTATTTTCACTTTTTGAAGCAGGAATTTCAGAGAAATTCATATAGAAAATACTTTCTCTATCTTTGGCTAAAGTTGACTTATCGCCCGTAAAAATTAAGCGAACGATTTGCCCTTGGTTTGGTGCCATTTTAAAAATTTGTGGGTTGGCAATAATTGGAGCATCAGCTGTTTCAGGAGTTGATGATTCATCACCGCTGTCTAACCATACTTGAACAATATTTGGGTTATTATCTTTATTCTGCAAATGTACGGTTTTTTCATTTTGATTTGCTGGAAAAATAACACGAGTACCAGTCATAACGACTGAAGCGGCTGTCATGCTGCTAACTAAAGTTGAAAGACAAAATAAGGCAGTACTACGCTTAAAAACAGTATTTATTAGAAGTTTCATAAAATTATTATCCTACTGAAATGAAAACGCTGTTACTGAATTTATACTCAATAACAGCGTCAAGACTGATGTGAAATTATCAACCTTCAGAAATTTTCTATTATTTTAGTTATAGCTTAATGTGTACTCAGCTACTGCTGTTACAGCACCCGCCGTTGCAGCATCTTCGGCATAATATTGTGCGCCAAATTGATGTGTCGCAGAAGTTTGACCAGCTTTAAGTACAAGTCCATCAACACTTGTTACGCCATTTAAAGTTACAGGTGCAGCACCTGTTGCATCGGCTGTTAATTGAATTGACACATTACCTGCGGGGTTGCTCGTTGCGATATTACCTAAATTACCCGTAGTCGTTACGTTGTGACCAAGAAATTTAGTTGAAATTTCAACGTCAGCAGTATCAACTTGACAGTCTTGAACGCTAATTGAGAAAGGTGTAAGACCAGTTGTCATGCCTGTAGCTGATAATTCAGTTGATGAAACAGTAGGTAATAATACTGTTGAATCTGTTTGTCCGTTAATGGTTGCTTTACACGTTTGATCGGTTACTTCACCTTGGAACGTAACTGTTGGAGCTGCTGTTGCAGCTATAGGAAGTGCTAAAGATAATGCTGATGCAATAAATATTGTTTTAACTTTCATTGTAAGTACCCTATAAATTTAATGTAAAAATGAAATGATCTAGAAGTCATTTCGCTAAAATACGGGGCTATTATCTTGTTAATTTTTATATATTTCTTGTCAGTTTTTTTAAGAAAACTGTCATTTCGCGAAGATTTAATAATAAATTACTATAACTGTTTTGATGGTTTTTTATGTGTGGACATATTGCTATTGCAGTGAGTTGGAGACGATTTTTTTGAATAATATTAGGGTTAAAATTTATTAAAAAAATATTACCTATTTGTTTTTTTTAATTGTGAAACAGGAATACTTATCTGCAATAGAAGAAATTAATTAAATGAAATTGATAAAGCATTGTCTTTTTCTATAAAACGAATTGGTGTGTTTTAAATTAGTTTTTAAATACAATGTTATTAAAATAATAAAGTGATTTTAATCGCGTGGTCGGGAGGTAAAAATAATAATGATGTAAATTGATGCTTAATAAAATTAGGTTACAGTTTAAATGTACTTAATTGTGTTCTATTTTACTTTCTTGTTGAAAAATAGTGGCAAAATTACAATTTATGTAATATTTTGTTGTTCATGGTGCGGTTAAACTTTGCTATAAAGCTAACTATAAAACAGTGAGGCCTGTATGAAATTAGAATTATTTGAAATGGGCGCGAAAACTGAACAGCTTGGCGCATGTCGCCTTTCATTATTATTGGGTATTTTAACAAAAGAAAATCAAATTGTTAAATTCTTGAAATTTGCATGTGGTATGTTGCAAATAGATTACGGGATTTTAGTTTTTAAAGACGAGCCCTATGGTTGGCATGAGTCAGATGGTATTTGTAAGGTTTTTTTAGCACAACCTCACGACGAATATGAACACTTTTTTTTAGATCAACCTTATATAGATACAAAACATCCTAATTATAAAATTGTCTCGAATTATATTCGTGAGCGTGGTGTAGAACACAAACGTTTTGTGACCATGAGTTTAAAACATGAAGGTCGTTCAATTGGTCATGTCGTATTATATGATGAACGAACCGATCATTTTGATGATAAGCAACTCAATATTGTCTTAGAGTTTGTACAAAGTTTAGTAAATATTATTAAGTTGCGCCTTGAAAATGCGGAACTTAAAGAAATATGTGAACAGCAATCTGCACTTAATTCAAGTAAAACTAAATTTTTTCAAATTATTGCACACGACTTGAGAGCACCTTTTCATGGCTTAATGGGCTTTTCAGAGGTTTTAGCACATGAAAGAGAAACATTAGATGATGCTGATGTTCAAGATATTTCAGAGTATTTATTTGAGACCTCGCAATCGACTTATAATTTGCTAGAAAGCCTTTTAAATTGGGCAATGGCAGAGGGTGGGCGCTTTGTTTATCATCCAATTTGTTTCGACTTAATTCAACTTGTGACCATTGTTCAAAATGTGCTTGCGAGTTTGGCTGCAAAGAAAAATATTGAAATTATTAACCAAATTTCACCCACTTTAAAAGTATATGCAGACATCAATATGGTGACATCTGTGATTCAAAACTTAGTTTCAAATGCTTTGAAATTCACATATACAGATGGAAATGGGAAGGTTGTTCTTAGTGCAGAAGAAGATGATCAGTATGTACATATTTATGTGAAAGATACTGGTTTGGGGATGAATGAAAAGCAAATGCAAAATTTATTTGATCCTAAATTTACGGTGAGCATAAAAGGTACATCTGGCGAGAAAGGCCTAGGTTTAGGCTTAGTTTTATGTAAACATTTTGTAGATTTAAATCACGGTGAACTTTCTGTGACATCTAAAGAGGGTGTCGGTTCTATTTTTAAAATTACTTTGCCTAAAAATAAGCAAGTTGCATTGGTCACTGCTGCTTGAAACTTAAGAAGTAAAATATAAAATTCAAACCAATTATTTCCCAAATTGAGTGCAACTACTGCTATAACTAATAAAAACATAAGGCTTCAGGTTTGGGAATGAACTCGGAACAACTGCATAAAACATTACGCGCAAGTCAGTATGCTGAACAAGTTTTAGAAAAGCATAAAGAATTAATAGAAAAAGATTATGCATTTGATGAATTTTTAAAACCCTTAACTCGAGAAAAAATCACTTCAATTATTGATGAATCATTAGCTGAAATTTTAGATGAAAATCAATGGATGCGTGTGCTTCGAATTTTACGTTCACGTCTAATGTTTCGTTGGATTTGGCAAGATGCAAATCAACTGACTGATGTTGTTCAATTAACTAAAGAATTATCAGACTTTGCAGATTTGGCAGTGTGTGCAGCAAAAGACTTTGCTCGAAAAGCATTGATTGTTAAGCATGGTGAGCCGATTGGTTACGGTGGAAAAGTCCAAGATCTCATTGTCATTGCGATGGGGAAACATGGTGCACAAGAACTGAATTTATCAAGTGATATCGATTTGATTTTTGCCTTCGATGAACAAGGTGAAACAAATGGCCGCAAATGCATTGATGTTCAACAGTTCTGCATTTTGTGGGGGCAAAAATTAATTTATTTGCTTGATCATATTACTGCCGATGGTTTTGTCTTCCGAGTGGATATGCGTTTACGCCCTTGGGGTGATGGATCTGCACTTGCCATTAGTCATGCAGCATTAGAAAAATATTTAAGTCAGCATGGTCGCGAATGGGAACGCTATGCTTGGATTAAAGCACGCATCGTTACAGGTGGAAAAGATGGTGATGAACTCCTTGCCATGACGCGTCCATTTGTATTTCGCAAGTATGTCGATTACACCGCTTTTGAAGCCATGCGTGAAATGAAAGCGATGATTGAGCGTGAAGTTCAGCGTCGCAATATTGAAGATGATATTAAACTTGGAGCGGGTGGTATTCGTGAAGTTGAATTCATTGTGCAAGTATTTCAGCTTATTTACGGTGGTTCAAAACTCGAGTTACAAGATCGTCAATGTTTAGTCAGCCTGCATCATTTGGGTGAAGTTGGATTGTTAGAATCTCGAGCGGTTGTAGAACTAGAAGATGCGTATTTATTTTTACGCCGTGTAGAACATGCTATTCAAGCTTTAAATGATCAACAAACTCAATCTTTACCAACCGAGTCTGATTCTCGAAACCGCATTACGGAAACGCTTGGTTTTACATCTTGGGATGAATTTTTAAATGTCTTAAATACAAAGCGCTCAAAAGTCATTTATCAGTTTGAACATTTGATTAAAGAAAAAGAAGTTGATCCTTTAGTTGAAAGTTTTTCACAAATTGAAAAACAACTCGATGAGGTTTTAGATGCAGATGCAAAAAATTTAGTTCATGAATTTTGGCATGGGCATGCATTAAAAAAACTACCTGCAAAAGCAGTTCAGCGCTTAAAAATGTTCTGGCCACATTTAATTGAAGCCATTTTACAGTCCGATAAACCACAAATGGCATTGGTTCGATTAATGCCTTTGGTTGAATCTGTCATGCGACGTACCGTGTATTTGGTGATGCTGATTGAAAGTAAAGGAGCATTGCAACGACTTGTGAAAATGGCAACAGTAAGCCCTTGGATTTGTGAGGAACTTACGCATTATCCAGTACTTCTTGATGAATTTTTATCGATGGATTTTGAATTGCCAAAGCGCCAAGATTTAGAAGATTCTTTGCGTCAGCAATTACTACGCATTGAGATTGATCAAGTTGAAGATCAAATGCGAGTACTACGTCTATTCAAAAAATCTAATGTACTTGCAGTTGCAGCAAGTGATGTACTGGCTGAAAGCCCTTTAATGAAAGTGTCTGATGCATTAACTGATATTGCAGAGGTTTCAGTGAATGCAACGTTGCATTTAGCTTATCAAATGATTGCAAAAAAACATGGTTATCCACTTTGTGCAGATGGACAACGCTGCTCACTCGATCATCTTGCATTTGCCGTGGTTGGTTACGGCAAAGTAGGAGGAATTGAACTGGGTTATGGTTCAGATTTAGATTTAGTGTTTATTCATTATATGGATGAGCATGCAGATACAGATGGTCAAAAACAAATTAGTAGCTTCGAATTTGCCATGCGTGTTGCACAAAAATTTATGTCCCTTATGACCACGCAAACTTTAGATGGTCGAGTGTATGAAGTTGATACTCGCTTGCGTCCATCGGGCGAGGCGGGCTTGTTGGTGACAAGCTTAAAAGCATTTGAGCAGTATCAAAATAAAAGTGCGTGGGTGTGGGAACATCAAGCATTAGTGCGCGCTCGCTCAATTGCAGGAGAACAGAGTTTACGGGAAAAATTTGAGGTATTACGGTGTGATATTTTGACCCGAATACGAAATGAAGAAAATGTTCGCGCTGAAGTTTTAAAAATGCGTCAAAAAATGAAAGATCATCTTGGCTCATCTGCCGATCAGAAAAAAGATGGAATTTTTCATTTAAAACAGGATGCAGGTGGTATCGTTGATATTGAATTTATGGCACAGTATGCGGTATTGGCATGGAGTGGGTCGAATCCAGATCTCGCCCATTACTCCGACAACGTACGAATCCTTGAGGATGCCGCAAAAACAAGTTACTTATCCAGTGACGATGCGACAGCATTGATTCAAGCTTACCTAAGTGAACGTGCCGAGAGTCACCGTTTAGCCCTTGCAAATCAATCCATGCAAGTGAATGCTGCGGACTGGCTTGATACCCGAAAGGTCGTTTGCAAATTGTGGCAAAGATTAATAGATCCAACTGCACTTATTGCATTGGATAAAAATGACTGTGTATAAAAATTTGGAGTGTGTGTCATGAATTTGGCTGATCGTGATGGTTTTATTTGGCAAGATGGACAATTGGTTGACTGGCGTGAGGCAAAAACTCACGTATTAACGCATACATTGCATTACAGCATGGGTGTGTTTGAAGGTGTCCGTGCCTATGAAACCCCGAATGGAACGGCTATTTTCCGTTTAAAAGAACACACTAAGCGTTTATTAAATTCTGCAAAAATTTATCAAATGAAAGTTCCATTTGATCAAGCTGCATTAGAACAAGCGCAAATCGACGTTGTTCGTGAAAATAAATTAGCATCTTGCTATTTACGTCCAATTATTTTTATTGGTTCGGAAAAGTTAGGTATTGCTGCAACAGATAATACAATTCACTCTGTTGTTGCTGCTTGGAGTTGGGGTGCTTACCTTGGTGAAGAAGCAATGGCGAAGGGTATTCGTGTTAAAACTTCATCATTTACACACCATCATCCTAACGTGACCATGTGTAAAGCAAAAGCGTCGGGTAACTACACCTTATCTATTCTTGCACATCAAGAAGTTGCTCATTCAGGTTACGATGAAGCAATGTTGCTTGATCCACAAGGTTATGTATGCCAAGGTTCTGGCGAAAACGTATTCTTAGTACGTGATGGCGTGATTCATACACCAGATGTTGCGGGTGGTGCATTAGACGGTATTACACGTCAAACGATTATCACAATTGCAAAAGACCTTGGTTATGATGTTGTTGAACGTCGTATTACACGTGATGAATTCTACATTGCAGATGAAGCATTCTTTACAGGTACTGCTGCAGAAGTTACGCCAATTCGTGAATATGATGATCGTCAAATTGGCGAAGGCGTTCGTGGTCCAATCACAACTCAAATTCAAAAAGCCTACTTTGATGCGGTTCAGGGTAAAGACCCTAAATATGCACATTGGTTAACTTATGTAAAATAAGTAAACGCTGAATAAAAAAGGACTCATTTGAGTCCTTTTTTATTGTTATTTAAATGCTTTTTAATTCAGCAAATTAAAAGATGATCGCTCGGCTTTTATTTCGGAGCTTATTTCAAGCTAAGAAGACTATGTTATGATGTTTGGCATTAAGTGGATGGATATTTATAAGCATGTCTTTACCTGAAAATGATGATGTTCTAAAAGCGTCAGAACAGCCCAATCAAAATATTGTGTTGTGTATGAAGTGGGGAACGAAATACGGTTCCGATTACGTCAATCGTTTATACAACATGGTAAAACGTCATACGACTGTTGATTTTAAAATGGTGTGTTTGACTGACCGTACAGAGGGAATTGATCCTGCTGTTGAGTGCTTCCCAATTCCACCACTTGCTTTACCAGAAGGAAGCCCAGAGCGTGGTTGGAATAAACTTTCTACATTTGAGCCAGATTTATATGGTTTAAAAGGCAATGCTTTATTCTTAGACTTAGATGTTGTGATTGTCGACAACATTGATGGCTTCTTTACATATCCTGGTGATTTCTTAATTATTCACGATTGGAAGCGACCTTGGCGTATTACGGGAAATAGCTCTGTATATCGTTTTAAGCTTGGTGCTTTTCCTGGGTTGTTGCCATATTTTCGTGAAAATTTTGATGAAATTCGCGAAAAATTCCGTAACGAGCAAGCTTATTTATCTTGGTATGTAGATAAAGAAGGTAAGCAAACGTATTGGCCTGATAGTTGGTGTAAAAGCTACAAATATCACTGCTTACAAAAAATTCCAATGGCATTTTTTAAGCCACCTGTAAAACCTGAAGGCGTAAAAGTTATTGTATTTCATGGTGAAATTAATCCACCAGATGCAATTAATGGCGGTGGTGGTAAATGGTATCGCTATGTACTGCCTTCGCAGTGGATTAAGGATGCTTGGAAATAATAGGGCTTGATGGACTTAAAAAAATGAAATTAGGTGTCTATTTAATTAATTTAGATTCAAGCACTGAGCGTTTAGCCCAAGCAGATGCTGAGTTGAAAAAGTATGGTGTTGAATATCAGCGTATTTCTGCGGTTGATGGACGTCAATTAAATATAAAAGAATTTCCTTTATATAATTCAATACGATCTAATAGCTATACAGGTCGAGATTTGATTGGTTCGGAAATCGGTTGCTATTTAAGTCATAAAAAAGCCTTAGAAACTTTTGTTAATTCAGATGCCGATTTAGGTTTAATTTTAGAAGATGATTTACATTTAAATGAAAAGTTTAAAATAGTTTTATTGGAAACTGTTGATATCTTAAAAAATACAACAAACGATTGGGCTGTTGTGAATATCGCGGCAAATAAGCGAAAGCTTTCTGCACCAATGATGACGATTCAAGGTCATGATTTATTAAAAGCTTACTATTTCCCAATTTTGGCTTTAGGCTTGCTGTGGTCAAAACAAGGTGCAAAAAGCTTTTTAGCTTCAATGAATGATATTTTCACACCAATTGATGTTGAAATTCAGGCTTGGGCATGTAAAACAGGTTTAGGTTTATCTATTTATCCGCCAATTGTTCAGCCAAGTGGTGCGGATAGTGACATTGATGCAAATACAATTGCGCAGAAAAAAGATAGTTTGCGTGTAGACCGTTTTCTTCCAAAGCAAAAAAGACTTTGGCAAAATAAATTTAATGCAATGAAATACTTGTATTGCAAGAAAGTAAAAGATTGATTAAGCAATGAAAATTTTATTAATAAATTTAGATCGATCTAAAGATAGATTGGAAGAACAAAATACTCAATTTCAAAAAATAGGTTTGAATTTTGAGCGTTTTCCTGCCACGTCAATTCAAGATTTTAATCAAGATGAATATGAGAAATTAGCATTCAATGGGCAAAGACCATTAAAACAATCTGAGCTTGCTTGCTTTTTAAGTCATAAGCGTACGTGGGAATATGTAGTTCAACATAATGAGCCATGCGTTATTTTGGAAGATGATGCTGTATTGGTTTCAGATTTTGAAACAGTAATTAATGACATTGCTCAATTAACTGAACTTGATTATGTAAATTTAGAAGTTGTTGGACGTAGAAAAACAATTTCTAAACAGCCATCATATATTTTAAACGAGTATCAATTATATAAGCTTTATCAAGACCGTAATGGTACGGGCGGATATGTTCTTTTTCCATCAGGTGCGAAAAAACTGTTAGATTTTATGGAAAAAAGAGCTATAGGGTTGGTGGATGAATATATTTCGAGCTGCCGTAAATTAAATAGTTTTCAAGTTGAGCCCGCGGTCCTTTTACAGGGGGTGATCTGTCCTATTTATGGTATTGAAACTAAAATTGATCAAGGTTCGGTTATTGGGCAAGTAAAGAACCCAACGGCATATGATTTCTCCTTTTCACAGAAACTCATATTTAAGAAAAATAGGGTTTCTGCGCAATTAGTTTTGGCTTGGTATTATTTGAAATATTTACTCATTGGGTCTAAAAGGCTAATTGAAGTGAATAAGTCTAAATTTAAAAATTAATGTTAAACCGTAATAGAGAAATGGAAGTTCGCTCAGTATGCAAATTCAAGTTATAAGTTTAGCTACAGCTATAGAGCGCCGTAAGCATATTCAAAATGAATTTGAGAAACAAAAGATAAGCTTTGATTTTTTTGATGCTTTAACACCAAACTTAGCTTTACCTTTAGCTGAAAAAATGGCATTAAATCTTCACTGTGATCGTATAGCAAAAGGTGAATTGGCGTGTTTTATGAGTCATGTATCACTTTGGAAAAAAATGGTCGATGAGAATATTCCATATTTGGCAATTTTTGAAGATGATATTTTTTTAGGTGAAAATTCATCAGAGTTTTTAAGCTCTTCAGATTGGATTGAAAAAGATTGGCATATTGTAAAAACAGAAGCTTTTGCGCATAAAATTGTTGCTGATCAATTGAAGAAGATAAAAAGTACATCTAGAGAAATAGCATCACTGAAAAGTAGAAATTTAGGAACGGCTGGCTATATTTTGTCGCTTGAAGGTGCGAAATCATATTTGAAATATGTAGGGAGTAATGAAATTATCCCTTTGGATGAAATGATGTTTGATCATTATATTAAATCAAATAATTTAAATGTTTACCAATTATTCCCCGCATTATGTATACAAGAAATGATGCTTTTTCCAGAAAAAAAAGCATCTTTACCAAGTGATTTATTGATTGAGCGTAAAGCACGCATGAGAAAATTTAAGAAAAAAGGTTTTGCTAAATTGAAATTAGAGAGTTTACGAATTCTAAATCAGATTGAGCTCATTTTGTTTGGAAAAGTCAGCGAGTTTAAATAACGCTTTTATGATTTTTGATATAAATTTTCGGTTTCTTTCGAGCCTCTAAAGCGTTTATAGCCCCACATATAGTGTTCAGGAAATTGATTAATAAGGTCTTCGACCACTTTATTCATTGCTGTTGTCGAAATATTGATATCTGTATCATAAAGATCTGGGTATTTTAACCCCGCATCATTGATATGGATGTCGTAGCCTTCATCATCTTTAGATCGTACACATGCCATAGAAATTAAACGGCATTTGGTTTTTTGAGCAAGTTTTGATGCAAGTGTACTTGTTAATGTATTAATGCCAAAAAATGGGGCTATAACACCACCAGATGGATCTGGAACATGATCAGGTAGAATTACACTAAATCCACCTTGTTTAAGATTTCTAAATAAAGCCTTAACACCTGATGCATCGGTAGGGACCATTGTTGTATTTAAGCGCTCCCTTGAGGCTAAAACGAACTCCTCTATTGTTTTGTTTTTGATGGGTTTGTACATAATGGTTGGTGTGCCATATTGATGTACCCAAGGATTCATAATTTCCCAATTTCCCAAATGAGGTGTAATAATTAAAGCACCTTTAGGGTCGGATAGCGCATCCGTTAATACATCAAGATTATGAACATTTTTAATTTGTTGAATATTCCATTTGGTAGGCATTGCCCAACATTTTAAAGAGTCTGCATAATTTAAACATTGATTAATGACACTTATTCTAGCTAAATTCTCTTGTTCTTCCTTTGTTAAATTTGGATAGCACAATGCGATATTCACACGTGTTTTCCATAACATTCCATTTGTTTTCTGAGTGTTTAAAAACATAGCAGTGAGTTTTGCACATGATTTTATTATGTTTTGTGGAATGAAACGAAAAATAGAGAGTGTGTTCATTAATGCTGGTTGAAGTGGAATTAGTTCTATAATAACTTAAAAGTGCAAACGGATACTATTTTACAGTACTTATAAATTGTTCTCTTAATGATAAACAAAAGTGAAAATACATTTATCTATATAGAAATTTTGTTATTATTCATGCATTAAATATATTAGGGTTATAGGGAACATTAAATGCGTTTCATGATCACTGGGGGGGCTGGATTTATTGGTTCGGCGGTAATAAGACATATAATAAAGAACACTGATCATGAAATTTTGAATGTGGATAAGTTAACTTATGCGGGTAATCTAGAATCCTTAATCTCTATAGACCAAAATGAAAGATATTCATTTAGCCAAACAGATATTTGTGATCGTAGTGCTTTAGATCAATTATTTGAGTCTTATCAACCAGATGCTGTTATGCACTTAGCAGCAGAGTCGCATGTGGATCGTTCTATTACGGGACCATATGCATTTATTGAAACTAATATTATTGGGACTTATCAGCTTTTAGAGGCAAGTCGTAATTATTGGAACTCACTTGAAGACTCTAAAAAACAAAAATTTCGTTTTCATCATATTTCAACAGATGAAGTTTATGGTGATTTAGAAGGTACAACCGATTTATTTACAGAAGAAACATCATATTCACCAAGTTCACCATACTCTGCATCTAAGGCGAGTTCTGATCATTTAGTGCGTGCATGGAACAGAACATATGGCCTTCCTATTTTAGTAACCAATTGTTCAAACAATTACGGACCTTTCCATTTTCCAGAAAAGTTAATTCCTTTAATGATTTTAAATGCATTACAAGGAAAGCCATTACCTGTTTATGGAAATGGTCAACAAATTCGTGATTGGTTATTTGTTGAAGATCATGCTCGTGCTTTATTTAAAGTTGTGACTGAAGGTGTGGTGGGTGAAGCCTATAACATTGGTGGGCATAATGAGAAAGCCAATTTAGATGTTGTACATGGCATTTGTGAGTTATTAGAAGAGTTAGCACCCAATAAACCAAAAGGTGTGAACTTTTATAAAAATTTAATTACTTACGTAAAAGATAGACCTGGACATGATGTTCGCTATGCGATTGATGCCAGTAAAATTCAACGTGAATTAGGTTGGACGCCTGAGGAATCATTTGAAACAGGCTTACGAAAAACTGTTCAATGGTATTTAGATAATCAAGAGTGGTGTCTTCATATACAAGATGGTACTTATCAAAATAGAAAGAAGGGTGCGTAAGTATAATGAATACAAAAGGTATAATCTTGGCAGGTGGGTCGGGGACACGATTGTATCCCATTACAAAAGGTGTTTCTAAGCAATTACTACCTATCTACGATAAGCCTATGGTGTATTACCCATTGTCGGTTTTGATGTTGGCGAAAATTCAGGACATATTGATTATCAGCACACCTGAAGATATTGACGGTTTTAAACGGTTATTAGGAGATGGTTCTCAATTTGGAATACGCTTGGAATATGCTGTACAGCCTAGTCCGGATGGTTTAGCTCAAGCGTTTATTATTGGTGAAAGCTTTATTGGTGACAGTAATGTTTGTTTAGTACTTGGTGATAATATATTTTATGGACAAGGCTTTACTCCAATGTTGCATCAAGCTGTTTCCCGTCAAAATGGTGCTACAGTCTTTGGTTATCAAGTCAAAGATCCTGAGCGATTTGGTGTTGTAGAGTTTGATGATAAAAAGTGTGCAATATCCTTAGAAGAAAAACCTGAAAAACCGAAATCGAATTTTGCTGTGACAGGTTTATATTTTTATGACAATGATGTAATTCAGATTGCTAAGCAAGTTAAGCCATCAGAACGAGGTGAGTTGGAAATTACCACAGTAAATCAAATGTATCTGGAACGAGGCGATTTAAATGTAGAATTGCTTGGACGTGGTTTTGCATGGTTAGATACAGGTACACATTCAAGCTTACTTGAGGCTGCACAATTTGTTGAAACGATTGAAAAGCGCCAAGGCTATAAAGTGGCCTGCTTAGAGGAAATTGCACTTAATAATGGTTGGTTGACTCAACAGCAAATTTTAGAAATTGGGCAAGGTATGAGTAAAAATGATTATGGTCAATATCTGATTTCTTTGGTAGGTGGTGCAAATGAATTTAATTGAATGGATTGAGCTTCCAAGTTTAGGAGATCAGAGAGGTTCCTTGGTTGTTGGTGAGGCTGGTAAGCATATTCCCTTTGATATAAAAAGATTTTACTATATTTTTGATGTTGATATGCAAGTGCCACGTGGGTTTCATGCTCATAAAGAGCTAGTGCAGGTTGCATTTTGTATACAGGGTTCTTGCAAAATGTTAATGGATAATGGTAAAGAAAAATCGGAGGTTTTGCTAAATCAAGTAAATAAAGGACTTTTAATACCTCCTATGATTTGGCATGAAATGCATGATTTTTCTAAGGACTGTATTTTACTTGTATTGGCAAGTCAGCATTATGATGAAAATGACTATATCCGCAATTATACAAAGTTTCAGGCGATAAGAGACTAAAATGAAAAATTTTACATTAAAAGCAGGTACGATTTATCTTCGATTGGTAAATGAGAGTGACGCAGCATTTATTTGCAACTTGAGAAATAATGATGAGTTAAATACTTATATTTCTAAATCTACATCAGATGAATATGCTCAGCGTCAATGGATTATAAATTATAAAAAAAGAGAAGAAAGAGGGGAGGAGTATTATTTCATTATTTGTAGAAATAGTGATGATTTAGCAGTTGGTACAGTTCGACTATACGATTTTAAAGAAAGTCCTAAATCATTTTGCTGGGGAAGTTGGATTCTAGGAGAAAATAAAACAAAATATGCAGCTGTGGAGAGTGCATTACTTGTTTATGAGGCAGGCTTTTTATATCTTGGATTTGAACAAAGTCATTATGAAGTAATGAAGGGGAATGATAAAGTTCATTCATTCCATTTAAAGATGGGAGCTGAAAGAGTTTCAGAAGATAGTACTAATATATATTATATTTTCCCTAAGGAAAAATATGAAGAAAATAGAATTCAATATGCTCGTTTTTTGGGTTAGTTAAATATGTTATCTATAACTGAATATAAAGTCGGTATGTGCGCTGAAATTACACACTCGTTTAGTGAAAATGATGTGGAATTATTTTCTAAATTAAGTGGTGATGTAAATCCTGTACACTTAAATGACGAGTATGCTAAAACAACCATTTTCGGTAAGCGGATAGTACACGGTGCTTTAGCTTCAAGTATATTTTCTACTATATTTGCAAATAAGTTACCTGGTGCTGGTTGTATTTTTTTTAGATCTGAAAATAAATTTCTCAGACCTATATATTTAAATACAGAAGTTCTTTTTAAGGTGGAAGTTTCAGGTATTCTGCAAGAGAAAAAACGTGTGATTTTTAAGACATTTGCTATATCTAAGGATCAAGAGTGTATCGTAGGTATGGCTGAACTTTATATTCCAGAATGATGTATTTATAATGACTCCTTTTCTTGATTTAAAAACTATTAATCAGCAGCATCGTGATGAATTAATTGCGGCTTGTACACGTGTTATAGATTCGGGATGGTATATTGGTGGTAAAGAGTTAGAGCAATTTGAACAAAATTTTGCTAAGTATTGTGGTGTTAAATTTGCGATTGGTGTTGCAAATGGGTTAGATGCTTTAACACTTACTCTTCGTGCGTGGAAAGAAATAGGTAAGCTTAAGGATGGTGATGAAGTCATTGTTCCATCTAATACTTATATCGCCAGTATATTGGCTATAACCCTCAATAATTTAAAACCGATATTAGTTGAGCCTAATATTGATACATATAATTTAGACCCTAAGCTAATTGAAGATAATATTAATTCAAAAACCAAAGTTATACTTGCTGTTCACTTATATGGTCAATTGGCAGATATGCCAAGTATCACTCAACTTGCTAAAAAACATAATCTCTTAGTTTTAGAGGATTCTGCACAAAGCCATGGTGCTGAATATCAGGGGGTAAAATGCGGGAATTTGGGGGATGCTTCTGGTTTTAGTTTTTATCCTGGAAAAAATTTAGGTGCTTTAGGTGATGCTGGTGCTGTAACAACGAATGATGAGGAGTTAGCACGTACATTAAAAGCTTTGAGAAATTATGGCTCACATGAAAAATATAAAAATCTGTTTATTGGTGTAAATAGTCGTTTAGATGAAATGCAAGCGGCATTGCTTAATGTGAAATTAAAATATTTGGATGAAGAAACTGAGTATAGACGAAATATTGCAGAGCGTTATTTAGGTGGTATAAATAATTCATTGATAGAGTTACCAAAAGTTGATAGCTGTGCAAGTCGTGAAAAAAAACATGTATGGCATTTGTTTGTTATAAGAACAAAGTTTAGAAATGAACTACAGCATTTTTTAATGGAAAAAGGTATTCAAACACTAATTCATTATCCAATTCCGCCGCATAAGCAAAGTGCATATAAGGAATGGAATGAATTAAATTTTCCAATTTCAGAGTTGATACATGACGAGATTCTCAGTCTACCAATGGGTACACATGTAAGTTATGAAGAAGTGAATACAATTATTAAAACTTGTAATGAGTTCAAAATCTAATGTCAGTACATGAATTTCAGCCTTTAGTAACAATAGTCATCCCGAGTTATAATCATGCTTTATTTGTGCAAGATACGATAAAGAGTGTCATCAATCAGAGTTATGAAAATATTGAGCTAATTGTTATTGATGATGGTTCATCTGATAATTCAGTTTATGTTGTTAATGAGTTGCTTGAGCAATGTCAATTACGGTTTAAACGGTTTGAGTTTAGAGTTAGACCAAATAAAGGCTTAAGCAATACTTTGAATGAAGCTTTGGAGTGGGCTATAGGGGATTATTTTTGTGCAATTGCATCAGATGATCAGATGCTACCGAATAAAACAGAGTTGCAAATAAAAGCATTTAAATCCGATACTGTTGGTGTATTTGGTGGGGTAAATGTTATTGATGCAAAAAATAATATTATCATGACGAGAGTACGAGAGTATTCTGAATCTAGTTTCGATGATATTATTTTAACTAAGCATGATTTACCAGCCTCTTCCCAGATGTTTGAGATAAATGCATTAAGGGAAGCTGGAGGCTATAATCCTAATGTTAAAGTAGAGGATTGGGATCTTTTACTTAGAATCTCAAAATTAAATAAAAAAATGGTTTATATACCAGAGGTTTTAATTAGTTATCGTAAACATGATACTAATATTAGCTCTGATTCAACATTCATGTATGAAGAGATGAGCAAAATATTGGCTCAATATGTAGATGAGCCATTATATGCTCGAGCAAAATTCATTATAAAAAGATGCTTATTACTTCCAAAAATTAAGGAAAAAAATAAATTAATAGCCTTACTGTTTAAAGTAAAAATTTATTTGGAATATAGATTATTCTGTCTCACTCGTAAGTAGCTTCTTAATGAATTTGGCTGGATTTCCTGCATATACTGTATGTGCAGGTACATTTTTAGTAACTAAAGAACTATTTCCAATGACTGCACCATCACCAATATGAACTCCTTTTAAAATACGAACATTTTCTCCAATAAATACATTTTTACCAATATGTACAGGTAAGCATATATAATTTCCATTATTTCTATTTTCAACTTCTAGACCATGAAAATCTGAGTCGGTAATAAATAGATTAGGACCAATCAAACAATTACCTTCAATTGTTATTGATGTTTTATCAGCAATAATAGAAAAGTTATTGTTAATAGCTGTATTGGGCATGATTATAATTTTTGCAGAGTCATTTCTTGCTTCGATATATCCTGTGGTACTGTAAAAGTAAGGGGATGGCCATACTCCTAATTGGGAATTTTGAATAGTTATTTCACCTTTACCAGTAAAGATTACAGGATAAAAAAATTCCCGATTGATTTTTAAATTTTGACAATCAGAAACAAACTTCTTGTAAAAAAAATATCTGATTCTGTTATATGATTTTAATAAATTCATTTGAATGTCTTTAATCTGATTGTTGAAAATATAATAAATAAAAATAAACGAAAAAGTCTAATTTTATTTTTAAAATTTAATCTATTAATAATACTGCTATTTTTAATAAATTTGTAGCCAATAGTTATACTATTTAACCAGTCTTTCTTGTTTTTAATAGTATTAAAGTTTTTTTGAAAAACTTTTTTGTTTCCCCAGATTGTGGAAATTAACTCTTTATCAAGTTTGTCTGTGATTGATAAATGGCATAGTAATTTATGCAGAATAATAGCATTATTAATTAAAAAACAACTATTCATATTAATGTTTTTTGTTGTGGAGTTTTGATTATATTGATAATAGTATATAGAGGAAATGCGGTAAACATTATTTGAATTTAAAAAATTTAATCGCGTGATTATTTCATCATTATTTAAATAATTTTTTTGTTCGGGGTTAAATTGATGATATTGATTATAGCTTTTTAAAAATATATTTTTTTTAGTGCACATGAGACCTGAAATTTTCCAACCAGCGATAGAATTTTTTAGGCATTCAAAACCTGTATATACATTAATAGAGCAATCAAAACAAGGCAAGGGATTATAACTTCCATCTTTATTTTGTATCATTACTTCGGGCACAATTGTATCAATATTCTTGAAGTTATTTAAAGTTGATAAAATAGTATCAATCATATCATTTGAGATAAGGTCATCAGCATCAACCATTAAACAATATTCTTCATTAATTTGGTTTATGCCATTTAATCTAGCAATGGCCGCTCCTTGGTTTTTTTGGTTAATTATTGTAAATTTAAAAGATGAAGTTAATAATATTTGTTTTAATAGGCTTAAGGTAGAATCTGTAGAGCCATCATTGATGAAATATAAGTGAAAATTATGATTGGTTTGTAACTTTAAATGATTAATAAAATTACGGATATTTTTTTCCTCATTGTATAGAGGAGTAATTATTGCTATGCAATTAATTTTCATTGAAACTCCAAATATAGTAAGTACTATATTTAATTAAATTTTTTAATTATAATATAGAATTATTTTTTGTGCGCCAAATTTATGAATGTTTCTTCAGGCATTAATCAGAATATAACTATAGTTACTGCTTTTTTTGATATTGGTCGTGGAGATTGGACAGAAGATAAAGGGCATCCTGAATATTTGCATAGAACAACGAATAAATATTTTGATTATTTTAAAAATCTTGCACAACTAGAAAATTCTTTTATTATTTACACATCAGACGAGTTTGTCGATGAAATTTTAAAGATTCGTGATGGAAAGCCTACAGTTGTTATTTCTATTGATATTAAAGAGAAATTTAAATTTTTCTTAAATAAAATTGAAACTATTCAAAAAAATGATGATTTTCGTAAAAAAGTTTCGTATGAGCAATTGTGTAATCCTGAATATTGGTCTCCTTCTTATGTATTAGTTAACAATTTAAAGTCTTATTTTGTTAATGATGCAATTAAAAATAAATTAGTTTCGACAGATTTAGTTGCTTGGATTGATTTTGGGTATTGTAGAGATACGAAGACTTTAAATAATCTTATGCAATGGAACTATAATTTTGATACTTCAAAAATGCACTTATTTACTATAAAAAAGAAGTATCAATTTACTGAAGAAAATGTGCTTAAATCAATTTTAGGTAATGTACCTTTTATTATTGGTGGTGGGATAGTTGGAAGTGTCGAACTATGGCCTAAATTTTATGAGTTAATTTTGGCTAGTCAGATGGAATTGCTTGATCGAAATATAGTGGATGATGATCAAGGAGTATATTTGTTATCTAAACTTAAAAATCCTGAAATGATTCAATTAAATTATTTAGGTAAAAATAATTGGTTTGCTATATTTAAGAAATACAGACAAGCAAATAGTTTACTTGATAAGATAAAATCAATTATAAAATCTTGGTAGTAAGTTATTTTATGGAAAAGTGTTCAGATTTTAGCCCTGTAATTATGGGGGCTGCTACAGGATATGCGCCACAAAAAGTTGAGTTATTTCTTAATAGTATATCGAGAACCAATTTTAGTGGTGTAGTTGTTCTTTTTTTAAATGATGATCAATTAGATGATTATAAAGAATATTTTGGTGGAAGATACTCTAATCAATTTGAGTTGCGATTTGTAATTACTCAAATTGGCGTTTTTAGTAGCTCAAAGTCCCTTAATAAATATTTGCAAAAAGCTATACGTTTTTTTAGTAAATATATTGTGCTAAAGGAACCTAAGTTAAAAAAAGATTTCATTTATTATTTTGCACCGCCACATGTTTCAAGATTTTTTGATTATTATAATTTTTTAAAGTTGAATAATTTCACTCATATTATTTTAACTGATACTAGAGATGTAATCGTTCAAGGTGATCTAAATAAGCTAAATCAACAAGGGCTTTTTCTAGGTATGGAAGATAAGAGCTTATTATTAGGAAAAGATTCATTTCATGTTAAATGGATTGGTGATGTTTATGGTAAAAAATATTTATCTGAAATTTCAAATAAACAAATTTCTTGTGCTGGAGTAACATTTGGTGATTATCAGTCTATAAGGCATTATCTTGATATTATGATTAATGAATTCATGAAATTGCCTTACTATACTATGGTTCGATCTAATTACGATCAAGGAATTCACAATAAGTTATTATATTCAAATGAGTTTTCTGGGGTGAAGCTGTGTCAACCATTAGGTTCTGAAATTGCTACTTTAGGAGTTATGAATATTAATAATGTCGTATTAAATGAAGATTGTCTGATTTTAAATGCGGATGGTAGCATACCAACATTTGTTCATCAGTATGATAGGCATAAAGGGCTAGAGCAATCTTTGAAAGATAAGTATTTATAATCTACAAGAGAAGGATGAGTTACTCCTTCTCTGGATTCCCTTTCAAAACCATATAAATCAACCCAACAAAAATCACGAATGCACCGCCTAAACTACTAATGCAGAAGAACACAATTCGGTCATAAGTGGTTAAATTGAATAGCTGATTATCTACGATATAACGCATGAATAGCCACTGTACGATAGCAAAGATAATTAAAACAATTGCACGACGACGAACTTCAGGACGCATAGCCATAGGAGATATTCACAATTACGTGGAAAGTGGAGGCTATTATGCCACTGATACTCTTTTGACTCAATGCAACAAGAAAAGCCCTGCAATTGCAGGGCTTTTTTTTATTCCTTCTTTATGTTTCTCTCAAAAGGAGAAAAGGAAGGAGATAAGAATTATTTAGCTTCTTCAGCCTTTGGTTTTTCGCGTAAACGAATACCTAAGTCACGTAATTGATTCGCTTCAACAGGCGCAGGCGCTTGAGTTAAAGGACATTCCGCAGTCTTGGTTTTCGGGAATGCAATTACGTCACGAATAGAAGATGCACCAGTCATCAACATCACTAAACGGTCAAGACCAAATGCCAAACCACCGTGAGGAGGCGCACCGAATTTCAATGCATTAAGTAAGAAGCTGAATTTCTCTTCTGCTTCTTCTTCTGAAATACCAAGCGCTTCAAAGATCGCTTTTTGCATTTCTAGGTTGAAGATACGAAGCGAACCACCACCAACTTCAGTACCGTTCAATACCATGTCGTAAGCAACAGATAACGCAGCACCTGGGTTGTTCTTCACTTCTTCAACGCTAGATTTAGGCAACGTGAAAGGGTGGTGAACAGACGTCCATTTACCATCATCAGTTTCTTCAAACATTGGGAAATCAACAACCCAAAGTGGAGCCCACTCGCAAGTTGCCATCTTCATGTCGTGACCGACTTTAATACGTAAAGCGCCCATTGCATCGTTTACAACTTTCGCTTTGTCCGCACCAAAGAATACGATGTCGCCATTTTCAGCGCCAACACGTTTCAATAGATCAAGCACGATTGGCTCGATGAATTTAACGATAGGAGATTGAAGACCTTCGATGCCTTTTTCAAGATCATTAACTTTGATGTAAGCCAAACCTTTCGCACCGTAGATGCCAACGAATTTAGTATATTCATCTACTTGGCTACGCGGAAGTGCAGCAGCACCCGGTACGCGAAGCGCAACAATACGACCTTTAGGATCTTTTGCAGGACCTGCGAATACTTTGAACTCAACGTCTTGCATCATGTCTGCAACGTCAACCAATTTCAAAGGAATACGCATATCTGGCTTGTCCGACGCATAGTCACGCATTGCATCTGCGTAAGTCATACGTGGGAATTTATCGAATTCAACGTTTAGAAGTTCTTTGAACATCTTAACTGTTAAAGTTTCCATTAAATCCATGATGTCATCGTCACTCATGAACGATGTTTCAACGTCGATTTGTGTGAATTCAGGCTGACGGTCAGCACGTAAGTCTTCATCACGGAAACATTTAGCAATTTGGTAGTAACGATCGATACCGCCAACCATCAACAACTGTTTGAACAATTGTGGAGATTGTGGAAGCGCGTAGAAGCTACCGTTAGAAACACGGCTTGGAACTAAATAGTCACGCGCGCCTTCAGGAGTAGCACGAGTTAGAATAGGAGTTTCAACGTCTAAGAAACCATTGTCTTCGAAATAGTTACGAATAAGGTTAGTTAACTTAGAACGGAAACGTAAACGATCTAACATTTCAGGACGACGAATATCAAGGAAACGATATTTCAAACGTACTTCTTCAGAAATATTTGTATTTTCGTCATTCAAAGGGAATGGCGGAGTTTCAGAAGCAGCAAGAACTTCAATGTCTTTACCTAATACTTCAATTTGACCGCTAGTAATATTTGCGTTTTCAGTACCTTCGTAACGACGACGTACACGGCCTGTAATTTTTAATACAAATTCTGAACGAGCCTTATCCGCTGTTGAGAATGCTTCAGGAGTATCTGGGTCAATAACCACTTGAACTAGACCATCACGGTCACGCATATCAAGGAAGATAACACCACCGTGGTCACGGCGACGGTGTACCCAACCGCATAAAGTTACGGTTTGGTCAATTTGAGCTTCGGTTAAAGAACCGCAGTAATGAGTTCGCATCATAGCGTAAACAATCCAACTATATGGTTTAAGGCGAGCGAATGCGTAAACAGCGCACCGCTTTCGAATATTGAATTATGCCTCTTTTTGGACATTTTGTCACAACAACTCAAAGGAAAAACCTGAAGCTTAAGCCGAAAAACATAAATTATTCGCTAAGATATTGTTGATGAATGGAACTTTTTAAATTTTTTGAATTGATAGGTCAGGCAACACGCAGAAAAACACAGTAAAGAAGCTTGGGTAAATTTATTGATCATTCTTCCTAAAAAATAATATGAATGATTTATCCATATTTCAGGATTTATCTTTAACGCGTAATTACCCAGATAAATCAATCCTGCTAAACAAGAAATGAATACGCTCATCAATAAAAAACCATGATGATTTTGCACTAATTTTTTTTGATGATGCTGTTTGTAATATCGAAGGATCATCCAAAAAATAAAAGGTAAAGGCGAAACGGAAGATAAAATTTGTAAGAGAAAATAATAAGAATATTGCCGATTAAATACAGAAATTGACGATTCAAAGAATGAAAAGGAAAATAAAGTTCTTGAATCTAAATGTGTTATTCCATCCCATAAAATATGCGTGATATTTCCAATAATCAAAGCAATACACACATATCCTAAGAATTTAACCAAAGAAAAGATATTCGAAATATTAAGGTCATCTTTAAGTGTTAAACATGAATATATGGTAGGTCGAAACAAGCCATACCAAAGACAGCAAAAAGCCAATCCTAATATTAAATTTGGATAAATAAGCGAATTCCAAGTATGTGTTTCTAAACCAACTGAATTGGAAAAAAGTCGAAATAAATCGGGTGCCATACTGCCAATAGCAAGTGCGGCAATGGGAAGGTGGTTGTTCGATATTTTTGAAATAGGTGATGCAATTACTGTATGTGCAAGCGTAAAAGGCATAATTCTTATTTCAAAAGTGGAGGATTTAAAGACTAATAGAATTGTAAAGAGAGTACAAATTATCTTGCATAAAATAAGTAATGTTATAATATTACATTATCAAAACAATCTAATCTGAGTTTTAGACATGTCTTTTCATAAAAATTTATTGACGCTCTCTATTTTAGCTTCAATTACTTCTATCGCTTTTGCGCAAGAAAATAAGCAATCACAACAATTAGAAACCCTTAAATCAACTGCACATCCACTGACACAATCGGCAGCAGATTTTGCCACGGCAGATAATGTCATTGGGCAAAAAACGCTTTCAACAGGTGCGCCAACCATTGGTGATGCTTTGTCAGGTGAATTAGGTGTGTATACCAATCAATATGGTTCGGGTTCAAGCCGACCTGTAATTCGTGGTCAAGATGGTCCACGTGTAAAAGTTTTACAACATGCGTCTGAAACAGCCGATGTTTCAACCTTATCGCCCGATCATGCTGTTACTGTAGACCCAATTTTAGCAAAACAAATTGAGGTAATTCGTGGGCCATCGACATTGCTTTATTCAGCAGGAGCAGTGGGTGGTTTGGTCAATGTGACGGACAGTAAAATTCCAACAGAAATGCCAGAAAAAGGATATGAAGGGCAAGTGGGTTTACGCTATAACTCAGGTAGCGATGAAAAACTTGCAAGTGGTGGCGTGACCGTTGGTTTGACCGATCAAGTTGCATTACGTGTTGAAGGTTTGAAACGTGAAGCGAATAGCTATATCGCGCCTAATTACTTCCATGACCATGATGGCGTATTAGAAAAAGAACGCAGAGTTGGTAATACATTTGCAAAAGGTGAAACTGTAAATGTAGGTTTATCTTGGATTCATGATCGTGGATTTACAGGTATTTCATATAGTAATCGCCAAGATCAATATGGTTTACCAGGACATAATCATGAATATGAATCGTGTCATCCACATGAAGATCATTTACATTGTGATGGTCATGATAATCATGGTCACACCGATGAGCACGATCATTCAGGACATGGACATGATGAACACGATCATGATCATGGGGCAGGTCCTTGGGTCGATTTAAAAACAGAACGTTATGATTTCCGTACAGAATTAGCCGATCCATTTGCAGGTTTTTCTAAATTACGCGCACATGCAAGTTATACAGATTATAAGCATGATGAAATTGAAGGAAATGATATTGCAACAACCTTCAAGAGCAAAGGCTACGATGGTCGTTTAGAGCTTGTTCATAATCCAATTGCGGGTTGGGAAGGTGTATTTGGAACACAATATAATCAACAAAAATTAGATATTACAGGTGAAGAATCTATTCTAGAGCCTACAAAAACACAAAAATGGAGTTTATTTGCTTTAGAGCATAAACAAGTTAATGACTTCCATTTTGAATTCGGCGCGCGTGTAGATCATCAAACGATTGATATTGATTCGAATAAAAAGAATTACAATGATCAAGCATATTCAGGTTCTGCTGCTGTAAATTGGGTATTTGCACCGAATTACACATTATCTTTGGTTGGTTCACATCAACAACGTTTGCCACTTGCACAAGAGTTATATGCAGATGGAAAACATCTTGCGACCAATACTTATGAACGTGGTAATGAAAACTTAGATGTTGAAAAATCGAATAACTTAGAGCTTGGCTTACGTTTCGATAATGGTTCTTTAGATTATCGTGTGAATGTTTACCACAACTGGTACGACAATTATATTTATGCTGCAACAACCGATAAATATGAAAATTTCCGCTTAGTCGATTACACGCAAGATAAAGCTAAATTTTATGGTGCGGAAGCTCAAGTAGGCTACGCAATTAATGACACCTATAAAGTCAGTCTTTTTGGTGATGCTGTTCGTGGAAAAATTGATGGTATAAATGCACCACGTGTTCCTGCGGGTCGCGTAGGTACTAAAGTAGATGTTGATTTTGCAGATGGTTGGTCAGGTTTAGCAGAATATTCACATGTGTTTAAACAAGATCGTATTTCTGCATTCGAGCAAGAAACAAGTGGCTATAACATGGTGAATTTAGGTGTGGCATATGCAGGTAAATATGCGCAAGACACAGATTACCGTGTGTATTTTAAAGCGAATAACTTGTTAGATGAAGATGTTTATCAACATGCATCTTTCTTATCGAATATTCCACAAGTGGGTCGTAACTTTACCGTTGGCGTAGACTTCAGTTTTTAAGATCAAGCATGTTTTATCAATATTTAAGAGAGTAGATGGCGATAAAACACAAAACTGCTTGAAAAAGCAAAGAATAAAACCTAGCCTGAGCATATTGGGTTAGGTTTTTTCTTATGCGTATCTTTCAAAAAATTCATCAAAAATTAAATTGGTCAAAAAAGCGTTATTTTGTAATTGCTTTTGGTTTGTTGGCTTTAACATATTTAGGTTCGGCAATTTACCATACCTATAAACCACTTCCTGAAGGTTTGAATTTTACGGGTAAATTACGTCACGCCAATGTTCAATTCTTAGCAGACCAAACGTATATTGATGCTCAAGGTAAGCAACAACAAGATCAGAAAATATTTAAAGAAATTCTAAAATTAATTGATGATGCACAAACAACAATTGTCATTGATATGTTCCTGTTTAATAAAGAAGTGGGAACGTCTACAGCAACGCATCAAAAACTCACACAGCAGTTAACTGATGCTTTAATCAATAAAAAAATCTTTTATACAAATATAGAAATTAAGTTTATTACAGATCCAATCAACTCTGTTTATGGTGGAACTTTACCTGAAAATTATCGTCAATTACGTCAAGGTGGAATTGATGTTGTTGAAACAGATTTGGCGTCGTTACGTGCATCGAATCCAACATGGTCAGGTCTTTGGTATATCTGCTGTCAGGGTTTAGGCAATAATGCTGAAAAAGGTTGGTTGGCCAACCCATTTGGCGATGAAAAAATTACTTTAAGAAGCTATTTCAATTTATTTAATTTTAAAGCCAATCATCGTAAAACCATTACTGTTGATACGAAAGCGGGTTGGAAAACTTTAGTCACGTCTATGAATCCGCATGATGGTAGTTCACGACATTCCAATGTGGCTTTAGTGGTCGAGGGAAATACTGCAGTTGATGTTTTAAAAACAGAGCAAGCTGTTGCATTGATGTCAAAAGCAGATGTTTCAGGTGTTGTGATTGGTGAATTTGAAGCAGAAAAAAACAAGCCACAGGTTCAGGTTTTGACTGAAAAAGCGATTCTTGATGCAACATTGAATTTAATTAACACTGCAAAAGCAAAAGAAAACTTAGATTTGGCGATGTTCTATTTATCTGAACGTCAAATTGTAAAAGCTTTAATTGCTGCAAAACAGCGTGGCGTGAATGTTCGGGTGTTGTTAGACCCAAATAAAGATGCGTTTGGACGTGAAAAAAATGGTATTCCAAACCGCCAAGTTGCTTCAGAACTCAATGATGCAGGGGTGAATGTGCGTTGGTGCAATACGCAAGGTGAACAATGTCATAGCAAGATGATCATTAAATCGAATGGTCAGCAAGCAGAATTAATTTTGGGTTCTGCGAATTTCACTGCACGTAATTTGAAAAATTATAATTTAGAGACAGATTTACGCGTACTTGGTTCAATTCAAGACTCAGTATTTATAGATGCTCAAGCTTATTTCAACACAGCATGGTCAAATTTAGATGGGCGTAATATGAGTGTTGAATATGCTCAATATGCCGATGAATCTAAATTTAAATATGTGGTTTATCGCTTTATGGAATGGAGTGGTTTTTCTACTTTTTAACGTTATTTTTAATCTCCCTAAATCCCTCTTTAATAAAGAGGGACTTTCCTCCGTTAAAAAAGGGATTTCCCTCTCCTTGTAGGAGAGGGTTAGGGAGAGGCTTTAAATGATTTAAGGCTCAGGATTTGGTGGAACAAGCTGATCCAAATCTTTATCAGATATTTTATCGAGTTCGTGCAAATCGGTTTTAATTTTCCATTGAGCTTCATCTTCAATAGGTTTAGGTAAACGAGCTTCTAACCAATCACAAACAACATCTGGACTAAAATCGGGATGATTACACTGAATCACCCAACATAAAAATTGTTTGGCTTCACCATTCATATAAGGCGGTGGTGATACAGGTAAAAATTGTGTTGGAAGACGTTCATTCTTAGAAATGTAATTTAGAACATGACCTAGTTCTTGCACAGTTTGCCAAGCTAAAGCGTGATCAATATTAATTTGGAACTTAAACCACCAATTGTGTTTTCCATCGGAACCATAAGAATCAATGAAAGCTTTTTGAACACTTGGTACTTTGCAGAAGAATTCATATAAACGGTCAAAACTTAAATCAGCCACAGTGTTTGATCCAGAAATAAATAAAAATATTTTAACATATCTCGTTCTAGTCTTTGGCTTTAAGCGTGTAGAAAGAAGGAGATGTTTGAATTACAAAAAATAAGCCATTGTCGTTTTTTTCTTCATTTTTTAATTTAAACTATTCTTTATAATGAAATTAAATAAAATGAGGGCATGCAATGAAAAACATCATCACGGCTACAATTAGCACAATTGTGTTTTTATCTATGCCTTCAATAACACAAGCCAATAGTACCAAATGGAATGCTTCGGTTGGAGTGAATTTAGGCACATCGAATCGACCAAACTATCCACAACAGCCACCGTATTATCCACAGCAACATCCAAGTTATCCAAATCAAGGATATCCGTCACAGGGATATCCACATTATCCGCCAAACCGTCCATTTCCGCCTTCAGGTAATATTCATCCAAATGGTGGGGTGAGTTTGACCTACCAAGCGCCAAGTTATACAACGGTAAATCATCAAACTTATACTTGGGTCAATGGTGATCCGAATGTCGCGCAAATTAAAAGCTCGACAAAAATCATCATTAGCAATTGGCGTGAATTAGGTTTGCCTGCACCGCCAAATGGTATGCATTGGATTTATGAAGATGGTCGCTATATTTTAGAATCAAATTAAGACGTATAAAAAATCCCGCAGGTTTGGCGGGATTTTTTATTTAGGCAAGTTCGTCATCTTGTGGGCGAGGTGGAGTATCTGAGGTTGATGGTGTGTTGGAATGTTTTTCTCGCATAACAGATGGATAAGTCCAAGATGCATAGCGCACAATTAAAATCGCAAAAGCTAAAATAAGAATAGAGCCTGTAGTAATGACCAGTCCAATATCTGCTTGATGGTCGTGTTGAATATCTGAAATAAGTAAGCGTGTTAAAGCGGTAATTGCAATATAAATTAAAAAGCGCACTGGCATATGATTGGTTTTAAAGTAAATACCAACCATGGCGCCCAATTCTAAATAAATGAACAGTAAAAGAATATCGTCAATGGTTGCAAATTGTTTGATGGCTAAAATTTCATATACCGTATTGCCTGCAGACCAAATCACCATACAGCCAATCACAAATAGGGCAATGTAGTGAAATCCTTCTACTGCAAGGTTTCCAAGGCGATCGAGGAGGGTTTCTATTTTTTCAATTTTTGGATCGTGACGTGTCATGTGTCCTCCTTATATTTGTGTCGTTCATTGTTGTTTAAATATAAGCAAGTTTCATGCACATTTAATGAAACGTTATGACGATAAAATGATAAAAAATTGTGTTTTTTTTAAACTATTTTGCTGTAATGTATGGTATGACTAAAGTATTGATAAGGAGAAAGAAATGTTAGATAAAATTCAAACAAAAATTGAGAGTCTAAATACAGGTAAAAAGCTGATTTTAGGGGCTGGGATTCGTGCTGAGGAGTTTCCAAAAGTGCAGAGTTTATGTGAGTCTTTACAAGAGAATGGATTAATTAAAATTGTGAATGCGCAGCAAACAGCAATCATTATTGAAAAAGTTTAAAAGCTTATAAAGTAAAAAACGCCTGAATGATCAGGCGTTTTTTATTGTCTTATGAAAAATTAAGACTGATTTGTAAAGTAATCTTCGCTGAAGTTTGTGATGACTTCTGAACCTGCTTTAATTTTGCTAATACGCAATGAAAGCTCAGGCAAAATGCGTTGAACAAAGTAAAGTGCAAGAGAAAGTTTGTTTTGGTAGAACGCACCTTCTTTATCTTTTGCTGCATTGGCAATGCGTGCAAACATATACGAGAAGCTGAGTAAGCCAACTGCATGTAAATAATCTACCGCAGCTGAATTAGAGAATTCAGGATTTTCTTTAGCCGCTTCTAAGATGTATTGAGTAACAGATTCTATTTCTGCAGCTGCATCTAATGTTGCATCTTTAATGAAGTTTAAATCTGCATCTAAAGCATTTGCAAAATCACGGATTTCTTGAATATAAGTTGAAATATATTCACCGCCACATTTAATGGTTTTACGACCAATTAAATCTTGTGACTGAACGCCATTTGTACCTTCATAAATTTGGGCAATACGTAAGTCACGTACACATTGTTCCATACCCCATTCACGAATAAAGCCATGACCACCAAAGACCATTTGTGCATCAAGTGTTGCATTGAATGCCGTATCTGTAAGATATGCTTTTGCAATTGGTGTTAAGAGAGCAACACGATCATTTGCAGCTTTAACCGCTTCAGGATCTGTTGAGAATTTTGTGATATCAAGTTGCTGACCTACATACACAGCAAATGCGCGAGACGCTTCGTTATTTGCACGTGCGTTTAATAACATACGGCGTACATCGCCATGTACTAAAATGCTATCGGCAGGTTTGTTTGGCGATTGAACACCTGAAGCACTACGACCTTGCAAGCGATCTGTCGCATATTGCGCCGCATTTTGATAAGCAAACTCTGAAGCACCTAAACCTTGAATACCCATAGACAAACGTTCGTAGTTCATCATCACGAACATTGCTGCTAAGCCTTCATTTTCTTTGCCAACCAAATAGCCTTTCGCACCATCAAAGTTCATGACACATGTAGCAGAAGCTTTAATCCCCATTTTGTGTTCGATAGAACCTGGACCTGCCGCATTACGTTCGCCTAAAGAACCATCTTCATTGACAAGGAATTTAGGCACGATGAACAGTGAAATACCGCGTGAACCTGCAGGTGCATCAGGCGTTTTTGCAAGTACAAGGTGAATGATGTTTTCTGCTAGGTCGTGGTCACCACCTGTAATAAAGATTTTAGTACCTGTTATTTGGTAAGTGCCATCTTCATTGCGTTCAGCTTTGGTTTTAATAATGCCTAAATCTGTACCTGAATGTGGTTCTGTTAAGCACATTGTGCCTGACCATTCACCTGAGTAAATTTTAGGTAAATAGGTTTCTTTTTGCTCTTGAGATGCATAGCTATTTAAAGCCATACCTGCACCTACAGAAAGAAGTGGGTAGAGCATGAAAGATGGGTTTGTAGCGAACAGCATTTCATCTGAAAGTACAGTCAGCATTTTTGGCATTTCCTGACCGCCCCATTCAGCGTCAGCTGCCAATCCAATCCAACCACCTTCTGCATATTGTTTAAAAGCTTCTTTAAAGCCCGCAGGGGTTGTCACATTGCCATTGCTATAGGTTGCACCTTCTTCATCACCTGTACGGTTAATCGGTAAAGTTACATTTTGTGCAAATTTCGCCATTTCTTCTAAAATAGCTTCAGCTGTTGCAGCATCTACATGAGCAAGATTTTCGTTGGCTTGCCAGAATTCTTCGGCCTTAAATACGTCATTAAGGATGAATTTCATGTCTGCAAGAGGTGCATTATAAATTGGCATCGTGGTCACCCGTTATTGTGTCTGTTTTTTCCGTGTTTTAATCAGTCTAATCGAGAGTTTTTTAAATTGTTAGACGACTAAAGAATTAATTTTTCCATATCTTTTATAAAGAAAAAGGACGGCCAATTCAATGACTGTCCTTTCTCTGTGTTGCATTAGAACGTCATTTTTTTAGAATGCAAAATGTTCAGCATCTAAAGACATTAATGGTTCTAAACCGCCTGCAATTACTTCTACGTGTGAACGTACACGTGGAAGTACTTTTTTGAAGTAGAAGCGAGCAGTGGTTACTTTCGCATTGTAGAAATCTACTTCTGTTGAGCCTGCAGCCAATTGTTCTTGTGCAACAAGTGCCATACGAGCCCATAGGTATGCAAGTGTTACATAGCCAGAGAAGTATAGGTAATCTACCGCAGCAGCACCCACTTCTTCAGGGTTTTGCATTGCTTTAGCGCCAATTTGCATTGTTAATTCGCCCCACTCTTTATTGAGAGCAGCAAGCGGTTCAACAAATTCTTTCATTGCAGCATTGTCTTTATTTGCTTCAGCAAATTTATGAATAATCTTAGTGAAGTCTTTCAACATTGCACCTTGAGTACCCAAAACTTTACGACCTAACAAATCGAGTGCTTGAATTTCTGTTGTACCTTCGTACAAGCAAGCAATACGTGTATCACGAACAATTTGTTCCATACCGTGTTCAGAAATAAAGCCGTGACCACCAAATACTTGAACACCGTGTTTTGCAGATTCAGAACCAATTTCAGTTAAGAATGCTTTTGCAATTGGCGTAAGTAAAGACAATAGGTTGTCTGCAGTTTTACGTTCTTCTTCAGTTGCACCTTTTTCAGCTGTGTCTGCATATAACGCTAAGTTATAAACAAGCGCACGTGAACCTTCTGCAAATGATTTTTGAGTCATCAGCATGTTACGAACAGCAGGGTGAACAATAATTGGATCTGCTTCTTTTTCTGGTGCTTTAGGGCCAGAAAGTGAACGCATTGCTAAACGATCTTTCGCATAAGTTAATGCACCTTGGAAAGCCGATTCAGATGCAGATAAACCTTGTACAGCCGTACCAATACGTGCAGTGTTCATGAATGTGAACATGCAGTTTAGACCACGGTTTTCAGGGCCAATAAGGAAACCTTTTGCGTTATCAAAGTTGATTACACATGTTGCGTTACCGTGAATACCCATTTTGTGTTCAATAGAACCACAACGTACTGCATTACGCTCACCTACAGAGCCATCTGCATTTAAGTTGAATTTAGGTACGATGAATAACGAAATACCTTTAGTGCCTTTAGGTGCACCTGGTAAACGTGCAAGAACGATATGAACAATGTTTTCTGCCATATCGTGTTCACCAGCAGAGATAAAGATTTTCTCGCCAGAAATTGCATAGCTACCATCAGCTTGTGGTTCAGCTTTAGAGCGAATAATACCTAAGTCAGAACCTGCATGAGATTCTGTTAAGCACATTGTGCCTGTCCATTCACCTGAAACAAGTTTAGGTAGGTAAGCGTCTTTTTGTTCTGCAGAACCATGATGTTCTAAAGTACGAACTGCACCATGAGAAAGACCAGGGTACATACCCCATGCCCAGTTAGACGTACCAACCATTTCAGAAATGATAATACCTAACGAGTTTGGTAATGCCTGACCACCGTATTGCTCTTCAGCAGCAAGTGAAGGGAAACCAAGTTCTACATATTTTTGATACGCTTCTTTAAAGCCTGTAGGTGTGGTTACAACACCATCATTCCAAGTACAACCTTCACGGTCGCCCACTTGATTTAAAGGAGATAGTTCATTTTCACAGAAATCTGCAGCGGCTTCTAAGTATTGATCGACCAATTCGCGGCTAACGCTTTCTTGGAATGCAGGAAGAGTTGCATAATGTTGTTCAGCGTTTAATAACTCATGCAATACGAATTGCATATCACGTAGGGGCGCTTTGTATTGTGGCATATCGGTTTCCTCAATACTGGTTTAAACCAGCGTTATAATCCAGATAACATTGTAAACGGGTCTTCAGTGACACGTATTTGAATAGCCTAATCCTGCAACATCTTAGATGAAGGTACAAGTATTTCTTTGAATATTGATAGTGACTGTTAAGTCAAAAAAATAATTAGAGATTTTTGTAAGTATTTAGAGTGTATACATTTTTATTGAATTTTTTATGACATAAATAGTCAATCAATCTAAAAAACAATATCGAACAAAAAAGGCGCAATAATGCGCCTTTAATATCAATATCTTAGTGAAAGTAAATATTTTATTTTGTGAGAGCGGCTGCTTGAACAGGTGCTTTAGGTTGGAAGCGAACTTCACATTTACCATCTAAAGTTTGTGTACCTACTTTTACTTGTACAGCTTTACCATCTTTTTGACCTTGGCATGCTTTTGCTACGGCTTGTTGGTGTGCTTGACGCTCAGCAAGACGTTGATCGAACTTTTTAGTCAGTTCTGCACGTTGAGCATCTGTTAATGGCTCACCACGTTTGAAATCACCTTGGCGTATTTCACCGCGCATAGGGCGATGATCTTGGCGCGCTTGTTTGTCTACTTTTTTGTGTTCAGATTTAAAATGCATGACACATGTGCCATCAATTGTTTTTTCACCCGCTTTAACTTGAACAGTTGTGCCTGTTGCTTTGTCATCACATGCTTTATGGATTTGTTGCATTACTTCACGATGTTCAGCGCGAGATTTTTCAAATGTTTCACGTTGTTCAGGTGACATTTTACGGTCTTGTTTACCATGATGATCTTTCATCATACGTGAATGGTTTTTGTCTTGTGTATTCGCAGTAGATTGACAAGCGGTTAAAGCCCCCATACTTAAAACGCTTGCACCAATTAAAGCAATCTTTGTCATGTTACTCATTGTTGTAATCTCCAAAAAGAAGAAGTTAATTCGATGCTTACAGATTAAATAATAATGATGAAGAAACAATGGAGAGTTTTTTGAGTCAGTGTTGGTTACAATGTCGAATATAGAAGAAAAATAGAGATTTGGCTCTTGAATATTCGTCGATTTCCCATTGCCTTACGTTTGTTCTTAACTGTGCTTTTTACCACAGTTGTGATTACGACCGTCAGTCTTGGGGTTCTACATTGGACTATGCAAAAAAACTTTGCCAAATATGTGGCAGATGTTGAAATGCAAAAGTTAGATCACTTAATAACTAACTTGGCAGCAGTCTATGGGGAATATCATGATTGGGGTAATGCAATTCAAGCGCAAATGCTTCAAATTGAAGGTGAAGCTGCGCCAGATGATTACGATAAATTGTCACATTGGTGGCTTAGACGGCAATATGATATTGCCTTACAACAGCGCTATTTTGAAGAACACACCATTGTTAATTCTTCTAATATGGCAAAAATAGTACAGAACAAACCTGCATTAAGTAATGAAGAGTTAAGTATTCTTAAACTGAATTTACCCTCAGAGTTTCAACCCTTTGAAGGTTTAAGATTTCCATTAAGTTCAAACCAAAATTTAGCGAAAATTGCACAGAACAATAAAGATGGGCAAAAAACTGAAAATACCACCAATAAAAAGCAATTTATTTCGATGCCTGACCGTTTAGGTTTAAGTTCACGTTTATCTTTATATGATGCAGAACAGCAATTTATTGTGGGTGAGCAATCGGATGATCAAATGGCATTTCGTCCAATTATGGTTGATCATAAAATTGTAGGTTATTTAGGTTTAAAACCTGTTTTAGATCAAGATGATGCTTTAAGTATTAACTTCTTTAGTAATCAAAAAAGATATTTGCTATTGGTGTACGGTTTAACCATTTTTGCGAGTTTGATTGCAGCATTATTATTGGCAACCTATTTTAAAAAGCCAATTCAGCGTTTGTTGAATGGGACAAAAGAATTAACACAGGGTAATTATTTACATCAAGTGACCGTAAACCGAAATGATGAATTGGGCGATTTATCGAATCAGCTCAATCATTTGGCAACAATGCTCGATCAGCATGAAACATCGCGTCGTCAATGGGTTGCAGATACATCTCATGAGTTAAAAACACCGCTTGCAGTTCTTCAAGCACAAATTGAAGCGATGCAAGATGGTATTCGTAAGCCAACGCCTGAGCATTTTAATTCAATGCTTAATCAGGTGAGCAGCTTGAAAAAACTGACACAAGATTTAGCCGATTTAGCGCAAGCAGAAGCCATGCAACTGAAATGTTATTTGGCAACAGTAAATCCGTGGGTTGTGATTGAGCAAGAAGTTGAAAACTTTATACCAAAATTTGAACAAGCCAATTTAACCATCACTACAACAGGTGAGGGAACAGATTTACAATTAGATGTAGATCGTTTTAAACAAATTATGGTGAACTTATTGAGTAACAGTATTCGCTATACAGAATCAGGTGGTAAAGTTCATGTACATACGGAACAAACTGCGACTGAATGGACGGTCTATGTTGATGATAGTCCATTGGGTTTAAGCGATGAACAATTGGCGAACTTAGGTCAAAGATTTTACCGTGTGGATGATTCTCGAACTCGTGCGACAGGTGGAACAGGTTTAGGTCTGGCTTTATCGGCTAAAATTGCACAAACATTGGGTGGTCAACTGAGTTTTGATCATTCACCATTAGGTGGTTTGCGTTGCAAATTAACCTTCCCGAAACAAATGAAACAATAAAAGGAAAGCATGCATGAAACATATCATGTTAGTGGAAGATGAAGTTGAGCTTGCACAGTTGGTACGTGATTATTTAGAAGCTGCAGGCTTTGAAGTCAGCATGTTTCACGATGGTCAGGAAGCTTATGACAGCTTTATGCAGCGTAAGCCAAGCCTCATGATTTTAGATTTGATGGTACCTCGTATGGACGGCTTAACCATTTGCCGTAAAGTACGTGAACAATCAGACTTACCAATTATTATGGTGACTGCGCGTACAGAAGAAATTGATCGTGTACTTGGTTTGAACATGGGCGCAGATGATTACGTATGTAAGCCATTTAGTCCGAAAGAACTGGTTGCACGTGTACAAGCCGTTTTACGTCGTTTAGAGCGTAAAGCAGAGCCTGAAAGCAACGATTTATTCCGTATGGATAAAGCGCAACAGCGTATTTGGTATCAACAAAAGTCTTTAAGTTTAACGCCAACAGAATTTCGCTTGCTCGAGTTGTTTTTAGAGCATGTTGGGCATGTTTATTCACGGGCACAATTACTTGATCATATTAACCCTGACAGTTTTGATGTTGCGGATCGGGTGATTGACAGTCATATTAAAAACTTACGCCGTAAAATTTCAGAAGCAGCGGAAACAGGAAATCGCCACGAATGGATTCAAGCTGTTTATGGTGTAGGCTACCGTTTTGAATATCCTGAAGATTAATTAATATTTAAGAATGAAAAAGCGAAGAGGTGAAAACATCTTCGCTTTTTTTATATTCAATATAAATGATTTATAAAGTTTTAGTTTCATCCATATAAGTATTCCCTAAAAAATAATATAGATTTATGTTGCTTGATTAGGCGATTGATCAGGAAACATTTACAATTCAGTTTTTCTTCATAATGAGAGTGTGTTTTGAACAGCAACACGCCTAAATTACAACGACGCTTAAAGAATCGTCATATTCAGCTCATCGCAATGGGCGGTGCAATTGGAACAGGCTTATTTTTAGGTTCTGCGCATATTATTCAATCTGCAGGTCCATCGATTATTTTGGGCTATTTCATTGGCGGAATCATTGCATTTTTAATTATGCGCCAATTGGGTGAAATGATTGTGCATGAACCTGTAACAGGTTCGTTTAGTTACTTTGCTTTTAAATATTGGGGTAAGTTTTCGGGCTTCTTAACAGGCTGGAATTATTGGGTTTTATATATTTTAGTCGCAATGACTGAACTCACTGCAATTGGTAAATATGTCAATTTTTGGTGGCCTGAAATTCCAACGTGGTTAACGGTACTATTCTTTTTTGTCCTTGTTACCCTCATGAATTTAGCCAATGTAAAAATTTATGGTGAGTCTGAATTTTGGCTTTCTATTATTAAAGTTTTAGCCATTGTTGCGATGATTCTTTTTGGTGTGTATTTGCTTGTAACTGCCGATGTAACATCAACAGCATCAATTCAGAACTTATGGATTCATGGTGGATTTTTCCCGCATGGTTTTGAAGGTTTGTTTTACATGCTTGCCTTTATGATGTTTGCTTTTGGCGGTATTGAACTAATTAGTATGGCGGCAGCTGAAACGGAAAATCCAGATCAGAATATTCCAAAAGCTGTAAATCAAACAGTTATTCGTGTTTTCCTTTTTTATATCTGTTCACTTGCTATTTTATTGTCATTGGTACAATGGAATCAGCTTGATTTGGGTGGTTTAGACAAAAGCCCATTTGTGATTATTTTTAATCAAATGGGGATTCATTGGGCGGCACATTTACTTAATTTTATTATTTTGACCGCGTCATTATCTGTGTGTAATAGCGGAATGTATGCCAATAGCCGTATGTTATTAGGGCTTGCTGAACAAGATAATGCACCGAAAATATTTAAAAAGGTCAATGCGCAAGGTATTCCTGTTCCAGCAGTCTTATTTTCTGCATTTCTTATTTTTGGTTGTGTATTACTAAATTATTTTGTGCCTGAAAAAGCGCTCAGTTATTTAATTTATATTGTGGTTGCAGCAGCAGTTTTAAACTGGATGATGATTAGTTTGATTCATTTAAAATTCAGACAAGCCATGAAAAAAGAGGGAATTAAAACCAAATTTCCTGCATTGTTTGCACCGTTCACCAACTATTTTGTTTTAGTGTTTATGTTGATGATCTTGTTTATTATGTGGACACAAGGTTTTATGCTTTCTGTATTGATGCTTCCTGTATGGATTGTATTATTATTTATTGTATTCAAACTCTTACATGGAAATCAGGCATAAAATAAAAAGGACTCGAAAGAGTCCTTTTTATTTGGAGTGAAAGTATAAATATTAGAATTTAAAGCTCGATGAAAACAGTAAGGTGCGTGGTTCACCTAAGTTTAAATCATTACTCCAATAGTGCTTATTAAATACATTGTTTAAGTTGGCACGTAATGTAATGGGTACATCTTTAAATTGTGTTTGATAACGAGCACCGATATTAAATAAAGTATAGGCAGGTAGAACATCCGTATTTTCCTTATCTGCGAAGCTTTTACCTGTATAAATTAGTCCTGCATTTATTGCTAAGTTTTCGATTTGAGGAAGAGCATATTCACCATAGATTTTAAGCATTTCTTTTGCCACAACAGGTGGACGTTTACCTTCAAGTTCTGGCTTATTTTTCTGCTGTTTAATTTTTGGATCTAAATAGGTATAACCACCGACTATAGAAAAGCGATCTGTCAGTTTTCCTGTTGCCGTAAACTCAATTCCTTGGTGAACCTGACGCCCATCTTGTACATAAATTGCGTTTCGATCATCAATATTTTGGCTATATTCAAGTGCTTTATCAATTTTGAAAATTGCAGTATTTAAAGCAAGTTGGTCGTTGAAATCGTATTTTAAACCTAGCTCAATTTGTTTGCTTTTTAGTGGATCAAATTGTTGTCCCGCATTTACTACAATATGTGAACCTGAAGTATCAGGCGCAATTCCACCATTTTCTAAAGATTCAATATAAGTGACATATGTGGTGATGTTATCTTGTGGTTTATAAATAACAGAGATGTTTGGCGTAAATGCAGATTGTTCAGTATCTTTTAATTTATTCTTAATTTTGATGTAAGCACCGCCAATTAAAGCAGACCATTGATCGTTAAATGTAATGTCATCGCCAAGAAGCCAACTTTCACTTTTGCTATCTGCGCTACTTTTAAATTCACCACGATCTAAACTTTCACCAATAGGTTTTGGAAAATAGCTTGGTGATGAAATGTCTAAGTTGTTATAAACGATATCTTTTGCATCTTTCTTAAAGCGTTTTTGTGTGGTGTTCGCTGTTTGATAGCCAAAAGTCAGTTTATGAGCAATAGCTGCCGTATTGAATTGATAATCTATATAGCTTGAACTACGTTTATCAAACTGTTGGCTTGTTCTTCTGTTCATATTTGCTGCATAAATGCGCGGAACGATTTGTGAATATGTATCATCAGCATTCACTTTATTAGTAGCTAGTTGGGTTGCTCGGTCACTTTGGCTTTCTAAATAATTCATTCGGAATGTAAGTTGATCGGTTGCTTGCCAATTTAAATGTGCACCATAACGTTCGGTTTTGTATTCGCTATTGGTCCAATCTTGACTCCAAGATATGTCATTTTTTAGTTCTTTCGCTGAAATACGATTTATATTTTTCCCTGAAAAATCCCAGTCGGCAGATTTTCCATCAATATTAAAGTCGCGATACATTGCATCAAGTTGTAAGGTCAGTTGATCGGTCGGTTGCCAATCGAGTGCAAGGCTTATAAATTTTTTGTCGATACTTTGATTTTTAATTTGCGTTTCGCCATCTTGTTTCATGGCATTCAGGCGATAACCAAATTTTTGTGCTTGATCAAATTTTCCTGAAAAATCACCTGCAACATACCAATTTTTCCCGCCTGTACTTCCTAATGTTATTTCATTAAGCGGTTCAACCGTTGAACGTTTGCTTATAAAATTCATCATGCCGCCAACATTGGCAGGACCATATAAAAAGCCAGATAAACCATTGAAGAATTCAACTTTTTCTGTATCTTCCATAGTTGTACCGTGCCCGTATTGATCACCAGCTAAACCATCTCGAAAGCTATTTGCAACTCGAAAGCCTCGTAAGAAAACAACAGGTTGGTCATTTGCATATTGAGGTGCGCTAAATTGCATGGTTGGATTAATTCTATAAATTTCATCTGTACTCGATGTTGATTGTAAATTTTGAATTAAATCTTGGGAGTAAACTTGTAATGAGTAGGGTAAGTCTTGAAGTTTTCTACCTTGCCAAGGCCCAACTTGTGAAACTTGATTGGTTTTATAGCCTTGTTCCGCACTACCTAAATCTTCTGTTGCTGTAAAACTTAAAGTTGAAAGTGTTTGATCATCTGAAAATGCATAGCTTGTAAACAAACTTAAACCTGTCCTGCATAAAAATAGAGTGTATTTATTGAGTTTTAATTTGTGATATGCATTCATAAAGGTTGCTCAAAATGTGAAATATTTATCGTTAAAATTTCGTAAATGATAATCTTTATTGTTAATGATGTGGTGTTTATTTACACAAAATAAAAATAATGAAACAACTGGATTAAATTTATATGGCTTAATTTATGTTCTGAGCTTGAGATCACGAATAAATTTCAATGATTGTTCCATCATCTACAAGTAACCAAAGTTCATCTATATCGATATTACGGACAGCAACACATCCCCAAGTCCAATCACTTTTTGGAAAATAATTCATTAAACTGGGTAAAACATTTACTTGCTTTGTGGTTGCAGAGCCATGAATCATAATGTCACCACCTGGTGAAACGCCTAAATTTTTAGCAATATCTCGATCTTTTTTATTAGGATATGAAATATGCAAAGATTTATAAAATGCACTTTTCGGATTGCGCCAATCGATAACATAACGACCTTCAGGTGTTTTTCCATCGCCTTCTTGAACTTTGTGCCCAATTGGGGTGAAGCCTAAGCGTATGGGGTATTTTCGAATGGTTTGATCATTATGCTTTAACAGAAGATATCGTTCTTTTTTATACACTTGGATGCTTGAAATAGGAGATTCTTTACGAATTTTCTGAATTTCATCTTGAGTTAATGCTTGAGGAAATGAAATTTCATTTGAAGTTGTAGGTAAGTATTTGCCATATTTTTGATTCACGATAAATGCGACAACAAGACAACTTAGAAAAATTAAAACAATAACGAAAATACGATTTTTGATCATTTATAAAATAATTATTTGCTCACTTATTCTTTAATTCTTGTGGATAACGATTAAATTATCCACAAGTGTTTTGTGAGTAAATATGAATTAAGAAGAACAACTCACCATAACTTCAGGAACATCAGTCGCTAACGGTGCTAAATCTTCTGCATGCTCTAACTCTTTTTGCTTTATAAATGGATGTGAAAGTAGCTTAAACAAACGATCAAGCTCAGAAAAATCATTTCGTTCGGCAAGTTCAATTGCTTTTTGAGCCATGTGATTACGCAATATATAATGTGGATTGGCTTTTTGCATTTGTGCATCAAGTTCATCTACATCTTGTCCTTCGCGAATCGTTTCGTATTGCATTAAGAAATTTTCAAAGGCAAATCGATCTAGGCAATCATCTTTAATGCTTTCATATTCTTTATTTTGCAGTCGAATAAAGTTTTGCGTGTAATCGAGCTGTTCGCTTTGCAAAATGCGTAAGAATGCCATCGCACAATCGAAACTGTCTTTATGGAAGCTAGCTAAGCCCATCTTTTGACTTAAACCATGTTTGTAGTGTTCTAAGAAGGTCGGTTCAAAATGTTCTAAACACTGAGCAAGTTCATCTTTCCATTGTTCTTTGTCGTAGTCTTTGGGGCAAAGTGGAACGAGGTTATTCAGCCATGTCCATAAATTCCAATGTCCAATACTTGGCTGTTGTTGATAGGTATAACGTGCTTTGTAATCGCTGTGATTATTGATCCAATTTGGACGGAAACGCTCCATAAAACCGTAAGGACCAAAATCTAAAGTTGAACCTGTAATGTTTAAATTATCGGTGTTCATTACACCATGCGCAAAGCCAACCAATTGCCAATGCGAAATCATAATGGCTGTTCGTTGAATAACTTTTGTAGCAAATGCCAATATAGGCTGTTCGGCATCTAAACTTTCAGGATAATGCCATTCGATACATTTTTGCGTGAATTCAGGGAGTAAATCTGCTTGATATTGATTAATCCATTCAAAATGCCCTAAACGAATATGGCAATCTGAAGTGCGTAACATCATTGCGCCAAGTTCTAATTTTTCACGTTGTACACCTTGTGTTGAAGATGTAAAACCAACAGCATTACTTGATGGAACACCTAAAGCATTCAGCGCATGTCCTGCCAAATATTCACGGATAACCGAGCGTAAAACAGCGCGCCCATCGCCCATTCTTGAATAGGGTGTAGAACCTGCACCTTTTAAATGTAAATCAACAGTTTGATTGTTTTTATCTAAGATTTGTGCAATAAGTAAACCGCGCCCATCACCCAATTGACCTGCCCATTGTCCAAATTGATGACCTGCATAAACCATTGCAAGTGGTTGAAACTCATCAAATGTTTTTTGACCGCTACAAATTTCTATCCAGTGTTTTTTATCATCTTCTGACCAATTTAATTCATTGGCTAAGTTTTCATTAAAATGACCTGCTTTTGTACCTTTTAAAGGAGCAGGTGCTTGTTGATGATAAAGCTTTGGACTGAGAGAAGGGTAGCGAGCATTAAATTGCATAAGGCAAAGATCTATAAAAATTCTGCTACCAATATAGCAAACTTAAACATCATTTATAAAAAGCTTTCTGATTCAACACACAATAAAAAAGCCCCATCAATGGGGCTTTTAAAGTTGCTCACTTAGTTAGAAGCAGGATTCTTTTTTAAGTTGCGTACAAGCAAGTTAAGCGCTGCACGATGATGTGCAAGACGTTGTTCTACCAACTGGAATTCAACTTTTAATTTGTCATCCATTTGGTGAATTTTTTCCGCCATAGATGCTTTTTTCGCTTGAATTTCAAGTTCTTTCAATTTAGTCCAATCGTTTAGGGTTTGAGAGAAAGCATCATATTCTTGAGCAATACGGCTTTTTACAGTAGAAATATCTTCAGTGACATTATGACCGTAAACCGCTAAATCTTGTTCAGCATATTTAAATTTCATCGCCAATTCAGCTTTTTTAATATTAAAGCTTGGAATACGACGTAAATTTTTAGCTAAACCAAGTTTAGAGCAAGACCAAATTAACCATTTCGTTGGATCATATTGCCACCATTTTACGCCATTACGGTAGTCGTATTGGAAGATGTGATGGTAGTTATGATAGCCCTCACCCCAAGTCGCAATTGCTAACCAGAAGTTGTCACGTGCAGTATTTTCATCTGTATAAGGACGTTTGCCCCACATATGACATAAAGAGTTAATAAAGAATGTGACGTGATGGCTGAGGATTAAACGCATTAATCCACCTAATAACAAGACACCCCACATATCGCCCGTTGCCCAACCGATAGGTAACAAAATAGCGGCATGAACAGCAATAACTAATGGAACGTAATATTTATCTTGGAACATCACCACTTTGTCTTTTAACAAGTCTGGTGCATTTTTATAGTTCGCTTCTGCCGCAGGATAGTTGCGAAGCATCCAACCAATATGAGCGTACCAAAAACCGTTATTAATAGAATACGGATCTTGATCGATATCATCTACATGGCGGTGGTGCGTACGGTGACCCGATGCCCAAAACAAAATACTGTTTTGAACTGCAAATGTCCCCATAAGCATTAAAATAATTTTTAAAGGCAATGTTGCTTCATAAGCACGATGTGCCCAAAGGCGGTGATAGCCCGCAGTAATACCAAGACTACTGACACCTAGTAAAACAAACATGCTCACCCATGCACTTACGCTGAAATCGTGATGATATGCGTAAAGCGGGATAGCGATTATCGCAACAATAGGTAAAAACACCAATGCAAAAACTGCAATCCAGTTGATTGGGGCTTTTGGTAGGGGAGCATTCATCTCCAACAGTACTCCTAGAACCTTTGCAGGTTATAAATGTAGCCTTAGCTTTATAAAAATATAAGCCGATCTTAATAGCATCTTAGCATGGATATAAAAAGATGCACTATCATTATTGTACAGTTGTATTGTGTTAAATTGATACAAAAATAGCCAAGCTGATGATTGGTTTTATCGAAGTTTGAGCAGCCGTGATAATAGAATGACGATACTGATAAAACCAATCGAAACACTTGGAAATAAAGGATTTAAGTCAAATATTTAGCGCGTGGAATTGAGCATTTTTTGCATTTCTTTTGGGAAATCAGTGATTAATCCATTAATACCTAAGTGGAATAATTCTTGTGCACGTTTTACATCATTGACTGTCCATACACTAATGGCTAATTTTGCTTCTTGAGTAGCAGTAATCATCTCATTGGTTGCAAGTTGATTCATCCAACCAATTTGACAACATCCAAGTTCTAAGGCTTGATCAATGGCACGATGTTGAATGTCATCTTCAATAAGTAAGCCACGTTTAAAATTCGAGTTTTGATTTTTTAATGCATGATGAATTTTTGAATCAAAACTGGTAATCACTGCTGAATGTTCATAGCCCATCAGTTGTTGCTGTAAAGATTCAACCAGTGTATTGGCTTCATAAGCAGATTGAACCGCTTTGACTTCAACTTCAATATGATCGAAGTTGAAAATAATTTTCATGGTTTCATCGAGCAAAGGCGTTTTCTCGATGTTTTTCCATTCTGACCATGCAATAGCTTGATTATAGTGTTCTAAATCTTCCCGACTACATTCATAAAGATGTTTGCTTTGTCCTGCGGTACGCGCAAAATCATCATCATGCATAATCACAAGGGCATTATCTTTCAGCTGTCGAACATCAAATTCAACCGCGCGAATACCTAAATCATGAATATATTGAAAACCACCTAAGGTGTTTTCAGGTGCTTCCCCACGAGCACCACGATGACCAATTATGCGCATGCATGGCTCATCATTTTAAAGATGTAGTTCATTTTGATGGATTAAAGTGACAGAAATATGACGTTACATATTTTGATCCGATAGTACTTTTATGCAAGTACTATCGGATGAATTACCTTGTTCTTTATCGGTTTTTTTAGTTCTTAGATTGTTTCATTAATATTTTTTTGCCAAAGGACTTCTGAACCGCCTTCTGCGCGTTGTAATGCTCGAGATGCGACAAATAACCAGTCAGATAAGCGGTTTAATAATTGTAGAGAGGGCGCTTGAATGTTTTGATCACGTGCGTGAACAGACATTAAACGACGTTCCGCACGACGGCAAACCGAACGTGCTTGATGTGCATAGCTACATGCTAGTGAACCCGCAGGTAAAATAAAGTCTTTTAGCATAGGAAGATCTTCATTTAAGCGGTCAATTTCGTTTTCTAAATATTCAATGGCTGAAGGCTGAACCAAATTGAAGTTTGGAATGCAAACTTCACCACCCAAGTCGAAAAGCCAATGTTGAATAAGGCTTAATGATTTATCCCAAGTGGTTTTGTCTTCAATTGCACTTATCGCAATTTGTGAGCGTAATACGCCAATACTTGAGTTGAGTTCGTCTACATCACCTAATGCTTCAATTCGTAGGTCATCTTTGGAAACACGTGAACCATCGCCTAATCCTGTTGTTCCTGAGTCGCCTGTACGGGTGTAAATTTTGCTTAAACGGTGTCCCATGTTATTTCCTTAATATTCAGATATCTCAATTTAAAAAGGATAATGCCACAGGTGTGACATTATCCTCAAAAGTATTTATTTGTAGCCTGATGATATTAGTATTTGAATGTCACACCAACAGATGCTTGGCGACCACCGTTAATGTAGAAAAGACCATTTCCGTATGAGGCTGTTTCAAACTTCACATCACCAATATTGTCGATGTTAGTAAAGAGTTTGATTGAAGGATTTACATTCCAATAGGCATTTAAATCAACCGTCGTGTAACCAGTAACTTTTGAATTGTCTTTGGGTGCTGATTTAGATGATACCGATGTACTGATACCATAAATTGAATTTTGCAATCCTGCAGTTAATGTTAAGCTTTGACGAGGACGACGGGCTAACTCTTTTCCTGTTTCCTCATTTGTAGCTTTAACATAGCTATGTGAAAGCTTTGCAAATAGTTGATCTTGCTCCCAGTTGATATAGCTTTCAACGCCTTCAAATTTTGCTTTACTTACGTTATCAATGATGTATCCATTTTTATCATTGTAATCAATAAGGTTTTTCACTTTATTGCTGTACATAGATAAACCTGTACTGAGGCCAAAAGGAATCTTTTGATCAATGCCTAATTCAAAAGATTCACTTTCCTCAGGTTTTAAATTTGGGTTGCCGTAGTAGTTAACATAGAGCTCATTTAAGTTAGGTGCTCTAAATGCCGTTCCCCAATTGGTGTAAATACTTGTGTTTTCCAATATTTGATAGCGAACAGCTACTTGCCCCACGGTGTGAGTACCAAATTGTTCATTGTCTTCTACGCGAATACCAACTTGGGTGTTTAAACCGTGATTACTGTATTGATGTTGAATATAATAGCCTTGCGCATCAACATCGCCTTTATATGGGGATCCGCTTGAAATAGCATCAGCTTTGGTGCTTTGGTAGGTAGTGCCGAATAAGATGTTTTGGTGAGCGGGTAAAGTGACTTTTGTGTATAGATCTGCTTCTTGTGTTTTACTATTTACAAAATCTTTAGAATCTAATTGATTACTTTCATCTTTAAATTGAGATAAACGTGCATTTAATTCAATTAGATCAGAAAATTTATACTTTGCCTTAGCATTGATACTTTCATTTTTAAAATCAACAGAATTATTTTTTAAATTTAAAAATGCATTAGATGGATATGGTGCAAAAACACTTGAAACATAAGTAGATTGACCTTCATTTTGTGCATAATCTAAAGAAAGAGCTATGAATTCGTTTTCAAAACCAAACTTAGTACTGAAACCTTTTTGTTCGAAGTCACCCGTTTTAATATCAGGTTGCTTAGCATTGGTTACATGTGTTCCATCTGATTCTAAGCGTTGACCACGAATTTGTGCATAAAATCCATTTTCAACTAAATCTGCACCTACGATAGATTTATAAGTTTTATTTTCACCTATTTCACCTGTAAGAAATGCACCTGTTTTTTCAGGTGTTTTAGAGACAAGTTGTACAACCCCACCAATTGCATTAGTACCATATAAAACTGATGCAGGGCCTTTCAGCACTTCAATTTGTTTGAGGTCGGTTGTATCAATATAGGCTAAAGATGCGGTGCCACTTGTTGCACTATTGAGTTTTACACCATCACGTAAAACAAGCGTATGTGTTGAATTGGTGCCTCTGAGGAAAATAGATGACTGTTGACCATATCCACCTGATTGCACCATGTTGATAGATGCATCATTACTTAATAAGTGTGGTAATGATGCTAATGGAGATTGGTCAAGTACTGCAGGTTCAATAATTGAAATGCGAGCAGGCACATTTTCAATGTTTTCTTCAGAACGTGTTGCAGTCACAACAATGGTATTTAAAGTAGATTTCGTTGATGCTTTCGCTTGAGTTTCAGTGTTTGCAGATACAGAAGTTGAAAGACCCATCGCAATGGCGATAGCACCTACAAGGGCAGTAGGCTGAAAATAAATAGACATGCTTTAGCTCCATACATTCACCCCCCCGTGAATGATTGAGTTTAAGGGCACAATAAGCAGGTATCCGGACTTAAATGTGATCGAGCTTTCGATCTACTTATCCACCTTCCCACAAAAAATTGCAGTGGTGTAAATTGTTCAATTTATAAAGATAAGTTTTTCATTTTACCGTTGCGGGGGCAGTGTTGGATTCGCACCAACTTCCCTATAGCGATGGCTAGGACTTATTGCATTCGCACGAAGTATAAAGTTAGCATGTGAAATAAACAATCGAAGTGAAGAATATTGCGTATGAACTTTACGCAAGATTGAAAAATTGCATTACAATGATTCGCCTTTAATATTTATAGATGGGCTATAAACAAGGCACGGCAAGAGCAACAAAACATGCGTACTCGTGTAAAAATATGTGGAATCACACGAACTCAAGATATTCGATCTGTTGTAGATGCAGGAGCAGACGCAATTGGCTTTGTATTTTTTCCACCAAGCCCTAGAAATGTCACCATTGAATTAGCTCAAAAACTTGTAAAACAAGTACCAGCCTACGTACAAACCGTTGGCTTATTTGTGAATGCATCGAGCGATGAAATATTAGAAGTATTAAAAACAGTTTCTTTAGATGTCTTACAATTTCATGGCGATGAAACCCCAGAACAATGCCAAAATATTGCCAAATTAACAGGTAGAAGATGGTACAAAGCCATTCAAGTTAAACCCGATTTAGATGTAATTTCAACGATTCAGCAATATCAACAAGTGGGTGCAAGTGCTATGCTTTTAGATGCATGGCACCCTGAGCTTAAAGGTGGAACAGGACATTCATTCGATTGGACTCAGTTCCCACAACTTGATATTCCATTAATATTGGCAGGCGGTTTAAAGCCTGAAAATATCGAAGACGCTATAAAGACGACAGGGGCATATGCCGTAGATGTCAGCGGAGGCGTAGAGTCCGCAAAGGGTATAAAAGACCAACAACTCATTGAAAAATTTATGCAAGGAGTCCATCGTGGATCAGCAAAATCAAAGTCATAACAGTCAAATTGACTATACCCAATTCCCCGATCAAAACGGGCATTTCGGTATTCATGGCGGACGTTTTGTGTCAGAGACTCTTATGGCGGCATTAGAGGATTTAGAAAAACTCTATTTTCGCATGAAAGATGACAAACAGTTTCTGGCAGAATTCGACCGTGACTTGGCTTACTATGTAGGTCGCCCAAGTCCTTTATATTATGCTGAGCGATGGTCGAAAGAATTAGGTGGTGCGCAAATTTACTTAAAACGTGAAGACCTTAATCACACGGGTTCACACAAAGTAAATAACACGATTGGTCAGGCACTTCTTGCAAAACTTTCGGGTAAAAAACGTATTATTGCTGAAACAGGTGCAGGTCAACATGGTGTTGCAACTGCAACTATCGCAGCACGTTTAGGGCTTGAATGCGTTGTGTTCATGGGCGCAGAAGATGTTAAACGTCAAGCAATGAACGTGTACCGTATGCGTTTATTGGGCGCAACAGTTGTTCCTGTAGAAAGTGGCTCAAAAACATTAAAAGATGCCATGAACGAAGCAATGCGTGATTGGGTCACCAATGTAGATTCTACATATTATGTGATTGGTACAGTTGCAGGTCCACATCCATATCCGCAATTGGTTCGTGATTTCCAATCGATTATTGGTCGTGAAGCACGTCGTCAAATTCAAGAGCAAGCAGGTCGTTTACCTGATGCTTTAGTGGCTTGTGTCGGTGGTGGTTCAAATGCAATGGGTTTGTTCTATCCATTCTTAAATGATTCAGATGTTAAAATGTACGGTGTTGAAGCCGCAGGCTATGGCATTGAAACAGGCAAACATTCTGCACCACTCAATGCGGGTCATGTGGGTGTATTACACGGTAACCGTACTTACTTGATGTCGGATGATCAAGGTCAAATCATTGAAACACATTCAATTTCAGCAGGTCTCGATTATCCTGGTGTTGGCCCTGAACATAGTTTCTTGAAAGATATGAATCGCGTTGAATATGTGCCAATTAATGACAATGAAGCACTTCAAGGTTTCCGTGATTTAACACAAATTGAAGGGATTATTCCTGCGCTTGAAAGTTCACATGCAATGGCGTACGTGACAAAACTTGCTCCGACCATGAATAAAGATCAAATTATTATTGCGACTGTTTCAGGTCGTGGTGATAAAGATTTAATGACTGTTGCACGTATTGATGGCGTGGAAATGGTTGAGATGTAAAAAATCTCCCTAACCCTCTTTATGAAAGAGGGGAAATAGCCCTCCTTTTGTAAAGGAGGGTTGGGAGGATTTAAAAATCGCATTCAAGTAATTGGATGCGATTTTTTTATATATGATAAAAGTTTCCCTCCTTTTGAAAGGGTGAGAATCCTCAGAATATATTCTGAGTCCGCAAGGGAGCATTTGCATAATGCACATTTTATTTTTGCTGAAACAAAAGTATGGGAACTTTGATTTGTGGCTTATGATTTAATTTCAGTGTGCCTTCTGCTTTTACTTTTGAAAGATCAAAAGTAACAAAAATCTTTTTTAAGACTGAAGGTATATCCCTATACCTCAGTCTTACGGGCGACATCCATGTCGCCAACGCGTATCATATCGTTTTAATGAAATTCAAAAGTCCTCTTTTTATAAACTCTATTTTTTTTGAAAAATGGGAGTTAGAGAGGATTAAAACGGAGCATTTATGTCTAGCCTATTTATTATCATGCTCGGTGGTCGTCATGCACGTGCAAATACAGAAGTACATGATGTGGTACTTGCTGTTGGTGATACTTTAGAAGAAACCTATCCTCAACTCAAAAATGCATGGTTTGGCGAACAAAAAGGCTTACATATTGATGCTTGGGCTAAAATTAACGGCATAGAATTTGAAGATAAAAAATATACAATTCAATTTAGTGATGCTGCACCAAATCTAGAAAATGAAAAATTATTCTTAATTAATTTAGGTGGCTATGATGCACGTGAATTTGGCGAATTACATCGATACGTTTTAGTGGTTGCACAAAATGCGATGGTGGCAAAACAAAGAGGCAAAGCTTATTTTGCACAGCATTGGCAAAAACAACATACAGACCGTGTTCTAGATGTCGACGATTGCATTGCAATAGATCATGTTCATGGTCGATATATTGAATTGATTGAGCAGAATTCGGAAATACAGCTTGAAGAGAATCTTTGGGAAAATACATATCTCATGTTGGATCACGATTAGCTAAAAATTTTGAATGAATAATCCTTCAAATTATCTCGTATAAGCTTTTGAATCTTTAGTTTGGATTTGCTATTTTAAAATTGATGCTTAAAGGCATAATGCTTATATGGGATAAGGTGATTGATATGGATGATCAAAAATGGATTTGATTCAACCCAATGGACAGCCTCGTTATGGTCGCTTTTCAGAACTACCATCAAATATAGATGTCAGTAAATACGATTATAAAACGCCCTATGGAAAGTCATTGGATGGATGGCGTAAGCATCTAAAATATAAAAAATTCAAGTTTTGTTCTATTCAGCACGAGCATTATAGTATTGGTGTTGCCGTGGTCGATATTGCATGGGCTGGGCATGGTTTTTTCTATATTTATGACCATCTTCGCAACGAAGTGATTGATTGGAATGCGATTAATCCATTGGCTAGACATACTCAGGTCGATGAGCAACCTTTATTTAATCAGAGTTATTTTAGCCACAAGCCATATCAAATAGAAATGCAGCATGTGAATGGCGCTCGATATATCACTGTTACAAAATATGGTGAAATTATACTAAGTGTTCGAACATTTTGTGCAGGAACAACGCCTTTAAGTTTGTGTAGTCCAAATGGAATTAATGGTTGGACTTATACTCAAAAGCTTACAACGCTCACTTGTGAAGGCTTTTTTAGTAATAAACAAGGTCAAATGATTCAATTTAATGAGCGAACATTTGCCGCGCTAGATGATACTTGTGGATTTTTGCGACCTGAAACGGCTTGGTTTTGGTTGTCTTGTAGTTTTTGGGATGATCAAAATAATCGCATAGGCATTAATTTGGCTTCTGGGGTGAATGAAAGCTTTGGTAATGAAAACAGCTTATGGATCAATGGACATTTACATCCATTAAGTGATGTTTTATTTCAACAAATTTCAGATACCCAATGGACAATTCAATCTTTAGATAAAAGCTTAAATTTAACTGTGAATACAGGTTGGCGCCGTTTTGAAAATCTAAATTTAAGATGGGTTGGAAGTCAATTTAGTCAGTGGCAAGCAAAAATTAGCGGCACAGTTTTACAAAATGGTCAGGAGATTATTTTTAATAGTGAATATGGCTTAATTGAACAACATTATGCGAAATGGTAATAAAAATATTAAATTACTCGTAAGTTCAGCAATAAAAAAGGCATCCGAAGAAGCCTTTTTTATTTAAAGTCACTTATTTATTAAAACGACTAATTTGTTCTAACGCAGCTTGTAGATATTTTCCATTCAGCTGTTGACCTTTAAGTGGCTTGTTCTTTTTATCCAATAAATCATATTGACCAACAGCACCAACTTCTAAAATTGATTTAGGCGTAATTACGGCATAACTACTGTAATTCGAAGCTAAAATCCAATCACGTTTTACTATAGGTGCCATTAAATCTTCACCTACTGAATAATCATGAATATTGTTTTTAACACCTAAATAATTTTTCATAATGGTTGGAACAATATCTTGATGACTTGTGAATGTGTCTTTATCCCATTGCATCATGGTTGAATCTTTCACTTTAGGGCCAATAATGGCTAAAGGAACTTTCACTTGAGGATCGGTGTAGTTCCCATTATGTCCCCAGAAGTTTTCCATGTTGTCATTTACTTCTTGACCGTGGTCACCTGTAATAATCACCAAGGTATTATCAGCATCACCAGAGGCTTTGATTTTATCTAAAACTTCTTTCACTAAGCTATCGACATAATGAACACTTGTTTTATAGCGGTTCATCATGAGTGAGCGGTCTGTATCGTTGCTGAGTTTTAGATAATTCACTTCTTCAAGCATTGGCTTGTATTGATGTGGGTAATCTTTCGGGAAAGCATAACCATGTGGTGAATCGTAGAATAAAAACGAGAAAGTTGGTTTGTTCTTATCGCGTTTGTCGTACCATTTTAGCCAGTCTTGAGTTAAACCCACATCTAAGCCATCAGGCGAACGGCCTTCAGAACTAATGCGCAAGTTAGGTACTTTTGCAAAAATATTTTGATCAAATTCGGGATTTGTCAGTTTTGCGGCCGCGAAGATACCCAGTTGATAATTCATCGCTTGTAAGCGATCCATAAATACAGGCGTTTGACGATTGACTAAAATACCATGCCAATATGTTCCTGGAATGGCATAAAACAGACCGAAAATACCTGTACGTGTACAGTTACCTGTCGAAATATGATTGTCAAAAATTTTACCTTGTTGCGCGTATTGCCACATATTTGGGCTGACATCTGCATTAAAGGTATCTGCACGCCATGAATCTACAACAATAAAGACAATATTTGTGGGTTTGGTAACAGTATTAGATTGAATTGGACTTAGTGGATAGTTGATATCACTTTTACGCTCTAATGACATCGCTTTTTGTTTTTCTATCGCGGCTTCATCTAACCAACCCATTTTTTTCATTGTTTTTGTAGAGGTTGCAGGTTGGAAAAGTGGTAAATAACGTTTTGTTACCGTAACGGGTTGATAAACGTTTGCTGCTGCCCAAATATGAATACCATTAGACATTAAAAGGGTGATAAAAGTCAGCCAAGCAAATTTTTTGCCTAATTTCCATTGGGGGCGTGGAATGCCATTTTCTAATTTTGATATGAGAAAGTATTGAAATGCCCAAATTAATGCAATGCCAATAAAAGTCATAATCCAAGTTACGATAGGAAAATCTACGACTTGCCCTGACATCACCAATTCAAGCATTACAGCATTTACATGAAATCTATATTGTGAATAGACCACGGTATCTAAAAATAACGCAATTAAGCCAAATGCAGCCACACCTGAAATAATAAAACGACGTGGGATCGTCGGTAATAATAAGAAAGGTATGAGCAATAGACCTAAAACAGCACTTAAAAGTGCCATATGAGAAAAAAGGCTAGAGACTAAAAAGCTTAAACCTAAAATATCACTTGGAAATTCAGGTAAAAATGCAAAATATCTGCATGAAATAAACATCGCAATAATGGCATTGACCATTATGAGATATCCATGACTGTGTAATTTTGTTTTAAAAGGCATATAAAACACGCTTTGGCATAAATGAATTTAGGAAGTTAAGGCGCGGTGCTTAACCCGAATGGGGCATATCATAAACTTTAAATACCTATTGTTGAATAAAAACTCTGCGATGCTGTTGTAAAAGATTTATTTTTAATAACTTTATAAGATGATGAATTGTTTTGATTTAAACTTAAATGAAAGCGGTCTTCTTAAAGACCGCTTGAAAAATCTAAATTTGTTTTAATTTTGGAAAGCGAAAAATAATTGAAAGTAAAGCAAATATCGCGAGTACCCAACAATAATAAATACTACCAATGAGTTCTACAGGTGAAATTTTAGCAATAGAACACGCCAATAAAAGTTGAGCACCATAAGGAATTAAACCTTGCACAACACATGAAAAAATATCTAATAAAGCTGCAGCACGTTTAGGATCTACTCCATATTCTTTCGCAACTTCTCGTGCCATATCACCCGATAAAATAATGGCAACGGTGTTATTCGCAACAAATAAGTTAGAGAAGATTACAAGAAGGCTAATGCCAATTTCACCTGCACGTTGTCTACCTACTTTAAATAAGCGGGTAATTTTATAAATACGTTGAATTAACCATTCTAAACCACCTTCTTTTTGCATAATGGAAGATAAACCGCCCAAGAACATTGAAAGTAAGGCAACTTCGAACATACTGACAAAGCCGTCGTAAATTGCATTATTGAGCTTTAAAAAGTCAAAAGTTGTTGAGTCAATTAAACCAATAATTCCAGATAAAATCACACCAATGGTTAAAACAGCAAGTACGTGTAAACGTGTGAATGCCAATACAAAAACAGCAACATACGGCAGAATTAACCATAGGTCATAATCTTTATAATCAATGTTTTGTGCGCTATGACTTAACAGCATATAAATAAAAATAGTGATGATTGCGGCAGGAACAGCAATCCATACATTGACTCTAAACTTATCTCTAAGTTGAACTTTTTGACTATTTGTTGCAGCAATTGTGGTATCCGAAATCATAGACAAGTTATCGCCAAACATTGATCCACCAACGACTGCGCCAATGGCTAAAACAGGGGCAATATCTGTTGCTTGAGAAAAGCCAAATGCAATAGGCGCACACGCTGCAATAGTTCCCATTGATGTGCCCATTGCCGTTGCAATAAAAGCTGAAATGAGGAACAACATGGGTAGTACAAATGTAGGAGGAATAATCGATAAGCCCAGTTGTACCGTGGCATCTACACTACCAATGGCGCTACTTGTACTGGCAAATGCACCCGCAAGCATAAACACCATAAACATGAGAATTAAATTAGGATGACTCGCACCCTTTAAGAATTCATCAATACCTACGTTGAGTTTGTCTCTATATAGTAGAACCGCAACAATAATGGCAGGAATAGCAGCAACAGGTGCTTTAATTTGATAAAAAGCGAATTCTGTACCAATCATTGAATGGTAAATACCACTACCTAAAAACAGCGACAAAAAAACAATAAGGGGGAGCAGTGCAAGCGCGCGAGCGTGCACTTTATCAGGATGATCGGAGGTCATAGGAGATAAAAAAAATAAGAATGCGAATAGTATAATGCAGGTTTTGCTATTTCAGTAAATTTTAAATGTAAATGCTAAGTAATTTATTTATATGATTTTTATTGAATAAATCTAAGTTTATCTAAAATATCGGAAAATTCAGAAAAGCTAAAAATAGGCATCTTTGATCATTGTGTAAAAAAACGAAATATCGGTAAATGTACCTTTCGGATTGTTCTGATGAAGAAGATTTGCAAACAGAATATAAAAAGCAAAGTATTGAGTGCTATTCAATGACTAAAAAATAGCGTTACAATGCATTGTCTTGTATTTCTACAAAAGCAACTCCTCAGTTTTAAATAATTCAAGGAAAGTACAACCCTATGTCACGTTTAGCCACTCGATTTGCACAGCTTAAATCTCAACAGCGTAAAGCTTTAGTTTCGTATGTCATGGCAGGTGACCCTCAACCACAAGTAACGGTTCCGTTACTGCATAATATGGTTGAAGCAGGGGTAGATGTGATTGAACTTGGACTTCCTTTTTCAGACCCTATGGCAGATGGTCCAGTTATTGCCCTTGCAGCAGAACGTGCATTGGCAGGTGGAACAAATACTTTAGATGCTTTGAATATGGTGAAAGAGTTTCGTCAAAAAGATACAGAAACACCTGTTGTTTTAATGGGATATTTGAACCCTGTTGAAGTGATTGGTTATGAAAAATTTGTATCTTATGCTAATGAATGTGGTGTCGATGGTGTTCTACTTGTAGATTTACCACCAGAAGAAGCGCATGACTTAGATGTAGTTTTGAAAAAGTTTGATATGGATCAAATTTTCTTACTTGCACCAACATCTACAGATCAACGTATTAAACACGTTGTGAAACAGGCAAGCGGTTTTATCTACTATGTATCTTTGAAAGGCGTTACAGGTGCGGCAACCTTAGATGTTTCTGAAGCTGCTGCGCGTATTGAAAAAATTAAAGCTGAAACAAATCTTCCAGTCGGTGTTGGTTTTGGTATTAGCGATGCTGCCTCTGCAAAAGCAATGGGCGGTGTAGCAGATGCTGTAATTGTAGGAAGTGCTTTTGTAAAACAATTTGCGAACTTAACACCAGAACAAGCCGCTATAGAAACGGTTAATAAAGTTAAGGAGCTTCGAGCTGCGCTCGATGAGTTAGTATGAGTCAAGAAGTGAAAACAGGGAAGATTCTTAGCCCTACTACGCCGTGGACAGATCGTGCTGTTCCAAGTATTCATGTTCCAGATGAACAGCAAGTATATAAATCTACATTTACTGAACCGACTATCGAATGTTCGGAGTGTCATGCTTTAGTGACGCGTACAGCGATGTCTTTCAATGCTTTTGTTTGTCCGCAATGTGATGAACATTTACGCATGAAAGCGCGTGATCGTTTAAATTGGTTCTTCGATCAAGTTGATAATGAACTTGGTCAAGAATTTAAAGCCAAAGACCCACTTAAATTTGTAGACAGCAAGCCATATCCAGATCGTATGTCGGAAGCTCAAACAAAAACAGGTGAAACTGAAGCACTTGTTGTAATGCAAGGCTTATTGAAAAGTGTACCGATGATTGCGTGTGCTTTTGAGTTTGACTTTATGGGCGGTTCAATGGGTACGGTTGTTGGAGATCGTTTTGTTCAAGCTGCAGAGCGTGCAATTCAATCGAAACAACCTTTAATTTGCTTTGCTGCCTCAGGTGGTGCACGTATGCAAGAAGGGATGTTATCTCTGATGCAAATGGCACGTACATCTGCTGCAATTCAACGTATGAAAGAAGCAGGTTTACCGTATATTGTTGTATTAACACATCCTGTTTATGGTGGCGTAACAGCATCACTTGCAATGTTAGGCGATGTACATATTGCTGAACCTAAAGCGATGATTGGTTTTGCAGGTAAACGTGTTATTGAACAAACAGTTCGTGAAAAATTGGAAGAACCGTTCCAACGTGCTGAGTATTTACTTGATCATGGTGTAATCGATCAAATCGTACACCGTCACGCATTACGTGATACTGTATATCGCATTGTGACGAAATTGATGAATTTGCCTTGAACAAAGCACCACTTGCAACAGACTCTTTAAACACATGGCTCGATTATTGGAGCCATGTTCACGTTACGGGTATTGATTTAGGTTTGGAACGCGTTATTCCTGTTGCTGAAAAGCTAGGTGTAACTCGTCCAAATTCGAAAGTTTTTACTGTTGCAGGAACAAATGGTAAAGGCTCTACAAGCACAACTTTAGCGGCAATATTACAAGCGCAAGGCTATAACGTAGGTCTTTATCAATCACCGCATATTTATCGTTTTAATGAACGTGTGAAATTATCGGGTATAGAGGTTGATGATCAAGCTTTGGTCGATGCCTTTGTTCAGGTCGATGATGCACGTCGTGAATGTGACTTATCTTTATCATTTTTTGAAGCAACAACACTGGCCGCATTTGTTATTTTTAAAGATAAAAAATGTGATGCTTGGGTGCTTGAAGTGGGGTTAGGCGGACGACTAGATGTTGTTAATGTTGTCGATCCTAATGTTGCCGTTATTACCAATATTGGTTTAGATCATACCGATTGGCTAGGCGATACTATTGAGAAAATTGCATTTGAAAAAGCAGGAATTATTCGTCCGAATATTCCCGTAATTTTTGGTGGATCACAAGACATTCCTCAAGCTATTTTAAATAAAGCAAATGAGTGTAATGCATCTTTATCTGCGGTAAATCGTGATTACTTTTATCGTTTTACTGAAGATGGTCAGGCATGGATGTTTGCCTCTACAGGTTGCACATTAAAATTACCATTGGGTGCTTTAGCTCTCGAAAATATTTCTACTGCTGTTGCTGCTATTCTTGTGAGTGGTTTAGACATTAAGCAAGAAGCAATAGTACAAGGTATTCAACAAGCAAAATTACAAGGTCGATTTGAAATTCGACAAGTTGAAGGCAAAACCGTTATTTTTGATGCAGGACATAACCCACATGGTGTTGAGTTCTTGTTAAAACAATTGAAAAATTATTTGAATTACAATAAACAGTTCACTGAGGTGATCAGTGTTTTTTCAATGTTGACAGATAAAGACATAAATTCAGTTGCGCAGCTGTTGAAAGATACTGTATTAATGTGGAAAATTGCGCCATTAACAGTGCCTCGTGCAGCAACAATTCATCAACTTGATGAAGCATTAAAAGATCAAAATTTACAGCACTTTGAAAGTGTAAAGTTGGCGTTTAAATCAGCACTTGATGAATCGAAAAATAATCAGCTGATCCTTGTGTGTGGTTCATTCCACACCTTGGAAGCCGTATGGGAGTATTTGGAAGAATGTCAATGAACAACAAGCAGCGTTGGATGGGTGGCGTTGTTTTATTAGGTGGTGGTATTTTGTTGGCAGCCTTGCTTTTGAAGGGCAAAGAAGAAATACATCAAAACCAAGCCGAGCCCCAACTTGTTGAGCAAGTTCAACAATCAAATAAGTCAAATGAAGCTGAAATGATTCAACTTCAACCTTTAACTGTGGATGTTGAAACAGAAAAACGCTTGCTTGAAGAACAGAAACGTTCACGTGAAAAAGCAGTTGCAGAGCAAGAAGCAAGAGCAGCTGAATTTTTAGCAACTCAGCAACAAGCCGAAGCAGAAGCTGCGCGTAAAGCCGCAGAAGAATATGCTGCTATGAATACGCGCAGAACAGGTGCGAATCAAAGCTCTGACAATATTCCGCCAGAGCTTGTTGAAGATGAAAAAATTAAACAAAAGCGTATTGCTGAGGAAAAGTTGGCGGCTCAAAAAAAGTTAGATCAGCAGAAAGTAACGCAATTAAAGGCTGATGATGTTAAAAAAGATGCTGAGAAAAAACGCCAAGCTGAATTAGATCGTCAAGCAGAAGATAAGAAAAAAACTGAAGCTGAAGCGAAACAGAAAGCCAATGAAAAATTGAAAGCTGAGGAAAAGCGTAAAGCGGATGAGAAATTAAAGTCTGAGGAAAAGCGAAAAGCAGATGAGAAGTTAAAGTCTGAAGAAAAACGCAAAGCTGAAGCAAAGAAAAAAGCAGAGGCAGATAAAGCACGTAATTTGCTAGAAAATGGTGATAAGCAATGGATGGTTCAAGTTGCTTTAGCCGTAAATGAGGCAAATGCAGATGCTGTTGCTGCAAAATTAAGATCGAAAGGTTTTAAAGTCACCAAGAGTCCAACTTCAAAAGGGATTCGTATCATGGTTGGCCCATCTAAAGATCGTGAAACCGCAGATGCAGCACGTAAGAAAATTGCAGCCGATGCTAGCCTAGGAATGAAATCTGCTTGGGTAATCGATTGGGTTCCTTTAGATAAGAGAAATTAATTCAATTTAGCTGTTTTTTAAGATGGATTCGATACTTGTTGTCGAATCCATCTTATATTTTCAGGGCTAAAGATTTTTTCAATATTAATCCAAATAGGGTGAAACCCATATCCACCATATTTCATTTCATTTAACGCGTCTTCTGTTGTCCAGTTTTCAAAAATAATTCGATACATGGCGATAGAGGCTCCCGTTCTATCCGAACCGTGATAACAATGAATTAAAACTTTTTGATTACTTGCTTGAGCACTTTGAATTGTTTTCATAACTTCCAATAAATCATCGCGATTCATTGCCCATGTATTTACGGGTATATGTATTAATTTTAACTTTTGATTTTTGAGTATTTCAGAATCTTTATCTCTACTTCTTAAGTTAATTACTACATCGATTTTATGTTTTTTTAAGTCTGGTATAAGTGATGATACGGGTTGCTCACTACGATAGACGAAGGAACTCATCTCATAAAAATTATGATTAGAATTAATAGATTTGCCCCAATGACTTGGACGAGATTCAATTGGTAGTGTTGGTGATTCAACACAGCCAGTAAATATCAAAGATGAAAAAATTAAAAAGGTGAATGTGATTTTTTTCATATTTTTTATAAATTATGAGATTTGTTTATATTAATTAATTTTAAAAATAAAAGAAACTTAATTTAAGGAAAATAAAAAAACCCGCCATCAGGCAGGTTTAATAAATATTAGAAACTTGGCTCGTCAAAGGAAGCTTCTAAAAGAAAGTATGAAAGATCATTCCGGTTGAGCTGTTAAGCGTAAATATGGTTTTACTGCTGTATAACCTTTAGGGAAACGTTGCTGAATTTCAGCCTCATCTTTTAATGAAGGAACAATTACAACATCATCGCCATGTTGCCAATTGGCAGGCGTTGCAACTTTATGGTTGTCGGTCAGTTGTAAGGAATCGACTACACGTAAAATTTCATTAAAGTTACGACCTGTAGATGCAGGGTAGGTAATAATCAAACGTACTTTTTTATTTGGATCGATAATGACAAGCGAGCGAACAGTAAGGGTTTCACTTGCATTAGGATGAATGAAATCATACAGCGTAGATACTTTACGATCTTGATCGGCAATAATTGGAAAGTTTACGGTCGCATTTTGAGTTTCATTAATGTCTTGAATCCAACCATGATGTGATTCAACGGAATCGACAGAAAGAGCAATTGCTTTTACGCCACGCTTTGAAAACTCATCTTTTAGTTTTGCAGTAAAACCAAGCTCCGTTGTACATACTGGCGTGTAATCGGCAGGATGTGAAAATAGAATTCCCCAGCTATTGCCTAAAAATTCATAAAAGTTAATTTGTCCCAAGCTAGAATCTTGTGTGAAATCAGGTGCGATATCGCCTAAACGTAAACTCATTTTTGCCTCAGAATATTGGAAATGTTATTTGTTGAAAATAATATGGATGATTTCTTTAGCTAAATAAAATATGTTTTTATGTGTTGTTTATCTCTTTATTAGATATGTTTGAATTAACTGCTTTAAAAAACAAGCGATAAAATCAGGACTTATCTATATATAGAAAGATTAAAATTTGATACATTGTTTCCCCTTAGGTTTCAGTGTTTAGCAACGCGAAGATTATTTTTATATTGGTTTTGTGCAAAACCCTTGTACTTCAAATTTCTAACACCATAATAACGACTAAGAAAAACTTATTTTGATAAGCAAGATTTAGAGAGTCTATTCATGTTGGCAAGTCTGATCGGAGGAATCTTCGGTACTAAAAATGAGCGCGAACTTAAACGCATGCGCAAAATTGTTGAAAAAGTTAATGCGCTCGAGCCGACGATATCAGCTTTAAGTGATGCGGACTTATCTGCAAAAACCGAAGAATTTAAAAAACGTTATAACACTGGCGAAAGTCTAGATAAGTTATTACCAGAAGCGTTTGCAGTTTGCCGTGAAGCAGCAAAACGTATTATGGGAATGCGCCATTATGACGTTCAGTTGGTAGGTGGTATTACACTTCACGAAGGTAAAATTGCAGAAATGCGTACCGGTGAAGGTAAAACACTGATGGGTACACTAGCTTGCTATTTAAATGCAATTAGTGGTCAAGGCGTTCACGTGATTACTGTGAATGACTATTTGGCGCAACGTGATGCCGAGTTAAACCGTCCATTATTTGAATTTTTAGGTTTAAGCATTGGTGTAATTTACTCAATGCAAGACCCGATGGAAAAAACGGAAGCCTACAAAGCCGACATTACTTACGGTACAAATAACGAATTTGGTTTTGACTATCTTCGTGACAACATGGTGTTCTCTCTTGGTGAGAAAAAACAGCGCGGTTTAATTTATGCAATTATTGATGAGGTTGACTCAATCTTAATTGATGAAGCGCGTACACCACTGATTATTTCAGGTCAAAGTGATGATTCATCTCAGCTTTATGCTGCGATCAACTCAATTCCACCAAAGTTGAAGCCACAGAAAGAAGAAAAAGTGGCAGATGGTGGTCACTTCTGGATTGATGAAAAACAACGTTCAGTTGAAATGACTGAAATTGGTTTTGAAACAGTTGAAAATGAACTTATTGAGATGGGTTTATTAGCAGAAGGTGAAAGCTTATATTCTTCATCTAATTTGAACCTTGTTCACCATGTGACTGCTGCAATTCGTGCGCATTATTTATATCAACGTAATGTTCAATACATCATTAATGATGGTGAAGTGATTATTGTTGATGAAAATACAGGTCGTACAATGCCTGGTCGTCGTTGGTCTGAAGGTTTGCATCAAGCTGTAGAAGCAAAAGAAGGCTTAGAAATTCAGCCCGAAAACCAAACCTTGGCAACAACAACATTCCAAAACTATTTCCGTCTATACAAAAAACTGTCAGGCATGACAGGTACTGCAGATACTGAAGCTGCAGAAATGAAAGAAATTTATGGTTTAGATGTTGTTCTTATTCCAACGCACCGTCCAATGGTTCGTAAAGATGAAAACGATTTAATTTACCTAAATCGTAATGGTAAATATTCAGCAATTATTAAAGAAATTCAGCGTGTTCATGAGTCAGGTGTTGCACCTATTCTTATTGGTACAGCAACCATTGAAGCATCTGAAATTCTATCGGATAAACTTCGTGATGCTGGTATTGCGCATGAAGTGTTAAACGCAAAACAACACGAACGTGAAGCAGATATTATTGCGCAAGCAGGTGCTCCACGTGCTGTGACAATTGCAACAAACATGGCAGGTCGTGGTACAGATATTTTACTTGGTGGTAACTGGAAAGCACTTCTTGCAAAAATTGAAGAACCTACTAGTGAAGATGAAGCTCGTTTAAAAGCTGAATGGGAAAAAAACCATGATGCTGTTCTTGCATCTGGTGGTTTACACATTATTGGTTCAGAGCGTCATGAATCACGTCGTATTGATAATCAGCTTCGTGGTCGTGCAGGTCGTCAAGGTGACCCAGGCGTTTCACGTTTTTACCTATCACTTGAAGATGACTTAATGCGTATTTTCGCTGGTGATCGTATTGTGGGTATGATGCGTGCGATGGGTTTAACGGAAGATGAAGCGATTGAACACAAAATGGTGTCTCGTTCTATCGAAAATGCGCAACGCAAAGTAGAAGCGCGTAACTTTGATATTCGTAAAAACTTATTGAAATACGATGATGTAAACAACGAACAGCGTAAAATCATCTACTCACAACGTGATGAAATTCTAGCTGAAAGTACACTTCAAGAATACGTTGAAGAAATGCATCAAGAAGTCGTTAAAGGTTTAATTGCAGATTATATTCCGCCTGAGTCTATTCATGATCAGTGGGATATTGAAGGTCTTGAAGCTGCATTACGTGATGACCTTGGTGTTGAGCTACAAGTTTCTCGTTGGTTAGAGGAAGATCGTCGCTTAGATGAAGAAGCTCTTGTTGAACGTATCTACGATGAAATTCTGCAGCGTTACCGTGGTCGTCGTGAACAAATGGGTGATGAATCTGCAGCAATGCTTGAACGTCATTTCATGTTGGGTGCATTAGATCGCCATTGGAAAGATCACCTTGCTGCAATGGATTACTTACGCCAAGGGATTCATTTACGTGGTTATGCACAAAAAAATCCTGAGCAAGAATACAAAAAAGAAGCATTTAACTTATTTGTAAATATGTTGGGTGTGATTAAGTCAGATGTTGTAATGGACTTATCTCGTATTCATGTGCCAACGGCTGAAGAATTAGCGGCTTTGGAAGCACAACAGCAGGCTCAAGCAGAAGCAATGAAATTGAATCTTTCACATGCCGATGTTGATGGTTTTATCGAAGAATCATCTGAAGAAGAATCTCAACAAATAACTGAAGATGAGATAACTCCACCTGTCAGCAGAAATGCGCCATGTCCTTGTGGTTCAGGAAATAAATATAAGCAGTGTCACGGTAAAATTTAATTTGAATTAAATTTTATTTAACAAAAAAGCAGAACACTCGGTTCTGCTTTTTTGTTATGAATAGAGCAGAAAGGGCTCAGTCATTTCGATTAATAATTGAAGTTCAGCGCATTAAGTGATATTTAATGGCACATTGAAATTTAATATATGGAAACCATAATGAAAAAAGTATTAAAAACACTCATGATTGCTGCATTGGCAGTTCCTTCTTTTGCATTTGCAAATACTGAAAAATCGGTAAATCAAGTACCTGTTATCGATGGTAAAGTAACGGTTGCAAGCCCGCGTACAGGTATTCAGTATAAAATTGATAATCCAAATCAACGTCCTGTGTTAATTCAAACAGAAGCGATTGCACCTGCTACATCAGCAACAGCAGATCGTATTGTGGCATCTAATCCTGCTTTATCTGATGAAAGTCAAAAAAATGCGAAAAAGGCATTATTAGCTGCACAATAATTTAAAATATTTGATATTTAAAACCAGCCTCAAGGCTGGTTTTTTTGATATACGCGATTAAAATTTATAAATCATAATAAAAACTCACTCTTGGTTTGCTTTTGCTCGATTTTTCGATGAATTTCTAATAAGCTGTGGTTTTCTATATAAAACTAATTTGGAAGTTTTAAAATGGCTGTAGGTGACGTATCTATGCCGCAAATGCATGCGGTGAAAGGTGTAAAAATTGGTTCGGCTGAAGCGTATGTACGTTACCAAAACCGACGTGACCTTGTTATTTTTGAATTTGCAGAAGGTTCAAATGTTGCAGGTGTATTTACGCAAAATGCATTTTGTGCAGCACCTGTACATCTCTCTAAAGCGCATCTAAAAATTACCAATCCACGTTATCTTGTAATTAATACAGGAAATGCCAATGCGGGTACTGGTAAAACAGGCATGGCAAATGCAGAAGCAACGTGTGCGAAGCTAGCAGAACTTGCGGGTGTATCTACATCCGAAGTTTTACCATTCTCTACGGGTGTGATTGGTGAGCAGCTTCCAATTGAGCGTTTGGTTAATGGTTTACAACCTGCATTAGAAAGCTTAAATGAAAATGCTTGGTTAGATGCTGCAACAGGCATTATGACCACAGATACAACACCAAAAGGTGCATCTGAGCAATTTGAAATAGATGGTGTGATATACACCATGACGGGTATCTCAAAAGGTGCAGGCATGATTCGTCCAAATATGGCGACCATGTTGAGCTATGTTGCTACAGATGCACCTATCAGTCGTGAACTTGTTCAACAACTGTTAAATGAAACTGTAAATGTATCATTTAACCGTATTACGGTAGATGGTGATACATCTACAAATGATTCATGTATTTTTGTGGCAACAGGGCAGGCAGGCGGTGCTGAAATTGCATCGACTCATGATGTACGTTATGCAACTGTTCTCGAAGTGCTTACACGTGTTATGAAACGTTTGGCTCAACTTATTGTTCGTGATGGTGAAGGCGCAACGAAATTCATTACTGTTGCGGTTGAAGGCGGTGGAAATACGCAAGAATGCTGTGATATTGCTTATAGCATTGCACATTCACCATTGGTAAAAACGGCAATTTTTGCATCAGATCCAAACTGGGGGCGTATTTTGGCTGCCATTGGTTATGCAGGCGTGCCAAATTTAGATGTTGAAAAAATTCAAGTTTGGTTGGATGATGTACAAATCTGTAAAGATGGCGGTGCAGCTGAAGACTATACGGAAGCAGAAGGTGCACGTGTCATGTCTCAAACTGAAATGACGATTCGAGTTGATTTAGGTCGAGGGCAAGCCAAAGATACGGTATATACCTGTGATTTATCATATGATTATGTCAAGATTAATGCAGATTATCGTTCTTAAAGCTAAATTTAAACAAAGCCTCCGTTGTGAGGCTTTTTTATAACTGCTACTTTTTACTTGCTGGTCAAAAAACTTAAAAATTGATCAGATATTAGGATCACTTACATAACGTAAGCAATATGGATAGAGAAGACGTTGTTATGAATAATGCGACCAACAACTTAATTGCTAATGAAGCTAAATCAATTGTACAGGCGCATTTAGATCGCTTAGGTGAATCTAAAGACTCTCATTTAACCGAAGAAGTTAAACAAGAAAAATTTGCTCAAATTAAAGCAGAATTAGAAAAGCAAAATGCGGTATTGGTTGCGCATTATTATTGTGATCCTGAAGTACAAGAATTAGCAGAACTTACAGGTGGATGTGTTTCAGATTCATTGGAAATGGCACGTTTTGGTAGAGATCATCCTGCAAAAACGCTTGTTGTTGCAGGTGTTAAATTTATGGGCGAAACATCTAAAATTTTATCTCCTGAAAAAACAGTGCTCATGCCAACACTAGAAGCGACCTGCTCTTTAGATTTGGGTTGTCCTGTGGATGAATTTACTAAATTCTGTGATGAACATCCTGACTATACGGTTGTGGTCTATGCCAATACTTCTGCTGCTGTAAAAGCACGAGCAGATTGGGTGGTCACGTCAAGTTGTGCTGTAGAAATTATTGAACACCTAGATGGTTTGGGTGAAAAAATAATTTGGGCACCAGATCAGCATTTAGGGCGTTATATTCAAAAGAAAACAGGCGCAGATATGCTGCTTTGGGACGGTTCATGCATTGTGCATGAAGAATTCCGTGCACGTGGTATTGAAAACATGAAAGCTTTATATCCAGATGCAGCTGTCTTGGTTCATCCTGAGTCGCCAGAATCTGTAATTGACATTGCAGATGCAGTAGGTAGCACATCTCAACTTATTAAAGCGGCTAAAACATTGCCACATGAAAGACTGATTGTTGCAACAGACCGTGGTATTTTTTACAAAATGCAACAAGCTGTACCCAATAAGATTTTAATTGAAGCACCAACAGCAGGAGAAGGGGCAACGTGTCGTTCTTGTGCGCATTGTCCGTGGATGGCAATGAATGAATTGGATGGAATTTTAGAAGTCTTGCAAAAAAAGGATCAAGAAATCTTTGTTGATTCTGTTTTAGCAACACGTGCAAAGCTACCTTTAGACCGAATGTTGAGCTTTAGTGCTGCATTAAAATAAAGAAATTGATTAAAAAATATGTAAAATGCTTGATAAATAAACGGTTGAAGCATTTTTTTGATTTTTTTTAAATATAGGTGTTGACGTCTTTAGGCGTCACGCCTAGAATGCACACCGTACCGAACGAGATGTTTGATACAAGCTGAGATGAATCGGAGCATAGCACAGCCTGGTAGTGCACCTGGTTTGGGACCAGGGGGTCGTAGGTTCGAATCCTACTGCTCCGACCAATTCCTCAAGGCAAAGAAAAGCTTGATATTTTATATCAGCGGTAATGCGCCTGTAGCTCAGTTGGATAGAGCATCCGCCTTCTAAGCGGATGGTCACAGGTTCGAATCCTGTCAGGCGCGCCATTTGGTACGTTTGATCATAGAATCTGAAAAGCTTGTTGTAATGGTGATTGTAGCTCAGTTGGTAGAGCCCCGGATTGTGATTCCGGTTGTCGAGGGTTCGAGCCCCTTCATTCACCCCAATTCGGAGCATAGCACAGCCTGGTAGTGCACCTGGTTTGGGACCAGGGGGTCGTAGGTTCGAATCCTACTGCTCCGACCAACTTTAAATAAGTTGGTCGAAATAAAAGATACCGCGTTAAGCGGTTTTTTTATGCCTGAAATTTGCGTTTTATAGAATTAAGATAAAATCTAAAATCTAAAATCTAAAATCTAAAATCTAAAATCTAAAATCTAAAATCTAAAATCTAAAATCTAAAATCTAAAATCTAAAATCTAAAATCTAAAAATTTTACTTGTTTTGCTTATATAGATAGCATTTCCTTGATTCCTTGATTCCTTGATTCTTGATTCCTTGATTCCTTGATTTTTTCCTTGATTCTTGATTCCTTGATTCCTTGATTCCTTGATTCTTGATTCCTTGATTCCTTGATTCCTTGATTCCTTGATTCCTTGATTCCTTGATTCCTTGATTCCTTGATTCCTTGATTCCTTGATTCCTTGATTCCTTGATTCCTTGATTCCTTGATTCCTTGATTCCTTGATTCTTGATTCCTTGATTCCTTGATTCCTTGATTCCTTGATTCCTTGATTCCTTGATTCCTTGATTCCTTGATTCCTTGATTCCTTGATTCCTTGATTCCTTGATTCCTTGATTCCTTGATTCCTTGATTCCTTGATTCCTTGATTCCTTGATTTTTTTTGATTCTTGATTCCTTGATTCTTTTTTTTTTGATTCCTTGATTCCTTGATTCCTTGATTCCTTGATTCCTTGATTCCTTGATTCCTTGATTCCTTGATTCCTTGATTCCTTGATTCCTTGATTCCTTTTGCTGAGGTGGGAGGGTGGATGATTCAAATAATCCAATATTAATTATTGGTATTGAGTTTATCTGGGATTTGTAGGCATGGGAAAAGAGTAAATCAAATAAATTTCTATATAATTTCGTCTCATTTATGACCAAAAGATAATAAAAAGTGGTTATTTTGTAGAATAAATAAACAGACGGATAAAAAAAGAGAAATAAATTAAAAAAGGGGGTTGCGTTGGGTAGGGAATGCTGTAGAATGCACATCCATCGGCGGTGATGAAGATTAAAACTTCTGATAAAACAGCAACTTAGCATGAAGTGTTAAGATTGGGTTTTAGAAAGAAAGTTTAAAATAATTTGAAATTACTAGTTGACTTTCTAGAGATAGAGAGTAATATAGCTGACCTAGCTTGCTACTGACGAAGTAGCAAGAAGATCATTAAGAGATTATGAAGAACAACTTGTGTGGATTTTTACTGGTTGATCGATCGAAATTATTTTCATTGATTGAATGGTAGAAATTACTCGAAGTTTATTTGAGAAATATTTGTCAGAAAATTGATGAGCCAAGATTGGTGCCCTTTAAGGCACTAAGCAATATTAAACTGAAGAGTTTGATCATGGCTCAGATTGAACGCTGGCGGCAGGCTTAACACATGCAAGTCGAGCGGGGAAAGGTAGCTTGCTACCTAACTTAGCGGCGGACGGGTGAGTAATGCTTAGGAATCTGCCTATTAGTGGGGGACAACAGTTGGAAACGGCTGCTAATACCGCATACGCCCTACGGGGGAAAGCAGGGGATCTTCGGACCTTGCGCTAATAGATGAGCCTAAGTCAGATTAGCTAGTTGGTGGGGTAAAGGCCTACCAAGGCGACGATCTGTAGCGGGTCTGAGAGGATGATCCGCCACACTGGGACTGAGACACGGCCCAGACTCCTACGGGAGGCAGCAGTGGGGAATATTGGACAATGGGGGGAACCCTGATCCAGCCATGCCGCGTGTGTGAAGAAGGCCTTTTGGTTGTAAAGCACTTTAAGCGAGGAGGAGGCTACTTAGATTAATACTCTAGGATAGTGGACGTTACTCGCAGAATAAGCACCGGCTAACTCTGTGCCAGCAGCCGCGGTAATACAGAGGGTGCGAGCGTTAATCGGATTTACTGGGCGTAAAGCGTGCGTAGGTGGTCTTTTAAGTCGGATGTGAAATCCCTGAGCTTAACTTAGGAATTGCATTCGATACTGGGAGACTAGAGTATGGGAGAGGATGGTAGAATTCCAGGTGTAGCGGTGAAATGCGTAGAGATCTGGAGGAATACCGATGGCGAAGGCAGCCATCTGGCCTAATACTGACACTGAGGCACGAAAGCATGGGGAGCAAACAGGATTAGATACCCTGGTAGTCCATGCCGTAAACGATGTCTACTAGCCGTTGGGGTCTTTGAGACTTTAGTGGCGCAGCTAACGCGATAAGTAGACCGCCTGGGGAGTACGGTCGCAAGACTAAAACTCAAATGAATTGACGGGGGCCCGCACAAGCGGTGGAGCATGTGGTTTAATTCGATGCAACGCGAAGAACCTTACCTGGTCTTGACATAGTAAGAACTTTCCAGAGATGGATTGGTGCCTTCGGGAGCTTACATACAGGTGCTGCATGGCTGTCGTCAGCTCGTGTCGTGAGATGTTGGGTTAAGTCCCGCAACGAGCGCAACCCTTTTCCTTATTTGCCAGCACTTCGGGTGGGAACTTTAAGGATACTGCCAGTGACAAACTGGAGGAAGGCGGGGACGACGTCAAGTCATCATGGCCCTTACGACCAGGGCTACACACGTGCTACAATGGTCGGTACAAAGGGTTGCTACCTCGCGAGAGGATGCTAATCTCAAAAAGCCGATCGTAGTCCGGATCGCAGTCTGCAACTCGACTGCGTGAAGTCGGAATCGCTAGTAATCGCGGATCAGAATGCCGCGGTGAATACGTTCCCGGGCCTTGTACACACCGCCCGTCACACCATGGGAGTTTGTTGCACCAGAAGTAGGTAGTCTAACCGTAAGGAGGACGCTTACCACGGTGTGGCCGACGACTGGGGTGAAGTCGTAACAAGGTAGCCGTAGGGGAACCTGCGGCTGGATCACCTCCTTAACGAAAGATTGACGATTGGTAAGAATCCACAACAAGTTGTTCTTCATGAAGATGTATCTGAGGGTCTGTAGCTCAGTTGGTTAGAGCACACGCTTGATAAGCGTGGGGTCACAAGTTCAAGTCTTGTCAGACCCACCAAATCTGACTAACGCAGTATGAGAGTACTGAGCAAACAGAAAGCAAAGATACATTGAATCTAATGATAAGCTGGGGACTTAGCTTAGTTGGTAGAGCGCCTGCTTTGCACGCAGGAGGTCAGGAGTTCGACTCTCCTAGTCTCCACCATCACATCATTGACTACTTGGTAGTCAAATGAATGTAAGATGAGCTAAGAAACATACAAACAGCTAGATAGCTTATAGAGATTAACAAGTATAAGCGTTAATATACGCGGACTTGGTAATCTCTGTGATTTATCACAGTTTCTAGACCTGACGAAGGCTAGAGCAATCATTAACAGATTAATTTGAGTTGAAATAAATTGTTTAAGGCTCAGAACTGAATTGAATTTAGCAGTAACTTGTTACTGTTGAGTGAAATGAAGAACTGAGAAACTAGCGATTAACTGAATCAAGCGTTTTGGTATATGAATCTAATAGAAGCTGTACTGTAGTTAAATCTACGGACAACAAACTGTATGAGTGTGTTGAAAGACACAATCTGTTGTTATCCTCCTTGTAGGGATTAACGACTGTTTGGGGTTGTATAGTCAAGTAATTAAGTGCATGTGGTGGATGCCTTGGCAGTCAGAGGCGATGAAAGACGTAATAGCCTGCGATAAGCTCCGGGGAGGCGGCAAATATCCTGTGATCCGGAGATTTCTGAATGGGGAAACCCACTTAGCATAAGCTAGGTATCATACACTGAATACATAGGTGTATGAGGCGAACGAGGGGAAGTGAAACATCTCAGTACCCTTAGGAAAAGAAATCAATTGAGATTCCCTCAGTAGCGGCGAGCGAACGGGGAACAGCCCATTAAGTCATATAAGCTTTAGTGGAACGCTCTGGGAAGTGCGACCGTAGTAGGTGATAGTCCTGTACACGAAAGGGCTTATATGATGATGACGAGTAGGGCGGGGCACGTGAAACCTTGTCTGAATATGGGGGGACCATCCTCCAAGGCTAAATACTCCTGACTGACCGATAGTGAACCAGTACCGTGAGGGAAAGGCGAAAAGAACCCCTGTGAGGGGAGTGAAATAGATCCTGAAACCGCATGCATACAAGCAGTGGGAGCCGGCATTGCGTCCGGTGACTGCGTACCTTTTGTATAATGGGTCAGCGACTTATGTTCAGTAGCGAGGTTAACCGAATAGGGGAGCCGTAGAGAAATCGAGTCTTAATAGGGCGAATTAGTTGCTGGGCATAGACCCGAAACCAGGTGATCTATCCATGAGCAGGTTGAAGGTTGGGTAACACTAACTGGAGGACCGAACCCACTGTCGTTGAAAAGCCAGGGGATGACTTGTGGATAGGGGTGAAAGGCTAATCAAACTTGGTGATAGCTGGTTCTCCCCGAAAGCTATTTAGGTAGCGCCTCGGACGAATACCATTGGGGGTAGAGCACTGTTTCGGCTAGGGGGTCATCCCGACTTACCAAACCGATGCAAACTCCGAATACCAATGAGTACTATCCGGGAGACAGACTGCGGGTGCTAACGTCCGTAGTCAAGAGGAAAACAATCCAGACCGCCAGCTAAGGCCCCAAAATTGTAGTTAAGTGGGAAACGATGTGGGAAGGCATAGACAGCTAGGAGGTTGGCTTAGAAGCAGCCACCCTTTAAAGAAAGCGTAATAGCTCACTAGTCGAGTCGGCCTGCGCGGAAGATGTAACGGGGCTAAAACTACATGCCGAAGCTGCGGATTTGCAATTTATTGCAAGTGGTAGGGGAGCGTTCTGTAAGCCGATGAAGGTGTATTGAGAAGTATGCTGGAGGTATCAGAAGTGCGAATGCTGACGTGAGTAACGACAAAGCGAGTGAAAAACTCGCTCGCTGAAAGACCAAGGGTTCCAGTCCAACGTTAATCGGGGCTGGGTGAGTCGACCCCTAAGGCGAGGCCGAGAGGCGTAGTCGATGGGAAATTGGTTAATATTCCAATACTTCTGTGTAATGCGATGAGAGGACGGAGAAAGTTAAGTCAGCCTGGCGTTGGTTGTCCAGGTGAAAGGTTGTAGGCATGTATCTTAGGCAAATCCGGGGTACTCTATGCTGAGAACTGATAGCAAGCTAATTTATTAGCGAAGTGGCTGATACTATACTTCCAGGAAAAGTCTCTAAGCTTCAGTTACACAGGAATCGTACCCGAAACCGACACAGGTGGTCAGGTCGAGTAGACCAAAGCGCTTGAGAGAACTCTGCTGAAGGAACTAGGCAAAATGGTACCGTAACTTCGGGAGAAGGTACGCTGTCGACGGTGACGGAATTTACTTCCTGAGCGGTTGACAGCCACAGAAACCAGGCCCCTGCAACTGTTTATTAAAAACATAGCACTCTGCAAACACGAAAGTGGACGTATAGGGTGTGATGCCTGCCCGGTGCTGGAAGGTTAATTGATGGGGTTAGCGTAAGCGAAGCTCTTGATCGAAGCCCCAGTAAACGGCGGCCGTAACTATAACGGTCCTAAGGTAGCGAAATTCCTTGTCGGGTAAGTTCCGACCTGCACGAATGGCATAATGATGGGGGCGCTGTCTCCAGCAGAGACTCAGTGAAATCGAATTCGCCGTGAAGATGCGGTGTACCCGCGGCTAGACGGAAAGACCCCGTGAACCTTTACTGCAGCTTGACATTGAACTTTGATCTTACTTGTGTAGGATAGGTGGGAGGCTTTGAAGTCGTGACGCTAGTTGCGATGGAGCCAATCTTGAAATACCACCCTGGTAATATTGAGGTTCTAACTCTGCTCCATAATCTGGAGCGAGGACCATGTCTGGTGGGTAGTTTGACTGGGGCGGTCTCCTCCTAAAGAGTAACGGAGGAGTACGAAGGTGCGCTCAGCGTGGTCGGAAATCACGCGTAGAGTATAAAGGCAAAAGCGCGCTTAACTGCGAGACCCACAAGTCGAGCAGGTACGAAAGTAGGTCTTAGTGATCCGGTGGTTCTGTATGGAAGGGCCATCGCTCAACGGATAAAAGGTACTCTGGGGATAACAGGCTGATACCGCCCAAGAGTTCATATCGACGGCGGTGTTTGGCACCTCGATGTCGGCTCATCTCATCCTGGGGCTGAAGCAGGTCCCAAGGGTATGGCTGTTCGCCATTTAAAGAGGTACGCGAGCTGGGTTTAGAACGTCGTGAGACAGTTCGGTCCCTATCTACCGTGGGCGTTGGAAATTTGAGAGGATCTGCTCCTAGTACGAGAGGACCAGAGTGGACGAACCTCTGGTGTACCGGTTGTGACGCCAGTCGCATCGCCGGGTAGCTATGTTCGGAAGGGATAACCGCTGAAAGCATCTAAGCGGGAAGCCTACCTCAAGATAAGATTTCCCAAGGACTTTATGTCCTCTAAAGAGCCGTTGAAGACTACGACGTTGATAGGTTGGATGTGGAAGTGCAGTGATGCATGAAGCTGACCAATACTAATTGCTCGTGAGGCTTGACTATACAACACCCAAACAGTTGTTGTTTCGAAAGATTTCAAAGCAAAATGCTTGATTTAGTGAACGCTAGAACTTAAACTTTAACTCAAATATCTGTTAATAACTCATTTGACGAAAGCTAGGCATGCGAAAGCAATTAAGACCATAGCGAGTAAGCATAAACAGTTGTGCTGGCGACAATAGCAAGAGTGAACCACCTGATCCCTTCCCGAACTCAGAAGTGAAACCTCTTAGCGCTGATGGTAGTGTGGGGTTACCCATGTGAGAGTAAGTCATCGCCAGCTCATTAATTCTAAAACACCCCCTGTCTTATGACAGGGGGTGTTTTTTTATGGGTGATATTTTAATTTTTATAGAAGAAATTTAACAAACCTTAAGCTGAGTCCTTCGTAGTAAATATTTTTAGCATATAAATCGATTCTTAGCACTTAATATTGGTATATTTTTCATCTAATTTGTATAAAAAATATTAAAAACATGTTATAAAAAATTAAAACGGCATAAATATTGCTTAAAGTAAAAGCTATAAATAGAGTAGGGTTATATGAAGTTATCGCTTGGGATGAGAGTTGCAAATTCATTATCTTTAACACCTCAATTGCAACAAGCTATTCGATTACTTCAACTATCTAGTTTGGAACTAGAACAAGAAATTCAAATTCAACTTGATAGTAATCCGTTGTTAGAAAAAATAGAAGAGCTGGAAAATATAGAAAGCTTAGATGCTATTGAAGATCAAGAAGAAAAAGACTTAACAAATGAGTTAAATGCTGATTATTTACCAGATGATCTTCCTGTAGATACCGATTGGGATGATATTTACACGCATCAACCAACAAGTCTTGGTGCTATTGATTTTGAAGAGCGTGAAGATAATCGACAAGGTAGCTTAACTTTACAAGAACATATGCTTGAGCAAATTAATTTACTTCATTTTTCACTGATAGATAAATTAATTGCACATTGTATTGTCGATTCTTTAGATGAAAAAGGATTTTTAGATTGTGATATTTCAGAGATTACTGCATCTGTACAACATCTTTTAGAATCAATGGATTATGATGATGAAGTAGAAGATGCAGAGGTATTAGCGGTACTAAAGTCGATTCAACGTTTGGATCCTATTGGTATTGCATCTAGAAATCTTGCGGAATGTCTATTGTTGCAATTAGAAAGCTTAGCCGTGCATACCTTATATAGAAATGAGGCTATGCTGTTAATAAATCATTATGAGTTATTGATTTCAAATGATTTAGCTAAGTTAATGAAACAAACAGGATTAAGTAAAGATCAACTAAAATCAGCAATTTCATTATTAAAAAGTTTAAAAGCTTATCCTGGTGCCGATTTTGAAAATAAAGATTTAGATTATCAAATTCCGGATGTTGTTGTTCAAAAGAAAAATGATCATTGGTTTGTGCAGCTAAATCCTGATGTTATGCCGAAACTACGCGTTAATTCTTTTTATTCTAATATGATTAAACGTGCCGACCAAAGTGATGATAATCAGTATTTAAGAAATCATATGTTGGAAGCAAAAAACTTTATAAAAAGTGTGGATGAACGACATAAAACTTTATTAAAGGTTGCAACGTGTATTGTTGAGCATCAACGGAATTTTTTTGAAATTGGTGCTGAGGGAATGAAGCCTTTAGTTTTACGAGAAATTGCTGAAGAAGTCGAATTACATGAATCGACAATTTCACGAGTAACCACCAATAAGTATATGCTGACACCTCGTGGGCTTTTTGAATTGAAATATTTTTTCTCGAGTCATGTAGGAACGAGTAGTGGTGGAGAAGCATCATCTATTGCAATTCGAGCGAAAATTAAAAAGCTTATTTCAGAAGAAAATTCACGTAAGCCATTGTCAGATAATGTGATTGCAAATATGTTGAATGCTGATGGTATTGAGGTTGCAAGAAGAACGGTCGCGAAATATCGCGAATCGTTACATATTCCTTCATCTTCTGAGAGAAAAGTCTTGATCTAAAATTTAAAATCTGACTATTCTAGAGATTCATTATGACGACATAATGAATCTCTTTTTTATTTAAGGATTAGTTAGAATGATTTGATTTTTATTTGTAAGAACTTTTTCTTTCACTTTATTGAATCGTTCTAATTATGACTTTTCGACTCTTAAAAAAAGGTGAGGGATAGTGCTATGCAAATTACAATTCGTGGTCATCATTTAACAATCACCGATGCAATAGAAAAAGATATCCGTTGTAAATTCAAGGATATGACGAAGCATTTAGATCAAATCAATAGTATGCAAGTTAAGCTATCTAAAGATCACCAAGTTGATAAACATTCAAAACGTGGTAGTTTAAATCATATTGCAGAAGCCATTATTCGATTGCCGGGTATTGAGTTGTTTGCGCAAGCATCTGCTGATGATATGTATACTTCAATTAAAAAATTAACTGAAAAATTGAAGCGCCAACTCGATAAACATCGAAAAATGCAACTCGTTTATCAGCCTTTAGCTGTATAGTTTAATCTTTAAACGGAAAGAGGTTTCAAATAACCTCTTTTTTTATTGGTATAATGCAACAGCAGATGAATTATTTTTTATATTTATAGTAAAATGGCGGGTTTTACACCGTCGGTCCTATAAGAGGTCTTTGTGATGAATAGTGAACAGCTCACTGATATTTTAAAAGCTGCTTTTCCAGAGGCTGAAGTTGCTGTAAGTGGGCAGGGCGGAAAATTTGATCTTCGTATTGTAGATGAACAATTTGAAGGCAAACGTCCCGTTGCTCGTCAACAATCTGTTTATGCACCGTTAAATTCATATATTGCCAGTGGTGAAGTACACGCAGTTACTATTCGCGCAATGACTAAAGAAGAATGGCGTAAAGCAAGCTTATTCGGAGCTTAATACATTGGATAAATTTTTAATTCAGGGCGGCATTAAGCTCGAAGGTGAAGTGCGTATTTCTGGTGCAAAAAATGCAGCATTACCACTTTTAGCAGCAATGATCCTTGCGGATACACCAACTACACTTACAAATGTACCAGATCTAAAAGATGTGAATACATTGGTGAAGTTGATTGCAGGTCTTGGTATCACCATGAAATATGAAGGTGATACGGTAGTTGCAGATACATCTACCTTAGACAATCAGTTTGCACCATATGAGCTTGTGAAAACAATGCGCGCATCTATTTTGGTGCTTGGTCCATTGTTGGCGCGTTATGGTAGTGCGCAGGTTTCGTTACCTGGTGGTTGCGCTATTGGTTCTCGTCCAGTCGATCAACATCTTAAAGCTTTAGAAGCGTTGGGTGCTGAAATTGAAGTTGAAAATGGTTATGTACATGCCAAAGTTAACGGACGTTTAAAAGGTGGTGAAGTTGTTTTTGATATGGTTACCGTTGGTGGTACAGAAAACATTTTAACTGCTGCGGTTTTAGCGGATGGTGTAACAACTATTCGTAATGCTGCACGTGAACCTGAAATTACAGATCTTGCAAACATGCTTATTGCGATGGGTGCAAAAATTGAAGGTCTAGATACAGATACTTTAGTGGTTACAGGCGTTGAAAGCTTACATGGCTGTGAATATGCCGTTGTTGCTGACCGTATTGAAACAGGTTCATATTTAGCTGCTGCTGCTATTACGGGCGGTCGTGTTAAAACAACACATACTGATCCAACATTAATGGAAGCTGTACTCGAAAAGTTTGAAGAAATGGGTGCAGAAGTGACCCGTGGTGATGACTGGATCGAGCTAGATATGATGGGTAAACGTCCGAAAGCAGTGAGCTTCCGTACTTTGCCACATCCTGAATTCCCTACAGATATGCAAGCACAGATCATGGCGGTTAACGCGATTGGTCGTGGTTTTGCGACAGTTTCAGAAACGATTTTCGAAAATCGTTTTATGCATGTACCTGAGTTAGCACGAATGGGCGCAAACATTCAGGTTGAAGGTAATGATGCTGTGATCACAGGTGTAGAAAAACTTTCTGCAGCACCTGTAATGGCAACAGATTTACGAGCTTCATTCTCTTTGGTATTGGCTGCATTAGCTGCTGAAGGTGAAACGATCATCGATCGTATTTATCATATCGACCGTGGATATGAAAATATTGAAGCAAAATTACAAGGTATTGGTGCCCAAATTAAGCGAGTAGATTAATGAGCGATATGAGAAACGATGATCCTAATTTTGATGTAATGGGAAATTTTGATCATGGTTTAACTTTAGCATTAAGTAAAGGACGTATCTTAAAAGAGACTTTACCATTGCTAGAAACAGCAGGGATTAACTTATTAGAAGATCCAGATAAATCGCGTAAGTTAATTTTTCCTACAACACATAAACATGTACGTATTTTAATTTTACGTGCATCAGACGTACCGACTTATGTTGAAAATGGTGCTGCTGATATTGGTGTTGCGGGTAAAGATGTATTGATGGAACACGGTGCGCAAAACGTATATGAACCATTAGACTTAAAAATTGCTGTTTGTAAATTAATGACAGCAGGTAAGGTTGGAATGGAACGTCCGAAAGGTCGTTTAAAAATTGCCACTAAATATGTAAATTTAACGCGTCAATATTATGCAAGCTTAGGTGAGCAAGTTGATGTGATTAAACTTTATGGTTCTATGGAGCTTGCTCCACTTGTTGGTTTGGGCGATTACATTGTCGATGTTGTAGACACAGGTAATACTTTACGTGCCAATGGTTTAGAGCCACTTGAAGAAATTTGCCAAGTATCTTCACGTTTAATTGTGAATAAAGCGAGCTTTAAGCGTAAGCAAGCTTTGTTGAATCCAATTCTTGCGCAACTTGAAAAAGCTGTGGAAGAGCGTGAAGCGAAAAAATAAGTTTTGAACTTATTTGAAGAACCGCCTGAAAGGGCGGTTTTTTATTGGCTAAAATGGTCAGTTAATAGTTTGATTCTTTTTAGAGAAGTAATCTCTAGATCTTGAAGTGCTTCAAGATGTTCGTCGTAATCTTTCAATTCAATTGAAAGAGGGAGATCTAGAATTGTTTGATATATATCAAGAATATTATTAATACCTCCTTTATTTATTTTCAGTATTTTATCTTTTTTCTCCGCGTTTATAATTGAATTAGTAAGTTCTGCAATTGTTATTTCATGCTGGATTAACATGTTACAACGGTCTATTATTTGAGCTCTTAATGTATATTTAGCTCGATTTTTATCATAAATATTTTTCTTAAAAGCGATAAAAAGTGCTACTAATGCAATTATTATCGCGGTTAAATCACTGATATTTAATTCAGTTGAAATGCTCATTTTGTTTTACCTAAATTTATTCATAATATCTTCATATACAAGACTAATAGTTTTTATAATCAAGCATAATGTTATTTTCAATAAAACTCAGCATTCAAGCGCTGAATCATACCCACAAATTACATAAAACAAGGTAAACTAAATCTTTCCTAACTATCCGTGTGGGTAAATTGATGCGACGTTTATCGACTCAAGAGCCGAACTTTAAGCAAGTATTTAAAGACTTGTTAGCTTTTGAAACTGTGAGTGACCCAGAGCTTTTAAAAACTGTAGACCAAATTATTGCAGATGTACGCCAACATGGCGATGCACATGTACTTAAACTCACTCAACAATTCGATCGACATCCAGCACATCAATTTTCAGAATTAGAACTCACTCAAGAAGAGTTAAAAACTGCATTTGATGGCTTAACCACAGAAATTCGTGAAGCTTTAGAACTTGCTGCACACCGTGTACGTGAATTTCACCAAGCACAGAAGCAAGATGGTTGGACTTATGTCGATGCTTTGGGTAATACCTTAGGTCAAAAAGTTACACCACTTGATCGTGTGGGTATTTACGTGCCGGGTGGTTTGGCTTCATATCCATCTTCAGTGCTCATGAATGCAATTCCTGCACATGTTGCAGGCGTGTCCGAAATTATTATGGTTGTTCCTGCACCAAATGGTGAATTGAATCCATTGGTATTGGCGGCAGCACATTTAGCAGGCGTACACCGTGTATTTACTATTGGTGGTGCGCAAGCCGTTGCTGCATTGGCATATGGTACAGAAACGATTCCTGCTGTAGATAAAATTACAGGGCCGGGGAACCGTTTTGTTGCGGCAGCAAAACGTGCAGTGTTCGGTCAAGTCGGCATTGACATGATTGCAGGTCCTTCTGAAATTTTAGTTTATGCAGAAGGTAAAAATAATGCTGAATGGCTAGCGATGGATTTATTGTCTCAAGCAGAGCATGACACCGTTGCACAAGCTGTTTTCATTACACCAGATGAACAACTTTTAAATGATGTAGAACAAGCCATTGAAAAGCATCTAGAAGCTTTACCAAAAGCTGAAATTGCACGTACATCTATTGCCAATCGTGGCGCATTGGTTCTTGTAAAAGACCGTGCAGAAGGTGCAGAGCTGATTAACCAAGTTGCGCCTGAACATTTAATGTTGTGTTTAGATGAAGCTGAAGAAATGTCTGAAGATATTCGCCATGCAGGTGCAATCTTCATGGGACGTTATACACCTGAAGCCATTGGCGATTACTGTGCAGGTCCAAACCATGTATTGCCAACATCAGGTACAGCACGTTTCTCATCACCGTTGGGTGTATATGATTTCCAAAAGCGCTCAAGCTTAATCATGTGCTCTGAACAAGGTGTGAAAACTTTAGCAAAAACAGCAGATATTCTTGCACAACAAGAAAACTTAGATGCGCATGCACGTTCTGCACGTTATCGTTATCAAGATTAATTTGTTTGGATCATCTTTTAGATAAATTTTTTGATTAGAGAAAAATCTAAAACTAGATGAAGTTAGTTTAGAAATGAATTGTTCCTCTCCCTGTGGGAGAGGTTAGGAGAGGGAGTTTTTGACCTCACCCTAACCCTCTCCTAGAAGGAGAGGGAATATTGAGATAGAAAAATGAATATTAGCTCTGAACAAATGCGTTTTTGGAGTCCTGATGTACGTGAATTAGAACCGTACACACCGGGCGAACAGCCAAAAATTCAAAACTTATTAAAACTCAATACAAATGAAAACCCGTATCCACCATCTCCAAAAGTGGTTGCTGCGGTGCAAGCTGTATTGGAAAATAATGCGGATGTATTGCGTTTATATCCAGACCCTGATGCTTCAGCATTGAAACAAGCTATTGCAAAACAGCAAAATGTTGCTGTGGAACATGTATTTGTTGGTAATGGTTCAGATGAAGTTTTAGCACATATTTTTAAAGCTTTTTTTGTGCAAGATAAACCAATTCTATATCCAGATATTACCTACAGTTTTTATCCTGTATATAGTCAATTTTTTGGTCTTTCTGCAAAAACTAAAATTTTGCCGTTAAATGATGATTTTGAAATTGTCGTTGAGGATTATAAACAGCCAAATGGCGGTATTATCATTACCAACCCGAATGCACCAACAAGTATTGCATTGGGGCTTTCTGCAATTGAAGAAGTACTTCAAGCCAACCCTAATTCAGTGGTTGTCATTGATGAAGCTTATGTCGATTTTGGTGCGGAATCTGCGGTGAGTTTAGTTGAAAAATACGAGAACTTAGTGGTTTGCCAAACGACATCTAAATCACGTTCATTAGCAGGTTTACGTGTAGGTTTTGCGATTGCACAACCACATTTAATTGCGGCGCTTGAGGCGGTAAAAAATAGCTTTAACTCATATCCGATTGATCGTTTTGCGATTGCTGCTGCGGTTGCATCTTTTGAAGATCAAGCGTATTTCGAAGAGCAAAATCAAAAAGTGATTGCGAGCCGTGAAAAGCTTGTGGCTCAATTGGCTGATATTGGTTTTAAAGTATTGCCTTCAAGTGCTAACTTTATTTTTGCATCTTTACCAAGTAAAGATGCAGGTGAATTAGCTGCTGAATTACGTGAACGTGGCATTATCGTGCGTTACTTTAATAAACCTCGTATCAATCAGTTCTTGCGCATTACGATTGGTACAGATGAGCAAAATCAACGTTTAGTTGATACATTGAAAAACGATATTTTGTTGTAATCTATTCAGAATAGAACAGAATATAAATCCACACTAACCCTCTTTTGATAAAGGAGGGGACTCCTCCCTTTAAAAAAGGGAGGTTGGGAGGGATTAAAAAAAGCGACTCAAATGAGTCGCTTTTTTTATTGATGTTTATAGAATGTATTCAGTAACTTGAGTAAGGCATCGACTTTATCGAAACACTCTTGATATTCGGCATCGCAATTTGAGGCAATGGTAATACCACCACCTGCCCATAATGAAATATCTTCCTGATATTTTTGAATTGAACGAATTAGAATGTTCCAAGAACCTGTACCATCCGAATTGAAATATCCCATTGAACCGCAATAAGCGCCACGAGCACCTTGTTCAAGTTCGTTAATAATTTGCATGGCACGAATTTTGGGTGCGCCTGTAATTGAGCCACCAGGCAGCGCAGACATCAATACATCAAAAGGTTGTACATTTTCTTTTAATGTTGCCTCAATTTCGCTGACCATATGATGAACTTGATTAAAGCTTTCAATATTGAATAATTTTGGCGTTTTGACTGAACCTGTTTCTGCATAAACACTTAAATCATTACGTAATAAATCCACAATCATGACATTTTCAGCCTGATCTTTTTCGGAGTTTTTTAAAGTATTTTTAGATTGTTCATCTAAAACAGCATCTTCAAAACGTGGCATTGTGCCTTTAATGGGCTTAGTTACTATTTTTCTATTGGTTTCAAAATCGATAAATAGTTCAGGTGAACAGCTCAATACTTCAAATGATTCGACACGTAAATAACCAGCATAAGGTGCATTGGTCAAAGTCCAAAATTGGTCGGATGTTGAAAGCAATGAACCTTTTGCTTTGGTGGTAAATTCTTGCGTTAAGTTAATTTGATAGCAATCGCCTGCGACAATATAGTCTTGAACATGTTGAAAAGCTTGCTGATATTGTTGTTTCGACCAACGGCTTTTACATTTTTCTGCTAGTGCTAATGTCTCTGAACTTTGATGGTTTTGAGTTAAATTTTCAATTTGTTGAAAGATAGATTGGGCATCAATATGGTCACTATTGAAATACCAAGTTTGGTTTTCATAGCTTAAATAACTTGAAAATTGTCCTAAAAAAAGACTCGGTTGATTTTTTATTTGGGCATGAACTTGCTGATTTGCGGCAAAATCATAACTAACAAAACCCATCGTTAATATTTCATTTTTTGGATTTAATGATGATGTTAAAAATTCTGGAAGTTGCTGATAATATTTTGATTTTTCATATGTGTTGAATGTTGTTTGCTGAAAAAAATCAGTTTTTTTTGCATGTATAAGAACATACCGATCTGCTAAAAACCCAATAAGAGGCTGGTTGTTATTATTTAGAAAAACAACATGATGAAATGGCTGTAAAGACTCTAGAAGCTTTTGATAAGAAAGATCTTGTTGAGATAAAGCTTGTTTAAAAGTAGGAGAGTTCATCATATACAGCAAAAGCACATCATTGAATTTCACCCATATTTTACATGAAACCAAGAGCTAGACACGACAAAAGCGATGTGAATCGAGTTTAGATTTATAGCAATAAAAGAAAAGCCCATCGATTAGATGAGCTTGAATATGCTGAATTAAGTTTGAAGCTTAACCTGTATGGTCTAAACGTGAACCTAAAGTTTCTAAATGCTTTGGAAAAGTATTGGTTTTTCTGTCTTCAAAATAATGGCGAAGTGTTCTTTCTACGCTCGGAAATGCAAGATCATCCCAGGGAATTTCATCTTCACTAAATAGGCGAGATTCGATGGTTTCTTCACCTGCACCAAATTTTCCATCAATAATATTGGCTTTAAATAAAACGTAAATTTGTCCAATACGTGGAATGTTATACATGCAATAAAGCTGTTCGATATCAATTTCAGCTTCGGCTTCTTCACGTGTTTCACGTGCCGAACCTTGTTCCATAGTTTCAAACAATTCCATATAACCTGCAGGTAAAGTCCATAAACCATAACGTGGTTCAATGGCACGCCTACAAAGCAGGACTTTATTTTCCCAAAGTGCAAGTGCACCACAAATCACTTTAGGATTAACATAATGAATAGTTCCACATTGCGTACAAACACGACGAAGCTGATGGTCACCTAAAGGGATTTTTTCAGTTGTTTTATGTCCACAATTGCCGCAGAAGTTCATATTCATCATCAATGATAAAGGTGCTTTCAGAATAACTGAATTTTAGGACTTTGGCATCATCTCTATTTCATTGAACGGAAATTCAGCTATGATGATGTAAAGACAAAAGGATAAAAATATGGATTATGGTTCATTGACCCAATTATTACAGCAAAAATTAAACTTCGAAGCGAAAGCGAAAGAGGCTCAAGCAGCTGTATTAATTGCGATTACCAATGAGGCAGATCCGAAAGTTTTATTAACGCGTCGTTCAATTATGATGAACAGCCATGCAGGTGAAGTTTCATTTCCTGGTGGAAAACGTGATCCGCAAGATACTAGTAACATTGTGGTTGCTTTAAGAGAAGCACAAGAAGAAACAGCGTTAAACCCTTTTGATGTTCAGCTAATTGGCGATTTGCCAATGCAAAAGTCAAAAAATGGATTAACTGTAAAACCGATTGTTGGATTAATTCCGCCACATATTGTGCTTCAACCGCAACCGACTGAAATAGATCGTATCTTTTTTGCATCTTTAAAAAGTTTAATGGATGCGCCAACCATTCCTTATGAAGTTCAATATGCCGAACAAAAATTATATTTTCCAAGCATGCAAGTAGAAGATGAAGTGGTTTGGGGTTTAACTGCACGTATGCTGGTTTCACTGTTTCAAAATGGTTTAGATTATAAAAAAGATTGGCCACTTTTACTTAATTCGCCTAATTTTAATCTTAAATAAAGCACCTCATTTCAGGAAGAAATCATGTTGTACAAATTTCAAGGACATCAACCTCAAGCCACACATTTACCATGGGATGGATGGGTCGCAGATAATGCAACGGTATTGGGGCAAGTTGAATTAGGTAAAGAAGTCAGCGTTTGGTTTGGTGCAGTCATTCGTGGCGATAATAGTAAAATTAAAATAGGTGATTTTACCAATGTTCAAGAAAATGCAGTTTTACATACCGATGCAGGTATAGAAATGCATATTGGACATTATGTAACGATAGGGCATCAGGCGATGTTGCATGGTTGTACGATTGGCGATAACAGCTTAATTGGAATTAATGCTGTGATATTAAACAATGCCGTGATTGGTAAAAATTGTATTATTGGTGCAAATGCTTTGATTCCTGAAGGTAAAATTATTCCAGATAATTCGGTTGTGATGGGGTCACCGGGGAAAGTGGTCAAAACATTAGATGAAACAGGCGAAAAAATGTTGAAGAAAAGTGCCTTGCACTATGCAGAACATTTTAAAAAATTTGTGAAATTGGAAGAAGTTAGCCTTTAAGTTAACTCAATTAAGTATTTACTGACGCATTAAAATTTAAGCGAGTTTTAAGTATCATCGCTTAGAATCTCTCGCGAAGCTTGAATGAGTGGAGTATTATAGCCACTATATTTATCAGATTTATTCTTAAGGTCTTGCATGAAATTGCTGGCATTGGAAACTGCCAATGAGCAGTGTTCCGTTTCAATTGTAGATGAAACACAAGCGCTATTTTTCCAATTAGATACAAGAGCAAAAGCACAAACGCAAACCATCTTACCGATGATTGAGCAAGGTTTTGCACAAACGGAAATTCAAACTTCCGATCTAACAGCAATTGCCTTTAGTCGTGGACCGGGTTCATTTAGTGGTGTGCGTATTAATGCCGCTGTGACTCAAGCTCTAGCTTGGTCAAATGACATTCCTGTGATTCCTGTATCGACATTGCAAGCTTTAGCGCAAAATGCATATCGTGAAGCAGGTTTAATAGAAGTAACAGCTGTTCTCGATGCACGTATGAATGAAGTTTATATTGCAAGTTTTAAGCTTGATGAAAACAACATTATGCAAGCTGTAGATGAAGAGCAATTGTTGAGCTATGAAAAAGCACAAAATGTTGTGAAATATCAACTTATAGGCTCAGGTTCAGGCTTGGTAAATGCAGAACAAATACAGTACAAAGGCTTAAGTGCAACAGCAGAAGATATTGCTACTATTGCCCGCGAATTGGCGAAACACGAGAAATGGTTAGATGCAGAACTTGCATTACCCGTATATTTACGTGATGACGCTTGGAAAAAAATCCCAGAACAGGGCAAATAATTAGGATTTTCTATGGATCTTTTACTGCTGTTGAAAGCAGCGATCATGGGTATTGTAGAAGGGATTACCGAATTTTTACCTATTTCAAGTACAGGACATTTAATTCTTGCATCAGAATTAATGAATTTCTGGACCAAAGAAAAAAGTGATGTATTCGTAATTGCTATTCAAATGGGTGCAATCGCCGCTGTTATTTACGAATATTGGGCACGTCTTTGGGGAGCGGCAACAGGGCTCATTACAGGCGAAGAAAAAGGTCGTCGCTTAGGTCTTGGTTTAATCTTCGCTTCTATTCCAATTATGCTTGTGGGGCTGACTTTTGGTCAGACAGTAAAAGCGCTTTTATTTAATGATGTTGCCGTCGCAATTGGCTTAATTGTGGGTGGTTTCATTATTATGTGGATTGAGAAAAATCCACCTGTGGTTCGTGCAAAAGAAGTTGAAGATTTAAGTTATAAAGACGCAATTTGGATTGGTTTAATTCAAGTTTTATCTTTAATTCCAGGAACGTCACGTTCAGGCGCAACTATTATTGGTGCAATGTTCTTGGGCGTATCTCGAAAAGCTGCAACAGAGTTTTCATTCTTTTTGGGTATCCCTGTTATTGTTGGGGCAGGTCTATTAGACCTTTACCAAAGTTATGATGTATTTCAAACTCATCAAGATTGGGTTGTGCTTGCGGTAGGTTTATTGGTTTCGTTTATCTCTGCACTTGTACTGATTCGAGTTTTAGTGGCTTATGTGGCTAAACGAGATTTCATGGTCTTTGCGTGGTATCGCATTTTCTCAGGTCTGTTGATCTTACTCTTTGCATTTACAGGCTGGAAATTATGGTAAATGAAATTCGCTTATATGCTGAGCAAGAATTTCAAGAGGAAGCACAACAGTACGCTGTTGTGCTTTCTTCTCGTGGAGTAACGGTAAATATTGAGCTCATTGAAAAATTAAACGCTCGATTTTTACGTTTAAACCCAGAGCTAGCTTTATGTGTAGATGATTCAGGTTTGTGGTTATGTGCCAACGGCATGAAAATGCAGCCCGATTGGAAAGCAGAAGTAGGTCGCTTAAAACGTGCATCTTTAAAATCTGAGATGATTGCTCGCGCATGTAACTTAGGTGAAAAACCTAAATTGGTAGATGCAACAGCAGGACTTGGGCACGATAGTTTGCTTATGGCGCAGTTAGGTGCAGAGGTTACTTTAGTTGAACGCCATCCTATATTGTTTACTTTACTTGATGATGCCCACCGAATAGCCATGCAAGATGCTTTTTTAAGTAAGGCTGTAAGTCGTATTCATTTGGTATTTTCAGACTCTGCCGATTATTTGAAGAAACAAGCTGAACTGAATCAGGTTGTAGATGTTGTTTATTTAGATCCAATGTTTCCACAGCGTGATCAAAATCAGCAAGCAGAAAAGAAACAAGCACAAGTGAAGAAACAAATGCAGTTGTTGCATTTAATTTTACCTGAAGATGGTGAAATGGATTTAGGCGATAATTTGCTTCAATTGGCACAAAAAATTGCAAAACGAGTTGTCGTAAAACGACCAAGGCTTTCGGTATTTTTAGCAAATCAAGAACCAAATCATCAGTGGCAAGGTGATGCTTGTCGTTTCGATGCGTATTTTCAACATGATCTTGCTTAGTATTTTGGTAATTACTCAAAAAAACTGCAAAGATTTGAGATATAGTGAAAAAACGTCATTGATAAAAAAATTATCAGGCATAAACTTATTATTCAAATTACGGTCTATAACTACACGTTGAACCTATGATTGATTTCAAACCCTCCATAAACTTTTGGCATGATCTAAAAAGCAATCAAACTGCAGGGTTATGGTTATTCTTAGGTTCAAGACGCTCATTACAAATTGTGCGCCCATCCGTTTTTCAGCTCATTTTTTGGGGCATATTAGGTGGTGCAGCAAATACCTTATTTAGTTGGTTAAGTGCGGGTGAAATTGGTGACTTTAATCCTCAAGGGTTAGTCAGTTATGCGCTTTGGCCATTCATTGCACTTATAGTAGGTATCTTTTTATCTCAACGTGTAAATAACCCTCGCTTACTGCTTGTGCCTGCCTTACTTTGGTTGGTTCTAGATACACACATCGCACTATTACAAAGCCTTATTCAATATTTAGGCATGGTCGATATTTTGCCATATGCATTATATGACTATTTGCCGATCTTATTTATGGTGCTGTTTGTTTGGCAAAGTTTGGCTGTGGTTTGGGTTTTTTCACGTGAATTAAAATGGCCTTGGTGGGAACGAGCACTGATTATTGCAGCAACCTTATTTACTTTGGTTGTATGGCAAATGTCGGTAAAAAGTCAGCCTATTTGGAAGGTTGAAGATGTTCCACCATCTTTTAGTGAAGAAGCTTTTTATACACAAAACAAAATTCTGAATAAAGCGCTTGAAGGTATAGAATTTGGTGAATTTGCACAATCACATTGGTATTTTTTAGGTGTGGCAGGTGCAAGTTATCAAGACGTCTTTATGTCTGAAGTAGAACGTATTAAGGAACAATTTGATACACGTTTTGGTACTTTTTCACGTTCGATGATTCTTGTGAATAATCCAATGACAAGAAATGTTATTCCTGTTGCCTCAAGAACAAGTATAGAAATGGCACTGCGCCGTATGGGACAGCAGATGAATCGTGAAAGTGATGTACTATTTTTATATATGACATCTCACGGATTGCCAAATCAGTTTGAAATAGAAAATGCACCATTAGACTTAAAACAAGTCGATCCAAAATGGTTAAAAGATACTTTAGATAAATCTGGAATCCGTTGGCGCGTAATTGTTATTTCTGCATGTTATTCAGGAAGTTTTGTTTCTGAACTGCAAGATGAAAATACTTTAATTATTACTGCATCTGCTGCAGATCGAGCATCCTTCGGTTGTTCAAATGAAGCGGATTATACTTATTTTGGTCGCGCGTTCTTTGATCAGGCAATGCGTGAACAACATTCGATGTTTGATGCATTTAATCAAGCAAAAGATACAGTTGCAAAGTGGGAAACGGCACAAGGATTTGAGCCATCTGAACCTCAATGGGCAATTGGTAAGAATATGGAATTGATGTTGCCACAATTAGAACAACGTTTATTTCCACAAGTGAATTCAGTGAAACCTGTAACAAAAGTGGAAGAGCCACTGAATATTCATTAATTAAAAAAGGGGAAGCGTAATGGAATTAATCCAAAATAATAGATGTTTTAATGGCGAACAACGCATTTATAAGATTAATTCTGAAAGCCTTAAAGGCGAAAGTAAATTTGGTATTTATCTTCCTAAAAAAGCTTTGGATGGTGATGCTTGTCCCGCATTATTTTATTTAGCAGGCTTAACCTGTACAGAAGAAACATTTGCAATTAAGGCTCATGCTCAACAATTGGCGGCACAACTCGGACTGATTTTAATTACTCCGGATACTTCGCCACGTGGTGAAAATGTTGAACAAGGTGATCATTGGGATATTGGTCAGGGGGCTGGTTTTTATATTAATGCAACTCGAATGCCTTGGGCTGAACATTTCAATATGGAAGCTTTTGTCGCAGAAGAACTCTATGATTTAGTGCAAAAAGAATTTTTAGTTGAAGATGGAAAAGTTGGAATTTTCGGTCATAGTATGGGTGGGCATGGTGCTTTGACACTTGCACTGAAATATCCAGAAAAATTTAAATCCGTTTCTGCATTTGCACCTATTTGTGCACCAAGCCAAGGCCCTTGGGGTGAAAAAGCATTTTCTAATTATTTGGGCAATGATAAATCTGAATGGTTAAAACATGATGCAACCGCATTATTGGAAAGCAAAGGCGCTATATTTAAAGAAATACTCATTGATCAAGGTTTAAAAGATCAGTTTTATTCGCAGCTTCATCCTGCTTTATTTGAACAAGCTTGCCAAAAGGTTGGGCAGAAACTCACCTTACGAGAACATGAAGGCTATGATCACGGTTATTATTTCATCCAAAGTTTCATTGCCGATCATTTGAATTTTCACATGCTTCAGCTACAAGCATAGAGAACTTACAAATCTCATATTGGTAACTTTTCTATGATTCATAGATAATGCGTTTTATCTTTTATAAGATTTAACGCATTTTTTTTGATCTATATCATTAGATTATTTTCTAATAACAAGGCTAAAAACAACTGGATATTTCATGCAAACACCAGATACCAATTTAATGCATCAAACTTTTTCAGAACCACCATTTCCACTAGAACTTCCACCTTTAGAACAACATGAAGTGAAAAGTTGGAAGAAAATTCATTCTTTTTATTTTCATGGCAATGCATCTGAGTATTTTGGTATCTGGATTGTAAATATCTTACTTACGATTATTACTCTAGGTTTGTATGCACCATGGGCAAAAGTGCGTCGTTTACGCTACTTTTATGGAAATACTGAATTTTTTCAACGTCGTTTCGACTTTACAGGTATACCAAGAAAAATTTTGATTGGTCGCTTAATTGCTTTAGCCCTTTATATTGGTTTTAGTGTGATTTCCAATTATTCAGTGAAAGTATCATTAATTGGACTGGCGATTATTTATTTTGTTGTACCTTGGCTGATTCGTGCCACTCTTCGTTTTAAAGCACGAAATAGTAAATTTGGTAATAGCCGATTCTATTTTTCAGGTACAAATAAAGAAATATATTGGGTTTTCTTTAAATCTATTTTACTAACGATTTTTACATTGGGCTTATTCTATCCTGTAACCATTTGGTTGTTTAAACGATATACCTTAGACCATTTATATGTAGGGCAATTAAAGTTTAAATTACGTGCCGAATGGTCTGCATTTATGAGGGCCTTCTATTATCCAGTTTTAGCATTTATTGCTTTAATTGGTGTTTATGGCCTTGTACTTTGGTTTTTTGCAGGTTCATTGGCAAATCTTGGTGCTGAGGAAATGAGCGTTATTTTTGGTGTAATGTACCTCATTGGATTGTTACTGATTTGGCCTTTAATCTCTGCGCGTATATTCATCGTAACTTGGAATAATATCACTCTTAGTCGCAGTGAATTTAATACCAATTGCAATCAATGGCACTACGTGTGGATTATCGTGAGCAATTGGTTCTTAAAAATTATCACTATAGGGTTTATGTCACCTTGGGCTGCTATTCGTCTTTATAAATATCAAGTTGAATCGCTTAGTCTGAACTTGAAAAATGACCCAGATTCAATGCTTAATCGTGTTCAAGAAGATCACAGTGCCATTGCTGAAGAAATTAGTGATGTGTTCGATTTTGATATTTCACTATAACGGAAGCCGGTAATGAAAACGTCGAATGTAGATGTTGTATTTTATGATGGTTTTAGCTCCAAGCCACATAATGCGCAGGTTTATGCTGTAGATGAAAATACTGTATTGGTACGTTATGGCGATCAACTTGAATTCGAGCGCCAATATTTATACACAGATATGACATTAATTGGCGCGCTTGGAAAAATACATCCTGTTATAGAGTTAAAAGATGATGCTCGAATAGAGTTTCAAGATGTATTGCCTGAATGGTTTCAGTTAAGTGCAAAAAAAAATTATCACTCTATTTGGAAGCTTGAGAAGTCACCCAGCTTAATTTTATTTAGTATGGTATTTGTCGCAACACTCATTTTCGCAACAGTAAAATGGGGTATTCCAATGGCATCTTATTATGTTGCGAAGCATTTGCCAGTAGACACACTGAAAACTATTGGTGATGAAGCAGAGCAATATATTATATCTGCAACAGGTGAAACAAAATTATCTAATTCTCGGCAAAGGCAAATTGTAGATCGGTATAACAGCATTATTGCCGAAGGCAAACCCGCTAAAATTATTTTTAGAGCAGGTGAGAGTATTGGTGCGAATGCTTTAGCTATTCCAAATAATACAATTATCATCACAGATGAATTGGTGAAGCTTTCTGAAAGTGATGAAGAAATTATTGGTGTATTGGCACATGAACAAGGGCATTTAATTCAAAAACATAGTTTGCAACAAACTTTATCTAGCTTAGGTTTTAGTGTGATTTTAATTGCAATAACAGGAGATGGTTCAGACCTCGTGACAACGGTTCCTGTTGCATTAATTGGTGCTAAATACTCACGTGATTTTGAGTCTGAAGCCGATCATTATGCTTTAAACACTATGCGGAAGCATCATATCCCAACCATTCATTTTGCAAACTTTTTACAGCGTTTAGAAGATAGTGCTAAAAAAGATTTATCTAAGGATGGAAAAGACGTTCAGGGCTCACCTGTACTAGACTTTTTACAAAGTCATCCTGCAACGAAGGAACGTGTTCAAGCTGTGAAAGACTTTGAACTAAAGCATCAACAATAGTAGGTAATACCAAAATCAGGCAACAAAAAAGGGAAGTAAATGCTTCCCTTTTTTCATTATTTTTGATGATAAATATATAAATTAACTACGCGCCCAATCGGCATTGAGCTCTTCTTGCCCCATACGCACTAAATGATCAACAACCACTTGTTCCAACTTAATTTGATCGAAATCATCTGTTTTAAAGTCAATTTCAACATGAAGATGATCTGTTTTAGGAATTAGCAAAACAGTTGCAGAGGGCATGAAAATTTCATAATTAGTTTCTGTGCTTGCAACGTCAAATTTGTGTTTCCAATGATTAAGTAAGCGCTTGGCAATTTTTGCAGACTGTTCAGTTTTAATATCTGAGATGCTTTTCATGTTTTATTGCCTATTTTTAACTTAAATATAAAAACATAATAGAGAAAAAAATAAACAAGAACAATTCTCATTGTGAAACATTCTGTGATAAAAATAGAACGCTGATGATTCATGACTAGCTAAGAAATCAAAGGCACGAAGCAAGCGACAATTTGTTATAATAGATAGATCAATCCAAATACCAGCAAGGTTCCCTTACATGTCCAAGCCATATTTAATTGCGCCATCAATCTTATCTGCAGATTTTGCACGTTTAGGCGAAGAAGTCGAAAATGTGATTGCTGCGGGTGCAGATGTCGTTCATTTTGATGTTATGGATAATCACTATGTACCTAACCTGACTTTTGGTGCTGGTGTATGTAAGGCATTAAAAAAATATGGCATTAAAGCACCTATCGATGTGCATTTAATGGTTTCACCTGTAGATCGTATGATTGGTGATTTCTTAGATGCAGGTGCAGATATTATTACTTTCCATCCTGAAGCTTCAGATCATATTGACCGTTCATTACAGTTAATTAAAGCGGGTGGAGCAAAAGCTGGTTTAGTATTTAATCCTGCAACACCATTACACTATTTAGATTATGTACTTGATAAAGTAGACCAAGTTTTATTAATGAGCGTTAACCCTGGTTTTGGTGGTCAGAAATTTATTCCAATGACATTAGAAAAATTACGCGAAGCACGCAAAATTATTGATGCATCTGGTCGTGATATTCGCTTAGAAGTGGATGGTGGTGTGACTCCTGCAAATATTCGTGAAATTGCAGAAGCGGGTGCAGATATGTTTGTTGCAGGTTCGGCAATTTTTGGTAAGCCAGATTATCAAGCTGTAATTAACGAAATGCGTTCTGAACTTGCAAAAGTAGGTTCTGTAGAAGTATAAGACGATTTTGAATAAGTTATCTGCACGCTGTGGATAACTTTGTTTATAACTGTATGGATATCTGTGTTTATAACTATATGGATAACTCGTTTATTTTATAAACACTTGTGCATCAATAGGTTGTGATTTATACAAAAAATGTCTAAAAAGGATTCAATTGAATCCTTTTTTTTAGTTTTAAAAGACTATTCTGTGTTGCTTGTTTATTGATCTTTAGTTTGAAAATTGAGTGGCGAATAAATAGCTTTATTGTTTTAATCGATATTTTTTAAATTGTTGCTGTATTGTTAATTATAAATTTAAAAAATTGTGTATAAAACAACACTCCGTTATTCTCGAACGCGAATGAGGAACAACATTCAGTGAATAGACCTGATTAATTTACAAAGGCTATGCTCATGCAGTTCATGAAAAGTAAAAGCATTACATTTGTGTTACTTGTAACTTTGGTTATGAGTTGGACAGGTATTGCCTTTGCTTTCGTGCCTGCAACTACAAATGTTCATCACTTAACTATTCAAATGAAAACTATGCAAGAACATAGTTCAATGCATAAAAGTGATACAAGTGAACATTGCTTGACTCAGGTTAAAGCATCTCAAAAACACGTCATGCAACATGATATGCAGACTACGAATGTACATTGTGAACAAAGCACAGTAAGTGATTCAGACACCCAAAGTTCACATCAGCTTTGTAAAGATTGCTCTATTGGCCAATGTCAAAGTTCGATTTGTAGTGTGAATCTTTTAGAGTCGAATACATTAAGCCTTTCGACGTTTAATTCTAAAAATATATTTAATTCGGTCTATGGAATATTTCATTCTTCCGACTTTAAACAAGATATTCTGCGCCCTCCACAAGCTTAATCCTGATTTTTAGAAATTTTATTTTTCAAAATTCAAGGATAAGTCATGTCTTTTAAGTTACCTCAACACCTCGTTATTGTGGTGGGTTTGTTATCATCAACTTTTGCTTTTTCAGCGGTAAAGGAATATCACCTTACTGTAGATGAGCAGCCCGTTAATATCACAGGAAAAACAGTTAAGCGTATTACCGTAAATGGTCAATTCCCCGCACCAAATTTAGAATTTGAAGAGGGTGATGATGCTGTTATTCATGTGCATAATAATCTAAAAAAACAAGATACATCTGTGCATTGGCATGGCTTATTATTGCCTGGTTTAATGGATGGCGTACCTGGTTTTAATCAGTTTAAGTCGATAAAACCCAATGGTGATTTCACCTATAAATTTAAAGTTCGTCAGAATGGAACTTATTGGTATCACGCACATTCCAAAGGGCAAGAGCAAGATGGCTTATATGGTTCTTTGGTCATCTATCCTAAAAATAGAAAGCCATTGGTTGAACATGAAAAAGTAGATCGTGATTATGTGGTCATGCTGTCAGATTTTCATGAGTCTTCAAGTGCGCAAATTATGGCGAACTTAAAAAAATCTTCCGATTTTTATCAAAATAAGCGTGAAACATTAAAAGATATTTTGACTCAAGTTAAAAAGGATGGCTTAAAAAGCACATGGCAAGATCGTTCCATGTGGAATCAAATGCGCATGCTCAAAACAGATTTGTCTGATGTTACAGGCTATACATTTTTAGTGAATGGCAAAACGCCTGAACAAAATTGGACAGGCATGTTTAAGCCAAATGAAAAAGTACGTTTAAGGATTATTAATGCATCGGCAATGTCTTTTTATGATGTGCGTATTCCAAATTTAAAAATGACTGTTGTAAGTGCAGATGGTCAGCCTGTTCAACCTGTCAATGTAGATGAGTTCCGTATTGGTACTGCGGAAACCTATGATGTCATTGTTCAGCCAAAACAAGACCATTATCAATTACAAGCCGAATCGATTGATCGTACAGGTTTTGCACTTGCATCTCTTCAAAATGAGCAAGCTAAAGTACCTGAAAAAGTACAAATTCCGCAAACACGACCACGCGCATTATTAACCATGGATGATATGGGGCATGGCTCTATGTGTGGTATGCAATCAAATGATGCATCTGCAATGGATATGTCATCTATGCACATGAATGATGGTGACATGGATCATTCGAAGATGAAGCATGAGATGAAGTCCAATCAGAAAATGGATATGTCATCTATGCAAATGAAAGATGGCGACATGGATCATTCGAAGATGAAACATGAGATGAAGTCCGATCAGAAAATGGATATGTCATCTGATGATCAAGCCAAAACTGTACAGGGTTGGGCAAATGCATCTACACCAAAAGGTGATAAAGCATTGCAATATAGCGACTTAAAATCATTAACACCGCAAAAAGATTTACGTGAAGCGACACGTGAATTAGAAATTCATTTGGGCGGAACAATGGAACGCTATATTTGGACAATCAACGGTAAAAAGTTCAATGAAGCCAAGCCTTTAAAAGTGAAATATGGCGAAAGAATTCGGTTGAAATTTGTCAATGACAGCATGATGGCGCATCCAATGCATCTACACGGTATGTTTATGCAATTGGAAAATGGTCAAGCTAAATCTGATTTACCTAATAAACATACAATTGTCGTACCACCTGGGAAAACGATCACCGCTTTATTAACTGCTGATGAGTTAGGCGAATGGGCAATTCATTGCCACCTGCTTTATCACATGAGTGCAGGCATGATGAGTAAATTAATTGTAGCAAATGTGGATGAAGATTCGAAAACAGCAGCAAATAAGCCAAAAACAACAATAAAGCCTGTGAATCTTCATCAGAGTACAACAACAGAGGGAGGTCAATATGAACATCATTAATGTGAACAAGCATGTTTTAGGCATATCAATTTTATTGGCAAGTGGGCAAATCTTTGCTCAGGCAGAAAATGAAATGCTTACTCAACAACATGACCATTCATTGATGCAGCCTACGGTAAAACATGAACCTCCTTCACATGAAGATCATCTTCAAGAACATGGTGGAGAAATTTATCAATCAAGTGAATTTACGACAAAATGGTTGAACGATGATGCGGGGCAAGGTGTTTGGCAAACGCAATTGGAAAGCCGTATTGGTACAGATGAAAATAAACTGTTTATTCAATTAAATGCTGAAAAAACAGAGTCTGAAGATACCAAGTACGATGGTAAATTCATGTATAGCCGAGCAATGGCAGATTTTTGGGATATTCAAGCGGGTATTCGATATATCCACGATGCGGAAAAAGTAGAGGAAAAAGATCAAACTTATGCCGCATTTGGTTTAAATGGTTTAGCACCTTATTTCTTTGATACAGACATTTATATGTACGTGGGTAAAGATCAACAAGTGTTTGCGAGTTTGGAAACAGATCGTGATTTTTTAATTACGCAAAAGTTGATTCTTAAACCTTATTTAGATGCAGAAGTTGTCATGAGTGATGAATCTAAATATGCCAAGTCTAAAGGCTTAACAAACTTAACTTTAGGATTGGAAACACGTTATGAAATAACCAAAAATATCATGCCATATATTGATGTTTCGTACGGTTATGAAAAAGGGGTAAAAGAAACGAATTGGCAAGATGAATCATCTTCTGAAAAGAAATGGTTATATGGCGCTGGAATTCAGTTTAACTTTTAAGCTTATGCGCCATACTGTTTAATTAAATGGTATGGCGTTTCATTTGAATTAGAACGAATGTTGTTAAATGGTCAAAAATTGTAAAATAAAGATTAATAAAACTGAGCAATAATTTATACTTAGAGCATTCAAAGGGACGACCCCTTATTCAGAAAATCATCACCGTATTTTCTAATAAGTATGACAAGTCAGGACGACCTGACATCTACAACATTTGTGGAGACAGGCACATGGCTTGGATTACATTATTATTAGCAGGACTTTTTGAAATTGTTTGGGCTTACTCAATGAAGCTTTCAGATGGTTTTACCAAAGTTACGCCTACAATTGTTACCATCGCTTTTATGATTTTAAGTTTTGGCTTACTTTCATATGCAATGCGAACGCTTCCTTTAGGTACCGCTTATACAATTTGGACAGGAATTGGGGCAATTGGTTCATTTCTTGTCGGTATCTTTATTTTAGGTGAACCTGCAACAGCAATGCGTATGCTTGCTGCAGTATTGATTATTTCAGGTTTAGTTTTAATGAAAGTTTCATCTTCATAAGTTTTAAAACAGATATTTCTAAAAATTCGTTAAGAGGAAACTTTTAGCGAATTTTTTTATAAAATAAATAGGAAATTATTTATTACATCTCGATGTTAAATTTTCCTAGACTGAGACTTGCCGAAAGAGCAGGCTTAAACCAAGAATAATGTGAGAAGTCACTAGGAAGTAACAATGCAACTTTATTTTAAAAAAATGAAATCACCAGTTGGTCATTTGAAATTAGTTGCACATGATCAAGCCTTGGTTGCTGTGCTTTGGGAAAATGAAAAATTAAATCGTGTGAAATTGGCAGAATTAAAACAAGATTATTCACATCCTATTTTGCAAAAAACAGAACAACAATTATTGGAATATTTTTCAGGACAGCGAAAAATATTTGATTTAGCTTTAGATTTTTACGGAACTGAATTTCAAAAATCTGTGTGGAATGCGCTACTTCAAATTCCATTTGGAGAAACGCGCAGTTATAAGCAAATTGCAGAATCAATTGGTAATGTAAAAGCGGTGCGAGCAGTTGGTGCTGCAAATGGGAAAAACCCAATTTCAATTATTGCGCCATGTCATCGGGTGATTGGTGTAAATGGGAAGCTTGTTGGCTTTGCAGGTGGATTGGAAAATAAGAATATTTTGTTGAGTTTAGAATCTAAATAAATGATATAACGCCAATACTGATCATTAAATATTGGGGAATATTTTGATTTCTGCGCTTATGCCATTACTTTGGATGGCAATTGGTTTTTCGGTATTCATTACTTTAATTAAAATTTTAAAACCAAAAATCAAAGGAAAAGTGGGCGAGTTTGCTGTTCAAATGCATGCGAAACTGTATTTGAATGAAAACTACGTTCTTTTAAATGACTGTACTTTACCTGATGATTTTTCGGGAACAACGCAAATAGATCATATTCTTTTAAGTCCTTATGGAATATTTGTCATTGAAACTAAAAACTATAAAGGCTGGATTTTTGGTGGTGAACATCAAAAAATGTGGACGCAGAAATTATTTAAAAATAGTTATAAATTTCAAAACCCAATTCATCAAAACTATAAACATATAAAAGTTTTGGAGCAGGTTTTAGAAGATGTTGTTGATCTGAACCTTATTCATTCAGCAATCGTTTTTATGCCCGATTGTGAGTTTAAAACTCAAATGCCATCCAATGTATTTAAAGGTGCAGCTTGGGTTGATTATGTAAAAAACTATTCGGAAGTCGTGATTTCGCCAATGAAGCTTAAGCGTATTCAACGTCGTATAGAAAAAGAAGTTTTAGAAAAATCTTGGAAAACAAATCATCTTCATGTGAATAATCTTAGAAATAAAAGAGAGGGTTCATAAACAGAAGGTTTTTATATACAAAAAAGTGCTAAACAATCTATAAAAAGTTCAATTGCAGTAAATAGGACAGGTAAATAGATTAATTGCTTTATATCAGTGATTCTTAGAGATGCTTATCAAAAAAATCGCTATGAAATATGTAAAAAACGCATTTTGTTGATAGATTAAATATCGTTATGCTGTGCGACGATATAATAGAAACTACTAGCTGTACGCCATGTATTTATATACTGATTTTGATCAGCAACTGATCAACGAACGTGTTGCACAGTTCCGTGACCAAACGGAACGTTATTTAGCGGGTAAATTAACGGAAGATGAATACCGTCCGCTACGTTTACAAAATGGATTATACGTACAACGTTATGCGCCAATGTTGCGTGTGGCTGTGCCTTACGGTCTAATGAACTCAAAACAATTACGTAAAATTGCGCAATTGGCAAAAGAGTATGACCGTGGCTATGCACACGTTTCTACACGTCAGAATATTCAGTTTAACTGGCCTGCGCTAGAAAATGTGCCTGAAATGTTGGCAGAGCTTGCAACAGTACAAATGCATGCGATTCAAACATCAGGTAACTGTATTCGTAATACAACAACTGACCAATATGCAGGTGTGGTTGCAGGTGAAATTGCAGATCCACGTCCTACGTGTGAATTGATTCGTCAGTGGTCTACATTCCATCCTGAGTTTGCTTTCTTGCCACGTAAGTTCAAAATTGCAGTTTCTGCACTTGAAGAAACGGATCGTGCTGCAACGTCATTCCATGATATTGGTGTTTACATTGTTCGTAATGAAGCAGGCGAAATTGGCTACAAAATTAAAGTGGGTGGCGGTTTAGGTCGTACCCCAATTATTGGTAGTTTCATTCGTGAATTCTTACCACGTGAAGATTTAATTGCTTATTTAGAAGCGGTTCTTCGTGTATATAACTTACATGGTCGCCGTGATAACAAATACAAAGCGCGTATTAAAATTTTGGTAAAAGCTTTAACGCCTGAAGTATTTGCAGAAAAAGTTGAAGCTGAATTTGCACACACAATTCAAACTTTAAAAATTCAGCCTGAAATTTTGAAAAAATTAGACGAAGAATTTACTCCGTTTGATTATCAAGATTATGACGATGAAGACTTCTCTGAATTGTTTGCTGCACATCCTAAATTCAAGCAATGGTTTAATATCAACACCAATGCGCACAAGGTGAAAGGCTATCGTATTGTTACGATTTCACTGAAACGTGCGGGTATTGCACCAGGCGATATGAGCACTGAAGAAATGAACTTAATTGCAGATCTTGCAGATAAGTACACATTTGGTGAGCTTCGCACGACGCATGAACAAAATATTTCATTGGTCGATATTCCACAAAAAGATTTATTTGCGGTATGGCAAACGCTTGAAGCAAACAACTTGGCACGTGCACATATTGGTTTTATTACCGATATTATTTGCTGCCCAGGTGGTGACTTCTGTTCATTGGCAAATGCGAAATCTATTCCAATTTCAGAAGCAATTTCACGCCGTTTCGATGATTTAGATACCATTTACAACTTAGGTAAATTAGATCTAAACATCTCAGGTTGTATGAATGCGTGTGGTCATCACCACGTTGGTAATATTGGTATTTTGGGCGTAGATAAAAAAGGCGCAGAATTCTACCAAATTACTTTGGGTGGTAATGCCGACCATGATGCTTCAATTGGTGACATTTTAGGACCATCATTTGCTGCAGATCGTGTGCCTGACGTTGTAGAAGAGATTCTGAATACTTATCTTGATTTACGTCAAGAAAATGAAGAGTTTGTAGAAACGTATCGTCGTGTTGGCATTCAACCATTTAAGGAGCGTGCATATGCTTAATACCGCACTTCAAGTGCTCTCTAAAGATGGCACGATTGCAGACAATACGTACCAATTGATTGGTGAAGATGGTGTATTACCGCAAGGTGATGTGGTTTTAACGGTTGAACAGTTAGATCAAATTGCCAACGTTTCAGGTAAAAAAGCATTGTACTTAACCGTTGATGCTTCACCTGAAACAAATGAATTCCCGCTAGATCAGTTAGATGCAATCTTTATTGAGTTTGCTGGTTTTAATGATGGTCGTGGTTATTCATTTGCTGCATTACTGCGTCGTCAAGGCTACCAAAGCGAACTTCGTGCAACAGGTGATGTGTTTAAAGACGTTCTGAACTACATGAAGCGTTCTGGTTTCGATACTTTCGTGATTAAAGAAGGTAAAGATATTCAGGAAGCAGCAGGAGGTTTAGGTGATTTTACTAACCCGTACCAAGCATCAACTGCGGTTGAAAAAGCAAATTATCAAACAGGCGCTTAATTTTATTAAGTAACTGAAAAAGCTGGACTTGGGTTCAGCTTTTTTTATATGCTAATTCTGTAATAATGGAGATGTATATGATTCGTAGTATAGAAGAATTAACTATAGAAAACTTGTGTTTAGATAATCTCTCAAATGAATTAAGCCATCTTAGTGAAATGGAGTTGTTATCCTTAATTTCTGATTATAAAAGTGATAAAACAGTAAAAGAAATTCTCCAACTTTATTCAATAAATACTATCCCATCCAAATTCAAAAAGCTTTTACCGTTAATTTATGCTGACTTTTGTAGTCATTGTGGTGGAAAAGTTGTTTTTGAACTTCAAAGTAAAACTTATAGTTATGGTTTATTAGAGGAACAAACAGCTCAATGTGTTCAATGTAGTCACAAGCCTAATGGTTATTCTTGCCAATGTGATGCTTGTGTAAGAACTGAAAATGAAAAAAGAATTCTAGCAGAGGCTCAAAAGAAAAGAGTTTTGTTATCTAAAAGAGAGGCTATTACAAAAGAGTATAATCCAGACGGATATGAAAAAATCGAAGAAAGTGAATTGGGAACAACAGAAAAAATCTTTCTTAGCGTTATTGTTCGGAATTGTTTATCTGAAGATGGAAAATATATTACGCCAATAAAAAACAGTTTGCTGCCTTTAACTCCAGATAATGAATTAACAACAAAACTGATTAGGTATTTAACTTCAAGAAGCATTCTTATTCCATCAATTGATTCAGAAGTGGACGCTTTTGTATTTGATGAGGATCAGATTCCAAGCAGCTATTATACTTATGAGGTGAAATATCGCTTAAATATAGAATATGAGGATAAATATAGTTTTCTTATTGAAAGATTATTGCATCCAGAAATAGAAGTTTGTGAATCTATAGAAGAGCTATTAAAAATTTGGCAAGATTTAGCTTTATATGAGGTACTAAGCTATTTTGCTCATCAGATGAATGATGTTGGATATAGTCCAGTAATAGGGGAGATTACTACGGCAACTTTTAATAAATTACTTGAAGTTTTTTCCGTTGGGCAAATTTATAATATTATTTTTAGAGCAGTGGCAAATAGTACACGAGCTTACCAATCGGGTGATTATACGAAAAAACATGCCATGAATATGGTAGTTGCCTCATGTCGAAATCAAGGTGAGAAAGCTGTTGCGGAAGAATGGGATCTGAAACCTTACAATCGAATAAAACAGTTACCTGAAAGTGAATTATCACGCCTCTTATTTACGACGATTTTTAAAAAACCAAACCAAGGGTTTTATTTCCCTCCTACATTGGAAAGTCTAGAAGTATTAGTCGAAAGTTAATAAAAACCCGCTAAGTGCGGGTTTTTATTTATTTATCGATGTTCCTAAATCAACTCAATCGCCACAGCAGTTGCTTCACCACCACCAATACAAAGTGATGCAATACCACGCTTACCGCCTGTACGTTTTAAAGCATGAATAAGCGTTAAAATAATACGTGAACCTGTAGAACCAACAGGGTGACCTAAGGCACATGCACCACCGTTAATATTTACTTTTTCAGCATCTAATTTAAAATCATCAATTGGGCACATGGTGACCATTGCAAATGCTTCATTAATTTCCCAAAGATCAACATCTTGTGCATTCCAACCTGTTTTATCTAAAACTTTTTGAATTGCACCAACAGGGGCAATGGTAAATTCAGAAGGATGTTGAGAATTTGAAGCATAAGCGATTACTTTTGCCAAAGGCTTTAATCCTTTAGCAGATGCGGTATCAGCTGACGTTATAACAAGCGCAGAAGCACCATCTGAAATTGAACTTGCATTGGCTGCTGTAATTGTTCCATCTTTCGCAAAAGCAGGGCGTAAAGTTGGAATCTTTTCAATATTGGCATTAAACGGTTGTTCATCTTTATCGATAACAACATCGCCTTTACGTGTAGACACGGTTACAGGCGTAATTTCATCTGCAAAATAGCCTTCAGTAATCGCTGTTTGCGCACGCTTAAGTGAGCGAATAGCAAAATCATCCATTTGTTCACGCGTGTAGTTACGGCTATTTGCCATATCTTGTGCAAATGAACCCATCAAACGACCTGTTTCAGCATCTTCTAAACCATCTAAGAACATGTGATCTTTAATTTCACCGTGACCCATGCGGAATCCACCACGCGCTTTAGGTAAAACATAAGGTGCATTGGTCATAGACTCCATACCACCTGCAACAATAATTTCGGCAGATCCTGCTTTAATCATATCAGCAGCTTGCATTACGGCTTTCATACCTGAACCGCATAGTTTGTTGATTGTTACCGCGCCTGTAGAATCAGGAATACCTGCTTGACGCATTGCTTGACGAGCAGGGCCTTGTTTTAAACCCGCAGGAAGAACACAACCCATAATAACTTCTTCGATATCTGATGGTTGTAGTCCTGAGCGAGCAATCGCAGCTTTAATAGTTACCGCACCAAGTTCAGGTGCTGTAACTGACGATAAGCTCCCTTGAAAACCACCCATAGCTGTACGTGCGCCATTTACAATTACGATATCTGTCATTGTTGTTTCTCCGTTTAGGTTCTAATTTATATTTCCAACTTCAAGCAGTATATAAAAAAAAGATGACGAATAAAGTGAAAAACAACTTATCCTTTAGACGCATCAGTTCTAACAATTTTGTGTGGTCTCTATTCGAATATGCCCCATTTTGCTCAAAACAAACCGCTTGTTGGGTAAGTCTTGAAATGAGCAGTAGAAAAAACTGCCATTGGAACCAATGGGTAAGCCATTGTGTTTTGTCATAAATGTGAGTGATGGTGATGAAAGGGTACCGCGCCAATCTAAAGAGCCATATTTTAGGTTGGTTTTTTCATGCAGAATAATTTTTTCATTGTCATCAACTTGTTTATTTTGGTTCTTATCTAAAAAAATAATGATTCCAATATGCCACTGAGATTTATGACATTGTTCACCATTTTCACTGGGGCAAATAACGACATTTGAACGATATGTTGCTGCATGATTTTTAGCCATAGATATACTTGAAATAAATAGGTTTTGGGTTTTTGTTGATTCAGCTTGCGCCATGTGTTTATGGAAATAAGGAATCGTATAGAAATAAATAATCGAAATTATTACGATACATATCACTATTTCTAAAAATGAAAATCCTAAATATTTTTATAAAACATAATGTTATAGATTTCTTTGAAAATATTAATGTGTTTTTAATGATTAAAGTATTGTTTTTAAATATATTTTTTGATAAAAATAATAGTTACTTAACTTTTAATAAAAATGTTAGAATAAAAGACAAGTGAAAATAAGCTATTTACTTGTAAAATTGGATAAATAATTACCGAATTACAACGGAAATTGTAAGTAATTTTGTCATAATTTGTTCGATTTACTGAATCAAGCACTTGGAAAACATGAAAAGTGTTTGTATGATGCACGTGAATAGCTTAAAAAAACAACTGGGGTATAAAAGCCTATCTCAGGATAGATATAATTTAGGCTTAAACTTGAACAACAATTGTTTATCTCTGGAGGATAAATCCATGAAAATGAGTCGTATTGCACTAGCAATGCTCGTTGCTGCTCCGTTAGCTGCTGCAAATGCAGGCGTAACTGTTACTCCATTAATGCTTGGTTACACATTCCAAGACACTAAAAACAACAATGGTAAAGATCATTTAAGCGCTACTGATGCGGCTGGCTTAAAAGATGATTTATTCGCTGGTGCTGCTATTGGTGTTGAATTAACTCCATGGTTAGGTTTTGAAGCTGAATATAACCAAGTTAAGGGTGACCTTGAAGGCGCAACTTTATCTAACGCTGAATACAAACAAACTCAAATCAACGGTAACTTCTATGTTACTTCTGATTTAATCACTAAAAACTACGATAGCAAAATCAAGCCTTACGTATTAGCGGGTGCTGGTCACTACAAATACAAGTTTGATGGTGCAAGTGCTGCTGACTTAGGTCGTACAGGTCGTGGTCTTAAAGAAGAAGGTACTTTAGGTAACGTTGGTGTTGGTGCTTTCTGGCGCTTAAATGACGTTTTATCTCTTCGTACTGAAGCTCGTGGTACTTACAACTTCGACGAATCTTTCTGGAACTACACAGCTTTAGCTGGTCTTAACGTAGTTTTAGGCGGTCACTTGAAACCTGCTGCTGCTGCTGTTGCTGTTGCTCCAATTGCTCCAGTTGCTCCAGTTCAACCAAAAGAGTTGACTGAAGACCTAAGCATGGAACTTCGTGTTTTCTTTGATACAAACAAATCAAACATCAAAGATCAATACAAGCCAGAAATTGCTAAAGTTGCTGAAAAGTTAGTTGAATATCCAAACGCTACTGCTCGCATCGAAGGTCACACAGATAACACTGGTCCATTAGCGTTGAACCAACGTTTATCTTTGGCTCGTGCTAACTCTGTTAAAACTTCTCTTGTAAATGAATACAACGTTGATCCAGCTCGTTTGACTACTCAAGGTTTCGCTTGGGATCAACCGATTGCTGACAACAAAACTAAAGAAGGTCGTGCTATGAACCGTCGTGTATTCGCGACTATTTCTGGTAGCCGTACTGTAACAGCTGAGTAATATCACGCTGTAAAAAAACGACTCTTCGGAGTCGTTTTTTTTTGCTTAAAAAAATAAGCCATTGAAATTTTGAAAATTATTAAAAGCATGATATATTTTTTGAGTATTAATTAACCAACTAAAAGAAGAGTATTAATATGAATAAGAATGTATTAGCTGCGATAATCTGTAGTTTAGCTTTGATGGGGTGTGCAACTAAATCTGTTAATCAGGACTCATCCAATCACAATACAGCTGCTCAAAATACTTTGAATGAATTGAAAAATGGTGTTTCAATTCATTTTGCAAATAACTCAAGCCAAATTGATTCTGAATATCACCCTTATATTTCTGCAGCGGCTTCGGGTTTAGCGCAGAACTCAAATTTTAAATTAAAACTCGATGGTTATACAGATAGCTCTGGTTATGTTGCTACAAATCGTCGATTATCTATTGCTCGTGCTAATTCGGTGGCAAATGCATTGGTTACAGAACATGGAGTCAATTCGGAACAATTACAGATGAAAGGTTTTGGTTCTTCTCAGCCGATTGCTTCAAATGCTACAGTTGAAGGGCGGGCGATGAATAGACGTGTAACAATGACATTGCTGACGCCATAAACATATATTTACGTTATTGAGATAATAAAAAAACAGCCAATTGGCTGTTTTTTTATTTGCATATATTATTCGCGATCAAGATTGGCAGGTTGAACATCCATTTCATTATATGGAACAACCTTAGTTTTAAACTTCCATTTATAACCCAGCCAAATGACAAGGAATAATGGAATACTAATATATGTAGATAGTAATCCTAACCAATCAATTTTCCCGCCAATGAGTGCTTCATAATTTTGTCCAAGAATAATAATTGAACATAAAATGAAAGCAAACCACGGTGCAAATGGGAAGAACTTCGCTTTATATGCTAAATCTTCTAGTTTATAGCCTTGAGCAAGATAACCTTTACGGAAGCGGTAATGAGAAATTGCAATACCTAGCCAAACGATGAAACCACACATCCCCGACATATTGAGCAACCAGTTAAATACTGCTTGTTCACCAATAAAGGTTGTAAGGAAACACAATGCTGCAACAGCAGTTGTTGCGTAAAGTGCATTCATTGGAACGCCGCGCATATCTAACTTAGCAAACCATTTTGGTGCGCGTCCTTCTCTCGCCATACTAAATAGCATGCGTGTAGAAGAATACATTCCAGAGTTACCAGCTGATAGGATTGCAGTTAAAATCACAGCATTCATTAAGCTCGCTGCAAAGGCAAAACCAGCTTGTTCATACAACAATGTGAATGGAGAAAGTGCAATATCTTCACTTGCAGCAGCTTGTAATAAGCGAGGATCATCGTAGGCAACAAGAGTTCCAATGATGAAAATACACACGATATAGAACAATAAAATACGCCAGAAAATTTGCTTAATCGCGATAGGAATGGTTTTTTTCGGGTCTTTAGATTCACCAGCAGCAACACCAACCATTTCTGTTCCTTGGAACGAGAATCCGGCAATCATTGCAACACCAATAAGGGCTTGGAATCCACCAACAAAAGGTGCATCACCTTTCGTCCAATTTGCGAAAGTATGCATGCCTGGTGTAAGCATGATTTTAGCAATCATTGCGATACCAATAATAATGAATACAATAATCGCAAGGACTTTAACAAGGGAGAAGAAGAACTCACTTTCACCAAAGCCTTTAACGGTTAATGCATTAATTGCAAAAAGAATCGCAAGGAAAATGGCACTCCAATAGAAACCAGGAATATCTGGGAACCAGAATTTCATGATAAATTGGACAGCAACCAACTCGAATGCAACAGTAATTGCCCAGTTGTACCAATAGTTCCAACCTAATGCAAAACCAAAACCGCCTTCGACGTATTTAGTACCATAAGTAAAAAATGCACCTGCAGTAGGGTTGTGTGTTGCTAATTCACCAAGGCTTGTCATCAAGAAATAAATCATGATGCCAATTAGGCTATAGGCAAGTAATGCACCGCCTGGACCTGCATTTGCAATTGTTGCGCCAGATGCTAAAAATAAACCAGTCCCAATAGAACCGCCAATGGCGATCATATTCAGATGGCGAGCACCAAGCTTACGCTTGAGCTGCTGTGTTTGACCTGTTTCGCTCATTTCAATTCCTTATGATTTCTTTTGAGTGTTAGCGAATAACACCTTAAAGCCTTGTTGGTCGGCTTTTGTTGTACATTGACCAAAATTTTGCTCAATGAGAATAGGGTAGTTTAGGAAGCGGTTTGCAACAATCCATAACTCTCCACCAGATTTTAAATGGCGACGAGCAGTTTTACATAGATTTTCACTGGTATTGTAATCGGTCTTAATTCCTTGATGGAATGGGGGATTACTTATAATCGCATGTAAAAATAGAGGAGCATCCTCAATTCCTGTTACTGCTTTAATCTCAAGCTGTTCCGTTTCTAAATTATTTTTATCGAATGTCATACGAGTAGATTCTAATGCAAAAGCATCTACATCCATCGCAAAAATACGATTTTTCGGATTTAGCTTGGCCAAATATGCACTAATGACACCTGCGCCACAGCCAAAATCGGCAATTTTACCTGAAGTGACTTTTGATAAATGTGGCAATAATACAGCTGTACCAATATCTAGGCTTTTTTGACTAAACACGCCTGGGAGGGCGGAAATGGTCAAATCACCATTTGGTGTTGGTACTTTATATTCTTGTGCCCAGTCTGCCAATGGTTTTGCGATTACTGGTTTTTCAATGGTCATTTTCCACATTTGGCAATGACGTGCACTGTCTAACTTTAATGCAGGGCCAAAAGGAAGGAGCTGTTTTGCTGCACGCTCAACCCCTCCTTTTTTCTCGCCTACTAAAAAGATAGATGCGCCAGTCGTTAAACGGCTAACCACATTATGTAAGATGTAATTCAGCAACTCTTTCGACTTTGGAACAAATATAATTGCTTGATCAAACGTACTTTCAGGAACATTAACACCAAAATGAACATTGGCTTGCTGATTTTGAAAGTATTGGTACTCATTGAAGTTCCAAGTCCAAATAATGGGCTCGATTTCTTTATCTAAATTCGAAAGCAAATCATCTGTGGGAGCGTTAACCAGTAATACACGGCCAGAAAGATATTCGTGCTGTCGAATGACAACTTCACTTCTAGGATCCATTTTCTCTCTCCATTGAACAACTATGCCCAGACAACGCTGGGCAAAGTTGATGCTGAAATGAAATTATTTCTTCGTTTCAGGAAGAATAATATTTAATAACAAAGCTGCAATACCGCCTGTCGCAACACCAGAACTAAAGATGTTACGGAATAATTCAGGAAGATGCTCTAAGATTTGTGGAACTTGTGCCACACCTAAACCTAGAGCTAATGAAATTGCAATAATAAGTAGTGCACGACGATCTAATTGAACGCCTGCAAGAATGTTAATTCCTGAAGCTGCAACAGCACCGAACATCACCATAACAGCACCACCAAGCACAGCTTGAGGTACAGCTTGAATAATACCAGCAACAGCAGGGAATAAACCCAATAAGATTAATAATACTGCAATCCAAATACCAACATAACGACTTGCAACACCCGTTAACTGAATTACACCATTATTTTGGGCAAATACAGAACTTGGGAAAGTATTGAAAATACCTGCAAGGAATGAATTTGCACCATTTACTAAAACACCACCTTTAATGCGTTCCATCCATTTAGAACCATCTACAGGTTGGTTAGATAGCTTAGATGTTGCTGTAATATCACCAATGGCTTCTAATGATGTCACAATATAAATGAATGCCATTGGAATAAATAAACTCCAAGAGAAGCTTAAACCAAAGTGCATAGGTGTTGGAATTTGAATTAAAGGAGCTTCAGTTAAACCTGAAAAGTTTAAATGTCCCATAAAACCAGCAAGAATATAACCAGCAACCAGTGCGATTAAAATAGCTGAGCTTTTGACCCAAGTAACACGAATACGATTAAGAATAATAATAAGCGCAAGTACAGTACAAGACATAATAAGGTTATCTGCATTGGCGAAAGTTTTATCGCTCATCGCTTGATAACCACCACCCATACTAATTAGACCTTCTTTAATAAGCGTTAAGCCAATAAGAAGAACCACGATACCTGTTACCAATGGCGTAATTAATTTTTTAACCCAAGGTAAAATACGTGAAACACCCATTTCAATGAATGAACCTGCAATAACAACACCAAAAATAGCAGCCATTACAGACTCGACAGGTGTACCTGCCGCAACCATTGCTGAACCAATACCAATAATTGGTCCAATAAAATTAAAACTTGTGCCTTGAACAATGAGTAAACCTGCACCAAACGGGCCAACTTTTTTACATTGAAGAAAGGTTGCAATGCCTGAAATGACCAAAGACATCGATAAAATCATGTTTGTATCTTCTTTAGATACCCCCAAAGCTAAACAAATAAGTAAGCCTGGTGTCACAATTGGGACAATAATTGCAAGAAGATGTTGGAACGCAGCAAGAAAAGCGATGAATGGTTTAGGTCGATCATTTAGACCGTAGACTAAATCGAGTTGATCTTTTTGATCAGAAGAATGATTTAAATCGGACATGAATCAAGGCAAATAGTGGCAAGATGACGCTATTCTAATCGAGTTAGACAGCATAACAAAACCAAATAACGATGGATTTTGAAAAAAAAACGTTAATGTCAATAAACTGTCACTATAAAAAGTTTATATTTTTCTGTATAATTTGCCCTCAAATTACATATGCATTGAATTTACATGTCAGATATTAAAACTCTCCGTAACATCGCCATTATTGCGCACGTCGATCATGGTAAAACAACTCTTGTAGACAAACTTTTACAGCAATCAGGTGCTCTTGGTGATCGCGCGGGTGAGATCGAGCGTGTCATGGATTCAGGCGCTATTGAAAGCGAACGTGGTATTACCATTCTTGCAAAAAATACTGCAATTAAATGGACTGATGCACGTACAAACACTGAATACCGCATTAACATCGTGGACACCCCGGGACATGCTGACTTCGGTGGTGAAGTTGAACGTGTAATGTCGATGGTTGACTGCGTATTGCTTCTTGTCGATTCTCAAGAAGGTCCAATGCCGCAAACTCGTTTCGTAACGCAAAAAGCGTTCGCACGTGGTTTGAAACCAATCGTTATTATTAACAAAGTAGACAAGCCAAGTGCGCGTCCAGACTGGGTTATTGACCAAGTATTTGATTTGTTTGACAACCTTGGTGGTACTGACGAACAGTTAGACTTCCCAGTTGTATATGCTTCAGGTCTTCGTGGTGTAGCTGGCCCTTCTCCAGAAGAACTTGCTGAAGACATGACTCCATTGTTCCAAACAATCGTAGACATCGTTGAACCGCCTGCAGTTGACGTTGATGGTCCATTCCAAATGCAAGTGTCTTCACTTGACTATAACAGCTTCGTTGGTGTTATCGGTGTTGGTCGTATTCAACGTGGTTCAGTTAAATTGAATACACAAGTGACTGTAATCGATAAAGAAGGTAAAACACGTAACGGTCGTATCTTAAAAATCATGGGTTACCATGGTCTAGATCGTGTTGATGTTGAAGAAGCATCTGCAGGTGATATCGTTTGTGTAACAGGTATCGATGCACTTAATATTTCTGACACAATCTGTGATCCGAAAGCAGTTGAAGCTCTTCCTGCACTTTCTGTAGATGAACCTACAGTGACAATGACATTCCAAGTAAACAACTCACCGTTTGCTGGTAAAGAAGGTAAATTCGTAACTTCACGTAACATTCGTGAACGTCTTGACCGCGAATTAATTCACAACGTAGCACTTCGAGTTGAAGATACTGACAGTCCAGACCGTTTCAAAGTATCTGGTCGTGGTGAACTTCACCTTTCAGTTCTTATTGAAAATATGCGTCGTGAAGGCTTCGAGATGGGTGTATCTCGTCCTCAAGTAATTTTGAAAGAAGTTGATGGCGAAAAACAAGAGCCATACGAAAACGTTACTTTTGACGTTGAAGAACAACACCAAGGTTCTGTAATGGAACAAATGGGTCACCGTAAAGGTGAAATGACAAATATGGAAGTTGACGGTAAAGGCCGTATCCGTATTGAAGCAACTGTTCCTTCACGTGGTTTGATTGGTTTCCGTTCTGAGTTCTTAACAATGACTTCAGGTACAGGGATCATGACATCTAGCTTCTCGCATTACGGTCCTATGAAACAAGGTACTGTTGCGAAACGTCAAAATGGTGTGTTGATTTCTATGGTTCAAGGCGTATGCTTGGGCTATGCATTGTTCACACTTCAAGACCGTGGTCGTCTATTTGCTAAGCCACAGTTAGAAGTTTACGAAGGTATGATTATTGGTATTAACTCTCGTTCAGATGATATGACAGTTAACCCAACTAAAGCGAAACAGTTAACGAACGTACGTGCATCTGGTACTGACGAAGCGTTAACGCTAGTTCCTGCAATTGAATACACGCTTGAACAAGCGCTTGAATTCATTGAAGATGATGAGTTAGTTGAAGTAACACCTAAGTCAATCCGTATCCGTAAGCGTCACTTGACTGAGAACGAACGTAAACGTAACCGTTCTGGTAAGTAATTAATCCTTTTATTAGGATTTGAAAAAACCGCTAACATAAGTTAGCGGTTTTTTTGTTAAAAAATTAGGACTTACGCACTGTTATTTATAGACTCTCTGTGGTAGCAGATGATTTTTATCGAGAATAAAGTCATCAATGAAGTTTTTGATCATTGGTCTAAATAACTTCTTCTGCCAACGATATACATTTTCAAAGATCCGCTCAAACTGGTTCTTTTGTATCTCAACATAGGCCATCAAGGCTGAAAAAATATGATTCGAAATCAGTTTAGATCGTCTTACTTGAAACTTTTCAATATGACAAACCTGTTTAATCACTCGGTGATATTGTTCTATTTTCCAATGACTTGAATGTAATTCATGAAAACCCTCAAAGGACAATAAATCATCTTCATCTTGATGCACAATATAAAACCTCTGCTGTTCTTTTAACTGAGTCTTAAATAATTGTACAAAGCCAAAATCTTTGAGCCAGACCACTTGACCCTGATGGAAATTTGGCAATAAACGCAGTTGAAACCATTGTCCTTTTTCTGGGGAAACCTTACGGTTACAGTCGATACCAAACATAAATCGAATACCATGTTTTCTTATGGTTTTTAGATTTCCAGTCGATGAATACCAACTATCACCTGTAATAAATTGAATCTTTGCACCCCAACTGAGTACTTCACTTAACATATCCATAAAGTAATCATTCTTGGTTTTACCTTCAGATTTGTCATAAATTCGGAAATTAATTGGAATATTTTGACCATTTTGATCTGTCGCATACAAGGTAATGAGATTAATACCCTTGACGGATCGGTGGTGTTTGCCTGACCAAAAATAGCTAACTAAGTCCATATGCTGACTATATGGTTTATCTAAAACAGTATCATCAATACTGACTATAAGTTTATTATTATCAATATGTTGAATTGCTTCTTGATATAGGTCGTGAGGTGTGTAGTCTTCACGTTCTAGAAAGCGATTTACACTATCATGCGAGATGTTATAAGTCTCGGCAAGTTGTGTGCAGCTAATAGAGTTCGGTTCTGTCATGAGAAAGCCCATATAAATGGGTAGAGTACAAGTTGCTGTAGAAGCATTTTTAATTCGTCTGATCACAGATACTTTATAAAGTATTTTAATACTTTTTTGAATCCGTCAATGCGTAAGTCCTAAAAATAATAAAAATAATAAAAAAACCAAGCGAATTAGACGGAAATGATTTTAATGATAATGTATGATTAGTCACATTAATTTTGATAACAAAAATTTGGAGAAAATATGAATGTTATTCAAGAATTTAAAGAGTTTGCTGTAAAAGGCAATGTAATGGATTTAGCTGTTGGTGTCATTATTGGTGGTGCTTTCGGTAAAATTATCGATTCAGCTGTTGCTGATTTAATTATGCCATTAATTACATGGATTTTGGGTGGGGATGTTGATTACTCAAACTGGTTCTTAGTATTGGGTGATAATCCAAGTAATGTTACAAATTTAGCTGCTGCGAAAGAAGCTGGTTTAAATGTATTTGCTTACGGTAATTTCTTAACAATCCTAATTAACTTTATTTTACTCGCTTGGGTTGTATTTTGGTTAGTGAAGTTAATGAATAAGATGCGTCGTGAGAAAGCAGCAGAAGAACCAGCTCCAACAGCTACGCCTGAAGATATTGAGTTACTTCGTGAAATTCGTGATGAATTAAAACGTAAAGGCTAATTCTAAAAGAATAAAAAAACGGCACAATTTGTGCCGTTTTTTTATGGAATCCCTCTTGTGAAGCAGTGCTTCTCATCTCCTAAAAGGAGAGGGGATCGTAAAGGGATTAGAAATCCATGCGGAATTTGATTTCTAACAAATGCCAACCAAATTGGCTTTTAATCGGACCATGTAATTCACGTTCAGCTAAAGTGAATACGGCTTTATCAATAGGCCCGACCAATTGACCTTTTTTAATATCACCTAATTCACCGCCTTTTTTTGCAGATGGGCAGGTTGAATGCTGTTTGGCAATTTTTGAAAAATCTGCACCATCCTTAATTTTCTTTTTTAGCTGTTCTGCAAGTTCTTTATCTTTCACCAAAATATGACGGACGATGGCAGACTTCATGCTTTTTTTCCTTTCATTGCTTTCTGACTCGTTATTTTAACCTTTTTCAATGGCTGACATTGAGGACAAAATGCACTTGCACGTTGTCCAAGTTTAATATTTTCTAAGGTGGTTTCGCAGTTCACACACATTTCACCAACTCGGCCATAAGCCAATAAAGTTTGTTGGAAGTAGCCATTTTCACCCATTGCATTGGTGTAATCACGTAATGTAGAGCCACCTAAATCGATGGCTTGTTTTAATATGCGCTTAATTTCAATGACCAATTTTTCAATTTGATGATGTGTAAGAGATGAAGCGGGCTGTGCAGGATGAATACCTAAATTAAATAAACTTTCAGTCGCATAGATATTTCCAACACCAACCACAACATGATTATCCATAATCGTAACTTTAATAGCGGTACTTTTACTTTTTAATTTAGAAGCTAAATATTCTGCATTAAAAGCATCACTTAAAGGTTCAGGACCTAAAGTGTCAATCAGCTTTGTTTGTGATTGATCATCTAGCCATAAAATACAACCAAAACGACGTGGATCGTGATAACGAAGTTCCATATCTTCAAATTGAATAATAAGATGATCATGTTTGCGAAGTTCATCTGTCGGTTCGCACATACGAAAACTTCCAGACATACCTAAATGCCAAAGCATTGAATCGTGCTCAAATTCAGCCAAAATATATTTGGAACGTCTAGAAAGTTTAAGAAGTTTTTGTCCAACGAGTTTTTGAATATCATTGGGAATGGGCCATCTTAAGCTTGATTGATGAACAGTCACACGAATGACTTTTTCATTTAAAAGAGGCAATAAACTTGTTTTTGTGGTTTCAACTTCAGGTAATTCAGGCATCTGATATTAAATATATGAGGATGTGACTAATATCGGGTTATCGCTTTCAGATTACAAGCTTAATTTAGATGTGCTTAAAAGAAAGTATTCATAAGTACTTAAATTATAGTAATAAATGCATAAATATATATAAAATTATACTTATTTAGCTATTCTGATTAATCGTTAAAAATAATATCAAAATTTACTAACATATTGAAAATAATATATAAATTATATTTATCATCATTTGTTTTAGTCTTTTTAGTGATTATATAAATAAAAGTATGTAAACGAATAAAAATAATGCTGAGAAAAATGAATAAAAGTTAGGTAGTTTTCACATGAATTTTGCAAATATTAGTTGTTTGTAAACAGGTATTTACCCAATCAGGTTTCAATCATGAAGAAAATTAGTTTAGCCATTTTACCAGCTGTTTTGATGTCAGTTATGGTACAAGCTCACTCAGAAGATGCTTTTGATCCGAAAGGTCAGTATATGTTTGGCGATTGGTCGGGTAAACGTACCGAACTTGCGCAAAAAGGGGTGAAGTTCGAAGCAAATATAGCAACCGATACTGCTTACTTAGCCGATGGTGGGCGTAATGAACATGCTGATCCTACTATTGCGGGTCAATTGTGGTTAGGTACAGCGCTAGATATGGAAAAATTAGCGGGTTGGAATGGCGTAAGCATTCGTGCAGTAATGACGGCACGTCAAGGTCAAAGTACAACCGTAAATGATTTACAAGATAATTCAGCGCCACAATTAGCCAATGTTCAAGCAAACTTTGGACGTGGTAATCAACAGTCTCGTTTGACAGAATTATCGATTGAAAAAAATTTTAAAGAACAAGGTCTGAGTATTAAAGTGGGTCGCTTAGGTTTAGGCATGGACTTTAATGTCATGGCTTGTGATTTCCAAAGTAATGCATTTTGTGCTGCTCAAATGGGGAAATGGCAAGGTGGAATTTGGATGAATACGCCTGTTGCACAGTGGGGCGGACGTGTTAAATATCAAGTTAATCCTGAAGTATTTGCACAAGTGGGCGTATATGAATTTAACCCAGATAACGGTAATGCAAAAGCTGAAGGACAGGGTTGGAGCTTAGATACAGATAATGCCGATGGTGTAACCATTCCTGTAGAAGTCGTATGGCAACCAAAATCATTCATTAATGGTTTAGCGGGTAGCTACCGTGTTGGTGCTATGTACAACACAGCAGATAACCCTGCAAACCAAAAAGATATTAAAACAGGCGCACCTGAAGATCGTACATTTGGTGGTTGGTTGGCAATTGAACAACAGCTCACATCTACAGGTTCGGGTAAACAAGGTTTACATAGTTTTGCTAACTTCACTTGGCATGATTGCATAACCAATAAAGTGGATAATTCACAACAAATTGGTTTGAAATATGTAGGGTTATCTGCCGCATTACCAAATGATTATGTCGGTCTTGGTGTAAACCGTGTTCACGTGAATAATCGTGTTGCAGATGTAAAACCACAATTTAATGCGAGTGCAGAATATAATATTGAATTGAACTATAGCTACAACCCAACAAAATGGTTGATGTTGCGTCCAAACGTACAATATGTGATTAACCCAGGTTCTACAAACAATGTGGATGATGCATTTGTATTAGGTTTAAGCACTAAATTTATTTTCTAAAGAATAAAAAAATCTTTAAATAAACAGGTTCTTCGGAGCCTGTTTTTTGTTTTCTGAGCTAGAATAAAATTTGAAAAAAATGAATGATTAAAAAATGAGGGGATTTGAGTGTCTTTATTATTTCAGCCGATTCAATTTGGAAAACTAAGTCTAAGCAATAAAATTATTATTGCCCCAATGTGCCAATATTCCGCAAACAATAATGGCGAAGTGACTTTTTGGCATGAACAGCAATGGGCAAAATATGCATTATCGGGTGCAGGTTTAACCATTATTGAAGCTACAGCTGTACAACCTGAAGGGCGTATTAGTCATGCAGATTTAGGTTTGTGGAATGATGATCAAGCTGAAAAAATGAAAGGGGTTTTAAATAAAATAAAAGCAATTTCACCTGCACCTTTTGCTATTCAACTTGCACATGCAGGACGCAAAGCATCTAGTGATTTACCTTGGACAGGCAAAGGGCAATTAAACCCTCAAGATGCTTTAGGATGGCAAACCGTTTCTGCAAGCGAATTGGCTTTTAATGAAGCAGATCATGTGCCACATGCATTAACAATTGATGAGATTCAAAACGTCATTGCAGATTTTGCACAAGCTGCAAAAAGAGCGGTAGATGTTGGTTTTGATTTAATCGAAATACATGCAGCACATGGCTATTTATTGCATCAATTTTTATCGCCACTTTCAAATAAGCGTACAGATGAATATGGTGGAAATTTTGAAAACCGAATTCGTCTTACTGTAGAAATATTTGAAGCCATTAAAAAAGCTGTTCCACAAGATTTTCCAATTGGTATTCGTATTTCCGCCACAGACTGGATGGATGGTGTGGATAGTTGGAATGTGGAATCTTCAGTTGAATTATCTAAAAAATTAGAAGCTTTAGGCGCTGTATATATTCATGTTTCGAGTGGTGGTTTAGACGCTAAACAGAACATAGATATTCATAGTTGCTATCAAGTGCCATTTGCACATGCGATTAAGCAAGCCGTTAATATTCCTGTTATTGCTGTTGGTCTGATTGAAGAACCAATGCAAGCAGAAGGAGTGTTACAATATGAGCAAGCCGATGCCATTGGTATTGCGCGTGGAATTTTGTATCAACCGAATTGGCCTTGGCAAGCAGCAGCCGAATTAGGCGCGAAAATTGCAGTATCTCCACAATATTTAAGATGCCAACCTCACGGTTTAAAAGATTTATTTACTTCATTTTAGTATTGAAACATCACTTTAGTTTTAAACGCCACTACGTTTTAGGACAGAATATTTCTGTCCTAAAATTTTAATATTTGGAAAGGATATTATTTTCATGATCTTTACGATAATCGGACCTATTTTCTTACTTCTAGCTTTAGGTTATTTGTCTGTAAAGTTGAATTTATTATCGAAGTTGCAAATTGCAGCGGTGGGTGCTTTTGTTATTAAAGTTGCATTACCTGCTTTGTTGTTGCAGTCACTTTCTGCCAAAGATTTACATGAAATTTGGTTTCCAGAATATTTTGCGGTCTATGGCGGTGCAACTTTTTTACTCTATATTGCTGCCTTTTTCATTCTTTCTCATTATTTTAAAAATACTAAATCTGAAACCGCCGTATTGTCTTTGGGCGCATCCATGTCGAATACGGGTTTAATTGGTGCAGCAGTATTGACCTTGTTAATGGGGCAAAAGGCGATGACTTATATATCGCTTGTTGTGATTATTGAAAGTGTATTCTTAATTCCTGCTGTTCTGGTTTTAGCTGAACTCAATATGAAGAAGAGTGGCAATGTAAATCTATTCGCCATTATTAAAAATACCGTACTGACTTTAGTGAAAAATCCCATTTTTATGGGGGTTGTCTTTGGTATTATTTTCGCCGCATTTAAAATTAAAATTCCACATCAGCTTGATCAGGTTTTATTAATGCTTGGGCAAACAGCATCACCATTGGCATTATTTGCAATTGGTGGTGGTATTGTGGGTTTAAGCCTGAAATATGTGAATCTTCAAAGTGTTTATTTGGTTATTTCAAGCAATCTTATTTTCCCATTATTGGTCTTTTTAGGTCTGACGTATTTAACAGATGTAAGCCAAGAAATGATATATACAGGAACTATTATTGCATCTTTACCTATGCCAACAATTTTCGCCATGTTGGGACAAGCTTATGGTTTAAGTGAAAAAACATTAACACCGTTACTCATGAGTACCATTGTGGGTTTCATTGTAATGAGTGGTTTAATTGCGATGTGGTGGTCTTAAATTAAAATTACAGATCTTTCTTGTTTTTGGTCGTGTAAATCTAGTGCTTTAAGTTAAACTTAGCATTGTAAATATAAGTGAAGAAGTGAGTTTTTAAGATGTTTATCAAAGGTATTAAACGCAGCTACGATAAAATTAATGCCGATGAAAGTATCGCAGATGAAGATAAAATTGATGCTTTATTAAAAACACTAGGCAAAGATTATTTGGTGAGTTCTGAAGATCGTGTTTATGTTTTTCAAAAAGATGATTTAATTGTAAAATTTGATGCAAAACATGCGCGTGCTTACCATTTTAAAGATTATGTGACGAAGGATATGAATAAACTATTTCATGGTTTTTAATCGATTATTCATCAATAAAAAACCCTTAAACTAAAATCGTTTAAGGGTTTTTTTTAACTCAAAGAATGGAAACAATTAAGTTTCGTCTATTATTTCTTTGGTGTAGCAGGCGCTTTAGTTTGTTGAGCCATTAAATTTGTTACTGCATCTAAAGCTTCTTTAGCATGAGGTACATTTTTCTCTGCAAGCATACCAAAGATTTTTTTCGCTTCAGGTAGATTTTGTTGAACCAATTTACCTGTCGCTAAAATGTTACCTACTTCCATAAGTGCAGGCACATAACCTTTTTGAGCAAGTGCTTGAATGCTATTTAAACCTGCTTTCACAGTTGCCTCTTTCTTTTCTTTCAGACCTGTATTGATGTCGTATAAAGCACGAAGATGAACGGCTTGCGGATTGCCTTTTTTCACAAGTGGATCAATCAGTTTAAGTGCTTTCTTTGTTGAAGCATCTTTATTTTCACCAAAATAAAGAGCAGCTAAGTCTACATTCGCTTCTTCAATACCTTGTTTAGCTGCTTTTTCTAAGTAGCTTTTTGCTGTGTTTGGTTCTGGCTTAACGCCTAAACCACCTGAAAGATAAGTTTTACCTAATAGATAGTTTGCAGTTGGGTAGCCTTTATCGGCAGATTGTTTGAATAGCTCAAGTGCTTTAGCATCATTTTTTGTTGTGCCTTGACCTGCTTGAGTTAAGAAAGCAAGATCATAAATTGCTTGTGCATTACCTGTTTGAGCAAGTTTGTCTAATTCTTTATATGCATCATTAAAATTCTTAGCTTTTACTAATGTTTCAATTTTAGCAAATGCAGGGTCAACTTGTGGAGCGTTGGCTGCAAGTGCAAATTGTGATGAAACAGCGATTAAACTTGCTAGAAGTATTTTTTTCATAAAATTAAAAACCTTAAATTAACGACAAATATCCAAGCTAAGTATTTGATATAAAAAGAGGGTATGGCGTTTAAATAAAAATGAATAATAAAAAGTATTCAGTGAGGAATTACTTTAGAGATATCTACCAAGTTAAATTAATGCGAAAAACTTAAAAGATTATTAATGTTATGTTTCTTAGTGTATGTTTAGCTTAAATGTTTTTACATTGTGTCCAATGTACAAGAATTAATAACAGCCCTTGAAAAATAAGGCAAAAAAAACCTCCTTTTGCAAGGAGGTTTGATTTTTCTACATATTTTGAAACATTTAGGCTTATGACTGAGGACGTGCAACATCACCATTTAATGCTTCAGGCAGGTCTAAAACAGTTAAACCTAATTCAACTAGAACTTCAGGCTTTGCAATTACCAACGCTTTATAACCACCATCTACACCAATGCTATTTACTACAGTTGTGTTTGGGCTAAGCTGAGTCGCAGATGCAGGAACATCGCCTGTACCTTGAACCAAATGTAACCAACTTTTTGGTTTTGCCTTAAACCAAAGACGCGCCACAATTTCTTGACCCAAATAACAACCTTTGTCGTAGTGAACACCTTCACGTTGATGTAAACGCATTTCTTGCGGTTGAAATAGAGCAGAAGTTGCCGTTTCAATCCATGCTTGACCCGATTCAATGGCTTGTAATTGCCAAGCAATCACATCTGTTTCTGCTGTAGCAAATACAGTGTGATTTCCCTCAATACTTGGGTAAACCACACCTGTATCTTCAAGTTTCATTTTAGAAAAAGCACCAAACTTTTTAATATGTTTAGAAAGTTCTTCGGCTAAATCTGTCGTGGTGATGATATCAAAGCTTTCAGCAGTATTTTTCTTTAACCAAAAGCCAAATTGAATACGACCTTTTAAATTACAAATTCCTGTGTATCGTGTTGTACCTTCAGCCAATTTTTCTGCATTCAATGTCACCTGACCTTGAAGGAATTTTTGTGCATCTACACCGTTTAAAGTGAAAGAGGAGAATGTCAGTACGCTCATTTTTTAATCTCTATAACAGTATCTAATACTAAAGAATGAGGTCTATTTTCCGCTATTTTTTGAAAAAAATCACATTTAACATGTCTATTCTTGTCATGAACTTAGAAAATAATAGAAAAACGCAGATTTTTAGACCTAACTTTATGAAAAATAACAAATTTGGGAAATGGTGTTTTGACAGTGTACTATGCCTTCGATGGAATGAAAAACAAGCAACAACAAAAGTTGATAAAAGATTGAATTGAAAGGCAGGTAAGCTATGAATAACAACTTCCGTAAACCACTGCAAGGCACCCAGCTAGAATATTTTGATGTACGTGAAGCCGTAGAAAATATTCAGCAAGGCGCATATGAAAAACTTCCATACACATCAAAAGTTCTTGCAGAACAATTGGTTCGTCGTTGTGACTCTGAAATTTTAGAGCAATCTTTAAAAGAACTGATTTACCGTAAACAAGATCATGATTTCCCTTGGTATCCTGCACGTGTGGTGTGCCACGATATTTTAGGACAAACGGCTTTGGTCGATTTAGCAGGCTTGCGAGATGCGATTGCGGAACAAGGTGGTGATCCATCTAAAGTCAATCCTGTTGTGCCGACACAACTTATTGTCGATCACTCATTGGCTGTGGAATATGGCGGTTTCGACCCAGATGCTTTTGAGAAAAACCGTGCTGTGGAAGACCGTCGAAATGAAGACCGTTTTCACTTTATTGAATGGACAAAAACCGCATTTGAAAATGTAGATGTGATTCCTGCGGGGAACGGCATCATGCATCAAATTAATTTAGAAAAAATGTCACCTGTCATTCAAAACCGTGGTGGCGTTGCATATCCAGATACTTGTGTAGGTACAGATTCACACACACCACATACAGATGCATTGGGCGTTATTTCAATTGGTGTAGGCGGTTTAGAAGCAGAAAACGTGATGCTTGGTCGTGCGTCATGGATGCGTTTACCTGACATTATTGGTGTAGAACTTGTAGGACAGCGCCAAGCAGGCATTACCGCAACAGATATTGTTTTAGCATTAACAGAATTTTTACGTAAAGAACGTGTAGTCGGTGCATATTTAGAATTCTTTGGCGAAGGTGCAGACAGCATGTCTGTGGGTGATCGAGCGACTATTTCAAATATGACTCCTGAATATGGCGCAACAGCAGCTATGTTCTATATCGATCAAAACACCATTGATTATTTAACGCTTACAGGTCGTGAGCCTGAACAAGTGAAGCTTGTTGAAACTTATGCCAAAGAAATTGGTCTTTGGGCGAGCGATATGACAGGCGCGGAATATCCACGTGTCCTTCGTTTCGATTTATCTACCGTTACACGTAACATTGCAGGGCCATCGAACCCACATGCACGTGTTTCAACAGCGGACTTAAAAGCCAAAGGCATTGCAGGTGTTGTCGAAAATCGTACCGATGGTTTAATGCCTGATGGTGCAGTCATTATTGCTGCCATTACATCTTGTACCAATACATCTAACCCACGAAACACCGTTGCAGCAGGCTTACTTGCACGTAAAGCCAATGAACTTGGTTTAGTACGTAAACCTTGGGTGAAATCATCTTTTGCACCAGGCTCTAAAGCTGCTGCTTTATATTTAGAAGAAGCAGGTGTTTTAAAAGATTTAGAACAACTTGGTTTTGGCATTGTGGCGTATGCATGTACCACGTGTAACGGTATGTCGGGTGCGTTAGATCCTAAAATCCAACAAGAAATTATTGACCGTGATTTATACGCAACTGCGGTACTTTCGGGCAACCGTAACTTTGATGGTCGAATTCATCCTTATGCGAAGCAAGCATTTTTAGCATCTCCGCCATTAGTTGTTGCTTATGCCATTGCGGGAACCATTCGTTTTGACATTGAAAAAGATGCGTTAGGAAACGATAAAGATGGCAATCCAATTTATTTAAAAGATATTTGGCCGTCCGATGAAGAAATTGATGCGCTTGTAAAAGTAGCAGTGAAACCTGAACAATTTAAGAAAATTTATATTCCAATGTTCGATTTGGGTGTCAATGAAAAATCTGCAAGTCCTTTATATGATTGGCGTGCGCAAAGTACTTATATTCGTCGTCCGCCATATTGGGAAGGGGCTTTGGCTGCGCCACGTACTTTAAGCCAAATGCGTCCATTGGCTATTTTGGGCGATAACATCACCACAGATCATTTATCTCCATCGAATGCGATTGTTTTAGACAGTGCTTCGGGTGAATATTTGAAAAAGATGGGCGTGCCTGAGGAAGATTTCAACTCTTATGCAACGCACCGAGGCGATCATTTAACGACGCAACGTGCGACTTTTGCCAATCCGAAGTTGTTTAATGAGATGGTGGTTCGTTCGGACGGCACAATTAAGCAAGGTTCGAAAGCCCGTGTTGAGCCTGAGGGCGAAGTGATGCGCATGTGGGAAGCGATTGAAACCTACATGAACCGTAAACAGCCTTTAATTATTATTGCAGGGAAAGATTACGGACAAGGTTCTAGTCGTGATTGGGCGGCTAAAGGTGTTCGCCTTGCAGGTGTTGAAGCGATTGTTGCTGAAGGTTTTGAGCGTATTCACCGTACCAATTTGGTAGGTATGGGTGTGTTACCGCTTGAGTTTAAAGCAGGAATTGACCGTAAAACGTTGAAGTTGGATGGTACGGAGTTGTATAGCGTGATGGGGAATATTGCACCTCGTTCGACTTTAACTTTGGTGGTAGAACGTGCCACGGTAGATGGTTTGAATGAAATTTTAGAAATTCCTGTAACGTGTCGTTTAGATACGGAAGAAGAAGTTCATGTGTATGAAGCGGGTGGGGTGTTACAACGCTTTGCGCAGGATTTTTTGGAAGGGAATGTTTAAATAATGTACCTAGCCCTCTTTTACTGAAAGAGGGTATGCATTTATTTAAAAAATAACTTGTCTATTTTAGATATGGTATTGATTTGTTACATATTTATTTATAGGTTATAATAATATTTAAATTATTATACAGGCTTGTTTGGTGGGAAATGAATAAGCTTAAACTTTATTTGGTTTCTTTGATTCTTCTATTTTTATTTTTGATCATAATAACAATAGATATACCTATTTGTTGGGGCGCTACATGCTCTTTTATTGGTTTTTATGAAATTTTTATATTAAATTGGTTTTCTATTTTTTCATTTTTATTGTTGGTTGTCAGTGTATATTTTTGGTTTCAATTTAGATATAGATTAAAAGGATCTACTAAAATTCCTTTTAAAGTGGTGAAGTCAGAAAATATAAGTTTTGAGCATTTAACGTTTTTAGCCACATATATTATTCCATTAATTAGCTTTAATTTTTCTAGTGATAAATTTAAATTAATTTTTACTCTTTTATTGATTGTCATTGGGGTTATGTACATAAAAACAAATATGTTTTATGCTAATCCTTCTTTGGCTTTAATGGGTTATTCAATCTACAAAGTCGATGCTGAGTTTAGAAGTGGTATTAAACAAGACATTATAGTTTTGAGTCTGAATAAAATAAAAGAAGACTCTGTAGTTACGTATATTGAGCTTGATGATAATATTTATTTTGGGAAGGTTGTGAATGAGTAGAGTTGATTTAGAGAATCAAGTTGACGACATATTAAGTGATGAGAGTTCAGTAGCATGCTTGTACGCTATTTTATTCAATAATAATAAATATAAAATTAAAGAAATAGAGGTAGATCCTGATATTCAAAGTTCTATTAAAGATCTATTTAATTCATCATTAAGAGACTCTTATATATTTAACTCTGATGCAGTACTAAAAAATCTTACTGAATGTGATGATAGAAAAAATATTATTTGTAAAGTTGATTGTGATTTAGGTGAATCATTCAATATGCTTTCAAACCTAGATGGTTTAGATAGTGTTAATGAGGTCTTTAATCGCTGATAGCGAAATCGAGCATTTAAGAGCATTTATTATTGATATAGGATCACAAAATAAGCAGTTATTGATATATAAGCATGTATATCCACTAGAAATTTTAAAAAAAACTAGATTTTCTGTAACTTTTAAGAATAAAAGAATGAAGAAATTTACAGATCAACTTTTGACAATTAGTCCATCATTTCAAATGATACGTTTAGATGGATCAACATATGTTATAGATATTCCATTTATTGAGAAAAATGCAAAATTTAAATTATTAACAAAAGAGAAAGCAACGCAAGCATGTAACGTGATTTCCACAGTATCTTGGATATTAAATGCTGAAGCTTTTGAAGAGCTAGTGGATGATATGAGTTTTGCTCGGAAGTTAAGTAAAATATCTGCAGAATCTCCAGTGATAAAAAAGAATATTAGTAGTGAGAAGATCATAGATTTTTGTAAAAACTTCCCATCTGTTAAAGGCAAAATACGTTTTAATGATGATGAAACGAAAATTCTCTTGGATACGAAAGTATCAAAAAATATAGTGTTGAAGATATTTTTAGATGACATGTTGAAGTCTGAGTTAACAGAGTCTCATTATGAGAGTGTTGCAAAGGATAGTGTTGATTAATACTCCGATAAATCCTTCGCCTTTCTGACATCATCATTAGACTAAATGGCTAATTGAAAGTCATAAAGTTTCGGTTATAGTGGTTTCACCATTTCTAAAAACAAGGAGAGCAAAAATGGTTCAAGCTGGTCAAAAACCTGGCACAGGCTTCTATTTTTGTGTGCAATGCGGACACCGCACCTACTTAGAAATTGGTACAGACCGATTACCCCCGTGTACCAAATGCCATGGCGTTCAATTTAACAATAAGAACACCTAAGCAACACACATAAAACAGCACTCACTGTTTTAAATAAAAGCCCTATCACCCGATGGGGCTTTTTTGATAACGTATAACAACAGCAAAATAAAAACAAAGGAACACCACATGGAAACCATACTCGGCTTATGTATAGGCATTGGACTTAGCGCAGCATGCGGATTCCGCGTATTCGTACCACTATTAGTTATGAGTATTGCATCACTTGTAGGATGGTTCGAACCCATGAAAGGCTTCGAATGGCTCGCAATGCCATCGGTATGTATCGCACTTGCAGTTGCAACAGTCTGTGAAATAGCCGCTTACTACATACCGTGGGTAGACAACATGCTAGACAGCATAGCAACCCCCGCAGCCATGATTGCAGGCACACTTACCACAATGGCAGTCAGTTCAGGTGAAATGTCACAGTTCGCAAGTTGGGCATCGGCAATAATTGTAGGTGGTGGAACAGCAGGCGCAGTACAAATGAGTACCGTAGCAGTTCGTGGCGTATCTACCGCAACAACAGGTGGCGTGGCAAATCCATTGGTTTCAACAGGCGAATGGATTGGCGCAATTCTATTGTCAATTTTGTCATTCCTTGTGCCTGTATTGGTGGTTATTCTTATCATTGTACTGGCTATATTTGCAGTAAGATGGTTCCGAAATAAAAAGACCAATATTGAACATGAACCGATAACTTAATGCCAATAAACGTAAAAAATACAATTTATTTGAGGTTTAATCACTCAAAATTAAAAAGACCAAGCCGTTTAAAAAACAGGCGAAATAGTGTTTGATTTTTATGTATAAAAGGCATATTTTTAGTATGTGATTAATAAAACCATAATTGTTTTATGGGATTTATATCTATTTGTTCGTATTTGAACTTTTTAAGTTTTGGGGGCTAAAAATGCAAATGATAAAATTTATAGTCGATGAAAAACCTGCTGCAAATGGCGTAAATAAAATACATAATGGAACAACAGGTTGTGAAGATTTACCTAAGTTTCAAGATCAAATACTAATAGGGTATTTTGCAAATTTCGAGCTTGCCTATAAACGCGCAAGAATGAATTGGCCAAGAGAGAAAGTCGAAGCCTGTGAAAAGTGTTGTAATTTATAAATAAACTACATATTGAAACCCACCAGAGTGTGGGTTTTATTTATATTAAATTGACTTGGTATATTGAAAGAATTTTAATGATAAAAATGAAAAAGATTACAGCAGGCATTTTAATTTCATCTGCTATTTTTGCAGGACAAATGGCATTTGCAGAAACATCTCAACAAAAACAGCAAACGCTTAGCCCCGAAGAAATTAAACTTCAAAAAGATAAAATTAAATACAAAGCCTATATTCCCCAAAGCTATACCTTATTTGAAGCCATAGAAGGCGATTTAAACAAAGACGGTCAAAAAGACTTGGTTCTTATTGTGAAAGGAACGGACTCAAAGCAATGGATTGATGATGAATATAGAGGAAGACTTGACTGAAACCGCCGTGGAATTTTGGTATTTTTAAATCAAAATGGTAGCTATAAAAAAGTAGTGCAAAACCTCAGTAGTTTTTCATCTGAAAATGAAGATGGTGGCGTTTATTTTGCACCTGAGCTGAGTGTGGAAATTATTAAAAATAAACTTTTTGTAAATTATGGACATGGTCGTTATGGATGGTGGGGCTATAGTTTTAGACTAGAAAATAATGATATGCGCTTAATTGGTTATGAAAATTCAAGTAATCATGGTCCTTATATTTCAAGTGAAACGAGTGTTAATTTATTAACAGGGAAAAAGCTTTATCGTAAAAATATGAATGAAGATGATGAAGAAAATCCACGATTTAAAGAAACATGGTCTAAAGTAAGTTTAGCCCCCATTTATTTATCTAAAATTAAAGACTTTGATGAATTACTTGTAGATTAAATTTGTACGTATCATCTAAGAAAAATTAAATAAATGGCTTAAAAATTGCTTTCTAAAAAGTGTATTTGGCTTTTAACAATTCAGTATATTTCAACGAAAATAGTAGATAAAAATGGAAAATGTAGAAACTTTAGAAAAAGCACCTTTACCCAAAAAAGCGCATTTACTTGCAGGTTGGCCACTTTTACTTATTTTAGTTGGTGGGGCAATTGGTGGAGCTTTTGCCGGACTTGCTTATGTAATCAATATTAAAATTTATCAGTCTTCATTAAGTAAAATGCAGAAAATTTTGGCAAATTTACTCTGTGGTATGTCGGCTATAAGCTTGTGGTGGTTTATTGCAACATGGGTACAAAGTACAATTTCTTAAAAAATGAATAAGATTGATTTTCTACAAAAAATCTTCATTCAATATATGTAAATGTAGAGTGTAAAAATTCCTGAATAAGCATCATTAAACAGATAGAAAAATCTTAATTTGATGCTTATTGGGAAATATTTTCTATTATTTAATAATTGGTGAAAATATTTTTTATGAATTAAAAAAAATAGCGCATCTTAGGAAATTAATTTCAAGCACCTTTGGCTACTATATATCTCAAGGGTGTGACGGGAATCGAAAAGAGTAGCATGCTGTGAGCGGCGCAAAACGCGAGTGCAGTACTTACCCAAAAGGTCTCGATTCGACTTAGGACGCTATAGATCACAAGTTTATAGGCTATAAGATCATAATTTACAAAGTCATGATAGTTGAAGTAAACAAACACTGTTTTTCCCAACACCCTAAAAAATTTTCAGAATAAAATATAAAAATAATTTTTCAATTGACCATTCTAAACTCATCAAACTCTCTTCAAATTAAGTAATTAAATAAAAGCCCTCACGGATGAGAGCTTTTGAATAAACCTTTTTAGAATTTATTTTTGGTAGTACCAAGCAACACAAGCATCTGCCAAAATTTGTGTAGTATCAAAACATACATTTAAAATGGGTGAGTTGATTGCATGTAATCCTAAAGGAATTTCTGTACACGCCAAAATAATCGAGTTTGCACCTTGGTCTATTAAACGCTGACTTAAATCTTGAAAAACAACACCTGCTTTTTCCACTTCATTACGTTTTACCGCATAAACAGCAGGCATAAATTCTTCTTCAATTTCTTGGTCAGAATTGATGACAAAAGGAATGTCATATTTGCTCAATTCACGCTGATATAACTCAGTTGAAAGTGTGCCTTTGGTTGCTAAAATTCCAACTTTATCGCCAGTTTTATAGCTTTTTAAAATCTGTTGTACGGTAATTTCAACCATATTTAAGATTTCAAGCGCAGTTTGCTGTTGTAAATCTGCGTGCCAAAAATGCGCCGTGTTGCAAGGAATAGCGATTTTAGATACGCCACTGCGTTCTAAAATTTTTAAACCATGTAGCATTGCATTGAGCGGGCTTTCACCACGTTTTTTTAAAGCAAGTTGTCGGTCAGGAATTCCCCCATGATTCCAAACAATTGTTGGAATATGCTCCTGATCTTTCGTTGCAGGGCTTGCATCGAGCAGGCGCTGTTGAAAATCAACTGCTGCACCTGGCCCCATGCCACCCAATATACCTAATGTAGGAAGTTCTGAAAAATCAGTCATCTTACAAACGGTATGCATCTTGGTTTGAGAAAGTAGAACGGTAGCCAAATAGACCAACTGAACCACCTGTATGAAGGAAAATCACTTTGTCATCTTTAGTGAAATGACCTTGGCGAATAAGACCCACTAAGCCTGCAAAACCTTTACCTGAGTAAACAGGGTCAAGCAAAATACCTTCTGTGCGAGCAAGTAGTTCTACAGCTTCGACCATACTATCTGTTGGAATGCCGTAGCCATCGCCTACATAGTCGCTGTTTGCTACAACTTTTTCACGTGCAACTAAGTCTGCATTTAAACCTAAATGTTCTAAAGTTGCGCGTGCAAGTTTATAGACATTTTCTTCTTGTTTAGATTTTTCAGCACGAACTGAAATACCTAAAACAGGTAGGTTTGAGTTTGTTGCTGCAATGCCTGCCAATAAACCTGCTTGAGTACCTGTACTGCCTGTTGCATGTACAAGGTGAGTTGGTACAAGTTGAATTTGGTTGAGTTGGTTGATGAGTTCAATTGCTGTAGATACATAACCTAAAGCACCAATAGCATTTGAACCACCGCCTGGAATGATATAAGGGCGTTCGCCTTGTGCTTCTAGTTCTTTGGCTTTTGCTTCTAAAGCCGCAGCCATGTCTGTGCCACCAGAAACAACTTCAATAGATGTTGCACCTAAAATTTCATCAAGCAGTAAGTTACCGTTGTTGTAGTATTCAGAAGCGCCATCGCCAACACGTTGTTCTAAAATAACAGATGCTTTTAAGCCAAATTTGTTTGCAGCAGCAATAGTTTGACGGACGTGGTTAGATTGAGTTGCACCTTGAGTCAGTACGTGTGTCGCACCTTTTGCAATTGCATCGCCAATTAAGAATTCTAATTTACGTGTTTTGTTACCACCTGTTGCAAGACCAGTTGCATCGTCACGTTTAATATAAATTTCAGGACCACCTAACGCTTTAGTTAGGTTTGGTAAAAACTCAAGAGGAGTAGGCGCGTGAACAAGTTTAACGCGTGGTAAATGACTTAATAACATAGCAGTGTCCTGTGGTCTTAGTGTACGTAATCAATCATGCGACTTACTTCTTTACGCATGATTTCTAAAATATGTTTTTTGGTTTCAATAAATTCTTGCTGTGGCGTAATGTTTTCAATAGTACGAGCACGTGGCAAATTGACTTGAATATCTTCTGCAATACGCCCAGGGTGTCCCGCCATTAAAATAATGCGATCTGCCAAAAGTAGTGATTCATCGATATCGTGAGTGACAAACAAAACGGTGGTTTTATTGTCTTGCCAAAGTTTGGTTAATGTTTCCTGCATCAGAATTCGTGTTTGTGCATCGAGTGCGCCAAAAGGTTCATCCATGAGCAGAATTTTAGGTTTCATCACCCATGCACGGGCTAGGGCAACACGTTGTTTCATGCCACCTGAAATTTGCCAAATACGGTGATTTTCAAACTTCTTTAAACCTGTTTTTTCAAGATAATATTCGGTTTGTTCCGTAATATGTTTTGCATCTGCTTTTGATTGTTTCAGTGGAAATTGAATGTTCTCTTTCACCGTTAGCCATGGGAAAAGTTGTGCTTGTTGGAATACAACAGCACGGTCAATTCCCGGACCTGAAATGCTTTCACCATCGACAAAAATATTGCCTTGGGTCGGGTGTTCAAAACCAGCAAGCAAATTCAAAATAGTCGATTTACCACAACCTGATGGTCCAAGTAAGCAAACGAATTGACCTTCAGAAATCTGTAAATTGATATCTTCAAGAACGGTGTTTTCTGTTTTGTTTTGCTTAAATGTTTTTTGAACATTATTCAGCTGAATAAATGATTGAGTCATTATGCTTTTCCTGTCCAAGGTGCCCATTTTTGTTGTGCTTTCACAATCAGCCAATCTAAAATAAAGCCAATTGTGCCAAGTAAAATAATGCCGACAATCACCACATCTGTTCTTAAATAAGAACCTGCATTAATGATCATCCAACCTAAACCTGAAGTTGCTGCAACCATTTCCGCTGCAATAAGTGATGTCCAGCCAATACCAATAGACAAGCGAATTGTGGTAAAAATTTCAGGAAGTGAAGACGGTAAAATCACACGAAATAAAATTGATGTTTTACCTAAGCCCATTGTTTGTGCAGCTTGAATAAGACCATGTGACACGTTTTGACTTGCGGCTGTTGCACCTACAATGACACTTAAAAATGTGGCAATAAAAATAAGGAAGAATTTAGATTCTTCGCCAATACCAAGCCAAACGACAACAAGTGGAATAAGGGCGATTTTAGGAATTGGGCGTAAGAATTGTACGAAAGGATCTAAAATAGCATTCAGTACAGGACTACGACCCATCAATAAACCTAAAGGAACACCAATAATGATGGCCACGAAAAATGCAAAAAATGCACGTGCCGTACTCACTAGAATGTGTTGATAAAACGGAGCATCTCGGTAACCGTTTTGGAATAAATCTAAAACTGTATCTACAATTTGAAGTGGAGAGGGCAATAAAATGGGTGACACAAGTTTGAATGTACACGCAAGTTGCCAAAGAAATACAAAAGTGATGAGTGACAATGCACTGATCACTTTTGCTTTAAACGGGTTCAACTGAATCATCCTATAACCTTATTTTGTCGCTTCAATAAGGTATTTGCTGTTGATGTTTGGCGCATAGCTCTTAGGTACATCGGACTGTTTTAACTCGCCAATCCCAACTAAAAACTTAGAAATATCGAGTGCTGCTTTGGCAATACCTGAATTTTCATCATTTGGTGTAGCACCTAAGTATTTCTCAGTTGCTTGATCTTTCAATGGAATATAGTCGATACCTGCAAGTGTTGTTTCAACTTGTTCATATGGAAGACTTAAGTATTTAGAAATTTTTTCAGAAGCCGCTTTAGGGTCTTGCTTATACTCATCTACTTGTTCTTGATAAGCTTTTAAGAACTTAATCACAAGATCAGGATGTTTCTCTGCAAACTCTTTGCGAACAGCAAAGTTGTTATAAACTAAAATACCTTGTTCATTAAGTGTTGTAGTACGGTAAATTTCTTTACCACCTTGTTTTTCTAGCTGTTGAGTAAATGGTCCCCAAACATAGGCAGCATCGATGTCACCACGTGTCCATGCCGATACAATTTCAGCAGGTTTAAGTGGTAATAATTGAATTTTTGATTTATCAATTTTTTCCAATGCTAAGGCTTGTTCTAAAGCATATTGCGCTGTTGAGTTTGCAGGGAAAGCCACTTTTTTACCGACTAAATCTTGTAAGCCTTTAATTTCAGGACGAACGATTAAGCGTTCTGCGCTAGAAATAAGACCTTCTAAACCAATGACTTCAATTGGTAATCCACGTGTGATGCCTGCAACGGCTGGGCTTGAGCCAAAACGTGCAATATCAATTTCATTTGCAGCGAAATAGTTAATTACGTCTGCACCAGAAGCAAATTCAACCCATTTGATTTTAGTACCTAGTGCTTTTTCAAAATCACCATCTGCTTTACCTAAAACCCAAACACGAGGACCACCACCCCATGCAAAACGCACTTCTTTTGGTAATTCTGCAGATGTCGTAGGAGCAGATGCATCTGCTTTAGTTTCAGTGTTTTGTTGTGCGTTGTTGCCACAGCCAACTAAAAGTGCTGAGCTTAGAATTCCCACAGACAAAGCTAAATTTTTTAAATTAAGATGAGTTGTATTAAGCATCTCTATTTCCAGTATTTTTGAAATTTTCTCGATCTTAATGAGATATTGTGATTAATAAAAATATGAAAAAATGGAATAGATATATTAAAAAATGAAGTTATATATATGAATAAAAACGAATTATTTATATGTAAAAGCGTAATAAATTTACTATATGGTTAAAAGCCTTGCTGTGGTGCACTTTTAATATTGATTTGACCAATAAGCTGAATAAAAAATAATCCAAAAGTATATTTATAATAAATTCGCATTTGATAAAAATAAATAAAATTGAGTGTTCATTTTTATCAAGTTTAGAGGCTGACGGATATGGAGAGAACACCAACTATACGATGAAATACTTTTGATTATTATCAACTATTTATGATAAAAATAAGGGTGTAAAAATCTAATTCTAAGACGTCAGGAGATGCGTAATGATGATTAAGCTTGAAAGAATGCTTTCAGGGCGCGCATTCACTCGACGACTTATTATCATCTTATCCATACTTGTTATGGGATGGATTGACCTTGCAACAGGTTATGAATATTCTTTTGCTGTTTTTTATTTAATTCCTGTCTCTATTGCAGCTTGGTACGACACACCCAAAGTTACCATATTCACAATATTAGCAGCAGGTTGTACGTGGTTATATGCAGACTTTGGTTCGGGACATCAATATACACAGTCTTTTACACCGTATTGGAATGCATTTGTGCGTTTAGCCTTTTTTAGTGTTGTGGCTGTTTTGCTGTTTAAGGTTCGTAGCAATTTAATTGAAATGACCAAAATGGCAATGAAAGATAGTTTAACGGCTTTAAGCAATTCCCGTGCATTTCAAATGCAATATGATGATATTCGACGTAAATCACATAAATCTTCACAGACTTTTGCTGTTGGGGTAATTGACCTAGATGGCTTTAAAAAAGTAAATGATTCGTTGGGACATACAAAAGGTGATGATGTGCTCGTAGAATTTGCTCAAGTTTTGAAAAATTCTACAAGAAGCTCAGATGTTGTTGCACGTATGGGCGGTGATGAATTTATTATTATTCTTAAAAATACAGATGCTAAAGGCGCTGAAGACTATGCCATGCGTTTACGTAGAAAGTTTGAGGAAAGTGGTTTAAAAGCTCAATGTGGTGTCGATTTTAGTATGGGCATTAGTATATTTGAGCATCTTCCTGAAAACTTAGATGATGCAACACACCAAGCAGATTTATTGATGTATAAAGCCAAAGAACTTGGCAAATCTCAAACCACAATTCAATGGGCTTAATAACAGTTATAGCTGAAAGATTGACAGCCGAAAAGCATCTTGTTACTTTGCGGTTTTTCCTCCCGATGCTGTAATTTCATGCCTTTAGACGACAAATTTGTATATATGCCTCCGCAAGAACCACTTTCTATTGTCTATGAAGATGATGATTTGGTGGTGATTGAAAAACCTGCGGAATTGTTGTCTGTTCCTGGGCGATTACCTGAACATCATGACAGTGCTTATTTACGTGTTTTGGAGAAATATCCAAATGCGAAAATCACGCATCGTTTAGATATGGCGACCTCGGGCATTTTAATGTTTGCCAAACATCGTGATGCTGAAGTTGCTATTAGTAAGATGTTTCAAGCGAGAACTGTAACGAAGAACTATATTGCTTTGGTTCAAGGGAAACTTGAAGGTGAGGGAAGTGTAGACGTTCCTTTAATTACAGATTGGGAAAATCGTCCGCGTCAGATGGTGCATTTTGAGTTAGGGAAATCTGCAAAAACGCTGTATCAAGCCTTGGAATATAATGTAGAAGAAGATATTACGCGTGTTTTATTGACACCAATTACAGGGCGTTCACATCAACTGCGTGTGCATATGATGCATATTGGTCACCCGATTACAGGCGATAAAATTTATCATCCTGAGCCTGAACGAAGTGTATTAAATAGAATGGCATTACATGCAAGTTATTTGGCTTTTACTCAGCCTTTGAGTGGAATGGAAGTTGAAATTAAAGGGAATGTACCTTTTTAGATTTTTTGTGAATGAATGTGAAAAGTGTGATGTATTTTACATTTATAAGCAAACACATTAAGTTAGTGAGGAATAAAATGTAAGCAGAAAATATAACAATGACCCATCAAATAACAATTAAAGGCGAAGCTTTGCCTGTAAGTATGTTTGGCACCCCATATTTTTGGTTCGACTCTTTAACGGGCGTAGAAAAACTAAATGAACTCTTTGAATACCAACTGATAGTAAAAATACGAGATGAATACGGTAATCCTGCCCACGGATATATGGGATTAGAAGGCTATATTTCACCAGAACAAGCAAAAAACAGTGGCACACCCGCATCAGACTTAAACCTGCAAAGTTTAATAGGTACAGAACTTACGATCTGTATGCGCCTAGATGGCTTAAAACTCGATATCTCCCAACTGAGCGAAATTAACAACTTCAACCAAGACCACACCTACCAAAATAGCATCAATGGGGCAAGATACTTCCGATGAATGGTGAATAAGGTCGAAGTCCTTCCCGTACGTAACCGCCATGCCTGCTATAAAATCACCCTAGTACCATGGCTGTGGCTCCTGACAAAAACCACGAACTACCGTATTTACCAAGATGAATCAGTCACCACGATTCTTGAAGACATATTACAAAAATATCCATACCCCGTTGAATACCGCATTAGTGGCAACTTCATAGGACTTGACTACCAAGTCCAATATGGAGAGAGCGACTTTGACTTCATTAGCCGACTCATGCAAGAACACGGAATAAACTACCACTTCGAACACAGCCACAACGAACTCACCCTCGTGATTTCCGACCACAACTCCTCCTTTAAACCCATGCAAGCCGAAGGCTACCAACAGCTAGACATTTACCCACCGAACCAACGCTTTCCCAATAAAGCCGAATACATCGAGTTTTTTGAACCTGCCCAACAACTGGTGAGTGGCAAAGTCTACTTAGGCGACTACCAATTCAAAACCCCACAACTCAAACAAATTGCAGAAGAACAATTTATGTGGGAACACCTGCATGCAGAAAACGAAATATACGAATGGAACCAAGGGGACTATTTCGATGCCAAAGAAGGCGGACAAGACAAAGCACGACAATACATAGAACGCATTTACCAACACGGCTATAGAGCACAAGGTAAAGGACACCTCAAAGGACTACAAACAGGCTTTAAGTTTGAATTGAATAACCATCCAAATAGCCAATCTAATGGTGGATGGATTGTATTAGGCACACAAACAACTATTCAAGACATTAGCCAAGAACAAAACACCAACCAATATTACGACTCCAATGTCGAATTCATCGTACAACCCGATGAACAAGTACTACGGCCAGAAAGAGTTGTAGACAAACCTACAGGCCGACCACAAACAGCGATTGTAGTTGGCCCAGAAGGAGAAGAAATCTATACCGACCAATACGGACGAGTACGGGTTAAATTTCATTGGGACAGAACAGACAAAGATGACAGACACAACCCCTACAACAACAGCAAACCCGAAAAATATGACAAAACCAATACCTGTTGGTTACGCGTATCTACAGCATGGGCAGGACACAACTACGGCACGATTCATATTCCACGTATAGGACATGAAGTCATTATTGACTTCTTCAATGGTGATCCTGATATGCCATTTATATCTGGACGCTTAACCAACCCCGACAACATGCCCGTATGGAACTTACCGTCACAACAAGCTTTGAGTGGAATTAAATCCAAAGAATTTAAAGGCAGTGGATCGAATCAATTGGTGATGGATGACACGCCAGGTAACTTACAACTGCACCTAAAAAGTGACCATCAATCGAGTGAACTGAATCTAGGACACATTATCCGCATCCCCGATTCAAGTGGACGTAAAGACTTTCGAGGAGAAGGTTTTGAGTTAAGAACAGATGGACATGGCGTGGTGCGGGCAGCGAAAGGGTTAATTATTTCAACTTATGCAAAGGAAAAAGCAGAAAGTTATGTAAAAGATATAAAAGAAATCATTGGGGTTGTGAGTACAGCCGTTAAGCAACAGAAGACATTAATAGCGAGCGCTATTAAACATAAATCGGTCGAAAGACGTATAGATGGAACCGTATGGCAAAAACTAGATGCACAGTATGAAACATTAAAGGGCGATTCAAATACAAAGTTTTCGGAGTTAAGTAAAAGTCATGTATTACTCAGTAGTGAGCAAGATGTTGTAATTACAAGCCCCAATACGACACATATTGCAACGAATGATTTTGCAGTGACAAGTAGTGAAGATACAACATTTTCTATTGCAAAGCAGTTCATTGTAAATGCTTCTCAAGGGCTTCGTCAGTTTGTACAAGCGGGCGGTATTAAACTTATTTCAGCATTAGGAAAAATTGAAATACATTCTCAAGAAGATGATACAGAGATTGTTTCGGAAAAAGATATTAATTTAAGAGCAAAAAAAACAATAGAAATAAATGCTTTTGATGAAGCAATTATTAATGCGGGTGGAAGCTATTTAAGAATTAGCGGAAATGGTATTGAGTTTGGTACGCCAGGTAACTGGACTGTATTTTCAGCAGATCAAATCTTTGCAGGACCTAAAAATATGGCACAAATGTTTAATGAAATGCCAAAAAGTGATTTCGATCAGGAGTTGTTTTTAACGTTGCCAAATGGAACGCCTGCCAAAAAAGTTAAATATGAAATACACCATGCAGATGGCAGTATTATTACAGGCATAACTGATGAACTAGGCAATACACAAGTACAAAAATCAAGATGTTCAGCAAATTATAAAGTTAAAATTTTAGGTAAAGCAGAATGAATAATGAAAATATAAATGAAAAAACTGGTAGGCAAGTCGTAGAAGTTAATGATGGTAATATTAATGTTCATGTAACAGCTATACTCGATAGCATAAGACTGGAAGCTGTAATTAAGCCTTATTATATACCTGTAATATTTTTGCCCGGTATTATGGGAAGTGGTTTAAAACTTTTAGGTGGTGAAAAAGAGAAATATAAGAAATTTAAAGAAAACTTATGGAAACATACAGTAGATATTGATACCCCAAATGGTATTTCGAATCAAGCAAAACTTAAAGCGGAAGTTAAGGCAATTATTCAATCTGGTTTGTCAGATAAGTCTGCAAAAAGTTGGCCTATATATAAAATAAGCAGTTTAGCTTCTAAGTATTTATGGAGAGGTGCGAGTACACGGCAAAAATTTTTAAATCCAGAGAAAACAACTGTAGATTATTTCCCTAAGGACGCTAAAGGACCTGGGATTTTTTCTAAAGTTGATAAAGATTTGGATTTGGCCATCGCTATGATGAGAGGGTGGGGATCACTTTCAGAAGATTACTGGGACTTTTTAACTCCGTTGCAACAAACTTTAGATGCTTTGGGAGCACAACAACAAAAATTATTTTCTGAAGAAAATGGTTTAAGTTCACAAGAAAATAAGAGCGTTTCGAGCAAATCAGAGGAAGCAGAAAAAACTTCAAAAGAACGAGATATTTGGCAAATTTTACAAAGTGCAGGTTTAGAAAAACAAGCATTTTCAAGTTTAACTCCAAACGCAACACAAAATGGTAAGCAAGCTTTTTTTGGTAAAGAAAGTCCTAAAGCGTTAACAGAAGATGAAGTTGCACATGCACGTTGTTATAACTTTGTGGTATTTGCTGCGGGGTATAACTGGTTAAATTGTAATGCTGTATCTGCACATGGTGGAGAGCGTGTAGTTGAAAATGGACGAGATAATTACAATGGTGATGACTGCATAATTAATGTGGTAGATAAAGTTTTAACCAATATGCAAGAAATTGACCCAACGTGTAAAAAAGTGATATTGGTTACGCACTCTATGGGTGGCTTAGTTGGCCGAGCATTTCAAGCCAAGCATGCAGACAAAGTATTAGGTGTAGTACATGGCGTATTACCTGCTACAGGGGCTGCTACCATGTACAAACGTATGCGAGCAGGTTTTGGCAACAAAGAAGCTAGTGGATTAAAAGCAAGCGCTACCAGTTCTGTTTTGGGAAATACCGCGACTGAAGTTAGCGCAGTGCTCACACATTCGGTAGGGGCTTTAGAGCTTGCACCTTCAGACAGCTATGGTGAAGCTATAGTCAATACTCAGCTACAAAAAACTTTAACCCAGCCCAATACAAGCAATTATAAACAATGGCTACAAGTGAGTAATGGCATAAAAACCGCACTTTCACTGCCCAAAAAAGACCCATACGCAGAAATTTATACTTCCAATAAGTGGTATGGTTTGTTGCCAGACTATAAGCCAGATACAGTAGACGGAAAACCCTTAGAAAATAAAAGGGTCGACCCATGCGGAGAGTTTAATTATAAAGATGGTGATAGTGGAAACCCATTAAGTGATCGAGAATACTTTATTAAAAATGTAGAAAAAGCTAAAGAATTTCATACCAGTTTAGTGACTAAAGGCAATTATCACCCTGTAACTTATGCCAGTTGTGTGGTCGATGCGGTAGGAGAGTTTCAAGCCTTTGGTAGGGTGGTGTATGAAACAAAGCGTACGCAAGCCAGTATTGCCGAAGGAACATGGCAGCTGATTAGCGATACTGAAAAGGGGGATATTCTTCTGTATCAACAGCAAACACAGCTGAATATTGACTTACATATACAACACCGTAGTGATGCAGGCGACGAAACTGTGCCAGGTATTTCAGGTATGGCACCTGCGCCTTATGTGAAAGAACTGTGGCAACAGGCAGATGGTGAACATGTACACCAAAACTCTTGGTCTGCACCTTCTGCATTGGCATTTGCGACCTATGCCATTACTAAAATTATTCAGCAGGATGCACGCGCCAAGGAAGAATAAAGATGAATAACGTACAACAATTACTCTGTGCCACGCTTACCTTGGTGTTAACAGCATGTGGCTATACTCAAAATGTACAGGAACAACAGACCATGCGTACTTACCCAGCAAAGGCTTTATATTTTCATTATTACCAAATTGACATTCCACAAGACATAGCGGTGGATGATAGCCAAATTGAGGCTGAATTTTGGGGCAATCGTTTTTTTGCCTACCCCATTGCTTCGCAACAAGCTTTTGATGAGTTGGTGAATGAACGCATTAATGTATTTAAAAACCATAAACTGTCGGAAAAAGCCCTTGCTTATGAAAGGGAAAGTAGACAAACATTGAATGAATATGCGGGTGAGTATGTTAAAAAATATTACCCACCGTTAAATATGACCACAGCCTTATATGAAGCCATTCGTTATGATGCACAGCATTATAAAATTATTGCCAATTCTTTAAATAACTTAGACTCGAGTTTTAATACATCGCTTTATTTGCAATATTATATGTACGTGCCTGAGCAGCATCAATACATTATGACACGGCAAACCAAGCAGCCAGCTTCGTTGATTGTGAGTGAGGACCAATATAAAAGTGGAAAAACTTTTTTAACAGAAGTGCTTAGTACCAATAAAAAGCGATTAAATAATCAAAATTTTATGGCGGTCGGCCCAGTGGTATGGATGAAGCCCGACTCACATCCAAACATAGAATATAGAATGGCGTCAAAAGCTGTGCCCATGTCTTTACATTTAGATGTAGGTGCAAGAAAAGACAAAGGCGAAACCAAAGACGAACTAGAAGAAACAATTTCGACCATAGACTATTTAAGTGAAGGGAAATCAAAAAAAATATACAGAGGCAACCGTGACTTAGCTGGTATGAAAGGTATAGAACGTTGCTACTTGGCAACAGCCTCGGAGTTAAACGAAAGTAGTTATGTGTGGTGTGCATGGGGTACAGATGGCGAAAAAGAAGACCTGAATAAACCCTCTATATTATTAGAAATGGAATATGAGGTAGGTTCATCGAGTACTGACATTCAATATGCAATGGATGCATGGAAACAATTGATGGATAGTTTTAAACGAAGAACTACAAGTAGAAATAAGAAAATCTCCAAAATGAAACATATATAGGCTAATCTAGAACATAGAAATATATGTTTAAAATAAGGAAAAACAATGTCACGCGATTATCAACAATTCCCAGATGATGACAACGGCAACGTACTTTGGCAAATGGCTGAAGATGGTGATGACCTAACAGTTGCACATGAAATTGAATACTCAATTGCATTTAAAAGCCAAGAACTTGCAGAAAAATGTGCACTATTCTTACTTCAAGAAGAACAAAAAATATCACTCTTCCAAGACGAAGAAAGTAACGAATGGTTTATTACCATTTATGTTTACATGGAACCAGACTATTCAGATATTGTGGATTTAGAAGAATGGTTCACTAAAATTGGTACAGAATATAATGGCGAATACGATGGATGGGGCTGTATGGCTTACGTCTACGATGATGAAGACGAAGATTTAGATGCAGAACAACCTGCATAAAAAATTCAAAAAAAAGCATGCTATTGAGCATGCTTTTTTTTTATTGCTGACCCAATTGAGAAATAAAAACCATACTTAAAACATGGCTTTTGGCTACATCAACGAAATATAAAAATGTTATAGTGTGTTTTTATATTTTGTCTTTTTTTCTTGAGATTTTTTATGTCTTTACCTAATTGTCCAAAATGCCAATCAGAATACACATACGAAGATGGCGAACTACTTATTTGTCCTGAATGTTCACATGAATGGAAAGATGGCGAAACTTCAGAAGCAGAAACTAATGCCATTATTAAAGATGCAAATGGCAACGTACTTGCAGATGGCGACACAGTAACAGTGATTAAAGACCTTAAAATTAAAGGCTCATCATCTGTGGTGAAAGTAGGTACAAAAGTAAAAAATATTCGCTTGTTACCAGATGCTGCCGATGGACACGATATCGATTGTAAAGTTGATGGTGTAGGCGCAATGAAATTGAAATCTGAATACGTGAAAAAAGCTTAAACGTACTTGAAAAAAAAGCACCGTAAAAATACGGTGCTTTTTTTGCCTGAAATATATAAAAATCAAACAAATAAACAGCTTCAGGCTGTATCAAGAAAACGAACGTGATATAACATAGGACTTACGCACTGTTATTTATAGACTCTCTGTGGTAGCAGATGATTTTTATCGAGAATAAAGTCATCAATGAAGTTTTTGATCATTGGTCTAAATAACTTCTTCTGCCAACGATATACATTTTCAAAGATCCGCTCAAACTGGTTCTTTTGTATCTCAACATAGGCCATCAAGGCTGAAAAAATATGATTCGAAATCAGTTTAGATCGTCTTACTTGAAACTTTTCAATATGACAAACCTGTTTAATCACTCGGTGATATTGTTCTATTTTCCAATGACTTGAATGTAATTCATGAAAACCCTCAAAGGACAATAAATCATCTTCATCTTGATGCACAATATAAAACCTCTGCTGTTCTTTTAACTGAGTCTTAAATAATTGTACAAAGCCAAAATCTTTGAGCCAGACCACTTGACCCTGATGGAAATTTGGCAATAAACGCAGTTGAAACCATTGTCCTTTTTCTGGGGAAACCTTACGGTTACAGTCGATACCAAACATAAATCGAATACCATGTTTTCTTATGGTTTTTAGATTTCCAGTCGATGAATACCAACTATCACCTGTAATAAATTGAATCTTTGCACCCCAACTGAGTACTTCACTTAACATATCCATAAAGTAATCATTCTTGGTTTTACCTTCAGATTTGTCATAAATTCGGAAATTAATTGGAATATTTTGACCATTTTGATCTGTCGCATACAAGGTAATGAGATTAATACCCTTGACGGATCGGTGGTGTTTGCCTGACCAAAAATAGCTAACTAAGTCCATATGCTGACTATATGGTTTATCTAAAACAGTATCATCAATACTGACTATAAGTTTATTATTATCAATATGTTGAATTGCTTCTTGATATAGGTCGTGAGGTGTGTAGTCTTCACGTTCTAGAAAGCGATTTACACTATCATGCGAGATGTTATAAGTCTCGGCAAGTTGTGTGCAGCTAATAGAGTTCGGTTCTGTCATGAGAAAGCCCATATAAATGGGTAGAGTACAAGTTGCTGTAGAAGCATTTTTAATTCGTCTGATCACAGATACTTTATAAAGTATTTTAATACTTTTTTGAATCCGTCAATGCGTAAGTCCTATAACAATAAAAACATTTTGAAAATTTTTCTATGCCGCACATCCATCTTGAATATTCAGACAATATTGAAAACTTAGAAGTAAAACCACTTTTACTTTCATTAAATAAAGCATTAATTAACGGTGGTTATGCTCAAGCAGGTTTGGACATTAAAAGTCGTGCAACATGCCAAAAAGACTATGTGATTGGAGATAATGAACCCAATCAGGCTTATATTCATTTGAAGTTATCACTGCTTACAGGTCGATCTGTGGAATTACGACAAGAAATTTCGGCATGTTTACTGAATGTACTTACAGATAATGCACCAAAGCAAGAAAAAGTGACGGTTCAACTCTGTGTGGAAGTACTGGAAATGCAACGTGAAATTTATGCGAAAAAAATAATAAGTTCACACTAAATAATCCAAGGTAAAACTTCTGAGTAAGTTTTACCTTTCTTATGATGTAAATATCTTAAAAATTTAATAAAGTTCATTCGAAATAGGTACTTATTTTTAAGTTAAGTACTTTTTTATTTTTTAAAAGTCATTTATATTTCATATAAGTAGAATAAAATTTACCCAATATATTTTAAATACACATAAATAAGAGCAATTAGAAGAGGTGTGGTATGTCAGGATGGTTCGAGATTAGTCAGGCAAAAGACGGACAATATCGTTTTGTTCTAAAAGCAGGGAATGGTGAAACAATCCTAACCAGTGAATTATATAAAGCTAAACCTTCGGCTCAAGTTGGTATTGAATCTGTTCAGAAAAATTGTACAGATGATTCACGCTATGAAAGACTGACTGCTAAAAATGGGAAACCCTATTTCAATTTAAAAGCAGCAAATCATCAGGTTATTGGAACAAGTCAGTTATATGCGAGTGAACAGTCACGAGAAAAAGGCATAGATTCTGTGAAAAATAATGGTGTTAAAACTGTCGTTAAAGATCAAACCGTATAGTTATTATTTGACGGAAAAAAGCATGCTTAGGCATGCTTTTTTATTTTCACTTAGATTTTTTGAAAATACTTAATAAATTTTATAAAGATAAAAATCTAGTCATTTATTTAGCGACTATTTAAAGCATAATTTAAATAATGAATATTAAGTGAAAATTGAAATATGGCATTTACAGATTTTTATAGATTAAGTTCACATGCTGTTATTTTAAATGAAAACAATGAAGTTTTACTTCTAAAAGCGACTTATGCCAATTGTGCGTGGGGACTACCTGGTGGTGGTTTAGATATGGGAGAAACTATCCATGAAGCGCTTATTCGTGAATGCAAAGAAGAATTAGGTTGTGATATTTCCATCGATTATTTGTCAGGTGTCTATTTTCATTCTGCTGTAATTTCGCATGCTTTTATATTTAGATGTCATCTATCTAAAAACTCAAATATTCAATTAAGTTCAGAACATTCTGAATTTAAATGGTTTTCGATAGATGAATTAAGTCCAATTCAAAAGCAACGTGTTGAAGATTGTCTTACTTTTAATGGTGAAGTGAAAAGTAGAGCTTTTTAAGAATTTAAATAAGAAAATATTTATGTGATTTATCATTTTTGTGATTATAATCTGTTTGAAAAACAATCAAAGAGAACAACAATGAAAGGCATTATTTTAGATTATTCAATTCAAGACAATACTGGAATAATTAGTGGCGATGACCAAAATCGTTATTCATTTTCAGGTAGTTCTTGGAATGAACAAATTGCACCCATCAAAGGACAGCAAGTTGACTTTCAAGTAACAGGAGAAGGAAGTGCTGTAGAAATTTACTTGATTGGTGGACAGCGTAATACCTTTACTCAAGCTGGGGAAAAAAGCAAAATTATTGCTGCTGTATTGGCATTTTTCTTAGGTGGATTTGGTGTTCATAAATTTTATTTAGGACAAATAGGTTGGGGAATTGTTTATTTATTATTCTGCTGGACATTTATTCCATCTATCGTCGCATTTATTGAATTCATTATTTACTTATGCACAAGCGATGAAGATTTTGCGAAAAAGTATGGTTGATTTTTATTCATGAAAAATAGAGGGTGTTGTTATACATCTTCTATTTTTAAGATAAAAATAATACAAATAAAAGCATAATTAGGTTTAGCGAAAACAAAAAATATAGAGGTAGAAATTACGTGATTAATTTTTATGTGTAGATATGTAAATAGAGCATTTTTTTAGATCTAAAAAGTATACTTTATTAAGGCTATTCATAAAAATGATATTCTTAAACAAATCATATCCTATTGATTTTTTAAACAATAATGAACAGTTGTGCAAAAAATAAAGAATAGGAGTAACATAACGACACTAAAAACGTGAAAAAGGTAGTACATTTTATGTATTATTCACCTCTCTCAAAATTGGTTTTAACCACATTTGCAAGCCTTACATTGGGCATTTCAGCGACACATGCCGCTGATGCTTTTAGCACAGAAAGTCCGTGGATGTTTGGTGACTGGAATGGTCAAAGAACAGATCTTCAAAATAAAGGTTACGACTTTAGCTTTGGTTACACAGGCGAGTTAGCAAACCTTATTGATGCTAAAAAATCTTCTAGTCATGGTACAGAATACGCAGATCAATTTGCGATTGGTGCACATTTAGACTTAGAAAAAATTGCAGGTTGGAAAGACACCGAAGCACAAATTACGGTAACAGAACGTAATGGTCGCTCACTTTCTCAAACTTCAGATGCCTTAGATGGTCATTTGAGTTCTTCACAAGAAGTGTGGGGACGTGGTCAAACTTGGCGTTTAACTGATTTTTGGATTAAGAAAAAATTCTTAGACCAAAAAATAGACGTTAAAGTGGGTCGTTTTGGCGAAGGTGAAGATTTCAATAGCTTCGATTGCGATTTCCAAAACTTAGCACTTTGTGGTTCACAAGTGGGTAACTGGGTAGGTGACCAATGGTACAACTGGCCAGTATCACAATGGGCTGCACGTGTGAAATACAACATCACACCTGAGGTTTATGCTCAAGTAGGTGCTTATGAATATAACCCTGAAAACCTTAAACGTGGTAAGGGTTTCAACCTAAGTACAGATGGTTCTAAAGGTGCGATGATTCCTGTGGAAGTTGTTTGGACTCCTAAATTAGGTTCAGAGAAACTTTCTGGTGAATACCGTGCAGGTTATTACTACAGCACAGCTGATGCTGATGTAATTGCTAGCACGACTGGTGAAACAGGTCATCATCAAGGTGGTTGGGTTGTTGCGAAGCAACAATTGACTGCACATAAAGGTGATGCTTCTCGTGGTTTAACTGGTTTTGTGAACTTAACGGTTCATGATTCTAAAACCAATGAAAAATCAGATATGCAAAACATTGGTCTTGTTTACAAAGGTGCAATGGATGCTCGTCCTAAAGATGAGATTGCTGTTGGTTTAGCTCGTATTAACATGAACAACGACTTAAATGATGGTCGTAGTGAAGAATACGATGCAGAAATATATTACGGAATTCATGCGGCAAATTGGTTAACAATTCGTCCAAATGTTCAATATATTCGTCATGTAGGCGCATATAAAAATGGTGAAAATGCTTGGGTTGGTGGTATTAAATTCCAAACAGCATTTTAGTTTTTAGACTTATAAATATTTGCACGTAATGATTGAGTATTTTGATGCATAAAGAAATTATGCATGCTCTGAATGGTGTAAATATTTAAGGTCTGTGAACTGTAAAGGTGCTCATTTATTTAAAGTTAAATCTTTATCTCCCTAAGTAAATGAGCGTTAACAGAATCTTAAAATAGGTGGTCAATATGAGTACTCCATCTTCAGGTTCAGTTCTAAAAACGATTTTAGCCGTTGTTGCTATTATTTTCGGTTTAGTACTGCTGATTGGAGGGGTATATCTTGCAACACTAGGTGGGTCTTGGTACTACATCATTGCAGGTATATTCTTCATTGCTACAGCAATTTTATTGCAAAAATTAAAAAGCACTGCGCTTATTGTTTATTCGGCACTTGTACTTGGTACAGTGGTATGGGGGCTTTGGGAAGTTGGTTCTGACTTCTTCGCACTTGCGCCTCGTTTAGATATTTTAGGTGTATTTGGGCTTTTATTATTAATTCCTGCGGTTACGCGTGGTTTTGATAATACGAAAACAGCTAAAACAGTATTGACTGGTACTTTGGCAATTACGATTGCAGTTATGGTCTATTCAGTTTTTAACGATCCACAAGAAATTCGTGGTGAGTTATCAACTAAACAACCTGCTAAATCGGAAGTGACTCCGGGTATTGCAGATGGCGATTGGCCTGCTTATGGTCGTACGCAATCTGGTCTACGTTATTCTCCATTAACTCAAATTAATTCTGAAAACGTAAAAGACCTGAAAGTTGCTTGGGAATATCATACGGGTGAGTTCAAAACTGAAAATGACTCGGGTGAAACAACCAATCAGGTAACGCCAATTAAAGTCGGTGATAACATGTACATGTGTACAACTCACCAAAAATTGACAGCACTTGATCCTGCAACAGGTAAAGCAAAATGGACTTACGATCCTAAGTTAAACGCAGATCATACGTATCAGCATTTAACTTGTCGTGGTGTTTCATATTTTGACGTAAACAATACTGTTGGCTTCGAAACTAGCTTAGCTTCAAAGAAAACAACATCTGCTGAATGTCCTCAGAAAGTCATTCTTCCTGTGAATGATGGTCGTCTTGTTGCGGTAAACCCACAAACAGGTAAGCCATGTTCAGACTTCGGTAAAAATGGTGAAGTTGATCTTCAAAAAGATATGCCGTATCCGTATCCGGGTGGTTATATCCCAACATCACCACCTGTTGTAACAGGTACAACCATCATTATTGCGGGTTCTACTACAGATAACTATTCTACTGAAGAGCCATCTGGTGTAATTCGTGGTTATGACGTAAATACAGGTGAACTTCTTTGGGTATTTGATACAGGTGCGGAAGATCCAAATAAAATTCCTGCTCCAGGTCAAAAATATGTTCAAAACTCACCAAATGCTTGGGCACCTTTAGCGTATGACGCTAAATTGGACATCGTATATGTTCCAACAGGTGTAGGTACTCCTGATATTTGGGGTGGTAACCGTACTAAGTTGCACGAGCGTTATGCGAACTCAATGTTAGCAATCAATGCGACTACAGGTAAGTTGGTTTGGAACTTCCAAACAACGCATCATGACCTTTGGGATATGGATGTACCATCTCAACCATCATTGGCTGATATTAAAGATAAAGATGGCAAAACTGTTCCTGCTATTTATGTATTGACTAAAACAGGTAATGCTTTTGTTTTAGATCGTCGTAATGGTAAAGCAATTGTGCCAATTACAGAGAAACCTGTTCCACAATCTGTGAAACGTGGTCCTCAAACGAAAGGTGAGTGGTATTCTAAAACTCAACCATTCTCTGACTTCGATATGGCGCCTAAAGAGAAATTGACTGACAAACAAATGTGGGGTGCCACTATGTTTGACCAATTGATCTGTCGTGTATCTTTCCATAAATTGAACTACGATGGCATTTATACGCCACCATCTGAAAATGGTACTTTGGTATTCCCAGGTAACTTAGGTGTGTTCGAATGGGGCGGTATGTCTGTTAACCCAGATCGTCAAATTGCTGTAATGAACCCAATTGGCTTGCCATTTGTGTCTAAACTTATCCCTCAAGATGCAAACCGTCCTAAAACTGCAAAAGGTGCGGGTACTGAAGCGGGTGTTCAACCAATGTATGGCGTGCCTTACGGTGTTGAAATTAGCGCGTTCTTATCTCCATTTGGCTTACCGTGTAAACAACCAGGTTGGGGCTTTGTTGCGGGTGTAGATTTAAATACACACGAAACAGTTTGGAAACGTCGTATTGGTACAATTCGTGACAGTATGCCGGGCATTCCATTACCTCCATTCAAAATGGGCGTTCCAATGTTGGGTGGTTCTATCTCAACTGCGGGTAACGTGATGTTTGTTGGCGCAACTCAAGATAACTATATCCGTGCAATCAACGTTACAAACGGTGATGAGCTTTGGAAAGGTCGCCTTCCTGCGGGTGGTCAAGCGACACCAATGACTTACGAAGCAAATGGTAAACAATACGTTGTTATCATGGCGGGTGGTCACGGATCGTTTGGTACCAAAATGGGTGACTCTGTAGTTGCTTATGCACTTCCAGATGCTAAATAAATAATGGTTTAGTTCATGTAAAAAAGCCTGATTCGTCAGGCTTTTTTATGCAATATGTAGTGAAGTTAAATTAAAAAATGAATGATTTTTAAAGTTTGTCATATATCGCTAGATTGAAGATAAATTTATCGAAAAGTAATCTATTAGAAATTATTACGGCACTTTGAGTATCAAGCACAATACACAATAAAGAAAAGTAATTGATTGTGATATTTCACTGCAATTATTTGATATTAGGAACGAAATTTTATGCAACGTCATTTAAAACGACTACCAATGAAATCGACATTATCTTGTCTTATTGCGTGTATTAGTGCCCAAGGTGCTTATGCCGATGTAAATACAACCATCAACAATACAGATGTTCCGCAACTTGCACCTATTGTGGTTGAAGCAACACGCACAGATAAAGATGTTCTATCGACCCCGACTTCGGTGTATTACATTCCACAAGAACAACAAAAAAGTATGAATGTGAATCTTTCGGAAACGCTCAAAGGTGTGCCGGGTTTACAGCTGAATAATCGTGAAAATTACGCACAAGATTTGCAAATTTCTATGCGAGGCTTTGGCGCACGTTCTACATTTGGTGTGCGAGGCATTCGTTTGTATGTCGATGGTATTCCTGCAACCATGCCAGATGGTCAAGGGCAAACATCGAATATTGATTTGAATAGTTTGGATCATATTGAAGTTTTAGGTGGTGGTTTTTCATCGCTTTATGGAAACTCTTCGGGCGGAACAATTTTAACTTCAAGTAAAGAAGGGCAAGGGCGAGATTCTGTAACACTCGGCTATTCGGGCGGTAGTAATCATAAAAATCAGGCGAATATTGTCCTACAAGGTGGTTCAGAGCAAGCCAATCAACCAAGTTATATTGTTAGTTCATCATATTTTGATACCGATGGTTTTCGTGATCATAGTGCAGCGAATAAAGTGCTACACAATGCCAAACTCACTTGGAACTTAGATGATGGTTCTAAAATTAATTGGATGGGAAATTACGTCAAAATTAATGCTGATGATCCGGGTGGTTTAACACGCGCACAATGGAATGAAAACCCAAAACAAGTTGCAGGAAATGTATCGCTTTATAATGCACGTAAAGAGATTGAACAGGTTCAAACAGGTTTAACGTGGAATAAACCAATTAACGATCAGCATGAACTTTATGCGATGGCATATTTAGGACAGCGTTCGGTTACACAATATCAATCTATTCCAAGTGGTTCTCAGGGTGGGGTAAACCATGCGGGTGGTGTCATTGATTTTGACCGAAAATTCTTTGGTACAGATTTACGTTGGACCGGAAAAGACCTTTTACCAAACACCAAATTTATTGCAGGTGTTGCTATTGATGGTATGACTGAAGATCGAAAAGGTTATGAAAACTTCAATGGCGATGCGCTTGGTGTGAAAGGCAAATTACGCCGTGATGAAGATAATACTTTATGGAATATCGATCCTTATGTGCAAGCATCTTATAACTTTGCTCAAGATTGGACTTTAGATGCGGGCTTGCGTTATAGCAATGTGCATTTTAAATCTGAAGATAAATTCTTAAGTAATGGTGACAATTCAGGCAAAACCGATTATCAGCGATTGTTGCCATCTGTGTCTTTAAGTTGGCAGATTATTCCTGAATTAATGGCATATGCAAGTTATGCACAAGGTTTTGAAACACCGACATTCACTGAAATGGCTTATCCTGCCGTTGATAGTAATACGCCATTTAATTTAGATGCTGCAAAAAGTGAAACCTATGAAATTGGGCTTAAATCTAAGAACAATTTAGGTGATTTTACTTTTGCAACGTTCTATACAAAAACCAAAGATGATATTGTGCCTCTCAAAAATGAAGATGGCAAAGCAACTTTCCGCAATGTAGATAAGACATTAAGACAAGGCGTTGAGCTTTCTTGGACTAAAAACCTGTGGCGTGATTTAACTGCTCAAGCAAGTTATAGCTATATTGATGCAACTTTTGATCAAGACACTGTGAATATTGTTGGTGTAACTCCAATTCAGAATGGAAATTACATTCCTGGTATTGCTAAGAATCAGGCATTTTTAAGTTTAGGTTGGAAGCCTGAAAACGGTTTATATGCAGGTTTAGATGTTCGTTATTCAGATAAAATTTATGTGAATGATATTAATGCTGAATCTGCGCCAAGTTATGTGGTGACTTCTGCAAATGTAGGCTATAAGTGGTCTTATCAAGATTGGTCAATCAATAGTTTTGCTCGCGTAGATAACTTATTTGATAAAGATTATTCAGGTTCTGTGATTGTGAATGAAAGTAGTAAGCGTTTTTATGAGCCTGCTGAGGGACGTAATTGGAGTGCTGGCTTGAGTGTGACCAAAGCTTTCTAATGATTGTTTAAATAAAAAAATCCCGCTACATGAGCGGGATTTTTTAGGTCTTATATTTTATCGCGAGTCATTTCGCCATTCACTAATCTTGATAGATTAAGCGGATTTTCATCGCGCAATGCTTCAGGGAGTAAGTTTTGCGGATAATTTTGATAACACACTGGGCGCAAGTAGCGTTCAATAGCCAATGTTCCCACAGATGTACCACGAGCATCCGAAGTTGCAGGATATGGTCCACCGTGAACCATCGCATCGCATACTTCAACACCTGTAGGATAGCCATTTAATAATAAACGACTCGCTTTCTCTTCTAATATAGGCACAATATCTGTAAAGTTAGTTAAATCAACATCTTCAGCAATCAATGAAGCAGTCAATTGACCATTCATGCTACTTAATGCTTGAATCAACTGATCTTTGTTTTTTACTTCAATCACAATGGTTGTTGGACCAAAAATTTCTTCTTGAAGTAATTGATCGCCTGCAAGAAGTAATTCAACATTTGCTTTAAATAGTTGAGGTTGTGCTTGATCACCTTGTTGAGCTTGACCTGCCAAGTGCTCAATCCCTTGATGATTTTCTAAATGCTCTAGACCAGATACATAGCTTCTTAACGTACCTGCATTCAACATAGTTTGAGCAGGTTTCGCATTGATATTTTCAGCTAATTTTTCAATAAACTGAGAATATTCAGGTGATTGAATACCTAAAATTAAACCTGGACTTGTACAGAACTGACCACATCCCATTACAACAGAATCTGATAAGTCTTGAGCAATTTGATCACCACGAGTTTGTAATGCAGATGGAAGCATGATCATAGGGTTGATACTGCTCATTTCTGCAAATACAGGAATAGGTTGCGGACGTGCAGCAGCCATATCACATAAAGCACGACCACCTTTTAATGAGCCTGTAAAACCAACGGCTTTAATTAATGGATGTTGAACAATTGCTGCGCCCACACCATTACCATAGATCATGTTAAACACGCCTTCAGGCATATTGGTTTTCACGACAGCGCGTTCAATTGCTTGGGCAACATAATCGGCAGTTGCCATATGACCACTATGTGCTTTCACAACAACAGGACAACCTGCCGCTAAAGCAGAAGCAGTATCACCACCCGCAGTTGAGAATGCCAATGGGAAGTTACTTGCACCAAAGACAGCAATGGGTCCAATACCAATTTTAATTTGACGTAAATCTACGCGTGGCATTGGCTGACGATTAGGTAATGCGGTATCAATACGAGCGCCAAGAAAATCGCCACGACGAAGCACTTTAGCAAATAAGCGCATTTGACCACTAGTACGACCACGTTCACCTTGTAAACGAGCAAGTGGAAGCGCTGTTTCTTGAGAAATGATTTCAAGAAAATCTTGACCTAAAGCATCAAGCTCATCTGCAATTGCTTCAAGAAATTGAGCACGTTGTTCAGGGGAAGTATGACGATAAAGTTTGAAAGCTTGATCTGCTGCTTCACAAGCTAAATTCACTTCTTCTACAGTTGCTTGATAAAAATCATATGCTAAAGCTTCGCCCGTGGTTGCATTGACGCTTTTTAGTGTGCTGCTGCCCAATGCACTACGTTGCCCAGCAATAAAATTATGTCCAATAGTCATCGGAGTTCCTTAAATACTTTATTAATGTGAATGTCTTGGTACGTTTTGCTCATTAATGACTTTCATATAGAGCGTTGCGGGTTCTAAGCAACCACCTGTAGATAATTGACCAACCATGCTGCGGTACATTTCTTGCCAAGGCGTTTGAGATTTTGGAAAGTCTGGTTTCCACTCAAGGCGACGCTTTTCAAGTTCTTCATCTGAAATTAAAACGTTCACAGAGCGCTTGTTTAAATCGACTCTTAAAACATCGTTCGTTTTTAATAATGCGATACCACCGCCAACAGCAGCTTCGGGTGACATATTTAAAATAGATGGACTTGCAGATGTACCACTTTGACGACCATCACCTAAGCATGGAAGTGAGTCGATGCCTTTTTTAATGAGTTCGGCAGGAGGAGCCATGTTTACAACTTCGGCACTACCCGGATAACCCACCGTACCTGCACCACGAATCACTAAAATACAATTCTCATCGATATTGAGCTCAGGATCGTTAATACGTGCGTGATAATCTTCAGGGCCTTCGAACACAATTGCTCTTGCTTCGAAACTGTTTTCATCACCAGGGCTAGAAAGATAGGTTTTAGTGAAAGCTTCACCAACAACAGACATTTTCATAATGGCGCTGTCGAAGAAATTACCGCTCAGTACAATAAAACCTGCACCATGTTTGAGTGGCTCATCATAAGGGAAAATAACATCGGCATTTGACGTCTTAGACTTTTCAGCAATTTCTCCCATTGTCTGACCGCTTACAGAGGCACAGTCTTCATGTAGAACACCTGCTTTTTGTAGTTCATACATAACGGCAGGAACACCACCTGCACGGTGGAAACCTTCACCTAAGTATTTACCTGCAGGCATACAGTTCACAATAAGAGGAATATCTTCGCCTACACGTTGCCAATCTTCTAATGTCAATTCAATGCCCATATGGCGTGCAATCGCAATTAAATGTGGTGGGCAGTTGCTTGATGCGCCCAATGCAGATGCAACAGCAATTGCATTTTCAAAAGATTTTTTGTTCATAACTTTAGAAGGACGTAAATCTTCTTTCACCATTTCACAAATACGTTTACCAGTTAAATACGCCATTTGACCACGTTCACGATATGGCGCAGGAATACTTGCACAGGTTGGTAAAGACATACCCAAGGCTTCAGCTAAAGCATTCATTGAAAGTGCTGTACCCATGGTGTTGCAATGACCTACAGATGGCGATGCAGATGTCGTCATTTCCATAAAGCCTTCGTAATCAATTTCACCTGAGGCTAATAAGTTACGAGCATGCCAAATAACCGTACCAGAGCCAATCAAATCACCTTTATAGTGACCATCTAGCATTGGACCACCCGATAAAACAATTGCAGGTAAATCGGTTGTTGCAGCAGCCATTAAACATGCAGGTGTGGTTTTGTCACAACCTGTTGTGAGTACAACGCCATCGAGTGGGTAGCCATGTAAAATTTCAACAAGACCTAAGTAAGCAAGGTTACGGTCTAAAGCCGCTGTTGGGCGGCGAGATTGTTCCGCAATAGGATGAACAGGGAATTCCATAGGAATACCGCCTGCATCCCGGATACCAGCTTTGACACGTTCAGCAAGTTCTTTATGATGACGGTTACAAGGAGTCAGATCGCTACCTGTTTGCGCAATCCCGATAATTGGGCGACCAGATTGTAGCTCTTCACGTGTTAAGCCATAGTTCATATAACGCTCTACATATAGAGCAGTCATATCGGCATGATCTGGATCATCGAACCATTCTTGGCTACGTAAAAAAATCCGTTTACTTTGATCAGTCATCTTTGGAACCTATATTTCTGTTTTTCAACATGAATTAATGTGTGTTACGAAGGAGCAATCTTAATGTTCAATAGCCATGAGGACTATTGAACTTAAGAATAATATGGGAAAATTACAGTAAATTTCGTGCTTTTAAATTGTTAATCAGCGCATTAAAACCAAAATTCCAAGGTTTTGCCTGATCACTTGTAGTCACTTCATTGTAAAGTGAGCCAAGTTTAGGTGTTTGAATGTGTACAACATCGCCAATTTTATGCGTGAAGCCTGCACCTTGTTTTTCACGATCTTTTGTTGGCGCGAATAAAGTCCCTAAAAATAGAACAAAACCATCTGGATATTGGTGATTTTCATTGAGTGTTTGGTTGACTAAATCTTCAGGATCACGGCTAATTTGTGACATAGAACTTAAGCCATTTAGCGTGAAGCCATCGACACCTTTAATTTCTAGTTCAACATCGCAATGACGAACGTCATCTAAATTAAATGTTTCATCAAATAGGCGGATAAATGGACCAATTGCACATGAAGCATTGTTGTCTTTTGCTTTACTAAGTAATAGTGCGCTTCGACCTTCAAAATCACGTAAATTCACATCATTACCTAAAGTCGCACCTAAAATTTTACCTTGGCTGTTTGCAACTAAAACCACTTCAGGTTCAGGGTTATTCCACTCAGATTTAGGGTGAATACCAATTTGTTGACCCGCACCAACAGCAGCCAATACAGGTGCTTTAGTAAAGATTTCAGCATCTGTACCAATACCTACTTCTAGATATTGCGACCACATGCCTTGTTCAATTAAATATTCTTTGAGCTGTAATGCTTTTTCAGAACCCGGTTGAATTGTTTTCAAGCTATCGCCAATGACGCTTTGAACAACGTCACGAATGTGCTGTGCTTTAGAAGCATCACCAGCTGCTTGTTCCTCAATTACACGCTCTAACATGCTTGCTGCAAAAGTTACGCCTGCAGCTTTAATTACTTGTAAATCGATAGGTGCTAAAAAATAGGCTTGTGCAGGATTTGGATTTTGATGGGTATTTGCTAAAAGTTCATCAACAGTACCTAAGTATTGACCTTCAAGATTCGCCAATACATCTACAGGATGATCTACTTCTAATAATTCAGAAACAGTTTTGAATTCTTTTGAAATATCAAAAACTTGATTATTCTTTAAAAGAACAGGTGATGGACCTGAATATTCTGCATGAGGTACCCAAGCTCGACCAATGAGACAACCTTGAGTTCCATCTGAAGGTAGTGTATTTGCAGAGTTTAAAAGAAGTGTCATATGTATCATCCATGTTATTTGTGAAAATATGATAGGACGCTAAATCAATAAACACCAATTGCATTATTTTAGTTATTGATAACTACAGGTTATTAAATAATTATGGTGATGACCTTTGTTTTTTTATTTAAAAATATAAGCGTTTCGTTATTCTTAAAGTAATGAAGAGGCTAAATGAATGATAAAAATTATATGAATGAATTATATACAGTATAAGCTGACCCAAAATCTAAAGATAATTAAAAAAAATGATATTAAAAAGTTATCAATATCCGCAAATAATTCATTGGTAATTATTGGTTGTCCTGCTTAATTTGATGGTAGCGAATTGGATTCGTCAATCTAAACAAATAAAGGAAAGGAGCACCTATGAATATTCTAATTACTGGCGGTACTGGTTTTATTGGAAAACAAATCGCAAGCAAAATTTTAGAATTAGGGAGCATTACATTTGATGGTGAATTAGCAAAAAAAGTTGAAAAAATTATATTATTTGATGCTTTTCAGGGTGAAGACGTTCCTCAAGATTCAAGAGTAGAAGTTGTTACAGGCGATATTACCAACAAGCAAACTGTACAAGAAATCGTAAAAAATGTTGATGTTGTTTGGCATTTAGCTGCGGTGGTAAGTTCGGCAGCTGAAGCTGATTTTGATTTGGGTATGAATGTGAACCTATATGGTTTATTGAATATTTTAGATGTAATTCGTAGTCAAAATACTCAACCCAGATTCATTTTTGCAAGTGGTTGCGCTGTATTTGGTGGCGATTTACCTGAAATTGTTACAGACAAAACGGTTGTCACACCAAAATCTTCATACGGTATGCAAAAAGCCATTGGTGAATTGCTTGTTGCAGATTATTCACGAAAAGGTTTTGTTGATGGGCGAGTACTTCGCTTACCAACAATTGTTGTACGTCCTGGAAAACCAAATAAAGCAGCATCAACATTCTTCAGTTCTATTATTCGTGAGCCATTGAAAGGTGAAACAGCCGTTTGTCCTGTTGCCGAAAACACGCCTGTATTTATTACATCTCCAAGAAAATGTGTTGATTCTATGATTAAGGCAGCAACACTTTCACCGCAAAAATTAGGCAATGAACGCATTATTCCACTTCCTGGTTTAACCGTTACGGTTAAAGAGATGCTTTCTGCCTTAGAAAAAGTGGCAGGTAAGGAAGCTGTAAATTTAGTGCAATGGGAAGAAGATGCAACAATTCAAAGAATTGTTCAAAGCTGGCCAACACAAGTAGAAGCTGAATATGCAAACTCACTTGGATTTGAAGCAGATCAAAGCTTTGAAGATATTATCCAAGCACATATTGAAGATACTAAAGAATAATAGCCAAAAAATGGATTAAAGAGAGATTAAGTTATGGATAATACTCATATTTCTGCTTTGGAAGAGCAAACCGTAAAGCGCGTGACAAAACGTATTATTCCGTTTTTAGTCATTCTATTTATTATGGCTTTTTTAGATAGAACGAATATTGGTTTTGCAGCTTTGCATATGAATGAGGCACTTGGAATTACCCAAACCATTTTTGGATTGGGCGCGGGTATTTTCTTCCTCGGTTATTTCATTGCTGAAGTACCAAGTAATGTATTACTTCATAAGTTTGGTGCACGAATTTGGATTGCCCGTATCATGATTACATGGGGCATTATTGCTGCATTTATGGGTTTTATTACGACAGGAACTCAATTCATTGTTTTAAGATTTTTACTTGGGATTGCTGAAGCAGGCTTTTTCCCAGGTGTGATTTTTTATCTTACATTGTGGTTTCCAGCCCGTTACCGTGCTCGTGTATTTGCAAGTTTTTACTTAGGTCTACCAATTGCTCAAATTATTGGTGCTCCTGTTTCAGTCGGTTTAATGCAATGGGGCGATAGCATTGGCTATGAAGGCTGGCGCTTAATGTATATTTTAGAAGGTATTCCATCCGTTATTTTAGGCTTAATTTGCTTAAAATATTTAACGAATACACCTAAAGAAGCAACATGGTTATCAGCTGAACAACGTCAGTGGTTAATGACAACATTAGAACGTGAAGAACAAGAAAAGTTAAAATCTGAAGATGTAAATGTAAGTAAAAGTACCATTATCAAACAGGTATTTAAAAACCCATTGGTTTGGATTATGGCATTAATTTATTTTGGTATTACATCGGGTTCAAATGCAATGTTCTTCTTCCTTCCAAGCGTATTGGAATCATTCCGAAATACATTTGGTATGGAAATTAGTCTAATGCAGAATGGACTGCTGACTGCTATTCCGTACGCTTTTGCTGCTGTAGGTATGATTTTGTGGAGTCGTCGTTCAGATAAAAAACAAGAGCGTTATCATCATGGTGCATTTGCTGCAATTATGGCTGCTAGTGCGATTGCAATTGCGCTTATTGTAAATGAGCCATGGGCGATTATTGTGGGCTTTATTTTCCTAGCAATTGGGGTATTTAGCGCAATTAATATCTTCTGGACTATTCCTGGTCAAACGCTAACAGGTATTGGGGCTGCAACAGGTATTGGGATTATTAACTCGGTGGGTAACTTAAGTGGCTTTTCAGGTCCTTATTTAACGGGCTATTTATATACAAGTACAGGAACATACACCGTTGCATTTATGGTGATTGCTGGCTTTGTAGCAATGGGTGGTTTAGGTTTAATTTTACTTGGTCGCTTAAAAGCAAGAAGTATCCGTGCTGAAAAAAATGCTGTAATCAATCAATCTGTTACGGAGTAGTGGTGGATGTCTAGTATTGGCTTTGTTGGCACAGGTATTATGGGTTCACCTATGGTGCTCAATTTATTAAAAGCGGGTCATCAAGTTAAAGTATGGAATAGAACACCATCTAAACTTAAAAAACTGGTTGAAGCAGGTGCAACTCCTTGCGCTGAACTAGAACAGATTGGACAAGATGTAGCATTTTTAATTTGCATGTTAAGTGATGGTAAAACCTGTGACGAAGTCTTGTTTCAAGATAAAGGCGCGACTAGCCAGCTGAAACCCAATAGTACAGTTATTGTTATGAGTTCTATTCCTGTAGAAACAGCTCAGGAACAAGCGAAAAAATGCAATGAACTTGGCTTGCAGTATTTAGATGCGCCTGTATCGGGTGGTGAAAAAGGTGCAATTAATGCAAGTTTAGCGATTATGGTTGGGGGAGATGAACATGTGTTTTCCCAAGCAGAATCTGTTTTTAAAGCATTAGGCAGACCTGTTCTCGTTGGAAATGCGGGGTGTGGGGAATTGGCAAAGCTTGTGAATCAAATGATTGTAGCAAGTACCATTGCAACTGTAAGTGAAGGTTTACTTTTGGCTCAACAAGGTGGTGCAGATCCTTGGAAAGTGAGAGAGGCTTTATCTGGCGGTTTTGCAGATTCCCCAATTCTTCAGCAACATGGTGAAAGAATTTTAAGCCAAAACTTTGTACCAGGTGGGGCAGCTCGAACTCAATTGAAAGATACGCATACTGCAATTGCACATGCAGATTGTTTGGGGTTGAAGTTGCCTGTAGCTCAATTGGTAGATCAGCTTTTTGAAAACATGGTAAATGCTGGAGATGGTGATTTAGATCACTCAGGTTTATTCTTAGAATTGAAGCGAATGAATCAATTGTAAAATACCTTGTCGTTATGTAAATAAGAATCCCGCTTAAATAGCGGGATTCTTATTTAGTTTTACTTCATTATTTTAGTTGTTGAGTATTAAAAGAATTCACGAAATATATAAAAATTATTTTTTAAAATAGTAATGAATACGTGAAATAATAGAATGGCTTAAAGGTTTTTGAGTGTCTATTGAGTATTCAATATTCTTCTGATTAAGTTTAATGCTAAAACGTAAAATTTTTACTTTTAGCTTTAACTCCTCAGTTTGATCATGCATATACATTCCTAAAAAATTAAAAAGGATGACTATGACAATAAGTATAAGAACCGAATTGGTTATCCAGTTTTGACTAGAAACATCAAAGAAATCAGGTTTTATAGCTAATACTAGCATAGCTAATATTGTTGGAAACAAACCGACTTTATCAATCTGCCCAATTAAATGCCCAATCCTTTTTTCAGTGTTTTCAAGTTTTATCTGAATTCTATCCACTACGTAATCTAGTTCTAGTTCTTTATATCTGGAAAGTTCATTAATAATTGGTATTAAATCATCAGTTTCAGCCTGTAGCGGTTCAATCAATGATTTTTGCGGATTTTGAAATATTTCTTTTAATATCTTTTTCTCTTTAATTAGCATGATAATTGGGCTAAATCCGAATGAAAATAATGCGCTGATAAATAAAATATTAAAAATAAGCCTTAGCTCTTCAATAGGTGATTGATATTTATAAAATAGAGCAACACATATTGATATGAATATTAATATCAGACCCCAAATGTAAAGAAGTTTGGAGAATTTATAATCTGATTTTTCATAATAAATTTTAGATTTAAATGAAATAATTTTTAGAATTTCTTTTATATTTTCCGAATTAATTTTTTGCATAAGCCTTTTATATTCTTAGATTAAAAAAACTCCGAAGAGGGTTTTAAGATTTTCGTCAAACGATACATAGCTTGTCATTAGCAGGATAATCAAATCAGTATCTTAGTTATTCTAACGAACCATAATGACATCATACTGGGACTCAAGAAGTATCATTATGAGTGTAAGACGACTCAACCTGTGTCATTTTTCGATACATAACTTTTCAGACTCAAGACTTATAACAAAGGTTGTTGTTGTTATTCCAAAGTAGAAATGTCCTACCTAATAACCAAATAGAAATGTCCTATAAGGACATTTCTAAGTCAAGCGCAGGATTTATATTTCGTTGTTGAATTACTGTTTTCTGTGCACGTCTGCTTGGCATTTTTTGAGAGCGATTACGTTTGTTTTGTTGTTCTAATTCCTCATGCTGTTGTTGAATATGCGCTAAGACAGACCCTAAACGCTTGTTCTCAACTACTTCTCGCTGATTCAGCTGACTTAATTTATCAAAGATGCTGTAATTGATCTTTCTTGCTTGATACTCAATGCCAACCGTACCATCTGGATATTCTAAGAACTCAATATATTTACCCATCAAAGTATGGTTTTGTTCAATATTTTCTAAAATATAAATGCACTTATCGTAGGTAATGGTGAGGCTTTTACTGACTTTACGTGGTTCCCGCCAAGTAAAAATACTATCTAATTCCTGAGGGGTTTCAGTGCTGCAGCGATGTAGGTCTTTGGGATTCGATGCCACTTTGGCAAACTTACGATTAAATTGCTCAATAAAGCAGGGCAACCAGGCGTTCGCCTCTGCAATGCTATTGATACCTTCTAGGCGCATCTCTTTAATCAGACGATCCTGAAGGGTTCTATTGGCGCGTTCTACACGACCCTTGGCCTGTGGGGAGTTGGCAAAGATAATATCAATATTCAATCTACTCAGCACACGTCCAAACTGCGTTATTTTAGTTTCTTGTTTACTGCTCTGATTCACTCTAAATACTGAATGTTTATCACTATAAAAAGCCAAAGGCTTGCCATGTTGTTCGATATAGCAGCGTGTCGAAAGCATATAATCAAAGGTTGATTCTGTTTCACAGAAACGTAAGTGCTGTAATTTACTGGTCGCATCATCAATATAAACCAGTAAACAGCATTTAGCGGCTCTTCCTTCAAACCAGTCATGATATGAGCCATCGATTTGAATGAGTTCACCCAAGCAATCACGGTTATAGCGGGGTTGATATGGGCGTTTCATGCGTTTGGAGCGTGGAATCCATAAGCCAGCTGCAATCATCCAGCAACGTAGCGTTTCCACTGAAATATCCAACCCATGTACAGTGCTAAGCTTTTCATGTGCTAGGGTCGGCCCGAAACCATAGAGTTGTTCTGCAATGATAGTCAGGCAGTGTAATCTTAGTTCTTCTGATCGCTTAGAATTACTCGATTGACCACGACCGGCATGAGCCAATGCTGCGGGACCGTGAGCTTTATAGGCTTGAATTAAGCGCCGGATCTGGCGTTCTGAGAGTTGTAAAAGCTCTGAAGCTTTAGATTGCGTTATGCGTCGATCACAGACTTCTTGTAAGACTGACAATCGTTTAAGTTCTTTATCCGACATAGACACCAACATATTAAATCGTCCGCTAAGAAAATCTCTAGTTGAGTATTCTAAAAGCGGACATTTCTACTTTGGAGAAACCGGACATTTCTATTTGGGACTTACAGTTGTCTTTCATATAACAGCCATTATGTTAAGTAGAATTTAGCTAATTTTCCTTATTGGCTATTCAATGATATAATTGCCTATGAAAACCCTCTAAAATTAGTTCTCTTCTTTATGACACTTACGCCACCTTAAGTTTATTTACCTCTTAAATCAGTAAATAACTCATCACTGTCTAGTGATGTGGTGTAGTCGCTTGTGTGTCGTATATGTCACGTCACTAGCCTATCTAAAATTCCAAAAATCAGGCTATTTTTATGTTATCTAATGTCCGAGAACAATGGTTCTCTAACATCCGTGGAGATGTGCTTGCAGGGCTAGTTGTAGGTCTTGCACTCATTCCAGAAGCTATCGCATTTTCAATAATTGCAGGCGTAGACCCAAAAGTTGGCTTGTACGCCTCGTTCTGTATTGCCGTAGTGATTTCATTCATTGGTGGTCGTCCAGCAATGATTTCAGGAGCTACAGGTGCGATGGCACTGCTTATGGTCACTTTGGTCAAAGAGCATGGGCTTGAATACTTACTTGCTGCAACAATTTTAACTGGTGTCATTCAAATATTAGCAGGCTATTTGAAACTGGCTAAGCTGATGCGCTTTGTTTCTAAGTCTGTCGTGATTGGCTTTGTGAATGCCTTAGCTATCTTAATTTTTATGGCACAGCTACCCGAGTTAACTAATGTGACTTGGCACGTTTATGCTTTGGTCGCACTAGGTCTAGGTATTATTTACTTATTTCCTTTGATCCCTAAATTAGGAAAATTACTACCGTCTCCGCTTGTTTGCATTATTGCGATTACGTTATTGGCAATCGCCCTCGGAATTGATGTGAGAACAGTTGGTGATATGGGAGCTTTACCTGACACACTTCCAATGTTCTTGATTCCCAATATTCCTTTGAATATTGAAACATTGATGATCATTTTGCCGTATTCGGTAGCACTAGCGGCTGTGGGTCTACTTGAATCCATAATGACTGCAACTATCGTGGATGAAATGACTGATACCCCAAGTGATAAATTCCAAGAATGCAAAGGACAAGGTATTGCGAATATTGCATCTGGTTTCATGGGGGGAATGGCAGGTTGTGCCATGATTGGTCAATCCATGATTAATGTGAAGTCGGGCGGTCTCACTCGTCTATCAACATTCTCAGCAGGCATTTTCCTCTTAATCTTAGTGGTCTTTATTAGTGATTGGCTCAAAGTCATTCCAATGGCTGCGCTAGTAGCTGTCATGATTATGGTTTCAATAGGAACATTCGAATGGCGTTCTCTTGCCGAGTTTAGACAGAACCCGAAAACCAGTAATGTTGTGATGGTTGCTACAGTCATTGTGGTAGTTGCGACTCATAATTTAGCATTAGGGGTACTGACAGGCGTTCTATTGTCGGCATTGTTTCTGGCGAACAAGTTAGAGAATGATATTCGTGTGGAATCTAGTTTAGAGGGTATGCATCGCTTATATGACTTACATGGTCAGATCTTCTTTAGTTCTTCTGAAAAATTCATGCAGGGCTTTGACTTTAAGGAAGATGTTAAAGAAGTGATTATTGATTTAACACATGCTCATATTTGGGATGTTACATCAGTTGCTATGCTTGATTCCGTAGTAAGCAAATTTCAAAAGAATGGTGTCAATGTGACTGTACGTGGCTTAAATGAAGCTAGTACCAATATGATTGATAAGTATGGGGTACATGCCAAAATTTAAGTTGAAAATATTATTTATTATCAAATACTAAAAAAAACCACCAGATATTGGTGGTTTTTTTATGAATGACAACTTATTATGTGTCGCTTGACGATCTAAAAAGCTATTACCAGCTTAATGCGCCACCAGTTTGGTAGTCCGTCACGCGAGTTTCAAAGAAGTTCTTCTCTTTACGTAAGTCCATCATCTCAGACATCCACTGGAACGGATTCGTTGCGCCAGCAAACTGTTCAGGCAAGCCCAATTGGCTTAAACGACGGTTACAGATGAACTTCAAGTAATCTTCCATCATCGCTGCATTCATACCCAATACACCACGTGGCATAGTGTCACGCGCATATTCGATTTCAAGCATCGTACCTTCAAGAATCATTTGAATGATTTCTTCTTGGAACTCGGCAGTCCAAAGGTGAGGGTTCTCAATCTTGATTTGGTTAATCATATCGATACCAAAGTTCAAGTGCATAGACTCATCACGTAAAATGTATTGGAATTGCTCAGCAACACCATTCATTTTATTGCGACGACCCATAGACAAAATTTGGCTGAAACCACAATAGAAGAAAATACCTTCAAGAACACAATAGAACGCGATCAAGTTGCGAAGCAAAATTTGGTCGTTTTCAGGTGTACCTGTTTGGAAAGTAGGATCACATAAAGATTGAGTGTACTTCAAGCCCCAAGCTGCTTTACGTGCTACTGATGGTACTTCACGGTACATGTTGAAGACTTCGCCTTCATCCATACCTAAAGATTCGATACAGTATTGGTAAGCATGCGTATGAATTGCTTCTTCAAACGCTTGACGCAAGATGTATTGACGGCATTCAGGGTTCGTAATATGACGATAAATTGCAAGAACTAAGTTGTTTGCAACCAATGAATCGGCTGTCGAGAAGAAACCTAAAGAACGCATAACAATAGTACGTTCGTCTTCAGTTAAGCCATTTTCAGACTTCCAAAGCGCGATATCGTGGTTCATGTTAACTTCTTGTGGCATCCAGTGGTTTGCACAACCGTCTAGATATTTTTGCCAAGCCCACTCGTATTTGAACGGCACAAGTTGGTTCAAGTCAGCACGACAGTTAATCATTGCTTTGTCGTCAACTTGTACACGCTGAGCGCCCATTTCAAGCTCTTCTAAGCCTGGAGCAACATCAAGTGTTTCTAAGGCGTTAGATGCTCTTGCCAACGGATCGGTTGGATCTGTTGTTCTGTTTGAACTGGTTCGAGCGGGTTGTGGAGCTGCCACACTCGACGGTTCGTTGCTTGCATCAGATACCATCTGCGAATCAGTCGTTTTTTGCGGTTCGACGGGCGCAGACTTGTGTTCAGGTGCAGCCGGTTTTTGCGAATCATCTTCGAAATCGTCCCAACTTAGGATAGACATATTAAATTCTCTCTTCGTTGCTTTATATCTTTTATGAAGACATCCAACTTACGAAGTTGAGATGTCCATACTATACGCTTAATTCGAGTAAGCAAAATTAAGTTTTACCAAGCTTTGTTTTAATCTTGTTCGAAAAAATCAAAGTTCCACACTACTTATTTTGATTACGCTTTTGTTCTCTTGCTTTTACCCAAATGTAACCAAGTGGGATGTAAAACAAAACAAGAAAGGAAATGACCAGAACAACAAGTCCTAACATGTAGTTGTGAGTCATATGTTCCATGTGCATTTCCTTTTGTTTGTATTTTTAATCTCCCTAAATCCCTCTTTTAAAAAGAGGGACTTTCTTTCTGCTATTTGCTTCGAGAAATCCCCCTCCTTTTAGGAGGGGCTAGGGGAGGTTTTGTCAGCTTACTGACAAGCCTCACAATCTGGGTTGTCAATTGAACATGCCATTGGTACTGGTGCTGCTTGAGCAAAATCATCTTCTTCAACAGCTTCAGGTTTTTTTGCTTCTACTACAGGCGCTGCAACAACAGGAGCAGCAGTGGCAGTTGTGTTTTTAACTGCATTCAACGCACCCGTATTAATTGTAGATTTCTCTGCAGAAGTCGCACCCAATGCACGAAGGTAATAAGTTGTCTTAAGACCACGTAACCACGCCATTTTGTACGTCATATCCAATTTCTTACCATTTGCACCAGAGATGTAAAGGTTAAGAGACTGAGCTTGATCGATCCATTTTTGACGACGAGATGCAGCATCAACAATCCAACGTGGCTCAACTTCGAACGCAGTTGCGAAGATTGCTTTTAATTCGTCAGGAATGCGAGAAATCTTTTGAACAGAACCTTCAAAATGTTTCAGGTCATTCACCATTACAGAATCCCAAAGACCGCGATCTTTTAACGCACGTACTAGGTACGGGTTGATCACTGTGAATTCACCAGAAAGGTTAGATTTCACATAAAGGTTCTGGAAAGTAGGTTCGATAGACTGAGAAACACCACAAATGTTAGAAATTGTCGCTGTAGGCGCAATTGCCATCACGTTAGAGTTACGCATACCATCTTTTTGAACTTTGGTACGTAAAGTGTCCCAATCCAAACGAGTTGTACGGTCAACTTCGAACATGCGTTCTGGGCGTGATTTCGCAACTAAATCTAAAGAGTCAATTGGTAAAATACCTTGATCCCACAATGAACCTTTAAATGTTTCGTAAGCACCACGTTCAACAGCTAAGTCGCTAGATGTTGCAATTGCGTAGTACGAAATAACTTCCATCGATTCATCGGCAAAATCAACAGCAGCATCTGAACCGTAAGCAATTTGCATTTCGTATAACGCATCTTGGAAGCCCATGATGCCCATACCAACAGGACGATGCTTCATGTTAGAAGTACGTGCTTGTGGTACTGCGTAATAGTTGATGTCGATGACGTTGTCGAGCATACGAACAGCAGTTTTTACTGTGCGAGCAAGTTTTTCACGGTCTAAAACACCACCTTGAACGTGTTGTACAAGGTTAATCGAACCTAAGTTACAAACTGCAATTTCGTCTTGGTTTGTGTTTAATGTGATTTCTGTACATAAGTTAGATGAGTGAACTACGCCCACATGTTGTTGTGGTGAACGTAAGTTACAAACGTCTTTGAATGTGATCCACGGGTGACCTGTTTCAAATAACATAGAAAGCATTTTGCGCCACAAGTCTTTTGCACGAATTTTCTTGTGCAACATATTTGTTTCTTTCGCAATGCCTTCATAGTAAGCATAACGTTCAGCAAATTCAGCGCCTGTTAAATCATGCAAATCTGGTGTTTCAGATGGTGTGAACAGTGTCCATTCAGCATCTTCAAATACACGTTGCATGAATAAATCAGGAACCCAGTTCGCTGTATTCATATCATGTGTACGACGACGGTCATCACCGGTGTTCTTACGAAGCTCTAGGAATTCTTCAATGTCCAAGTGCCAAGTTTCCAAATATGCACAAACTGCACCTTTACGCTTACCACCTTGGTTTACCGCAACGGCTGTATCGTTCGCAACTTTAAGGAATGGAACAACACCTTGAGATTTACCGTTTGTGCCTTTGATATATGAGTTCAATGCACGAACAGGCGTCCAGTCATTACCTAAACCACCCGCCCATTTAGAAAGAAGGGCGTTGTCACGCATAGAACCATAAATGTTATATAGGTCATCTGAAATTGTTGTTAAGTAGCAGCTAGACAACTGTGGACGTAAAGTACCCGAGTTGAACAATGTAGGCGTAGAAGCCATATAGTCAAAACGAGATAGTAAGTTATAGAACTCAATTGCGCTGTCTTCACGGTTTGCTTCATTCAATGATAAGCCCATTGAAACACGCATGAAGAATAATTGCGGTAATTCGAAACGAACGTCATCTGAGTGGATGAAGTAACGGTCAAATAAAGTTTGAAGACCTAAATATGTAAATTGGTTAGAGCGTTCTGGTTGAATCGCAGCAGCCAATTTAGCAAGGTCAAAATTTAATAATTCAGGTGAAAGAAGTTCTAGCTCAACACCTTTTTTCAAGAATGTTTCTAAAGCATCTGCTTCTGAAGTGTCTGTAGAAAGACCCAAGAACTCAAGACCTGTTGCAACCAAATTGTCACGAAGTAAACGTGCAGTTACATACGTGTAGTTAGGCTCTTGTTCAATACGAGTACGCGTTGCCATCATCATTGTTGTAGAGATGTCAGTCGCTTTTACACCGTTATAAAGGTTTTTAACTGTTTCATCGATGATCGCTTGAACATTAATACCTTCTAAACCTTCGCTCGCTTTTTCAATTGTTGCTTGAAGACGGCTTAAATCTAGAGGAGCAAGCTGACCATTTGTCCCTGTAATTTGTAGCGTAGGATGATGATGCTCATTCATTTGCTTACGTGCTTCAGAACGCTGTTCACGATAAATTACATAAGAACGTGCAACTTTTTGTTCCCCAGTACGCATAAGTGCAAGTTCAACTTGATCTTGAATTTCTTCAATATGAATTGTGCCACCAGAAGGTAAACGACGTGTAAAAGTATTTAATACCATTTCTGTAAGCTGAGAAATACGATCATGAATTCGGCTAGAGTCTGTGCTCTGTTGACCTTCAACTGCTAAAAATGCTTTACCAATTGCAACAGCAATTTTTTCTGCATCAAAAGCAGCAACATCACCGGTGCGTTTAATCACCTGAATTTGGCCGGGTGTTGATGTGATTACGCTCATTGTCAGCATAGCTCCATATGTCATCTATTTTTATGTTTATGGACCATTTGAACTGGGCGAATATTAGGCCACAGTGTATGAGGGATAAACACAAGACTTAGTGGTTTGAAATTGATTTACACACAAGATACGGGAAAAAAGAGGTTAGATCAATATTGACATTTCGCTAATTTTTTTTTCGTAGAATCTCAGTTTTTATTTACAAAAAAATTCCCATTTTTTGTATTTTTTATCGAAGTCTTATTACACAAGGAGATAGCATAACAAAGCTACGATTAAGTGCTTATAGATAAACTTGTGGATAAGTGAAAAAGTCTGGAACAAGCAAACAGTTTTTGAACAAAAAACAAAATGGATCAAATAAAATACTAATTGTAACTTTATATTTATATTTGAATGGTGAATTATCACGATAATTTGAAAACTTTAATTAATTCAACATGTAAAAAAATATAACAAAATGCTACTTTGATGTATCAGTTTGGTGAACAGAATCTTGTTTACAATGTAAACGTGTGTATATTGCAATTATAGATTTGGATGTATCTCTTTGGATTTATAAAGAATACGCAATGACTAATAAAGGGGCACCTAATGAGCCAAGAAGAAAAGTTACCTAAAATTTTAATTGTTGAAGATGATGAGCGCCTTGCACGTTTGACTCAAGAATACTTAATTCGTAATGGATTAGAAGTTGGGGTAGAACCAGATGGCAACCGTGCCATTCGTCGAATTATTGCAGAACAACCAGATATGGTTGTACTAGATGTTATGTTACCTGGCGCAGATGGCTTAACTATTTGTCGCGAAGTTCGTCCGCATTACCATCAACCTATTTTAATGCTTACAGCACGTACTGAAGATATGGATCAAGTTCTTGGTCTAGAAATGGGTGCAGATGACTATGTTGCTAAACCAGTTCAGCCTCGTGTTCTTTTAGCTCGTATTCGCGCATTGCTTCGTCGTACAGACAAAGCGCCAGAAGATGAAGTTGCACAACGTATCGAATTTGATGATTTAGTTATCGACAATGGTGGTCGTTCAGTGACTTTACATGGCGAATTAGTAGATTTCACAAGTGCTGAATATGACTTGTTGTGGTTGCTTGCTTCAAATGCGGGTCGCATTTTATCTCGTGAAGATATTTTTGAGCGTCTTCGTGGTATTGAATACGATGGTCAAGATCGTTCAATTGACGTGCGTATTTCGCGTATTCGTCCAAAAATTGGTGATGATCCTGAGAATCCTAAGCGTATTAAAACTGTACGCAGTAAAGGTTATTTATTTGTTAAAGAAACAAATGGTCTGTAATTTTAGTTATCGTTCTTTGGTCTAAAACAGGACATTCTCGTGTTTAAACACAGTATATTTTTGCGCATATATGGCGGTTTAGTCATATTGGTGGTTTTGGTTGCACTTTTTGGTTATCTACTTGTGCAGATCATTAACTACCAACGTGCGCAAGAATATAGAGAATCACTGACAGATGGTATTTCATATATCATTAGTGAAGGTATTGCTAGGCAGCCCAATCAGCAACAAAAGTTAGATTGGATTTCAGACGCATCTGATTTATTAGAATTGCCAATATATTATGTCGATTCTACGAAAGTAAGTTTAACGCGGACTGAAAAAAAACGAATAGATGAGCAAAAAGCAGTTGTTCGTTATGATGCAAGCAATACCATTACTTATGTCATTTTGGGTGTAAAAGAAGATCCTAATCATTATGTATACATTCGGGTAGATAACTTTAATGAGCGGCAAATGAAAGCTTTGCCAATTTTCATTATGGATTATTTGGTTTATTTCCCAGGGCAAGAAAAAGAATATTTACAGAAAATTCAATCTAGATTTTCATATCCTGTCAGTATTGAAAGTATTCAAAAACTTCCACTCGATTCCGATCAAATTAGTCGTTTACGTCTAGATCACAGCATCGTTTTGTATAGAGACAATGCAAGCACACGCGGTACCAATGTTTCGATTGTTTCTCCAATGTCGAATTCACATACACAAGTTTTGGTTTTAGGTCCAATTCCACTATTCAATTGGATGCCTTATCAACTTGCTGCAGGAATTACGTTACTCAGTTTATTTGTTCTAAGTTTGGGCGTATACGGCTTATTGGTGCCTATGCAGCGTAAAATTAGCCAAGTGAATTTAGCTTTAAATGGGATGAAAACAGGGGATTTAAGCCTTCGTTTACCTGTAGAAGGCTCAGATGAAATGGCAAGTTTGGCTTCTAGTTATAACAGTATGTCAGACCATATTCAGCGTCTTATAGAAGCACAGCGTGAATTAATGCGTGCAGTTTCGCATGAGTTAAGAACACCTGTTGCGCGAATTCGTTTTGGTATGGAAATGCTAGCGGAAGATGACGATTACGATAGCCGTCTTCAGCAAGTCGACATGATTGATAAAGATATTGAAGCGCTGAATAACTTAATTGATGAAATTATGACCTATGCTAAATTAGAGCAAGGTACACCATCATTTGATTTTGAAAAAGTAATATTACTTGAAGTTTTAGAACAAGTTGTCACTGAAACAGAAGCACTAAAAACACAAAAAGAAATTGTATTACAAGTACCTCCTGAAAATTTAGTAGTAGATGCTGAATATCGTTATTTGCATCGTGTTGTTCAAAATTTAGTGGGTAATGCTGTTCGCTATTGCAACCATAAGGTTGTGATTAGTGGTGGGATAAATTATCAAGGCGAAGCTTATATTTGTGTTGAAGATGATGGTGCGGGTATTCCAAAAGAAGATCGTTCTCGTGTTTTTGAGGCATTTTCTCGTTTAGATGATAGCCGTACTCGCGCATCTGGTGGTTATGGTTTAGGGCTTTCTATTGTAAGCCGTATTGCATACTGGTTTGGTGGTAGCATAGCTGTGGATGAAAGCCCAACATTGGGTGGTGCACGATTTATTATGACTTGGCCTGCTAAACGATTTAAAAAGCAGAAGAAAAACTACTTGAAAGGCATAATTGAAAGTAGTTCTGAACAGTGAAACATTATTAGATTTGAAATAAAAAAAGCCAGTTAGAAAACTGGCTTTTTTTATTGATGTCTATTGTTCTCATTTAAAACTTTAGAACAGTATGTGATTATTTCATTGCATCATTGTAAAGTGTATCTGCTTCGTTAAAACGATCTTGAATATCTTGGCTTGGTTCTTTGTCCATTAAACTCACCACAATAATTGCAATGAACGAACAGATAAAGCCAGGAACGATTTCGTAAAGACCTGTATCAGCAAAGAAGTTTTTCCAAAGAATAACAATAACAGCACCTAGAATCATACCCACTAAAGCACCATTTAATGTCATTCGTTTCCAGAATAACGATAAGATGATCAGTGGACCAAATGCAGCACCAAAACCTGCCCAAGCATAAGCAACAAGACCGAGTACTTTAGATTCTGGGTTGCCTGCCAACCAAATTGCAAGAATTGCAATAAGAAGAACCATAAGACGACCAATCCAAACCAGCTCTTTTTGAGTTGCTGTTTTACGAATAAACGTTTTGTAAAAGTCTTCAGTTAAAGTACTAGAGCATACAAGTAATTGGCAACTTAAAGTACTCATTACAGCAGCTAAAATTGCGGCTAAAACAATACCTGCAATCCATGGGTTAAATAAAATTTTAGTGAGTTCCATGAATACAGTTTCGGGATTTGCATTTACAACAGCAGCAAGTTCAGGATGTTGTTGGAAATAAGCAATACCAATGAAGCCAGCAGCGACTGCGCCACCTAAACATAAAATCATCCATGCCATACCAATACGACGTGCATTTGGAATAGATTTAACAGAATCTGCCGCCATAAAGCGTACGAGAATATGTGGTTGACCAAAATAACCTAAGCCCCAAGCAAGTAGAGAGATAATCGCTACAAAGCTTAAATCGCCCATAATATTCATGGCTTGTGGGCGAGCTGCTTCAAGTGCCAATGTCACTTGAGATAGATCGGAGAAAGTTAGGATTGCAACAACTGGGGTTAATAATAAAGCGAAAATCATTAATCCAGCTTGAATGGTATCGGTCCAACTTACTGCTAAGAAGCCACCAATAAATACATAACTGATTGTTGCAATAGCACTAATCCATAAAGCTGTACTGTAAGACATATCAAACATGCTTTCGAATAAACGTGCACCTGCAACCATGCCAGAAGCACAGTAAATTGCAAAGAAAATTAGAATGATAACTGCAGAAGCAATACGTAAAATTTTCTTATTGTCATTAAAGCGGTTAGCAAAATAGTCGGGTAGTGTCAGGGCGTTGTTTTGTACTTCTGTATGTACACGTAAGCGACCTGCAACTAAGTACCAGTTTATCCATGCGCCAATAATTAAACCAATGGCAATCCAAGATTCTGAAAGCCCAGATAAATAAATTGCGCCCGGTAAACCCATGAGTAACCAACCACTCATGTCGGATGCACCTGCAGAAAGTGCTGTAACAAAACTACCTAAACGACGACCACCAAGAATGTAGTCCGAAAAGTTAGTGGTAGCTCGGTATGCCATTAAACCAATGAAGATCATGGCGACAATGTAGAATAAAAAGGTTATTAGTGTCGGATTCAAATTCATAACTATGTCCATGTCAGGATAAATAGAAACGTTGTTTTAAGGTGAATTTTGTCAGGCTTTTAATTAGGTTCACTTAAAACTTGTTTGCTAATCATATATAAAGTCAAAAATAAAGAGTCATTTTATACATAATTTATTAATAATTGCTGTTTTATCGTAAGTAAAAAAAATATGGGTAGCAAATTTGCTACCCATATTTTGTGATTTTTCTATTATTTTATTAGCCGCGTCCCATCACACCGCGAATGGTTTGCATAATATCTGCAGGTAAAACGACAGTTTTAGCATTGTTCGATTTAGCCATATCTTGCATTGCTTTAACATATTGCTCACCAAGTAAGTAGGCAACTGGAATTTCTTTATCACCTACGGCAGAGGTGACTAGCTCAATCGCACGTTGTGAAGATTCGGCTAAAACAATTTGTGCTTCTGCATCACGACGAGATGCTTCTAAACGACCATCTGCTTCAAGAATTGCCGCTTGTTTTTCACCATCTGCTTTAGTAACTGTTGCACGACGTTGACGTTCAGCAGCAGCTTGTTCTTCCATGGCAGTTTGCATAGTGTGAGATGGTTTAATATCTTGAATTTCTACAGTTTTAAGCGTAATACCCCAGTCTGCAATATCATCTGAAATAGCAGCTTTAAGTTTTGCTTTAATATGGTCGCGTGAAGACAAAGCATCGTCCAAATCCATTTCACCAACAATTGACCGTAGTGAAGTTTGAACCATGTTTTGAATTGCCCAAGTGTAGTTTTCAATACCATACACTGCTTTTTCTGGCGTTGTTAAGTTAATGTAAGCAACGGCATTCATTAATAAAACAGCGTTATCGCGTGAAATTACTTCTTGTGATGGAATATCAAGTACGATGTCTTTTGTTGTTACTTTATAAGCAACTTCATCAATATAAGGAATTACAAAGTTTAAACCAGGTCCAAGCGTTGTATGGTATTTACCTAAACGTTGAACAATCCATTTATAACCTTGTGGAACAATACGTACGCCTTTAAAAATTGTGATAGCGACAAAGGCTAAAAATGCCAAAACAATGATAGAACCAGCAGTCATTTTATTTACTCACTTTTTCATTTTCGTAATTGGTGGTGTGTGCTTGCACAACTAAATCGTTGCCCAAAATATCGATAACACGAACGCGATCGCCCACTTGTACATAAGATTGTGTGCGGCAGTTCCATTCATCTGACCCTAAAACAGGCATAGGAAAGCGAACTTTAATTTGGTCGTGTTCTAAATTGTTTTGAATGACCATGCCAATTTGACCAATGGTCGCTTCACGAGATAAGCCTGCTTTTGTTTTATCTGTAGAAAGTGGTTTGATGAATTTAAACCAAGCGATGGTGCATAGAACAGAGAGGATAATCCAAACAATGAGCTGAGTCGTTAGCCCCATAGATGGAAATAACCAATATAAAATTCCCACAAAGATGGCACCAACGCCAAACCAAAGTGCCGCAAATGCTGGAAGTAATAATTCAGAAAGAATTAAAACGACACCCAATACAAACCAATGCCACGGTTCCAAAATAAATTCCATACATTTTCTCTTTGTATTAGTACTGAATAAGGAAATGTTTGATATAGACGAAAAACGTATATATCAATTTAACAGATGAAACCCTATGTGGATATAGCAAATTTCTTGATTTTAGAACTTCGCTTTAGGTGCAGGTTTTAATGCAGCTGGAGATTTTTTGAAATCTGAAATGACTTTATTAATGGCTGTAATTTTAAGTTGAGTGGCTTTTTCGCCTGCTAAAATGGTTTCGTTGCTGGCTTTTAGGTCTAATGTTCCAATATGTCCAACTTTAGGTTGAATCACAATATTGGCTTGTTTAAGTTCTTCATTAATACTTTGTTGACCCATAATATTAATGGTCTGATCAAGTAAACCAAACATGCTTGTGGCTTTTCCGCCATCCGGACGTGCAGAAATATCAACAGCAATTACAATATCGGCACCCATGTCACGTGCAGTTTTGACAGGAATAGGGCTGACTAATCCACCATCGACATATGCTACGCCACCAATGGTTGCAGGAACAAATACGTTTGGAATACTGCAAGATGCGCGAACTGCCTGACCTGCATTACCTTTAATAAACTCAACTTTTTTACCGTTATCTAAACGTGTAGCAACGGCAGCGAACCGAATAGGAAATTTATCCATAGGCTTGTTTGCCACATTTTTATTTACATAATCTTGTAGCTTTTGACCTAATAAAAAACCTTGGCGGTTTAGTGTTAAATCTCGGATATCAGATTCTTGAAAGTTTAAGGCAATTTGTTGCAATTGATATGGCGATTTGCCACTGGCGTATAAGCTTCCTACAAAACTGCCTGCGCTTGTACCTGTCACAATTTTGGCTTTAATACCATGCGATTCTAAAACTTTAATCACGCCAATATGAGCAAAACCTTTGGCACCACCGCCACCCAGTGCAATGGCAATGACAGGTTCACGTGCTTTAATTGAGGTGGTTTGTGTTGTTGTTTTGGTCGCTTTGTCACAACCAAATAGGCTCAGGCCAAGAATAGCGAGAAGAGGAAGATGTAATAATTTCATAAACTAAACATAAAATAAATTAAACAAATAATGAGCACATCTCACCAAAAAGTAGACTATTTTGCTAGTCTTTTTTCCAATGCTTTTGTAACGGCTTTGCTAACCATTTTTCATGTTTAGGTGAAAAGTTGCCTTCATAAGTTTTTAATATGTTATTTAAATCTTTTTCATAATCGCCTGTAGTTTCAAATGTACCTAAAATTCGAATAACTTTGTTTTTATAATCAAAGGCAAACATGACAATAGGAATTTGAGCTACATGCGCAATGTGATAAAAACCACTACGAATTTTTTCAGCTTCTTTGCGTGTACCTTCAGGCGCCATGCCTACCCAAATATCATCTTTTGAGGCAATAATATCTGCAATTTGTTGCGTATGACCTTGCGGTGAATTCCGTACAACAGGAATAACACCAATCCATTGCAAAATTGGTTTGAGTGGTGTCTTAAACAAGGTATGTTTACCGAAAATGGTAATTTTAATATCTAATCCAAGTAAAGCTAAAAAGCCATGCCATGCATCTATATTTGATGTATGTGGCGAAATAATTGCAACTGCTTTAGGTAGATTGGGAAATTCCCCATGCATTTCCCAACCTTGTGTGAGAAAAATACGTTTAAAAAAACTTTGAGTGTAAATACTCGAGTTTCTATGAGGAACTAAGGGTGGCAGTTTTGGAAATTTATTCATGTTGTTTTATCAAAAGATTGAAATTAAACATTGATATAAATATTAAGCTTTAATATGCCATCGATCATTGGCAGAATAATGCATGTCATATAAGTATAAAAATATCAACTGCTTAGGAAGTTTATGTCTAATTTACGTAATGTCTATCTTATTTTGTTTTCATTATATTGGGCGCAAGGTTTACCAGTCGGTTTTATGACACATGCTTTGCCCGTTATTTTAAGAGCGCAAGGTGTTTCACTTGCACATATTGGTGGTTTTGGACTGCTGATGTTGCCATGGTCAATCAAAATATTTTGGGCACCCTTAGTCGATAAATTTGGATATCAAAAATTAGGTCATTACAGATCTTGGATTATTCCAACACAGTTACTTACTATTTTTGTGTTGATCACACTTTCGTTTATCCCAATAGAATCTTTAAATCAACCTGCTTACTTATTCATGTTCTTTGCTGTTTTACTGAGTATGAATTTAATTGGTGCAACGCAAGATGTCGCAACCGATGGATTAGCTGTAAATATCTTAAAAAATGAACAACAGCATTGGGGAAATACCTTTCAAGTGATCGGTTCTCGCTTAGGTTTTATTGTGGGTGGAGGAGCAATTCTGTGGGCTTTAGATTGGTTCAATTGGCAAATGACTTTTCTAGTATTAGCAGGATTGGTCGCTCTGAATACACTTCCCATTTTATTCACAAAAGAACCTTTGCATACAAGCAAGCTCAATCAAAATAAAAAAATTCAATTTGATTGGGGCGGTATTAAAGCTTATCTCGCATATTTTACCAATACGCCATTACTCTTTGCATGGTTGATGGTGCTAATCACGTTTAAAATTGCAGATGGATTATCGGGTCCATTACTCAAACCTTTAATGGTTGATATGGGGTTAAGTTTTTCGCAAATAGGTATATATGTCACTATGCTTGGCGTATGTGCAGCCTTGTTAGGTGCGGGTTTAGCGGGATTAAGCTTAAAACTTATATCTCGAGCAAAAGCATTACTAGTTTTTTCAGTTTTAAAAATTTTAAGCTTAGCTGCGTATGCATGGTTGGCTGACCAGTATGAAGCAAAAGCACACATTTCATCGTGGATTATTTATCTCGTAAATGCTGTAGAAGATATGGTGTCTTCGATGCTTTTAGTGGTGATGTTAACCTTGGTGATGCAATATAGCCGCAAAGAATATGCAGGAACAGATTTTACTTTTCAGGTTGCAATTATGGCTACGGTGAGTGGCCTCTTATATAGTTTTAGTGGTTTTTTTGGTGATGTATTTGGCTATAAGTCATATTTATGTTTAATATGCATTATTGCAGTGTTTGCAATTATTCCAATTATAAAATGGTTAAAACTAGATAAATCTCATAATTAAAAGATCATTCAGTTATCAGCATTTTTATAAAAATCAATCATTCTAATAATAGTTTATGTTTAAAAAATAAGTAAATTTACTATATTGCGATAAAACGAATATGTAATTTAAGTGTTTTTTAAGCTTTAAATATTAATGTAAGGCATTGGGTTTAACCCGTGATCTAACTGTTATGCAAAATTTAAAAGCAAAATTTAAAAATTTAAAAAATCAAATTAAGCCCATGAGTTTAAGTACATTTAATGTATGGGTGGCGTTATGGCTAAGTATTATCTTAAATATTGGTTTTTATGAAAAAATAAAAGAACTTACGCCGTATAGTGGCTTTAAAGCAGGATTGTTTTTAGCTGCCACAGTTTTTATTGTAATTGCAGCTTATAACTTACTTTTGCAAATTCTTGGATGGAAGTGGACTGCAAAAGTCACGGCCATTTCATTGATTATCATAGGTGGTTTTAGTTCTTATTTTGTGAATAGCTTAGGCGTAGTGATTACATCAGATCAAGTGCAAAATATGATGCAAACCGATCTTCGAGAAGCAAATGATTTATTGTCATTGCATCTTTTAAATTGGGTGTTTTTCATTATTATTTTACCCATTATGGTGATATTTTTTGTTCGAATAAAAGATGAATCTATAATTCGAATGATGCTTAAAAAAGTCATTTATAGCGTGGCATCATTGGCGATTATTGGTGGTTTATTATTTAGTTTCTATATCGATTTTGCTTCAATTTTTCGTGAAAATCGTGATTTGAAAGGGATGATCTCACCACAAAATTCCATTGCATCGACCATATCATATTTTCATAAAAAAGCGCCGAAGAAAGATTTACCTTTGGTGACTTATGGTGAAGATGCACAGCTCATTAAAAAATTCAGTGAAAAGAAAGTGCCTAAACTTATGGTTTTGGTGGTAGGTGAAACAGCACGTGCTGAAAGTTTTTCTCTTAATGGGTATGCAAAAAATACCAATCCTCAACTATCTCGACAAGATATCATTAATTTTAGCCAAGTCAGTTCTTGTGGTACGGCAACAGCCGTTTCAGTACCTTGTATGTTTTCTGGTATGCCGCGAACATCATACGATGAGCAGTTAGCAAGTCATCGAGAAGGTATGCTCGATATTGCGCAACGTGCAGGATATAAAGTTACTTGGATTGATAATAATTCTGGATGTAAAGGTACGTGTGATCGGGTTGAACAATATGAAATTCCAAAAGAATTAAGGGAAAAATGGTGTGATAGTTCAGGTGAATGTTTAGATGGGATTTTAGTCGATAGTCTAAAGCAGTTTTTATCAAATATTCCTGAATCAGATGAAACTCCTCGTTTAATTGTATTGCATCAAATGGGAAGTCACGGGCCTGCATATTTCAAACGCACGACGGATGAACTTAAACATTTCAAACCAAGTTGTGACACGAATGCAATTCAAGGGTGTAGTCAAGAAGCTTTAATTCATTCATATGACAATACTATTTTGTATACAGATTATATTTTAAGTGAACTCATCAATACCTTAAAAGAGAATAAAAAGTTTGAGACAGGTTTTTGGTATTTGTCTGATCATGGAGAATCTACGGGTGAAAAAGGCTTGTATTTACATGGTGCACCTTATGCCATTGCACCAAGTCAACAAACCCATATTCCAATGTTAATGTGGTTTTCACCTGAATGGAAACAGTCAAATTCACAGGAAATTGCTTGTTTAAATCAACAAAAAAATCAACAATTAAGTCAAGATAATTTATTCCCTTCAATGTTGTCATTATTGGGCATTAAAACAAAAGTAATCGATTCAAAAGTTGATATGTTGAATCTGTGTGATGGAAAACCTAGAGCATAAATTATGAGTAAAATTCTCATTATCGAAGATGATTTCATGATTGCAGAATCAACCATGACTTTATTGAAATATAATCAATATGAAGTCGAGTGGGTGAATAATGGCATAGACGGTCTAAAAAAACTGCAACAAGAGCTGTTTGATATTGTCTTGCTCGATTTAGGTTTGCCTATGATGGATGGTATGCAAGTTTTAAAGCAAATTCGTCAACATCATGGAAATTTACCCGTATTGATTATTTCCGCAAGAGATCAACTTAAAAATCGAGTAGATGGTTTAAATGAAGGTGCCGATGATTACTTGATTAAACCTTATGAGTTTGATGAACTACTTGCACGAATTTATGCCTTATTACGACGTTCTGGTGTGGTTGCAACATCAGAAAAGAGCTCTATTCTCAGCTGTGGTGAATTGGTTTTAGATGTTGAGCAACATCTTGTAAAATTCAAAGGGGAGTATATTGAGCTTTCAAATCGAGAATGGGCGATATTATTGCCCTTAGTTAGCCATCCAAATAAAATTTTTTCTAAAAGTAATTTAGAAGATAAGTTATATGACTTTGACAGTGAAATTAACAGTAATACGATAGAGGTATACGTTCATCATTTACGTAATAAATTAGGTAAAGACTTCATTCGAACCATACGTGGTTTAGGTTATCGTTTAGGGCAATTTCAGGATAAATAAATGCAGGCTCATTATTCTTTAAAAAAGCGCCTTATTATTTATGTTTCAGTTTTTAGTGTTGTTTTAGGGTGCTTATTAATTTTTTCAGCCTATCGAATTGCACTTGAAGAAATTGATGAAATTTTGGATGCTCAAATGCAAAATTTAGCAGAAAGAGTGTCTGAACATCAGCCAAAGCCAACAAGAAGTGATTTCAATTCACATGAACATTACCATGAAGAAGATTTGTTTGTTGATGTCTGGGAGTACGCTCAACGAGACCACTTGAAAGATGAAGCAAATTTATTGGTGGGTCCAGTAAAAAAAGCAGGTTTCTATACACACAATACTGCTCATGATGAGTGGCATACATATATTTTACCATCGGAAAAATATCAAATTCAGGTCAGTCAACAAAATTCGGTTCGAAAAGGTTTGGCTTTCGAACTGGCTTTGAATATGTTTATTCCGTATGTGCTTTTTTTACCTTTTGCCTTGTGGGGATTAATTTGGTTAATTCGTAGGAATTTAAAACCACTTGATGATTTTAAAGATGAGCTGATTAAGCGTGGGGCACATGAGTTAACTCCAATTCAAGCCAATCAATATCCTGAGGAAATCACCCCAACCATTCGTGAAATGAACCATCTTTTTGACCGAATTTTGCTGTCACAGCAAGAGCAGAAACAGTTTGTTGCAGATGCTGCACATGAGTTAAGAACACCTATTACTGCTTTAAACTTACAGACTAAAATTCTTTTGCAGCAGTTTCCAGAAGATCCGTCCATTAAAAATTTAAGCAAAGGTTTAACTCGCGTTCAGCACTTAGTCAGTCAGTTGTTGAGTTTAGCCAAACAAGATGCATCTGTGCATCATTTGGAAGAAAAACAAGAGTTTAACCTTGCTCAGGTTGCCGTGAATTGCATAGAACAGTTAATGCAATTTGCAATGCAAAAAGAAATAGACTTAGGGATGGAAGAGCAACACTCGATTATTCTATATGACCAAGAATCTACCGTTCATTCTATATTATTTAACTTGGTCGATAATGCGATTAAATATACCCCCGAAAAAGGGATCATCAATGTTTCTGTCATTCAGAATAATCAATTTGCATTTATGATTGTTGAAGATAGTGGTGCAGGTATTGATCCTTCACAATTCGAGAATATTCGAAAGCGATTTTACCGAATTCATAATCATGCTGAAATTGGCAGTGGTTTGGGTTTATCTATTGTAGATAAAGCGATTCAACACTTACACGGAACTTTAGAGTTCTCAAAAAGTGAAAGCTTAGGTGGCTTAAAAGTCATTGTAAAACTTCCAATAAGTATTTAATGACTATTGAATAAATAAAAAAATCGGGATTTCTCCCGATTTTTTAACTTAAATTTGCTTCAATTAGTGCTTCTGATCCAATATTTTTAATAGATAAATACATTTTTTAAGGCGCTTACCATCACTTCCGAGTTTTTCTGGTTTAAGTGCTAACAGCCACGTTAGTTTACGTCCAACACGACAAATATCATTGAATGCTTTTGGATGTAATTTTAAAGCATTTGCCAGTAAATCTGCTGCTTGATCAAGCTCGTGTTCTTCAAAACGGTGAGAAGTCGAAAAAATAAAGCATAGCCAATCACGTGTATGACAATCTTCTAAACTGAGATATTGACCAGGATCTGTTTCAAAATCGATGAATGAAAAGTTCTGTTCAGTATCGACTAGAATATTACGTGCAAATGCTTCACTTAAATAGCTATTTTGGAGGTGAATATCTTCAAGTGCATCAATGGCTTTGTGAAATAGGTCTAAGCGTTGTAGCGTTGTTGGCTGAATAGAAAGTGCATGCTCAAGTTGTATGACAGGCTCTCCATTTGGGGAAGCATCCTTTAGTAAAAAAGCATCATTTTGTGAAGCAAGAACATCGGGTGCATGAACACCTAATTTTTTTAAAGCAAGAATGCGTTTTACTTCACATGAAATAGCTTCTTCTCCACCTTGGTTGGGTACAGGTGCAAGCATGCTCAAACCAAGTAGCTTAGAAAACCATTGTAAAGGTAGATAAATCCAAGTTGAATGTCGTTTAGCTGCTTTTTTTAACCAAACTTTTTGACCATTAACTTCGTAAGATTCAACAGATTCTGTTTGTTTTAAAGCATTATCCTTTAAAAAATCAGCATAAATATTTGACACTATTTTGCTCTATATTTTTAGATTAAATACTATTCTAACGAAATTGTGCTTTCAGGTCATAGAAATATACAAACTCACTGTAGTTGACAGAGTGGCGATGTGAATTATTGAGTCTGACATTTATGCTTTAAAGCTTTGTACAATTGAATAGTTATATAGACCACAACATTAATAAACCAAGTGATCCAAGCTGTCCATAAGTTATGACTTAGGAAGTGAGCACCACGCATCATTTGGGCCCATCCCATAGTAAAACCTAAAATAAAACCTGAGATTAAGAAAAAATAAGCGCGTTTAGTATTGGATTTTAAATATACAAAGTAGCCAGTCATGAGTGCGAAACCAGAAGATGCATGTCCACCAGGGAAGCAATGACCATCTTGTGCTGAAAAGTCCCATATATAGCCAGTAGAGGTTGGAATGGTCATAGACCACGGGCAAGCTTGGCTTGAGTGCGATTTAATGAAGCCAATTGAAAGAGTACATAGCATTGAAACAAAGAAAAAATAGGCATACTCATAGCGTTGGGTTTGGGTGACCTTAAATTTAAATGATGCAAGCCAAGCAAAAAAATAAAATAAGTAAATATAGATAATAATATCTTTGACGTAGCTATGATTAAGCTTGGCAAGATACCAATTATCTTTAAAGGGAAAATCACCTGTTTGGTTTATCCATGGGGAAATGAGCGCTAAATCTATATGACCACCAACTGGAAAATAAAGATAAAGAAGTACAAAGCTTGTTAATAAAAATAGACATTGATTAAAGTAGAATTTCTGGAAAGTTTTCATAAGCGCCAATGAAAGAAACCTCAAAGCTTATTACACAAAACAAGGCTTAAAATTGGCTTAAAGATAAGAAATATCATTGATAAGAATATAGATATCAAACATCTAGAATTAGGAATATCTTCAGCAATGTTAAATTAAGATCGAATAAATTCGAGCACCTTATATGACGATTCAAGCGGTCTTATTCGACTTAGATAATACTTTAACGCATCGAGAAAAGAGCATCTTTGCTTATAGTCAGGCGCTAGCAAAAACATTTGAACAACTTCTACTTGATGTGGATTTGGCAAGAATTACATCAATTATTCATCGAATAGATAATGGCGGGTATCCGAAAAAGGAATTGCTCACACATCCAAGTATTGGGGCATCTGTTGCTTATGCTTTAATGAATGAACTGAACTGGAAAGAACAACCGAAACTTGATGATTTAACAGCATTTTGGTTTAACCAATTTGGTGAGCATGCCGTAGAAATGTCGGGTGCTCGAGAACTACTTACATCATTAAAAGAAAAAGGATATAAGCTTGCTGTGGTTTCAAATGGTGGGCATCAAACACGATTGAATATTTTAAATGGATTAGGTTTGAGCCAGTTTTTTGATGAAATTATCAGCTCGGAATGGGTAGGAGTAAGTAAGCCAGATCCTGAGATTTTTATTAAAACAAGTCAACGTTTAGGTGTGAAAGTTGAACATTGTTTATTTGTTGGAGATCATCCAATTAATGATATTCAAGGTGCAAAAAATGCAGGTATGAATGCTATTTTTATAGAGGGATTTCATCAGCCTGAAATGAAGATTGAGCATAAAATTCAACATTTAAATGAGTTATGGAAATTTATTTAATTTGTCTCAAGCTTTTCAGTTTACTCATTTGCATAAAATGTTGAATATAAAAAAGGCAGATCACTTGATCTGCCTTTTTCAGAAAAAATTCGATTAGTGAAGAATTTTATCTAAGAACTGTTGAGCACGATCACTACGTTTTGTTGTAAAGAATTCGTCTTTAGTACAGTCTTCTACAATTTTACCCTGATCCATGAAAATGACGCGGTTGGCAACTTGACGAGCAAAGCCCATTTCATGTGTTACACACATCATGGTCATACCTTCTTTAGCAAGTTGAACCATTACATCAAGTACTTCATTAATCATTTCTGGGTCTAATGCAGATGTTGGTTCGTCAAACAACATTGCAATAGGGTCCATACTTAATGCACGGGCAATAGCAACACGTTGTTGTTGACCACCTGAAAGTTGAGAAGGGAACTTATTGGCATGAGCGCTTAAACCAACACGGTCTAAATACGCCAAACCTTTTTTCTTCGCTTCTTCTTCAGAACGACCAAGTACTTTTACTTGAGCGATGGTTAAATTTTCCGTAATGCTTAGGTGAGGGAATAACTCAAAGTGTTGAAACACCATACCTACACGGCTACGTAATTTAGTAAGATCTGTTTTAGGGTCATTGATAGCAACACCATCTACCCAAATTTGACCTTCTTGAAATGGTTCTAATCCATTTACTGTTTTAATGAGTGTTGATTTACCTGAGCCAGATGGTCCACAAACAACAACAACTTCACCTTGACGGATTTGTGCTGTGCAATCAGTTAAAACCTGAAAGTCTTTGTTGTACCACTTGCTCACATTTTGGAGGTCAATCATTACTTTACTATCTGTCATACACTTAACCTCCTTTGTAATTTTTTAACGGCATAAGTTGCGATCATACTTATAGTGAAATATACCAAGCCCGCAAAAAGAATATATTGCGTAAGTAGTGCCATGAGGTCACCACGGACATAGTTTGTGCGGAAGAAATCAAGCAAGCCAATAGCATAAACCATTGTAGAATCTTGGAATAAAATGATGGTTTGCTGTAAAAGCAAAGGTGTCATTTTACGAAATGCTTGAGGGAGGATAATTAGACGCATAGATTGACCATAAGTCATACCTAATGCTTGGGCTGCTGCTGTTTGTCCACGTGGGATAGATTGAATACCTGCACGAACAATTTCAGAGAAGTAAGCAGCTTCAAATAGCATGAATGCGACAATACTAGATACTAAAGCGGTATCAATGGTTAAGTAATTTCCAGTAATTGCGGTGTATAAAAATGGAACTGCGAAGTAGAACCACATTAAGACCAAAAGTAATGGAATAGAACGGAAAATATTGACATAGCTTTGTGCAATAAAATTTAGCAGTTTATTGGAAGACAAGCGCATTAACGCAAGAATAGTACCAATAGCAATACCACCAATTGTTGCGATTACAACAACTTTTAGGGTAATAGATAAACCATGCCATAAAGCTGGTGCTGAAAGTTGAAGGTCAGTTAAAAATGCAGTGAGCCATTCCATTATTTATCTCCTGCAATTAGACCTGGTACACGCAAGCGCTTTTCAAGCATTAACATTCCGCGCAGAAGGCAAACATTAATTACAACGAAAATGATGGTGATAAAGGTATAAATTTCGATGGTATTTTGCGTGTATTCACTGATGGTTTTCATTTGAGAAATAATTTCAGATACACCAACCAAAGAAGCAACTGAAGTGTTTTTTACGCAGTTGGTAAGTTCAGAACTTAGTGGTGGCAAAATAGTACGAAATGATTGTGGGAGAATAACATAGCGGTACAACTGAAATGTACTGAAACCCATGGCATAACCAGCATTGATTTGACCCTGAGGTAAAGCTTCAATACCTGTACGCACTTGTTCGCATACACGAGCAGCCGTAAACAAACCTAAGCCAATACTGGCAGAAATAAGTGCAGTTGTATTTGCACCTAGGTCACTAACCCACCAAGAGTGAATTGGGCCTGGTAAAAAATTTGGAACAACATAGAACCAAATAAATAATTGTATTAATAAGGGTACGTTACGAAAAATCGTGACATATGCCGTTCCGATATTTCGTGCAGTTTTATTGGGTAAAGTACGCATGATACCTAAAATGCTACCAAGCACCATAGCAATTGACCATGCAACAACAGCAATCACGAATAACCAACCAAGCCCTGTTAAAACCCAATCGAGATATGTTGTGTTGCCAATGCCAGTGGACTGAAATAAAACTCCCCAGTTCCAGCTATAATTCATAATGACTCCGAAAATAGTCAGGCAAAAATTCCTTTTTGCCTGAGGTCTTTATTTATTGTTTTAAAATTTATTCATCTCGGTCATGAGGATTGCTGATTAATGCTTTTAATTGATCAGACATTGCGAAGTTTAAGTTGATATTTTTTGGTGGCACAGCTGATTGGAACCATTTTTTGTACATGTCGTTAATTTCACCAGACTTGTACGTTTCAGTGATTGCACCATCAACAACTTTCTTGAAGCCTGTATCACCTTTACGAAGCATACAGCCGTAAATTTCTTGAATTGGTGCTGTACCTACAATTTCCCATTTTTCAGGATTAATTGCTTTAGATTTTTCACCAGCAAGTAAAATGTCATCCATCATAAATGCAGCAGCACGACCGCTTTGAAGCATTAAGAATGATTCAGCATGGTCTTTAGCAGAAATGATTTCGCCAATGCCTAACTCTTTTTCATGTTGACGGATATAACGTTCAGATGTTGTACCAGCCGTTGTAACTAACTTTTTGCCTTTAAGATCTGCGAAATCTTTAACACCTGAATCTGTTGCAGTAAGTAAACGTGAACCTACTTGGAAGAAACCTACAGAGAAATCAACTTGTTGTTGGCGTTCTTTATTGTTTGTAGTAGAACCACATTCTAAGTCAACAGTACCATTTGAAACCAAAGGAATACGGTTTTGGCTAGTTACAAGGTTGTAGCGTACTTTTAGATCAGGAAGATTCAGTTCTTTTTTAACTGCATCTACAACTTTTAATTGTAGGTCGTGTGCATAACCAACAGGTTGTGTTGGATTGTCTGCGATATATGAGAATGGAATAGATGAGTCACGGTAGCCAAGAACAATAGTTCCTGATTTTTTAATTTTTTCTAATGTACCTGATGTAGCAGAAGCATCTGATGCAGCTGATTCTGTTGCCGCTGGAGCTTTGTCGTTGCTACATGCGCTTAAACCAAGCATGAGTGCACTTGTACAAAGAACAGATAGTGTGGTGTGTTTGAACTTCATGTATAAACTCCGTTTCTATAATTATTGCTGTTTTGGTTTTAGAGTATTAAATACACTTTTTGTATAAAAGATGTATTTAATATTGCAAATAAGTAACCCGTATTTATCTTATGCGAGTTATAGCTCTTTGCTCAAGGAAAATAATTTCAAGGATTTTTCTGGGCTAAATAGTGATCAAGTTGTCATTTTGTTTGGTAATAACCCTTAATTTATATGCCTTCCGTGACAATTATTTTTCAAAGATTGTTATTAAAATATACATAAATTTGTGTATAAATACACCATTACAGTAGTGCGGTTACATTTTGTAACTATTATCTTTTTAACGATGACGCTGATTTGGTGAAGCAAAAAACAATATTTTTATCTGAAATTAGATAGATAGCTTTTTACTTAATGCTGTTGTTATCGTTTTTTAATATTAATAAAAGATTAAAAAGTATTGGAAATAGATGCTTTATTTAATATTTTTTACCAAGTTTGAGCTCTAAATTTTAAGTTTACTACCATTGATATCCTATTGAAGCAGCACCACCAGAATTTCGATTGCTGTCAAAAGACGCTCCTATTTTCCAAATTACTTTGTCATTTTCCGTTACAGAGCTAAAACCGAAAGCAGCCGCTGAGTGACCTTTATAGGTGCCCATACCGCCACTAATCATATTTTTTCCTGGCGTACTTGGTTGAGGGAGGTTACCAATAGCCATTGCACCAGCAATGCCTGCATATGCGCCTTCTTTTAGTTGATCTATATCTTGATTAATTTGTTTGATTTCTGAGTCATATCCAGCCATTTGTCTTTGATATATTGATTCAATTGCATTATATGCAGCATAAAGTTGAGAACCATTAACTGCATCGGTTGATGTTGCAGAAATTTGACCTGCTGCAACATTTTGTATAACACGCTCGTTGTTAGAGTCTCCAACAGAGACTGCATTGGTTGGATTTGAACCTGCATAGTTATAGGTAGTACCAGCTAAAGTTACAGGTGTGGATGAAGATACAGCTCGTGTTTTGGAATTGTTACCAAGTGCGACATCGCCACTTAAATGTGTTTCAGTGTCTGCACCTATAACAATTGAATTTGATTTGATATTTTGTAGTTTGGTTGCTAAATCATTGTAATCTGGATAGCCATCTGTATTTTTATTTACTGAAAGCACTGCGTAGCCTCCATCACCTAAGGCAACACTACAAGTATAAAAAGTAGGAATTGCTGTATTAGCACCTGTATTAGGAGAGCAAATTGATCCATTCCCAGCAGAATTTATATTTGAAACTCCTCCTATGTAGGTAGTACCTGCAAAAATAGATGTGCAAATAAACATAGAGCTAAATAATAATGTATTAATTTTTATTTGGTTAATCATACATCACCTTTCTTTTGTTTTTATGTGATTTAATTTTATTTATTAATACAATAAAAAAGATATCATATGCAATAATAATTGTTAAAAATAATTAATTGATTTGGAAGTAAATATTAATAAAAACCACTTTAATTATGCTCAACCCTAATGGTTGTAGGTATTTTCAATAAACTGGATTAAATCTGTACTGATCACTTGAATATTCTGACTATGTTTAAGTAGTTGATCTTGATGTATCAGCAATTTTGAATCATTCGGAAGTAATAGGTGTTGTTGCAGAATTTCTTCTGAATGGAAAAGTTCAAATGCGAGTTGATTGAGTTTTGCATCATAAATTTGGCTATGTACAAATATATGGAGTTCTTTTGCAAATACAGGAATGAGTTCTAAATATTCCGTTTCTAATGTATGCAAAATATTCTTTGTATTTACAGAATTTATTTGAAAATGCTGATTAAAATCTTGGCTATAGCGTTGCATACGATACAAACTTGGTAAGAGCGTTACGAAGTACTTTTGTTTTTGTTGCTCTTGTTGTGTTTTAGCTTGTTTTTGATCTAATCGATTTAAATACAATGGAATACTAATGGCGACAAAAATGGCAATGACTGAACCAACAGCTTGAACCCACGCTGCCAATTCTTGATTAAAAATTAAATCTGCTTGTGTTGCCATTTGACTTATCCTTTAGTTAAAACATTGTTTTCCCTTAAGTAGCATAGCTAAACCGATTGTGGTTATCCGTAGCGATTTGTATGAGTACTTAGCTGTGGATTTTGTTAAAAAGCATTAAACTGAAGTGTATTTTTGAATATTTGCCGATTATGTCTTTTGAGCTTAAAACTATCTTTCCAACTGTTCTTGAAGTTTCTCCACAGCATAAAAAGCTGAATGGTTTGATTGATGAAATTGAACAGCAAAAGTTATTGCTTGAAGCTTGGAAACAGGCACAGCATGAGATTCGTGCATATAGTCAAAAAGCGCTAATGCCAGCATATCGAAATTTATATGCAACATTATTTGACCAAATGCAGACGCTTTGGAATAGCCTAAGCTGTTATGGTTTAAATAAGATTGATAGCGCAAAAGTGGAAGAGAAAATTCAAGCCCTTGCTCGTTTGCTTCAAGGCTCACATCTATTAAATCAAATACAAATTGATGAAGTCGAAAAGATGCATGCTTATTATCAGCAGGCGAGCGAATATAACAATAAGAAGAAAGTGAAAAAGAAAGAAGAGCAGTCTTTTGATGAGCCTGAAAATATCGAATTTCAAACTGATAATGATTTTGAAGATTGGAACAGCGATGAATATGCTCAAGCACGTGAGCAAGCCAAATTAAAACGTCAACAAGATAAACAAACTAAAGCTGAAAAGTTAGTGAATCAGTCGCTTAAAACAGTGTATTTAAAAATTGCATCGATTATTCACCCTGACCGTGAACCTGATGAAGATAAAAAAGTGGAAAAAACAGAGCTTTTGCAACGTGCCAATGAAGCTTATGAGCAGGAAGATTTATTCTTTTTACTGAAACTTCAGTTAGAAGTGGAGCAAAGTAAAAATGATTCGAATAAAGGTTTAAGTTCGGAGCAAGTGAAGTTTTACCAACAGGCTTTAGAAGCACAAAGCCAAGCTTTAAAAAGCCAAATTCAGGAATTGATTGATTCATTGGTTTGGTCAAATAAAGCCAAAATCGCGGTGCAGAAGTCGAAAGGGCAACTGAATATTGAGCAGTTATATAAGCAGATTGATGCGGATGTATCTGCCGTGAAGCAACAGTTAAAAGCTGAAAATCAACGGCTGATGTATATGGGGAAAGAGAGTGGGTTAGAGATGTTGTTGGAGCATCAAGTTTTGTGATTTTTTAAAAGCACCTCTCCCTTGCGCACTCAGAATATATTCTGAGGATGCTCATCTCCTGGAAGGAGAGGGGAAATCCATTACTTAGCAGATTTAAACTGTAAATTTTGTGATAGTAATTAGTATAAAATTTAATAATAAGAATTAGATTCGCAATGAACGTTCCCTCTCCCTATGGGAGAGGGTTAGGGAGAGGGAGAATAAAAATGAAAATAGACTCTGCATTATTAGAATTAGCCAAATCCATGCGCCACACCGCCACCGATGCTGAACATCTCATGTGGCAGATTTTGCGTGCAAGACGATTTATGGATTTAAAATTTAGACGTCAGCATGTGATCCAACCTTATATTGTAGATTTTTACTGTCATGAAATTGGTTTAGTGATTGAGTTAGATGGCAGTCAGCATGGAATGGATGATGCAATTGAATATGATGCCGAAAGGACGAAATTTTTAGAGGCTTTGGGATTAACGGTGGTGCGGTATTGGAATAATGATGTGTTGGGACAGACGGATGTGGTTTCAGATCATTTATGGAATATATGCTTTGAACTAAAAAATACCTCTCCCTAACCCTCTCCTAAAAGGAGAGGGAATATTCATTACTAAATTCGTGCAAACATAAAATCAAATGATGCTCCCTCTCCCTATGGGAGAGGGTTGGGGTGAGGGTAGAATAAGAAGATTAAAATTACTTTTACATGGGGTACGAATGTCTTATTCGAATTTAGCTACTCACCAAGTTTTGTTACGCAGTTATGAGCAACTAGCTCTTTTGCATAAGAGAAAAAATACACCAAAGAAAATTGATAGCTCTCAGGATGCAGTTAGCGCTAGTTTTATGTCAACTTTTGAGAAAGATGAAAAAATAATAGATAATTATGTATATAATTTTCCATTACTTTCGTTGAATGCTGCAATAATTGAGGGAGCTTTAAGGTATGTATTATCTCAAAATTTAAGAAATGAGATTAATAGGCATATTGAAGAAAATTCAAAAAAAGGAGCTACAGGAAAATCATCATATGAAAATATTTTAGATAGTTTTCTTATTCGTTTAGAAAGTGAGGGTGGTATTGAAAAGTTATTCTCCTTTTATACAGGTTTTTTAAAATTTGATATAAGTAAAGAAATCAATAAAGATCTTTATAGAAAGATAAAAATTTTATTTAGTTTAAGAAATATTTTAGCACATGGAACAACATTAGTTGAAACCGATCCTGAAACAATTGATGAGAATAATGAGGCATTCTTTAAGCAGCAAAAGACTCTTGAAGAAGCAAGAAAATTACTTAATCAATTATACGGTGAAGATGATTTTTTAAAAAATTTAAGTCATTTTGAATTGCCAAAATATTTTATGACTATCACGCAAGAATTTCTAAAAGAATTTAAGGATAAATTTGGTGCAAAATATTGTCTATCTGATGATGATAGTCGTTTTCTAGATAAAATAATAAAATATTCTTGGGGATATATGTTGGTATAGTGAATTTAAAATAAAGGGCTGAATAATCAGCCCTTTATACACAAATTAGATCAAACTAACAACACATTAAAGCGCTGCAATTTGCTCCATATTCGCTTTAATTTTCGCTAACTGGTCAGTAAACTCAGCAAGTTTCACTTTCTCACCTTCAACCACAGCAGCAGGTGCTTTCGCCACAAAACCTTCATTACCTAGTTTAGTGGCAATTTGATCATGCTGTTTTTGAACTTTATCAAAGTCTTTCTGCAAACGACCAAGCTCCGCTTTCGGGTCAATTAAACCCTTCATTGGAACAAATACAGACGCATGACCCACAACACTTGAAGAAGACAACGGTGGTTGTTCGTTATCTGCTAAGAACGTAATGTTTTCAACTTTAGCCAATGCTTTAAACAAAAGCTCAATACGTGAAATTTGAGCTTTTTCAGCATCAGTAATGTTCTGCATTAATACAGGAAGTAAACGTGCATTACCTAAGCCCATTTCACCACGAATATTACGAACCGCACCAATTAAACCTTGAAGCCATTGCATATCTGCTTCAGCTTGATCATTAATAAGCGCATTATCTGCAACAGGGTAAGCCGCAGTCATAATCGTTTCGCCACCAAGACCAATCATTGGTGCAAGCGTTTGCCAAATTTCTTCAGTCAAGTACGGCATAATTGGGTGAGCAAGACGTAAAGACTCTTCCATTACAGCCAATAACACACGACGAACTTCAGCTTTACGCTCTTCAGAAACATTTTCATCATTTAGAACAGGCTTAGTCAGTTCTACATACCAGTCACAGTATTCATTCCAAATGAATTCATAAATGGCTTGAGCAGCTAAATCTAAACGATACGTTGCAAATGCTTGTTGAACCGCAGCAGTCGCTTTTTGTAAACGACTCACGATCCATTGTTCAGGTAATTCCCAAAGATCAGGACGAGCCGTTTGACCAACAGTTTGACCTTCAACGTTCATAAGAACGAAGCGAGTACCGTTCCAAATTTTGTTACAGAAGTTACGGTAGCCTTCAACACGGTTCATATCAAACTTAATGTCACGACCTGTGTTTGCAAGCGCGCAGAAAGTAAAACGAACTGCATCTGTACCGTAAGATTGAATGCCTTCAGGGAATTCTTTACGTGTTGATTTTTCAATCTTTGCAGCTTGTTTCGGGTTCATTAAACCTGTAGTACGTTTTTGTACTAAAGTTTCAAGGTCAACACCGTCAATTAAGTCTAATGGGTCAAGTACGTTACCCTTAGATTTAGACATTTTCTGACCTTCGCCATCACGTACCAAACCATGTACATACACGGTTTTAAACGGAACTTGTGGCGTACCATCTTCATTTTTCATGAAGTGCATGGTCATCATAATCATGCGGGCAACCCAGAAGAAGATGATGTCGAAACCAGTAACCAATACATCCGTAGAATGGAAAGTATTCAGGAAGTAGTTTTGTGCATCTTTTTCAGCGTCACCAGTCCAATCTAAAGTCGAGAATGTCCATAGACCAGATGAGAACCAAGTGTCTAATACGTCTTCGTCTTGTTTTAACGCAACGTCATCGGCAATGTTGTTTTCTGCACGAACTTCTGCTTCGTTACGACCTACATAAATGTTGCCATCTACGTCGTACCATGCAGGAATACGATGACCCCACCACAATTGACGTGAAATACACCAATCTTGAATATTGTTCATCCAAGCCATGTACATGTTGCTGTATTGTTCAGGCACAAATTTAATGTCGCCATCTTTTACAGCTTTAATTGCAGGCTCAGCAAGCGGTGCAATTTTTACATACCATTGGTCTGTTAATAACGGTTCAACGATTACGCCTGAACGGTCACCGCGAGGTGGCTTAAGTGTGTACGGTTGAATTTGGTCTAACCAACCTTCAGATTCAGCTTGTTCAACCAATTGCTTACGAGCAGCAAAACGCTCTAAACCAATGTAGTCCGCAGGTGCAGGAATGGTTTTAGAAATTTGTTCGCCTGCTTTTGCGATGTATTCAAATTCAGCAAGAACTTCAGCATTTTTATTGAAGATGTTGATGATTGGTAATTCGCAACGTTTACCTACTTCATAGTCATTGAAGTCATGAGCAGGGGTGATTTTTACACAGCCTGTACCAAATTCTTTTTCAACATACTCATCTTTAACAATTGCAACAGCACGACCTGTAATCGGTAGAATAATGTTCTTACCAACAAGATGTGCATAACGTTCGTCATCTGGTGCAACCGCAACCGCAGTATCACCTAACAATGTTTCAGGACGAGTTGTTGCAACAACGATGTAATTTTTACCATCGTGTGTACGAAGTGATTTATCTTCAAAGAAATATTTGAAGTGCCATAAAGAACCTTGTTCTTCTTTATCTGACTCAACTTCTAAGTCAGAAAGGGCAGTTTGTAATTTAGGATCCCAGTTTACAAGGCGTTTACCGCGGTAAATTAAACCTTCTTTATGTAAACGTACGAAAACTTCTTTTACTGCATTCGATAAACCATCATCCATTGTGAAGCGTTCACGTGACCAGTCTACAGAAGAACCTAAACGACGAATTTGACGGGTAATGTTACCGCCAGATTGTTCTTTCCATTCCCAAACTTTTTCAATGAACTTTTCACGACCTAAGTCATGACGGCTAATGCCTTGAGCACCCAATTGGCGTTCAACAACCATTTGGGTCGCAATACCCGCATGGTCTGTACCCGGTTGCCATAAGGTATTTTTGCCTGACATACGGTTATAACGGGTCAATGCATCCATAATGGCATTGTTAAAACCGTGACCCATGTGCAAGCTACCAGTGACGTTTGGTGGCGGAATCATGATAGAGAATGAATCGCCTTTTTGAGAAGGCTTAAAGTAGCCGTTTTCTTCCCAAGTCGTGTACCATTTTTTCTCGATCTCGGTAGGATCGTAGGTCGTAGCAATATTTTGCGCTGAATCAGTCATAGTTCAAACAGTTCAAAAGTGGATAAAAAATTAGCTCCATTGTAGCAAAAAAAATGACAGTGTAGGCAGCTTCGCAAACGCAAAATTTATGCAATTGGAACAATTTAAAAATCGTTCTATGATGGTGTGAATGCAATGATGCGATTGTTTTATTTAAAACAAAAATATGAATGGATGATGTTGATGCAAAATTTAGTTTATCTAGGAATAGAAACCGAAACTTTTAGAAAATTTCAAAAGATTCATCAACAACTTAATGAAGGTCATACAGAATCTATTTCAAAGGAATTAGGTGAAGTTTTGGCGACCATTTCTTGTGGTGTGGTGGAGCAGGTTTTTGGTGAAATTGAGCGTTTAAGGTCGACCACAGAAATTGAAACTGAAAATACCTTGCAACAAATTAATGAGAGTTTGCAAAAATATATGCCTTGGTCTGTGTCATTATTTAATAATGATCGATTAAAACCAATCGTGAATTATCTCGATCAACACATCTATAAGCATGAACATCAAAGCTTTTTAACCTATAAAGTTGACCCAAATTTATTGGCAGAGGCGGAAAATTGTTTATTGCAAATCAAACAGGGCAATCGTGCATATATTCAGCCTGCATTTAAGGCTTTTACACAGATTGTCGATCAAGGGATTCATCAACTTATTATTGAACCAAAGAAAATGTTGAAGTTTAACTTTGTCGTAGATAAGACCTTAACGGGTGTGATTCATTTAACGACGCAGTTGGGCTATAAGCGTATTGAGAAATTAGCAGCACAATTCGATTTAGCTCATTCAGAAAAAACCTTAGCGCATTTTTTTAGTTTTTTAGATGAACCAAAACACGAGTGACGAGTGAATGTTGCTTAAAATAATGAGTATGGATCTAGTGCAATGACAAAATTAAATGATTTAGACAATAAAGTGGTATGGATTACAGGGGCATCTTCAGGTTTAGGAAAAGCTTTAGCACTTGAGTGTGCAAATAAAGGCGCGCATATAGTTTTAACCGCACGACGTTTTGAAGAACTTGAAAATGTTCGTTTGGCTTTACCACATGCTGAACGCCATTTATCTGTTGCTGCAGATATTAGCAATGAAAAGCAGGTGAACTCTGCTTACGAAACCGTTTTAAAAGAAAAAGGTAAAATTGATTGGCTGATTAATAACGCAGGTTTAAGTCAGCGTGCATTAATTAGCGAAACGACTATGCAAACTGAACGTGCCATTATGGAGTTAGATTACTTTTCTCAAGTGTATTTAACCAAAACAGTATTACCTACATTTCTTGCACAAAAATCAGGTCGCATTAGCTTTGTATCGAGTGTAGCAGGCTTGTTAGGAACGCAATATCGAGCATCTTATTCTGCTGCAAAAGCAGCTATTCACATGTGGGCAAATAGTTTACGTGCGGAAGTTGCAGATGAAGGTGTAGATGTTTCTGTTATTTTTCCGGGTTTTGTAAAAACCAATGTGTCGATTAATGCCTTAAATGGTGAGGGGAAAGCTCAAGGTTTTGATAATGAAGTCACGGCTAATGGCTTAGAAGCAGATGAGTTTGCCAAAATTGCAGTTAAAGCATTGTTGAATGGTCAGGAATATATTGTTATTGGTGGTCAAAAAGAAGTTCTAGGCACTTGGATTTCACGCTTATCGCCAAGCACTTTATACAAAATGATTAGAAAAACGAAAGTGAAGTAATATTTTAAGTCCTCTCCTTTTAGGAGAGGGTTTGGGAGAGGTCTTTATTGCGTTTGAAAACTACTTCTTCACCGCCGTCCCATAAGCAAAAACTTCAACCATTCCACCTTGCATACCAAGCTCTGTTGTACTTAATCGTAAACCCATAATATGCGTAGCGCCTATTTTTTCAGCTTCAAGCTTGAGGCGCACGACAGCTTCACGTCTTGTTCGCTCTACAATACTTTCATAACTGGTTAAACGACCACCCAAAAAGTTTTGAATCGATGCAATCACATATTTAAAGTAATCATGAGAAAGCACGACATTACTATTCACAAGCTGACCTGTTGCATCAGACGTTTTAAAGCGATTGGTATCTATGCCAATATAGGCGAGTCGCTGCTCTTGTTCGGCTAAGGCTTTAAAATGTTTTCGTTCTGTATGTCGACCAAAGCCCCATCCAATTAAAAACAAGACAAAGAAGATGACGACTTTTCCGATCAAAGCATCCATAACAGATTAACCTTGCGTTGGGAAAGGGTTGGAAATAGCAGGTATATTTTGCTCAACAACAACAGCAGTACCATAAACAAAAAGTTCAGAAGCGCCTTGTGCAATATTCGATGTTGAAAAGCGAATACCGACAATTGCATTTGCACCTAAGGATTGAGCTTTATCAATCATACGTTGCATGGCTTCTTTACGTGATTCTTCCAAAAGTTCTGTATAACCTTTAAGTTCACCACCTACAATATTTTTTAAGCTCGCCATTAAGTCACGACCAACGTGTTTGCTACGAACAGTACTACCATAAACAACATCAAGTTGTTTATTAATGATGTGTCCGGGCACAGATTCTAAATTACTTAATAGCATTAAAATTATTTCTTAAAGTTGTTGTATTTGAAGATAGGAAAATTTGATTAAAAAAGCAATAAAAAAGCCCACCGAAGTGAGCTTTTATAACAGAACTAAAAATTACTTTTTATCTGCTTTGTTGTATTTAACTTCTGAAGAAGAGGGTTGTTTTACCACTTCATCAGTTGTTTGAGTTTTTACACCGCCACCAAGCGTTTTATACAATTCAACTTGGTTGTTAAGGTTTGCTTGCTCTAGTAACAATAAACCTTGTTCAGCAGAATAAGATGTACGTTGTGCATCTAATACACTTAAATAGCTATCGATACCTGCACGGAAGCGAGCATTCGAAAGTTTATACGTTGTATTTGTTGCATTGACTAAGCGACGTTGAGCCGCTAAACGATCATCAATATTTTGACGAACGGCAAGTGCATCATTCACTTCACGGAAAGCAGATTGAATAGATTTTTCATAATCAGATAACGCGATTTGTTGATCTGTTTCTGAAATTTTAATATTCGCTTTACGTGTTCCCCAATCGAAAATTGGAAGATCTAGGCTAGGACCAATAGACCAAGCAAAATTACCAGATCTAAATAAATTATTAAGATCTGTTGATGCATAGCCAGCAGTGCCAGTCAAACTAATAGTAGGGAACAGACGCGCTTTTGCAGCACCAATATTGGCACCTGCAGCAGAAAGTTTATATTCAGCAGCACGAACGTCGGGACGATTATTTAACAAGTCACTTGGTAAGCCTGAACCAATTGAAGTTGTATTGGTAATACGTGTTACACGTTGAGTTGGTAGCAAGCTAGCAGGAACAGGTTCACCTACAAGTAGGTTTAATAAGTTCTTTGCTTGAGCAACTTGAGTTTTATAATTTGCAACATCGTTACGTGCAGTTTCAACTGAAATTTGTGCCTGACGAACAGGAATTTCACTGTCGATACCTACATCAAAACGTTTTTTGTTGAGGTTATAAGACTCTAATTGTGCTTTTAATGTTTGGTCAGCAAGCTTTAAGTTTGCACTTGCATAAGAATGGTTTAACCATGCTTGAGCAACTTGACTAATTAAAGCAATTTGCGTTGCATCACGTGCACTTGCGGTCGCTAAATAAGTGTCTAAGGCATTGTCTTTTAAGCTACGAACACGACCCCAAAAGTCGAGTTCATAAGCAGTAACGCCTAAACCAACATTAAAAGATGAATACGGATTATTCGGATCTCTTGTTGGAGTTACTTGACGTAAAACACTGCCGCTTGCACCAATTGTTGGAAGCTGATTATTTTCTGTAATTTGATACTGTTGTTGAGCGCGTTGAATGTTCAAAGCAGCAGTACGTAAATCACGGTTATTTTCCAATGCCATATCTAACACTTGTAATAAGCGTTGATCTGCAAAGAAATTTTTATAACCTTGTTCAGCAACAGAAGTACCAGAAGCATTGGTATAGCTACTTGGAATGCTTGCTGAAACTACGGGCTCTGGGCCACGCATGCTTTGACATGCAGTCAAAGCAAGCGCAAGTGCAGATACCGCAATGCTACGACCTGAAATAGACCATACTTTTTGCATCACGATGATTGCTCCTGATTATTTTGTTGTTTTGGTTTGTACTTAAAGATACTTCGTACCCAAATAAAGAATACAGGGATAAAGAAAATACCAAGAAGTGTTGAACTGATTACGCCACCCAATACACCATAACCTACAGAGTGTTGGCTACCAGCACCAGCACCTGAAGCAAGTGCAAGAGGAAGTACACCAAAACCAAAAGCTAAGGTTGTCATAATGATTGGACGTAAACGCATTTTTGCTGCATGCAGAGTCGCATCGAAAAGTTCTTCACCTTTTTCTTGAAGTTCTTTTGCAAACTCAACAATCAAAATCGCATTTTTCGCAGAAAGACCAATAACTGCAATTAAGGCAACTTTGAAGTAAATATTATTCGAAAGGTTTGGATCTTTCGTTAATAGCATGCCAAGGAACGTCAGTACAACCGCACCAATAATACCAAGTGGAATAACCATAATTACAGAGAATGGAATAGACCAGCTTTCATATAATGCAGCTAAGCAAAGGAATACGATAAGAATAGAAAGTGCCATAAGGAAAGGAGTCTGAGAGCCAGAATCACGTTCTTCTAAAGACAAACCTGTCCATTCATAGTCGAAGCCTTGTAAGCCCATAGATGGCAATTTAGCAGCGATCTCTTCCATTGCAAGCATTGCATCACCAGAACTGACACCAGGAGCAGGTGTACCTTGAATGTTCATCGATGAAATACCGTTGTAACGTTCAAGACGAGGTGAACCATATGTCCATTCGCCAGTAGCGAATGCTGAGAATGGAACCATCGTACCTTGATTATTACGAACGTACCATTTGTTCAGGTCTTCAGGCATCATGCGTGAATCTGCTTCGCCTTGAACATAAACCTTCTTAACACGACCACGATCGACGAAGTCATTAATGTAAGATCCGCTCCAAGCCATGCCCATAGTCGCATTGATTTCAGCAATACTAATTCCCATAGCACCAGCTTGCGCTTGATCTACAACAATTTTGTACTGTGGTGTATCTTCTTGACCATTTGGACGTACGCCCATTAAGCGTTTATCTTGTGCAGCCATACCTAAAATAGCATTTCGTGCAGCAAGTAAAGCATCGTGACCTTTACCACTTGAATCTTTAAGCTGGAAGTTAAAGCCGGCACTTACACCTAATTCAGGCATTGCAGGAAGCTGTAATGGCATGATGTAAGATGCATCTTTTACAATCATGTTGAGTGCCATACCACGTTGGATGATTGCACCCACTTGTGATTCTGGAGACGTACGTTCACTCCAATCTTTCAATTTAATGAAAGCAAGGCCCGCATTTTGACCAACACCTGTGAATGAGAAGCCCGCTACACTAAATACAGATTCGACATAATCTTTTTCATTGTTCATGAAATAGTTTGTCATTGCTGTAACGGTCTTATCTGTACGATCTAATGAAGCATTTGGTGGTAATTGAACTAAAGTCATTACAACGCCTTGGTCTTCATCTGGAAGGAATGAAGAAGGTAGTTTCGTGAACAATAGTCCCATGACTGCAATAACAGCAACATAGATCACGCCAGAGAATACTTTAGCGTGCGTTAAGCGGTTTACACCACCTTGATATTTAGTTGCAATTTTGTCGAAACATGTATTAAAGCCACGGAAGAAACGAGCAAAGATACCGTTGCTTTCAGCTTTGCTTGAATCATGTCCTTTCAACATGGTTGCACAAAGTGCAGGGGTAAATGTTAAAGCAACGATTAATGAAAGAATCATTGCTGTTACAAGTGTTACCGAGAATTGACGATAAATTACACCTGTTGTACCACTCATAAATGCCATAGGTACAAATACAGCAGTCAATACAGAGGTAATACCAATTAACGCGCTTGAAATTTGTTTCATTGATCGTTCTGTTGCAGTAACAGGGTCAAGATGATCTTCAACCATCAAACGTTCAACGTTTTCGACCACAACAATCGCATCATCCACCAATAGACCAATGGCAAGAACCATTGCGAACATGGTGAGCGTATTAATTGAGAAACCGAAAAGATTAATAACAGCAAATGTACCCAAGACAACAACTGGAACAGCCATTGTTGGAATAATGGTTGCACGCCAGTTTTGTAAGAATAAGAACATCACAAGGAATACAAGGATGACTGCTTCAATTAACGTGTGTACAACACTTTCAATAGAAAGTTGAATAAATGGTGTTGTATCAAATGCAAGTTGGTCTTTCATACCATCTGGGTAATTATGACGTAACTCTTTTAAACGAGCTTCAACAGCTTTTGCTGTATCAAGCGCATTTGCACCTGTTGCAAGTTTAATTGCAACACCACCGGCAGGTTTACCGTTAAATTTAGAATCAAATTGATAGTTATCTGCACCTAATTCAACACGAGCAACATCACTTAAGCGAACTTGAGCGCCATTTACTGTGTTTTTAAGAAAGATTTTCTTAAATTCTTCAGGTGTTTGTAACAAGCTTTGAGCATTTACAGTTGCATTAAGTACTTGACCTTCAACAGCTGGCGCACCACCTAATTGACCAACTGCAACTTGAGCATTTTGAGTACGTAAAGCAGTGGCAATGTCACTTGGTGTCACTTGCAAGCTTGCCATTTTGGATGGATCCATCCAAATACGCATTGCATATGAACCACCAAATACTTGTACTTCACCCACACCAGCAACACGACTAAGTGGTTCTGAAATGTTTGCGTTTACATAATCTTTAATGTCGTCTGCAGAAAGGCTGTCATTCGTAGAATAGAATGCTAAAACTTGTAAAAAGCTTGCGCCAGATTTCGTTACTTTTACACCTTGACGTTGAACATCTTCAGGTAAAAGTGCAGTTGCAGATTGTAATTTGTTTTGAACTTGAACTTGTGCAATATCAGGATCGACACCTTGTTCAAAGTTAATTGCGATAGACGCTTGACCATTACCTGCACTATTTGAAGAAATATAGCGTAAGCCATCAAGACCATTCATTTGTTGTTCAATGATCTGGGTTACGGTATTTTCAACAGTTTCAGCAGATGCACCAGGATATGTCGCAGAGATTGTGACAGTTGGTGGGGCAATCGTCGGATACTGTGCAATTGGCATTTTTGTTAGCGTAAGAATACCTGCCAACATAATGACCAATGCAATCACCCAAGCAAAAATTGGGCGATGGATAAAGAATTGAGCCATTCAGTCTACCCCTTATTTATTTGAAGTAGCTTTTTGTTCAGTTTCAGCCTTTGCCGCAGGTTGAGCACCTTGTGGTGCAGCAGCTTGTGGCTGATATGGTTTAGCAACAACAGCTTGTTCAGGTTTTACTTTCGCAATACCATCTACAATAACTTTGTCGCCAGCTTTTAAGCCTTCAGTAACAATCCAGTCTTTACCTTGTGTACCTGCAGTTGTTACAGGACGAGCTTCAACTTGTCCTTTTGCATTTACAAGCATTGCAATCGCTTGACCTGTTGGTGTACGAGTAAGCGCTGCTTGTGGAACAAGATAAGCATTTGGAATGACACCTTGTACAATTTGCGCATTGGCAAACATACCAGGAAGTAATAAATGATTTGGGTTCGGGAATACAGCACGTAAAGTTACAGTACCTGTATCTGGATTCACGCTTGCATCAGAGAATGCTAAACGACCTTCAACGCCATAATCACTGCCATCTTCAAGCTTTAACTTCACTTTTGTGTTGTTGCTGCTGTCTAGGCTACCTTTACTTAATTGTTGACGTAAACGAAGTAGTTCCGCACTTGATTGATTAATATCAACATAGATTGGATCTAGACGTTGTACAGCCACTAAAGGTTCAGCTTGATTTGCTGTAACCAATGCACCAGCAGTAACTGTTGAACGGTTTGTTTGACCAGAAATTGGTGAGCGAACTGTTGAATAACCTAAGTTAATTTCAGCATTTTTCACTTCAGCACGAGATGCAGCTACATCGGCTTCCGCTAATTTCACTTGAGCGACAATATCATCATATTCTTGTTTAGAAATCGCATTTGAGCCAACAAGTTGACGGTAACGACCTTCTTTAACACGTAACATATTTAAGTTTGCTTGTTGACGTGTTAAAGCAGCACGAGCACTGTCAGCGTTAGCGCGGTTTGTACGTGCGTCAATTTCATAAAGCGCCTGACCTTCACGTACATAGCTGCCTTCAGCAAATAAACGCTTAAGTACAACACCGCTTGTTTGTGGACGTACTTCTGAAATTTCAAATGCAGTTGTACGACCTGAAAGTTCTACAGACTGTTCTACGCTTTGAGGTTGTGCAATGATGACACCAACTTCAGTCGGTGGCATTTTTTGGGCTGCAGCAGCTTGCTGAGCATCCTTTGGATCTTTGCTACAACCAACAAGTGCAATACTTGTTGCTAATGCGCAAGCAGTCAGGGCAGGTGCCCAAAGCTTTGCAGACATCATTCTTCCACCTCTAGTAGATTTTCTATCTAAATTATAAATTTTCTTACACTACAATATTTGATGAAAATCAGATAAAGCAGCGATGTCCAAATTAAACCTATGCCCCAACCGGATAATACGTCCGAAGGGAAGTGCACACCTAGGTATACTCTAGATACGCCCATAATCATCATCCATAATAAAGCAAATGAAATAAATACTTTATATTTAGGATGTTGCAAATTGGTGTATATCAATAAGCAACCTAAAGTAGCAGCATATACGCTATGCGCACTTGGATACGAAGTACCAAAGCTTTCTACTAAATGTAATTGTTCGGGTGGTCGTGGTTTAGAAACTAAATATTTTAGTGTCCAAGCAATCACGATGCTCCCGAAAATTGCAGAAAAGAAGAAAATAATTTCAATGTATTTTTTAAACCATGCCATGTATATAGCACATAATGTGGTTATAAATAATACAAAAATTGTGCTTCCAATAGTTGATAAGCCGATTGAAATTTCACTTAATAGATCTGTTCTATAAGTACTTAAGCCTTTCAAAATGTGAGTTTCAAAATGATTGAGACTAGGTGTATTTATAACTAAGATACTGATAAATAAAAAATAACAACCGCAGATAGTCAACTTTTTGGGCATGTTGAAATCCTTGCTATTTCAACCGATTAAAGCGAGATTATTGAATGAAACAAAGTGTACCCGTCAGTACACTTTATTTCAAGCGCATATAATTTACGCTAATTTTATTTTCACTTTTTTATGATCTGTAAAAATAATTAATATTTAATGATGGTTTTTTTGGTGATCAGTAACATCATTAATTTCTAAATTTTGTTTGGGTGGCCAAAAGAAATCACTTGGACGAGTTAAAAAATGGGTTAATACAAGTTTCGCCAAGGGTTTCCATTGTTCAAATCGAACACGACGGGCACGTAAGGCAACAATAATTGTGAGTGTAAAACTCACAAATAAGTTGGTTAAACCAATTAGTAGTACACCTAAAAAGGACACAATAATTAAGCCAATTTCTGGCGTACCATTAATGAGCATTAAGCCTTGAATAAAGTTTGCAGAAGCAAAGGCAATATGACGGATATCTAAAGGTAAGCCTAAAATATAACCAATGGTTCCCATGCTACCCAGCATAATACCAAACAAGAAGTTACCTGCTAAAGCACCTAAGTTACGCTCTATATAGTTGGCAAATTTATCTAAACGTTCCTTTTTAATGTATTTCTTTAGCTTAGGATGAGCTTGAATACGAGGTCCGACTTTACGATATACCGCCATATTGTCGAAGTAACCCGCCAATAAACCCGAAAAGAATAAGCAAATACCAGCAATGGCAGCATGTGGAACAGCTAAAGATGTAAACGGATTTAAATCATGCAAGGTTTTAGTTGCTTTATAATGATTCATTAATGGTTCATGTAAAGCGAAATCCCAAAACATAACAATAATTGCTGCAACAGGAATGGCAATAGAAATGTTACCTAAAATAGCAACAAATTGAGTACGAATAATATTAATAATCAATGCTGCAAGTTCAGCGATTTGAGCTGTTTTAGAGCCTTTTTGATGCTGAACGGTAGAGGCAAGTGCTGCCGCCGTCATAGCAGGTTGTTTTGTTGCAACGGTAAAATGCAAAACATGAATAAGCATAAAACCTAGTGAATAGTTCATGCTATATGAAAAAGCTTGCATTAATGGTGCTAAAGCGGCACGCGCCATAAGGACTTTTAATGTTGCCATAATGGCAATAATGACACCTGCTCCAGCAGCAGACTTATACATACCGAAAAAACCTGCTTTATCGGTACTTACATAATGTTCACCTGTTTTACTCGCATTTTCAGTCACTTGTAATGCAATAAGTTCACTGTTTGTGACCAATAATGATCGAACGCTTCGCTCACTATAAATGGCGGTCGTAATATCGTTAAGCAGCCAGCCTAAAGAGTTGTAACGCACATCATCTTTTTCAACTATAAAGTTAATAAGAATTTCAATTCGTTCTAGGCATTGTTCAAGTAATGAAAGTAAATAAGTTAAGCTGATACTGACCCCAATTCGTTTGGTTGATCTACGAATTTTTGCGGTAACATCTTTACATTGTTCAAGCATAACAAGTGCTTGAGCTGCATCGGGTGGGGTAATAGCCGTTAATTGATCGTCGTTTAAATCTAGAAGTTTATATTGTTGAATAAACTCATTAATTTCACGGTTTTGAACAAGAAATGGCGACTCGTATTCAGTTAATTCTGGGTGTGCATTAATAAATTCAGGATATAAGCCAATACCGCTAACCCGATAAGATAAAACAGTAATCGATTTGATAATTTCACTTCGAATTAAACGTTTTTCTTCTTGGTTGCTATGCCCTTGATTGAGTAACCTAAAGAGTTGTTGCCATTGTTTGTCTTGAATACTGTCTAACCAATATTGATCTGAATATTGATGAAAAACATTTCGAACCAGTTCTTGAAGTTGGCTTTCATCATTAATTAGAGGAAGAAAGTGTGAACCTAAACGCTGAAAAATTTGGTTCCAAAAACCTTCTAGAGACAAAATACCTGTATCTGCATATAAACTTGTTTGCTTATATTGGCTTATCAGTTTTAAAACAAAGCTTTGTAAAGTAGATGCTGCATCTGGGGTAATTAAAATTGCTTGTATAAAGGCATTAAATTTTATTTGAACTTCGTCTTGATTGCGTGTGTCATTAGGACGAATACGATTTACTAACTCAATCAGTAAGGTATCATCAAGAACAGCTTGATTTTGATCAAGCTGTTCTTGCATTTTTAGGAATAAGTCATTGAGTTTTAGATGCATAAGCAAGTGTTAAATCTTTTATTAAGTAAAATTTATGATTTGGCTATGCTTTATTGAATACGGTTTAAAGCCAATTTAGCCAAGTTTTCAAGTGCCTGACGATATTCCGTGTCAGGTAATGCAGCTAAAGCTCCAAGTGCGGCTTGAGTTTCTTCAGTTGCACGTTTACGGCAATAATCTAATGCGCCAGATGAATGAACAATTGAAATTACACGCTCTAAGTTTTCTGTTCCACCTGTAGCAATACTTTTGCGAACAATTTCACGGTCTTCACCTGATGTGTTCTGTAATGCTGAGATTAATGGCAAAGTTGGTTTACCTTCCATTAAATCATCACCAATATTTTTACCTAATGTTTCAGCATCAGATGTGTAATCTAAAATATCATCAATAATTTGGAATGCATTACCAAAGTGACCAGCGTATTTACGAAGTGGTTCGCGGAACTCATCTTTTCCACTTAAAATTGCAGCGCCTTCTGTTGCAAGCTCAAATAATCGTGAAGTTTTGCCGTGAATAATACTTAAATATGTTTCTTCGGTTGTATCTGGTTGGTGTTGAGATTGTAATTGTAGTACTTCACCTTCAGCAATTTCACATGTACCCGTAGAAAAGTCTTTTAATAAAGTCATATTGTTTAAATCGACTAAAAGATCGAATGAGCGTGAAATAAGAAAGTCACCAACCAATACGGCTGTTTGATTGTTCCATGTTGCATTTGCAGTGGGGCGACCACGACGTAACCCAGATTCATCTACAACATCATCATGAACCAAAGTTGCGGTATGTAACATTTCAATAATAGCCGCAAGTTTTGTTGCCTGATCTAAGTTTGTTTCACCGCATGCTTTTGCTGCAAGTAAGCACATAATTGGGCGCATACGCTTACCACCAGCTTCCACAACATGTTTGCTTACAGCCATCACTAAAGCAACTTTAGAAGTAATCCCTTCATTAATAAATGTGTCCATCGCGGCAAAATCAGAAGCAACAGGAGCGAGAATATCTTGCTTAAAATCGATGGTCATGTGAAGAGAAACCTCATTTTTGAATTGAATCTTAGTTTAACAAATATCTGGTCGTATATAGGTGTAATTACCTATGTAAGCCTGCCAAATCATACTATTTTTTATCTACAACGTGAGAATAGTAACAGTAGTTGTTAGTGTAATTAAATATACAATTGAAAAAGACAACTTTTTGTTTATTTTACGATTCAGGAATAGATGTTTCTATAGTACTTTACTTTGTATAAAATACAGACAAAGCTAGAAAATCCATAGTGTTTATAAAATAATCAACAAACTCTACTATTATTTGTGGCAAATTGCTTGTTGTTTGATTGAATATCTATTAAAATCTTTGCCCTTGTATAACCCCCAGTGGCGGTCGTATTAAGATCGGTATATTCCTTTATCGGCACGACGACACGGGTACGTTGGAGTACAATATGTACGCAGTAATTCAAAGCGGTGGTAAACAGCACCGTGTAGTTGAGGGTGAAACCCTTAAAGTAGAATTGTTGAAAGCTGAAACTGGCTCAACTATTACGTTTGATGACGTATTGATGCTAGTTAACGGTGAAAGCATTCAAATCGGTGCTCCAGTTGTTGCTGGTGCTACTGTAACTGCTGAAGTAGTTAGCCATGGTCGTCACGACAAAATTCGTATTGTTAAAATGCGTCGTCGTAAACACTATCGTAAACAACAAGGTCACCGTCAATGGTTCACTGAGTTGAAAATTACAGCTATTTCAGGCTAATTACGAGGAGTAAATAGACATGGCAACTAAAAAAGCCGGTGGTTCGACTAAAAACGGTCGTGACTCGAATCCTAAAATGTTAGGTGTTAAAATGTACGGCGGTCAATCTGTGACTGCTGGTAACATTATCGTTCGTCAACGTGGTACAGAATTCCACGCTGGTCAAAACGTAGGTATGGGCCGTGACCATACTTTGTTTGCGACTGCTGATGGCGTAATCAAATTCGAAGTGAAAGGCCAATTCGGTCGTCGCTACGTATCTGTTGAAGCGTAAGCTTTAGTAGAAAAAGACCCGCTTTATTGCGGGTTTTTTTATGCTTAGAGATTGTGAAAATTAAAAATAATCTTCATCATGATGGATGAATTTCGACTTTTAATACTAATAACAATACAAAACTTCTTATTTACTCTAAATTTAGCAACATATTTTGGTTTAAGATAAAAGTATGAAAATGAATTGCGTTGAGCAAATATAAAAGGTGAATATATGAATATGCTTCGTAAAACGATCTGTGCTGTAGCAATTGGGGCTGCAACATTAGCACCTGTGGTAAGTACAACTGTTTTTGCGGCAACACCAGTTGCAGCTTCGGAGCAACAAGCAACTGCAAGTTTGGTCAAACAATTGGGTAGCTTAAAAAGTATTTCAGCAAATTTTGAGCAAAAAACAACAGTTGAAAATGCAAAAGCTGTAAAGAATAAAGGTCTTTCATCTCAACATATGAATCAGACTTTTAAAGGTGTAATGAAAGTTGCGACACCAGGTAAATTTTATTGGGAAATTACATCACCTGTAAAACAAACCATTGTAACTTCGGGTAAAACGGTATGGATTTATGATCCAGATTTACAGCAAGCTGTACGCCAAAGTTTAGATGAGCAAGTTGCGAATACGCCTGCATTATTGCTGTCTGGAAACACAAGTCAGATTATGAAGACCTATCGTGTAACTCAGCCGAATAAAGCAAAAACTTATTACACTTTATATCCAAAACAAAAAGATGGTGCTTTTCAAAGTTTAACCATTAGTTTTGGTGCGAATAGCGCGCCGACTTTAATGATTTTACAAGACTCATTAGGTCAAACGACCTATGTCCGTTTTAATAATGTAAAAGTAAATGCAGGTGTTTCTTCATCTGTCTTTGATTTTACGCCACCTAAAGGCACGGATATTATTGATCAATAATTGATTGTGAAAGTGAAAAAGCAACTGAAAAGTTGCTTTTTTTTATGTATTAGATGGGAAAATAGATCATTAATATAAACAATACTATTTCTGTCTATCAACCATGGCGTGTTGTTTGTATAGTATGAATGTTAAGACATAAAATAATAGCTAGGGGGAGAAATGCAGAGTTCGCAATTTAAAGTCATTGGGCTTGTAACCGCGATGATGCTTGTTGGAGGTATTTCAGGGTGTAAGCCTGTGAATGAGCCTGTAGTCGATGAAAAAGCACCTAAAACTGAATCTGTAGCGACTGCTATTCCAACAATTCTTTCAAAAGTGGTTACTGTAGAACTACCAAATGCAGAAGCATGTAGTGTGGAAGGTTGTACTCAATATAGCGTACAAACGGTAGAAACCAATATTGATTGGATTAATGATTATTTCCTTGACCGAATTCATAAAGCAGATCCTGTTGCTTTTACTGAGAAGCCAACTGAAAAGATTGTGTTTAATGACAATGCTAATGTGGGTTTGAGTCAGAGTACAACAACGGTTCGCTATATTAGTCAATTTGGTTATATTGCGACATTTGCTATTGATAGTTATAGTTATAATGCAGGTGCAGCACATGGTATGTATCATACAGAATATGTAAATTTTGATTTAAAAAATAAAAAGCGTTTAGCACTTGAAGATATTGTGATGAAAGATGCACAACCTAAAATTTTAAATGCACTTTATGATGCAAATTCAATTTGGTTGGAGAATCATGTGATTGAGCGTGCGAAATTTCAACTGAGTGATAATTTTTATTATGGTGTAAATGGTTTGGTGTTTGTTTACCCATTATATGAGTTAGCAAGCTATGCAGAAGGAATGAGTGAGCTGACTTTGCCTTATCGATCTGCAAAAGCATTATTTAAGCCTGAATTTATGCCAAGTTTGCCAAAGTACGCAAATCAGTAAGTTTTCAATAAGATCTGTATTTTATTGTTCTAATAAGGTGCATGTGTAAGCTGTTTTACTATATTTTTTGCTGTTTAGAGCTTACACTATAGCCAGTTTTTTTCTTTCCAAAAGATTGGCTATGATCGACCCGAAATTACTCAGAAATAATATTGAGGCTGTAAATTTAGCCTTAGCTAAACGTGGTGTCCAACTGAATGTTGAAGAGTGGGCATCTTTAGAATCTCGCCGTAAAGAAATTCAATCGAAGACAGAATCATTACAAGCAGAACGTAATGCGGGCGCAAAACAAGTCGGTCAGATTAAAAAATCCGGTGGTGATGCATCTGAAATCATGGCTCGCATGTCTGCCATTGGTGATGAAATTAAAGCTGCTGAAGTTGCTTTAAACGAATTGCAAGCTGAAATCGAAGCCAAGTCTTTATCTATTCCTAATATGCCGCACGAATCTGTTCCTGAAGGTAAAGATGAAAACGATAATGTTGAAATCTTGAAATGGGGCACACCTCGTCAATTTGATTTTGAAGTGAAAGATCATACTGACCTTGGCGAAATGATGGGTGGTTTGGAGTTTGAAACAGCAACGAAGCTTACAGGCTCTCGTTTTAGTGTTTTAAAAGGACCTTTGGCTCGTTTACAACGTGCTTTAACTCAGTTCATGTTAGATACGCACACACTTAAAAATGGTTATACAGAAGCGTATGTTCCATATTTAGTGAATGCAGATTCTTTACGTGGCACAGGTCAATTGCCTAAATTTGAAGAAGATTTATTCAAACTTCAAGGCGAAAAAGAATTCTATTTAATTCCAACAGCTGAAGTGCCTGTAACAAACTTCGTGCGTGATGAAATTATCGATGCAGATCGTTTACCATTAAAATACGCAGCGCATACACCATGTTTCCGTAGTGAAGCAGGTTCTTATGGTCGTGATACGCGTGGTTTAATCCGTCAGCACCAATTCGACAAAGTTGAAATGGTTCAAATGGTTAAGCCTGAAACTTCTCTGGATGCATTGGAAGAATTAACAGGTCATGCTGAAGGTATTTTGCAAGCATTAGGTCTTCCATACCGTAAAGTTGTACTTTGTGCTGGTGACATGGGCTTTGGTGCAATTAAAACTTATGATTTAGAAGTTTGGGTTCCAAGCCAAAATACTTACCGTGAAATTTCATCTTGCTCATGTATGGGTGATTTCCAAGCGCGTCGTATGAAAGCACGTTACCGTGTAGACCAAAAGAAAACTGAATTTATTCATACATTGAATGGTTCAGGTTTGGCTGTTGGTCGTACATTACTTGCGGTAATGGAAAACTATCAACGTGCCGATGGTTCTATTGAAATTCCTGAAGTATTACGTCCATATATGGGCGGTACTGCATACATCGACTAAATTGTCTTTGTAAGTTCGATAAAGTGCACAAAATATTGTGCACTTTTGTTTTAAACAATCAGATGAAGTTTTGAGGTATTCGGTGGATATTTTTCCAATCTCTTTAAAGTTGCAGCAGCAACCTTGTCTGATTGTTGGTGGTGGACGAATTGCTTATCGAAAAGCAGTATTGCTTGCGAAAGCTGGTGCAAAAATTCATGTGATTGCACCTGAAATTGAACAAAGTTTGTTAGACATCGTTCAACAAAGCCAAGGGCAATTTGTTCAAGCACATTTCAGTTTAGATATTTCTTTGCGTGACTACAGACTTGTGATTGCTGCAACAAACAATAAGGCTGTCAATCAAGCTGTGTTTGAAGCATGTGAAGTTGAAAAAGTTCTAGTCAATAGTGTGGATGATCCACCACATTGTCGCTTTATGGTGCCTGCAATTGTAGATCGATCACCTTTGGTGATTTCTATTGCGACCAATGGAACATCTCCTGTTTTATCTCGTCAAATTCGAACTCAATTAGAAAGTACAATTCCGCATGGAATGGGAAAACTTGCTGAGTTTTCAGGAAAGTGGCGTGCAGCTGTAAAAGCAAAAATTGAAAATCCTGATGAGCGCCGTATCTTTTGGGAAGACTTGTATGCAAGTCCATTAAAAGAACAAGTATTTAATAACAATATTGCAGAAGCGGATCGCTTAATAGAGCAAGCATTAATTGAATGGCAAAAACCGAAAGGTGAAGTCTATTTAGTCGGTGCAGGGCCGGGGGATCCTGAGCTTTTAACGCTTAAAGCTTTGCGTTTAATGCAACAAGCAGATGTTGTTATTTATGATCGATTGGTTTCTGAACCGATTATGGATTTATGCCGTCGTGATGCGGAAAAAATTTATGTCGGGAAAGCGCGATCAAATCATGCAGTACCGCAAGAAGGAATTAACGCTTTATTGGTTAAGTATGCAAGTGAAGGTAAACGTGTTTGCCGCTTAAAAGGTGGTGATCCGTTTATTTTTGGTCGTGGCGGAGAGGAAATTCAAGAACTATTTGATGCAGGCGTTGCATTTCAAGTTGTACCTGGGATAACAGCAGCATCGGGTTGTTCTGCTTATGCAGGCATTCCATTAACGCATCGTGATTATGCGCAAAGTGTTCGTTTCTTAACGGGGCATTTGAAAGAAGGTTCGCCTGAATTGCCTTGGAATGAACTTGTTTATGAAAACCAAACGCTCGTTTTATACATGGGCTTGGTTGGATTGGAAAAAATTTGTGAAAGATTGATCTCTCATGGTCAAAGATCGAATATGCCTGTTGCATTGATTTCAAAAGGAACAACGCCAGAGCAAAAAGTGGTGGTTGGAACGTTGGCAGATATTGCATCTAAAGTTTCAGAACATCAAATACAAGCGCCCACACTCACTATTATTGGTGAAGTGGTAAGCTTGCGTGAACAATTACAGTGGCAAGGTTAAGCCTTGTTACATTGAAAGAGAAGAGAAAGCCTGTGATTCATGTAGTGTTATACGAGCCTGAAATTCCAAGTAATACGGGGAATATCATTCGTTTATGTGCGAATACAGGTGCACAATTACATTTGGTTAAACCGCTAGGTTTTGAGCTAGATGATAAAAAATTGAAACGTGCGGGTTTGGATTATCACGAATATGCACGTATGCAAATTTGGGAAAATTTTGATGAATGTCTTGTGAACTTAAAGTCACAGGGTATTGAGTTAGATGCGATTTATCCTTTAACCACAAAGGGTTCTGAAACACCGCATACATCAAATCTAAACCGTCCTATAGCCTTATTAATGGGACCTGAAACACGTGGCTTACCTGAAAATGTCCGTATGATGTTCCCACAAGAACATTGGATTCGTTTACCAATGGCAGAGAACTCACGTAGTTTAAACTTGTCGAATGCAACGGCTGTTATTTTATATGAAGCTTGGCGTCAGCAAGAATTTAAAGCATTAATCTAAATTGAATGACATTATTAAAGCCACCTTTGGGTGGCTTTTTTCATGCAAAACGTTAATATTTATGTAAAGCTTCTTTAACAAAACTATGGAAATCATTAAATTATGTGTATAAGGACGATGTTGTAAAAGTAGAGGGTGATTAAAGTTGATTATATTATTAAAAAAAATGAATGTTCCAATGTTTTGTTTAGCATTGATGATGGGCACAGTGGCACATGCCGAGGAACTTGATGCTGATATTCAGCCATTTACTAAAGCTGAAATGCAACAAGGTATGCAAGCCATGAAGCAAGGTTTACATGATCGCATTGAAGCATGGGGTGCGAACTTAAAGCCTGAAGATTTTGAGCGAAGTTGGACAGGAAGACAGCTTAATAAGCAAAAGCGCCAAGAGGTTTGCGGTATTTTCCAAGATGTTATTGATCATACTTTTAAGCTTGCAGTAGATAATAAAGCTCGCCTTCCAGAAGTCGATCAAAACATAATAGAAGATCGTAATCTTTTTATTCAAAGTTTTGGCTATAAAGATAATATTGTGGATACCAAAATGGGCTTTAACTGTCGTTTACGTTAAGTAAAAGCTGAATTTAAGTAAATAAAAAAGGCGCATGAAGCGCCTTTTTTATTTTTAGAATAATTTGAAACAGATTATTCAAATTCGTTATGTTGAGGAGCAGGATGTTTGAAACCTTTAGTTTTATAACCAAGGTACATAATCCCGAACATCGCCCACCATAAGCCGTATTTCAGTGCGGTCTCTTCAATTTCTAGCCACATCGCGAAAATACTGATGAAACCTAAAAGAGGAATAATAACGAAACTGAAGATATCTTTAGCAGTCTTTGTGCGCCCATCACGTAATGCATAACGTGAAATTACAGATAAATTCACGAATGTAAACGCAGTTAAAGCACCGAAACTAATCATTGAAATAACAATGTCTAGATCCATAAAGCCAGCAGTTAATGCAACAGCACCAACAATCATAATATTGTATGAAGGCGTAAAGCTTTTTGGGCTAATATGACCAAAAATCTTTTTATTAATTACACCATCACGGCCCATTACATACATCAAACGTGATACGCCTGCGTGTGCAGAAATACCTGATGCCATAACAGTTACAATTGCAAATGCCAGAACATAAGCTTGGAATAATGATCCACCCACCAATAATAAAATTTCTGGTTGAGTTTCAGCAATATTTTTGAAATATGTACTTGGGTCATTTTGGAAGTAAAGCTGCATAAAGTATGTGCTGATAATAAAAATGACACCTGCAATGAGTGCAGTTAAGAAAATCGCTTTAGGCAAAGTTTTCTCAGTGTCTTTTGTTTCTTCAGCAAGTGAACTTAATGAGTCAAAACCTGTGAAGGAGAAGCACAGTAATGTTGCACCTGTAATCAGCGGGCCAACAGCCGTGAGCTGATTCCAAAATGGGTCTAAACTCCAAAGTTGGTAACGTGTTTCGGCTGTAATTGGGCCGTCAGCATTGAAACCAGCTTGTAGTTTTGTGAATATAAGATAAGTAAATGCAGCAATAATAATAAGTTGAATCAAGACGATCAAGCTATTAAAGTTTGCTACAAATTTAGCACCACGAAGGTTAATACCTGTCATGAATGCTGTTAATACAATTACCCATACCCAATGATTTACATCTGGGAATAATGCTTCAAGGTAAATTACCGCAAGGATAATATTGACCATTGGAGAGAGCAGGTAATCTAACCAAGAAGACCAACCCACCATGAAGCCTACGTTCGGGTGAATTGATTTTTGTGCATAGGTATATGCCGAACCTGATGATGGGTAACGGCGAATCATATGACCGTAACTAATCGAGGTAAATAGAATAGCAATCAAGGCAACAACATATGAAGTCGGCACGTGGTAGTGACTTTCTTCAGATACTAAACCAAACGTATCAAACAATGTCATTGGTTGGATATATGCCAAACCAATAATGATGATGTGCCAAAGACCAAGGGTCTTTTGTAGTTTAGCTGTCGATTGAGTCCCAGAGATATTTGTCAACGGCGTTATCCTCTTAATCGTTGATCAAGGATCAGTCATGTTTATAAGGATCGTTTGAGACGAACGATCCCCCCTACATTTGAAACAAAGTGCGCCAATCTACTCTAAATTGATGGCGTTTACTAGTAACTTTCTGATTTTTTTTAGCAATTTTTCTGCCAAGTTCTTTCAGAAAAATTAATAATTTGATAACACAGTGAAAAGCCTGATGTTTAAAAAAGCATCAGGCTTATTTTTCGCTATATTGTCTTATTTTTACTAAATTACCAAGCCTTTTTTAGAATAGATTTAAGCTCTTCTAAATTTGCTTCTTTCGGGTTGTAAATGATTGAACCATCATTTAATGCTTTTTCGGCCACTTCATCTAATTGTGCTTCAGAAACTTTAGCTGTTTCACGTAAATTACGCGGTAATTTTGTTAAAGCATAAAGTCTGTCGCGAATTGCTGAAATACTTGAAATGGTTTTTTCTGCACGTAAATGTGCTGGTGTTTGCGCATAAACATCTGCACCAGAAAGAGGCAGGAGTAGATCTGCAATTTTATCGCCATTCACATCTTTATTGTATTCCAGCACATAAGGCAAGAATAAGTTCATACATAAGCCATGAGGTAAATGTGCAACAGCACCTAAAGCATGCCCAAGTGAATGTACGAGACCTACCATTGAGTTTGAGAATGCAATGCCTGCCATTGTTGAAGCTTGTGCAAGCTCAAGTCGTCCTTCAGCATCAGAAGGATTATCTAAAACATTAAATAAATTTTTGCTGATTTTTTTAATTGCAGCAGTCGCATACGCATCAGAAATAGGGTTGGCTGCCATGCAAGTATAGGCTTCAATTGCATGTGTCATCGCATCCATCGCTGTCATAGCTGTTAAATGAGGTGGTAGCGTTTGCGTCATACGAGGGTCTAAAATGGCTGCATGTGGCATTAAATAGTATGATGCAAATGCAAGTTTCACATTTTTTTCAGGGTCAGATACAACTGCCACCATGGTCACTTCTGAACCTGTTCCAGATGTTGTCGGTACAACAAAAAAAGGTTTGAGCGGTTTTGGTAGATTGTGTGCGCCTGAATATTTTAGTAAATCATCACCACCTTCAGAAACCAAAATATTGGTTGCCTTAGATGTATCAATTACTGAGCCGCCACCGACAGCAATAATAGAATCGCAATTATTTTCGCGATAAAACTGTGCAGCTTTACGCACTGTTTCGAGGCTTGAATCTGGTGGTACATCATCAAAAATATAACCAATTTCTGTACTTGTAGATTCAAAAGCTGCTTCAATGGGTGAGAGTAGCTTGTTACTGCGAACGCCTTTATCGGTAATAATCATTGGGCGTTTTGAGCCTAATGTTGAAAGCTCAAAAGGGATGTGCTCAAGTGCAGCATGACCAGCAATGACTTTTACAGGGCAGAAAAATTCATAGTAGGATTTGGTCATGATTAAGCACTCCGTTTAAAATATGATTGTGCAACTTTTAAGTAAATATTGGCAGCTCCCACCAATTTGTCTTTTAAAGTTAAATTTGTTGGATATTCTTTAACTGCGAGTTCAGCAAGTAATTTAGGTAAAATCAGAGATTCCATTTTATTTAAGCAGCGAACTAATCGAATGGCATAAGATAAATCGCCATCTGCAATCATTCGGTCATTGGCAAAAGCTTGTGCTGTACTTTCTTGAAATGAAAATACAAGATAAGCATGACTTAAGTGCTTAAACGTGATTGTTAAATCTGGCTTGGTTTCACTTGATGATAGTAATACAAGTTGATGATTTTCAGTGACTTTAGCAATAAATGCAGGACCATTTGGAAATACATTCATTGAAAGTACAAAGTTTGCAGGAAATTTTGCAACTTCTTGTTTAACTTCTGCATCAACTTGACTTGCCATGACCAAGCCACGTCCAATCACATCCATCATGAGTTTAACGTAGGCTTGTTGAAAAGCGGGCTTTACGGATTTTGTTGAAATCACACTTGCATCCCATCTAACAATAATTATTTATTTAGAGTAAATACTCTAATTTATTTTAATCTGTAATGCAAAGCTATTCAATCAATATTGAATGACTTTCACGTCATTAAAGTAACCGCTGTTTTGGAAAGTTTCAATTACATCTGTACTTAACTTTGTGAATTTTGGGTAATCTTGCATTAAATCCATCATGCGAACCATTTCGAGTCCTGCGTAACCACAAGGGTTGATGGTGTGAAAACCCATTAAATCACAATCAATGTTCATTGCTAAACCGTGATAACTGCGACCTTTACGAATTTTAAAGCCTAAAGAACCAATTTTTCGCTCATTCACATAAACGCCAGGTGCATCGGGTTTGGCATATGCTGTTATGCCATATTTTTTAGCTAGATCAATCATTAGGTTTTCAGCATAAGACACTAATGTTCGAACATTCCAACCCAAACGATTTAAGTCAAACATAAAGTAAATCACCATTTGACCAGGGCCATGCCAAGTTACTTGTCCGCCACGGTCTGTTTGCACAACGGGAATGTTTGATGGAATTAAAATATGTTCAGGTTTACCTGCTTGACCTTGAGTAAGAACATCATGATGTTGCAAAATCCACAATTCATCAGGGGTAGATTCATCACGGTTTTCCGTTAAGCTTTTCATTTCATGAAAACGCGCTTCGTAATTGGTTAAATCATTGTATTGACGAATCACAAGATTTGGCTTTGAAACAGCATTCAATGTTGATGCGTCCTTAAATATTTTAAATACATTTTATTATAGTAAATTCAAAAGATCAGCGGGAGTTGTTCGTTATCTAATATGTATAAAAAAACACGCTCGAAAGCGTGTTTTAAAATTATAGTGCGGTTTTAATGAGCGGGCATGCAGCTAAATCTGCATAAAGCTTATGTACTTGTTCTAACTCTTCAAAGCGTAATTGTGCAGTCAAAGAATGATATTTTCCTGTACGTGATGGTTGAGTATCAAGATTTTTACCATCGAAGTCAGGGAAGTGTTTCACCAAAATATCGACAACAGCAACACGCAATTCATCACCTGCCAAACCAATGAGTTTGATAGGGTAGTCCATTGGGAAAACCCAAAGATGTTCTTGAAGTTCACGAGATGGTGTACGGTCTAACATTGTAGTCCCCCTTTATATCAAACGCCTGCAAGAGTGCAGGCGTTGTGTTGATCTCTTAAATACTTAATGGAGACGAGCAATTAATTTTCAAGTCTCCATTATGTAATCAAGAATTAGTCATTTTCTAAGAATGAACGAAGATGTTCAGAACGAGAAGGATGACGTAATTTACGTAAAGCTTTTGCTTCAATTTGACGAATACGCTCACGTGTTACATCAAACTGTTTACCTACTTCTTCCAAAGTATGATCCGTTGGCATATCGATACCAAAACGCATTTTTAAGACTTTTGCTTCACGTTCAGTTAAGTTTTCTAAAACTTCACGTGTTGCTTCTTTAAGTCCTTCAGAAGTGGCAGCATCAATTGGAGATGTGATGTTGCCATCTTCAATGAAGTCACCAAGATGCGAATCTTCATCATCACCAATTGGCGTTTCCATTGAAATAGGTTCTTTTGCAATTTTAAGTACTTTACGAACTTTAACTTCGTCCATTTCTAAACGTTCGCCTAATTCCTCAGGAGTAGGTTCACGACCCATTTCTTGAAGTAGTTGACGAGATACACGGTTGATCTTGTTGATGGTTTCGATCATGTGTACTGGAATACGAATGGTACGTGCTTGGTCGGCAATAGAGCGTGTAATTGCTTGACGAATCCACCAAGTTGCATAAGTCGAGAATTTGTAACCACGACGGTATTCAAACTTGTCTACGGCTTTCATTAAGCCGATGTTACCTTCTTGAATTAAATCGAGGAATTGAAGACCGCGGTTGGTATATTTTTTCGCAATCGAAATTACCAGACGTAAGTTTGCTTCAACCATCTCTTTCTTAGCACGACGAGCTTTCGCTTCACCAACAGTCATACGCTTAGAAATTTCTTTAATCTCTTTAACTGTTAGATTTAAGTCTTTTTCAAGATCAGCAATTTTTTGTTGGAACGCCAATACATCAGGACGAACTTTTTCTAAATAACCACGTAATTCAACAGGTGTTTTTTCAATTTGTTCATCTAACCAAGCAAAGTTTGATTCTTGACCTGGGAAAGATGTACGGAATTGGTTGCGATCCATACGACCACGACGAACTGCATAACGCATAGTTTCACGTTCAGATACGCGAATTTGCTCATGTGTGCCACGAATCATCTCTGAAATGATTTCAAATAAACGAGGTGTAAATTTGAACATCATAAACACGCTAGCAAGCGCTTCAAGGGCAGCAGCACCTTCAGTGCTATTACGACCATGTTTAGCAATTACAGCTTGTGTTGTTTGCCAAGCATTTGCTAATTCTGTGAAACGTGCTTTTGCAATTTCAGGATCTGGGCCAGATTCACCTTCAGATTCATCATCGCTATCAGATTCTTCTTCTTCCTCTTCATCATCTAGCTTAACGTTTTTCGCTGATTTAGTTGCTGAATCATCTTCTACTTCAATTTCAGCTTCTTCTATAACTTCAGGAATTTCTTCGTCGCTTTCAGGGTCTAAGTAACCAGAAAGAATATCTGCAAGGCGACGTTCGCCTGTTTCGTAATCTTTGTATTCTTGAAGTACAACTTCTACAGCGTTTGGCCAGTAAGCAATTGAATGAAGAACATCTCGAATGCCTTCTTCAATACGTTTAGCAATACTGATTTCGCCTTCACGTGTCAAAAGCTCTACTGTACCCATTTCGCGCATATACATGCGAACAGGGTCAGTTGTGCGACCAGGCTCATTTTCTACAGAGGCTAGTACGGCTGCGGCTTCTTCTTCAGCAACTTCATCTGTTGCTTCATTGTTGCCTTCGAACATCGTATCATCAGATTCAGGCGCACGCTCATGCACAGGAATACCAACGTCTTGAAGCATTTGAATAATGTCTTCAATCTGTTCGCTCTCTGTGATTGAGTCGGGTAGATGATCGTTAACCTCGGCATAAGTTAAGTAACCTTGCTCTTTGCCTCGGCTAATCAGAGCCGCTACTTGAGAAGTAGGGGAAGTCATATCGCTCATCTTTGCTTACTCTTCATTGAATCTGTGGCAGGGAAAAACCGTGCATGATAGCACAATTTGCTTTAAATAGGTTCTGAATTGATCAATCAAACCAAAATTTATTAATGTGTCTGAATTAACAATTGTAAATAGATATGGGGCTAGACTGAATTTATTCAAGTCTTCACTCCTTTTACCGCTAAAATATTTTTTTAATTTTACCATAACAATAATATCAAACTAACTTGTTAATAAATACACAAATTTGAGGAATAATTACAAGTAGAAAATAGTAATAAAAATACAAAAAAACAAAAAAAACTTGACAAGATTTGTAAAGGACGATAAATAGCGCCTAGACCCATTCACTTTTTTATTCAGAGGTAGTTTAAGTGTCTTCAACAGATTTTGAACTAGATGATAGCTTCAGTGGAGATGATGACGTTAATTTTGATGAAGCATCGAGTAAAATTAGTGCGAAAGAGTCATTGGAAAAACGTCGTTTGATTGATGAGCTACTTGCACAACGTCGCTTAGAGCGCGAATTAAAAGATTTTGATTATGACTTCGACGATGATGACGATTTAGATGACTAAAATCTACAGTAAAGTAAATGTAAAATGCTATGCTATAAGTCTTGAATATCTAAGTTTGGATTTGAAATGAGTGCTTTAGATTTAGACCAGTTGAGTGAATATCTAGATGGTGACCAAAACGAACATGGTCTAGACTTCGCAGCAACTCATGGTTTTTTATGTGCAGTTGCAGTTGGTCCCCAATTTAGTAAGTGGTTGGATGAGCTTTTTGATAATAATCAGAAAAAAGTACCAGCCGAAATTATTGCACAAGTAAAAGCTTGGTTGGAATCACTTCGTCAAAATTTGGCGAACGAGGAAGGAATTACTTTTCCGTTTGAAATTGAAGAAGCAGATACTGAGTCTAGTCTTGGTGACTGGAGTGTAGGATTTGTTGATGCAATGTTTTTGAATGAGGATGCATGGTTTACACCTGAGTTTGAAGATCAATTGATTGACTTAACATTGCCAATGATGGTTTTCAGTGGTGTAGATGAAGAAGATCCACAAATGGAATCTTTCCGTCGCAATGGTCAATTGATGGATGAGATTGCGGAAGAAATTCCAGACAATTTGAATGAATTGTATCTTATGTATCACACGCCAAGTTAATTTATTGACGTTAAAAAAAGCACCTATCTAGGTGCTTTTTTTAATCATTAGTGATTGATTTTTTTATAACTAAACCTTGCATACCAACCATAAGCAATATAAAAAATAGCACCGTGTATGGCAACCAGACATAGCATCACGACTGCTGAAAGCACTAAGCCTGCGTTGTCTGCCGATTTAATAATTTGTTCAGCATTTGGATTCATTAATATTAAAAAGAAAATGAAAATGCTTCCAATAATAAGCGCTACTGCACTTGAGCCCCAAATAAGTTGTATTTTTTCTTCGGGGAAAGGAAGGCGCTGTTGTTTTTTCACAAAATGTCCCGCACTTATAAATGCTGATGCGATAAGTGCAGGAAGAAGGGTAATTCCACCTAACTTTAGACCAAAAATCAATACTGTGATTACAAGCACCAAAGCAATACTATATACGGCAGCAAAGTGTTTTAAATAGCGTGACATAAATTCCCCGAATAAAAATAAAGCCGATCAATTTTTTCAAAAGCAAGATTCATGCTGATAGTGACGATATCATATTTAGACAAGAATATTACTGATGATCTCAATGATGAAATATCTTCCATCTTAAATATTTGATGAATAGAGTTTTTATATATCAATAGGAAAATTTATAAATCGTATGTCGCTTAAATTTTTAATAAATCTAATGAGGTGTTATTGGTTATATAGATCGTGATTTGTGAAAATTTACGATTATTACCTTTGTGAATAAGAGCTTATTTTATGCAGTTGAGTACTCTGCTGAAGGTATAATTATTTCATAATAAATGGATGAAAATTCATTTTTTTAGGAGTGTGGAAACGGCTATTCAAAGATAGCTAAGTTATTTTATGAAAGAAATAATGCATTTGGTTTATTGCATAATCTAATGAAGGGCTTAATTTTACGGGAATCTTTTTTACATAAGCTATTCAATTTTGATGATGGTATTGATGTAAATTTTTCGTAAAAGATATGCAAATCCAATGGGTAAAATAGTGAAAAAAATATAATTTAAAAAGTATATATCTACATGGTAAGCAACAAATAAAGAGAACACTCCACCAATTAAAGCACCTAAAAACACAATAAAAGCATGTGATTTTTGTTCAAGAATATTTTTTAGTTCAATATATTTTTCTTCTAGATGAAAATCTGAATACGCGTAATTTACATGCGTGATATTGGTGGATGTATCTTTAATTAAATTTGACATGTTTAGCACCTATTTTAATTTTTCTAAGAGATTCGATTGATTAATAAATGTACGTTAAAGCCAAATTAACAAACTATAGGAACGAAAATATTGGAGATTTGTGGCATTGCAGCACATATTTGTTATCTAAAAGTATAATTTGTTGTTTTTAGGTTAGCTTGCTGAATATTAAGAGAAAAAAATAGAGTGATACGTGACTTACATCTGAGGGGAAATTTAAAGTAGAAACATTTGTCTTTGTACGTGAATTGTTAAGTTGTAAAAAAAGGGTCAAAATTATGACCCTTTTTTTGATTAAATATTAAAGACGTTTGCGTTTTGCAGCTGTAATTTGCGATTGGCGCATACGGAAGCCTTCTTTTTGTTTTTCTGATGTTTTCTCGATACAGTGTTTGCATGAAACACCATGCTCGTAGCTAGGAAGTTCAACTTCTTCAGGAAGAAGAGGCCATCCGCAAGCATGACACTTAATGTTTGCACCTTCTTCCATACCGTGAGTAACGGCGGTACGACCATCAAACACGAAGCATTCACCTTCCCATAAGCTTTCTTCAGCAGGGGTTTCTTCTAAGTATTTTAAAACGCCGCCCTTAAGGTGATAAACCTCGTTAAAACCTTCTTGAAGAAGCAAAGATGTTGATTTCTCACAGCGGATACCGCCAGTGCAGAACATCGCAATTTTCTTGTCTTTGTGCTGCTCAAGGTTTTGTTTTACGTACTCAGGAAATTCGCGGAATGTTTCAGTTTTTGGATCTACGGCACCTTTAAATGTACCTGCTTTATATTCGTAGTCATTACGCGTGTCGATAAGAATTACATCATCACGAGCAATTAACTCATTCCATTCTTTAGGGTCTAAGTAGTGACCAACTAAGTCACGTGGTTTAACTTCAACACCTAAAGTCACAATTTCTTGTTTAAGTTTAATTTTCATTTTACGGAATGGTTTATCAGAGCTGTGAGACTCTTTGTATTCCATTGTAGTAAAACCTTCATTCAAAAGAAATTGATGAATGGTATCAATAGATTGACGATCACCAGCAACAGTGCCGTTAATACCTTCGCCTGCAACAATAAGAGTACCGCAAAGATTGATTGTTTTTACCAAGTCTAAAAGTCGTTGTTGAAGATCGGCTGGATCTTGAACTTCTTTGAATTGATAAAGTGCTGCAACAACCCAATCAGTGGTCGCTTGCTGTTCTACAGGTGCAAGCTGTTCTACAGTAGCGTTCATGGAGTACTCCGAATATATGTAGGATGAAAAATAAGGGGCGTATTCTAACCCGAAAACTTGGAATTGGCGAGAAAACCCATTCGTATTTATGGTTTTTAAATCTGCATTCAACAGGTATGATGCATAATCAGATTGATTCAATCATTATCATATTTGTATTGGAGTGAGTTTTGAGTACTGATCGTCGAATCGCATCATTAACACCTTGTGCAGGGCGTTGTTCTACTGTATTTGGTGACTCAGTATGTCGTGGTTGCCGTCGCTTTAATCATGAAGTAATTAAGTGGAATACATATTCAATCGATCAACAAACGGCAGTGTGGCGTCGTTTAGATTTACAGTTAGATCAAATTTTAGTACCTATGTTGCCTTTGGCAAATATTGAATTGGCTGAACAATTTGTACTGTCTAAACGTGTGCGTTTACGTGAAGATGCATCTAAAGGGCGTAAGCTTTATCACGCTTTAAAAATTTGTGAAAAAAATAAAAACTTTGCAGATGATAGTGGTTTAGGTATTCAATCACATCAAGTGAAAAAGATTTGGCAAGAATTTGAAAGACGAGTTTTGGCTTTGGCGACAGCCAGTTTTGAAATGGCATTTTTAAGAGCAGATGTCATGAGTTTAAGTTTGCTAAAAGATGTGGAAGAGAGCAATTAAGTTCTCTTTTTTATTTGTAATATAGAAAAGTAAAAAGGGAAGTTGCGGTGAATTGGGCTGAGTATTTTTTGTATTGTTTTGCTGTTGTGGTCATGATTGCAACACCTGGGCCAGTGATGTTGTTGGTTGCAAGTGCAGGCTTAAAAGGTGGTTATAAACGGGCTTTACAAACCATATTTGGAACAAATTTAGCTTCTTTAATTTTAATAGCACTCTCTATATTCATTTTAAAAGGCTTGTTAGATGTAAATGAGTTTTTGTTTAATGCTATAAAAATTGCAGGTTGTTTATATATTGCATACTTGGGTGTGCAGATTATTCGGGAAATTACTGGGAGACAAACACAAGAAAATGAAATTCGTTTGGAATCTTCTCAAGGTGGGTTTAAACAAGGATTTTTAATAGGTATTTCAAACCCTAAAGATATTATTTTCTTTGCTTCATTTTTCCCGCAGTTTGTAGGTATTACTTTAGATTTAAATCTAAGCTTAATTATTTTGACTCTTTCATGGATTTGCTTAGATTTTCTAACTCTTTCATTTGTGTATTTGGGATTTAATCGTTTATCGAAGTCACAGATCTATCCGCACTTATTGGCATTGTGTGGATTTATTTTGGTGATTGTTGCTATTTACGGTATTTGTTCAGTATTTATTTGAAGAAAATTAATCAGCTGAAATATCATCTTCTTTTGTTTCATCGCAACATCTTTATTAAATTTTTCGACCATAAAACGGCTCATTAAACCTTCAATTTGGGTGTAAAAAAGTTCGGTGATTTCTTTGGCTTGTTCCAATTTTTTCGCTTTTGCATAAATAAAATCATATAGCCATATTTTATGATTTTGAGAAAGTTGGTGAATTTCATTTTCAGCAGGTGATGATTCACCCACGGCTCGTACGAATAAACATCCTTTAAAATAATCGCTTTGAAACCATTGTATATGCCAATCGTAAATTGCATCTAAAGCATCCATTCCATTTTTATTTGCAGTTGCTTCAACTAAAGATGATCGAAACCGCTGATCTCGTTTTTTGAGAACTTCATAAACCAAATGTTGTTTATTTTTAAAATAGGTATACATCGTAGTTTTAGAACAACCCGATTCATCACGAATTAAATCGACGCCAACAGCAACAAAACTATGCTTATTAAATAAATTTTCAGCAGTTTTTAAAATTTTATCGGCAGATTTCGACATATTCACTATCATGCTATTTACAATAAGTACAGATCTGTACTATTTTGATTCTATCGCACAGATATGATGAATGCAATGAGGGTGGGGATGAGAGTTTTATTTGAGGGGAAAGAAAAATTAGCAGTAAAACCAAGACTAGGCGATTTGTTAAGAAGCTTGGTTGGGGCAAGTTTAAGTATTGGTATTTTAATGCTACTGAGTCATTGGTCGGGTCATATTTGGATTATGGCACCCTTTGGTGCAAGTTGTGTTTTACTTTATGCTGTATCTCAATCTCCATTGGCGCAACCGCGAAATATTATTTTTGGACATCTCATTTCGGCAACCATTGGTTTATTAGCATTAAAAATTTTAGGTGCGAATGTTTTTAGTACTGCAATTGCTGTGGGTTTTTCAATTTGCTTAATGCAATATTTTCGCTGTGTTCATCCACCCGCTGGTGCGAATCCTTTGGTTATTTTATTGACAGCTCAATCGGTTCATTATGGTTGGGAGTTTCTGATTTTTCCTGTATTACTTGGTTCAATCTTATTGGTGGTGATTGCGTATTGCGTTAATAATTTTCGAAGTAAGCAAGCTTGGCCTTTATATGGCTTGGGTTTATGGCATAGCCAAGATAAAAAAAATCCCAATCTAGATTAAGATTGGGATTTTAAAATTTAGATGTTGTGCTTTAAACGATATTGCACAATTTCTTCAATGGTAATCACGGTTAAGTGGTGTGTTTGTGCATAAGCCAATACTTGAATACCTGATGCCATTGTTCCATCTGGATTAGTAAGTTCACATAAAATTCCCGATGGTTTTAAACCCGCTAAGCGAGCAAGGTCAATAGTACCTTCAGTATGACCACGACGGGTTAATACACCGCCTTTACGTGCACGTAAGGGGAATACATGACCCGGACGATTCAAGTCTGTAGCAATAGCGCCATCTTTAATTGCAGCTTTTACGGTAGTTGTGCGATCTTTTGCAGATACGCCTGTGGTAACACCTTCGGCAGCTTCAATGGTAATGGTGAAGGCTGTTTTGAATTGGCTTGAGTTATCGCTAACCATGGGTGGAAGTTCTAAATGATCTGCCAATTCATCGGTTAAACACAGGCAAACAATACCTGAGCCATCACGAATCATGCGTGCCATGGTTTCTACAGTTAAAGTTTCTGCCGCAACAATTAAATCTGCTTCATTTTCACGGTCGAAATCATCCATCACAAGAACAGGTTTGCCTTGGCGGATATCTTCTAATGCTTGTTGAATGCGGTCTTCTGCAGGAGTGAGGGTAGAAAAGAAAATTTCGGGTTGAATTAAACTAGACATTGAAACGCTCGCGTAAATTTTAAGTACGATTGAACATTTCAGGACGTTTGAAAATAGGCTCGTAGCGAATTCATTTAGCAATCGATAAAAGATTGATTAAGTGAACATTTATGTGCTGTCGTCTTCTTTCATCCGGACTATACCGTCGGCTTTGGAGTTTCACCAAATCTGCGAATTGTAAAGTTACAATAGGCTCGTGGGCTCATTAAGTTATACATGAAATGTATATTTAATTTACCACCGGTGGGGAATTACACCCCGCCCTGAAGCGATGTGTAATGATTATAGACCTGTTCGAGGTAGAGCGGAGTGCTTTTTTTAGAACGATCAGTGCTATCTATAGAATAAATAATTCATAATTAATCGACTTATTTCATAATGAATTGCCATCTTTTAAATTTTTTCATGAAAACAGGGGAAAAAGGCTGTGATAAAAAAGTCTAATGAATTACATGGCATAAAAAAGCCCGCATATTGCGAGCTTAATTTATTTTTTAGGTCGTTAATTTACATAGCGAACATTTAGGCAACTTGTACAGGAATGCAATTTGCTGTGTGATTTACAGTATTGTTTGGATTTGCATAAACAAGACGTGGTTTGTGCGCATCTGCTTCAGCTTCTGTAAAATCACCAAATGTTGCGATAATCATTAAATCACCAACATCTGCTTGAAGTGCAGCGCCACCATTTACAGAAATGATGCCTGAGCCTTCTTCACCACGAATTGCATAAGTGGTAAAGCGTTTACCATTCGTCACGTTCCACATATGAATTTCTTCATATTCGCGGATACCTGCTAAATCCAAAAGAATACCGTCAATTGCACAAGAACCTTCATAATGTAATTCTGCTTGTGTAACGACGCAACGGTGAATTTTAGCTTTTAATAAACGAGATAGCATGGCTAGCGTCTCCTTAGTTGACCTAAGATTTTGTCTGAATGAACAAGTTATTTTGAATGAATGGTATTTTCATCGAGAGCGCATTTTGCTCTGAAAAAAGCAGCATGGCAAGCATGATTGTTCAACAAATATAGAATGATCAGTTTGGTTTATGAGCATTGATTTGATTCATGGCTTGCTGTATGTCACCGTTTACTAGCAATTTAATGCGAGATAAAGCATGTGCAAGAGCATCATCCATTAAATCTTGTTCGCTACGCGGTGCTTTGCTTAATACATGACCTGACACGCGTTCTTTAGAACCAGGATGACCAATACCGATACGTAAACGATGAAAATTTGGACCTGTGTGTGGGACGATATCACGTAAACCATTATGACCACCATGACCACCACCTGTTTTTAGGCGAATAATACCAGGGTTCATGTCTAGTTCATCGTGTGCAATGAGCATTTCTTCTGGAGCGACTTGATAGAATTTTGCGAAGGGAACAACACTTTTGCCTGAGGCATTCATAAAGGTTGTTGGTAAAAGTAGACGAACGTCTTGACCTTCAATTTTACCACGACCGCTAATTCCGTAGAATTTAGGATCAGTTTTGAGTGAAATACCATATTGTTCTGCAAGGCGTTCAACGAACCAAAAGCCTGCATTATGGCGAGTTTGGGCATACTCAGAACCTGGGTTGCCCAAACCTACAATCAGTGAAATATTTGACACTAATTTATACCATTAACACTTATGCACGTTTGAAGTCAGCGTGCATAGGTGTGTTTTTAGCTGGGTGACGTTGTAAAGCTTGGATTTTAACGCTTTCAACTGTACCGTCGATGTTAATTTCAATTACTTCTTCAAAGAAGTCATTGTTTTCTAAAGCTTTAACAAGTTGACGAAGCTCTAAAGTAACTGCAACAGGAGCTGCTTCGCCACCGTAAATGATAGCTGGAACTTTAGCTTGAAGACGAAGGCGGCGGCTCGCACCTTTCCCTTGTACTGCTTCTTCACGTGCTGCTGCGTTTAATACGAAGTTTGCCATGATTAGACATCCTATTTAAGTTTAATTGGACTAAATCTGCGACCGATTTAGTACTAGAAAGCCCTGCAAAAAGCAGGGCTTTGAAAATTTAGCGTTCTATTATAGATAAGAATCGAACATTGCGCTAATAGATTCTTCGTTGTTAATACGACGAATTGTTTCAGCAACCATACTTGCTACTGAAACTTGGCGAATCTTACCAAGAGCTAAAGCTTCTTCTGAAAGAGGAATAGTGTCTGTAACAACTAATTCATCAATAACAGAGTTCTTTAAGTTTTCAATCGCTTTACCAGATAAAACTGGGTGAGTTGCATAAGCGATTACTTTGCGAGCACCAAAAGTTTTTAGTGCATCAGCAGCTTTACATAGAGTACCTGCAGTATCCACCATGTCATCAACAATGACACAGTCACGATCTCTTACATCACCAATTAAATGCATCACTTGTGATTCATTTGCTTTTTGGCGACGTTTGTCGATGATCGCAAGATCAATATCACCCATTTGTTTAGCAACAGCGCGAGCACGAACTACACCACCAACGTCAGGCGATACAACCATAAGGTTGTGGTGCGACTGTTGGCGAAGGTCAGCTAAAAGCGCTGGCGTGCCGTAGATGTTATCTACAGGGATATCGAAGAAACCTTGGATTTGGTCGGCATGAAGGTCGATCATTACAACGCGGTCAATACCAACAGTTGTAAGCATATCTGCTACAACTTTAGCGGTAATTGGCACACGACTTGAACGAGGACGACGATCTTGACGAGCGTAACCAAAGTAAGGAATAACTGCTGTAATACGACCAGCACTTGCACGGCGTAACGCGTCAGCCATAACTAAGATTTCCATAAGGTTATCATTAGTTGGTGCACAAGTAGGTTGTACTAAGAATACGTCTTTACCACGAACATTTTCAGTAATCTCGACAGCAATTTCGCCATCAGAAAACTGACCTACAGAGGCGGCGCCTAGAGGAATATGTAAGTGACTTACGACTTTTTGAGCGAATTGTGGATGCGCGGTTCCACTAAAAACGACAAGATTGGGCATGAAGCACCCTTGGCGGTTGGAATATATGGGAATAAATGGCAGGGGTAGCTGGATTCGAACCAACGGATGCCGAGATCAAAACCCGGTGCCTTACCACTTGGCGATACCCCTAATGCGGCAGAACTTTAATATTTTTAAAGCACGATGTCAAGGTTAATTAACATTTGAGCAGTAAAGTCTTGTTCTGTCTTTTTTGAGAAAATGGCAGGGGTAGCTGGATTCGAACCAACGGATGCCGAGATCAAAACCCGGTGCCTTACCACTTGGCGATACCCCTAAATTTGATGACTGTAAAATGGCAGGGGTAGCTGGATTCGAACCAACGAATGCCGAGATCAAAACCCGGTGCCTTACCACTTGGCGATACCCCTAATACAGTACATCTTACAGGTGAATTAAATGGCAGGGGTAGCTGGATTCGAACCAACGGATGCCGAGATCAAAACCCGGTGCCTTACCACTTGGCGATACCCCTATCAAACTTCAAAGTGACGTAATGGTGACTCTTTCAAACTGCTAACCAAGTAAGATTTACATGGCGCATTTTTCAGAATGTCATCAATATTCATTTTTTCCGTTATCTCAATAAACACACAAGCACCTGTACCTGTAAGTTTTGCTTTACCGAACTGATCTAAGTATTGCATTGCTTCATTCACTTCAGGATATAAATTTCTTGCCAGGGGCTCAAAATTATTTCCAAAATTGGATGGCGTTAACTGATAGGCGCAAAATTTAGTAGGCTTCGTGTCTCTTGTCAATGATTTTTGCGAAAAAAGCAATTGAGTGCTGATAAAACAATCAGGTTTAAGCACAATGAATTTTTTTTGATCTAAGTCTATGAATGTTAAGTGTTCGCCAATGCCTTCTGCCCAAGCATTTAAACCGTGAACAAAAATGGGAACATCAGCTCCTAATTTGACACCTAAATCTGCAAGTTGCTCAATGCTTAAACCACATTGCCAAAGTTGATTGACCACAATCAGTGTTGTTGCAGCATTGGATGATCCACCGCCTAAACCTGCACCCATTGGAATATTTTTTTCAATTGAAATATTTAAGCCTGTTTGCTTTTTTGCATAAGGTTTTAAGATTTCTGTGGCTTTGAAAATTAAATTTTGCTGTAAATCGACGCTATTTAAACCGTCAATATGGATTTCACTCGATTCTGTTTTGGTGAATTCCAACCAATCATATAAATCTATAAGCTGAAAAATACTTTGTAATTCATGGTAGCCATTTTCACGACGACCAGTAATGTGCAAAAAAAGGTTGAGTTTGGCAGGCGAGGCAACACGAATCATAGACATACAAAATTAACGGTTTTGAATAATCATTGTAATACGATTTTCTTGTCCAGATTCAAGCGACTGTTTCAAAATAAGTTTATTTGGAAGTGTGGCTTGATCGTTATAACTTAAATCGACAGTCCAATCATTTTCAATAAATTGAATTGGGCGGTTATTTTCATTTTTTTGAATTTTAGCTGTGGCTGTTGCAGGTCGTGCTTGTATCCAGCTGACTAAGTGCGTAATGGGTGCTTTCCAACCTGTTGCTTGTTCTAGCAGCTCCTCAGGTGTACTTGCTGTGACTAAACCCGTATTTGCACTATTTAGGGTAACTTGACCAGGCTTCCCTGAAATTTGTGTTTTTCCAATTCCCAACATTCCACTCAGCTCAATATCAAACTCTTGCTGTTCTTGCACCCAACGGAAAAAAGCACTGCCAGATTGTTGAGGTGTGCGAATGCCAATTTTCCCTTGTAAGTTAAATTGATTATTGGCTTCAACCATTTGTGTTGGTGCAGTGCCAAGTGGTTGGGTAAATTGCTGGCAGCCTGTTAAGAACATTGAACAGGTGATAAGGCTGAGACTGATTTTGGTCAACGTACCCATAAGTGATTTAACTCTTTTTTATTTGTTGCGGTAATAGTAAAGAATTTAATGATTCCAATTGAGGATCATTTCGGTGGTTTGCTTGTAATTCTTGTAACACCTTCTCAAATTGAGCAATTTCACCTTGCATATATAAGGATTTTGCATAGCGAACACCAATTTTCACACTATTGCTGAGTTCATATGCTTGTTTGAGTGCTTTCGCAGAAGCTGCAAAATCATTTTGCAAATAGGTAATATATCCAAGTGTATCTAAAATAGACGCTTGTTCTGGTGCAAGTTCAGTCGCATATTCTGCAACTTCTCGAGCTTCTTTTAAATAACGATTTTGCAATGCGAGGGTGTAGGCATAAGCATTGAGATAAGATGGATTGTTAGGCTCAATTTCTAATAGGTTTTTGAGGAGCTTGTCTAGTTTTTCTCGATCTGCATGAGCATCAAGTAATAGAACTTCAGCATAAATAAGCTCAGGATCATCGGGTATGTTTTTGATGGCTTCATCTAATAGGCGTAAAGCTGCTTTTTTATTATTCATCATGATTAAAATTTCAGCTTGAGCTTGATATAAGAAGCTGGCTTGCTGAGGATAATTTACGCGTTCTTGGGTTAAAAAACGAAGTGCATCGGTTAATTGATTTTGTTTTGCAAAAATAGAGATCATGCTTCGACGTGAGATGGAATATAAGCTGCCATCTACAAGACGATAATAGGCTTTTGCCGTTTCAAAATGCTCTTTACGTTCTGCATTTACCGCTAAATAATAATAAGCTTCGTTTTGATATTGATTGGATGATCGTAACTCGACTAAGTATTTTTCAGCTTTTTCATATTCGCGTAAATCAATACTGGTTAAACCTGCAATAAATAGCGCTTCTTCTTGCTTTGGCCATTTCTTTATAATTTTTTCTAATTTATCTAAAGCAAGCGTCGTTTTATTTTGTTTAACTAAATATTTTGCTTCAGCAATGTGTATTTCATAGTTGTTTTTGTGTTTTTTGCTCGATTTTTCATACCATTCTAAAGTCGCTTCTTGATTACCTAGCGCATTTAAAAAATTGGCTTTCATTAAGATGTAACTTGTTGCTTTAGGACGTTTTCGTAAAGCAAGATTGATGATGTCTAGAGCATCTTCTAAGTGACCATTTTGTGCTTCAAGACCTGCAATTAAAACAAGAATAGAAGGATTATCCTTCGAGCTACTTGTTTGTAGAGCATGAATTAAATATTCACGATCAGCAACAGATTCGGGTGAAATGCTGGCTAAAATTTCTTCTAACTCTGCATTTGGATCTATTTTTAAAATTTTATCGAGTGTTTCCGATGCGAGTTCATATTCATGCGATTTTAATGCAATATGTGATAAGTAAAATAATGCAGGAACATCTTTAGGTTCTTGTAAAACCCAGTGCGTTGCGATTTCTAATGCTGCGCTTAGGTCTTCTTGTTCTATCGCAATATTTAAGGCGCGTTGCTTGACTGACGCGGAATTGCCCTTGATTGCAAGCACGGTATAATTGTGTAGAGCGGTTGGAATGTCGTGGTATGCAATTGCAAATTCAGCAATCATACTTTGTTTTATGGCATTATAGTTTGAATTTGCATGGTATATTTCTCCAGCTGCATGAAGTTGTGCAGCAGAGAGCATGCTACCAATGAGTAAGATTGTGGTAGAATATTGCTTGATTCTTACGCCGCTTATTCGGCTGTTTATTTGACGAATTTTTCTTAATCCAAGTAATGTTTTTATGACACCAATACTCCACAATAGCATAAATTTAGCGGAATGATGATCTGATATGTCTTTCTTTGCATTGGGTGTCAACCATCAAACTGCATCTGTAGAGTTGCGTGAAAAAATTGCATTTAACCCTGAAAAGTTAAGTACTTTGCTTTCTAGTCAAAGCCAACACCAAGATTTAAATGAAATGGTGGTGGTATCTACGTGCAATCGTACAGAAGTTTACGCGATGTCAGAGAATGTTGACATGGTGCTAGATTGGCTCGCCCAAGTAAACGGTCTTGATGTAAAACAACTTGAAAATCATGTCTATCGTTATGAAGATACTCAAGCTATAACGCATTTAATGCGAGTTTCAAGTGGTCTAGATTCGCTAATGTTGGGCGAGCCGCAAATTCTTGGACAAGTAAAAACAGCTTTATCTTTAGCGAAAGATTCAGCAACCGTTTCTCCTGAACTTAATCAAATTTTTGAATATGCATTTTATGCAGCAAAACGTGTGCGCTCTGAAACAGCTGTGGGAAGTCATGCTGTTTCAATGGGTTATGCTGTTGCTCAATTGGCATTACAAGTTTTTAGTAAACCAGAAGAATTAACGGTAATGGTGGTTGCAGCAGGAGAGATGAATAGTCTTGTTGCAAAACATTTAGCTGAAACAGGGGTTGGGAAAGTTCTAATCTGTAATCGTACGCGAGCAAGAGCTGAAAGTTTGGCACAAGAAATTGCACATCGTGTACAAGTGGAAATTATTGAGTTTGATCAGCTTGCAGAAAATTTACATCGAGCAGATGTGATTTCAAGCTGTACAGGAAGTTTGCATCAAGTTATTCATTTTGCCGATGTTAAGGCTGCACTTAAAAAGCGTCGCTACCAACAAATGTTATTGGTTGATTTAGCTGTACCTCGCGATATTGATGCTAAAGTTGAAACGCTTGATGGTGTTTATTTGTATGGTGTAGATGACCTACAAAGCGTGATTGAGGAAAACTTAGCACAGCGCAGACAAGCTGCGGTTGAAGCTGAAGTGATGGTGAATCAGCTTGCAACAGAATTAATCACTCAGCAAAAAGTTAAGGGTGCTGGTGGGGCAATTCAACTTTATCGTGAGCATGGTGAGGTATTAAGACAAGAAGAGCTTAAATTCGCAATGCAGCGTTTAGAAAAAGGTGACAATGCTGAACAGGTTTTACAAGAGTTTTCACATCGCTTAACGCAAAAACTATTACATCCAACCTCTGTTTTCATGAAGGAAGCGGCAAAAGCAGAAGATCCAGAGTGTTTGGAATTATTACAAAATAGTTTAGATGATGTGATTGCGAAAAGACGTAAACCGAAAGCTTAAAACATCATAAAATTAAACAGAAGAAGATCGTTTACTCATCAATGAGAGTAAGCGATCTTTTTTATCAATCATATAAATTTGATGTTTTAAATTTTTCATTTCGGCAATGCTTGTGAATTTCTTCGAGCGAATTTTTTGCTGTAAATATTGGTGTTGTAATTTTGTTGAAAAATCGGCTGCAAGCTTGTCGACTTGTTCAGGTGATGTTGTGTAATCACTAACATTGGCTTGTTGCAAAATACGTTGTAATTCAAAATGATGGTTTGCACATGCACCAATCACATAATATTTCGCTTGTTCTGCATCATCGGGTAATTCATCAAAAATAATATTGAAGATATTGAGTATTTTATATAGCAATTGATCTTGCGGAATAAGTGCACGTAAGGGTTCAAAATGAATATATAAATAGGGGTGATTCATTAAAATTGCGGCAACATATTCTTCAGCGTCAATTTTCGTACTGAAACTCAGTGCTGCATCATTATTAACTTGTGGTTGCCATTTTCGGTTAAAGCCTAATTTTTCACGGAAATATTGTTGCAATAAATAGCGATACGAACCCACTTTAGGTAAGAGTTCAGTAAGTTGTTTTAGCTCCGCCATCACCTGACTTTTACCTTCAGGTGTTGTGACATGATGATTTCGAGATAAAAGACTAAAGATAAACTCAGACATCAGTGGTGCGTGTTCAAGCAGGCGTTTGAAGTTCTCAACACCTTCACGTCTGATCAGTGAGTCTGGGTCATGGTCATTGGGTAAAACAAAAAATTTCAGTTCACGACCATCATTCAATAATGGTAAAGCAATTTCTAATGTACGACGTGCTGCTTTTTGTCCCGCAGCATCACCATCAAAAGCAATAGTAATACGATTATTTTGCTTAAACAGAATATTTAAATGTTCTGTATTACTTGCTGTACCTAAAGTTGCTACCGCACCATAAATACCATATTGCTGTAAAGCAATGACATCCATGTAGCCTTCAACCATTAAGTAATCTTGCGCTTTTTCTTTGCGTCCTTCATATAAACCGTATAAAAGTTGGTTTTTATGGAAAACTTCAGAATCTGGTGAGTTGATGTATTTGGGCTTTATTTCATCATTGAGCGCACGACCACCAAAACCTACGACACGACCTTTTGTATCACGAATCGGGAAAATGACACGATCACGTAATAGGTCGAAATCACGTCCGCTATCGCTTGTGCGAATCAGTCCTAAAAGCTTTAAACCTTCAATATCTTGAGGAAAAGCTTTTTCTAAATGTTGCCAATCTTCAGGTGCATAACCTAAACGCCAAAATTGAATGGTTTTTTCAGTTAAGCCACGTTTTTTAAAATATTGTTGTGCAGATTGGCTATTGGGTAATTGGCTTTCGTAAAACTGTGCAATATTTTCTAATAAGTCGAAAAGATTACCATCTTGAGCAGGTGCTTCATCTTCAACTTGGAATTGTTCAAAACCTGAAAATGGGTCGTTTGGTGCTTGATATTCTTCAAATGGATCAAATGCAACGGGTACATTATTTTCAGCCGTTGAGATTGATTTTTCTGTAGATACCGTTGGTGTTTCAACTGTTTTTTTTGCTTCTCGTTTATAGAGAATTTTTTTAGATTCTTGATTGTCCTTCGGAAGTTCAATTCCTGTTTGGCTAGATAAATCCTTCATGACATCAACAAAATTACGACCGTCGATATCCATTAAAAAACGAATGGCATTACCATTGGCTTGGCAACCAAAACAGTGGAAATACTGTTTATCGCGATAAACATGAAACGATGGTGATTTTTCCTGATGGAAGGGACAACAACCCGAATATGTACGACCTGACTTTTTTAATTTCACACGTTGACCAATTAAATCGACAATATCTGTACGATCTAAAATTTGATCTATCGTGTGCTGAGGAATTGCCATAAGTCTTCTATCGTTTCTATGTCGGTCTAAATTGGTTTTGTGTCGATACGAATATTTCAGTATGTGCTTAATCTATAATCACAATTTAGCTACTGATGTTTAGTTTGTCTAGCTTTTAATCATGCTTAAAGTTTTAAAACATGCAAAAGCAAAAGGGCAAGTATGATAACTTGCCCTTGCTGAAATTGCGATGCTTATTGGTGCTTATTTACGTTGACCGTCATATAAGCTTTCACCTGCAGGTGTATAACCTTCAGGTGTTTTACGTGTATCAGGGCGACCCAATAAACCGAAACTTGCACGGTTTAACAAACTCGGTTTGTTTTCATCTTGAGGTGCTTGCACTTCAGTTTCTGTTGAAGTTGTTGCTTCACGACCAAATAAACCTAAAGTTGCACGGTTTAATAAGCTACCTTGATTACGTGCAGCACGCATATTGACTGTGCCATCAGCTTTTACAAGTTTAGGTGAGTTGATCTTTAGAACATCTGCATATTGTTTAGCAAGCTGTTGATCACCAAGTTGTGCATAACCATTAGACATCATGGCTAAAGCTTCAGGAACTTGAGGTGCATTTGGATAATGTTCTACAACCCACTGTGCGCGTTCAATAGATGCAACCCAAGCTTTACGTTTTTCATTAAAGCGAGCAGCATTCATTTCAGATTCTGCTAGTTCATTACTAATGAACTTCATACGCTGCGCTGCATCTACAGCGTAAGTGCTAGAAGGATAGCGACGAATGAAATCTACAAAGTTTTGATAAGCCACTTTTAAATAACTTACATCACGATGAGATTGTTTAAGCGAAGTAAAACGAATAAGACCATCGTAATTTTGCTCCATATTCGCCACACCACGAACATAGTAAGCATAGTCAACATTAGGATGTTGAGGATTCATACGGATAAAACGATCGGCGAGTGCAAGCGCACCTTCATAATCTTTTTGCTGAAATTTTGCATATAAAAGCTCAAGTTGAGCTTGTTGAGCATATTCACCTGTTGGGTAATAAGTTTCGATCGCTTCTAAATGTTTTAAAGCATCTGAATATTGACCACGTTCAAGTGCTTTTTCTGCTTTTTGAATATAAATTTGTTCGCTAGACTGCGGACCTGTATCGACCACTTCTTTTTTTGGATTACTGCTACAACCCACGATTGACGTAGTAATACCAATCGCTAAAGCAAGCATTGTAATTTTATAATGTGGTAGCGACATAAAAATTCCTCTGTTATTCCGGGCAATGAGCTACAATTGCACAATTAAACCACTTTTTTCTGAATGATCAAATGAGCCAAGCACAATCTTCCAACTCGAATACCCCTGAAACTGATTTCCATATATTTGATGATTCTGTGGAAGCAGATAACCATACTTCGGACTTAACTGCAACACGTTTATCGTTGCAATTTCAACTGGATGAAAGCTATTTGGGGCAACGTATCGACCAAGTTGCAGCCTTGATTTGGAACGATTATTCCAGAGAAAGACTTAAACAATGGCTGAAAGATGGTCATTTATTGGTTAATGGTAACAGTGTTAAGCCAAAGTACAAGTGCGAAGGTGATGAGCTTTTAACATTAAATGTAGAGCTTGAAGCACAGACAAGAAGCCTGCCAGAAGATATTCCATTGAATATTGTTTATGAAGATGACGATATTTTGGTTATTAATAAACCAGTTGGAATGGTTGTTCATCCTGGTGCGGGTAATTCAACAGGTACTTTGGTGAATGCATTACTTCATTATTATCCAAAATCTTCTGAACTTGCACGTGCAGGTTTAGTCCATCGTATCGATAAAGACACAAGCGGCTTGTTGGTTATTGCAAAAAACCTTGAAGCACAATTCTCTTTAACCAAGCAATTGGCGAAAAAATCGGTATATCGAATTTATGACGTTATTGTTTATGGCAATATCATCGCTGGCGGTACAATTGACGAACCAATCAAACGTCACCCTGTAGACCGTGTAAAAATGACGGTATTACCTGGTGGTAAAGATGCTGTTACACATTACAACGTAAAAGAGCGTTTCCAGCATTTTACGCGTGTACAAGCCCGTTTAGAAACAGGTCGTACGCACCAAATTCGTGTGCATTTTAGCTATATTGGCTACGGTCTAATAGGTGATCAGGTTTATATGCCGCGTGTGCGTTTACCAGCAGGTTCATCTGAGCTTTTGGCTGATACTTTGCGTGGCTTTAAACGCCAAGCATTGCATGCTGCTAAATTAGGCTTGGTACATCCTAAAACAGGTGAAGACATGATGTTTGATGCGCCATGGCCTGAAGATTTCACACAGTTGGTTGAAGTGCTTCGTACTGAAAACAAAGCGTATTAATCATTTATATTTTGTTGACGATTTTATAAGGATATTGACATGCAATTTGTTCAAGGCTTACCGCAAGGTGTTTTTGTGGGGCAGACAAGAGTGCATCATGAAAAAACATTAAGCGCTGAACAGCCTGAATTGGCAGGTTTTAATGTTGCATTGCATGTCAATGACCAAGCTCATCGTGTTCAGCAACATCGTATGACGTTGCTTGAAGACTTTGCTGAATTTGGTGTCAATAAAATGACTTGGATGACGCAAACCCATAGCACTATTTGTCATACGGTCAATGATCAAATGACTTTTGATGCTTTGGTGGGGGATGGATTGGTCACACAATCTAAATCTCATGTACTTATGATGATGACAGCAGATTGTTTACCTGTAGTTTTGGGTAATGCTGAAGGTTCTGAAGTTGCAAATTTACATGCAGGTTGGCGTGGTTTAGCAAATGGTATTATTGAAAATACCATTGCGACTATGCAAACCAAACCCACTTGGGCTTGGTTGGGGGCTGCCATTAGCCAACCTTGTTTTGAAATTGGTGCGGAAGTAAAAGAGGCTTTTTGTACGAAGTATCCAGTTTTAGAAAGTGCATTTATTGCAGGAAAAGTCGATGGAAAATTCCATGCAGACTTATATGCGATAGCGCGTTATATTTTAAATCAGCATGGAATCGACACCGTACTGGGTGGTGATCAATGTTCTTATACGCAAGTAGAGGAATATTTTTCATATCGCCGTGAAGCGAAAACAGGGCGTATGACAACATTCGTCTTTATCCAATGAAAATGCTAAACTTTCTTCAAATTTTTTGCTTTGATCGATATGTCCGTATCTTCTAAATCTCTCGCTATTGTTTATCACAGTCCTTATGGACACACAGCTAAAGTTGCTCGTCATATTGAACAAGGTGCGCAGCAAGCAGGTGTTCAAGTTTCATTAATGAATGTGGAACAAATTGATTGGGATGTGCTTGATACAGCAGATGCCATAATTTTTGGTTGTCCGACCTACATGGGTAGTATTAGTGCTGCAATGAAAGTATTCATGGAACAATCATCGAAGCGTTGGTTAGCACGTACTTGGCAAGGAAAACTTGCCGCAGCGTTTACCAATGGTGGTGGTTTAAGTGGCGATAAATTGGCTGTGTTGCAGCAAATCAATTTATTTGCGATGCAACATGGCATGCTTTGGTCAGGTTTGCCTTTAATGGCAACAGGGCGCAGTGTGGAAGATGTAAATCGTATGTCGAGCTTTTTAGGTTTGATGACGCAATCTGATAATGCATCTGTAGATATCACACCACCAAAAGGCGATTTAGACACCGCAATTTGGTTTGGAAAACATATAGCTTCACAAACTTTGCGTTTAAATTAAAACTTTTCTGAAAATCGGTCAAAATAAAAAAACCTCCTAAGTGGAGGTTTTTTTATGAATCTTTATTTGTGGAAGATACGTGCTTTATCACGTTGCCAATCGCGGTCTTTTTCAGTGGCGCGTTTGTCATGAAGTTGTTTACCTTTTACAAGTGCAATTTCAAGTTTGGCATTTGGACCTTTCCAATAACACGCTAGAGGTACACACGAATAACCTTTTTGGTTAATCGCACCCATGAGCTTTTCAATTTCACGACGGTTCAGCAATAGTTTGCGTGTACGCGTTGCTTCAGGTACCACGTGAGTTGAAGCACTAAGCAGAGGTTGTACTTGTGCACCAAACAAGAAAGCCTCACCATTTTTAAAGGTGATATAGCTTTCTACAATAGTCATGCGACCTGCGCGCATAGACTTAACTTCCCAGCCTTGTAATGAAAGACCTGCTTCAAATTTTTCTTCAATAAAATAATCGTGGCGGGCGCGTTTGTTTAACGCAATTGTTCCACTCGAATTTTTTTTAACTTCTACCTTCGCCATAATCAATTACTTCCAAACTTATGTCTATTGTGCCTCAAACAGAGGCTTAAAGACAATTGAAAAATGTAAAGGTACTCAAGGAATTTAAAGTGTTTATTTAAGATATTTCATAAAAATAACAGGTTTATTCACCTAAAAAATTACTTTTTGATAAAATAGCCATCTGTCATTGAAACAGAGCAAAATGGATGTCTAAAACTCGCGTAATTTATCCAGGGACTTTTGATCCAATTACCAATGGTCATATCGACTTAGTTTCTCGAGCAGCTAAAATGTTTGATGAAGTGGTTGTGGCAATTGCAATTGGTCATCATAAAAACCCAGTATTTACTCTGGAAGAACGTGTAGCATTGGCGCGTGAGTCTTTAAAGCATTTGCCAAATGTTGAATTTATTGGTTTTGATGGTTTGCTCGTGAATTTTTTCCGTGAGCAAAAAGCAACGGCTGTATTGCGTGGTTTGCGCGCTGTTTCTGACTTTGAATATGAATTTCAGTTGGCAAATATGAATCGACGTTTAGATTCTCAATTTGAAGCCGTTTTTTTAACACCATCTGAACAATATTCATTTATTTCATCGACATTAGTGCGTGAGATTGCTCGCTTAAAAGGTGATGTAACGCAGTTTGTGCCACATGCTGTGGTAGAAGCTTTCGAACGCAAGCATAAACAAGGTTGGTAGTGTGTCTTTATATATAACGGATGAATGCATCAATTGTGACGTATGTGAGCCTGTGTGCCCAAATGATGCCATATTTATGGGGGAGATCATTTATGAAATCCACCCAGATTTATGTACTGAATGCGTAGGTCATCATGATAAACCACAATGTCAGTTATTCTGTCCGGTCGATTGTATTCCGCTTGATCCGAATCATGCTGAAACACGTGAAGAACTTCAAGCGAAGTATGAAAAACTAACTGATCAAAAAACATCAAGCAATTAGTTCGTATATTTGTTAATATGCGCCTCGAAGTGAGCCAGACGATCGCTGCTGTGGAAATCTCCGTGATTGAAGCAGGGGAGGAAAGTCCGGGCTTCATAGGGCAAGGTGCCAGGTAACGCCTGGGCGGTGTAAACCGACGGCAAGTGCAGCAGAGAGAAGACCGCCTTCATTATGTTTCTAAGCAATTAGAATCGAAGGTAAGGGTGAAAGGGTGCGGTAAGAGCGCACCGCATGGCTGGTAACAGTTCATGGCGAGGTAAACCCCACCGGAAGCAAGACCAAATAGGAATCCATTAGGCATGGCCCATGCTGGATTCGGGTAGGTCGCTTGAGCGCATGAGTGATTGTGCGCCTAGAGGAATGATCGTTCACGACAGAACCCGGCTTATCGGCTCACTTCACTAAATTTTGTACAAATAGCACGGTTAGTGCTTGACGCGCATGTCATATAAGCAGATAATGCGCGCACAGTTTAAGGCTATGTAGCTCAGTTGGTTAGAGCACCGCACTCATAATGCGGGGGTCACAAGTTCAAGTCTCGTCATAGCCACCATTTTTATAGACCACGTTCCAAAACGTGGTCTTTTTTTTATCTAAATTTTGTGTTTTTAATAAATCTAAAATTTATTGGTGCAATCTATTTGGGTTGTATCTAAGTTTATATTGCTTTGTAAGGCTTGGTTGTACTTTAATTTGTCTTGCTGTTCTGGCAATGCGAAGATTTTTGAATCGACCCAATTTAATTTTTTAGTAGATACTTTTTGCTGTGAGCAATAAGTGCCTATAGCTCTTTCTTTTGCTAAAAGTTGTTGTTGATCGTTACTTTGATATTGTGAACTGAGAATTTTTTGCTGTTCTTTGGCATAAGCAACGAGCACTTGTCTGCTCGAAATAGTTAGCAAACTATTTTGATTAATTGCAGTGGCAACATCACGTCTAACGCCATTGTAGTTCACGACCAAAGGAGAAATGATTGAACATGCTGTTAAGCTTAGAATAGCAATACTGATACTCGATATTTGGTAAAGCTTCATATTTTAAGAATAATTTTGAATCACATATTTAGTACCATAATCTCGTTTTTTAGCCAATGAAAGTTAAATTAAATTAAAAATGAATAAAAAAGTATTATTTCGTATAAAGTCTGAACATTTAGTGTTTTAAGTGCTTGACGATGGTTGTTGAAATCTAGATAATGCGTCCACAGTTTAAGGCTATGTAGCTCAGTTGGTTAGAGCACCGCACTCATAATGCGGGGGTCACAAGTTCAAGTCTCGTCATAGCCACCATTTTTATAGACCACGTTCCAAAACGTGGTCTTTTTTTATCTTTAAAATTTAGAATAAGCATTAAGTTAAAAATATTTTTAATAAAAAAGCCCAAACATCTGTTTGGGCTTTTTTAATTAGGGAAAATTAGATTCCTGCTTTCCAACCATTTACGATTGGATAACGACGTTCACGTGAAAATGCACGAGATGTAATGCGTGGACCAATTGCACCTTGACGACGCTTGTATTCATTACGGTCTACAAGTTTAATGACTTTTTCTACAATTGCTTTATCAAAGCCTTTTGCAATAATGTCATCTTGGCTCATGTCTTCTTCAATATAAGCATAAAGAATGGCATCTAATACATCATAAGCAGGTAAAGAGTCTTGATCTTTTTGATCTGGACGCAATTCAGCAGAAGGTGGACGGCTAATCACACGTTCAGGAATAACTGGTGTTTCTGAAATGCTGTTACGGTATTTAGCAAGTTCAAAGACAATCGTTTTGTACACATCTTTAAGAACGGCAAAACCACCAACCATGTCACCGTACAATGTGCAATATCCAACAGCAAGCTCTGACTTGTTACCTGTCGATAAAACAAGGTTGCCAAATTTGTTTGATAAGCCCATCAATAATGTGCCGCGAGCACGTGCTTGTAGATTCTCTTCTGTTGCATCTGCAGGGCTATTGCCAAAGAATGGGAAAAGCGTTTGCATGAAGCTATTTACGATTGGGTTGATTTCGGCAATACCAAATGTAATACCCATGTTTTTCGCTTGTTCTGCGGCATCTTCAACACTGATTTGTGCTGTGTAAGTATAAGGCATCATCACAGCTTGTACTTTGTCTGCACCAATTGCATCTACAGCAATCGCAAGTGTTAAAGCAGAGTCGATACCACCAGATAAACCTAAAATAATACCAGGGAAACCTGAACGTGTTACGTAATCACGCGTTGCCAATACAAGGCTTTGGTAAATTTCAGCCATTGTATCTAATGCAGGTGTGATTTGACCTTGTTTAAATGCTTTATTTTCAGCTTCGTATTCAGCAATAAGAAGTTCTTCTTTGAATGTTGCTGCTTGAAGTGCAACAACACCGCTATTGTTCACGACAAAGCTTGTACCATCAAAGATTAAGTCATCTTGACCGCCAACTTGGTTGGTATAAACCAAATTGATGTTAAGTTGCTTAGCAAGTTCAGACATTGTTGCTACGCGATGTTGTGGTTTACCCACTTCATATGGCGATGCATTTAGTACCAAAGCTGTTTCAACATTGAGTTGAGCAAGTTGTTGAACTGTTGGAAGTGACCAAACATCTTCACAAATTAATACGCCAAACTTATGACCTAAATATTCAAATACAAGGTGTTGATGTCCTTCGCTAAAATAACGTTTTTCATCAAAAACACCATAATTTGGTAGGTTTTGTTTGTTGTAAATTCCTAGAATTTGTCCATCTTTCATTACGGCAGCAGCGTTATATCGTTGACCATCTTCAGTTTGATTTACAAAGCCGAAAACCATCACAATATCTTTTACTTTGCTTAATGCTTTAAATGCATTTTCACTACGTTTTGTTAGACTAGGGCGTAGTATGAGATCTTCAGCTGGGTAGCCAATAGTAGAAAGTTCTGGAAAAACGATTAATTCAGCATTTTGTTTTTTCGCTTCATTTACTTGTTCAATCATTTTCTGAACATTAGCGTCAATGTTGCCAATTTCCGGAGAGAACTGAGCTAAGGCAATTTTAAAAGATTTCATTTAAATTTAATCCTATTCCTATAGGGGAAACACATTTAACCAATTGATACTTTTTATATTTTGTTTCGGTTTGATGTGTTTGATGCTAAAAAAACTGCCACAAGGCAAAAACCATAATTGTTTCACTGAAAAGTATTAAATTTAGCAGTGTGAAAACAGCGCTCTATCATTTTATATTAAATTGGCTGAGATACTAGGCTTTAATGATGTTTATTCATCTATAAGTTGTTTATTTTTTGCTAATTTTTATATGAATCCTTCAACCGTATTTTATTCTATTTTATAAGTTCATCATGAATGCTTTAGAAGCTTGCTTGTTTGAGAAGAAAACTATGATGGATTTAGAATAATATTGTCTATTCGTTTGAGGAAAATATCACGAGCAATATCGCCTTGTTGTTCAATATTATAGTCCCAAAAAGATTTGCCTTGAATAAATTGATATTTATATGGATTGTATTGTTTAAAGCTGAGGAAGAAAGTAGTTTGTAAAATGGCACCTTTTAAAACGACATTAATATTTTTTTGATATTGCAGAATGTGCGTCATTTCGTGAATAAAAACGGCTTGATAGCTTAAGTTTTCTTTTGAATAATCATTGGAATATGTTGCATCACGGGTTTGAATATAACCGCTAGGTGCCATTAAGACATGTGCGGATTGCCAAGGAAGATAAGGCTGATTGGTAATTTTAACTTGTTCGTAATCGATTAAATCACCAAAAACTGTTTTGCAAAGCGCAATTTCCCCAATAGTTAAAATACGATATTTAAATTGCTCTAATTTAAATATACGAATGAGTAAGGGGATAAGTTTTATAGGAAAATTCATGGGACTACATATATACAGAGAACTTTTAACTATAAGAGCTTCAAAAAAAACATCAAGTCATACCAGTTAAAATTAGATATAAAAAAGACCAAGCATAATAGCTTGGTCTTTTTTACTTTTTGGTCTTTACTTTTTAGATATCAATTTAAAAATTATGCTTTTCATCTTTATATTTCAGTTGTTTTTGGTGTGTCATCACAATCTGAAATAAGTTTAAGGATTGGTTTTTTTAGTAAAAATAGAACAACTGCGGCAATTATGAGGGCAATCACACAGCGCATAAATAGGGTAGGTAAATCATGAAGTGAGTCTTGAGATACGTGACCACCAATTAAACCCGCCATTAAATTACCTAGTGCAGAAGCCGTAAACCATAAACCCATGACTTGTCCGCGAATAACGGTAGGTGCTAATTTGGTCATGGTTGAAAGGCCAACAGGGCTGAGGCATAGCTCGCCAAGCGTAAGTAATAAAAGTGTTGATACAAGCCATAATGGTGAAACTAAAGCGCCGCCACTAGAAATTACAGATTGGGTTGCAAATACCATGACAGCAAAGCCTGCTGCAGCTAAAACCAAGGCAATAATGAATTTTGAAATATAGCTAGGATCTTTATTTGACTTGCCTAGTTTTACCCAAAGCCATGCTGCAATTGGTGCGAAAATGATAATAAATAAGGCGTTAATAGATTGAAACCAAACTGTTGGAATTTCAAAACCAAAAACATAGCGGTAAGTAAAATCTTGAGCAAATAAATTAAAAGACGTCGGTTTTTGTTCAAAAGCAGACCAGAACAAAGCAGCAACAATGAGCAGAATAAAGCAGATGATGAGTTGTTTTTTCTCTTTGGCATTTGTTTTAGAAAAAAGGAGTAAATAAGCAAAGTACAGAACAATAGCCAAACAAATAAAAATGGTTAAATATGTAACAAGTAAAACTGGATTGATCGTGATAGTACCAACGGTTACAAGTGCAATAATGACAGCGCATATTGCCAAAAATCCCAACACAATTTTAGGTGCTTTAGAATTGTAATGGGTTGCTTTATTCCATGTGTTTTCAATGCCACGCATTTCATTAAACTTCATGAGTTGTGGAACAGAAATAAAACGGAAAATAAGTAAGGCAATCAACATTCCAATGCCGCCAACACCAAAACCTAAGTGCCATCCATTATCTTTAATGAGTAAGCCTGTTAAAAGAGGAGCTACAAAAGAACCTAAATTAATTCCCATATAAAAAATGGAAAAGCCTGCATCACGTCTTGAGTCTTGAGCTGAATAGAGTGTACCTACAATCACGGAAATACAGGTTTTGAATAAGCCTGAGCCTAAAACAATAAGTACAAGTCCAAAATAGAAAAAGAAATGCCCAAAAAATGCAGTTAAAGCAATTGAAAGATGACCGAGAGCAATAATAATAGAACCGTACCAAATGGAACGTGCTTGTCCAAGCCAGTTATCTGCAACCCAACCACCAAATACGGTCATTAGGTACATAGAACCTGAAAATAAGCCCACAATTGCAGCTGCGGTAGGTCGGTCTAAACCTAAGCCTCCATTGATGACCATGGCAGACATGTAAAGAATAAGTAATGGGCGAATGCCATAATAAGAAAAACGTTCCCATAATTCGGTAAAAAACAAACCGCTTAAAGGTTTAGGGTGTCCATAAAATGCTTGGTCGGCTTTATTCAAATCATTTTGCATAAAAATTCCATTTTTAATTATTGAATTAAGTTTTAATATTGAATATATGGGCTTTTTTATGTACAGAATGATGCTGAATGGTAATGAATTGATGTTTATTTGATTTAAATTATTATTTTTATGTTTTATTTAAGTGGATTTATTTGACTTTAAAGTAAGTGCCATAAAAGCATAAATTGTGTTTTAGTGAAAAAAACCACCCGAAGGGTGGTTTCTAGTTTCAGATATGCGTGTTTTAAATATACGTGTTTTAAATATTACGGGTGTTGTAGATTAGCCAATCTAGAACTTCATCTGAAAGTGACGGTGAAAGCTTTTCACGAACAGTACTGTGGTATTGATTTAACCAAGCCTTTTCTTCGGTTGTTAAAAGACTTTGATCAATACAATCAATATTAATTGGGCATAATGTTAAAGTTTCAAACTCTAGGAAATCGCCATAAATAGTGCCTGTATTTTCTTTTAAGCGGTTTGCCACTAAGTTTTCAATTCGAATACCGTGTTGACCTTCGTGATATAAACCTGGCTCATTGGAAATAATCATCCCTTCACGAAGTTTAGAGTAAGCATGAATAGGTGCGTAATACGATAAAACTTGTGGACCTTCGTGTACATTTAATGCAAAACCAACGCCATGACCTGTGCCATGTCTATAATCTAGTTGATGTTGCCACAAGTGTTGACGTGCAATTGAATCGAGTAATGGTGCAGCTAAACCTTCAGGGTAAACCACTTGCGCCAAAGCAATGTGGCATTTTAAAACAAGTGTGTAATCACGTTTTTGCTCAGCCGATGGTGTGCCCACAGGAACCACACGGGTAATATCTGTTGTGCCATCTAGATATTGACCGCCTGAGTCAATTAGTAATAAGCCATCACCTTGAATATCGCTATAGTTTTCAGGGGTAGCGCGATAATGCGGAAGTGCACCATTGGCATTAAAGCCTGCAATGGTTGAGAAACTTAAACCAATGAAACCTTCTTGCTCTGCACGATAAGCTGTAATTTTCTCGTCGATAGTGAGTTCATTAATTGTTTCATTTTGCTTTAATGCAGTTTCTAACCAGTGAAAGAAATGACAGAGCGCAACACCATCTTTTTGCATAGCATTACGAATATGTGCAATTTCGCTTTCGTGTTTTTGTGACTTGAATAGAGTGCTTGGATTAATATCGTGATGAATCTTAATGTGAGAAGCTAAAGTATTTTGGTGGTAGTAAGACACTTTTGCAGGATCAATTAAGATACTAGAAACCTGTAGTTCATTTAAGAATGAATGGCTTTGCGTATAATCTAAGATAGAAATGTTTTCACTTGTAAAACGTGTGCGTAAAGCATCATTAAACTTATTGATATCGCAGAATAAAATTGCTTGTTGATTATCGATATAAAGATGAGACAAGAACACAGGATTGTATTCAACATCAGCACCACGGCAATTTAAAATCCACGCGATATCATCTACAGCAGAAATGAAATGTCCTTCAATGTTTTTTGATGATAAATTTGCACGAATTTTTGCAATTTTTTCTGCACGAGATAATGCATTAATACCATCTTGCATTTCATAAATAGGTTGTTGCGGCAAAGCAGGGCGGTCTTGCCAAACTTCTGTAATTAAATCGACATCTTCAATAATCTCAAAATTCTTTTCTTTTGCAATTTGATTTAAAATTTCAAATTGCTGAACTGAAACTGTTTGCGTATTTACAGAAATCTTTGCGTTCAATTTTAGATTTTGACTTAACCAAGCCCAATGTGTTGAGCTTTCATCACTTGTGAGTTTTTGGAGGCTAAAACCTGTGTTTTTAAGCTGCGTTTCTGCTTGAACCCAATAACGACCATCTACCCATAAACCTGCAATTTCTTGAGTAACAACGATTGTTCCAACCGAACCTGTAAAGCCTGTGAGCCATTGACGAATTTTCCAAAAATCAGGTAAATACTCTGACATATGGGGATCGGCACTTAGCGCAATGAAAGCGTCAATATGGTGTTGTTGCATGTGCTCACGTAAGCACTTAAGTTTCTCTGAAGCATTCATTATACAGTTTCCGTTGTTTTAACTTTATCATCACAATCTGAAATAAGTTTGAGGATTGGTTTTTTAAGGATAAGTAACACAATAGCACCAATCATCAATGCAACTACACAGCGTATGAATAGAGTGGGTAAATCTTGTAGTGAATCTGGAGATACATGACCACCAATTAATCCTGCCATTAAATTACCAAGTGCCGATGCTGTAAACCATAAGCCCATGACCTGACCACGAATAATACTTGGTGCTAATTTGGTCATTGTTGAAAGACCAACAGGGCTTAAGCAAAGCTCACCAATTGTGAGTAAGAAGAAGGTTGAAATAAGCCACCAAGGTGAAACTAAGGCACCACCACTAGAAATAACAGAATAACTTGCAAGTGCCATTAATCCAAAACCTATGGCTGCAAACACTAAGGCAATAATGAATTTTGAGATATAGCTTGGGTCTTTATTCGATTTGCCAAGTTTTACCCACAGCCAAGCCATAATAGGAGCAAATATAATCACAAATAATGGGTTGATAGACTGAAACCAAACGGCTGGAATTTCATATCCGAACACATATTTGTTTGTGAAATCTTGCGCGAATAGGTTGAAAGATGTTGGTGTTTGCTCAAATGCAGACCAGAATAAAGCGGCAATAATAAGTAAGATGAAACAAATAACGAGCTGTTTTTTCTCTTTTTTTGGTGGTTTTTGAAAAAATTAATAAGTAAGCAAAGTAACCAACAATGGTTATGCAAATAATAGCTGTTAAATAAGTTGCGAGTGCAACTGGGTTAATTGTAATAACACCTAGTGTTATTAATGCAATAAGGACTGCAAAAGCTGCTAAGAAACCAAATACAATTTTAGGTGCATGAGGGTTTAGATTGGTGGCTTGTTTCCAAGAGCTATCAATTTTTCTAATTTGATTAAATTCTGTAAGCTCTGGCACTGCAATCATGCGAAATAGAATAAGCGCAACCAGCATACCTAAACCGCCAATACCGAAACCTAAGTGCCAACCATGATCTTTGATTAAGAAACCTGTAATAAGTGGAGCGACAAAAGAGCCTAGGTTGATCCCCATGTAGAAAATGGAAAAACCTGCATCACGTCGTGAATCTTTGGCTTCATATAATGTGCCCACGATGACTGAGATACAGGTCTTGAATAAGCCCGATCCAAGAACAATGAGTACAAGTCCAAAATAGAAAAAGAAATTACTTGAAAAGGCTGTTAGCGCAATAGATAGATGCCCTAATGCCATAATAATTGAGCCGTACCAAACAGCACGCGCTTGACCTAACCAGTTGTCGGCAACCCAACCGCCAAATACGGTCATTAAGTACATAGAGCCTGCAAACAAACCAACAATGGCAGATGCTGTAGGTAAGGCTAACCCCAAACCACCTTGAGAAACCATTGCTGCCATATATAGAACTAATAATGGGCGAATACCATAAAAGGAAAATCGTTCCCAAAGTTCAGTAAAGAATAATCCTCTGAGTGGTTTTGGATGTCCGTAGAAAGCTTGATCGTATTTATTTAAATCCTGATGCATATAAAAAGTCCATTTATATTTACTGAATTCCATGGTGAATATTCAATATATGGGCTTTTGTATGCATCTATTGATGATGAATAGTAATAAAGTGATGTGTATTTAATACAAATTATTGTGTTTATGTGTCATTGAAATGAAATAATTTGACTTTGGAATAAATGGTATAACTAAAAAGAATGATTGAGTTTAGATCTAAAAAAACCACCCGAAAGGGTGGTTTTTTTTGTCGATCAACGCAGTTCGTATTAACGAACGATATCGCGTTGAACTTCGCCAGTGTAAAGCTGACGAGGACGACCGATCTTGTAAGGACCGCTGTGCATTTCTAACCAATGGCTGATCCAGCCAACAGTACGCGCAAGAGCGAAAATTACAGTAAACATTTCTGTTGGGATACCAATCGCTTTAAGGATGATACCTGAGTAGAAGTCTACGTTAGGGTATAAGTTGCGTTTGATGAAGTATTCGTCAGAAAGTGCGATACGTTCAAGTTCCATAGCTAAAGCTAATTGAGGGTCGTTGATACCAAGTGCACTTAACACTTCGTCGCAAGTTTCTTTCATTACTTTCGCACGTGGGTCGAAGTTTTTGTAAACTCGGTGACCGAAGCCCATAAGTTTAACTTCTTTAGTTTTCACTTTTTCCATGAAGCCAGCAACATTTTCTACAGAGCCGATTTCATCAAGCATCTTAAGAACAGCTTCGTTCGCGCCGCCGTGAGCAGGTCCCCAAAGTGCAGAGATACCAGCAGCAATACATGCATACGGGTTAGCGCCAGTAGAACCAGCTAAACGTACTGTAGATGTAGAAGCATTTTGTTCGTGGTCAGCATGAAGCGTGAAAATACGATCCATTGCTTTTGCAAGAATAGGATCAACTTTATAGTCACGATCTGCAGGAGTAGCAAACATCATGTACAAGAAGTTTTCAGCGTAGCTCAAGTCATTACGTGGGTAAACGAATGGTTGACCAACAGTGTACTTGTAGCTCCAAGCAGCTAAAGTAGGAATTTTAGCAATTAAACGGATCGCTGTGATTTCACGGTGATCAACGTTTTCAATGTCTAAATTGTTGTGATAGAACGCAGAAAGCGCACCAACTACACCAACCATAATAGCCATTGGGTGAGCATCACGACGGAAACCGTTATAGAAGCGGCTAACTTGATCGTGAACCATAGTGTGGTTACGAACTTTAGCGTCGAAATCTTCTTTTTGCTCTTTATTTGGAAGCTCGCCATTTAATAATAAGTAGCAAGTTTCAAGGTAATCAGCTTTAGTTGCTAATTGGTCGATCGGATAGCCGCGATGTAAAAGAACACCTTTGCCGCCATCGATGAACGTGATTTTAGACTCGCATGCAGCAGTAGCCATAAAACCAGGATCAAAAGTGAAGTGACCTGCGGCCAACACATCTTTAACGTCGATTACATCTGGGCCCAATGTACCACTGTAAATTGGTAATTCAATTTCTTTGCCATCAAGTTGTAAAACGGCTTTTTTGCCAGTTGCTTCAGACATTCAATAGATCTCCTGTCCTGGTGAATGTTGGTCTGATTCTAAAAGTTCATCTTTGAATGGACGAATCAGACAGATCAAATTTGCTATAAGATTAGTAGCTACTGAAAATTTGTCAATTATACTTAGGGCTAAAAAGTGACGTACAAAGACTTGTTTTGTCAAAAGCCTGTTCTATAAAAAACATAATAGAATCACAGTATCGGGACGATATAATATGTCAAATTGATACGAATTTGCAGAAAAAAATATGCATATTTATTTAATTGTAAGTAATTATAAGTATTGAAGTCATACTTAATATTGATTAAGTAAATGGCTAAATAGCGTAAAAGATTATAAATTTCGTAACTTACATTAAATTTTAGCGCAAAACCAATCGTTAGATCACTATAAAGAAAATGATATAAGCATCATGTTTTGATGTGCTGTTTGGTTAAAAAATAGTTGGTTGATTTATAATAAAATTTAAATTTGTTTGAAAAACAATCTAAAAATAGATGCATTGAGTAAATAATCAGGATAAAAGTGAATGTGATTTTATGTTTTATCTAATTAAGTCTTTATAAAATCTCAGGATATATTTGGAAAGTTTATCAAAGTGGTGATTGGTATTTAGTTTGGAAATGAAGGCTTGATTATATTTATCGCTTGTCTTATGGGAAAAACCAATACCTTTCTATTTACACCCGCCTTTAGTCGTAGGTCATAAGTCAAATTAACACCCCGATATTGTAGTGAAAAGTAGCATCTAAACCTTATAAATACAGTGAAACAGTAGGTTGGAGTGTTTTTTAATACTTTTATAGATAAAATTTATAGTGCTGCATTATCTGTTAATGATTCTTATTTAAAGAATTTTACTAAAATTGGGCTTGTGAGCCGTTTGTAATTTGAAACTTGACGTTTTATAATTCAGTGTCGTTTTGAATTTAGGCAAAAGCTTGCCTATCTATGCCAGCTTTCCTTCGAACTAATTCCAACAAACTCCGGATGGAGTTTTTACTTACAGGATGCCCGCTGTGAAAAGCAACAGACCTGTCAATTTGTCCATGGGTCAAGTTTTAGAAGTAAACTTAAAATCCCCTGTGGCTATTGCATCAATTTTACACCGTCTTTCAGGTGTCATCGTATTTTTACTCGTACCGGTACTTTTATGGATCCTAGACAAGTCATTGTCTTCTCCAGAAGGTTTTGCACAAGTTCAAGCCATCTTCGATAGCTTTATTGTGCGTTTCATCGTGTGGGTATTTGTAGCTGGCTTAATTTTCCACTTTATTGCTGGTGTTAAGCATTTACTTGCTGACCAAGGTATTGCAGAAGAACTGCAAAGTGGTCGTATTGCAGCTACTATTTCATTAATCTTGTCTGCAATCGGTATTGTTGCAGCATTTGTATGGATCGTACTCTAATGAAAAGTGCTACAGGTTTTACGGGTTCAGGTTCTCGTGATTGGTTTATCCAACGCGTAAGTGCTGTTGTATTGGCTGTTTATACCGTAGTGGTATTGGGTTGGATTCTGTGTAATGGTGGATTCAGCTTTGAACAGTGGTACGGTTTTATGATGACAACACCAATGAAGACATTATCTTTATTGGCAGTCTTATCTCTTGTTGCACATGCTTGGATCGGTATGTGGCAAGTATTCACAGATTATGTGACTACTCGTCAAATGGGTCCTTCAGCATCAGGTTTACGCCTTGTACTGACTTCAGCAGTGATTATTGCTGTACTAGCATACGCAATCTGGGCAATCCAGATTTTCTGGGCGAATTGATAGGAAGATATCATGGGCGCTATAACCCCTAAAGAAAACTACTCAAACATTCCACACGAAACTTTCGATGCAGTCATCGTTGGTGGTGGTGGTTCAGGTATGCGTGCGTCTTACCAACTTGCTCAAGCTGGTTTGAAAGTTGCTGTCCTTACTAAAGTATTCCCAACTCGTTCGCATACTGTTGCAGCGCAGGGTGGTATTGGTGCATCTCTTGGTAATATGCAAGAAGATAATTGGCACTACCATTTCTACGACACTGTTAAAGGTTCGGACTGGTTAGGTGACCAAGATGCAATCGAGTTTATGACTCGCGAAGCACCACAAGTTGTTTATGAATTAGAACACTTGGGTATGCCTTTTGACCGTAACGCAGATGGTACGATTTACCAACGTCCATTTGGTGGTCACTCTGCAAACTACGGTGAAAAAGCTGTGCCACGTGCATGTGCTGCTGCCGATCGTACAGGTCACGCACTTCTTCATACGCTTTATCAAAGCAACGTGAAGATGGGTACTCAATTCTTCGTAGAATGGATCGCACTTGATCTTATTCGTAACGAAGCAGGCGATGTACTTGGTGTAACTGCGATTGACCAAGAAACTGGTAAAATTGCTGTATTCCAAGCGAAAGCGACATTATTCGCTACTGGTGGTGCAGGTCGTGTTTATCGTGCATCTACAAACGCTTATATCAATACTGGTGACGGTCTTGGTATGGCTGCTCGTGCAGGTATTCCATTACAAGATATGGAATTCTGGCAGTTCCACCCAACGGGTGTTGCAGGCGCAGGCGTATTGTTGACGGAAGGTTGTCGTGGTGAAGGTGCAATCCTTCGTAACGATTCAGGCGAGCCATTCATGGAACGCTATGCACCAACTTTAAAAGACTTGGCACCACGTGATTTCGTATCACGCTCAATGGACCAAGAAATTAAAGAAGGTCGTGGTTGTGGTCCTAAGAAAGACTACATCCTACTTGATATGACGCACTTGGGTGCTGAAACGATCATGAAGCGTCTTCCATCAGTGTTTGAAATTGGTAAGAAGTTTGCGAACGTAGATATTACTCGTGAGCCAATTCCAGTTGTACCAACAATCCATTATCAAATGGGTGGTATTCCTACAAACATTCATGGTCAAGTTGTTGTACCAGAATCTCGCGAAACTGAAGCGCTTGTTGCTAACTACAATAAAGACACAGATGTTTATTCTACAAACCAAGATGGTCGTAACTTCACTAAACCAGTGAAAGGTTTCTACGCAATTGGTGAATGTTCATGTGTATCTGTACATGGTGCAAACCGTTTAGGTACGAACTCACTTCTTGATTTGGTTGTATTTGGTAAGGCGGCTGGTGAACACATCATCGATTACGTGACTAAACATCACGGTGATGAATATGCACCACTTCCAACAACTGTGCTTGAAAATACATTCAAACGTATTGCTCATCTTGATGAGTCAACTTCGGGTGAGAATGCACAAGAAGTTGCTGATGCAATCCGTGACATCGTTCAAGACCATGCTGGTGTATTCCGTACATCTGCGCTTCTTGAAGAGGGTGTTAAGCAGATTCTTGCAATTGAACCACGTGTACGTAACATTCATTTAAAAGACAAATCTAAAGTATTCAATACTGCACGTATTGAAGCACTTGAAGTTGAAAACTTATATGAAGTTGCTAAAGCGACTCTTATTTCAGCTGCTGCTCGTAAAGAGTGTCGTGGTGCGCATACGGTTGTAGATTTCGAATTACCACCAGATCACCCAACTTATTCTTACGGTCGTCGTGATGATGAGTGGATGAAGCACACATTATGGTTCTCATCAGATAACCATCTTGAGTACAAGCCAGTGCGTTACCGTCCATTGTCGGTTGATGCAATTCCACCTAAACCACGTACATTCTAATTGGGAGAAGTAAGATGAGTAGAGGTACTCGTACATTTAATATCTACCGCTACGATCCTGATAAGGATAAAGCACCGTACATGGAAACTTTCAAACTTGAGTTGACTGATAAGCACCGTATGTTGCTTGATGCGCTTCTTGCATTGAAAGTACAAGACGAATCTTTAACGTTCCGTCGTTCATGTCGTGAAGGTATTTGTGGTTCAGATGGTGTGAACATTAATGGTAAAAATGGTTTAGCGTGTCTTTGGAACCTAAACGATTTACCAAATGAAATCACTATTCGTCCATTGCCTGGTCTTCCAGTTGTGAAAGACTTGGTTGTAGACATGAATCAGTTCTATGATCAGTATGATAAAATTCATCCATTCTTGATTAATAACCAGCCAGCTCCTGCAAAAGAGCGTTTACAGTCTCCTGAAGATCGTGAACATTTGGATGGTTTGTATGAATGTATTTTATGTGCATGCTGTTCTACTTCATGTCCATCATTCTGGTGGAACCCAGATAAATTCTTGGGTCCGTCTGCATTGTTGAATGCGTATCGCTTTATTATTGATACACGTGATACTGCAACTCAAGAGCGTTTGGCTCGTCTTGACGATCCGTTCTCTCTTTTCCGTTGTAAAGGTATCATGAACTGCGTTTCAGTTTGCCCTAAAGGTTTGAATCCAACTAAAGCTATTGGTCACATCCGTAGCATGATGTTTGATCAAGCGGGTTAATCTGTAACCGTTAAAAAAGCACACCTAATTTGGTGTGCTTTTTTTTATGTGATAAGTAATAAAATGATACAAATGCATTTGATCTTTTATAGTATTTTTATAATGTGTTTCAGAATTTAAATCTCTCTGAATTTAGTGTGAATTTTAAAGTTCTGCTGAAAACTAAAATTTGAAATGTTAGTATAGATATTGCTAAATACAGTGATATTTAATGGAATGCTAACAAGATTTTTTATCAAATTTTAATAATTTAGAGCTTGATTTAAAGAATTTAAAGCCCAATATTATATAGGCGATTATATGTACTGTATTTAGCCAATTTATTAAAGGTATGTGTCAAAAAAATCAATTCAAGTTGAAAGTTCGTGTTAAAATAACGGGTATCACTATATTTGAAAAAACCATACATTTTATGTGTGAATTTTAGTCAAAAAGACAGTGGTTAATCGTGATGAGAGATAATCGCTTTAGAAAAAGTAATCTACTTTGTTATTTTTTCTAAGTCGATTTGCAGAAAATTGCTCGGTATCGCCGAGTATATGTGAATGATGATGCCGCTGAGGGCGTTATGATTCATTGTTTACATTGGGATCTCCTAATGTAGCGATAACGCCTCAAAGGTTACGCCTAAAGGGGAGTAATGTGGTGTCACCAATTTGACATTACAAATCATGGGTTTTGCTTTAAAACGCATCCTGTAAATATTTTTGCAATAGGAAATGGGTCCAAAAATGCAAGAAGTTGTTGACGCGTTGCGTCTAGACACTGAACTTTCCGCTGATAGTGCAGCGTATATTGAAGAAATTTATGAGCAGTATTTAACGGCTCCAGATTCAGTTGGAGAAGATTGGCGTAAATACTTCGATAAATTTCCAAAAGGTGATCAACCACATAGTAATGTGCGTGAGCAATTTTTATTATTAGGTCGTAATTCAAGCCGCGTTCAGTCTGTTGTACAAAGTGCAAGTTCTGAGCATGGACAACGTCAAATTGGCGTATTACAACTTATTGCTGCGTATCGTAACCGTGGTCATCAAAAGGCTAAATTGGATCCATTAGGTTTAGCAAAACGTGAAGATGCTTATGATTTAGAATTAAGCGCTCACGGTTTAACTAAATCTGATTTAGATACAGTATTCAATACAGGTAATCTAGCGATTGGCAAAACAGAAGCTACGTTAGGTGAAATGATTGAAGCAATGGAAGCAACTTATTGCTCTACCGTTGGTGTTGAATACATGCACATTGTGGACACCAAGGAAAAACGTTGGATTCAGCAACGCCTTGAAAGTGCACGTGGGCAATTTGGATTTAATGCAGATCAGAAAAAGCACGTATTAGAACGCTTAACTGCTGCTGAGGGTCTAGAAAAATTCCTTGGTAATAAATACGTTGGTGCAAAACGTTTTGGTGTGGAAGGTGGTGAATCTTTCATTCCTATGGTGAACGAACTGATTCAACGTGCAGGTTCTGTAGGTTGTAAAGAAGTTGTTATCGGGATGCCACACCGTGGTCGTTTGAACCTTCTTGTTAACATCATGGGTAAAAACCCAGCCGATTTATTCGGTGAGTTTGAAGGTAAGTCTCTTCATAAAAGAGGTTCTGGTGACGTTAAATATCACCAAGGTTTCTCTTCTAACGTAATGACTCCAGGTGGCGAAGTTCACTTAGCATTAGCATTTAACCCATCTCATTTAGAAATCGTAGGACCTGTTGTTGAAGGTTCTGTACGTGCGCGTCAAGTACGTCGTAAAGATATTGGCGGTGATGATGTATTGCCAATTATCGTACATGGTGATGCTGCTTTTGCTGGTCAAGGTGTAAACCAAGAAACCTTCCAAATGTCGCAAACTCGTGGTTACACAGTGGGTGGTACAGTTCACATCGTTGTAAACAACCAAGTGGGCTTCACAACTTCAGATCCGCGTGATGCACGTTCTACCGAATATTGTACTGATATTGCAAAAATGATTCAGGCTCCAATTTTCCATGTAAATGGTGATGATCCTGAAGCTGTAATTTTTGTAACTCAATTGGCGCATGATTTCCGTCATACATTCCGTAAAGATGTTGTGATTGACATGTTCTGCTACCGTCGTCGTGGTCATAACGAAGCGGATGAACCTGCTGCAACTCAACCGATGATGTATCAAGTGATCAACAAAAAGACGACTACTCGTGCTTTATATGCTGATCAATTGGTTCAAGAAAAAGTATTAGAACGCGTAGCTACAGATCAAATGATCGAAGATTATCGTTCAGATCTTGAAGCGGGTAAACATGTTGCTAATGCACTTGTGTTAGAACCAAATACAAAAATGTTTGTAGATTGGTCTCCATACGTGGGTCATGAATACACAGATGTTTGGGATACAACTTTCCCAATCGAACGCTTAAAAGAACTTGGTCAAAAAATGCGTGAGCTTCCAGAAGGCTTCGTAATGCAACGCCAAGTGTCTAAAGTGATTGATGATCGCTTGAAAATGCAAACAGGTGAATTACCTCTAAACTGGGGTGCTGCTGAAACTTTAGCGTATGCATCTATTTTAGATGATGGTTTCTTGGTTCGCTTAACAGGTGAAGATGTTGGTCGTGGTACGTTCTCACACCGTCATGCAAAACTGCATAACCAAGTAGATGGTTCTACTTACATCCCACTTTGCAACTTGAAAGAAAACCAACCACGTACTGCAATTTATGACTCATTATTGTCGGAAATGGCTGTACTTGCATTTGAATATGGTTATGCAACAACTCTTCCTAAGAGCTTGATCATTTGGGAAGCTCAGTTTGGTGACTTCGCTAACTGTGCGCAAATGGTTATTGACCAATTCATCTCTTCTGGTGAAACCAAATGGGAACGTGCATGTGGTTTAACCATGCTTCTTCCTCATGGTTTTGAAGGTCAAGGTCCTGAGCATTCTTCAGCACGTTTAGAGCGTTTCTTACAGCTTTGTGCAGAAGACAACATGCAAGTGATTACACCGACTACACCAGCACAGATTTATCATGCTTTACGTCGTCAAGCACTTCGCCCAATTCGTAAACCGTTGATCGTGACTTCACCGAAATCATTGCTTCGTCACAAGTTAGCAACATCTACTTTAGATGAGCTAGCAACTGGTACATTCCAAACTGTGATCGATGAAATCGACAACATCAACAAAGCTGACGTAACTCGTTTAGTACTTTGTGGTGGTAAGGTTTATTACGATTTACTTGAAAAACGTCGTGATAAAGGTTTGGAAAATACGGCAATTATTCGTATTGAACAATTGTATCCGTACCCAGAACAACGTATTGCGGAAGTACTTGCGACTTATCCAAACGTAAAAGAAATTGTTTGGGCTCAAGAAGAGCCGAAAAACCAAGGCGCTTGGTTGTTCATTGCTCCACGTTTATATGACGATGTAATGAATACGGGTAAACAAGTACGTATTAGCTATGCGGGCCGTGAAGCATCTGCTGCACCAGCGTGTGGTTCACCATATTTACATGCAAAACAACAAGCTCAGCTCGTAAATGATGCTTTAGCGATCGTAGAATAATCAGGAGATTCTAAAATCATGGCAACCGAAATTAAAGCACCTGTATTCCCAGAATCAGTTGCGGATGGAACAATCGCAACTTGGCACAAACAACCAGGTGAAGCAGTATCACGTGACGAAGTAATCTGTGATATTGAAACAGATAAAGTTGTTTTAGAAGTGGTAGCTCCTGCTGATGGCACAATTGCGTCAATCATCAAAAATGAAGGCGATACAGTTCTTTCAAATGAAGTGATTGCTCAGTTTGAAGAGGGTGCTGTTTCTGGCGCTACTCAAACTCAAGCAGTTCAATCTGAAGAGAAAGTAGAAGCTGCTACGGCTCAGACTCAAGCAGGTGCTTCAGCTGTTGTTGAGCGTGCGCAAGTTGCTGATCAAGCGCCTGCAGTTCGTAAAGCATTAACAGAATCTGGTATTGCTGCTAGTGATGTTGCGGGTTCTGGTCGTGGTGGTCGTATCACTAAAGAAGACGTTGCTAATCATCAAGCTAAACCTGCTGCTGCACCTTTAAGTGTTGCTGTTGGTGAGCGTATCGAAAAACGTGTTCCGATGACTCGTCTTCGTAAGCGTGTTGCTGAACGTCTTCTTGCTGCAACTCAAGAAACTGCAATGTTGACTACGTTTAACGAAGTGAACATGAAACCAATCATGGAAATGCGTGCTCAATATAAAGATGCTTTTGAAAAGCGTCATGGCGCTCGTTTAGGCTTCATGTCATTCTTTGTTAAGGCTGCAACTGAAGCACTTAAACGCTACCCAGCTGTAAATGCTTCAATTGATGGCGAAGACATCGTTTATCACGGTTTCTATGACATTGGTGTTGCTGTATCTTCTGAGCGTGGTTTAGTAGTACCTGTATTACGTGATACAGATCGTATGAACTATGCTGAAGTTGAAAATGGTATCCGTGCTTACGCTGCGAAAGCACGTGACGGCAAATTGGGTATTGAAGATATGACTGGCGGTACTTTCACTATTACTAATGGTGGTACTTTCGGTTCATTATTATCTACTCCAATTTTGAACACACCACAAACTGCTATTTTGGGTATGCATAAAATCCAAGATCGTCCTATGGCAGTAAATGGTCAAGTAGAAATCTTGCCAATGATGTACCTAGCACTTTCTTATGACCATCGTTTAATTGATGGTAAAGAAGCTGTAGGTTTCCTTGTAACAATCAAAGAATTGTTAGAAGAGCCAGCACGTCTTATTCTTGATCTATAATTTATTAATTAAAAATCTCCCCTAACCCCTCTTAAAAAAGAGGGGAAACTCTCCCCTTAAAAAGGGAGATTGAGGGGGATTGCTTGGAGATACAAATGTCTCAATTCGATTTAGTTGTAATCGGTGGTGGCCCAGGTGGTTACGAAGCGGCGATTCGTGCAGCTCAACTTGGTTTTAAAGTTGCGTGTATTGAAAAGCGTATTCATAAAGGTAAACCATCTTTAGGCGGTACTTGCTTAAACGTAGGTTGTATCCCTTCTAAAGCTTTACTTGATTCTTCTCATCGCTACGAAGATACAGTTCATCATTTAGATGATCACGGTATTACAACGGGTGATGTTAAGTTTGATCTTGCAAAACTACTTGCACGTAAAGACAAAATTGTTGACCAATTAACAATGGGTATCGATGGCTTATTAAAAGGCAATGGTATCGAATGGTTAAAAGGTACTGGTAAATTACTTGCAGGTAAAAAAGTAGAATTTGTTTCTCACGAAGGTGAAACTCAAATTTTAGAACCTAAATACGTAATTCTTGCGACTGGTTCTGTACCTGTAAATATTCCTGTAGCCCCTGTAGATCAAGATATTATTGTTGATTCTACTGGCGCATTAGAATTCCAAGAAGTACCTAAGCGTTTAGGTGTAATTGGTGCAGGTGTAATTGGTTTAGAACTTGGTTCTGTTTGGCGTCGTTTGGGTGCGGAAGTTGTTGTATTTGAAGCAATGGATGCATTTTTACCAATGGCTGATAAAGCTTTGGCAAAAGACTACCAAAAATTATTAACTAAACAAGGTCTTGATATTCGTGTTGGCGCTAAAGTTGCTGGTACAGAAATCAATGGTTCTGAAGTTACAGTTAAATACACGCAAGGTGGCGAAGAAAAAACTCAAGCATTCGACAAGTTAATCGTTTGTGTGGGTCGTCGTGCATATGCTGAAGGCTTATTGGCTGATGATTGCGGTATTAAATTAACTGAACGTGGTTTAGTTGAAGTTAATGATTGGTGTGCAACTTCTGTTGAAGGCGTATACGCAATTGGTGACTTGGTACGTGGTCCAATGCTTGCTCATAAAGCAATGGAAGAGGGCGTAATGGCAGTTGAACGTATTCACGGTCATGCTGCTCAAGTAAACTACGATACAATTATTTCTGTAATTTATACACATCCAGAAGCTGCGTGGGTAGGTTTAACAGAACAGCAAGCTATCGATAAAGGTCACGAAGTTAAAACTGGTCAATTTGGTTTTGCTGCGAATGGTCGTGCTATGGCTGCTGGTGAAAATGCAGGTTTCGTGAAGTTTGTTGCTGATGCAAAAACTGACCGTTTACTTGGTATGCACGTCATTGGACCTGCTGCGTCTGATATCGTTCACCAAGGTATGATTGCACTTGAGTTTGTTTCATCTGTTGAAGATCTTCAATTGATGACATTTGGTCACCCAACATTCTCTGAAGTTGTTCATGAAGCGGCGTTGGCTGTTGATGGACGAGCAATTCACGCGATTCAGCGTAAACGTAAGTAATTAAAAATTAGCGGCTTCGGCCGCTCTTTTTACATTTGGTGGTTGTTTTCGTTTGAATAATCATCTAATAATAAAATTATAATTTTTAATAAATGCTGATGCTTATTGCGGAAGCGACATAAGTATCAGTGACCATAAAAACGTGAAAAGTAGTAAAAGGTAAATAACTAAATGAATCTACACGAGTATCAAGCAAAGGCTCTTTTAAAAAAATATGGTATGCCTGTTCAAGAGGGTATTATTGCATCGAATGCCGATGAGGCGGTGCAAGCATTTGAACAGCTAGGTGGCAAATTTGCCGTAATGAAAGCCCAAGTACATGCTGGTGGACGTGGTAAAGCAGGCGGTGTTAAGGTTGTAAAATCTGCACAAGAAGCTCGTGACTACGCAAATAGCATTATTGGTACACGCCTTGTAACGTATCAAACAGATGCCGATGGTCAACCTGTTAATAGCATACTTGTTGCGGAAGATGTTTATCCTGTTGAACGTGAATTATATCTTGGTGCGGTTGTAGATCGCTCAAGTCGTCGCGTAACTTTCATGGCATCTACTGAAGGTGGTGTTGAAATTGAAAAAGTTGCAGAAGAAACACCTGAAAAAATCATTAAAGTAGAAGTAGATCCATTAGTTGGACTATTACCTTTCCAAGCACGTGAAGTTGCTTTCGCATTAAATCTAAAAGACAAACAAGTTAATCAATTTGTAAAAATTATGACTGCTGCTTATCAAGCATTTGTTGAAAATGATTTTGCATTATTTGAAATTAATCCGCTTTCTGTTCGTGAAAATGGTGAAATTTTATGTGTTGATGCCAAAGTGGGTATCGACTCAAACGCACTTTATCGCTTACCTGAAGTTGCGGCTTTACGTGATAAATCTCAAGAAAATGAGCGTGAGCTTAAAGCATCTGAATTTGAGCTGAACTATGTTGCTTTAGAAGGTAATATTGGTTGTATGGTGAATGGTGCTGGTCTTGCAATGGCAACGATGGATATCATTAAGCTTTATGGTGGTCAACCTGCAAACTTCCTAGATGTTGGTGGTGGCGCAACGAAAGATCGCGTAATTGAAGCGTTCAAAATCATTCTTGCAGATAGCTCTGTTCAAGGCGTATTAATTAATATCTTTGGTGGTATTGTGCGTTGTGACATGATTGCTGAGGCAATTATTGCAGCGGTTCAAGAAGTAAATGTATCGGTTCCTGTTGTTGTTCGCCTTGAAGGTAACAATGCTGAACTTGGTGCGAAATTACTTGATGAATCGGGTCTAAAACTTATTTCTGCGAATGGCTTAGCCGATGCTGCAGAAAAAATTGTTGCTGCAGTAAAAGCTTAAGGAGTATCAATCATGAGCGTATTAATTAATAAAGACACAAAAGTATTGGTACAAGGCTTTACTGGTAAAAATGGTACTTTCCATTCAGCTCAAGCTTTAGAGTACGGCACAAAAGTTGTTGGTGGTGTTACACCGGGCAAGGGCGGTTCTATTCATTTAGATCTTCCTGTATTCAATACAATGAAAGAAGCGGTACGTGAAACTCAGGCAGATGCTTCAGTTATTTATGTGCCTGCACCATTTGTTTTAGATTCTATTGTTGAAGCGGTAGATTCAGGTGTAGAACTTATTGTTGTGATCACAGAAGGTGTTCCAACAATTGATATGTTAAAAGCGAAGCGTTACCTAGAAACTTATGGCAATAACACGCGTTTAATTGGTCCAAACTGTCCGGGTATTATTACTCCAGGTGAATGTAAGATTGGTATTATGCCGGGTCACATTCATCAACCAGGTAAAATTGGAATTATCTCACGTTCAGGTACTCTGACTTATGAAGCTGTTGCTCAAACAACCAAGCTTGGTTTAGGTCAGTCTACGTGTATTGGTATTGGTGGTGACCCTATTCCAGGTATGAACCAAATTGATTGCTTGAAATTATTCCAAGAAGATCCACAAACTGAAGCTATTATTATGATTGGTGAGATTGGTGGTTCTGCTGAAGAAGAAGCTGCTGAATATATTCAATCGCATGTGACCAAACCTGTTGTGGGTTATATCGCAGGTGTAACAGCACCGAAAGGCAAACGTATGGGTCATGCGGGAGCAATTATTTCGGGTGGTAAAGGTACAGCAGAAGAGAAATTTGCAGCCTTTGAAAAAGCAGGTATGGCTTATACGCGTAGTCCTGCTGAATTAGGTTCTACAATGTATCAAGTACTTAAAGAAAAAGGTTTGGTTTAATCTGAATCTAAATAAAAAAGCCCTCGATTGAGGGCTTTTTTATTGTGCTAGATCATTTAAAAAATTAAATTATCTAGTACTTTGTTATTTTGATATGACTATTTTTGCTGTGGTTTTAAGCTTTGAGTTAGGCCATTAATATCGCCACCTTGAATGCCTAATTCATTCATTAAGCTATCAATAAGCGGTGCTTGGCTACGGTAACGTAAAGCACTATTTACAACCTGATCAGATAAAGCAACTGAGCCATTTTCACTATTTTCTGCAGTTGTACCTGTTCCTGAAATAGCACCTAAACCGCTTACTTGAAGAATTTTAATATCATCAATATTCTCCATTGGTTTAACGCTTTCACGAATAATTTCAGGTAAATATTTAAGTAATGCTAAGCGAATTTGCATTTCAACTTGTTCTGTTGAAAGAATATTATTTGCTTCGTTAACTGCTCTCGTACCTTCTGCATCTACCTGATATTGTTTTTCCATTGCTTCTGCTAAAAGTATTTTTGCATCCGCTTCACCTTTTGCTTTTAAGCGGACTTTTTCTGCTTCGGCCTCAGCAGTTGTTCGAATAGCATCAGCTTCATCTACGGCTGCTTTTTTACCTGCTTCAGCAGCAACGGTAATTGAAATGGCATCTTTTTCTGCGGCTTGTTTTGCGGCAACTAATTCAACGGCTTTTTCACGTTCTGCACGTTGTGTTTCACGAACGGTGAGTACTAACTCTTCAGCTTTTACTGCTTCTGCACGGGCTTGATCTGCTTGGGCTTTTGCTTCAGATTCAGCACGTGATTTTTCAGCAATTGCAATGGCACGATCTTGTTCAGCAAGTTCAATGGTTTTCTTTTGTTCCACTTGTGCTTTTTGAATAAGTTGTGCTTTTAAGATATTTTCATTTTCAATATCACGTGCAGATGCAATTCGTTTTAATTCAACTTCACGTTCAGCGGCAATTTGAGCTTCTTCTGCTTCACGTTTTTTAGCCGCTTCTTGTGTTGCAATTTCAGCAATTTGTTCAGATTTACGAATAGAAATTTCACGTTCTTGTTGAAGTTTTGCATATTCTTCTTCACGAATAATTTGTAAACGAGCTTGTTCTGCTTCTAGGTTTTTTGTTTTGATTGCAAGATCGGCATCTTGTTCAATGTGATTACGTTTACGACGACGATCTTCAATCGTTTCAGTAAGCTTCGTCAAACCTTCAGCATCGAAAGCATTTTGTGGGTTGAAGTATTTGAAGCCTGTTTGATCTAACCCTGTAAGAGAAACCGTTTCTAATTCTAAGCCGTTTTTAAATAAATCTTCTGATACGACTTGTTGAACTTTTTGCACAAAATCGACACGTTTTTCGTGAAGCTCTTCCATTGCCATTTCTGCAGCAACAGCACGTAAAGAATCTACAAATTTACCTTCAACCAAATTTTTTAATTCATTGGGTGACATGGTTTTTTGACCCAATGTTTGGGCAGCTGTCGCAATAGATTCTGCTGTGGGCTTAACACGAACATAAAATTCTGCCATTACATCTACACGCATGCGATCACGTGTAATGAGTGCTTGATCATCTGCACGTTTAACTTCAAGGCGAAGCGTGTTCATATTTACGGGAATAATTTCATGTAAAACAGGAAGTACAATTGCACCACCACCCAAAATGACTTTTTCACCGCCAAAACCTGTGCGTACAAAAGATATTTCTTTACTCGAACGTCGATAAAGACGCGCAATGATAATACCGATGAAAATAAGTGCGGCAAAAATAACACCCGCAATAATCAGTACATTATAAAAATTAGAAATAGCCATTCTTCATGTTCTCTTTAGTTGTATTCGATTTAGCTCTTTATTGCTTTAAAGCCTAGAGTTGTTTTTTCAGTTAAAAGTACAGTTTCACCCTGATTAAACGTTTCATCTGATTCAGGTTCGACTAATACATAATGCGTTTGTGAATGTTGATCTATCACTTTGGCTTCGGCAGGCGAATTGATTTGAGCTTTGCCTAAAATAATTGTGGCAGATCGTCCAATCAATTCATGACTATATATTGCTGTTGTTTCATCTTGAGGTAAAATTTTTGAAATGATCATTGAGCTATAACGCACAATTGGCATAGTAAGAACTAGGCAGGTAGGGGAGATAATCCATACATTAATAAAATGCTGTGTAAATTGATGGAAAATAGATTGAACGATAAAACCTGTTAAGCCGTATCCTGTAAGAAATACAATGAACCAGACCAAAAGGGGGATTCTTCCGATATATAGCCAATCTAGAATTAAATTAAAAAGATTCGCTTCCCCATCAATATGTACATCAACATCTTTGGAAGTACTTAATTCTTCTGGTAAAAATTGATCGAGGAAACCTTGTGAACCGCCACCAAATATCATCAGAATGATTTCGAGTGTGCCAAGTAGGAAAAGTAAACAAAGACTAATGCTAAAAATAATGTTGGAAGGATGTGTGAGTAGTTCCCACATAATTTAATTTCTCTAGTTTATTTGGGTTGGTTGTAAGTTTTTGAAAATTAATAAATATAAATAATTATTGTGTAAATTATATCACGTTTTCACTAAATTTTAGGCAAAAAAATGCGCAACAATTGGGGTGACTGTTGCGCAGAAAATCGAAACTGTTTACACAGGTTCGGGGGTAACTAGTGAAATTAAACATATAAGATTAATTTCTATGAAGTAATAATAATAGAGAAATTGAATTGGGTCTTTTAGTCTATTGTTGATCTAGTGTTAAAGCATGTAATTAGTGTTGTTTTTGGTGATCTATTTATCACAATGTATTAAAAGCAAAAAAGCTCAAAGATGAGCTTTTTTGTATCGTAAAATTGATGTCTATCTTAGAAGTGAAAAACACCCAAACCAGACTTAACTTCATCTAAGGTTTGTTGAGTAATATCACGGCATTTTTCTGTGCCTGCTTTTAAGATATCCATGATGTAGTCAGGATCTTTTGCAAGTTCCATACGACGTTCACGAATAGGTGTAATTAATTCTTTAAGTACACCTTCAAGGCGTTTTTTCACCGTACCATCGCCTAAACCACCACGACGATAATGTGCTTTAAGTTCTTCAACTTCTTCTTTGTTTGGATCGAAAGCATCTAAGTAAGTGAATACGATATTGCCTTCGACTTGACCAGGATCTTCAACACGTAAGTGGTTTGGATCGGTGTACATTGCATTAACGGCTTTCTTAATGTCTTTATCAGAAGCATCAAGCACAATGGTATTGCCTAAAGATTTAGACATTTTTGCTTTGCCATCGAAGCCAGGTAAACGTCCAACATTTGAAAGTAATGCTTTGCATTCAGGAAGTAATTCTTGACCAATTTGACGGTTCAAACGACGAACAATTTCATTGGTTTGTTCAATCATTGGAATTTGGTCTTCGCCAACAGGTACAACCGTTGCTTTAAATGCTGTGATATCGGCTGCTTGAGCAACTGGATAACATAAGAAGCCTGCAGGAATATCACGTTCAAATCCACGCATCTGAATTTCAGACTTAATGGTTGGATTACGTTCTAAACGAGATACGGTCACAAAGTTTAAATACAACATAGTGAGTTCGTTTAAAGCAGGTAAGCCCGATTGAACACAAATTGTTGTTTTTGTTGGGTCGATGCCTACAGCTAAGTAGTCTGTTGCTACTTCAATAATATTACGACGTACTTTTTCGAAGTTGTCAGCATTATCTGTAAATGCTTGAGCATCAGCTAATAAAAGATGCTGATGATGTGAATCTTGTAAACCCACGCGTGAACGCAAAGAACCTACAAAGTGACCTAAGTGAAGTTGGCCTGTAGGGCGGTCGCCAGTCAAAATCACTGGACGATTATCTTGATTACTCATTATGAATTCCAGAACAGTAGCCAGCGCTACTCATATATACAAAGAATGCAGATATTGTACGGTAATTTTTTTTTTAATGTCAGCAAGAATAAATACTGAATTTGAAAAATCTTAGTATTTAATGAATATGAATGATATTTAATAAGAACTTATATTTACTCAATTACATAATTTATGGGCAAATTAACATAACAGATAAATAAAGCACGGTTGAAAGATCCTTTTGAAAATAAATAGGCTTTTAAACAATCTGATGTTTTTCTTTTTAAGGCGATATATTAAAGATAGAATAAATAAAAAAATGCGTGGAATAAAAAATGGCGAGCAGCTTATTACTATTATTAGATGACATTGCTACTGTACTTGATGATGTTGCAGTCATGAGTAAGATGGCAGCAAAAAAAACAGCAGGCGTCCTTGGTGATGATTTGGCTTTGAATGCACAACAAGTTAGTGGTGTAAAAGCCGATCGTGAGCTTCCTGTGGTATGGGCAGTTGCGAAAGGTTCCTTTGTAAATAAGCTTATTTTAGTTCCACTTGCTTTATTAATTAGTGTGGTTGCACCTTGGCTTATTAACCCGCTGTTAATGATTGGTGGTTTGTTTCTTTGCTACGAAGGCGTTGAAAAAGTTTTACATTCTTTACATAAGAAAAAAAATCATGCAGAAAGTCATGAAGAAAACCTCACAGAACATGAAAATATTGAAGACATCGATTTAGCTGCATTTGAAAAAGATAAAATAAAAGGTGCAATTCGTACCGATTTTATTTTATCTGCTGAAATAGTGGTGATTTCACTTGGAACAGTTGCCACAGCAGCCTTTATGACACAGTTGAGTGTATTGGCTGTTATTGCAATCGTCATGACTGTTGGGGTTTATGGTTTTGTCGCGATGATTGTGAAAATTGATGATTTAGGTTTGTATTTGGTAGATCAAGCATCTTCAATAAAACAAAGTATTGGTCGAGCTTTGCTCGCTTTTGCCCCAAAATTGATGAAAACACTCACAATTGTCGGAACAATTGCAATGTTTTTGGTGGGCGGTGGCATTATCAACCATGCTATTCCACTATTTCATCATTGGACTGAAGATGCAGTAGATCATATTGAGTTGATTCCAAATATTGGAAGTATTGTGGGAGCATTGACACCAACAATGATTAATTTAGTCACAGGTTTTGTTGCAGGTTTAATCGTGTTGATTGTTATATCTTTAGGACACAAAGTTTTTTCAAAGACTAAACAAGCATAAATAATTGAAGTATAAGTAATTAAAGATCGCTAAAATAAAGCATATATACAGCATATGCACAATAAGGATAATGACTATGCGTTGGAAAGGTCGTCGTGTAAGTAATAATATTGAAGATCGCCGTGGTGGTGGTGCGGGTAAAGCAGGTGGAATTAGTATTGTAGGTTTGGTTGTGGCTTTTGTTGCATGGAAGTTTTTTGGGGTAGATCCTCAGCAAGCTTATCAGGCAACTAAACAAGTTACAGCCCAAGTGCAACCTGCTGAAACGAGTGGTTTAAGCAACCCAACGCCAGATCAACAAGAAGCTATTGATTTTGTCGGAACTGTTTTAGCAGATACGGAAGATACGTGGACGCAAGTATTCCGTGAGCAACTAAATGCACAATATCAACCACCTAAACTGGTCATGTTTAATGGCGTTGTGAATTCAGGTTGTGGTACTGCACAAGCTGCGATGGGACCATTTTATTGTCCAAGCGATCGAAAAGTTTATATTGATACATCTTTCTTTAAAGATATGAAAACTCAAATGGGTATTTCAGGTGAGCAAAATCAAACTGAATTATCTCGTCAGGATCAAGCAGGCGATTTTGCCCAAGCTTACGTTGTTGCACATGAAGTAGGGCATCATATTCAAACCTTGTTGGGTATTTCAGATCAAGTGCATAAAGCACGCTCTCAAGCATCAAAAACACAAGGCAATCAGCTTTCTGTACGTCAAGAGTTACAAGCAGATTGTTTGTCGGGTATTTGGGCATTTCATACTCAACAACGTACACAATTTTTAGAGCAAGGTGATATTGAAGAAGCGATGGATGCTGCACATAAAATTGGTGATGATTATCTACAAAAAAGTGCAACGGGTCAGGTTGTACCAGATAGCTTTACACATGGTACAAGCGCACAGCGAATGAAGTGGTTTCAAACAGGTTTAAAAAGTGGAAACATCAATGATTGCGACACTTTTAATCAAAATATATAAAGTCTAAATATAGAGTTTAAGCACATGTATAGAAGGGAGATCACTCCCTTTTTTACATTTAAAATGAATTCATTTTAAATGTAAAAAATTATGTTAAAAAAGTTTACTGAATTCGAGTGAAACTTTGAAAAAACGGTACACTATTCAAATAATAAATCCTTAAATTTCTCCTATTTTATGTGGAAATGTTAAGGGCACTTTCGGTTGCAGCATATGGAATACTGATGGGTAATTATTTTTTCCTCCAAGTTTTTACGGTAATTTTTGCACTTTCAATTGCAACTACAATTTTTAATAAACGAGTATTGGGTTTCCCTCAAGCCATAGGTGTTCCCTTAGTCTCTGCAATTTTTGTCTTTATTTTACAATGGGGTGCAAGCCTTTTAAGTGGTAATGAATTTATTACCATTAATATTCATAATATTGAAAATGCTGTTAGACATATCGACTTCTATGACTTTTTAATTAATGGCGTTATTTGTTTTATTTTGACCTCATCGGCACTTAAATTTAAGGTGTCAGATTTAAAAAGTTATTGGAAACCCATTACTATTCTTGCCAGTATTGCCTTAGTTTTATGTGCGGTATTTGTGGGGGTTTTGCTTTATGGTTACCAAATTTTAGTCGGTAATCATGTCGATTTGTTGGTGCTTTTACTCTTAGGTGCTGCACTTGGAGCAACGGATCCGATTGGTATTAAGGGTGTATTAAGTTCGGTTCGTGCACCACATCATCTTATTGTGAAGCTTGAAGGTGAATCTTTATTTAATGATGCAATGTGTATTGCATTGTTTATGACCTTATTGAATGTATTGCAAGGTGAGCATTTTACGCTGATTGGTGTATTGGAAACGCTGCTTTACGAAATTGTTGTTGCTGTGATTATTGGTTGGGGTTTTGGTTTAGCGATATTGCGTTTATTACGTGGTAAGCACGAAATGGAATCACTTATTTTAACCACAGCATTATTGGCATGTGGTTCGTATTTGGTTGCTTTGTTCGCCCATGCTTCTGCGCCTATTGCCTGCGTAATTGGTGGTTTGGTTGTAGGGAATAAGTGGAAAGAGATTCTTCAAGAAAGAGAAATTCGTGAAGTAAACCATTTTTGGCATACGGTTGAAGGCATTATTAACTCGTTCTTATTTACCTTAATTGGTTTAGAACTTTTCATTTTAGATTTAAGTATTAGCTTAATTTTGGGTGGTATTGTTGCCTTTATTATTCTACATGCTTCACGTTTTGCCGCTAACTTTTTATCATTTGCATTTTTCCCAAGCTTCAGACATAAAAGTTATAACGGTAGTTTAGCGATTTTGTCTTGGGGTGGGGTACGTGGTGGTATTTCACTTGCCTTAATTTTGGCGGTAGCGAACATTCCAGAGTTAAGTGAATATAGTAGTATTTTAATTGGCTATACCTTCATTTCTGTATTGTTGTCTGGTTTGGTTTGTGGCTTAGGTTTGCCTGCGGTAATGAATGCCTTTTATTACAATCCGAATGAAGAAAAAACTGGCTTCAAAGGTTGGTATCAGCGTATGTGCCATAAAATGAATAAAAAAGGATTTCAATATATTGTTGAGGAAGATGAGCAAGGTAATGAAATCATTAGCGTGCATAGAACTGATTCAATTGTCGATCAAAAAACGGATGATGGTGTGGCAAAACTTCATCATCCAGATAAATTACAAGAAGTTAAGCGACTAGAAAGTCCGGGTAATTTCTAAAAGCAATGCAAGATTATGTGCGCGAATTTTATGGCATTATTCAGTTAATTCCTCAAGGAAAAGTCGCAACGTATGGGCAAATTGCAAAACTTGCAGGTTTGCCTAAGCATGCACGTCATGTTGGTTTTGCTTTAAAAAATATGGCTGATGATAGCGTTGTACCTTGGCATAGAGTAATTAACTCACAAGGAAAAATTAGCCTAAGTAAGGAAGATGGCTTTGGTGAAAATATTCAAGCTATTAAATTACAATCGGAAGGTGTTGTGGTTATAGATGGCAGGGTAAATTTAAAACGGTATCAATGGAATCCATGAATAAAAAAAGCTTCTTAAATAAGAAGCTTTTTTTTGATTTGAAAATTACTTGCGAACAATAAGAACAGGAACTGTTCCTTCTGCAAGTACGCTTTGTGCAACGCTACCTAAAACTAATTTTTTGAAGCCTGTGCGACCATGTGAACCAATCACAATTAAGTCTGCATTGGCAGCTTCGGCAGCTTTTACAATTTCACGTTGAATGACTTGTCCTTCTAGAAGTTGAGTTTCAACAGTTACGCCATATTCAGCAAATTTTGCTTTTGCTTCTTCGAGTGTTTTAAGAAGTGATTTACGAGCACGTTCAATGAGTTCGTTTGTGTGAGATGCAGAAATGTATTCCGCAGCGATATAAGGATCTAAAGTAAGCACCTGAACAACAGTCACTTTACTGTTGAATGCTTTTGCTAGGTCGGCTGCTTTTTCAATTGCAGCATATGAAGTTTCTGAACCATCTACAGGTACTAAAATATTGTTAAAAGACATTTTATTTCTCCTTTTTTCTAAATAATACAACCATAAAATTATGTGGTTTTCATCTGTTCTTGTAATCATAATATATTGATTTTAAAAAGATTAAAACCTAGTAAAATGCTTGGTGAAATATCGCTAACTTAATGTATTAATTAATAAATATTTACAGTAATTGGGCAATGGCAAAAAAAATTAAAGTGTAAGCGACTGTTTAATTTTGGAGGTGGGTGAATTTAAATTTTGGTATTGAATTTATTGTTTTAAAAATTAATAAATTGCGCTTATGTTTATGAAAATTTTAAGTATATTAATATGATGTACTTTATGAAAATGAATTAAAAATGGTGAATAAATTTAGAAAATGTTTTAGTTCTAAAATGGGAACTATTTTATTGTGGGGAATTACTATTTTATGGTTAATTTTTATTTGCTATCTTTGTAAAGGTAAAGCTTTTCCAGATAAGCTTAATGAAATAGGAGATTTTTTTGCAGGTGCTTTTGCACCCTTAGCATTTCTTTGGCTCGTTTTTGGATTTTATCAACAAGGGCGAGGTTTGAAGCAGAATTCCGAAGCTTTGAGGATTCAGGTAGCTGAGTTAAAACAATCAACAAGGGCTTTAAATCTCCAAGTTGATGAGCAGAAAAAATTACTTAAAACTACTGAAAAGCAAATTAAAATTAATAATGAAAAAAATAATTTTGATAAATTTTATCTAAAAAAACAGTTGCAACCATTTTTTCACTTTTCTGATTTAGAAGTTTGTTGTGAATGTGAAAATGATACTTTTGATAGTTTGTTGGTAATGTTTAAGATTTCTAATAGTAGAACTATATGTAGAAATATATTCTTTACATACGCTTATGAAGAGGGCTCAGCTTATAAGATTTTAAAACATCGAAATATGAATATTTTAAGAGATAGTTCTGAAGGGGGTGTAGTTTCTTTTAATATATCAAATGAACCTTTTTTTGATTCATCGAATAGCTGTGAATTAATAATTATTATAAATTATACAGATGCTGTAGATAAGCTACAAATGCAAAAAATAACTCTACACTTGAAAAAGGATTCTTTCCAAAACATAAGTTTAGATCGTCATGTCTATGGTGAACAGACACTGTATTAAAAAGGAAATTTATTAAAAATTATTTGAATTGATGGATATGAAGTAGTAGTTGGCTCACATCATCCGTTTGCAATTGCTCACGCATCTTTAAAAACTGCTTCTCATCTAAATCATATAACTTTAGAGAAAGCAGTTTTTCTATATCTTCTTCAGGAAAACGATACTTAATTATTTTTGCAGGTACACCACCCACAACCGCATAAGGTGGTACATCTTTCGTTACCACAGCACCTGTTGCAACCACGGCACCTTCGCCAAGCTTCACACCCTGCATAATCATGGCACGAGAACCAATCCAACACCCATCGCCAATAACAGTATCGCCTGCAGGTACAAAACTACGTGTGTCAAAAGGAAAAGCCGAAATCCAATCTGTACGATGCAACTGATTACCGCCCATCATAATCACGCATTCCGCCCCAAAACACACGAAATTACCAATATAAAGCTGATCAATCGGCTTATCAGGTGTAGAAGGCTTATCATGCAAATAACGCACAACACAACGCTCAAAACCCTGATCCCAATAGGCAGAATAATAAGAATAGTTTCCCTTTATGTGAATATTCGGATTTTTCACAGTTTTGGAAATAAATTCGAATTCGCACCAATGCTTAACAGGGGAATTGATTAAAGGCTCAGCCATAAGAACAATCAAAGAACGAGTGTAAAGTCATTATAGCCGAACTTAAGCCAAATACTTAAAGGCATCAATGGCACGAATACGACTGCTTTTTAAATCGACAATAGGTTTTGGGTAGTTCAATTCTAATTGTGGATTTTTCGCATAAGGTTCATGAATGTGTTTCGCATCTAAATGTGAAAGTTCAGGCACCCATTGACGAATATAATCGCCATTGGCATCAAACTTTTGCGATTGGCTGACAGGATTAAAAATACGGAAATAGGGTGCAGAATCTGTTCCTGTAGATGCACACCATTGCCAGCCACCATTATTGGCAGCCAAATCACCATCAATTAAATGCTGCATAAACCATGCTTCACCTAAACGCCAATCTATGAGCAAATTTTTAGTGAGAAACATCGCACAAATCATACGAACTCGATTATGCATCCAACCTGTTGCAAGCAGTTGACGCATGCCTGCATCTACAATTGGAATGCCTGTTTGTCCATTTTGCCAAGCCACTAAATCATGAGTTGCATCACGCCAAATCAACTTTTGCGTATTTAATTTAAAAGGTAGGTGCTTAGATACACGCGGGTGGTCGAACAAAATATGCTGATAAAATTCACGCCAAAGCAGTTCATCTAACCAAATTTGTTGACCATCATTTTCAAATTCCATATAGCCATGACTATGGCGAAATAAGGCGTGTAAACACTGGCGGATAGACAATATTCCAATATTTAAATAAGCGGCAAGTTTGCTTGTGCTATTTAAAGCAGGGAAATCTCGTTCTTGCTGATAATACTGTACATGATCATGAATAAAATCATCTAAAAGTTGCCATGCAGATGCTTCGCTCACGTGCCAAATTTGTTGTAAATCATGAGAGATATGCCGATTTGGATAAAACTCGGAAAGACTGGAAATTGGTTGTTCAAAATCTTCATGCTGTGAAATTGGGTTTTGAGCCTCAATAGGTGGATAACACGCAGGCAAACTTATACTGAGCTTCTCATAACATTGTTTTTTAAATGCGCCAAAAACTTGATAGGGTTGATCACTTTTATTACGAATGCTGCCAACAGGAAAAATAGTTCGATCATGATAAAGCTCAAAATCAATTTTATTTTTTTCTAGCAGATGTTGAATTTCAGCATCACGTTTAAGTTCATTTACTCCAAGTTCAATATTGGCATGTAATGATTGAATTTGATGTTGCTGACAGAGTTTTAAAATATGTTGTGGCAGATCTGACCAAAGATCAATATTCAGTACAATGAGCGGAATATTTTTACTATTGAGCTTCGTTTTGAGTTCTTGTAATTGTCTAAGATAAAAATCAATTTTAATAACAGCATCATCATGCAATTGCCATTGCTTTGGTGATAAAACAACAAGCGCAATACATGAACCCGCTTGGCTCGCATGCCACAGTGCTGCATGATCGTGAATACGTAAATCTTGTCGGAACCAAATAAGTTGCATAATAATGTAAACAAAGAGCAAATTCATTTAAGCATAAGCGTGTAGATATGCAGAATACAAGATGATTTATTTTTTATTTATACAAATAAAAACCCCTCAAAAGAGGGGCTTTAAGATGAAATCTTTATGAATTAAAGATATTCAACTTTTACAATTTCGTATTCAACTTCACCTTGAGGTGTCGTGATTTTAGCGTCATCGCCTTCACTTTTACCTAGAAGACCACGTGCAATTGGAGAGTTGACAGAAATCTTATTAATTTTGAAGTCAGCTTCATCATCACCTACAATTTTGTAAGTTTTTTGCTCTTCAGTATCTAAGTTTTCAATAGTCACGGTCACACCAAAAACAACACGACCATTTTGTTCAAGCGATTTAACATCAATTTCTTGAACTGCGCCTAATTTGCCTTCGATGTCTTGAATTCGACCTTCACAGAAACCTTGTTGCTCACGAGCAGCATGATATTCAGCGTTTTCTTTCAAATCCCCATGTTCACGCGCTTCAGCAATTGCTGCAATAATACGTGGACGATCAACACTTTTAAGTTGCTGTAATTCTTTCTCTAGGGCAATTTTGCCTTCGGGAGTCATAGGATAACGTTGCATTGTTGTCCCTCTAGTTTGTAAGAGAAATTAAATCAATAAAAAAATATTGATTTACAAATGAAAAAAAGCCCGCCACCAAGAGGTAGCGGGACTTCTTGGTAACTTAATTAACCTTTAGTAAGGTCTTGCAAGCGGTAAACATCCATTGGTAATTGGATAGCTAAAGCTTGGCAAACAGCTTCTGCACCATTCAAAGTTGTAGTGTTATACACCTTACCTTGAAGTGCTGAACGACGGATCGAGAATGAATCTTCTTGAGCCTGTTTACCTTCAACCGTATTAATCACAAGGTGGATTTCGCCGTTTTTAATACGGTCCACAATGTTAGGACGACCTTCAGTAACCTTGTTCACGCGTTCACACTCAAGACCAGCTTCGCTGATTACCTTAAATGTACCACCGGTCGCAAGAATCTTGAAGCCTAAATCGATCAGTTGTTTTGCAATTGCAACTGCACGTGGTTTATCTGATTCACGTACAGAGATGAATGCATGCTTCACTTCACCTTCGGTTGGTAAGCCAGGTAAACGTTCATTTGCACCTAAAACAGCTTTATAGAACGCTTCACCAAAAGTTTTACCAACACCCATTACTTCGCCTGTAGATTTCATTTCAGGGCCAAGAATAGGGTCAACACCAGGGAACTTGTTGAATGGGAAGACTGCTTCTTTTACAGAGAAGTAAGTTGGAATAATCTCTGTTGTGAAACCTTGTGACACAAGAGATTGACCCGCCATACAACGTGCAGCAACTTTCGCTAAAGATTCGCCAATACATTTCGATACGAATGGAACAGTACGAGATGCACGTGGATTCACTTCAAGAATATAAACGTCATTGCCTTTAACTGCAAACTGTACGTTCATTAAACCAATTACACCAAGCTCTTTTGCCATAGCAATTGTTTGACGACGCATTTCGTCCTGAACATCTTTAGATAAAGAGTAAGGAGGAATAGAACATGCAGAGTCACCTGAGTGAATACCAGCTTGTTCGATGTGTTGCATAATACCGCCAATCACAACGTCTTTACCGTCAGATACGCAGTCTACGTCAACTTCAATTGCGTCATCTAAGAAACGGTCAAGAAGAACAGGCGCTTCGTTAGATGCTTGAACAGCATCACGTAAGTAGCGTTTAAGTTCGTCATCGTTGTATACGATTTCCATCGCACGTCCACCAAGTACATACGAAGGACGTACTACAAGTGGGTAGCCTACTTTAGATGCTTCAGCCATACCTTCTTCAGCAGATTTTACAATGCTGTTGTTTGGTTGACGAAGTTGTAGACGTTGAATCATTTGTTGGAAACGTTCACGGTCTTCTGCACGGTCAATTGCATCAGGTGATGTACCGATAATTGGCGCACCAGCTTCTTCTAAAGCACGAGCCAATTTCAAAGGTGTTTGACCACCGTACTGAACGATAATGCCTTTTGGCTTCTCGATACGTACGATTTCAAGCACATCTTCCAAAGTAATTGGTTCGAAGTACAAACGATCTGATGTGTCATAGTCTGTAGAAACAGTTTCAGGGTTACAGTTGACCATGATTGTTTCGTAGCCATCTTCACGCATTGCTAATGCAGCGTGTACACAGCAGTAATCGAACTCGATCCCTTGACCAATACGGTTAGGACCGCCACCGATCACCATGATCTTGTCTTTAGTAGACGGATTTGCTTCACATTCTTCATCGTAAGTAGAGTACATGTAAGCTGTATCAGATTCGAATTCTGCTGCACATGTATCTACACGTTTGTAAACAGGGGTTACGCCCAAGTTCCAACGATGTTTACGGAATTGTTTTTGTGAAATACCCATTAAGTTCGCAATGCGAAGGTCAGATAAACCTTTACGTTTGAACGAACGGATATTGTCAGCGTTTAAATCGCCAAAACCTAAAGTCTTAATTTGAGCTTCAGTTTTGATGATGTCTTCAATTTGAATCAAGAACCATTTGTCGATGTTGGTTGCAGCAAATACTTCGTCTAAAGTGAAACCATGACGGAATGCATCGCCTACGAACCAAATACGCTCAGGACCTGGAACTTTAAGTTCTTGAAGAATTTTTTCTTTTGCACCTTCAGTGCCTACTTCAAGTTTTTCATCGAAGCCACAAACACCCACTTCAAGACCACGAAGTGCTTTTTGCATAGACTCTTGGAAGTTACGACCAATGGCCATTACTTCACCCACAGATTTCATCTGTGTAGTCAAAGTTGCGTCAGCTTGTGGGAATTTCTCGAAGTTGAAACGAGGAATCTTAGTTACTACATAGTCAATTGCAGGTTCGAATGATGCAGGTGTTGTACCGCCTGTGATGTCATTTTTCAACTCATCAAGCGTGTAACCAACAGCCAATTTCGCAGCAATTTTCGCAATAGGGAAGCCAGTAGCTTTAGATGCTAAAGCAGATGAACGTGATACACGTGGGTTCATCTCAATAACAACCATACGACCAGTTTTCGGGCAAATACCGAACTGAACGTTAGAGCCGCCTGTTTCTACACCAATTTCACGAAGTACAGCTAAAGATGCATTACGTAGTAATTGGAATTCTTTGTCTGTAAGCGTTTGAGCAGGGGCAACAGTGATTGAGTCACCTGTGTGCACGCCCATTGGGTCGAAGTTTTCAATGGTACATACGATGATACAGTTGTCGTTTTTGTCACGAACAACTTCCATTTCGTACTCTTTCCAACCAATTAAAGATTCATCGATCAATAATTGTTTAGTCGGAGAAAGATCGAAACCGCGTTCACAGATTTCAATGAATTCTTCTTTGTTGTACGCGATACCACCACCTGAACCACCCATCGTGAATGATGGACGAATGATTACAGGAAAACCGAAACGAGCTTGAATCGCTAAAGCTTCTTCCATTGACTCTGCAATGTCAGCTTTTGGACATTCAAGACCAATTTTACGCATTGCTTGGTCGAATAATTTGCGGTCTTCAGCTTTTTCAATCGCTTCTTTAGACGCACCAATCAATTCAACATTGTATTTTGCAAGAATGCCATGCTCATCAAGAGCAAGGGCACAGTTCAATGCTGTTTGACCACCCATTGTAGGAAGAACAGCATCTGGGCGTTCTTTCTCAATAATCGCTGCAACAGTTTGCCAAGTAATTGGCTCGATGTAAGTTGCGTCTGCCATTGTTGGGTCAGTCATGATTGTCGCAGGGTTAGAGTTTACCAAAATAACGCGGTAACCTTCTTCACGAAGCGCTTTACATGCTTGAGCACCTGAGTAGTCAAACTCACATGCTTGACCAATTACAATTGGACCAGCACCAATAATTAAGATGCTTTTAATGTCTGTACGTTTAGCCATGATGCTTCCTTAATTACTTCTTAGATGCTTCGATAAGTTCGATGAAATGATCGAACAATGGTGCGCAGTCATGTGGACCAGGGCTTGCTTCAGGGTGACCTTGGAAACTGAACGCAGGTTTGTCTGTACGATGAATCCCTTGAAGGGTTTGGTCGAACAAAGATTTGTGCGTAGCTTTCAGGTTTGCAGGTAATGTTTCTGCATCTACAGCGAAGCCATGGTTTTGCGAAGTAATCATCACTATGCCAGATTCAATGTTCTGAACAGGATGGTTTGCACCATGATGACCATGAGGCATTTTTACAGTTTTAGCACTAGAGGCTAAAGCTAAAATTTGGTGACCCAAGCAAATACCAAATACAGGGATGTTGCGAGCATCTTCAACAATTGTTTTTACAGCTTCAATTGCGTAGTCACATGCAGCCGGATCGCCAGGACCGTTTGATAAGAATACGCCATCTGGATTCAGTGCAAGCACATCGGCAGCAGGAGTTTGCGCAGGTACAACAGTTAACTTGCAACCGCGGTCTGCGAGCATACGTAAGATGTTGGTTTTGACACCGTAATCGTATGCAACAACATGGAATTTAGCTTCTGGCTGAGAGAAACCTTGACCAAGTGTCCAAGAACCTTCAGTCCATTCGAAACCTTCAGGATCACAGCACTCTTTTGCAAGATCTAAACCGTTTAAACCACCAAATGCACGAGCTTTTTCTAAAGCTTCTTCTGCCGTGATATTTTCGCCAGCAAGGATGCAACCATTCTGCGCGCCTTTATCACGTAAAATACGTGTAAGTTTACGGGTGTCGATATCTGCAATCGCTACAACATTATGTTGTTCTAAGTATTCACCTAAAGATTGTGTAGCTCGGAAGTTACTGTGCAATAAAGGTAGGTCACGAATAATTAAACCGTTTGCCCATACTTTATGAATTCGACCTGATTCAGCGTCTTCTTCATTGCAACCAGTATTACCAATATGCGGGTAAGTTAAAGTGACAAGTTGCTGTGCGTAACTTGGGTCAGTCAAAATTTCTTGATAGCCAGTCATGGCAGTGTTAAAAACGACTTCACCAGTCGTACTACCCGATGCGCCAATAGAAGTACCTTTAAAGATAGTTCCGTCGGCAAGGGCTAAAATTGCTGGGGTGCTCAAACCAAAGCTCCTGAAATTTAGGCTGTAAAAAAGCGAGAAGACGAAAAAAAAGGAAGGCTATTTTTTAAACCTACCCTCCTATGTCTGCTCGCTTGAACTTAACACGGCATTATACGGACAGTAGCGCTAAAAGTCCATTCAATTTGTAGCGAATAAGTAATATAAATCACTTGCATTTTAAGTAATAGCTTGTTTCTTGAGCGTGCAGTGAAAAATGTAAGCAAATAATAATTGTTAGACAAATCAGAACTTAAATTTTATCAAACAGGAATATTCTCTTAATAAAGAATGTATAACAACAGGGGAATATGATGACAACAAGACAAAAGAAAGTACCTGCACAAACTGAGCTAAAAAATACGATTTTGGAAGGTACTGATAAGATTGAAAAAGTAGCAATCGAGGCTAAAGATCAGGCAGTTGATATTGTGGTTGATGCTCAAGAAAAACTGAGCCAAGAAGCCAAACAACTCAATATTGGTGTGCAAGATCAATTACGACAATTGAAACAAGATCTGATTCAAAAATTGGATGATTTGAAGGAGCAGTTTGGAACTTCACAAAAAGATTTAATCGATCTTAAAGATTTTGTGAAAACAGAATTCAATACTGTTTTAGATGATTTATCTCAATTAACGAAAGAATTGAAGGAAGATGTCAATCACATCTCTTTTAAACATAAAGATCATTTGACTGAAACCTTAAAACGTTCAAAAGAACATACTTTGGAAGCTTGGAAAAAAGTGATTCCAAATACATCTAAAGAGAGTTCAGTGAAAAGTAAGTCACCTAAAAGCTAATATCGCATCTGTGAGTGTGTGATGAGTTTTATAAATTGAGAAAGTATTGCACTTAAACCAAACGTCAAGATATAAAAAAAGCAAAAGGTAAATGCCTTTTGCTTTTTTTATTTTAAAACTGATGTAGCCAATCTCTTTTATTATGAAAATCGGCATTTGGGCTACTATGCTGCATTGCATAATAATGATGTCCCTGCGATGTTTTAAGTACCGCAGATAAACCAATAAATACATCATCCCATTTCAGTTTATGTTTCAACATAAATTCAGTCAGATCTAAACTTACACTTAAACCATAATGTGTGCGTTTAAGTTGATTCAGTTCAATGTCATCAGCAACTTGAGGAGGCATATCCTCTGGATAACGATATTCTTCGAATTGATACGCTTGCCATGCTTGAGAAGGAGATAGGTTGATTTCACGATAAAAATCTTCCTCTTTAACTCCAATAAAAATCTCATAACAGGTGTCTTCCCAAAGGAAATCAACACGAGGGTTTGATGTAACTAGCTCGGGCCATTGAACAAACTGATTAGGATCACGTAACCAAAAGCCAACATTTAATGTAAAGGGGCTTTGTTGTTCAATTGCACCAACTAAGGAGATTGCCTGAAATCGGCGATCAAAAGCACTCAGGTCATAACTTGCCATAAGTTAAAAATTAATTACCTAAATGTGCGTGACGAACAAGGTTAGAAAGCTTTTGGTTTTGTTTTGCAGCCTTTTTATAAAGTAGTGCAATTTTACCAATCGTTTGTACAATTTCAGATCCTGAAGCTTCAACAAGTTCTGTAATTAAAGCTGAACGCGCTTCGCGGTCTTCAGCAACTACTTTAACTTTAATAAGTTCATGATCATTTAAAGCACGGTTTAGCTCTTCAATCACGCTTTCTGATAAACCTTTATCACCCACCATTACAACTGGGTTTAAAGCATGTCCAATTTGACGTAAACGCTTACGTTCCTGAATTGATAAAGCCGCCATAAAAATAACCTAAATTAAAAAACGCCCTAGTATAACAAATTGCACAATCAATCGCTGTAAATTCTCAAGCATCCATAAACATTTATTTGATATTAAAAATTCAGAAGCGGTATTTTTAAAATTAAGCTGTATTTTATCGTAAATATCAGTTAGAAATGGTTTGGGTTAAGAGTGTTATTCTACTGTTTTTATTTAAATAACTTTATTATCAATATCTTGTGTTGTACGAAATAAGCGATTTATGTAATAGAAAAAATCTAAACCAAAGCCGATATTTAGATACAGATGTATACTGCATGACAGAATTTTTTCACGTACAATGAATATTAAGAAGATTTAATTTATTAGAGAGTTATGGCTACACGCATTACCAACCAAAAGTTATCTAAAAGTAGTCGTGATTGGATGAGAGAGCATTTAGACGACCCTTTTGTTAAAAAAGCACAAAAGGAAGGCTATCGCGCTCGTGCAGCTTATAAGCTTCTAGAAATGCAAGAAAAATATAAGCTCATTAAACCAGGTATGGTTGTGGTTGACTTGGGGGCGGCTCCGGGAAGTTGGTCACAAATTGCCGGTAAATTAGTCGGTAGCAAAGGTATCGTGATCGCATCTGATATCTTAGAAATGGATGCATTACCTGATGTTACCTTCCTACAAGGCGATTTTCGAGAAGAAGCTGTCTTTGAAGAATTGTTAAATATTTTAGATGGACGTACCGTAGACGTTGTAATTTCGGATATGGCCCCCAATACATCAGGTAATAAGGCTGTTGATCAACCGCGCCAAATTTATTTATGTGAACTTGCTCTAGATTTTGCCAATAAAGTACTGGGACCTAAAGGTCAATTTGTGGTAAAAGTTTTCCAAGGGACAGGTTTTGATGAATTCCGTAAACAGGTTGTTGATAGTTTTACTGTGTTAAAAACAGCGAAACCTGCTGCTTCGCGAGCTCGTTCAAAAGAGGTTTTCTTAATTGGACAAGGGCTTAAAAAAGCGCCTAAGTAAAGTTTACTTGCCAAGTCCTTAAAAATTGTGCATTTTGTACCTTTTTAATGATTTATATAGCTGGTTTTCAGCGTTTTGAAATAAAAGGTCACCCAATTGGGCATGATCAAATTAGATTGATATGGGAATAAAGCTTTGAGCGATCTTTTCAAGAATGCCGTATTGTGGTTGATTATACTTGGTGTGCTGATTCTTATTTTCAGCAACATTAATGGCAGCGAAAAACCAACATCATTGAACTATTCAGAGTTTGTGACTGCGGTTAATGCAGGTCAAATTAAGCAAGTTACAATTGATGGCGAAAGAATTAATGGTGAAAAGGTTAACGGTTCATCATTTGAAAGTATTCGTCCAGCAGTTCAAGACCCTGAACTGATGCCGAACTTGATCAAAAACAAAGTTGTTGTTGAAGGCACAGCGCCTCAACGTCAAGGTTTGTTGATGCAGCTTCTTATTGCGAGTTTCCCTGTACTTTTAATCATTTTGTTATTCATGTTCTTTATGCGCAACATGGGTGGCGGTGCAGGTGGTAAGAACGGCCCGATGAGTTTCGGTAAATCGAAGGCAAAAATGCTTTCGGAAGACCAAATTAAAGTGACATTTGCAGATGTTGCGGGTTGTGATGAAGCGAAGCAAGAAGTTGTTGAAATTGTAGATTTCTTAAAAGATCCAACAAAATTTAAACGTCTAGGTGCAATGATTCCTAAAGGCGTATTAATGGTTGGTCCTCCAGGTACGGGTAAAACTTTACTTGCGAAAGCAATTGCAGGTGAAGCAAAAGTTCCATTCTTTAGTATTTCGGGTTCTGACTTTGTAGAAATGTTCGTGGGTGTTGGTGCATCTCGTGTGCGCGACATGTTTGAACAAGCGAAACGTCATGCGCCATGTATCATCTTTATTGATGAGATTGATGCAGTGGGTCGTCATCGTGGTTCAGGTACAGGTGGTGGTAATGATGAGCGTGAGCAAACATTAAACCAAATGCTTGTAGAAATGGACGGCTTTGAAGGCAACGAAGGTATTATTGTTATTGCTGCAACAAACCGTGCAGATGTACTTGATAAAGCATTGCTTCGTCCGGGACGTTTTGACCGTCAAGTTGTGGTGAGTCTTCCAGATATTAAAGGTCGTGAGCAAATTTTAAATGTTCACATGAAGAAACTACCTTCAACTGCGGGCGTGGATATTCAGGTTCTTGCACGTGGTACACCTGGTTTCTCTGGTGCTCAATTGGCTAACCTTATTAACGAAGCTGCATTATTTGCTGCACGTCGTAATAAGAACACCGTTGATATGCACGACTTTGAAGATGCAAAAGACAAGCTTTATATGGGGCCAGAACGTAAATCGATGGTGATTCGTGAAGAAGAACGTCGAGCTACGGCTTATCATGAAGCAGGTCATGCGATTGTTGCTGAAATTTTACCGGGTACAGACCCAGTGCATAAAGTAACAATTATGCCGCGTGGTTGGGCTTTAGGTGTAACTTGGCAGTTACCTGAACATGATCAAACAAGCCATTATAAAGATAAGATGTTGAATGAACTTTCTATTCTTTTTGGTGGTCGTATTGCAGAAGAAGTTTTCATCAATCAAATGTCTACAGGTGCTTCGAACGACTTTGAACGTGCAACAAAAATGGCGCGTGCAATGGTAACTAAGTACGGTATGTCCGATAAAATGGGCGTAATGGTTTATGAAGATGACTCTCAGCAATCATTCATGGGAAGCATTGGTAGTCGTACGATTTCTGAAACAACTCAGTTAGAGGTTGATCGTGAAGTTCGTCGTATCCTAGATGAGCAATATCGTATTGCACGTGACATCTTAGAAAGTAATAAAGATATCGCACATGCAATGGTGAAAGCGCTTATGGAATGGGAAACGATTGATCGTGACCAAATCCGTGACATTATGGAAGGTCGTGAGCCACAACCACCAAAAGTTTATGTTTCAGATAACCCTGTGGTTGATGTAACTCCAACTGATGGTCCAGCAACACCTCCACCATTACCATCTTTAGAGTCTTTACCAAAAGTTTAAGTTGTTTATTAAAAAAGAGTCTCATATGAGGCTCTTTTTTTATTCCTGCTATTTTGAAAAGAATTCAGCATTGCATAATTTAGAATTGTTAGAATGATGCGAGATGAGATTTAGGAAGAAAATATGCAGCTTGTTTCTTTGCCAAAACGTGTTTTGCAATGTGGTGATTTAAGTTTAGATTTATCGCAGCCACATGTGATGGGGATTTTAAATGTAACCCCTGATTCATTTAGTGATGGTGGCTTACATAATGGTAAAGATGACGCTGTAGCTCGCGCTTTGGTGATGATTGCTGAGGGTGCAACAGTTATTGATGTGGGTGGTGAATCTACGCGTCCAGGTGCTTCAGCAGTAGTTGTAGAAGACGAAATAGCGCGTGTTGTTCCTGTGGTTGAAGAACTTGCAAAACATAATGTGGTTATTTCAATTGATACTTCATCACCAGAAGTTATTAAAGCAGCGGTAAAAGCAGGCGCGCATATTTGGAATGATGTTCGCGCACTTACACGTCCTTATGCATTAGAAACAGCAGCATCATTAAATATTCCTGTCATTATTATGCATATGCGTGGTGAGCCGACCACAATGAATAATTTAGATCAATACGATAATGTCACTGCGGATGTCATTTCTGAATTACAACAGCGTGTAAATGATGCTTTGAATGCAGGAGTTAAGTCTGAAAATATTATGATTGATCCTGGTTTCGGCTTTGCAAAAAATGCACAGCAAAATCTGCAGCTATTAAATGAATTTTATAAACTTTCAGAAATGGGATATCCGATACTTTCAGCATTATCACGTAAGCGCTTTATTGGTGAAGCCTTGGGTGGTGCTGATGCACAAAGCAGGGCGGTGGGATCAGTTGCTGCTCATTTAATTTCTGTTCAGCAAGGTGCATCGATGGTGCGTGTACATGATGTAAAAGCCACAAGTGAGGCATTGATAATTTGGAAAGCGATGCAAGCCTAGAACTGATTTTTAAAAAATGATTTAAACAAAATAATATTTTAAAAGGGTAACAGTGGTTGCTCTTTTTTTTTGTTTAGGTGAATTAAAAGAACAATTAGGATAAAGCTATAACTTTGTGGTATATAAACTCGGTTTTTTAAAATGCTGAAAAATTGAGTTTAGCTATGTTAAGTGATTTACTTCTCCCAATGTTTGATGATGAATATTATCCCGATGTTCTTGCTGCTGAAGTTAGACAGTGTATTTTTAGATTTGCAAAGAAAGTGGCAAAAGCAAATATCTCTGAAAAAGATATTTACCATTTTGCAAATGAAGCTGTGGCTGAAATTAATAAATTGAAGCCTCAGTTTGAAGATCTAGATTCCTCTTTAGATGATTCAGCTGCTGATTATATTGCTGAGGCAATGATGATGGTGGTGCAAGAAGAGGGATATATGGATATTGAAATGGAAGAATTGATTGGTAATAGAGAGTGGTAATTCACTCTCTTTTTTTATTAGGTGTAATCAGTTCTTTAAGTTGATTGAACAATTCGGGATTTTCTTCAAAACTGTCAAATAAGTCTTCAAAATGACAACTTTCATTGCTATGGATGGCTTCGATTTCGTTAACTGTTAGATGGTGTTCATCATTAATTGAATTATAGTGGCTGAATGTATTTAACCAAAAATTTGAGTTCGATTTTAATAATTGATCGATTTGATCTTTATCTTTTAGATTTTTGAAAGAGAGTATGTATTCATAACTACCTAAAGTGCAGCGTTTGAGAATATATTGATGATTATTATATTGAATAGTGCCAGCATAAAAATCTAAATATTCTGTATCCTCATTTGAAACATCTGTATCACTTACTATAAGAGCAGCTTGATTTGTTTGCTCGGTCATTATTTCAGAGTTGGTTTCATAGGGGGTAAAAGCCAAGGTGTTTGAAGCAGAGAAAATGAAAGTAAATAAATAAAAAGATATATGTAGTCGCATTTTTTATAGATATTATTATTGACGGAATATGAAGTTTACTAAATTTCAGACATAAAAAAACCAGCATATAGCTGGAATTTTTAATGCACCATTTTAAGAAGTATTAAAATGGTGCCCGAGGCCAGACTCGAACTGGCACGCTTTGTGGGCGGGGGATTTTAAATCCCCTGTGTCTACCGATTTCACCACTCGGGCATGTGCGCAATAATAGAGGACGAAATAAATCTTGGCAAGTGTATTTATGCTTGATTGCTTTCTTTTCAATCAATTATGCGTTTTGTGATTAAAAAATATAGTTTTTGATGAGAATTAACGCTTTTTATACTCGTTTCTTTGAATTCTATGGTTAAATTTATATTGAATAAAATATCTCATTTTAATGAATATAAAAGTAGAGGTTCTCGATTTTTGGGTAAGGCGTTATGTTTTGGGCTGGAAAGGTCATTTAAATGGGGTAATGATGAATAAATATCTTATTTTATGTGTATTAGGTTGCTACTGCATGGAAATGAACGCAGCAGAGGAACATAACAATAAAAATGAAGAAGAGATAAAAGAAACTTTGTTTGAAACCCAAGAAAAAGAGCAAAAAGAAAAAATAGAAAAAATTGATGAAGAATTTAGGGATTATAGTTTCTTAAAAAACAATTTTTATGAAGATGAAAATTTAAGGATTTATAACAATACTGCGTATCAGTTTGAAGGTGCGCAAAATAAGTTTATGGCAGGGCAAAAGAACAATGTTGGCGTTGATGATTTTGCGGTTTCATTTGGTTATGGCATGGAGTTTAAGCTCGATCAGGCACATAAGGTTGGATATGAATATGTATCTAGTTTTCCTTATGATCGTGGGCAAATGGTTCGTTTCTTTTGGTCTAAGAAATTTTAATGATGCATGATTTGAAAAAACTCAAATGAAGCTGTTTAAACTCATAAAAACGCCTGAAGCAAAAAGTAAGCTCAAGACAATTTTTTTAAATTGAATTTCTGAAATTTTATAAAATAGCTTTGCTCCTAAAATTGCAGGAATACTGACTGTAAACATAAGAACTAAAATATAAGTGATGTGTTGGCTTTTAATGTTTCCTTGAATTAAATATGCACTAAGAGTGAAAACCTGAATAGCGAAATTAAAGTGACGCATAATATAGCGCTGTTTATCTTTTTGTAGATTTTTGAGCATTAGCCATGCAGAAGGTAGAGCGCCACTAAAGCCACCTAATCCTCCTAAAATACCGCCTAAAAAACCAATGAAGCTATCTGCATATTTTCCTGATTTTTGTATAAAGATAAATTTTGGATTAAATAACATCAGTGGGCTCCAAATCATCAAGAATGTACCCAATACGAGTTTAAATGTTTCTGGTTCTACACGGTCAAGTAACCATGTGCCAATTGGAACGCCAATAAGTCCAGCTAAAATATAAGGAAGAACAAGTGCTTTATCGAAGTGATAGCTTTTATTTTCACTTGATAGGGAAATAATATGACTCCATAAAGATGCAAAAACCACAAGAGGGGCTGCAAGCTGTGGAGCTAATGCCCAAACCCAAAATGACATAGCAACAAGCCCAAAAGCGAAGCCTGTTAAGCCTTGTACAAAGCCTGCAATGATTGCACCCAGAAGAAAAAGAAGCCAAGTCATAATTAAAAATGGAAAAATTAATAAAAGTGATTTTAGGTGATCTTATTGAATTAAAGAGGTTTATTTCTATATTTTCTTATGTTTATTGTAGATAAGTTCTGCACAATATGAGCAAATCATGGATGAACTTATACACAAAATAAACGACAGATCCCTGAAGTATTCATGTCTGTATTCCATACTTTGAATATAAATTTGAGGGTCATTATGATGATTAAAAAAATATTGTTGTTATCGACACTAGGTCTTGCTTTAACAGGCTGTGTCATGGCTCCGTATGATGATCGTCCAAATTATTCAGGAAATCATTCGTATGATCGTCCGACTTGGAATAATGGCGGAGCGCATCGACCAGATTACAGACCCAATTATCGTCCTAATCAACAAAAACCAAGACCGCCTGTAAACAACAGACCTGATTTTAATGGTCATAAGCCATCACAACATCAGTCAAACAATAAACCGAATAATAAGCCAAACTACAGGCCAAATTATCAAGGGCAAAAGCCAACGAAAAATAGGCCAAATTGGAATTCTAATCAGCCTAAATCACACGGTTTACCCAACTCACAAAGACCACTTCGCCCATAATTGGGGGGATAAAAAAAGGATGCATAAGCATCCTTTTTTTATTGTTTAATGATTCGACTTTTTATACAGACCAGCGCGAACTGTACCTGCTTTTGTATTCTTAATTTGAATCCAACTTGCAGGGATTTTTAATTGAGATAATTCACGGTCAGCTTCAATGTAAATAAAACCATCATTTTTAATGAGTGGATCTGCCAAAGTCGCTAATTCTTCCCATAAATCTAAACCATAGGGCGGATCTAGAAAAACCACGTCAAATTGCTCTTTTAATGTGGGTAACGTTTGCTGTGCTGTGGCAATTTTTAATTTTGCACGTTGATTGGTGACTTTTAAAAGCTCTAGATTGTCTTTCAAAAATTTTGCTTGTTGTGCATTTGGTTCAATCATCACGATTTGACTTGCGCCACGCGATAATGCTTCGAATGCTAAAGCACCAGAACCTGCACAAATATCTAAAACATGTGTATTTTGAATATCCCACATTAACCAATTAAAAAGTGTTTCTCGAACACGGTCAGGTGTTGGACGCAAACCATCAATGCTAGCAAAAGGGAGTTGGCGACGTTTCCATTCGCCACCAATAATACGTAATTGATTTTTCATACTTTAGCGTTACTCTTCGCTAACTGCTTGAGAAGCAGCATGCGAACTTACTTGAGGGTTAATATTTGTAGGTGTTGTTGTATTCGTTGTGCGTTGATTCGTTGTAGATGTCTGATCTGTACTAGCCGTTGGCGTGGTTGCACGTAGATTTCCATCGCCACTTGGAAGTTCACTTGGTTTAATACCTGCCGTCATAAGACCACCACTCATTTGACCAGCAGCAGGTTTAATTGGATTCTTTTTACGAGTGAGCAACCAATAATCGAATAATGGTTTGGCAATTTGAGCGGCAGAACCACCATGACGACCATTTTCCCATACAACAGCAATGGCAATTTGTGGTTTTTCAGCAGGAGCAAAGCCAACAAAAAGACCATGGTCAAGTTGGCGTTCAGTCAGGAGAGATTCGTTATACTTTTTACCCTGTGCAATACTTTTTACTTGGGCTGTACCTGTTTTCCCTGCAATATCATAAAGGTGAGTGCGAATTCCACGTCCTGTACCTGAGTTTACAACATCAACCATAGCTTCACGCATTTTCACCCAATCTTCAGGTTTACCGTTGAATGGAATTACGCCATCTGTTGAGTTATGAACGGTATAAGGTTTAGCACCTTTACTTTCACGTAAAACGTGGGGCGTAATATGTGCGCCTTGGTTGGATGTAATAGCGGTTGCCATGGCAAGTTGTAATGGTGTTGCAGTAAATGCACCTTGTCCAATACTGACTGAAATTGTTTCGCCACGTAGCCATTTCGCTTTACGTGTACGAAGTTTCCATTCTGGGCTTGGGTACAAACCTGTACTTTCACTTGGTAAGTCAATTCCTGTTTTTTCACCAAAACCAAATTGGCGCATCCACGCATTCATTTTTTCAATGCCCATTCGGTAAGAAAGAACATAGAAGAAAGTATCGCAAGAGACAACTTGAGCTTTGTGTAAATCGACCACGCCATGACCTGTTTTTTTATGGTCACGGAAACGGTGACTATCGCCAGGTAAGTTGAAATAACCATGATCTTGAATGGCTGTTTGCCAATCGATTAAACCATAGTGAATCCCGCCCAAACCAAACATTGGTTTAATGGTAGAACCCGGTGGATAAGCACCTTGTACTGCACGGTTGTAAAGGGGTTGGTCTAGATTATCTCGAAGCTCTGAATAATCTTTTGAGCTAATGCCTGTTACGAATAAATTTGGGTTGAAACTTGGGCTAGATACAAGTGCTAAAATTTCCCCTGTAGTTGGGTCTAAAGCAACAATTGCACCACGACGACCTGCAAGTTGCTCACTTGCAACCATTTGAAGACCATAATCTAAAGAAAGATATAAATCGTTACCACGAATAGGATCTTTACGGCCTAAATGACGTAATACATTACCGTGTGCATCTGCTTCAATCGATTCATTGCCCGGAACACCATGCAATAAGTCTTCGTATGATTTTTCTACACCAATTTTCCCAATTAAGTTGGTGCCTGCATAAGCATCTTTATCAATTTCTTTTAATTCTTTATCGTTAATACGACCAACATAACCAATCACATGTGCAAATAATTCGCCATGTGGATAGTAGCGCGTCATTTGAGTTTCAATGTTTACGCCTGGGAATTTAAATTTAACTTCACTAAAACGTGCGATATCTGTTTCGTTTAAATTGAGCTTAATCACGACACGTTCAGTTTTACGTGAAACTTTAATACGACTTTTAAAACGGTCAATATCTTCTTGAGTGAGCTCTAAAATAGGGGTTAAGCGATCAATAGTGTCATCAATATCATCAATATCAGCACGGCTTAATGTTGCCGAAAATACAGGATAATTATCTGCTAATAATGTGCCGTTACGGTCGTAAATATAGCCACGTGCAGGAGCGAGTGGTTGTAAGCGTATGCGGTTTTTATCTGATGCTGTTGAGAACTCATCGAAACTTGAAATTTGTAAATATGCATAGCGGGCAACAAGCAGCAAAAGGAAAAAACTGACAATTCCGACAGACACTAAAACACGATTGCGAAAGATGCGCTTTTCTTGTTGAACATTTTTTAATGGAAAGTTCTGTTTCATACGCAATGTACTTAGGTCTGTTGGGTGAGGGAGTTTGATCGATATTCTAACGCAACTCAACTTCATTTGCGAAAGATGGAGGTCTATTTAAATTAAATAATATAAAGAAGGTTTTTTGACTTATGCGACATAAAAATTAGGAGGGCGTGCCTATAAGATTTTCAATAATTCTGCTACATTCAACTGCATAAGGATTTTGTTGAATGTCATGACGGGGAAATCTCTGAGAACAATTTCAATAATAAGTTTTGAATAGCTGTTTTTGATACAGAAAAAGAAACCTGGAGTTTCATTATTTTTTTGATCGAAGTCCAAAATTGAAAGATTCTCAAGCCAGTTTAAAATCAGCTTTAAGTGTCTTATTTCTTGTTAAATATGTAAGCTAAATATATAAATATTGTCGTTTTTGCATAAATAACAAATAAAAGAAAATAGATGCTGAATTAGTGAGCGATATCTATTGAGCTGAGTATCAAAAAAACAGTTATGATATCTATACTTATACAAATTATATCAGATTAAAAATAAGCGTAATTTGTTGAGGGAGATTGAATAAATTACTTTTATTAATCGCGTATTTTGTGTGAAATATCACAGAATCTAGTTCATTTGGTTAGCATAAAGGTGCAGTTGAAGGTTTTGGCTCTGAAATACAATTTTCCTATACTGTTGTAGTCTGTGAATAGACAAAATAGGGTGTTTATTGAAGTTTTAAAATCTTGCAAATAGAAAGATATATGGAATTTATGCATGCTTGAGTACATCAATCAGTTGTGGCAAACATTTTTGCAACGTCCAGATTTCTGGGCGGTGTTAAGTATTATTCCTGTCACTGCATTTGTAACTTGGGCGCATGTTTGGATGGCACTAAAAATGGTGTTTTTTCCTATCCATTTCTGGGGATTTCATCTCGGATCACTTCCTATTGGCTGGCAAGGCATTGTGCCTCGAAAAGCGGGCAGAATTTCAGGTATTATCACAGACAATACATTGTCTAAATTAGGGTCATTGCAGGAGTTTTTAGATGCAATGGACCCGAAAGATATGGCGCATATTATTGGTCAGCAAGTTGGGACAGAACTTGAATATCTTATTGATGAAGTGATGATGGACCGAAATGCGGTGCTTTGGGAAAATATGCCTTATGCTATAAAACGTCGTATTTATGCACAAGCCAATAAACAGTTGCCTGCTGTTTTAGAAAATTTAGTCGTTGATTTGACTGTAAATGTGGAATCTCTAGTCGATATGCGTGAAATGGTGGTCAGCCAAATGGAAAATGATCGCCACTTAATGGTTCGAATGTTCCTTAAAGTTGGGCAAAAAGAGATTAATTTTATTTGGCATATCAGCGCATTAATTGGTATTGTCTTTGGTGTTTTTCAAATGATTGTCTGGTTTGTGATACCATGGCATTGGACGGTTCCATTTTGGGCATCTGTTTGGGGTTTTTTAACGAATTGGATTGCAATTTGGATGGTATTTAATCCACTTGAACCACATTATGTTCGTTATTTACAGTTTTTTGAAAGAACAAAAGATCATAAATTTCCTTGGATTAAGCCAATTGTTCCACGTATAGGAACATATAATGTCCAAGGTGCTTTTATGAAGCGTCAAGATGAAGTCTCAGATGTATTTGCAAAAGTCGTAACAGAGGATTTAATTACCTTAAAATCGATTATGTCGGAAATGATGTATGGCAGTAAAAAAGAGAAAACTCGCCGTATTGTAAAACGACATATTAATGAGATTATGGAAACACCTTTGGTTCGTACATCTTTACAGCTCTCTTTAGGGCCAAAAGAATATGCAAAACTCAAGACAGACTTGATCGATCGCTCGATTGAAATTACGATGGTTCCTGTAAGCGACCCAGCGTTCAATGCGAGCCGTGCACAAAAGATCTTTCAAATGTTCCGAGAGCGTATTCGCGAGTTGACCCCGAAAGAGTTTCAGAATCTGTTACGTCCTGCATTTCAGGAAGACGAATGGATTTTGATTTTATTGGGTGGTGTAACCGGATTTGTTGCTGGTTTAATACATTTGTTTGTGGCTTTTTTATAATTCGATGCTGATCCAAATGACGAATCTTGGAGTTCGCCATAAACGACGCGTCATGTACATTGTTAAATGAGGATGTTTATTTATGCGCATTATTTTACTAGGACCACCTGGAGCAGGTAAGGGTACTCAAGCTCAGTTGATCTGTAAGCGCTACAATGTCCCACAAATTTCAACCGGTGATATGCTCCGTGCTGCAATTCGTGAAGGTACTGAATTAGGTCTTAAAGCTAAAAGCGTGATGGACAACGGTGGTCTTGTTTCAGATGAACTGATCATTGGTCTTGTGAAAGAACGTATTGCTCAACCAGATTGCGTGAATGGCTGCATTTTTGATGGTTTCCCTCGTACTATTCCACAAGCTGAAGCTTTGGAAAACGAAGGCATTAATATCGATCACGTGATTGAAATTGATGTTCCAGATGAAGAAATTGTTCAACGTCTTTCTGGTCGTCGTCAACATGCTGCGTCAGGTCGTGTTTACCACATCGTTTACAACCCACCAAAAGTGGAAGGTAAAGATGATGAAACAGGTGAAGATCTTATTCAACGTCCAGATGACCTTGAAGCAACAATTCGTAAACGTTTGGGTTCATACCATACAGAAACTGAGCAACTTGTTGGTTTCTACCAAGGTCGTGCAGCTTCAGGTGTAAATGCGCCAACTTACAATAAATTAAATGGTCTTCGTCCAATTGATGAAGTTCAAACTGATTTATTCGCAATTTTAGATCAATCAAAATAATTTAGATTTTAAATCTGTAATTATTTTGACAAGAAAAGAGTCCTAAGTCATATTGGGGCTCTTTTTTATTGCTTTGATTTTTGAGGGTTAGATTTTGCTAAAAGTGGGTTTAATTGTTTTGGTACTTCTTTGTTTTGCAATGCTGATTGGCTTGTTATATGTGAGCTTCAAAATGTTACGCGAAACGCAAAAGAAAGAATCTTTGGAAAAGAAAGATCAGCGCCCGCAATATCAGCTTCATCCAAAATTAAAAGCAGAATTAGACGCTAAAAAAAAGAATAAATAGTTATAAAAATATAGATGCATTATGCATCTATATTTTTCAGTTTAATGGCTCTTTCAGCACCAAATTCAAAGCGATCTGGCCAATTACACACATCTGAAACAATGCATTCATTACATTTGGGTTTACGCGCGATACAACAATAACGACCATGTAAAATCAGCCAATGATGTGAGTCGATAATAAATTCTTTAGGTATAACTTTTACTAGTCGATGCTCTACTTCTAATACATTTTTCCCAACAGCCAAGCCTGTTCTATTGCCTAAACGGAAAATATGCGTGTCGACTGCCATGGTAGGTTGTCCGAATGCCGTATTAAGCACCACATTCGCTGTTTTACGACCCACACCCGGTAAAGCTTCTAAGTCTGCACGGTTATTGGGTACAACGCTGTTATGCTTCTCTATAAGCATTTTACAGGCTTTAATCACATTCTCTGCTTTGGAATTATATAGACCAATGGTTTTGATATATGTCTTTAATCCATCGACACCTAAGGCGTAAATTGCTTCAGGTGTATTTGCAATAGGAAAAAGTTTGTCTGTTGCTTTATTCACGCTAACATCTGTCGCTTGCGCAGATAAAGTCACAGCAACCAGAAGTTCAAATGGATTTGAATAATTGAGTTCTGTTTCAGGATGGGGGCGTTGTTCACGTAACCGTTCAAAAAACGTTTGAATTTGCTTTTTGGTCATATTTTTAACGGTCATATGTTTAAGCTCCTAAAGCTGAAAGTTGTTGTAGCAACATATCTAATTGTGCACGTTTTTTTTCATCATCACGAACGCTTAACTGTTTTTCTAACTTTTTGATTTGTGTTCTAATTTTTGCAAGTTCAATCGTGGTTTTAGCATCTTGCTGAACAATGCCTGCTTTGGCTTTTTCTATTATTTTTATTTCAGGAATATTTGAAATTTGTGCAGAAAATTGTGCAAATAACTCAGTGTCAATTTCGGCACGAACGACAGGTCCTTTACGGTGAATGCGACGTTTTTCTTCACGTTGAATATGTGAATAGTAGCGTTGTCTTAAATCGTTTTGTTCAGCAATTTGGAGGGTTTCGGTTGGTACTTCTTTTAAGTCTTCAACTAAATCGATGCAATCGACAGGGCAAGGTGGAATACATAATTCACAGCCTGTGCAAAGGTCGGTCAAAATACTATGCATGAGTTTTCCTGAACCAATAATGGCATCTACAGGGCAGGCACTAATACATTTTGTACAACCAATACATTCATCTTCACGAATAACAGCTTTCATACGTTGTGGGCGACCATCGCTTTGAATAGGCCAAACACTTTCTTCAGCTTTTAGTTTTGGACGCGCAAGTAATGTAGCCAAAGCATCGGCAACAGGTTGTCCGCCAGGAACACATTTGTTTGCATCTTCGCCATTTACGATAGATTTTGCATAAGGTAAACACCCATCTCGATGACCACATAAACCACATTGGGTTTGTGGAAGTAAGGCATCAATATTTTGGATGAGTGCGATTTGCGAATTCATTTAGGTACCACAACTACAGAGTATGTAGTTAAAAAAGGAGAGGTTTTATTAAGTTGATGATTTTAACATGAATTATTTTAATAATCTTGCGCTCTAAATTGATACAAAATATGTCTTTATTTGGGGCAATATATTTGTTAGAGATACTTGAAAAATATAGGATTTTTGTTGGATATAATAAATATAAATAATTGTTATTTAATATTTAATTACATTTCATTTAAATAATTGTTGTAGATTTATTACAAAAGATATTTAATGTTTTGCGCCAAAATAAAACATTAATTGAAATTTTGACCAATTTTGATTCATTCCTGCTGAGGATTAAGCGTTGAAATATACCAGTCTTAATGACTTTTTAAATTACGTTAAAACACGTGATTCACATCAACCAGAATTTCTTCAAGCCGTTGAAGAAGTAATGACAAGCCTTTGGCCTTTCATTGAAAAGAACCCACAGTATGCTCAATATGGTTTGCTTGAACGCCTTGTAGAGCCGGAACGTGCTATTCAATTCCGCGTTTCTTGGGTAGATGACCAAGGTCAAACTCATGTAAACCGTGCCTTCCGTGTACAGTACAACTCTGCAATTGGTCCATTTAAAGGTGGTATGCGTTTCCACCCATCTGTGAACCTTTCAATCCTAAAATTCTTAGGTTTTGAGCAGACTTTTAAAAATGCTTTAACTACACTTCCTATGGGGGGTGGTAAAGGCGGTTCAGACTTCGATCCTAAAGGTAAGTCTGAAGGTGAGATCATGCGTTTCTGCCAAGCGTTAATGATTGAACTTTACCGTCATTTAGGTTCTAACACAGATATTCCTGCGGGTGATATTGGTGTTGGTGGTCGTGAAGTGGGTTACATGGCTGGCATGATGAAAAAGCTAAGCAATGACACTTCAAGTGTATTTACCGGTAAAGGTTTATCTTTCGGTGGATCATTGGCTCGCCCTGAAGCAACAGGTTACGGTACTGTGTATTTCGCTGAGGAAATGCTCAAAACTCGTGGCGAAAGCTTTAAAGATAAAGTGGTAACAATTTCTGGTTCAGGTAATGTTGCTCAATATGCTGCTGACAAAGCAATGTATTTGGGTGCGAAAGTGGTTTCACTTTCTGACTCTGCTGGTACAGTTTACGTTAAAGACGGTTTTACAGAAGAATTACTTGCTGAGGTAATGGAACTTAAAAACGTTAAACGTGGTCGTATCTCTGAATTTGCCGCTAAACACGGTTTCGAATATTTAGAAGGTCAACGTCCTTGGTCAATTAAATGTGATATCGCACTTCCATGCGCAACTCAAAATGAGTTGAATGCTGAAGATGCTGCACAATTAATTGCAAATGGCGTAATTTCTGTTGCTGAAGGTGCAAATATGCCTTCAACACTTGAAGCTGTAGAAAAATTCGTTGAAGCGAAAATTCTTTATGCACCAGGTAAAGCATCGAATGCTGGTGGTGTTGCAACATCAGGTCTTGAAATGTCTCAAAACGCAATTCGTTTAGGTTGGACATTTGAAGAAGTTGACGAACGTCTTCATGCAATTATGAAAGAAATTCACCGTAACTGTGTTAAATATGGTACTGAAGCTGACGGTACAGTTAACTATGTAAACGGTGCAAACATTGCAGGCTTCGTAAAAGTTGCTGATGCGATGTTAGCGCAAGGTGTATTCTAAGCTTTAGGCTAGAATCATAAAAAAACCGATGCAACTGCATCGGTTTTTTTATTTTAAGACTTCTTTAAAATTTTCAATTTTTTCAATTGGGGAAGAAAAAAACAATCATAAATAAAAGAAGTCACATTTAAGATACTAAATTAAAGAGAACCTTTTACCGCTTCACGTTCAACAGCCATATCGAAGATATATGCATATTTAGATTGATCGGCAGCAGGGTTTTTAATTTCGTAACGTTTTACACGAATGATTTGACGCTCATTTGGTGTATGTTCGAAACCTTCAATTTGGTCATAAAAGTTTGACCAATTTGCATCTACTTGAGTTTTGATACCTTGTTCGTTGTATTTAATTTCGCGAACTTGCAAACAAGTTTGTGGAGCTACACCTTGGCATTGAACAGTCTTAGGGCTTACTTCTAAGAAAATTGTTTCAGCTTGAGTTTGATATTTTACTTCTGGTGTCATTTTCCCAGTGAAAACAATTTTTTCACCGTTTGGTGCAACAATGGTTAATGTAGGGTTTTGAACATCATTCAAGTTTAAAACGAAAGGTGCTTTACGTTCGCTAAATAAACTGCCAGCAAAACGTTCTTGCTTCATTGCATCTTCACCACATCCCATCATTGTAGATGCGATATTACCCGTGGTAATTGTGTTGTTTTCAACTTTCCAAGACGTTGCAAGTGTATTACAGCTTGTTGAAACACTTAAACGAGCTTTATCATCAAATGTCAGAACAATTGGATTTTGTGCATTTTCAGTTTTGGCACTCCATGTATATGAAGTTAATGTCTTATCGGCATTTTGTTGTTGTAATACAGACACAGCTAAATCTCCAACTTTTTGAATATCGCTAGATTGACATGCAGCAAGTGCTAAAGGAAAGAGAGCAATAGCAAGATATTTTAATTTCATTTTCGGTCTATTCTTTATTGAAAAGTTAATACTTAAAGAATAACGGAAAGAAGCGAAAATAAAATGGATACACTTCTATCTTTTCAGTAGAGAAATGTATCCATTATTTAATATATTGTTATTTTATTTTTCGATATAAGGTGGTTTTAGTCGAAACGATAAATATCCATACCCAATGAACCCATAGAAAAACTACTATGAACAATACTAAAACGACGACCTGCACCCATTGCAAAGAATATAGGTGCAAAATGCTCAATTGTCGGGTGGTTACGACTTACATGAGGAATGGTTTTCCAATCTAGAACAGCATCAAAATCATTATGATTTAATTTGCTAACCACATAATTACGGAATGTTGACGCCCATTCAGGCACAGATTGAGCATCACCATTCCAAGATAGTTCACGTAAATTATGCGTGATACTTCCCGAGCCAATCATTAAAATTTGCTTTTCACGCAGTGGTGCAAGGGTTTGTCCAATTTTATAAATATCCTCAGCCGACATATTCATTGGTAATGAAATTTCAACCACAGGAATATCTGCGTTAGGATACATATGAAGCAGTGGCATCCATACACCATGGTCACGTGGGCGCGTACTATTTGCATGTGCAGATAAACCTGCTTGTGCAAGTAAATGCAAAATTTCTTCGGCTAACTCAGGTTGACCCGGGGCAGGGTAACGAATTTCATAAAGTTCAGGTGGAAAGCCACGGAAGTCATGCCAAGTTTCAGGACGTACCGCTGAACTTACTTCTAGAGCGTTACTTTCCCAATGTGCAGACATGATAATAATGGCTTCAGGTTTTGGAAGGTTGAAGCTTAAACGCTCTAATGCAGGGCCAACTTGTTCAGGATTAACTGCAAGCATGGGTGAACCATGCGATATAAACAATCCTGGTAAAGTTTGTAAGTTCATGACTTTATGCCTAAATAAATAATCTATGGGTATTATCTAAGATAATAAAAATAAGATAAATCCAAAATAATCAACAAATCGTTCTAAAAGTGGAACAAAGTCGATTAGCCTGCACGGTGGTATGGATGGTTGTTGTTAATACTCATCGCTCGATACAACTGTTCAATGAGCATGACACGTACCATTGGGTGTGGAAGCGTTAATTTAGATAATGACCAGTGCCATGCAGCGGCTTTACGTACAGCTTCAGAGTGACCGTCAGGCCCACCAATTGCAAGTACAATGTCATTGCCTTCTAGCATCCAACTTTTCATGGTTTCTGCAAGTTTTTCGGTGCTAAATTCACGTCCGCCTACTTCTAAGGCAATAAGCACTTCGTTTTGTTTCATAGCATTGAGAATGCTATCACCTTCGATATTTCGGTATTTTAAAATGTCTGCTTCGGAATCATTTTTGCCACGCTTTGCCATTGGCAATTCTATAATTTGAGTTTGCACAAAGGGTTGGATGCGTTTGAAGTAGTCTTCAAAACCTGTAAGTACCCAAGCAGGCATTTTTTGACCGATGGTGAGAATGCGAATTTTCATAAGAAGCAAATATTTAAAACAGGATTGAATTATACCTTGAAATGGGAGAGGGGGAGATTGTTATTTGGGCGTTAAGCTGGGATTGGGGAATAAAAATAACGGATAAAATGATGAGATTTCATTGGACTTTATAGTTTATATAAAGCCCAGTGAGCAGGTAATAATATTTGTAGAAATATAAATTTAGGGGCTGTAGTAGATTATCACAAAGTTAATCTACTACAGCCCCTAACAATTTTATTACTAAGATAAATGTGAAAAAATTTTATTAAAAAACGACTTAATTTTTTCCCAAAAACTCAACTCTTTGTCTACACATTTATTATTTTTAAAATCATAATCTTGTATAACATAATCCTCATTTTTTTTTGCTATACAAAAATCTGTCAGATAGGCTATGTTAGTAGCACCTAAAGTAACATTATAAAGCGTATCTAACTTAGCCTCCAATAATGAAAAATCTTTTATTTTTATGCAGTTACTAGTATTAGGGAGCTGAGTTAGGGAAGTGTTTACATAAGACCAACTTTCTCCAGCCTCAGGGTTTTCACCCGAAACAACCACACTAAAACTACTTTTCCTATTCTCATCATCTACAGAAAAACAAGGACTATTATCCTTCATTGAAATTATTACAGCCCCACCTCTATAAGGATTAGAAATAGCGTATGAAAAATTTGGAAGAAGCAGTAAAAATATTATGTAGCTAATATTTCTAGTATTGTATAGGTTCTTTCCCATAATAAAGTTTCCCATGGTTCTTTGAGATTAAATTTTTATCTAAGGGATTTTTAATAAATACACTTAAAACTTTTTGTAATGCAAATTTCTGTTTTAAATTTTTATTGTGTAAATCAAGATCGTTATGACCTTTTTCTGGCAAGTAAAAAGCATCGAAATAATGGCTTATGATTTCAGCTTGTTGCTCAAAATTAAATTGATTAAATTCTAGATACTGATCATCACAAATTAAATCATAACCATAAGCTTTCGCCTTGTAATAACCACCTCGTAGACCAATATCTATTCCTCTAAGGGCAACACTTAAACCTAGTCTATATTGCCAAACATGTGCTATTTCATGAATAAACCAAATTTTATTTGATGACGTAGATTTTGAAAAATCTTTAATTTTTTCATAATGCTTTGTAGGGAAATGTATGTTTCCATATGGTGCCATAGCATTATTTGATCTATTTGGAATACCTAAAAGCCCACCATTAATAATTCTAACTTTTTCATAATCAATAGAGTTTTTATAAATCAACTTAGCTAAAGATATTTCACCGCTGGTTAAATATCTATCACTATCTACTTTAATCACCGTTGGATTCTTAGCAGCTTCTTCTTTCGCTTTTTTTAATACAGCTTGATACCATTCAGTCATTACTTTTACCAACAATGCGAATATCTATTTTTTCACTATTCGTTCCTGTAATGAGTTGAGTCATACCGTTTTCATCAGTCGTACCCGTTAAAACGAGTTGACCATTTTTATAAACTTCATATTTCCCATTACGTACTGGCTCATTGGTAACTTCACTTTGTAATAAAAAACGTTCCGCAAACTCATGACTTTCTTTATTTAGAATCAGACTACTAATTAAATCCATACCAAGCGCCTTACTTCCAGTTGTACTAAAAGCAAGAGTTTGATTACCAATAAAAGTCGCACCACAACTGGTTTTATCACCCTCAAAAACCATTTTTTTACCCATCACTATTTTGGTGCTATCTGTACCAATAGCAGAAACGGTCTTTTTACATAATGGACAATAATGGGTCATACCATCTAAATGAATTTTTTTACCGTCAATTGTAAAAGTATCTAAAAATTCAGAAACTACACCACCATGCGTTGTAGTTGCGCCTTGAGTAATAATCGCTTTCATATGTTTATCTTCTTTTTTATAAAATTGAGCTTTAAATTAATTATTAATAAAATGTGTTAAGTAGTTCTCATTTTTTTAATATATCAAATATTTTTATAGAGTGTCTATGAGTGTCAGCGGAATATAGAAAAATTGCTGTCCTTACCTTTAAAAAGAGTTTGATTTTTCTCATTTAATGATTAAAAATAAATTATAAATATTAAAAAAATATCATTTTTAGAACCTTTCAGATACAAAAAAGCACACCGAAGTGTACTTTTTTTATTTGCTCGTGAAATTAATGACGGGCAGCTTTCGCTTCATCTACCGCTTTAACAATTGGCGCTTTCACCAACGGCTTAGGCGTAGAAACAAGACCTAAAGCTAAAATCTCATCAATCGATTTAACTGCTTTAATTTCCAATCCTTCTTTCACATTGTCAGGAATTTCAATTAAATCACGAACGTTTTCTTGAGGAATAAAGACAAGCTTAATACCACCACGGTGAGCAGCAAGTAACTTCTCTTTTAAACCACCAATACGCATCGCACGACCGCTCAAGCTCGTTTCACCTGTCATTGCAATATCAGGACGAATCGCAATTTTAGTAAACGCAGAAACAAGCGCAAGTGTTAAAGCCAAACCTGCTGATGGACCATCTTTCGGTGTTGCACCTTCAGGTAAATGCACGTGAACGTCAGTTTCTTCAAAGCGAGAAGCTTCAATACCAAGCTCATCTGCACGAGTACGAACCACAGTCATTGCTGCTGTAATCGACTCTTTCATGACATCGCCAAGCGAACCTGTCGTAATGAACTTACCTTTACCTGGCACAGCAGCAACTTCAATATTCAGAAGTTCACCACCAACCGAAGTCCAAGCAAGACCATTGACACGACCCACTTGAGCTTCTTCTTCAGCCATACCAAAGTCAAACTTATGCGGACCTAAGTAATCAGGCAAGTTTGCAGAGGTCACTTCAACTTGAAGATTCTTCGCTTTTTTGCTTACCGCTTCTTTAACCACTTTACGTGCAATTTTAGACACTTCACGCTCTAAGCTACGAACACCTGCTTCACGCGTATAACGCTGTACGATGTCTCGAATTGCTTCTTCATGAACAGTCAATTCTTTCGCACGTAAACCATTGTTCTTAATTGCTTTAGGAACAAGGTAACGGTCTGCAATATTCACTTTTTCATCTTCGGTATAACCCGGAAGACGAATCACTTCCATACGGTCAAGCAATGCTTCAGGAATATTCATACTGTTTGCAGTACAAATGAACATCACTTCAGAAAGGTCTAAATCAAGATCTAAGTAGTGATCGTTGAACTTACTATTTTGTGATGGGTCAAGCACTTCAAGTAATGCAGAAGCAGGGTCGCCACGGTAATCTTGCGCCATCTTGTCAATTTCATCGAGTAAGAACAATGGGTTCTTAACGCCAACTTTTGTTAAAGATTGAACAATTTTACCCGGCATCGCACCAATATAAGTACGACGGTGACCACGAATTTCAGCTTCGTCACGTACGCCACCAAGCGCCATACGAACAAATTCACGACCTGTTGCTTTCGCTACAGATTCACCAAGCGACGTTTTACCCACACCCGGAGGACCAACTAAACAAAGGATAGGACCACGAAGTTTTTTCACACGTGATTGAACAGCAAGATATTCAACAATACGTTCTTTAACTTCATCTAAGCCGTAATGGTCAGTATCAAGAATATCTTGAGCTTTCGCTAAGTTAATGCTGACTTTGCTCGCTTTATTCCAAGGCGTATCTAAAATTGCCTCGATATAATTACGAACGACAGCCGCTTCACTTGAAGCTGGTTGCATTGCTTTTAATTTACGGAATTCAGATTCAGCTTTTTTACGCACATGTTCAGGTAAATCTGCTTCTGCTAAACGACGTTCAATTTCTGCAACATCATCTTCAGCACCGCCATTAATATCGGAAAGTTCACGCTGAATAACCTTCATTTTTTCATTTAAGAAGTATTCGCGTTGATTCTTTTCCATTTGACGTTTTACAGAATCATGCAAAGTTTGCTCAATCTGTTGTTCTTCAGATTGTTGCAATAAATAAATCATGACTTCTTGTAAATGTGCTTCAAATTCATCGTGTTCTAAGAACTTTTGTTTTACATCAATATTCAAAGGAACACGTGTTGCAACAAAGAATAATAATTGCAATAAATCGTCAATTTTATTTGCCGCAGCAATCAATTCACGTGCATTACGTAATTTTGCTTCAGCATATTGAGCAAACAAAGCACGTAATTCTTCAATACGAGTAGACTGCGTTGCAGCATCAACAGCAACAGTCATGTCGCTTAAACTATGTTCCGCTGTAAGATAATCATCGTTATCGATAATTTTCACGAGCTTAGAACGATGTAAACCTTCAATTAATACTTTTATACAGTTTTCATCATTTTCATGATTCACAACTTGGACAATCTTCGCGACAGTACCGTATTGATATAAGTTGTCGTGATCAATTTCTTCTGTGAGAGAGTCTCTTTGTGCAACAACAAATACTAAATTGTCATTGTTACGAGCGACATCAACAGCCTTGATCGATTTTTCACGACCCACAAATAAGGCAATTTGCATGTGAGGGTAAACGACCACGTCACGTAACGCTAAAAGCGGTAATATGCTTGGAACTGGAGATTCTAAGCTTTCTTCATTCATAATATTTTCAGACATGGGCACTCCTAATGAGTAACAACGGTGTTGCCATGTTTTTATAGTGATGTGTATTTAAAAAATTACAAGGGTAATGCGAAATAAAATCTATGAAATTTGACTAAATATGTGATTTTTAAGTGATACATATAGATTGAAAGATGATTTAGCGTTTAAACCGATACAATTTTGTCGGTGTAAGTAAAGCATCTAAGGGTTGATCCCATGTTTGCCGTTGTAGTTTTTGTCTAATATATTGAAATTCATGCGCTAAACCTAAACGATAGGGTTTGTGAGTAGAATTTGCTAAGGTTTTATCATAAAAACCACCACCCATGCCAATACGTGTCCCAACCGCGTCACATGCCAATAAGGGCAGAATCAGTAAATCTAATTGATTAACATGAAAACCACGACTTTTTCGAGGTTCTTGCATACCTAAAATATGGTTAGCAAAGCGTTTATTTCTATATTGATGTTGTGAAATTTCAACCCAAACGAGTTTTTGATTCATATTGCAAATAACAGGTAAATAAACACGTTTAGATTGTTGAAAAGCCAGTTCAATGATTTTCTTTGTTTTAACTTCACCAAAAGCATCTAAATAAATACCAATATGCTTTGCAGATTGAAACTGATGAAAACGTCGAAGATGATTCAAAGCAAAATTTTCAGCCTGTACTTGCTGAAAAGAAGAAAGCTGTTTGCGTTGCTTACGAATTTGACGTCTTAACTCGTGCATGAATGATCATTTATAGATGAATGATGGAACAATTGTACTGTGTAAATATTAAAAATAAAGCATCTATATTTTTATAATTAATAAGTCAGTCTAATTTAAATAATTAGACTGACTAAAATATTTATTTTTGGATAATGATTGGATTTGATTCATTATCGATCGATAAAACATAATTTACATATTTTAACTGATTATTTAAATCTATTTTTAGTTCGTATTTTGAGCATTCATTTGTGCAATTTTTAACTTTTAAAATATGTTCATTTGGTTTTAAGTAGTAAGATGCTTCATTATTTGTAAAGAATTCTCCAGATTTAAAATCATCTACATATAATTTAATTGGACAATCTTGATTATTGTTTGTTTCATCTTTGCATAATTTATCATCACGTTGGACGTGGATTTTTATACTATCTATCTCTTTGTTTTGAAATAATAAATCTATTGGTTTTTTATAATTATTTTGTTTATTTAATATACTGCAAGAGGATATTAAAATACACAGGGTTGTATAAAAAATAACTTTATTTAGCACGATATTTGACCTTTGTTAAAACAATATTAACCATATAGTAATCAATTAATTTAAAATTAATTAAAATAATGAGAACCAATAGTATTAATTAAAAATATTGTGTGAAAAATAACACTTTGTTAATATGTTTACTAGATGTTACATAAGATATGGTTATTTTTTAGATGAAAGATGTAGTTGTAGTAAATAAATTTTCACTTGATAAAAAGAGTTTTAATGAGGAGAAATTAAGCTTAAATACAGCTTCAATTGTTCATCTAAAAGTTAAGAGAGAGGATGTCGCTGAGTTTATTCAGCAAGGCAATACTTTGATTGTTAAATTAAAAAATGGTGAAATTTTAACTTTAGAAAACTTTTTTGAAAAAAATAAAGAGAATGTAACTTCAGATTTGGTTTTTGAAGATGATGCGTGCGCATTCCTTTGGTTTAATTATGAAAATGGCATTGCAAGTTTTAAATCAATTTCAGGTTTAGAAGAATTACTACCAGCAATGTCTACATCTGTGTTTAGTGGTATGACACCTTGGTTGTTGGGTGGTGGGGCTGCGCTTTTAGGTGGCCTCGCAGCGGGTAGTGGTGGCTCAGGTTCAAATGATAGAGCCCCTGCACCTGAAATTAAAATTACAAATATTAGTCCAATAGATTCTTCTGAAGTTGGTAAAGGGGGAAGTGGGTCTGTCATCAGTGGTGCAGCAACACCAAATTCAAATGTTGTTGTGAAAGTAAATAATGAAATTCTTGGTGAAATTAAATCTGATGAAGATGGAAATTGGGAAATTCCAACATCAAAACAGATGACTGAGTTAGAAAATATTGTTGCTGAAATACCCTCGAATAAAGGAAACCAACCGCAAGCTAAAGATGAGGTTGAGCGACCAAAAATTAGTATCGACTTTATTGCAATGGATAATGTTATTAATTCTAAAGAAAGCTCTCTGAAAGATGGTGTACCCTTATCTGGTTTTTGGGTAGGGGCGGGGGATGATGTAACTATTAGAGTTATCGTTAATGGTGAAATTTATACTGTAAATAATGGATTATTGCTTTCAAAGGATGGAACATGGAATTTAAAAGTACCTAGTTCTATCTTTAACGAAGGGATGAATAATAATGTGACTGCGGAGATTATTCATAAGTTAGGTATTGGAAATGAAGTAACACAGCTTGCGCTTGTTGATACGCGGGTGCCAAAAGTTGATGTGAATATTGTGAATATTGTGAATGAAGTTGATGGTTCTGGTAATTTAAATATTGTAAAGGCGATATTTACATTTGATGAAAAAATTAATGAGGATTCTTTTTCCGAAGCAGATATTAAAGTAGATGGTGGGAAGTTAGTTGCTGGAACTTTGAAAAAAGAAACAGATGATCAGTGGACTGCTTATATCGAATTTAAAAAAGGTGATAGTTTACAGGTCTCAGTGCGGCCTAAAAGTTATGAGGATTTGGCTGGGAATGAAGGAGTTGCTGGAGCTAATCAGTATATTTCCATAAAAATTAATGATGTAGTGCCATCTAAAGTTTAAGACAATCAAGATATAGTTATTATTAAAGGAAAAACAGAACCCAATAAAATAGTTTCTATTCAATTAGATAGCGAAGAAAAAATTTATACGACTTCAAATAATTATGGGGAGTGGGTTGTTGAAAGTAGTAAAAATATTAATGAAATTAAAAAAGTGACCGCAACTGTAAGAGATGTTGATAATAATGAAATTAATAAAGATGAAGTGGACCTTCCATATGTTGCTATACATACAATAGCAGAAGATGATTTTATTAATCTTGCAGAAAAGAATGAATACATTAAAGGTAAACCGCTAGAAATAAAAGGGACAATGAGTAATCCTGATTACCCAAATGTAGTGCTTATTGTAGATGTGGAGGGTAAAAAATATATTAGTAATGTAGACCCAGAACTGAATTTAAATAAAGATGGTACTTGGGTCTTAATGCTTACAGACACTAATGATTTACTATCTAATACAAATTTTACAGTTACAGCACAAGCATTTGGTCAAGACACATTGGTTATTTCAAATACTGCTAAAAGAACACCTAAAATTGATACAAAAGTGCCTAATGTAGAGGTGGATATTGTTGAGAAAAGTGAATCTATTGCTCAAGTTTTTTTTAAGTTTGATGAAGAAATTCGCGAAACAACTTTCACGCTTGAAGATATAAAGGTTGAAGGTGGAAAGACTATTCAAGATAGTTTGAAACTGAATGATGATGGATGTTGGTCTGTTGATGTGAATTACCAAAAAGGTCAATTACTAGATGTATCTGTGATTCCTGAAAGTTACACAGATTTAGCAGGTAACGTGGGGGGCGGTAATTCTGATGTATATATCTCGATTAAGATTGATGGTGCTGTACCTTCAAAGAGTTTGAATGGTAAAGATATAACGATAATTTCTGGAAAAACGGCATCAAACCAAGAGGTAGAAGTTACTATTCCAGGGGGGCAAGTTCTATTAACCACATCTAATGAAAAGGGTGAATGGAAAGTCCAAACAAGTGAGCCTTTGTTAGAAGGCAATACTGTTACAGCAAAAACGAAGAACCAAGATAATGAGGTTATTCAAGATGAAATTAAACTTCCACTTGTTGTAATTAACAAGATTGCAGAAGATGACGTTTTTAATATTAGAGAAACTAATGAATATACTAATGGTAAGCCCTTGGAAATAACGGGAACGATTAGTAATCCTGATTACCCGAATGTAGTGCTAGTAGTAAATGTAGATGGTAAAAAATATACAGAAAAATCAAGCCCGGAACTGAGCGTAAATACAGATGGTACTTGGGTATTAACACTTACAGATACTAAAGATTTACTATCTAATACAAATTTTACAGTTACAGCGCAAGCATTTGATCAAGATAAATTGGTTATTTCAAACACTTCTGAAAGAACACCTAAAATTGATATAAACGTGCCAAGTGTTCATGTAGAAATAATTGAAAAAAATGGCTCAAGCGTAGATGCTTTTTTTACATTTGATGAAGAAATCGATGAAGCTACATTTAATGTCTCAGATATTAAAGTAGATGGTGGAGTGATCTTCCCTGAAAGCTTACATAAGAATGTTGATGGACGATGGTCTGTAGAAATTAAGACTGAGAAAGGTCAGTTATTAGATGTATCTGTGCTTTCAGAAAGTTACACCGATAAAGCGGGTAATTTAGGACTTGGTGAATCCGATCAGTACATTACAATTAAGATTGAAAGTGTCATACCATCAAAAGATGAGAATAACCAAAATATAACGAAGATTATTGGTCAAACTGCACCTGATCAATATGTAGCGGTGAAGATCCCTGGTGGAGAGGTAATTTATACAAAATCAAATTCAGAAGGTGAATGGATCGCTCAGACGAATAAAGAGTTAATTGATGGAAATACAGTTGTTGCTGTAACTAAAAATGAAGATAACAAAGACATTCAAGATGAAGTTAAGCTTCCATTTGTTGCAATTAAAGTAATTGCTGAAGATGATGTTTTTAATATTAATGAGGTAGAGGAATACAGTAAAAATAAGCCACTCGTAATCACAGGTACACTAAGTAATCCAGACTATCCAAATGTTGTACTTGTTGTGAATGTGGAGGGTGCAGAATATACAGAAGGTAAAAGCCCTCAACTTACAGTGAATGAAGATGGTACATGGGCATTAAAACTTTCAGGAACTGGTAATTTGCTTGCAGGCAGCACGATAAATGTTACTGCACAAGCTATTGATCCTAAAAAATTAGATACTTTTGGAAATCCAATTGTAATTTCAAATACTGCAGAAAGAACACCAGTAATTGATAAGCAAGCACCAAGAGTAACAGTCGATATTGAAGAAGTTGACAACCAACAAGTAAAAGCATTTTTTACATTCGATAAAGAAATTAATGAGGACTCATTTACTGTAGATGATATTAAAGTAGATGGTGGTGTTTTAATTCCTGAAAGTTTAAAAAAGAATGATGATGGACGCTGGTCTATTGACGTTAAGCCAGAAAAAGAAGGTCAACTTGTAAAAGTGGCGGTTAAGCCTGAAAGTTATACAGATTTAGTTGGAAATCTGGGTAATGAAAATTACGATAATTTTATTACAATTAAAATTAATGAAATCAATACATCTAAGGATCAAGTGAATGATAAAGATGTAACAACTATTAAGGGTATCACTGCACCTAATCAAGAAGTCGTTGTATCGGTCGAAGTTTTAATTGATGGTGGTGTGGTACTAAAAGAATTGACTACACAATCTAATGAGGATGGTATTTGGAGTATTTCTACAGATGAGATTTTAGTAAATGGGGGGGGATATCCGCTAAAACTAAAAATCAAGATGATGTAGATGTGCAGGATAATACGGTTATTCCAAGTATTACGGTTGACCCAATTACAGACGATAATATTATTAACTTAAAAGAAAGTTCAGGTCATGATCCTATTATTACGCTTACGGGTAGCTGGTCAGATCCGAAGTATGATGTAACCATTTCAGTTCATGTAAATGGACAAACCTACACTGTTGATAATGGGCTTTTGGTATCTAAGGATGGTACATGGTTTTTAAATGTTCAAGCTTCAGATTTTCTAGAAGGTGGAAATAATAGTGTAACTGCAAAAATTATTAACCAATTGGGTGGGCAGAATATTGCAACTCAAAGTGTTGAAGTTGATACGCAACCACCAACTGTAACTGTTGTTGTTACTAAAGATGTTGAAGCTACAGAGAATATCGCAAAAGCAATATTTGAATTTGATAAAGAAATTAGCAATAAGTCATTCACCGTTGAAAATATTATTATTAATGGTGGAGTATTAAAACCTGAAACACTTCAACGAAACTCAGATGGAACTTGGACTGTTGATATTGAATATGATAAAGGTCAGCCTTTAGATGTTTCTGTAAATACAGAAAGTTATAAAGATAAAGCAGGAAATATTGCTAATGCTATTGATGATGAGCTTATTACGCTCAAAATTGAAAGTGTGGTTCCATCTAAAGAGAATAATACAAGCGTTACAATTATCACTGGTCAAACATCAGCGCCAAAACAAAAAGTTGTTGTATCGCTTGAAGTAATTGAGGATGACATAACTCGGACTAAAGAAATAGAAGTTATATCAAATACTGATGGTAGTTGGAGTGTGACCACAAATGAAACTTTGAAAGAGGGAGTACCCGTTATCGCTGTAGTAAAAGACAGCGACAAAGTGTCTCTAGATCAAGATGAATTTGTAGTTCCACTTGTTGTTATTGATGTTATAGCAAAAGATGATGTTATTAATATCCAAGAACATGCAGAGTATCGTGAAAAAAATGTTGTTGAGATTACGGGTAAGCTTAACAACTCAAATTATCCAAAAGCAGCACTTGTTGTAACAGTTAATGATCAAGAATATGTTCAAGGTGTTAATTCTAAACTTACTGTGAATGAGGTGGATGGTACGTGGACTTTAGCACTACCTTATTCAGAAGCACTATTTACAGATCAAGACATCGATGTTAAAGCTTATTTTGTTGATCCAGATAAATTAGATTCTTCTGGTAAGCCATCTATTGTTTCAAATGTAGCTGAAAGAACACCAGAAGTTGATATTATTGCTCCAAAAGTGAAAGATATCAGCATATCTGAAAATGGTATCATCACTGTTCAGTATGATAGTGATGTTGATCCGAAAAGCATTCAGTCTGACAATATAAAAGTTACAAATAATAAAGGTGAAGTTATTTCATTGGAATTTTCTGTTTCTGGTGATGGTTTAACTTATACGGCTAAAGTTCCTGAAAATATGGATCAGTCTATTAGTGTAAATGTTGGAAATGGCTTTAAAGATTATGCAAATAATAATGGTGAGCAAAAATCGATTTTAAATCAGAAAGTTGAAACAGTAGCACCAACCGTAATTGTTACTTTAAATGATGATAATACGGTTACATTTAAGTTCTCTGAGAAAGTTAAGGACTTCACGGAAAGCGATGTTTATTTATCTCAGGGTCAAATTATAGATTTACAGCAAGATATTAAAGATCCTACAGTTTGGGCTGCTAAAATTGAAGGTCGTGTAACAGACAAATCACTTAAAGTATCGGTCAATGATGAAAGTTATACAGATTTAGCGGGTAATCTAGGGATAGGTGATAGTGATACGAGTGACCCAGCATATTGGGTAAAAGATGATAATGGACATTCTATAACTGTTAAAACTGGGCTTAAATCAGAGTATTGGGGGTACCGAGAAGGTGCGAAATACGATGGTCCTAACTTGACGAGTTTAAAACAAGTTCAAGATTTTATGTCTACGCATGCACCAACTGTTACTTTTGAAACTAAGGCATTTGATTTTGAACTTTCGAATTATGGCTTAGGACAAGCAGGTAGAACTAAAGATCAAAACCATCTTATTACTTTTTTAGGTAAAAATGCTGAAAACATTGAATATAAAGGGTATCAGAATACTTCAGATGCCATGATTAAATTCACAGGTTATATGAATTTGAATGCAGGATCGTACATCTTTAGGGTGACAGGAGATGATGGCTATCAAATTAAAGTGAATGGTAAAGCAATTGTAATTAAAGATGGCAACCAAAATGCTAAAACAGATTATTTCCTAGTCACAGTGACTGAGGAGGATGCTGGCTGGCAACCTGTAGAAATTTATTATTGGGATCAGGCTGAGCGAGCTACATTAAAAATTGAGCTTGCTGAAATTGCGTCTAGTGTTGATTCGGAAAAATTAAATGAAAGTCTAAATGGTAAGACGCAGAATCAGAATACTGAAATTTTAAAAGCTGTTAACATTGTCGATAAATTCGTCATTTTAGGTTCAAGTGAAAATCAATTTGTTCAACAAAATCCGTTAATTATGAAAGCTGGACAAAATCTTAAAATTACTTTTGATGATGTTTTAAGTAATGATCCAGCATATTTAGAGAATGGTTTTAAACTTGTTGGTGTAGATGCTGGTAATACAGGCAATACAATTAGCGTAGATTATGAAACGGGGATTATTACTTTTTCACCAGCGGCTGATTATGTTGGTGATGCCATATTTACTTATACTGTATCTGATGGAAAAGGTGGTCGTGCAACAGCGAATGTTACTGTTGAAGTACAAAATGAGGCATACCATGATCTTATTCTTAGTGAAGAATCGCTTGCTAAGCTATTGAGTCAAACTGGAGAAACAGAAGCTCTTCTGGAAGATCATTTTAAATTGGGTATAAAGCAAAATATCGATGTTTCACGGTTATTAGGTGATTTTGCTACAGAAAGTAATTTACATGATTATATTTTTATTGAATATGACAGTGAAAAAAATATAGCAACAATTTCACTTGATCGTGATGGTAAGGGGGAGCTTGATAGTAATGGTGAACTTAAAGATATTTATGACAAGCAAGAATTACTCGTTTTAACAAATCAAAAGCAAGCTTTTGATTTGGATGATTTACTTGCAAATAATCAAATTGTTTATTAATTAACGTAAATAAAAAGCCCCGATTGGGGCTTTTTATTTTTTTAGTTCTTTTAAAATAGGACAACAATTTTCACTTGTTGCTTTGCATTCATCTACCCAAGAGCTTAGACGTTTTTTTAAAGCTTTTAACTCTTTAATGTGCAAATCAATCTTTTCTAATCTTTGTTCTATAACGTATCTGACTTGATCTCGGTCGCTAATTTGTAATTGTAATAGATCTTGAATTTCACTGAGCTGCAAACCTGCATCTTTACCTTTTTGAATAAAACTTAATGTTTCAACATCTTGATTCGAATAATAACGATAATTCCCTTGAGCCTCAGGAATACGCAAAAGACCAATACGTTGATAATAGCGAATGGTTTCAACCGAAGAATGTGTAAGTTTTGCAAGCTTTCCAATTGTAAACATATTCGTACCTCGAAAAAGACTTGACTCTGTACCTAGGTACAGACTTTATTCTAGTATAAATAGAAAAATGTGAGAGTGCATCCCATGGAGCAAGCTAAAAAATCTTCATGCTGTTCTAAGCAAAATCAAACCGAGAATGTCATTCATATAGACCCAGTTTGTGGCATGACTGTGGCTGAAAATTCAGAACATTATTTTGAGTATGAAAATCAGCATTATTTATTTTGTTGTGCAGGATGCAAAACTAAATTTTCACAAAATCCCGATCAATATTTAGCAACTCAACACGTAAATCATCATGACGATGTTGAAATTGTAACACCTAAAAAAAATTCATGTTGCACTTCAAAAAAAGCTGTTATTGAAGATCAAAATTTAGATACAAAAGAAGTGAAATCATCTAGCTGCGGTTCTAAAAAACAAGATGCTATTCCTGAAGTGAAAAAGTCTTGTTGTGGTGGTCAAAAAGAAAAACCACAGGATGTGAAAGTTGAAAAGTTGGGTTGTTGTGGTGGAAAAAAACATACACATTCTGATGATCATTCACAGACAGAAATTGATCTGGTATGTGGAATGTCGGTAGATACATCAACCGATTTAAAAACAGATTATAAAAATAAAACTTACTATTTTTGTAATCCATCTTGTGTTGAAAAATTTAAGGCAGATCCTGAGTTTTATCTCATTCCTATGGATGAGCGCCCTGTGCCAGAAGGTGCAGCGGATATGGATTATACCTGTCCAATGGATCCTGAAATTGTACAAAAAGGGCCAGGCACTTGCCCAATTTGTGGTATGGCATTAGAGCCAATGCAACCCACTTTAGATGATGGTCCAAACCCTGAGTTGGTCGATTTTAGTAATCGATTCTGGAAAACATTGCCTTTTACTTTACTTGTATTTGTGATGGCGATGGGCTCGCATATTCACGCCATTATTCCACAACATATTCAACCGTGGATTGAGCTGGTTTTATCTATTCCTGTTGTGCTTTGGGCAGGAAAACCCATTCTTGAACGCTGTATCAGCTCTTATAAAACACGTAATTTAAATATGTGGAGTTTGATTGGTGTTGGTGTGCTTGCCGCATTTATTTATAGCGTTATTGCCACCATCTTCCCATCACTTATTCCTGTTGAAGCGAAAACAGGTCATGGTGTTGCGGTCTACTTTGAAGCAGCTTGTATGATTGTTTCCTTGAGTTTACTCGGGCAAATTATGGAATTAAAAGCACGAGCTAAAACAGCAGACTCATTAAAATCTTTACTGTGTTTACAAGCCAATACTGCAACGCTTGTACAAGGAAATGAATTGCTAGAAGTAGATATCTCTATGGTAAAACAAGGAGATATCTTGCAAATTGCTTCAGGTGAACAAGTTCCATTAGATGGTGTTGTCGTTGAAGGTAAAACCTATATCGATGAAGCCATGATGACGGGTGAACCTGTTCAAGTGAAAAAGGAAGTGGGTGATCAAGTGATTGGTGGTACGGTTAATCAGCAAGGTAGCATTCGCATTCAAACCACTGCTGTTGGTGCAAATACAACACTTGCCAAAATGATTCAAACCGTTGCGGAAGCACAACGATCTAAAGCACCTTTACAGCGATTAGCAGATGTCGTTGCTAAATACTTTGTTGTTACTGTTTTGGCAATTAGCGTACTGACTTTTGTTGTATGGATGATCTTTGGGAAAGCTCAGTTTGATATTGCGCTTATGTGCGCCGTAGCAGTGCTTATTATTGCATGTCCATGTGCATTGGGTTTGGCAACACCAATGTCTGTGATGGCAACAACGGGTCGAGCAGCTCAAAAAGGTGTTTTATTTAAAGATGCGGAAGCCATTGAAGCACTCAGTAAAGTTACAACATTAATTATTGATAAGACGGGCACATTAACTGAAGGCAAGCCAAGCCTTAATGAAATTAAGTTACTTGTTCCTGAGCTAGATCAAGCGCAAATTGAAACGTGGATTGCTTCAATTGAACAATACTCGACACATCCTATTGCACAGACTTTATCTAAACTTGTCCCTACGCAACAATATGTAGATGTTCAAAATTATGAAGATGTAACTGGCTTTGGTGTAAAAGGGCAGATTGATGGTTTTGATGTGTATATTGGAAGTCAAAAACTTGTTGAGCAATTAGGGGTAGTAATTCCTCAAGAGGTTCAATCACATTTAGATCAATTGCGCGATGTGGGGCAAGTGATTAGCCTCTTAGCAACGGAAACTACTTTATTGGCTTATATTTCAATTCATGATGCTGTTAAAGAAAATGCACATCACGTGATTCAGCAACTTATTGCTGATGGAATTGAAGTGGTTATGGCAACAGGTGATCACGAGAAAAATGCACAAATTGTAGCGGCTGAATTAGGCATTCAATATGTATATGGAAATTGTACGCCACAAGACAAACTTGATATTGTAAAAAAATACCAAGAACAAGGAAAAGTTGTTGTTATGGCAGGGGATGGTATTAATGATGCACCTGCCTTAGCTCAAGCAAACATTGGTATTGCAATGGGTAATGGCACAGATATTGCCAAACAAACAGCTCAAATTACTTTGGTTAAAGGAGATATTCGAGGTGTTGCAGATGCGATTCACATGGCAAAGTTAGGTGTGAAAAATATGAAGCAAAACCTTGTATTCTCTTTTGTTTATAACGGCTTGGGTGTTCCTGTCGCGGCAGGTATTTTTTATCCACTTACAGGTTTGTTATTAACACCAATGCTTGCGGCAGTTGCAATGTCTTTAAGTTCATTGTCTGTTGTGATTAATGCCTTGAGATTACAGAAATCTAAATAGTTGTAATAAACGAAGCAAAAAGCCCAAAGAGTTTTTGGGCTTTTTGCTGATAGATTAATCTAAAAAACAAATCATATTTAGAAAAATAATCTGTTTTAACAATTTCTTTATTTTAAGTATATAGGACTTACGCACTGTTATTTATAGACTCTCTGTGGTAGCAGATGATTTTTATCGAGAATAAAGTCATCAATGAAGTTTTTGATCATTGGTCTAAATAACTTCTTCTGCCAACGATATACATTTTCAAAGATCCGCTCAAACTGGTTCTTTTGTATCTCAACATAGGCCATCAAGGCTGAAAAAATATGATTCGAAATCAGTTTAGATCGTCTTACTTGAAACTTTTCAATATGACAAACCTGTTTAATCACTCGGTGATATTGTTCTATTTTCCAATGACTTGAATGTAATTCATGAAAACCCTCAAAGGACAATAAATCATCTTCATCTTGATGCACAATATAAAACCTCTGCTGTTCTTTTAACTGAGTCTTAAATAATTGTACAAAGCCAAAATCTTTGAGCCAGACCACTTGACCCTGATGGAAATTTGGCAATAAACGCAGTTGAAACCATTGTCCTTTTTCTGGGGAAACCTTACGGTTACAGTCGATACCAAACATAAATCGAATACCATGTTTTCTTATGGTTTTTAGATTTCCAGTCGATGAATACCAACTATCACCTGTAATAAATTGAATCTTTGCACCCCAACTGAGTACTTCACTTAACATATCCATAAAGTAATCATTCTTGGTTTTACCTTCAGATTTGTCATAAATTCGGAAATTAATTGGAATATTTTGACCATTTTGATCTGTCGCATACAAGGTAATGAGATTAATACCCTTGACGGATCGGTGGTGTTTGCCTGACCAAAAATAGCTAACTAAGTCCATATGCTGACTATATGGTTTATCTAAAACAGTATCATCAATACTGACTATAAGTTTATTATTATCAATATGTTGAATTGCTTCTTGATATAGGTCGTGAGGTGTGTAGTCTTCACGTTCTAGAAAGCGATTTACACTATCATGCGAGATGTTATAAGTCTCGGCAAGTTGTGTGCAGCTAATAGAGTTCGGTTCTGTCATGAGAAAGCCCATATAAATGGGTAGAGTACAAGTTGCTGTAGAAGCATTTTTAATTCGTCTGATCACAGATACTTTATAAAGTATTTTAATACTTTTTTGAATCCGTCAATGCGTAAGTCCTAGTATATTTATTGCACAAATTGATGCACAGCAGATCTCCCAAAAGTTGCGCATTGTTTTTCTAACTTTATATAGGAAAGATGAGTGATGAGTAAATTAATAACGATTGCATTCGTGGCTGTATTTTTAACTGCTTGTTCATATAACCCTGTTCAATACGAGCAACAACGTGCTTATGACAATGCATTACACAGCAAACAAAATGGTTAATTGCATTGTTTGAATCAATAAAGCCAAGTGTAAATTACTTGGCTTGTTTTTTTAAAATATAAATTTTATAAAAAAGGATGAGCAGTATTATAGCAATTGTACATATAGTGACGATGGTGAGGTGCGTATGAAATATAGAACCCCATAATTGGTGAATTAAGTGGGTGATTTGTACACCAATAAAGATAATGACCATTGCCCAAATGAATGATGCAAAAATATTTATGACAAAATAATGCAAATAATTATATTTTTTGATTCCGAAACTAATAGGAATTACAGTTCTTAACCCCCATGCAAAGCGCATGCATAAAATTGTTATTGTTGGGTGTTTTTCAATAAATGAACTTGCTTGATTAAATTTATTGGCTAATTTAGGGTGTTTAGCTATGAAATTGTGGCCGAATTTTGAGCCAACGTGATAATAGAATTGATCTCCGATAAAAGCACCTATGGTTGCTGTAAGCACAAGCCACCAAATATTTAAAATATTCTGATGTGCTGCAAAAGAACCTAATAAAAGTACAGTTTCACCCTCGAAAAAGCTGCCTATAAATACAGCTAAGTATCCATAATTTTGTAATAAACTGGTCCAGTCTAATTCCATACTGAATACTCGATATATGCGGATTGTGAAAGGGTGATTATTGATTTCAATATACTGTGATGGGGGAAGTAGGAAGATGAGGTTTGATTATTAATAAAAATATAGTTCTGAAATTACAATAAAAAAAGAGGGTAAGCGATGTGTTACTAAATTTTAGATATAAAAAAACCAGCGCTAGGCTGGAAATTTTATTACACCATCTTCTAAGTTGAAGAATGGTGCCCGAGGCCAGACTCGAACTGGCACGCCTTGTGGGCGGGGGATTTTAAATCCCCTGTGTCTACCGATTTCACCACTCGGGCATTTTAACAAGATGGAGGCGGAGGTCGGAATCGAACCGGCGTACACGGAGTTGCAGTCCGCTGCATGACCACTCTGCCACCCCGCCATGTCTTGTTGATGCGTATATTAGCAAGCTCTGAAAAAAAAACAATAGCATAGTGGTGCTGTATGTGCAGAAAAACATCATATTGACAAAAATAATTAAAATAATGTTGTAGAATGTGCAAAATTGATTCATATCAACACTTGGGAGAAGTGCCGTGGCATTAGTTTTAGATGGTCGTGCATTGGCGAAAAAAATTGAAGCTGACTTGTTAACTCGCGTAGAAGCGTTAAAAGCAAAGTCAGGTCGTACTCCAATTTTAGCGACTATTTTAGTGGGTGACGATGGAGCATCTGCAACTTATGTACGTATGAAAGGGAATGCTTGCCGTCGTGTCGGTATGGATTCATTAAAAGTTGAATTGTCTTCAGAGACAACAACAGAGCAGTTACTTGCAGAAATTGAAAAATTGAATGCAAATCCAGATGTTCACGGTATTTTGTTACAACACCCTGTACCTGCACAAATTGATGAGCGTGCATGTTTTGATGCAATTTCACTTGCTAAGGATGTAGATGGCGTAACTTGCCTTGGTTATGGTCGTATGGCAATGGGTGAGGCAGCTTATGGTTCTGCAACACCTGCGGGCATCATGACAATCTTAAAAGAAAACAACATTGAAATTGCAGGTAAGCATGCGGTTGTTGTTGGTCGTTCTGCAATTTTGGGTAAACCAATGGCTGCAATGTTGCTAGAAGCAAATGCGACAGTAACGATTTGCCATTCACGTACTCAAGATTTAGCAAGCTTTGTTAAGCAAGCTGACATTATTGTAGGTGCTGTGGGTAAAGCTGAATTAATCCAAAAAGATTGGATTAAGCAAGGTGCAGTTGTTGTTGATGCTGGTTTCCATCCACGTGATGGCGGTGGTGTTGGTGATATTCAATTGGTTGGTATCGAAGACGTTGCTTCTGCTTATACGCCTGTTCCAGGTGGTGTAGGCCCTATGACAATCACAACTTTGATTCGTCAAACTGTGGAAGCTGCTGAAAAAGCGTTGGGTTAATTCCTATAGTGTTCCTTCTCCCATTGGGAGAAGGCTAGGATGAGGGAAACCTCTCCCTAACCCTCTCCTAAAAGGAGAGGGGAATTCGTTGTGAAAATAATGGATGCTCCTTCTCCCTCTGGGAGAAGGTTGGGATGAGGGTGATACATCAAGCATAATAGTTCTCTGAAACAGATAAAGAATAAAAATCCCATGAGCTGTACCCTCCGATTTTCTAAAGCACCCGAACATTTAATTAAAGCCTTGCATGAGGTTATTCCGCATTGTAATCTTCTTGCACAACAACTTCCTGAAACGCCAATTTCTCTTTGGTTGATTCCACCTGTTTTTCCTACCGATAAATTAGATGATGAAGTCATTCGTCGAATTTGGAATGACACGCCGTATTGGATTTTTTGTTGGGCATCTGGTTTGGCGATGGCACAGTGGCTTTTGGCGGAACCACATCATGTGAAAGATAAAGTGGTTTTAGATTTTGGTGCAGGTTCAGGCGTAGTTGCGATTGCTGCGAAAATGGCAGGAGCAAAGCGCGTTATTTGTTGTGATATAGATAAAGTAAGTTTAGATGCTTGTCGTGCCAATGCAGAATTAAATGGTGTTGAATTAGAGTATTTAGACGACTTGTATAAAGCAGAACAGATTGATATTTTGCTAGCAGCGGATGTACTTTATGATCAATGTAATCGCTTCTTTTTGGATGAGTTTTTAAAGTTTGCACCTGAAGTATGGGTTGCTGATAGTCGTGTGAAGAATTTTAGTCATCCTCAATATATCAAGCTTGATGAGCGTAGTGCGACAACTTGGCCTGATTTAGATGAATCACCAGAATTTAGAAATGTCAGTTTTTATAAAACGCTAGAAATAAAAAAGGGCATCTAAATTGCCCTTTTTAATGCTTAAAATATTAAGAACAGCTGTAGCGAACAACACGCAGTGTAGCTGGGCGAGCTTCAAGCGCTTGGCGAGTTGCATAGTCTTGGTCGCTATATAAACTTTGAGTATTAGATAAACCAACGCTTGTACGGCTTTGTCCAATTTGACGACCAAACTCAACATTTTGTTGCGGATTGGCAATTTCATTCACGCTTAGAATGCTCAGCTTGTATGTTTTAGATGCACCTAAAACTTTTTGGCAAGCACGTTGTAGCTTTGTTTCATCTAGTTGTTGATTTTGGCGACCAGCAAGTGTGTACGCCATTGTTGCTGAATCTGCTGTTTGAGATTCAATTTGATAGCCTACATTGCCGTTATATTGACGAGGCGTGCTTTGGCAAGCAGAAAGACCTAAAGCAAGTAAACCTAATCCTAAAAGTTTATAAGTGTTATCCATCTTTAAAGTTCCACATGTTTTTATATTGTTTGAGTATGCCATAAGGTTGTTGATTTCACGATGATAGTTTTACAAAGTTTTCATTTTATTTATTTTGTGATTTATCTTTAAAAAAACCAAAAAATAAACCCTCAATTGAGGGTTTATTTTAGGGAAAATGCCTGATTCTTTAATTATCAGTAATTAAGCTATTTTTCTTGGTATCTTTCATGAAAATATAGGTAATTAAAGAAATACCAATCATGAAAGTAATGTAGTAGAAGAAGTAATTTTCATGTCCTGCATTTTTAAAGCTTAAAGCCACTAATTCTGCTGTACCACCAAATAAAGTGTTTGCAATTGCATATGGAAGTGCAACGCCAAGCGCACGAATATGTGCAGGGAAAAGTTCTGCTTTGACTACAGCATTAATTGCTGTGTAACCAGTAACAATGACCATTCCGCTCATACATAAAATAAAGGCTGTTGTTGGGTTTGTGGTAGATCCTAAGCCATTAAAAATTGGAATAGTGAATAAAACACCCAATACACCAAAGGCAATCATAATGGGTTTGCGACCAATTTTATCTGACAATGCGCCAACTGCAGGTTGAATTAACATGAAGATAAAGATTGCAGCAGTGGTAATCTCAGTTGCAGTAGTTTTTTCAAAACCAGATGTATTTACAAGATACTTTTGAAGATAAGTTGTAAATGTGTTGAAGGCTAAAGTACCACCCGCTGTGAGCATAATTACGGTGAATGCTTGTTTTGGATATTTGGTGAATAAAGCCAAAGCACTCGATTTTTCGCCACCATTTTTGGCTTGTTCTTGTGCTTTTTTTGATGATTCTGTTTCAACTAATCCACGACGAATCCAGAATACGACAATTGCAAGTAAAGCACCAATGGCGAAAGGAATACGCCAGCCCCATTCAGTCAGTTGACCTTCAGAAAGTGTGCGTTGTAGTACGATTAATACACATAGCGCAAGTAATTGACCTGAAATAAGTGTTACATATTGGAAGCTAGAAAAGAAACCACGATGATTTTTCCCAGCCATTTCTGTTAAGTACGTTGCGCTTGAGCCATACTCACCACCAACACTCAAGCCTTGAATTAAACGTGCCAATAGTAAAATTGCAGGTGCAAGCATACCTACAGAATCATAAGTTGGTGCACAAGCAATCATGAGTGAGCCAAGGCACATTAATGAAACTGAAACAGTTAAGCCTGCTTTACGTCCTTTTCTGTCTGCATAAATACCCATAACCCAAGCGCCAATAGGGCGCATTAGGAAACCAAGTGCAAAAACTGCTGCGGCTTGAAGAAGTTTGACGGTGCTATCACCATCTGGGAAAAATTGATTTGCAAAATAGAGGGTGAATGCTGCATAAACATACCAGTCGTACCATTCGACAAGGTTACCTGCGGATCCACCTAAGATAGATTTGACACGTGTTTTTCGATCAAGTGGCACTTCTGCAACCTGAGATGATGAGTTTGACACAGCATTCTCCAAGGAGTGTGGGCAAAATGCATCCTTTTAAATTCTGAGTGATAAAACTTAAAAAAATATATTTTGTCGAATTGAGGGAGATAACATTAGATGAAGTATTTATACGCTTTTTGTCTTAATTCTTCATTCGACTTTAGTCTGAAATTATAGGAAAACTTAAGATGTAAATTGAATTAAAGCCTAATTACTAAGATGTAAAATGAATAAAACCCTCAATTTGAGGGTTTTATGTACAAAAATATTAAGACTTTTTAGGAATTAATTATCTGTAATCATAGAATGTTTTTTAGTATCTTTCATGAAAATATAGGTAATTAAAGAAAGACCAATCATGAAAGTAATGTAGTAGAAGAAGTAGTGTTCATAACCTGCATTTTTAAAGCTAAGCGCAACTAACTCTGCTGTACCACCAAATAAGGTGTTGGCAATGGCATATGGTAAAGCAACACCTAATGCACGAATATGAGCAGGGAATAGCTCTGCTTTTACCACGGCATTAATGGCTGTATAACCAGACACAATAATCATACCGCTCATACACAGCATAAATGCAGTCATTGCATTGTTGGTTGCACCAATATGATTGAAAATTGGAATGGTGAAAATTACACCTAAAACACCAAAGGCAATCATAATGGGTTTACGACCAATTTTATCTGATAAAGCGCCAATAGCAGGCTGAATCAGCATGAAGATAAAAATAGCAGCAGTTGTAATTTCGGTTGCTGTTGTTTTTTCGAAGCCTGAGGTATTTACTAAATATTTTTGAAGATAGGTTGTAAATGTATTGAAGGCTAATGTACCGCCAGCGGTGAGCATAATAACGGTAAATGCAGCTTTGGGGTGTTTTGTGAAAAGTTCGACAAATCCAGATTTAGGACCACCTTCTTTCGCCATTTTTTGAGCTTGTTTTGAAGATTCACTTTCAACCAGTCCACGACGAATCCAGAATACAACAATGGCTAAAATTGCGCCAATAAAGAATGGAACACGCCATCCCCATTCACCTAAGGCATCTTCGCTTAAAGTGCGTTGTAAGATAATTAAAGTACAAAGTGCTAAAAGTTGACCTGAAATAAGTGTTACATATTGGAAGCTTGAGAAGAAACCACGATGATTTTTACCTGCCATTTCACTTAAGTAAGTTGCGCTTGAACCATATTCGCCACCAACACTTAAACCTTGTAGTAAACGTGCAAATAAAAGCATTGCGGGCGCGAGCATCCCAATAGTTTCGTAAGTTGGCGTACAAGCAATAATTAAAGAGCCCACACACATTAAGGAAACAGATAAAGATAAGCCTGCTTTACGACCATGACGGTCTGCGTAAACCCCCATAATCCATGCGCCAATGGGGCGCATCAGGAAACCAAGGGCAAAAACAGCGGCAGCCTGTAGAAGTTTTACTGTGCTGTCACCTTCAGGGAAAAATTTAGGTGCAAAATATAAGGTAAATGCGGCGTATACATACCAGTCATACCACTCAACTAAGTTACCTGCTGAACCACCAATAATAGATTTAACGCGTGTTTTGCGATCGATGGTTGGTTGTTCTATTTGAGCTTCATTGCTCATCGTTTTCTCCATAATTTTTGGAGTATCAAATTTTTAATAAGGATGATGATGTTTGCATGGTCCATATAAAAATTATTGATTTATCCATATACATTGTCAGTATTTTAAGTTAAATATTTTGATGTAATATTCAACTTAAAATATAATTTAAATAATTGGCTGTAAATATATCCTATTTTTTTATCCATAGTTATTGCTTAAATTTGATGCTTTTTATAGTGCTTGAGTGAGTTTATATATATAAAAATAGTGCATTTTTGTAGTGCGCCATTTGTCGGATTTTTTAAAGCTTATTTCATGAGTATTAAAAAAGGCCGCTTACGCGACCTTTTGGGAAAAATCAAATTAAATCAATTTACCATTAAGTTGTTGGCAGTCGATTGGTGAATTGAATTTTACAGCCGTACCTGTGATGACAGGACGAACAATTCTCCATGGCCAAAAACCAAAGCGTTGGCTACCATTATAGTTAATTACAGCATCTGCTTTATAGCGCGTTGCAATTGTTGAAATTGTCGGATATAGATCGACTACAGAGCCGTAAGTGCCTTTACCCGCCTTAATGCGTTTAATGACTTTGTAGTCGGTATTTGATGGATTGCCCTCAATAAGACAGATCATTTTTGCTTGATCATTTGGTGTTGCAACTTCAACATTATTAGTTGTTACGTTATTCGTTTGAACTGGTGTAACTGTTGTAGATAGTTCTGCATGTGAAGTTGTTGTAATAAAAAGACCAGCTAGGCTAGCAATAATGATCTTGTTCATATTCATGTAGGTATTTTCCCCTTTCTAAAATAGTAAAAAATAAAGCGCACATTTTAGTGTAAAAAAAGGCCGCTTACGCGACCTTTATACTTAAGTATTAATTAAGCAGATTTCTTAACAGCTTCTAAAAGTTCATTTTGACGAGCTTTTAATGCAGCTGGAAGGCGTTCACCTAACTTGTCAAACAATTCAGTATGACTTTCAAGCTCTTTGATCCATTGATCTTTGTCTTGAGAAGTTACAAGGTTAAATTGTTCTTTAGTGAAGTCTGAACCAGTCCAGTTCAATTGTTCGTAAGTTGGAACACGACCAATTGGAGTTTCAACAGCAGTAGCACGACCTTCACAACGGTCAATGATCCACTCAAGAACACGCATGTTTTGACCAAAACCAGGCCACACGAAGTTGCCTTCTGCATCACGACGGAACCAGTTTACGTTGTAAATACCTGGAAGCTTGTTGCCAGCAGCTTCAGCTTTAGCAGCAACTTGCTCACCCATTTCTAACCAATGAGCGAAGTAGTCAGCCATGTTGTAACCAGCAAATGGAAGCATCGCAAATGGGTCGCGACGAACAACACCTTGTTGACCAACAGCAGCAGCAGTCGTTTCAGAACCCATTGTTGCAGCTTTATAAACGCCATCAACCCAATTAGTTGCTTCAGCAATTAGAGGTACTGTGTCTGCACGACGACCACCAAAGATGAATGCAGAAATTGGAACACCCGCTGGATTTTCCCAGTCAGCATCAATAGAAGGGCATTGACCTGCAGCAACTGTGAAGCGAGCATTTGGATGCGCAGCTTTTTCTTCGCCAGTATGCGGTTGACCTTTCCAGTTAGTCAGGTTAGCAGGCGCTTCTTTAGTCAGACCTTCCCACCAAATTTCGCCATTATCTGTAACAGCAACGTTTGTGTAGATTACGTCTTTATGTAAAGTAGACATGCAGTTCGGGTTGGTCTTAGTATTTGTACCAGGAGCAACACCGAAGAAACCAGCTTCAGGGTTAATTGCATATAAGCGACCATCTTCACCTGGTTTGATCCAAGCAATATCGTCACCTACGGTTTCAATTTTCCAACCTTCGTAGCCTGCTGGTGGAATCAACATTGCGAAGTTTGTTTTACCACAAGCAGAAGGGAATGCAGCTGCGATGTAGTGTTTTTCACCTTTTGGATTAGTCACGCCAAGGATGAGCATGTGTTCAGCTAACCAACCTTGTTGACGACCCATGTAAGATGCAATACGTAATGCTAGGCATTTTTTACCAAGTAATGCGTTACCACCGTAACCAGAACCGTAAGACCAGATTTCACGAGTTTCTGGATAATGAACAATCCATTTATCAGGGTTGCAAGGCCATGCAACGTCTTTTTGACCTTCTTCAAGCGGAGCACCTACAGTGTGTACGCAAGGAACGTATTCACCGTCAGTACCAAGAACGTCATAAACCGCTTTACCCATACGTGCCATTTTAGACATGCTTACAGCAACGTAAGGTGAATCTGTTAATTCGATACCGATATGAGCAATATGAGAACCTAGAGGACCCATAGAGAAAGGAACAACGTACAAAGTACGACCTTTCATTGAGCCATCAAACAAGCCGTTAAGACGAGTACGCATTTCAGCTGGAGCTTCCCAGTTGTTTGTTGCGCCAGCATCTTCTTGTTTTTCAGAACAAATATATGTACGACCTTCAACACGAGCAACGTCAGAAGGATCAGAATTAGCAAGGTAAGAACCAGGATGTTTCTCTTGGCTAAGCGCTTGCATAGTGCCGTTAGCGATCATCAAGTCGATATAACGTTGATTTTCTTCTTCGCTGCCGTCACACCATTCAATTTTCGCTGGTTTCGTTAATTTTGCAATTTCTTCCACCCAAGCAATAAGCTTAGGGTGACGAACGAATTCTGGTGCGTTCACTTGGGTCATGATGAGGCCTATCTCAAATGTGTACAAGCTGTACAGTATAATTCTGTGCAATGGGATACATTGCAAAGATGAAATATAAAAAGTGGCGCTATTAAAGCATAAAATGATAAAAAAAATAAGACTTAAGCATTAGTTCATATTTTGGCAATAGAACTGTGTTTTTTTGATTAATATTAATTAAAACAATATCTTATGTAATTTTTTTTCAAAATAATTGGTATTTCCAACTACAATGCATGGTATTTATTTTAATTATGGTTAATTAAAACAGTAGCTTACTGTGTTTGTTTTTTGCAATTTCATTATTGATTTAATAAATGGTGGTAATTCCTAATTTGTATAAAACTATAAATTGATTAATATTTAAGTTATTGAAATCAGAATAAATTCTAAAGAGATCGTAAATTTATATTAATCTAGAATAAGAAGCATTGGAAAACATAATTTTAGCTCTAAGGAATCGGAGATATTCTTTGTAAAATTGCACTTTTATCTTTAGATTTTTCTTAACTACAGCATTTTGCACTCATAAAATAACATAAATATTTTATATCTTTTTACGGAGATTTTTTGGCTGAGCGAGAACGTTCATTTATAAATTAAATAATGCGTCATGATGGTTTTCTAATTTAACAGAAGGGTTTATTTAAATTGACTATTTCTAAGTGATTTAAAATCTAGAACTTAAATTATCCTTATTGCTCTGAAATAAGGTCTAAGCAATACCTTAAAACTGAGTTTAGAAAAATTAGATAGATTGATGAAATAAGTCAATTATTTACTTTCATTGTATTTATATATAAAAGTATAAATTCTTTAAGTGGGTGGAACTACCCAATTAAAAATAGTCAATCAAATAGATATGAAAACAATAGTAAGAAATGCTTTTAGATCAATTCAGCTTATGAATGGTTGTTTTGAATAAAACTTATACAAAAAAGCGCATTTTTTTTAGTGCTTACCCTTGAAGCGATATTTTCCATCCCCACAACAGAGTCATCAAAATGATTTTCTGATGATGATGTATGGAAATCAAATTGTCATCATCATTTAACTAAATAAAAGACATGAGTCTGATGGAGTTTACTATGAGCAATATTCGTCCTTTACACGATAATGTTGTTATTCGCCGTGTTGAAAAGGAAACTAAAACTGCTGGTGGTCTTATTTTAAGTACTTCAGCAGCAGAGCAACCAGCGCAAGGTGAAATCATCGCAGTGGGTAATGGTAAAGTAACGGACAATGGCGTACGTGCTTTAGATGTTAAAGTTGGCGACACTGTTTTGTTTGGTACTTATGCGGGTACTAAAGTAAAAGTAGATGGTGAAGAACTTCTTATCATGAAAGAATCTGATATTTTAGCGGTACTTGCAGGTTAATCTTTAAAAGTAAATTCAAATCTGTACGACACAGATTGATAAAAAATTTAAAAATATTTGGAGTTAAACATGTCAGCTAAAGACGTAAAATTCGGTGATTCAGCGCGTTCAAAAATGATCGCAGGCGTAAACGTACTTGCAGATGCTGTAAAAGTAACTTTAGGCCCTAAAGGTCGTAACGTTGTAATCGACCGTTCTTTTGGCGCACCGCACATCACTAAAGATGGTGTAACTGTTGCTAAAGAAATCGCGTTAAAAGACAAGTTTGAAAACATGGGCGCTCAATTGGTTCGTGAAGTATCTTCAAAAACCAATGACATTGCAGGTGACGGTACAACAACTGCAACTGTTCTTGCTCAAGCAATTTTAAATGAAGGGATCAAGTCTGTAACTGCAGGTATGAACCCAATGGATTTGAAACGCGGTATCGATCTTGCAGTTCGTGCAGTTGTTGAAAATATCAAAGCAACAGCTAAACCAGCTTCTGATACGAAAGCAATTGAACAAGTGGGTTCAATTTCTGCAAACTCAGATACCACTGTGGGCAAGCTTATTGCTCAAGCAATGGAACGTGTAGGTAAAGAAGGCGTAATTACTGTAGAAGAAGGTTCAAGCTTCGAAGATTCTCTAGATGTTGTAGAGGGTATGCAGTTTGACCGTGGTTATATCAGCCCGTACTTTGCAAACAAACAAGAAACATTAACAGCTGAACTTGAAAATCCGTTCATTCTTCTTGTTGATAAAAAAATCAGCAACATTCGTGAATTGATTTCAGTATTAGAAGCTGTTGCTAAATCGGGTAAACCACTTCTTATCATCGCTGAAGATGTTGATGGTGAAGCATTGGCAACTCTTGTTGTAAACAACATGCGTGGCATTATTAAAGTATGTGCTGTTAAAGCTCCTGGTTTTGGTGATCGTCGTAAAGCAATGTTGCAAGATATTGCGATCTTAACTGGCGCAACTGTAATTTCTGAAGAAGTAGGTATGTCTTTAGAAACTGCTTCACTTCAAGATTTAGGTACAGCACACAAAATTACGGTTTCTAAAGAAAACACTGTAATTGTTGATGGTGCAGGTAATGCTGCTCAAATTGCTGAGCGTGTAACTCAAATTCGTGCGCAAATTGAAGAATCTACTTCAGAATACGACAAAGAAAAACTTCAAGAACGCGTTGCTAAGTTGGCTGGCGGTGTTGCTGTTATCAAAATTGGTGCTGCAACAGAAGTTGAAATGAAAGAGAAGAAAGACCGTGTTGATGATGCGCTTCATGCAACTCGCGCTGCGGTTGAAGAAGGTGTGGTTGCTGGTGGTGGTGTTGCGTTAGTTCGTGCAGCAGCAGCACTTGAAGGCTTAACTGGTGCAAACGATGATCAAAACGTAGGTATCAATATTTTACGTCGCGCAATTGAAGCACCACTTCGTCAAATCGTTTCTAACTCAGGCGATGAGCCTTCAGTTGTAATTAATGCAGTTAAAAACGGTGAAGGTAACTTCGGTTACAATGCTGCGACTTCTGAATATGGCGACATGTTAGAAATGGGTATTCTTGACCCTGCGAAAGTAACGCGTTCAGCTCTTGAACATGCTGCATCTGTTGCAGGCTTAATGCTTACTACTGAATGTATGATTACTGACATTCCAGAAGACAAACCTGCAATGCCTGATATGGGCGGTATGGGTGGTATGGGCGGTATGATGTAATTCATCATAGTTCATGTAAAAAAGGTCGCTAATTTAGCGACCTTTTTTATTTGCTTGAATTTTATGCTGAAGTTTAACAGCAGTAAATTTGATTAATAACGGTTGGAACTATTTATTTACCACTTTAATTGTCCCGCTTAAATTGGTGAACGAACCATCTTTGGCAGCAATATTGGTATATGCAGTACCTGTATTATAGTTTTGTACATGCACTACATTTGAACCTGTCGATGGCTCATGCCAGTACACCATAAATACATTTTTTGCGACTTCAATAGGCATATATTGAACAGTATCTGTTACACCTTTAAAAGGGCCGTCAGTACCAATAAAACTCATCGTTTTATTATCTTTGAAATTTAGATCAAAGACTGCTGTTCCATTACCAAAATTAACTTTTGCTGTACGACCAATTGGAGGGTAGGCAGAATTGGTATGCCATTCTTGTTCACCTTTAAAAACTTTTGCTCCTAATTCTAAAGACTGTTTATCTGCTAAGTTTGGGTATTTTGTGGTCATGAAGTTGATAACATCTTTAGACGAGTGTTTAGTCGTTACAGCCTCTTTATAATTTTGTAAATATCCTTTTACCCAATCTAGTGTTTTTGGTGAGTCGTCGGCAGTATTAAAATGGCTTGGAATGACTTTGTTTGGATTCAAAGCTTTCATATCATCAATTTGTTTAATCCATGCATTTATTTCAGGAACGCTTTGCGTATCTGCTGTCCATAAATGTCCATCTTTACTGACAGAAATACCACCAACTATTGTTTTTAAAGATGGAATCCATAAGAAGCTGTGTGCTGAATCATTTGGATCTAATTTTATAACAATTTCTTGCCCATCGATATTAAGCTTATTTTTTTCTACAGCTTCTGGTACGACAAGTTGAGTTGGTATATCCGTTTTAAGTTGATCTTTCCAAATATTTAGTTTTGCATCTTTGGTTGCTTGTATTAAATAAGCTGTTTGTGCTGTAGAAATAATTTTGGCATTTGGATACGCTTTTTTTACTTCATTAATTCCAAAGTAATAATCAGGATCACTATGAGATATATAAATGTATTTTAAGTTTTTCCCAGATTTTTTTATTAAATCGACCAGTTTTTTTGCATGTTGTTTTTGAAATTGGGCATCAATTAAAATAGCATCTTTATCACCACTAATGAGTGTTGAACTCACATTAAAGATGGCATCTTTACCAGGATTAAATGTTTCAATATTTAAATTTGAGGCAGCTAAAGCAGAAAAGCTACTTACGGATAACATGAAAGCAAAAACTTTATTTTTCATTTTATATTTCCAGCAATATTGTTTATTTAATATTTGATGTAAATTCAAAGAAGATATAGTTTAAATAAGTAATTTTATGTTCTTTTATTGTGGTTTTCTTTGATTTAATATTCACAAAAAGATGATCAATAAACATAAGATCTTTTACCTGCTGATTGATGTCTGATACATAGTTTTTTCATAATGACTAACTTTAAGCCAATGATGAAAAAATCTAATAATTTGAATAATATTTCAAGCATGTACCTCGTCATTAATAAAACCCCCACAAATAGCGGGGATTTTATTGGAAAGAGATTTAATTATTTTTGCAAAAACGCATTCACAGCTTTACGACCTAAAGCAGGATCATCTGTAAATACGCCATCTACACCTGCTTTAAAGAAAATTTGATATTCAGCCATTGCACCTTGAATACATCGCTCATTTGCATTTTTATTACAATCTAATGAGTCAATTAAAAACTTATTTTCAGGACGTAAACTATAAGGATGTATTTTTAAGCCTTGTGCATGAACATCTTGAACAAAATGTGTAAGTTCACCTGCATTATTTACAATATAGTTTTTACTTGGGCCAATACCTTGAGCATAAGTTGCCACATTTTTTAAGCCTTCAGTCGTAGCTAAATCACCATAGGTTTTGTGAATGCCTTGAGCAATGAAGTCTGCAGGAGATTCATCAACATCACTATAAAGTTGTATTAATTGTGCTTGTTTTAAACCTTTGTATTTTGGTAATTGTTCTTTTATATAATGCAAATTAGTAACTTCAAAAGATTGTAAATAAATAGGCGCTAAATCACGTGTAAATTCATGTGTAGATAGCGTTTTGAGTAAGCGATCTTCTAGTGCAAGATTAATTTTTTGAAAATAGGTGGGGTGCTTGGTTTCAATATATAAACCCACTAATTTTCCTGTTTGCTCATAGTGTTTTTGCGCCAAAGCAATAATTTCTTCTAAAGTTGGAATTTCGAATTGATCATTGTACTTTGCATTATTAGGGCGAACATCAGGAATACGTTCACGAGCTTTTAATTGTTTTAGTTCACTTAAATTGAAGTCTTCGGTAAACCATCCTGTATGACTTTCACCATCAATTACTTTTGTTGTTTTGCGATCTTTAAATTGTGAAAGTTCACTTACATTTGTTGTGATTGTAATATCATTTTCATGACGAGCAACCAAATAACCATCTTTGGTTGGAACCAAATCAGGTTCAATGAAGTCTGCGCCATCATCTATGGCTTTTTGATAAGACGCTAAAGTATGTTCAGGGCGTAAAGCACTTGCACCACGATGACCAATAATAATGATTTTAGGTTCTTGATGTTGTTGCGATGTTGGAATAAGTAGATTTATTTGATCTTGTGGTTTTGGGAGTTGGCTACATGCGGTTAAAGAAGCCAGAATTAAAAGAGTAAGCAATGTTTTTTGCATGATTTTTAGCATCTTCATATTTAGATGCAAGGCAGTATTGGTTTTTAGGTTTACAGGTAAGTGACAATTTACAAAAGTCTACGCAAAAGAAAAGGGCTGAAAATTGCCCTTAAATATTTGAAGATATTTACCGTAATAAAATAATTGACCAGCTTGCAAAAATAATAGCTAAAGATACAAATTGAGCAGCACTTCCCATGTCTTTGGCATCTTTAGAAAGTTCATGTTTGTCTAATGAAATTCGGTCTACAACGGCTTCAATTGCAGAATTAAAAAGTTCAACAATAATTGAAAGTAAACATACAATAATCATAATCGCTTGTTCAGCAGGGCTTACATTTAAAAAGAATGTTATTGGTATTAAAATAATATTGATTAAGATAATTTGGCGAAACGCTGCTTCTTTTTGAAAAGCAGATTTAAAACCATCTATAGAGTATTGTGTTGCATTCAAAATACGTTTAACGCCTGTTTTACCTTTGAAAGGAGAATTTTGATTCATCTTGAAATATTTCCGAAGTTTTTAGGCACAATAAAGTATCAGCCTTAAAAAATTATTATTTAATTTAAGCAAAATCGCTTAATCTTATAAAAAATACACATTAACTAAAACTTGATGAATTATGGATATTTATTTTGTTTTGTAAAGTAGAAATAGAATTCATTAAAGTTCTACATAGTTTCTTCATAATTAAAATTATTCGATTTTTTTCTGTAATCTATTCTTGTATTTTAAGCTTTTGTCACAGAAGATCGCAAACGATTTTTTAAATACGAATTTCATCGCTTAAAGATGAAATAACATCTACATCGGAAGTGTGAATAAGACATATGTTGTCTAAATATTTTATTGAGCGCCCAATTTTTGCAGGTGTTTTGGCTATCTTTGTGATGGCTTTAGGCATGTTTTCGATACTTAATTTGCCTATAGAGCGTTATCCTGACATAGCGCCACCAAAAATCTCAATAAATACAAACTATTCAGGTGCAGATGCAGAAACTGTAGAAGAAAGTGTTACCCAAATATTAGAAGAACAGATTAAAGGTTTAGATCATCTTCTATATTTTAGTTCAAACAGTGACTCGACAGGAAAAAGCCGTATTCAAATTAGTTTTGATAACGGAACAGATCCTGATACCGCGCAAGTTCAAGTGCAAAATGCCATTAATGGTGCATTAAATCGTTTACCTGAAGATGTGCAAAGACAAGGGGTGAATGTTGTAAAGTCTTTAGGCGATACGCATAGGGTCATTGGTTTGTATGATGAATCTCGTAAAAGCGACAATATTGCCTTGTCAGATTATTTACAGACACATTTAGAATCTGAAATTGCACGTGTAGAAGGCGTGGGTGAATTAGATGTATTTGGTTCTCAATTTGCGATGAGAATTTGGTTAAATCCAAATAAATTAAAAGATTACAAACTGATCCCAAGTGATATTCAAAAAGCAGTCGAAGCGCAAAATACTCAAGTTGCAGCCGGTGGTGTAGGTGAGTTACCTGTTGCACAAGAACAATATTTAAATGCAAAAGTAACTTCAGGCTCACGCTTAAAAACAGTTGAAGAATTTAACAATATTATTATTAAAGCCACGCAAAATGGCAGCTATGTCTATTTGAAAGATGTGGCACGTGTTGAAATTGGCGCAGAGAATTATCAAGCGTATAACACCATTAATGGTTATCCATCGGCAGGAATGGCAGTTTCATTAGCATCGGGTGCGAATGCCATTGAAACATCGAAACTGATTGATGAAGCTGTTGCGAATATTTCTAAAAAGTTGCCTGAAGGCTATAAATTGGTTTATCCAAGAGATAACACACCTTTTGTTCAAGAATCGATTAAAGAAGTGGTAAAAACACTCTTTGAAGCTATTTTATTGGTTATTGTTGTTATCTTTTTATTTTTGCAAAATTGGCGCGCAACGCTTATACCGACCATTACAGTTCCCGTTGTTGTTTTAGGCACAATGGCTGTGTTATTTGCTGCGGGAATGAGTGTAAATACTTTAACCTTATTTGCTTTGGTTTTGGCAATTGGTCTGTTGGTGGATGATGCCATTGTTGTCGTAGAAAATGTTGAGCGTTTAATGCATGAAAAAGGACTAAGTGCAAAACAAGCTTCTATTGAATCTATGCAGGAAATTAGTGGTGCATTGGTGGGAATTACATTGGTTTTAAGTGCTGTGTTTATTCCAATGGCATTTTTTGGTGGCTCTACAGGCGTTATTTATCGTCAATTTTCTATTACGCTTGTAACTGCAATGGCAATTTCATTAGCCGTTGCTTTGGTACTCACACCTGCATTATGTGCACTTATTTTGAAACCTAATCATCAGCCTTACCAATGGGCAAATCGTTTTAATTCATTTTTAGATAAAGTCAAAACCAAATATATTTCTGTTTCATTTAAAACTATTGAAAATCGTTTAATTACCCTTGTTATTGCATTTGCTTTGATTATTACATTTGCGTTGTTTTATCGTGTTTTACCTACAAGTTTCTTGCCCAACGAAGATCAAGGTACGCTGATGCTTCAAGTGTCATTGCAAGATAATGCGCCAATGTCGAAAACCATTGAAGTGGGTGAAAATGTTAGACGCTACTTTTTAGAATATGAAAAAGCCAATGTAGATTTGGTGATGTTACGTTATGGACGTAGCCGTGGTGGAACAGGGCAAAACTTAGCGCAAGGTTTTGTAAAATTAAAACATTGGGATGAGCGTAGCGGCAAAGAAAACAGTGCAAATGCTGTGAAAGAACGTGCAATGAAATATTTCAAAGCAAATCAAAATGCCAATGTGATGGTTATGATGCCACCTGTTGTAAATGGTCTAGGCGATACCAATGGTGTGAACCTTTGGTTACGTGATATTGAAGGGCAGGGTCGAGCTGTATTAAATGAAAAATTTAAGCAACTAAAAGATGAAGCAAAAGTTTATACAAGCTTTGAAAATTTAGATAAAAAAGCTGTGCCAGATCGTGCAAAGCTTGTGGTTCAAATTAATCAAAAAGCAGCGATGGCAGCAGGTTTATCGCTAACGGATATCAACAGTACTTTGTCTGCGGCTTTAGGTGGAAAATACATTAATGACTTTATTGATCGAGGACGTATTAAAAAAGTCATGATGCAAAGCGACGCATTATTTAGATCGAATCCCGACGACTTACAGTTTTGGTCGGTACGAAACAATCAAAATGAAATGGTGCCATTTTCCAGTTTTTCCGAAACACATTGGTCAGGTGGCCCTGAAATTGTGAATCGTTTTAATGGTTATTCCGCACTTGAGCTAGAGGCAGATAAAGCTACCAATGTGAGTTCTGGTCAAGCCATGCAAGATCTGCAAAAACTGGTAGATACTCAGTCAGGTGTAGATTTAGCTTGGAGCGGAATGTCATTTGAAGAAAATAAATCGAGTAATCAGGCACTTTTACTTTATTTGGTATCTATTGGCTTTATTTTCTTATGTTTAGCTGCTTTATATGAAAGTTGGTCTATTCCTGCTGCGGTTATGACCGCTATTCCTTTGGGGATTGGTGGCAATATCTTATTTAGTTATTTCTCAGGTTTTCCAAACGATATTTACTTTCAAATTGCCTTGTTAACAACAATTGGTTTGTCCTGTAAAAATGCAATTTTAATTGTCGAATTTGCTTCAATGGCACAACAACAAGGAAAATCTGCGATTGATGCAGCATTAAGTGCAGCAGGTTTGCGTTTACGTCCAATTTTAATGACTTCAATTGCTTTTGGTGCAGGTGTTTTACCCCTTGTTTTTGCCTTTGGTGCAGGTGTGGCAAGCCGTCAAGAAATTGGCGTGAGTGTTTTGGGGGGCGTGATATTTGGTACTGTATTAGTCCTTATTTTCATTCCATTTATGTATGTCCTTATTCGCAGTATTTTTAAATCGAAGCAAAAAGTATCTAAACTGAAATGATTGCTTTTATTTAGCTGATATTTACTTTAAAAGTAAGTTTTCAAGCCATGCTTGAAGCTGGTATTAATAGAGTGTAAAAGAGATTTATGAAAGAAGTCTAATCACTTGAATTGTATACTTTTTGTTTTATTGGTTGAGTAATGTATAAGTTGTTTGTAGTATTTGCACGCCGTATAAACGGTATATAGAGGATCTCGTTCTTAAATGGACAGGCATAGTTGTCAATTATTTTATTTTTCAAAATGTTATATTCATCTCATACAGGGTGAAGGTTTTCTGTTGGCAATGAACTAAATTGCCATGTTGCCTTTGTTGCTGCGTGAGAAGCAATCAGGGACCAACATGAGCTACAACAACTTTTTGTATCTAATAAATGATGCAGTTAAAAATAATCATATCGAACTTGCACTTGAGTCATTAAAAACTTTTCGCGCCGCAGATGTTGCAGATGTCGTCGCTCAATTACCTATTGAAAATATTCAAAAGCTACTTTTGAACTTGCCTGATCGTTCATATGTCTTTTCACATTTACCTCCCCATATTCAAGTTGAGCTTGCAGAAGTTTTACCGCGCCAAGTTTTAGCAGAAATTATGGGGGAGATGTCTTCAGATAAGCGAGCTGATGTCTTTAAAAGCTTAGATGAAAATCAGCAAAATGCATTGCTTCCTGCTTTAGCTCAAGCAGAACGTGAAGATATTCGTTTATTATCATCTTATGTAGAAGGTACAGCAGGAGCCATTATGAGCTCCGAATATGCAACCTTATTGCCTAATATGGTCGTAGCAGATGCGATTAAGATGTTGCGTACGGAAGCACCCGATACAGAAACGATTTATTTCGCCTACGTTTTAGATGAAGCACGTAAATTGCTGGGTGTGATTTCCCTAAAACAACTTATTTTGGCACAAGAACAACAAAATATTAATGATTTGATGGTCACCGATGTTCTTTTTGCAAAAGTAGATTCAGATCAAGATGAAGTCGCAAAAATCATTGCGCGTTATGATTTGCTTGCACTGCCCATTGTCGATGAAAAGGGCATTATGGTGGGGATCGTTACCCATGATGATGCTATGGATGTTGCACGTGAAGAGGCAACGGAAGACTTCTTAAAAGCAGGTGCCGTTAGTGCGACATCTAAACTGAGTTTAAAATCGACACCAATTATACAGCTTTATAAAAATCGTGTGTTTTGGCTTGTTTTTCTGGTCTTTGGAAGCTTGCTTTCAGGGATTGGTATCGCACATTTTGAAGATATTATTGCGCAAAATATTGTATTGGTGTTCTTCTTACCTTTACTTGTCGGAAGTGGTGGTAATGCAGGTTCGCAATCATCAACATTAATGGTTCGTGCATTGGCAACAGGTGATGTTCAATTTAAAGATTGGTTCTTCCTATTGGGGCGTGAAAGTTTAGTTGCACTTTGCTTAGGTTTAACCATGGCTTTAGCTGTATCTTTCCTTGGTTTTTACCGTGGCGATGAACTTGTTGCTTTAGTACTTGCAATTAGCATGGTTGGCATTGTGCTATTGGGGTGTTTAATTGGTATGAGCTTGCCCTTTATTTTAAATAAATTTGGTTTTGACCCAGCAAGTGCATCTGCACCTTTGGTAACATCTATATGTGATGCAACGGGTGTTCTTGTGTATTTATCTATCGCTTCTATTATTTTATTTTAAGCGACTAGACAACTTTCATCATTTTCTTTTATTTAACAGTAAAATAAGATGAAGGGAAATTGATGAAAGTGATCGATTGTAATTAAGATACAAAATATAGATCAATATCGTTTATGCTCAAGGGTATTGCTTCAATAATGATGGATTGAGATGCAAAAACAAAAAAAATTAAGTCAGCACGAAGTCATTCAGCTTGAGCGTGATCTTGCAAAATACGCCAATATGATGGATTCCGTTGTTCGAATTCCATTTACCAAGCAGGGCGTAGGGGCGGATGCAGCTTTAAGTACCATTCCTATTGCAGGTGATGCAGCAGGTTTTGTATTGACTTGTTATGCCATATATAAAGCCAAGCAAATTGGTGTACCACAACATAAACTCACACCTGTCATGAAAATGGCTGTGATTGATGCTTTTGTGGGTGTTATTCCAATTGTTGGCACAATATTCGATGTTTTTATACGTCCAAGTCATAAAGCTTTAGATGTTGTACATGAACATATACGTGTGGAGTATCAGGTAACTTCAGATCATCATGTTGTTCATCCATTTTTACATGAAAATTTAGAAAAGAAACAACGTGATTCTGCCTTTTGGCGTAATCCTGTTGTCGCTTGGTTGTGGCTACACATTCCAGATATTCTAGGGCTTTTATTTCTTGCTGTATTTTTTTATGCAATTTGGCTTGGTGGAAGTCTAGTGATTCAGTGGCTACAAAATATGGGCTCATAAAAAGAATACATAAATACTTCCCACATTAAAAAAGCCTCCAATTGGAGGCTTTTTTAATGCTTAATTTAAGTGTTTAAATTAAGGCAAATTTAATTGTTGTAAAGCAGCAACACGCTGTTCAATAGATGGGTGAGTTTGGAAGAGGGCAGCTAAGCTGAAACCTTCTTCTTTACCTGCCGAAATAGCAAAAGCTTTCATCTCTTTTGGCATTGCATCTGGTAATTCAGATTCTGCTTGTAAGCGAAGTAATGCAGAAATCATGGCTTGTTTACCAGCTAAGCGAGCACCTGCTTCATCGGCGCGGTATTCGCGTTGGCGAGAGAACCACATCACAATTGAAGATGCCAAAATACCAAATACAATATCTAGTACGATAGTAATTGCAAAATAGCCTAAGCCAGGTGCTTCACCATCTTGACGACCAAAAACATTACGGTCAATAAAGTCACCCACAACGCGTGCAAAGAACATCACAAATGCGTTCACTACACCTTGAATTAGGGCAAGTGTCACCATATCACCATTGGCAACGTGACCAATTTCGTGGGCAAGTACAGCACGTAGTTCATCTTTATTCATACGTTCAAGCAAACCTGTAGAAACAGCAACGAGAGAATCGTTTTTGTTCCAACCAGTTGCGAATGCATTTGATTGATAAGATGGGAAAATACCAACTTCTGGCATATTAATACCAGCACGTTGCGCTAATTGTGCAACTTCTTGTAATAACCACGCTTCAGCTTGGTTACGAGGTGCATTAGGGTCAATGAGTTCAGTACCCGTGGTTTTTTTCGCCATCCATTTAGACATGAATAGTGAAATTAAAGAACCAACCATACCAAAGACAAAACAGATCACTAAAAGGTTGCCTAGATTTAAGCCACCCGCGCCATGGTAACTACCGACACCGAAGAGTGACAAAATAATGCCAGCTACAACCAGTACCGCGAGGTTGGTAAGCAAGAACAAACCAATCCGCATCATTGAAAGAATCCTCTTAAAAATAAATAGATAAGATTTAAAATAATAAATCTATCCTTAAATATGCGGTGTATATCGCAAAATTTCAAGAATAAAATAGAAAGATACGAAGAATAAAAAAAAGTATATTGGGTTTTATATCTGAATTAAATTAATGAGGGCTGGCATTGGCATAGGTAAAAGTACCATCGCTCGTTTGAATAATTTTTCTTTGTTGCTTTGTCGATGCTTGTGCCAAATTAATATTGGAAGATTGTTTTGTTTCGACATGTTTAGCTTGCACATTGATTTCAGATGCAGGGTGTTCTGAAGATGAACCTGCAGATAAGCCAACACCGCTTGAATACAAATTGTGAAAACGACTATTTACACGACGAACATAATCTTGGGTTTCACGAAAAGGCGGAATGCCACCATATTTAGTGACATTTCCTTCACCTGCATTGTAACCTGCAAGTGCTAAAGAGGTATTCCCGTTAAACCGTTTCATTAACCAAGCTAAATATTTTGCCCCTGCCATAATGTTTTGATGTGGGTCATAGGCATTTGAAACATTAAAGCGTTGTGCCGTAGCAGGCATCAATTGCATAAGCCCTTGAGCACCAACAGGGGAGCGTGCATGCGTATTGAAACCAGACTCTGTGTGCATAACAGCTTTAATTAAACCTTCAGACACACCATGTGTTGATGCTGCTTGCTTAATAATATGATCAAAAGCATTCTTATTTTTACTGTAACTTGCTAAAACGGAAGCTTCTGATGAACCCCAATTTGAATAACTGTGAATATTACTGTCTGCGTAATAGGTGATTTTCACGCGTTTTAAAGATTGATCAGAATTTTTTTTATTGGTGAGTAATGTGCTGCCATTATTATCTTTATACATGTACACCTGACCCGCGTAAGAAAGCGATGCCATAAAAGATATAGCAGTTGTTAACCCCATCAAAGAAAGTGAAGAAAATCTCAATTTTTTAATCATTAGCGCTATGGCAGTTTATATACAGCAACATTAATACAAACGAGTTTAACAAATATAAATATAAATAGAAGCACTAAAGCATTTTTTTCGGATTGCTTATTCACAAAAAGCAAGTCATTTTGTTGATTGAGTAATCAAAAAAAATATTTATTTTTTTTTAATGAGCATTGCTTGACACACTTAATGCATTGAAATTAAAGAGTATTTAAATTGATCAAAAAATAACCAATTTAAATGGAAGCCTTAATTTCAGGGTTTAAAACCTTGTCAAGTGCTTTTAAATCCACAAAGTTATCCACAGCTTTTGTGGAAAACTGTGGAAAAGTCCAAAAGATAGGCATCTTGAATATAAATTGAACTGTAACGTTCAAAATTACAAATTTTCGAAGGCAAATTGATGACAAATACAATTATTTTTTTATTACATTCTTTTGGTGCGATTTGACACTATTTCCGCTAAAATTGCGCAGTATTTTTATTATGGTTAATTTCGTCTATGTTCTCACCAGTTGAGTCCGAACAAGGATTTAATTTCAAACCTGAATTGCCAACCAGTTCGGCATATTATCGTTTGTTGAAAAAACTCCGCCGTCAAGTCGGTCATGCTATTCGTGATTTTAAAATGATCGAAGAAGGTGACAAAGTCATGGTGTGTATTTCTGGTGGTAAAGACAGTTATACCTTGTTAGATATCATGTTGCAGTTTAAACGTATTGCACCTATTAATTTTGATGTGGTTGCTGTCAACCTTGATCAGAAACAGCCAGGCTTTCCTGAAGATGTATTACCACGTTATTTAGAAGAAAATAATATTCCGTATTATATTCTTGAAAAAGATACTTATAGTATTACGAAGCGTTTAACACCTGAAGGTAAAACTTACTGTGCAGTGTGTTCACGTTTGCGTCGTGGTTCTTTATACGGATTTGCACAAGAAATTGGCGCAACGAAAGTGGCGTTAGGTCATCATCGTGATGATATTTTGGCAACGTTCTTCTTGAACTTGTTCCATGGCGGTAGCTTAAAAGCAATGCCACCAAAATTATTGTCATCTGACAAAAAGAATATTTTGATTCGTCCTTTGGCTTATGTTGAAGAAAAAGACATTATCAAATATGCAGAAATGCGAAAGTTCCCAATTATTCCATGTAATTTGTGTGGTTCTCAAGAGAACTTACAGCGCGCAATTTTAAATGACATGTTGCGTACTTGGGATAAAGAATATCCTAAACGTTTACATAGTATTTTTGGTGCTTTGCAAAATGTTTCGCCATCGCAATTGGCCGACCGTGAATTGTTTGACTTTGAAGCTTTAGATTCTGAACGCGAATTTGACTTTAAAGAAAGCTGCTCAACGGAAGAGCCAGAAGATGCGAACAAGCGTATCAATATGGTCAATTTGGGCTTTATGGCAGATTAATTGATTGAGCTGGTGCTATTCTTTAGGGGGTAGCGCCTAATTCAAATAAAATAACAACAAATAAAAATGATTTAAAAATAAAAAATTGAACGCTTCGTACATATTTTCTTATCCTAATTTCAAAATTACATGCTATAACAGGCGACAAGCAAAAATTGCTTTAGAACTATGTTGTCTGGATAGATAACAAGACGAATAAATAAATTGAGGAAAGATCATGCCTGCTTTTTTAACTGATGATTGGTTTTCAACTGTAGAGACGCTTACAGCTCAAGCTGGTGATTTAAACTTACCGCCTGCACTTGCAAATCTTGCAATTAATTTAGTGGTTGCTGATGCTTCAGGTAATACTGAATTATCATTAGATGGTGGAGCGATCAAAAAAGGTCTGTCTTCTAATGCTAAAACAACATTGAACATGGATGGGGAAACATTACGTAAAGTATTCCTTGAGTTTGATATGGCTGCGGCAATGCAAGCATTCATGACAGGCAAAATCAAAGTTCAAGGTGATATGTCGCAACTTATGGCATTACAAACGGCAAAACCAAGCCAAGAACAGAAAGATTTATTTAAAAAAGTATTAGAGCATACTGCTTAATCTTTAGAAGATAAGTCAAAAAAAAGCTTACCAATGGGTAAGCTTTTTTTTATGTTCATGATAAATATTCAACTAAAAAATTAAATATTCACAAGTTGAGGTGTTGTTTTAATATGCTCAAGATAAGCACGAATACGTGTTACGTATTGCACAGCTTGTCTATATTGACCATTACTGACTTTATTACGGTCTAGGTAAGCATAGAAGTTCACCCAGTTATTTGGATCTTTACCTTGAGATTTAATACGTTTCTGAATCTGGTTAACAGTTCCAGGACCCATATTATAAGCAGCAAGGGCATACCAGTTACGATCTGGGAAAGGGATGTCTTCATAACGGCTTAACATTAAGTCGTAATACTTCGCACCACCTTGAATACTTTGCGCTGCATTAGCACGGTCATTCACGCCCATTGCTTTTGCAGTACTATTGGTTAGCATCATTAAACCACGAACACCTGTGGGAGAAACAGAAGTCGGTTTTAAATAAGATTCTTGATAACCAATAGCAGCAAGTAAATGCCAATCTAAATCGTATTGTTGAGCTGTCTTTTTGAAACTAGCTTTGTAAATAGGCATACGTTTACTTAAATCGCTCTGAATGCCATCCCAAGACTCTTCTTGAACGACATTACGGTTGTAAAAAGAAGCCAATTGGTTGGTTGAGCCATTCTGTTTACTTTTACAAATATAACCACTTGCTGTTTGAGTCAGTGGATCATCTGCATGTTTAAACACCCAATTTAATTCAGTGTTCAAACCATTTTTTTCTAAGCTGTTCAAATCGCCACATGTTGCAGGAAGTGAAGTCAGTTTTTTCGTCTCAATCGTTTGAGTCGTTGCTGTGGTCATTGCAAAGTTTGCTTTACCCGTTGCAACCATTTTCAATGCAGTAGCATTATCTTCTACTGTTTGAAACTCTAATTGTACATTTAAGTTATCTGCATAGTTACGGACTAAATCGTAGCCGAAACCATGAAAATATTCACCATCTTCAAATACAGCAGATGGGTTGGCAACTGAAACAACGGTTAACTTATTTTCATTAACAACGTTGTCGAATTGATAAGTTGCTTTACTTGCGTTAATTGCATGAAATGGAAAAATAAGGCTAGTTAATGCAAGTGCTTTCAGGGAGAGAGAGAGTTTTTTAGAGTTAAGGCAAGGCCTCGACCCAGATGTTGAACTACTGTGCATGTTGTCTCCGCTACAAGTAATTTATGCCCAAAAAGTAAAGCTAAAAAAAGCTTCCATCTTTTTAAAGTTTGATAAATTCAATAAGGGGGTGGGCAGTCATGACGTCATTCAAAATGACATGGGATTAATGGGAAAAATGTAGAAAAACTACATTGTTTAAAAAGTGATCTAAGCTAAAAGTTGAGCGAATAATAAAGATGAAATTTTAAGATGTCAAATTTTGCTCATAATTATTTTAAAAAGTGTATTTTAAGTTATTGAATTTAAATGTTATATTTTTTTGTATATTTGTTGGTTATAAATTTTATAATAAAAGAGGTATATTTAATGCTGTACAAGTGTAATAAATAGTGTCTGAAATCATGAAATCAAACTTAATTACTCGTACCGGGTATGACCTTCTAGTCGCTGAATTAAAGCACTTATGGCATGAAGAACGTCCCGAAATTACCAAGAAAGTAAACTGGGCTGCTAGCCTTGGAGATCGAAGTGAAAATGCAGATTCGATTTTATAACCCTATAATAAGCAAATTTTACGTAAGATCGATCGACGCGTTCGTTATCTTGGAAAACGACTAGAAGAACTTAAAATTATTGATTATTCACCTGAACAAGATGGAAAAGTATTTTTTGGTGCTTGGGTCGATATTGAAAATGATGAGGGTGAACAAAAGACGCTAAGAGTTGTGGGCGTTGATGAGATATATGATCATCATCCTCAGCATATTTCCATAGATTCACCAATGGCACGCGCTTTGTTGTCTAAACAGGTGGATGATGAAGTTGAAGTGGTCACGCCTTTAGGTAAAAAACTGTGGTATGTGAATGCAATTCGCTATGAAAAAAGCGAATAAATAACCAAATTGTTGATTTTTGTTTTTATTTTGAGCATACAAACTAAAAAACATAGAAAAGTATTTGCCAAGGCTTCAAATTATTTATATGATAGCCGCCATTGGAAGCGTGGCAGAGCGGTTTAATGCACCGGTCTTGAAAACCGACGAGGGTTTACCCCCTCCGTGAGTTCGAATCTCACCGCTTCCGCCAAATTCGAAAAGACCCTTGAGAAATCAAGGGTCTTTTTTTATCTCAAAAAAATAATAACTTTTAGAATATTTAAGTGAAAATATGAAATATAGGGCTTTGAGTCAAAAATTAAAATAAAGTATTTTGTTTGAAGAATATTCATATTAACTTAATAAAACGTGTCTATTTTTAACTCTTATTTAATAATTAAGATACTTTTTATGCAAGATTTTAAATTGTCACTTTTATCTATAAGTTTTTTAAGTTTTATATATGGCGGGAATGTTGTAGCTTCTGTAGATACAGAAAAAACAAGTCATTTTATAACAAGTCAAACAAGTGAGTGGTTTTCTGATTTAAGAAAAAATGTGATCACACATATTCCAGAAAAAGGCTCAAAAACAGCAGAATGGGATCGTTTGGTGAGTAATGAATATCAAAAAATCACAGGAGAGCGATTACGGTTAGCAGAAGCTGATAAAGAGCAGGACCACGGCTATGTTTATGGTACTTATATAGATAGAATATTTGGTGATGGTTCACAGGATAAAGATATTAAAAAAAGTGAATCTTTTAAAAAGATCGAACAATTATATAAATTAGCAACTTATGCAAAAGATCCGGATACATCTAAAAATAGATCTATAGACTTTATTCTAAAGGATGATTTTGGTCGTGGTCGTCCTTATCAAGTACTAGATAAAAATGGAGAATATAAAGATAACTACACCAGTATTAAGGGTTCATCATTCCCAAGTGGTCATACATTTAATGGCTTTAGACAGGCTGCTACATTAGCCATACTTTTCCCTGAAAAAGCAGATGAAATTTTTGATCGAGCAATAGAATATGGCGAAAGCCGTGTCATTGTTGGTGCACATTTTGGCACAGATACAATAGCATCTCGTGTAGCCAATTATTATACCTTGGCTCAATTGTTGTCTAATGACGAGACAGCAAGAACTTTTGTTGATTTAGCAAAAGATGTCAGAGCAAATGTAGAACAATCTTGTGGAAATGCAGTTAAAGATTGTTTAGTGCATTCATCAAAGAGCAATAATGAAGAAGCCGGTTATTATAAAAAGAAAGATCCTGAAATAGCGCCAATGCTTACAGCAGACCAAATACCTGAAACATCGTCAGCATTACTTCGTTTACGCTTTCCGTATTTGAAGCAAGAGCAAATGCGTGAAATATTGGCAAGTACCGCTTATCCGAGTAATTCTTTGGCAGGTTGGAATTATGAAAAGGGAAATTCTAACTCTACTTGGGGGTTAATTAATTTACCTAAGGCTTATAACGGTCCAACGAATTTTACCAGTGATTTTGAAGTTCATCAGGATAAAGAAAACTTAGCTTATGATATGGGGGGCTTTACATCATTTGATATTTGGAAAAATAACATTGATGGCGTAGGGGGATTGGTCAAAAAGGGGGATGGAACATTGGTTCTTTCAGGAAATAATACTTTTGATCGCGTAAATGTTGAATCTGGACGTTTAATGCTGACAGGCATCAATGACTATAAAGCTGTATCAAATGTGAAAGGAGGTAGTTTAGCTATTAGTGGAGAGCTTAACTCAGGTTTAGGTGTGGGAAATGGCGGTGTACTTGAATTATTAGATGGGAAAGTGAATGCACAAACAACGATTGATAGAGATGGTTTAATTATTGGTAATGGCTTGATTAAGAGTGCTGAAATTAATCAAGGTGGTTCAATCTCTCCAGGCGAACTCGCAATAGGAAAAATTAAAATAGCAGATAACATTAGCTTTGAAAAAGGTTCGAGCTATTTAGTGAACATTGGTAATACAGGACAAAGTGATGTGATAGAAAGTGGTAACACAGTTACCCTAAATGGAGGACAGGTTAAAATATCATTAGAGAATACGAAAAACTTATTATCTGAATCTGAAGTGCGTAGTTTAGTTGGATCTCAATATAAAATTTTAACAGCCCAAAATGGCATCCAAGGTAAATTTGATGCTGTTGAGCCGAACTATGTATTTTTTGGAACAGCATTAGATTATAGCGACAACAAAATAGCCAATAATGATATTCCAATTAACCGTTCATTGGCGAACAGTATCAATTCTCAAAACTCCACCAATGTTGCTCATGAAGTAAATTTAAAAATTGTACGCAATGATCGAACGATGTCGAGCGTTGCAAGCACAGCGAATAATAGACAAGTTGCAGAAGCCATTGATGGACTGAATATAGGCAATCCTATTTTAGAGAGTGTTATGTTGAGTTCGAATCTAGGAGAGGTAAATAGTGCATTTAAAGCCCTATCAGGGCAAATTCATGCAGATGTAGTTTCCAATCAACTAAGTAGTAGTCGTTATTTAAGAGATGCAGGACTGAATCGCTTACAGCTTTCAACAACTGCAAATAATGAAGCAGAAAAAGCGGTATGGGCAAATTACTTACACTCAGAGCAAAAAGCATTGCATGATGAAAATGCAACAGGTTATGAAGCATCTATAGATGGGTTCTTTTTAGGTGGTGAAACATCTGTAATTAATGATCAAACTAAAATTGGTTTAATGGGTGGCTATACACGATCTTCATTGGATGGTTATAAATCTACAGCTAAAAGTGATAATTTCCATTTAGGTATTTATGGTGGTACACAAATTGATCATCTGACATTGAAAGCAGGTTATGGCTTTACACTCCATGATATAGATACACAGCGCTCTGTGGCTTATATGAACCAATCTGATCAGAATAAAGCAAGTTATAAGGCATACACGAATCAGTTTTTTAGCGAAGCAGGATATGCACTTCAATTTAATGCAGTATCACTAGAGCCATTTGTTAACCTGAGTTATGTGAATTTTAATTCAAAACGGGCAAAAGAACGTGGTGGAGCAGCATCACTTGAAATCAAAAATCAGAACAACGATTTAACAACTTCTACAATGGGTGTTCATTTAGCTAATCAATTAAAGCTGAGTGAAAACAGTGCCATGACTTTAAAAGGAACTTTAGGTTGGCAACATCACTATGGTAATTTAAATAGTGATGCGAATTTATCATTTAGTGGTGGTAGGTCTTTTGATATTGGTGCTGTGCCATTTACACGTGATGGTGCAGTTGTAAATTTAAGTTCTGAAATTGCTTTAAAAAATAATGTATCTGTTTCTTTAGGATATAACGGGTTGATTTCGAAGAACTATAAAGACAATAGTGTGAAAGCGAATTTAACTTGGCTGTTTTAATTGAATTAAAATTTAAAATCTGAATGATTAAAAGAGTACTGATATAAAAAGGCGCCTATTTAGGCGCCTTTTTATAATGTAAATTACTGCTTCGGTAAATCGAACCAAATAAACTGACTTTCTTCATTTGCTATAAGAGTTGAATCTTCTGAAAATAGAAGTGCATCACCAGCTTTTACAACGTGTTCATCAATGCTAATTTCACCACGAATCACGTGAACATAATTTAATACTTGAGTGGCTTTTACATCTAAAGATAAACCTTGTTCCAAGACAGCAGTTTTTACTTCAGCTTGTTGGCGAATATGCATAGGTGCATTGTCATTTGGCCCTGCAATTAAGTGCCATTGGTTTGGTTGATCTTTAGGATCTAACTTAATTTGTTGGTAGGTTGGTTCAGCATTACGAATATCAGGATGAATCCAAATTTGTAATAAATGAACAGGCGTATCACCTTGGTTCATTTCGCTATGTTGAACACCCGTACCTGCACTCATCAATTGCCATTCACCCGCAGTAATTCCACCTGAATTTCCCATACTATCTTTATGAGAAATGGTGCCGTCTAGCACACAGGTTAAAATTTCCATGTTGTCATGTGGGTGCGTACCAAAGCCTTTATGAGCATCAATGGTATCGTCATTAATAACACGTAATGCGCTAACACCCATATATTTTGGATTGTGCCAGCTACCAAATGAGAAACTATGTTTGGTGTCTAGCCAAGCCATTTTAACGTGACCACGATCTTCACTACGATGTAAGTAAGCATTCATGTGAATACTCCATTATTATTTGAACTTGGAATAATTTTACTGTTTTAAATTATCTTTACATATCCCTGAAAAGCAACATATTGTTCTATTTGTAGGATGATGATTGCTTGGGTATAAAAAAGCCTGCATTAATGCAGGCTTTTTTAAACAATAGATAGGTATCTATTATTCTAAGAACTTAGCAGTTACACCAGACTTCACTTTTTTACCTAAATCGTTGGCATCCCAGTTGGTTAAACGAATACAACCATGTGATGCTGTTTTAGAAATACTTGAAGGGTTTGGCGTACCATGAATACCAAATGATTTTTTGCTTAAACCAATCCAAATATTACCTACAGGACCATTAGGACCTGGTGGTAAAGAAAGAGGTTTTAAGTTTTTACCTTGTACAAAGTTACTTGGTGAATAGCTATACCATGGGTTTGGAGTAACGCCAGTCACTTTATATGTACCTGTTGGAGATGGTGTATCTGAGCTACCAATAGTGGCAGGGAAAGATGCAATCATCTTATTCTTGCTGTTGAATAAATAAAGTTGTTTCGCACCTTTATGCGCAACAATTAAATGAATATCTTCAGGTAATTGATTGCGAACGCTTGAAACAATAATTTTTTCGCCAACTTTATTGAAATTCGCTTTTGGATTGATCTTTTTCAAGAACTCTTCATCCATATGGAATTTCTCACCCAACATTTCTGTTACGCGTGTGTAGTACAAACCAGGCATTTTAGATTGAAGTGCATAGTCATGTGGAATTGATTTTGCATATGGACCTTTTAGGTCAGCAGCGGTAATCGTGTATTCTACATATGCAGGCTTAGAACCTTGATTTGCAACTAAGGCATCCCAAGTTTCTTTTGTGAGTGTACCCGTTGGTTTTAAACCATTCATTTGCTGGAATGATGCAATTGCTTTAAGGGTATTTTTACCACTTGAGCCATCGATTGCACCAGGAGATGCATGTGCATTATTTAGCATTACATGCGCACGTGCATAAACAGGGAATTGACCTTTACCAATATTTTCAGACCACTGTGCATTGTTTAGGCTGTCTAAAGACCACGAACCCTTATATGCGGTAGCACTTGTTGATGTAGACGACGTTGTTGATGTAGGCGCTGTGCCAATATCAGCAGTGTTGTCTTCTGTACTTTGAAGATTATCTAGCGTTTTAGAAGCTTGATTTAAATCTTGTTGTTCTTGTTGAGTAATTTTCGCTTCCGAAGATGCTTGTTCTGCTGGTTTGTTGATTGCTAGAGGATCAATAGGATCTTCAATCGCAACATCTTTAATCTTTGTAGGATTTAATGATTTTTCAGCAGTTGATGCCGCAAATGCAGAACTAGCAAAAATGCAGCTTAAACTCATTGCAAGTATTGAGCGAACTAACATGTAATTCAACCTTAAGAATAATTCATTAATATTGTGAAAAAACAACATAAGTATTACAGAAAAAAACAAGCGTTGCAGTAAATGTTTTCTCTAAATATGGGTTTTATCATTTATTCCAATCGTTTTTTAACATACGCTCAGATTATTAAAACTTAAACCTTTTTGTTATGATGTTCACAAGATTAAAAATTGAATTAGGAAAGTAAATGACGACCTTAAAAAATGATCGTTTTCTACGTGCTTTATTACGTGAACCCGTAGATACAACTCCAGTTTGGATGATGCGACAAGCAGGCCGTTATTTACCAGAATATCGTGAAACTCGTGCTAAAGCAGGCGACTTCCTTTCATTATGTAAAAATACTGAATTTGCTTGTGAAGTAACACTTCAGCCTTTGCGTCGTTATGAACTTGATGCTGCTATTTTATTTTCAGATATTTTGACTGTGCCAGATGCATTGGGTTTAGGTTTATATTTTGAAGCAGGCGAAGGTCCAAAATTCCATAAAACAGTTCGTACAGAACAAGATGTCGCAAACTTACCAAAATTCAATGCAAAATCTGATCTAGATTATGTAATGAATGCAGTATCTACGATTCGTTCTGCATTGGGTGGTCAAGTTCCACTTATTGGTTTCTCTGGTAGCCCTTGGACATTGGCAACGTATATGGTTGAAGGTGGTTCAAGTAAAGATTTCCGCTTCACTAAAAATATGATGTATGCACAACCAGAAGTTCTACATGCATTATTAGACAGACTGGCAGATGCTGTTATTGATTATCTAAATGCTCAAATTGATGCAGGTGCACAAGCGGTTCAAATTTTTGATAGTTGGGGCGGTGCATTAGCACATCGTGAATATCTTGAATTTTCACTTAAATACATGCAAAAAATTGTGGCTGGCTTACAGCGTGAAAAAGATGGTCGCAAAATTCCAGTGATTTTATTTACTAAAGGTGGCGGTCAGTGGTTAGAGCCAATGATTGCGACGGGTGCAGATGCATTTGGTCTAGATTGGACAACGCCACTGAATGTTGCGCGTCAAACTGTAAATGGTCGTGCCGCTTTGCAAGGGAACTTAGATCCTGCAACTTTATATGGCACACCTGAAAACATCGTGAAAGCAACTAAAGCAATGCTAGACGATGCTTATGCAAATGGTGAAAAAACAGGTTATATCGCAAACTTAGGACATGGTATTACACAATGGGTTGATCCATCTCGCCCGCAAGCATTCATTGATACCGTGCATGAATATAGCGCTAAATATTTATAAGGATATTCCGTGATTCAAAATTTGGGTTCGTTGATCCAATTTTCATTTAAGGCAGCTTCGGCTGCCTTATTTGGTATTTTGTTGCTCATTGCTTTTGCTGTCACAGCAAGTATGGGAAGCCACGAGTATTTTGGTTATTTTCGATATGACTATTTGTTGTTTTATGCTTTAGCGATTCAAGTATGTTTGCTGTACTTAAAGTTAGAATCTTGGGCTGAAGCTAAAGTTATTGCCTTATTTCATATTATGGCAATGGGCATGGAAATTTTTCTAACAAGTCCATATATTGCATCGTGGCAATATCCACAACCTGCTGTTTTTAAAATTTTAACTGTGCCTTTATTTGCAGGCTTTATGTATTCTGCTGTGGGGAGTTTTTTTGCACGTTCTTTGCGCTTATATCAAGTGCATTTTCAGTATTTACCAAGTTTTAATAATATGATGGCATTGGCTGTGCTGTCTTATGCAAATTTCATGACCAAGTTCTTTATTCCTGATATTCGCTACTTCCTATTTGTATGGAGCGCGATAATTTTTTGGAATACAAAAATTGGTTTTGAAATACAAGATAGAAAATTCAAAGTGCCGATGTTGCCTGTATTAATGCTCTTGGCATTTTTAATTTGGATTGCTGAAAATATTAGTACATTTTATAAAATTTGGTTGTACCCAAGTCAGGTTGATGCATGGCATATGGTGGGATGGGGTAAATTGGGGTCGTGGTATTTATTACTATTATTAAGTTTGGTTCTTGTGCTGGGGGTTTTGGGGCAGCGTAAGCCAAATGGTTTTTGGAAGTTAAATTAAAGTCAGTAGATGATGAGTGATTGAGCTCATCATTTTTTATTTTTTCATGGGGTAAATGAAAAATAATAGTCGTTCTGATTTTGGGCGAAGGCTTTGCCGTGTTTATTAATTGATGTTTGATCTGGGGTAACGGTCAATGGATAGTGAAATTTTAAATGAATTGACTGGACAGTGGGAAGGTTTGTGTAAACGATATGATGCATCTGACGTATTAGATGCTTTTCATTTTATACAACAACATGCATCAGTCTTAGTTTATGAGTTTTATAAAAAAATGCTTACTGAAAAAGAATCAGCAGAATTTTTTTCTGATGATCTCATTCAAGAGCGTTTACAAACGACGTTACATCAATGGCTATTAGAGAGCTTTGGTGTTGCCATTAAACAGAACTATGTCGAAGCAGTTGAAAAGCAAAAGCTCGTTGGGCATGTACATGCGCGCGTTGGTATTCCATCATGGCTGATCATGCGTGGTGTACGTGAAATCGAAAAGAAAATTTTTGAAATTGCGTTAGCGCAACAAGCGAAAGAAAATATTTTATCAATGATGGGCTATATAATTGAATTATTAAGCTTTTCAACTGAAATTATGTGCCGATCTTATGAGGAAAAAACAGAAGTTCATCAAGAGGAAAAGCATAGTTATCGCTTATTTTCTGCCATGCAAGATGTTTCAGTCCAGAAAGATAAGCAACGCAGTAGCTTGTTAGATTGGGAGAATGAATTAATTTTTAAAGCATTCTCTTTGCCTGAAAATATCTTTCATCCTTTATTGTCTAAATCTGAATTCGGTTTATGGTTTATTCACAAAGCATCATATGCTTTTTCTAGCTCACAGCAAGTTCAAGTTATTCTAGATGTTATTGCGCAGGTAGATGAACTTATTGAAAAAATTAGTCATGTTGTGGATAAGGCACATATTCATCAAACTATTCAATATGTTCGTCAAAAGAACCGTGAGATTCAGTATTTGTTAGATCAACTTTTCCAAGTTGCAGATTATATTGATGTGGGGAATGATTCCCTAACTAAGCTCTTGAGCCGTCGCTATTTAGATACAGTTGTATCTAGAGAAATTGAATTTGCACGTAAAAATAATACACCATTATGTTTATTGGCAATTGATGCGGATTACTTTAAGTTGGTTAATGATCGTTATGGTCATGCAGCAGGTGATACAGCACTTAAATATATCGCTGAAATTTTAACGAAATATACGAAAGGCAGTGATTACGCATTTAGAGTGGGTGGCGAAGAGTTTCTTGTGTTGCTTGTTGATACAGATGTTGCGCGTTCTAAAGTGATTGCGGAAAGTATTCGTCAAAGTATAGAAGCATCTGTTTTATATACAATTGATAATGTTGCGTTTAAATTTACTGTGAGTATTGGTGTGCAAGCATATGATGGACATCTAGATTATCAAAAGTTTTTAGATGCCGCAGATGTGAGTTTGTATACCGCAAAAAATTCTGGACGCAATCGGGTTTATGTCTCTAAGACTGAATTAAAAGCATCTTGCTTATTATAAATAGGCTTTAGACTTCCACCACCACATAGTATTTTTGAACCTTTTCCATTACTTCAAAAGTACCTTTGAATGATGGTGGAATAATCCCTGCTTCACCTTTAGTAATTTCAATAAACGCTCCCGTTTGAGCATCATGCAAACGAGCAACGCCTTCAATCATTTGAAAGAATTCTTGTTTGTTTGATGCAAATTCAATATTCCAAGCACCCACTTCACACTCCCAAATACCACAGTTCATATTTGGGTGGTTATACAATTCTGTTGCTAGGCGTTTGGGATTGCCTTTTACCAGTCTGTCGGGGCGAGGGTAATCAACTGTTTTATCATTTTGCGTTAAACCATGACCCGCTAAGAATACTGATGGCATTGTTTTTCATCCTTAGATCTTAATTTTTAGATATGAGTTAAAATTTTAGCAAAAAAATGCCCCAACAAAAGTTGAGGCATTTTGAAAATTAGTAACTTTCAGGAACAGCGCTTAAAAACTCGCGACGTTCTTCTTTGTTGGTTTTGAAATCACCGACAAATGAAACGGTTCGAGTTGTAGATTCTTGTTTACCTACACCACGCATCATCATACACATATGTGCAGAGTCGATCATTACGGCAACGCCACGGGCTTTGGTGACTTCAGCCACAGCTTGCGCAATTTCTTGCGTTAAGTTTTCTTGAATTTGTAAGCGACGTGCAAACATTTCCGTAATACGGGCAAATTTAGATAAACCTAAAACATTGCCTTCTGGTAAATAAGCAATATGCACACGACCGTGGAAAGGAAGTAAATGATGTTCACATAGAGAATAAAACTCGATGTTTTTTACTAGAACCATGTCACGGTTGTCTGAAGGGAAGACCGCATTATTGGTCACTTCTTCAAGTGTTTTACTATAACCAGACGTTAAGTACGAAAAAGCTTTAGCAGCACGCACAGGCGTATCTTTAAGACCTGGGCGATCTAAGTCTTCGCCAATGGCGGTTAGGATATTTGCGTAGTTTTGCTGCATAGACATAAGACGTGTTCACTTACACTGATATTGAACAAGGACGGCATTGTATCAGAAAACTTTTACAATGCCTCTTTTTGGGGATAAATTGGACTAATCTTTAAATTTAGGATTCTTTTCAGCACGTTTGAGTAAAACTAAAACTGCGCCTGTGCCACCTTGTTTTTCAGGTGCACTGACAAATGCTAAAACATCTCTGTGTTGACGAAGCCAACTATTTACATAGGTTTTTAGAATTGCTTCTGGACCTTTGCCATGAACAATTTTAATGACATTTTGGTTTTCATCTTTGGCAATTTGAATAATTTGTAAAACCGCAGAACGAGCTTCTTCTACCGTACAGCCATGTAAGTCGACAGCTTCAAACCAACGTAAATTACCTGCTTTTAAATCTTCAAATACTTTGTGCTGAAGTGTCCCAATGCGATAGCTTAACGATGCTTGGCTTGCAACAGGGTTGAGCATGGCTTGCGTATCAGACAATTCTGCATTATCTGTTTCCATTGCGCCTTCTGCTGCGGCACGTTTTGCAAGTACTTGAGCATTGGGTTTTTTGGTATTTGTTTTTTCTATTTTCGCAATATTGCTGGTATCCATTTTTTGGACGCCTTGCATTTGTTTGCGAAAAATTTCGATATCATCTTCAGGCTCGGGTATTGCTTGAGCTTTTTCCTCAGCAGCTTTTTTGATTGCTGTTGAATGAGGATTGGTGATTTGCTTTTTAAAGGCTTTCAGTAAGTTGAATTGGTCTTTAGAAAGGGAGGAATCATTTTTACTCATAGTATTGGGAAATAAGCAGATTAGCCAAAAGATGAGTGATTATAATCTTTATTTGTATGGATTTGAACTGTAATGGATTTAAATGAATAGGCGTTAATTTAATATGGGATCAAAGAATCATTAGCCTATGCTTTAGGAGTATCAGTAAACACTGATGGGGAATTTAATTTGATATTTATTGAGATAGTAGAAAAATTGAGGATTTCAAAATTACATTGATCGGAGTAATAGACATCTATAATAAGATCGAAATCAGTTACACCTAAAGATTTAAGAGCTTCTATGTTATTTTGAATTAATGATAAAAAATAACTTCATAATCTTTATTCAAAGATTCTTTTTTTAATTCATTAGGATGCTTGATAGTAGAGATTAAAGCTCAGAATGCGAACACTCTGAGCTTTTTGTTTTTATACAGATGTTGGAACGCCAAACAATTCTTTAAATGCATGATCAGGGCGTGGTTGTTTCATAAAGCTTTCGCCGACTAAAAATGCATGAATATCATTTTTTTGCATCATCGCTACATCAGCAGGCGTTGCAATACCACTTTCAGTAACCAATAAACGAGATGGTTCAAGCAGTGCTTTTAAACGTAAAGATGTATTTAAATCGACATCAAAAGTTTTAAGGTTGCGGTTATTCACACCCAATAAACAACGATCTGAAAGACGCAATGCACGTTCAAGCTCATATTCATCATGTACTTCTACAAGCACATCTAAATTTTGCTCAAATGCAGTTTTCGACATTTCTTCAAGCTGCTGATCGGACAAGCAAGCAACAATCAACAAAATACAATCTGCATGTAAAGCACGAGCTTCAATCACACCATAAGGATCGATTAAGAAATCCTTACGAAGTGCAGGAAGGGCACAATTATTACGTGCAATTTGAATGTTTTCATCTGCACCTTGGAAAAAATCGACATCGGTTAAAACAGATAAACATGCAGCACCTGCATCTTCATATTGCTGAGCAATTTCCGCAGGATTAAAGTTTTCACGAATAATCCCTTTAGAAGGTGATGCTTTTTTAATTTCAGCAATTACACCTGGGCGTTTGCTCAATAACGATTGTGCAAAACCACGAATAGGCGTTGCTGCTTGAGCAAGCTCTTCAACATCTTTATAGCTACGTTGTTTTAAACGAACGGCAAATTCTTCTTGTTTACGATCAACAATTTTACCTAAGATCGTATTTGCAATATCAACCATGATGATGTTCCTTCAATCTTAAGCTTCGTACTGTTTTAATGTTTTGGTGAACTCTGAAAGCACATCCATTTTCTCTAAAGCTTGACCGCCATAAATAATGTCATGGGCAAGGGCAACACCTTGCTTATAAGAGTTGGTTAAACCTGAAACATAAATACCTGCACCTGCATTGAGCGCAATCATGTTGGCAGCTTTGTCGCCAATGTCAGATTTCTTTTTGCCTAATGCATTTTTAATGAGCGCCAAGCTTTCAGCAGGACTATCAATCGTTAAGCCAACCAATGTTTGAGATTCAATATCGACATCTTCAGGCTGAATCATCCATTCTGTGATTTCGCCATTTTTGAGTTCTGCAACATAGGTTGCCGAAGCTAAGCTGACTTCATCTAAACCATCTTTAGAATGCACCACCATTACATGTTCAGCACCAAGTTGTTTTAAAACTTCTGCCATTGGACGACATAATTCATTCGAAAATACGCCAATCACAAAGCGTTTTACTCCAGCCGGATTCGTAAGCGGGCCAAGTAAATTAAATAATGTGCGAATCCCCAATTCTTTACGTGGGGCAGCAGCGTATTTCATTGCTTTGTGATGGTTGGGTGCAAATAAAAAGCCTACGCCAATATCTCGAATGCAGCGTTCTGTTTGTTGCATATTAAGATCGAGATTAATACCTGCTTGTTCTAATAAATCGGTTGATCCTGATTTACCTGAAACGCCACGACCACCATGTTTAGCAATCGTTGCACCTGCGGCAGAAATCACAAATGCAGATGCTGTGGATACATTAAAGATGTTTTGACCATCGCCACCTGTACCTACAATATCCACTAAATAAGGGGTATCGCTGACATCTATTTTAGTGGCGAATTCACGCATAATACGTGCAGCAGCTGTCATTTCATCAATGCTTTCGCCTTTTAAGCGTAAGCCCATCATGAGTGCGCCAATTTGTGCGTCAGTTGCTTCGCCAGACATAATGCTACGCATTACATCTTCCATTTGTTCTTGTGTTAAGTGAATGTTTTTAGTGATATTACTTAAAGCTTGTTGAATATTCATATCTTGGGCTACGCTCTATGCATAAATTTCTAAGAAGTTTTTGAAGATTTGATGACCGTGTTCACTCAAAATAGATTCAGGATGGAACTGCACACCTTCAATAGGTAATGTCTTATGTTTAACACCCATAATCTCTTCCATGGAACCATCTGCTTCATTGGTCCAGCAGGTGACTTCTAAACATTCAGGTAAAGTTGCTTGATCAATCACTAAAGAATGATAGCGTGTTGCTGAAAATGGAGAAGGTAAGTTGCTGAAAATGCCTTTGTCGCTGTGATACATGTCAGATAAACGACCATGCATTACTCGTTTTGCACGAACAACATCACCACCAAAAGCTTGTCCAATACTTTGATGCCCTAAACACACACCAAGTAATGGAATTTTCCCTGCAAAATGTTGAATTGCGGGAATAGAAATACCTGCTTCAGATGGTGAACAAGGGCCAGGACCAATGACCAAATACTTCGGTTGCCATCGCTCAATATCCTCCAATGTCACGGCATCATTACGTACTACTTTCACTTCTTGATTTAACTCGCCAAAATATTGGACGATGTTATAAGTAAAAGAGTCATAGTTGTCGATCATTAAGAGCATGAGCTAACCTATTGAAATTTACGCATATTATTGCGTTTTAATTGTTTGAAGTAGTATCCATTCTATCAACATGAAAGCTTAAGAAATTAGCATGTTGTTGATATTCATTGGTATAAAATGAATCGCGAATCATCATAGCAAAAAATAATCATTTTCGGCTGAACTATTTATATGATAATCGTTGTTAAGCCTTATGAGTTGGATTGTATAAGTATAGATGATGGGAGATAGGTTTCTTAAATAATCGCTTTATATTTCGTTGATGAAAGCGATATCAGAGCTCTTTCATTAATATATTAAATAATGATAATTTTTTGATGCCTGAAAGATTTTTTGAGCTTTAAAAGCCTTTTTTTAAATATATAGAGACGACCCAAAATGAAGCATGTATAAGTTTCACCAAATGTTTAAACTTAATTTATGAAAAATATAGTTTAAAAATAATAAAAAATATTTTTGAGTATTATTTGGTGGAATTCAACGAATAAATTTAGTCAGATCATGATTTTAAAACAATCGTTGCACTAAATTAGTGCTATCGGAAAATCTTTTTAAACAAATACGATGAAGAGTGGGTGAATATGGTGCATTTCCGTGTACAGACAGTATAATAGAGCCTAAGCCAAGCCCATATTGCATGTTTTCTGATAAGGAATTCAGTATTTTGGTATTGGTTTTAAAAGTTGGTACGGTAATTGCTTAATACTAGTCAACTACTAACATGCACTTCACAAGTGCAACAAAAAAACATCGGAGCAAAATGAGCATGGCGAACAAGGTCCTTCAACTCATCCAAGAAAGTGGCGCAAAATGGGTCGATTTTCGCTTTACTGATACCAAGGGTAAAGAGCAACACGTAACTTACCCAGCAGATACAATTGACGAAGACACATTTGAAGACGGCAAAATGTTTGACGGTTCTTCAATTGCAGGTTGGAAAGGTATCGAAGCATCTGACATGATTTTACGTCCAGACGCTGAAACATGTTTCTTAGACCCGTTCTTCGCAGAGCCAACTGTCGTTGTAACTTGTGACGTTATTGAGCCTTCAACTGGTCAAGGTTATGACCGTGATCCACGTTCGATTGCTCGCCGTGCAGAAGAATACTTAAAATCTACAGGTATTGGTGATACTGCATTCTTCGGTCCAGAGCCGGAATTCTTCGTATTTGACGAAGTGAAATGGGATATCGATATGTCTGGCGCTCGCCATACATTAATCGCTGAAGAAGCTGCTTGGTCTACAGGTAAAGATTACGAAGCAGGTAACTCAGGTCATCGTCCACGTGTTAAAGGCGGTTACTTCCCAGTTCCTCCTGTAGATTCTTCACATGATATGCGTGCAGATATGTGTGCAAAAATTGAAGACATCATGGGTCCTGGTCGTGTAGAAGTACATCACCATGAAGTTGCATCTTGCCAATTAGAAATTGGTGTGAGCTTCAATACGATGGTTCGTAAAGCCGACGAAGTACAACAGTTCAAATATGCTGTTTGGAACGTTGCGCATCAATATGCGAAAACAGCAACGTTTATGCCTAAACCAATGGTTGGCGATAACGGTTCTGGTATGCACGTTCATATGTCGATTGCAAAAGACGGCAAGAACTTGTTTGCGGGTGATGAATACGCAGGTTTGTCAGAAATGGCACTTTACTTCATTGGCGGTGTGATTAAACACGCTCGTTCATTGAATGCAATTACAAACCCATCGACTAACTCGTACAAACGTTTAGTTCCGCATTATGAAGCACCAATTATGCTTGCTTACTCAGCACGTAACCGTTCGGCTTCTATCCGTATTCCTTACGTTTCTAGCCCTAAAGGCAAGCGCATTGAAGCACGTTTCCCAGATCCAATGATGAACCCGTACTTAGGTTTCGCGGCATTGTTGATGGCGGGTCTTGATGGTATCCAGAATAAGATTCACCCAGGTGAAGCTGCTGACAAAAACTTGTACGATCTTCCTCCTGAAGAAGAAGCGAAAATCCCTACAGTTGCACACAGCCTTGATATGGCACTTGAAGCACTTCAAGCGGATCACGACTACTTACTTAAAGGTGGCGTATTCACTAAAGAAATGCTTGAAGCTTATATCGAGCTTAAAACTGAAGAAGTTCGTCGTTTGAACACGACAACTCACCCAGTTGAATTTGATATGTACTACAGCTTGTAATTCTTTTTTTAGAATTTCACGATAAAAAACCCGCGCTAGTCGCGGGTTTTTTATTATCTTGAGTTAATATGAATCTATTCATTTGATATTTGAGTTGTTATGGCAAAGCCTCGTAAAAAGCATACTGGATTTTTTCCATGGAATGATCCTAAAGATCACGATAAAGGTTTTAAGTTGAACTTTTCTGAAGTGACTTATATGGAAATTGGTCGAACTGTGGAAGGATATAAGCAAGCGGAATTTGTAGCATTAAAAAATCCTGAATTGGCGCTTGAATTTGATTATCCGCAAAGTTTCTATTTAAGTGCTGAAGGTTTTATCTTAATTAAAACGCCACAAGGCAAATTTGAAGTCATTGCTAAAACTGACAACTGTTAGTTTTATACTGTGTAAAATTCATAAGTGAATGACCAATTGCTTATGATCACAGCATTTATAAAGATTAAATTAAGTTAAAATTAATGATTATTTAAAAGAGTAATGAGCTTATGCGCAACAAGCAAATGTGTGAAATGTTGGGAGGTAAAATACCTCCTGAATTACGTACATGGCTATATGCATCGGGTTCTTTAACTCAGCAATTAACCGATTTAGCGGGTGGGAAATTTCGTGTTGAACCTACTCAAGAAAGTTTTGTGCGTTTAACGCATTTAGATGCGAAGTGGATGAATATGCCACATCATCATACATCTTGGGTGCGTGAAAGCTTTTTATATGGTTCAGAAAAACAGCCTTGGGTAAAAGCAAAAAGTATTTTTCCTATTTTAAGCCTACAAAAAAAAGCACGAATATTTCAGCATATTGGGAAAAAACCAATAGGCATGTTTTTGTTTGATCGAACAAATCCTAAATGTGAAAGACGTGTTCTTTTACTTGAAGATGGTTGGACACGACAAAGTTGCTATACTTGGCACGGTTGCAAATTTATCGTGCAAGAAACTTTTTTACCTGCTTTTGAGCAGTTTATTCAGCAAGGTTAAGGGATATTTATGTCTGTTGCGCAACAGATCACTTGGCGTGAGCGTTTAGAAGCTTATTATTATTTGTGCCGTTTCGATAAACCAATTGGCACAGAGTTGGTATTTTGGCCAACCATGTGGGCGCTTTGGATTGCAAATAAAGGCATGCCTGAAATAGGTATTTTAATTCCAATGATATTGGGCACAATTTTTATGCGTGCGGCAGGTTGTGCAATTAATGACTTTGCTGACCGAAAAGTAGATGCCCATGTTGAACGAACGAAAACACGTCCTTTGGCAACAGGCATTATTAGTGCGAAAGAAGCCATCTATGTGTTCTTGTTTTTGGTGGCTGCAAGTGCATGTATGTTGTTCTTTTTACCTATAGAAACGTTTTATTGCTCATTTGGTGCATTGTTTTTAGCTTTTATTTATCCATTTATGAAACGCTATACGAACTTACCACAAGTGTTTTTAGGCGCAGCATTTTCATGGTCAATTCCCATGGCATATACGGCTGTAGGGCAGGAATTAGGCTTAACCTGTTGGTTGCTTTACTTTGGTAATTTGGCTTGGACAGTTGCATATGACACGCAATATGCGATTACAGACCGTGAATACGATTTAAAAATTGGTGTGAAATCTACGGCTATTTTATTTGGTAGATATGACATCGAAATTATTTCACTGCTTCAATTGATAAGTATTATTTTGATTGGAACAGCGTTATATATAGAAAGCTTACTCATTCCATTCGGCTTAATTGCTTTGTTATGTGTTGCTGCCGATTTTATTTATCAGTGGTCTAAAACGAAAGGGCGAGATCCACAGCTTTGTTTCTGGGCATTTAGACATAATAGATGGATTGGTTTAATGATTTTTATAGGTATTGCCGTAGCTTTACAATAAGACTTATTTAAATAATGAAAAGCATCTAATCGGGTGCTTTTTTTATTGGTTGTGATTTAAATATTCACGTATATTGAACGACCTTTTGTTCCTTGCATGATGGACTTTAAATGACGCAATCTACAAAAAAGCCAATTTCTAAAAAGACGATATTGTTAGCAAGTTTAGGATTAATCATTCCTTTATTTTTAGTCGCAATGTCTTATTTAGCCGTAAGTGGTGATGCAAATAATCAGGAAAAATATAAACAGCAACGTGAAGAAATTATGTTAAAAGTGAAAGCGAGAGAAGCGAGGGAGCGTGCTGCTTCGGAAGCTTTAGCATCTAAAAATAATTAAGCTCATTATTTCTTTTGGTTTGTTATTTTAAGCGACATAAAAGTCGCTTTTTTATGTTTAAGTAGTTTTAAGAGTGACTCAGAATATCTCGTCTTAAGCTTTGTGGGCTTGGAATATCGGTATAACGATAAACTTGATAACCTGCTTGTAACAGCATGGCATCACGCTCTGCATCTTCCTGTTCTTTGCCTATATGGGTTGGATCATCCAGTTCAATAATTGCAATCACATTCATCTTTTTATCTAGAATGACAAAGTCGGTTACTTTGCGATTAAACTTAGATCGAACTTTAAAATTATGATGTGTGATGAGTGCACTAAATGCCACTTGCGCAAGAATGTGATATTCAGGAAAGCTTTGATTGAGTCGATGAAACATCTTACTTTCAAAGGTTGTAATGACTGGGCGAGGGAAGTATTTTTGAGTTGGTCGTGCATAGCGCTGAACAACGAGGATGAATAAAGCCAAAGAGGCGATACATCCAATAATGAAAAAGGTAAATTGAATCGATTCAAACACGGCAGGATCTTTAAGCAATAAAAAACCCACTTCGTAATGAGTGGGTTTTTAGAATTTGGCTCTCCAACCTGGGCTCGAACCAGGGACCTGCGGATTAACAGTCCGTCGCTCTACCGACTGAGCTATTGGAGAATCTGATACGCATTCTATGTGGCTAAAGAACTTCGGTCAAGCGAGAATTCAAAAAAACATGCTGTTTTTGAATTGAATGTTTTAAAATTAGGCGTATTGAGGGTGGGAGGCTGAATTTTTATTGGATACGGTGTTTAATATCACAAATAGTTTCTATTTTATTGGGGTTTTGTATAAGAGGTTTTGTGTTAAATGAAAGATATTTTTAATCCGAGTAAGAGGTGTAGATGGGTTTTGATTTTGAAAAAGTAATGGCTCAGACAGAAGTAGCCTTTGATGAGATAATACATCTTAGTGATCAAAGATTAGAGAAATATAAGGGGAAAAGTTTTATAGAAAAATACGCCTTGTATATGGGAATGGCGCAGATATTAGAATTGCAAATGAAACAAATCATCCATCGCCAATTTGGTTATACATCTGAAGATGAGCTAGAAAAATTAGAACGAAAAACGTTTGGTCAAGCTGTTTGGATTCTAAAAGAAAAAGAGGTGCGTCCAGATATCATCAAACTATTGGAAAAGAACAGAGACAATAGAAATAATATGGCTCATTCATTCTTAGTGGATACGATGATTTCAACTTCTTTGGGGTTTAGTATGGAAAGTATTGAAGTGCGCCTATTGGATAAAGCTATTTTTGAATTAGAGAACGTCATATTATTTTGGGAGTGGTGTATTAAGCATAATAATTTAATGCAAATTGTTAACTAGGCTAAAATTAACCTAATACACTTTATACGAAAGAAGAATTACTATTTAATATAAATCATAGCCTTATCTTGTATCAAGAAACCCAAGCATCTCTACTTGGGTTTTTTAGATTCCATGGTTTTATATAGTCTCATTTAGCACGAAAGTAAAATATATTCAGGTGAAATAAGAATAGATGTCAAAATAGATTTTGATGTTGAATATCTGAGTTATTTAACTCGATTGAATAAGTTTTATATATTGAAGTTTGTCTTTGAGAGGATTTACTTTTCTACAATCATTAATGAGTTTAACCATCTCTTGTTGGGGTAAATTGGCATTTAAATTTTGCTGAATCGTATTTAATAGTGGTTTATGTTCAACTTTTAAATCACGTGTACATTGGTATAGGCGTTCATACATCAGGGTAGAGGCTTGTTTATTATTTTCAGATTTTTGCGAACATTGAAAAACTGCAAAAATTACAGTAATCACAATTGCCCAAAAAATAAGAGACTTTAACCAAGGTGTATCCATAATTTTAACTATTGTTTTTCGTTATATTTAAGATAGCTAAAAATCTTTCATTGAACAATGTGTTAGATGAAATAGGGGGGAGTGTATTTTCCTTAAATTGGGATATAAAAAAGCCCAAGTCACAATGCTTGGGCTTTTTAGAATCTTGGCTCTTCCACCTGGGCTCGAACCAGGGACCTGCGGATTAACAGTCCGTCGCTCTACCGACTGAGCTATGGAAGAATAGATGGCTCTCCAACCTGGGCTCGAACCAGGGACCTGCGGATTAACAGTCCGTCGCTCTACCGACTGAGCTATTGGAGAATCTGATGCGCATTTTAGGGATGAAATGACAAGTCGTCAACCAGATAATGTAAAGAAATGAATTGTTTGCTTTATAAGTATTCGTTTATTGCTTAAAAAATAAAAAATCACCCAATTCGGGTGATTTTTTATACTAAAAATAAGAAGTATTTAAATCTTATTTTTCAACACCAGCAGCTTGGCCAGCATATTTAGCATTTGCATAATCCCAGTTTACAAGGCTTTCTAGGAAAGTTTTGATGTAAACAGGACGAGCGTTACGGAAATCGATGTAGTAAGCATGTTCCCAAACGTCAATTGTTAATACAGCAACTTTACCATGAGCAAGTGGAGTATCAGCATTTGCAGTTTTAAGGATAGAAAGTTCGCCATTTACTTTGTCAGCAACCAACCAAGCCCAACCTGAACCGAATTGAGTTGTTGCAGCAGCAGCAAATTCTTCAGCAAATTTTTCGTAAGAACCGAAAGCTTCGTTAATTTTAGCAGCTAACGCGCCAGTTGCCGCACCGCCACCATTTTTAGCTAAACAGTTCCAGTAGAACGTGTGGTTCCAAACTTGAGCAGCATTGTTGAAAACACCTGCTTTAGAAGCATCGCCAGCAGTAGCAGTGATGATTTCTTCTAAAGTTTTACCTTCAAGGTCAGTACCTTTGATTAGGTTGTTTAAGTTAACAACATAAGTATTGTGGTGTTTGTCGTGATGGAATTCTAAAGTTTCTTTGCTGATATGAGGAGCAAGATCTTCGTAACCATATGGTAATGCTGGTAAAGTAATCGTAGTCATTTTTCAATTCCTTGCATTTTGCTGGGTTTTGACAGTTAGTGGTCTTATTGTAATAGATTCTTAGCTAAAATTGCGCATTGAGTACTAATAACAATAGCGAATAAAGCCTAAATTTATTTGAATAAGAGCTTATCTTAAATATATTTGATGACCGTTCTATCAAATAGGGTTATTTAATTCGAAATAACTATATTCGATATCAAATTGATCTGAAATGGCTTTTCCTAAGCGTTGAACACCGTAGCGTTCTGTCGCATGGTGACCACATGCATAGTAGTGAACATTTAATTCTTTCGCTTCATAAAAGGTACGTTCGCTTACTTCACCTGAAATAAATGCATCGCAGCCTTGTTCATACGCTTTGGTGATGTAATCTTGGGCTGCACCAGTACAAAAACCAACTTTTTGGATGGTGTTTCGTTCTGCATTAAGATGAATAGTGTCGAATCCTAAACGCTCAGTTAAATAGTTTTTAAAGCCTTCAGGTGTCATGGCTTGCTTTAAATAACCAATATTTCCAATAGGATGACGCTCACTTGTATCCAACGCTTCAATATTTTCTAATTCTAGAATTTCAGCAATTGCTGCATTGTTACCCAAAGTTGGATGTGAATCTAAAGGTAGGTGATAGCCGACTAAAGAAATATCATTCTTGATTAAACTACGAATACGTTGCCCGCGCATGCCTGTAATTGGGTAGGCTTCACCTTTCCAAAAATAACCATGATGTACCAAAAGTAAGTCTGCATTTTGGGCAATGGCAGCATCAATTGCATCTTGAGATGCGGTTACCGCACATAAAATTTTGTTTACTTCAGGGTTGCCTTCAATTTGAAGACCATTGGGTGCGTAATCTTTAAATTCAGCAGATTTTAAAGTGCTATTACACCATTGAATAATGTCATTCAGCTTTGCCATAAATTTATAAAGCCTTAAAAATATAACGATCAACATACAGTTTAAATTGTAACTAAAGCAAGACAAAACTATTGGGCTTTTTTATGTATCTAATTGTGTTTCGCTTTACAATAGGGCATAAATTACTTTAGTCATCAACGAATTAAAATATTTTAGAGGACAAAATCGTGCGCCGTACCTTTACTTGGTTACCATGGGTGTTACTTGTTATTGTCATTTTTGGCTTTTTAGGTTGGCAGTTTATGCATAAGCCTCAAGCGCCTGTTGCTGCCGATGGTGTGAAAATGGCAGCTGAAAAAGTAGAGCCACTTATAAATACAACACGTACAGGTGGCGTGGTTTCATATAGTGCAGCTGTGAAAGTTGCAGCGCCAGCCGTTGTAAATATTTTTACCACCCAAAAAGTGAAACAGATTAACCATCCTTTATTAGATGACCCTGCTTTTAGAGAGTTCTTTGGTAATGAATTGCCAGATCAACTCAAACAAGGTCCTAATGAAAATAGTTTAGGTTCTGGTGTTATTGTTCGTAAAGATGGCTATATTTTAACGAATAATCATGTGATTTCACAAGCAGATCAAATTGTTGTTGCATTGCAGGATGGTCGTCGTGCTGTTGCTGAAGTGATTGGAACAGATCCTGATACAGATTTAGCGGTCATTAAAATTGCGCTAGATGATTTACCTGTGTTGCCATTTAAACTTAGTGGTAATGAAGTGGGTGATGTTGTTTTGGCAATTGGCAATCCATTTGGGGTCGGTCAAACGGTTACGCAGGGTATTATTTCAGCAACAGGTCGTTCAGATTTAGGTATTAATACCTACGAAGACTTTATTCAAACCGATGCTGCAATCAATCCAGGTAATTCTGGTGGTGCGCTGATTGATGTTGCAGGTAATTTAATTGGTGTAAATACAGCAATTTTCTCGCAATCAGGTGGATCATTAGGTATTGGTTTTTCTATTCCTGCTAAAATTTGTCAGCAAGTCTTAAATTCAATTTTAAAAGATGGACGAGTTGTACGAGGTTGGTTAGGAATTAGTTTATTGCCAACTCAGCAAGATGATATTTTAATTTCTGAACAAAAAGGTGTGTCTGTTGCCGATGTTTTAAAAGAGGGTCCTGCGGCTCAAGCTGGATTAAAACGCGGTGATATTATTTTAAGTGTTGACGGTGAAACAATTACTACACCATCGCATCTTATTAATTATGTTGCTTTACAAGTACCATCAAGCACGGTGACTTTGGTTGTTCAGCGTGGAGATGAAAAGCTGACTTTATCTGTTGTGATTGGGGAAAGAAAAGCTCAAAACAATAAAGATAAACAGTTTATTCCGCTTCCAAAACAATAAATTGATACAGAAAAAAGCTCCTAAAAAGGGGCTTTTTTATTACCATAAATGAATGCAAGAGGAAGGATACTCCATGAAAACAATCGGTTTAATTGGTGGGATGAGTTGGGAATCATCCGATTTGTATTATCAAAAAATAAATAAGCTCGTGAATGAAAAGCTGGGTCAGCTAAATTCGGCAAACTTGATTTTGTATAGTGTGAACTTTCAAAAAATTGAACAAATGCAATCGGAAAATCGTTGGGATGACGCAGGAATATACTTGAGCGAAGTGGCTAAAAAGCTTGAGTTGATTGGTGCGGATGTTGTTGTATTGTGTACGAATACGATGCATTTAGTGGCAAATCAAATTACAGATCAAATTTCTGTTCCATTTTTTCATATTGCAGATGCTGTTGCAGATCAAATAGTTAAAAATGAAAAAAATAGGGTTTTGCTGTTAGGCACAAAATTTACAATGCAAAAAGAGTTCTATAAAAATAAGCTCAATTCAAAAGGAATTGAAGTTGTTGTCCCAAATATTGATCAACAAGAAGTTGTACATACCATTATCTATGATGAATTATGTTTAGGACGTGTATTGGAAAAATCTAAACAAGATTATATTTCAATTATTAATGAGTTTGTTCAAGAAGGGGTGCAAGGTGTTGTTTTCGGATGCACTGAAATTGGTATGTTGCTGTCAAATGAGGATATTTCTGTACCGATATTTGATTCAACAGAAATTCATGTGAATAAAATAGTAGATTTCATTATTGATGATAAGTAAAAAAGCGAGCTCTAGAGCTCGCTTTTAAAATTTAGAATATTAGCTTTCTTGCTGAATACCAGCAACTAGCCAATCTTGAGTTGAACCAGCAGGTTTAACAAAATGCCAAACCTCAGCAAAAGGCTGTGGCAAGCTGTTTAAGTCTTCGCTTACAGTACCTGTAAAACGAACGCTTACAACATATTGACCATTTTCATTTGCAGAATCTGAAACCATTGCATTTAAGTTAGAAAACTCAGCAACGTCTTGGTCTTGATTCGCCATGATGTCGTTATACATCGACTGGTAAAGATCTGGTGTTAAGTAACGCTGAATTTCGGCAATGTTACTTGCTGTATTCATAGACTGAATATGGTTAAAACGCTGACGAGCAACACGTAAGAAAGTTGCAGGTTCAGTACCATCTGGTAATTGGCTACCACTGTTTGTGTATGCAGCTCCAAAAGGTGCATTGTTTACAGGAGCAGAACCACCTACGTTTTGACCAAAAATATTGCTGTTGTCATTTGAAGGACGACCCGTAGATGGTGCTTGACCAAACGGTGCATTATTCGCACCGCTATTTGGAGAGAAAGGATTATTTGTTGCTAATTTTTTTTTTGCGCCCATCTTACGAAAAACGAAGAAGGCAGCAGCTGCAGCAAGTAAGATCCAAATCCAACTAGGTAAACCACCTTTTTCCTCTTGCTGTTGAGGAGCAGCTTGAGCTTCAGAAGATGCAGGCGCTTTGTCATCTGCTAAAGCATTTGCAGCAACTGCACCAATTGCAGCACCAGCAACACCAGCAGCAACCATGCCACCCACACCTGGACCTGATTTAGCAGGAGCAGCAGGTTGTTGAGCAGGAGTCGCTTGACGAGGTTGTTGGTAAGACTGAGATGGAGCTGAAGAACGGCTCATGCCATGACTTTTACCGCCACCTGCACGTTTTGCTTCTGCTGCTAAAGGTGCTACCAATAATGCTGCTGTCAAAAGACCAGCAATCAAACCACGCTGTCGAACTTCCATTAAAGTTTCCTAATAAAAAAAATAAAAAATAACAGTCTATTTATGCAGTCATTTCAAATGTTTTTCAATGACAAAAGAAGAATATATTTTAGATTGAACATAAAATAATCAAATTGATATTTTACCTTATGTTTAAGTTAATCCAAATTAATGGCTTCAGTTAATGCTTCATGTAGGCGAGCAACGGCAATGACCTTAACACCGGGAATGGCTTTTTGCGGTGCATTTCCCCTTGGTAAGATAATATATTTAAAACCGTGTTTTACGGCTTCTTTTAAGCGTTCTTGACCATTTGGAACAGGACGAATTTCACCAGATAGACCAACTTCGCCAAAAACGGCAAGCTGTTGAGGTAATGCTTTGCCACGCAAACTTGAAGCACATGCTAAAAGAACCGCTAAGTCAGAACCTGTTTCAGTAATTTTTAAGCCACCAACAACGTTTACATAGACATCTTGCCCAGAAGTTTGTACACCACCATGTCTATGCATAACGGCAAGTAGCATATTTAAACGGTTTTGTTCTAAACCAAGTGCAACACGTCTAGGTTGACCATGAGCATCATCAACTAAAGCTTGTACTTCGACCAAAAGTGGGCGAGTACCTTCACGGCTAATCATTACAATAGAACCGGGAATTGCTTCATCATAACGGCTCAAAAAAATAGCAGATGGATTTGCTACCTCTTTAAGACCTTTATCGGTCATGCCAAAAACACCAAGTTCATTGACTGCACCAAAACGGTTTTTTACGGCACGAATCATGCGGTAACGTGAGTCAGATTGACCTTCAAAATACAAAACACAATCGACCATATGTTCTAAAACACGTGGACCTGCTAGTGAGCCTTCTTTGGTTACATGACCGACAATAAATAAAGCCGTACCACTATTCTTTGCAAAGCGCGTTAAAATTGCAGCAGATTCACGAATTTGAGATACACCACCAGGCGCAGATTGTAAACTTTCTGTATATAATGTTTGAATCGAATCGAGAATGGCAACAGCAGGGCGTTCTTGAGCAAGAACATCACAAATACGTTCTACACAAGTTTCTGCCATCACTCGAAGTTTATCTGTAGGTAGGTCTAAGCGATTCGCTCGTAAAGCAACTTGAGAAAGTGATTCTTCACCTGTGATATATAAAGCCGAGTTTTTTGCGGCTGCCATATATGTGGCAGTTTGTAGAAGAATAGTCGATTTACCAATGCCAGGGTCACCACCAATCAGAACGACAGAACCTGTAACCAAGCCGCCACCCAACACACGATCAAATTCGCTAATACCTGTGGCTAGGCGTGATTCATGAGAAACCGTAATTTGGTTTAATGTCGTGACATTGGCCGCTTGACCTGCATAGCCACCTCCGCCCATTTTAGATTGCGCTCGATGTGTGACAGTTGGTGCAATACTGACTTCGGTTAAGCTATTCCATTCGCCACAATCAGAACATTGACCCGCCCATTTTAGGTGATCTGTACCGCATTGCTCACAACGATAAACACTTTTCGCTTTTGCCATAATGATGTTGATGTTATTGTTCGAAATTATTGAACAGCATAGCGGTGAATGTAGTGCAAAACCAAGTGTTTCGTATGAAAAATTATCGTTTTACGACAAGCTTTGACGCCTGAATAGAATTATCTGACATTAAGTTGTGATCGCGTTCTATAATATGGCTCTCATTATTTTGAAATGGAAATACATCATGCCGCAATTATTGCAACATATTGATGCGATCTCACGCGAAAAGAACCGTGATGTGCTTTTTGTACATTTTGAAAATTATGAAAAAGATGATCAAAATCCAGATTCAAATCGCCAGAAAGTACTGACTTGGTTAGAGCAAAATAGCATTCCTTATGTTTCTTGTATGGGACTTGAAGAAGAAGGCTTGGTCGACAGTTATTTAGGTGATATTTATATTGATATTCCATTTGATTTAGAGAATCAGCAATATTTACTTTTGAGTGATTATTTGGAAGATGAACAAGGCGAGATGAAAATTGAAGGTGTTTTCTTCTTTGTTTTGTATTTAGAAACTGCTATTGAGCTAGAAGCAGAACGTGTAATGGGGTTTGAGTCTGATTTTGAACCTGATTTTGAAGATGATACTTGGAACGGTACGCCATCTTAAAATAAAAATGGATATTAAAGAAAAGCCACCCTGAGGTGGCTTTTTTAATTCTTAGATTGGTTTTTAAACTTAGTACAATTCGCCAGATTTGCGTTTTGCAATAAAGTCTTTCGATTCCTTGGCAATAATGCCTGAAAGTAATAATAATGCGATACAGTTTGGTGCAGCCATTAAGCCGTTGAATGTATCTGCAAATAGCCATACAAGGTCAAGTGTTGCCACACATCCTACAAATACAGATGCAATGTAGATAATACGATATATCAAGACGTACTTTTCACCTAGTAGATAAGTACAGCATTTTTCGCCATAGTAGCTCCAACCTAAAATAGTTGAATAAGCGAAGAAAATAATACCGAAAGTCACAACCCAGCCACCAACACCAGGTAGTAATTGGTCGAATGCTTTGATTGTAAGTACGGCACCTGTTTCACCGCCAAATGAATTCCCAGCCATAATGAAGCCCATTACAAGTACAATACCTGTAATAGAACAAACAATAATAGTGTCGATGAAAGTACCTGTCATAGAGACTAAGCCTTGACGCACAGGGTGATCTGTTTTTGCAGCAGCAGCAGCAATAGGAGCAGAACCCATACCAGCTTCATTAGAGAATACACCACGTGCAACACCGTAACGAATTGCTGCACCAATAGCACCACCAGCAGCAGCTTCACCAGTAAATGCGTAGCTAAAGATCATTTTTAGTGCAGGAATAACAAGTTCTAAGTTATTTAGAATAATCACTAAACCACCAGCAACATAACCAATTGCCATTAAAGGAACAATGACGGTGGATGCCTTAGAAATAGTCTTGATCCCACCTAAAATAACCAAAGCTGAAAAAGCAGTAATGACAACACCTGTAATCCAAGTTTCAATCCCCATGCTGTTTTCAACAGCAAGTGCTACAGTGTTTGATTGAACCGAGCTACCAATACCAAATGAAGCAAGCGTACCAAATAATGCAAATAATACAGCGAGCCATTTCCATTTTGTACCAAGACCACGCTCGATGTAATACATTGGACCACCATTCATTTCGCCGTTTTCATTTTTATGGCGATATTTGACAGCAAGTACACCTTCACCATATTTAGTAGCCATACCAAATAGCGCAGTCATCCACATCCAGAAAACAGCACCAGGTCCCCCTAAAACGCAGGCGGTAGCAACACCTGCGATATTACCCGTACCAATGGTTGCTGAAAGTGCTGTCATTAGTGACGCAAACTGTGAAATATCACCTGAATCTTTATTGTTAGGGTGTTTACCAAATACTTGTTTAAACGCAAGTGGTAACATTCTGAATTGCCAGAAAAGTAATCGGAAAGTTAAAAATACACCAGTACCTACGATCAGTACTAACATGTATGGGCCCCATACCCATCCACTTAATGTTTCCATGATTGATTGTAAATTTTGCATATATATTTTTTCTCATCCTAATTATTTGTTGTTTACATTAAGCAATTGCTATGCCATTTCTTTTCTTATTAATTTATGTAATATAGGGTGGTGATTAGTTGCTCTATATTTGTATATTTTTCACACATAAAGGGGGTTTTTACAAGAACAAAATTTATTAAAAAACATACAGAATAGATGTATTAATCACTAAAAAAAGCAGATAAGTAAAATAAATCAAGATTTACGATTAATAAGGAAATACTGATCGTAGGATGTTTTCTTTTGCATTATTTAAAAAGTAAGTTAATTTGAGCTTGTTATACATTGAAGGTGAATTAAAAAATGTCAGAGCAAAAAATAAATTCGCCTGCCGAAGAAGAAGGCGATTTAAAAAGAAGCTTATCAAATCGACATTTACAGTTGATTGCGATTGGCGGAGCCATAGGAACAGGGCTTTTCATGGGCTCAGGGAAAACAATTAGTCTAGCTGGACCTTCCATTCTATTTATTTACATGATTATTGGTTTCATGGTTTTTCTTGTAATGCGTGCATTGGGAGAATTGCTGTTATCAAATCTTGAGTACAAATCTTTTATTGATTTTTCAACCGATTTAATTGGTCCTTGGGCTGGTTATTTTGTAGGGTGGACCTATTGGTTATGCTGGATCACCATTGGTATTGCAGACTTATCAGCCATTATTTATTACTTACAGTTCTTTAATGGAGGGGTATCATTCTCACCATTAGAGGGCGTACTTATTAGTATTGCATCTATTTCATTCATTATGTGCTTGAACTTAGCGACCGTAAAATTGTTCGGTGAGATGGAGTTCTGGTTTGCAATGGTGAAAATTATTGCAATTTTGGTGCTAATTGCTGTTGGTGGATGGATGATCTTTACAGGTTTTACATCAACTTCTGGTCAGGTTGCATCTTTTTCACATCTTTGGAGCCACAACGGGATGTTCCCAACAGGCTTAACAGGTTTCTTAGCAGGCTTCCAAATTGCAATCTTTGCATTTGTGGGTGTTGAACTTGTAGGTACAACGGCTGCAGAAACGAAAGATCCTGAAAAGAACTTACCAAAAGCAGTGAACTCGATTCCAATTCGTATCATTATTTTCTATGTATTGGCATTGGTTATTGTAATGTCAGTTACGCCGTGGAATAAAATTGATCCAACCATTAGTCCATTTGTTAATTTGTTCAGCCAAGCAGGTATTGCTGCCGCTGCGATTATTATGAACTTTGTGGTTCTGTCATCTGTAATGTCTTCAATGAACAGTGGTGTATTCTCTACAAGCCGTATGTTGTTTGGTTTATCTCGTGAAGAACAAGGTCCAAAAGCTTTTGGTAAATTGAATAAACGTGCTGTTCCTGCAAATGCATTGTATTTCTCTACCGTATGTTTATTGCTTGGCGCTGCATTACAGTATTTTGTACCAAATACAGTATTGGCATTTACGCTTGCAACAACATTATCAACAATTTTATTCATTTGTGTATGGTTGATGATTATTTGGAGTTACATGGTGTATTACAAAACACGCCCTGAACTTCATGCAAAATCGACATTTAAATTACCGGGTGGTTTATTTACTTGTTGGGTTGTAATTATTTTCTTTGTTGGCGTAATTTATGTATTGTCACTTGAAGCTGACACAATGAAAGCCCTTATGGTCAGTCCAATTTGGCTGGTTATATTAGCGATTGGTTACTTTGGTTTTTATAAGCCAAAACATAAATAATCAATTATTATTAAAAAAACGTCAGTTTAAAACTGGCGTTTTTTTATTTCTAAAGATAATCTCTTGCGTTTAGTACTTTGGTCAAGCACATGATCACGGTATACTTTACCAAAATTAATGGATAGGTGGTCAGATGCGTTTAGTCATTTGCGGTATCGGTATTTTAGTTACAAGTTACGCACTCGTGGGTTGTGGTCAATCTGGCACATTACAATTAGCCAAAGATCAAAATTATGATAAGCGAGCGAAATATTTACTTTATTCAGATTCTAATTCTACGGAACAGAAAAAAGAACAAGTGGAAGCACCTATACAGCAACAATTTGCTGCACCATCAAGTTCTGATACACCGACTACACCTTAACTCGATCAACGCAAGGATACATTCATGAGTTTCACCCGCATTAATGGGGTATTGCACGCAGAGCAATGTTCATTACAAACGCTCGCGCAGCAATTTGGCACACCACTTTATGTTTATTCAAAAGGAACATTTGAAAAGCATTTTTTAGATATGGATCGTGCTTTTAGCTTTATCGATCATCAAATTTGTTTTGCGGTAAAGTCAAACTCTAATATTGCGGTATTGAATGTATTAGCCAAGCTTGGCGCTGGTTTTGATATTGTGACAGGTGGCGAACTTGCACGCGTATTAAAAGCAGGCGGCAATGCTTCTAAAATTGTATTTTCAGGTTTAGGTAAAACAGAAGCAGATATTAAAAAAGCATTAGAAGTGGGTATTGCTTGTTTTAATGTTGAATCTTATTCGGAACTCGATCGTATACAAAAAGTTGCTGCTGAATTAGGTAAAAAAGCACCTATTTCATTGCGTGTAAACCCAGATGTAGATGCAAAAACACATCCTTATATTTCGACAGGTTTAAAAGAAAATAAGTTTGGTATTCCTTCAGATACTGTGTATGAAACCTACCAATATGCTGCATCTTTAGAAAATTTAGATGTTGTGGGTATCGATTGTCATATCGGTTCTCAGTTGACAGAAACTCAACCTTTTGTCGATGCTTTAGATCGTGTCATTGTGATGATTGATGAGCTGAAAAAATTAGGTATTAATCTAAAACACATCGATATTGGCGGTGGTTTAGGTGTGACTTATAAAGATGAAGTACCGCCAACAGTTGAAGAATATGCCAATGCACTTAAACCTGCTTTAGAAAAATTAGGCTTAAAAGTGTATATGGAACCTGGTCGAAGCATTTCTGCAAATGCAGGGGTGTTATTGACGAAAGTGGATTTATTAAAACCAACCAATCACCGTAACTTTGCCATTATTGATGCAGCGATGAATGATTTAATCCGTCCTGCTTTGTATGAAGCATGGATGGACATTCAAGAAGTAACACCTCGTACAGATGTGGAAACAAAAGAATGGGATGTAGTCGGTGCAATTTGTGAAACTGGCGATTTCTTAGGGAAAGAGCGCAAGCTTGCGATTCAAGAAAATGATGTGCTGGCTGTTTTAGGTGCAGGTGCTTACGGTTTTGTTATGAGCTCGAACTATAATAGTCGTGGTCGTGCAGCAGAAGTCATGGTCAGTGGTGATCAAGCTCATTTAATTCGTGAGCGTGAAACGATTGAATCATTATGGGAAAATGAGCGTTTATTGCCTTAAGGAGTAATTTTAGATGTTATTAGAATTTACTAAAATGCATGGTTTAGGCAATGACTTTATGGTGGTTGACCTTATTAGCCAAAAAGCATTTTTAGATACTTTGACTATTCAGCGTTTAGCAGATCGTCATTTTGGTATTGGCTTCGACCAACTCCTTATTGTTGAACCACCCGATGTTCCAAATGCAGATTTTAAATATCGTATTTTTAATGCAGATGGTTCAGAAGTTGAACAATGTGGTAATGGTGTACGTTGTTTTGCACGTTTTGTTCATGAACGTAAACTGACGAATAAAACTAAAATTAAAGTTCAAACTAAAGCAGGTATAGTAGAGCCTGAACTTGGTCAAAATGGCTGGGTTCGTGTAAACATGGGCTATCCAAAATTCTTACCACAAGAAATTCCATTCATTGCGGAAGAACCTGAAATTTTATACGACATTAATTTAGCAAATGATGAAAAGTTAACGATTGATGTTGTGAACATGGGTAATCCGCATGCGGTAACTGTTGTACCCAACGTGCTAACAGCAGATGTCGCTAGAATTGGCCCACAAGTCGAGTCTCATGAGCGTTTCCCTCAGCGTGTAAATGCAGGCTTTATGCAAATTGTTGATGAAAAACATGCGCGTTTGCGAGTATTTGAACGTGGTGTAGGTGAAACACTTGCTTGTGGTACAGGCGCGTGTGCAGCCGCTATTTCAGGGATGCGCCGTGGTTTGCTTGCAAGTTCAGTCGAAATTGAATTGGCGGGTGGTAAACTTTTAATTGAATGGAAAGAAGGCGATGTTGTTTGGATGACAGGTCCAACAGCAACTGTTTTTGAGGGTCGATTAGACTTACGCTATTTCCAATCTTAATAAAAGATGTTTTAAAAGCCCTGATTCGTCGGGGCTTTTTTTTCTTATTTAAATTGTTTTTAGAATAAAAAAGAAGATTAAATATAAATTTGTTACACTGACTTTTATAGAAAAGGGAAATGTTAATGGAGGATGCTCAGGTGCAACAACAACCCATGCAACTACTCTCCATGTGGTTAAAAGAACGAGAAATTCAAAGTCAGTCTAAACATACTTTACAGGCATATTTTCGAGATGTGTCTGATTTTTTAACGTATTGTGAACATCAAAAATTAGAATTAAATAATATAGAAACATCAGATTTACGTGGATATTTAGCCAATAAAGTTGAACGTCATCAATTAAGCTCAAGTAGTTTGCAGCGCATGCTTTCATCTGTTCGGCAGTTTATGAAATGGGCAGAACAAGGACAATATTTAGAATTTAATGCAACGGATGATTTTCAGCTAAAGCGTCAGCCTCGACCTTTACCTGGTATGATTGATATTGAAACTATTCATCAAATATTAGATCAGCCTGAACCTGAACTAGATGCTCAAAAACAAATGTGGGTGAGAGATAAAGCAATACTCGAATTGCTTTATTCAAGTGGCTTACGTTTGGCAGAAGTACAAGGTTTAAGAATTAAAGATGTCGATTTTAATCGGCAGTTACTCAGAATTACAGGTAAAGGTAATAAAACCCGTGTTGTTCCATTTGGTGGGAAAGCAAAAGATGCAGTGATGAAATGGTTGCAGATTTATCCATCATGGCATGGCGATTTTGTGCCTGAAGCCAATATTTTCATCACACAAAAGGGAAATCCTTTAGGTGCGCGTCAAATTGAAAATAGAGTGAAATTTCAAGCGCAAAGAGCAGGGGTGAATGTAGATTTACATCCACATTTACTCAGACATTGTTTTGCAAGCCATATGTTGTCGAATAGCGGAGATTTACGTGCCGTTCAAGAAATGCTTGGACATAGCAATTTAACAACAACACAAATATATACGCATGTCGATTTTGATCATTTGGCGCAAGTTTATGATCAAGCACACCCTCGAGCTCAAGTAAAAAGCAGTAACAAATAAAAGTAATCTTTGAACTGCTGTTTTTAGCATTTTAATGCTATGTTTGATGTGCATAAAGATGACTTTTTGAACTAACGTAGAATAAAAAGAAGTCAATTTTTGCGGTATAAGATTAGTGTATAAATGAAAGTGGCTTCATGAAAATAGATGATTTTTTCGTTCCACTGGATGTATTGATAAATAATTGTTGTTAAAACAAGGTATAAAAATGATTTTAGACGTTCAAGAAAAGTATGATCAATTATCTTCTGCACAAAAAGATATTTTTGCTGGATATGGCTTACGTCAAGTAAAGCATTTTGTTGAAATTAGTTTGCCTAAAATTGAGGCAGTATTACCTGAAGGCGCTTATGTTCAAGGTATTAATGCAGATGGGAAAGTACAAGCAATTAATGTAAAAACACATCAAACATATATATGGATTTCAGATTCACAGTGGCAAGAACATCCTATTGCAAATGAAAACATAGACTTAAAAGAAGATGTTATTGAGGTTTGGAAAATTTTTAATTTAAAATCATACGAATTAATCGATTTGAGCCATGTACATCGAGATTTTTTAGAATCTCTTTCTGCTTGAATGAGCATGTATCTCAAACTAAAAAAGCATAGCTTAGCCTATGCTTTTTTTAGATCTCTTTCAAAAAGTGATTTATAAAAGCACTTTATTGATTGTTTTAAATGCCAAATTTTATAAATCATCTAAAGGCAATTGTGTACTTTGTTTAATAATTTGACTTGGTAAATCTGTTTTTACACTGGTAATGCCATTTTTCTTTGTTAAATGTATAGATTGAAATTTTCTGTAGTGTTCTAAGTCGGGCACGACAACTTTTAACATTGCATCGCATTCACCTAAAATAATGTAGCACTCCATAACTTGAGGAAGCTCTTTCATTGCTTCAATAAAGGTGTCAATGGTTTCAGCATCTTGTCCTACTAGCCAAATACGTGAAAATAAAATCAATTTAAAGCCAATTTTATGTTGATCTACAATAGTTGTATAGCGCTGGATGACACCTGCTTCCTCTAAAAGTTTCACACGACGTAAACATGATGATGGAGATAGACCAATTTCTTTGGCTAGGTCATTGTTTTGAATACGACCATTTTTCTGTAGTTCAAAAATGATACTTTTATCAATGCGATCTAGTTTTACTGAAATAGACTTAGATATAATTTTCATAAATTAGAATTTAATTCGAAAAATAAGATCAATTATAGAATATTTGAAATCCTATTTTAAAGCTTTTCACAGATACTATTTCACTTTCAGACGCTAGAGAAATGGAAAAGGATATGTCTGTATTTGCATTGTTTGCCTTAACGGTAATTCCTCTTATTTTCACACCAGGACCAGATATGCTTTTTATCCTGTCACAAGTGATGGGTAAGGATGCAAAAGCGGGCATGATGGCGACATTAGGCGTGTGTTCAGGATATTTGGTTCATTCAATTCTTGTTGCTTTAGGTATTGCAGCAATTATTGTTTCATTCCCTATTTTATTTGAAACCATAAAATGGCTAGGGATTGCATATTTGTTGTATTTATCTGCGAGTTTATTGAAGTCTTTATTTGGGACTAAAAAGCTCAAAATTGAGAAAAAAAGTACGTCTAATCCAATCAAGAAAGGCTTTTTTACAGCATTATTGAACCCAAAAGGCATGTTGATTTATTTTGCAATATTGCCTCAGTTTATCGATAAAACAGGAAATACTGTAAGCCAAGGTTTAGTTTTATCTTTTATTTTCATTGGTTTAATATTTATTGTGTATTGCGCACTAAGTATTGTCTTTGCGAAAGTTACGCAAAAAACACATATAGATGAACGTAAACAAAAAATAATAGATGGGACTTCTGGTGGCTTATTGGCAGCTGCTGCAACATGGCTCATGATTAATTAATTTAAATACGATAAAAAGCATATCAAGTTGATATGCTTTTTTTTGAAATGTTTTATTTAAAAATTTGTTCTCAATAAACATACATACGTTGCTTGGAAGTTTCACTTAAATGACATGTTCTTGTTTTTTAGACCATACTTTAGTTTAAAAGTGTACTTAATTTGCAATGTTTATCGCTTCATAGAAATCAATACTTTTGATGATATAAATCAAATAAAAATATAATATAAATCAATGGTTAAAAAATAACTTATTTTTAGGTATTTATTGCTGATGTTTCTCCAATAAAAAAATGTGAACGCATCGTTCAGCTATTTTTACGCATTTTTACAGGTCTTTATTGAATTGTGACTTGACCGAAATGCCATACGCATTGCAAGATAGGACACCTAAAAAATTTAAGTGAAGAGTTCTAATATTCTTCTCAACATTTACATTTGCTAAAACAGCCGAGGATTACATGAAGGCTCTTGTTGCTGTAAAACGTGTGGTTGATGCCAACGTTAAAGTTCGCGTTAAACCGGACAATAGTGGGGTTGACCTTACTAACGTTAAAATGTCAATTAACCCATTCTGTGAAATCGCAGTGGAAGAAGCGGTTCGTTTAAAAGAAAAAGGAACTGTTTCAGAAATCATTGTTGTTTCTATTGGTCCTAAAGAAGCTCAAGAACAAATCCGTTCGGCTATGGCACTTGGTGCTGACCGCGGTATTTTAGTTGAAGCTGATGACAGCCAACTGGGTGCTCTTGAAATTGCAAAAATCCTTAAAGGCGTTGTAGATGCTGAACAGCCTCAACTTGTCCTTCTTGGTAAGCAAGCAATTGATGATGACTCTAACCAAGTAGGTCAAATGCTTGGTGCACTTCTTGGTGCAGGTCAAGGTACATTCGCTTCAGAAGTTAAAGTTGAAGGCGACAAGGTACAAGTAACTCGTGAAATCGACGGTGGTTTGCAAACTGTTGAGCTTGCGCTTCCAGCTATTATCACAACTGACTTACGTTTGAATGAGCCACGTTATGCTGCGCTTCCAAACATTATGAAAGCGCGTAAAAAACCGCTTGAAACTAAGTCACCTGCTGATTTTGGCGTTACTTCAACAACTAAACTTAAAACAGTTAAAGTTGAAGCTCCTGCTGAACGTAAAGCTGGCGTACAAGTGAAATCTGTAGATGAGCTTGTTGAAAAATTGAAAAATGAAGCGAAAGTGATCTAATACAGAAGGATAAAAATCATGAGTATTTTAGTTATCGCTGAGCACGACAACAAAGCACTTAATGGTGCAACTTTAAATGTTGTTGCTGCTGCGCAAAAAATTGGTGGTGATATCACTGTATTAGTAGCTGGTTCTGGCGCTCAAGCAGTTGCTGACCAAGCAGCTAAAGTTGCAGGCGTAAGCAAAGTATTACTTGCTGATGATGCTGCTTATGCAAATCAATTGGCTGAAAACGTTGCTAAATTAGTTGCTGAATTAGGTAAAGGTTATACACATATCCTTGCTGCTTCTACAACAACAGGTAAAAACGTTCTTCCTCGTGCGGCTGCATTGTTAGATGTAAGCATGATTACTGATGTTATTGCTGTTGATAGTGCTAAAACGTTTAAACGCCCAATTTACGCAGGTAATGCAATTGCAACTGTAGAATCTGGTGAAGCGATTGTTGTAGCAACTATTCGTGGTACAGCATTTGATCCTGTTGCTACAGAAGGTGGTTCTGCATCTGTAGAAGCTGCTGCATCGCAAGGTGATGCAGGTATTTCTAAGTTTATTTCTGAAGAAATTGTGAAATCAGAACGTCCTGAATTAACAGCGGCTCGTATTGTTGTTTCAGGTGGTCGTGGTGTAGGTTCAGGTGAAAACTATCACACTGTACTTGATCCATTAGCTGACAAGCTTGGTGCTGCTCAAGGTGCATCACGTGCTGCGGTAGATGCAGGCTTCGTACCAAATGATATGCAAGTAGGTCAAACTGGTAAAATCGTTGCACCTGACTTGTACATCGCTGTTGGTATTTCAGGTGCGATTCAGCATTTGGCAGGTATGAAAGAGTCTAAAGTGATCGTTGCGATTAACAAAGACGAAGAAGCACCGATTAATGCAGTTGCTGATTACTGGTTAGTAGGCGATTTAAATACTGTTGTTCCTGAATTGGTTTCTAAAATCTAATTCTGAATGACTTAAAAAAGCACTCATTAATGAGTGCTTTTTTATTGCTATGAAAATTAGATTAAATTCAACACTAAAAATAGAACATGCAATTCTAAAAAAAGAATAATTTGTATGTTGTTAATTTATTTAAGTATTTTTAATAGTAAGCGTATTGTTAGAGTGATATACCAATATTAAGCTGATTGTAAAATCTACATATTTTATGTATCATATTGATATTTAAAAATAAAAAATCAAACCTTGTCTTTTTGATCTTCCTTTTTGCACTTATGGCTTTTGTTAATTTATGTTAATATTCTCGATTATCTTAAAACATTTCTTATGAATATTCTCATAAGATGTGGAGTGACTCCCTTGTTAGTTGAATATCGTATAACGTGGCCCGTTATTGTATTTGCTGTATTAATTTTTATCTTCCCATTCTTAGCCGATCTACATATACCATTATTTAATGGAATGTTGGTTACATCTATAGAAGCCGTCCAAGCTTTACTATTACTATTTTTTGCCATTTTTACATATGTTTATATGAAGCCTTTGCAACTTAAAAATGGTCAAAAACAATTTTGGTTGTGGGCTATTTTTTGGTGGGTGCTTTTATTTGGTCGTAGTACAAGTTGGGGGCGTGATTATTTTCCTGATGTTCCAAGATCTTACTTTCGAGTAATTTCTATTTTTGTAATAGCACCCGTTGTATTCATGCTTTTTTCACCATATTTGCGACATGAAATTGTAAATAAGCTGAGAACAGCAAAGTTATCGGCTTGGGCAATTGTCATTGCTGTTTTAGGTTTGATTATTGCAGATAGCATTGAGCATGGGCGAATGATTGCGCCAGTATTCTTACATAACTTGAAGTATCAAGATTTCATGGAAGAGTTATACGAATTTCCACTTATTATTGGATTGTTTTTAATTGCTTTACCAATAATGAAACAAGATAAGCGAATAAGCTAAGTCATTATTTAATAAAATTTTGTCTAGTTGGCTAAATTATTCTTGAATGTAAAAAGAATCATATATAAAAATTTAAACCTCCATTCTTGGAGGTTTTTTTTAGCTAAAAATTAGGTAAATTGATTAAAATAACTGCAAAAAATCATGGTTATAGTTAATTTTGTTTGGCACAAAGACATTGGCTTTTATGCTATAATATTTAACTATGTTTTATTTTTAGTTAGGTCATTTTTGACTAACTTTTCACTGATTTGACGATATATAAATGCGGGCAGAATTCTGCTTGTATAACAAGGAGTATGCATGAGCGTATCGGAAATTAGACCGATTGCCATTGAGGATGAACTCAAAAACTCGTATCTAGATTATGCAATGAGCGTGATTGTATCACGTGCCTTGCCTGATGTACGAGATGGTCTAAAACCAGTTCATCGTCGTGTGCTTTTCGCAATGCACGAATTGGGCAATGACTACAACAAAGCGTACAAAAAGTCTGCCCGTGTGGTCGGTGACGTAATTGGTAAATATCACCCTCATGGTGATTTTGCTGTTTATGAAACGATTGTTCGTATGGCGCAAAACTTTAGTTTGCGTTACCAATTGGTTGATGGTCAAGGTAACTTCGGTTCTGTCGATGGTGACAGTGCAGCAGCAATGCGTTATACCGAAGTCCGTATGCGTAAGTTAACTCATGAACTTTTAGCTGATTTAGAAAAAGATACAGTTGAATGGGAAGATAACTACGACGGTTCGGAACGTATTCCTAAAGTCATGCCTACGCGTGTACCCAACTTATTGATTAATGGTGTAACGGGTATTGCTGTTGGTATGGCAACAAATATGGCGCCGCATAACATGACTGAGGTTGTGAATGCGTGTCTAGCTTATGCCAATAATCCAAATATCAGCATTGAAGGTTTGATGGAGTATATCTCTGGTCCTGATTTCCCGACTGGCGGTATTATTTATGGTAAATCAGGAATTGTAGATGCTTACCGCACAGGTAAAGGTCGTTTACATATTCGTGGTAAATACCATTTTGAAGAAGATCAAAAAACAGGTCGTACTACCATTGTCTTCACTGAAATTCCTTATCAAGTGAACAAAGCAAAAACGATTGAACGTATTGCTGAGTTAGTGAAAGAGAAAAAACTTGAAGGTATTTCAGAGCTTCGTGATGAGTCTGATAAAGATGGTATGCGTATTGCCATTGACTTAAAACGTGGTGAAAATGCTGAAGTGATTGTGAACAACTTGTTCCAAAACACTCAGTTAGAAAATTCATTCAGCATCAACATGGTTTGCCTAGACAACGGTCAACCAAAATTGATGAATTTGAAAGACATCATTGCTGCATTTATTCGTCATCGTCAAGAAGTGGTAACGCGTCGTACGATGTTCGAATTACGTAAAGCACGTGAGCGTGGTCATATTTTAGAAGGTTTGACTGTTGCTTTAGCAAATATCGATGCAATTATTGAAACCATTAAAACATCTGCAAATCCACAAGAAGCACGCGAGCGTTTACAAGCGGGTGAGTGGGCAGGTGGTGGCGTTGTCGCATTACTTGAAAAAGCAGGTTCTGTTTCAGTTCGTCCAGATGAAATTGAAGGTGAAGATCCAAGCCGTCCATTTGGTTTGGCTGGTGATATTTACCGTTTATCTCCAACGCAAGTGAATGCGATTATGGAACTTCGTCTGCATCGTTTAACGGGTCTTGAACAAGACAAGTTGCATGCAGAATATAGCGAAATTTTGGCAACAATTGCTGAATTAACTGCAATTTTGAATGACTTCAATTTATTGATGGATGTTATTCGTGAAGAACTTGCACTAATTCTTCAGCAATATGGCGATGCGCGTAAAACTTCAATTGTTGAATCACGTATCGACTTCTCTCGTGAAGATTTGATTCCTGAAGAGCAAATGGTGTTAACTGTTTCTCAAACAGGTTATGCAAAAACTCAGCCATTGTCTGATTATGCTGCGCAGCGTCGTGGTGGTCGTGGTAAGTCTGCAACTTCAATGAAATCAGATGATTACATTCAGCATCTAATTGTAACATCGAATCATGCAACGGTTCTTTGCTTTACCAACGTTGGTAAAGTTTACCGTCTGAAAGTGTATGATGTGCCACAAGCTTCTCGCGGATCGAAAGGTCGTCCAATGGTGAACTTATTGCCACTGGATGAAAACGAGACAATTACAGCAATTTTACCTGTAATTGATGCACCTAAGAAATTCAAAGAACGTTTGGCAGACTTCAAAGCATTTGTGAAAGCCAATGCTGCAACACTTCAAACCAATGAAGTGATCAACAGTCATTATGTAGAGCTTGAAGCGGCATTAACTGAGTCAGAAGATGGTGCAGATGATATTTCTGATGCATTGCGTATTCAGTTAAAACAGCTTGGTTTAGAGTTATCTACAACTGATCTTGATGATGACATCATCAATGATTTTGCTCAGCAAGCAGAAGCGGTTCGTAAGAACTTCTATGTCTTCATGGCAACAGCTTCAGGAACAATTAAACGTGTTGAATTAGAACAATTTAGTAATGTTCGTTCAAATGGTTTACGTGCAATTGAGTTGAAAGAAGAAGATACCTTAATTGGTGTTGCAATTACCGATGGCGAACAGCAAATTATGTTGTTCTCTAACGAAGGTAAAGCTATTCGCTTCGCTGAAACTGACGTACGTTCAATGGGTCGTTCTGCAAAAGGTGTACGTGGTATGCGCGTAACATTTGCAGCATCTGTTGTAGAAGATGATGTTGAAACAGATGTAGATTCAGATGATGAAGATACTTCAGATTCGGCATTTGTTAGTCGTATTGTTTCATTGGTTGTTGTACCAGAAACTGGCGAAGTACTTTGTGCTTGTGCAAATGGTTATGGTAAACGTACACCAGTAGGCGATTTCCCAACCAAAAAACGTGGTGGTAAAGGTGTTATTGCAATTAAAACATCTGAACGTAACGGTGAATTGGTTGGTGCGGTTTCTATTGATGAAACGAAAGAATTAATGCTTATTTCAGATGGTGGTACTTTGGTTCGTACTCGTGCATCTGAAGTTGCAACAACGGGTCGTAATGCTCAAGGTGTTCGCTTAATTCGTTTAGGTAATGAAGAGATTCTTGTTGGTGTGGTTTCTGTTGAAGCTGTAGAAGAAGATGACTTTATTGAAGAAATTGAAGGTGAAACTTCTGACGTTGAAACAACAAATGTAGATGAAACTGAAGTTGAATCTGATGTAAATCCATCAGAAGAAGATTAAGTTTTATTGTGTAAAAAAGGACGCTTAGGCGTCCTTTTTTTATATACTGAGCATCTAAGATTTTAATGAAAGTGTAAATGATGAAAGTAAAAATATTGCTTTTAAGTAGTCTGTTTGCTTTAACAGGTTGTGACAAGCTTGGTCAAAAGGCAATGGATTCTATTCCAAACCCAAGTCCTGCACAGGAACAGGTTGCTGTAGATGCTTATAATGATTTACGTGATAAAAAATTCGATCAATTTCTTACTTATTTAGAACCTGAATTACAGGCTGAATTTAATAAAAATACGAAAACTTTGCATAAGTTTGCATCTGCTTTACCAAAGTCGGAGCTAAAGCATAAGAAAATTGTGTCTAAGCAAATTGAAAAATCGACCAATAAGCCAAGTTTATACACGGTCACTTATGAATATAACTATGATAAAAACTTGGTTCAGTACGATGTAAGCTTCGATAAGCCGAATGGTAGCACCAAAATTCGTGACCTCAATGTTTCGGTATTTGGTGAATCTACCAACTAATTATGAAATATTGATTGTAAAAAAGGACGCTGAAGCGTCCTTTTTTTATGATGAGCGTTTAAAGTTTTCATCACTTATACAAAATGAAATTGAGTCATTCAAGATACCCACCATACGATACAGATATTCAGGCTTATCTATAAATATTAAGCCATTGGATTGAACATCTAAGCCCGAACGAATAAGTTCGGCTTTTCTCTTTTCATCTACAGGTACAATAAATTGAATGGTTGGTCGTTTGCGATTTACATCATATCTAAACAACCATCTGTTATTTTTATTTTGATATAAAACAGAAAAATAACTTTCAGTATCTTTGGGGGTTAATTCAATGTCTGGCAAAAGTTCTTGGACAATTTGAAAAAGAAGTTGTTCATTCACCGTTGTAATGATTTTATCATTCTCATTATTTACTTGATCGCTAAGTGTATCTTCAGGGCAATTTTCCATGTGTTCATTGATCGTTGGATTCTGCTCAATCGGTTGTGCTGTAATAATAGTGGGGGAAGATAATCCTTTAACAACGGTATCACTAATAGCTTGTTCAACGGCTTGTTTGACGAAGGGTTGTATGGTTTCTAAGAATTTTGCATTTAATTGGCGTTGAATATTAGCTTGCTGAGCAATATAGCGAACAAAGTCTAAATCTACTTCATTGATACTGCGTTTTATAACCGATTTGAATTGTTGGATATATTGGTTTTCTTCAGCGAAAAAACGTAATTTTTCTACATGAAAGTTATCATGTTTAAACTCTGCTAATTGAGTAAGTTCTTCAGCTTTGTGTTTCGTAAAATCAATCGTTAAGAAGGGTTTCTCATCCATAACATTTGGATTAATTAAGTCTGTAAAAAAACGCCATTCACGTCCATTGGTAATTGCACCAATGGTGACACCTAAACTGCTATTAAAATATCTAGAGAGTTGTGGCGCATGATTGGTTAAATTGGCTGAATAAGCCTTAGCTTCTATAAACATTACAGGTTGGTTATTACAATATAAAGCATAATCAACGCGCTCTGTTGCTTTAACACCAGGGAAGTCTGCGGCAAACTCTGCTAGAACTTTTGTAGGGTCATAGGGGTTGAAACCTAATATTTCTAATAAAGGTAAAATTAAGGCTTGTTTTGTTGTTTCTTCTGTAGAGCAATGTGTTCCCACTCTTTTTACATGTTCTATATGATTATTTAATTTACTTATAAAGTTATCCATTTAAATCCCCAGCAAATAAAATGCTTAATATTTAAACAATATAGCGTTATTTTTATAAAATAAAAAGGATGCCGAAGCATCCTTTTTTTTAATCATAAAGAATTATTTGCTGTTTAACTCAAGCTCATATTCTTTACGTTTATCTTGGTCAAATACGCCTTCCCATTTACTAATTACCAGTACTGCCAAAGCATTACCAACAACGTTCAATGCAGTACGCGCCATATCAAGAATACGGTCAATACCAGCAATGAAAGCAAGACCTTCAAGTGGAATACCCACGCTGCCTAAAGTTGCCAATAACACAACAAAAGAAACGCCAGGAACGCCTGCAATACCTTTAGAGGTAATCATTAAAGTTAAAACAAGCGTAATTTCTTGAGTTAACGTTAAATCAATACCATAAAGCTGAGCAATGAAGATTGCCGCAATACTTTGATATAAAGTCGAACCATCAAGGTTAAAAGAATAACCAAGCGGAATCACGAAACTTGTAACTGGTTTTGGCGCACCATAAGCTTCCATTTTTTCCATGATTCGCGGTAAAACAGTTTCAGAGCTTGCAGTTGAATAGGCAAGAATCAATTCATCTTTAAGAATTTTGATGATAGTCCAAATACTGAAGCCACAAATTTTAGCAACAACACCTAAGACAACAAAAATAAAGAAGAAAATTGCGCCATATACAAGAAGTGCAAGTTTTAACAATGGTAGTAGCGATGCGAAACCAAAGTTAGCAACAGTTGCTGCAATTAGACCAAATACACCAATTGGTGCAAACTTCATGATCATGTGAACAACTTTAAACATTGTTTCAGAAACAGCGTTTAATACATTAAGTAATGGTCGTTTAACTTCTTGATCAAGCGCACCTAAACCAATACCAAACATTACCGAGAAGAAAATAATCGGAAGCATTTGACCGCTATTTAAAGCAGCAAAGAAGTTTGATGGTATAACCGAAAGAATGGTTTGTATTAAACCATGGTGTGCTTCACTTACTTGGTGTGTCGTTTCAGCATATTTAGAAATGTCGACTTGTGTAAGCGTAGACATATCGATACCAGTACCAGGCTGGAATACGTTTGCGGCAACAAGACCAACAACAATTGCAATTGTTGTAATAATTTCAAAATATAAAATTGTTTTGAAACCGAGCTTACCAAGACTCTGACCGTGACTATTTGCAATACCTAGAATTAACATAGATACCACAAGTGGCACAACAATCATTTTAATTAGCGTAATGAAAATTGAACCTAAAGGATTCAAGAAATTCGTTACTAAATCATCGCGATATTCAGGAGAATAGTGCAGGATAGAGCCTACCAGTACACCAACAATAAGGGCAATTACGATCTGCCAAGCAAGGCTAATCTTAATTTTTTTCATACTCAGCTCTGAAAATATAGATTAGTTAAAAGAATTCATTGGCAAATTCACATAATGAATTCCTATAAAATAAGAAGATATTATGTGAAATTTGTAAGCGAATTCGGATGGGGCTTATTTTTGCAGTTAATCTAATAAATAGGCTGTTGTTTTTAGTAAATCATGGATCGTTTGGTTAATTATTTAACAGTTTTAGTTGGTAATTCAATCTAATTGTAGGGTTTAATTGGTTTTTTGGATAGTTGTTCGCTTTGTTTTAATCGATGTGTTTGTTTTTTAAACGATACCAAGCCAGTATTAAACAGCCTATAGAGAAACTAAATAAGTAAATTAATTTGGGAATTACAATTGCGGTGGGAGTACCCATTTGATTCAATTGAATAAACATTTGAATCCCTTGAGTAGATGGAAAAGCATTTCCTAAATACTGCATCCAAATTGGCATAGCCGCATGTGGCCAAGCTGTGCCTGAAAGCAGAAAGAGTGGTATAGAAGTAAATACAATTAAGTGTCCTGCGCGCTCAGGTATATCTAAAAAGCTAGCAAGCAATAAACCTATGGCAGTAACACAGCTTACATAAATAGGTACAGCAAGCAACATTCCCCAGAAATTACCGCCATGCGGATAATCATAAAGCCAAAAGGTAAAACCAAATAAATAAAACGCGCTTAAACATCCAATAGTGAAAATGGCAAAAAATATACCCCAAAATTCACTGTGTTGAGGTTGCCATTTAAATTGTCTATAACCTGCAATAAGCATACAAAGTCCTAGAACAAGCGTTTGATGCACAATTAAAGGCGCAATTGCAGGGAATACATAACTGCCATAGCCTGAACGTGTGTTAAATAAAGGAATTTGATGGATGGACATTGCAGGGGAAAAATGTGACACATTGCCAAATTTTTCTGCTTGAGTCGCTAATGTATTTTCAATTGCTGTAGCAAGTCCTAAACCTATTTGCTTTGTTTTTAAAAAATTGGCAGCACTTAAATATAATCCAACACCACCAACTTCACCACGCCTTAAACTATTCGATAAATTTTCAGGTAAAAGTAAAATTCCATCGGCTTTTTGCTCTTTCAGCATTTGTTCAGCTTCTGCAAAATTACTGGTAATTGCTTTTATATCGACATTTGGGCTACTAGCAACATGATTCACAATGGTTGCAGTGGTTACGCTTTGCTCTTCATCGACAATGACAATAGGCAAAAACTCTGCTTGTTGAGCTTTATACGCTGTAGGATAAAAGAAACTATAAAATACGACCGATAGAATAAGCGTGGTCAGAATAGACTGATTTGATGCAATATCTTTAAACGTCTTAAAATAATATTTCAAAAAGTCTTTCATGCTTGCATTCCTTTTATATATTTTTTAAAAAGGAAAACTGCCAAAGAAAAATAGAAAATGACATAAATCAATAGAACAATAAGAGGTGTAATGGACGAAGCAACTGGACTACCAATAACCCATTGTTCTGTTTGTAATTTGGCATAAGGTGTATATGGAATAATATGCGCCCAAAATTTGGTGAAAAGTGGGGCATTATTCAAAGGTAAAGTTACCCCAGCAAAGCTCAAAGATGAACCACCATAAACCGCAATTAAGCCAAAGGTTTTACTTAAATCTTTTGTGATTAAAACAATGACGGTACTAATAAATGCATAGGCTGAATAAAAGAAAACCTGACCCAATAAAATCAGCCACAAATGTCCTGCGACAAACCAACCACGAATTCCGACAAGCCAAATCATCCAAAGCCAAGTCCATGCACTAAAGATTAAAATATAAACCAAATTTTTAGACAAAATTGCTTGAGCAAATGTCTGATCATTCAACCATTGTTTTGTGGTTTTATATTTAAGTTCCTGACCTACAGAAAATGCGACACAACAGCACATCAATAAATGCAGAATGGCAGGAATCATATAAGGCTCTAAATACAATTCATAATTTAATTCTGGGTTATAAAGCGGAGATATTTTTACATTTGGCGTTGGAACATCTAAATAAGGAATATCATTTTCTAAATAATCTTTGCCCATGAAATTGGCTAAAGCTTCTAAGGTGCTGACCAGCATTGCCGATGAAATAGCATTGCCAATACTAAAATAACTTTGATTAAAAACAATGCTAATTTCAGCATCTTTTGCCTGAACTAAACGTTGCTCTGCACCACTTGGAATATGAACATAACCCCAAATTTTATTTTGGTTGAGTAAGTGTTCAGCTTCATCTTGGCTTTGTGTTTGATCTTTAATATGTAGGGTGTGGTTAAGCGCAATGTATCTTTCAATATTTCGGCTTAAAGTGCTTTGGTCTTGATCAATAATCGCAATAGGTAAATGTTCAGGCTTGCCTTGGGCGAACATGCAACTGAATAAAACCACAATAAATAAAGGCGCAAGCGTGACTAGACACAAATCCCATTTATGTTGAATTAAATAATTGAGTTCACGCCAAATGCCAGTAAACATTATTTTGACTCTTGGACTTTAAACAGCACACTCATGCCTACTTTTAAGTCGGGGAGTGCTTGAGTCGGGACTAAATGAACTTTAAAACTGCGAATGTCATAACCACCTGTTTGACGTGTGGTTTTTATGGTTGCAAAGTCACCTTCGGCATCAATGTGTTTAATTTTAAATTGCACCTGTTTATCGAGTGCAGGAACATATCCTTCAAGCTGTTTCGTTTTATAAACATTTGCATATTGATCTTCACGAATATTTAAACTCACCCAAAAGTTTTGATCAATCAAACTTACAACAGGCACGCCCATAGCAACCAGTTCAGATACTTTGCCATAGGTTTTTGAGACAATACCATCAATAGGCGAGAGTAATTGAGTTTCTGCTTCTAAAGCATTGACTTCGGCAACAGCGGCTTTGGCAATATCCACTTGTGCATCTGCGGTGGTTTTTTGTTGAGGTGTACTGCCACGTTGGGCACGTGAATATTGTTGATATGCTGCTTCTGTCATTTCAGATGCTGAAATTGCCGCAGCATGCATTTCATCTTTACGTTGGCGTGAAATCACACCCTCTTTATATAAGTTCGCACCACGTTGATCAGTCGTTTTAGCCAAAGATTCTTGTGCTTTTAAAGATTGCCAATTTGCATATAAGCTTGCAATATTTTCTTCTTGTGAACCACGATTAGTAGTCGATTGAAGTGCTAATGCTGATTGTAAAGAGGCAAGTGCTTGTTGTTTTTTTGCGTCCACTTCTGGGCTATGCAAACGAACAAGCATTTGCCCTTTTTTGACAGCTTGACCTTCTTGTACATAGATATCTTCAATACGACTTGGCACTTTTGTACTGATATGTACAGTTTCGGCTTCAACGCGACCCTGAATTTCAACTGCTTTCGGTTGATATGCTTTCCAAAGTCCAAACGCAATAATGCCTAAAACAATAGGAATGAGCGCAAGAAGAAGAATTTTTTTCTTTTGATTTTCAGTATTTTTCTCAGGTTCAGGTAGTTTATCCGTAGTTGCATCTGGAGATGAAATGATTTCATTCGCAGGATCATTCAAATTTTGATCTTGAGTCATTTTATTTTCCTCTCCAAATTAACGGATATAACGTGTATTAGGTTGATTAATATAGCTTTGGAACTGATCTATCGAGCCATGACTTTGTAATAATGTCGCTAAAGACATCACATATTTATAAGCATTTAACGCTGTTTCTGCTTTTAATGCACTTAAACTATTTTGTGCATCAATCACTTGAGTTGCTGTGCCCATATCTTCTTTAAAAGAAAGTTCTTGAATACGTAAATTTTCTTGAGCAGCTTTCAAGTTTTGTTGAAGTAAAGTATCACTTTGCTGTGCGGTTATAGCTTCGCTATGAGAGGTATAAATAATATTTTCAATTTCTTGTTTGGTGCGAGAGGTAAGTAGTTCGGTTGCATATCTTTGTAATTCTGCTGCTTGCACATTTTTATTGCTGTCGATTCCTGAAAAAAGGTTATATCTTGCAGCAATACCGACAATCCAATCTTGTTTATTATCTAGGCTATATTCGCCAAAAGCAAAAACGTTGGGTTTTTTCGCAGCGCTTTGAACTTTGACATTGGCTTTTGCAAGTTGGGTATCTTTTTGCATTTTTTGAATTAATGCAGATTGTTCAGGAAAGCTTTTGAGCAAGTTATTTAAAGATTGATTTTGTGTGGTATTTACGAACAATGGTGTGGTTAAAGCAGTGACATCACTACTTTGTAAAAGATTATTCAAGCGAAATAAACTTGCTTTATATGATGCATCTGAATTTTGGTAAGTTCGCTGTGCATTGTTTTTTGCAACTTCAAATTGCATGCGCTGACCTTTGCTAATAAAACCTTGTTTTTCGAGTTTTAAAGCATTGTTGTAGTGCGTTTGCATCGCATTGAAGTTGTATTGGCTACTCTCAACAAGTTGCTTTTGTAATTGTGCATTAAAATACGCCTGAATAATTTCGAAGCGTTGAGTATCTTGTTGTTGGCGTGTATTGAGTTGGCTTCTTTCAGCATTAATATTGGCAACTTCTTTGGCGCTTGTGGTTAATCCACCTGTATAAATGGGCATCATGAATGACACCGTTGGACGGATTACCTCATCATCCAAACTGACTTGATATTGATTTGGAATCAGACCAATACCGTCATGTATTCCTTGGTTTATTCCATCTTGCAAACCTGAAATATTTGCCCCAGAACCTTGTTGCCACTGATTGATTTGTGAATCGACACCTTGAGTGAGTGATTGATCTAGATGATTTTTTAATGCGCCTAAAGGAATATCAATTTCTTTATGTAAGGCATAGGCACGAACGTTTAAATCTACACGAGGTAAAGCGATATTTTTGACGGCTTCCGCTTCTAATTTTGCGGCTTGCTCAAGTGCTGTATTGGCTTGCGTTGTAAATGATTCTTTTAATACAGCTTGTTCTGCTTGCATATAACTTATGCTTTGTTGAGCATAAAGTTCACAAGATATTAAAGATGCGAATGAAACAAAGCTAACTTGCACCATACTTTTTATAGATATATGCATTTTCGTTGTTTTAAAGCATTGTTCAAATTGGCTTAACATCATTTCTACTCTTAGAAATAGAATAAAAACAGCAGTATAAAGTATTCATTTGAATTGGTGTTTAACAATATTTGGCGAACAATAAAGAAAATACATTTATATAACATTTTAGCTATCTTAAAGGTATGCATTGGAGAGGGTGGTGATAAATTGGAAAAATTAACTCTTTAAAATAATTTGGATTTTTCAATTTATTGAATTAAATAGTTTTTTTGGATCATTCCAATGCAGATGTATCAGAACGATTGAGATTTTGATTGTAAATGTCCGACAAGATTGAAATTTCTTCAGCTTTAAATACTGCACATATAGCCTATATGTGGTTAAATGCCATCATTTTATTGTGTTTCACTCTGAAAGGAAAAATCATGCGCGCGTACAACTTCTGTGCTGGTCCTGCTGCATTACCTACTGCTGTTTTAGAAAAAGCTCAAGCTGAAATGCTGGACTGGCAAGGTAAAGGTCTTTCGATCATGGAAATGAGCCATCGTAGTAAAGACTATGTTGCGGTTGCTGAAAAGGCTGAAGCAGACCTACGTAAACTCATGAATATTCCTGAGAACTATAAAGTATTGTTCTTACAGGGTGGTGCATCATTACAGTTCTCTGCAATTCCATTAAACCTTTTAGGTAAAAATAATAAAGCAGATTACATTCATACTGGTATCTGGTCTGAAAAAGCATTGAAAGAAGCGCAGCGTTATGGCGATATCAATGTGGTTGAAGCAGGTACAACAATTGATGGTAAACTTGCAATTACAGAACAAAGCACTTGGAACTTATCTGCAGATGCAGCTTATGTTCATTATGCTGAAAATGAAACTATTGGTGGTATTCAGTTTGCAAGTATTCCAGAAACTGACAAGCCGTTAGTTGCAGATTTATCTTCAAGTATTTTATCTGCGCCCATTGATGTCACTAAATTTGGTTTAATTTATGCAGGTGCGCAAAAAAATATTGGGCCTGCAGGTTTAACTATTGTCATTGTTCGTGAAGATTTACTCGATCAAGCAAAACCTGAAATTCCAAGTATTTTGAAATATTCAGCACAAGCGAAAAATGATTCAATGGTGAATACGCCATCTACTTATGCATGGTATTTATCTGGTTTGGTATTTGAATGGTTACTTGAGCAGGGTGGTGTTGAAGCAATTCATAAAGCCAATACTGCAAAAGCAGAACTGCTTTATGGTTATATCGATGCAAGCGATTTCTATGCAAATCCAATTGCCAAAGCAAACCGTTCAATTATGAATGTGCCATTTACTTTGGCAAATCCTGAACTTGAAAAACAATTCTTGAAAGAAGCAGAAGAAAATCATCTTCTTAACTTAGCAGGTCACCGTTCTGTGGGTGGTATGCGCGCAAGTATTTATAACGCAGTTCCATTAGAAGGCGTACAAGCTCTTGTAAACTTCATGGATGATTTTGCGAAACGTAATGCATAAGTTTATTTAAGCAGAATTACAAAAAGCCCATCAAATGATGGGCTTTTTTATATTTGGTCGAATCTAAACGAGAATAATAAGGTCTTAGAAAACGAAAGTATGTAATAAATAAGCAGAAGCAAGCATCCCCAATACAAAAAATAGGCATGACATAAAATCTAATTGGTAGCGATTTCCAATTCGATGTTCCACTTGCTGTAAATTTTCTTCTTGCACGATTCTCATAGATATTATTTCCGATGATCTATTTATCGTTGATTCATAGGTTTGTCATATTTTTAACATAAAAAATTGATTAAATAAAGTACTATTTCAAATTAACTTAATAAAGTTTTTATTTTAGTCATTGAATTGCTCATTATTATAAAAAACCGCGTAAATTCAGGCTTTCAGATTATGTTTATAAAATTGGTTTAGAATAAAAATTATCCACAGTTATTTGAATTTAAAAATGAGATGTTGAATTTAAAACTGTGGGTAACTGATTATTTTTTGAATTTAAATTGATTAAAAAACAGTCTTTAATTGTGGATAAAATAATCAAAATTTAAATAGTGACAATGAAATATAAATATCTAAAATAAACAAAACCTCGAAATTTATGATGCAAAAGCAAAAAAATAATCGAGGTTTTGGTTGTACTTAAATTATTGTTTTATATTAAAAATACTTACTTGTAGCCAGATGTTTCCGCGAATGTATTGTCCAATTTCAAAGCGACTATATTCAGGATTCTTTGTGGCAATACGCGCAAGAATTGCAGGTTGATTTTCTTCTAAGAAAAGTGTGACATCGTATAATGTATATTCATTATCCATGAAATTCATTGATGTTTTGCCTACAATTTTACTTTGGAACCAAGCTTCATCTTCTTGTCCCATGGTTTCGCCATAAAGATATGCCACCATTTTTGTAAAATTTACGGTAACAGGTTCTTTATCATCATCAGATTTAGGCTCCCAAGCATCTAATAACGCTTGAAGATTTTCAGGTGCAACACCGCCATTTTCAGCCAAAATATCATTGAGTGCGCGATGATGCTTAATTGAAGCAGGATCATCGACAACAATTTGTTCATGATCTGAAACGGCTTCTAATTCATAAGCCCAACCATTGAATTGCACTGTATAAGTTTGGTCTTTGTTGTATTTCAGGTGATTGACACTGTATAAGTTGTCAAATGCATAGGCAACGCCAGCACCTACGTTTAATTGAAGTACGGCTTGTGTATTCGATTTTCCACAAATAATACGTTCAATTTTTGCATCAACCTTGTAAGGGCTTTCAAAGGTTGGAAAAGCAGTTTTGACCGCTTTGGGTTTATTATCTTCAACATCAATGACTTGATTTAGTAAAATAGCCGCTTTATTTGGGCCTTGAATTAACCAAGATTGTGCATCCATTTCACACTCTTCTTTACACAACCCCATTGGCATAATTGGCGCATCAAGTGCCAAACCAAGCCATTTTGGTACATCTGTTGCAGGATTATCTGTTAACAGATTCCAATGTTCTACATGGCTACCGAAGCTTTGTTCTTCAATGGTGATCCGTTCAGGACTATTTTGATTTTTCATATGCACAATTGATTTCGGGTTGTATTTATCTATTAGATCGAGGGTTATTCAGAATTTTCAAGTCGAAGCATCGAATAAACTGAAATTATATCTTTTAAGTTACAAAAGACTCATTTAAAGCTAATCAAATTCTAAATAGATGGCAAGTGTAAATACAAATCTACTTAGATGAGTTTAAAAGAGATTATCTATCATATAGCCTAATCAAATTTGTTAAACTTATCCCACACTCATTTCAGGATTAACTTGTGCTGCCATTTAAACTTTGGGTTGATGCCGATGCTTTACCACGTATTTTAAGAGATGTGATTATTCGTGCATCGGATCGTTATCAAATGGAAGTGACATTTGTGGCAAACCAAAGTGTGGGCATTACACCTTCAATTCGTATTAACTCTATTCAGGTCATGAGTGGGGCAGATGTAGCCGATCAAGAAATTGTAGATCGAATGAAGGAGCACGATATTGTGATTACTCAAGATATTCCTTTGGCGGCTCAAGTCATTGAAAAGGGGGGAGTCGCAATTAATCCTCGAGGTGAAATATATACGACTTCAAATATTAAAGCTCGCTTACATTTACGCGATTTTATGGATACGTTACGTGGCGCAGGTGTGCAAACAGGTGGGCCTCCACCGCTTGTAGAGCGAGATAAACGCGAGTTTTCAAGTGCATTAGATCAAACGATTCAAAAACAAAAAAGAAAAACAGCCTAAGAGTTTAAGATGCCGTCTAAAGCGAACTTAATGTCGACCTATGTGTTACTCATATTCATTTGGTCGACAACACCTCTTGCCATTGTTTGGAGTGTTGCTGACATTCATAACTTGTGGGCATTGGCATTACGATTTTTTATTGCATTACCGTTATCTTTAGCTTTGCTTGTACTGTTAAAAGTGAAGTTAAAATTAAATACAATTTCAATTCATAGTTATATTGCGGGTGCTTTTAGTTTTATTGGTTCGCAAATTTTCACTTATTTAGCAACATCATATTTAAGCTCGGGCATTATTGCTTTAATGTTTGGCTTAGCACCTATTATGACAGGGCTGATTGGTCGTTTTGTTTTTAATATTCATTTACATCGATTGCAATGGCTAGGCATGTTTGTTGCTGTTATTGGCTTAGGTGTGATTTGTATTGGTGGTAGTGATCATCATGTTCAGCCACTCGGTATTGTTTTAATGCTGATTAGCGTTTTTGTGTATTGCATGTCAATTTTTTGGGTCAAAAAAGTCAATGCTCCGCTAGAGCCAATGGCACAAGCTTCGGGTTCAATTATTGTTTCTAGTATTTTCGCACTGTGCTTGTTGCCCTTCATTTGGCAGTATGCACCGACGCATCTTCCAAGTACAAAGTCTTTAATTGGCTTGTTTTATGCCGTGATTATGGCTTCTTTACTTGCGATGTTCTGTTACTTCAAATTGGTACAAAATATTAAAGCCACAACATTGTCATTAACTACGGTGATGACACCGATGCTTGCAATGTTATTTGGTGATTTATTAAACAATGAGAAATTAACAGGCATGATTTTCTTTGGAACAAGCATTTTATTGTTTGGTTTGTTTATTTACTTTTATAAAGATTTTATTCAAAGTAAGTCTGTCAAAAAAGCTGAATCTATTGAATAGATCAGCTTTGCTGAGATTTTATAAGTTCTAAAGCTTGGCTTAATTTGCTACGATCTTGTGGAAGTAAACTAATAAAATAAGCACCAGTACGATATGTCCCATTTTCTTCTTGGCGGCAATGAACAATTTGTGCAATGGCGGCAATATGAAAGAAGTTTTCTGGATGGCTTAGTGTAATGTGAATGTAAGAATTATCGGCAAGTGCTTGGTCTGAATAAAAGCTAATACCACTTTCAGATATATTCACATTTGCTGGTACTGGTAACAAGGATTGTACAATTGCATCGTACAAAGTACCTGTGATGAGGTTTAACTTTTGATTGAATAGCGATAAGATGCGTGCAATCTGTTGATCTTTTTCAGATATTTGTTCTATTTCGTGGTCTAAAGCAAGATCGAATTGATCTAACTCTGCAAGTAGAAGAAAATAACGTGGCAACACAAAATTTGAATCATACGGGTCGTTTAGCGCAACTTCTTCAGAAATGACCTGATAGTTGATTCTCAAGGCAGCATCTATGCGTGACATCACTCTGCGGTCATTTTGACCACTTTGATGCTGAAATTTTTCCATAATATTACCTCGGACTAGATGGTATGTTTAAACCAATCTCGCTATATATAGGGTTGAGATACACTCGCGCTAGGCGCAGTAACCATTTTATTTCTTTTATTGCTTTGGTTTCTATGATCGGCCTCACCCTTGGTGTTGCTGTACTCATTACTGTCCTTTCTGTAATGAATGGTTTTGATCGCGAACTTAAGAATCGTGTTCTTGGGATGGTGCCACAAGCCACTGTTTCTTCAACTCAAATATTAACAGATTGGCCTGAACTTGCAAAAAAAATTGAGCAACATCCACATGTGACAGGTGCAGCACCTTTCACACAATTACAGGGGATGTTAACAGCTCAAGGGCAAGTTTCTGGCATTATGGTTACGGGTATAGAACCAAAGTATGAAAAGAAGGTTTCTATCATACAAAATCATATGGTTGAAGGCAGTATTGATAGCCTGAAAAAAGGTGAGTTTGGTATTGTTTTAGGCAAACAGCTGACCGATGCCTTAGGTTTAGGCCTAAATGATAATGTGACTTTGGTTTTACCTGAAGCAACGCCATCGCCAGCGGGTGTTGTGCCACGTTTTAAACGATTTAAAATTGTGGGTATTTTCAGTATTGGTGCCGAAGTCGATTCAATGATGGGCTATATCGCTTTAAATGATGCTTCAACACTTCTACGCCTTCCAGATGGCGCGCAAGGTGTTCGAATGAAGTTGGATGATATCTTCCAAGCACCAATTGTTTCGAATGAAATTGTACGTGAATTACCATCTAATTTTTATGCATCAGATTGGACATTTACCCACGGTAATTTGTTCAGTGCAATTCAAATGGAAAAGGCAATGGTAAGCTTGCTGTTATTCCTTATTGTATTGGTTGCGGCATTCAATATTGTGTCTTCTTTAGTGATGGTGGTCACCGATAAAAAAGCGGATATTGCCATTTTAAGAACTTTAGGTGCTTCACCTGCAACCATTACTAAAATCTTTATGGTTCAAGGAACTGTGATTGGTGTTATTGGTACAGTTTCGGGTGCAATTTTAGGAGTCATTTTGGCTTCAAGCATTAGTAGTGCAGTGGGTTGGATCAGCAGTGTATTTGGTTTAAATCTATTTGATGCCTACTTTATTAATTACTTACCGTCTTATTTAAGATGGCAAGATGTTGTAGTTATTGTGAGCTTATCTTTAATTTTAAGTTTCTTAGCAACAATTTATCCTGCTTTACGTGCTGCGAAAATTCAACCTGCGGAGGCATTACGTTATGAGTAAAGTCGTCCTTGAAGCAAAAAATGTATCGAAGCATTTTACAGATGGTAAAACAACGGTAGAAGTGATTCGTGGCCTAGATTTACAAGTACAAGAAGGGCAGTTTGTTTCTATTGTTGGTTCAAGTGGTTCGGGCAAAAGTACTTTATTGCATGTGTTGGGTGGTTTAGAACGTCCAACAGAAGGTATGGTGTTTTTAAACGGACAACGCTTCGATAATTTAGGTGAATCTGAACGTGGTTTTCAGCGTAATTTACACTTAGGTTTTGTTTACCAATTCCACCATTTGTTGCCTGAATTTACAGCGCTAGAAAATGTCGCAATGCCTTTAATGCTACGTGATGGAACAAGCTACAAGAAAGTGAAAGAACAGGCGGAATATTTGTTAGATCGTGTAGGATTATCACACCGTTTAACACATAAGCCAGGTGAACTTTCGGGTGGTGAGCGTCAACGTGTCGCAATGGCACGTGCCTTAGTTGCTAGACCTGCGGTTATGCTTGCAGATGAACCAACAGGTAACTTAGACCGTAAAACAGCAATTAAAATTTTCGAATTATTAAGCGATTTACGTAATGAGTTTAATATGGCAATGCTGATTGTCACGCACGATGAAGCACTTGCACAATCTGCCGATAAAATTTTGCATATGCAAGATGGTGTTTGGGTAAACGAATAAATCCAAAAATACGACAAGTAACCTTGAAGCTCACTTAGGTGGGCTTTATTATTGCGTCCAATAATTAAAATTTAGATAACAATAATGATTCAAATCATCTGTGCAGGATGGATCTTCGGCATCAGTTTTTTAGGTAAAAATATTCATCCATTTTTTCAGTTATCAACGATTAGTTTTTATCTTTTTGCTACCTTGCTTGTGGTTGAATTTGTAATTCATCTACGTATCAGTAATAACTATTTAAGGCTGATGAATGCACTTTTTGCATGTGCAATTGCAACAGTTTTAGGGATGAGTTTTTCAAACCATCAATTACTAGAGCGACTGAAATATAGAGTAGAAAAAACAGATGATGTAGAGATTGTTGTTGCAGTAAACTCCTTAAATCAATTGAAACCTGAAACAATTCAACAGCAATTGGTGGTTTTAAATCAATTTGAAAAACCTATTATTTGGAACAGTTCACTTAAAATTGAGCAGCATGAAGCGCTAGAAATTGGGCAATATTATCGCTTACAAGGAAAAGTTTCACCCATTCATAGTTATGCAACGCTAGGTGTATTTGACATTGAGCAGTGGTATATACAGCAAAACTGGATGGGGAATTTTCAAATTAAAGCGGTTGAAAAGCTCTCTGAGCAAGATATAAAAACGCTTGGTTACACCGCTTATGTGAAGCAAAACCAAAGCTTCTTGGCAAAGTTTAAACGGTGGGTAGAGCTTCAGCGTTTAGATATTCGTCATTTTATTCAGAAACAACCCATACAACATAAAGGTCTTACACTTGCATTATTAACAGGCGATGAAAGCTTTCTCAATAAACAGATAGAAGCGCAATTTCAACGCTTTGGAATGAGTCATTTACTCGCAATTTCAGGGCCTCATGTCTTAATTTTTGCTTGTATGATGTGTTGGCTTATTCATCAAATAATTCAAAAATATTGCCCGCAAATTTATTTAAAAATTCCCAAGCAATATTTATTGATTTTTCCATTTTTAAGCTGTGTATTTTTATATTGTGCTTATGTGGGTTTTGAAATTCCTGCATTAAGAACTTTGTTGGTAACGTTGTTAGCGAGTGTATGGATTCTATTTAAATTTCCTATTAAAGCCCTAACTTTATTGCTCTTAAGTGCATCATTATTATTAATATTCGATCCTTTTAGTATTCTATCCGCAGCATTTTGGCTGTCTTATGGCGCGTGTTTTGTATTATTAAGAATTTATCAAACCATACAAGAACAAAATTTTGAAAGTCGAAATATTACTGAAAAAGTGATTCAAGCATTAAAAATTTTAGTGGAATCTCAGTGGAAAATTTTCGTTGCATTATTTCCATTAATGATCATTTTCTTTAAACAGATCGCTTGGATTACACCATTAAGTAATTTGTTTGCTATTCCTTTTATTGGTTTAATTATTGTGCCTTTAGATGTTTTAGCGGGAATGAGTTACTTTTTATTTGAGCCTTTAAGTCAGTTATTTTTTCAAATTAATAATCTGTGTATTGCTTTGCTTCTTTCTATAATGAATGGCATTTATGCTATTTTATCTCCACAGCTGATTCCTATAGCAATGAATTTTTGGATGATGTTATGTGTGATTTTATCATTTATTATTCTATTTTTACCTCAAGGACTTGTGCCAAAATTTTGGGCTGCTATTTGTTTGTTACCCTTTATTTTGAGTGAAAATACTAAGCATCCATTTGAACTTTCTATTTTAGATGTAGGGCAAGGGCAATCTATATTTATCCAAGCTCAAAATCACACTGTTATGGTGGATACAGGTGGATATTATGATGAAGAAAAATTTAGTGTGGGTCAGCAAATTATTCAGCCATTTTTATCTGTAAAAGGCTTCCGTACAGTGAGTCATTTATTTCTTACGCATTTAGATCAAGATCATAGTGGGGCATTTTCATATTTGAAAAATAAGTTGAATTTTGAGCAAGTTTATTCAAATGAACAACTTGATATTTCACCATCTTTTAAGTTTGAGTATTGTCAAAAAGGACAAGTTTTTCATATTAATCCTCATATAAAAATTGAAGTACTCTCGCCAAAGGCGGAGCAATTAGCTGTTGCAAAATTTGATAAAAATGAAAATTCTTGTGTGTTGTATGTTCAGGTATTGAATGCCAAAAACTATCAAAATTATTTATTAATGGGTGATGCAGGCTGGCAAACTGAATATGAGATTTTGCAGGCATATCCAAATCTAAAGGTAGATGTATTGGTACTTGGTCATCATGGAAGTCAGCATAGTTCTTCTTATGCATTTCTAGAAAAAATTCGACCTAAAATGGCAATTGTTTCGGCAGGTTTCAATAATCGTTATGGGCATCCTAGCGCAATTGTAGAGACTCGTTTGAATGAATTGAATATTCCATTTTTAAGCACGATTGAAAATGGAACGATACAATTTTCACAGAATAAAAAAGGCGATATATACATTAATAAAGAACGTGATCAAAGGCTTTGGTTAAAAAGAAATAATCTTAGATCATAGGGTCTTGCTGACGTACTTTTTCAACCAATGTTAAAGCATTCTCTGTAGGAATATCATAAATTGTAAAAAGCTCAGGATTTGCACTAAAACGTTTATAGCTCCAATGGTAATTTTCTGGATTTTTAAGTATTAAAGTTTCGATGGCTTTATGAATAATTTCTGTGCCTTGTTCGGCTGTTTGTGAATAAATAGAAGGGTCGATTTCTTCTATAAAAATATCGAAAGAACTATTTTCATTGCGTAGTGCGTACATAAATAATGCAGCAGCTTTGGTTTTTTGAATAAGCTTCGCACTTAAATTACTTGAAAAAAGTGGAATACCAAAATAAGGAACGAGTTCGCCAATAGAATCGGGTGAATGATCTGGCAAAATGACGGTTGTACCACCTTGTTTAAGCGCTCTAAAAATTTGACGAACGCCAGATTCATCTGTAGGTACTAAATTCGCTTGTTCACGGCTTCGTGCGTTACGAACAAAATCATCGGCAGATTGGTTCTTAATGGGTTTATACATGATGGTCATTTGAGTGTGCTGTGCCAGCCATGCATTCATAATTTCCCAAGTACCAAAATGCGGCATGATTAAAACCACACCTTTATTTTGGGCAAGTGCATTATGGAATAAATGCTCATGATGAACTTGATGAATTCGCACAACATTTTTATGACTTTCTGCGCCCCAAATATGAAAAAACTCAAAATAAGAAATCAATTCATTTTGTATGGCATTTTGCCCAATTCGATTTCTTTCAGCCTGACTCAAGTGTGGTAATGCAATTGCTAAATTCAAACGAATAACATGAGATGTTTTGGTTAACTTTAAAGTATTCACCAATAACGCAAGAAACTTTGCAGTAAAGCGAGCAACAGTAAGAGGTTGGCGACTTACAAAATTTATTAAACGTGTAAAATTTGAATTTTTTTGAGTCATTGTCTTAAATTTTGTAGAAAGCTTAGGGGCGTGAGAAATAATTCAATTTATTATAAGGTAATTTGTGATGTATAAATATAGAACGCACCATCATTGTATATAATGTTGGCAATATTAATAAATTTTGGAATATTTTTATGTCGGATTGGCCGCCAAACCCACAAGATAAAGATCAAAATAGTCAAAAAATTCAACAACAGCCTACTGGCGAAGAATGGAAGTTGTTAGAAAAAGTTATTTTGGTGTCTGTGGATGAACAGCGAAAAGCACGTAAATGGGGAATATTTTTCAAATTTTTAACCTTTGGTTATATTTTTTTATTACTCGTGATTATGGGTAAAGGCTGTAGTAATAATGCATCTTCTCCTGCCTCAGAGCCACATATTGCCGTTGTAAATATCATAGGTACCATTGCTGCTGACAAACAAAGCGTGAATAGTAGCGATACCATTAAGTCATTACGCAAAGCTTTTGAAAATACCAGTAGTAAAGCTGTGGTGTTAAATATTAATTCACCAGGTGGTTCACCTGTTCAGTCTGATGAAATTTGGCAAGAAATTCAGTATCTGAAAAAACAGCATAAAGATAAAAAAATCTATGCAATTATTGGCGATACAGGTGCATCAGGTGCTTACTATATTGCTTCAGCTACAGATGAAATTATTGTTAATCCATCAAGTCTTGTTGGCTCGATTGGTGTCATTATGCCGAATTATGGCGTGAACAATTTAATGCACAAATTGGGTGTTGAAGATAGAACCATGACATCAGGTGAAAACAAAGCATTGTTGTCGATGACACAACCTGTAGATGCAGCACAGAAAGCGCATGTTCAAGGAGTGTTAGATAATGTTCATGATCACTTTATTCATGCAGTAAAAGAAGGTCGTGGTGCAAAATTAAAATCTCAAGATCCAGCAATTTTTTCTGGTTTATTCTGGACAGGTGAACAAGCGGTTAAATTGGGTATTGCAGATAAAACAGGTAGCTTAAATACACTTAAACGTGAGCTTAAGTTAGACACTGCTGTAAATTATACAGTTGAATATAGTCCATTTGATTCTATTTTGGATCGTATGGGGGCTTCAGTTGGTGAGGGTTTTGCGACTTCACTTTCTAAGCAAGTTCAAACTGAACAAAGTGCGAAAATTCAATGAAGCCATTAATTCATTTTGCGCACGCCAATGGCGTGCCATCGAAGGTATATCAAAAGTTATTTGATGCACTTAAGGATGATTTTGACATTATTTATGTGCCATTGCTTGGTCCAGATAAGCGATACCCAATTGATAATCATTGGAAAAGCTTAACTCAGCAAGTGATTGATAGCATTGTACGTCAAGCAAATGGACGTAAAGTAATTGGTTTAGGGCATTCATTGGGTTCAGTTCTGACTTTTCAGGCAGCATTACAACGCCCAGAACTGTTTGAGCAAGTGATTATGCTCGATCCACCATTAATTGTAGGTAAGGATGGTTTTGCATTTCATATTGCTAAATTACTGCGCTTAAAGGCACTTGATAAAATGTCGCCCGCAGGTTTATCGAAACGTCGTCGTGATCATTGGGATTCTCGTGAACAAGCAGCTGAGTTATTGCGTCCAAAAGGTTTCTATCAGCATTTTGATATAGATTGTTTTAATGATTATATTCAATATGCTTTGAAGGATGATTCTGTTCGTGGTGGTGTTGAACTCACCATTTCACGTGATGATGAAGTTGAAATTTTCCGTACCAATCCATCTTTATGGTGGTTGCCTCAGGCAAAACCCAAAGTTCCTGTGCAATTGGTTGTTGCGAAAGATGGTCCATTTTTAGCACGTAAATTCCCGCAAATTACACAAAAGAAATTTGGTATTCCATTTAGTGTAGAAGAGGGCGGGCATATGTTTCCTTTAGAACGCCCAATCGAAATTGCACAAATGTTGAAAGATCTCATCAAGCAAAATACTTAAATTTTGACAATAAAAAAACGCATCCTCGGATGCGTTTTTTTATGATTTAAATTTTAGAACTTACAAAACTGAACGGGTGCTTTCATTGGGTGATCTCTATAGATCACACCATTTGAAGTATGTTTTAACGCGCCAGTACAAATCCATTCAACAACTTGAGGATAAATAATATGCTCAAGCTCATGAACACGATTTGCTAAAGATGTTTCGGTATCTTGGTTCGATACTTTTACCACACCTTGAGCCAGTGCTTGACCTGCATCAAGTTCAGCTGTCACGTAATGCACAGTACATCCGTGAAAAACATCACCTGTGTTCAAAACACGTTTATGCGTATGCATACCTTTGTAATTTGGCAATAAAGAAGGGTGGATGTTGACCATTTTCCCTTTCCAAGATTGCACAAATTGAGCACTTAAAATTCGCATGAAACCAGCAAGAATCACTAAATCAACATCCCAATCTAGAAGTTGTTGATGCATAACTGCATCGAAGGCTTCACGAGTAGGATATTGCTTGTGTTCAATGGCTGCTGTTTGAATGCCTGCATTTTTTGCACGTTCTAAAGCATATGCATCAGGTTTATTGGAAATAACACCTACAATTTGCCCCGAAAGATTTGCATCAATCAAGGCTTGTAGGTTGCTACCACTGCCTGAAACAAGTACAGCAATTTTAATCATGGGATGTCTATTACGCGAAAATCACACGGATTTTTTCGTCAGCACCTGAAACAGATTCTGCATTGTCAGTAATATGACCCATTGTCCATGCTTTTTCACCAAGACTATTTAGCATTTCAACAGTTTTATCTGCATCTGCTGCATCAACAACTAGAACCATACCTACGCCACAGTTAAATGTGCGGTACATTTCGAATTGTTCAACACCACCTTCTTTTTGTAGAAGTTGGAATAGTGAAGGCCACTCCCAAGATGACTCATTCACAATTGCTTGTGCGCCATTTGGTAATACACGTGGAAGGTTGCCCGGTAAGCCACCACCCGTGATGTGTGCCATTGCATGAACATCAACGTGTTTAAGAAGTTCTAGAATTGGTTTAACGTAAATGCGTGTTGGTTCCATTGCAACATCTGCAAGCGGACGACCATCTACGATTTGAGTTAAATCAACATTTTTAACATCTAAAATTTTACGGAGAAGTGAGTAACCGTTTGAATGAGCACCAGATGATGCAACACCAATTAAAACGTCACCCGCTTTAACTTTTGAACCATCAATAATTTTGCTTTGTTCAACTACACCTACACAGAAACCTGCAAGGTCATAGTCTTCACCTTCATACATGCCTGGCATTTCAGCAGTTTCACCGCCAACCAACGCACAGCCTGAAAGTTCACAACCTTTACCAATACCTGTTACTACATTTGCTGCAACGTCTACATTTAAGTGACCAGTTGCGTAGTAATCGAGGAAGAATAATGGTTCTGCACCACACACAAGAAGATCGTTTACGCACATTGCAACCAAGTCTTGACCAATTGTGTCATGACGGTTTAAGTTCAATGCTAAACGTAATTTTGTACCAACACCATCCGTGCCAGATACGAGAACAGGTTCTTCATAACCTTTAGGAATTTTACAAAGTGCGCCAAAGCCACCTAGACCGCCCATTACTTCGGGACGTGCAGTGCGCTTAGCGACAGATTTGATACGATCGACTAACGCGTCGCCCGCCTCAATGTCGACACCTGCATCTTTGTAGCTTAAACCAGTGTTTGGGGTAGAAGTTGAGTTGCTCATATTGAAGTCTCCGCATTCGCGCGGGGATTATAACCTGAATATACGAAACTCTTATGTAATTTCTATACTAAAATGTTATCTTTGTTTAAATATTTTATTTTCTATAATGAATATACTTAAAAAAGGCGAGTTCTTATGGTAGATCGCACCTTAGGTCGAATTTTTGTCCTGGTTGGAATTGGATTATTTCTTTGGATTTTATACTTATTAAAGCCAGTGCTTATTCCATTTGTAGGCGCATTTCTCATTGCTTATTTATTTAGCCCTTTAGTTGATAAAATTCATAAAATTGGTTTGCCGCGTTGGGTTGCCATTAGTATTGTTTTTATTGGCATAGGTTTAGTTGTTACTTGGGCAATGTGGTATTTAGCACCGCTCGTTTGGCAACAGCTAATGTATGCAAAATCGAGTATTCCTGCTGGAATTCATTGGGTTAATTATACCTTTTTACCATGGTCATCGCATACCTTTGACTTAGTTCCTATGGAATTAGATGTAGATCAAATTTCAGCTGCGGTCATGGAGTATATTCAAACAAACTATAGTGCAGACAGTATTCAAAGTGTTATTGCCAGATTAGCACAATCTGGCTTGAGCTTTATTCAAGTGGGTGGGGTGGTTGTTCTTATCCCAATTATTTCCTTCTATTTTTTACTCGATTGGGAAAAAATGTTGGATAGTTTGCGTCGCCTCATTCCTCGTCCTTATGAAAAAACGACCCTTCAAATTGTAGGTGAATGTCATAGCATTTTAGGGGCTTTTGTTAAAGGTCAGTTCCTTGTCATGTTCTTATTAGGCGTGATTTATGCTGTTGGTTTGCAACTGATAGGGTTGGAAGTTGGTCTGATTATTGGCATGATTGCAGGGCTTGCTAGTATTATTCCTTATCTTGGTTTTGCTGTTGGGATTATTGCAGCAGCTATTGCAACATTCTTCCAATTTGGTCTAGATTGGATGCAACTTTTATTGGTTGGCGTGGTCTTTATGATTGGTCAGGCGGTAGAAGGGTATATTTTACAGCCATTTTTATTGGGTGATAAAATTGGCTTGTCACCAGTTGCTGTTGTATTTGCTGTATTGGCGGGTGCACAACTTGCTGGTTTCTTAGGTATGTTGCTTGCTTTACCTGTTGCTGCAGTTATTGTGGTACTACTTAAACATCTCAGAGATTTTTACGAGCAGAGTCAAATGTATCAACGACATGTGGCTGTTTCACAAGATGCAAGCACAGGCTCAATTAGCATTCAAACACAAGATATTGATGTTGATATTGAACTTAAAAAGCAAGATGTAAAAGCACTGCAAGAGACTGAAAATTCAGGTAAGATTGAAGCTTCAGATAATAAAGATTCCTAAGGCAAAAATATATTTATGCGTCAATTGCAACTAGACATAGAACCACAACTTGATGCCCGAATTAGTGATTTTTCGGGGCCGAGTTGGGGGCATGTTGTAGATGCTGTAAGACAATTACACGCAGGTCTTTTGAATCGATTTTATGTTTATGGCGGGGCAGGTACTGGAAAAAGTCATCTGCTTTCTGCTATTTGCGATTCTTATTTAGAAGTGGGTAAAACAGCAATTCACGTTTCGCTTCTTGAATTGCTCGATGCGCCAACCGAAGCCATTACTTCATTAGAACAGTACGATTTAGTCGCATTAGATGACATTGAAGCTATTAGTGGTGTTCCACATTGGCAGCGTGCTGTATTCCATTTAATTAATTATAATGATGAAATGGGCGGTCAACTTGTTTTTTCATCACGTTTTGTCCCTATTGAGTTAAAGCTAGAACTTCCAGATTTACAATCACGTCTCACGCAAGCGGTTAGTGGTAAAGTCCCGAGTGGCAGTTTATTTGCAGATCGAATTGCTTTGGTTAATTCTGTCCTAGAACGTAGAGGCGTTCATATGGATCCACAAATTGTAGATTATTTGCTTGCTCATGGCCCACATCAAACCTCACTATTATTGCAACTAATTGAAAAATTGATTCAATTGCTAAAAGGTGAGAAAACCAAATTAAGCGGTTCAAATATTCGACAAATATATGCACTTATTGATGAGTATGATTAAAATTAATCATTACTAAAAAATAAAAAGGTCTCATATGAGACCTTTTTTGATGTTTAGAAGCTTAAAAAAAGCTTAATTATTATAAATCGTTTTATATTTGTGGATATATTCTTCACGAATAACAGCACGGTTTTCAGGCGTAGCTTTTTGTAGGCGTTGACTTAGATCTTTACGTTCTTGGGTACTCATTTTTTGCCAAGCTTCACGCATTTGCTGTTTTTCAGCTTCAGGTAATTGAGTGAACCAATCCATGCGTTGTTGTAATGAATTACGTGCAGATTCGGGAAGTTCTTTATTTAATGATTGATAGCGTTTAATGAGTGCTTGCTGTTCTTCATCACTCATACTATCCCAAGCATCACCGACCTGTGTATCTGCATCTTTAGAAAAAATCCAAAAACGATCGAAACCAGCAAAGCTTGTTTGTAAAAAGCCAAGTATGCAAAAAGTAAGCACTAATCTTTTAGCTATCATGTGGAGCTTTGTCCTCACCCATCACCATTAACATTTCCAAATCTTCTACCATTTGCGGTGAAAGTTTTGGATTTACAATAACCTGATTTTCAGGTTGTGCTGAGATATCCAATGCATTTGGAATAATAACAAAACCTGTAATAGCGGCTGCTAAGGCATATCCAGACATTTTGAAAAAGCTATATCTAGATGACTTTTTAGCTTGGATTTTTTCCAAAACATGGTTCATCACAGCTGGCTTATTTTGATGATGCTGTGCGAGTCCATCAAGTTTAGAAGAAACTTGTTTTAAGAAATCATCTTGTTTCATTCGGATGATCCTCCTGTATATGGATTCATATGTGACAAACTTAAGCGCAAAGCTTGTATTGCGCGGTGATAATGTGTTTTTACACTACCTTCTGTGCAATTCATGACTTGTGCAGTGGTTTTCGTATCAAAGCCTTCCCAAGCGCGAAGCATAAAAGCTTGTTGCTGACGCGTGGGAAGCTGAGCAATCGCTTCTTGTATTTCTTCAGCAGTCACTGCTTGATCTAAAAAGTCGAAAGGATTAGGCGTACTTTCATCGACAATATCGATTTGTTCTGCATCGTCATCATCCAAATTTACTTTTTTAAAGAAAGAAAATGGTTGAACACGACGTGCTTCTTTTCGACGCCAATCTTGTAATTTGTTATTTAAAATGGTGTAAAACAGGGGATACCATTCATCTGTGGTTTTGTCTGAATAAGATTTATGTAAAGAGATAAACGCCTCTTGTACTAAATCCATTGCAATACCATGATGACCTTGGGTTGCACTTTCCATCATGACTAAAGCACGACCTGTAACTTCATTCATGAAGTTTTTTAGGCGCAGTTCGGCAGTACTCTTTGGAGTACTTGTTGTTTGTGTCCGAGACTGTTCAGGTGCTGAATCCATAGAGATGGAAAATCCTGTCATTGGATACCCACCATTATTAACAAGTTTATATACTATATAACGTTGAAAATAATGGTTAGGTTGACATTACAAGTTATTATTTTTCTAGTGTAATCTATTTTTAAATAAGCGCGAGCCTATTTACAATAAGATTCGCTTATTAGATGCGTTGACGTACCATTTCAAAGAAGCAAATAGAACCTGCAATTGCAACATTCAATGATTCTTGTCCACCAGGTTGTGGAATGGCAACAGCTTCTGCATTTTTTAAAGCGTAGTTTGAAGCACCTTGACCTTCATTTCCAAGAATCCAAACACATTGTTTTCTTAAGTTTTTTGTATATAAGCTTTCTGATTGATGAGAGCTTGTTACATAAACAGGAATAGTGAATTGGTTGATAATGTCTTCAAGTTCAACATTTTCATATGTATGTAATGAAAAATGTGCGCCCATACCTGCACGTAAAACACGCGGAGACCAAATAGAAGCTGAACCTTTAGTACAAACAACTTGCTCAATACCTGCAGCAGCAGCAGAACGTAATAAAGTTCCTACATTGCCTGGGTCTTGAATGTTATCTAGAATTAAAGTGTCTTCTTCAAAATTAAGCGCTTCGCGAGATGTAGGTAAGTCTACAATTGCAAGACAAGCCAAAGATGTGCCTAAAGTACTTAAATCTTTATATAAAGATTCGCTGAGCACAAAAACATTACCATCATAAAGCGATACAATTTTTTCTAAATCTGGGTGGCTATATGCAGCTTCAGTGGTAAAAATAGAAGTAATTGCACGTTTTTGCTCTAACCAAGCAAGACTTAAATGCGTACCTTCAAGTACAGTTTGGCGATTCTTTTTACGATATGAACTTTGATCGATTAGACCACGTAAATGTTTAATTTTAGGATTGTCTTTTGAATCTAGAAAAAAAGCTGGCATGGGAGATTTATCCATGAAAGTAAGCAGATTAGATAAATCGCTTACTTTCATTTTTTGAAATTAGTTATGGTATTGCGTTACAAGATCGACTTCATTTTTAGAACCAATCACAACAGGAACACGTTGATGTAGTTCTGTTGGCTGAATATCTAAAATACGAACACGACCTGTTGTAGATGCACCACCAGCTTGTTCCATGAGCATGCTCATAGGGTTTGCTTCGTACATTAAACGTAGGCGACCTGCTTTTTTCGGATCTTTAGTATCGTACGGATACATGAAGATGCCTGTACGGCAAAGAATACGGTGAATATCACCCACCATACATGCAACCCAACGCATATTAAAGTCTTTTTCACGAGGACCAGTTTTACCTGCAAGTAATTCATCGATATAACGTTTTACAGGTGCTTCCCAATGACGTTGGTTCGATGCATTAATTGCATATTCTTTGGTATCTGCAGCAACTTGAATATTTTCTGAAGTCAGTAAAAACTCTTTTGTTTCTGGATCGAATGTAAAGAATACAGTACCTGCACCTACGGTTAATGCCATCATTGTAGATGGACCATAAAGTACATAACCTGCAGCTGCTTGGTTTACACCAGCTTGCATGAAATCTTCAGCTTGAGTTTTTGCATTTTTTGCAGGAAGAATAGAGAAAATTGTCCCTACGCACATGTTGATGTCAATGTTGCTTGAACCATCTAATGGATCGAATAAAACAAGATATTCACCATTTTCTTGAGCAGGAGTGAATTCATCTAATTCTTCAGAAGCCAAACCGCCTACATGTGGATGAACTTTAAGTGCATCGATTAAATAATCATTTGAAATGACATCGAGTTTCTTTTGTTCTTCGCCTTGTACATTTTCGTGTTGCGCACTTCCAAGTACACCAGCTAAAGCACCCTTTTGTAAAAGCTGATCAATATCTTTACAAGTATTAGCAATTTTTTCAATCACTTGAGAAAGTTCAGGTGTTAAATTACCACTTTGTTTTTGTAAGAATTGGGCGAGGGTGAGGTATGACATGGTTGGGAAACTCCGCAAATAGGTTTGATAAGACTTATCAAAAACAACATTGGGGCTATTTTAGAGCAGAACGCGCTAAAAGAAAAATTAAACTACACTATTTGACGTGATTTTACCCTTGCAACTCTTTTAGAAAATGCTATGTTGATATAAATAATGAATAAATATTGGAGAGTGAAAAAATGACAACGTTAAAGTTTGATAAGACTCCAACGCCCAACGAGGCAATTAAACTCGACGGTATTTCCACAGATAGCGTGAAAGCAGCATGGAAAGATTACGATGCTAAACCTGAGTATAAAAAAGTAAATAAACATGATTTAATTGAAGCCATGCAAAGCTCGGAAGAAGAGTCGCATTCTTAAATATTTTTTAAAGTTACAGATATAAAAAAGCACCTCAAAGATGAAGTGCTTTTTTTATAATTGAAATATTTTTCAATACGGTATTATTTTAAAAGCGGTGGAACTGCTTCGTAGTTAATTTCTACGCGACGGTTTTCTTTCCAAGCACTTTCATTATTAGCTGAATTAATTGGCATTTCTTTGCCATAGCTTACAGCTTCAAGCTGATTAGCGCTTACACCAGTTGTTACTAAAAAGCTTTCAACTGCTTTAGCACGACGTTCACCCAAAGCCATATTGTATTCACGTGTGCCACGTTCATCTGTATGACCTGTTAAAGCAACACGTGAATTTGCATTTGCCATTAAGAATTGAGCATGTGCTTGAAGTGTTTGATAATCTTGAGCTGTTAAGTCGCTGCTGTCGTAATCAAAATGTACAACGCGTTTTGCTAAAAATGCTTTATTTTCAGCAGTTACGCCTTTAGATGAAGCACCTGCCAAATTTTGAGCATTTAAAGCAGCATCTTCACTTAGACCTTGAGTGTTTACAGTGCCTGCACCATTTGGGTTTTGTGTAGCATCAATGACATTTGCAGGTTTGCGACTTGCACAACCTGTCATCACTAAAGCTGTTGCTAAAAGCGGTAAAGCTAAAAGTTTAAGTGTTTTCATATTATTCATCTCTATAAAAGTTAGTTTGAAATTTTAAAATTATTTAGGTGCCCAAGCAGGTTCGCGAACTTCACCTTGTTCACTTGGTAAATTCATGCGGAAGCGACCATCTAAAGACATAATAGAAAGTAAACCACGATTACCTTCGCGTGTTGCATACACAACCATTTGACCATTAGGCGAGAAGCTTGGAGACTCATCTAAACTTGTTGGGGTTAAAATATTGGTAATACCCGAGTTGAGGTCTTGAATCGCCACTTTGTAGTTACTGCCACTTGGGCGGTGAACTAAAGCTAATTTTTTACCATCTGCACTTAATGTCCCACGTGCATTAAATGCCCCACGGAATGTTAAGCGTTTAGTTGAACCTGAATTTAAATCATAAGTATAAATTTGTGCAGAACCACCGCGGTCGGATGTGAAAATAAATGATTTTCCATCTGGAGCATAACGCGCTTCTGTATCAATGGCGCTGTCGTTGGTCATGCGTTTGAGTTCGCGAGATTGCAAATTCATTTGGTAAACTTCAGGGTTACCATGCATAGATGCTGTAAATAGCATGCTTTGACCATCTGGTGAGAAGCTTGGAGCGCCATTTAAACCACGGAAGCTTGCCAATTTTTCACGCTGACCTGTTGCTAAGTCTTGTACATAAATTGCAGGTCGTTTGGTTTCAAATGACACATAAGCAATTTTCTTTGCATCGGGTGTCCAAGCTGGGGAAAGGATTGGATCTCGAGATGTAAGTACTGTACGAGGTTGTGCACCATCTGAATCTGCAATTTGTAGTGTATAGCGTTCTTGCGGTGTTGCAGGATTGCGTAACACATAAGCTATTCGTCCACTAAAGTCACCTTTAATGCCCGTAAGTGCTTCGTAAATTGTGTCACTAATCATATGTGCTGCAGAGCGAATACGAGATGCAGGAACAGTGAGTAATTCATTCAATAAATATTGCTGTTTTTGTACATCATACAGTTGGTATTGAATTTCATATGCACCTTCAGCATTTTGCTTTGTTGTGCCTGTCACAACATAAGGTACACCCGCACTTTGCCACGCTGCTGCATTTGGATTATTCATGCTTGCTGTAGCTGGTAAATTTTGCGATGCGCTTGAGAATTTACCAGAACGATTCAAATCAGTTTCAATAATCGGGTAAAGACTAGAATCGTTAGCAAATGGAACAATCGCAATTTTGGGAGCTTCTTCAGGTGCTTTGGCAATTTCTAAATGTAGCTGTGCTTGAGCATTAATTGAAATTGTTGCCCCTAGAGAAGTAAGAATAGCTAGGCAGAGCAGATGTTTCCGAGTTTTTTCCATCATTCGTTATTAACTCAAATCAAATGGTTTATTGTGTTTGTTCTACATAATGGCACGAATTTATTATATTTAAAGTACATGATTATTAAGAACTGTTAAAACAGTATGAAAATGCTTGAAAAAGTAGCAAAAATTTTCAAAATTATTTATTGAATAAAGCCATAGTTCTAGCCTATGGCTTTATTTTATGTGAGTGAACGTACTATTTTGATGTGAAACTTGAGGTAAATGATCTTGCCTCACGTCTTGCATCTGGGTCTGAAGGCATAGGATATGGAGCAGCAGAGCGAACGGCAGCTTCAATACTTGCTTTCATATCTGGGTCACTTGAATTCACAACTACAGATTGTACAGCACCACTATCACTTAATGTGACACGGGCAGTTGCTCGCTTACCCGATGAACCTGAAGGTGTATCCCAAGCACGTTTAATTTTGTTTTCAAAATCTTGTTTCGCAGATGATGCAATACGTTTTGCTTCAGCCTTTTTAGTTGCAGCTTCTTCAGCTGCTTTTTTTGCAGATGATGCTTTGGCCTCTTCTGCAGCTTTGGCTTTTGCGTCAGCATCAGCTTTCGCCTTGGCATCATTCGCAGCTTTTGCCTTAGCATCTGCGGCAGCTTTTGTTTTAGCATCATTTGCAGCTTTTGCCTTAGCATCTGCATCAGCTTTCGCTTTGGCATCATTCGCAGCTTTTGCTTTAGCATCATTTGCAGCTTTCGCCTTAGCATCTGCAGTAGCTTTGGCTTTTGCATCAGCTTTCGCCTTGGCGTCATTAGTAGCTTTGAGTTTCGCATCGGCAGCAGCTTTTGCTTTGGCGTCATTAGCAGCTTTGAGTTTCGCATCGGCAGTAGCTTTTGCTTTGGCGTCATTCGCAGCTTTTACTTTCGCTTCGGCAGCAGCTTTGGCATCATTTGCGGCTTTTACTTTCGCTTCGGCAGCAGCTTTTGATTTGGCATCATTTGCCGATTTTGCTTGTGCCTCTGCAATAGCTTTTGCCTCAGTAGCGGCTTTGGCTTTCGCGTTTGCAACTTTTGCATCTTCAGTAGCCTTGGCTTCAGCTTTTTGTGCTTCTTGCTTGGCTTTTTGAGTGTCTATAGGGGGAGTTGTTGGTATAACAGGAGCTTCAACACTAGGTTCAGCCGTCTGTGTAATTTCTTCTTTTACATTGGTGTGTGCTGTTTCTTCAAATTCGGTTACTTCACGGGTAACAGGTTTTAAATCTTCAGGCTTAATTAAAACAGTTTTGATTTGCTTTGGAGGTTCAGGAGCTTTACTCATGCCTAAATAAAGCAAGCCAACAATTGCAATGACATGCACACCAAGTGTGAAGCCAATTGCAATTGAATTTTGTTTGAAAGGAGGCTTGTTGAAATCTTTCATAAATTATTTTAAAGGCTCTGTAAGTAAACCTACTTGAGTTAATCCTGCTTCTTGAAGGCTATTCATCAGTGACATAACTTCACCATATGAACGTGTTTTTTCACCTTCAATCACCACGTTTAGTTCTTTGTTTTCAGTTTGAGCTGTTTGTTGAGCTTCACTTAAGATAGCGGTGAGTTCTTGTAATGCTAATGGTTGATCTGCTTTTTGATCTTTATATTGTAAGAAGTATTGTCCATCTTTGTCTAAGCTGACAATAGCAGGCGCATCTTTCGATTCGATAGGCGTGCTATTGGCTTGAGGTAAGTCAACTTTAATACCACTTGTGATCATTGGCGCGGTCACCATGAAAATCACTAAAAGTACAAGCATAACGTCAATATATGGCACGACGTTCATGTCACTTTTCAGTGGTTTTTTTATACGCTCGAAGCGTCCTGAACGTTGAATCGCCATTAATTTTGATCCTGATTTGAATCTAAAGATTGACGTTGTAATAAAGCAATCATTTCTTCAGCAAATAAAGCACGATCTGAATAGATTGTTTCACCTTTAGCTGTGAAATGGTTAAATGCCAATACAGCAGGGATTGCAGCAAAAAGACCAATAGCTGTTGCAATAAGTGCTTCGGCAATACCTGGTGCTACAGTTGCTAAAGTAACTTGATCGACATCTGCAAGACCAATAAAGGCATTCATAATGCCCCAAACTGTACCAAATAAACCAATATAAGGCGCAACTGAGCCAATGCTTGCAAGTACGCCAATACCTTGTTCTAAATGACCTTGATCGCGGCTTAAACCCACACGTAAAATACGTTCAGTACCTTCAATAGCTTGGTCGGGTGAGGCATTACGTTTTTTAAGTTTTAGGAATTCACCTAAACCTTGATAGAAAATATCTTCTAAGCCAATACGTTTAGAATTAAGCTGAGCATTGTTATAAAGCGTATTTAATTCTGCACCAGACCAAAATATTTTTTGGAAATGGTCATCATCTGCCTGCGCTTTTTTATAGCTCATATGTAATTTGGCAATTAAGTACCAGCTAAATAAAGATGCTAAAAGTAGAATAAGCATAATTATTTGTACGACTGGACTTGCTTGAAGAATAAGATCAGAAACGTGCAGGGTAGATTCTAGTTGTGTTGCCATAATTACATTGAGCCAATTAATTTTTTTTAGTCTTGTTCCAATTCTTTTAGAATCAGTTCACGAATTTCTTCTGGGAGTCTGCATGGTCGCATATCTGCATTTATACATGCTAATTCGACTTCGCCAGATGCCAACATAATTTCACCACGATAAATATTCTGTTGCAACACAAAAGATGATGCTTTACAAGAAACAACACTTGCAGTGACTGTTATTAGATCATCCATAAGGATAGGGCGTGAATATTTAAGATTAATTTTATGTACAACAAAATTATAGTCTTTTTGATGCCAATAATGATCTATACCTGAAGCACGAAGCCATTCTGTGCGTGTGCGTTCCATAAAGCGAATATGATTTGCATGGTAAACAATGCCACCTGCATCTGTATCTTCAATATATACACGAATGTTGAATTCGAATTTATTCGCCATTTTGGTATTCCATTTCATTATTTCAAAGTGCTATGAAAGCTTTTTACTCAAATTTTGTTTATATAAATAAAGAAAATATTAGATAAAAGCCGTGTTTTGCAGGCTGAGAATTTTATCATAATCACTTTTTTGTCCTATGGCACAAGGTTTCAAACTTAAATTATAGGATGGGTATTTATTGAGATGATGTTATTCGGGTTTTTATAGTGATTTAGATGATATTTTCTTATTCTTATAATTTGGTTTCGACATAATAAATATTTAAAATTTTTAATGCACCTTTTCATGAATCAAAAAAAGATCAATCTGTATTGACCAAACATTCACAGATTTGCATAAAAATGCCATAAACAAAAAAGTAAAATCAGCTAAAGTATTATGCAACAAGTTGCAAAGCCAAAATTAAAAGGAATTCCACATGACGACTAGCTATGCAAATATTTTAAAACCACTAGATTTAGGTTTTACCAAAATTAAAAACCGCGTTGTGATGGGTTCAATGCACTCAGGTCTAGAAGATCGATTTTATCATTATCCAAAACTTGCGGCATACTTTGGCGAACGCGCAAAAGGTGGCGTAGGCTTAATCATTACAGGTGGTATTTCCCCAAATAGACAAGGTTGGTTGTTGCCTGCAGGCGGAACCATGAATACTTTGGGCGACATCGTACCTCATAGACTAGTTACCCGTGCCGTACATAAACATGGCGCAAAAATCTTACTACAAATACTCCATGCAGGGCGTTACGGCTATCAGCCATTTGTGGTGTCATCAAGCGCAATAAAATCTCCAATTTCACCATTTAAACCTAGAAAAATGAGTGAAAGAACCATCCTAAATACCATTAAAGACTATGCACACTCTGCAAACTTAGCCAAAAAAGCAGGTTACGATGGTGTAGAAATCATGGGTTCAGAAGGCTATTTACTCAATCAATTTTTAAGTCGACATGTCAATCAACGTGAAGATGCGTGGGGCGGTTCAATTGAAAACCGTATGCGCTTTGCTGTGGAAATTGTAAAAGCTATTCGCCAAGAAGTTGGTGAAAAATTTATTATCTGTTTTCGCTTGTCATTGCTCGATTTAGTTCACGATGGTAATACCATGGATGAAGTCATCACCGTTGCAAAAGCATTAGAACAAGCGGGCGTGACTTTGTTAAATACAGGTATTGGTTGGCATGAAGCACGTATCCCAACTATCGTGACATCTGTACCACGTGCAGCATTTGTCGATTACACGGCAGAAGTGAAAAAGCATGTAACGATTCCTGTGATTGCATCGAATCGAATTAATATGCCTGAAACAGCTGAGGAGATTTTAGCGTCAGGCAGAGCAGATATGATTCAAATGGCACGTCCATTTTTAGCAGATCCATATTGGGTAAATAAAACTGCAACAAACCGTGTCGATGAAATTAATACTTGTATTGCATGTAACCAAGCGTGTTTAGATCATACTTTTAAAAATCAGCGTGTCAGTTGTTTGGTGAATCCACGTGCGGCTTATGAAACGGAATTACTTTATTTAAAAACAAAAAAACCAAAACGAATTGCAGTTGTAGGCGGTGGTGTTGCAGGTATGTCGGCTGCAACAATTGCAGCAAGCAGAGGTCACAACGTCACATTATTTGAAGCAAGTAATGAAGTCGGTGGACAATTTAATTTAGCCAAAGTTGTACCCGGTAAAGAAGAGTTTCACGAAACCATTCGTTATTTCAAAGTTCAAATTGAAAAAACTGGGGTTGAACTTCGCTTAAATACCAAAGTGAACCGTGAGCAATTAGAACGTGAAGGTTTTGATGATGTTGTGATTGCGACAGGTGTTGTTCCGCGTGCTTTAAAAATTGAAGGAAGTGATGCACCTCAAGTTCTATCTTATGCCGAAGTTTTGCGAGGTGCCGAAGTTGGGCATAAAGTTGCGGTGATTGGTGCGGGTGGCATTGGTTTTGATGTTTCAGAATTCTTGCTTAAACCACCACATCAACAACAACCTCAAGCTTTAGATGAATGGAAGCGTGAATGGGGGGTAGATTCAAATCCTAACTATATTACTGAAGGTGGTACGGTCCGCGCTGAAATTGAAGCACCGATTCGCGAAATTTATTTATTGCAACGTAAAACCACACCATTAGGTGCGGGCTTAGGTAAAACATCGGGTTGGGTGCATCGTGCGCAATTGAAAAAGCATAATGTTCGTATGTTACGTGGCGTGCAGTATAAAGTAGTCACAGATGAAGGTTTATGGATTGAAACAGCAGGGCAAGATCAACTTTTACGTGTAGATACGGTTGTTGTTTGTGCAGGACAAGAATCTGTTAAAGAATTGATGCCTTTAGAGGGTGAAAATACTTTAGCGAAGTACCATATTATTGGCGGTGCAAAGCTTGCAGGCGAGTTAGATGCGAAGCGTGCAATACGTGAAGGTGCTGAATTAGTAGCCAAATTATAGTTTTTTTAGCATTTTTGGCGAAACAATATTCATTTGAATGCTTTAGATGGTTTTTTCTCTTGTCATAATACGAAAAGCTCCGTATTATGGCGCACATGGAAGCGTGGCAGAGCGGTTTAATGCACCGGTCTTGAAAACCGACGAGGGTTTACCCCCTCCGTGAGTTCGAATCTCACCGCTTCCGCCAAATTCGAAAAGACCCTTGAGAAATCAAGGGTCTTTTTTTTGATTTTAATTTTGTCTTAATTAGAAGCCACATAAAAAGTTGAAGGAGATTACTGAAGGTTCTTATTCAATTCATTGCATAAGGATCATAGAGTTAGTTATGTTGAAAAACAGGAAAACATAAGATTACTTGACAATATTCTTGTGTCTTATACTGCCCTTATTTTTCTTAAATATTTGTTTAAAAAGAATAAAAATAATTTTTTTAATAAGTGTAAAAAATAATAGTTTATAAATACATCGAGGTTTATATTTTTAATTGTCAAAAATTAGCCATTCTAAATAGGAAATTTAGAAAAGCTTATTAATAAAAAATGGTTTTAGTGATGTTGTTATCAAAATAAAATAAAAGCGTTTAATCAAGGTTGAACACTACTTTAAATCGATTTGTGGATGTTTTCTTTGGACTGGCTTTATATACAAAGCGTTTGGCCCCAATTTTATGCGGCAACCCTAACTACGCTAGAAATTTCTGTTATCAGTATTTTTCTCTCCATTATTGTAGGTCTTATTTCTAGCATTATTTTGACCTATAAATTTTTTATTTTAGACAAGCTTGTTGCTTGTTATATCGAATTGTCGAGAAATACTCCACTGCTGATTCAGCTTTTCTTTCTCTATTATGGCTTACCTAAAATTGGCATTAAAATAGATGGTTTTACTTGTGGGATTATCGGTCTTACTTTCTTAGGTGGAAGTTATATGGCTGAAGTATTTCGCGCAGGTTTACAGTCCGTTTCTAAAGGGCAAATAGATTCAGCAAAAAGTGTTGGTTTAAACCCAATCCAAATTTTCCGTTATGTAAGTTTACCTCAGGCAATGGCAGTTTCTATTCCTGCAATTGGTGCGAACTGTTTGTTTTTAATTAAAGAAAGTTCAGTACTCAGTGCCATTGCTATTGTTGAATTGCTTTTCGTGACCAAAGATTTAATTGGTATGGATTACAAAACCACAGAAGCCTTATTTTTATTGATTTGTGCATATTTAATTATTCTTTTACCTGTGTCTGCACTCACAAGCTATTTGGAATATAGAAGTAGAAAGGTGAGCCATGGGAATTGAGTATTTATTTCAGCCTAGCCATCTAGAGCGCTTATTTTTAGGACTTTGGCAAACCATTCAAATTGCCATTATTTCTGTGGTTTTATCGGCAATACTGGGTGCAATTTTTGGTGTCATCATGACGTCAAAAAATCCATTTATTAAAGTGTTATGCCGTATTTATTTAGAAGCCATTCGTGTAATTCCAATTTTGGTTTTACTGTTTGTTTTCTATTTTGGTTTTGCAACATGGTTTAACTGGCAGTTCTCATCTTTTTGGGTTTGTATTTTTGTTTTTGTGCTTTGGGGCACAGCAGAAATGGGCGATTTAGTCCGCGCAGGTATTAGCTCTATCGACAAGCACCAGAGAGATTCAGCTTTTGCTTTAGGTTTAAACGAAGTTCAAGTATTGACTCAAGTGGTTTTTCCACAAAGTTTAAAACGCATTACACCTGGGGTTATTAACTTGTTTACCCGTATGGTGAAAACCAGTTCTTTAGCGGTATTAATTGGTGTAGTTGAAGTTTTAAAAGTGGGTCAGCAGATTATTGAAAACTCGTTACTTACGGTACCAAATGCATCACTTTGGATTTATGGATTAATTTTTATTCTATATTTCATTATTTGTTATCCGTTATCTCTTGCATCACGTTATTTAGAAAAAGTTTGGGAATAAGCCATGTCGTTATTAGAAATTAAAGATTTAAAAAAATCCTTTGCTGATACCCAAATTTTAAAAGGCATTAACCTCAATGTAGCGCAAGGTGAAGTGGTGGTGATTCTTGGGCCATCAGGTTGCGGTAAAAGTACTTTATTGCGCTGTATTAATGGTTTGGAAGAGATTCAAGCAGGTGAAATCCGTTTAGAAGGTCGAGGTGTTTTAGGTCAAGATGTTGAATGGACTAAAGTTCGTCAAGATGTAGGCATGGTGTTTCAGAACTACGAATTATTTGGTCATATGAACGTGATTGATAACATTTTACTTGGGCCACTAAAAGCACAAAAACGTGAGAGAGCAGAAGCAGAAAAAGTTGCCGATGCATTATTGAAACGTGTGGGCTTGTTTGATCGAAAGCTAGATTATCCACGTAATTTATCGGGTGGGCAAAAGCAACGTATTGCTATTGTTCGTTCATTGGTGATGCAACCCAAAGTCATGTTGATGGATGAAATTACCGCAGCACTTGACCCTGAAATGGTACGTGAAGTGTTAGATGTAGTTCTAGGGCTTGCCAATGAAGGTATGACCATGTTGATTGTAACGCATGAAATGGGCTTTGCTCAAAAAGTTGCAGACCGAATTATCTTTATGGATAAAGGCAACATTATTGAAGAAGCAACACCAGACGTATTTTTTAAACAGCCTCAAACGGAACGTGCAAAGGCTTTCTTAAACATCTTAAGTTATTAATAAAATAGGAAAACAAAATGATTTCTAAAAAATCTCTCATTTTGGCTACAGGTTTAACGCTTTCTGCCATTGGTCTAACGGCTTGTGGTGACAAGACAAATTCGCAAAATGATCAAACATCTTCTATTGAACAAATTAAAAAGAACGATGTGATTCGTGTTGGTGTATTTGCCGATAATCCTCCATTTGGTTATGTCGATAGTCAGGGTAAAAACCAAGGTTTTGATATTGCTATAGCAAAACATATTGCCAAAGATCTTTTGGGTGATGAAAACAAAATTGAATATGTGGTGACTGAAGCAGCGAACCGTGTTGAGTTTTTAAAGTCAGATAAAGTTGATGTTGTGCTTGCGAGTTTTTCTGTTACGCCAGAACGTAAAGAAGTGGTTGATTTTGCTGAACCGTATCTAAAAGCATCTTTAGGGGTTGCATCATCTCAAAAAAATCCTATTAACTCTGTTGCAGACTTAGAAAATAAAACACTCATTGTGAATAAAGGTTCAAGTTCTGACAGTTATTTCACAAAGAATTATCCAAAAGTTAAGCTCCTTAAATTTGAACAAAATACAGATGCATTCAATGCGCTAAAAGATGGTCGTGGCGATGCAATCTCACAAGACAGCACTTATGCACTTGCATGGGCTGCACAAAACCCGGGCTACATTGTAGGTATTCCACAAATTGGTAATGAAGACTTCATTGCACCAGCTGTACGCAAAGGTAATGTTGAATTGCTAAATTGGTTGAATACTGAAATTAAACAACTTCGTAAGAGCGGTGAAATTCAGAAAATTTATGATGAAACTTTAAAGCCAATTTATGGTGGAAAAGTTGATTCGAAAATTTTCTTAGATGTAGAAGGAAAATAATTAACGCTGTAATAAAAATATCCAGAGGGGATAACAATGACAACATTTGCTCATGTAAAAAAATTATTTGCAGTTTCACTCTTAGGTTTAGGTTTGGCAGCTTGTGGTCAAAACTCAGAAACAAAAAAAGAAACTGCACAAGATCAATCTGCAACATCAAGTATTGAGCAGATTAAAAAGAATGGCGTAGTACGAATTGGTGTATTTAGCGATAAACCACCATTTGGCTATTTAGATGAAAAAGGTAAAAACCAAGGTTTCGATGTTGAAATTGCGAAACATGTTGCCAAAGATTTATTGGGTGATGAAAACAAGGTTGAATTTGTTTTAACAGAAGCCGCAAACCGTGTTGAATATCTTAAAGCCAATAAAGTCGATATTATTTTCGCTAACTTTACGGTAACGCCAGAACGTAAAGAAGTGGTCGATTTTTCTAAGCCATATTTAAAAGTAGCTTTGGGTGTGGTTTCACCTAAAGATGCACCAATTACCGATATTGCTCAGTTGAAAGATAAAGTTTTATTGGTCAATAAAGGTACAACAGCAGATTCATTCTTTAGCAAACAGCATAAAGAAATCAATCTACAAAAATATGAGCAAAACACCGAAACTTTTGATGCTTTAAAAGATAAACGTGGTGTTGCTTTAGCGCATGACAACTTACTTGTATTGGCTTGGGCGAAAGAAAATCCTAACTATACTGTAGGTATTACAAGCCTTGGTGAGCACGATTTAATTGCACCTGCGGTTAAAAAGGGTAATAAAGAATTGCTAGATTGGTTAAACAAAGATTTAGAGAAACTTTCAAAAGAGGGTGTTATTCAGCAAGCTTATGAAAAAACTTTAAAACCTGTTTATGGCGACACTATTAATCCGAAAGATTTATTAGTCGAGTAATTTTATTGAATGCTTGGGTATGGCATGGTCAATGTAATATCCAAGCGTTATCATAATGGCATTACAGAATTGGAATGCATTATGAAAATCGTTGCAGATGAAAATCTGGCATTCACCGAATATTTCTTTTCAGAGTTTGGTGATATTCAACACAAAGCTGGACGTACTTTGACACATGCTGATGTGAAAGATGCAGAAGCTTTATTGGTGCGTTCAGTCACTCAAGTGAATCAAGACCTTATTTACAATACAGCACTGAAATTCGTTGGAAGTGCGACTATTGGTACAGATCATCTCGATATTCCGCTAATCGAACAACAAGGCATTACATGGTCAAATGCAGCAGGGTGCAATGCTCAAGCTGTCGCTGAATATGTCATTACCGCATTATTAAAATTACAACCTGAACTTATTCATGCCAATGAAACCTTTACTTTAGGGATTATTGGATTAGGCAATGTTGGCTCGCGTTTGGCTGTTATGGCAAAATTATTGGGTTGGAATGTAATTGGTTCAGACCCTTTTGTGAACCGTGATCATGTTAATCAAGTCGATTTAAACACCTTATTAACACAAGCTGATGCCATTTCTATTCACGTGCCTTTGACTCAATATGGTGAACATTCAACCTATCATTTAATTAATAAATATGCTTTGTCGCAGATGAAATCGAGCACGATTTTAATTAATTCTGCACGTGGGTCTGTGGTTGAAGAAACTGCATTAATTGAAGATATTCAAAATACACAACGAAAAGTGGTGTTAGATGTATTTGAACATGAACCTGAAATTTCAGAAGAATTATTAGATTTAATTACTTTGGTTACACCGCATATTGCAGGCTATAGCTTGGAAGGTAAGGCGCGTGGTACGCAAATGATTTACGATGCTTTTTGTGAAGAACTTCAATATACGCCAAATAAAAAGTTTGAAACACAGCTTCCTGCGTGTGAGCAATTCTTTAAAGATGAAAATTTGAAAGAAGTGCTGATTCAACATCTTACAGAAATTTATGATATTTCACGTGATGATAAAAATTTACGTGCATGTTTAAAAGATGGAAAGGTTGAGCAAAAAGCATTTGATTATTTAAGAAAAACGTATCCGCTACGCCGTGAATGGGCGGCACATGGAGGACCAAAAGCATGAGTCAGTTAAACCTTCAATATCAACCGACTTGTGATATTCAGGCAATTCGTGCGCGTGCAAAAATGTATTCACAAATTCGCCAATTTTTTGATGAACGTGAAGTTTTGGAAGTGGAAACCCCTATTTTATCGCAAGCAGGTGTGACCGATGTTTATTTGTCTTCTGTGCAAGCACAGCGTCATGTAAATGGCAAAAAGCAAACGCATTATTTACAAACTTCGCCTGAATTTGCCATGAAGCGTTTATTGGCAAGTGGCGTGGGTTCAATTTACCAAATTTGCAAAGTTTTCCGTGATGATGAACATGGGCGTAAACATAATAGCGAATTTACCATGTTGGAATGGTACCGTCCGAATATGAGCTTAAAAGAGCTGATGTTCGAAGTAACCGATTTGTTAAACGTGACTTTGAAACAGCGCTTTGGTGAAGTTCGTCCAACCATCTTAAGTTATAAGCATGCTTTTATGGATCGTCTAGATTTAAACCCATTGCAAGCCAGTTTGAAAGAACTGAAAGATTGCTGTAATCGTGTGGGATTAAATCTAGATTTAGGTGATGATCGATTAGGTTATATCGATTTACTTTTCTCGCATTTTGTAGAACCAAGTTTAGGTTTTGATACGCCTGTTTTTTTAACTGATTTTCCGCCTGAACTTGCATCACTTGCAAAAACTAAAGTAGATGAAGATGGTGAATTGGTTGCAGCACGTTTTGAGCTTTATATTGAAGGTTTAGAGCTTGCCAATGCTTATGATGAACTCATTGATGCAGATGTGCTTCGTTCGCGTTTTGTGGCGGATAACGAAGAGAGAGCGAAGCTAGGTTTACATGTCATGCCAATTGATGAATATCTACTTGCAGCATTGCCGAATATGTCTGAATGTTCAGGTATTGCTTTAGGGGTGGATCGGTTATTGATGGTTGCAACTGAGCAAATGAAGCTTGAAAAAGTAATTACGTTTCCAGCGGATATGTCTTAATTTTGAAGTGTCTAGGTAATTTAACTAGGCACTTAAAATTTTATTGTATTTATTTTTAAAATTCTGTACAAAAGGTGAGAAAAGATTCTTTGATCGCAAAAGTTTCCTCTATAAATTTTCCAGACTTGTCGATAAATTCGACTTCATAGGCGAAATCAAATTCATTTTCATAAATGTGTAAAATAGTTCCTTTTGTTCCAATAGGGATATACCTGAAATCGAAAATTAATTGGACTACTTGAAATTCTTTAAATTTTGGTGTTCTTTTTATCATAATATTAATGCTTTTTTAGTAAAACTCCTCAAATTTTTTGAGGAGTTTTTGTTTAGGAAAAGTTCAATTTATTCATATTGATGTTTAAGTTCAGCAATGGCTTGAATACGACGTTCAATCAACATCTCACCAATTTCTTGACCTTTAACATCGGCAGGTAAGTCTTGTGCTTTAATATTACGAACCACTTGAATGGCATCGAAAATATATTTAGATTGCGGATATTCACGGTTTTCTAAACCTAAACGACCTCGTGAATCACATTCACATGCTTGAACAAAAGCTTCAACACGTTCAGGTCTACGAAGAACATCTAAACGCTGTAGTAAACGCCACAAAGTCCCAGGTTTTAAAGTTAAAGCCTGATGGCACTTCAAGTGCTCTTTGCAAACAGCAAGTGCAAGTTGCTTGGTATTTGTTGGAACTTTTAAACGATCACAGACTTCGGTGACAGGTTTAACGCCACGTTCTTCATGCATGATATGACGTGGTAATTCATCTTTAGGTGTAAGAGCTTTACCTAAGTCGTGAACCAAAACAGCAAAGCGAACATCTAAACTATAATTCGCTTTACACGCTTGCTGTAAAGACATCATGGTGTGAATACCACAATCAATTTCAGGATGATATTCAGGGCGCTGCGGAATACCGTAAAGCGCATCTATTTCGGGAAATAAAACCTTTAAAGCACCACATTTACGCAATACTTCAAAGTACTCATCTGCATGATTTTCCATAAGCGCGCGAGAAGTTTCTTTCCACACACGTTCAGTGGTTAATGCCTCTAACTCACCCGATTCTGCAAGTTGTTGCATCAGTGCTAATGTTTCAGGTGCAACGCTAAAACCTAAGGCTTTATAACGTGCAGCAAAACGCGCAATACGAAGTACACGCAAAGGATCTTCAATAAATGCATTCGATACATGGCGTAAAATTTTATGGTCTAAATCTTTTTGACCATTATAAGGATCGTAGATTTTACCGTCATCATCCATTGCAATCGCATTAATGGTTAAATCACGACGAATTAAATCTTCTTCGAGTGTGACACTTGGGTCTGTATAAAAAGAAAAGCCATGATAACCATGTCCAGACTTGCGTTCTGTACGGGCTAAGGCATATTCATCTTTAGTATCTGGATGTAAAAAAACAGGAAAATCTTTACCTACAGGTTGATAGCCCGAGGCGATAAGTTGTTCAGGCGTTGCACCAACAACGACATAATCTTTTTCGTGATAGGGGTAACCGAGTAAATGATCTCGAACAGCACCGCCTACTAAATAAACTTGCATGAAAAAACCTCTATTCTTGAAGCCATCATGCAACAGAATAGAGGTTTTCTCAAGTCTAAAAAGCTGTCTTTACAGACAGATTATAGTGCTTCTTTTTCGTTTTCTTGAATTTCTGCAACAGTCAAAGCAGTCATATTCACCACACGACGCGTTGTCGCTGTTGGCGTTAAAATATGCGCTGGTTTTGCAGCACCTAAAAGAATAGGGCCAATTGTTACATTATTACCAGAAGTTGCTTTCAACAAGTTGAATGAAATGTTGGCTGCATCAAGGTTAGGCATAATTAATAAGTTTGCAGAACCTTTGAAACGTGAGTTCGGGAATGCAAAATGACGAATATTTTCATCAAGTGCAGCATCACCGTGCATTTCACCTTCAACATTAAGTTCAGGTGCAATTTCTTGTAAAATTTCAAATACTTTACGCATTTTTTGTGCGCTAGGATCAGTTTGATCTGAACCGAAGCTAGAATGCGAAAGTAATGCGATACGTGGCGTAATACCAAAACGACGTACTTCTTCAGCCGCTAAAATAGTCATTTCAGCAAGTTGTTCAGCAGTAGGATTTGTATTTACATAAGTATCTGCAATGAATAAATTACGATCTTCAAGCATTAATGCATTCAGCGTGAAGAAGTTATTACGACCTTCTTTTAAGCCAATAATGTTACGCACGAAGTCTAGGTGAATGTCATAGCTAGAATAAGTACCACATAACATACCATCTGCTAAACCGTGTTTAACAAGCATTGCCGCAATAAGTGTAGAACGACGACGAGTTTCACGCTGTGCATATTCAGGTGTAACACCTTTGCGTTGCATGATGCTGTAGTAATCATCTGCAAATTTTTCGTAATCAGGATTTTTTTCTTGATCAACGATAGTGATGTTCACACCATGTTCAAGACGTAAGCCTAATTTCTTAATATTTGCTTCAATTACCGCAGTACGACCAACAAGAATAGGTGTTGCTAAGCCTTCATCTACAGCAATTTGAACGGCACGAAGAACACGTAAATCTTCACCTTCAGCATAAGCAATACGCTTAGGATCTGTTTTTGCTTGAGCAAAAATAGGTTTCATCATGAATGCAGAGTTATAAACAAACTCAGACAAACGTTGACGATAATGTGCAAAGTCTTCAATAGGACGTGTTGCAACACCAGAATCCATTGCTGCTTGTGCAATTGCAGGTGCAATTTCAAGAATTAAGCGTTGATCAAGTGGGCGTGGAATTAAGTAATCACGACCAAATGATGCAGATTTTTCACCATAAGATGCAGCATCTGCTTCAACATGTGCCATACGGGCAATTGCATGTACACAGGCAATTTTCATTTCTTCATTAATTGTCGTTGCGCCAACATCTAAAGCACCACGGAAAATATATGGGAAACAAAGTGCGTTGTTTACTTGGTTTGGATAGTCCGAACGACCTGTTGCCATGATGACATCAGAACGTGCTTCATGTGCATGCTCAGGTAAAATTTCAGGATCTGGGTTTGCTAAAGCGAAGATGATTGGATCTTTCGCCATTTGCTTCACCATATCTTGCGTCAAGATACCCGCAGCAGAAAGACCTAAGAACATGTCTGCACCTGACATTACATCGGCAAGTTGTGTGCCTTCAATATCTTGTACATATGCTTTTTTAGATTCATCAAGACCTTGACGTTGAGTCGTTAATAGACCACGTGAATCAGCAACAACGATGTTCTCTTTCTTCGCACCAAGTGCACAAAGTAAGTTCAAGCAAGAAAGGGCAGCAGCACCTGCACCTGAAGCAACAATTTTGATTTCATCAATTTTTTTGCCATTCAATTGCAATGCATTTAATAATGCTGAACCAACAATAATAGATGTACCGTGTTGGTCATCATGGAACACAGGAATATTCATGCGTTCACGTAGTTTTTGCTCAATATAGAAACATTCTGGTGCCTTGATATCTTCAAGGTTAATACCACCAAAAGTAGGTTCTAATGCCGCAACAATATCGACAATTTTGTCAGGATCATTTTCAGCAATTTCGATGTCAAATACATCTACACCTGCGAATTTTTTGAAAAGTACACCTTTACCTTCCATAACAGGTTTAGATGCTAAAGGTCCAATGTTACCTAAGCCTAAAACTGCAGTACCGTTACTCACAACGGCTACAAGGTTTCCGCGAGCTGTATACAAAGCTGCTTTTGATGGATCTTTTTCGATTTCTAAGCAAGGTGCAGCAACACCAGGTGAATAAGCAAGTGCTAAATCATGCTGGTTAATGAGTTGTTTGCTTGGAGTAACGCTGATTTTTCCCGGAGTAGGAAATTCGTGGTAATACAAAGCCTGCTGCTTTAATGATTGATCGTCCATCTTTATCTCTTTTGTTACATTATTGCTAGTACATCTAGCGGATACGTGCTTTCCTTTAGGAATATACCATTAGTTGATCTATTCGGACAGACAAAGAAGCTCAAAATTCCTGCATTCTTGAGTGCTTCATGTATGCGTTTGTATCAGATAGAGGGGTGTATTAACGTACTGTTTGATTTTAAAAATTCTGTTGCATTATTTTCTGCTAAAGGTTTAGAAAATAAGTAACCTTGCGCAAGATGACAATCTAATTTATTTAAAAAATTCAGTTGCTCACGAGTTTCAATTCCTTCAGCAACAATAGTCATTCCCATGGCTTTCCCCATGGCAACAATAGCACTAATGACCGCTTCTTGTTTTTGCTCACCAATTTTAGAGACAAAGCTTTTATCAATTTTTAAAATATCAATTGGAAAGTCGGTTAAATAAGATAAAGATGAATATCCTGTTCCAAAATCATCAAGCGAAATTTGAATATTACGCTCTCTAATGGCATTAAGGGTCGTTCTTATTGCACATGAATTTTCAAGTAAAGATGACTCTGTCAGTTCTAGTTCTAGGTTTTGACCAGAGATTTGATATTTATTCATTACCTCATCAATAGTGCTTAATAAGTTACCTCGATGTAATTGTTGTGCAGCAACATTGAAAGATACGCGAATATTGTCATATCCCATTGTTTTCCAAATTTGAATTTGTTTAGCTGTTTTAGCAATGACAATTTGACCAATTTCAGAGATGAGACTAGTTTGTTCCGCAATAGGAATAAATATATTGGGTGGAATAATGCCTTTGGTTGGATGTTGCCATCTAACAAGTGCTTCAAAACCTTGAATATGATGATCTGAAAAATAAACTTTTGGCTGATAATAAACAATAAGTTCATCATTATGAATGGCATGTCTTAATTCACGTTCGAGTTGAACATTATTATCGACTAATTTACTCATTCCAGTTGAATAGGTTTTAATTGTATTGCCGCCTAAACGTTTTGCTTCAAATAAAGCTTGTTCTGCGCAGTTGTTTAAATAATCAATTTGTCGACCATGTTCAGGGTAAAGTGCAATTCCCATAGAAGCAGTAATAAGATGCTCTTCATCATTTAAAATAAAAGGGGTGTGAAGGGATTTTATAATGCGATCGCAGTGTTCTTTTATGGATGGTCGAATGTGTGAAACTTCATATACAATTGCGAAATTATCACTATTTAAATGCGCAACAATAAGAGCTTCAGCTGTCGCTAATCTTAAACGTTGTGCAAATTGACGTAGTAATTCATCTCCACCACTGTTGTTTAAATAATCATTGATTGGGCGGAATCTATCGATATTTAAACGAATAATTGCCAGCTGTTGAATAGAATCTTGCTGATTCATTAAATATTGGTGTAATTGTTCGTGATAATAAAGACGATTTGGGAGATCAGTTAGTTTGTCGTAGTTTTCTAAATAAGATAGACGTTGTTCTTGGCGTTTATGCTCTGTCAGATCTGAAATAATACCAATATAGTTAATGGTTCTATTTTGATCATCTTTTACTGCATTGATATGAAATCGAATAGAAACTTTTTTTCCAGATAAAAACTTTTCAGTGACTTCACCATCATATATACCGTGCTGCATAATTTCAGCGATGATTTTATTGTGGTTGCTACGTTGGTGTGCTTTATAATTTTCTGAAATATCAAAAATATGCTTACCAATAATTTGTTCACGTTGAAAGCCCACCATATTTTCAAAGAATGGGTTAATTTCAATGTAGTTAAAATCTTCATCTAAAACAATAATACCTTCAGCCGCTTGTTGTAGAACACTTGCTGTGAGTTTTAAACGTTCTTGATCTTGGCGTTCTTGATGAATGTCACGTCGAATTCCGACCATGTGTAAAGGGTGATTTGAATCGGGGGCACGTAAAATAACACTACCAATGTCATGTACCCAAAACCATTTGTCATCGGATCTTTTTACCCGATATGTCGCTTCAAAACGTTCTGTAATACCCCGTAAATGTAAGCGCATTTCCGTTTTAAAATGTTCTATATCATCGGGGTGGATGAGGCTCATTAATTTAGCACGGTGCACATCTGAATCTTTAAGATGCGTTTTGTTTAATTTATCTGTAAATGTAATTTTTTGATCTGTGATATTCCAATCCCATGGGATTAAACCTGCAATGTCATGGGCAAGAACAAGGTTAGTTTGTTTATTTTTTAAATCCCGATGAATGTTTTCTAAATCTTTTGTACGTTCTTTGATTTTTTCTTCCAGTGTCTGGGAATAGTTTTGTAATTTGAAACCAGCTTCTTGTGATTTCTTCATTTCAATATTGATCTGTTCATTTAACTGTTTAGTTATATCAACTTGTAGCTCGGCATCTTTAGCAAGTTGTTGGTTCTTAAAATTAAATCTGGTGAGATGTTGCTGAAAAGTTGTAGATATGTAGGCGCAAATGACTAACATAATGAGCGCGAAATTGATGGTAAATAAAAACAGTGGGTATTTATCTAAAGTTAATACAGATTCTAAAATTGTCAGTGGCGTTATAATTGGGAAAAAGAAAAGTAAGAAATAACGAATTCGTTGCGTTAAAAAAGTAATTGCAAATAATAAACAAACAATCACCAAAAGCGTGACTAATGCAACTGCTTCAAATAAATTAAATCCTTGAGTTAGATGAGGAAGATGCGCATAAAGGAGATAAATACCTAATGCGATTAAAACACCGCTGCTAAAACAAATAAAGTGAATCCAATAATTTGCAATTTTTAAGTTGTATTGATCGGGTTTAAAGTATTGAAATAATAAGAGTAGATTAACACCTATAAAAGAAGCTGTTAATATCATCCAAATATTGAGGTGATATGAAGAATAATAAAAAAAGGTGTAAATAACGTGAATAAATAAAGATATTGCAAAAATACTTGCTAAAAAGTACCGAAATACGTGTAGCGTATCTGATATTTGAGTCGCATAAAGGTATTGATCAAATGACTGATCTTGTATTTCTGCCATGAAATAAACCTTATTTACCTACGAAACTTCGTAAAATATTTTCGTATTTGTATTGATCGGTGATATGTATATTTATTTTAATCAAGCATCTCAGGTTAATTTGAATTACTTGAAAAATCAATCACTAATATGACGATTTTAACCTAAAAATTAATTTAAATTAAAGTTCAAAATAGACAGGGCAACAATAGGTGCAGTTTCAGTTCTTAAAACACGCTCGCCAATACACCAATTGATGAATCCTTTGCTGTTTGATAATGCAATTTCAGCTTCACTTAAACCGCCCTCAGGACCAATCAGTAAGGCGATATCTTTAGATGCATTTTGAAGTACATTCACTTCATCTTTATTGGGTGCAAGGACTAATTTTGTGGTGGGTAGTTGAGTATCTAGCCATTTTTCTAGGCTTAATGGTGCAAGAATTTTTGGCACAGTGTTTAAGCCACATTGTTCACACGCTGCAATTGCAATACCTTGCCAATGATCTAATTTTTTTTGATCGCGATCATATTTCAAGCGCATTTCGCAACGTTCAGAAGTGAGTAACTGGATTTCAGATACACCTAATTCAACGGCTTTTTGAATGGCATAATCCATGCGGTCACCTTTACTCATCACCTGACCAAGTAGGGCGGTAAATTTAGGCGTACGATTATCTGAATTAAAACTTTTGACAAAAACAGAAGCAGATTTTTTCGCAACCTCGGTGAGTTCAACTTCATATTCACCACCTTGTCCATTGAACAAAGTGGCAGTTTCACCCACTTGAGCGCGTAAGACTTTAACCCAATGGTGAAAAACTGTTTCTGTAAGTTCTACAGTTGTTTCTACATTTAGGTCTGCTTCAATAAAAAAACGAGGCATTTAATCTCTCTCAAATGGGTGGTAGCTTTATGCTAAACCTAAGTCTAGAACAAGCTGACGGTTTGGTTCAGTTTGGTTCATTGTATAGAAATGTAGACTAGGTGCACCACCTTCAATCAGGCGTTCACAGAGTTTTAAGTTCACTTCATGACCAAATGCTTTAATACTTTCGACATCATCACCATAAGCTGCAAGTTGCTTACGAATCCAACGTGGAATTTCAGCGCCTGTACCATCGGCAAAGCGAATTAAATTGCTTGCATTGGTAATTGGCATAATGCCTGGGGCAACAGGAATATTTACACCTTCTTTTTGAATGCGTTCTACAAAGTAGAAATAAGCATCTGGATTAAAGAAGAACTGTGTAATAGCTGAATTTGCACCTGCATTGGCTTTTTCACAGAAACGTTTGATGTCTGCATCGAAGCTATCTGCTTGAGGGTGCATTTCAGGATAAGCAGCAACTTCAATATTGAAGTAGTCCCCAGAATGTTCACGAATAAAGCGAACAAGATCTTGTGCGTAAGGTAATTCACCTAAGCCCACTTGACCAGATGGCAAATCCCCACGAAGTGCCACAATACGGTCGATACCTTGTGATTTATAGATATCTAATAATTCAGTAATTCGAGCTTTGTCGTCACCAATACAAGAAAGGTGAGGAGCGACAGGTGTACCTTTACCATTAAAATCGTTCAATGTAGATAAAGTGCGCTCGCGAGTTGAGCCACCTGCACCATATGTTACAGAGAAAAATTCAGGATTCAGTAACTGAAGTTCTTTATGAACTGTACGTAATTTTTCCGCACCTGCATCAGTTTTAGATGGGAAAAATTCAAATGAAATTGGAACACGTTTAGACATTTTAAATCCTATTTATAAATACTGATTTGATTTAACCTCTCCCTAACCCTCTCCTGATAGGAGAGGGAACTTTACACCTAGATTAAAATAGGATGTGTTCCTTCTCCCTTTGGGAGAAGGCTAGGATAAGGGTAAAATTAAAACTTAGTATTTATAAGTCTCAGATTTAAACGGACCTTCAACAGGAACGCCTAAATAATCTGCTTGAACTTGAGTTAATTGAGTTAACACACCACCAAAACCTACAACCATTGCCGCAGCAACTTCTTCATCTAATTTCTTAGGAAGGAGTTCTACACGAATAGCTGCTTGTTTTTGATCTTCAGGAAGATCTGCAAATTTTTCAGCAAATAAATGCATTTGACCCAATACTTGGTTGGCAAAAGAACCATCCATTACACGTGATGGGTGACCAGTTGCATTACCAAGGTTAACCAAACGACCTTCAGATAAAAGGATTAAATAATCGCTGTCATTTTCTGAACGGTAAACTTGGTGAACTTGAGGCTTAACTTCAACCCACTTATAACCACGTAAGTAGTTTGTGTCGATTTCAGTATCGAAGTGACCGATGTTACAAACAACTGCGCCTGCTTTTAATGTATCAAGCATTGCTGAATCGCAAACGTGGTAGTTACCCGTTGTTGTTACGATTAAGTCGGTATTTTTAAGAAGATCAACATTTACATCTTCTTTTTTACCTGTTTGAACGCCATTTTTGTATGGAGATACAACTTCATAACCGTCCATGCAAGCTTGCATAGCACAAATTGGATCGATTTCAGTTACACGAACAATCATGCCTTCTTGACGAAGAGATTGAGCAGAACCTTTACCCACATCACCATAACCAATTACAAGCGCACGACGACCAGATAAAAGCATATCTGTACCGCGTTTAATTGCATCGTTTAATGAGTGACGGCAACCGTATTTGTTGTCATTTTTAGATTTAGTTACAGAATCGTTTACGTTGATTGCTGGAACTTTAAGTGAACCGTCTTTCCACATTTCTAGAAGACGTTGAACACCTGTTGTTGTTTCTTCAGTAATACCGTGGATTTTAGCAATTAGCTCTGGATATTTTTCGTGAACAACAGCAGTTAAGTCACCGCCATCATCCAAAATCATGTTGGCATCCCAAGGTGTACCATTCACATTAATTTGTTGTTCAAGACACCACATGTATTCTTCTTCAGTTTCGCCTTTCCAAGCAAAAACAGGAACACCAGAAGCCGCAATTGCAGCAGCAGCGTGGTCTTGAGTAGAGAAGATGTTACATGAAGTCCAACGAACTTCTGCGCCTAATTCAACTAATGTTTCAATTAAAACAGCAGTCTGAATGGTCATGTGGATACAGCCGAGAATTTTCGCGCCTGCAAGGGGTTTAGCTGCTGAATAGCGTTTACGCAAACCCATAAGTGCAGGCATTTCAGCTTCAGCAAGTTTAATTTCTTTGCGACCGTAGTCAGCTAAATTGATATCGGCAACTTTATAATCTGTAAATGAAGCATTAACCGCGTTCATTAGGATCTCCTTGTTATTAAATAACAATAAAAATAGATAGGATCATGATGTTCGCGGATGCCGTTGTTGGTTTTTCTTAAAATGAATAAACCGATGGTCGAGCCTAGCGATTTCACGTTGCTTTTTTTGAAAAAAATTAGCTTGTGAAAAAGTCGCAGCACCCCTCGACTAGTGAACTATTCTACTTGGAAAATGATTGAGTTCCAATCTTAGATTAACCAATAGCAGATCAAAAAATAACAATAAAGTATGTTTTTCAACGCAACAGTGAATAAAAGGCAGTTAAAAATTAAGTGAAGGTTTGTAAGGCTAGACAATGATTGAGTACACATTTGTAGATTTAAGTGAGTTTATTTTATTCTCACTATGAAGCTGTGATATTTTTGCGCGTTTTTATTCAATGCAGGCATGATGACATGCAAAAAATATTGATTTTAGTTGCAAGTATTTTTGTTATGCATAGTGCTTATGCAGGTGTTTTAGAACCTAAACGAACAGATCCTGGTGCAATTACAGTAGATAAAGATTTTCGCTTAGAAACAGATTTAGGATACTTAGTGAATAACAGTAGTTCTAAAAATGGAAGTTCAAAGCAAGATAACTTGACAGCTCATATCTTATTCCAAAAAAAATCAGATGATTGGGGGCAAGAGTTTATTGCAGATGCCGTGAGTACGCATGGGAATAGTTCTGCTCAAAATATAGAACGCTATTATCTTTCAGGAAAGATTTTGCATCGGAGTTCAAATGTCGTTTACCGATTTGGGAAAATAACGGCTGAAAAAGACTTAACAAGCATTTTTGATCATCAAATTACAACATCAATTGGGTGGGGAGTTGATGTTTTAAAAAGTGATAAAGTGAGTTTGTCTTTAGAAATGGGCGGTGGTTATCGATATAGTCAGTTGCAAGAATCGGAAGATGGTAAAGCAATGCATGAAGGAACGGGAACGTTGGCAGGCTTTTATACCTATCAAATTTCTCAAGATATACAATTTAATCAGGACATTTCATTTGAGCTCGGGAAAGATTCCAAAGTACTGCGTTCCCGTAGTGCATTAAGTGCAGATTTAACAAAGAAAATCTCTGCTGTAGCCAGTTATAGTATTAAAAATGTGCAAGCAGATGAAGGCGACAATAGAGATTCACTCCTTTCTTTAGGTTTGCGTTATCGATATTAAATGCGATAAATAGCACTTAGCTGTATGATTGCTTGTATTTAAAGGGGAAGACATGTCATTAGAAATACCTGAAGAGTTAGCAAATCTTGAAGCGAATGGCGGAATTTATGCGGTCTGGATGTTGCTCCAACATTTAGGTATCGATGCTGAAATTTCACAACTCATTCAAGTCTGTGGGCATGATATTGAATATGGTTCTACAACCATTGGTTTAGCTGTTGGTTTAAAGAAATTTGGTTTCAATGTTCAGTTTTATACAGAAGAAGATCCTGATATGCAGGAACAAGAAAAACTGAACTATGCTGAAGCAAAAGCACTTGATTTACCTGTGTTGCCTGTAATTGAATATTCAGACATTCAAAAAGCATTTGAGCAAAATAAATTTGTGATTGTGTATTACGATACTTTAGAAGGACTAGGCAATCATTCGCTTGTGTACGATGTTAACCAATCTGAAATTTGTTTCTTTGATAGTTTTGATGCGATGGCAAAAGAAGTTTTTGAGCAACAACGAAAAGTGGAAGGTATTTGTCGACAAGCCATTGTTGTAGATGCAAATCATATCTAATCTGTTTATATATTTCTCTAAAAAAGCCCAATATAAATTGGGCTTTTTATTTCAATATTATTTTTCAGCGTCTTGGACTTTTTGATGCCAATAATCTGCTTTTTCTTCGTCAGCATCTACACCTAAAGCATTTTCATAAATAAATGCTAAATCTCGCATTGCTTGTACTTCACCAAGTTCAGCGGCTTGTTTAACTAGTTTTACTGATTTTTCGACATCTTTTTCAATGACATCACCACGACGGTAATATCCTGCCAATTCTAAAGTTGCAGCAGGATGTTTTTGCATATTGGCTTTACTTAACCAGTAATAGCCCAATTCAAAATGTGCTTTTGATTCTTCAGGATCTTCTTCAGAAAGGTCTTTTGCATAAACGGTATAGCCTTCACCCAACCAATACATGGCTTCCACATGACCATTTTCAGCAGCTTTTAAAGCCCATTCTTCCGCAAGAATGATGTCATCGTCATGCTCACTTTCCATATACAATTCTGCAAGTTCAAATTGTGCTTTTGCATGACCTGCTAAGGCTAAATTAGCAAGAGCAGAAGGGATTGAAATAGGTTCTGACATATGAATTCCACGGCAGTATTTGTAAATACTCAAGATCAATAAAAAAGCCAATCCGAAGATTGGCTTTCACATTATAGCGTGCTTTCTAAATGAGGTGGAATACTCCGCTCAAAATCACAATAAATCCTAGAATTAACGTGAATAATTTCATTTTATGGCTGTAATAACTCAAGCAAAGTCCAACAGCTAGAGCTGAGAATGTTAAAACACCCATCCAATAACTGATGCCATTACTTAAAGTACTTGGACTTACACTCAATACCAGTGAGATTGCAAGTAAAATCCAACCACAAACTTGTGCTAAATGACCTTTAGATGCGTCAAGTTCTTGAGCAAAAATTTGCTTTTGATGTTTAGACATCGATGCAGCCAAAGAAACAAAACCTAAACTGCTTAAAGACCAAATCAAGAGAAAACTCATCATGCTTTAGACTCCACTGATGTTGCAGTCTTATTCGTTTTTTTCTTTCCTATACCTTGATGCTTTTTAACTTTTTGATAAGAAAAGAAAAACAAAATTGCCAAAACCCACATTGCTAAATCAAAACTTGCAATGACCCACTGACCATTTGCAATGGTGTTCCAAATTGCTTGACCACCTGTCAAAAAGTTAAGAATAGGTAATAAGGCAAAAAGGGCAGTTGCAAGAACTAAAAGTTCTAACCAAGCTTGGCGATGTGTACGGAATATTGGATAAATTAGAGTGATTAACCACACGATAAAGAATGTACGGATTTCCCAATTTAAACGCATTTCCATATCGGCAGGAATAAAACGATTGGCGTAAAAATATGCAGCACATGCAATAGGTAAACCAATAATTGCGGCAATGTTTGTTACTTCAACAACACGATATCCAAAAGATTTGTAACCTTGCTTTTGCTGTTGAGGGGCACGTTTTACACACCATAAGATTAAACCTGTTGCCACCATCATTGTGCCAACAATACCTGATAAGAATAAAAGCCAACGTAGAGCTAAATCTACGCCACGAGCTTCGTGTAATGTTGTGACAACATTATAAATGCCCATAGGAACAGAAGGATTTTTTAAGCGAGTATTTTCATCCGATATGTTTTTACCTGTAACGCCGTCAAACTCTAAACTTTCATAAACATTACGATAAGCAACACTTTTACCATTTAATGCACGAAGTTCAATTTTGGCTTGATTGGTATTTGGCGCAATAATATTAATGGTTCCAATAGGATTAGAACCCCATTGTTTTTGAGTTTCACTCACAATAGGTGCAATATTGACAAGTTCAGCAGGTTTTAATTCTGCTTTTTCACGTCCACGACGTCGCTCACCACGACTTTCACCAGATTCACCATGATTGTTTCTTACCTCACCACCATTTCTAGCAGATTCACCACGATTCATTCTAGATTCACCGCGTGGTTCACTCATGTTTTCGCGGTTATTTTGAGCTGCTTTATCACCGTCGCCACGCACTTGTTGCTGATCTGCCGAACGCCCATCTCGTTGAGTATTCTCTGAATGAGATCTTTCAGATTTTTCAGAACGCGGTTTATTTTCTTCAATGAGGGCACGGTTTTGTTCTTGTAAAAATGCACCACGATTTTCATATATGCGCTCTATTCCCCAAGGCATAATTGTGAATAGTAGTAAAAGCAAACCACTAAAGGTAATCATAATATGAAAGGGTAGGGCAAAAACAGCCGTTGCATTATGCGCATCTAGCCAAGAACGTTGTCCTTTGCCTGAGCGAAATGTGAAGAAATCTTTAAAGATTTTTTTATGGGTGATAATACCGCTAATAATAGCAACCAACATAAACATGGTTGCTATTCCAATAAACCAGCGTGTCCAAATACGAGGCATGCCATAAAGTTCAAAATGGAAACGATAAAGAAAACTGCCACCACGAGTTTCTCGAGCTTCTAAGCGTTCACCTGTTGCACTATCAATTGCAATTCGAGTTCCACCACGACGTGCACGTGGGTCTTCACCTTGTTCCCGAATTGTAATTTGTGTGGTGTTTTGGCGTGAGTTTGGAAGTTGAATGCTCCAACTACCCGCATCTGGGTGATTTTTTTGTAAGTAATTTAAAGCGACTTGAGTTTGTTGAATTTGAGATTCTTGCGGGACAGATTGATGAAGTTCTGGTTTCATCCAAACAGTAATTTCATTTTGAAAAAAACTTAATGTTCCTGTAAGGAAAATTGCATAAAGCAACCAACCTAAAATTAGACTTGCCCATGTGTGTAGCCAAGCCATAGATTGGCGAGGACCTTCCTGTTTTGCATCTACACGCATGTTAATTCCCTAAAAAATAATAAACTGTAAACAATAAAATGCTTGGAATAATGATGCCTAAGCTCGCTTTTAGTGTTTTATTCACCATAAACACCCAAATAAATGCACATGCCCAAAGCGTAAAGGCAACTAATGTTGCACTCATGGCTGCATTACCTCGGTCTTCAGAAAAAGTTTGTGCAATGACAATAGCTGAGAGCGTAGCAAGAGCGTATCCACCCACAAGTGCGAGTGCAAAGCGGTAAAAAATCATTAATCGATACGTAAAAATGGATGGCTTTGCCTTGGTTTTTGCTAACGATGAGCTAGAAACAGGCATTGTAGAGATGGCATCTATTTGTGAGCTATTCATAAGTGGAATATCGGATGTAGGTGAATGTGAAAATTGGTAACGATAATGATAACAATTATTATTAAAAGTTAAAACAGTAAATAAGCAATTAGTTATTTTAAAAAACAAGAGATTAAGAGCGTATAACTTAATTATTTCTTTATTCTTAATAGTCCAATATCTATTAAGTAGAAGGGGTTGTGATTTAGAGTGTAATTTAGAGTAAACTTTTTAGAGGTTTTTGTATGTTATTATTGATGAATAATATGGGCTAATCTTCATATTGATAATATAAATATTAGAATAAATTGTTTATTGGGCTAGTACTCGATTATATCATTTGGTTAAAAGACCGCTATAACGGCTTTTTACAGCTGAAAATGATAATGAAATGTGTGTAAAATGAAAGTTTACTTGAGTAAATGCTAAAAATATATCAGATGCATAAAGTAACAGAACCTTACAGTTACTAACTTGTATGGAATTTAATCAAAAATTATTCTTCTTATTAATTAGTATGTTATGAATTTAAGAATATGTCGGTTTTTTTGAATGTTGATAAAGAAAAAAATTTTGCACAAAATATAAGTTACGATATAAGTATATATAAGCAACATTTAGCGCAGTTAATTGAAGATAATGCTGAAAGTGGAAATACGGCTGTTTTTACTGTTTTACCTAAACATTTAACTTTAAGTGAAATCCGTTGTTTGACTTCGAATTTGACTGAATTGGGGTATATCGTTCGATTTGAAGTTAAAGAGCTTTATTATAATTTTAATGTGCATTGGAATTAATTTAATGAAGAGTTGGTTCATGCTCTAAATTCGTTTAAATAAAAAAAGCCCTCAAGTGAGGGCTTTTTTTATTTCTTTGTTTTAAGCTTCAATTGTTTGAACTGCAATTTTTTTAGCAGGATCAGCTTTACGACGTACAACAGGAACAGGTTCGCCATAATATTGACGATCTGCAAAGTAGCTTGAACGAACCATAGGTGCTGCCCAAATATTACGGAAACCTAATTTTTGACCATGTGCTGTGTAGCGTTCAAATTCTTCTGGTGTTACAAAGCGATCAATAGGTGCATGTTCTTTTGATGGTTGTAAGTATTGACCAATCGTGATGTAGTCCACACCATGTGCGTGTAAATCATCAAGTAGTGCAATCACTTCTTCTTCTGTTTCACCAATACCGACCATCAAACCGCATTTTGTTGGAACATCTGGGCAGTATTCTTTAAACATTTTTAATAGGTTTAATGAATGTTGATAGTCAGAACCTGGGCGCATTGCTTTGTACAAACGTGGCACAGTTTCAATGTTGTGGTTGAATACATCAGGAGGGCATTCCGTCATAATACGAAGTGCAATATCCATACGACCACGGAAGTCTGGAACTAAAATTTCTAATAGTGTTTTTGGACTAAGATCGCGAGCTTCTTTAATACAGTCAACAAAATGCTGAGCACCGCCATCCAATAAATCATCACGGTCTACAGAAGTAATCACTGCATATTTTAAACCAAGATTTGAAATGGTTTCTGCCATATGGCGTGGTTCATCTGGATCTAAGGCATTTGGACGACCATGTGCAACATCACAGAAAGGGCAACGACGTGTACAAATATCACCCATAATCATAAAGGTTGCAGTACCACCACCAAAACACTCAGGTAAGTTTGGGCAAGCTGCTTCTTCGCAAACGGTATGAAGTTTTTGAGCACGTAAAGTCGTTTTAATACGCTGAACTTCATCAGGCGCAGCCATTTTTACACGAATCCAATCTGGCTTACGCGGTGTTTCAACCGTAGGAATAACTTTTACAGGTATGCGAGCGACTTTTTCTGCACCACGAAGTTTGACACCCTGTTCTGGTTTACGGTTTTCTGACATATGCAACTTTTCCACTGTTTTAATATGAGGAGATATACAAAAATATAGCTTTATTATAGCGAAGTTCGTTTTAAATAGGGGGAAAACGGTATTCATTTAATAAATGTTGTTATCACATAATATGTGTGAGCTAAATACACCAATTTGAAATAATATCAGTCATAATATGGCAATGATTAAAGATGAATTTGATTAAGGAGCATTGAATGGCGCGTAAAAAAGAGGTCGTGAGTGGGAATTTCGTGAAATACGATGCTGTAGTCCTTGGTTCAGGCCCTGCCGGTGAAGGTGCTGCGATGAAACTTGCCAAGTCAGGCAAGCGTGTTGCAATTATCGATATACGTGAACAACTAGGTGGTAACTGTACACATGTAGGGACTATCCCAAGTAAAGCATTACGTCAAACTGTGTCTAGTATCATTCGTTATCAACGTGACCCGATGTTCCAAAAAGTTGGTGAGTGGAAGCAATTCACCATGAAACAGGTGCTGCGTAATGCACACAAAGTGATTCAACAACAAGTAGATACGCATTCACGCTTTTATGACCGTAATAAAATTGATGTTTTTCATGGTCGTGCTTATATCCAAGATAAAAATACAGTATTGGTATTTAGCCAAGAAGGCATCACTGAAACTATTATTTTTAAACAGCTTGTTATTGCGACAGGTTCACGCCCATATCATCCACAGGGTCTAGATTTTAATCATCCACGTGTATTTGATTCAGACAAAATTTTAGATTTAGATTACTCGATTCGTAAAATTATTATTTATGGCGCAGGTGTTATTGGCTGTGAATATGCATCGATCTTTATTGGTCTAGATCATAAAGTTGATTTAATCAATACGCAGCAAAAGCTATTGAGTTATCTAGATGATGAAATTGCAGATGCATTGTCATATCACTTACGTGAACAAGGTGTATTGATTCGTCATAACGAACAGATTAATCATCTTGAAACTTTTGATGATCATGTTGTGTTGCATTTGCAAAGCGGTAAGAAAATTAAAGCCGATGCCATTTTATGGTGTAACGGACGTTCGGGTAATACCGATGGTCTAGGCTTAGAGAATGTAGGTATTACACCAAATAGCCGTGGTCAGTTGGCTGTGAATGATCAATATCAAACAGAAGTTGAAAATATTTTTGCTGCTGGTGATGTGATTGGTTGGCCTTCGCTTGCTTCTGCTGCATATGACCAAGGTCGTTGCGCAGGTTCGAACATGAGCGGTGAAGAAAATGTTAAACCTGTTAAAGATATTCCAACAGGTATTTATACGATTCCCGAAATTTCGTTCTTTGGTAAAACTGAGCAGCAGTTAACTGAAGAAAAAATTCCGTATGAAGTAGGTCAAGCATCTTTCCGTCATTTGGCGCGTGCGCAAATTACGGGTGATACTGTAGGCGAGCTTAAATTATTGTTCCATCGTGATACTTTAGAGCTTTTAGGTGTGCATTGCTTTGGTAATAACTCATCTGAAATTGTGCATATTGGTCAGGCAGTAATGCAAAGTGGAAACAATACGATTAAGTATTTTGTTGAAACCACATTTAACTACCCAACAATGGCAGAAGCGTACCGTGTAGCAACTTTAAATGGTATGAATCGTTTATTCTAATTTGCATAAATGATGAATAAAAAACCGCATTAAATATGCGGTTTTTTATTGCTGAATATTAATCCCATATAGAATATAATGAATTAAATAAAAGTGAAAATTTATAATTTAAAAATAGGAGATGCTTAATGAATGTTGATGAACCAAGATCAACTGAATCTATATCAAGTATAAAACGGTTGGTTCAATTATTTATTCGTCCTAAGCAATTTTTTAGTGATTTTAAACACTTAAATCGAGAATCTTCATATATCTTTGCATATATTGTCGCTATGTCCGTTTTTATGGATAGGGTGGATAGTCAATTAATTAAAAATGATGTTTTAAATGGTGGAAGCCTAGAAAAGTATGATTGGTTGATTCATACGTGGATTAAATATTGGGGCTTTACTGCAATTATTGCGATATTTTTTGCATTCTTTATTTGGTTTGTTTATGGCTGGTGGTATGAAATGCGCTTGAAATGGTCGGGTGTAGAAAATCAGTCATCGACCCTCATTCGTCAAGTAAATATTATGCAATTGTCTATTATGGCAATTCCTGTAGTTATAATTACATTGGTGCAAACAGCTGTATATCCAAATTATGAACAGGCATTTTTATCACCTGAAATGTATTCGGCACTTATTTTAATATTTTTTAATATTTATTCATGCTGGGTGAGTTATGTTGCGGTAAAAAATGTATTTAATGCAAATAAATATGCATTATTGTGGTTTTTATTTTTACCATTGATTATGTATGCCAGTGCAATTTTAATAATTGTAACGCGGTTGATATAACAAGCAATATCACTAAATGATTAAATTTTAACCTAAGAAATAAAAAAGCTCCTAAAAATGAGGAGCTTTTTATGGTATTAAAAATCACCATTTCTAAAGTCAGTAAATGCTTTTTGAATTTCTTCCTCTGTATTCATGACAAATGGGCCATGTGCAACAACAGGTTCATTCAAAGGCTCACCACTTAAAATGAGTAATTTAGCATTAGATAATGTATTTACCTTAACGGCTGATGTATTGGCATTGACATAAAGTGTTTGCATGGAATGGTATGTTTTTCCATCGACACTGATTTCACCACTTAAAATAAAGATCATTGTGTTCCAGTTTGGATTTAAGTCAAAACTGTGTTCAGTATTAGCATTTAAACGAACATCTAAAACATTCATAGGGCTAAATGTTAGAGCAGGGCCTGAGAGTGTTTGATCATTTTGAGTATATTCACCCGCAATGACACGAACTATACCGTGCTCATCATCAAGCTTAACTTCAGGAATATTGGCTTCGGTTAACTCTTGATAACGTGGTTCGGTCATTTTTGCAGTACTAGGTAAATTCACCCAAAGCTGAACCATGTCTAATGTACCGCCAGTTTTAGCAAATGCTTTTGAGTGATGTTCTGCATGTAAAATTCCTTTACCTGCAGTCATCCATTGCACTTCATTTTTGCCAATTTGACCTTTATTACCTTTAGAGTCGAAATGTTCAACTTCACCATCATAAACAATGGTTACTGTTTCAAAGCCACGGTGAGGATGCATGCCAACACCACGTTGGTGATCTGTTGGCGAAAATTGGTATTCACCTGTATAGCCCATGACTAGAAATGGACTTGTTGCGTTGCCCATTTCATGCATAGGTAACATCGAATTTGTTGGAAAGCCATCACCAACCCATGTGCTTCTATCACTGCTATATACACGTTGAATTGTATTCATATTAATACCTTAAATTTTTATATCGTTATGCTCTTATTATTGCGGTATAGTTCAAGAATGACAGGGCGATTAATTCAACAGATAATTCCAAAAATGCAACAATTATGCAAAATTTAAACGACTATTACTATTTTGTTCAGGTAGTAAAATACCAAGGTTTTAGTAAGGCAAGTGAAGCTTTATCTATTACAAAATCAAAGCTTTCTAGACACATCAGTGGTTTAGAGGAGCGTTTATCTGTGCGCTTAATTCAGCGAAATACGCGTAAATTTGCGGTGACTGAAATTGGGCAACAGTTCTATGAACATTGCTTGAAAATTCTAGAAAATGTGAGCGATGCTGAAAATTTTATTCACAGTACATTACAAGATGAGCTTTGTGGAACAGTCAATATTTCCTGTCCTGTTGCTTTGGTGGAATTTCCTGTTGGGAAAATGGTTGTTGAATTTATGCAACAGCATTTAGATGTACATGTGAAACTAATTGCAACCAATGAACGCATAGACATTATTGAGCAAGGCATTGATTTAGCGATTCGGGTACGTCATCTACCTTTAGAAGATAGTGATTTAGTTGTACGAGGTTTGGATGCATGGGAACATGTGCTTGTTGCATCTCAGTCATTATTAAATCAATTTGGAATACCTAAAACTTTAGATGACTTGTCGACTTTACCAAAGATTGGTTTTAACCGACCAAAGCATTATTGGGATTTTAGACATGAAACAGACGATGTTATTAAACAAGTTCCATTTGAACCTCGCTTAAAAACAGATAGTTTTTCTGCAATGAAATCTGCAACATTGGCGAGTATTGGTATCGCATCTTTACCCAAAATATTTGTGAAAGATGAACTAAAATCGGGTGAGCTTGTTGAATTGTGTCCTGAATGGAAACTTCCTGAAGGTGTGATACATGTTGCCTATGCATCTAGACAAGGAATGTTGCCTGCAGTAAGGGAATTGCTTAATTTCTTATTAGAAAAATTTAAAACTTTAGATATGAATTAATCAAAAAAAGGGAGTATTTAGCTCCCTTTTTTTATTTTAATGGGTGATTCTTACTTATTAGAAAGGTCGACCACCTGCAAGGCTAATACGTTTTAATAATCGTTTTTGTTCAGGTGGAAAAGCTTTGCGAGAGTGTAGCGTGACTTGATTATCCCAAAATACAATATCTCCCGCTTGCCAATGATGTTCATATTGAAATTCGGGTTTAAGTAAATGTTCACGTAATTTAGCAATAAGCTCACTTCCTGCTAAATCATCATAATTAACCAATTCAACTTCAGTACGTGTATTGAGCCAAAGTGCTTTACGACCTGTTTCAGGATGAGTACGTACAAGCGGATGTGCATACGCATGACCAATGATTGGTTGATCTTTAAAGCGATAATGTGGCATTTCTGTTTTATTACTATTCCAGCCTTTATTGTTTTGCGCGCGTACAAATGGGTTATACGTAATAAGTTGAAGCTGATCGATATGTTGTTTGGTTTCATCATCCAACGCATCATAAGCTTTAATGGTGTTATACCACGTGGTTTGACCACCATCTTGCGGAAGCTGAATGGCATACAGCAAAGAACCAAAAGAGGGCTGTGGTGTCCATTGATGATCTGCATGTGGCGAAAGCTCAGAATGACCCGTGTAATCACCTTGATCGACACCATTGGAAACTGGAACAACATCAGGTGGTGTGCCTGTATCTGCTTGATAACCTAAAACAGGGTTGTCTGCTGTTGGGCGGAAAATTGGGCCAAAATAACTTGCGAAAGACAAGTATTGCGCGTCATCTAAAACTTGGTTTTTAAAGATGAGAATTAAGTGTTCAGCCAACGCTTGTTTTAGTTTATAAATGGTTTCACCTGATTGTGCTTTGCGCGCATCGAGTCCCCACACTTCAGCACCTAATGCTTCATTTTCAAGTGGCACAATTTTAATTTCATTTGAGTTTTGAAATTGATCTTCTTGATGCCAACGGGGCGCATCTTTAATTGCTTGAGAAAGTTGTGTTAAAGCGGTCATTTTATTTTTTCACATTTTTATCTTGCTTAGAATGTATGCAAATTCATGGGAAATATGAAATTAAAAGAAATGCTAAGTTTGGAAATTTTAAAGATATGTCGTTTTTATATTTAAAACTGAATATTCAAGCTTAATGTGCACAAAAAGCTTGATTGAAATATTCAAATAATTGAGGGGTTTTAAGCCACAAAGAAAGCGCTATGGCAAAGAGAATAACAATGCCACAGCGAATGAGAAATTTCATCCAAAATAATGAATCAGTCATGAACAATACTTTCCTCGTTCACCCAAAAATGTACGATAACACCGACTATGCTTAATACAATAGAGAACATCCAAATCATATTGTAATTGCCTGTCATATCATGGTTTACGCCACCTAGCCATCCTCCAAAGAATGAACCAATTTGATGGGTAAAAAATACAATACCGCTGAGCATTGAAAGGTATTTAATACCAAACATATTTGCCACAATACCATTGGTTAAAGGCACAGTAGATAGCCACAATAAGCCCATAATGATACCAAAGGCATAAACTGTCCATACGCTAAGTGGAAGCAATAAAAAAGCGATAATGGCAACACCACGCAATCCGTAAAGCCACATTAAAAGCATAGGTTTTGAGTATTTTCCACCAAGCCAACCTGCGCTATATGTTCCGACAATATTAAATAAACCAACAAGTGCTAAGAAAACTGTTCCTGTTGTTGCATTAAAGCCGTGATCTATTAAATAACCGGGTAAGTGAATACCAATAAAGACCACTTGGAAACCGCACACTAAAAAGCCTAAAGCCAAGAACCAAAACGGTTTGTGATTTTTAGCAATGACCAAAATTTGTTTAAAGCTAAGTGCAGGTTTAGTATTTGCAGATGTTTGAGCAGTTGGATCTTGATATGCAGGGGCTTTGAGCATGAATGCTAAAGGCACAATGAATGCAATCAGAATGGCGCTTACAACCAATGCAGCAGACCATCCAATATTTTGTAAAAGGAGTAGGGTCGATGGCAACATTATAAATTGTCCAAACGAACCTGCTGCACTTGCAATACCCATTGCTAAGCTACGTTTTTCAGGTGGTGCAGCGCGACCAACAGCAGAAAGTAAAACAGAAAAAGAGGTTGCAGAAAGTGCTAAACCTAAAATTAAACCTGCGCTTAAATTGAGTAGTAATCCTGTTGAGCTGACCGCCATAAGTAATAAGCCAACCGCATAAAGAAAACCACCTATAGCCACAACAATTTTACTGCCGTATTTATCTGCCAATGCACCTGTAAATGGTTGAGCTGCACCCCAAATTAAGTTTTGCATGGCAATGGCTAAGCTAAAAACATTGTGCCCCCAACCAAATTCATGACTCATTGGAACAAGATACAAACCAAAAGCATGTCGTACACCCAATGAAAGCGCCAAAATTATGGCACTACCAATTAACATATAGATTAATGGCTTGGAGAATTGAGTATTCGACATATTTCTTCCGTGAATATTTTTTGCTTTTAATTATAGTATTCGATTCGAGATGTAATAACGATCAATTATATTTGATCAATCAATAAAATTTAGTTATAAAAAATGGCTACCTAAGTAACCATTTTTCTGTCATTTAATATTCTAAATTAAACATTAAAACGAGATAAATCTTCTTCAGGACGAGCTGTTAAAACCTCTACACCTGTTTTTGTTACAAGAAGTGTGTGTTCATATTGCGCAGATAACTTATGGTCTTTAGTAACTACAGTCCATTTATCGCCTAAAAGTTTAGTTTGCCAAACACCTGCATTCACCATAGGTTCAATGGTAAATGTCATGCCTTCTTCTAAAATCATACCTGTGTTTGGTTGACCATAATGAAGTACTTGTGGTTCATCATGGAAAGTTGTTCCAATACCATGACCACAGTATTCGCGCACTACACTGAAACGTTCAGATTCAACATATTTTTGAATGGCATGACCAATATCACCCATTGTTGCACCCGGCTTAACCACTGCCATACCACGGTACATTGCTTCTTGCGCAACATTACATAAACGGTTTGCAAGAATAGATGTTTCACCACCAATGATGTACATCATATTGGTATCGCCGTGGAAGCCATCTTTAATCACGGTTACATCAATATTTAAGATGTCGCCTTTTTTCAAAATTTTACTTTCCGATGGAATACCGTGACATACAACATGGTTCACAGATGTGCAAATTACATGTTGGAATGCAGGACGACCAGGGGCTGCGCCATAGCCTAAGCATGCAGGAATGGCATCTTGTTTATTGACAATGTAGTCATGACAAATCGTATCAAGTTCAAGTGTGCTTACACCCGGAACAATATGCGGTTTGATCATATCCAAGACTTCTGCAGCCAGTCGACCTGCAACACGCATCTTCTCGATATCTTCCGCAGATTTAATTAAACGACGGGGTGCTTCGTAAGTATTGCTCATGATCTTTAAAAACTTTTGGAAATTTATATGTGACTATGGTATAAATAGTCGCCCATTTTATCAAATGCTTTTTCGTGAATTAATTTCACGGGCTTTGTGCGATGGGGCAATAAAATCCGCACATATATCGACACATATCTCTGGGTGCCTTTTTATAAAGGTGGAGAATGCGGATATATGGAGGCCTAACCCAAACATTTAAGGTAAAGAAAATGGCAGATTACAACGTAGGTATGCGTGACCTTCTTCAAGCAGGCGCGCACTTTGGTCACCAAACACGTTTTTGGAATCCAAAAATGCGTGAATACATCTTTGGTGCACGTAACAAAATTCACATCATTAACCTTGAGCACACTGTTCCTGCGTTAAACGATGCTTTGAACTTTGTTAACAACTTAGCTAGCAAAAAGAACAAAGTATTGTTCGTTGGTACTAAGCGTGCTGCTTCTGCGATCATTCGTGAACAAGCTCAACGCGCTGGTCAACCATATGTTGATCACCGTTGGTTAGGTGGTATGTTGACTAACTGGAAAACTCTTCGTCAGTCAATCAACCGTCTAAAAGACCTTCAAGCTCAATCTGAAGATGGTACTTTCCTTAAGCTTACTAAACGTGAAGCTTTAGAACGTACTCGTGAAATGGAAAAACTTGAACGTGGTCTTGGCGGCGTTAAAAACATGGGTGGTTTACCTGATGCATTATTCGTAATCGACGTTGATCACGAAGCAATTGCAATCAAAGAAGCTAAAAACCTTGGTATTCCTGTAATCGGTATCGTTGATACAAACTCTAACCCAGACAACGTAGACTACGTTATTCCTGGTAACGATGATGCGATCCGTGCAGTAACACTTTATGCTTCTGCTATGGCTGATGCTATTCTTGCTGGTAAAGAATATGCTCAATCACAAGCAAATGCACAAGCTAAAACTCAAGAAGCTCCTGCTTCTGAGGCTTAATGCGTTTGACGCAGGCTTGTCATTTTTGCGACATGTGATCGTGGCAAACTAAGCGTTATGTATGCAGACGGCCCATTGGATACCTTTGGGCCGTTTCTGTTCTAAAAAGAATTCATTTTCTACCGAATTTAGGAGATTCTCATGACTGCAGTTACAGCAAGCATGGTTAAAGAATTGCGCGATCGTACTGGTCTTGCAATGATGGAATGTAAAAAAGCTTTGACAGAAGCTGGTGGTGACATCGAATTAGCGATTGATAACCTTCGTAAATCTGGTCAAGCAAAAGCAGCTAAAAAAGCAGGTAACATTGCTGCTGATGGCGCAATCACAATTGCTCAAGCGGGTAATAAAGCACTAATTTTAGAAGTTAACTGTCAAACTGACTTCGTTGCTAAAGACGAAAACTTTGCTGGTTTCTCTGCTAAAGTTGCTGCTGCTGCTCTTGCTGCTAACGTAACTGATGCTGCTCAAATTGCTGAATTGAAACTTGAAGATGGCGCAACTGTTGAAGAAGCGCGTATTGCTCTTGTTCAAAAAATCGGTGAAAACATCCAAGTGCGTCGCGCAACTATCGTTGAAGGCGACAACCTTGCAGTTTACAAACACGGTCTTCGTATCGGTGTTGTTGTTTCTTACGCTGGTGATGACGCTACTGGTAAAGGTTTGGCTATGCACATTGCTGCATTCAACCCAGTTGCTGTTAATGCTGAAGGTGTTTCTGCTGAGCTTATCGCGAAAGAAAAAGAAATTGCTGAAGCTAAAGCGATTGAATCAGGTAAGCCTGCTAACATCGTAGAGAAAATGGTAACTGGTTCAGTTGAGAAATACTTGAACGAAGTTGTTCTTGAGCGTCAAATGTACGTAATTGACAACGATAAGAAAGTTTCAGAAATTCTTAAATCAACTGGTACTACAGTTGCTCAATTCGTTCGCTTTGAAGTAGGCGAAGGCATTGAGAAGAAAGTTGAAATGAGCTTTGCAGAAGAAGTTGCTGCTGCTCAAGCTGCTGCTAAATAATTTTACTGAATAAGTAAATTATTTAAAAAAAGCCCCATACGGGGCTTTTTTTATGATTAAAATAAATAAAAATAGGAAAATCTTATGGCGAATAAAGCAAATTTAACAATAGGTGGGGTTGTTGCAGTATTGGTTGCTGCATATTTTGGTATGGATGTTCAGCAAAACGATATCCAGCAAAACAATACTGTTGATCAACTGTCCAACGAAAATAAACCTTCTGAACGAAAAGTAGTACAAGTCACTTCGTCTGCGCAAAAGAGTGGAACGCGCATTATTGAAAATGCGTTTAAAAATAAACTGAGTAATGTTCAGGTTGAAGGTGTTGGAAAAGTTGTAGCAATATTACCCGATGATAATGAGGGTTCGAGACATCAAAAATTTATTTTAGAATTAGAGAGTGGGCAGACTATTTTGATTGCACATAATATTGATTTGGCATCACGTCTTCAGCATTTGAGTAAGGGTGATATGGTTCAATTTTTTGGCGAATATGAATATTCTGCAAAAGGTGGCGTTGTGCATTGGACGCATCATGATCCACGAAAAAAACACCCAGATGGATGGTTAAAACATAATGGCAAAACCATTAAATAAATTTAAAAAACCAAAAGTCTGTATTTTGCGAAATTTAAGCTCTATTTTTTAAAAGAGCTAGTTAGGTAGCAAAAAAATCAAAAACCACCGTAGGTGAGAATAGAGAGCGAAATTTAATGGGTTTTGTTGTAGATATCTTGACTTGTAATTGTAAGTTTAAAAAAAAGCCACGTTTTCGTGGCTTTTTGTCAAATATAGTTTTAAGTGAAATTTAAGAGTTTGGACCTGCTACGCGCTCAATACTTACTTTAGTTTGACCTGCACTTGTAAAGCCAAGTTGCTTCGCTGCACCATAAGATAAATCTAGAACACGGTTACCATGGAATGGGCCACGGTCATTTACTTTTACAACGACACTTTTACCTGTTGCGTTATTTGTTACACGAATGTAGCAGTTTAAAGGTAATGTGCGGTGAGCAGCAGTCATTGCATTCATATCGAATGTTTCGCCACTTGCTGTTTTACGGCCATGGAACTGACGACCATACCAAGAAGCAACACCTGTTTGGCTAAACTTACGAACTGTATTTGAAGCAACAGAGTTTAACTTTTCAATCACAGAAGGCTCTTCTGCTGGAATTTCAATTTTCGCAGCAATAGTTTGACGACGAATTTTGTCGGCAGAACGTTCGGTGATTGAAAGGCTATTAAGATTAGAAAGATGAGAATTAAAATTCTGAGCATCTTTATTAAGCACACGAGCAGCTAAACCTGAATTTTCAGATTCATGAATAAATGATGAAGATTGCACCATTTCTGCTTGCGACTGACTTAAGCTAAATAAGACAGTAGATGTGGCTATTAAATATTTCAGCGAAGAATGCATTATTGATTAAACTCCTAGGCATTTTTTTCTAAATTTTCAATAATTTGTGATATTGAAAAGTAGAGGTGATGCCAAATTTTTCACTTTTGCAACTACATTTGACGAGTAGGATAATATTCATCCAGATACAAAGGTGTCTAGTCTGAATCTACAAATAGTTGTAAAAAGTATCAAAAGCGTAGTTTGTTTGATTAAAAAATAAACAAATATGTAACAGAGTATATATTATGCTTAAAAAATAATCAATAAACCAAATAAAATTCTTGACTTTATTTGTATGGATTAAAAAACTGGCCTTAACGACCAGTAACTTCGGTACCTAAAAGCCATAGTGCTGTGGCATACATGCGACTTTTGTTATATGTCGTGATGACCTGAAAGTTTGGATAAGTAATGTAATAAACAGGTCCGTAGCTTTCTTGAAGTTGAATTACATTCACTAAATCTAGGTCGTCAATTTTGACTAGTGGGTTAAGTGGGGTAATTCCTTGTGTTTTTAAAACACCATAAGGGATCGGTTGTTTTAAATCTTGAGAAATAATGGAATCAGGATTGTTACCTGTGTAACGCGCTTGGAAGGCAATTGGTTGATCACGTTGCCAACCATTTTGTGCTAAATAATTTGCAATAGAACCAATCGCATCAACCGCGGAGTTTCTTAAATCGACATGTCCGTTGTTGTCATAGTCCAAACCAAATCTTGGAATGTTACTTGGCATAAATTGAGGATAACCAACAGCACCTGCATAAGAACCGACTATTGAGTTTGCAGCAACGCCATCTTTATAAGACCAAGCAATGAGTGCAGCGAGTTCATCTTGGAAGTATTGTGCGCGACGTTCATAGCCAAAGCCTAAAGTTGCCAAAGCATCTCGGGTAATAAAAGATCCTTTATTTGAGCCATAACCTGTTTCTACGCCTAAAATTCCCAAAATAACGGATTGAGGCACACCAAATTGCTGTTCAGCACGGTTTAATGTATCTGCATATTGGCTTTTAAATGTAACACCACGACGAATCGTACCTTCGGATAGAAAATTAGTTTTGTATGAATACCAAGGTTTACTTTCACCTGGACGATTCATGATATTAATAATATTGGGAAGATTCTTGGCGCCATTCATTGCCCAATCTATTTGAACATCACTTAAACCGTAAGTTTGCATGGTTTTTTGTTTAAAGTTTTGGTACTCAGGGTTTGATTTAAAGTCATTGGCATGACAAAAACTCGTTAGTGAAAAAGCCCCGAGTATTAAAGGTAAATGCATTATTTTTTTATAAAATTTTTGAGTAAACATAAATACAAATTTCCAAACATATTATCTGTGTGTGTGGATTGACATAACGATGCCAAAAGATGCCATTAACGTAATAATTGCCGTACCGCCATAACTCATAAACGGTAAAGGGATTCCCGTAACAGGTAATATACCGCTAACCATGCCTGCATTCACAAAAACATAGACAAAAAAGGCGAGTCCTAAGCCACCTGAAAGCAATTTACCGTAATTATCTGGAGAACACATGCTAATTTGCATAGTTCTCATGATAATTGCAAAATAAAGTAGCATTAAGATAAGAATACCAATAAAACCAAACTCTTCAGAAAATGCCGCAATAATAAAGTCTGTATGACCTTCGGGTAAATAATGTAGATGTGATTGTGTACCTGATAAAAAACCTTTACCTGAAATACCGCCAGAACCAATGGCAATTTTAGATTGAATAATATTCCAACCCGATCCTAATGCATCTGCTTCAGGATTGAATAAAGTCATGACCCGTTTCTTTTGATAATCGTGTAGTAAAAACTCCCAAAGAAAGGGAACAACAATTGCAACAGCCGTGCTTGCAACAGCAATTAAACGCCAGGATAAGCCAGCTAGGAAAAGAACAAAAATCCCGCTGGCAAGTACTAATGCAGATGTGCCTAAATCGGGTTGCTTTGCAATCATCAGGAACGGTAAAACGGTGAGAGCTAAAGTAGTAGTAATACGAAAGAAAGACGGTGGTAAGCTTCTTCTCGATAAATGCCATGCAGCCATCATTGGCATAGCAATTTTCATAAACTCACTGGGTTGAACGCTACCAAAACCAGGAATGTCGATCCAGCGCTGTGCCCCCATACGCACTTCACCAATAACAAAGACAGCTGCTAATGCAAGTAAACCAAAACCATAAAAAAACGGTGTAAAAGATTCATAAATTTTAGGCTGTATTTGTGCAAGCATAAACATCACAATAAAACCAATGCCAAAGCTCATGATTTGCTTAGATAGCATGAGTACATTTTCACCAGATGCACTATATAGCGTGACAAATCCAAGTAAAGCAGTAAGTGAAATATACAAACACAGCCAAGGGTCTAAATGTAGACGTTGGAAAAAAGACATTTTATTTGATTTGCCTAAACCGTTTCGAGGCGAATAGCGCAAAAATTTATACTGGATGTCTGAAGACATAGCTAAATATAGGATTAATTGTAATGTTTTGGATGCTATCACAGGAAATTATAGAGTGATAATGAATCTAAAAATATTGATACAAAAAAACCTAGCAATGCTAGGTTTTAATGGAGATAAGAGAATAAAGGTGTTTAGTTGTGAAACAAACTGTCATGATATTCAGCAACAGTCAGTAATTCATCTTTAGTTAAATTAAGAAAGATTTTGTCGGTTGCAATATGCACGGCTTTTGTTACGGCAGAAGCACCAAGATCGGCAGCTTTGCGTTTAATCATGCCTAAATCGAGTGTTTTATTAAAGTCGATCATAAAGTGACGAACAGTTGCTTCAGCAAATTGTTTATACAATTCTGACAAAGCTGCTTTATTCACATCATTTCCAGCTTTAATTTCAGCGAAAGTCATCTTTAAGTTTGTCACCAAACTTGCATCTAGATTCTCACCAACACGTAAATTTCCATCAGCATCTTTAAATAAGCTACTTTTTGAAAATTCAATAGATTGTTTCACAACATCATTAGAAGCTTTGCTCATGAGCTGTTTAAGTAAAACTGCAACAGTAGATTTCACATAACCTGCCAATTTTTCAGCGGTATCTCGTTTATCACTTGGTGGAAAATGACGAACAAGCTCAGTCAAAATTGCATCAATAATCTCATCATTAATGAGTAAAGCTGTTTTATCACGTAGTGGATAAAGTGGCTCACTTGAATTTTTCTTTTGCTGTGCTATTTCAATGCTGTCTAAAAGTTCTTTAGATGGAATAAATCCAAAAAATGGCATAGTTGTTCAACCTCAATGTTGTTTATTTTACTGTCGTGCCAATCGAATTGGGCGAGGCATCCATGTTAAGTCAGATACACGGCATGGATTAATATCTAAACCGCCACGACGTGTATAAGTTGCATAAACCATTAACTTTTCAGGTTTAAGGTTTTGCCAAATATCGGCAAACATTTGTTCCACACATTGTTCGTGGAAACCGTTATGTTGACGATACGAAATGATATAAGCCAAGATACTTCTGTAACAAGGCTTTTTACCTTTAAATCGTATAAATACAGTACCCCAATCGGGTTGTCCAGTGACTGGACAGTTACTTCTTAATAAATGTGAATAAAGCTGAACTTCAACATCTTCATTTGAATCATCAAGTTTTAATAAAGATGAATCTGGATGATTTTCCAAACGCTCAGGTAGAAGATCATCAATACAAATGCCTTCAGGCTGTGCAATGTCTAAATCATTTGCATCAAATAAGTCAATTGTCACTTCAGCTTCGGCAGCCGCAGATAAATCTTTTTCTACAGTAGCAATAAAAGCTTCTTTAGAGTCGAACTTGGTAAAGTTCATACTATTAAAGTACAGCTTTAAAGATTTCGATTCGATGAGATTGGGTGATGATGCTGGAAGTGTCAAACGACCAATCGCCACTTGAGGAATTCCATGTGCATTTAACCATGAAATTTCAAAAACATGCCACCAATCCTTACCCTGACGAATATGATTGATATGACTATAAGACTCACGTGCTTGTTCACGAGAGATGGGAAATAAAATATCGGGTTGATATTGTGTTGGGTAATGGGTGTCTTTACCCAATAAAGATTTTTCTACGCTCATTATTCACGCATTCCTGAACCACGAGAAAGTAAATAGTACGCTATGCCATAAAGCACAGCACAACATAATGTAATGACTGTTAAAGATAGAGCAACATTCACATCGCTATGACCTAAAATGCCATAACGGAAAGCATTGACCATATAAACAATAGGGTTAACTAAAGATAGATTTTGCCAAAATGGGCTTAATGCTGAAATGGCATAAAATACGCCACCTAAATAGGTGAGTGGTGTAAGTACAAAGGTTGGAATAATTGAAATATCATCAAATGACTTTGCATAAACAGCATTAATAAAGCCACCCAATGAAAATAAGAAAGAGGTGATAAGTACTGTATATATAGTCACAAACCAATTGGTAATATAAAGGTCTGTAAAAAATAAGCTCATTGCTGTAACAATAATACCAACAAGCACACCTCGAGCAACACCACCTAAAACATAACCCCATAAAATGGCATGCAGAGGTACAGGGCTCATAATCAATTCTTCAATGCTTTTTTGAAATTTAGCACTAAAGAAACTTGAAGATACGTTGGAATAGCTATTGGTGATAACCGCCATCATAATTAAACCAGGCACAATAAATTGCATATAGCTAAAGCCACCCATTTGTCCAATGCGTGACCCGACTAAATTACCGAAAATCACGAAATAAAGGCTCATGGTGATGGCAGGCGGTAATAATGTTTGCGGCCAAATGCGCATAAAACGACGGATTTCTTTATGAACAAGGGTATAAAGCGCAACTCTAAGTTGAGTGAAATTCATTATTGCGCTGCTCCATCTAGGTTCTTTTCGACCATTTTGACAAATAACTCTTCAAGACGATTCGACTTATTACGCATACTACGAACTTGTATTCCTTGAGCTTCAAGTAATTGGAAGAGTTCATTTAAGCTATGGGCTTTATCCATAGTAACTTCTAAAGTTACAGCATCGATTAAATTGAAATGCACACCAATAATGTCTAAAGCAGGAGCTTGAATCGGTTGTGCTAAATCAAAAATAAAAGATTCTTCATTAAGTTGATTTAAGAAGTTCTTCATTGAGGTGTCTTCTTTAATTACACCACGGTCAATTATTGCAATTCGACGACACAGCATTTCTGCTTCTTCTAAATAATGTGTCGTAAGAATAATAGATGTGCCTTGATCATTCATTTCTGTGAGGAAATCCCACATAGAACGTCGAAGTTCAATATCTACACCTGCTGTTGGTTCATCTAGAATAAGAAGTTTAGGATTATGCATCATGGCACGGGCAATCATTAAGCGACGTTTCATACCGCCTGAAAGCATGCGAGCTTGAACTGCTCGTTTATCCCAAAGCCCCAATTTTTCTAAATATTGTTCTGCACGTTGTTCTGCAACTTTCTTAGGAATGCCGTAATAACCTGCTTGAGTCACTAAAATATCGAATGTTTTTTCGAAGTGACCAAAGTTAAATTCTTGAGGCACAATACCAAGGCATTGTTTTGCTTGCGATGGATGGGTATCTAAATTATGACCAAAGATTTCTACAGAACCCGAAGTTTTTTTAGTCAATGAGCTGATGATGCTAATGGTCGTTGATTTTCCTGCACCATTTGGTCCTAGAAGTGCATAAAATTCGCCTTCTGGTACAGTTAAACTTACGCCTTTCAAAGCTTGAAAACCATTTTTATAGGTCTTAGACAGATCTTTTAGCACTAGTGCATCAGTCATGTATTTCTCGCTAGGTGAATAATAGGCATATTGTGAGTGATCTTGGTTCAGAAACCAAGCCAATAAAGAGAAATACTCTGTTGTAAATTTAGAACGTTGTATAAAGTATAAGCACTAAAAATAGTTACTTATATATAGATGCTTTACCTTCTGGTTTTTTTTGTTATGATGTGCGTCGCGCGCTCATAGCTCAACTGGATAGAGTACAGGTCTCCGAAGCCTGTGGCGTGGGTTCGAGTCCCGCTGAGCGCACCATTTCTTTAATAAAAATGAATAATAAGCTTTATTACAATATAGTTTTTATGATTTTTTAAATCTTACTTTAATGATTGTTCCATTACTTGAAGATTTAACTTCAAATAGACCCTCAAGGCGGATCACTCGCATTTTCATACTATGTAATCCTACATGTGCAGCATTTGAGACCAAATCGGTATCGAATCCAATACCATCATCTACTATATTTAGCGTTAAATCATTTTGGGTTTGAATGAGAGATATATGGATAATTTTTGCATGGCTATGTTTTAAAATATTAGTTAGTGCTTCTTCAAGTACGCGAGTTAAGGTTAAACATTGCAAAGAGGTTGGTGGATAAATCCATTCCAGTGGTAAATTCCAATGTGCAACAATACAAAGTTCATCAAAGATTTCCATGAATCTGTATCGGGTAGAAGCCGCCCATAAAATTGGGTTTTCAGGTGTCTGAGCATCTAAACTAGAGCCTTGATCAATAATTTGTCGTAGATCATTACGAAGTAGCTTTAGAATTGATAAAAATTTATCTTTTTCTAGATGCTCATTTCTATTCACAAATTCAATTGAACGTACAAGTGAACCACCAATTCCATCATGAAGATCTCTTGATAAGTTAATTCTTTCTTGTAGTAGAATATTATCTAAAGCGAGTTTATATTGAGAATTTAATGATGTACTTAATTTAAGTGTTACATGATTAATTTCTTCAGTCAGTGTTTGGTTGAATTTAGAAATCACATTATTATTGCGATACAATCTGAGTCCTAATAATAATCCTAAAAATATAGCAGTAAATGGTGTAATAAATGGCGACCAAAACTCATTTTGATACGTCAATATTATATAAGCATCATGTAATGCAACAGGCACAAAGAAAGCATGTAAAGCAGCCATTAAATAAATTTCAATTTGCTTAGATTTATAAATTAAAAATGGATAAGTGGAATTTTCTAATAAAAAAACAATCATATTTATTATAAAAAAGGCTTGAATGGCTTGTTTAAGGTATAGATCGGGAGTCGAAATAAATACAATTGTTGCAATAAGAAATATAGCGAATAGTAGTTTTTCAATTTTAGGAAATTTTAAATTGGCAAATCTCCAAATTGAAATACAAGAAACTATGGTATAGGTTGAAAATAACCATGCTAAAAATCTTTCAAGTTGGAATGTAGTTAGTGATGGAGAAGTAATAATAAAAAATGATGAATAAGAAACCCAAAATAGTACGCTAATGCTAATCCATAAATATGCTGATTCTTTACGGTAAATAATCCAGACCATAATGTAAAAAATACCGACAATAATATTGATGAGAAAACCAATAGTAATTAATGTCCGTTGATTAAATTGATATTTATTAAAAAGAGGTAACACTTGATTATAGGTGTCAAGATGAATTCGACCTAGATTCGCTTCTTGAATAGGAGAGCTTGCAACATAAATCCAAAGCGTATTATTTTTCTGTTGTATTTCTGATCGAGGAAGTGACCAAATACGAGGTACATTCCAACTGCGAGATAAAGGTTCAATTAAAGATTGATCTTGCCAAAGTAAGTCATTATTTAAATATACTTTGCCAGCCATATTGATGTGACTAATAACCAGACCAAGAGGTTCTTTTGCATCTGGACATTGATCAGACCAGTGTATTTGATACCAAATATCACCTTTATAATTTGGCCAATGAAACTTTGTGAAATCTGGAAATTTGTGTACATTTACCCATCCAGTTGAAGGGCGTATATCTTGATTTTGTGGAAGCGCTTTAGCTGTTTGAACTGAGGTGATTTGAGGTTTGCAAATTTGTTTAATATTTTTTGTATTTGCATGTATTTGGCAACTAAAAGATATTAGACACAGTATTACTAAGCTAATAAGCCTAAATTGCGTGCAGTATGAATGGCTTTTGATCTGTTGCTTACAGACAATTTTCGATAAATATTCTTTATATGGCATTCGATTGTATATTTTGAGAGAAATAGCGATTCGGCAATTTCTCTATTACTCATCCCCAAGGATACTAAATTTAAAATTTCTTTTTCTCTTTTAGAGAGTAAATCATTCTGAACCGTATTAGTATCTTTTTCTATTGATTGAAAAGAAATTTTTTCTAAAATTCGTTGAGCAATAAATGGATCTATTGGTGCTCCACCACGAATTACACTACGGATAGAGAGTAAAATTTCAAAGTCATCACGCTCTTTTAAAAAATAGCCTGTAGCACCATTTTTGATTGCGTGCAAAATCGTTTCTTGAGTATTGCATGTTGATATAATTAAAGATGGAATATCAGGATTAAGTTGGTTGAGTAGACTAATAATTTCTAGACCAGATCCATCTGGTAACCCCAAATCTATTAAGGCGAGTCCAATTTGATGCTGTGAAATTTGGTATTTAGCATCTTGAATTGACTGAGAGAAAATAAAGTCCTTTTTTTTATAACCCAATTCAATCAATAGATTTTCCGCGCGTTGTTGCATGGAAATATCATCTTCTAAGACTAAGACAGGTGTTGGTAAGATCATTTCATGTTGTTCCATAAAATATATTCCTTTTCCTGTAGTTTATTTAAGAGAAAATCAGATAGTAGAGACTAAGTATTAGTGTGTTTTATTTTTCACTGTAGCTCAGTTACTTATAAAAAGACAAATCATATTTATAAGGATCTATTTGTGAGTTTATACACGATATTTCAACATATAGTTACAGTTTTTAAGAAATAAAAAAAGATTTGAAAAACTTTAATTTGCAAAAATAAACTTAATTTATTTTATATAAGATGTTGTATTTAATATTAAATTCATAAATTTTAATGTGAATAACCAATTAAAAAATTATGTGATTAGGTATTAAAAATACCAAATTGTAGTGATATGTAAATTTATATGTCTGTAGTGTAATTCAAACTAGGGAAAACCATGTGCTTTTGTAGATAAAGTATTGGTTTAGTTAATTAGGAATACGTTGCTATCTCGTTAAATTTTTCAATATAAATAATTGTTTATATATTACTAGTTTTTTATTGGATACGGGACAAGCGCTCTTACTTGAGGTAAGGACATGAATCACATTTATCGTATTATTTGGAGTGAAACTCTAGGGACTTGGGTTGCAGTTGCTGAAAATGTAAAACGTAAAGGAAAGCGTAGCTCTAAGCTCGTAATGGGTGGGGTTCTAATTGCGACAGTTCAAAGTTTATTTTCTGTAAATGCTGGAGTCGACTGTACAAATGGTAATGGTGTTTCATGTCAATCAAATTCAAATGGATTTACTCGTACTATTTCGATTAATACAGGTGTACTTAATAATAAATCTGTAGGCGCTATTATTTCAGGTTCAAATGGTAGTAATGGTAGTAATGGAGCTTTATTTGTGCCACCTGGTGGTGGTGGTAAGGGTGAATCTATTAATGGGGTTGAATATAATATTGAAAAACCTGACTTTGATCCAGATACAAATATTTTAAAAGTGACTTATAAGGCTTCAAACTCAACAGATGCATATGAGGTTACATTTACACCTATTAATACATCAGGTGATACATCTTATATTTTTGACTCTTCGAAAACTGTTATTCCAAAGTAGAAATGTCCTACCTAATAACCAAATAGAAATGTCCTATAAGGACATTTCTAAGTCAAGCGCAGGATTTATATTTCGTTGTTGAATTACTGTTTTCTGTGCACGTCTGCTTGGCATTTTTTGAGAGCGATTACGTTTGTTTTGTTGTTCTAATTCCTCATGCTGTTGTTGAATATGCGCTAAGACAGACCCTAAACGCTTGTTCTCAACTACTTCTCGCTGATTCAGCTGACTTAATTTATCAAAGATGCTGTAATTGATCTTTCTTGCTTGATACTCAATGCCAACCGTACCATCTGGATATTCTAAGAACTCAATATATTTACCCATCAAAGTATGGTTTTGTTCAATATTTTCTAAAATATAAATGCACTTATCGTAGGTAATGGTGAGGCTTTTACTGACTTTACGTGGTTCCCGCCAAGTAAAAATACTATCTAATTCCTGAGGGGTTTCAGTGCTGCAGCGATGTAGGTCTTTGGGATTCGATGCCACTTTGGCAAACTTACGATTAAATTGCTCAATAAAGCAGGGCAACCAGGCGTTCGCCTCTGCAATGCTATTGATACCTTCTAGGCGCATCTCTTTAATCAGACGATCCTGAAGGGTTCTATTGGCGCGTTCTACACGACCCTTGGCCTGTGGGGAGTTGGCAAAGATAATATCAATATTCAATCTACTCAGCACACGTCCAAACTGCGTTATTTTAGTTTCTTGTTTACTGCTCTGATTCACTCTAAATACTGAATGTTTATCACTATAAAAAGCCAAAGGCTTGCCATGTTGTTCGATATAGCAGCGTGTCGAAAGCATATAATCAAAGGTTGATTCTGTTTCACAGAAACGTAAGTGCTGTAATTTACTGGTCGCATCATCAATATAAACCAGTAAACAGCATTTAGCGGCTCTTCCTTCAAACCAGTCATGATATGAGCCATCGATTTGAATGAGTTCACCCAAGCAATCACGGTTATAGCGGGGTTGATATGGGCGTTTCATGCGTTTGGAGCGTGGAATCCATAAGCCAGCTGCAATCATCCAGCAACGTAGCGTTTCCACTGAAATATCCAACCCATGTACAGTGCTAAGCTTTTCATGTGCTAGGGTCGGCCCGAAACCATAGAGTTGTTCTGCAATGATAGTCAGGCAGTGTAATCTTAGTTCTTCTGATCGCTTAGAATTACTCGATTGACCACGACCGGCATGAGCCAATGCTGCGGGACCGTGAGCTTTATAGGCTTGAATTAAGCGCCGGATCTGGCGTTCTGAGAGTTGTAAAAGCTCTGAAGCTTTAGATTGCGTTATGCGTCGATCACAGACTTCTTGTAAGACTGACAATCGTTTAAGTTCTTTATCCGACATAGACACCAACATATTAAATCGTCCGCTAAGAAAATCTCTAGTTGAGTATTCTAAAAGCGGACATTTCTACTTTGGAGAAACCGGACATTTCTATTTGGGACTTACAAAAACTATGGCTGTAAGTAAACAATATGGCAAATATGAGAATGGAGTTTTTACTGCGAATAGTGATCCAGCGATAAGCGAAAGTATTGTTGTAAATATCGTTGAGTCAAATCCTGACTCAGGTTCTGCTGCAGTAATAATTTCATCTGATAAATATGGTTGGAGTATTCAGGGTGATTTTTCAAATGATGTAGATGCAGCTTCTGGTGATAGCATTACTGTTGATACGGGTAATGGTGTAAGTGCTCCATTTACAACGATTGTTAATGGTAATGGTAAGGAAATAACCTTTAATTCAAGTACAACAAGCACAGCTAATAAAGCAGCGGTTTATTCAATTAGTAAAGGGGGGGATGGTGGACGTGGTGGTAGTTATTACTTAGGTGGAGATGGAAAAAAAGGTGGTAAAGGTGGAGATGCATCAGATGCAGAGATTCAAGTTAATCATTTAAAAATTAATATTGAATCTACTCAAAATAAAGGAAGCATTGGTGTTTTAGCTTTATCACAAGGTGGGAATGGTGGTAAAGGTGGAGGTTCATATACGATTGCTGCTGGTGGTGGAAACGGTGGTGGTGGTGGTTTAGGTAAAAATGCATATGCAGATGTAAAAACAACAGATATTTATATTAAAGATAATAATTCTTCAGGTATTGCCGCAATAAGTGCGGCGGGTAATGGCGGTAATGGCGGTAATGCTGGTGGCATTGTTTCTAGTGGGGGACGAGGCAATACAGCAGGGCAAGCTGGTGCTGTTTCCGTTACAACAGACAATGCAACACGTATTGAAATTGTTGGTCATAACTCGAATGGTATTTTGGCTCAGTCAGTTGCTGGTGCTGGTGGTAATGGTGGATCAAGTATTGGACTTGCTGCACTTGGTGGTAATGGTGGTATGGGGGGGAATGCAAATACATCAACTGTAAATTCTGAAGCTGAAATTATTATTACAGGTAATAACTCGTACGCTATAACAGCACAATCGATTGGTGGTGGTGGTGGTAATGGTGGTTCGACGGTTGGTGCTGTTAGCCTTGGTGCAGCAGGTAAAGCTGGTGGAGATGGTAGTACTGTAACTGTTGTAAATCAGGGTAAATTACAAATCAAAGGGGATAGCTCTTACGGAATTTTAGCTCAATCGATTGGTGGTGGTGGTGGTAATGCAGGTTTAAGTGCAGGTTTAGTTGGGATTGGTGGACGCGGTGGAAGTGGTGGAACAGCGGGAGAAGTTGAGGTTAGAAATACTTCTTCTGGTGACATTACAACTTTAGGCAAAAATGGGCATGGCATTGTTGCACAATCAATTGGTGGTGGTGGTGGTAATGGTGGTTTAACTATTGGTGCTGGTTTAGTTGGTGTAGCTATTGGTGGTGATGGTGGGGCTGGGAATGATTCAGATAAGGTTAAAGTTGAAAATGATGCGAACATTACAACAGGCAAAGAAAACAATAAGACTCTGTCAGATAATTCCGTAGCTATTTTAGCTCAATCAATTGGTGGCGGTGGTGGTAACGGAAGTCTAGCAATAAGTGGGGGAGCTGGTTTCAGCTTAGCAGTCGGTGGTAGTGGTGCCGGCGGTGGAAAAGCTGGAGTCGTTGAAGTCGAAGTTGGTAAAAATGCGACTACTGAACATAAAACTGAACTTACAACTTGGGGAAATAACTCTTCAGCAATTAAAGCTCAATCGATTGGTGGCGGAGGTGGTAATGGTGGTGTAGCTATCTCTGCAAATATAGGTGTGACTGGGGTTGGCGCTTCAATTGCATTGGGTGGTAGCGGTGGCACAGGGGCTGAATCAAGTAAAGTAAATGTGACAACCTCTAAGAATACAATTATTTCTACTCATGGTGACCGTTCTACGGGTATTACAGCTCAATCTATAGGTGGTGCTGGTGGTGATGGTGGAATGGCAATTGCTGCGGGTGTATCTGTAGGGACTGCGATAAATATAGGTTTAGGTGGTTCTGGTGGTAGCGGTGCGAAATCAGGCAATGTGGAAGTAAAGAATGATGCAATTATTACAACAGAAGGTCTAGATTCCACAGGTATCTTAGCGCAATCCATTGGCGGTAGTGGTGGTACAGGTGGACTGTCTGTGGCTATAGGTGCTGGAGCAACGAGTGCATCATTTGCATTAGGTGGCAATGGTGCTGTAGGTGGAACAAGTAAAGAAGCGAAGATTACGAATACTGCTGGCATTTTGACAAAAGGTGATGGTTCTTCTGCAATTGTGAGTCAATCTATTGGTGGTGAGGGTGGTAATGCTGGTGGTTCAATAGCGGGCAGTATTGGTGGTATTAGTTTGGCACTTGGGCCTGGGGCACTTGGTGGTGTTGGTGGCAACGCTGGGAATGTCATCATCGACTCAAAAGCAAATTTAGAAACCCGAGGTCATAATGCAACAGCTGTAATTGCTCAGTCGATTGGTGGGGCAGGTGGTAATGGTGGTTTTAGTGTAGCTGCATCTGCTTCTGGTATTGCTGGAGCTTCTTTGGCATTAGGTGGAAAAGGCGGGGGCGGTGGTTCATCTAGTACAGTAGATGTGACATTGTTATCAGATGAAAGTCGAGCACTAATTGAAGAAAATACAAGGATATTAACTGAAAGTAATAACTTATCCGAAGCAGATAAGAAGCGTTTGATTACAACAACTAATCAGTCTATCGCTCAGTTGGTGAATCCGAAGTTAATTACTACCATTGGAGATAACTCTTCAGGTGTGCTTGCACAATCTATAGGGGGTTCTGGAGGGAATGGAGGTACATCAATTGCTGCTTCAGCAAATGGTAATATTACAGGTGGTGGCGCACTGAGTCTTGCATTTGGTGGAAAAGGTGGTACTGGAGGAACTGCAGGGAAAGTTAATTTAATTTCTGATCACAAAATTCAGACCCTAGGACAAAGCTCGTCAGCAATTGTTGCACAATCGATTGGTGGTTCAGGGGGAAATGGTGGGACTTCAGTTGCAGCAGCTGCATCAGGTTCTTCAGGCCCAGTATCTGTGAGTGCTTCAATTGCTATAGGTGGGCAAGCAGGTGCAGGTGCGATTGCAAATACTGTAAGTGTAACAAACTATGGTGATTTATTTACGCAGGGGGATCATTCTAAAGGTATTGTTGCACAGTCCATTGGAGGTAATGGCGGTAATGGTGGTTTAGCAATTGGTGCAAGTGTTGCAGGCGGGGCGACAGGTGCTGTTGCATTGTCTTCCGCTGTTGGTGGTGATGGTGGTACAGCAAACGTTGCAGATTCTGTAACGGTAGATAATTTCGGTGATATTACAACACAAGGTGACTTTGCACATGGTATTTTAGCTCAGTCTATCAATGGTAATGGTGGTGCTGGTGGTATTTCTGTAGGTGCTTCTATTGCGGGATCTGGAGATAAGGCGCTTGCAGCAACTGTAACTTTAGGTGGTAAAGGTGGTGATATTGCTTCTCAAACAGAATATAAAAATAAAGTAACGGTAAATAATTCAAATAATAGTATTAAAACAACAGGTAATTTTTCAGATGGTATTAGTGCACAGTCAATAGGTGGTAATGGCGGTGTCGGTGGTCTAACTGTTGGCGCTGCAGCAGCGGGTAGCGCCAATATGGCAGCAGGTATTGCTGTTGGTCTTGGCGGAGAAGGTGGTACTGGCGGAGTTGCAGGCACTGTAACTGTCCAGAATATAAATGCACTTATACAGACAGTAGGTACGTCATCACATGGTATCAATGCTCAATCGATTGGTGGTAATGGTGGCAATGGTGGTTTAGCTGTTGCGGGTAGCATTGCCATTTCAAAAGACACAGCGGCAGCATTAAGTGCAAGTGTCGGTGGTTCTGGAGGTTCTGGGAATAAAGCTTCAGACGTTACAGTTATTTCAGACAATATAAAACATGTTCAAAATAGCGTTTCTATTGCGGAACATGAAAAAGATTTAACAGCAAAGTATATATCTTCGATATTGACTCAAAATGACTCATCTAACGGTATTAATGCCCAATCGATTGGTGGTGGTGGTGGTAATGGTGGTTTAGCTGGAAGTTTTTCTATTGCTGGATCGCTTAATAATGCTGTAACAGCTGCGGTTGCAATTGGTGGTTCTGGTGGTTCTGGTGGATCGGCGAGTAATGTGAAAGTCGAAAGTTCTGACAACATCACTACATTAGGGCAAGATTCAAATGCAATTTTAGCGCAATCGATTGGTGGTGGTGGTGGTAATGGAGGTACTGCTGTAGCTGGTACCTTGACTGTGAGTGCCGGTGCTGAAGGTGGTGCATACAGCGCCAATGTAAGCTTAGGTGGTCAAGGTGGTTCAGGAAACTCAGCAGGCACCGTGAATGTTGATTCTTTAGGAACACTAATCACATTTGGTGATTCATCACATGGTGTATTGGCACAGTCTATTGGTGGTGGTGGCGGTAATGGTGGTATGAGTATTGCTGCAACACTTACTGCAAGTAGAGATTCATCAATGCAAGCGAGTGTTGCAATTGGTGGAAAAGGTGGTGTCGGTGGAATGGCGAATACAGTGACTGTTTTACGTGAAGCCGAAGGTGAAATATATACATTTGGCGATTCTGCAACAGGTATAACAGCACAGTCTATTGGTGGTGGTGGTGGTAATGGTGGTAGTGCTATTTCATTAACAGGATCACTTTTAGATACAACATCGGTTGCATTTGCATTAGGTGGATCTGGTGGTAGAGGAAATGAAGCTGGTGAAGTTAATGTATTAAATAAATCAAATATTTATACATTGGGTGACCAAGCGCAAGCAATCAAAGCACAGTCTATTGGTGGCGGTGGTGGTAACGGTGGTTCATCGGTTGCTATTAGTGCGACTGCATTCACAAAAGACTCGGCAACTAATGTAGCAGCAAGCGTCGGTGGTTTTGGTGGAACAGGCAACCTATCTAAACTCGTTGATGTAAAAAACCAAGCTAACCTATTTACCAAAGGGTATGGTTCCCAAGGCATATTGGCACAATCGATTGGTGGTGGTGGTGGTAATGGTGGTTCGAGTTATTCAGGGACATTTAATCCAGGTGGTTTCTTAAATAATGAAAGTTCTGCAACCACATTAGCAGCCTCTGTAGGTGGATTTGGTGGTTCTGGAAATAATTCAGGAGTTGTGAAGGTTGAAAGTACAGGTGAGTATATTTACACCTTAGGTGAATTTTCGAGTGCAATCCAAGCACAGTCGATAGGCGGTGGTGGTGGTAACGGTGGGAATTCAACAACTAAAGCACTTTCTCTCCAATGCGACAGTGGTTGTGATATTGATGATCCTAATGCTGAGTCTGATACAAATATTTCACTTAGTGTTGGTGGTTTTGGTGGTAATGCCAATATAGGTAATAAAGTAGAAGTTACGAACTCTTCAGAGTTACGAACCAAAGGGGATGGTTCGAATGGTATTTATGCGCAATCCATTGGTGGTGGTGGTGGAGATGGAGGTAATGCACTTGTAGATGCAAGTTCTTTCAATATCAATAGTCGCGAATCTAATTCACATTCAATGACATTGGCTGTGGGGGGCTATAAGGGAACAGCTGCAAATGCAGATGAAGTGAAAATTACCAATTCGGCATCTATTTACACTGAAGGTCTTAATGCAAAAGGTATTTTAGCGCAATCGATTGGTGGTGGCGGTGGTAATGGTGGTAATGCATTCGGTGCTACGGTTGGTGTTGGTGGTGGTGCTTTACAGCAAGAGATTGCAGTAGGTGTGAGTGCTATTGCTGGGTTATTAGGTGAAACTGTTGATACCTCGGGGATAACAGGCTCAGCAGGTGATGCTGGCACGGTAGAAATTACGACTCGACGTAGCGTATTAGCAGATGAAATTTTTAGCATTATCACCAAAGGAGCATATTCAGATGCCATCTTTGCTCAGTCTATTGGTGGCGGTGGTGGTATTGGCGGGAGTGCTTCAGGAAAATTAGCAATAGGTGGTGGAGCTGGAGCTGGAGGTGATGCTAAAGCTGTCACTATCAATAACCAAATTGATTTAATGACCTTAGGCGAAAGCTCACGAGGCATTATTGCCCAATCAATTGGTGGTGGTGGTGGTGCTGGAGGTAACGTTACTGGTGAATCAACGGTAGGTATTGGTGGTTCTGGTAGTAGTGCAGGTCATGGTGGAACAGTTAAGGTTATTAATGATGCCATCATAGTCACAAAAGGATATGGATCAGAAGGGATTTTGGCACAGTCTATTGGTGGCGGTGGTGGTATTGGTGGAAGTGTAGAACAAGCTACTGTCGCAATTGGTGGTGGTGCACTTGAAAATATTTTGAATCGAATTGGTGTTCCAACATTTACAGCGAATGGTGGTCATAGTGACAAGGTTACTGTAAATAATTTAGAAAATGCTGTAATTCAGACTGAATCGAATGATTCCGCAGCGATTGTTGCACAATCGATTTCTGGTGGTGGTGGTAAAGGTGGTAATGCTACAGGGACACTATCATTAGGTGGTTTTGGTTCAAATGCTGGCGAAAGTGGCGAAGTTTTCGTGACCAATGAAGCAAATTTAAAAACTAAAGGTACAAACTCAGCAGGTATTATCGCTCAATCGATAGGTGGTGGTGGTGGTATTGGTGGACATGCATCTGGAACATTAGGCATTGGTGGCTTTGGTAGTTTAGGTGGTAAATCGGGTGTCGTAACCGTACAGAACTCGGGTCAAATTTCGACTTCAAAAGTTGATTCAACAGCTATACTAGCCCAGTCTATTGCTGGTGGTGGTGGTTTAGGTGGTGGAGCTTCAGCTTCCGTTGCTATTGGTGGATTTGGTGGAGATGGTGCAGATAGTGGCAATGTAAATGTACAAAATGCCGGTAATCTATTCACCAAAGGAAGAAATGCATCTGCAATTGTTGCACAATCGATTTCAGGTGGTGGCGGTAAGGGTGGTTCTAGCGATGGTGGTGTTGTAACTAAAGAAGCCAATACTACAACCATTGAAAGTGCATATGTTGCTATTGGTGGAAATGGAGCAGGTGCAGGTGATGCAGGCGACGTGAAAGTCAATAACACTGCAGACTATATCGTGACTAATGATCATCAATCGAAAGGTATTGTTGCTCAATCGATCGCTGGTGGCGGTGGTATGGGTGGAGAAGCTAATGGTATTGATGTATCAGATATTATTAATGACAATACTCAAAATGTTTTAGCAACCTTTGATCAAGGTGCAGCAGCAGCGGGCTTAGGTAATGGTGCTATTTACAGTGTGCATAATTTATCGAATAAATTAGCATCAGGTTTGAGTAGTGCGGCAAATACAATTATTGGTGTACTTTCAACACCTTTAGAATTGTATTATAAGAATTTAGCTTCGCCTTCAAATGGTGGTTCATCAGGTAAAGTCGTACTAACGAATGCTGCTAACAGTATTATCCGTACCTCTGGAAATGGTTCTGAAGCAATGGCTGCTCAGTCTATCGCAGGTGGTGGTGGTACAACGGGCAGTGCAAAAGGATTGTTAGTGTCGGGTGCTTATAATGGTGGTGCAGGTGATTCAGACTTAATTACTGCATCTAATAGTGGAATATTACTTACAGAGGGGGAGCATTCTTCTGCCATTGTTGCACAATCAATTTCTGGCGGTGGTGGCCTAACTAGCGGTTTAGATAATATTTCATCATATGCTGTTTTAGGTGGGGAAGGTGCTTCAGGCCAGAGCGGTAAAGTCAAAGTAAACAATGACAATATTTTGTATACAGCGGGCAAATTATCATCTGCTATTGTTGCGCAATCTATTACTGGCGGTGGCGGTATTATAGGTTTAAGTCATTATCTCGAATTTGGTAATGTGGTTGATGCAAGCATAAATGATGCTGGACAAGCGAATGATGTTGAAGCAATTAGCACAGGATTTATAACCACTGAAGGTGATGGTGCAGTCGCAATCGTTGCGCAATCGATTGGCGGAGGTGGAGGTTATGCTGCTGGTGTGGATCAAGACAACTCTCCAAATAATAATGTAAGTAATACTGCGAAAGGCGATGCTGGTGATGTGATTATCAAGCTTGGACCAATGCCAGTAGTGGCACTATCTCAGCAAACTCAACCAAACAACGATCCAGATGATGACTCTGTTGCAATTACGCCAATTAAAAAAGTAGCCTCTATTTATACAGCGGGTAATTATGCTCACGGTATTATTGCGCAATCGCTTGCTGGCGGTGGTGGTTATGCGAACTTAATAGATAGTGATGGCAATATTAGTGGCTTTTTCTCGGGTACAGTGGGCGGTCAAGGTGAAGCAGGAAATGTTTCTATAGCACTTGATGGTCGTATCATTACATCGGGTGAAGGCTCAATAGGCGTCTTAGCTCAAAGTGCTGGTAGTCAAAATGGTAATATTGAAATAGATATTGCGAAAGATACTGTCATTATTGGTGGTAGTGGTAATGGTGCTGCCTTGGCATTATATGATGGTAAAGACAATACAGTTCTTAATAAAGGTTATCTGACAGGTACAGGAACAATTAACAGCCATTATGTAAATGATGATATTCGTTTAGAGCGAGTAGGCTATTCAGATTCATTTGCAATTATTGGTGATAACAGTAGCAATACCATTACCAATGATGGTGGTTTTATTACAGGAAGCATCTATTTACCTGATGGTTCGAGTACGTTGATCAATCAAAATAATGGTTGGGTGCTTACTGGACAACTTATGCAGTTTTCAAATGAACCAAATCCAACGTCACGTATGATGTTTAGAAATACTACACCACAAGTTGGTCAAGTTATTAATGATGCAAACTGGTCAATTGGAGGGGTGGATGAAATCAGTTCAACCCATGTGGTTGGTGATTTTACGCAGTTATCTTCAGGGGTATTCTATCTTGATTATAATGCAGATCGTAATAGCGGTAATGCTGGCGATTTAGGTCGTATGATGACGATGTCGAGTACAAATTCAACTATTGGAACATACGATACGATGGATGTGTCTGGTTCAGTGAATTTGGACGGAACAATTGCGATTAATGTGATGAATTCTGGTTTGGTTACACCAGGTGATTTTAATCTGGGTTTCATTAATGCTAATGAATTGAATCTATCAAATAGCTTGCAATTGGTGTTCTTACCATCTGCAATTTCTCGCTACAACTTGCAGAATAATGGTAATGGTGGCATGTCGCTACTATCTAACTATAATTACATTCAAGATGGTTTAACACCGAATGGTGTTCGTATGGGCGATGTTATTAATAGAATTCAAACGGTGCAAAATACACCTGCATTTGAAAGCATTGCTAATGTGATTTACTACAGCCCAGATTTAGAAACACTACAAGCTAATTATAATGCAATATCTGGTGAAGGTTCTGCTGCAATCCATCAATCAGCATTTACATTAGTAAATGATTCTGTCAATGATATTTCAACTCAAATGGATTTTTGGCGTTCTAAGTCTAACTTAGTGAAAACCAATAGTTCAGTGGCATTAACTTGTTCTAGTGAAGATGCTTCAGGTTCATCTCGTGCAGATGTGAAAAATTGCCAAGATAGCAACAAATGGCGTTTATGGGTAGCTGGTAATGATGGGCACCAAACACTGAGTGGGAAATCAAGAGATGGAATTGCAGATGTAACCTCAAATTCAAATCGTTTAATGGTCGCATTAGACTATGAAATAGATCCAAGCACTTTAATTGGTGCGGCATTTGTTGATGGTAAAGCACGTTATGAAATTAAAGATCGAGCATCAACGGGTACGGTAGAAAGTACGGGTGTAACGTTCTTTGGTATTAAAGACTTTGAACAATACTACGTTAAAGGTATGTTGGGATATGACTGGTTAAAAGCAACCACAACGCGTGACATTTATCTAAAAGGGAATGATCAAGCAACTCCTCCTGTAGCAGACATTCAAAATAGAGTGGAAGCAGATTTCAAAGGTGGAATGCTGACGACGCGTTTAGAGGCTGGTTACAAATACCTTGTAGATGGCATAAATGTGACACCATTTGTGGGTGCACAATTTGCTATGACGCAATACGATGGAACAACAGAAAAAGAAACAACAGGTGCGAGTACTGATATTGGTTTGAAATATGAACGTAACCGTAACTATTCTGCTCCATTATTTGTAGGTGTTCAGTTCGATAAGAATTACGAATTGAATATGGGGGTATTACAACCGTATGCACGTTTCAGTCTAAATCATGATTTATCGACAGATCGTGAAGTTGAAGCAAATTTTGTTTCTGCACCAGGTTACTTATTTACGATAAATGGTGGTGAGCCACAAAAAACAAGTGTAGATGTGAACTTAGGCTTTAAGATGAATACAAAAGCCAATGTATCGCTGTTTGGTCAATACAATGGCAAGTTCTCTTCATCAAGCTCAAAAACAGATCATGTGAATTTTGGTCTTGAATACACATGGTAAATTTTTTGATTTAAGCATATTGAAAAACCAGCTTCGGCTGGTTTTTTTATGTTGAATAAAACCAAGCTAAATATGAGTAAAGTTCCCCATAGTTACTATTGATGAATGAAATTAACAAAATATTGAATTGCTGTATGCCGAGCGACCTTTGCCTGAATGTGGCATTGCAAATATCCAACCTAAATAAATTCGGCACTGCACATTCAACACAAATGCTTATTCAATGGGCTGAGAGTGGACGTAATTTTTCTGTATTACTAGATTAGGTGGTCAATGAAATATTATGATTAAACTAATATTTTAGATTGGGCATGAAATATTTAAACTTTGGTATAATTAACTATATATTTTATAAGTATTTACTGTATCTTGATAGCTCTTTTTTTTGTTTAATAATATTTGGTAATTATATGAAAAAGTTAGTTTTAGCTGGGGTAGTTGGTTTGGTTTCAGCAACAGCATTTGCAGACAAGCCATTAATCATTCAAAGCAGCACACCTGCGACTTTAGGTACTTCTCCAAATTATGTATCTAGCCAATCTCAAGTAGATGAAAACAAGTTTTCGGTAAAACTAGGTTATGCAGGAACTAAACTTGATTCTTCAAATTTAGGCAAAGCACGTCTAAATGGTTTTGAAATTGCAGGTGCATATGACTTCAATGATTTTGGTATTTGGGCTAAATATGAAAACCAAGATGATGGTGCTGTAGATACAGATCAATATTCTGCAGGTGCTCAATACAAATTTTATAACCAAAATAATGTATATGTTTTAGGTGCAGCCGGTCTAGGTTATGCAAATATAAAAGAATCTGGTGTTGATAATGCAGTGAGCTATAAGTTTGATGCAGATTACTTATTTATTCCTGTAAGTGTTGAAGCTGGTTATATGTTTACAAATAATATAGGCGCATATGCTTCGCTTGGCTATAAATGGTTCTATAACCGTGATGTTGAATATTATGAAAATGGTGTGAAATTAGTTGATGGAAAAGAAGGTTCTGCTGATATCAATGGCGTATCTTATGGTTTTGGTGTTCGTGTAGCATTCTAATTTATTGCTTTAATAAAAAAACCGCCAATTAGGCGGTTTTTTTTATTTGGAAATATTATTGAATAGTCCAACGTCTATTTACAGATTCGCCTGCATTATTGTAATTAATGACTTTTGCATAATTTCCAACAGCAGTTGCATTTTCAGGAATATCTTTGGTTACAACGCTGCCAGCACCAATGGTTGCATTATTACCAATATTCACATGATCAATAATACAAACATTTGGACCAATATAAACATTATCGCCAATTACAGCGGCTTGTTTTCCACCATTTGCACCAATGGTTGTGAATTGAGATAAGTTCACATTGTTACCAATAATAGTTGTTGGATTCACGACCAAAGGGCCACCATGACCAATATATAAGCCATAGCCAATTTGAGTTGAGCAATGAATATCAATACCGTATTTTTTCTTTTTATAATAAAAAATTGGATAAGCTAATTTCCCCATCCACGATTTAGAACTCGCAATACGCAACCAAAAACTGAAATTAAAACCTCGATTAAAGAAGTAATTTTTAATAAAAGATTGAAGTGATGTGTTACCGCAGTATCTATAAAGATCACTAAGAATATATTGGAAGATCATTAAGTTTTCCGAAAAAGGGCAGGTACTTTTTGAATACCTATGGAAAGTTTGCCAATTTTAGAACAAATACAGATAGAATTAAAAACAAAGTACTTAAAATATAAAGAAATTTAAATTTGTATAAATATTCCACGTAATATTCTGAACTTTTTCTAGAAAAACTCAAGATGATTCTATGAGGGATGATGTTTAGAAATGTGTTGAAGACTTGTCGATTTAAGCATCAGGTTTTATATTGAACTTACAGTAGGTCGTGTATAGACGCTACAAAGAAGTTGGACGGATCATTGACAGCTCATTGCGTTTAATTAATTTAAACAAGAAATCAGCACTAGCCTTCCAACCTAAAGCTCGCAGAAATGCGAGCTTTTTTATTTCTTAGATTCTCAAATGAAATACAACAGAAGTTAACTTTAAAATTAGGTCGATGATGAATGTACGCGTTAGTTTTATTGTTAAATACATAAAAATATAGAAGTAGACTGGAGGAGGATCTACTTCTATTATTTTAATTATCATTATGAATCGGCTTAAATATAAAAGCTCTAAATTATTTGTTAGCAATTTTTACAAGAGAACCGTTTATTTGCTTTAAATGAAAAATTCTCTTGTAAGTAATAACGGTCTTTAAGTAGATTTAAATCTATTAAGGTGTTGAAATAGCTTTATTTTCTAAAGCTTTTCGAAGATAAGGATCTAGGTCATCTTGACGCATGAGCCATTGAATATAATCGGCAGGTAAATCGGAAATTTGCGTTCCACGATGCTTACCAAAATTGATGGTACGTGGAATACGAGCATCTTCAGAAATTTCAAATAATTCTTCCATGCTGTTAATTTTTAATTGATGAACCACATGCATTAAAATATTCGCAGTTAAAATAATATCCATATCTGCACGATGCGCTTTTTTAATCATATCGCGGGCTTTTTCACTGCCTTTGGTAATCATATAAATAAGTGCAGAAATATTATGTGCTTCAGCATCTGGCCAAACTTTTCGAGCTAAAGCAAGTGTGCAAATGGCTTTAATATTTGAACTATCGACACCACATTTTTCTAAGGCGCGAATATCGTAATCAATATTGTGACCAATAATGTAAGTGGTGTCGGCAGGTAGTTTAAACGTGGTGTAATGTGGCTGATTGACTAAGTCAGATTCTAAAATATGATGAACTGCCATTGCCGCAAATGAAATTGGTTCATCTACAGAATACAGCTGATCAAAAAGTTTAGATTTATCTAAAGTCAGTTTACCATCTTCTATTTGAATAGGTGCGTATGCAATTTCAATGGGTTGACCATTTAATGTGTGTGTTTCTGTATCGAGGATAATGGCTTGCATATCGCATTCCAAAAGAATTAGTAATTCTGTTGAATTTAACATTATCGTTTGTTCAGTGACAATTGAATGAGGGAACATTGAAACGATTTTTTATTTATATGCTGAAATAATGTTTTGATAGTCTATTTTTAATTCTGAACTAGAGATTAAACCTTTATATAGATGTAGCGGAATACCATCTTCTTTATCGACCAATTTAATGGCTTGAGTACCATCTCTATATTCAAAAATGGCACATGGCATTTTGTCTTTGTCTAAAATAATGAATCTTTTTTGTTTAATCGCGACATCAAAATCTATAAAAGTTTGTTTAAGTAATCTTAGGAATGAACTTTCATTGGTGCTGAGTAAATTTAATTCACGAATTCTATCGCTATCTGTTTGGTGAAAACTTTTGAGTTGTAATTTTTGTTGATGAGTTAGTGGGCGATAATATGAGCGCTTCTTTTGCTGATAGGTAGGTTTGCTGATTAAGCCTCTTGTGAAAAAGCCCAATATAAAACCGAGTATTAACAGAATAAGCGCATACATGATTTTTTAATCAAAGTAAAAATTAGAATATAGCTTATGAAAACAATGACTTCAATTTTATGTTTGAATCTTTGGTCTAAACTAGAATTTTTGTCTTAAAATTGAATTTGTTTAATAAATATCTAAACAGAATAAAGCCGTTTGGGTGATTGCTCATCATTATGTTTTTTTGCAAAATTATATTTTGATGATTTAAATCAATATTTCAAAACTTCAATATCATTTCAATAAGTTGTTTTTACTTAAAATGAGATTTTTTTTGAAAACATACGTAAATTTTATGTAAAAGTGAGCAAAGTTCATTCTCAAAATTTATAAACTTCATGCTACACTATGCGCCAATCTTAGCACGGCTTAAAAGCCCTAATTTAATAGGACCTCGCTAATGTTTGCCAATATCTCAGTTGCTGAATTTGATCCAGAAATCGCGAAAGCTATTACTCAAGAAGATGCTCGCCAAGAAGCGCACATCGAGTTAATTGCTTCAGAAAACTATTGCTCACCAGCAGTAATGGAAGCTCAAGGATCAAAACTTACAAACAAATACGCAGAAGGCTACCCAGGCAAACGCTACTATGGCGGTTGTGAATACGTAGACGTTATCGAACAATTGGCAATTGACCGTGCTAAAGAACTCTTTGGTGCAGATTACGCTAACGTTCAACCACATGCAGGTTCACAAGCGAACTCAGCAGTTTACTTAGCACTTCTTAACCCAGGCGACACAGTTTTGGGTATGAGCCTTGCTCACGGTGGTCACTTGACTCACGGTGCAAAAGTAAGCTTCTCTGGTAAAACTTACAACGCAATTCAATACGGTTTAAACCCAGAAACAGGTGAAATCGATTATGAAGAAGTTGAACGTTTAGCTGTAGAACACAAGCCACGTATGATTGTTGCAGGTTTCTCTGCGTACAGCCAAATTGTTGATTGGCAACGTTTCCGTGATATCGCGGACAAAGTTGGCGCTTACCTATTTGTAGATATGGCTCACGTAGCTGGTCTAGTTGCTGCTGGCGTTTACCCAAGCCCAGTTCAAATTGCTGACGTAACGACAACGACAACGCATAAAACGCTTCGTGGTCCACGTTCTGGTTTAATCCTTGCGAAAGCAAACGAAGAAATCGAGAAAAAATTACAGTCTGCTGTATTCCCAGGTAACCAAGGCGGTCCATTAGTACACGCTGTTGCTGCTAAAGCTATTTGCTTCAAAGAAGCAATGGCACCTGAATATAAAGCTTACCAACAACAAGTTGTTATTAATGCTCAAGCGATGGCTGAAGTATTAATTGCACGTGGTTATGAAGTTGTTTCTGGTGGTACGAAAAACCATTTATTCTTATTGTCTTTAATTAAACAAGACATTACAGGTAAAGAAGCTGATGCTTGGTTAGGTGCTGCTCACATCACTGTGAACAAAAACTCTGTACCAAACGATCCACGTTCTCCGTTTGTGACTTCAGGTATCCGTATTGGTACACCTGCTGTGACAACTCGTGGTTTTGGTGAAGCAGAAGTACGTGACCTTGCAGGTTGGATCGCTGACATCTTAGATGCGAAAGGCGATGAAGCTGTAATTAACGCTGTTAAAGCGAAAGTTGAAACTGTTTGCGCTAAATTCCCAGTTTACGCTAACTAATTTCTACTTGAGAAAAGCCCCCTCAAGGGGGCTTTTTTTATTGCTATTAAAAAATGAAAAGTTAACTCATCTTTGTTATTTCTGATATAAAAGAATGAGAGATAACAATAAATTTATTGGCTGTTATGAATTTAGCTTTATAAAATTATAGGAACATATTCAATGTCAAAACCCAATATTATTCTTTCAGAACAAGACTTACATCGTTTAGAAACCATGTTGGAACATCAAAATGAATTAACGCCAACAATGAAACATCTAGAAGATGAATTAGCACGTGCTGAAGTTGTTGCACCAAAAGATGTACCTGCCAATGTGGTGAGTATGAATGCTAAGGTTTTGATTACGCTTGCACCATCAATAGAAGCAACCGAAGTTACTTTGGTTTACCCACATGACTTTAACGGTGAAAAAGGTCAGTTGAATGTTGTTGCACCTGTAGGTGCTGCAATTTTAGGATTATCGGAAGGTCAAGAAATAGAATGGCCTCAACCAGATGGTCACATTATGAAAGTAAAAATTGAAAAAATTCTTTATCAACCTGAGCGTGAAGGTGATTATTTATAATCATCATTTAAGGTTTAGAAGAAAAAGCCATGTATAAACATGGCTTTTTTATGCAAAGAATATATGTAATAAAAGTATGAAGTTAAATAGAATATTTAATTGCAAAAACGCCACAAACTCATATGATAGATTCAGTACTATAAAGTGATGTATTTATGAGCATTTTGAATCATGTCGCAAATTGATATCTTAGTTCCAATAAAAGAAATTAGGGTTGATCGAAATGATGTGTTATTAATTAAGCGCAATGATTTAGTGCCACTTTTAAATGATCAATATAAACTGAATCATTATGCAGACTCGATTATTCAAGCTCAATCTGTACTATTAAACGGTGTGGATCCAGAGTTAACCTATCAACTGAGCCAAACGATTGAACAATTAATTCAGATTTTAGCGAGTTCTAAAAAGCATTTAAATAAACGTAAATTTAATGCATTGCAAAAATGGTTGGGTATAGATATAGAGTATGGTTCAAGCCAAATTGAATATTATAAAAATCTCGATTCATTGCTGGATCGAGCAAATCATTTAAGTCAAAAATTACAACTTGAAATTCAAAAATCACAAGCACGTTTTCAGCAGTTGATTGGTTTACGTGAGCAAATGTCGAAATATATTGTTGCTGCCGAAGAATTTCTAGTGGAATATCCTAGTTTTGTGACTCATGTACATCCTTTAGATAATTTTTCTGAACGGTTATCTAAGAAAATTAATACCTTGCAAACACTTCAAGTTAGTAATGATATTGCAATTACACAAATGCAATTATCACAACAGCTTTCATTTGGTTTATTAGATCGTTTTAAAGAAGCACAGCAAGTCTTAATTCCTGCTTGGCAATATCATGTCAAACAAAGCCAACAAAGTAACTCGACAATTGAACTAGAAAAGCTTGATAATAGTCGAGAAATTTTAATTAAAAACTTAAAAAAATCATTAGAGAAACCCTCTAATTCATAATGTTATTAGGTGAAATATGACAAATTCTGAAAATAAAGTTGTTGCTGTCGAAATGCCAATTGAACAAGTTGAACAAAAATTTCAGCAATTGAATTTGCAAGAAATTGGTTTACAAGTTACAGATTTCAACGAGGTACTTGCAGCACAAAAAGAACTTTCAGATTTAAGTCACAATTCTGTTGCTGAATATGGGAAGAATATTGCAACTAAAACATCAACATATACAGATGAATTACTCAATCTTGTGCAAAATAAAGATTTAGATGCAACAGGGCAAAAGTTGAATCAAGTGGTTCAAGTTGCACAGCAATTAAATACATCGAGCATTCTAAATAAAGCTAAAAGTTCAGGCTTTTTAGGCAGTATCTTTAATAAATTGAAAGGTGCTAAACAAAATTTCGATCATCATTTTAATAGTACCAAAGAACAAATTGATGCTTTGGTCAAGGAAATTGAAACTTCACAAAATGGTTTGAAAGCACGTGTAAGCACTTTGGATAAAATGTTTGATGGTGTTCAAGATGAATATAAGCAACTTGGTATTTATGTTGCTGCGGGTAAATTAAAGGAACAAGAACTTCAACAGGAAATTGCAACGTTAACCAATCAAACTCAAAATCAAACCACCACGCAAAAAATTTACGACCTCAATCATATTGCGAATAATTTAGAAAAGCGTGTCAGCGATTTACAAATTTTACAGCAATCTGCAATGCAAACTTTGCCGATGATTCGTATTATTCAGTCGAATAACTTAATGTTGGTCGACAAGTTTTATGCAATAAAAAACATTACTTTACCTGCATGGAAAAACCAAATTAGTTTGGCAATTTCATTGCAAGAGCAAAAAAATAGCGTACAACTTGCCAATACAATTGATGATGCGACTAATGATTTACTAAAACGTAATGCAGACTTATTACATCAAAATTCTGTAGATACCGCAAAAGCGAATCAACGTTCAGTTATTGATATTGAAACGCTTGAACATGTACAAAATACGCTGATTAAAACCGTAAATGACGTGATTCAAATTCAGAAAGAAGGTGTGCAAAAACGTGAGGAAGCAAGTGATCGTTTACGTACTTTGCAGAATAATTTGAATCAATTGGTTCTTGAATCGAGTTCAAGTGACTCTAAAAAGTCTTAAAACTGTATCTTCTAAAATTGAGTTTCAGTGGTTCTTTAGGGATCAGTTTTAGAATGTTTTTAGCTTGATGTTTTATAGGTCACTTTAGGAGTTTAATTTGCCTCCCTTAGATGAATATGCTTTAAATCCTCAACAGATTGAACAAGGTGTTGCTGTACTCAAAAAACGTCAAAGAAACTTGATGTTACTTACCATGGTTTCATCGACCATTTTTATTGCATCTGTTCTTTCAGTATTTGTGCAACACGATTTAGTGTATGGTTTTTTGGGCTTATCGAGTGAAATAAAGCAACTTCATCTTGTACCTAGTTTGAACGTAAATACTGACCATTCAACAGATTATTTCTTGAGTTTATTGTCTTGGTTTGGTTGGTTTGTACTTAAAGTTTTTGTTTCGTTTATTGGATCTTTTTTCGTTATTCATTTTTTGAAAAAAATTAGATTTTTTTATGTTCGCTTTCAATCTTTTATTTTGAAGTTTGTAGGATGGCTCATTGCATTCATTTTACTTTGGTCAAGTTTGACTTATGTGCAATACGATGGTGGCAATCAACAAGCAAATGCTATCGAAAAAATGGTTAAATATGAAAGTCATATTCAAGAAAGTGAGATTGCACAATATTTAAAAAATGCTGAACTTCCTCAAGCTGTGAATGATTATTTATTGGCGCAAACTGCTTTATTACATAAACCTGCCGATAAAGCATTGGCGATGGTTCATACGCAAAGATTAGTGAATGCTGAAAAAAGTGATAGCAAATTTTTAGAATATGGTTTTAAGCCAGAACAACTGTGGACATTGCAAAATCAGCTGTATGGAAAAACGATAACACCACTTGCAAAAAGTGTAGATCAAGAAGCGCATAAGGCTGAAATTTTTTCTAAATATGCTCAAATTTTTATATATGTCATTATGAGTCTTTCATTTATTGTTAGTTTAATTTTATATGCTTTGGCATCTAGATTAAAAAAACGTACCCTTAGAATTGAACATAGAATGTTTTAATCTAAGTATTAAAAAAGCCCCGAAAGGGGCTTTTTCTTAGCTAATTTTGAGTAAATTTTGTAAGGCTGATGTTGAGCCATCAAGTTCATAAATTTCATCATCGACTAAATAATAAGGCGTAGGATGACTGGGTAAAAGGGCGATGCGCTGTTGAATATCTTGCAGTTGTTGCACGGTATCTTTGGTATGAATGTTGCGCAAAATTTTAGTTGCATCTAAGCCTGCACCATCAATGATTTCTTTCATAATTTCAGGTTTAGATATATCTAAACCACGGACGAAATTTGCGTGAAATATCGCTTGAGTGAGTGCAAATTGATCGAAGCGATGGTCAACGGCTAAAATTGCCTGATGAGCAAGTGTGCTATTTGGCATATGTTTCATATGTTCTAAATCAATCACTAAATCTTGCTCATATGCCGCAAATTTCACTTCATCAAATTTTTTGGAACTTGCATCAGTACCATATTTATCTTTCAAATATTTAAGAATATCTAAGCCATCATTTGAAATTTCTGGAAGCATTTTTACAGGTAGCAATTCAACTTGATGTAAATTTGGTTGATCCCATGTTTTTTTCAGTTGTTGAAATGCGATATAGCTAAAAGGGTAGACGACATCAAATACAAATTCAATTTTCATGATGTTCATGCTCCTTATGAAATAATCACAACTAATTTGCCAGATAAACGTCCCGATTCACTTTTTACATGTGCATCAGCGACATTTTGAAAATCATAGACTTGGTCAATTACGGCTTTAATTTTTCCTGCTTCAATGAGTTGATGTACTTCATTCGTTGAGTTTTTTTGAACGCCACGCATAAAATTAAATGTTCGATTTTGCATTGCACTTTGAAATTGAGCACTTTCATCTGAAACAAGCGAAACTAATGTACCGTCAGATTTTAATAAATCCCAAGAATCAATTTGAGTTTGTCCGCCAATGCTGTCAAGAATCAGGTCAAAATCTTTTGTTAATGTTGTCAGTGCTGTTTTGCTGTAATCAACAACTTCATCTGCGCCTAATTGTTTTGCTAATTCAACATTACGTGTAGATACCGTTGTGGTGACATGCGCACCAAAGCTTTTTGCAATTTGTATGGCTGCTGTACCCACACCACCAGCACCTGCATGTATTAAAACTTTTTGATTATTTTGAATATTACCTACAGTTTTTAAAGCGGAATAAGCAACTTGAGAACCACTTGGTAAACTTGCTGCTTCTCTAAAGTTTAAAAACTCAGGAATGATTTGTGCGTTGTCTGCATCTATTAGGGCATATTCTGCATATGCATGTTGTGTTCGACCATATACTTTATCGCCAACTTTTAAATGTTTAACGTCATTGGCTACTTCAGTCACAATGCCCGAAAGTTCTGAACCTAAAATGAAAGGAAGTGGTAGGGGAATAAATGCTTTCATTGCACCGCTACGTAATTTCCAATCGATTGGGTTAATACCAAATGCTTTCACTTGTACAAGCACTTGTCCTGCTTGAATTTTAGGCTGATCAACATCTTGAATTTGTAGAACATCTGCTGCGCCATATTGGCTGAATTGTATTGCTTTCATTTTATTTTTTCACTCAAGGATTTAAATTTACTTTAGCTTTTACCTTTGCTGAAAGACAGGTTCAGCAATGCAAAGGACTGTTGCAAAAAAGATACTGAGTGAAAATAGATGATTTAAATTTACTATCCAAAAAACCGATTATTAGCATAAAAACAAACTGTTTCACCTATTTAATGGTTTGTTCTATGATTCTCTCATCAAATAAACATTTACTCCTTTGGAGACGTTAGCAATGTTAGATCAAAATACTTCAGCTCAATTAAAAACACTTCTTGAACGCCTTGAAAGCCCTATCGAAATTGTCGCTACTTTAAATGGCTCTGACAAATCAGACAAAATTAAAGAATTGGTTTCAGAAATCGCTGCGCTTTCTGATCAAGTGACTGCTCGTTTTGACGGTACGAATGCTCGTGCGCCAAGTTTTGGTATTGCAAAAGTAGGTGAACAACCACGTGTAAACTTTGCAGGTTTACCGATGGGTCATGAGTTCACATCTTTGATCTTGGCATTGTTACAAGTTTCAGGTTATGCACCAAAAGTATCTGACGATGTTTTAGCTTCTATCAAAGCTTTAAACTTAACAGCTGACTTTGATGTATTTGTATCTTTAAGCTGCCATAACTGCCCTGATGTTGTTCAAGCGCTTAACTTAATCGCAATTAACAACCCAGGTACAACAGCAACCATGATTGATGGTGCATTCTTCCAAGATGAAGTTGAAGAACGCAAAATCATGGCGGTTCCAATGTTATTCCAAAACGGTGAACACATTGGTCAAGGTCGTATGACTTTAGAAGAGATCATTGCAAAATTAGATACAAACTCTGCTGCAAAAGATGCTGAAAAATTAAATGCCAAAGAAGCATTTGATGTATTGGTGATTGGTGGTGGCCCTGCAGGTAACACATCTGCAATCTATGCTGCTCGTAAAGGCATTCGTACTGGTATCGTGGCTGAACGTATGGGCGGTCAAGTGATGGATACGATGGACATCGAAAACTTCACGTCAGTTCAAAAAACACAAGGTCCTAAGTTTGCTGCTGAAATGGAAGCACACGTTCGTGAATATGGTGTAGACATCATGAACCTACAACGTGTATCTGACATTAAAGGTGCAGATCAAACAGCCAATGGTTTAGTTGAAGTCACTTTAGAAAACGGTGCCAAACTTGAATCTAAAACTGTGATTCTTTCGACAGGTGCACGTTGGAGAGAAATGAACGTTCCGGGTGAACAAGAATATCGTACACGTGGTGTAGCTTACTGCCCACACTGTGATGGTCCATTGTTCAAAGGTAAACGTGTTGCTGTGATTGGTGGTGGTAATTCAGGTGTAGAAGCTGCGATTGACCTTGCAGGTATTGTTGAACATGTAACACTTGTTGAGTTTGATACAAAACTTCGTGCTGACCAAGTGCTTCAAGATAAATTAAACAGCTTGCCAAACACCACTGTAATCAAAAATGCGTTATCTACAGAAGTGGTTGGTGATGGTTCACAAGTGACTGCACTGAAATACAAAGACCGTGCAACAGATGAAATTAAAACGGTTGAACTTGCTGGTATCTTTGTACAAATTGGTTTGTTACCAAACACCGATTTCTTAAAAGAAACAGCTGTTGAACTTTCAAACCGTGGTGAGATTGTAATTAACGAACGCAACGAAACCAATGTACAAGGTGTGTTTGCTGCAGGTGACTGTACAACAGTTCCGTACAAACAAATCATCATTGCAACAGGTGAAGGCGCGAAAGCATCGTTATCTGCTTTTGATTACATTATTCGTAGTGGTCTTTAAGTTTTGAAATAGGAGAGGTCAAAGCGTCCCCAAACACTTTGACCTCTTAACTGCTTAAACATATTTTTCTGTTTTGGGAACTTTGGATGCTAACACCAAAGTTCCCTTTTTTTATTTTAAGTTAGAAATTCAAGGTGTTCCCCAAACACCTTGAATTTATCCCTTATATCTTTTTGTTCTTTTGCTTTTAGTTGTTTTCCCTCTGGTTATTATCTTTTAAAGCAATATATATGCCATGCATTAAATTTATGGTGTACTGAATAAATTCAATGCCTTAAACTTAATTTCTAACTGTTCTTGTGTTTCTATATGCTCAGGATGAGGAATAATGCACTCAATTGGACATACAGAAACACAAGTTTGATGATCATAAAAACCAACACATTCAGTGCAACGATCTACATCAATTTCATAGACCTTTGAACCTTCATAAATGGCATCATTGGGACATTCGGGTAAGCACATGTCGCAATTGATACATTTGTCAGTTATGAGCAACGCCATGTTAAAATCCTAAACCGCTTGATAAGCCAAAGACGATGCTGAAATATCAGCAGTAGAATTTGGTAGGTTGCGAATAAGAAGGGCGAAGTTCATATCAACATCTGCAGGTACAGGAATATCTACGATATGACCTGAACCTTTTGCATCTTCAATGGAGTTGCCTTTCTTGTCTAAAATCTCAGTAAGAGTAAATGTAATATTGCCTGATGTGGTCATTAGCTCTAAAGAATCACCCACAACAAAGCGGTTCTTCACATCAATTTTGATGTAATTACCATTGCGTTCTAAAACTTCACCACAAAATATTTGATGATCGAAACTTGAAGAACCATTTTCATAGTTTTGATATTCAGTATGCACATGGCGACGCAAGAAACCTTCGGTATAACCACGATTTGCCAAACCTTCAAGTTGTGTCATAAGCGCAGGATCAAATGCTTTGCCTGATAGTGCATCATCAATTGCTTTGCGATAAATTTGAGCGGTACGAGCGCAGTAGAAATATGACTTTGTGCGACCTTCAATTTTTAATGAATGAATGCCCATTTTTGCTAAGCGATCAACATGTTGAACTGCACGTAAATCTTTTGAGTTCATGAAATATGTGCCGTGTTCATCTTCTTCTGCGGCAAACATATCTTCTTCATTACGTTGTAAAAGCACAGGTTCATTAAATTGATTTTGTGCCATCATGTGTTGTTCATCGGCATCTGCTTGAGAACCCGAACATCCACAACTTGAATTTTCTTCAATTTGTTTTACAGGAATCACATCACCTGTTTCATCTTCTTTAGCATCGTGAATTTGATACTCCCAACGGCATGCATTTGTACATGCGCCTTGGTTAGCATCACGTTTATTCATGTAGCCTGAAAGTAGGCAACGACCTGAATATGCCATACATAATGCGCCATGTACGAAAACTTCAATTTCCATATCGGGTACATTATTTTTAATTTCTTCAATTTCTTCGATAGATAATTCACGTGACAAAATAACGCGAGTTAACCCCATATTTTTCCAAAACTTTACTGTTGCCCAGTTTACGGCATTGGCTTGTACAGAAAGGTGAATATCAACATCTGGAAAATTTTCACGAGCCATCATAATTAAGCCTGGATCGGACATAATTAATGCATCGGGTTGCATAGCCACAACAGGTTCTAAGTCACGAATGAAGTTTTTTAATTTTGAATTATGTGGCTGAATATTGACAACAACATAGAATTTTTTACCTAATTCATGTGCCTCTTTAATACCAATGGCTAAATTGTCATGGTCAAAAGCATTATTTCGAACACGTAGGCTGTAACGGGGTTGTCCTGCATAAACAGCATCTGCTCCATAGGCAAAAGCGTAGCGCATATTTTTAAGTGAGCCAGCAGGAGAAAGTAGTTCAGTTACGTGGGAAATGGTCATGTCTAAAAAAGGCATATAAGTAATATGGCTTAATTGTATGAATTTAGAAAAAAGATTCAACCTAGTAAAAAGCTCGGATTTATATCTTTTTAAATCATATTCTTAATTTAGTTTAAGTTTTTATTTATAGAAAATTAAAATGATTCAATGTAACATATGTGAATATACGGATATTCATATATGTTACTCATGACTCAAATAGAATTTTTTAAGTGTCTGTCAGATGAAACACGGTTACATATTCTTTTGCTCATCATTAAGCAAGGGGAAAGATGTGTGTGTGATTTGACCGCAGCTTTAGATTTAAGCCAACCTAAAATTTCGCGGCATCTTGCACTATTAAGAAGTACGAAAATTTTGCAAGATCGACGAGAAGGACAGTGGGTTTACTATCGTTTACATGACAATTTATCGACATGGTGTTTTGAAATTTTAAACATTATTTCAGCACAGAATCTGCAATTTAATAATGCAGATTTATTTAAATCGAATGTAAATAGTTGCTGTAATTAAGTGAGGTAAATACATGAATATATTGTTTTTATGTACAGGAAATAGTTGTCGAAGTATTTTGTCTGAAGCGCTATTTAATGCTCAAGCACCTGTAGGGTATTGCGCATGTAGTGCAGGGAGTCAGCCTTCTGGAAAAGTACATCCTCTTACGATTAAAACTTTAGAAAATTTGCATATAAATACTCAAAATTTAAGGAGTAAAAGTATGCAGGATTGTGAGCCATTTAATCCTGAAATTGTGATTACAGTATGTAGTTCTGCTGCTCAAGAGGCTTGTCCTTTGTATTTAGGGAAAGCGTTAAAAGTGCATTGGGGATTGGATGATCCTTCACATTTAGATTTGCCTGAGCAAGAAAAACTACAAGCATTTCAAATGACGGTTGCTCATATTCAACGACGTTTTAATGCTTTTTTTGCCCTAGATTTAGCAAAATTATCTCGTGAAGAATTGAGTAAAGAAATGCAGAAAATTGCAGAAATGATTTAACTTAAAATTAAAAATATGATGACTACAAAAAAGCTTTCGTTCTTAGATCGGTATTTAACACTTTGGATTTTTATTGCGATGGCAGTTGGTGTCGCTATTGCTGTTTTCTTTCCAAAAATATCTGGGCAAATGCAAAATATGCATGCAGGATCGGTCAATTTGCCAATAGCGATTGGTTTGATACTCATGATGTATCCGCCACTTGCAAAAGTAGATTATAAATCTTTGCCAAAAGTCTTCGAAGATAAAAGAACATTAATACTTTCACTGGTGCAAAATTGGCTTATTGCACCTTGTTTAATGTTTGCTTTAGCACTTATCTTTCTACAAAACTATCCTGAATATATGACAGGACTAATTCTTATTGGTCTTGCACGCTGTATTGCAATGGTATTGGTGTGGAATGATTTGGCATGTGGAGATAATCAATATGTTGCAGCCTTAGTCGCATTTAATAGTATCTTTCAAATTCTATTTTTTAGTAGTTATGCATGGCTCTTCTTAAGTTTTTTACCCCCGTATTTTGGTGTTGATGGTCAAATTATTCGCATTAATTTTTGGACAATTTCTAATGCAGTTTTAATCTATTTAGGGATTCCATTTTTACTTGGTTTTATTACACGATTCATTCTTGTAAAAGAAAAAGGGCTTCAATGGTACCAAGACAGCTTTATTCCTAAAATTAGTCCCATCAGTTTAATTGCATTGTTATTTACTATTGTTGCGATGTTTAGTTTAAAGGGTGCAGATGTAATTGGCTTGCCTTTTGATGTAATGCGCATTGCAATTCCCTTAACACTCTACTTTGTCATTATGTTCTTAATGAGTTTCTTTATGAGTCGGTGGATGGGGAATAATTATGCAAAAACCACTGCTATTTCATTTACTGCCGCAGGAAATAATTTCGAGCTGGCATTAGCTGTTGCCATTGCTACATTTGGCATTGCATCGCCTGTTGCATTTACCACAATTATTGGACCATTGGTTGAAGTTCCTGTGCTTATTTTATTGGTAAGCGTGTCTTTGTTATTAAAAAAGAAATATTTTTCTGAGGTTTAAATGTCATTTGAAAATATAGACTTAGATTTGCTTGAAACACCAAAATTTGAACAAATTCAAGCGAAAGTGTTGGAACATCCTCCTCGAATATTATTGCTTTATGGTTCAAACCGAGAGCGTTCATATAGTCGTTTAGCAGTACTTGAGGCAGGAAAAATTCTTGAGCATTTTGGCGCAGAAGTGAAAATTTTCCATCCTAAAGGTTTGCCTTTACCTGAAGATGCGGAAATAACACATCCAAAAGTTCAAGAGTTACATGAATTATTGGCTTGGGCAGAGGGGATGGTCTGGTGTTCTCCAGAACGTCATGGTGCAATGAGTTCCATCTTTAAAGCACAAATAGATTGGATTCCATTAGCCGCAGGTGCAATTCGTGCGACACAAGGGAAAACATTAGCACTTATGCAGGTGTGTGGTGGCTCTCAATCGTTTAATAGTTTAAATCAGATGCGTGTTTTAGGACGTTGGATGCGGATGATCACCATCCCCAATCAATCATCTATTCCAAAAGCATTTTTAGAGTTTGAGGAAGATGGACGAATGAAAGCATCTAGCTTTTATGATCGGATTGTTGATGTGATGGAAGAGTTATATAAGTTTACTTTGCTGACACGTGGTCAAACAGATTATTTAACAAATCGTTATTCTGAGCGTAAGGAATCTGCTGAAGAGTTATCGAAGCGTGTTAATCAGAAATCGATCTAACGAATTCAAGCATATCGTTATTTGTCGTATTTAGGCATTTGAAGTGTCTGCTTCAAGTTGCTTTAAAATTTGACAATCATCTACGGTGGTTTGTGTAGAGCAAGATTGTCTGAGTTGTTGTAGTTGCATTTGAAATTTTTGTAATTCAGCAATTTTGCTTTCTACATGATGTAGATGTTCATCAATTAAATTATTCACTACGCAGCAATCTTGTTTTGGATTTTGCTCAAGTTCTATTAAATAATCTATTTCTTTTAATGTCATATCTAAGGCGCGACAGCGTTTAATAAAAACAAGTCGTTTTAGGGCATCATCATGATAATAGCGATAATTATTGTCGCCACGAAAACTAGGCTGAACTAAATTTTTCTTTTCATAAAAGCGAATAGTATCTGCACTTAGTCCTGTTTTTTGGACTAAATCTTTCATTAAATATTCATTCGCAGAATTTATTGTGTTCATAGGCTTGACCTTGGAGTTACTCCATAGTTTTGAATCAGCATAATACAAAATATCTGAATATTTATAGAGGTTGTGTAAATGGCATGTTCTTGCAGTTGTGAGCCAGCACCGCAAAAGCCAAATAGTAAATTCCGTACCGCATTATGGATTGCTCTTATTATTAATGCAGCAATGTTCTTTGTTGAGTTGGCGGGTGGGGCATATGCACATTCATCTTCACTTTGGGCAGATTCCTTAGATTTCTTTGGTGATGCTGTGAATTATGGTGTATCGCTTGCTGTATTGAGTGCAAGCTTGTATTGGCGCGCAACAGTGGCTTTGGTAAAAGGCATTGTGATGGCGACTTTTGGTTTTGTTGTTATTGGTAAAGTAATTTACGCCTACGTGCTTGGAATTCCACCTGAAGCAATTACTATGGGTGCAATTGGTATTTTAGCCTTAGTTGCAAACGTGATTTCAGCTATTGTTTTATATGCGTTCAGAGATGGCGACTCGAATATGCAGTCAGTTTGGTTGTGTAGCCGTAACGATGCTATTGGTAATGTCGCAGTTATTTTAGCGGCTGTTGGTGTATTTGGTACAGGTAGCATGTTGCCCGATTTAATTGTTGCGGTCATTATGGCAGGACTTGGTTTGGTTGGTGGTTATCAGGTGATTACACGAGCGCAAAATGAAAGAAAAATGAATCAGCGCTTAGAAGTAAATTAAATTTATATTTGATGATCTAAGAAATAAAAAACCGAGCTAAAACGCTCGGTTTTTAGTTATAAAACTGTAGGCGGAAGATAAATTGTGAATTCATTTATCGGCTCAATAAGTACACTATAAGGTTCGAGTTGATCTTCAAAACTGACTAAGCCTAAACGTTCCAATAGCTCAAATTTTGCATGTATAAGTTTTGCAGGTTTTGGTTTTAAACGATCGTGCCAGACTCTATAAGTTCCTAATTTGCCATCTAAGCGATGATAAAATCCTGCAAGGGGATGAGTTAAAAACACTTGATAGGTTTCTTGATTTGGAAAGCCTTCGAATTGCCATGGATCTGTTTCAGCTTGTTCTAAATGAACTTCGGATGTAGCCCAATCGCATAACGTTTTCATTTTGTATTGTGAATAAAGACCTTCTTTATTTTGAATACAGTCGAACTTAATAGATGCTTTATACCAGGGCAATTGCCATATATATCGAGGGACAGCAACTGTCCATGAATCTAAAGTTGTGCCAATAAACCAAACACACCGTTCCTGTGTTGTTTGATCTATCACATAAACACGATAATTTGTTTGTCCCATTGTAAAATTGGGAAAAGGATAAACTGCCGAAGTAAAATCAATATCTATAAAGGGTACAACAGACATGAGCGCACAAGTTTTACCTTGGTATTCAATAGTGTCTAATTTAAAGCGTTTAGGAATAATATTTTCAAAACGAAGAGGATCAATGGCATAAGTAATTAAAGCAAAATGTTGAAGGCTACAATTCACATCTATGCCCTTAGGTTTTGGACGAGGATGTAAGTAATGTTCAAAACTAAGCGTTGGAAATGTCATGATGTCTTATATTCTTTCTATTTGTGTATTTTTCATTCTATGCAAAAACAAAAATATCGTCCAATAAAAAACCGAGCAATTCAGCTCGGTTTTCAGATTCTAAAGAATTTTATTTTTCAACGAATGCACGTTCAATCACGTAATCGCCTAGAACACCCATCTTCGGTGATTCTTTAAGACCGTGTTGGTCAAGAAGCGCAGCAACGTCATCAAGGAAAGCAGGGCTACCACAAAGCATTGCACGGTCAGTTTCAGGGTTAAAACGAGGTAAACCAATTTTCTCGAATAAATCACCTGTTTCAATAGCCGTTGTTACACGTCCTTGCGTATGGAAATCTTCACGGGTAACCGTTGGGTAGTACACTAATTTTTCTTTAGCGCCCAATTCACCAAAGAATTCGTGATTTGGGATTTCATTTTCAATTAAATCTTGATAAGCCAATTCTGAAACAAAACGCGTACCGTGAACAACAATGATTTTTTCAAAGCGTTCATAGGTTTCAGGGTCACGAATTGTAGAAAGGAAAGGCGCAAGACCAGTACCTGAAGAAAGAAGGTACAAGTTTTTACCTGGGTTTAAGTCATCTAGAACCAAAGTACCTGTAGGTTTTTTAGAAACTAAGATTTCATCGCCCACTTTAACTTTTTGTAAAATAGAAGTTAAAGGACCATCTGGCACTTTAATAGAGAAGAATTCGAGTTCTTCTTCATAGTTGGCACTAGCAATAGAATAAGCACGCATTAAAGGCTTGCCATTTACTTCAAGACCAATCATTACAAATTGTCCGTTTTTAAAACGCAATGCAACATCACGAGTCGTTTTAAAAGAGAATAAAGTGTCATTCCAGTGGTGGACGTGAGTAATCTTTTCGACGTTGAAAGCAGCCATTAAAGGTCTCAATAATTATCAAATTAGAACAGCTTGCTATTCTAATCTAAAATCATTCTCGATAAACTGAATATATTTAATTGAGCTTATCAGAAAAAGTGATTATGACTGGTCTAAAAATGCCAATAATTGGTTATATGAAGTCTCCCTACACAGAAAAATTTGGTATTCCACGTCAGCCAAATTTGGTTCAAATCGAATCTTATGTAGAAATGATCGCGCCTTATAATGATTTATTGGCGTTTGAGGGGATTGAAGAATTTAGTCATCTTTGGCTCATTTGGCAGTTTCATGATAATAAAAATCAACAAGATAGCGAAAAATTTAGACCACAAGTGCGTCCACCACGCTTAGGCGGAAATAAGAAAATTGGCGTGTTTGCAACGCGGAGTATGTACAGACCTTCACCTATGGGACTGTCTGTAGTCAAACTGAATAAAGTAGAAAAAGTAGGGAAGTCCGTTCGTGTATATGTCACAGGAAGTGATTTACTCAATGACACACCTATTATAGATATTAAACCTTATATTCAATATTCAGATGCGGTTTTAGATGCAAAAAGTGGTTATGCGCAAGATGAGCCTCAACGTAAAACTGTAATTTGGAGTGCTGATGCAAAAAATCAGCAAGAAAATGCGTTAAAACAAAACAAAATTACACTGCAATTGATCAATGAGTTAGAACAAGTTCTAAGTTTAGACCCACGACCTGCATATCAGGAAGATCCAACTCGAATTTATAAAATGCGTTTTGCAACATTTGATGTGTCTTTTCAAGTCAATGATGAGCACATCATGGTCTTAAAAATTGATTGTGAGTCGACGTAAAACAAATGAAAAGCATCTGTAGAGTTTAAGAATTTGCTATAGTGGTCGCAGTTTTGGGGAAAACGTTATGACATTTAACTTTGAAATTGATACCACTTGGTGCTTAGAACAATTATTAAAAGATGGACGGATTACAGAGCGTGATCGTGGCTTAATTCAAACCACACATCGTCAAAGAAATCAGTTGAAGTGGCATGCTTTACAATGGATTGCCAATTTTAATTTGAACGATCAGGTGCATCCCCAATCAACTTTAACGCTGAATCGTTTATGTCAGTGGCTTTCGGAAAAATCTGCACTGCCTTTTTATATTATCGATCCGCTTAAAGCAGATGTAACAGCATTAACAGCAGTGATGTCGCAAGAGTTTGCATTACGAAATCGTATTCTTGCGGTTGAAGTGAGTGCAAATGAAGTCTTAATTGCAACCGATCAGCCTTATCAAAAAGAATGGATTTCCAATTTAGAAAGCAGTTTATCACCCAAAAAAATCAAACGTGTTTTATTAAACCCAGAACAACTACAACGCTACATTATTGAATATTATCAAGTGAGCCGTGCTGTTTCAGGTTCACAAAAATCATCAGCTTATGAACGTGATAACAAAGGCGTAGAAGCACTTTTACAATTGGGCGATACACAAAATCCCGATGCAAATGATCAACACATTGTGAAATTGGTCGATTGGGTTTTACAGTTTGCTTTTGAACAAGGTGCAAGCGATATTCATTTGGAGCCACGTAAAGGCGAGGGGAAAATTCGTTTTCGTATAGATGGCGTGTTACATACGGTTTATAACATGCCTGCAAATACGCTTATGGCAGTTATTTCTCGGATTAAAATTTTAGGTCGAATGAATGTTGCGGAAAAGCGTAAACCGCAAGATGGACGCCTAAAAACTCGTACCCCAAAAGGGCAAGAAACAGAATTACGTTTAGCAACTTTACCCACTGCATTTGGTGAAAAGCTTGTTATGCGTATTTTTGACCCAGATGTTTTGGTGCGTAATTTCAAACAGCTTGGTTTTGAAGGGCATTTGCTTGAAAGTTGGAAAGCGTTAACCACACATAGTCACGGTATTATTTTAGTCACAGGACCTACAGGTTCGGGTAAAACCACCACCTTATATTCGACCTTAAAACAGCTTGCAACCGATCAAGTCAATGTATGTACTATTGAAGATCCCATTGAAATGTTAGAACCAAGTTTCAATCAAATGCAGGTGAATACAGGAATCGATTTAGGCTTCGCAGATGGTGTGCGTGCTTTAATGCGTCAAGATCCTGACATTATTATGGTTGGGGAAATACGCGACCAAGATACTGCGAATATGGCAATTCAGGCGGCATTAACAGGTCATTTGGTTTTATCTACATTACATACAAACGATGCGCCATCAAGCTTAACGCGTTTGCACGATTTAGGTGTTCAGCCCTTTTTAACAGCTGCAACTATTCTAGGCGTTTTAGCACAGCGTTTAGTGCGAACACTTTGTCCACATTGTAAAACTGAAACTTTTATCAATGATCAGGAATGGAAGCATCTTGTTGCAGATTATCCAATTGCTATGCCTGAATTTGTTTTTAAAGCTGTAGGCTGTGAAGAATGTCGTCATACCGGCTATAAAGGACGAGTAGGTATTTATGAGTTCTTGCCTTTAAGCTTAGATATGAAGCATTTAATTGGTACAAATGCCACCTTAAATGATGTTCGTGCCCAAGCGAAAAAAGAGGGAATCGAACCTTTACGTGTTGCAGGTGCTAGAAAAGTGATGGCGGGTTTAACCACATTAGAAGAAGTACTTCGCGTTGTACCCTTAAATTAAAATATTTTTCATCTTAAGATTCACCTCATATTCGTTTGTTTTAATGACTTCATTGAAAAGACACAACAACATATGAGGCTGAAGATGAAAACATTAGCGAAAACAATTTTAATGGTTGCTGCAATGAGCGGTGCATCTGTTGCAATGGCGAATACAGCAGTTAATCAGCAAGCATTTAATAAAGCCGTAACCGTAAAACAAGCATTAAGCATGGAAGATGATGCAAAAGTGCAATTGAAAGGTTATGTGGTTAAATCTGTTGGTGATGAAAAATACGAATTTCGCGATCAAACAGGTTCAATTACAGTCGATATTGATGATGAACTTTGGATGGGTAAAGCAATTTCTGCGAAAACACCTGTTGTTATTATCGGTGAGGTAGATATTGACTACAAACCGATGAAACGCGTTGAAATTGATGTAGATGCTGTGAAATTTTAATTTCATATTTACAATAAAAACCACATGAACGCATGTGGTTTTTTCATATAAGCTCTAACCATAAAGACATCTACTCAAACACGGCACATTTAAAATTTTATAGGGTGGTTTATGCGAATTTTATTGGCGGAAGATGATCATTCACAAGCTGAAAGCATAAAAACATGGTTAGAGATGGATGGTTATACTGTCGATTGGGTAGAGCGTGGTGATTATGCAATTTTGGCAATAGAACAACATGAATATGATTGTTTGTTATTAGATCGAGGTTTACCTCAAGCAACGGGCGATGAAATTTTAAAAGTAACGCGGCAGAAAAAGTCGAATATTCCTGTGATTTTTTTAACAGCTAAAGACAGTATTCAAGACCGTGTAGATGGATTAGATTTAGGTGCAAATGATTATTTGGTTAAACCTTTTAGCCTTGAAGAATTGTCCGCACGAGTAAGAAGCCAATTACGTCAAAAGCAAACAGTTGCAACATCGACTATTCAATTTGCAAATTTGGAACTCGATGTACAAGCTAAGCAGTTAAAACAAGATGGTTGTGTCATCGATTTAACCGCGAAAGAATTTCAAATATTAAATAAACTCATGCAGAACCCAACTCATATTGTCACTCGTGAACAATTAGAAGAATCTTTATATGCATGGGGAGATGAAATAGAAAGTAATGCAATTGAAGTATTTATCTACCAAATTCGTAAAAAAATAGGCAGTCATTACATTAAAACTGTACGTGGTTTGGGCTACAGAATGAGTCAGGACGTATAAGCATGGCAACAGTACAGCGCACCGTTTCTTTGCAAAAAAAATTAGTCAAAAGCTCAATTTTAGGCTCAGTTATTGCGGGACTTATTGCGTTCTTATTATTGCTTGGTATATCCATTTATCAAACCATGAGCGTACAAGATGAGATTATGGATGAAATCTCAGATATGCTTTTAATTACAGATATTTCCAATGTTTCAGGTTCTCAGCTTGATGAACTAAGTGAAGAATTTGAAATTCAATATCAATTGAAACATCAAAATCAATTGCTTACACAATCTGAAGATTTTAATTCGGCATTTTCTAATTTATCGCAAAGCAATAAAAATAAAGATTACGATTTTATTTGGCATGACCATCAATTGTGGCGTACGTATATTCAGTCCGATCATGATATGGTGAGCTTTGTTATTCAGCCTATAAAATATCGCCTGAAAGATTTACTGAATACTTTCGTTATTTATTTAGCAATTCTTTTGTTGTTATGGGCTATTCAGTGGATTTTTATTCATTTTACTCTCAAGCATCAGTTTAAAAGTTTTAACTTACTGACCAAGCAGATTTCTGAAAAAAGTGCAGATGATTTAGCACCTATTCAGCATAGACCTGTTGAATTTCAAGAACTACAGCCGATGATTCATCAATTGAATCAATTGTTGGCGCGCTTGCAACAATCTTTAGCAGCAGAGCAACGCTTTACCGCAGATGCTTCACATGAGTTACGTTCACCCTTATCTGCCATTCAAATGCGCTTGCAGCTTTTAAATCGAAAATATGCAGCAGATGAAGTCATTCAAAAAGACTTAAAACAAATTCAGCAAGATGTAAGTCGAGGGACTTTGGTTTTAGAAAACTTGTTATTGCTTGCACGTTTAGATCCGAGCAAGACCAATGATTTACCAAAATCGAAGACAAATTTAAAGACACTCATTGAAGATGTCATTCATGCGTTAAAACCATTTATAGATGAAAAACAGATAAAAATTCACGCGGATATTTCATCTAATATTCAGCCGAACATGAACAAAGAACTTATTTTTACATGTGTTCGAAATGTTGTAGACAATGCTATTCGTTATATTCCTGTGAATGGTGAAATTAATATTCAAGTGAACGAGCTTAGTCATCAAGTTGAAATTATCATTATAGACAATGGAAATAGCGTTACCGATGAAACAATTCAGCGTTTAGGTGAACGGTTTTATCGCGCATTGGGAACAAAAACCACTGGCTCAGGTTTGGGGCTTTCAATTTGTCAGAAAATTATAGAGTTGCATCAAGGTGATATTGAGTTTATTAAAAATGAACATTGTGGCTTAACGGTGAAAATTTACTTATCGACTTCATGAGTAATTTCACTAAATATTTATAATTTATGACTTTGTTGTATCAATCATTATTTTGAGTATGTATAAATTAAAAAAGCAGTATGCGCTGATACATACTGCTTGTTCCCACGCTTATTATTATTTTGGTGTTTATTATTTTGTGAGAATTAGACGATTATTACGTGTTAAGCGTAAGCGGTATTCTTCCCCAGCATGCATAATTCTAATTTCACGGCCTAAAGAAAATAAATTATTTGAATGTAACATTGGTAGTGAATGAGCTGTTTCGTTACGAGTGAATAGGCTAAATGGTGCGTTCATTTTGTCAACTCCGTGGTGTGTGGTGAACGATTTAAATGATAATCATTATCGAATAGGCCTGTCAATGTATATTTAAAAAATTTATGAAATACTTTAAATCGCTTACACTTCATTACCTGAAATATAGGAAAGGATAAATTCATGTCAAAGCCTAATCTTGATGTTGCAATTGGTATTCTGGTGCATCAAAACCAAATTTTGGTTGGATGGAGAGCCGCAAATCAGCATCAAGGAAATAAACATGAATTTCCTGGTGGAAAGGTTGAAGCAGGGGAAACGCCTGTGGAAGCGTGTCGTCGTGAAATTTTTGAAGAAGTGGGCTTAAATATAAAAAGTTGGAGCCAATTCGATTTTATTCGTCATGAATATGATGATGTGATCGTGCAGCTACATTTTTTTATTAGTGATGTATCTACAGAACAAAGCCAAAAAATTGCAGCGCCGTGGATGTGGGTATCACGTGAAAAATTAGTTGAATTAAATTTCCCTAAAGCCAATGCGACCATTGTAAAGCGCCTTTATTGGCAACGCTTTATTAAAATTAGTGAAGATTTATCTGTTTTAAATGATTTGGCGAGTGATCGTTTATTGTATTGGCGTACCAATACAACAGAAAATATGAATGAGGTTTTGGCTGAATATAGCGTGGAAAAACTGGCTAAACTCATCGTGAATATTGAAGTTTGGAATAAATTGACAGATCTACATCAAAATGCCATTCAGACTATTCATCTCAAGCAAAATCAACTTTTACAGTTACATCAGAAAGATTTAATTCGCTCAAAAAGATATATTGTGGCCTGTCATAATTTAGAAGCTTTACAACATGCAGCGCAAATTGGTTCCGATGCTGCATTTTTAAGCCCTGTATTGGCAACCCAAACACATCCTGATGTACAAGGCTTAGGATGGCAAACTTTCGCTGATATGGCGTCTCAAGTGAATATGGTGGTATATGCGTTAGGTGGATTATCACCAAATCATTTAGATGAAGCCATCAAACATCATGCTTATGGTGTTGCGGGAATTAGAAGCTTTTAATCTGTATTTTTATTATTCGAAGATTGAAAATGCATTAAAGTCTAAAGTGACTTTAATGCATTTTTTGCCTCTAAAACGGCTTTTGTATTATTTTGCTTTTGCGCAGCACGTTTAATAGTCAACCAAAGTTGGCGCTTCATTGTGTTGGTTTGCGCAAAGCTCAGACCACGTCTTGCCAAAGATTCTGCATTTTTCGTATTATTTTTTTCTAAAGAAATGAGCGATAAATACAAATAAGTATCGGCAGATTGTGGGGCAAGGCGTTGAGCTTGAAGAATAAGACCTTCAGCTTTATTGAACTGACCTGCGTTATAGCTTGTTTTGGCTTGGCTCATTAAACTTTTATAAGCAGGTAATGACTCACCATCTTCCAACTTTTGTTTGTTATTCGATGAGGGAGGGGCTGTATGTAATTTCTCCCGTTTAATTTCATCTAGCTCATACGTTTTAATAACGACGCCATGCTCATTTCGGTATTCTTTGACCTGAGGCTTAGATGCAGATTCAGCTTTTTTAGGCTCAGGTTTAGACGGTAAATTTTGACAACCGACTAAACCTAGAACAACACATGTAGCAATCGAAAATTTATACATTGAACAACCTTTAATTTAAAAATCCACCGCTAGAAATAACACGTCCACCATTTTCATCCGTGCTATCACTCTCGCGAATGAGATTTTCAATACTGTCAGATTCTTCAGTATTTTCATCGTTCATTTGCGTATTAGAGTTGTAAGATGCGCCAGTATCATAATAAGGCAATCCACATTCAGTTGCCTGACTTGGCGCTTTATTTCGTAGAACAGGAACATGCATTGCACCTTCGCAATTTGGTGCAGATAAATAACCCGAATAGCGATCTAACCATAACCATTGAACATCATCTGGTTGGCGTAAATTCACAGGTTTTTGACGAAGCTGTTTCATTACATTTGACCACACAGGAAGTGCGCCTGTAGAGCCTGTTAACCCTGTAACTGCATTGTCATCTAAACCTAGCCAAACGACAGTGGCATAATTACCTGAATAGCCTGCAAACCAAGAGTCGCGGGTATCGTTTGTTGTGCCAGATTTACCTGCAAGTTTTAAAGCAGGCGATAAAGATGCATTTGCAGAACGGCCCGTACCTGAGGCAATAACTTGTTGTAAACCGTAATTCAACATATATGCAGAAGATGGATTCATGGTTTGTTGAACCGTTAAGCTGTAACGATCTAGTAAACGACCTTTTGCATCCACAACCGTACGAATAGACTTCACAGGATATTGGAAACCGCCAGTTGCGAAGTTGTTATAAATACCAAGAACTTCTAAAGGTGATAAATCTACAGCACCTAAGAAAGTTGATGGATAACTTGGAATTTTATTACCATCGATACCAAATTTCATGAGTTGGTTGCGGAAACTACTTACACCAAATTCTTGACCTAAACGAACCGCAGAAAGGTTATAAGAGTTTGCAAGCGCTTGAACCATAGGAACTACGCCATGTTCACCACCACTATAGTTTTTCGGTGTCCAATTTTTACCATTTGAAGGAATGCTAATGTAGCTGTCTTCAATTTGACTTGCCCAATTATAACGACCCGAGTCTAAAGCATTGAGGTAAATAATAGGCTTTAATAATGAGCCAACTTGGCGTTTCGCATCTAATGCACGGTTAAAGCCAGTAAAGTCTTGAGTTGAACCTACAGCAGCAACAAGTTCTCCATTTTCAGGATGTGTAATGACAACAGCACCTTGAAGATCTTTTAAGCGTTTAGGATTTCCGTTTGCTAAACGAGCAACAGAAGATTTAAACGCATTTTGAACATTGGTCTGAGCAACAGGGTCTAGCGTGGTGAAAATACGAAGACCTTGATTGGTTAAATCGCTTTCTTGGTATTCTGCACGTAATTGGCGACGCACGATGTCCATGAAATCTGGGAAGCGTGAAGGCCCTAAAGTTGGCTTATCAATGACATTGAGTGGGCGAGCAACTTCAGTGTCATATTGAGTTTCTGTTAAATAGCCCATCACTAGCATATTATTTAGAACAATATTACGACGTTTAAGCGCACCTTCAGGGTTTTTCCATGGGTTAAATAAACTTGGTCCCTGAACTAAACCGACTAAATACGCTTGTTGGGCAATATTCAATTCACGAAGGGGCATACCAAAGTAAAATTGTGCTGCCAAACCATAACCATTAATAGAATAGCTACCATTTTGACCTAAATTCACTTCATTTAAGTAGGCTTCTAAAATTTCATTTTTATCGTAGTGAAGCTCAATGAGAATAGCCATTAAAGCTTCATTTACTTTACGCTTTAAAGTTCTTTCAGGAGATAAATAGAAGTTTTTAACCAATTGCTGAGTGAGCGTTGATCCGCCCTGACGTTTACCACCCGTCACATTACTCACAAGTGCGCGAGCTGTACCACGAATAGAAATACCGTGATGGCTATAGAAATTGCGATCTTCTGTTGCAATTAATGCTTGAATCAGTGGTTTTGGTACTTTGTCTAATTTTGTAAGTACACGATCTTCATTGTGCTGAGGGTAAATACCACCAATGAGCATAGGCTCTAAACGTGCAATACCTGTTGAAGAGGGTTTTGTTGCACTCACTTCAGAAATATTATTTTCATTAAATGAAATTTTTAAAATTTGCTCAGGTTCAACACTATCGCCAAAATCGAAGCCACGCGTATGTACATAAACAGAATTACCTGAATTTGTGTAATTACCTGTTTTTGTATAGTTATCTGAGTTTTTATAACCCAAGAAATTTAATTCTTGAAGAAGGTCTTGCTGGCTAACGGGGGCATTGCTATAAATTTCTAAAGGACGAGCAAAAACCTTTGCAGGAATATCCCATCGATTTCCTTCGAATTTGTCACGAACAATGTTATCCATACGAATCAAGTAGATACTGAAAGCTACAAATAAGCCGATAACAACAATACAAAAAAGAAGGGCAAATATGCCAATGCCACGTTCAGACTTCATATATCAGAATTAAATATTAGTAAATTACGCTAATCATGCGAAGCTTTTAATCAATTTGCAATGATTAATATGTTTATAAACACAAAAAACTCATGTATTACTGAGATAAATTTCTCGTCCTAATTTTTTTTAAATCTTCTGTGATAGTGATATTATAGATAACGAATCGTAGTGGAGCGATATCGCTGGTGCAAATTTCACATAAGAATTTTCGTAACATTGGTTTAATTGGACGTCCCGATAAATCTTCAGTTGTAGAAACTATTAGTCTTATTCATGACCATTTAATTAGTATTGGTCTACATCCAGTTTTTGACTCGGAAACTGCCGAGCTTGTACCGTATAAAAATACGCAAACTGTGAGTCGTGCTTTACTTGGTGAAGTGGTCGATTTGGTGATTGTGGTTGGTGGTGATGGTTCATTACTACATGCTGCACGTGCTTTAGTAAAATTTAATACGCCTGTGATAGGCGTAAACCGTGGTCGTTTAGGCTTTCTAACCGACATCAAACCTACTGAAGTGATCTTTAAACTCGATCAGGTTTTAAAGGGTCAATTTCAGTTAGATCGTCGTTTCCTTTTTGAAATGGAAGTGCGTTCAAAGGGTGAAATTATTTATGAAGCCATTGCACTGAATGATGTTGTTTTGCACGGTAAAACCGTACATATGATTGATTTCGATTTAAGTATTGATGGTCAGCATGTGTATCGTCAGCATAGCGATGGTTTAATTGTTTCTACGCCAACAGGTTCAACCGCATATGCTTTATCGGGCGGTGGACCAATTTTACATCCGAGTATGGATGCAATTGCACTTGTACCTATGCATCCGCATACATTGTCTTCTCGGCCCATTGTAGTGGGTGGACAAAGCGAAATTAAAATTGAAGTTCGTGAAAACCGTGTGATGCCAATGGTCAGTGCCGATGGTCAACAAAGTGTTTCATTGGGTGTAGGTGATACGTTACATATCCGTAAACATCCTTATAAATTAAATTTACTCCATCCACCAGGATACGACTTTTATATGGCTTGTCGTACCAAGTTAGGATGGAATCAAGATTTTGAATCTTTGCAACAACAGGATGAATCATGAATATTGAACAAATGCTAGCGGTACTCGATCCTGAAATTGTTGGTCGTTTAAAAACTGCAATTGAAATTGGTAAATGGCCAAATGGTGTTGTATTAACGAAAGAACAACGTCAAATTTGTATGCAAGCAGTTTACGCATGGGAAATGAAAAATCTTCCTGAAACAGAGCGTAGTGGTTATATTGATCGTGGTACGAAAGAAGAAGATGAACATTGCGATTCACATGTTGAAGAAGAGTTTAAACCGATTCGTTTTGTTTAATCAAAATCTTTGAATTGATGATTCAATTAAGCAAAAAAGCCCGATATTTAATCGGGCTTTTTTGTGAATGATGGATTTAAAAAGTGATTTTAATTAGAAAAGTAAGTTACCAAGAGTCCAGATTTTTTGCTCTTTTAAAGCGTTCCATTCTATCTTCTGCATCATAGAAATTTCTCATAATACGGCCACGTTTGTTTTCTAAACTACTCAAGCTACTTTTATAGGACTTTTTAAGATCTTCTTTAATATCTTTGTTTTCTAGTAATTTTTCATAACGATCAATTTCTTTAAGTAATGATTTTTTTTCATCCTTTGCTTTGTAGTAAGCATAACTAACATCAGAATATGGTTTTAAATATGAATGTTCGTCGGCAGGGCAAATGGTGTAATTGCCACTTCCGTAAAGACCTCGATCAAAAATATTTTGAGGGGTGCAGTAGAGTTTTAATCCTGCATCATAACCTGTGTCATAACGGCTCTGATTTGGGACAATATTTCCTTTGGCACATGCTTTGGTATAACGTGCAAATCTTAATTTATCGTATCCGCGTGAAGCATCGTTATAACCAACATCTTCCCAGTGAGCAACCTTACATTCCTCAATACTCATTGCTGAACAACCGCTAAGTAAAAGAATGAAGCTGAATAAAGTAATTAATTTCATTTTAAATATATAAATACGTTTTTATGAGTTTCGTTAATTATTTTAAATGTTATGTGAATTTCATAGTGATATTGATGGCCGGTTTCTACAATTTAAAAAATTAAACAAACATAATGATCGTTGAAAAATCATGCACTTTCCATTAAGGAGATTGAAAATCATTTGCATTTAATTTGAGTGATTTTCAATCCTTTTATGATTCAGTCATTCAAATAATGTATTCATTACTTAATAAAACGACTATTCCAAAGTTCTTTTGCTTTATCCATTGCATCTCCAAAATTTGAACAAGCTTGCATGGTATATAAAGCAATGCCCATGGTTTCTACAACAGCAATTTCGCCATATTCATGATGTTGTTTACCATCCCAAACCGCTTTAAAGATATCTAAATTCAGCTCTTCTTCGGTTGGGCTACGGTTATCTGTTAATTTTGGTAATTCGTATTCGTATAATTCACCATTATGAATGCCACAAATTAAAGTTTTCGCATCTGGATTACGCTCAAACTCACCACCTTCACCTTTAATCACTGCGCTATTTTTATAGCCTAATTGAAATGCAGCTTGTTGATGTGAACTTCTATAAGCAGGATGAAAAATTGCTTGCATAGTCGCTTTTGCATTAAATGGATTAATTAAGCGTGCAAGCGTATGAATAGGTGAGCGAAGTCCCATTACATTTCTCAGGTTAATTAAATCACTTAAAATAGGCGAAATAACCTCGAGTGGTAAATAAGCAAAGTTTTTTTCTTGAAGTTGTGTTTCAACATCATCGGAATTCTGGCAAATAGGAAATTCTAAGAATTCTAAAACTTGTTCTGTATATAAACGATTTATTGTGTGCCCAGAAGCACCATGCATCACTACTTTATAGCCATGTTTTGCAAGTGTGAGTGCTGCAAGTAAAAACCAAGGGTAGTGCTTACGTTTACCTGCATAAGATGACCAATCTAAATCGACATCCAAAGGTTTGAAGTTAAGCTGATCTTTAGTGGCTTGCACAAAGCCTGTAAGTTCATCGACAGATTCTTCTTTTACCCGAAGCAACATTAAAAATGCGCCAAGTTGAACATCTAAAACTTCATCTTTTAGAATCATTGAGAAAGCTTGATAGGCTTCATCATAAGTCAGCGAACGTGCACCATTTTTACCTTTACCAATAATACGAACAAATTGTGCAAATGGATGTTCAAAGTCTTTGTAAAGATTGCGTTTGGTATTCATGTCACTCACTATCATTCAAAAAAGCATGCTCAATATGCCATATTTTAGAAATAAAAAAAGGAAGCATGTGCTTCCTTTTTAAGAAAACTGAAAATTAGTCTAATTTTACAGATTCAGGATTTTATCCATAAAAATAGCTTTCGCTCTTTTTATTTTATAGACGAAGTACGTTTAGGCTTTCTTTAATGAATGCATTCAAGTCGGCTTGTGAGCGAGAGGTAATATATAAATTATTGTCATTCACGACAGCTTGATCTAAATAAACTGCACCTGCCTCAATCACCTCAGATGAAATCTGTTCATGTGTGGTGAGCCTGCGACCTTTAATGACATTGGCATCTATAAGTAAAAGTGGTCCATGACAAATACAAAAAATGGGCTTATATAAATTGGCAAAATGACGAACGAAATTAATAAATCTTTCATCTAAACGAAGGTGTGATGGTGATTGCCCACCAGGAATCAGTAATGCATCAAAATCGTGTGCAGAAACATCATCAATACTTTTATCTATCGTCATACTATGTTTGTATTTTTTCCCATAAATCACATGACCTGCGTGCGTATTAATATTGGTAATAGTGTGATGTGCCGCTCTAAATGCTTCTACAGGCTCAGAATATTCATCATCTGCAAATTGATGGCTGACTAAAACAGCGATTCTTTTTGACATTATTATTCCTCGAATTGCTTAGTGCTAAACACGTTGAATCTATTTTTAGCAAAAAATGGGAATGCTTTTGTAGTAAATACGTGATTAAAGTGTTTAATGTAAAAATTATAATTATTTTTCAATAAATTAATTTTTATAAGTTGGCTTAAATCTAAGTTTTAGTCAATATGTTGAATATATTTTTTATCACATGAAATCGTCATAATTTAGATAGAGTTATCACTTAAACTTCTAATATTCATAAAACCTTTTCAATATACAAACAGCTTGATTTAATGAATGATATTGAGAGCTAAAAAGACAATAATTGGTGAAAACTTCAACTGTGTAAATTTAAGGCTGAATAAAGCAAAGTCTTATTGCACAACAATTGAAAGCTAACTATTGTTATACTGTCGAAAACTTGTTTTTAAGGGCATCATAACAATGATCAACGACGATCAAAACACAACTACTTCTCTTGATTTAGGCAAAATTCGTGAGGATATTGATTCTGTAGACCAACAGCTTCAACAACTCATTAATCGTCGTGCAAAATTAGCTGAAGCCGTTGCTAAAGCAAAATTTGCATCTGAAGAGAAACCTTTGTTTTACCGTCCTGAACGTGAAGCGCAAGTTTTGCGTAATGTTATGGAGCGTAATGAAGGACCTTTATCTGATGCGACAATGGCGCGTTTATTCCGCGAAATTATGTCTGCATGTTTGGCTTTAGAAGCACCGCAAAGCATTGCATTTTTAGGACCTGTAGGAACTTATACGCATTCAGCGGTTCTTAAGCATTTTGGTCAAGATGCTGTGGTTCGTCCATTACCAACAATTGATGAAGTATTCCGTGAGGTAGAAGCGGGAAGTGCTCATTATGGTTTAGTGCCTGTAGAAAACTCATCTGAAGGTGTGGTTAACCATACTTTAGATTGTTTCAAATCTTCTCATTTAAATGTGATTGGTGAAGTTGAACTTCGTATTCATCATCAATTTTTAGTGTCTGAAAATACACGTAAAGACAGCATCAAACAAATTTATGCACATCAACAAACTTTGGCGCAATGTCGTGGCTGGTTAGATGCGCATTACCCTGGTGTTGAACGTGTTGCTTTAAGTTCGAATGCAGAGGCTGCGCGCCGTATTCGTAACGAATGGCATTCGGCAGCAATTGCATCTGAAATTGCTGCAAATATTTATAATTTAGAAACCTTGCACAGCAATATTGAAGATAACCCAGAAAATACAACACGTTTCTTGGTGATTGGTCGTGAAAAAGTGCCACAAAGTGGTAATGATAAAACATCATTATTGGTGTCGGCTCATGACCGTGCAGGTGCTTTACTTGAAATTCTTGCTCCATTTGCGAAGCATAATCTTAGCTTAACCAGTATTGAAACACGTCCTGCACTCCCTGAAAAATGGGCTTATGTATTCTTTATTGACTTAGAAGGTCATATTGAACAAGACAATGTAAAAGCGGCAATTGAAGAAATTCGTCCATTGGTGAAAGAAGTGCGTGTTTTAGGTTCTTATCCAATTGCAGTTTTATAAGATTACATCTGTGGTTAATGTCTAGGGGAGATTAGCCACAACCATCACCTGAAATATTTGGAAGTGTAAAATGACGTTTGTTCCAGCCAATGAAGGCATTGCAAAGTTAAATCCGTATCAACCAGGTAAGCCAATTAGCGAGCTTGAACGTGAGTTAGGTTTAACAGATATTGTCAAATTAGCGTCAAATGAAAACCCTTTAGGTTGCTCTGATAAAGTGAAAGAAGCTGTTGCTGCTGAATTGTCGGAAATTGGACGTTATCCAGATGGTGGTGGTTTTATTTTAAAAGACCAAGTTCAAAAGCAATTTGGTGTTGCGCATAACCAAATTACTTTGGGTAATGGCTCAAACGATTTACTTGAAATTTTTGCACGTGCATTTGTATCTTCAAACGATTCTGTGGTGTATAGCCAACATGCATTTGCTGTGTATGGTTTAGTGACTCAAGCCATTAATGCAGAAGCCATTGAAGTACCTGCAAAAGGTTTTTCACATGACTTAGATGCAATGGTCACAGCAATTAAAGACAATACAAAATTGATCTTTATTGCAAATCCAAATAACCCAACAGGAACTTGGTTTGAAGAAGCAGAATTTGAAGCATTCATGCAAAAAGTTCCTGCAAATGTCATTGTTGTGCTAGATGAAGCTTATGTGGAATATTTTCCTGAAAACTTCAATAGCTTAAAATTCTTAGCGAAATATCCAAACTTAATTGTTAGCCGTACCATGTCTAAATGCTTTGGTTTGGCAGCACTTCGTGTTGGTTTTGCTTTGGCTTCTGTAGAAGTGACAGATTTTTTAAACCGTATTCGTCAGCCATTTAACGTGAATCATCTTGCAATGGTTGCTGCAGTTGCTGCACTAAAAGATGAAGATTTCATTGAAAAATCACGTGTAGTGAATAAAGCAGGTATGGCGCAACTTGAAGCAGGCTTTAAAGGTTTAGGTCTAAGTTATGTGCCATCACGTGCCAACTTTATTTTAGTTGATGTTCAGGCAGATCCTGCACAAACGTTTAATGCCTTATTAAAACAAGGTGTCATTGTTCGCCCTGTTGGAATTGCAAATCATCTTCGTGTATCTATTGGTACAGAAGCTGAAAATGCAAAATTCTTAACAGCATTGGCGAAAGTACTCAGTTTAGAGGCTACAGCGTAAAATATGTCTTTGCCACTGTTTGAAAAAGTTGCGTTTATTGGACTTGGGTTAATTGGCTCAAGTCTTGCTCGTGTGATTGTTGCTGAAAAATTAGCGAATCAAATTGTTGCGTCTACACGTTCGCAAAAAACCTTAGATGATGCAAAAGCCCTTGGTTTAATTCAAGAGGGCTATACCAACCCAATTGATGCCGTTCAAGGTGCAGATTTAGTCGTTTTAGCTTTGCCTGTACGTGCAACACAAAAAGTGCTTGAAATTATTCAGCCGTATTTGTCTGCAAAAACCATTATTACCGATGTCGGTAGTACCAAGGCAAATGTGGTTGAAGCTGCAAAAGCAGTTTATGGTGATGAATTGCCTGAAGGTTTTGTTCCGGGGCATCCTATTGCAGGTTCGGAACATACAGGTGTACATGCAGGTAAAGTCGATTTATTTGCCAACCATAAAGTCATTTTAACGCCTTTACCAAGCAGCGCAAATTGGGCAATTGATAAACTTGTAACGCTGTGGCAAGCCTCAAAAGCAGAAGTGATTTGCATGGATGTTGAAAAGCACGATGAAGTGCTTGCGCATACCAGTCATCTTCCGCATTTGATGGCATTTAACTTAGTAGAACAGCTTGCTAATAGAGAAGATAACCTAGATATTTTCCGTTATGCCGCAGGTGGATTCCGTGATTTTTCTCGAATTGCGGCAAGTGATCCACAAATGTGGCATGACATATTTTTTGCCAATAAAAAAGCCATTTTAAATGCCGTAGATGGCTTTGAAAAACAATTGGCAACCATACGTAAACTTATTGAAGATGAAGACTCGCAAGCACTGATGGGCTTGTTAGGGCATGCGCAGGCCGCGCGACAGCATTTTAATCATATGCTCGCAAATAGACCATTGATGGAGAAAAAGAAAGTGACGACACAGCAATTTACAATATTACCAGGCAAGAAAAATTTCCAAGGTAAATTTAGCGTGCCAGGCGACAAATCTGTGTCACATCGTTCTATCATGTTTGGTGCTATTGCAGAAGGCACAACGCATGTCACAGGTTTTCTTGAAGGTGAAGATGCACTTGCAACACTTCAAGCATTCCGTGCGATGGGTGTGAGTATCGAAGGTCCTAAAAATGGTGAAGTGACCATTCATGGTGTGGGCATGCAAGGCTTAAAAGCTCCTGTAGGCGCACTGTATATGGGTAACTCAGGCACATCTATGCGTTTACTTTCAGGGATGTTGTCTGCACAAAAATTTGATTCTGTAATGACGGGTGATGCATCACTGACTAAACGTCCAATGGAGCGTATTGCAAAACCATTACGTGAGATGGGTGCTTTATTACAAACCACGGGTGATCGTGGGACACCGCCTGTTTCAATTACAGGTGGTCAGCAGTTAAAGGGTATTCACTACAATTTACCGATGGCTTCCGCGCAAGTGAAATCAGGTATTTTGTTGGCAGGTTTATGGGCAGAGGGCGAAACTGTTGTCACAGAGCCAGAGCCAACACGTGACCATTCAGAACGTATGCTTCGTGCATTTGGTTACGATGTCAAAACTGAAGGCAACCGTATTTCACTGCAAGGTGGTGGCAAGTTAACGGCAACTGAAATTCAAGTTCCATCAGATATTTCATCTGCTGCATTCTTTATGGTTGGCGCTGCAATTACAGAAGGTTCAGATGTAACACTTGAAGCGGTGGGCATTAACCCAACACGTACAGGTATCATCGAAATTCTGAAACAAATGGGTGCAGATATTTCAGTTGAAAATGAACGTATTGCAGGTGGTGAGCCAATTGCAGACATTCGTATTAAAGGTTCTCGTACGTTAAAAGGCATTCATATGCCTGAAGATCAAGTGCCTTTAGCGATTGATGAATTTCCTGCATTATTTGTTGCTGCTGCATGCGCAGAAGGTCAAACAGTACTGACTGGTGCTGCTGAACTTCGCGTAAAAGAATCTGACCGTATTCAAGTGATGGCAGATGGCTTGAAAATTATGGGTATTGATTGCACACCTACCGATGACGGTATCATCATTGAAGGTAAAGGTAAGTCAGGTGAGTGGGATGCTATTTTCACAGGTGGTGAAATTGAATCGCATCATGACCACCGTATTGCGATGAGCTTCTCTATGGCAGGTTTGCGTACTTCAGGTGAAATTAAAATTGTAGGTACAGAAACGGTTGCAACAAGTTTCCCTACATTTACTGAGCTTACTACCCAAGCAGGACTTGCAATTCAAGTCACTGAATAAAATATCATCGTAAAAAACATTCAATTTGAAACAAAACAGCCAAGCTAATGCTTGGCTGTTTTGCATTTATTGCTTATGCTAAAACCATACAACAATAAAGCCTTTGGATAATGTGATGCGTAAACTAAAATTTGTGGCTAATCGTGAAATCAAAAATCAATTAAAAGATTTTAGCGAAGTTCAAACCTATGTTGCCGATTTACTTGCACATGAATTGGTGAATCATGGGTTTGAGACATTGTCACAAAGTGGGGCACAAGTGGCTGTAAGTGTAGATGATCATGCTTTACCGCTTTCAGTGAGCTGTGAATCACGTAGTGAAGATGGTCATTTGGTTTGTGAAATTTCATCTTATCCAGATGAAAATCAAGATTGGTTAGACCGTATTACAGAACAAAGTTTATTAAACCAATTGGCACAAGCAGTAGAAAGTACATTGAAAGATCACGAATCTTTGAGTGAATTTGAATGGAAAAATACGTAATTCTTTAAAGCAATATAAACGTGAGTACTAAACGGAATGTATCTGCCGAAAGTTTTTGAAGAAACAAGGACTGAAATTCTAACGAATTTAATTCAAAAACATGCTTTAGGATGTTTGGTTTTATATGCAGATGGTGAATTAGATGCAAACCATCTTCCTTTTGAATACGATGAAAAGTCACATTCATTATTTGCCCATATAGCAAAAGAAAATCCATTGTATGTCCAATTAAAACAGTCTCAGAATGTATTGGTTGTTTTTAGTATAGATCATGCTTATGTATCGCCAAATTGGTATGCTGGAAAATTAGAACATCATCGAGCTGTTCCTACATGGAATTATGTAGTGATACATGTCAAAGGGATAGCAGAAGTTATTGAGGATGAAAAAACATTAAGAGGTATTTTGGCAAGGTTAACTCGGGAACATGAAAGTAATCAGCCGAAACCTTGGAAAATGTCAGATGCACCGAAAGATTACATTCAAGATCAATTAAGCAAAATTGCTGCTATACGTGTTGAAATCTCAAGTTTAGTGGGTAAGTTTAAACTCAGCCAAAACAGAGGTGTAATTGATCGATTGAATGTCGCAGAGGCATATAAGCAAAAGAATAAAGATGATTTAGCAGGGTTTATTTTGAATAAATGAATCCATAAAAAAACCTCGCAATAAGCGAGGTTTTTTTAATTAAACTTGATTAGCCCAAAGCTAAAAAACGTGACATTGCAATACGCAATTGCTTTAAATATCCTGTAAAGAAATGATTAGCACCTGGTAACACAGTCACTAAATGACGTTGAGGCTTTGCCCATTCAACCATGTCTGCAAGCAACGTGACATCATCTGCCTCACCATGAATAAATAAGATGTCACCTTTAATTGCAGGGGTTACATAGTGGCGTACACCTGCAACTGTTGAAGTAGGTAAACCACATAAAATCATCTGTTTTGCTTGTAATTCAACAGGTAAAGTAGCATAAGCTTTTGCCATAACATGCGCGCCAAAGCTAAAACCACCCGCATAAAATGGTTTACCTACATGTTTTAAGCGTGCATATTGAATGACGTATAATGTATCTTCCGTTTCACCATGACCTTCATCGTGATTACCTTCACTTAAACCAGAATCACGGAAACTAGGACGATAAACAACACAACCGCGTTCAAGATACATTTGTGCTAAAAGAGCAGGAACTTTATGGTGTGGCGTTCCACCTTGTAATGGGTGCGGGTGACAAACAACTGCGAATCCTTTCACTTCACCTTGGGGATAATCAACAAAAACTTCGATTTTACCCACAGAACCTTGAATGAAAATTTGTTCGGACATAGGATAGGGAGTGTATAGCAGGAGAAAGGCGATATTTTACCGATTATGTTTATAAAAAACACAAATTGGCATTAAAATAAACCGACTGTTATAGTCTGATTAGTTACTTTTTGACCAGGTCTTTTATGCTAGCCTTAATATCACCCGCAAAAACATTAGATTACGAAACAACCTTGCCAACAGATCAATATACAATTCCAAGGCTTTTAGATCATTCAGAATTATTAATTCAAGATTGTCAAAAATTATCTGCAACCGATATTGCAAGCTTAATGAGTGTGAGTGAAAAAATTGCAAAATTAAATGTTGATCGTTTTCAAGATTGGCAATCTGATTTTAATTTTTCAAATGCTCGCCAAGCAATTTTTGCCTTTAAAGGTGATGTATATACAGGTTTAGATGCCTATCAATTAACGGATCAGAATATTGAATTTGCACAAAATCATTTGCGAATGTTATCTGGTTTGTATGGTTTATTACGCCCGCTTGATTTAATGATGCCATATCGCTTAGAAATGGGAACGAAGCTTGCAAATGCGCGTGGTCATAACCTGTATGAATTTTGGGGACAGACCATCACCAATTTAATTAATAACGATTTAGCGAAAACTGAATCTGAAATTTTGGTGAATATCGCATCCGATGAATATTATAAATCGGTGAAAGAAAGCAAAATTAATGCAGAAATTATTAAACCTGTTTTCCTGGATCAAAAAAATGGAAAATATAAGGTAATTAGTTTCTATGCCAAAAAAGCACGTGGCTTAATGGCGCGCTATATTATTGAAAATAAAATTGAAAAAGCTGATGATTTAAAATCATTTAATACGGATGGTTATTATTTTGATGCGGATAGTTCATTAAAAGGTGAACTTGTATTTAAACGTGATGAGCAAGTTGCCTGATTTTATATGTGTAGGAATGTTTTCATGATTGATCAGCTTCATCAATTTCAGTTGTATTGGGATGATTTTGCACATCGTTTTAACATAGAAAAAGACAGAAGCTGTACAATTTATGAATATCTTCTAAATGCGTATACGGAACCACATCGTCATTACCATACGGTACAGCATATTATTGAATGCTTAGACCATTTTCAGGAAATAAAGGCTAATTTAAATAGCCCTTTGTTGGTTGAACTTGCTATTTGGTTTCATGATGTTGTTTATGATCCTTTAGCTAAAGATAATGAATTACAAAGTGCAGAAAAAATGAAAGCATTTTTTTCTAATTTTCTTCCTGAGTGTGCAATTGATCAAATTTTTAAATGGATTCTTGCAAGCCAAAAGCATGAATCTTCTAAAGATTCAGATTTAAGTTATTTTCTAGATATTGACCTTGCTATTTTAGGATCGAATGAAAAGCGTTTTTTGGAATATGAAAAGCAGATTGGGGATGAATATATAGCTGTTAAAAAAGAAGTCTATGTATTGAAAAGGGCTAAAGTTTTAGAGCATTTTTATTCCATGGAAATGATTTATAAAACACCTTTTTTTCAAGAGAAGTTTGAAACCAATGCTAAATTAAATTTAGTAAGTTTACTTTGATAAGAAATGCTCAATTCATCAATCAAAGAAAACAAAAAAAGGCAAAGTGAAAACTTTGCCTTTTTTTATTCAATGACAACTTAGTGGTGGTGACCGCCAACGCCATGAACGTGACCGTGTTCTAATTCTTCAGCAGAAGCTTCACGGATTTCAACGATTTCAACTTCGAAAGTTAAATCTTGACCAGCAAGTGGGAAGTTAGCATCAACAATGATGTTGTCGCCTTCAACAGATTTAACAGTAACGATTTGAACACCGTCATCAGTTTGAGCTTGGAACTGCATGCCCGCTTGGATGTTATCAACACCTTGGAACATTTGAGCAGGAACTTCTTGAACTAGGTCTGGGTTGTATTCGCCATAACCTTCAGCAGCAGGAACGTTTACAGTGAATTTTTCACCAACAGTTTTGCCTAAAAGAGCATTTTCAAGACCAGGAATGATGTTACCTGCACCGTGCAAATAGGCAAGTGGCTCACCTTGAGATTGGTCCAGAGTTTCACCCTCTGCGTTAGTCAATGTGTAGTGGAAAGAAACCACAAGATTGTTTGCAATAGCAGTCATGTTATTGATCCAGTCAAATTTTAAGGGTACATCATAAAGCGAAAAGCTAATTATGTAGAATAGAATTGAGCAAAATTCTACATTTTTGTGATGTTTTGATATTTATATGGGCAGTTTAAACAAATTCAATGTCATTTCAATGAATAACTGACAAATTACTGTGATCTTTTACTTTAAGTGAAGAATAATCTAGCTTATTGTTTGGTTATAACACGATTAATATCAGGCACTCATCATGAAAATGTATCAAGTCGATGCTTTTACCACAGAGCTTTTTAAAGGAAATCCTGCTGCTGTTTTAGTTTTAGATTCTTGGTTAGATGAAGCTCTTATGCAAAATATTGCCTTAGAGAATAATTTGGCAGAAACAGCATTTGTAAAAGTAATTGATGATGAAAATTATGAAATTCGTTGGTTTACACCGACCACAGAAGTCGATTTTTGTGGGCATGCCACTTTAGCAAGTAGCTTTGTTTTATTTAAAGATTACACATTAAAAAAGCAAATAAAGTTCCATGTTAAACATTTAGGTATTTTTATTGTTACACAGGCGGATGACGGGAAAATCATGATGAACTTTCCTATTAGACGTGCAGAAAAGCTAGAAAAGTATCCTGAATTACTAGATCAGGCATTTTCGAAGCCATTTAAAAATGTTTATTTAAATGCGCAAGCCTACATAATTGAATATGAAAATGTACAAGACATATTAAATGAAAAGCCAAACTTAGAATTATTAAAAAATCTTGGAAAATTAAGAACAGCAATCACAGCAGATGCATCTGATTTAGATGTTGCAATCACCGCAAATTCAAGCAAATACGATTGTGTCTCACGTTATTTTGCACCTGCAAATGGCATAGATGAAGATCCTGTTACAGGCTCAATTCATACGGGAATTGCACCTATTTGGGCTGAGAAACTAGGTAAAAGTAAAATTTTGGCATATCAAGCTTCAAAAAGAGGTGGCGAGCTTTATTGCGAAATACTCGAAAATGATCGTATAGAAATTTCGGGATATGGAACATTATTTATGAAAGCGGACATTTATATTTAATTTTAGAATTCTTCAGTTAACCACCTTTAAGGTGGTTTTTTTTGTAAAACTTAACAGAGTTTATTTGACTGAAAGATATATTCTGAAGCCTGATAAAAATAAAACATCATTTTTTAAATAGGTTATTCCATGCAATTAAAACTCAAAACATTAACGGTTTCTTTATTGGCTCTAGGTTTAAGTACTGCAATATTTGCAAAACCTGTTTTACAGCAATCATATAAACAAATTGAAGAATATAAACTTGATAATGGTCTTAAAGTTATACTGTTTGAAAATAATAAAGAACGTAAAGCCTTTATAAACATGATTTACCAAACAGGTTCTCTAAATGATCCGAATGGTAAGGGAGGCATGGCGCACTTATTAGAACATTTAGCTTTTAAAGGTACGCAGAATATTAAAGGTGACGATTTTCAAAAACGACTTGATCAATACACGTTGTCTAATAATGCTAGTACAGATTATTACGTGACTCAATATACCAACGAGGTTCGGGCAGACCAAAAAGCCATTGATGAAGTGATTTATTTAGAAGCTGAAAGAATGGATAAGCTTGTACTTCAACAAAAATTTGTGCCTTCTGAAATTGAGATTGTTAAACGTGAGCGTGAGTTGACCTCGGATCAACCATTTTCTTTGCTAATCGATAAAGTATTTAAAGCAATTTATGGCAATAAAGATTTAGGACGTGAACCTATAGGTGATTTAGGTGAATTACAATCAATTAATATGACGGAGTTAAATCAATTTTATCGGAAATGGTATGCACCAAATAATGCGGTAATGGTGATTACAGGTAATTTTGATAAAACATCTTTACTAAATGTTTTAGATCAAAAGTTTAGTACTATTCCTGCTAGAAAAATTCCAGACCAAACAGTAGTTCCAGTGGTTGATCTGACAAAGATAAAAGATCAGTATTTTAGTGTTCAAAAAGGTAGTAGCTACCAGAAAATGAATATCTATATCACACCTAGAAAACCTGAAATTGAACCTATTTTGAGCATTACACCATTATTGTTCAACATTGAGCCTAGTGGGCAATTATATAAAAATATGGTGGATACAGGGATTGTGGATGATGCTACGATGTCTCCATGGATAACACCTGATTTTAATTTGATGATTGTAAGTGCTGATTATGCACCATCACAAAATGTGAAAAAAATTGATAAATCATTAATTACAAGTGTAGAGCAATTTCAATTATTTAATGATGTAGATTTGAGCCGTGTTAAAACTGTTTTCAAAAATAGTGCAGATGCTGATTTTAAAGATGCAACAAAAATAGGTGAATTACTAAGTGATAGTGTGGCTTTGAATAAGGGAAATTGGATTCAGTATTTTCAAGATAGAGAAGTAACACAAAAATTAGATGTAAATACGATTAATCAACAATTAAGAGTTTATTTCAAGCCTGATCATCGTATTAGCTCAGAAATCACCCCAACTTCAAAATCCGAAAAAAAGTAATGCAAGCAGATGCACATACAGTATTAGATACATTAATGAATAATGCTGATGAAAAGCCTCAACCATTGAAAAATGTGACAGTTTATAAAAAAGAAAGTGCTCATTATTTACAAGACGTTATTGAACATTCCAAAGAGGCAGAATCTGAGATTGTACGAGGGAAGTTAAATAATGGTTTGCAATATGCACTTTATTCAACAAGTACATTAGATGATCAGAGCTATGCAAATTTGGTCGTAAATTTTGGTACGGCTGAAAGTTTATTCAATAAAGGTGAAGTGATTGATTTAACCGCATATTTAATGATGCGTGGTTCTGATCGTTATTCATTACAAGACATTACGGATAAATCTATTGAAGCCGATGGGGAGGTTCTAGTTGTACCCAATGGTAATTCTATCGAGTTTAGAGTTTCGGCTGATAAAGCACATTTTTCTGATTATTTAAAATTTGTTCTAGAGCTAATTAAAACTCCAACATTCGATAAATCACAATTTAATCAGATTAAAACTAAATCATTAAATCGATTAGATCGTTCTTATACAGAGCCTGAAACTGTCGCTACATTTGCTATGAGTAAATTGGTAAATCAATATCCTGAAGGCGATTTACGTGGCTTTTCTAGCCCAGAATTTAGTAAAAAATCTATTAATAAAGTCACAAATGAACAAATAAAAAGTTTCTATAAGAAATATTTTAATATGCATCATGCTCAAATTGCAGTAACAGGTGAAATTAATCCTCAACAAATTAAAGCCTTGTTAGAAACAGAGCTTTCAAGCTGGAATGGACAAGAAGACTATGCCCCAATTGGTGCAATATATCAGCCAGTAAAGGCACAAAAACATCATTTACTTGCAGAGCAACGAGAGTTTGGTCATTACAAAGCAAATCTAGCTATAGCGATGGGGGCTGATAGTCCTGACACACAGGCAATGTATGTATTGAGCTATATTTTGGGAGAATCACAATTATCTTCACGTTTAGGTCAAGAGTTGCGTGAAAAAAATACCTTGGTGTATGGGTTTAATGAATCTGTGACTGTTAGTGATTATGAAGACTCGGGTTATCTTGAAATTTCAGCGAATTATACTGCTGGTAAATCTGAATTGGTTTCACGTGCCGTTCATAAAGTTCTAAATGATTTGTTGAAGAATGGTGTCACCGAACAAGAAGTTGAAGCAGCAAAAGCCGATTTATTAAAACAAAGTGCTACAGGTTTAGAAAATGCATCGAATATTCATGAATTATTAGCGCCTCAACTCAAGCACAATCGTAATATGTCTTATTTGCAAAGCAAATATCAACATATTGCTAAAGTGACTAAAGCCGATGTTGATGCTGTTATTCAAAAATACATTAAGCTTGATCAGTTAGTCGAGGTTATGGCAGATCAATATGGTAAAGATGTGAAATAAAAAGAATAAATTTCATGTTTTTATTGGTTGTTAAACTGTGAAAAATAAAGATTGTTAACTGAGAATTGTTTACAATTAAAATATTGGTCAGATTGGAATTAGGTCTCTATTTTCGATTCTGACCATTTTTACAGTTTAAATTTGATTATTGATTTAAATTATTGTTTTTTAATAAAATAAAAAAGATTGCATTTTAATTGTGTCTTGAATGACGTATTTAAAAAGAGATTAATCTTTTGGAGTGATTATGCTTTTTCGCTTTAACCAATGTGTTGTTTCATTTTTTCTTTTGGGAGTAGGTTCATCTGTTTTTGCTCAACCTGTATTGTTTAAAGCAGAACAGAAAATTGAAGAATACACCTTAGATAATGGTTTTCGTGTCATCCTTGCACAAAATGATAAAGAAAATAAAGTGTATATGAACACGATTTATCGCACTGGTTCTTTGAATGATCCTAAAGGTAAGGGTGGTTTAGCACATTTATTAGAGCATTTAGCTTTTAAAGGCACGCAAAATATAAAAGGCGAAGAATTTCAACGTCGTTTAAATCAGTACACTTTATCGAATAATGCAAGTACAGATTATTATGCAACTCAATATATCAATATTATTCGTCCAGAACAAAAAGCAATAAACGAAATTATTCATCTTGAAGCTGAGCGCATGGATAAACTTGTTCTACAAGAAAAGTTTGTCCCTTCAGAAATTGCGATTGTAAAACGTGAACGTGAAGTGCGTTTAGATCAACCATTTTCTGTTTTACTAGATCAAGTGTTTAAAACTGCTTATGGAAATCAACATTTAGGGCGTTTACCTATTGGTGATTTAAATGAATTACAGTCGATTAAAATGAGCGAGTTGAATACTTTTTATAGAAATTGGTATGCGCCAAATAATGCCATTATGGTCATTTCAGGTAAATTTGATAAAGCTGAAGTTTTAAAGCAAATTGATCAAAGTTTTAGTTCAATTCAAACTCGAAAAATTCCAAAACAAGCGACCGTGCCTGCATTAGACAGCACAAAAATTCAAAATAAAGTATTTAAGGTTCAAAAAGGCAGTGACCTTGCAAAATTTAATATTTATTTAACAGGAGCAAATGAAAATGTGAAAACAGCATTGGCAATGTCTCCAACTTTATATACTTTACAACCAAGTGGGCATTTATATCAAAGTATTGTAGAAACTGGCATTGCGACAGCTGCGCAATCTACAACATGGTTAGATAAAGATTTTAATATGGTGTTTATGGGGGCAGTTTATGCACCTAACCATAATGAAAAAACAGTTCAAAACTCATTAAATACAGGTGTTGAACAGAATAAGCCATTTACAGAGGCTGAGTTAAATCGTATTAAAAAAATGACGATTAACCAAGCAGAGAGCGTTAAAAATAACGCATCTGCATTAGGTTCACGTTTAGGTGATTATGCCATTGCTTATGATGGTGATTGGACTCGATATTTTAAAGATTTGACAGATGTTCAAAACTTAAAAGTAAATGATGTTAATCAGGTGTATAAAGGATTCTTGTCACCTAAAAATCGAATTATTGGTGATATTCAACCGACACCAGAAGATCAGAAAAAAGCACTCACTTTAGATGTAAATGAAACAGATACAAAAACTTTAGATGCTTCTAACGAAAAGCCAGAACCATTAAAAGATATATCAACCTATAAAAAAGAAGTAAGTGCTTTTGTTGATTCATCTAAAAAACATATTGAAAGTACAGAAAAGAAAATTGAGCGTGGTGAGTTTAAAAATGGTGTGAAATATGCACTTTATTCTACATCTACTCGTGACGATAAAACTTATGCCAGCATTAATGTAGATTTCGGTACGGCAGAATCTCTATTTAATAAAGGTCAAGTTATCGATTTAATGGCATATCTCATGCTACGAGGATCGGATAAGTATAGCTTACAAGATATTGCTGATAAATCGATTGAAGCAGGTGGTGGTGTTTCAGCATCGGGGAGTGGTAATGGTGTAAACATTCAAATTGTTGCGAAGAAAGAGAAATTTGAAGAGTTCTTTAAATTTGCAATTGAATTGATGAAAGCTCCTAAGTTTGAACAAACCCAATTCGATTTAATTAAATCGCAATCGCTTTCAAGTTTAGACCGTCCATATACAGAACCTGATATGGTTTCTGCTTTAACAATCACAAGAATTGTAGAGAAGAACCAACCCGGTGATTTACGTTATCATTTCGAACCTGAGTTTGCTAAAAAGCAATTACAAGAAGCAAGCAATGAGCAAGTAAAAGCATTGTATCAACAGTTTTTTGCGATGAATCATTCACAAATTGCAATTACTGGTGATTTTGATGCGAAGAAAATCAAGAAATTATTAAAGTCTGAATTTTCTAAGTGGAATGGTAAAGAAGCTTATGAAAAATTGCAGAGTCCGTATTCCACCTATCCTGCACAAAAACATCATATGCTTGCAGAGCAACGTAAATTTGGCAGTTATGTCAGCGTAATGCCATTTCCTGTAGGCGCTGATAATCCTGATCGACCTGCGCTTGTTGTGTTTGGAAATATTTTAGGTGTATCGCAATTATCTTCTCGTTTAGCTCAAGAATTACGTGAAAAAAATGCACTTGTTTATGGTTTTGGCAGCACTTTGAACTTCAGTGACCAAATTGAAAGTGGTGCATTAGGCATCAGTGCAAATTACACAGCAGGAAAGGCGACACAAGTTTCACAAGCTGTTCATAAAGTTCTCAATGATTTATTGAAAAATGGTGTAACGGAACAAGAGGTTGAAGCAGCCAAAGCAGATATCTTTAAAAAACGTGTTACAGCGTTGGAAGATGAACGTCGTATTCATGGCATGCTTACTTCACAATTAGAGCGTGGACGCGATTTATATGCGCGTGAAAAGCAAGATCAAGGTTTTGCTCAAGTGACTAAAGCAGATGTAGATGCTGTTATTAAAAAATATATTAAGCTCGATCAATTTGTTGAAGTGATGTCCGACCAATATGGTAAAGCAGCAAAATAAATTGTTCATCGATCATTCTAGAAACAAATAAAAAAAAAGCCCGAAAGGGCTTTTTTTATGACATAGCATTTAAATATTAATGCTTGTGATCATGTTCGTGATTGTGCTTATTGGCATGAAACTCTTCGTTATGACGGAAACGTAAGTAGTTTTCAAACTGTTCACAATATTCATCGTAGTTATCTTCCAACATCATTTGGAATTGCTGAAGAATATAAGACATCACTTGGTCTTTGGCATCGCGCATTTCGTTGCCATCTTTGAAATTGTTGGCAGCAACCCAAGTGTTAAAACGAGCTGTACCAAAAAGCATTGCAGCACTCACTTGACCGCGCTTTTCAGTTGGCTTTTCTTGAGTTCCTTTTTCTACACGGCAAAACTCATTTGCTTGTTTGATAAATTCATCAGCACGTTCAAAGAAAATAGCATTCAAAGCTTCTTCTTCAGTAACATCCGTCGCTTCGATCTTTTGAACCATGAGCTTTTCCTAGTATAAAAATCTAATGCTGCATTATAGGCAAAGGCTTGTAGAAACGGAACCTTTCGCTTAATCTAAAAATAGCCTAAGCATTATTATGGAATATTCAATGCAAGATGCCATTGCGGTTCAACGTTTAAAAAGTGATATCGCTTTATTGCGCCAAAATACTTGGCCACCTACAAATTTAGCCAATGTAGAAGGCTTACCCATTTATTACGGCACAAAGTCGGAAGTAGACGAATATTACAAACAATGGACGGGCTTAATTGAAAGGGCGCAAGATTTATTTCAGCCGTTTATGGAAGATGAAGTGCTTGATGAAATTCATTTGCCGAGTCATTTAAATTTGCCATTGTTTTATTTTCATGTAGACCGAATTCGTATTAATAAAACACGTGCAAAAGAGTCGAAAACTTTTCGTGGTATTGCAAGCCTTATTGAAAAGTGTGGGCAATTTGAACCAGAACAAATACAAGCAATGTCGCAATGGTTGGACAGTGATGATACTGCTGCTTTAGTTGCACATCGTGAGTTTATTGATTTAAGAACTTATGTGTTTCAACATGGGCAAAGTGATTACACACGCACACGGTTTTATGTGAATGGTATTGTTCTTAGTATAGAAAATGACTTTGAATTGGTCGATGCTCGAGAGAAGCCACGTAAGCAACGTAGTGATAGTTATAACGACCCATTGGCAGATAACAATACGTGGAAAGTATTTGGGAAATATCGTTAAGTGTAAAATTAATAATGACTTGGTCATCTATGCTTATTTTATATGGATATTTTTTTTCTGATTGAGTGTTTAATGAGACTAAATAAAACTGTAAAACATTGCTTAAAAGTAGGTAGTAGGTGCGGAACGTGAATAATTAACGGAAAAGCCCAAGTGTGTGTACTTGGGCTTTTAGGTGTATGGTAAGATTTTGATTTAAAAGAAATAATTAAAATGATTTTGTATGGGTGTATTATGTTAATTTTAAAATTTATTAATTATATTTTAAAGTCATCAAGGATCCTTTTTAGAGTAGATCTTCCTAACTCACTCATACTTGGATTAGTTTTCTCATAGTACCAAACTAATCCAATTGCTTGTTGAAATGCCCATGCCGCACCACGCTCCCATTCAAGGTCATTTGAATCTAAATTATTTTTTATAAGCTCTCTTCTTTCTTTATCAAAAAGATGCCATACCGAAACTAAATCTAAAGCTGGATCTGCTACACCAAAACTACCGCAATCAAGTACCCCAATAAGTCTATTATTTTTAACAAGTATGTTGGCAGGTATAAGATCTTTATGACTCATAACATCATTATCAAGTTTTGGAAGTATTCTAAATTTTTCCCATAAGGAGCTTAATATTGAGGTATTTAGTAGTTTTTTACTGTTTTCTAAACACGTAGCTATCCATTGATCATGATCAAGAAGATTTCCCCCTCGTCCTTGTCCATCAAAAATACGATCATTTACATTTATAGATCTTAATGACTTTATAAGGGCTGAAATATCTTGGGCTAAAGATATAGACGAAGAAAAATCATTAGGTGTTGCAATATCACCCTCTAACCAACTTTGTAACATCCATGACATTGGGTAAATTGAGCTTGGTCTGCCAAGACTTATAATCTTTGAACAAGGAAAATCTGAATGTATTGAAAATTCTTCAATCGCCAAGGCTTCTTTTTGAATAATTTTACCGTTTTCTCTTTCATCTATTTTTTGTAAAGGAAATTTAGCAACTAGATCTACGCCTATTCTGAAAATTGCATTAGTTGTTCCTTGGGTATTTAATTGCTTAATTTCCATTTCTTGATATTCAGGAAATTGATCCTTAACTAAACGAGCAACAATTTTCGTATCTAAATAGATTTGATTAGTATGCATCATGTATTCATGAATCTCTTAGAAAATATGTTTTGGAAAGTACATTATATTAACTATAAAATTTCTACTAAATTATTCCTATGTAACATAAAACATCTTATACAAAATCTAAATTTAAAAGAAAGCGAGGAATTCATCCTCGCTTTTTTATTCTAAATCAATTATTTCAAGAATTTACGGCTCACCATAAATTGTTCTGTTGCTTCTAGTAAACGCTCTGCATAAACTTCTTGCTTGGCTGTAAGCCAACCTAAAACAAACCAATCGCTTGCTTCTAATTCTGTTTGTTGAATGTATAAAGCCGAAGAAGATAGAACCAAATATTCATGTGCTGCCAGTTGGGCATCATTTAAAGCTTTGCTGTATTTTTGCAAATTTTTAACATCATAAATATGGGTTAAAATTGGAAAGCTAAATTTCAATTCACTAATATGCGTTGCAAGTAAATCTAAGCTTTCAAAATTACTAATCTCCGCCTGACTCAAACTTTCTTGCAAAATTTTATACTGATGTTGCAACGTATTTTGTGCAAAAGCTTTTAAATCTTGCTTTTGAGATACTTCACTTGTTTCTAAACTAAAGGTTAAAAGCTCAAGAAAGTGATGAACATTTTGTGTCGATTTAACTAAATTATTCAGCTTTTCTTTGGCATAAAGAATATCTTTTTCCAAATTTGAAGATGTATTTGGATTTTGTAGAAATGTGCCCAAAGTATCTTGCATATGTTGTAAATGCTGTAAATTTTCAAATTGCTGTTTAAAAGCATTCAGCTGATTTGTCCATTTATTTGAAAGAGAAGGGCTCCAATCTTTAAAAATATGCAAACTTAAATACAAATGATTTAACGCAGTTTGCGCTTGCTCAATATGTGACTTTTCCGCAAGTAATGCAGAAATAGCGGCAATGTTTGGTAGTAAATGTTGAAGTTGTTGAGAAATTAACAAGCGTAGATTTATATCAGCACTGTCTTTTTTACTGAGTTGAAATTCTTTAGCGTATTGTGCAGGGCTAACAATTTGTTGTTGTGCAAGTAAATTGCCAATTTCGGCTTTGCTACGTACATCTAACCAAAGTTGATATTTCTTAACCCACTCAAAACTAAAAGCAAGTAAGCTTTTAATAGAACCATCTTTCAGTTCAAATTCAACTTCATGAACGGGAGATTCCCCATGTTCAGCACGAATTGTACCAATGTCCAGACTGACTTCAATATGCGTATCTTCAAATGGAATTACACGTGAAGTTCGTTCAATATCCGTTTCAAATTGCAGTTTAAGCGCATCAAAATTTTGTCCTAAAGCATTGGTTAAAATTTGTGTTGCTTCAGCATCATCTTTATAAATGTCTAAATTCAATTCAGGTGGAATCTCAGATTCGCCTAAATCATAATTATGTTCAAAGCGTTGAATATGGCTTTTTCCCGCAGCTTTTAGAGTTTGAATCCAACACGTACCTTCTAGGCGAAGACGTAATGCTGCATGATTTTGTGCAAGTAAACGATCTTCCGTATCAAAATATTTTGCTTTTAATTGAATGATTTCTGACTTTTTAGGATCTAAAGCTTTAAGTAAAGCATTTCGTCTTGATTCATGAATTTGAAATTTTAATTCAACTTCGGTCATAAGTTTTGTCCTAGTTTTAATCTCAATGTGTGAGATGAGTCAGTTCACGTGAATATGCGTTATTAAAGTTATGTATAGCGCAAAAATAATGTTGTATATGTTCAACCTTGATTGTATCGAAAATCTATTTTGATGTAAGGCTTGACGAATCTAGATTACAAAGAAGTGGCTTTAATTTAAGCGAAAAATGGTTTAACGTGATTAAAACGTATCAGGAAGATATCAGTGAATATAAAGATGGATCAAAATTTTAATGTCAATATTCAGCCAGAATTGAAATTACCCATTCATAATTATCATGAATTTTATCGCTTCTACTTAACCGAGCATCGAAATATCATGAGTCGACGTTTACACGTTGCAGGTAGTTGCATTGGGTTGTATTTTTTTAGCAAAGCCATTCGACAGCGTCAGGCTAAATATTTTGTTTATGGTTTAGTTTCAGGTTATGCCTGCGCTTGGATTGGGCATTTTGTTTTTGAAAAAAATAAACCTGCAAGTTTTAAACAACCTATTTATAGCTTTATTTCAGACTGGAAAATGTTCTCGGATGTATTAAGAGGTAACTTAAGTTTAAGAGATAGAGCATTTGATAAAATTAAGAGTTAATGTAAATATTCGAAAAATATAGCAATAATTATATTTATTTTTATGATTAGTATGAAAAAATTGAAATAAAAGCTCTAATATTTTTAAAAAATAGGGTAGAGTGTTGAAACACTAATTTATTTTTAATGTTAAATATCCAGTTTCCAAACCTAGAGCGACCTCTCTAGGTTTTTTTTATGCCAAAAGCTTATAAAGCATCAATAATTCAATAGAAAAATAATGAATTACTACATGTTTAAATGATTTATCTCATAGGGTTGTGAGATAATTCGGCATAAGACAAATTTCGGCAGATGTGATGCGCGGTTTATATTTAATTACTAACGATGATCCAATTGAGCTTTTGTTAGCAAAGCTTGAAGGTGCAATGGCAACTTATGAAGTGGCTGTCTTACAGTATCGTCGTAAGAATGTTCAAAAAGAAGCACAAGCCTATGAAATTGGCTATATGAAGCATTTATGTGCCCAATACAAAGTACCTTTTGTCATCAATGATGATTTAGATACTGCAGTTGAATATGGCGTAGGGGTACATTTAGGGCAAGATGATGGCTCAATTGCAGAAGCAGTAGCACGTTTACCAAAAAATGTTCTGATTGGTCGTAGCTGTAATAATTCTATTGAATTGGCAGAACAAGCCATTGCCGATGGAGCAAACTATGTTGCTTTTGGTGCAATTTATGCCACTGATACAAAACCTGAAGCGGGTAATATCGGTCTTGAAACTTTAAAACAAGCAAAAGCGAAGTTGAATGTGCCTATTTGTGCAATTGGTGGTTTGACCGTTGAAAACGGTGCTGAAGTGATTGCTGCGGGTGCAGATTTATGTGCGGTGATTAGTGATGTTTTAGGTCGTTCAATGTCTACGGTTGGTCAACGTGTATATGATTGGTCAGAACTATTTGCTGAACAAGCTTAATTTTTTTATTTTTTGAGTTGAGTGATTTTCATGAGTTTATCTCCAAAGCAAGAACAATTGTTCAAACAAGCAAGCAAACATATTCCAGGTGGTGTGAATTCACCTGTACGTGCATTTAATGGTGTAGGTGGTACGCCAGTATTTATTGAAAAAGCGCAAGGCGCTTATTTGTACGATGTAGATGGCAAACGCTATGTAGATTATGTCGGTTCATGGGGTCCAATGATTTTGGGTCATGCACATCCTGAAATTATTAAAGCCGTTCAAACTGCTGCTGTAGATGGTTTAAGTTTTGGTGCGCCAACGGTACACGAAACAACTTTAGCGGACATTATTTGTGAAATTATGCCGTCTATTGAATTGGTTCGTATGACCAACTCAGGCACAGAAGCAACAATGACAGCAATTCGTCTTGCACGTGGTTATACGGGGCGTGACAAAATTGTTAAGTTTGAAGGATGCTATCACGGTCATTCAGACTCGTTACTTGTGAAAGCAGGTTCTGGTCTATTGACAAGTGGTGAGGGCGAAGCGACTTCAGCAGGTGTTCCTGCCGATTTTGCAAAACATACGCTTACGCTTCCGTACAACGATATTGCAACTTTAAAAGAATGTTTTGCTAAATTTGGTTCTGAAATTGCAGGGGTCATTGTTGAACCTGTTGCAGGCAACATGAATCTTGTAAAACCAATTGATGGTTTCTTACAAGCTATTCGCGATGTATGTGATGAACATGGTTCAGTCTTCATTATTGATGAAGTAATGACAGGTTTCCGTGTGGGGCTAGGTGGTGCGCAGGCTCATTACGGCGTAACACCTGATTTAACGACTTTAGGTAAAATCATTGGTGCAGGCTTACCTGTGGGTGCATTTGGTGGTAAACGTGAAGTGATGGAATGTATCGCGCCGCTTGGTAAAGTGTATCAAGCAGGGACATTGTCGGGTAATCCACTTGCAATGCGTGCGGGTATTGAGATGTTTAAACATCTACGTGCTGAAGGTTTCTATGAAAACTTAACCGCTAAACTTGCAACATTACTTGCAGGCTTAGAAGCAGCAGCAAAAGATGCAGGTGTACCATTTAAGACTCAACAAGTGGGTGGTATGTTTGGTATGTACTTCACCGACCAAGAAGACATCACAAGCTTTGATTCAATGTTGAAATGTGATGTTGAAGCATTCCGTCAATTCTTCCACGGGATGTTGTCACGTGGTGTAAACCTTGCCCCATCTGCCTTTGAAGCAGGCTTCTTCTCAGCAGCACATTCAGATGAAGATATTGAATATACTATTCAAATGGCGAAAGAAGTTTTTGCAGAAATAAACAACAAATAGGCTAGAAATTAGCTAAACTAAAGCCCGTAGTTGATATGCTACGGGCTTTTTTATTGAGCAAATTTTAGAATAAATTAAGGACATTTTATGAAAACTACACATTATTTAACTTTAGCAGATGCAGAATTCTTATTAGATCAAGCACAAAAATATGCTATTGAGCATTCATTTAATGTCAGTATTGCTGTTGTTGATGCGACGGGTAGTTTATTGACATTCAAACGTATGGATGGCGCAGCACCCATTAGTGCGACAGTAAGTTTAGAGAAAGCAAAGTGTTCTGCTATTAGTCATAAACCTTCAAAAGCATTTGAAGATATGATTAAAAATGGTCGTGGTGGTTTCCTTTCAATTTCAAACTTTGTGGGTTTGTTAGAAGGTGGTTTGCCAATTGTTTATGAGGGACAAGTGGTTGGCGCTGTGGGTGTTTCAGGTGTTCAAGCATTCCAAGATGCAGAAATTGCTCAACATGCCATTGAGAAATTTTTAGCTCAAGTGAATTAATTCAAAAAAGCGATAGATAGAAAAGTAGAAATTTATTATAAATTACATCTATCTATCGCTTAAATTTTATATAAAATAATAACTTAGATAATTTTTTTTGTTTTTCAATTTCTGGGGGAAATATGGGGGCGAATAATAAAAATTCATTCTTTAGTCAATTTGGTGGAATGATCATTGCTGTTGGTGTCATGGTGCTTTTATTCTATAAAGATGATTTAAAAAGAATTAAAGAAAATCATCAGCAAATTCCCAATCAACAAAGTATTGAAAATACAAATGTTAATGGTTTGAAAGAAATCGAAGATTTTAGTCAGCAACAAAAAATATTAGAAAGCCAATATGCACGACCGTTTGTACAAAACACCATGAACAACTTTCCTTTAGATGGTTCTGTAAAAGGTTCTCTCACTTTCACAACTAAAGACAAAGATGCTGTTTTTCTAGTAAGAGATAAGATGACAAATACATTACATGTTGTGGTTCAACTACCCAAATATAGTAAAGCGGAAACACTTGCTCCTTTAGGTGAGTATACAATTGAATATGCAACGGGTGATGGGGAGTGGCAGGGTTTAGATAGATTTTGGGGGTATTCAACGCAATTTTATAAAAGTAATCATCAACATGTTATTTATAGAACGGATCATGGAAATGGCTATACCACTTATAGTACGGGAATCACTTTAAATACTATGACAGGTCAGACACCTGAAAAGATTAATAAAGATCAATTTATACAGCCTTAATAAAATCATGTGATTAAATTGAGCGAAATAAATATTTTTTTGTTTGATCATATTTTTATGGTTGAAAACTACCTCAAAAAATCTTTCATTTGTATAATTCTTTAAATCACATGAAATTGCTCTTCAATGTTCTATCCACTCCCAAAGAAAATTCAACTCGACGCGAGCCAAGCCAAATGGGCATTATCATCTACAGAAAGTGTTTTACTTCTTTTGGGTTTAAATGAATTACAGCAAGAAAATGATTTTCAAAATTCAGAATTAAATCAGCATTTCAATGTGTTGATGAAAAAAGCCAAAGCTTTAGATATTCCAGTCGTATCTTTAAGCGCAAATGAAATGATGCAAGGCATGATGTTGTTGGGCGAACAACTTAGTCTAAGAAAACAGCTTATCGTGACAGGTAAAATTTCAGCGCAAGCCAAACAATTACTCGAATATCTAAATTCAGTCACTGAAAATATTTGTGTAATAGATGATGCAATTTTGCTTACGAATATTGAACAACATATTCAATGGATTGAAAGCATTTCAAAGCAAAAAATCCATCATATAAACACGTATAATTTATTGCGTTTGTGGTCATTAAGTGCGCCTAAAGAATTTATTCTGTCGAGCAAAGGTATTTTATTGGTAATTGCCGAAGCCTTAGATATAGAGCCTTTAGAAATAGATCCGAATCAATATTTAAGCAGTTATGGGTTAAACTCTGTTTCTATAGTCAGTTTGGTTGAATTGTGGCGCGTAAATGGTTCAAATATTCGTTACGAAGATTTTAAACCTGACTTAACGCTTGCAAGCCTAATGAATTATTTAGTGAATCCGCATTAAAAAAACACAAATTGAAAATTTAATTTGGCTAAATCGGAAATTTCGTCGGTTATTAACGCTTTGAACATTGTATTTTATAGTTAAGATTCTTATCATTGCTCGCTTGTTTTCGTGATCAGCTTGGAATTGAAACTTGAGTAATTTTCTAACCGAACACCTGATTCATCGTGATGAAGATTTCATGGTGATTCATAAGCCAGAAGGGATACTCACTGTTCCTGGGAAAACACCAGATTTACAAGATTGTGTGATCAATCGTTTACTTGCAGTAGAACCGAATACTTTGCTTATTCATCGTTTAGATCGAGATACTTCAGGTATTTTAGTCTTTGGTTTATCGAAATTCGGACAAAACCGCATTTCACGCCAATTTCAAGAACGTCAAACTTCAAAAATTTATCAAGCCATTGTTGCAGGTCATTTAGAAGATGAGGGAACGGTAGATGTTCCAGTCATTTATGATCCATCTAGACCGCCATTGCATATTGCAGAACCATCTCATAATAAACCTGCTTTAACACATTGGCAGGCAACTGAACATTTTCAAATTCAAGGACAAGATGTAACGCGCGTTCAACTTACGCCAATTACAGGTCGTTCTCATCAACTCCGTGTACATATGCAATATTTAGGTCATCCAATTATTGGAGATACCTTATATGCAACGCCAGAGCAACAACAGCTTTCGCCACGTTTATGTTTACATGCGGAAAAATTAAGCTTTCATCATCCTAAAACAGAACAATCTGTTGAGTTTTATTGTGCAGTCCCTTTTTAGGGTGAAAGTGTTTCAAGAGATTTAATTTAGCTCACTTTTTGGTGGGCTTTATGTCAAAATATATTGCTTAAAGGTGTTGTTTTTTGGTCAAATGCTAATCAATGGTATTGAATGAAAAACACATCCTAACTTCTTAGATAAAGGTGGAAAAAATTGCAGCAGTTTGCTATTGGTCAACGTTGGCTTTCAGACACAGAAACAGAACTTGGTTTAGGAGTTCTTATTGATGTAGATGAGCGATCGGTCAGCATTTTATTCCCCAAAAGTGATGAAACTCGTGTGTATGCACGGAGCAATGCGCCTTTATCTCGTATTATCTTTAAAGCTAAAGATGAAGTGATGGATCAAGAAGGCACAACGTGGATTGTGGATTCTCTTGAAGATCGTAATGGTGTCATTCGTTATAATGTGAATCGTACGCTTGAAGATGGAACGGAAGAACGTAAGTCTTTAAATGAAACACGTATTGGTGCAAGCATTCAGTTATCTAAGCCTTTAGAGCGCTTACTTGCAAGCCAAATCGATTATAAAGAATGGTACGACTTACGAATTGAATCTTTATTGATGCAAGCGAACATGAAATCTAGCCCATTACGCGGCATGATTGGTTCACGTGTTGGTCTTATTCCGCATCAACTTTATATTGCACATGAAGTGGGTCAGCGTTTTGCACCACGTGTTTTACTTGCAGATGAAGTAGGCTTGGGTAAAACCATTGAAGCAGGTCTAATCATTCATCAACAACTTAAAACAGGTCGTTCTGAACGTATCCTGATTTTAGTGCCAGATTCACTGCAATATCAGTGGATGATTGAAATGCGTCGTCGTTTCAATCTTCAATTTTCATTGTTCGATTTAACACGTACTGCGTCTATTAAAGAACATGATCCAGATTTAAACCCATTCTTGACAGAACAATGCATTATCGCAAGTGTCGATTTAATGATTGACCATGATGATTTGCGTGAGCAAGCAATGGAAGCAGGTTTTGACCTTCTTGTTGTCGATGAAGCACATCATTTGATGTGGAGCGAAGAAGATGGTGGTAACGATCGTTACGACTTAGTTGAAGAACTTGCTCAACAAACTGCGGGTGTATTACTTCTTACTGCAACACCTGAACAACTTGGTGTGGAATCACACTTTGCTCGTTTACGTTTACTCGATCCGCAACGTTTTAATTCTCTAGATCGCTTCTTAGATGAAGAAGAGCAATATCAACAAACAGCGAAAATTGCTGAAGTGTTGATGTCTGATCTTGCTTTAGAAGAAGCACATTTGGTTGCACTTGAAGCATTATTGGGTCGTCGCATTGAAGATAACCCTGAACAACGTTTCCGTGCGATTCATGAATTATTAGATCGTCATGGCACAGGTCGTGTTTTATTCCGCAATACACGTGAAGCAATTCAAGGCTTCCCAGGGCGTGATTGTCAGCCTGCACCTTTACCTGCACCAGAAAAATGGTCTAAAGATGGTAAATTGCGTGAACAAATGTGGCCTGAAGAAGCACAACTAGACGGTGCTTGGATGGAAACTGATCCACGTGTTTCGTGGGTTATGGAAATGCTTCGTACGCAGTTGAAACACAAAAAAGTGTTGCTTATTGCACGTAGTGGCCCAGTCGTTGAAGCTTTAGAAAATGCACTTCGTATTCATGCGGGTATTCGTACTGCAATGTTCCATGAAGGCATGAGCCTTTTAGAGCGTGACCAAGCTGCTGCATATTTCGCAGAAGATTCGTATGGTGCACAAATTTTATTATGTTCAGAAATTGGTTCAGAAGGTCGTAACTTCCAATTTGCATCTGACTTAATTTTATTCGACTTACCTGCAAACCCAGATGTACTTGAACAACGTATTGGTCGTTTAGACCGTATTGGTCAAGAAAACCGTATTCAAATTCATGTGCCTTATTTGTTAGGTACCGCGCAAGAACGTATGTTCCGTTGGTACAACGAAGCTTTAAACATCTTTGGTAATATTTCACCAACGGCGCAAACACTACAAGAAAACTTTATTGTAGATTTAAAAGATTGTTTGCTTGCAGATATGGGGCAAAAGTTTGAAGAGTTACTTGAAGCGGTTGTGGTTCAGCGTGAAGCGTTAGAAGCTGAACTTCAAAACGGTCGTGACCGTTTGCTTGAATATAACTCTTGCCGTCCAATTGTTGCACAAGAAATTGTGACTGCACTTGAAGACTATGATGACAATACAACTTTGCCGATGTTTATGAAACGCTTTATGGCGTCTACAAATATCGATTTTGATGAGCAAAGCAACGGTACGGTTATCATCAAACCAACAGACCAAATGCAAGTTCAAGGAATTACACTTGATGAAGAAGGTATGACGGCTACGTTCTACCGTGATCAAGCGCAAATTCGTGAAGATGCACAATACTTAACGCTAGAACATCCATTTACTGAAAGTGTAATGGAAATGATCAGCACACAAGGTTTTGGTAGTACAAACGTTGCTGTACTTAAATCTGCGGCTTTACCGCAAGGTTCGGTACTTATTGAAGTATGGTTCAAGGTAGATGTTGTTGCGCCAAAAGCATTGAATTTGCCATCAAGCTTACCGCAACAATTGGTACGTGTATTATTAAGTGAAAAAGGTCAGGATTTATCGCAAAAAATTGCACCTGAAATTTTAAAACCTTATTTACATCATTTAGATGGTAATAGCTGCCGTCAAGTTGTGAAAGCGCGTCATGAAATTATTGAAACACGCTATGCTCAAGCATTAGAAATTGCAAAATCAGCTTTGCCGAACTTCAAGCAACAAGCGAAAGAAGTGTATGGTAATAAATGGCAATATGAAATTGACCGTTTAACTTACTTAAAACAATTTAATCCAAGCATTCGTGAAGATGAAATTGCACGTCTACAAAAATTCCAAAAAGAAGGAATTAGCTTGTTAGATGGTTTAGCGGTAACACCAGAAGCTATTCAAGTGATGGTTGTTGTAAAACCATAAGTAAAATAAAGAGTTTAAAAAAAGCACCTTCGGGTGCTTTTTTATTGAAAAGTATAAATTATGTCCAATAACCACGAATCGGTTTTGCAGCCAAAGCTAATACAAAAACGAGGCAGATCTCAATCGATACAGCCCAGTAAATATGTCCAATAATTTCGCTCCATAATTCAGCTGAGTTTAAATTCCATAGCCAACCTTTTTCACCATTTGCATAAATAGGATTTCGAAAACCTAGAGCAGGAATAAGAAAGCCATGCATGACAACAGTAATAATAAGACCGTATAGCGCACCATAAGCCATACGAATTTTAGGCCAATAAGCTGAAATTAAAATATATATAAACACAAAGGCAAAGCTAAATAACCAATGATATAAAGTGACTGCACCAGAAATAGTATGTCCTTGATAGATATAATCTAAGCTATTTGAATGGAAACCTAAGGGACCAAGCCAAGCATCTATATGTGCAGCAGGAGGGGAAATATCACCTTGCATACGAGGGGGCATATTAACTTCGCTACCCCATTTCACCAATGAACTTATAATTCCGCCAATTAATGTGCCAAGTATTAAAATTTTAAGATTATTTTTATTTAAGATCATTGTTATATCCTTCTTATTTAATGTTATTTATTAAGGTTTTTTCATTTTATGATTGATAAAAGAGGTTTACTGTTCTTAGAATTATAGAATATGAGTGATGACACTGAGTTGTGAAAATGTAATTCAGCACATGTTTATCTGATTCATATATGTAATAAAAAACCCGCGAAGAACGCGGGTTTTTTTAAATCTGTTGTTAATCCAGATTATTTTTCAGCAGCAATTGAAGCAATCGCAGCGTCTACGCCTTCAATTGAATCAGCAGCTTTTTTGATACGAGCAAGTGCATCAACAAGAACTTCGTCAGCAGTTGCATAAGAAATACGCATGAAACCGCCTAAACCAAATGCATCGCCAGGAACTACAGCAACACCAGTTTCTTCCAATAACCATTCAGAGAATTCTGTGCAAGATTTTAAACCTTTCGCACGAATTAACGGACGGATATTTGCGTATGCATAGAATGCACCATCAGCAGGTAAGCAAGAAATACCGTTGATTGTATTTAAGCCATTTACAACTAAGTCATGACGACGTTTGAATGCTTCAATCATTGGCTCAAGAACATCTTGGGGACCATTCAATGCAGCTTCAGCAGCAACTTGCGAAATTGAAGTTGGGTTTGAAGTAGATTGAGATTGGATTTTTTTCATTGCACCAATAAGTTTTGCAGGACCCGCTGCATAGCCAATACGCCAGCCAGTCATTGCATAGGCTTTTGATACACCGTTAAGAACGATTGTACGGTCGTAAAGGTCTGGTGCAACAGTTGCGATGTTGTAGAATTCATCATCCCAACGGATTGGTTCGTACATATCATCAGAAGCGATATAAACTTCTGGGTATTTACGAAGAACTTCAGCCAAAGCTTCTAATTCAGCTTTCGTGTAGATCATACCAGTCGGGTTAGAAGGGCTGTTTAAAACAACCAAACGTGTTTTGTCAGTAATTGCAGCTTCTAATTGAGCTGGTGTGATTTTGAAACGTTGTTCTTCACCACATTTTACAATAACAGGCACGCCTTCAGCGATGATTACCATATCTGGATAGCTTACCCAGAATGGAGCTGGGATAATAACTTCATCACCTTTGTTTAACAAAGCCAAAGCTAAGTTAAAGAATGATTGTTTACCACCACAAGAAACCAAAATTTGGTTTGCAGCATAGTCAAGGTTATTGTCACGTTTAAATTTAGCAATAATTGCTTTTTTAAGACCTGGCGTACCGTCAACAGCCGTGTATTTTGTGAAACCATTATTGATTGCTGCAATTGCTGCATCTTTGATGTGTTGCGGTGTATCGAAATCCGGTTCACCCGCACCTAAGCCAATAACATTTTTACCCGCAGCTTTTAATTCAGCAGCTTTATTGGTAACAGCTAGTGTAGGGGACGGTTTGATGGCATTTACACGATCAGAGAGACGTACGTCCACGGCAGTATTCCTTCTTATGGGGTTTAAAAAATAAAAAGCATATTATCTTATCCTAAAATGAAGCCATTAGGCGTACATAATTTTTACAAAATCATAAAAAAATTAAAAATATGATGAACTTCGTTGAAGTCTAAGGAAATGATTGTGGCTTTTAGGGGGAAGGGGTCGCACAGTTTTTAAAAATTCCGTACAATATGTACAGTTATAATTGAGTGAATCTAATGAGCACCCAAAATACTCCCAAGAAAAAGCCCATGGTAAAGCTACCTTTTCCTATCAAAGAAGCGAATGACGCTAAAAATGCAGATGAAGAAGTAGAGGATTTACGTCCAAAACCGCAACCTTATGCAGATCGTACGTGGATGCCTCCGCGTGGGACACGTCGTTCAATGGGTAAACGCTAATTAAAAATAGGTGCTATAAGCACCTATTTTTATATTCAATTTTCAAACACTTTCTTTTTCATGTTTCAGAGAGAGGTAAAATGCTCTTTTCTGTAAGTACATCGCTTTGTCTGCACGTTTTAGCATATCTTCTATGCGTTCATTGTTCTGAGATGACGCTGAACCAATTGCAAAATTAATCTTTTGGGTTGAGTAAAATTGATTATCTATATGAATGAGTTCATATAACGCATCTAGACTACTTTGTAATGCCGCTTCATCAGCACCGGGTAGAAGTACAACAAACTCATCACCACCAATACGTGATGCGCTATAAAGTGTATTGTGAATGAGTTGAGTTAAGATTGCGCCTGTACGTCTTAATAAGTCATCACCAACATCGTGTCCTTGAGTATCATTTATTTCTTTTAACCCATTCATATCAATATAAATACAAGAAACAGGTCGAAGCGTACTGCGTTCAATTCGGTTTATTTCAGAACTATAAAATGAGCGATTATAAAGTTTGGTGAGCACATCATGTTTGCCTAAATATTCTAGATAATTTTCAGCTTTTTTACGTGCAGTAATATCAGTAAGCGCAAGTTGCGCCATACTCCAATTATCTTCAAAACCTGGGAAAATGGTAAATTGCAGTAGAACGTGTCTAATACTTCCATCTAGCGCATAATTTACAGCTTCACATTGGTGGTGAATATTACCTTTCCATAATTCAATGAGTTGCCCACGGAAGGTGTTTAATGTTTCATGACCAAATACGGTATAAATATTTTGTAGTAAATGATCTTTAGATGAAGCACCAAATAAATTAAGTGTCGCTTGGTTTACATCAATAATTGAAATATCACGTAGACATTCAATAATAAAATCATTGTGTACATCTAAAAACGTTACAAAGTCTTCTATACCAATTGCTTTTAAATGATCAAGACGGGTTTTGATACGGCTAAAATCTTCTACCCATAAAGATGTTGGCGAATAGGTGAAACGTGCTTCTGCAATCGAACGACTGTGAGCTTCTAAACGACAAGCATCCTGATAAGAGGTAATGTTTTCTGTACTCAGTAAAATCAGAGATAAATTATCTTCGTGACCTGGTAAAACAGTTCCTCTTAAATGAATATCAAGGCGCTTTCCTGTTAGTGAATAATTGACCGCTGTATTGGAAAAATGTGATTGATTATTCCACAAAGCTAGTAAGTCGTGTATGTGGCTTTCTGCCATATCATTGCTAAAAATTTGACTTAAATTTTCACGAAGATGATCTACATTTTTTGCTTCAAAAAGCTCTAAAGTTTTATGATTTACTTTAAGGACTTTGATTAAATTTGCACAGTGTAAAACTCTAGACATATCTTCTCTTAAGAAGTCTTCTAAGTTTTCTACCCCATCATTTTTCCAAATATCAAATTGATTTTTGACTTCGCTAAAATCTTCAAGCCAAAAAGGAATTGGTGATAAATCAAAAATTGAAGAATCGAGAATCTCCATTTATAAATACCTAATATTTTTATACGTTTTAATAACGTGAAATATATCACTAAAAAATTAAAAAGAACAAATGAATAATGATATGGACTCTATAAAATATCTATGATTTTTATTGTCTTAATCGATTTTTAAACTGCATACCTATTATAAGGTGGTATGCAGTTTGTCTTGGTATTTTATTTTTATGTAAATTAAAAATTATTTTTTTGCTTTATGAGCTGGGCGTGGAGGTGCAATTTCGTGAATACCCGTCCAAGCATCAATAAAATCAGATTCATTGATATTATAAAGTTCAAGCGTTGCCAATACAGCGCCACCAATAATAAAACGTGCTTCTAGAGCGTCAGGGAATTGAATCGCTTTTGCCTTTAGATTATGCAAAATATCTTCAATTTCAAAGCTACGATCACGACCATTACTGTCATTTGGGTACATTTGCGTATTCACGATAATTTTCGCTAGGCTGATTTCATTGTCAGATAAATCTAACTGATCAAGCATCGAGTTATCTTCTTGTGCTGAAAAAATACGTTCTTCATTAAAAAGCGTATGTAAGAATTTTTGATTAAGCTTTGGGAGTGTTTTTTCTACAAATGGTCGAAAAGATGCAGGGAAAATTACGTTGTGGCTAATGCCTTTAAACATAGGTGCAATTTCTTCAACGGTATAGCCTGCAGTACCGCATCCAATAGAAGTTAAGAAGTATTTATTTTTAGGATGATTTTTACAGTAGATTTTAAAATCATCAATATAGTGTTGAATTTGTGACAGTGGCATTTGCTGTAAATGCTCATTCATGGTTGGAATAGCAAAACTTTGTCCCGACCATCCACGACCAACGCCTTTTAGTGCGCCAAAATTTTCCAAAGCTATTTTTGCAGCGCCAGAGCTATGTTCACCTGCCATATTGCTACCGAATACAAACGTCGTATGTTCCGCTAAGTTTTTGACAATGCTTTCATCGTGATATTGGTAAGTCATGGCATGCTACTGTATCTAGATTCTTCACTTCATGTTGCCTTTGAATAGCGGAGTGGTCAAGAAAAAATTGGTGGAATGATTAGAATAAAAAACTTTAAATTTTGTGAAATGTGAATGTTATTTATCGATGTGAAAATGATGAAAAAATAAGGATTATTCAATGTTCTTGGTTTGAATCTGCTAAAATCTTTTCTTTAAAAATATATGGGTAATAGATCAAGTGAGTGACCATCAACCTTTCGAATTAGTAACCAACTATGCGCCTGCAGGTGATCAGCCGCAAGCGATTGAAAAGCTAGTCCGTGGTGTTGAGCAAGGTCTTCATGATCAATTGCTACTAGGTGTTACAGGCTCGGGTAAAACCTATACCATGGCAAATGTGATTGCTCAAACGCAACGACCGACTATTGTCATGGCGCATAACAAAACGTTAGCTGCACAACTTTATGGCGAATTTAAAGCATTTTTCCCCAATAATGCGGTTGAATATTTCGTGAGTTATTACGATTATTATCAACCTGAAGCGTATGTGCCATCTTCAGATACGTTCATTGAAAAAGATTCATCTATTAATGATCATATTGATCAAATGCGTCTTTCTGCGACACGTTCATTATTAGAACGTCGTGATGCCATTATTATTGCATCGGTTTCTGCAATTTACGGTTTGGGTGATCCGAATGCTTATATGAGTATGTTATTGCATGTAGTGCAGGGCGATTTTTTGAATCGAGATGACATTATTCGTCGTTTGGTTGAAATGCAATATTCAAGAAATGAACTTGAATTTTTACGTGGTACTTACCGTATTCGTGGGGAAATTATAGATATTTTCCCTGCGGAATCTGAACAACACGCCATTCGTATTGAACTGTTTGATGATGAGGTCGATTCAATTCGTTGGTTTGATCCAATTACAGGAAAAATGGTACGGAAAGTGCCACGCGTAACCATTTATCCAAAAAGTCATTATGTAACACCAAAAGATAACTTAGAACGTGCCATTGGAACGATTAAGACGGAACTCAAAGAGCGCTTAGTTTTTTTCCGTGAAAATGACAAGTTGCTTGAAGCACAGCGTATTGAGCAACGTACCCGTTATGATCTAGAAATGATGCAGCAATTGGGTTATACCAACGGCATTGAAAACTATTCACGTCATCTTTCAGGTCGACCATCGGGCGAAGCACCACCTACATTATTTGATTATATTCCCGATGATGCATTACTCATCATTGATGAATCTCACGTGACTGTTCCACAAATTGGTGCCATGTATAAAGGTGACCGTTCACGTAAAGAGAACTTGGTAAATTATGGCTTTCGTTTGCCAAGTGCTTTGGATAACCGTCCAATGCAATTTGAGGAATGGGAACGCATTATTCCAACGACTATTTTTGTGAGTGCAACGCCTGCACGTTATGAGCTAGAAAAGTCTGAGCAAATTGTTGAGCAGGTTGTGCGTCCAACAGGTTTGTTAGACCCCATAATTGAAATTAGACCTGTTTTAACCCAAGTTGATGATGTACTTTCTGAAATTAATATTCGTGCAGCTTTAAATGAACGTGTTCTTGTCACGACATTGACAAAAAGAATGGCAGAAGATTTAACATCTTATTTAAAAGAATATGGTGTAAAAGTGGCATATCTTCATTCAGATATTGATACGGTTGAACGGGTAAAAATTATTCATGATCTACGCATGGGCGTGCATGATGTACTGATTGGTATTAATCTTTTGCGTGAAGGTCTAGATATGCCTGAAGTTTCTTTAGTGGCTATTTTAGATGCAGATAAAGAAGGTTTCTTACGCTCAGAAAGATCTTTAATTCAAACCATTGGTCGTGCCGCGCGTAATTTGAAAGGTAAAGCAATTTTATATGCAGACCGTATTACCGATTCAATGCAAAAAGCCATTGATGAAACGGATCGACGTCGTGCGAAGCAAGAAGAATTTAACAAAGAACATGGAATCACACCACGGAGCGCTGTTCGCCAAGTCATCAAAGAAATTGATACAGGTGAAGTGCTTGATGATGATCAAATAGAACGTCAAATTTCAGATGAAGATAAAGCAATTTCAGCAGATGAAAGACATTTAATGTCAGATCCGAAACTTTTTGCAAAACATCTAACCAAACTTGAAAAAGAAATGATTAAAGCATCGAAAGAGTTACAGTTTGAGCAAGCTGCTCGTTTGCGTGATGAGATATTGAGGTTAAAAGCAAATATGTTGCAGGTCATGTAAATGATTGAATTTTCTATTACATTTCGCAACATTTATTGTTTAAAAAACAAGCTATCTTAATAATGATCTCATTTTGAATTTAACCAAAGGTGTATTTATGACAAAAGGAAGCGTTACAAACGCAAGTTATAAACTTGCGAAAATTGCACTTGGTGGTGCTGTTTTAATAGGTTTGGGTATGGCAACAATGGCATATGCGCAACCAAAGCCATTAAGCACTGTAGAAAAGGTTGAGTTAGATAAGTATTTAGGTGTTTGGTATGAGGTTGCTCGAAAACCTTTATCTTTCCAGAAAAAATGTGCACGTGATATTTCAGCGCGTTATACCTTAAATGAAAATGGTAATGTTGTTGTAGATAACCGTTGTTACGACAAAGAAGGTCAATTAAGTAAATCTTTAGGTGAGGCTTATGTGCAAAATGCACCTTTTAATTCGAAATTAAAAGTAAGTTTCTTACCAGAAGCAATCCGTTGGTTACCTGTAGGCCGTGGTGATTATTGGATTCTAAAATTAGATGAAGACTACAAAACTGTACTTGTTGGTGAGCCAAACCGTAAATATATGTGGGTACTTTCACGTGATACGGAAGTTAAGCCAGAAGTATTAAATGAATATTTAGATTATGCAAAATCTGTAGGTTATGATTTATCAGACTTGATTCAAACACCACATACTAAAAAAGATTAAGTCTTTATATGAAAAAGCCATGTTTTTACATGGCTTTTTTTATTGGATGTTTAAATTATTTATAGTGATGATAAAGATTTAGTCCATTGAAATAGATATACTGACTAAGAAAGGAATTTAGATCATAATATTAAGTGAATAGGGGTGTGATATGTACAAAGGCGTAGCATTGTCTGTTTTGGCATCTATCACTTTTGGCATATTGTATTTTTATACAGAATTTTTAAAACCTCTGAATAGCGAAGAAACATTCGCATGGCGCATGCTCGCAACGATCCCATTTTTAACTTTGTTAATGTGGTCGATGGGTGATTTAAAACTTATTGCGGACATTCTAAAACGTGCTTTAAAACAACCTACATTTATTCTTTGGCTTATTTTAAGTTCCATATTATGTACCACCCAGTTATGGCTCTTTTTATGGGGACCAATTAATGGACGAGGCTTACAGGTCTCTTTAGGTTATTTTCTTTTGCCTTTGGTGATGGTGCTTATAGGCTGTGTTTTATATAAAGAAAAACTATCAAAATGGCAGATTGCAGCAATTGTACTTGCTGTTTTAGGTGTTGGACATGAAATATGGCGTATAGGATCTATAGCTTGGGAAACAGCTTATGTTGCTCTCGCTTATCCATTATATTTCTTTTTACGCCGTGTATTTAAAACCGATAATTTAGGCGGTTTTTGGTGGGATTTAGCATTAATAATCCCAGTTTCAATTTATCTTGCATTTATTTATAGTGATACAGTTTCACTTATTGCAGTGTTTCCACATCTTATTTTGGCAGTAATTGGGTTGGGTTTTTTAAGTGCATTAGGTTTGGGGAGTTATATCCTTGCAAGTCGTTATTTACCTTTTGTTATTTTTGGATTATTGAGTTATTTGGAACCAGTTCTTCTCGCTTTTGCATCTATACTGCTAGGTGAGCGTGTGAGTGCTACGGAGTGGTTCACATATATTCCAATTTGGTGCGCTGTATTGTTACTTGTTATCGAGGGTACATTGCATTTAATGAAACAAAAGAATAAGCAAGACGAACTGAAAATAAATGCAAATAACTTAGAAAAAAGAATAGGTCGAGATGAATAGTTAAAAATGTAAGTAAATATTTTATTGCAAATAATTTAGCCTGAAAATTGCTTTAAATTAAACCGAATTAATTCTATTTAATCAGATATTTTTTATGTGAAATATAAAAAACATATCAAAAATAAGTTATTATTCATTAAAATAATATATTTAAATCAGTTATCTACAAAATCAGGGGACTTGGTATGCAAGCGAATGCTATTCCATATCAAATACGTGCAAAACTTTTGCAATTAGAACCAAGTCTAGATGTAGATTGGCATCTTGCATTACTTGAAGTGCTTCAAGATGCAGATTTACAACTTTGTGATGATATTGATAATCAAATATTAAAACCGAAAGAAATTTATTGGAATAGGGTTGCGAATACTTTTGAGTATAAAGCCAATACGAGTTTAGCAATTTTACGTCATCGTTTAACTCATCCTAAAATGGGCGAGTTTGCTAAAACATTAAGTGAGTCTTTAGAGAGTTTAAAAGAGCTTAGCGATAGTCTGCAAATTGCGGATTATTTAGAAAATGCAATTGAGCAGATTAATCAAATACAAGTTGAAGAAGATTTTGTGCTTCAGCGTGAAAAAATACTGATTCATCGTACATTTTTACTCAATGCTGCCAAAATTATTAGAAGAATAAAAATAGATGAACCACGCGGTTTAAGAAAGCTGACAGAAGATGAAATTAAAGGTTTTATTGTTGAAGTTTATATCAAACAACAATTACTAGATTATTGGCATAAGCCCTTATTAAAAAAAAGATTCTAAGCTGAATAAACTTCCTGTTTTTAGGTATTTGATTTTACGTGAACAGAAAGTTCGACATTTTCATATTGTAAAAACATCTGAGCTGATTTACTTGGTTGCACCCGTTATGCATGCAGAGCATAACCCATACTCAATTCGACGCTTTTTAATAGAAGAGCAGGGTGCACTTCCAGATCAAATATTCTTAAATGCTATTGTGTTGGATTTATCTCAAACAGATGAAATTGAATATATAGAACATCTAAAAGATTTGATTAAGCGAATGGTGACCATTCAAAGCCAAATTAACTTAGATGTGATTGATGTGGTTCATCAATTAGAAGAAATTTACGAAGATAAACTGATTCCTTTATTAATTGAACCTGTTCAGTTTGTTGCGAAAAATGCCGATGTCGTTGCGCAAATGCACTTAAAGAAATTTGAAAATGTACTCACAGGTGAATTTTTTGCATTAATGCATGTGGCTTCTAAAAAACATTTATCACATATAGAAGAGTTTGATTACTTATATTTAAATGGACATAGATTGTTGTCAGAATTACTGGCTTATTATCGTGAATTTAAAGCGCAGCCTTCTTTGGTTTTTAACCATTATGTGCAAATGTTTGAATATAAATTATTTGCCTATGTGAAATTGCTCGAAAAACGCAAACAAGAATGTTTTGTTCCGCTGAATGAAAATGATTGGAACTTTATGCATGAACGTTCTATGCAACCAATTAAAGTATTACAAGCAACTATTAGTCAGAATTTAGTCGATTATCGTGAACTTACAATGTTTATGAATAAGTTAAAACGAGAACAAGCGACAAAACAGACTTCTTTGTTAAAACGAATATTGAAGTCAGATCAGGCAGAAAATGATTTATTAGATGCACAAAAATCTGCAATAGAATTAAAACGTAAAATTTTCATGAATATTCTAGAAATCCCTCGATCATATCCAAATGCGAGTGTATTTATAGAATTTGAAAGTATGCATAATTTTACCGATAAACAACGTCATTATGCATTTCCGTGTGGCGATAATGGTTTAACGCGTTTACCTGTTTTATTGGGTGTGCCAGATACCTATACAGAATTTGATGTTGAAGAATTTAATGCCATTATTCAATACGATTTGAACTTTTCGGCATCTTCAAGAGCAGAAAAAATTAATTTAGACGATCATTCACCTATTTCATACAGCACTTGATGTTCAAAATTGAGTGTAAAATCAACATTTGAAAAATAACCTTTTTAAACCGCTATCTATCAGATTTTGCGGTTTTATTTTTGAAATCATAAAAATAATTACAACTATTTCATAATTTTATAGTGAATATACAAGAAAATAGTACAGTCTTATTCAGCTTTTGATACAAAGTTGCCTCTAATTCCATTACAATTATGGGGTTTTGAAATTTATGATTTACCATTAATTAGAGGACGTATCTGTGAGCAAAGACAGTATCATTGCCCTACATGCAGAGCACCAAGGTCGCTGGAAAAACCGTGAAGAACTTGCGGAACGTATGATTGCCCTAGTAGGTCAGTTATATCGTGAAAAAAATATCGTAGTTACAGTTTACGGTCGTTCTTTAATTAACCGTTCTGTAATCCAGATTTTAAAAGCGCATCGTCGTACTCGTGTATTAGATGTAGAGCTTTCTGCAGTTCATACTTATCCAATTCTTGAAGCTTTGGCTAAAATTGAAAATATTGGTTCAGCAGAAGTTGACTTAGGTAAACTTGCAGTTGAATTCAATGCGAAAGGTGGCGACATCAATGCATTTGTTGCAGATGCTGTTAAACCTTTAGAAGGTAATGATTCAGCTGTAGAACATAGAGATGTTATTCTTTATGGTTTCGGTCGTATTGGTCGTATCTTAGCGCGTTTAATCATCAGCCAATCTGGTTTGGGTCGTGGTTTAAACCTTAAAGCAATTGTTGTTCGTAAATCATCTGATGGTGATTTAGAAAAACGTGCTTCACTTCTTCGTCGTGACTCAATTCATGGCCCATTTGCAGGTACAATTTCTGTAGATGAAGAAAACGAAGCAATTATTGCGAACGGTAACTTCATTAAAGTGATCTATGCATCTAACCCATCTGAAGTTGATTACACGACTTATGGTATTAACAATGCATTAGTAATTGATAATACGGGTAAATGGCGTGATTCAGAAGGTCTTGCTCAACACCTTAAATGCCCAGGCGCTGCACGTGTTATTTTAACTGCACCTGGTAAAGGTGAAATGAAGAACGTTGTGTACGGTGTTAACCAAACTGACATCTTAGATGAAGATACAATCATCTCTGCTGCGAGCTGTACTACAAACGCAATTACACCAACACTTAAAGTGTTAAACGACAAATACACAGTGATTAATGGTCACGTTGAAACAGTTCACTCGTTCACAAACGACCAAAACTTAATCGACAACTACCATAAAGCTGACCGTCGTGGTCGTGCTGCAACGTTGAACATGGTTATTACTGAAACTGGTGCTGCTAAAGCTGTTGCTAAAGCGCTTCCTGTTCTTCAAGGTAAATTAACAGGTAACTCTGTACGTGTTCCTACACCAAACGTATCTTTGGCTATTCTTAACCTTACTTTAGGTCAAGATGTAGATCGTGATGAAGTGAACGAATATATTCGTCAAATTTCAATCAATTCTAAGCTACAAGGTCAAATTGGTTATACAAACTCTACAGAAGTTGTATCTTCTGACTTTATCGGTTCACGTACTGCAGGTGTATTTGATGCGCAAGCAACAATCACTTCAGGTAACCGTTTAACTGCTTATGTTTGGTACGATAACGAAGTAGGTTATAGCTGCCAAGTATTACGTATTGCTGAACAAATGGGCGGCGTAAGCTACCTTAAAGTTCCTGCTGAAACAAATGCATAATTTGTTTTAAGTTAAAAAAAGAGCCTCATTTGAGGCTCTTTTTTTTATGAAGAGTAAATAATTAAAGCAAAAATTTAATCGTATTTTCAAGTGATGTGGTTGGACGATTTAATAAAGTTTCTAAATCTTTACGGTCGCTTAGTAGTGCACCATTTACTGCTTCTACATCTGCTTCCACTACAACATTGACTAAACCTTCAGGTAAACCTGCTTGTAAAAGACCTTGTGTATAATCTTCCGCAGATAAATTGGTATAAACCACAGTTTTATTACTTAGGTCAGAAATGGTTTTTGCTAAAGTTTCTAAAGTGAACGAGGTGGAACTTGCTAATTCATAAGTTTTATTTTTATGCCCATCACTCAGTAAAACATTTACCGCTGCTTCTGCGTAATCTGTGCGTGGAGCTGCACTAATCAAGGCATCTTGTGCTGCGCCATATAAAATGCCAGTTTCAATGTTGTGAGCTAAACCTGCTAAATAGTTTTCGCTATACCAGTTGTTTCTTAAGAAGGTATAACTTAATCCACTTTCTTTAATTAATTGTTCAGTTTCACGGTGTTCTTGAGCTAGCCCTAGTGGGGAACTATCGGCACGCAGTAGGCTTGTATAAGCAATATATGGAACTTTAGCTTCAACTGCCGCATCTATAACAGCTTTGTGCTGTGGTGTACGACGACCAATTTCATTCGCTGAAATAAGTAAAATTTTATCAATACCTTGTAGAGCGGGAACAAGCGTAGTGGGTGTGTCGTAATCGAAATGACGAACTTCGATTCCTTTTGCTGTTAGATTTTCTGCCTTGTCTACATTACGGACTAGAGCAACAATATTTTCTGCTTGGGTTTTATTTAATAAATGTTGAATAACGAATTGACCGAGTTGACCCGTTGCACCTGTAATTGCAATTTTCATTTTAATCTCGCTTTTTTCTGATGAATAAATAAACTTGATGGTTAAATCATAATCTGTTAACTTACTAAAAGAAAGTACGTACTAAAAAGTAAGTCTATTACTAAATGGAAGGATTTTTATGTCAAGTTATGAAACAAGTAAAGTTTTAGGACAAGTTTTATCTACAGATTGTCCTGCTAGAGAAATATTAGAACATCTTACTAATAAGTGGTCTGTTTTAGTTTTGCGTTGTTTAAGTGGTGGTGTGCATCGTTTTAGTGAATTAAAACAGCGTATAGAAGGTATTAGTGAAAAGATGCTTTCTCAAACTTTAAAAATGTTAGAGCAAGATGGTTTTATTTTACGTACGGTTTATCCTGTTGTGCCACCAAAAGTGGAATATCAACTAACAATTTTAGGTTCAGATGCAGCAAGTAAAGTGAATTATTTGATTGATTGGATTGAGAAAAGTTTACCTGAAATTATTGAAAATAAAGCGCGTGTGAATGGCAAAAACTAAACTGACGTAAAGAGGTAATTTAAATGAAAATGTACCAAGTCGATGCGTTTAGTCATGAGCTTTTTAAGGGTAATCCTGCTGCCGTTTTATTATTAGATGAGTGGTTAGAAGATGCTTTAATGCAAAATACTGCTTTAGAGAATAATCTTTCAGAAACGAGTTTTGCTAAAAGAATAGATGATCTAAATTATGAAATACGTTGGTTTTCACCTGTAAAAGAAGTCCAATTCTGTGGGTATGGAACGCTTGCGACGAGTTTTATTATTTTTAGAAATTTCCCACATATCAGTTCTTTAACCTTTCATGTGAAAGATATTGGGCAGTTTTTTGTCGAAAAACTAAGTAATGAAAAAATATCACTGAACTTTCCTGTCCAAATTCCCCAAAAACTAGAACAACCACCAGAATTACTTATAGAAGCATTGAATTCTGAGATTTTGGAAGTGTATGAGAATCCACAGGCTTACATTGTTATTTATAGAGATACAGATTGTATATTAAATGAAATTCCAAACTTTAACTTGATTAAGGCTTTAGGTGGAAAACGTGTAGCAATTACGGCCTTGAACGATCATAAGCATGAAAATTTAAAAGATTATGATATTGTTTCAAGATATTTTACCCCTTCGATGGGGGTTGATGAAGATCCTGTAACAGGATCTTTACATACGTCATTAATACCATTATGGGCTACTAAAACAGGTAGAAATGAAATTATTGCTTATCAGGCTTCTAGTCGTGGCGGGGTGTTGTATTGCCGATTATTAGACAATGATCGAGTTGAGATTAAAGGTACTTGTCGGCTTTATATGGAAGCAGTATTAAATCTTAATGACTTAAAATATAAATGAACCATTTAAAATGAGTAATATTTAGTGAATAGATGAAAATTATTATTCGAGAAATTCTTTAAAATGTGGCAGAATATGGGGTTTTAAAGTTTTTAGAGGATTGGCAATATGCGCTTTGTTGATGAAGCAGTCATTACCGTAGAGGCTGGCGACGGTGGCAATGGCGTAGCCAGTTTTCGCCGTGAAAAGTTCGTACCATTTGGTGGTCCAGATGGTGGTGATGGTGGTCGTGGCGGCAGCATTCATATTCAAGCTGGCGACGACACAACTACCCTTGTAGATTATCGTTATACCCGTAGATACCGCGCAGAACGTGGTAAAAATGGTCGTGGCGCAAACTGTGCAGGCCGTGGTGGTGAATCAGTATTTCTAAAAGTTCCAATTGGAACAACTATTGTTGATGTAGAGTCTGGTGATATTATTGGCGATTTGGTCGAAAACGGTCAAAGCGTAATGGTTGCATTGGGCGGAGATGGTGGTTTAGGTAATACACACTTCAAATCATCAACAAACCGTTCACCACGTAAGTGTACACACGGAACAAAAGGTGAATTCCGTGAAGTGCGTTTAGAACTTAAAGTATTGGCGGATGTTGGCTTGTTGGGTATGCCTAATGCAGGTAAATCTACCTTTATTCGTGCAGTTTCTGCTGCAAAACCAAAAGTTGCAGATTATCCATTTACCACAATGGTTCCAAATCTTGGTGTGGTAGATGCTGACCGTTATCGCTCATTTGTAATGGCGGATATTCCAGGTCTAATCGAAGGTGCATCTGAAGGTGCAGGTTTAGGTATTCGTTTCCTTAAACATTTGGCACGTACTCGTATCTTGTTGCACATTGTTGATGTTCAACCAATTGATGGTTCAGACCCAGCTTATAACGCAAAAGCAATTTTGAAAGAGTTAACAAACTTCTCACCAACACTTGCAAAACTACAAGTGGTATTGGTCTTGAATAAAGTCGATCAATTGGCTGAAGAAACGCGTGAAGAGTGGTGTAATCACATTCTTGAAGAATTACAGTGGGATGGCCCTGTCTTTAAGACTTCTGGCTTAACGGCTGAAGGCACGAAAGACGTGGTTTACTACTTAATGGATCAGATTGAAGAACAATGTGAACGCGAAGTTGAAGATCCAGAATATGCAGCAGAAATGAAAGCATTCCGTGATCAGCTTGAAGCTGAAACACGTGAACAAACGCTTGCTGCTAAAGAAGCGTATCGCGAAATGCGTCGTCAACAACGTCTTGCCGGTATTTTGGGTGATGACGATGAAGATGATGAAGACGACGATAACGATGTAGAAGTGCATTACGTACGTTAAGCTCTAAAGAGTTAATGAGGACACGATGATAGAAGTGGTAGATGGGCAGCGTCAGCTTAAGGGTTGTAAAAGAATCGTTGTTAAAATCGGATCATCTTTACTCACAGCAAACGGGCAAGGTCTAGATATAAATGCAATTTCGCATTGGGCGAAACAAATTGCAGATCTACACAATGCAGGACACGAGATCATTCTTGTGTCATCGGGTGCTGTGGCTGAAGGTATGGTTCGAATGAAACTTGAGAATCGACCCACCGATCTACCCAGTCTTCAGGCGTGTGCTGCCATTGGTCAAATGGGTTTAATCCAAACTTGGTCTAGCATCCTTGCGCAATTGAATATTCAAACTGCACAAGTGCTTTTAACCCATGATGACTTGGCAGATCGTCGACGCTATTTAAATTCTTGTGATGCATTGCAACACTTAATTGATTGGCGTGTGATTCCTGTGATCAATGAAAATGACACAGTATCTACAGATGAAATTCGCTTTGGTGATAACGATACTTTGGCTGCAATGGTGGCAGGTCAGGTGCATGGTGATTTACTCATCATTTTAACTGACCAACAAGGTATGTTTGATTCAGATCCACGCTCGAATCCTAATGCTAAACTTTTTGACACAGTTCGCGCCTTAGATGAAAGTCTGTTCGATATGGCAGGTGGTGGCGGTAAGTTTGGTCGTGGTGGTATGTTGACCAAAGTTCGTGCTGCACGTTTAGCTGCAAAATCGGGTTGTCCAACACTCATTGCAAGTGGCGAAAGTGAGCGTGTGCTTTCACGGTTAATGTCTGGTGAGCTATTAGGAACATTATTTATTGCAGATAATGACCGTATGACAGCACATCAACAATGGCTTGCTGCGCACTTACAAACAGCAGGTCGTTTGGTGATTGATCATGGCGCTGTAAAAGCCATTAAAGAGAACCATCGTAGTTTGTTGCCTGTGGGTGTAAAAGCGGTTGAGGGGCACTTTGAGCGTGGTGATGTGGTTGAATGTGTAGATGTCGATGGTGGGCGCGTTGCGGTTGGTCGTGTGAATTTTAGTTCACGTTCAGCTGAAATCGTAAAAGGCTTATCTTCAGATAAAGTTCATCAGGTTTTAGGTGAAGCACGTTCTCTTGAGATGATTCATCGAAATCATATGGCAATTTATTAATTAGTTTTTTGATAAATACTGAAAGGCTTAATTCTGTAAAGAGTTAAGCCTTTTTTGTTATTGGTCAATTTTAGTAAAACTACATCTCAAATTAAATCTTATAAAAATTAAATGAATATATTCTAAATAATTTCTTATGAAATGACTATGCCACTTGGTTGTGGGATTTTAAATTCGAATCTGTATTTCTATGTTGATAATAAAACAACGAGATGTGTTTGTAATTTCTGCTTTAGCTTCTTCTTTAATTTTATATTGTTCATAATGAATTAAATTTTTTATTAGATATTGTGTTTAAAATTAAGTAGTTATGTGCTTATGGTTGTCTGGTTTTTAATTTATTTACGGAGATTGAAATAGAATAAGCCTATACACTCTTCACTAAATTATAGCATAAAAATATCAAATTTTTTTACTAATAATCGTGTCATATGGCATCCTTTTTAGTGAATTATTCATGTAAAAAGAACTTATATTAAAGCCAGATAGTTAATTAAAACTTAGGAGTGTGGATAAGGGAAATTAGATGAATCAACATCAATTAGGACCATTTGAAGTCATTGAAAGTCAAGATAATAAGCATTTACCTATTTTTGAAAATACGGTTTTAGCCTACAAGGGGAAGCAAGAGTCTGAGGATGGTTCAAGAAATGATTTACCAGAAAATTACCCATATAAAACAAGAATGACGCGGCAAACGTATGAAGCTCAAAAAAAATTATTACAAATAGAGTTATTGAAAGTTCAAAGTTGGGTTAAAGAAACTGGACAAAAAATTGTGTGTTTATTCGAGGGGCGTGATGCTGCAGGTAAGGGTGGCACAATTAAGCGTTACATGGAACATTTAAATCCGCGTGGAGCTCGCGTTGTTGCTTTAGATAAGCCCAATAATTTAGAAAAAGGTCAGTGGTATTTCCAACGCTATCTGAAAGAGTTACCAACAGCGGGTGAAATGGTTTTCTTTGACCGCTCTTGGTATAACCGAGCAGGCGTTGAACGTGTTATGGGGTTTTGTGAGCCACATGAATATCTTCAATTCATGAGACAAACTCCTGAAGTTGAACGTATGTTGGTAAATTCAGGTATTCATTTGTTTAAATTTTGGTTTTCGGTGAGTCGTGAAGAGCAATTAAGACGATTTATTGCACGTCGTGATGATCCGTTGAAGCATTGGAAATTGTCACCCATTGATATTCAGTCTCTTGATCGTTGGGATGAATATACTGAAGCCAAAAATCAAATGTTCTTTCATACGCATACAGCCGATGCACCTTGGACAATTATTAAATCTGATGATAAAAAACGTGCACGTTTGAATTGTATTCGTTATTTTTTACAGCAATTAGATTATCCAAATAAAGATTTGAATATGCATACCAAAGTGGATTCATTGATTGTAAAGGTGCCGAACCACTTATTTAAAAATGGCTTTGAAACCAAAGATGACTAATGAATAAAAAGCTCCTTAGGGAGCTTTTTTTTAGGAATAGGGGTGATCAATCACTGTAATTAGGTGATTAGCCATAATCTAAATATATGCTGATTGATTACTTTCTCTTATTGGATTAAACCTTTATTAATTAAAAAGGCGAATACTTTGCGGTGAACTATCATCACCCATTCCATAAGGCGATCTTTATATATATTCCAAAGCTTCAAACCTGAAATATTAACAATAAAAGCAAAGAAGAAGGCACCAAACATATCTATAGGGAAATGAACACCTACATAAACACGCGCCCATGCCACAAGCCAAGCAACTGCAATCAGTAATTTACCAAATTGTCGTTGTGATGAAAAATAGTATGAGAAAGCGAGTCCGCTCAAAATACTCATATGATTACTAGGAAATGAGCCTGTAGGAGCGTGTACTAGAATAGTTTCACCAATATCCATGACAAATGGTCTTGGCGTATTTAAAACATAAGATAAAAGTTCACTAATAAATAATGTAATCGTTGTGAAAATAAAAGCCTTTAAAATATTCTTTTTAATTTTATTATTGCCAATAAACCAAGCAAGAATAAACATGATAAATAGAATATATATCAAGTCATGTGCAATAAAAGTTGCATATGACATCATGAAATTAGATGCATTTTCAGGAACATTAAAAATATGAAATAAATAGAGATTTAGATTTTGTATAAGCATTGGTTATAAAGAGTAAGGTCAAACTCGAAGTGCTACTTTAGTTGTTTTAAAATTAAAATTAAATAGAGTTATTGTTGGAGTTGTTTTAATAATATTCATATAAAATTAGATCAAAACTGCAAGTGACTCATGCAGTTTTGATACAACATTGATTACTTTAATTGAATAGATCCGTTCGCATTGACAGTAATTTGAGATTCACCACTCGCCACTTCCTGTTCAGGAATAACATCTGCGCTTGCAGCTTTCATTATTGCCATAAGAGGCACAGGTCTATTGCTATAACTATTTGTATTTAAATTAATATTGATAAGTTGATAGCTTGATTTATTCCATGCTTGAGCTAAAGATTGTGCACGTTGTTGGAAGTTCTTCGATGCCTCAACCATCAGTTCATTTTCTACTTTTTTACGCTGACTATCTGAAACATTAAAATTGATCGATTGCGTTTGGAAGTTTTGTTGTAGTTCACTAATGAGTTGGCTTGTAGCTTTAAAGTCTTTACTTTCCAAACGAATTTCAGCACGTCCGCGCCATTCTTTTACTTTGCGATTATCATTATCGTAAACTGGATAGGTGCTTTGTGAACCTGTTTCAAACTTTATTTGAGAATACTTTTTAGCAGTATTTATTGCTTGCGTCATCAGCTGATTAATTTCAGATGCAAGTTGAGCAGGTTGTTTATTTGATTTTTCTATATATAAAACAGCGGTCATTTCATCGTTTGAAATTTCACGAGATGCTTCTGCTTGAATATTGAGTACATTGTAGTTTAAAGCATTATTATCTTGTGCAAATGCAGGTGCAGAAATGGCAGTAGTTAATGCAAGTGCTAAAGTGGTGTAAAAATAACGCATATTTATTCCTAATTTTTAGCTGTAGTTATATGGTTTATAGCATAAATTTTTTTTATGTTTGATTTATGCATAAACTGTAGTTTGTATGTAAAAAGTATTTTTATTGCTCGTAAATTCCATTTAATAAAAGCATTAAATTTTAGTATCTTAGAGAGTTATTTAAAATTGATTGTTCGTATTGGAAATATATAACAAAAAATAGGCTTTTCTTTCATTTGTCATAGGCTAAGATGATAATTCACTCTATCGGTTAGACTAAGATAACTTTCCGATAAAATTAGGATAACTTTATTTCTTAAAAGTGTTTATTTTTTAGAAAAATTAGGTATTATCCGCCCTCTAGTTACGATGCACAAAAAAACGTACGAACTAGAACCATAAAGCACCGAGTCAAAAGACCGCAAGTCACCCGACTTATTTCTTTTAACCCATATCAGAGATGGTAATTCGATATGAGCGTTTCTTCAGTAAATCCTGCCCCTAAGTCTACTAACGAATACTATTTAACTCGCCAAAGTCAAATGGAATCTAATGTTCGTAGCTATCCACGTAAACTTCCACTTGCGATAGCAAAAGCCTTAGGCTGCTGGGTTACCGATGTTGAAGGTACAGAGTACCTCGATTGTTTAGCTGGGGCAGGGACATTGGCATTAGGCCATAATCACCCTGCGGTCATTCAAAGTATCCAAGACACACTTGCAAGCGGTTTACCGTTGCATACTTTGGATTTAACAACACCTTTAAAAGATGCTTTCACTGAAGCACTGCTTGAGCAATTACCTGGTGGTAAGGCTGAGTATTGCCTACAGTTCTGTGGCCCGTCTGGTGCAGATGGTACAGAAGCAGCAATTAAATTAGCAAAAACTTACACTGGTCGTAGTTCTGTAATCAGCTTCTCAGGTGGTTACCATGGTATGACTCACGGCTCTTTAGCAATGACAGGTAACTTGTCTGCTAAAAATGCTGTGAATGGCTTAATGCCGGGTGTTCAATTTATGCCGTATCCGCATGAATACCGTTGCCCATTGGGTATTGGTGGTGAAGCGGGTGTTGATGCATTAACTTATTTCTTCGAAAACTTCATTGAAGACGTTGAAAGCGGTGTAACTAAACCAGCAGCTGTAATTCTTGAAGCAATTCAAGGTGAAGGCGGTGTGGTAACAGCACCGGTTAAATGGTTGAAGAAAATCCGTGAAGTGACTGAAAAGCACAACATCGTGTTGATTCTTGATGAAGTTCAAGCGGGCTTTGCACGTTCAGGTAAAATGTTTGCCTTTGAACATGCAGGTATTGAACCTGATGTTGTGGTGATGTCTAAAGCGGTAGGTGGTAGCTTACCTCTAGCAGTGCTTGGTATTAAACGTAAGTTTGATGCTTGGCAGCCAGCGGGTCACACGGGTACATTCCGTGGTAACCAATTGGCTATGGGTACTGGTCTTGCAACAATCAAAACCATTAAAGAACAAAACTTGGCTCAAAATGCGCAAGAGCGTGGTGATTTCTTACAAGCTGAATTTAAAAAATTAGCAGTAGAATTCCCATGTATCGGCAACGTACGTGGTCGTGGTTTGATGCTTGGTGTTGAAATTGTTGATGAACGTCAAGCGGCGGATCACATGGGCTCATTGCCAGGTGATGGTCAATTGGCAGCAGCAATTCAAGCGGCATGCTTCGACAATAAATTATTGTTAGAAAAAGGCGGTCGTAACGGTACTGTGATTCGTCTACTTTGCCCACTGATTATCACGCATGACGAATGTGTTGAAGCTGTTGCTCGCTTTAAGAAAGCAATCGCTGAAGCGCTTGTTGCAACTCGAGGCGCGTAAGACATGGTTGATTTTGCAGAACATCGTAAAGCGTTATTCTGCAATGATGCACAATCCATTGCTGACTATCAGTCAGTAATGGGCGAGGCGGTGAAAGCCGTTTCTGCATGGTTGCAAAATGACAAAATGTACACAGGCGGTAGCATCAAAGAGCTTCGCTCTGCAATCGCGTTCAATCCTTCTAAAGCAGGTATGGGGTACAGAAGTCTCTTGATCGTATGGTTGAGCTTTTCTTAAATAAAAGCTTAAAAGTACATCATCCACACTCGTTAGCGCATTTGCATTGCCCAACAATGGTCACTAGCCAAATCGCAGAAGTGTTGATTAACGCGACCAACCAATCAATGGACTCATGGGATCAAAGCCCGGCTGGTTCTTTGATGGAAGTTCAGTTAATCGACTGGCTTCGCCAAAAAGTGGGCTACGGTGCAGGTCAAGCAGGTGTGTTCACCTCTGGCGGTACGCAGTCTAACTTGATGGGCGTTTTGCTTGCGCGTGATGCGTGCATCGCGAAAAACTGGAAAGACGAAAACGGCAATCCGTGGTCTGTTCAGCGTGATGGCGTACCTAATGAGGCTATGCGTAACGTTAAAGTCATCTGTTCTGAAAATGCACACTTCTCTGTGCAAAAGAACATGGCAATGATGGGCATGGGCTTCCAATCTGTGGTGACTGTTCCTGTGAACGACAACGCGCAGATGGATGTGGTTGCTTTAGAGCAAACCATGGCGCACCTTCAAGTGGAAGGCAAAATCGTGGCATGTGTGGTTGCAACTGCGGGTACAACTGACGCGGGTGCGATTGATCCACTGAAAGAAATTCGTGAAATCACCAACAAATTTGGCGCGTGGATGCATATCGATGCGGCATGGGGTGGTGCTTTAATCTTATCGAATGATTACCGTGGTATGTTAGATGGCATCGAGCTTTCTGACTCAATCACGCTTGATTTCCATAAGCATTATTTCCAAACGATTTCTTGTGGCGCATTCTTACTGAAAGATGAAGCGAACTATCGTTTCATGCATTATGAAGCTGAGTATTTAAACTCTGCGTATGATGAAGAGCACGGTGTTCCTAACCTTGTATCGAAGTCACTACAAACAACTCGTCGTTTTGATGCGTTGAAATTGTGGATGACAGTTGAAGCATTGGGTGAAGAGCTTTACGGTTCGATGATCGATCACGGTGTAGGTCTTACACGTGATGTTGCAGCGTACATCGATGCAACGGATGGTCTAGAAATGTTGGTTGATCCACAATTCGCCTCTGTATTGTTCCGTGTGATTCCTGAAGGTTATCCTACAGAATTACTCGATACACTGAACCAAAACGTGGCAGACGAATTGTTTGCGCGTGGTGAAGCGAATATTGGTGTGACTAAAGTCGGTCAAAATCAATCATTGAAAATGACGACTTTAAGCCCAGTTGCAACTTTAGATAACGTGAAGAACTTGCTTGCACTTGTGCTTGCAGAAGCGGATCGTATTAAAGATGCAATCGCAGACGGTACATATACACCTGCAATTGATTAATCATTTGCTTGTGTAAAAAAGGCGCTCTATAGAGCGCCTTTTTTAATTGATAGCTTAAATAGAAAAAAGAATAAGGGGTGTCAATGTAAATAGATTAAATGTGATGTAGTATGTAATTTATATATTTTTGTTGTATTATTCATCAATAATTAATGAGTTAATAAATCATTTATTAAAACTAAAACTATGAAGTTGTAAACAATCTATAAGATTGGAGATAAAAATGAAATTGAATAAAATAATCACAAAAACCCTTTTACTTTCTGCAATGGTTTGCGGGCATGTCAATGCAGCGGATCTTATTATTAAAAATGCAACGATATTCGATGGTACGGGTTCAGACCTAATTAAAAATGCAAATGTCATTATTGAAAATGGCAAAGTTAAGGCCATTGAAACAGGAAAAATAAAGGAAAAAGCAAAGCAAATTATCGATGCTAAAGGCAAAACAGTTATGCCGGGTTTAATTAACGCGCATTTACATTTGTTTTGGGATTTTTATGATATGCCTCCGCAAATGCCGGCAAGAAGTGAGGTAACAGCACAAGCTTTCATTAATGGAGATTTGACCACTAGATTACGTGGGCATTTAGAAAATGGTTTTACATCTACGTTTTCACCTATCGATTTTCAACCTTATATTTATCAAGTAAGAGATAAAATAAAGAAAGGTGAGATTATTGGTCCACGTATATTTGTGGCGGGTCCTGTTCTTTTAAATGCAGGTAGCTATTATGCTTGTGGTGATCTAAAAGATGAGGAGCTAAAATGGTGTAATGACCATGTACGCTTACCTATGGATACACCGGCACAAGCTCGTGCTTCTGTACAAGAATTGGTAAAAAAATAAATCAGATGTGGTTGTATTTGATGGTGTCACCAATCAAACAGTCATCAATAAAGAAGTTATCAAAACAATTGTAGATGAAGCGCATAAAAATAATCTTAAAGTTCTTGTGCATAATACAAATGCAAAAGATGTAAATACAATGTTAGATGCAGGTGTTGATGGGTTTATTCATCCGCCAACAGTCACTAAAGATGTTGATGGGACTATGCTGAAACGACTTGGTGAGCAACGTACGCCAATTGCAGTTACGCTAGGTTTCTTGGAGCGATATATCAAGCTTGGTTATGCATCTGATAAAGATAAGAATGATTACAATATTCTAGAAAACAACGTTAAGGTGATGCTGAAATCAGGTGCTGTACCGTTGTTTACCTCTGATATTCCTGGAATACCACCACAACAAGTGGTTCCTTTGGTAACACATGTTATGAAAGGTGAGGGGATTGATAATAAAACTATTCTTTTGTCAGCAACAAGTGAAGCAGCAAAGGCATTAGGTCAAAAGAATTTGGGTACGCTTGAAAAGGGTAAAATTGCCGATTTAATTATGATTGATGGTAATCCAATTCAAGATATCTCTGCGCTACAAAATATTGAATTGGTTGTGAAGGATGGTGTGGTTGTAACAAATCACTTAAACCAAAAGACTAAACCTGTGAAAGTAGATTGGCTGAATCAACCGATTAAGTAATCGCTTAACACAATTCGACGAGTCTGGATTTGTTTCAGCTCGTCGAATTTTTTTGTCAAAATTTTATAAATCATTTAAATATTACACAATTGAATTTTACTTATTTAAGTATTACAAGTTTCTATAAAGTTCAAAATTTTTAAGTATCATAAAAACGTAATATAGCTGTAACTTATCTGTCATATTATCTGCTCAAAATGCAATAACACAGAACAAGTACAAAACTGAATAAAAAAGTGGCGTACTCCAAATTTGCATAAAAGAGAGATTCAAATGCGCTATACACATATTGCACTTGCATTAGCAGTTTCAGGGGCAGCTGTAGCAACAACAGCAAATGCAGCTCGTGACACAATTCAAATCGCAGGATCTTCAACTGTTTTGCCATACGCAAGTATTGTCGCAGAAGAGTTTGGTAATACATTTCCACAGTTTAAAGCACCTGTAGTTGGTTCAGGTGGTACATCTGGTGGTTTAAAACAGTTTTGTAATGGCGTGGGTGATAACACCATTGATATTGGTAATGCATCTCGTAAAATAAAAGATTCAGAATTAGCTGCTTGTAAAAAAGCAGGTGTGAACCAAGTTTTAGAAATTAAGATTGGTTATGACGGTATTGTTTTTGCATCGAACTCTAAGAAAGCATCTTACAAATTACGTCCACAACATGTATTCGCTGCCTTAGCTGCAGAATTACCATCAAATGGTAAAATGGTTGCAAACCCTTATACACGTTGGAATCAAATTGATAAATCGCTTCCAAATGAACCGATTACTTTAGTTATTCCAGCATCAAACCACGGTACGCGTGAAGTGTTCCAAGAAAAAATGGTAGATGCAGGTTGTGAAACATATTCAGCAATTAAAGCTTTAGATAAAGATGCGCAAAAGAAAGTGTGTTCAACTTTCCGTAAAGATGGAAAAGTAATTGAAATTTCAGGTGATTACACAGAAACATTGGCACGACTTAAAACATCTCCAAGTGCCGTTGGTGTATTCGGTTTAGGTTTCTATGAACAAAACCGTGACAAACTTCGTGTTGCTACAGTCAATAATGTTTCACCATCTGAACAAACAATTTTAAATGGATCTTATCCTGTATCACGTCCGTTATTCTTCTACGTGAAAGGTGAGCATCTTAAGTCAATTAAAGGTTTACCAGAATTTACTGAATACTTCTTAAGTAAAAAAGTGTCTGGTAAGGGCTCTAAGTTAGATAAAGCAGGTCTGATTTCAATGTCAGATAAAGAACGTGCGCAAGTGCTTGCGAACTTTAAAGCGGGTAAAGCTGTAAAATAATATAATTAAGCTGATGATTGGTACAACTGATCATCAGCTTTCTATTTAGTGTCACAATATTCAAAAAATAATTGGAAATTGGTGGAAAATAAATGAATCTGCTACTTATTGGTGTGTTGTTAGCAGTTATTGCTATCGCTTATCAAATTGGATTATCCAAAAGCCGCACACTAGCAGGTAAGGGAAATAACTCTGCGCAGTTGCATTCGCGTCCGGGCTATTATGGCGCACTAGTCGCTTTATGGTGTGGTATTCCTGCATTCTTGATTTTATTGGTTTGGAATATTGTTGAACCAAGTATTTTAACGCATGTTGTATTAAATAATGTTCCTGCAAATATTGCAGCAAATTTAGATCCTGCAACCACGGGTGTTTTGGTCGATCGTGTTCAAGCCATTGCTTCAGGTTTTGGGGTAAGTGATATTCCAGCAAGTTATGAAGTTGCAGCAGCAGAACAATTAGCAAAATTTCAAACCATAGGTACATTTGCAAAAATGGCTTTGGTGATTTGTGCTGCACTTTTAGGTTTGGTTTGGGCGAAGAAGAGAATTTCAGAACAATTCCGCGCGCGAAACCAAGTCGAAAAAATTATGAATCTCGCGCTTGCATTATGTTCAGGCGTTGCAATTTTAACGACTGTTGGCATTGTAATGTCGATGTTTAGTGAAGCTTTAAGATTCTTCCATTTTGTTAATCCATTTGATTTCTTCTTTGGTACAGAATGGAACCCTGGTTTTAGTACATCAGGTCATGCAGAAGGTAGTTATGGTTTGCTTCCATTGTTATGGGGCACACTTATGGTGAGTGGTATTGCACTTTTAGTTGCAGTGCCTGTTGGCTTAATGATTGCCATTTATCTTGCTGAATATGCATCTTCAAGTTTCCGTTCATGGGCAAAACCTGCCATTGAAGTTTTGGCAGGTATTCCAACTATTGTGTACGGTGTTTTTGCCTTAATGATTATTGGTCCTTTTGCAAAACAAGCGGGTGCTTATATTGGCTTAGACATAAATGCCACGAGTGCTTTAACTGCAGGTTTTGTCATGGGAATTATGATTATCCCATTTGTATCATCACTTTCAGATGACATCATTACTCAAGTACCACGCTCATTACGTGATGGTTCATTGGGTTTAGGTGCGACAAAGTCTGAAACTATTCGTCAGGTGGTTTTACCTGCTGCACTACCAGGAATTATAGGTGCATTTTTACTTGCCGCTTCACGTGCAATTGGTGAAACCATGATTGTGGTATTGGCCGCAGGTAATAGTCCACTACTACATATTAATCCGCTAGAAGCTGTTTCAACAGTCACGATTACCATTGTGAATCAATTAACGGGAGATACAGATTTTGCAAGTCCACAAGCATTGGTTGCCTTTGCTTTAGGTCTGACATTATTTGTAATTACCTTAGGTTTAAACATTGTTGCACTTTACATCGTGCGTAAATATCGCGAGCAATACGACTAATGAGCAATACGAATACAAATACATTGGCTACAAGCGATCCCCAAAGGGCCGCTGAGCTTAGAGAAAAGCGTAAGAATACGATTGCAAAATCATTATCAAAACGTCACCGTAAAGAAAAAACGTTTCGTGTTTTGGGCTTCTCGGCTGTTGTTGCAGGATTATTTTTTGTCGCGCTGTTGTTCGGTAGTATTCTTGCAAAAGGTTTACCATCATTTTGGCAAAGTAGTTTAACAGTGCCTGTGTATTTCGACCCAAGTGTGATTAATGCTGGACCGAAACCAAAACAACAGGTCAATGAAGCACCTGCGAAATATCAGGAACGTTTAATTGCATGGCAAACCCAAATGGGAATGGCTGATTGGGACTTGTTATTGGTGAACGGCATTATTGCAGAAGATCCTAAATTGGAATCTAAGCGAGATGAAGTTGCGTCACTATACACCAGCTCAGAAGCATATCGTTTAAGAGATATGGTACTTGAAAACCCAGCTCTTATTGGTCAAAAGAAAGACGTAAAAGTACTTGCTGATGCCAATATTGATGTTTGGTTAGCAGGAAATATTGATCGATCTTTACCTGATGATCAGCAACAACTTAGCCCAGAAGTACGACAGTTAGCAGATGGTTTAAAGGCAGCAGGTATTATTAAGAATACTTTCAATACTAATATTTTCTTTAGTCCAGATTCACGTAGTTCACCTGCAACATCAGGTTTAGCTGGTGCATTTATGGGCTCATTATTCATGATGTTTATCGTGATTCTGATCTCAATTCCAATTGGTGTTGCATCTGCGGTTTATTTAGAAGAGTTTGCACCTAAAAATCTGATTACTGACATTATTGAAGTCAATATTAATAACTTAGCTGCTGTACCATCAATTGTGTTTGGTTTGCTTGGTGCTGCCATCTTTATTGGATGGATGCACATGCCACTTTCTGCGCCGTTAGTAGGTGGTTTAGTGCTGAGTTTAATGACTTTACCAACAATTATTATTACCACACGCGCATCTTTAAAAGCTGTGCCACCCTCTATTCGTCAGGCAGCTTTGGGTTTAGGTGCTTCTAATTTGCAAACGGTGTTTCATCACGTATTGCCATTGGCATTACCAGGTATTTTAACTGGTGCAATTATTGGTGTTGCGCAAGCACTGGGTGAAACGGCACCGCTACTTCTTATTGGTATGAGTGCATTCGTTGCAAGTGTACCTGCAACTCCATTTGATCAATCTACAGCATTACCTGTGCAAATTTTCTTATGGCAAGGGAATGAGCTTCGTAACTTCTTTGAAGGGCGTACAGCTGCTGCAATTATCGTACTTTTAGCATTAATGATTGGCTTAAACGGTCTTGCTATTTGGTTACGTAAAAAGTTTGAAGTTCGTTGGTAATTCGGGGCATGATGATGAATACAGTAAATGCTACAAAAACAAATTCCTTAGAACAGGATAAATCGGTGAATTCAGAACATACACAATTTACATCGCAAAATGTAGATCAAAAACCATCAACTTCTTTTGTATCTCAGTTTGATACACAGGCTTCGGCAAAGAAAACGCCAAAGTCTACCAATGTGAAATTGAGTACTTCAGATGTACATGTTTACTACGGTGAATCTGAGGCGATTAAAGGCATTGACCTTAATATCTACGAAAATGAAGTGATTGCATTTATTGGACCATCAGGTTGCGGTAAATCTACATTTTTACGTACTTTAAACCGCATGAATGACACGATTGATTCATGTCGTGTTACGGGTAAGGTGCTGTTGGATAATCAAGATATCTACGATCCTAATCTTGATGTTGTATTGCTTCGTGCGCAAGTTGGAATGGTATTCCAAAAGCCGAATCCATTTCCAAAGTCAATTTTCGATAATGTCGCTTATGGTCCAAAATTACATGGATTAGCACGTGATAAATACGATTTAGAAGAAATTGTAGAAAATAGCTTAAATAAAGCAGGTCTTTGGAATGAAGTGAAAGATCGTTTAAGTCAGCCGGGAACAGGTTTGTCTGGCGGTCAGCAACAACGTTTATGTATTGCGCGTACAATTGCTGTTTCGCCAGAAGTTATTCTAATGGATGAGCCTTGTTCTGCGTTAGACCCAATTGCAACTGCAAAAATTGAAGAACTTATTTCTGAGCTTTCTACACAATATACCATTGCAATTGTAACGCACTCGATGCAACAAGCAGCACGTGTTTCAGACCGTACAGCATACTTCCATTTAGGTGATTTAATTGAAGTAAATGCAACTGAAAAAGTATTTACTCAGCCAGATCATCAACTAACAGAAGCATATATTACAGGGCGCTTTGGTTAATATATTGCTGAAATTAAAGGAGCCGAAAGGCTCCTTTTTTTACGAATATAAGAATAAGAATAACCAATGAGAATTATTTTCAAATAGGCATTGATTTTTAGTGTTAAAGACCACATCTTATAAATCATAAATATGTATTTGATGAGCTTAAATTATATGTTATTTCACGCGACCAAACTTCCTGCTGAAATTCGTGTGCATCACTTAAATGCTCGAGTGAATGAACAACGGAAAAAAATAGCTCAAACAACAGCATCAAAATTTGAACTTTTACAATTAAGTCAGCAACTGATTAAAGAAGCACGAGTACGTAAAAAAACCAATGAAAAAATTTATATACTCGACTTTAAAGGCGATACAGCTGCCTCTGCTGTAGAACAATTACGTGAAGAAATCACATTGGTTTTAGCTACTGCAAAAGCAGGGCGTGACCGTGTTGTTTTACGTTTGGAAAGCCCAGGTGGAATGGTTCATGGTTATGGACTTGCTGCTGCACAATTGGTTCGTTTACGTGATGCAGGCTTTAAACTGAGTATTTGTGTCGATAAAGTCGCTGCAAGTGGTGGTTATATGATGGCATGTATTGCATCTGAAATTGTTTCTGCGCCATTTGCTATCGTTGGTTCAATTGGTGTGGTTGCACAAGTACCAAACTTTAACCGTTTGCTAAAAGACAATAAAATTGACTTTGAACTTTATACTGCAGGTCAATTTAAACGTACTGTGACTATGTTTGGAGAAAATACTGAAGAAGGCAAAGCGAAGTTTGAAGAAGAGTTACAGCAAACGCATAACTTATTTAAGCACTTTGTTGAAAAGTATCGTCCACAATTAAATGTTGAAAAAGTAGCAACAGGCGAGCATTGGTACGGTCAAGATGCTTTAGATTTAAACTTGGTGGATAGCTTAAAAACTTCAGATGAATACATTTTAGGTTTATTGGCTAAACATGATGTTTATGTCATTGAAACACGTAAAAAACCGACATTAGGTGAGAAATTAGGTCTTCAGGCAGCACAAATTGCAGATTCGCTTATTCCTACAGTTTTGAATAAAGTGATGGAAACTTTAAGCAAAGCAAGTTCAAGTCTGGTGCAAATTCGTGATCCAAAACTTTAATATTATCTCGATTTAAACCGTATAAAAGCTCACTTTAGTGGGCTTTTTTAATGCGTTTTTTATCTTTTGTCGCAGCGACTAAACAGCATGATGAGCCCCGTAATGATTGCACCGAGTGTAGCAATCAACATATCTTTGTGTGCATCCCACATGTCGCCTTGCTGACCATTGTAGTTTTCAGCTTCTTCAGGCGATAAGCCTATAGATAGTAGCCACTCAATCCATTCATAAATCAAACTGGTTGCCATGACGAACTGTACTGTGAGGAAGAATAGGACTTTGGCTGAAAGCGTTGGAAACCAAATTTGGAATAGTCTTAAAAAGAAAGGGTAGAGCAATAGCCCATAAGCAAAATGCACCAAACGATCGTACATGTTGCGTGTCCATCCCATCGCTTGATTCAAGTCAAAATTTAGATATTGAATCAACCATTCGTTATATGGCACATAAGAATACAGATAATGAGCACCTAAAACATGAATCACCAAAAAGCCTAAGTAAAGTACAAAACTTGATAAAGTTAATCCAATTTTTTTCAAGCAAATGAAAAGGGCAATGATCATTAACACCGTACCGATTTGATGGAGCAGGTAAGATGAAAATTCTAAATGTTGAATCGATGCAATGACGATACACGTGGCAAGAATAGCTAAGCTTAGCCAATGCTTTGAAGTGAGTTGGTGATAAATCATAGTTATTGTTTTCTTTTTATAAGTGGAAAATTTTGGCTAGTATATTCAAATGTGAAACGGAAAGAAATATTCGAATGAAGCAATTTTCGCTATCACGCATTACCGAAATTTATTGAATCCGTTAAACTCTATTTTTAAATTTGGGGGTATACGACATGGCGGGAATGGAAGCATTTATCGCAACTCAAAATTGTTATTTTAATTATGAATTTGAGGAATTGAATCAGTTGGATGGGGATTTTCCTGAAGAGCTTTCTATTTCTTTACGTGGCATGATGTTCCGACATGAAATTCAATATCCCGAAGCGACATATTATATTTATTACAGTGATATTTTGACAGGTTGTGAATTGCAACGTATGAAAGATGATTTTGCTAACTACTGTCCTTTGGAATAACTTTTTGGCCTAAATTTCCCTCTCCTAGTAGGAGAGGGTTAGGGAGATGTTAATGCCTTCATTCCCTACGAAGCAGTGCTACTCATCTTCCAAAGGGAGAGAGGGTACGATGCAACATCAAAAAGTTAGGGAAGTATAAATAAAAAAGCGAAGCCTAAGCTTCGCTTTTTTATATCATCTAAAATTAGATTTTAGACTTAGATCTTAGAGATAAGATCAGCAACATTGCGAGCTTGTTCAGCAGCATTACCTGTATAAGATGCAGGTGTCATTTCTGCTAAACGCGCACGATCTTCAGCAGGAACAGCAGAAAGTTCGTTACCATTTACGAAATCAACCATCATCTCACGTGTCATTGCTTGACCACGAGTAAGGGCTTTTAATTTTTCGTATGGTTTTTCAACTGCATAACGACGCATAACTGTTTGAATTGGTTCTGCAAGAACTTCTTGAGCATGATCAAGATCTTCAAGAATACGCGTAGCATTCAATTCAAGTTTACCAATACCTTTAGAGCAAGCTTCAAAAGCAATTAAGCTTTGTGCAAAACCAACACCCATGTTACGAAGAACAGTAGAGTCAGTTAAGTCACGCTGCCAGCGAGATACAGGAAGTTTCTCACCTAAGTGACCCAATACTGCATTTGCAAGACCTAGGTTACCTTCAGAGTTTTCGAAATCAATTGGGTTTACTTTATGTGGCATTGTTGAAGAGCCAACTTCGCCTTCTTTCAAACGTTGTTTGAAGAAACCAAGTGAGATGTAGCCCCAAACGTCACGGTTAAAGTCGATTAAGATAGTGTTAAAACGACGAAGCGCATCAAAAAGTTCCGCCATGTAATCATGTGGTTCAATTTGAGTTGTGTACGGGTTGAATGCTAAACCTAAAGATTCAACAAATGCTTGTGAATGTGCAGGCCAGTTAATTTCTGGGTAAGCAGAGTAGTGCGCGTTGTAGTTACCTACAGCACCGTTAATTTTACCCAATAATTCAACTTGTTTGAATTGTTTGATTTGACGTGCAAGACGGTAAGCCACGTTCGCCATTTCTTTACCCAACGTTGTTGGGCTAGCAGTTTGACCATGTGTACGAGACAACATTGGTTGTTCTGCATGTTTTTCAGAAAGCGCAACAATTGAATCGATGATTTGTTGCATCGCAGTGACTAAAACGTCACGACCATTTTTAAGCATTAATGCATGAGACAAGTTGTTAATGTCTTCAGAAGTACATGCAAAGTGAATGAACTCACCTGCATCTTTTAATTCTGCGATATTTGCAATTTGTTCTTTAAGGAAGTATTCAACCGCTTTAACATCGTGGTTTGTTGTACGTTCAATTTCTTTAATGCGGTTTGCATTGTCTTCTGAAAAGTTCGCAACAATTGCATCAAGCGCTGCATTTGTTTCTGCACTAAAAGCAGGAACTTCAGTAATTTCAGGACGGTTTGCAAGTGCTTGTAACCAGCGTACTTCAACAGTCACACGAGCATGGATTAAACCAAACTCAGAGAGGAAAGGGCGCAAAGCATCACATTTGCTAGCGTAGCGTCCATCTAATGGAGAAAGTGCGGTTAAAGCGTTCATAGCGATTCCTTAAACTTTGGAACTAAACGAAAAAACAAAAACTCGATTTGCATCAGTTAAACCACCTGAAACTGTAATCGAGCCAGATCCTGAATATCTTTTAAAAGCTTACGTTTGGTGAAGATCATCGTCCATGAGCTTCCACCAGATTGACGCCACAAATGCGCCATTTGTAAGCCAGTAAATAGGGATGCTCGAATACGATTGGTATGCGAGCTATCTTTAAATGCCTCAGCATTGCCTTTGACCATAATACGCGGGTTAATTTGACCTGCGGTATCGACATAAGTTTGGGCTAAATTGGCAAGGATGCTTGGGTGTAAGTAATTATTATCGAAAAATGAAAGTTGTTTCAGAATTTTTTGTTGTGATTTTTCAATAATTTCTACAAATTTAGGATTGCTATAAACCTTCTTTTCTAAATGGAGAAGTGACATTGCATAGGACATGGGTAATTTGGTTTGAGAAAATTTTGGAATTTTAGATTTTGGCGATGGATTGAAGGGTTGGGTGATGCTACTTTCTAAAGTTTTTAAACCTAATGAAATATCGGCAAGTTGATTAAAATAATCTAAAGTTTGCGAACACGGTTTGGTTTGTGGTCGAATATTTAAACTGGCTTTAATCAACTGTTCCAAATAAAAGTTACCGTTTTCGCCTGTGCTCTGTCGTCCAGATAGTGCTGTCATATGGGTAAGCTGCGCAGATTGAAAAACAGCAGCCAACGCCAACGCTCTATTTTGACGTACATTCAGAGTTTGAAGCGGTTGAAACGGTAACTCTGTCATGCCAAATATTCCTTTAAATAAAATCAGGTTTCGGGGCATTGGTATGATGAATCACACCGCCACCTAAACAAACTTCATCTGCGTAGAACACTACACTTTGTCCTGGGGTTACAGCACGTTGTGGTTCATCAAATTCAACACGAACGCCATTTGGCATGTCGGCATCTTTGTAAATCACACAACCTTGGTCAGGCTGACGATAACGCGTTTTCGCTGTACAGCGGAAACCTGTTTCAGGAATCTCTTGTTCGCCTGCAACCCAATCAATTTCCTCGCTCCAAAGTATAGAACTTTGCATAAGAGGATGTTCATGACCTTGACCAATCACTAAGCGGTTATTTTCAATATCTTTGTATAAAACAAACCATGCGCCTTCAGCAGCACCTTTTAAGCCGCCTAAGCCAATACCGCCACGCTGACCGAGCGTATAGTACATTAAGCCGTGATGTTCACCAACCTCTTTGCCATCATCTAATACAATTTTTCCTGCTTGAGCAGGTAAGTATTGTTTTAAGAAGTCATTAAAGCGACGTTCACCAATAAAACAAATACCTGTTGAATCTTTTTTCTTGGCTGTTGCTAAACCTAATTCTTCTGCAATACGACGCACTTCAGGTTTTTCAATTTCACCTACAGGGAACAAGGTTTTGTTAATTTCACGACCATGAACCGCATGTAAGAAATAAGTTTGATCTTTATTTTGGTCAAAACCACGAAGTAAAGGCGCATATTCTTCACCACGTGAATTTTTTAAAGTTTCACCACGACGGCAATAATGACCTGTTGCAATAAAGTCTGCACCAAGGTTAATTGCATGATCTAAAAATGCGCGGAATTTAATTTCTTTATTACATAAAATATCTGGGTTTGGCGTACGACCAGCTGCATATTCTGCTAAGAAATGTTCGAATACACGATCCCAATATTCCATAGCAAAGTTAGCAGTATGAAGTTTGATGCCAATTTTGTCACAAACGGCTTGTGCATCGGCTAAATCTTCCATTGCCGTACAGTATTCCGTGCCGTCATCTTCCTCCCAGTTTTTCATGAAAAGACCTTCAACTTGATAACCTTGTTGAAGAAGTAGTGCAGCAGAAACAGATGAATCTACACCACCAGACATACCGACGATGACACGTTGTTGCATAGGACTAGGCATCCAAATTTGTAAATAGGGGAGAATTTTGGTGCTCATAAATGAGCGATAAAGGATATTTTTGACCTGTTAAAGCATCTTCAACGGCTTTAATCACCAAAGGACTACGAGCGCGTGCAGATTCTTTAAGTTCATCCAATGTCATCCATACAGCACCGACGATATCTGTATCTAATTTCGCATTTTCATGATGATGAACATCTTTAGCTAAAAAGCAAAAACGATAGTACGTGCGGTCTGGAAACATAGGAGGTGTATAAGTATAAATACCAAGCAATGATTCGATTTCGACATCATGCCCAGTTTCTTCTAAAGTTTCACGAATGGCAGCTTGAATAAGCGTTTCATCGCATTCAACCTGACCCGCAGGTTGATTGAATACAGTATGCGTTACACCTTCTGTATGTTCTTCAACAAACAGAAATTTCCCGTTTTTTTCGATAACGGTAGCAACAGTCACGTGAGCTGTCCAAGCGGTCATTAAAAAACACCATGGATAAGGATGTACTATTGTATAAAATTTTGAGGTGTGTGGCTATGGCAGTGGGTTTTTTCTTTAAAGCTATTTTTTAATTTTAAAAGCAAGATTCGGACTTAGAACGAAACTCTAACACACGGTTTAAATATTTTATTTATATTCTAAATTAAGTATTTATTTTAAATTAGAAATTCTATTTTTATGTTAAAAACACAAGGAAATTTATTACCTATCATTGTGATTGGTGCAGGTATCTCTGGCCTTTCATGTGCAAAAAAACTTCAAGAAGCAGGAAAAAATGTCATTGTTTTAGAGGCAAAAGACCGAATAGGTGGTCGTTTGCATTCTATGAAAAATAAGGATGATGTGTTTGATCTAGGTGCATCTTGGATTCATGGTATTGAAAATAATCCAATTTGGGATATTGCCCAAAAAAATAATATTGAAACAGCTGTCTTTAATTATGTAGATTCAGATTTCTTTCATGAGAATGGTCAACCATTTACTATTCAAGAAAAGAAAGAGTTTGAGTCTTATATAGAGCAAATTGAAGAGAAACTTACAGAAGCGACGGATGTTTCTGCTTTGGTTTCATTACGTGAAATTTTGAATAACTTAGAAATAGAAAGTGAAAGTTTTTCGCCTGATCATTTAAAGCATTTAATCTTTTCGTTTTTTGAAAAATATGCCAATGACCCATATGCGACAGATTTGTATGGGCTGTTTTCACAATATCAAAAATATGAAGGATACTTTGAAGGTGATGAAGTCATATTTCCACACGGTTATTCACAAATTTTAAATGATGTATCGAGTGATATTGATATTAATATCAAAACCAATTCTGCCGTAAAGAAAATTCTTTATGATAAAGATGTTGTCAAAGTTGTCGATCATAACAATACAGAATATTTAGCATCTAAAGTGGTGGTGAGTGTACCTTTAGGTGTTTTGAAAAATAAAAGTATTGAATTTAGTCCTCAATTACCAGAACAGCATCAATATGCAATTGATGCTGTAGGTTTTGGGTCTTTTAATAAAATATTTTTTGAATTAGATGAATCACTTGATTTACAAAAGAACTCTGATGCAAATAGCTTTTATTATTGGGTTGGTAATACTTGGTATAACGTTTTAGATTTATCTAAAATATATAAAAAGCCTGTTTATTTAATGTTATTTGGCGGAAAGCTGTCTGAGTTTGTAGATAATGCGACGAATAAAGAGGTTTGGGATTTTATTTATAAAAACTTAAATACAAGTCTTAAAAAATTGCCGAATAAGCCAAAAAGAATATTCATTACCCGTTGGGGCGTAGATGAATTTAGTTATGGCTCATTTAGTTTTCCTTCTATTTATCATAATGAAAGTTTGGTCGCTACTTTGAATGAAGCGATTGGTAACCGTATTTTCTTTACTGGTGAGCATTGTAGTTTGGAATATGCAGGCACAGTACATGGTGCACATATGAATGGTTTGGAAACAGCAGAAGAAATTGAAGCTGTTTTAAAATAATTTAAGCTAAACTCTAAATCTTTATGTGTTGAGCATTTTAAAACCCATTCGGTTTTTAATGTTCAACATGTTTTCTTTTGATGTGAGTTGTTCAAGTGTCATAAATGCAACGTCTAATGCTGTTTCAGGTGAAGATGATGTAATGATATTTCTATCTTGAACAATTCTTTCATCATTTAATATTACGCCAAAGTCTTGTAATTGTTTTCTTCTTACGCTTCCTTCAAAGTTATATGTTGTGGCATTGCGATCATTTAAAACACCGCTTTTGGCGATGCTTAAAGCTGCAACACAAATAGAGGCAATTAATTTGTTTTCTTGGTCGAAGTATCGAATCACATCTAAGAATCTTTCATCAAAGGCATCTATATAAAAGCCTGTTTCTTCAAATCCACCAGGAATGGCTAAAGCGTCGTAATCTTCTAAATTGATATTATCCAAGGTGAAATGCGGTATGCATTTGTAGCCCCATGTGCATTCAAGAATGGGATGTAGTCCGACAGAATCTAGCTGAACAGAGCCATCGCCTTCAAATGAGTTCCAACCAAATACGTCTGTAAACACACTTGCTTCATAAGATTCAAAGCCATTTGCGAGTAAAAGTAATATTTTTTTCAAAACATGAACCTTATTTTTTGAAAGTAGAGATCTTAAACTATAAAATAATGGAATGTTTTTGTATGTGATTATCTCTGTAGTAGAAGGTGGTTAATTTGAAATGAAAAGCCCAATAAATATTAATCAGGCTTTGATGAGAAAGGTTATTGTTCTTTAATTGTTTTTGAGATTTTTTTGTCATTCATGTGTTGACTTGGTCCTAGCATTCTATTTTGTACGGTTTCATTGGACATGATATTTACCATGGATGTACGACCCAAAAATTCAAATGCACTTTCTAAAGCATTAGTCCCTTCATTTTTAATAACATCACGAATTTCTGTACTACAATTTTCAATTAGAATTCGTTCATAAATTTTAGCTATTTTCTTATCTGAACTGATTAACTCATTTGCGGGTATACTGACATATTTTGAAAAATCAGGATTAGAAGCTATGGAGAAAAAGATATATTTAGCTAATTGTGATTTATCATTTTTAGATATATTGTTGTCTAAACATTGTTCAAGATTATGTTGATAAGGACCTGCATGGCTTATTGTTGTTAATAAAATGAATGGTATGCTGTATAGAGCTGACTTTAATTTCATGAATTGTTACTCGTTATTAAAGTTAAAATATATTTATCCAACTAGTAAATTATTTATAATTCCCTGAAACTTTCACATAATTTTGTGCAGAATAAGGTAAAAAAGCGAGTTCTTTTTCAGTCAATTTACGCACTTGCTTAACAGGGCTTCCCACATACAAATAACCACTTTCCAAACGCTTATTGGGTGGAACAAGAGAACCTGCGCCAATCATCACATCATCTTCAACAATCACATCATCTAAAATAATAGTACCAATACCCACAAGCACACGGTTTCCAATTGTACAACCATGCAATTTAACATGATGACCAACCGTAACATCTTCACCAATAATTAAAGGCGAACCCTCAGGTTTATCTGCTTTTTTATGGCTTACGTGAAGCATAGAATGATCTTGAACATTCGAATTTTTACCAATATGAATATGGTTTACATCACCACGAATCACAGCAAAAGGCCAAACGGAAACATTTTCTGCCAAAATGACATCACCAATAACAACAGATAAATCATCGATATAACAAGAAGCATCAATTTGTGGGGCAGTGTCTAAATAAGGACGAATGTTTTTAGTCATGGTTAAAATCAAATGTTTAGAATGAATGTAGTATAAATAAAAAAGCATCTATATCGAAATATAGATGCTTTATCTTAAGTCTAAGATGACAATATCTTAAAAGATAAGTTCTTAGAATAAGTTAGCAAAGAATTGCTTAATATGATCGATCATGCGAGAGAAGAAACCAGCTTCTTCAACTGCTTGTAAAGCGACAAGCGGTTTTTCTGCAATTACTTTACCATCTAAAGTTGCTACGAATTTACCAACAACTTGACCTTTTTGAAGGGGTGCAGTCAATTTAGGCTGTACTACAAGCTGAGTTTTAATGGCATTTGCTTTGCCTTTAGGCATAGTCACATTAAAGTTTTCAGCTAGACCAATTTGAACGTCGCTGTCTTTACCGTACCAAATTTTAGATTTTGCTAAAACTTGATTTGCAGGTTGAACTTTTACAGTTTCAAAGTTTGCATAGCCCCAAGCCAATAACTCACGTGTTTGAGATGCGCGTTCATTCATGCTCTGTGTACCAAAAATCACAGAAATTAAGCGCATTGGCCCACGTTTAGCAGAAGTGGTTAAGCAATAACCGGCTTCATTGGTATGACCTGTTTTTAAACCATCAACACTTGGGTCAGTGTAAAGAAGTGCGTTACGGTTACCTTGCTTAATACCGTTAAACGAAAATTCTTTTTCTGAATATAGTGGATAGTATTTTGAACTGTCATGAATAATGTGTTTTGCAAGCGTTGCCATGTCTTTTGCTGTTGAATAATGACCTTCCGCAGGCATACCTGTAGAGTTCATAAACTGTGTATTCGTCATACCAATTTTTTTGGCTTCTTCATTCATAATATGAACGAAAGTGCCTTCATTACCAGCAATGTGTTCAGCCATTGCTTTTGAGGCATCGTTACCCGATTGAATGATAATACCACGGAGCATTTCTAAAGCAGTTGCAGTACCGTTAAGTGGAACATACATGCAAGATTCCGAGCTACTGCCACGGCACCATGCAGATTCATTCATGCGTACTTTTTCATCTTCCGTGAGTTCACCGCTCAATAACTTTTGTTCAATGATGAAACTTGTCATCATTTTTGTCATTGAAGCAGGTGCTAATTTTTCATTTTCATTTTTTGCAGCTAGGATTTGCCCTGTTTCATAATCCATCAAAACATAAGATTTATTATTTAGTTCTGGTGGCGTTGGTAAAACAGTCGCTGCATATGAAAGACTAGGTAGTAATATTAATGCAGCAAGGGCGCTTTTTCCGGTCATTTTTAGGTGGTTCCAATATTCTGATATAAGCACAACGTTCATGCATTCTAGGGCAAATGCAAGCTGACTTCTACGGGAAAAATCAGCTAATTTTCAAAAGTATTGTAACGAAAATAAATTAATTGCTGTAAGTGGCTACATCTTCACAAATTGCTTTGTTTTTTTCATCGCCCGCTTTTTTCGCATCTGCTTTTGCTTCATCTAAAATAGGTGCAAAACTTGACTGTTTAGACAATAAATTTAAAGCTGCAACAGGGTCTTTTTCTTTAGGTAAATATTCCGTCACTAATTTTTTATAGCCTGTTTCAAATTTTTTCTGATCTGAAATTTGGCTCGGGCATATTTCAGATAAAACATAAATTGCAGCAAGTTCTTGATGAGTGATATCTTGAATAGGGGTAACTTCAATATTTTCATCTTTTGCATTTGAAACTTGGCTTAAGCTTAAACCAAATGCAATTGCAGTGAGTGTTTTTACAATTTGAGATTTCATAACTTTGGATTGCCTAAAAATTTGTTTATATTTTTAAGGTTATGATGATTGTATATTTTTATGCAAATGAAAAGATACTGAATGTATAAAAGATGTTGAAAGTGCAAAGATTTTGTCAGAAATAAGGATGAATGATGGAAATTGGGTTGAATGATGTTGTATCCAACCCAAAGCAATTACATCTCTATTGTTGAAACTTCAGTACACGCAAATTGATTTTCTTCTTGCGATGCGTCTTTCAGTGCTTCGCGTGCCTCTTGAAGTAAAATTTTATACTCAGCGTCTAATTTTAATTTTTCTAAGGAAATGTTTTTATCTGAATAATCGGCTAAGTATTCAGAAATGAGGTTTTTAATATTTTGATCGAATTTGGCATTTTTACCGATTAGTGTCGGACACACTTCTTGCATGATTTGAGCTGAGGCAACATCTTCTTTAATTATACTATTTTTTTCTGCTAGGCTTAGATCTGTTGTTGCATAAATAGATTGAGTCATTGCAAGTGTTATAGCCAAATAGAATGAATAGCCTAATTTTATAGGAAGTTGCATTTTATCTCAATATTTAGGTAGATGTTGACGCAACAATATATATAATATTTATTATATTTCAATAAATTGACCTGATTGGTCATTCAATTAAGTGAAAGAGTTTTACGTGAATATTCTCATATCAAATGATGATGGTGTTTTTGCGCCAGGCATACAAGCTTTGGCACAAGCATTAAAACCTTTAGGTCGAGTAGTCGTTGTTGCGCCAGAAAGTGAAAGAAGTGGTTTTCAAGCGCATTAACTTTAGATAGACCATTGAGACCTATTCAAATTTCATACGATGTTTGGGCTGTAAATGGCACACCTGCAGACTGTGTTTATTTGTCTATGAATGGTTTATTCGATTTTGAATTTGACTTGGTTGTTAGTGGTATTAATAGCGGTGCAAATTTGGGTGATGATGTTTTATATTCAGGAACGGTTGGTGCGGCATTTGAAGGGCGTTTAATGAAACAACTTGCAATTGCAGTTTCGTTGGCAGGTGCAAATGTACGTTCATATAACGAACCAAAAGACTATGCGGTTGCGGCACAATGGATTCATGATTTTATTGCCAAAGGTTTACCTGAATTACCATCACGTCATATTTTAAATATTAATATTCCAGATGTTGCCGAGTTAAAAGGTGCGAAAGTGACGTATCAAGGGCAGAGAAGTCAGTCAAAGCCTATTACCAGTCATGTTGACCCTCGTGGACGTCAAGTTTTTTGGATTGGACTTTCAGGTGAGTCTGTCACAGAACAGAAAAAAGGTTTGAATGGTATTGAATCTGACTTTTTCGCTATTGAAAATGGCTACGTGAGCGTTACGCCAATTCAAATGGATGCAACCAATTATTCAGTGTTAAGTGAATTAGACTTTGCTTTAAATAAGTAATGTATTTGGGAATCTGTATTTAAATATTTTATTTGTACATTAAAATAAAATATGAACGATTGATGGACTGGAATGTTATAACTTTGTGAAAAAGTACTTTATCTCGAATTTTTATGTACTTTTTTTTGCTACTCTTAGTGCTAATACGTGGAATTAATTTAAAAATTAGTGGGGAAGATGAATGCCTTTGGTGTCAAATTATCGTGGAAAAGCTATGCCATTTAAATTATTAAAAACGATCGTTATATCAACAGCGGTGATTGCGACAGTCGTATTAAGCGGTTGTGCGTCTAAACCACAGATAAATAATGCTACGCGTTATGCAGCAGCACCAAATTATTATACTGTGCGTACGGGCGATACATTAAGTGGTGTTGCTGCACGTTATGGTTTAAGTTATATCAGCGTTGCTGAAATGAATGACATTGCAGCGCCTTACCGAATTTATGTTGGACAGTCATTACGTTTGAAAAAGGGTAGTGCACCACGTACAACAAATACTCAGGCGATGACACAAGTTGCACCTATTCAACGTCAAAAAATTGATCTTCCCACAAATCAACCTGCAAAAACTGTAGCACCTGTTACTGCACCGACAGCTGTTGCAACATCTTCATCATCTTCTTTACGTTGGGTAAAACCAACCAATGGTGCAATTATTTCTAGATTTGACTCTGCACCAAATGTGAAGGGAATTCGTTATAGCGGAAACGTGGGCGATCCTATTTTTGCTGCTGCCGATGGACAAGTGGTTTATGCCGCAGATGGTTTAAAGGAATATGGTAATTTAGTGTTGGTGAAGCATGTTAATGGGTACATTACGGCTTATGCACATAACAGTAAAATGCTAGTGAAAAGTGGTCAAAATGTGACAGCTGGGCAAAAAATTGCAGAGATGGGTTCTACAGGAACTACACGCACAATGTTAGAGTTTCAAGTGCGCCTTGATGGTAAGCCAATTGACCCTGCAAAAATTTTACCAATTAATTAATTTTTTGTAATACAAAGCATAAATTTCACCGTATAATACAATGAGTTGCTTTTATTGGAAGATGGAAGTTTCTCATGATTTCAGAGGGAAATTTATGTTAGATCAACTTCGTGCAATGGGCGTATTCGCGTGCGTTGTTGAAAAAAGTTCGTTTAGTGGCGCAGCTCGTCAGTTAGGAATTACGACGAGTGCGGTAAGTCAGCAAATTCGTTCTTTGGAAAATGATATGGAAGTCACGCTTCTGCATCGTTCTACCCGAAAATTGAGTTTAACTGAAACAGGGCAAGCTTTTTTCCACAGTTGTAAAGAAATGCTTGCGGCAGCTGAACGTGGGAAAATTCGAATTAATGAATTGCGTGATGATTTGGTGGGGGGGTTGCGTATTGCAACAACACCAGAACTCGGAGCAAATCATGTTATTCCTGCATTGTCGCAGTGGATGTCAGCTCATCGTGGTTTATCAATTCATATTGAAGCAGATAATCAATGTATAGATTTAATAGAAGGGCGCATTGATATTGCACTTCGTATGAGTCTAAAAAACGAAGATACTAATTTACAAGTTTTTCCACTAGTACGAGTTGAGCAAGTTTTAGTTGCTTCACCAAGTTATTTAAATCAATCTACACTTGTTTCTCGTCCAGAAGATTTTCGTAATCACGATTTAATACCTGTGAGTTTAACGAAGAATGCTCAAAATTTTGATTTTAAGCATATTTCTAATGCCGAAACTGTAAGTTTAGAAATGGATTCTCGTTTTACAACGAATAATGTCATGGTTGCTAAATCTTTATGTTTACAAGGGCTAGGTATCGCAAGATTATCTTGCCTTGATGTACAAAAAGAGCTGCAAACTGGCGCTTTGATTGAAGTTTTACCTGAATGGAAATTGCCTGCTTTTACCTTAAATGCAATTACATCTAAACATGATCAACAGCCCATGAAAATTCACCGTTGCTTAGATGCGCTAAAACAATATTTTAGTCAGCTACCTGGTGGAAGAACTTTTCAAGATTTACCGTAGTTTGAAATAATACTGATACATAAAAAAAGCCGCATATGCGGCTTTTTTTATGTGATTTAGATTTAAGCTAAAAATGCTTTAACCATTTTCACAATTCGTTCAATCAGTTGATCTGCCTGAGCTTTATCAATATTTAAAGCAGGAAGTAGGCGGATGACAGAACCTGCTGTAACGTTAAGAATAAGCTTATATTCATCACGAGCAACATCTACAAGTTGGGCACATGGTTTTGGTAGTTCAAGACCAATCATTAAACCAAAACCACGAACAGTGACGTTTTGACCGTCAAGCTGTTGTTTAAACTGCTCAACAATATATGTACCCATGTTTGCTGCATTTTCTACTAAATTATCTTTTTGAATAGTATCAATAACGGTATAAACAACACGTGAACCAAGTGGTGTACCGCTATAAGTAGAACCGTGATTCCCTGCAGTTAAAACACCAACGCCACGACCTTGAGTCATCACAGCACCAATAGGGAAGCCATTACCTAAGCCTTTAGCTGTCGTCATTACATCAGGAATGATGTTGGTGTGTTGGTACGCAAAGTATTTACCCGTACGACCATTCCCTGTTTGAACTTCATCAAGCATCATTAACCAATTGTGCTGATTGCAAATTTGACGAATATCTTCAAGGTAGCTAAAACCTTGTGGTGCAGTATTTACACCGCCTTCACCTTGAATAGGTTCAACTAAAATCGCAACGATATCTGGATGATTAATGGCTGCTTCTTCAATCGCTTCAATGTCGCCAAATGGCACACGAATAAAGCCTTCAACCAATGGTCCAAAACCATCTTGAACTTTTTTATTGCCTGTTGCAGAAAGCGTTGCCATAGTACGACCATGGAATGAATGATCGGCAACAATAATTTTAGGGTTTGAAATACCTTGTAGATGACCAAATTTACGTGCAATTTTAATTGCACCTTCATTCGATTCTGCACCGCTGTTCGAGAAGAAGATTTCTTCCATACCTGAAACTTCTGCAAGTTTTTGCGCAGCTGCAGTTTGCCAAGGTACTTCAAATAGGTTACTTGTATGAAGTAAAGTTGATGCTTGATCAACAATTGCTTCTGTTACAGCAGGGTGTGAATGACCTAAACCACAAACAGCAATACCTGTAAGTGCATCGAAATATTCAGTACCATCTGCGGTATATAGATAAGAACCTTGTCCTCGGACAAAGCTGATCTGCTGACGGCCAAATACAGGCATCAAATGTGATGGTTGATCAGTTTTCACGGGAGCAAAGGTAACGTTATTCATGGCTAACTCTTATCTGTTAGTTGATTGGGAAATTTGGATATTAATGCCAGATAGATCAAAGGCATTAAGATGTTCTATATAAGCAAAATCTACCTAAAAATTAAAGCCCGATTGTAAATAAAAATGGATTTATTACTTTTGACATATTGTTTTGTGTAGATTTGGGTATAATGCGAAACAGAATTATTGAGGATTTATCAATGACTGAACAAGCACGCGATACCGAAGTGTTAATTCGTGACCAAATTGCTAAACATGCCGTTCTTCTTTACATGAAAGGCACTCCACAATTTCCACAATGTGGTTTCTCTGCACGTGCGGTAGAAGCGCTTAGTCAAATTGGTCGTCCATTTGCTTATGTAAATATTTTGGAAAACCAAGATATTCGCGCAATGTTGCCACAAATTGCAAATTGGCCTACATTTCCACAATTGTGGATCAATGGTGAGTTGATTGGCGGTAGCGATATCATGCTAGAAATGTTCCAAACAGGTGAATTAAAAACCCTAGTTGAACAATATAGCGCAGCACCTGAAGCTTAATTCAGTTGTTGAATCGAAAAAAAAGCGCCTAGATGGCGCTTTTTTTATGGGGCTTATTTAATTTTCATCAGATTTTGAATCTAAAGGTTCTGATTTCTGCTCAACATCTTTAGTTTCAGCTTCTTTCGACTTCGCTTTATCCTTTTTCTTATCTTTATTTTTTTTCTTCTTTTTCTTTGGCTTAACTTCTTCAAGCACGGCACCATCTTCAATGGCTTGCCAATACTCAAGTTGAGCCATAACAGCTGCGTAAATAGAACCTTTGGTATAGCGACCTTTTTTATCGAGTTTTCCAACAGGGCGCGCCATCAGTATTTCAAGCGCTTGGTCGATGGTATCAATGGCATGAATATGGAATTGACCTTCTTGTACGGCTTCAATCACATCTTTACGCAACATTAAATGTTCCATGTTTTGACGTGGAATAATCACACCTTGTTTGCCTGTTAAACCTTGTAGTTTACATGCATCGAAGAAACCTTCAATTTTAGCGTTTACACCACCAATTGGCTGTACTTGACCCAATTGGTTCATAGAACCTGTGATTGCCCAAGATTGATCGATTGGTAATTGGCTAATTGCGGAAATAAGCGCTGATAACTCGGCAACGGTTGCGCTATCACCATCGACTTGACCATAGCTTTGTTCAAATGCGAGTGCTGCTGAGAAGTGAAGAATTTGTTCACGACCAAAATGTGCTTTTAAGAAACTAGACATGAGTAACACGCCTTTGGCATGTAACGAACCACCAAGTTCTACACTTCGTTCAATATCTAGAATATCTCCGCCACCTTGATAAACAGATGCTGTTAAGCGTGATGGTAAGCCAAATTCTACATCTGCATATTGAATAACAGAAAGGGCATTAATTTGTCCTAGACGATGTCCACGCGTTTCAATAAGTTGTGTGCCACGTGATAAATCTTGCCAATACAATTCACGTAAATAACCTAAGCGATATTTACGATGATCGAGTGCGGTATTGATATGTGCTTCAGTCACCATTTTATCTTCAGCTTTAGCAGCATGATGATGTGCTTCACGAATTAAATCACCAAGCGTTAAAGCATGTAATGACAATGAGCTTTGATCTTCTGCTTGACGGCTTGAATCTGTGAGTAAAGCGGCCAATGCACTACGGTCAAATGGAAGTAACTTGTCTGATTGAACATAGTCTGCAATGAGCTGCATATAGGCTTGTTCGTTTAATTCATTACGTTGCAAAGTATCGGTGAAATCTGCACGAATTTTGAAAATACTGCCAAGTTCAGGCTCAAGTTCTAAAATTTCATAATAAATTTCAGGTTCAGCAAGTAAAATCACTTTAATATTTAAAGGAATTGCCGCAGGTTCTATAGAAATGCTACCTGTTAGGGTAATCATATGTTCTAAAGATGAAAGCTTGAGTTGCCCAGATTTTAAAGCACGTTTTAAACCTTGCCATGCATAAGGTTGTTCAAGCAATTGCTCGACTTCTAGAATTAAAAATCCGCCATTGGCTTTATGTAATGAACCTGGTCGAATTAATGTGAAATCTGTGGTAATTGTACCTTGTTGAGTGAGTTGTTCTACGTGACCCAATAAGTTGTAGTGGGTTGGGAAGTCTTCAAATATAACAGGCATGCCAGAATTAGGTTTGTGTGTAACCACGATATTGGCTTGATAGCGGGCAGGAACACGACTGAATAAGCCCGCGGTAAAATCATCTTCCTCTTGTTCAAGTACCACTTCAACATTGTTAATAATGTCTTCTGCATAATGTTTAAGGTAGTCGGCTAAATCATTGATATATTTAAATTTATTCAGCATCGACTCAATGCGTGGAACAACTACTTTTTTTGCAATATCTCGGTTTAGAACTTGAACTTTATCACGTGCATGATCTTCTAAATCACCCAAATGCATGCCTAAACGCTCAAGCTTTTTATCCATATAGCGCATGTTTGCTGAAATTTCAGCACGATCTTTCGTATTTAATGCATTAATTTCGGCTTGCGTCATTTCCTGCATTTTATTGTCTTTTAAATGCATTGGAACAAAGCAATGTTCTTCATTGCTTGAAATGAGTTTTAAATCTAATTCTTCGCCTTCTTTAGTTAGTTCAATCAATGCAAGTTGTTGTTCATCGCCTGTTTGTTGGCGAATCATCTCAATACGGTTGTGATAAGTTTCAGCTGTAAAACGTCGTTCAAGCTGTTTCAGTACGGTTTGCCAAGTTTGATGTAATTGTGTTTGAAATTTTGGTGCTTGTCCCGCAGGCATTTGTAGGGCAATAGGTTGGCGTGGATGTTGAAAGTTATAGACATAAACCCAGTCATTGGGTGTAGGCATTGTTTTGGCATGTTGTTGAAGTAAACGCTTGATCATTGTGCGTTTACCTAAACCCGCCGTACCTACAGCAAAAATATTGTAGCCTGAATATGGCAGGGCAATACCTGCTTCAACAGATGCACGAGCGCGGTCTTGACCTAGAAAATTATTTAAAGGCTTTATTCTTTTTGTAGACGATGGAATTTTTTCCATGTCTGGGCTATGTGTAAGCTGTTTATCTTCAAGTTTGGTTTGTACAAGCGTATTCTGAATTTCGTTTTGATCAAATGCTGATAAAAGGCTAGTTTGTGTCGTGTCTTGATTTAGGTTTGTTGTGTTAGCAGATACAGCAGAATTAACTTGATCGAGTTTTTTGGGCACAGTTGAGATCCAAAACAAAATTAAACATGAGAAGTTTAAGATATACAGGTTTAATGAAAAAATTCAAGCAAACCGAATATTTTTCTCTATAAAAATAAGAATGTTTTCATAAATGATGTTGAATCTATTTGTATTAAGCGTTTGAATAGCAATTATTCATTTTGCAGAAAATAATTAAGTAATGACAACACAAACCACAGGATGGAAATCTGCGTTTACAGCATTTTTAGATCGACGTGCATTAATCATGTTGTTCTTGGGTTTTTCAGCAGGTATTCCAATCTTACTGATCTTTTCTAGCTTATCTTTATGGTTAGGTGAAGCAGGTATAGATAAAAGCGCAATTACATTTTTCAGTTGGGCTGCTTTAGGTTATTCATTCAAATTCGTTTGGGCACCTTTAGTCGATGAACTTCCGCTGCCATTTTTAACCAAAGCTTTGGGTAGGCGTAGAGCATGGCTATTGGTTGCACAATGCTTAATTATTCTCGCTATTTGTATTATGGCATTTTCCGACCCATCTTTAGGTCAAAGCTATATTTACCAAATGGCGGTGGGGGCTGTATTACTGGGCTTTTCTGCTGCCACGCAAGATATTGTGATCGATGCTTATCGTATTGAGCTTGCAGAAACCAAAATGCAAACGGTTTTGGCATCGACTTATAATGCAGGTTACCGAATTGGGATGATTGTTGCAGGTGCAGGTGCATTATTTTTAGCAGCATCTTTAGGTACGGCAAAAGGTAATTACATTTACAGTGCGTGGAAAATTACTTATTTGGCGATGGCTGCGGTTATGTTGGTTGGTATTATCACCACATTATGTATTCGTGAGTCTCAAGTTAATCGAGCATCTAAAGATTATAAACGTAGTGATTATTATCGCTTAGTGGCTGTATTTTTCATTGCTGTGATGAGTTTTGTTTTTAGTTATATCTTCTCAGGTAATTTAACAGAAAGTTTAAAAGCACAATTTGAAATAAAAGATTCATTTTTACTGTTTTGTTTTGAAGCTTTGCGCTTTATAGGTTCAGGTGCCGTTGCTGTATTTATGGGTGCTGCCTTGGTTAAAGCGGGTGCTGTAAATAAAAAAATGGCATTTGAAACTTGGGTGAATCCAATTGCAGATTTCTTTAAACGCTATGGGGTAAAACTTGCTTTAGTTTTGCTGTTGTTGATTGGTTTTTACCGAATTTCAGACATTATTGCAGGTGTTATTTCTAACGTTTTCTATCAAGATTTAAACTTCACCAAAGAACAAATTGCTGAAGCTGTTAAAATTTATGGTGTGATTTTTAGTTTAGTAGGTGGCTTTTTAGGAGGTTTGCTTGCACAGCGCATGAACATTATGAAATTGATGTTTGTGGGCGCAATTTTAGCATCATCGACCAATCTAATTTTTATTGGTTTGGTGAAGTCGGGTGAGCAACTGAATGATGTTCAAATTCAAGTTGGTGCGCAAAAATATACTGCTCAAGTTGATGAAGTCGGTTATTGGAAAGCTAATATTCCAAGTCAGGTTTTAGCGCAAAGTCATCAATTAGATGTGAAAGCAAGTTATGCAAAATCGAATGAGTCTGTGATTGCAAGCTTACCTTACTTAGTGCAAAGTAACCAAAATGCGGTTATGCAGTTATTGCCTGTGACAAGTAATAACAGTATTTCTGAAAAAGAAAAAAATGGTAGTTTGGTTGTTCGTGGGCAATATTTTGGACAGTCCTTAAATGATCAACAAAAAATTGTTGTGACTTTAGATGGCGAAAAATTTGATGCTAAGTTAGATAAAGATGGCATGTTTAGCACAGCAATTGATGCAAAAAAACTAGTTCAGTCACCTTCTAAAAACATCACAGCATTTATTGATGAAAACGGTAAAGCTTTATCGCAAGTTCAGCATCGTTATGATGTAGATACATCTACACAGAAAAATGGTTTAGATGTCGATTTACAGCCACTTCCTGTCATTAATGCCAGCTCAAATGATAGTGTTGAAGTTTCAGGAAAAGTGATTAAGCCATATAGTAGCGGTTGGCTCTACTTTGCCATTATTGTTGATAACTTGGCTTCAGGTTTGGCGGGTGCTGCATTTATTGCATTCTTATCAAGTTTAACTAGCGTGTCATTTACAGCAGTTCAATATGCGATTTTCAGCTCATTAATGACGCTTACACCTAAGATTTTAGGTGGTTATTCAGGTACTATAGTCACCAATATTGGTTATCCAAACTTCTTCTTTATGACCACTTTAATTGGTATTCCTATTTTAGTTTTGGTTGTTTGGGTTGGAGTTCTATTGAAAAATCATCAAAAACTTACTGCAAATGAAGGTGAATAATATGCGAATGCTGCATACCATGTTACGCGTAGGCAATTTAGAACAATCGTTAGCGTTCTATACTGAAGTGCTGGGTATGACTTTGCTTCGTAAACGTGATTATGAAGAAGGTCGTTTCACTTTGGCTTTTGTTGGCTATGGTGATGAAGCAAATAATACGGTTATAGAATTAACGCATAACTGGGATACATCTAGTTATGACTTAGGCAATGGCTATGGTCATATTGCACTTGGTGTAGAAGATGCTTACAAAGCGTGTGAAGACATTAAAGCACGTGGCGGTAATGTTGTACGTGAAGCAGGGCCTATGAAAGGCGGTGTAACGGTTATTGCTTTTGTTGAAGATCCTGATGGCTATAAAATTGAGCTAATTCAACAAGATGTAAATGCTCAGAACAACTAAGTTCGACACTATAGTAAAATAAAATAGTGAACATTTCACATGAAGTGGTCGCAAAAATTTAAAAGCTCAGTAAGATGGTTTATCGCATGGTAAATTTTCATACTGAGCTTTTTGTTGGCAGTAACTTTGAGTGGCAGTAGATCAATACAAGGAAAGAGTAATGTTGAAATTATTGGCTTTAGACCGTTTTACAGTTTTATTGGTAATGATGGTGATATTGGCATCAGTCATACCAGTTTCAGGTCAAGCCGCATATTACTTTGGTATTTTAACTACAGTGGCAATCGCAATTTTATTCTTTTTACATGGTGCGAAGTTATCACGCGAAGCCGTAGTACAAGGCATTATGCATTGGAAGCTTCATGCACTTGTATTTGCACTGACTTTTGCTTTGTTTCCAATATTTGGTTTAATGGCAAAACCCATACTTGAACCCATGCTTGGGCGAGAATTGTATTGGGGCTTTTTGTTCATGTGTTTCTTGCCATCAACCGTACAATCTTCAATTGCTTTTACTTCTGTGGCTAAAGGCAATGTTGCAAGCGCCGTATGTAGTGCATCTTTTTCCAATATTATTGGGATGTTTATTACGCCCGTATTGGTGAGTATTTTTATATTAGGGCAGGTGAAGCACGACTTCAATCCTACAGCATCTATTATTCAAATTACTTTATTATTATTTGTGCCATTTGTTTTAGGGCAAATTTTACGACCTTGGATTTTTCCAAAAATGCAAAAAGTGCCAAGTCTTGTGAAAGCATTTGACCAAGGTTCAATTTTGATGGTGGTATATGGTGCTTTTAGTGGGGCAGTGGTTGCAGGCCTTTGGAAAGTGGTGAGCTTGAATACGCTTATATTGTTGATATTGGCATGTTCGGTGCTACTGACGATTGTTATGCTTTTAGCGTTATATATTCCTAAATGGTTGGGCTTTAATAAAGAAGATCAGATTGCAATTTTTTTCTGTGGTTCGAAAAAAACCTTGGCGAGCGGTGTGCCTATGGCGCAAATTTTATTTATAGGACAACCACTTGGCATGATTGTTTTACCGATTATGATTTTCCATCAAATTCAACTCATGGTATGCGGTGTAATTGCAAATTACTGGTCTAAACAAGTGAAAGTCGAAGAAAAAGAATAGTTCGCTTTATATCAAATTTAAAGTATAATAACGCCCACTTGTTGTGCTTAGCTCTGACGGTATCCGTCTCGGTGGGCCAAAAGAATGGTCTGTTGTGGTGTTGATCTGTTAAATAATTTAATTATTTTTCTTTCCTCATTTCGGTGAGAGTGATCAATTGCGATGACAGCAAAACCTTCTTTAATCTTAGGAGAATCGACGATGCGCGCCGATATTCACCCAAAATACGAAAAATTAGTTGCTACTTGTTCATGTGGTAACGTTATCGAAACTCGTTCTGCAATTGGTAAAGAAACTGTTTACCTAGACGTATGTTCAGCTTGCCACCCATTCTATACTGGTAAACAGAAGAATGTTGACACTGGCGGTCGTATCGACAAGTTCAAACAACGTTTCTCTGGTATGTCACGTTCTATCAAACGCGATTAATACTGAAACGAAAAAAACGGGCTTTATGCCCGTTTTTTTGTGCCTGTCACTTTACTTGTGGATTATTTAAATTACCAAGTAAGTGACAGATACAAGTGTACAAAACCTTATTATTGGTCTTGTACATCAATAAGATGATCGAGTTTTTTCTGGAAGTAATCGCCTTGAATGAAGCGGGCTTCAACGTTCCATGCATTTGCAAATAAAGTCATGTCATTTAGCTCGCGCAATAAAATTTGAAGTGAACGAGTTTCTTGGAATGCTGTTAATTTTTCAGTGAGCTCTTGTGCTGTATTTTCATCATTGAGCATTTGAGTTAACTCTGGGTGCAATGCAACACATTGAACATTAATTTGCTTTAATAAGGTTTCACTGTACATAGAGCGTCCAAAATTACGGATGGCAATTTGTACACCGTGTAGCTGTAATTCTGCAATTTTCTTTTGTACTTCTGTTAAATGCTGATGTAAATCTTCTTCTGCAAACTGAAGAATAAGAGGGTGTTCTATTGTGCTACCAATAATCGTAATAAGCTTCGAAACAAATTCAGGAAAGTTTTTGTCTTTCAATAAAATATGTTTATTCAAATTAATAATAAGTTTTGCATCTGGATATTGAGTAATAAAGTTATGCAATTGTTTGCAGGCTTCTACTAAAATCCAACGATCCAACTTAATAGAAAGTTCAGGGTCTTCAGAAAGATCTAAAATATCAGAACAACTTTTCCATGAAGAACCATCGATATAGTTACTGGTCACTTCATAGGTATAAAGATTAGAATCTTCTTTATCGTAAAGCTGTTGATATTTTAGGTGAATTTCACCTTTGTCTAAACATTCAGAAATACGACTGAGTGTACTATTGTCTAATGACGTAAGGAGTACAGGTACATTTGTTTCTGTATTTGTCGATTGAATAGATACAACGGGTGCATCCGTGGTTAATGATGGTGTTTCAATTTTCGGTGAAAAGTCTAAATCTAAATCCAAACCTAAAGGAATAGATGTTTGTTCGCATGGAATAGGGAGTTTAGTCGCAAATGCTTGCGAAATATAATGATCTAGATGTGTCTCATCTTTAATATCACCATTAAGTACGCTATAACCCATGCGCAAATTTAAAGGATAAGATGAGCCATTTACATCAATTAATTGTGGTTTAGTTAATGCACTTAAACCTGTAAGTTTAGAATCTAAAACAGCTTGAGATTCTGCTTGGAACAGTGCGACATATACCAGTGTATCTACTTTAAATAATGGAACTTGTGTTTGTTCTTTTAAAAAGCTACGGATATTTTGGAAGTATGTTTTAGATGTGAGCCAATCTGCTTGAAAAATTTGTTCAGGACAAGCTGATAACGAAAATGTAACAAGTGCATTCGATGATGCAGGATTTTTGTGTAAGCTTCGATTGATCTGCTGAAAAATATTTGGTTTTGGTGCAGAATTTTCTGTTGCTGTGTTTGGTGAAATGGCAGTAGTTGATGATTCAGTATCAATTGTAATTTGAATAGCATCTTCTTCTGTGGCTTTTAAGAACTCGACTGTAAGCGGATTCTTTGATGCAATTTTGCTATTTAAAGAATCTAAGCTAAAAGTGCCAGCATCCAGTTGTCCTTGTGATGCTTTTTTAATACGCGTTTTTAATTCAGCTAAATGTTTAGGCTGAAGTAAATCAAGTAACGGTAAGCCAATAATTTCATCTTCAGATTGAAAGCCGAAAAGTTCTAAATATTCAGGGTTCGCTTGAACGTGAATACCTTCTTGAATAATGGCTAAAGCTTTATTGCTATCTTCAACTAAAGATTGTGCTTGGGTTTGAGCAGTTTCAAGTTCATCTACTAATCTTTCTTGTTGTTGTTGCATACGGCTAAAAGCGAGTGTGCGGATTACACCGTAATAGAAGCGTTCAGGGTAGTCTATGTTTAATACATCATATAGACCTTTATGAATATAGCTGGTGTATTGGTCATATTCATAATCATCTGGGTTTAATAACAATAAGGGAAGATTTGGTTGTGTTGATGAGCGAATCAAAGCAATTGCTTGATCTACTTTTAAATCGTATGCACGACCAAAAATAACAATATCCCAAGTGAAATTTAGTTGTTTTTCAAAGTTTTTAACATCATCTAATAAGGTTGCAGCAACAGTAAGATTGTTTTCCTTTAATTGATTACAAATTTGATTAAATCTAATTTGATTGTCATCAATAATGAGTAAACGTGCTTCAGAACGTTTAAGCTTTTTTGAAAATAGTGGATTTCTCACTTTAATGTTTCCCATAAATCATGATGTTTTACTTCATTAAATTGCTTATGAATAAAATTATCCAAAACTGGTCTTTGTTGCTCATTTAATAATTCAAAATCAAAGCGCATGAAGCTTTGGGTAATTAATAATGGCTTCATTAAAAAGACTTTTAATTCATCCTGCCCTAATCGTAATTGAATAGACTGCTTATCTTTTAATATGCCAATGCCGGGTAAAATAAGTGTGGTTGATACTTCATCTAACTGAGCATTTTGCATAATTAGAGCAGGGTGGTAATGTCCCGTATTTCTGTCTATTTGTAGGTAGCAGGCACAAGGTGCAATTTCTTGAGCTAATATTTCTAGACCAATTTCTAAGCTTTGCTCAGTGGATTGTTTAATCCATCGGATAACACCACCACGCCAAGGGCTACGTGAATTTTCTTGAACCAGAATAAACTCACCTGTTTTTAAATTTGCAGGTGTTTCTCCCGTCCACTTAATACGATAACCACTGACACTAATATCAAGAACATCGACTTGATGTATTTTTCTAGATTCACGATCAATGGTTTTAATTGAGCTTAAATCGAAATGAGGTGTATTTTCATGTGAATCTACAAAAACACTTTCACTTTTTAATTGGTAATTTGCACCCAATTCTAAAGTTTCTTTAAAGTTTTTAGCTTTAGCTAAATAAAAGTGTGCGACGCTCAAACCAAAGCATATTTTAATACGTGCATTATATTCATAGCGTTCATGACGCCGTTCTGCTGTATTGGTTAAAATATTATGAATATGGAAATGCAGCGCAGGCGTTAAAAATAATTTTTCATTTGCTGTAAGTTTTTCATTTTTCCGACCTTGATTTTCATTTAAATAATTAAGAAGCGCCTGTGTTGCAATATAAATACTCGGATTACAGTTATTTCCTGACGTTGTATTGTAAATAGGAGGGTGGTCTTTTGTAGAATCCACAACATAGCGAGATAAGGTAGATTCTTTAGGTAAAATATGAATAAGCTTAGCCCACTCAAAACTGCATAAATATAAACCTTGAATTTCGGCAGGACGAATTTGATGTGTGTTAAAAATATCAAGTAAAATCAATTGCGCATAGGCTTGATTAATATTTTTAATTTGATGGGTTGTACCTAAAATTTGATTAATATTATCAATATTAAAATTATGTTTCATTGCACAATCTAAAAGTTTATGTGCAATCAACCATTGACCAGGCAATACAGTGTTATAAAGCATTTGCTGGTGATAGAGTAATAAAGATAATTGCTGTAATGCATAATATGTCGAAACAATTCGAGCCGTTTGTAAATTCTTCTTTAACTTAAATGAAAATAAAGAAAAACTTTGATTTTCTAATTGCTGATTACTACGTTGAGCGATATCAATATAAATTTTAGATAAATGAATTCTAAGCGAGAAAGCTAACTCAATAATTTGCTTATTTCTATTGTCAGAAATTAAAGATTGATTAAAAAAATGTTTTTCTAAGCTATTTAAAATATTGTCAATAAGAGGATGAATGGTTTGAATTAAGTCAAAACGCAGCGTTTCTTGGCATTTGAGTTCAGCTATTTCGATAATCGCATTAAATAAAGACCGAGCAGAATCACCTAAATGGTGAATTTCTAAGGTTGCTGACCATTGTTGGATACTTTTTACAGAATTTTGGCAAAAACTAAGCTGATCCAATTTTAGTTCATTGGTTGTTTGAAATATATCAGGTTTATTTATATCCATAGTTCTTATCTAACTCAAAAAGTTTCAGTTCCAAAAAGCGGGGTTTTGTTTTTTTCTCCGGCAATTTCTCTTACAAGTTTTGGGACTAAATAACCCGGTAAATTTGCAAGTAGTTCAGTATATATTCGATTAATCTCATTAGTATCTAAATCGAAATGATGAGCCCCTTTTACCTTGTCTAAGACATGTAAATAGTAAGGGATTACGCCTGTATCGAATAACTTATAACTCAAATGAGTTAAAATTTCAGCTGAATCATTTACCCCTTTTAATAAAACAGCTTGGTTTAATACGGTTACTTTATTATGTACAAGTTCACTTAATTTTGAACAAGTAAATTCATCTAATTCTGAAGCATGATTTGAGTGTATCACTAGAATAACACGTAGCCTACTGTTTTTTAAGATAGAAATAAACTCTTCATCAACTCTACTAGGAATAACAACAGGCACACGAGTGTGAATTCTCAAGTATTTTAATTGTTCAATTGATGATAATCGCTCAATCCACAATTGTAGCTTTCTGTTCGAAAGCGTTAGTGGATCACCACCACTCAAAATCACTTCATTAATATCGGGTTTAGACTCAATATAGTTTTTAATGTTCACCCAATCATCATTTTTAGGTAGGTTTTCTTGATAGGGGAAATGTCGTCTAAAACAATATCGACAATGAACGGCACAAGCACCGGTAAGAGTGAGTAAAAACCGAGATTTGTATTTGTGCAAAACACCTGGCTGTTGATTTGCATCTTCTTCACCTAAAGGATCTGTCACAAAACCCTCAAAATCTTCTAACTCTAAATGATGTGGCAAAACTTGAAGTAAAAGTGGATCGAGTGGATTACCCACTTCAATTTTTTCAGCAAAAGCACGAGGAACACGAAGTTTAAAAGTTTGAGAAGCTAAAATTGCACCCGATAAAAGTTGATCGGATGATAACTTTAATATATCTAACAATTCTTTAGGATCGGTTATTAAATCGCTCATTTGCGATTGCCAATTTTGCTCTTGATACAGATAATTTGTCATGTTCGTGCTTAATTTAAGATAAAGGAGATTTTAGGTTCAAAGCCAAAGGTCTATTCAAAACCCAATTAAAAAAGAGAAAATTTAAAAGATATAAGTGAGAGACGGGGCATCACATTATGAAAATTGAATTTGAATTTCATGAATATTACCTCTTTATAGTCACCGTATAAACAATTCTATTTGATGTCTGAACAGAACTTAAACAGCTTAAGTCGGTTAATCAGGAATTTTTCATTGCGGCATGGTGTATTGGTCATTTAGAATACGTCACATCACATTAATGTGCGTGTGGCAAAAAAGTGCGAGTTAGCTTGCTAAATGACTTCGTATAGCCCATAGCACTAAAGATTAAAGTTAGTAAGTTTGGAGTGCCATTCATGGCCTATTATTCTACGAATGATTTCAAGTCAGGCCTTAAGGTTATGCTTGATGGTAACCCATGTTCAATCATGGAAAACGAATATGTTAAACCTGGTAAAGGTCAAGCATTCAACCGTGTTAAATTGCGTAACCTTCGCAGTGGCAAAGTTCTAGAGAAAACATTTAAATCAGGCGAAAACTTAGAAGCGGCTGATATTGTTGAAGTAGAAATGGAATATTTGTACAACGACGGTGAACTTTGGAACTTCATGGATCCTGTAACATTTGAACAGATCGCTGCTGATAAAACAGCAATGAGCGATGCTGCTAAATGGTTAAAAGACGATTCTAACGAAAAATGTACAATTATGTTATTTAATGGCGTGCCATTAAACGTAACTGCACCAAACTTCGTTGTATTAAAAATCGTTGAAACTGATCCAGGTGTACGTGGTGATACTTCAGGCGGTGGCGGTAAACCTGCTAAGCTTGAAACAGGTGCAGTTGTACGTGTTCCATTATTTGTACAGCAAGAAGAAAGCGTTCGTGTAGACACTCGTACGGGTGATTATTTAGAGCGTGCATAATGGTATAGAAATATACTATTATCGAAAGGGATGATGAAAATCATCCCTTTTTTTATGCCAAAGTCTTAGATAAAAAAAAGGATGTGAAGAGTACAGTTGTGCAGGACGAAACAGCTGTATCTCTAAAAAAATAATTAAGCTGATTTAGTACATACATTTATGAGGGATTTACATGGAATCAGTTCAACCAAAGTTGACAACAACTTCGAAAATAATATGGTTACTTGTTGCCATATTAGGTGCGGTATCTTTTGGAATACTCGCAGTAAGTCGTGGAGAGCATGTGAATGCAGTTTGGCTTATTCTTGCAGCCATCTGTGTATATAGCATTGCATACCGTTTCTATAGTTTATTTATCGCCAATAAAGTTTTTGAGTTAAATGAAAGACGCTTAACTCCTGCGCATCGCTTAGCCGATGGTTTAGACTACGTTCCAACCAATAAAAGCGTATTGTTTGGACACCATTTTGCTGCTATTGCAGGTGCAGGTCCGCTTGTAGGTCCAATCCTTGCAGCACAAATGGGTTATTTGCCAGGTACAATTTGGCTATTGGTCGGGGTGGTACTTGCAGGTGCTGTACAAGACTTTTTAGTTCTCTTTATTTCTACGCGTAGAGATGGGCGTTCATTGGGTGAAATGGCAAAGCAAGAACTAGGTTCTTTTGCCGGTGTCATCGTAATGCTTGGCGCCTTAGGCGTAATGGTCATTATTCTTGCTGTGTTGGCTTTGGTAGTTGTTAAAGCATTAACGAATAGTCCTTGGGGCGTGTTCAGTATTGCGGCAACTATTCCAATTGCCTTGTTCATGGGAATCTACATGCGTTTTATCCGTCCGGGTAAAATTGCAGAAGTGTCAATCATTGGCTTTGTACTGATGATGGCGGGGATTATCTATGGTGAGAATGTTGCACAACATCCTTATTGGGGACAATTATTTACACTAACAGGTACTGAGTTAACGTGGTGCTTAATTGCTTATGGCTTCATTGCATCGGTTTTACCTGTTTGGTTGTTATTGGCGCCTCGTGATTATTTATCTACATTCTTGAAAATTGGTGTAATTGCAGGTTTGGCAGTAGGTATTATTTTTGCGATGCCAGAAATGAAAATGCCAGCGATCACCCAGTTTATTGATGGTACAGGTCCTGTATTTGCAGGTTCAATGTTCCCATTCTTATTTATTACTATTGCCTGCGGTGCAATTTCAGGTTTCCATGCTTTAGTTTCATCGGGTACAACACCAAAACTAGTCAATAACGAACGTGATATTCGTATGATTGGTTATGGTGGCATGTTGATGGAGTCTTTTGTTGCAATTATGGCTTTGGTTTGTGCAACTGTACTTGAACCAGGTGTGTATTTTGCAATTAACTCGCCAGCTGCTGTTTTAGGCACAACGGTTGAAACAGCATCTGAAGCTGTTCGTAACTTAGGTTTTGTTGTAACGCCTGAAGCATTAACGTTGCTTGCACAAGAAGTAGGTGAAAACTCAATTCTTTCTCGTACAGGTGGTGCGCCAACATTTGCAATTGGTATGGCACATATCATCACTGAAATTTTTAACAGCCGTGAAATGATGTCTTTCTGGTATCACTTTGCCATTTTGTTTGAAGCATTATTTATTTTAACTGCGGTAGATGCGGGTACGCGTGCTTGTCGCTTCATGGTTCAAGATACCGTTGGTATTGTTATTCCCGCAGTGAAAAACTCACGTAACTTCTTTGGTAATTTGTTGGGTACCGCAGTTGCTGTTTCAGGATGGGGTTTCTTTGTATACCAAGGCGTAATTGATCCTTTAGGTGGTATTAATAGCTTATGGCCACTCTTTGGTATTGGTAACCAAATACTTGCAGCAATGGCACTTATGTTAGGTACGGTAATTCTGTTCAAGATGAAGAAAGAAAAATATGTTTGGGTCACTATTGTTCCAACAGTTTTCTTATTCATTACTTCAATGACCGCTGGTTGGCAGAAAATTTTCCACGAAAATCCAAAAATTGGTTTCTTAGCTCAATCGAATCGTTTCTCTGATGCAATTGCACGTGGTGAAATTCTAAAACCTGCAAAAACGCTTGAAGAAATGCAAACGATTGTACTGTCGAATCAAATTAACGCAGCGTTATGTGCGTTCTTTATGATTGTTGCATTCGTAATGTTATTTGCTGCAATACGTGTGATTCGCCGTGCATTGGCAAGTCCAGTACCAACAGTGAATGAATCGGAAGCTATTTACCGCGATCCTGCTGAAATTGAGCCATCAAAATCTGCACATTAAGGGGGAGCTTTAAATGAACCTGAAGTTTGCTAAAAGTGGTAAAACGGTGATTTATAAAATCATCAAGATGACCATTATGTCACAAAAAGAGCTGATTCTTAATCCTAAGAGTTGGTCGAGAATTGCGACACTTTGGCAGCGTTTACAGCAAAGTTTCCGCTTGATGGTGGGTGTGCCTGACTACCAAAACTATTTGGAACACATGGCAAAACATCATCCAGATTTGGAAGCTATGGATGCGAAAACTTTTTATCGCTATTGCGTGGATGCTCGTTATCCAAGTGCTGGTGGTGATATGAAGAAATGTCCTTGTTGATAGGAATGTAAAAAAACGGCATTTAATATGCCGTTTTTTTACATCAAAAGAAATGATCATTTAATTTGTCTGTTAGCCGACAAATATAAATATAGGATTTAACTATACTGAATAATAAAAAAGAGATGGATAGGTTATGAAAATTGGAATTTATGGTTCAGGCGCAATAGGCTGCTTTTTAGGTGGAATATTAGCTGCTTCAGGTTGTGATGTGACATTTTTATGTCGACCAAAAGTTTATAATATTCTAAGTAAAAAAGGATTAATAATATCTGACTTACATGGATTCTTAGAAAAAATAGAATCATCTGCATTGCAGTTGACGACAGATATTTCAGAGATGTCTAAAATGGATGTTGTACTTATTTGTGTAAAATCTGCATCAACGGAAGAAGTCGCTTATGAAATTTAAAAGGAGTTCATTTCTCATCGACCTATATTGATTAGTTTTCAAAATGGAGTAAGTAATGTCCCAATGCTCAAAGATATTCTAAAGGAATATAAAATATTAGAAGGCATGGTTCCATATAATATTTCCATGCAAAGTGAGATGCATTTCCATCGAGGTACGGAAGGACAACTTATTGTAAAATCATCTGAATTAAATCAAGGTCTAATTGAAGAGTTTAAAAAAGCAAATTTAGATATTCAATTTTCAGATGCGATGCTTGAAATTCAATGGGCAAAATTGTTATTGAATTTAAATAATTCAATTAATGCAATTTCAGGTCTTCCATTAAAACAGCAATTATCAATAAGAGCGTATAGACAATGCCTAGCGATGGCGAATAAAGAAGCGCTTAATTTATTAAAAATATATCAAATAAAGCCTGCAAAATTAACAGTAATTTCTCCGGATATTATTCCTTATATACTGAGCTTACCAAATTCTTTATTCAAAATAATAAGTCATAAAACACTTAAAATAGATCCTTTAGCGCGTTCTTCAATGCAAGATGATTTGTTATCAGGTAAACCAACTGAAGTTGATTGGATTAATGGTGAAATAATTAAATTAGCAAACAAGATTGGTAAAGAAGCGCCAGTTAATGAATATTTATTAAAATGTATCAAGCAAAAAGAAAAATCTAATTCTATCGACGTAATTTTAGCAAAAGATTTGAAGAGTCAGTTAAGTAAGTTGGTAAATAAGTGATTTAATTCTAATAGGTTGATATATAAATAATTATCTTTCAAAAAAATATGAAAACATGTATGTTAATCATGCACTGATTTTATTGGGGAATAAATGTGATTTGGGGAATGAAAAAAATAAATGAAGATGTTTCTGATGCCAATTATCAAGATTTGGCTATTTCTATACAAAAATTCTTTCCAAAAATCACATTATTTCTAAAGCAAATAAATCAAATTATTTTAGACAAAGAACAGCAAACTAAGCTTGCGCTCTGTTGTTTACTTGCTGGTGGGCATGTGCTTTTTGAAGATTTACCAGGTTTAGGTAAAACAACACTTTCAAGCGCATTAGCTAAACTTGCAGGACTACAGTTTCAACGTATTCAATTTACCAATGACATGCTTGCAAGCGATGTAATTGGGGTAAATATGTTTAATCAAAAAGAACATCAGTTTGAGTTTAAACAAGGTCCAATTTTCACACAAATATTACTTGCAGATGAAATTAATCGCTGTAGTCCAAAAACCCAAAGTGCTTTGCTTGAAGCAATGGAAGAGGGCTTGGTCACCATTGATGGTACACGTTACGAACTTCCGCAACCATTTTGGGTGATGGCAACACAAAACCCACTTTTTCAAAGTGGAACTTATGCCTTGCCAGAATCTCAGCTAGATCGTTTTCTGATGCGTTTATCTTTGGGATACCCATCACGACAGGCAGAAAAGCAACTTCTTCAACAGAGCTCAAGACAGAGCTTAATTTCAACCTTGCAAAATGTATTTACAGAATCTGAAATAGTAGAGCTTCAAGCAAAGGTAAAAGACATTTTTATTTCAAATGCGGCGTTAGATTATCTTCTAGATTTGGTTGAGGAGTCACGAAAAAGACAGCATGGATTATCGACACGCGGCGTTCTAGCCTTGAAAAAAGCTGCCCAAGCTCATGCATTAATCATGCAACGTGCTTTTGTTACAGCCGATGATATTCAAGAAGTATTTACAGCGGTTGCCTCACATCGTTTAGGGCTTTCAGAATCGGAAACATTGCATTTAATGAAACAAGTACGTGTGAGTTAATGGGGGATGCTGAAGCAATATTGGCAAAATTGGGCAAATAAAAGATTTAGATTTGAAAAATCTAAGAAAATGACGCAAAAGGATATTCTGGTCTTCATTTACCAGCAGGGCTATTTATATCTTATTCTTATTTTTATTACCTTTATTGCAGGTGTGAATTACGCGAATAATCTTATTTTAGGTTTTTGCTTTTTAATTGGTTCTATTTTGTGTATTAGCTTTTATTTAACATTTAAACAGCTTCATGGATTAGAAATTACATCTGCGATGTCTGAAGTTGGACAAGTGGGAAATTCTGTACAGCTCACATTATATTTTCAACAAAATGTTAAGCAAAATCGTTATCTTTGGATTAAAACAGATCAGCATTTAGAAAAAATATTAATTCAAAATTCAAAAGAGAAAATTACACTAAATTTCTATACCAATGAACGCGGTAAATTTCAGTTTCCGAATGTACAAATATATGCGGTTTATCCATTTGGATTAGTACGTGCTTGGACATATTTGTATTTAAAAAATCATGTTTGGATTGCACCGAAATCACTAGAATTCCAAACAGAGAATAAATATGTTCAGCAGAATTTTTCACAAGATGTCGATGATTTTAGGGAGCTTCGAGATTACCAATCGGGGGATTCATTACATGCGGTTTCATGGAAGCAGGCTGCACGTGGTCAAGGCTTATATGTTAAAATATTTGAGCAATTCGAAGATCAACATCACGTGAATATTGTTTATGAGCAAATGCCTGCAAATTCACATGAAGAACGACTTGGTTTAATGATGGGGTTAGTTGAACATTGTGAACAATTCAAACATGAATATAGCTTGATTTTACCTCATTGCGAACTGGAAAAAGGTGTAGGAGAGACGCAATTACTCAAAGCTAAGCTTTTGTTGGCAAAGGCGTAATGACAATGAATAAATCAATTAAAAATTCAATCATTTTAACCCTTACTATCATATTAATAACACAAAGCTTTTTTCTTCCTTTAGTTGTTTCTGCTCTGTTTTTTTTGATCATATTTATACTCTATTTTAGTTTACTAAAGCCAGAAAAACGTACATCCAAAGTAATTACATTTGCATTTGTTGTTTCAATATTGGCTGTCATTTATGTTTCATATAAAAGCTTTATTGGTGTTGAGGCAGGTGTTGCAGTATTAACAACATTTTTATTTGCTAAGGCTATGGAAATTAAAGCCAAACGTGATGTGATTATTCTTTTGAATTTTGCATTATTTGTTAGTGCGAGTAGTTTTTTATATAGCCAAACTTTATGGATGACGGTACTAGTTGTTCTATGTTTAATGAGTTGTTTGGTGGGTTTATATCGTTTACAAATATCAGAATTTATTAAAGAAAGTTCACTTGAAGTTAGTGTGCTTAGCGATGTACGCCATGTCGCAAAATTTATCATTTCTTCACTGCCATTTTTTATTTTACTATTCCTGTTTTTTCCACGACTACCACCACTTTGGCATATTCCTATTCCAGACAATACTCAGGGTGTTACGGGAATAAGCGAAACGATGTCTCCCGGAGATATTGCGCAGTTGTCACAATCTTCAGCGCTCGCATTTCGCATAATTGGCAATATGAAAGATTTACCAAATCAGTCTGAGTTGTATTGGCGTGGCTTGGTTTTAGATCAATATGATGGTCAACAATGGACAAGTAATTTCATCAATCAACAAGCTTCATTAAATAATAAATTTCACAAGAATAATTCACATTTTGAATATCAATATTTAGCTGCGGATGTACGTACAAAATGGGTGATGTCTTTAGAAAAATCTATTCCTATTCAAGAAAAATATATATTGAGGACTGATTGGGGTGTGGTGCCTGTACGTCCAAATGGACGGATACAACCTGTAAAAATGCAGTGGATTGGTGATGCAGCATTTCATTCAAAAACTGATTCTGTACCTAATTGGATAAAAAGTAGTAATACTCACTTTCCAAATCAAGTGGATTTACAAGCACAGAAATTTGCACGTGAATTATTTGAAAAAAGCAAAGAAGATCCACGCTTATATATTCAAAATTTACTGAAATGGTATAAAGAAAATAAGTTTACTTATACATTAAATCCTGCATTATTAGGGCATAACCGAATAGATGAATTTTTATTTAAATCAAAACAGGGGTTTTGTGAACATTATGCTTCAAGCTTTGTCATGCTGATGCGTTATGTTGGTATTCCTGCACGTGTGGTTGTCGGTTATCAAGGAGGTCATTTATCTCCTGATGGGGAAAGTTGGGAAGTTCGTCAACTCGATGCACATGCATGGACAGAGGTTTTAATAGCTGAAAATTGGGTGAGATATGATCCCACATCGATGATAGCACCCGATCGAATTGGTAATGGAATGCAAAGTTTAATTGCGAATAATCAACGTGTTTTTGGTGAGGGTCGGTCTGAATGGAAATATCAGCAGTTTAGCCTTTTAAATAAGCTTAGAGTGTGGAGCGATTACGTTACTTATCAGTGGCAAAGTAAAGTTGTTGGTTATGATGTTGAAAGTCAAAAAAGATGGTTTGATCGTTTAGGTTTTAATGGTACTTATACTGCAATTTTAGTGTTATTTTTTGGTACTTTGATTGTCATTTGTATTTATTTATCTTGGATATGCTATTTAAATTTTAAGCGTAGAGATCGGGTGAAATGGGCTTTAAATCAGTTGTTGAGGCAATTACCTGATCATCTACAAAAAAAATCATATGAGTCCATTGTTGGGTGGTTAAATCATGTGGTTGCTGAGCTTAATATGAATATTGATGATCAAGATTTGGTTAATGAAATTATTGAAAAGCATCAAAATTATATGTATGGCTTTTTAAAAGATGAAAAAGATATTCAAGTTTTATTAAAGTTGATTAATCGTTGTTCGAATGTATTTGCTCAATATAAAAAAAGCTTGTCTTAAAAAATAAAAATGAATATGATTTCAGCCACTTTAGGTGTATAGCTCAGTTGGTTAGAGCGCTACGTTGACATCGTAGAGGTCAGCAGTTCGAGTCTGCTTATACCTACCAAAATTCAAAGCTAGAAATAGTAAGGGTTTTAAGCCAAATCAGTAGCTTAAAGCCCTTTTTTTATGTCTATAATAATATATGCTAATATCTGCACAGTCGGTTAAAAGGGTGAAATATACCTAGTTAGCCGTAAAATTTACGTCAAATTTACGTCAAGAATTTTGAGCTTTACGTCATGAAGATTCCAAAACCTAGAAAACGCGGTGAAGCTTATTACATTGAAATTATGATCGATGGAAAACGCTCATCTGCAACTCGTGATACTGCAAGAGAATGTGAACAGTGGGCGGCTCAAAAACTTCTTGAAGCGAAGGCAAATAAACTTGCCGAAGATAATGGAATAAAACAACACTATCCATTCAAGACTCTTTTTTATAAATACTATGAAGAAGTGGGTAAAAAACTTCGTGGTTCAATTTACGTCAAAGAACAATTAAAACCATTTGAAGAAAAGTTTGGTGCACTGGCTGAAATGTCGATTCATGACATCACGCCAAAACATTTAACAGCGTGGCGAAATAAACGAGCAAAAGAAGTAGGGGCAAACACATTGCTTCGCGAAATGGCTTTATATAGTTCTGTATTTAGTTATGCAGTAAAAGAACTATTTTTACTTGATGTGAATCCTTGGACCAATGTTAAAAAGCCTGTAAAGCCAAAGGCACGTCATCGTCGTATTCGTGATAATGAAATACAGCTTATTCTTGAGTCTTTAAATTATCGTGAGGGGCAAACACCAACACTTCCTGAACACTACGTTGCTTGGGCATTCTTATTTGCACTTGAGACAGCAATGCGCCGTGGTGAAATACTTGGTATTCAGATGACAGATATTTTTGATCGTCATGTACATTTACCAAAAACAAAAAATGGCGATTCTCGTAACGTGCCGTTAACTAAAAAAGCTTTGGCGCTATTAGATCTGATTGAGCATGATGGATCTAAACTTATTCCGCAGTCAGAAAATGCATTTAGATTAATGTGGGAAAGAAGAAAGGCGAAAGTTGGATTAGAAGATATTCATTTTCATGATGCACGCCATGAAGCAATTACACGCTTTGTAAATAATCAGAAGTTACCAGTTGAGGTATTGGCTAAAGTAACAGGACATAAGAATATAAAAATGCTTGTGAATACTTATTACAATCCAGATGTAAATGATATTGCTGATATGCTAGATGCGTAAAAAAGCCCTCACTAGAGGGCATTTGGTTTAGTTTATTCTTGGTCGTCTATTTTTTGAGGCTTTTTGTCCTAAAATCAAATCTGCTTCTTTAGGTACATATTTACATTTACGACCAACCCCTTTATTGATTGATGCAAGTTTTGCTCGAACTGTATCTTCACTAATTCCATACTTAAGTGCTAATTCTTGTGGTGATACAAATACAGGGCTGACGTCTTTAATTTCAACAACCTTTGCACCACCTTCAAGAACTGCACCAATGAAGAGTTGAAGCTCATCACCAGTTGCTGTAATTTGAAAAACAGCCATATCAACTTACCTCCTTCAAACTCTTAACCACACTCTCTGATAACCCAAACACATTTTTAAAAGCTTTATCAAATTCACCGCTTTGAATAAATTCACCAATATCGTTAGGCTTTTCATGCTCAGCAATATAAGTAGCCATGACTTCATAAAGCGGATGCACAATAGATTCTTCTATTAAAATGTCACACCCATTAGCGTGATGGATGATCTTAAAATCAATTTTTGCACCACCTAAAACCAATAAGAAATGCTTACGCTCTTCAATATTTAGCTTCAAAACAAACGGCTTATCTTTATGAAGCTCATCGATGACTAAATTCGCTACAGCAATGTTTTTTTGAATTTCAGTCATGGGTCTTTTCCTGGTTAATTCGAAGACCAGATATAAGTTCTTCAGTTGTTGCAGGTTCTTTAAGTTGCAGAACTACAGGACCTGAACGGAAATCACTTGAAAGAAGCTTTCCATCAAGCTGATTTCGTTCTTTTGCTGTTAAGTTGCGCCACTTCGCAATACACCAATCACCCTTTAAAATACCGATAGGCATATCCATACACATAGAGCCGTAACTAAAACCATGTTCACGTAACCAGTTTTCAGCCGCACTCACGGCAGAAAAGTCGCCAACCTGTGCAAATTCAATTTCAGTCATTGGTTGGCTCCTGTGCTTCTTCACGCATTTCTTTAATACATTCTTCTAAATGACGAATACATTCAGATTTAGTATTGAATGGCCCTTGCCAGCATTCATTGAAGAAAATGTCCCACTCAACTAAGCCATGTTCTTCAATGCGATCAATTTGAACCCTTCCATAAAAAGGAACATCATGAGCAAACCAGTGCTCATTATCATCTGTGCCGAATTTGATTTTTGAGCTTTGAGCAATCACTTCAGCTTTATACACATTTTCTGCATGCTTAATTAGTGCTGAAACAGGTGATCCTTTCATGAACCAAGTCTGGCTAATCATGCAGTCATTTTCCAACACATCATGCACAGCCGACTTTTGGGCTTGTTGCCATACTTTCCAAGAAGTCTGAACATTGTAGTTTAGGTACGTGCCGTTGTACGGTGATTCCACACCAACCAAACCACTAAGAACTTCAAATACTTTTAACTTACACGCTGTCGTGTCTTTGTAATTTTCATTGAAATACCATTTTTCAAATTCTTTTCTTTGAATATCCATCACGCCACCTTCAATTTATGTGTTTTATCTTTAAGTTTTGCCATCAGGATGCACGTCTCATTTGTGTCTGGCGTGGCGAGCTTTGAAAAAGATTGATTCAATCGAGCAAGTTCAGCTCTGGTGATCAGCATCAGATTATCTAACCGACAGTCCTGCTTGTTCATACTCTTAAAAACAAGGACATGGTTGTCAGGGACTGGTCCATGTTGTTGCCCCCAGATCCACCTGTGCTTCAACTCAAAAACATTCGGCTCAGCCGTTTTAATCTCGACATAACCATCAACAGTGATTCGCTCAAAACCAACAGGCTTGTGGTTGTGCGGAGTGTGACCCTTTTTAAATGAAGTTTTGTTTGCACTCATATAGCCAGTTTTACCTTTGTTCCAGGATTCCTGACCAGGTGAAAAACAACCGTTTCGGCCAGTCTTTAACCCCATGCGTAAACACTTTGCTTTTATGCTGTCCACTGAAAGGCTGTAGCCAAATTTCTCATTAAATTTGCAAGTTAGCTCAGCACGTGGCGTTTCCTCATGCTGACGTAAAAACATCAGCATTTCTTCGGTGTATTTGATCGGTTTACCTTTCGACATATCACACCTCCAGATTCATATCACCAACTGCAATCTGTGGTGCTTCCTGATTCGAGTTAAGGCCTTTGTATTGAGCCACCAGTTTCACAGCTTCCAATTGAGTTTTGTGTGCATCCACAATCTGCTCACTCACTTGTGAAATGACTTGGGCGCGCTTAACTTCAGAATCCAGGCTATCCTTATCAGCCTTAGCTAAACGACCCAACTGATCAAACAAATGCTTATTTAAATCTTTTAATGTACTCATCACGCCACCTTCGCCAATTTCATTAATTTGTTTTGATGCTGTGCCCTGAAATATTTGCCAGCAATCGCATTCTGTAACTCGTAAATGAAGCTCTTTCCATTGTTGAGCCATTGCTTTAAGAACAATTCATAACGCTCAGAAAGGTATTCATCCAGTTCGTAGAGTTCTTGAATTTTGTGATGCTCAAAAGGAATAACACCGCGCTTATCACCCTTGACTGCAATCATTAAGTGCTTTTTAACAGTCAATTTATGTCCACCACGCTCAAGCCATTCTAGGAATGCACCTGATATTGAGTTTGCGAGTTTAGCCATGACGAAAGCCCCAACTATTAACAAAGTCTTTAATGCAATCTTCAATGCCGAAAAGATCGATATTCTTGTAAAGCTTTTCACGGCCATTGTGCTGTACGAGTAAGACACGTGTTATGGATGAATATTGATAGCTCATGACTGATTACTCACGGCGTTACTGATTTTTGTGTATTCATTACGGTCTATGTACACATTAGCGATAGGAGCGCCGTGGATAGATGCTTTAACTTCGTCAATTTGCTCAACTTCACCATCAACAATGTTGTAATCGAGTTCTATTTGGTATTCACCAGCTTTAAGTGTTGCGTTGCACCAACCAAGACAATGAGGATTTGATTTAACTACCTGGTATTTGTCAGCGTGAATTTCGATTTCTTCACTAGGTTCTGGTAGCAATTCTGTTTGTGTTTTAGCTGGGGCAAGAGCATAAGCGCTTGCTAATATGAAAATTAAAGCTAAAGCCAATGAGCACTTTATTAGATGACTTTTTAATTCCATTTTATTTACTCACATTGGGTTGGTGTGTGAGATAAATGTTAACTAAGGTTAATATTTCTGTCAACAATAAAATTAACATTAGTTAATTCTATAATTAACTTTAATTATTTATTGGTTTATATTAGACAAAAGAAAACCCACACTGGATGGGTTAGATGGAGTTTGTTATGAGTGGTAAAACATTTGATGAGGCTGAAAAGCAAATGCATGAAATAATTACTAATACTGGAAAAGAAAAAATAATGCAGTTTCTAGATGAATTAAATATATTAACCCTCAAACATGGTTTCTATATATCCACAATTCTTGATGAAAATGGATCAACTAAGTGCTTTCCGTATCTAATCCCAATGGATAAAGATGCTCGTTATACTGGGTATGATTTTAATTCAGATACTGGTGAAATAATTTTTATAGAGATTTAATTGTCAATTAATTTAATACGTACATTTAAATAAGGAATTTAAAATATGAATAATGATCATGCAGACCTTTGGCTTCTGCTTAATAGCGACTGGAGATCTAAGTTGTTAGTTAGACTTAGCAATACAGGGCTATGGGACCTTAATGAACTTGTAAAAAGAGCTGAACAACTCGAGCATTATTTTTTTAATGGTGAGTATGCTAATTACACACCACAAAGCCCTGAAGAACATATTGAAACAATTCACAAGGTTCGAATGACAGGCATTCACTTGAGATCTGGTTGTAATGATGTGAAAAAAATTATTGAAGTTATTGAAAGCTCAAAACCATATTTGCTTAATCATCTAATAGAAAAAGTCAAAGGAAAATCTATTGATGAAATTAACAACTTAATTGAACCTCGCTCAAAAATCAGTTCATTCATGATCCCTTGATGAAGTGATTTGAAATTCAATAAGTTTTTCTAATACGGGAGAGCTAATACGGAAAGCCTCCCATTGTTCCTCAATAATAGATATTGGAGCAAAGAAAATAACACCATTATCATCCATGAGAGTGTTGATATTTTTAGTGAATTCTTTAAATAGGTCGGGAATTATATCTATCACATAAATACCATCAAACAAAATACAAAAGTCGACATTTTCTTCAGTTAAATAATTGGTTACTTTGCTTAGATTTTTAGCATCTTTGTTTTCAATAATAATGATATATGCGTTATCCATTACTAATCCTTTTTACTTAATTCAAATTTATATTTTTCTATACAACCCAACAACTTTTCCAACTAAACGGCAATCTTCGCTTAATTTAATAATTTGCTCAGGCCAGTTAGGGTTTAATGGTTTTAGGTATTGTGAACCACCTTCAGTAATCAATTGCTTAAATGTAGCCTCTGTATCACCAGAACAAGAAACAATAACTAAATCATCTGACTGTAGATCGAAAGTCTGAACATCTGGATTGACATAAATACGATCTCCAATTTCAAATTTAGGCGACATTGAAACGCCTGTAACAATTAAGCCATACCCATTTTTCCCACAGTCCTTATTTGGTGGAAGCCATTCGTCTATTTCTGCGTCTTTAATTACAGTTTCAATAGCTGTGAATGAACCTGCCGCTACCCAAGAAATAACAGGGACAGGGCGACCTTCAAGAGCAATCTTTTGGGTTAAATTAATATTGTTGTCAAGCCTAGGAGGTGCTTCTTTACCTGTAAGGAGCCAGTCGTCACTAACACCTAAAAATCTGGCAATTAGTTTTAGCTTTCCCGCCTTAGGTTGGCTTTCACCATGAATCCACTTTCCAGCTGCTACACCAGATACGTCAGCAGCTCGAGCTAAGTCAGCAGGCTTAAAACCTTTTTCTTTGAGTTTTTCTTGTAGGCGTAGATGGAAAGACATAATCAAATCCAAGAAATAATCTTAACTAATGTTAATACATTAAGTTGAAACAGTGGTTATCATGTGGTAACTTTGGTTAATTAACTATAGTTAAGTTGAGGCTTTAATGAAACCCAGTGACCTAATGAGCCATTTTGGTTGCAAAACAAGACGTGAGCTGTCCAAAAAAACAGGATTTTCTGAAGTCACTTTGTGGAAGTGGGAGAAGAATGGAATTCCACCACGCACACAAGCGACTTTTGAAGTTTTATCCCAAGGCAAATTAAAGGCCGATCTGGATGCTTTAACTACTTAAAACGAATTATTGCTCAATCAAATTTAGATAAAAACGTTCAAAGGAACATGCAATGAACATATTAGATGCCGCATACAACACAGTGCATGATTTTCCTGGTGGGGCTAATGCACTTGCACCACGCATAGGAATTAAAAGCCCCGCCGTACTCAACAGCAAGGTGAATCCAAATACTGACACTCATCATTTAACGCTGTTAGAAGCATCGAAAATAATGGCGATTACTGGTGATTATCGTGTTTTGCAAAACCTTAATGCTGAACACGGAAAGATCGCAATTGATTTACCAAAGATTCCTGAATGCCAAGACATGGCTTTAACAGAACTTGTTTTAAGTATGGGCATTGGTGGTGGTGATATTCAATCTGTCTTCAAAGAAATGATGGCGGATGGTCGTATTACAGAAGGTGAAGCAACAGATATGTCAAAAGTAATTCATGCGCTTTATGAAGTGCTTGCCAAACTTGATGCACAAGTACGTGCATGTGTAGAAAAAGAAAAAGCCTGATCTTGGGGATCAGGCTTTTTAATTCAAACTTATGAGGGAATGAACATGAATACTCTAACACAAATAAAACCAAGTGAACAACTTGGAGGAAGCTTGAAAAAGCCTACATATCAAGAGCGATTACTTGCTCAAAAAATCCAACTTTTGGAAATAGCTCTTAGAGCGAGCATTAAAGCTCCTAATTTGGAAAACATGTCGAATACTGCGAAAGCAAAGCACGACTTACTTGTTTTCATGCGAGGTGATGCATGAATCAATCAATTTCAATGATCAGATTAATTGAAGCTATGAACGATCAACCAATCGCTTTTAATAAACATTATGTATTTATTGGTTGTGGAATCAATGGTGCACTAATGCTTTCTCAGTTGGTGTACTGGACTGCTCGCACTAAAGATGCAGATGGGTGGATTTATAAGACCCAAACTGAGTGGACTCAGGAAACAGGGCTAACAAGAACCGAGCAAGAAAATGCTCGTAAAAAACTACTAGAGCTTAATTTCATTAAAGAGAAAAAGCAGGGTGTTCCGTGTCGAGTTTTCTTTTGCGTTGAACGTGAAAACCTATATAAAGCATTGATTGAATACTCTGAAAGCCTTGATTCTTCACAGTTTGCAGGAAACCTACAAACTAGAATGCAGGAAACCTACAAACTAGAATGTGCTAAACCTGCAAACAAGAATGCACAAAACCTGCAATCTAATACAGAGAATACTACAGAGAATACTACAGATATTAATTTAGGTGCTGACGCTCCTAAAGCACACAAATTCTCTCCTAAGAAATTCTTAATTGAAAATGATGTATCTGAACAAACAGCTCAAGAGTTTATTGATCTTAAAAACAAGAAACGTAAAACCATTACTGAGCGTTCTTTGAAAATCATCTTCAATCAAGCTGCAGAAGCGAAACTGACCAATGAGCGTGTATTCCAAATAATCGTATTTAAAGGCTGGGAGTCTTTTAACGCTACTTGGAATTGGTCAGAAGCAAACAATCAGATTGAGCAATTGGAGAATCCACAGGCCAATCAACCAAACATCCCTCAAAACTTCACTGCTGACATGGGAGATTGGTAATGAGCAATATTCACAATATCTCAATCGAACAATGTGTATTAGCAGCACTGATGACAGTTCAAAATTCTTATGAAACTGTAATGGGCGACTTAACAACAGATTGTTTTCATGCAAACAAGCATCAGGATATTTACAAAGCAATAGTAAGCCTTGCTGATAAAAACAAGCCGTATGACGTTTTGATGGTTGAGCAACAACTCAATCAAGAAAATACGTTATTTGATGCAACTGAATACCTTATGCAGATGATGGCAGAGGCTCCATCAAGTTTTTACAACCTTGAAAGCTATGTTGCTGAGTTGGTGAAGTTTAAAAACCATCGTGAAGTTGAAGTGATGGGTCGCAGTATTCAGGAGGTAGCTAAAGATTTATCGGTTACTGATATTCATAACGCTGCTGAAAACATTCTAAGCCAAGGATCAACAAGCGATAAGGCTGAAAAAACAAGCTTTACATTTGAAGAAGCAGTGAAGCGTTCAGGTGAGCAACTGATTCAAAAAGCACAAGCGAAAGCAACTAAGCAATTTGTAGGAGTGAAGTTCAACCTTCCTCACTTAGATAACTTGGTCGGAACGATCCAGAAAGGCCATTTTTGTGTGATAGGTGGTCGTCCTGGCTCGGGTAAATCTACTTTGGCTCAAATGGTAGCGATTCAAACAGCTATGCAGTTCCAAGAGGCTGTATTGGTTGTATCTGCTGAAATGGATGTTGAGACATTCACTAACCGTTGTATCTCTGCTGTATCACAGATTCCTTTTTCGCATATTCATAATGCTGAACTTGAAAACGAAACACATTTGTTCGTGGATGCTCAAGAGCGATTAGGGAAATTAAAGATTCATGTTGAAGATAAGCAAAAGCCAACAATCTCTGAAATTCACTCGTATGCACGTAAAGCAAAGCGCAATTATAAAAAATTAGGTTGCATCATCGTTGATTACTTACAGCTTGTACGTGATCCAAGTAAGAAAGACCGCTATCAGGAAGTGAGTTCAATCAGTCGTGATTTGAAAGCTATGGCGAAAGAATTTGATTGTCCTGTGATTGCACTTGCACAGCTTAACCGTGAATCGGAAAAGGGTAAGCGTCCAAAGCCAAGCGATTTAAAAGAATCAGGTCAGATTGAGCAGGATGCAGACCAGATTTTATTAGTGCACCCAGTAGTAAATCCTAATGACGATGAGCCTACAGGCATTACTGAAATCATTGTTGGGAAAAACCGTCACGGTAAAAAGGGAATTGCACGAGTTGCAGATCGTTTAGATATTTGTCGTTTTGTGGGTATTCAAGAAGATTCAAGAGTTGGGGGTGGGGTGTGAAATTAGATCTTACTGATCGTCAATACCAAGTACTGCAATGTGTTAAGGATGCAAAAGCACAAGGCAAAAGACCTTACACCAGAGGCGTGGTAAATCGAATGAAAGCCAAAGGGTATGACATAACTGAGCGCCAATGCTCTTATGACTTAAGTGTGATTATTCGTACCAAAGGAACTGGCGTGATTAGCATGCGCCTTGGAAGTAAGCCAACTCTTTGGATTTACGACGAAGGTTGTGCCAAGGATGGTGCCGCATGAACGAATTACTACAACAACGTATCGAATCCGTGCAAGCGGGTCGAAATATAACTCATGCTCAGATTGAAGCTAAACGAAGTCTACGTGAGCAACTAGATAGTGATCTTGAGGCTTTCTTAAAAAATGGCGGAAAGGTGGAGACTCTACCGCGTGGTTATTCAGGATTAAGCGATGAGCTTAAACCAACTCAAAAAATGCGATCAATCATGTCTGTATCGGTTGCAAGTGCCCACGCTAGAAATAACAAACCAAACGTAATCGCACGAAATGAGGCGAGAGAAAAAGACTTAAAACACTATCACGGTGAACCATGTCGAGCTTGTGGCTCAACACTTAAATATACAAGTACTGCAAGTTGTTTTTCATGCAATAAGGCGTCAGCACTACGCAGGTCTGAGCGTATGAGAAAGGAGCGGGTGAAGCATGAAAAAGCAATTCAGCGCCGTAAAGCAAACAGAAAAAATTGTATTGGTTCTTAAGAATGCGATTCAAAGCAAAGGGCGATTTAGCACGATGGATATTGCTGAATGGACAGGTTTATCAAGATTTTCTGCAAACGTGATTTCAAGACAGTTGGTTGAAGAGGGTTATTTGATTTCCGATGGGTGTAAGCCATTGGGATTTAAAGCGACAGACAAAGCAAAACAATTATTTTGGGTGGCGGTATGAACAGGGATTTAGAAGAAGAATTGTTGTTGGAGCAGGGGTGGGAAGCGAATGAAGATTGAAAAAGGAAACAGAGTAAAAGTTGAATTTACATCTGAGTCAACAACGCATTTTTCAGGTGATGAAATTAAAGGTTTTGGTGTAGTAGATCGCTGTGAAGATGGATATGTATTTGGTCGATTAGAGTGTGGTAAGCCTTTCATGTGCCTTGAAAGTGATTGTGAATTATTAATCAATCCAAGCTTGGATTTTGAGCATTGGTTTATTAACCAAGACTTCTACACAAATATGCGCTTCATTCATGGTGATAACTTGTTTAGTAAAGATGGTGATGTTTATCGAGTATTGCCAGTGCAGATGGCATACCAAGTTTGGATAAGTCGAACTAAATCTTTGGACAACATGGAACAGTGTTATATCCAAATAAAAAAAGAACGTGACGAACGACAAACACAAGTATTGAAACTGAAAGAACAGTTAACAAAATTGGGATACTCGGATCAAGGTGGTGAATTAATGAAACCACCATTGGGTGATCGACCTGATTTTAATTTGTTGGGTCAGTATAAATCACAAGTTGAGTGTTTGAAGGTTGATCTAGCAGGTGCGAATGAAAGAGCTCAAATATTACTTCATAAAAAAAACACTATGGTGGATTCGCTTAAATCCGAGCGTGATCATCTAAAGAAATGTGTGGACGGTGCTTTTGATATAGCACTTAACACAAATATTTTTTTACCAGCAAATAATCTCTACACAGTATTGGAAAGAATAAGAAGAGCTTTGCGAGGTGAATCGTGAATAAAAAAATACTCATCGGTATTGATACAGGAGTAAACACAGGTTTTGCCGTTGCTATCGATAGTGGCAACGGTGGAGACCTGCAAAAAGTTGAATCTGTATCCATTACTCAAGCTATGGCCAACATTAATGAGTTGGTAATTGAGCATGGAAAAGAAAACATAAAACTTTATATCGAAGATGCACGTTTACGAACTTGGTTTACAGGTGGGCGAGAAAAGGCGCAAGGGGTTGGATCTGTTAAGCGTGATGCTCAAATTTGGGAATCTTGGTGTAAAGAACAAGATTTGAATTACATCATGATCCATCCAAAAGCAAACGCAACAAAAACAAAAGCAGATGTATTTAAAAAAAGAACAGGGTGGCTGGGTCGTACAAACGAGCATGCTCGTGATGCAGCAATGCTGGTTTTTCACCGTATAGCTAAACACTAGATAGGGTTTGATATGGAAAGTATTGATGATTTGAATGGAGATTTAAGAAGTATTGCTGAGGTCATTGGTCGACATAATGCGCTTTATCTTGTCAGTCAATGCCCACGATACAAAACAGAGAAACGTGCAGGACAGGGACAATTGTTTCTTTATGTGCCAACACTGAAAAGACTCGAAATGAATCACTTTCTTGTAAAAACTCTTGGTTATCCAGATGCAGAAAAACTTTCTAAAGAATTTGGTGGTGAATTACTCGTATTGGCTCAATGTAAGCAGATTATTTTAAGAGCTCGTGATAATGGCATTAGAGAAATGATTAGAGTTGGTTTTAATGTCAATGACCTTGTAAATATTTTTAACGCGTCTGAGCGGGTTGTTTCAAGAATTTATGAAGCTGAATTATGTAGTCATCAAATGACTTTTAACTTGTGAATAATGAAAACTTCATAGTGATACTGAACAATAAAAAAAATTATCGCAGGTATTTGTGTAATGGGTGGAAACGAATGGTGGGTCGCTATACTTAAATTCCTAAGTGACTCTATAAGTGTGATGCAGTATTGGATTGCGGGTTTGGTGGGGGCAACAGTGGCTACTAGATATAACAAAGAACAACTTAAAACACTTGGTGATTACCTCTTCTTCTTGTTATCAGGTGCTTTTTCAGCTCATTACCTTACTTCTCTAATCATGCATTATTTTGATTTGGCTCCAACACATGCTGGAGGTATTGGTTTCTTAACCGGTGCTTTAGGTGGTTTGATCTTTCAAGAGCTTTTCGCTTGGATTAAATCGGGTGCTTATAAGGAGGTTAGCTTTAAAGACTTCTTTATCGACATGCTTAAAAAATGGAAGGGAGGTAGTAAAAAATGAAAGGAAATTTAATTCGTTCGTTACGTGGTGAAGAAGGTGAAGTACTTACAGAATACAAAGATCATTTGGGTTACTCAACGATTGGTGTTGGTCGTTTAATAGATAAACGTAAAGGTGGGGGCATCACTAAAGAAGAGTCCGCTTATTTACTGAATAACGATATCGATAAGATCGTTGAACAATTGGATAAGCGTATTTCGTGGTGGGAGACACTCGATGAAGCACGCCGTGGGGTGTTGGTAAACATGGCATTTCAGATGGGTGTAGACGGATTATTAGGTTTTAAAAACACATTAAATATGATTCAGTCTGGTCGTTATTCGGATGCTGCGAAAGGTATGCTGAATTCATTATGGGCGAAGCAAACACCAGCACGTGCAAAACGAATGTCAGAACAAATGCGTACAGGTGTATGGCAATTTAAGTCGGGGATGTGATGAATATCAGACTCATTATCGTTATTGGCTTTGTACTACTGGCTACCTTTATTGGCTGGTGTTGTTATGACTATGGTTATAACAGCGCTGAGAATAATAAAATTGAAGCTTATGAAGAAACAATTCGTACGCTGGAAACTCAAGTTAGCACAGCGCTTGATAGAGAGCGACAAAGTTACAAAATACAAGAGGGTCTTGAGTCTAAGTATCTTGAAAAACTTAAGGAAATGAAGGACAATGAAACGAATCTTATTAATGAGTATCACGCTAACAACCTCAGGTTGCGCGACTCACTTAAAGCCAAGCAATGTCCCGATGTGTCCAGCACTGCCAACAGCACCAGCGGCAATCATGCAACCACAACAGGCGGACTTCACGACAGAGATGTCGAGTTTCTTATTCGGTATGCCACAAGAGCAGACGCCGTAGCAGAGCAACTCAAGAGTGCTCAAGCTCTCATCAAGCAAGACAGAGAGCTTTGTAACGGTCAGACCGATATATCTAATATCCCAAATAAAATAGTTTCCAAAGGTACTTCCAGAGGGGCACCCCAAGCGGGGGCAAAGACCTCGCAGGTTTTCATATCTGCGTGAATTTCAAAATCACAACATACTACTACTTCTCAAATATAAATAGGTTTGGATGATGTCTTGTCATGACGAATGCTGTAAAGGGTCAAAACGTAAGTAGAGCAGGGCTTGCAGATGTTTTTGGTGTTGCCTTAACAACAGTAGATTCATGGGTGAAAAAAGGTTGTCCAGTAGTAGTCCGTGGTCATGGAAAAGGGCAAGAATGGAAGTTTAATACAGCCCAAATTTCATCATGGCTACAAGACGAAGCAGTTGATCGCGCAACAGGTGATATTCCAGATGATATGGATGAGCTTAAGCTTCGGAAACAAAAAGCAGAAACTGAACTTGCTGAATTGGAGCTTGCTGAAAAAAAAGGTGAAGTGGCTTTAATTGCGGAATTTGAACGTGCTCAATCTATGGTATTCGCTGCTATACGTGCAAATATTATGAATGTGCCACAACGTGCCGTTTTACAATTATTAGGTGAAACGGACGAGCGTACATTTAAAGAAAAATTAAAAGCTGAGCTGATCTTAGCACTTGAAACTTCAGCTGAAGAAGAGCTGGAGGAGGAAGAGATTGAGTGATCTTTCTATATTCAGTAATTATGGATCTGTTCTTGATGCTGTAAAACGCTCTATGCATCATCTGGTACCGCCACCAGATATTCTGCCAAGTAAGTGGGCAGAAAAAAATATTAAAATTCCTGTGGGTAATGCGATACCAGGTCCTATTAATTTTGATAATGCACCTTATCAAAGAGGAATGATTGATGCCATTAAAGAATATGGGGTACGTCGTGTAACTTACATGACAGGCGCACAGCTTGGTAAAACTACTATTCAGCAATGTGCTACCAGTTATTTTATTGCTTATGAGCCGAAGTCACAAATTTTTGTACAACCAACGCAAGGTGATGTACAAACATTCTTAGAAACAAAGCTTCGACCAATGATTGAAGCGAACAAATCTATTTCTCAAAAGATGGCCAAGCCACGAAGTCGTGACGGTGTGAATAACAGTCGTATGATTTCATACGTGGGTGGCTGGCTCATGTTTTCATGGGCTGGATCACCGAAAACTTTAAGAGGTAGATCGGCACCAGTTACTCATGCTGATGAAATAGATGGTATGGAAACAACACCTGAAGGTGACGCTAATGAATTGTTAGCTCAACGTGCTGCGACATTTGGAGATCAAGCACTAAGAACTGAATCAAGTACTCCTACAATCGCAGGTGCAAGTCGCATTGAAAATGCATATAGGCAAGGCGATATGCGCCGTTATTATGTACCTTGTCCACATTGCGGTGAAGCTCAATTCTTGCGATGGGAAAATGTCACTTGGCAGGGGCGTAAATCTACCAATATTCAAGATGCTAAAGAAGATTTAGATCAAGAGCATGATGTTGAGACAGCAGGTTATAAATGTGAATGCTGTGGTGAAGTATGGTCAGATGGTGAACGTATTGTTTCAATTCGTAATGCTGAAAAGCTTGGCCATGGTTGGAAAGCAGAAAAACCATTTAAGGGTCATGTTAGTTTTCATGCACCAGAGATGCTTTCTACATTTCGTAAAATGCGTGACATTGTGCAGTCTTATTTGGATAAGTTGGCACTTGATGATTTGCAAGTATTTGTAAACGTATCACTAGGTGAAACGTACGAAGAAAATGGTGATAAGGCAGATCCTGAAGTACTCCAATTACGTGCCGAAGAATATGTCGCACGTGTGCCTAACGCAGGTGTGTATTTAACGTGCGGTATTGATATGCAGATGGATCGTTTAGAGCTTGAGATTGTTGCTTGGGGAGTTGGTGAGGAAAGTTGGTCTATTGATTACCGTGTACTTTGGGGTGATCCCCTTGGTGACGAAATTTGGGAAGAGTTAGACGATATACTTGAAGCTACATATTTACATGAATCTGGTGCACAACTGAGTATTTCTGCCGCATGTTTAGATACCGGTGGTACAGCTGGTTATACACAACGTGCTTATGAATATGTAAAAAGTCGTAGAAATAGAAAGTTGTTTGCAATTAAAGGGCGTGCAGGTTGGGGCATGCCAATAGTGCAAAGTCCACAGCGTAAGCAATCGGGTAAAGATAAGCGAAAAGTTGATTTATTTATTGTGGGTGTGGATGAGGCGAAACTTACTGTAATGCGCCGTTTAGATCTAGAAAAGAAAGGACCAGGTTATTGTCATTTCCCACATGATCGAGAAAGCGAGTGGTACAGACAATTAACTGCTGAAAAACTGGTTATTCGTTATGTAAAAGGTCAGCCAATTCGTGAGTGGCACAAACCTGATCGTGCACGAAATGAAGCACTGGATTGTCGTGTATATGCTTTGGCTGCTTTAAAAATTATGCAGCCGAATTTAAAGCGTGTAGCTGAGCGTGTATCAATAGATGTGTCAGATCAACCTGTGATTGAAAATAAAGAGAATACCGAATCTAAGCCTAAAACTGTTGTTAAACGTAAGGTTGTTAAAAAGCCACAAGCAAAAATAGTCATGCCAGCTATCAAGAATACGGTTATTAAGAAAAAGAGGATATTTGGTAATAAAAAGTGATTAAATTTTGTTACAGTATTGGTTTATTTTTAAACTGTACTGAATAGGGAATGTATGGCTATTTTAAATGGGGTTTTTGCGCTATTAAATGTTATTTTTTTTATTTTACTGATTATAGGCTTGATTAAACCTAGTATTGTTAAATTAAAAACAAGAGGGAAAGTTTTTTTAATATTTTTTTCTGCAATGATTATTTCAGGGTTGCTTTTTAATATAACAATGTCAGATGAGCAAAAACAACAATCAGTAAGCGTTGTTGAGAATAAAGGAGTTGAGCAAGTAATACCTGTGAAAACTGAACAAGTAACAGAGACTATTGAAGCTGTTGAGCCAAAAAAGGTGGCTGAGGCAGAACAAAGCTTTACAAGCCCACAATTAAATGCAATTAGATCTGCAAAGCAGTACCTTTCATTTTCTAGCTTTTCACGTAATGGCTTAATTGATCAATTATCATCTAGTGCTGGTGATGGTTATGATAAAGCCGATGCAACAATTGCTGTAGATAGTCTAAGCGTTGATTGGGATGAACAAGCTGCCCTTTCTGCAAAGCGTTATTTAGAAATGACAGGTTTCTCTTGTAAGGGATTGATTGATCAACTTTCATCGAGTGCTGGTGATAAATATACAAAGGATCAAGCAACTTATGGAGCCCAACAAGCAGGTGCTTGCTCTTAAATTAGATTTTTCTTAGAAAAAGCCGCCTTTTTAGGCGGCTTTTACAATTGTGAATAATGAAAAAAACCACTTAAAAAATGATGATAAAACCAAGAAAACACGCATTTTTGGTTAAAAATACATGAGTGGTCAGCAATTTCCAAACCAAATCAAAGCAGGTACCACGTTTAAATTTAGTTTGAATTTGACTGCTTACCCCGCCTCCAATTGGATAATTCACGCCTATTTACGTGGTGCTGATGCAATTGATATGCAGGCAGAACCACAGGGCAATATGCATATTTTCAATATTTCAGCTTTGGTTACTAAAGAATACAAAGCGGGTCATTACGGCTATTCACTTCGAGCAATTCAAACTGAATCTGGTGAAGTTGATGAACTTGAAGCTGGTGCTGTTGAGATTAAAGCAGATTTAGCAACGGTATCTACGAGCCAAGATTTAAGAAGCCATGCACGTAAAACATTAGATGCAATTGAAGCAACCATCGAAGGGCGTGCAAGTCTTGACCAAGAACGATACAGAATTAACAACCGTGAACTATATCGAACACCACTAGAAACTTTAAAGAAACTACGTGATCAGTATCGAGCAGAAGTCAGCCGTGAAGAAGCAAAACTTGCTGGCAAAAGTATGTTTGGTAAATCATTACGTGTGCGTTTGGGGTAGGTTATGTTTGGATTTAAAAAAGAAGAGCAGCTTAGAACACCACATGTGGCAGAGCTTAGCGATACGGTAATAAGTAAACCTAGAAAACTTTACCGAAATATGGTTCGTACATTTAAGGCGGCAGCAACAAGTCGTTTAAATAGTAAGTGGCCATCCACGCCTATTAATGCAGATCATGTTGTTGAGCGTAGTCAAAGAATATTAGTGGCACGTAGTCGTGAGCAATGTTCAAACAATGATTATGCAAAAAACTTCGTACGAATGGTTCATCAAAACGTTGTTGGTCCAACAGGCGTAACTTTACAGGCACAAGTTAAAAAAACAGATGGGAAGCTCGATTCTCATGCAAATGACGCGATTGAGTTTGCATGGTTGGAATGGAATAAAAAGAAAAACTGTGACATTCGAAATCTTCAAACATGGCGTTCCATTCAACGTTCATGTGTTGTTTCCGCAGCTAAAGACGGTGAATTTTTTGCAAGAATCATTCGGGGCGATTTAGCAAGCGAGTGGGGATTCTCTTTACAGCTTATTGATGCTCAGCGTTGTCCTGTTGATTACAACGCAAAGTTGAATAATGGTCGTTTTATTCGTCAGGGCATTGAGTTTAATGAATATGGGAAACCTATTGCTTATTACTTCAGTGCCACAAATGGAGATGATGTTCATTATCGCACGGCCACAAATAACTATACGCGAGTTGAAGCAGCAGACGTTATACATGGTTTTTTAGAAGAAATGACAGGTCAAAAGCGTGGCTTGCCTTGGACTTCTACAAGTTTATTTCGCTTACATCAAATTTCAGAATTTGAAGACTCAGCCATTGTGAATGCACGTGTTTCTGCTAACAAAATGGGCTTTATTCAATGGAAAGAAGGATTTGGTCCTGAGTTTGATAAGGAAGAAGATGAAATTCAAATTGAGTCACAAGCTGGTGAGTTTCCTGTATTACCAGAAGGTGCAGAACTAAAAGAATGGTCTCCAAATTATCCGACGGGTGAGTTCTTACCTTTTCACAAAGCAATGCTTAGATCGATGGCGGCAGGTATGGGGGTTTTATACAACAACCTTGCTTCAGATTTGGAAAACGTAAATTTCTCAAGTATTCGCCAAGGAACATTGGATGAGAGAGAGCATTGGAAAGAACTTCAACAGTGGTTAATTGAATCTCTTATTGAGCCTGTTTTTATGGAATGGCTGAAATACTCATTATTGAGAGGTTATATCAAAAAGAAAAACGGCACACCTTATTCTGCAATGGAGTTTGATCGCTTAAGCAAAGTTTCATGGCAACCACGTCGTTGGTCTTGGATTGATCCATCTAGTGAAGTTGCTGCAGCTGAAAAAGCAAAAAATAACATGCTGACTTCACCTGGTGCGGTCATTCGTGAACAAGGTAAAGATCCACAGACTGTTTGGGCTGAATCCGCGCGTGATTTAAAAACAATGAAAGACGAATACATTAATCAAGGTTTTTCTGCTGAAACCGCAGAAGAAATGGTGCTTGCCAGCATGGGGCGCAAACAATCAGGGGCGGTTGGTCGTCCGAAGGAAGGTATTTAATGAAACTTAAACGCATGAATATGGCTTTAGCATTAGTGGGTACATCATTGACACGTGATGCATCACAAACGAAGCCTCTACCAGACTTTAACAAAGAAACTTTGCTTCGTAATTATGTTGTAGATGATTTTAAAGTGGATATGGAAAAGAGAACTGTTGAGCTTTCTTTTTCAAGTGAAACAGAGGTAGGGCGCTGGTTTGGTACTGAAATTCTAGATCATAGTCCTGGTGCTATTGATTTCACTCGTTTGCATAGTCGAGCACCATTTTTAATGGATCATAATGATCGTGATCAAACGGGCGTTGTCGAAAATGCATGGCTGGATCAATCTCAGCGTAAAGGTCGTGCATTAGTCAGACTAAGTAGGTCTGCTCGTGGTGAGGAAATTCTACAAGATATTAATGACATGATTCGTACAAACATCAGTGTTGGGTACAGCATTAAAAAAGCCATTTTAAAAGAACAACGTGAAAATGAAGACGTGTATTTAATTACAGAGTGGCAACCTTATGAGATTTCACTAGTTTCTATACCAGCAGACACAGCAGTAGGCGTGGGTCGTTCTGCAATTGTGAATAATGAAAACGTACCTGCGAATTTGCAAAATGAAAAAATAAACAATATTCAAATTCCTCATCAACAGAGAACACATATTATGAATTGGGAATATTTTACTGACGAAAAGGGCAACCAAGTACGTCAACAAGTAGATGCAGATGGTAAGCGTTTTGGTGCAATTGTAATGGTTCGTGCTGTTGGTGATACAGCAGAGCAGGGCGCGCAAGCAGAGCGTAAACGTGTAAGCGATATTATTGCTTTAGGTGAGCGTTTTGGTGCAGGTGATTTAGTTCGTCAATTTATTGATGAAAATAAAACAGCAGCAGATTTGCAAGCTGCAATTTTAGAACGAACCCATGAAAAACAAAGTAAACCGTTACGAGAACAGACGCGTGATAGTAACCTTGGTTTGTCTGATTCAGAAGTTCAGCGTTTTAGCTTAGCGCGTGCAATTCGTGCCATGTTGCCGAATGCAACCAATGCTGATCGTGAAGCTGCTGCATTTGAGCTTGAATGTAGTCGTGCTGCACAACAGGCGTATGGTCGTAGCGCTCAAGGCATTTTAGTACCGGCGGATGTATTAGGTCGCGCTTTTGAGAAAGGTGGCACCACCAGTTCAGGTGTTGGGGCAGTTGCAGAAGATCACCGTGCTGACCTGTTTATTGAGATGTTGAAAAATAATACAACCATCATGCAATTAGGCCAAGTTATGGGTGGTTTGGTTGGTGACATTGATATTCCAAAGCAAACAGGGGCGTCTGAAGCGTACTGGGTTGGTGAAGGTGCTGACGCAACAGGATCACAACCGACAGTGGGGCAACTGAAAGCATCGCCAAAAACCGTTGCGGGTAAAGTGGATATTACTCGTCGCTTGCTTCAGCAGTCATCACCAGATGCTGAAAACTTGGTATGGAGCGACTTAAACCGCTCAATTGCATTAAAGCTTGATCATGCTGCTTATTATGGTACAGGTGCAACGAATCAGCCACTCGGATTAAAAAATATTTCAGGCATTAACGCCGTGAATTTTGCTGCGGATAATCCTACTTTTGCTGAATTGGTGCAAATGGAATCGGAAATTGCTGCCGACAATGCTGAAGCGGATCGCATGGCTTATGTATTTAACTCAGCAATGCGTGGTCATGCAAAAACAACAGCACGTTTTGGATCTGGTACAGAAAGCACAATTTGGGAACCAGGTAATACAGTGAATGGTTACCGTGCAGAAGTGTCAAATCAAATTGCAACTGGAGACGTATTCTTTGGTAACTTTGCTGACTTGATCATTGCGCTGTGGGGCGGTCTCGACATTATTGTTGACTCAAGCTCTTTAAGTTCATCGGGTGGTTTGCGAATTGTTGCATTCCAAGACGTTGACTTTGTGCTGCGTAATACCGCATCAATCTGTTACGGCAAGAAACCAGCTTAAAGCTGGTTTCTAACCTGTCTTTAGACTCTATATAGGCATATAAAAATGGTTAAGAAAATTACTGTAGTTATCGCTTTAACTTCCGCTGTTGCAATTGATGGTGAAATTCGTGTTGCTGGTGATGAAGTTGAAGTTGATCAAGATCTTGCAAAAGATTTATTGACTCGTGGTCGTGGGGTGTTGGTTGAAGCCTCTGATACTACCCAGGCGGCAGATGACGAAATTGATTTGTCTAAAATGACAAAAGCCCAATTAGTTGAATTTGCACTGCATGAATATGAAATTGAACTTGATGCATCACTTAACAAAGATGCATTGATCGAAGCAATTCAAACAGCTGCGGCAGACGAATAATGACTGCGCCGAGCTGGGAAAATTTAGACGTTTTTCTACAAACTGATGCCGTAGGTGGTTTTGCTATTACTGCAACGGTTCAGCTTGCAAATGGATCTGATGATAAGCCAGTAACAGGCATATTTGATGAGCCGTATTTAAATGCTCAGCTCGGTGAATATGAAGTTGATGATGCTCAGCCACGCTTTACATGCAAATCAAGTGACGTTAAAGGTGTTGCACGCGGTGATGGTTTGTTACTTTCTGATGGTCGAAAATTTCATGTGATGACGTATCCACAGCAAGATGGCACTGGAATGTCAATCCTTAAGCTTGAAGTGAATGAATGATTTCACTTGATATTAGTGCTCAAGGCATTGAATCAATTATTGCCGAGTTAGAGCCTACGGAAAAACAAGTTAATGCTGCATTAAGCCGTACTTTAAATAAGATGGCCAGGTGGATTCAAACGAGAACTGTAAAAGGTTTGAGTGCAGAGCTTCAAGTTATGCAGAAGGTTTTACGCAGAAGAATGCGTAAGACGACGATTCAAAAAACAAACACAGGTTGGACGATCAACCTCTGGTATGGCTTAAACGAAATATCACTCATTCATTTAAATGCGCGTGAAACTAAACGCGGTGTGACTGCTGGTAGACATAAGCGAGACAGTGCTTTTATTGCCAAAGGTCAAGTTTTTAAAAGACAAGGAAAAGGGCGTTTGCCACTTGAAAAGCAAACGTTAGAAATTAAAGAAAAAGCAGATTCATATTTAGATGGCCAAGCTTTTTCTAATGGGTACCAGGAGCAATTTTTTAAAGTTTTGGAGCATGAATTGAAATGGCAGATGCGATAGAAGGAACAGATATTGTTGCAATGCATGACAACATTGTAAAAAAACTTTCAGATCAATTTAAAGATGATTTCAAGCTGATTGAATTTTATCGAAGTGAAAATGATCGTAAGCCATTAAAAAAAGAAAATTTACCAGCATTGTTGCTTGAGGTTCCTGACTTTGAATTGAATTTGGAAGCAGATGCGGGTACAGAGCAATTGGCTATGTTTGCTCGCATTGAAGCACGAGTTGTCATTGATGCGATGGAAAAAGAACAAGACAATCCAACTTTTGCAAAATTAAAGGTAAGAACACTTGCCTTAAAACTCGCGCAATACCTTTTTAAAAATAAACATTTTCACGAATTAAAAACAGGTCCATTAACTCTTTTAGATGTGACTGAAGATGCATTTTATCCTGGACTAGATCGCTACGATGTTTGGCGTGTGGATTTTTCCATACCTATTCATATTGGTGAGAGTATTTGGAAATCTGAAGGTGTAACGCCTACTGCATGGTTTAGTTGGTCACCTGAAATTGGTAGCGCTCATTCAAGTGCTTATCAGGAGATACTGCCATGAGTTATGCATTAGCACAGATGGATCGCATCCTTGCAAACCTTATAAAAATAGGTCGTGTAGATAGCATTGATTTTGATGCTGGTACAGCAACAGTAGATTTTGATGGTGAATTGGTTGCTGGTATTGAATGGGCTAAGTCACGTGCTGGCACAGATCGTTCATGGAATGGCGGTTATAGCAAAGGTGAGCAAGTTTTAGTGCTATCTCCATCTGGTGATTTATCGCAGGGCTTTATTACTGGATCAATCTCACAAGATGCATTTCCTCATGCTGGCAATGATAAAAACCCAAAACGGATTTTTGAAGATGGAACCGTTATTGAGTACGACAAAACCAGTAGCACGCTATTAATTGATGCATCAGCTTCTGGTGGTCATGTGGTTATTCAATGTAATAGTGCTCAAATTCAAGCTGAATCAACAATCACTATGGATGCACCAAATACGATTTGTACTGGAAATTTGACTGTAGAGAAATCCTTAAGCATGGGTGCTAGCGGTGGAGCTGCGACGTTGAAAGGAGATGTCTCCTTTAGTGGTGGTTCATTAACCCATGACGGGAAAAATATTGGTGAATCACATACGCATAAAGGTGTTCAAACTGGTGGTGGCAACTCAGGAGGCGTGAACTAATGGGAATGAATGCTCAGACAGGTCGAGAATTGACAGGGCTAGAACATCTTAAACAATCCATAGCCGATATTCTAAATACTCCGATTGGTTCACGAATCATGCGTCGTGATTATGGCTCTCGATTATTTGAGTTAATTGATGCACCAATTAATAGAAGTACAGTGGTTGATATTGTTGCAGAAACTGCAGAAGCACTGATGAAGTGGGAAGATCGCCTTGTAGTGAGTGCTGTAGATGTGACTGGAGCAGTGGTGGGGCAAATTGTTCTGAGAATTACTGGTAAATACAAACTTGATGGAAAAACTGTTCAATTGGACGGCATTGTGGTGGGCAAATGAGTACAGTCGATTTTTCACAGCTTTTACCGCCTAGCTTAATCACTGAATTAAGCTACGAAGCCATTTTTACAAAAAGAAAAGAAAGTTTTATATCTCTATATGATGCATCTGAACAACAAGCAGTACGAGAGTTATTACAACGTGAATCTGAACCAGTAGTGAAGTTACTACAAGAAAATGCATATCTGGAAATGCTATATCAAGCAAAATGCAATGCTGATGCTAGATCTTTATTACTTGCTTATGCAGAAAAATCAGATTTAGATCATCTGGCTTTAACAGAATATGGACTAACACGCTTAGTCGTCACACCTGCAGATAACACAGTAATTCCACCAGTTGAAGCTGTTAATGAATCTGATGAGCGATTACGTGAACGTTGTATTTTATCATTTGATGGTATGAATACAGCAGGCTCTGCTAATGCATATCGCTATTTCACATTATCAGCAGACGGTCGAGTGGATGGAATTAAAGTCAAATCAGATGAAGAAACACCGTGTTTTTTAGATATTGTGATTACACAAGTCGATAGTGAAAATGGTGAAGCATCAGCAGAATTAATTCAAATTATTCAAACCGCCTTAGATCCTGATACAGTGCGTCCAGTTGGTGATAGACCAACAGTTAAATCAAGTATCGCAACAAATTACCAAGTTGAAGCAGTTTTATATGTGGGTAAAAATGCTGAGGATGCATTGTTACTTGAAGCAGCAAATATTCGTTTAGATAAATACATTAAAAATGCTCAAAAAAACGGTGAAAGCATTTATTTATCTGCAATTTATGCTGCATTGCATGTAGACGGTATTGAGAGAGTCGAAATTATTGCACCAGCTTCGGATTTGGTAATGGACAGTTATCACCATCCATATTGCACAGCTAAAAGTATTACGGTTGGAGGTGTAATTTGACAAGTTTACTTCCTCCAAATTCCACAGAACTAGAACGAAAACTTGCTGAAGTCGGTAAAGATGCTTTTGATTTACCATCGATTCGAATAATCAAAGATATTGATCATGTGCCATCGCAATTTTTACCTTTTATTGCTTGGCAAAAATCAGTCGATTATTGGGATGATAACTGGCAAGAAGAATTAAAGCGGAAAGTCATTAAAGAATCGAGAGATTTGCACCGATTAAAAGGCACACCTGCAGCAATTAAAAAAGCCTTAGAACCGTTTGGATATGAAGTCAATATTATTGAATGGTTTGAAGTAGAGCCTAATTTAGTACCAGGTACTTTTAAATTAGAAATCGATTTAATTGGGAAACCTCTCAACTCTGATACTACAGCAGAAATCAATCGTCTTGTTGGTGAGACTAAAGCTGCATCAAGGCATGTTACTGACATTCAATTTACGACCAATTCACCTGTTCCAGTTTATATTGCCACTGGTTATCAACGAGCAGTGACGGTATCTAGTTATACGAGATCAATATGAGCGATTACTACAATATTTTAACCAATCTTGGGCGTTCTAAGATTACAGACTTAATCACATCTGATACTGCACTTGAAAACATTCAAATTGCATTTGGTGATGGTAATGGTTCAGTCCCAACACCGAACCCTGCACGTACAGCACTAGTAAATGAAGTACATCGCAGACCTGCCAACAAATTACAAAAACATCCAACTTTAACAAATAGTATTATTGTTGATGTGGTTATACCTAATAATGTGGGTGGGTTTTGGATTCGTGAGTTTGGTATTTATTTCGATGGTGTTTTAATCTGCAATGGTTCATTAGCCCCAACTTTTAAAGAAGCATCTGATGATACTGTGAATACATATCGTCTGAAGCCTTACATTAATGTTGAATCAGATCGACTTAAAGTTGTTGAAATTGAAAGTGACTTAATTAATGCAACTGAAAGTTGGACTCAAGAAAATTTCATTAATCGAAGTGAAATCGTAGACAACTTAACAACCAATGATGCAAACAAAGTTGCTTCTGCAGGAACAGTAAAAGAACTGCAAGATAATAAGCTTGATAAAACCGATTTAAAAGATGCAAGCACGGAGCAAAAAGGCGTAGTAAAACTCAATAACACACTAACAAGCACAAGCATGAGTGAAGCATTAACCGCTGCTCAGGGCAAAGAATTGAGCGACAATAAGCTTAATAGTGTATCAGGGGTTGCTACTGGATTAAAACTTGCCAATAGCGCTATTCGTGAAGTTACTGGTTCAAATTACACAATCACCTATAATGATTCGAACAGAATTGCAATTATAAGAATGCGTGTTTTTACAAACAAGACCGTTGATGGTAGTGGTGTTTTTACTGTTGACGAAGCCGGTGGTTATTACAAAGCTCTAATCACACTCCCAATCACACTTCAGAAAAGAATTTCTGCTGATTTTTTGCTTGCAGCTGCAAGTGGCAGTGCGTCTTGGATCAATGAGGCTGGCGAATGGCTTGTTCAATGTGACCCAATTGGTTCCAATGGTGTAACCGAATCAAAAGTCGGTGTACATTTGACAGGGTGGCGTGGGTCTGCGCGTGAGGAAGTTGACGGTTATTTAGAAGTTGTGGGGATATTTTAATGAAATGTTATTTTAATTTAGAAGCTCAAGAATTACGAATCAATGAAAAACTACATGATGATGATGTTGAAATATCATTTGATGAACACCAAAATATATTAAACGCACTAAATAGTGGCTGCATCATTTTACCCGATCTAACAGCAACATCACCTCGACCAACCGCGCATCACAATTGGGATGGTGGAAATTGGATAGATCCACGCACAGAAGAAGAAAAACTCATATTCAAGCGATCACAGTATCCAAAGCTCAAACGCTACCAATTCATGCGTGGCATGCTTGAATATGGTTATAAGCCTTCAGACATTGAAGCTAAAATCATGCTCATTGAAGATGAATACACACGTGAATTGACCATGATCGGTTTTAAAGACGCGACTAACTTTGTCCGTACAGACCCAAGTATTGATGTTATGCGTGATATGTTGAAAAGAACAGATGAAGAAATTGATGAGTTTTGGGAGTTCGCTTTAAACTTATAAATTAAGCCCTCATTGAGGGCTTAATTATTATGGATTTAATATATTCTTGAACATAGGGGTTAAGAGTTTATTTCCATATTCACTTAAATGATCTCCATCACGATAAATAGGTCTATTCTTGTATGTGGAAATACATTCATTATTTTTACATAATATTTTAGATGCATCTAAAACTTCCACATTACATTTATTGGCACTTCTATTAATAATTTGTCGTATTTCTTCTGATCGATTCAAATAGCTATCATATGAAATTGATGTTTTTTCATTCTCTCCATAAAAAGAATTTTTAATAATCTTTTGTGGAGCATTAAAACCTAGTTCTGGGATAGGTTGAATAATATAAATTGGATTGTTTGTGGCAATCTTACATAAAGTTTGCTCTAAGTTTTTTTCAAATGCAGCCAATCTATTATTTTGAGAAATTCTTGGATTATTTTCAAAATAAATTAATGGCTTAGATCCTTCGGCAGGTATGCGGTCAGGATCATTCTCTCCTATTAAATAGCTTGGGTATCTTCCTGCTAAAATAATAGGAATATTTTTGTATTTTTGAGATTGAATTAATGCTAATCGTTGTTTATTAATTTCAGGACAAAGATTCTTTTTATTATAATATTGTAAATTTAAAATTAAAGGACATGAAGATGTAGATAAAGAAACTACCCCTTCCAATTTTAAATCAAAAATAGAAGATAGTGATGTTGTTAATGAGTCAGCGTGACTATCGCCGATAATAATAGCTTTAATATTAGAAGATTTCCCTATAATACACTCATAGAGTTCTTGCTTATCGCATTTATAAGGGTTTGAATTACGTTTTTCTTTTTCAGCAATTTGAGCTATTTCTGAAAGTCGTGAAGCTATTCCATCAGTTGTTTTTATAGTATGACCACAGGCTAAAATAACTAAAAATATATAAAAAGGTTTAACTTTATATATTTCTTTCCATGATGAATATCGTGAGAAATTAATCTTTTCAATGAATTGATAACTTAAGAATCCAAGTAAGATGGAGAGTGGAATACCGTATACCCACCAATTTTCAAATGCGAAATAGAAACCTAAAACCACAAGCGGCCAATGCCAAACATAAATAGAATAAGACCATTTACCAATATAGTTTGAAATAGGGTTATTTATTAAAAAGTTATTTTGATAGTTAGCAACCACTATTAAATATGCGCCAAGTACAGGAATAAGTGCCATGTAGCCAGGCCAAGGCGTATCTTTTGAAATTAAAAAATATGAGGCAATAATTAATATTAAACCTGAACATTGGGTAAGAATTTGATAAAATTTGCTTTTGAGTGACCAAGGATATAAGAATGCTAATCCACCAAGAAGCATCTCCCATGCACGGCTTGTAAGTAAAAAGTAAGCAGTTTTACTATCTTTGTAAGTTGCATAAATACAGTAAATGAAACTTGCTAAAAATAAGCCTAAAACTACACGTTTTAAATTACTAAAGCTTAAAAATCTCTTTAGAGCAATAATTATGATTGGGAAGAAAATATAAAATTGCCATTCAACAGATAAAGACCAAGTATGAAGAAGCCATTTGGTATGCTCTGCAGTATCAAAGTAACCACCACCTTTTGCGAATAGTAGATTCGAAATAAATAGAGAGCTTTTTTCTACTTGCCGGCCTAAATCACGATAGTCAGTTGGTTGCAGGTAAAACCAACCAAATACAAGTAATACGGCAGACATTGCAGCTAGTACGGGAACAATTCTGTTTGCTCTAGCATTATAGAATTTGAATAAATTAAAAGTATTTTTTTCTACACCACTGAAAATAATTGATGTCATTAAAAAACCAGAAATGACAAAGAAAACATCTACCCCTGCAAATCCACCAGGTAACCATTGTGGATTAAAGTGAAAAATAACAACAGCCAGTACGGCTATTGCTCTAAGTCCATTTATATCGTATCTAAAATTCATTTATGACAACTTATTAAAATGTTGAATGACGAAATCTTGGCTATTTTATAGCAACTAGAAAAATAAAGCTTTAATTGCACAGAATTTTTAAGGTTATTAGCGCAATTGTGAATAATGAAAATTACAGGCTAAAGCGTAAAAATTAACTAAAATCTTCAACTGAGATTGCGGTTAATGAGCGATTTATTTTTACATGGGATTCAAAACGTCACGGTAGATGATGGTGCGCGTCCCATTACTACTGTACGTAGTTCCACTATTGGTTTGATTGGATCTGCACCAGAGGCCGATCCTTTAATTTTTCCACTGAACAAACCTGTTTTAATTGCGGGGTCACGCACGCTTGCAGCAAAGCTTGGTGTAGAAGGAACATTGCCACAAGCGCTTGATTCTATTTTTGATCAAATTGGCGCCGTGGTTATTGTTGTGCGTATTGATGAGGAAGAAACAGCTCCAGCTACATTAGCAAATGTAATTGGTGGTGTAGATGCAAACACTGGTACATATGAAGGTGTACATGCATTCCTAGCATCTGAAAACATCACGGGTTTTGTGCCTAAAATTTTGATTGCACCTGGCTTTACTCATACACGTACAGAAGCAGTTGGCGAAACACCAGCTACATCAAACCCAGTTGTTGCGGAATTAATTGGTATTGCTGAGCGCTTAAAAGCAGTCATTGTTGCCGATGGTCCTAACACTAATGATGCTGATGCAATTGCATACTCAAAAGACTTTGGTTCTAAACGCGTATTCCTTGTTGATCCTAAAGTTTTAAAATCAGTTACTGGTGAAACTTCTCAAGAATGGGCAAGTGCATGTGTTGCTGGTTTAATTGCTAAATCAGATAATGATCGCGGCTGGTGGTGGTCTCCGTCTAACCAAGAAATTAATGGTATTATTGGTACAGCCCGTGCAATTGATTTTGCAATGGGTGATGCAAACTGTCGCGCTAATTTGCTCAATGAAAATAACATCACAACAATTATTCGTCAGCAAGGCTATCGTCTTTGGGGTAACCGTACACTTTCCACTGATCCGAAGTGGGCATTTTTATGTGTAGTACGTACAGCCGATATGATTGATGAATCTTTAAAAGCTTCACATCTTTGGGCTGTAGATCGTGGCATTACAAAAACTTATGTAGATGATGTGATTGAGGGTGTGAATGCTTACTTGCGTTACCTCACAAACATCGGTGCTATTTTGGGTGGTTCTTGTTGGGCAGACCCTGATCTAAATTCAGCAGATCAAATTGCACAAGGGAAAATCTATTTCGATTTTGACTTTACTCCAGTGTATCCAGCTGAGCATATTATTTTCCGTTCTCACTTGGTTAATGACTATATCAAAGAGATTTTTTCTTAAGGAGTATTTGAGATGGGTGTAGCAAAGGATATTCGTAAGAATTTTAATTTATTTGTTGATGGTCGTGGCTATGCTGGTAACACAGATGAAGCCAATATGCCTGAATTGTCTTTACAAACTGAAGAATACCGCGCTGGTGGTATGGATGCCCCGATTGATATCACAATGGGGATGGAAAAGTTAGTTGCTGACTTTACTTTGAATGCACATGATCGTGATGTCTTGTCTTTGTTTGGTGTGAAAGAAGGTAGTCAAACTTCATTTACAGTACGTGAGGCAATGGAGTCATTTGACGGCACAGTAACAGCCGTGGTTCATAATTTGACGGGTAAAATTGTCAAAATTAACCAAGGCACCTCAAAAGCTGGTGAAGCACCTAAAGATAAATATGACTTGTCTTTGACATATTACAAGCAAACGATTGGTGGTCAGGTTATCCATGAAGTTGATGTGATTAACATGGTTCGTATTATTAACGGTACAGATGTGCTTGCAGATATTCGCTCAGCATTAGGAATGTAAAAGATGGAAAATCAGGAAAAAGCTTATATTAAGGAAGGGGAAGGCAAAAACAAAATTGAATTAAGTCGCCCTTATGGTGGCATTCAATTTGTAGATATGCGTGAGCCAACAGTGCAAGATTTACTGACAGCTGAATTACAAAGCAAAGGTAAGTCCAGTGCTGAACAAGAAATTACGATGTTTGCAAATCTTTGCGAAATTGAGCCTGATTTTATTAAAGGTTTGGGTTTACGTGATTATGGTCGCATTCAGGATTCATATCGACTTTTTACATCTTAAGTGCAAATAACATTCGTCAGCATGTAATTGCACTATCATCATTTACATCATGGTCATTGACTGAAATTGAGAAGTTACCAATTTCACGATTGATTTGGTGGTGTGAGGGATTACCAAGAGAAACCGCTTAAATGCGGTTTTTCTTTGCATAAGTGAATAATGAATAAAAGGCATTAAAAATAACAAAATGGCACATTGGTTTAATTGTGTCAGATGAAATGTCAAATAAGAAATTAAATGCCATTATCACGATTGGTGGTGAAATTGCAGGCTCTTTACGCACTGCAATAGGTAGTACCACGTCTCAATTAGGAAAGATTGGGTCAGAGATTCAGCGCGTTAAAAAACAACAATCTATGCTGGGTGAATCCATTCGTACTTTTGGAAGCATGGGTAAGAATGTTGATAATCTGCGTGCACGATATTCATCTGTAACGGATGAACTCAATAGGCTTACTAAAGCGCAAGAAAGACTTAATCGAGTTGAAAAACTACGTCAACAAAATACCGCTATTCGCAATGGATCAGCAAAAGTATTGGGCGGAGCTATGGCTGCATCTGCAACAATGATAGTACCTGTAAAGTTAGCAATTGATTTTGAAAGCTCAATGGCAGATGTAAAAAAAGTATTTAGTGGTACTGATGCACAATTTAAAACAATTACAAATGAAGTTTTGAAAATGTCAACAGTATTGCCAATGGCAGCAACAGACATTGCAAAAATTGTAGCATCTGGAGCGCAATCAGGAATTGCAGCAAATGAATTAACGAAGTTTGCCGAATCTGCTGTAAAAATGGGGGTGGCATTTGATGTATCCGCTGAGGAGGCCGGTCAAAGCATGGCTGAGATGCGTACAGCATTTAAAATGTCACAAGATGAGGTAATAACTTTAGCCGATAAAATAAATTTTTTAGGCAATAGCACACCTGCTGCTGCAAAAGGAATCATGGAGATTGTTCAGCGTATTGGGCCATTAGGAGAGGTTGGTGGTTTTGCATCTGGATCAATTGCGGCTCTTGGTGCAACTATGCGCGGTATGGGGGTGCAAGAAGAAATCGCAGCTACAGGCATTAAAAATATGATGCTTGCGTTAATAGCAGGTGAATCTGCAACGAAATCACAACGTAGTGCAATGATTGATTTGGGATTAGATTCAGAAGAAGTCGCTAAGTCAATGCAAAAAGATGCCGAAGGAACCACGTTAAAAATTCTGGAATTAATTAAAGCTTTGCCAAAAGAAAAGCAAGGCGCAATGCTTGCAACTTTATTTGGCAAGGAATCTTTAAGTGCAATTGCACCTCTGCTCACTAATATGGGCGCCTTAGAGGAAAACTTAAAAAAAGTTGGTGATGCTACTAAATATGCTGGATCTATGAATGATGAATATAAAGCAAGAGCTGAAACGACAGCCAACAATATTATTCTTTTTAAAAATAAAATAGCTGAACTAGGTATAAGTATCGGATCAGTTTTACTCCCACCATTAAATATTTTTCTTGGGAAAATGGGAACAGTTGTAGACAAAGTATCAGCATGGTCTAAAGCGAACCCAGAGCTATCATCGACTTTAACGAAAGTTGCCGTAGGGGCTGTTGCGGTTGTTGGTGGTATTGCTGCGGTGGCTCTTGGTGTGACAACAGTTATTGGGCCAATTGCACTAGCGATAAGTAGCTTTTCTGTGTTGGGTGGAAGTGCAGGGGTGGCTATTGGAATGCTGACCAAGATGATTGCCCCAATTAAAATGATTGGTACGGTGCTGGGCTTTGTGGGTAAGTTTGGTGTTGGTTTGCTGTTTAAAATGGTTTCCGCCATTAAGATGATTGGTACTGTATTCGCTATAGTTGGTAAAGCAATGCTTGCCAATCCGATGATTTTAGCAATTACAGCCATCGTTGTTGTCGTGGTGGGTGCTGCTTATCTTATTTATAAACACTGGGATAAAATAAAAGTCTTTTTTGCTGAATTTGTTGATAAAACAAAAGCTAAATTTGCGGATTTCGGCAAAGCTATGGGGGCTGTATGGGACTCTATAAAAGCAAAAATTCAACCCGTCATTGATATGTTTAAATGGATAAAAGATAGTGGAGCTGCCATTTTGGGTGGCATTGGTGGAGCTGTTGGAAAGGCGTATGAAAAAACAAAAGCATTCTTCACTGGAGGAAATAGTGCGCCATCCAAAGCACCATCAACTCCTATTCCGCACAGATCAACACTAGCACCACAAATTCGCGGAGCCAATACCAAAAGCATTGTGTCACAACCAAATATTACTCAGTCATTCACAATTAATGCTGCACCAGGGCAAAATCCAAATGAAATTGCCAATATTGTGATGCAAAAAATTAATAGAGCAAATGGTGTGGCTCAGCGCGGTTCAATGTTAGATGCGGGGTATGCACAATAATGGATGGTCAAATTTACGGTACATATTTATCAATGATGCGCCTTGGTACTTTTAAATTCTGTATTTATACCGCGGCATATCAAGAATTAAACCGCACCACAAATTATAAGTGGGGAGAGCAAGCAGTCTTTGGTGGATGGGACAACTTACAGTATTTGGGACCAGGTGAGGATGCAATTTCATTAACTGGTGTAGTTTATCCAGAGTTTAAAGGTGGAACAGGGCAAATTGACGATCTAAGAGCATTAGCTGCAACTGGACAACCTCAATTACTTGTGAGCGGTACTGGTAAAATTCTTGGATATTGGGCGATTGGAAGTATTACCGAAGGTCAAACCAAATTTGCTGCTTTTGGTGTTCCTCGGCGTCAAGAATTTACGGTGAATATGCGTAAATACTCTGATAGTCCTGAGCGCTTAGGTTTACTTGGCACAGTAATGAATGCAATAGGTATATAAATGGCTCAATATTCAACGAAAGATGGTGATACTTTAGATGAAGTCGCTTATCGCTATTATGGAAACACGAATAATAAAGTCGTGGAAAACATCATTGAAGCAAATTTTGGCATTACAGATCATCCATCAATATTGCCAGCTGGTATCTTGATTGAATTGCCTGAAGTAAAGCAATCAACTGAAAAGCAGAAGGTGAAATTATGGGATTAAAGCCGTGCTTCTCTGTCATTGCGAATGAACAAGACATTACAGGCATCATTTCAGATTTATACGAATATATCTCTATTACTGATGGTACAGGTTATGAATCAGATACTTGTGAAATATCTTTAATTGATGATCCCATTCGCCCTATTGAATTACCTAAAAAAGGTGCTGAGTTAAGAATCTCTATGGGGTATGACTTGGCAATGGTGGATATGGGGCTTTTTATTGTTAGTGAAGTTTCGTTATCTGGACCACCTGAAAAAATGATTATTCGTGGTCGTGCGGTACCGCAACTTACAAGTAAAAATGGAATTACTTCATTAGCATCTCAAAAAACAAGATCATGGCCAAAAGATACAAGCGTATCGGCAGTAGTCACTAAAATTGCACGAGAGCATGGTTTAGATCCATTTGTAAGCGACGCGATTGCTAAAATTAAACTCCCACATTTTGATCAGTCTGATGAATCGGATTTAAATTTTTTATTACGTATCGCTAAAAGGTACGATGTGATCTGCAAACCTGCAGGTGGGAAGTTGCTTTTTGTAAAACGTGGTGAGATTGATTTACCAAATTTAGTTTTGGCTAAGGAACAAGTGAGCGATTGGGAGATGACATCAGGTACAAGTGATAGTGCAGGTACTGTCATTGCTTATTGGCATGATAAAAAAGGCGCAAAGAAAAAGGAAGTAAAAGTTGGGGATGGTGAGCCTGTAAAAAGATTAAGACATAGTTATCAAGATGAGAAAAGCGCATATGCAGCAGCTCAAGCATCACTTGACCAGTCACGCCGTGGTGAAGAAAGTCTAAGTTTAAATCTACCTGGTAACCCGCAAATTTCAGCAGAGATGCCAATAACACTTATGAATTTTAGAGAGGGCATTGCTGGTGATTGGATTGTTGAGCAATGTACACATAATATTGACAAGAGCGTTGGTTTTAAAACATCTGTTAATGGTGTGAAAAGTTTGAAAGAGGAAGATTAGCTAGTTTGATTAGACATGTTATAATGTTGTTACACAGCTAATTACAGACTGTGGATAATCTTGTGTTTACGTCAATATTACGTCATATTAAATTAAATTATTGATTATGTTGGAAAGATACTACGTTGACATCGTAGAGGTCTCCAGTTCGAATCTGGATATACCTACCAAGATATGATTAAAGATGTATTTATAAGTACATATATGGTCACTAAAAGCTCCTAAATTCAATAATTTAGGAGCTTTTTTTATGTTATATGTATTTATATGGATCTGTATAGTACAGCCCTATTTGTATCACCGCGTGTATCACTGTTTAATAATCTAACTCGGTGATACAAGGTTTAGTACATGTTACGGAAAGATATAAAAAAAAAGACCGCTTAGTGAAAAAACCTTAGCATCTTTAGAATCTGAAGAAAAAGACTATCGTGAATTGGACGGTGCTGGCTTATATTTTTTAGTCAAAAAATCAGGTGTTAAAAATTGGCAGTATCGTTACAAGAATTCTGAAGGTAAATGGGCTTGGATGGGCTTAGGTGCTTATCCTCAAGTGAGTGCTCAACTTGCACGTCAAAAAGCACGAGAATTTAGTACAGCACTTTCTAAAGGTGAAAGCCTTAAATCCAATAAAGAATTAGTTGCAGAACGAAAAGAGCGAGAGAGCTTTTACTTTGAAAATCTGATGAGAGAATGGCTGGATACTAAATCAAGTAAATGGGGTGTGGCCACATATACAAAAGCTCAGAAATCCATTGAAAAGCATATTCTTCCAATATTTGGTAAACGTGATTACAAAGAGATTACACCAAAAGAGTGGTTTGACTTTTTCCAAAGCCTACAACGTAATTTAGGTATTCATACACAAACTGAGAAATTAGTTTCATATGTGCGTGGGTGTTACGATTGGGCAAAGTTTCAAGGTAAGATAAATTCAAATCCAATTGAAGGAATGAGTAAGCATCTAGATGTCTATGAATCTGGGAACATGGATTTTGTGAATATTGAAGAACTGCCAGTGATGTTGAAGAAAATTCGTGGTAATGCAAAGCGTTCGATCGGAATAGGCCTTGAATTGCTTATTATGCTATTTCCACGCCCTGGTGAACTTAGGATGGCAAAGTGGGAACAGTTCGATTTTAAAAAAGCATTATGGACTAAACCTGCAGAGGTGACCAAAACACGTCAGGAACATCAAGTCCCATTATCAAAGCAAGTAATTGTATTACTTCATGAGTTGAGGTCAATTCAACCAGAGTCAGAGTTCTTATTTCCAAGTCGTCTTTCAGTTCATAAAACAATTAGTGATATGACTTTTAACTTGGCATTACGCCGTTTGGGCTATCAAGGTAAGCAGGACCCACATGGTTTTAGACATCTTGCTAGTACGGTTTTGAATGATCAGTTTAGTCACCAAGAACAAGTGATTGAAGTATGCTTGGCACATAAGAAAAAAGGTGTAAAGGGTGTTTGTGATAAATCACAGCATTTGGATGAGCGCCGTGTGCTGATGCAATGGTGGGCTGATTATTTAGATGAAATGACGACCTAAAAAGTAAACCTTTTTCTTGAACTTTGATAAAAGAATTTCTAAAGAAATAAAGTGCTGTGATCAACTGTTATTAATATGTTGTGATAAAAAGTTGTAATGAAACGAGTAGATTTAAAGAAATTAGGAAATTTTCCAGATACTGTTTTAACGGCACTAGAAGTGGAAGAGAAAGACTACAGGTTGAAAGATTGTGACGGACTATATTTTTATGTCAGAAAAACTGGTAACAAAAGTTGGCAATTTAGATATAAGAATGAAATTGGGGGATGGACTTGGAAAGGACTCGGTCAATATCCAAAAGTGAAGTCTAGCCAAGCTCGAAAAATTGTACGTACTTTTTTAAATGAAATAGCAGATGGTGTTTTTTTCAAAAATAGAGAAGAGGAAGCTCAAACTTATTCTCTGAGAAATTTAATGGAAAGTTGGCTTAACACCAAGCGAATCAACTGGGAAAATAAAACCTTCCAAAAGGCACAGGCATCTATTCAAAAACATATTTACTGTAACTTTGCAGAGCGTGATTTTAGATATATAACTGCTAAAGAATGGTTCGATTTTTTTCAGAATTTGCAGAGATATAATGGTATTACTAGCCAAGTAGAAAAACTATTTTATTACGTGAAGGATGCTTATGATTGGGCGAGCATTAGTCATGGATTTAAAGAAAATCCAGTTGAAAATTTAAAAAAACGTTTAGATAAATTTGAGTGTAATCATTTTAAGTTTATTGAAATTAGAGAGCTACCAAATTTAATACAAAGTATCAGATCATATTCAAAGGAAACAGTTTCTATAGCACTTGAGCTGATGTTAATTTTGTTTCCTAGACCTAGTGAATTGAGGTTAGCTAAATGGGAGCATTTTGATTTAGATCACAGGGTTTGGATGAAGCCCGCAGAGCTTACAAAAAATAGAAAAACTCATAAAGTACCGTTGTCTGAACAGGCGGTACATCTCATAAAACGGTTAAAACAAATTCAACGAGAATCGGATTATTTATTCCCAGGAAGAGGTACACGAATACAACCGCTTTCGGATGGCGCATTTAATCATGCTCTACGCTCTTTAGGTTATGGAGGGAAACAAGATCCCCATGGTTTTAGACATCTTGCCTCTACGGCACTTAATGAAGCTTTAAGCAGTAAATCTCAAATAATTGAAGCAGCTCTAGCACATATCAAAAAGGGAACAAAAGGTATATACGACAAAGCGGAGCACTTTGAGGAAAGAGCTGAGCTTATGCAGTGGTGGGCAGACTATGTTTATTCATTGAGTTAATCAATTCCTGAGAAAATTTAAGAGTCACCCCCATGTGGTGACTTTTTTTCGAGTTTTATATCAAAACAATTTTCAAATTTTGGTCTCTGATACGCTCAATTTAATATCTTTATTTGAGATTCGAAATGGATTGTGTGATTGATAGAAACGAATCAGATTTCAGTGAAAATACTGAACAGACTGAAGTATTCAACATTGTTCAGATAAAGCCTTTCTTACTAAGTTACAACACTGTATGTGCGCTTCTCTGTATAGAACGAAATACATTGAGAAACTTAATGAAGAAGGATGATAGCTTTCCAGTACCGTTGAAAATGGGGCAATCACGTCAAGCTGCTGTTTATTTTGATCGCGAGGAAATTGAATCTTGGTATCAAGATTTTAAAAAAAGGTGCCGAGGTCAAAATGAGACAATTTAAGAAGCTTAAGAGGATTTTTGCAGTGGCCAAAAAAAATGGTAAATGTCAGATAACTAAGGAATATGCAGTCGTTACCAAAATGTATCAGCCCTATATCAATATGACCGTTAATCAAATTGATATTGATGACATATTAGAAAATAAACAAAAAAAGCCAATCTTATTACAAGAGGGATTTTGGATTGAGATGAACAAGGAGACGTATCTATTTTGTGGCTATACGGCGTTGTGTATGTACATGCATCTTAAATACGTCAGATTGGATGAAATCGTAGAACAGATATACGGCAAAAAAGAATTAACTGACGATGAGCAACAAGAACTACGGACGATAAAATTTTGCTAAAGCTTGGATGAAAATTTAGATCTTATAGTGTGAGGGACGTACTTGGATTGATGGCAGTAGATTAAAATACAATGAGGTTGTAAACCACCTTTGGGTGGTTTTTTAATGAGTACTGTAATTTTAAATATAAATTTAAGGTGCCTTTTCTTTCAGAAAATATGATTTACTCAGATTGTAAAAATGTATAAAAAATTGACAATAAATCCTCGTATAGCTCTTGGTAATTGAGCAGCGTTTTGGGGCTAAATCCATATTTTTCAAAATATTGATTGTCTGTGAAGTATGCAACAGCTTGATAGGTATTAAGGTGTTCAGCAACTCCAAGCTCTTGACAAAAAGAGCTATTAAACTGAAGTTGTAACGCCGTAGTTTCAATAATCTTTGTAGCTATTATTTTAGAAATTTGACGTACATTTAGATTTTTAATTACCGGGTGGATTGCGGTAGGTATATGGCTTAGTGAACTGCTCATAATAGACTCCAAGATAATTTTACTTAAATCGTCTGTTATGAAAGAATGTAGTAGTAAAACGTCGAAATTTTACATCTTTCATTTCAGTAACTTGAGATGAAAAGCATGAGTGTTTTATTGTCGAGATAAGACACTCATGCACATACACTATGCTTCATATTAAATTTCCTCTTTTAATTTCTTTTGATGATGTCTTTTTGTCGAAATAGACAATAAAATACTGACAATATATATATGAAAACTTGTCGATATAGTCAAGTTTTTATTGTCGATTTATGGTGTTTTATGTTGATTGAGATGGATTCTGAGCTGTTTTGTGCACGGCTTAAAGAAATAAGAACACAAAGAAAAATGACACAGCAGGATATTGCTGAAAAAACGGGTATTCCTTCAACATCTATTTCACATATTGAAGCAGGCTCTCGAAAGCCATCTTTAGAGAATTTTTACAAGCTTGTGGTTGTTTTGAATGTTTCTGCTGATTATCTATTAGGGCGTACTGATCAGTATTCAGATTTAGGTACAGACCCAATTGCTAAATCGATTCAAGCGTTACCAGAGACCGAAAGAGAGATGATTCAGAAATTCATCCTGTCTTTGCAAAAGTAACCTATCCATATTCATATAAATTAAATGTAGTAAACCTATGACTCTTCTTGATTTAAAAGACTTAGAAACCCATTTGTGGGAAGCGGCGCATATTATTACTGGTCCGATTGATGCGTCAGACTATAAGACCTATATTTTCCCAATTCTGTTCTTCAAGCGTATTTGTGATGTTTATGATGAAGAATTAGCAGATGCGATTAAAGAAATAGGCGATGAAGAGCTTGCTCGTGGTCCCATGTTTCACCGTATTGATATTCCTGAAGGGTGTCATTGGAATGATGTCATCGCCCATACGCAAGATGTAGGTCAGCATTTAAAAGAAGCTTTCAACAAAATCGAACAGGCCAATGAAAACTTATATGGCATTTTCGGTGATGCGAGCTGGACCAATAAAGATCGTCTATCTGACGAGCTATTAATTACTTTGTTAGGTCATTTCAATAAATATCATCTTGGTGTGAGTAAGGTACGTAATGATGATATGGGTCGTGCGTACGAATACCTGATTAAACGCTTTGCCGATAAAGCCAATAAAAAAGCAGGGGAATTCTATACGCCACGCTCTATTGTGCGCTTGCTAGTGAATATTCTCGATCCAAAAGCGGGCGAGAGTATATACGACCCAGCTTGCGGTACAGGTGGTATGTTATTAGAAACCATTCATCATGTTACAGAAAATGGTGGTGATCCACGTTCTTTGACATTGAAAGGCCAAGAGAAGAACCTGACAACAGAAGCCATCGCACGTATGAACTTGTTCTTACATGGACAAGAAGACTTCCAAATTGTACGTGGTGATACGCTACTAGAGCCTAAATTTCTGCAAAATGATCAGCTTGAGCAATTTGACTGTGTGATTGCCAATCCGCCATTTAGTTTAAAAGAATGGGGGTATAACAAATGGTCATCAGACCCATATGCACGCAATGTCTATATGGTAGAAGAGCCTGACGAAAGCAGTGAAGACCCTGAAAAAACCAAATTGGTACGTAAGACGTTCTTAGCACCAAAAACCAACGGCGATTTTGCTTGGATTCAACATATGTTGGCTTCAGTCAAAGATAATGGTCGCATGGCGGTAGTATTGCCCCACGGCGTATTATTCCGAGGTGGTTCAGAGCTTGAAATTCGTAAACAGCTTTTATTGTCGAATCAGCTTGAAGCAGTGATTGGTGTGGCACAAAACCTTTTCTATGGAACAGGGATTGCAGCTTGTATTTTGGTCCTGCGTAAAGATAGAACACCTTATCAAAAGAAAGATGGGACATTAGTCAATGAACCTGTACTCTTTATTAATGCTGAAGAGATCTTTACCAAAGGTCGTGCGCAAAACACATTGAGCAATGAGCAATCTGATGCAATTTATGATATTTACATCAAAGCAAAAGACGAAGGACAGGAAATTATTGGTCAGTCTCGTTGGGTGCCATTTTCTGAAATTGAAGAAAACGAATTTAACTTAAATATTGCACGTTATGTTCAGAAGCCTTTAGAGCAAGAGACTATGACTTTAGAGCAGGCTTTAAGTGACTTCACGACTAAAATGGCAGATTTAGAAAAAGCTGAGCTAGAGTTGGAAACATTGTTAAAAGCCCAAGGTTTTAAAATTAAGGATGTAGGTTAAGTCAAATGGCGAATGAAAATGCAAAATTAGAAGACCTACTGTGGGGTGCAGCTGAGTTCCTACGTGGGCAAATTGATGCTTCTGACTATAAACAATATGTCTTTCCGCTTCTGTTCTTTAAGCGTTTGTCGGATGTGTATGATGATGAACTTGAAGATGCCAAAAAAGAAATGGGTACAGATGACCTGTTTGGCTTCTTACAATTTCATCGTTTCGAGATTCCGAGTGAAGCAAGTTGGAAAACCGTTAAAGAAACCACTCAAGATATTGGTAAAGTTATTCAAACAGCATTACGCACGATTGAAGCTAAAAATGAGCGTTTAGCTGGCGTATTTGGTGATGCGCAGTGGACCAATAAAGAACGTCTACCAGATCATTTGCTCAAAGACTTGATTGGGCACTTTAGTAAGATTGATTTGGGTTTACATAAGGTCAAGCAAGACGATCTTGGCCAGGCTTATGAATACTTGATTAAGAAATTTGCCGATGACTCAGGCCATACGGCGGCGGAATTCTATACCAACCGTACTGTGGTTCATTTCATGACACGGATCATGGAATTAAAACCAGGTGAAACCGCTTACGATCCAACTTGCGGTACGGGTGGGATGTTGCTCAATGCAGTGATGGACCTTCGTGAGAAAGGTGAAGAGTGGCGTAGCGTGAAGCTCTATGGTCAAGAGGTGAATTTACTCACCTCTGCCATTGCACGTATGAATATGTTCTTACATGACATTGAAGAGTTTGATATACGCCGTGGTGATACTTTAGGTGAGCCTAAGTTTATTGAAAACGATCAGCTTAAACAGTTTGATGTGATTTTAGCGAACCCGCCATATTCGATTAAAAAATGGGATCGTAAGAAATTCTCAGCAGATCCTTTCCATCGCAATATGTATGGTGTACCGCCACAGGGCTGTGCCGATTATGGTTTCTATACGCACATCATTAAGAGTTTAAAACCGGATACAGGTCGTGGTGCGATGTTATGGCCGCACGGCGTATTGTTCCGTGATTCAGAGTTTGAAATTCGTAAGCAAGTGATTGAATCAGACATTATTGATGCCGTCATTGGTTTAGGTCCAAACCTGTTCTATAACTCGCCAATGGAGTCTTGTATTGTTGTTTTGGGGACCAATAAGCCTGAAGAACGCAAAAATAAGATTCTCTTTATCAATGGTGTCGAGCATGTGACACGAGAGCGTGCGCATAGTCGTCTTTCTGAAAAAGACTTAGACGTATTGGTCAATGCTTACTTTAAACCTGAAGAAAGTGAAATTGCACGTTTGGTGGATTTAGATGAAGTTCGTCAAAACAACCATAACCTTTCTATTCCCTTATATGTGTCTTTAAAGAAAGAACAAGAAACGGTATCTATGGATCAGCTTTTGGATGATTGGGTAGATAACCGTAAACAGTTAAAAGATTTAGTTACAGATTTGATGAAAGATTTAAAAAGTTTAGATGTTCAATCAGTGGAGCAAGATGTATGAGTACTGATTTGAATATGGAATATCAAGAAGTAAAGTTTGGTGAGATTGCCAAGCATATTTCCAAACGTGTTGAGCCTAGTGAAACGACCTTAGATGTATATGTAGGCTTGGAACACCTTGATCCTGATAGTTTGAAGATTACTCGCCACGGCGTACCGAGTGATGTGGCTGGTCAAAAATTATTGGTTAAAAAAGGGCAGATTATTTTTGGTAAGCGCCGTGCGTATCAGCGTAAGGTTGCTGTATCGGATTGGGATTGTATTTGTTCAGCACATGCAATGGTACTTGAAGCCATTCCAGGAAAAATTCTACCTGAGTTTTTACCGTTCTTTATGCAGTCTAACCAGTTTATGGAAAGAGCAGTTGAAATTTCAGAAGGATCGTTATCACCAACCATTAAGTGGAAAATATTAGAACAGCAAATATTCAAAATACCTACGATTGACGGTCAAAAAATTATCTTAGAAATTTATCAAAAATTAGATGTAATTTTAAATTTTAGTTTTGATGCTTTGAATAAGTTGAAGAAGTTGTTAAATAGTTGGTTTGGGAATTTCTATGAAAAAACAACTGCTCCAATTAGAGATTTGAGTTCGTGTATTAAAAATAATCCACAATATGGTGCACCAGAAAAAGGTGAAGAATATGATGATACTAAATATCGTTATATCCGTATTACAGATATTACTGATCTAGGGACTTTATCTAATGATGACTTAAAAGGTGTCAGTAAAAGTATTTCCCTAGATTATTTGTTAAAAAAAGATGATTTCTTATTTGCTCGTAGTGGTAATACGGTAGGGAAAACATTGCTATATACAGAAGATTTTGGTGAGTGTATTTTCGCCGGCTATTTAATAAAGGTCACACCTAATCCAGAAGTGTTATTGCCAGAATATTTAGATGTATTTACAAAATCAAATTATTATTGGGATTGGGTTGAAGCTACTGCAAGGGGTGGAGCTCAGCCAAATATTAATGCGCAACAAATAGCTAAATTAACACTTAAGGTTCCAAATATCGAGGAACAAAAAATTGTAGTAGGTCAATATAAGTCTTTATTCAATATAGGTTCAGAATTGAGTAAAAAAATTGAAAACTTAATAAGATTTAAGAAACAAATCATTTAGAGAAATTAAGATGTTTAATGAAGCAAATGGACCAGAAGAAGCAATTGTCCAAAAACTACAAAATTTAGATGAGGTAAAGTGGGAATTTGTATCGGGGGATGCAATTCCTAAATCTCCGCAGGATGTGTTGGTGGGTACTTGGCTTAAGCAGGCGTTGATTAAACTCAACCCTGCCATCCAAGCCAATCCAGACTATGCGGATGAAGTGATCTATAAGCTGCGTGCGGTATTTATAGATGCCAAACATACAGGTTTGGTCAAAGCCAATGAAAACTTCTACGAATGGTTAAAAGCAGAGAAGTCATTACCGTTTGGTGAGCATGGTGAGCATGTCACCATTCACATGATTGACTACAATAATCTTGCAAACAACCATTATGTGGTATCCAAACAAGTCCACTTTATTGCAACCACGGAAGCGTATTTCGATATTGTCCTATACGTAAACGGTATACCGTTAGTCGTCGGTGAAATGAAGACTGCAACCCGTCCTGCAATAAGCTGGGAAGATGGCGCTGCTGATTTCTGTGGTGGAACAAAAAATTATTGGAGTAATGTTGCTCCTTTTTTTGTGCCTAACTTACTGTGTTTTGCATCAGAAGGTAAAACATTCGCCTACGGCGCAATCAACGCACGCCTAAAAGATTGGGGGCCTTGGCATAAAACTGAACAGCGAGATGAAATTTTACCGGGATTGGCATCAGTACTTGAAAGCGCAGCAGGCTTACTCAATCCGAATACACTTTTAAAACTACTGCAATCATTCACGCTATATTCATCGGTGAAAATCGGAAAGAACTTAGCGCCGACAAAAATTAAGATTCTGCCTCGTTACCCACAGTTTGAAGCTGCCTCACAAATTGTAGACCGTGTAAAAGCAGGCTATCCAAAGAAAGGTTTAATTTGGCATTTCCAAGGTTCAGGTAAATCTTTACTCATGCTGTATGCAGCGCAAATGCTACGTGCCGATGCACAGCTCAAGAATCCAACTGTATTGGTTGTAGTAGACCGTAAAGACTTAGATGGTCAGATCAATGACACCTTTGGTGGTGCAGATATTAAGAATCTTGTACCGGTACAAAGCTGTAAAAAACTAGGTCAGCATATTGAACAGGACAGTCGTGGCATTCTCATTACCACCATCTTTAAATTCCAAGATGTTGAGATTGAACAAGACAATGCCAAAGGCTTAAATGAGCGAAGTAATATCATTGTACTTGTGGATGAAGCACACCGTACTCAGGAAGGCTCACTGGGTGAGAAAATGCGTTGGGCTTTACCAAATGCGTTCTTCTTTGGTTTAACGGGCACACCAATTTCAGGACTAGAAAAGAATACCTTTAAGCTTTTTGGTGCAGAAGAAGATGAAGGTCGCTATATGAATAAATATAGCTATAAACAGTCTATTCGTGATGCTGCAACCAATCCTGTGAAGTTTGAGCCTCGTTTGGCTGAGCTACGTGTAGATCGTGAAACGATTGATGCTGAATTTGAAAAACTCGCACAAGAAAATGAGCTTACTGATGAACAAAAAGCACAGCTTTCACGTCGTGCAGGTAAGTTGGCTCTCATGCTGAAAGCACCTAAGCGTATGGCACGTATCAGTGAAGATATTGTTAAGCACTTTAATGCACACGTAAAGCCTAAAAAACTAAAAGCGATGGTGGTGGTTTATGATCGTGACGCTTGTGTGCAAATGTACTATTTACTGAAAGAAAAACTCGGTAAGGACAGTATTGAAGTCATTATGAATGTGGACCGTGCGCCAATTGAAGTGACTGATGGTGATAAGAAAGGAAAGCTTAATAAAGACTGGCGCCGTTGGACAGAAGAGCTCAAATTACCTGTAGAAAAAGATGACTTCGAGCGTTGGCAAAAAATTGATGCAGATAGCCAAACACAGAAAGATATTCTAGAAGGCTATAAAGACGCTGAAAATCCATTACAGATTATTATCGTGACAGCGAAGTTGCTGACAGGTTTTGATGCGCCGATTTGCTATTGCATGTATTTGGATAAACCACTGCGAGATCACACCTTACTTCAAGCGATGTGTCGAACCAACCGTCTGTATGAAAAGGACGGATTTAAAAAAGAGATGGGCTTAATTGTTGATTATCTTGGTGTGTTTGAAAACTTACGCACGGCGCTCGCTTATGACCCTGAAGATATTGATAAGGTGGTTGAGGCAATCGAGAGCTTTAAAGAGCTATTTCAGCCTGCGTTAAAAAAGTGTTTTGATTTCTTCCCGGGTGTAGATCGCACCGTTGAGGGTTTTGAAGGCATTATGGCTGCACAGGAATGTCTGCCAAACAATGAAAAACGAGATAACTTTGCTCGTGCGTTTGGTGTGGTGAATAAACTTTGGACAGCGATTTATCCAGATAACTTCTTGAATCCGTATCGACAAGACTTTAAATGGCTTGCACAAATTTATGAAAGCATTCGTCCTGCAACAGGTACAGGTTCGTTAATCTGGGCAGCACTTGGTCCTCAAGTGATTCAGATGATTCACGAGAATACGGATGTAAACCGTATTCGTGATGATATTAGCTCACTGACCATGGATGAACATGCAATCTTTACCCTTACGGAAAAAGAGCAAGAGCGTAAAGCAAGACAGCTTGAAATCAATTTGCTTGGTCGCTTACGTGGTCATGATGATCCACGCTTTGTAAAACTCGGTGAGCGTTTAGAAAAGCTCCGTCAAGACTATGAAGCAGGGGTGATCAAAGCCATTGATTGGTTAAAAGGCTTGCTCGAAACTGCAAAAGAAGCTGTTCAAGCAGAACGTGAAACAGGGGATGCACCAGTCACTGAGCTTGATAACAAAGAGGCTCTAACCAAGCTGTTTATTGAAACCCGACCTGAAAAAACACCAGATATTATCCGTCAGATTGTTGAGCAGATTGATGAGATTGTGAAAGTCACTCGTTTTGATGGATGGCAGACTTCGGTAAGTGGTCCGCGTGAGGTGCAAAAAGCCTTGATTATTACCCTGAATAAGTTTGGTTTAGGGAAAGATAAAGAGCTTTTTGAAAAGGCTTATGGGTATATCAAGGAGCATTATTAAGATGGATTTTATAGTCATAGGAAACCGAGAGTGGTTTAAGTTAGAAGGTAAAAATATTGCATACTTAAAAATTGATCATTGGGATGATTATGATTTTTGTACTCAATTTTCTGTGAAGCTATTTGATGATAAAGGTGTTGGGGTTGAGCTAGGGGAAGTTAAAATTGGATATAAAGGTCAGCCTAGGGACGCTAATTTTCCTACTTATAAAAAGCTAGATAATCATTTTAAATATTTAGACGATAGTTTTTTCTCATTAGGTCAAAGTGTTGAATACTACCAAAAGCTTTACGATGTTTCTGAATCTAGTAGAAAAGAATATTTGGATGCACTTAATGATTTGGTTCATCAACCAAATTTGATTGATGCTATTTCAAAAGAGGAAGTGTTTGGGTATTCACTAATTCGAGATATCAGTTTAACTTCAATAAAAGGTCAATTTAAAAATGTACTAGAAGGTGGTAATGAATTAACACCTTTTAATTTCAAATTTAAAAGTATTGATACAGAAAGAATTGGAGGCGTTCAATTAGAGTTTGATGTAGAAGTTGGTTCTAAGCCATCTAGTAATCTACATGCAATTATTGGTAGGAATGGTGTTGGTAAAACGACTCTTATCAATAGTATGATAGCTAGTATAATGAATAATAGCTCTGATGATTCAGCTACTTTCTACGATCTGAGTCGCTATAGTGAAAAAGTCATTAGTAAAGATTATTTTAGTGCATTATTTTTAGTTTCATTTAGTGCATTTGACACATTTAGGCCACCTCTTGAACAAAATGATCCGGCTAAAGGAACGTGTTTTTATTATCTAGGTTTGAAGAATCTTGATGAAAATGACAGCTTAAAAAGCTTTGGTGAGCTTAGAGAAAACTGTTTAGATTCCTTAATTAATTGCTTTAATAATAAAAAAAAGAGAAGAAGATGGATCAATGCAATTGATAAACTTGGTTCTGACTCAAATTTTTTTATGATGAACCTAAAAGAATTGTTATCAATATATAGAAATACAGTGAGAGAGTTTTCTGAATCATTTGAAATTAATTCGAATGATTTAGAAGCCAATAAAAAGAAAAGTGAATATATAAAGAATAAATTTAAGATTTTTTTCATTCCTTATCTCTCAAGAATGAGTTCTGGCCATGCAATAGTTTTTATGACAATTACGCGACTGGTTGAAAAAGTGGATGAGAAAACTTTAATTCTATTTGATGAACCAGAGACACATTTACACCCACCCTTATTGTCAGCATTAATTAGAGCACTATCGGATTTACTAGTTAATTGTAATGCTGTATCGATTATTGCAACTCACTCACCTGTAGTGCTTCAAGAAGTTCCAAGTAACTGCGTCTGGAAATTATTTAGAAGTGGGAAAAAAATGGATTTTTCAAGACCCAAAATTGAAACTTTTGCAGAAAGTGTAAGTGATTTAACTACTGAAATTTTTGGATTGGAGGTTACTCATTCCGGATTCCATAATTTACTACAGGAATCTGTAAATGAAGGCAAAAACTATAAAGAGATTTTAGAAGAATTTAATCACCAAATTGGTTTTGAAGGTCGAGCATTACTAAAGGTAATGATTAGTGAAAGAGATAGGGATGTTCAACAATGAAAAGGTTAACTACACCTAATCATAACTATAGTGATTTGATTGATTTATGTATTGAAGGCATTGCTGATACTCAAGCTATGAAGCCTAGAATTGTTGCAAATAGAAAAAATCTAATTTTAGATGCTAGTATATACGATACTAAAATTAATCAGGGGGAAATTTATACATATACTCCATTAATTAGATTTCATGACGCAATGTGCATTAAAAGTACTAAAGACGATTATGAAAAGCTATACACGCAATACTTCGTACCTAAAGCCAAAAAAACTAGAGTGATCTACGATGCAATTTTAACATCAGCGAAAGGTGAGTGTCCTTTTTGCGGTGGTTTAGGTGATCCTTCAAATTTGGATCATTTTTTACCAAAAGCGGAGTTTCCTCAATTTAGTATTTATCCTTCAAATTTAGTACCTTCTTGTCGTGATTGTAATATGGGGGAAAAGAAAGTTGGTTATGCAAAATCTGCTGAAGAGCAAACGATACATCCATATTTGGATAAAGCTATCTTTTTTGAAGAGCAGTGGATCACAGCGGATTACATTGCTGATTCAAGTTTAGATGAGCCTGGTGAGTTTAGATATCACGTGAATACACCAAGTCATTGGAGTGATGTAGATAAGCAAAGGGCTGAGAAGTATTTTAAGGATTTTAATATAGCTAATAGATATGCTAAACGAGCTACATCCTCTCTGAAATCTAAATTAAGATCAATTAAAAGGGAATTAGATAGAGGTGTCAGTATTGAGGAAATTATTGATGATGTTATTCAACCGGATATTGAAGATGCACCTTTCGTAAATTATTGGGAAGTTGGGATGTGCGATGCACTAATCAATTATTTGCATTCAGAACAAAGAAAAATATAAGTTTGGACTTATGCGTTTAATTAAGCTCTTGTTAATGTTTAATGGCTAACAATTCGTTAGAGTTATTTTGGAGACACGCATGAGTGCTACCTGGAATGCAGCGAAAGAGGTTTACCATTTCAATCAAATACGTCAGACATACTCAGAACAAGATCATTTGCATGCATTAGCAACTGATATTATGACTCATGAGAGTTTAGCATATGTTGACGCTATGCAAAAAGCTACAGCTATATATCACTACCATTTATATTTACAAAGTAATTACTTGCCAAATAGAAATGCACGTTATCAGTTACAACAACAATCTGATGATGGGCTCAACTTTCAACCTGCAGGCTGAGGAATAATACAGATAGGTGGGGGAATTACCCTCCACCTAGAATTATGGGAATATTAAAATGTCAAAAGAAAATTTTAGTGATATTGAGTTGGAAAATAGAAGTATAACGAATGCTATGGCATCTATACTTAGTCTTCAATCAACACAAGTAAATGATATGCTTCCAGTACAATCTGAATCTTTTCAAGAAGTCAAAAAAGTATTAAATGACTTATTGAATGAGGGGTTTAGTGATAAATTGCGTAGAACCTTAAGCTTTGAGCTAAAAGCAGATTGTTTAGATCAGCCATCATTGGAAAATGCTAGTGCTCAATTTGATAACTCATTAAACCCAAATAATTTTTCAGATATTGCACGAAGTAATTATAAAAAAAGACTTAATATTTTAAAAAAAATTGAAGAAAAGATTCATAAAAAAGAAAAACTTCTTAAAATAATAGAAGATGAAACAATTGCTCCTACATTCGAAAATGGAGTTTATAAATTAACATTGCAAATCGAAAATCAATTTAATTTTTTATACCATCAATATGAATCCGATGAAATGGATTATATGGAATATCAGAACCCAGATGCTGAAAATTTAATATTAGATTTGAATCAAATAATGCAGGTAGTAGATAGAGCCTACACAGCTTTATTTAACTATATCGAGAAGAATAAAGTCATTAATAGTGAGGATTCTATATGGGAGAAAATCATGATAAATTCTTCTATAAATCGCTCAATAATTGAGTTTGACGAACTTTATAGAATAGGTTGTGAAGTAAATAGTTTAATTGAAGAAATGTTTAATGATATTAATTTTGATTTAAACTTCTCTTTACCTGAAGATGTTTTGTAGAAAAAATATTTAATAATCTTTTAATGGGAGAAAATTATTCTAAAGAAAAAATAAGATGTCAGGTAGAAGATTTCTTAGAGGCATATTTTAAGTTTCAACGTCAAACTAAAATTGGTCCAGATTTTGAAAAAATTCATGGTTCACTTGAAAATAAAAATTTAGTAAATTTAATCTTTATTTGGTTGGCCTATAGTGGTGTGAAAATAAATAATAGGATTTTAGGTGATACTAACTCGACTAGAAAAATAGTCACTTCAAGACAACAGTCTTTAAAAGAAGTAAGATCAACAAACATTTACTATATTATAAGAAGATTGTATGACACTTTGTTTTACTCAACACAGTTGAAGCAAGAATTATTTAAAAAAAATAATATCTTTGAATATCAAGAAGTAATTGCTTATAAGCGTGCTAAAATTAGACAGATTTTGGTGTCAATGAAATTCTTGAATCTTGATACCTTAAATAGGTTAAGTGCTAATTTTTCTAAATAAAGCATCCCCCTCTTTGGATGAGATAAAAGAGGGGGATATAAATCATGCTATTCCAATTAATGTTTTAGCTTGATTCGCTTTGAAGAAGTCAGCTATTTCATGCAAAAAAATACGGCGTCCTTCGTCAGCCTTTACATAGCTTTGTTCCAATTGTGCGCCGTGCTTTAGCATCAGATCGACAGCATAAGCATTATCTTTCTCAACGACTAGCATGAAGGGTGTATAGCCTTTGATTGGATACTGAGCTGTATTTTGATTTGGATCGGCACCATATTGTAAAAGCAATTCAAAAATCTCGTAGGCATCGCAAACTTTTTTGTCTCCAAGAGAGAATTTTTTCACCTCTTCAAATAATACCTTTCTCGGATCATGGTTTGGTAGGCTCTGAATTTGTTTGTAGCTATCTATATCACTACCTCCGTTAGAATGGCGTCTAATTGAATCAGTAAGATATTTATCATTGGCTTGTTCAACTTTATGACCATTCAATATGCCAATCACACCTAAATTCTGGTAAAGCATGGAAATACCATAAAGACCTGTAATATTAGGATTAGCCCCATTCTCCAATAAGAGATTTACCAGTTTTGGTAGATTTTCTTCAACAGCGAGGTTTAAAGGGCAAGTCTGCTTTTTCGCTGTACGCTTATTTAAAAGCTCTTTATCAAAACCACATTTGAATACATATTGGATGAATGCGTATGTTTCATCGGATTTGGCTGTAATGTGGTTTAATGCCAACAGCACAATACTTTCGTTATTCGAAGTTAAAGCATTTATGTTGGCGCCAGCTTCAATAAGCTTTCTAGCTGTAGAAAAATCTCCGATAGCGACAAAGTACTGAAGTTGAGGCCATTTACGTCTTCGTTCAATATCAATGTAAATGCTTGCATTCACTTTTTTAAAGTCAGGGCTAATATCCATAGGAACTACAAGGTTGCCGATTTTTGGAATTAATTTTTTAATTTCAATACCTTTGTCGCTAAACGTCTCGGCAGTAAAATATTTAAAGAATCCAACTAGGGTTGCTTCTTTTTCCCATTCTTCAAAAACAAAGTCAGTTTTAAAGCGGTCAGGGCGTGCAATTGGATCAAATATTCCAACCTTAAGCTCGAATTGGATCGCTAAATTTGAGATCTTTCCAATGAGTTTATTTTGGCTTTCTACAACTGAAGCAATGCAAAGCATCTCATTCAGCAGTACTTCTAAGTAACGCATATCACGATATAACAAACCATCCAAGCATAGTTCATATTCAGCGAGTGCTTCCTTAAATTGATATTGATATACCAAATTAATTGCTTTAGCCCAATGTATATATGGAAGAAGATGACCGACTTCTTGGTGCTCAGTAAGGTATTTATCTATTTGGTTTATCATCAATGTATTGAGTTGAAAAGTTGTCTCACCTGTTGAGCTATAGACAATTGATGCTAAACGGGCATCGGTTTGATCAATACGTTTAACATGCGTTTTATCAAAAAATACTTGAGTTAGTTTTTGATATGAAAGAGGGATTTCCATTAAAAAAGGAAAATGCGTTTGTGCATTGGCAATAGCCATCACTCTAAATGTAAGAGCTTGGGTATCATGTTGCGAAATACGATGAGACTTCAATTTTTGGTTGTGTTGTTCGGCCAAAAACTGGATAAAGTTTCCATGTTGCAATGAGAACCCATATTTAATTTTTAAGGCTTGTAGCAAGCGTGCAAAACACAACAATTCATAATGCGTCTGCGATGATTCCGTATTGGTCAAAAATAGGCGTTTTAAGGTCGACGGCGTAGGTAATGCATCTGGGCGACCAAATTTGCTGATGTAATTTTTCTCATCAGGATCTAAATCATCACTTTTCCAAAAATTAGCAAAGTTTTCATCATTATTTTTTAGATAACTTAAGCTTTCTTGAATAAAATTTTCACCTTTCCAGTGCTTAGTAATACCCATTTGTGTAATGCAAAAGCTTATGAGTTGATGAAGAGATGGAACTAAGTAATTCGACCATAGTGAAGTTCGGATAGAATCAACATTCATCAAGGCAGTTAAGCGAGCATGTAATAGCATTGCATTATAACGCTCTAACACATTGCGTTTAAGCAATGTTATGAACTGTAAATCTGTACGATCAGAAAACTCTTTTGGGCATAATTGATCTAAAAATAAGTCAGTATCATAGTGCGATGTGAATAGTTTGTTTGATGAACCATCTAAGTGTTTAGAGTCCGTCTCTGAGAGTTGGCTCTTGGTATCCATGTGGCTAAATAAATCACGAACAATTTCTATAGTTGTTGGAAAGGTATTCTTTGGCATTGTAAAGCTCTGCGTATATCTGTCTTAAAGTTTAAATAGGCTTTTCGGTCACTAGGCGTGCCTGGTATCGTAATTTTTTGTATCTGATTTACAAGCAAAAAATCATGTTTTTTGCCAGGTCTAAAAGATGCAATACCATCCTTAATAAGTTGCCGAATAAACTTGTTCAGCTCTTTGTCATTACTGTACTTTTTCATCGGTAATCCTGGATTAAGGGGATTGCTCCCCTTAATGCTTATTTGGCATTACCACGCCCGCCACCTGATGGGCGACCTGTTGTACTTGGCCAATTGCCACCAGGGCCAGGATGAGTTGATGGTGGGCGGTTATATTGAATGTGCATGGGGATAATTCTTCGTTTGCATAGCGAAAGTGCTATGAATTAAAGAATATAGAAATGCAATATTTTCTTCTTCTGAGAGAATGGAGTTTAAATTTTTTGAGATCGCATAATATGAGTTTTAACTTCTATATTTTCTAAATTAATCTGCCACTTAAAGCTATACGCAACCAATTTTTCTCATTTCCAAGCCATGTTTTGCCATGTTCAGCCAATCTGTGCCATACAAGTGGTTTATATTGGTTTTTGAATGATATTTAAAGGTATGTATCGTAATTTATGTGGCATAAAGTGGTACGTTGATCCAATTATTGGTATTAATGTTATTTTTACTGCCATTCACAGTGCTTTTAGTGCCAAATTAGAGAGTTTTGATGCCATTTTAAGGTAAAAATAGAACTAATATTGTGATCTTAAATTGTGGTTTTATACAAATATAGTGTAATGGTTTGCTCATAATAGTGTAATGGTATTCAAAGTATAGTGTAATGATTTGCCCATAATAGTGTAATGCTATTCAAAATATGGTGTAACACCCCTCTAAATATAGTGTAATACCCTTCAAAATATAGTGTAACACCCAAAAAAAACATAGTGTAATGCCCCCTAAATATGGTGTAACACCATTACAAATATCGTGTAACGGTAGATATGTGTAAAAAATAAACAAATTTGACCTAAAAAATGAGTTTCAAATAAAAAGTGTGTTGATTTTTGATTGAGTTATAAAATTTGGAAAACCTAATTTGGTTTTGAGCTAAGATATTGAGACATAGCTTACAAACTTATGCGGGAGCAGTTTAGTCTTTTGGAGACTACGTCGTGATTTAGGTTTCTTCACTTGTATATACCACAACATATACAAAGTTCTTAATACTGATTTATGTACAAAAGATTTTTCTTAATGAAAATAACGCAAACTGTTATGCTACTTCAAAGGGTAGCTTTTTATAAAAGCATAACAAAATACAGATAGTTGCGAAGAATATGATGGTTTTGGCTGGTATTGCAGTTAGATTTTTAAAGGGCGTAGATCCATTGATGCAGGCACTGTTGACTAGTGTAGAGGCAACTAATGATATGGATGCTGTTGAACAAACAGTTTAATCAGCCCAAAAACGAGTGAACTTACTAACTCAATCTATTTTAGCAAAAGCCTTTAGCGGTGAACTTACTGCCGAATGGCGTGAATAGCATGATTACAGGGGTAAACAGTGCGGAAAGCTTGCTTACTAAAATTCAGGTGGAACTGGAAGCGAGTAAGCCTGTGAAAAAAACGGGCGAAGAAAGAAGCTTAAAAATTTAAACGTGCTCATGCTTGGGCACGTTTTTGTCGTATATACGAAAATTGAAATGAATGAGGTTTAAGTGAACCCAGCAATTATTAAGCAATGGTTTTATGAATATGTTGAATCTGGTGATGGAAAAGGTTGGATGGAAGATGGAGAAGGGCGTTATATCGATTTTAAAAATACGGTGATTATTCTGACTACGAATGTTGGTTCAGAATTGATCATGGATTTATGTCAAGATGATGAGTTAAAACCAACAGTTGAAGGCTTACAAAAACCATTAAGAGAGCCTTTGCTTGAAGTTTTCCCAGCAGCCTTATTGGGACGTATTCAAACAATTCCGTACTATCCACTTTCAACTGAAATGTTAGAAAAAATAGTTGATATACAGCTAAATAGAGTTGTCAAACGCATTAAAAACAACCATGAAATTAAACTGGAATATAGTTTGGATGTGTTGAGTTATATAGTCGCGCGTTGTACAGAGTTGGAGTCTGGTGGGAGTATGATCGATTCATTATTAACCAATAGTATTCTTCCTGAAATAAGTTTGACATTATTATCTAATATGGCTTGTGATGTTAAAATTAATGTAGTATCAATTTACGTTGAGAATGACCAATTAAAATATCAATATAAATAGGAATGTGATAATAAATATTAATTTTCAAAGTGTTTTTGGTTGATAAATAAACTTAATAATATTATTTTAAAATTTAATGTTGATTTGTATTTTTAATAATATTGTTGGTTTTAGATTTTACTTAGAATTTAAAATAATTTTGATTATTTTTATTTTGTAGGAATATTTTAAATAGAGATTTTAATTGAGTAAATAATGGTTGTGAGTAAAAGCATATAAATTTCTTTTACTCACTTATCATTTAAATTTTATATGTTTAATATATTAAGGGTGCGTGCCAATATCACCAACATCAACGCATACGCCATCTGGCCAGCAGATACACCCTTTACTTGGTACACCTGTTGCTACACAATTATTCTGTTTACTTTGCCCAGCAAAAGTAACACAACTAAAGCTCATAATTATCGATAAAAATAATAATTTTTTCATTTTAAAACCCTCTTGATTGTTTGTGACTCAATATTAATATAAATTTTATTAAAATTTTATTATTTATACTTAAATAATACATTGTTAATATTATTTGTTTTTTAAATATATGTATTTATATCTTTTAAAAAAATATTTTATTTGTTGTTATAATTATTGCTAATACTGTAGTAAATAAGTTGGTTTAAATATATTTTATGAACCCTTAATTAGTTTTTTTATTTTTTATTTTTATATTTTTTTGAGCATGAATAAATTGACAAAGACGGCGGGTATTTTACCTGCAAGAATCGGAAGAGGGTATCTAAAAAATGCCTCATTCTTTTGCTGAATCTATTCTTCAGTTAAAGGTCATAAAAAGTCTTTCATTTTTAAATTAAGTAATGATTAATGAATATCCAATTTCTGACGCTTTGTCAGATGCAAGAAAAAATGAAGAATAAACATCTATTTATAAGATACTTTTTCTATTAATTTAAAAAATATGTTTTAAATCTGTGCAAACATTTATTTGGTGAATGCTAGTTTTTGTTAAAAAATTGAAGAACTTTAGTCTATATAGACTTTAGGGTGATAAAAATAAGCATTTAGATTGTTCATTTTATGTACAGCGTATGTTGTGCGCTGAATAAAAGTTTTAATTATATTGTTATATTAATTAACAACTTGCTTTATAAGTGTTTAAATTTTTAGTGCTATCACATTTGAGAATACCTAACATTTTGCACTTCGAAAAGGGTAAGGAATCGAGTAGAATATGGGTACAAGAAAGTGGTACAGATGCAAATAAACAACAAGTTACATCACAATATGAAATGATATTTCGTTGACTGATATGCTTTGAGCATCGATACTCTTTATGTTTTATTCAAGCAAACCGGTTCACGGAAGCTGAGTCAAAAGCTCGCTTCTAAAAAACTTAATCTATCTCAAGGGGCTATATATGGCTGGTGGAAAGTCAAAAATCATTTATACACTGACCGACGAGGCGCCATTATTGGCAACTTACTCACTACTGCCGATCATTGAGACCTTTACTAAGCCAGCTGGCGTAGAGATTGTCAAAAGTGACATTTCTGTAGCTGTACGTGTACTCGCAGAATTTGCAGACTATTTAACAGACGAACAAAAAGTACCTGATACTCTTGCAGAGCTAGGTCGTCTTACACAAGACCCAGATACTAACATTATCAAACTTCCTAATATTAGTGCTTCTGTTGGCCAATTAACGGCATGTATTAAAGAACTTCAATCTAAAGGTTTTGCGATTCCGGACTATCCAGAAAATCCAACAACTGAAGAAGAAAAAGCAATTAAAGTGCGTTACAGCAAATGTTTAGGTTCTGCTGTAAACCCTGTTTTACGTGAAGGTAACTCAGACCGTCGTGCACCTGCTGCAGTTAAAAACTACGTGAAAAAACATCCGCATTCTATGAGCGAGTGGAAGCAATGGTCACAGACTCACGTTTCACATATGGATGAAGGTGACTTCTACCATGGTGAGAAGTCTATGACACTTGATCGTGCACGTAATGTGAAGATGGAACTTGTTACTAAGAATGGTGAAACAATCGTTCTTAAACAAAAAGTTGCATTGAAAGATGGCGAAATCATCGATTCAATGTTCATGAGCAAAAAAGCACTTTGCGATTTCTACGAGAAAGAACTTGAAGATTGTCGTGAAGCGGGCATTTTGTTCTCTTTACACGTTAAAGCAACCATGATGAAAGTTTCACACCCGATCGTATTCGGTCACTGTGTGAAAATTTACTACAAAGAAGCGTTCGAAAAACACGGTAAATTGTTTGATGAGCTAGGCGTTAACGTAAATAACGGTATGGCTGGTCTTTACGAGAAAATCGCAACTTTACCAACATCTGTACGTGAAGAAATCATTGCAGATTTACACGCTTGCCAAGAACACCGTCCTGCTTTAGCGATGGTTGACTCAGCAAAAGGCATCACAAACTTCCACTCACCAAACGACGTGATTGTAGATGCTTCAATGCCTGCAATGATCCGTGGTGGCGGTAAAATGTGGGGTGCTGACGGCAAACCTTACGATTGTAAAGCAGTAATGCCAGAATCAACTTTCGCACGTATTTACCAAGAAATGATCAATTTCTGTAAATGGAATGGCAACTTCGATCCACGTACTATGGGTACTGTACCTAACGTTGGTTTGATGGCGCAAAAAGCTGAAGAATACGGTTCTCATGACAAAACTTTCGAAATTTCTGAAGATGGTGTTGCAAACATCGTTGACTTAGAAACAGGTGAAGTATTGATGTCGCAAAACGTTGAGGAAGGCGATATCTGGCGTATGTGTCAGGTTAAAGATGCTCCGATTCGTGACTGGGTAAAACTTGCGGTAACTCGCGCGCGTAACTCAGGCATGCCTGCAATCTTCTGGCTTGACCCGTACCGTCCACACGAAAATGAATTGATCAAGAAAGTTGAAGAATACTTGAAAGATCATGACACTGACGGTTTAGATATTCAAATCATGTCACAAGTACGTGCAATGCGTTATACGCTTGAACGTGTTGCTCGTGGTTTAGATACGATTTCTGTAACTGGTAACATTCTGCGTGACTACTTAACAGATTTATTCCCAATCATGGAATTAGGTACTTCTGCGAAAATGTTGTCTATCGTGCCATTAATGGCGGGCGGTGGTATGTACGAAACAGGTGCAGGCGGTTCAGCTCCTAAACACGTACAACAGCTTGTTGAAGAAAACCACTTACGTTGGGATTCTTTAGGTGAGTTCATGGCTTTGGCTGTTTCTTTAGAAGAAATGGGTATTAAAGAAGACAATGCTGCTACGAAGTTATTGGCTAAAACTTTAGACCAAGCAACAGGCAAACTTCTTGATAACGATAAGTCTCCATCACGTCGTACAGGTGAGCTTGATAACCGTGGCAGTCATTTCTACCTAGCAAAATTCTGGGCTGAAGAACTTGCTGCTCAAGACGAAAATGCTGAATTGAAAGCAAAATTTGCTCCACTTGCAAAAGCACTTGCTGAAAATGAAGATAAAATCGTTGCTGAGCTTGCTGCTGTTCAAGGTAAAGCTGCAGATATTGGTGGTTATTACGCTGTAGATCAAGTGAAAGTAGATGCTGTAATGCGTCCAAGTGCTACACTTAACGCGATTCTTGCTGCAGTTTAAGTAAGCATATATTCATTATTAACGCTTAAGTTGATGATGTTGAAAAGCCGGTGCATTCGCATCGGCTTTTTTATGTGAAAACGAATCATATTTATATTGAGATAAAATAATTATTAAGATGAATGGGTTTTGAAATATTTGATATTTGTGATATAAAACACAATAAATTAATTTTTTGAAAACTATAAATTTAAACTTAATTAAAAGAATAGTTATGTAATTAAGGATAGTAATAATTGGTGCTATCTAGGGGGTTGCGTTGAAATATTATATAATAGGCATTCTTTCTATTGTTTTTGTCTTGGGTTTTTTGGTCTATCGAGACATTGAAGAAAAACGTCATCAAGAGATAAAGCAACTTATTGACAGTGCTAAGTATTCAATTAATAACATTGAAAAAAATAAGCATTATTATATTCCAAATAAGCAAAGGGATAGAGTTGTTGAACCTTATTGATAAGAGTGGAATATTTGTTGAGTGAAAATATCAAAAACATGAATTTTAAAATTTTAGAAACTTTAAAAAATCAATGTGATATAATTTATATATAGGATGGTTCAATCAAAATATTTCAAAAATTAAGTATTTGATTTCATGAAGGTAGGTGAAGCTGCATAATTTATATGCAGCTTTTTTGTTCGCTTTTTTAAGTGAAACCTTGTTGGTAAATCAATAGTTTTTGGTTTTATTGATAAAAACTTGTTCCTAGGTTAATCGATACTTCATTTTTTAAATATTTGGCATAACCATTGCAGTAAGTATTTCACGCAATATTCATTTAGATGCATATTTGCCTAAATTCTTGGCATTAAGTTTATTCATTAAACAGGGGCTAGGTCATGACGACTCCTAATCCGTCTTCAGAGAGTATGCTAGAGCGCTTATTTAAGCTCAGCGAGAATAAAACAAATTTTCGTACAGAAGTTCTAGCAGGTGTAACGACATTTTTAGCAATGAGTTACATTATCATTGTCAATCCGATGATTTTATCCGAAACAGGGATGGATCATGGGGCTGTCTTTGTAGCAACATGTCTTGCAGCTGCAATTGGCTGCTTAGTTATGGGTATTGTTGCAAATTATCCTATCGCTCTTGCACCAGGTATGGGCTTAAATGCGTATTTTACGTATTCAGTCTGTTTGGGTATGGGAGTGCCATGGCAAACGGCTTTAGCAGCAGTTTTTGTGTCAGGGATTGTCTTTATTGCAATCAGCATGTTTAAGATTCGTGAAGCCATTGTAAATGCGATTCCAATGTCTTTGAAACTTGCAATTGGTGGTGGTATTGGTTTATTCCTTGCATTGGTTGCGCTAAAGAATGCAGGAATTATTGTTGATAATCCAGCGACTTTGGTTGGTTTGGGTGACTTGAAGCAACCTTCTGTTTTACTTGCCCTTTTAGGATTCCTTCTTGTTGTAATCATGCATAATTTTAAAGTGCGTGGGGCAATAGTAATTAGTATCCTTGCAATTACAGCCATTTCAACAATCATGGGTTATAACGAGTTCCAAGGCGTGGTTGGTGAAATTCCATCAATTATGCCGACATTTATGCAAATGAACTTTGAAGGACTCTTTACAGCAAGTTTAGTAGGTGTGATTTTTGTATTCTTCTTGGTCGATTTATTTGATTCAACGGGTACTTTAGTTGGGGTTTCTCATCGTGCAGGCTTGCTTAAAGATGGTAAATTACCACGTTTGAAAAAAGCATTATTTGCCGATTCAACAGCTATTGTTGCGGGTGCTGCTTTAGGTACTTCTTCAACAACACCATATATTGAATCTTCAGCGGGTGTTGCGGCAGGTGGTCGTACAGGCTTAACTGCGGTTGTTGTTGGTGTTCTATTTGTTTTATGCTTATTCTTGGCACCATTGGCTCAATCTGTTCCTGGTTTTGCAACTGCACCAGCATTATTATTTGTTGGTGTTTTGATGATTCAAGGCATTACCAACATCGATTGGGATGATGTTACAGAAGCTGTTCCAGCATTCTTAACCATCATTTTCATGCCTTTTGCATATTCAATTGCAGATGGTATTGCGATGGGCTTTATTAGCTATGCATTAATTAAATTGTTCACAGGTAAAGCGAAATCTGTTCCATATATGGTTTGGATTGTTGCGCTACTTTGGACATTGAAGTTCGCATTATTTGGTGGCTAAATACACCAATGAATGCAAAGGGTGTAAACTTTGTTTGCACCCTTTTTTATTTTTGAGGGATATAAATGAGTCAATTAGATTTTATCCGTGCATTGCCAAAAGCTGAGTTGCACGTGCATATAGAAGGGACATTTGAACCAGAACTTATGTTTGCAATTGCGCAACGTAATCAAATTGAAATCCCGTATAAATCTGTAGAAGAAGTAAAACAAGCTTATAATTTTCATAATTTACAGTCTTTTTTAGACATTTATTATGCAGGTGCAAATGTACTTATTCATGAGCAAGATTTTTATGATCTTGCTTGGGCATATTTTGAAAAATGTGCAGAAGATAAAGTGGTGCATACAGAAATGTTTTTCGATCCCCAAACACATACAGATCGTGGGATTGAATTTGCAACAGTCATCAATGGTTTACAACGTGCTTGTGATGCAGCGAAAGTAAAACTAGGGATTACATCGCATTTGATTATGTGTTTCTTGCGTCATTTAAGCGAAGAGGCTGCATTTAAAACACTTGAACAAGCATTACCATATAAAGAGCAAATTATTGGTGTCGGATTAGATTCAAGTGAATTAGGACATCCACCATCTAAGTTTGAGCGTGTTTTTGCTCAAGCACGTGAAGAAGGATTCTTGATTGTTGCTCATGCAGGCGAAGAAGGTCCTGCCGCATATGTGTGGGAAGCCTTAGATTTACTTAAAGTAAATCGCATTGATCATGGTGTTCGCTCTGAGGAAGATCCAAAATTAATGGCACGTTTGGTTGCAGAAAAAATGCCTTTAACTGTTTGCCCACTAAGTAATTTAAAGCTTTGTGTTGTAGATGATATGGCGAAACACAATATTCGTCGTTTATTACAGCAAGGTGTGCATGTAACAGTAAATTCAGATGATCCATCGTACTTTGGTGGCTACATGAATGATAACTTTATTGCGATTACAGAAGCATTAGATTTAACTACAGATGAATTAAAGCAACTTTCAATTAATTCTTTTGAAGCATCTTTTATTTCACGTGAAGATAAAGAAAAGTGGATAAGTAAAATCCAAAACTTAGTGGTTTAATTATTTGGTATTTCAGGCAGTCGGTTTTCTTGCTGCCTTTTTTGGTTGTATAAATAGATATGAAAAAAATTCTTAAATTTTTATTGATGATAATATTTTTAATTGTCGCTGTAATTGCATATTTGGCAATAGCTCATCCTACAGTTATGACCAAAACAGCACTTAAGCCCGTGGTTGAATATCAATGTAAGGCGGAATTACAGACAACCAAAATTTGGAAAACTGCCTCAATCTTTATGACTGAAGATGATCGTAATCAAACATTATCTCAGGTATGTGGGTGTGTGTCGGAACACGCGTCCGATGATGTGTCGATTAAAGAATTATTCAATGCATTAATTGATGAAAAAGCCAAAGATCAACTTGTATCTAAAGCCATTGTGAATAGTATTCGTGGATGTGTTGTACAAGCATTAGATAAAAATTAAATCAAAAAAAGCCACATTGAATGTGGCTTTTTTATTGTTCTAAATTACGTGAGTAAACATTTATTTGGGTTGTTTGGTCATGCTATTTAAAACATTGTCTTTATCTACAAAGTGATGTTTTAAGGCTGCAAGAATGTGACCTGCAAGTAATAAGCCTGCTGCCCATGAAATATAAACATGTAAAGGCTTAACAATAGCGGTAATTGCTGGGTTTTCTGCAACGAGTGTTGGTAGGTTAAATAAATACAAAACAGGTGCAGGATGTCCTGCGCTCCAGCTAAATAAACAACCTGTAATAGGCAATGCTAAAAGCATGAAATACAGTGCTAAATGCCCTAAATGAGCAAAACGTTTCATTATTGGTGACATTGTATTGGGTAGTTCGGGTGCTGGGTGTGTATATCGCCAAAAAATACGAATCATGACTAAAAAGATAATCGTGGTTGCAATGTTTTTATGCAGTGTAATCACACTGCCTTTAAAGCTGCCATCTATGTCATAGCTTAAAAAATTACCACTGTAAAAGCCAATAATCCATGCAACAATAAAAATAATGGCCATTAACCAATGCAAAAGTTGAGCTGTTCGAGTGTAGTATTCAGAATTGTTTTTCATAATATTAAGTTGTTTGATGCGCATTCTGTATGCTAATGAATTTAGATTGTCTTAAAAATAGTATTTATGCAACGCATCGTTAATATTCTGAAACGATTAAACTTGTTGGGAAATTATTCAGACGATTCAAAAGCTGAATTTACTTATTCCTTAATTGGTATAATTTGGGCAAAATGGCATTACATTTATTTTGTATAAAAAGGATAATTCTGTGAAAAAGTTAATTGCTGTACTTGCTCCAATGGCACTTATTTTATCTGCATGTGCGACAACGGATACAACGGGCACTACATCAGCAACTCAACAATTGGGTACAGCTGCACTTAAAATTGCAGTAAATGCAAAATGTACAACTGAACTTAATAATATCCAAGCGTGGAAAGCAGCGACTGTTTTAATGACTGCTGAGAAAAAGGAAAGCATTGAATCTGAAATTTGTGGTTGTGTTAGCGAAAAAGCACCACAAAGTGTAACTGCTGTGGATTTAGCAACAGCTGCATTAGATCCTGCTGCACGTACTACAATTGTTTCAAATGCAGTAACTAAAACAATAAATGCATGTGTTGCTGAATCTGTAAAATAATTAAAATTTTATTATTGTTATAAGATAGGCTGACATGTTCAGCCTATTTTTTTTAAGGTTATAAATTATGCGTAAAATTGCAGGAACAGATGAAGCGGGGCGTGGACCATTGGTTGGTTCAGTGGTCGCGGCAGCTGTTATTCTAGATCCTAATAATCCAATTGAAGGATTAAACGACTCAAAAAAACTCACGGAAAAAAAACGTGAAAAACTATTTATTGAAATTAAAGAAAAAGCTTTAGCATGGGCAATTGCAGAATCGAGTGCGCAAGAAATTGATGAATTGAATATCTTACAAGCATCATTATTGGCAATGCGTCGTGCTATTGAAAAACTGCAAATTCAACCAGATCATGTATTGGTCGATGGCAATAAAGAACCGAAAGGTTTACAGATGAGTTGTGAAGCTGTGGTTGGTGGAGATGCAATTCATGCTGAAATTTCTGCTGCAAGTATTTTAGCAAAAGTCACACGCGATCATGATATGGTTGAGTTAGATAAAAAATATCCGCAATTTGGTTTTGCTAAACATAAAGGCTATCCGACCAAAGCACACTTTGAAGCAATTGCTGAACATGGTGTGATTGATGAACACCGTAGAAGCTTTGGACCAGTGCGTAAAGTATTGGAAGCAATGGAAAATAGATAGTTCTGTAAATTTTAGGCAAATTTAAAGCGGCAATATAGCCGCTTTATACTCACAAAATAAAATTATCTTAACGATTAAAATCATTTTGTTGGATATTATCATCTTCTACAGAAGGTTGATAATCTTGGTCGATATGTTGAAGATGTTCATGCATAGCGCGTTCATGTTGAATGCGTTGATAAATTTCTTCACGATGAACCGATACTTCTTTGGGAGCATTTACACCGATACGGACTTGATTGCCCTTAACACCAAGAACAGTAACACTGACTTGATCCCCAATCATTAATGTTTCACCGACACGTCGGGTAAGAATCAGCATGTTTATCTCCTTGCAATGTGCTAAACGTGCAAATATTTAAAATAGGAAATTACACAACCCTAAAACGATTAAATTTTAACAGAAATCCTGTCGCAAACATGGTGTCTGATACAAAACTGCTTAAATTTTTTATAAAGCTATAATTGAATATAACAGAGCCACGAATATAAATACTAGAGGCTCTGTTGGTTTTATATATAAAATGTTACATAGTAGTGTTAAATACTATTATGTTTAAGCGCGAACGCTTGATTCACCGCTCTCACGATCTAAATCGAAAGCTGTATGAAGTGCACGAACAGCAAGTTCTAAGTATTTTTCATCAATGATGACTGAAATCTTTATTTCAGAAGTCGATATCATCAGAATATTAATACCTTCTTTTGCTAGTGCAGTAAACATTTTGCTTGCAACACCTGCATGTGAACGCATACCAACACCAACGATAGATACTTTTACGATATCTGAACGTGTTGCAACTTCACGAGCGCCAATTTCTTGTGCTGTTGCTTCAAGAATTGCTTTCGCTTTGTTTAACTCACCACGGTTTACGGTAAACGTGAAATCAGTTGTGCCATCTTCTTCAACATTTTGTATGATCATGTCGATTTCAATATTAGCATCGCCAATTGGGCACAAAATATTCGCAGCAATACCAGGTTCGTCTGGTACACCAAGAATCGTTAATTTTGCTTCGTCACGGTTAAACGCGATACCTGAGATAATTGGTTGTTCCATGTTGTCTTCCGCTTCAGTAGTGATTAGTGTTCCGACATTTTGTTTGAAGTCTTCGTCGAATGCGCCATCATTGTCATTATCAAAACTAGATAATACGCGTAAAGGCACTTGGTATTTGCCTGCAAATTCTACCGAGCGAATTTGAAGAACTTTAGAGCCAAGAGATGCCATTTCAAGCATTTCTTCAAAAGAGATACGATCAATTTTTTTAGCTTTTGGTGCTACACGTGGGTCGGTGGTATAAACACCATCAACATCTGTGTAAATTTGGCATTCGTCTGCTTTAAGTGCGGCAGCAAGTGCGACACCTGAAGTATCCGAACCACCACGACCTAAAGTTGTCGTGTTGCCATTTGCATCGAAACCTTGGAAGCCTGCAACTACAATGACTTGACCAGCATCTAAGTAGCTTGTCATGACATCTGTATCAATGGATTCAATACGTGCTTTTGTAAAAGCGCTGTCTGTTTGAATACCGACTTGGCGACCAGTAAGCGATGTTGCTTTAACACCAATGGTATTAAGTGCCATCGCTAACATGGAAATCGTTACCTGTTCACCTGTAGACACCATTTGGTCTAATTCACGTGGGTCGGGGGTTTCGGTTATGGCTTTCGCTAAAGCAAGTAGACGATTGGTTTCGCCACTCATTGCTGATACCACAACCACTACCTTGTGACCATGATCGTGCCAGCGCTTCACACGACGAGCAACATTTAAAATGCGCTCGGGAGTACCCATTGAGGTACCGCCATATTTTTGAACGATTAGTGCCATAGTTGTTCCATAAAAGCCATGACCCTGATTTACCTATCAGGGTCAGTTACACAAAAGGTGAAGTTATTTTGCTTCAAGCCAAGCAACTAAGCTTGCCATAACAGGTTCTAACTTCTCGTTAAGTGGCGCGCCACCTTGTGCCAAGTCGGGTTTACCACCACCTTTACCACCTAGTTCTTGACCTAAGTGTTTGATGATGTCACCCGCTTTAATAGACGCAGTAAATTCCTTCGCTACAGATGCAATTAGGCTTACTTTATCGCCATCTACACCTGCAAGTACGATGACTGCATTGTCTAATTTAGATTTCACACCGTCATGCAAGTTACGAAGTGATTTCGCATCTGTATTTTGAACGGTAGTGATTAATGTTGAACGACCAGCAATTGTTTGAACTTGGCTTAAAAGTTCAGATGCTTGGAAGTTTGCAAGCTTTTGATTCAATTGTTCGATTTGTTTTTGCAAACTAGATGCTGTAGATGCAAGGTTTTCAACTTTTTCTAAAGTTTGATCTTTTTGCGCTTTAAGTAAATCGTTAATTGCGTGAATGTCGCGATCTGCTTTTTGAGCTACTTCAATTGCTTTAGTGCCTGTAACTGCTTCAATACGACGTACACCAGCAGCAACACCGCCTTCAGAGGTAATTTTGAATAAACCAATATCACCTGTACGTTTTACGTGAATACCACCACAAAGTTCAATCGAGAAGTTTTTATCATCGCTGATAGAACCCATAGAAAGTACGCGAACTTCTTCACCGTATTTTTCACCGAACAACATCATCGCACCTTTAGATTTCGCAGATTCGATATCTAAAAGTTCAGTTGAAACAGCGGTATTTGCAATCACTTCGCGGTTAACAATACGTTCAATTTCTTGAAGTTGTTCAAAGCTTACAGGTTGATCGTTTGCAAAATCGAAACGTAAAATATCAGATGCAACCAATGAACCTTTTTGTTGAACATGCGAGCCTAATACTTGACGAAGGGCAGCATGTAACAAGTGAGTTGCAGAGTGGTTGCGTGCAGTTGCATCACGTAAATCTGCTTTAACAATTGCTTCAACAGATTGAGTCGCTTTTAAGCTACCCATCGTCACGATACCTTGGTGTACAAATGCACCACCAGATTTTTTCGTGTCTTGAACTTCAAAAATGCCTGTTTCGTTTTTGAAGATACCTGTATCACCAATTTGACCACCGCTTTCTGCGTAGAAAGGTGTTTGGTTCAATACGATGAGGGCTTCGTCGCCTTCATTTACTTCATCAACTTGCTCGCCATCTTTATAGATTGCAATAATTTGACCTTGACCTTGAGTTGCATCGTAGCCATCAAATTGAGTTTCGCTATCTACATTTACAATTGAGTTGTAATCGATTGCAAATTTACCCGCATCACGTGCACGTTGGCGTTGTGCAGCCATTTCAACTTCAAAACCAGCTTCGTCAATGGTTAAATCACGTTCACGTGCGATGTCGGCAGTTAAGTCTGTTGGGAAACCATAAGTATCGTATAGTTTAAATACTGTTTCACCTGGAATCACAGAACCTTTAAGGTTCGCAAGTTCGCCTTCAAGCAATTTCAAACCTTGCTCTAAAGTTTTTGCGAATTGCTCTTCTTCTTTAAGGAGTTGCGCTTCAATACGTGTTTTTTGAGCTTCAAGTTCAGGATATGCTGCACCCATTACATCAATTAATGGTTGAAGCATTTTGTGGAAGAATGAACCTGTTGCGCCCAATTTGTTACCGTGACGAACTGCACGACGAATAATACGACGCAGTACATAACCACGGCCTTCATTTGAAGGGTTTACGCCATCTGCAATAAGGAAACAGCATGAACGTGCATGATCTGCAACCACTTTTAAAGATGCTGGATATTCAACAGGTTTGTTGTTTGCAGCAGCTTCAGCTTCAATTGCAGAGGTATCTAAACTAATAATTTCAGCAGCGGATTTTAATAAGTTTTGGAATAGGTCGATTTCGTAGTTTGAGTTTACATGTTGTAAAACAGCAGAAATACGTTCTAAGCCCATGCCTGTATCTACAGATGGAGCAGGAAGAGGGTGTAACACACCATCAGCAGTACGGTTAAACTGCATGAATACGTTGTTCCAAATTTCAATGAAACGGTCGCCATCTTCTTCAGGTGTGCCTGGTAGACCGCCCCAAATGTGGTCGCCATGGTCAAAGAAGATTTCAGAACAAGGACCGCAAGGACCAGTATCGCCCATTGCCCAGAAGTTATCTGATGCGTATTTTTCGCCTTTGTTATCACCAATGCGGATGATACGGCTTGCATCTAAACCAACTTCTTTGTTCCAAATATCAAAAGCTTCGTCATCTGTGTGATAAACAGTGACATAAAGTTTGTCTTTAGGAAGCGCTAACCAGTTGTCGCCTGTAAGGAAATCCCAAGCGAAAGTAATTGCATCACGTTTGAAGTAATCGCCAAACGAGAAGTTACCTAACATTTCAAAGAAAGTATGGTGACGTGCTGTATAACCAACGTTATCTAAGTCGTTGTGTTTACCGCCTGCACGTACACATTTTTGTGAAGATGTTGCGCGAACATAGTCACGTTTTTCCAAACCAAGGAAGCAGTCTTTAAACTGGTTCATCCCTGCGTTTGTAAATAATAAGGTCGGGTCGTTGGCGGGTACTAGTGAACTCGACGCGACACGTGTATGCCCTTGCGATTCAAAGTAACGCAAAAATGCTTCACGAATTTCAGCTGATGTCATAAAACGAGTACTCACAACCAAGTCACTCCATAGATTCTGTATTGGCTAATGCGTAACTGTGTAAAGTCATCTTAAAAATGATTCACCACAGCACACGGGGGCTTAAAAATTTTAAAACGCCAAATTATAACGGAAAATATACGTCTCACCAATGATTTTAAGGTCTTTTGATGACTTTTCTATTTAACGCATAGTTTTATACAATGTTTGGTAAAATTGATAAAGACAAGAATGAATAAAAGTCTTTAATTTGTTTAACATTCCCGTTATTTAGCAAAGAAATATTGTTTTTAAAGTGAACATGGCGCTTAAAATTTGCCATACTTTCTACAAATACAATGTGTTGATAAGAATTAATGCGTTAAATCAATTTTACTGACTTGTATTAAACTCAGAATTTATATCTGTATTCAGACGAAATCTATTAACATATAGTTGTAGCTGTAATACTTCACATGGTTAAAGGGTCTCTTCATGCAACACGTGGCGATAAATGGATTTGGTCGAATTGGGCGTAATGTTTTACGCGCATGGTTTGAAAATCCGAAAAATTTTGCTTTTGAAATTGTTGCGATTAATGATGTTGCAGATGTAGAAACTTTAATTCATTTATTTAAATACGATACAACGCATGGTCGATTTCAAGGTGATGTAGAGCTTTGTTATATCGATCAGCAAGCTTATTTGAAAATTTCCGCAGGATCTTTAACGTTAAATGTTCAGGTATATAACTGCCAAGATCCTGAACAGCTTCCGTGGAAAAAGCTTCAGGTCGATGTGGTTTTGGAATGTACAGGCTTGTTTCGTTCACGTGAAGCAGCAACCAAGCATCTTACTGCAGGTGCAAAACGTGTAATTATTGGTGCTGCGCCATTCGATACGGTAGATGCTGCGATTGTGTATGGTGTAAATCATCATGAAGTAAAGGCGACTGATCAAATCATTTCAGGCGTTTCGTGTACAACTCAAGCCTTGGTACCACTTGTTAAAATTTTAGATGATGCATTTGGTATTGATACCGCACTTATGACCGAAATTCATGCGGTAACGGCCGATCAATCTGTGCTTGATCACGCACATCGAGATTTAAGACGTGCGCGCGCATCAGGGCAAAATATTATTCCAACCACTTCTTCAGCTTTGGGCGCGCTTAAGCGTGTTATGCCTAAAATGGAAAATAGAATAGATGGTTATTCAATTCGTGTACCCACCATTAATGTGGCAGCAATTGATTTAACTTTTATTGCCCAATCGGACATAAACTCACAAACGGTGAATGATGCATTGGTTGCTGCTGCACGACATGATTATGCTGAAATTATGCAAGTGACCGATGAAGCATTGGTTTCAAGCGATTTTAATCACTCTCCCTATTCTTTAATTGTCGATTTAACGCAAACCATGGTGGTAGGCAAACAAGCAAAAGTATTTGCTTGGTATGACAACGAGTGGGGTTATGCGAATCGTTTACTTGATTTGTGTGAGTCTTTTAATAGTTAAATGAATTTTTCAAGAATCTTCATTGAATATTTTAGATAAAAAATGCCCTAAAAGATGAGGGCATTTTTTTATACTTCGTTTGAATATCTAAAATATTAAAAACATTCTTAATAGCGCTGCAGAAGCCATACTGATAACTACCGTTGGTAAAAGTGAAAAGCGTGTTGCTACAAGCACGGTGATAAATATAGCGATTAAATCGGCAGGATTATCTTTTACAAAATAGGGTGTAATAACTGAAATAAGCACACATCCGGGAATCACTTCCAAAATTTGTCTTTGCTTGTTATTTAAAGTTTTATTTTTCAATAAAATATAGCCTAAAACTCGCGTCAAATAGGTTGTGCCTGCAATAAATAAAATGGCAACTAAGGTGGGTGTGTGGATCATGTGTTGTCATCACCTAAAAAGAAAAAAGCTGAAATAATTCCACTGATTGCGCCAATTGGAACATACCATCCTGAAGGTAAATATAAATAAGCCAAAGCTGCGCAAATTAAACTAACAAGCCATGGTCGTGCAGCACGAGCACCTTTCCACATACCACGTAGCAAGACTAAAAAAACGGCAGGAAATGCCATATCGAAGCCAAAACGGCTAATGTCACCCAGTATTGGTCCTATGGCAGCGCCAAGTGTCGTGAAGCTGACCCACATGATATAAAGTGCGAAGCATAATCCTGCATAAAATGGTAGTGAAAATGCGTGTTCGAAACCTTTGTGTGGTTGTTTAATTTGTGCATCTGCTAATGAAACAGCCCAACTTTCATCGCACATAAAGAATAAAGCAGGAAAGACTTTCTTGTTTGGAAGATGTTTTAAATAAGGCACTAGACTTGCGCCCATTAATAAATGCCGACTATTCACTAAGAAGGTAATAAACATCAGCATTAAAATATTCGGTGGATTTGTCCATATTTCCAAAATTGCAAACTCAGAACCCCCTGCAAAATTTAAACCCGTAAATAGCGGGACTTCAATTAAGTTAAAACCTTTATTTGTGGCTTGTGCACCAAGTACTAAAGCAAAAGGAATAATGCCAAGAAGCATGGGAATAGATGTTCTTATGCCACGTTTAAAGTTTGAGAATTCAACGATAGAAAGTTGTGTTTGAGTTAGATTCTTTAAAGTTTGCATGGGTTTAAGAAACTTGGGTTTGGGGTGTGAGAATTATATTGTTTTAAAGTTGAAATGTGTGGTCTTTGTTGGGTTTATATATTGTTATTATTGGAACTTTATTTTATAAAATATTACATTGTTAATATATTATGCTTCACTGGTTTGAGAAAATGGATTTAATTGATAAAAAAATACTGAAAGAGCTTCAACGCAATGGCAAACTCCAAAATAATGACTTGGCTCACTTAGTTGGCTTATCTCCATCACCATGTTTAAGGCGCGTGAAGCAACTAGAAGATAGCGGAGTCATTCAACAATATGTTGCTTTGTTAGATGCCAATAAAATTAATTTGGGACTAACAGTATTTGCCCGTATTTGGTTAAAAGAACAAGATGCAAAAACAGTCGATCAATTCGTAGAAGCTATTCATGATATGCCTGAGGTTGTGGAATGTCAGTTAATGGCAGGGGACTGTGACTTTTTTTTAAGAATTGTTGTTGCTGATTTAGATGCTTATAGAACATTTCAAATTAACAATTTAAATAAAATTACGAGTATTCAAAATGTTAAAACAGAAATTCCATTGCAAGGTATTAAAAAAACAACAGAGCTGCCCCTTTATTAATTGAAAACTCAAACATCCATTCAATTTTGATATTCAAAAGACACGTAAAATAAGAGATATTTATTTGATTTTTATGTCATAAAATGATTATGAATTAAATGTTTAATTCATTAAATATCAGGGTTGATTAAACTTTGGTTAAATCTTGTGGAATTTTTAAAAAGTCGGTGCAGAGCTAAAACTATCGTGCTAGACTTAGAGGAATCGGGTGTGTTCCCGATTTTTTTATGCGGATTAGTTCCGCACTGACAGGATTTAGGTTTACAACATGCCCATTTCAGAGACATGGTTATTACCTGATGGTGTAGCTGATGTATTACCAGAGCAAGCGCAAGTTATCGAAACTTTGCGACGTGACGCATTGGATTTCCTCGCATCTCGAGGTTATCAATTGGTGTACACGCCTTTCATCGAATACATAGAATCTCTATCTTCTCTTTCAGAATCGAATCAAGATTTAGACTTAGCCACTTTTAAAGTGATCGATCAGTTGTCTGGTCGCTTACTTGGTGTGCGTGCCGATATGACACCACAAGTGGCTCGTATTGATGCACATGTACATCAAGTTCAAGGTGTTGCTCGTTACTGCTATGCAGGAACGGTTTTACATACGAAACCTCAAGGGTTTAATACCACACGTGCGCCATTACAATTGGGTGCAGAACTTTTTGGTTCAGACAGTATTGATGCCGATGTAGAAATGATCGACGTAATGCTGAATTTACTTAAAACAGCTGGTTTTGATCACGGCATCCATCTAGATGTAGGTCATGTTGGTTTGTTCCGTAGCTTGGTTAAGCATGCGGGTTTAAGTAAGTCGACTGAAAATCAATTGTCAGATTTATACCAACGTAAAGCTTTACCAGAACTTGCAGAATTCACTCAAGATCTTAAATTCGGTTCAGATTTCTATACGTTAGGTCGCTTCTCTAGTGATTTAGATGCTTTACAAGCAAATTTAAGTGCTGAACTTCTTGCAGATGAAGCATTTAAACAAGCATTTAATGCGCTACTTACGACGAAACTAGAAATTCAATCACGTTGGCCAGATTTAGATATTGGTATAGATGTTGTTGAACTTCGTTCATATCATTATCACACTGGTTTAATGTATGCAGTATATGCACCAAATCGTGCGGCACCTGTAGCACAAGGTGGTCGATACGATGGTATTGGTGAACACTTTGGTCGTGCGCGTCCAGCAACAGGTTTCTCTTGTGACTTGTATGCACTAAGTGTGGGTAAGTTCGATCAAGTTCAAGTTGTTGTTGCACCTAGAGGCCTAGATGAAGCATTACAAAATGCAATTCAAAATGCTCGTGCACAAGGCTTAAGTGTAATTCAATTATTAGGTAATGATGATTTAAACTCTATTCCATATGCTACTCATCAATTGGTGAGTGTAAATGACGAGTGGACAATCACGGTAATTTAATCACTTTACTGAATGTTTCTGTCATTCAGTTGAGTTTTCAATTTTAACAGCATGATGTAATGAGGCTATTATGGGCAAGAATGTTGTGGTACTTGGTACCCAATGGGGCGACGAAGGTAAAGGTAAAATCGTCGACCTGCTCACGGATCAAGCGACTGCGGTAGTTCGTTATCAAGGCGGACATAATGCAGGTCATACTCTCGTAGTTGGTGGTAAGAAAACTGTATTACACCTCATTCCATCTGGTATTTTACGTGAAAACGTACTTTGCTTAATTGGTAACGGTGTTGTTTTATCACCTGAAGCGCTAATTAAAGAGATGGCTGTTCTTGAAAAAGAAGGCGTACCTGTTAAAGAACGTCTACGTATTTCACCGAACTGTCCTTTAATTTTGCCGAACCACATCGCACTTGACCAAGCGCGTGAGAAAAAACGTGGTAACGCGAAAATTGGTACAACTGGTCGTGGTATTGGTCCAGCGTACGAAGATAAAGTTGCTCGTCGCGCTGTTCGTGTTGCTGACTTGGTTCGTGGTGGTGATCATCTTAAAGCTCAATTAGAAGAGCTTCTTGAATACCATAACTTCCAATTGACTCAATTCTACGGTGTAGAAGCGGTTAAATTAGAAGACGTACTTGCACTTTGCGACCAATGGCGTGAAGTGGTTGCTCCATTAGTTATTGATGTAACAGGTGAGCTTCATAAATACCGTAAATCGGGTGAAAACATCATGTTTGAAGGGGCTCAAGGCTCACTTCTTGATGTTGACCACGGTACTTATCCGTATGTAACTTCATCGAATACAACAGCGGGTGGCGTAAGCTCAGGTTCTGGTCTTGGTCCATTGCACCTTGACTATGTATTGGGTATTACTAAAGCATACACAACGCGTGTAGGTGCAGGTCCATTCCCAACTGAACTTGTTTACGATGCTGCTAACGATGTTGGTGATGCAATTGGTAAACACCTTGGTACTGTTGGTTCTGAGTTTGGTGCGTCTACTGGTCGTCAACGCCGTTGTGGTTGGTTTGATGCTGAAATTCTACGTCGTTCTGTAGAAGTTAACTCACTTTCAGGTATTTGCTTAACTAAACTTGACGTTCTTGATGGTTTAGAAGAAGTGAAAATCTGTGTAGGTTATGAAGCTGCAGATTCTGGTTGTGTTGGTTCTTCTGATGCGCTTGCATTCGAAACTTTAAAACCAATTTACGAATCTATGCCAGGTTGGTCTGAGTCTACTTTTGGTGCTAAATCTTTAGACCAATTGCCTGAAGCAGCAATCAATTACATCAAACGTATTGAGCAGTTAATCGAATGTCCAATCGATATCGTTTCTACTGGTCCTGATCGTGATGAAACTATCGTATTACGTCATCCATTTGATGCATAATTTGCAAAGAATGTAAGACATTAAAAGCCTCACAATTGTGGGGCTTTTTTATGTGAATAGTTTGAGCAAGCCGACTAAAGTTGCAAGTTCTTCGGCTATGCAAAACATGAACAGTTGCTACAATAGGCATCTTCTATAATTTAAATAAATATTGAGATATGCAGGATGCAGAACAATATCGCGAGCACAATTTTCTATTCATTATTGTTTGCAATGGGCGGTGCGCCAACCATCGCAATGTTGATGATTAAAACTCAACAAGTCGATCCAAATGTGTTTTATCAGGTTTTTATTGGATTGACAGTGATGATTGCTTGTATCCTTGTTCCTTTAGTTTTAATTCAAAATGCCTATTTATTATTTAAGCGAAAAGATCAAAATTTAGAGCAAAAAATTAAGCCATTTTCACAGTTTTATTTTGTGTTAAATGCATTGTGTTTGGTGTTTTGGTTGGTAATTCAATTTATGCTCTAATCTAAGCACAAATATGATACTGAAATATAATAAATACTTGTTGAATATCCTATTTTGTATATGATTAATTGACTATAATTTAAAAATAAGTTTGATATTGTGGAGAAAAATACAATGAATAAGAAACTGTGGATGGCGCTGTGTGCATCGGGTGTAGTAACAATTTCGGGGTGTGCTACTTTTGCTGAAATGGCAGGTGCAGATACAACAACATTAAATGCGGTTGCAACAGAAGGTTTTAATAAAACTTTAACAGAGGCGCGTTCAGCAAATACTTTAGATACTTCATCTGCTGTTTATAAGCGTATTAATGCTGTATTTTTAAATTTGAAACCTTATGCAGATCAGTTGAATCAAACTGGGGTGAAGTTTAATTGGCAATTGGCTGTATTAAAGTCTGATCAAGTGAATGCTTATGTTGCACCAGGCGGTAAGGTTGTATTCTATACAGGTATTGTGAATAAGCTGAATCTTACCGATGCTGAAATTGCTGCTGTAATGGGGCATGAAATGGTGCATGCTTTAGAAGAGCATTCTAAGCAAAAAATTGGTGCTGATGCACTTACAAATATCGCATTAGGCGTTGGTTTAAGTGCTGCGGGTGCGGGTCAGGGTGCAGCAGCTGCAGCGCAATTGGGTAGCCAAATTGGTGTGGGTTTACCGTATTCACGTAATTTAGAAAGCCGCGCAGACCAAGGCGGTTTAATGTTGATGGCGCGAGCAGGTTATAATCCACAAGCAGCCATTACACTTTGGGAAAAAATGCAAAAACAATCGGGTGGTGGTAATTCATCATTCTTGTCGACGCATCCATCAAATTCACAACGTATTCAAGCAATGCGTGAGAATTTGCCAGCTGCACAAGCTTTATATAGCAAAAGCGCAATTAAACGTTAAAAAATAAGTCTATTTTGATGATAAAAAAAGGATGCCATGGCATCCTTTTTTTATTGCTAACTTAAATTTAAAACAGCTTTCGTGTGTTTCTAAAATAAATTAAAGCAGTACTTTTTGTATTTCTAATTTAAATTTGAAGGAGTCCTCAAATTTAAATTAGGGAGCGGGGTTTGGTTGTTGCTTGTGAATGGCTTCAATGCCTTTTAGAACCTCTTCAGATAAATTGACATCAAATGCATCAATGTTTTCTTTTAGTTGGTCTAAATTTGTTGCACCAATAATGGTTGATGTTACAAAGAACTGTTGTTTGATAAATGCGAGTGAAAGTTGCGTTAGGCTTAAACCATGCTGTTCAGCGAGCTGTGCGTACTGTTCAGTTGCCAATTCGCTTTCTGGGTTGCTGTAACGGCTAAAACGAGAAAAACGTGTTACACGTGCATTCTCAGGGCGAGCACCATTACGGAATTTTCCTGTTAAGTAGCCAAATGCAAGGGGGGAATAAGCAAGTAAGCCCACACCTTCATATTTCGCAATTTCAGACATGCCTACTTCATAAGTTCGGTTTAATAGGTTATATGGATTTTGTACACTGACAAATTTTTCTAAGCCTAATTTTTCAGCCAAATGCAAAAACTTCATCGTACCCCAAGGTGTTTCGTTGGAAAGACCAATATAGCGAATACGACCTTTTTTAATTTCATCGCTTAAAGCACTGAGCGTTTCTTCCAAAGATGTGACTTCTTTTGTATTTTCAGCTTCTTGATTGTCATAACCTAATTTTCCGAAAAAATTAGTGGGGCGTTGTGGCCAATGCAATTGATAAAGATCGATATAATCTGTTTGTAGGCGTTTCAAGTTACCATCTAAAGCAGAAGAGATGTCTGAAGCATTAAAGCGTGTTTGACCATCACGAATATGACTACCACCTTGTGATGGCCCTGCAATTTTTGAAGCTAAAAATAATTTTTCACGACCACCATGTTGCTGAATCCAATTTCCAATGATGCTTTCAGTTGAACCTTGTGTTTCAGGTTTTGGGGGAACAGGGTACATTTCTGCAGTATCCCAAAAATACAATCCACGATCTAAAGCATAATCAAGTTGTTGAAATGCTTCAGCTTGTGTATTTTGTTCACCGAAAGTCATGGTACCTAAACAGATTTCAGGTAAAAGGATACCTGTATTAGCAAGTGGTCGAAATTGCATGTGATATGGCTCTTAATTTAGATGTATTTTTGATGTTCTAGGCTAATGGAGTCAATGTATATATTGAAATCATAAATTGTTAAAAGTTTGTGAAAAAAATAGCTGAACAATGATGGGTGTAAAAAAAGCAAATCATTTGATTTGCTTTTTTTACTTAGAGAATTATATAGCGTTTATCGCTTATTTCTCAGCATCTGCATACGCATCTTCAACGGCTTCTAAAGAAGCATCAAAGATTAAGATTGCTTTGCCATCAGTTTCGATCATGCCTTGTTCTTCTAATGTTTTAAGAACGCGACCAACCATTTCGCGAGAACAACCCACAATACGACCAATTTCTTGACGCGTGATACGAATTTGACGACCATTCGGTAAAATCATAGCTTCAGGCTGAGATGAAAGGTCAATCAAGCAACGTGCAATACGACCAGAAACATCAATAAATGCTAAGTCTGTTACTTTGCGTGTTGTATTTTTTAAACGACGAACAAGTTGAGCAAATACCGCATAGCTTAAATCTGGATATTGCTTGCTTAGTTCATGAAAGTTTTCATAAGTCACTTCGGCAATTTCACATACGTCTCGAGTGCGAACTTCTGCAGTACGTTGTGGATTCGATTCGAATAGACCCATTTCCCCAAAAAAGTCCCCCGGATTCAAGTAAGCAACAACAATTTCACGATCATCATCTTCACGAAGAATGATAGACACAGAACCTTTAAGAATTAAATATAAAGATTTAGATTCTGACCCCGAATCGATAATGGTTGTACGCTTTGGATAACGGTTAATATATGCACGCTTTAGTAATGCTTTAACTGAGTCAGGCAATTGACCTGGTGAGAGGGCATCGGTGCTTAGTTGTGAAAAATTTGAAGTCATGCTAACAGTTCCGAAAATGGATAAATAGTAGATCGCACAAGACCTAGTATGAACGCGTGTCACACATGGGCTGAAATTCCGTATCAACCCAAATTATGTTAGTGTACAGTACACTGTAAATTTATAGCTTTTTTTAGGGACTTGCAATGCAAACAAGCGTTCATTGGTTAGAGAATGTTGCTTTCGAGGCAAAATCGGATAGCGGTCATACAATTACTATGGATGGTTCGCCTGAATATGGTGGTGAAAACCGAGGACCACGTCCCATGGAACTTATATTAATGGGTCTTGGTGGTTGTGCTTCATTCGATATCGTGACTATTTTAAAGAAATCTCGCCAAGATGTGACGGATGTTGTATGTCAACTGAAGGCTGATCGTGCTGATACCATTCCTGCTGTATTCACTAAAATTCATTTGCATTTTGTTGTGTCAGGTCGTGCTGTTAAAGAGAAGCAGGTCGCAAAAGCAGTTGAGCTTTCGGCAGAAAAATACTGTTCTGCTAGCAAAATGTTATCAGATGGTGGTGTTGAAATTACACATGATTTTGAAATTATTGATGTTGAATAATAGAAATTGTAACAGTTTGTAATAATTGCAAAAGATCGGTTTTTAATCGGTCTTTTTTTAGGCTATATGATGGATTATTCTAAGGAAATTGGCTAAGTAGTCGTCAAGATAATTAAATAAAGTTAGATGATGCAATAATAAAAATAATAATGAGCCTTGAAATTAATAAATTGAATACCCATATTAAAACTGTATTATTTGCCTAAATTTATAAAATAAATATTTGAAAAATATAAATAAAAAATAATTTAAATTAAGTTTAATGGATTTGAAATTTTTAAAAGTACCTCCATATAAGATTCAAGTGAAAATTTGTTGTGAGGTAAAACAAAAATGCGTTTTGAAAAATTTACAAACCGCCTGCAGCAATCTCTATCAGATGCTCAATCTCTTGCGATGGGTAAAGACCATACTTCTATAGATGGAATTCATATTCTCACCATCTTATTAGAAGAAGCATCTAACCTAAGCATGTTGCAGCAAGCAGGTGCAAATCTCCCAGAATTGCAAAAAAAGCTTCAACAAGCGATTGCCGATGCACCGACCTTGGCAAATCCAACAGGTGATCTACATTTAAGCCCAGATGCTGTAAAAATCTTAAATTTAGCAGATCGCTATGCACAAAAAGCAGGTGATGAATTTGTTTCGACAGATTGGGTCATGCTTGCATTTATTGAAGTGAGTATAACGAAATCATTGTTAATAAGCGTTGGTGTAAGCAAAGACAACTTACGCAGTACAATTGAAAAAATGAGAGGTAATGACAAAGTGATGAGTAATAATCATGAAGATCAGCGTGACTCACTTAGTAAATACACCATAGATTTAACTGAGCGTGCAGCGGCAGGCAAACTTGATCCTGTTATTGGTCGTGATGATGAAATTCGTCGTACCATTCAGGTTTTATCACGTCGTACAAAAAACAACCCAGTTCTTATTGGTGAGCCGGGTGTAGGTAAAACAGCCATTGTTGAAGGTTTGGCGCAACGTATTATTAATCGTGAAGTGCCTGAAAGTTTACAAGGGATGCGCGTCTTATCTTTAGATTTAGGCTCATTGCTTGCGGGTGCAAAATTCCGTGGTGAATTTGAAGAACGATTAAAAGCAGTTTTGAGTGATCTGGCGAAACAAGATGGCGAAGTTATCCTCTTTATTGATGAACTACATACGCTTGTAGGCGCAGGTAAAGGCGATGGCGCAATGGATGCAGGTAATATGCTTAAACCTGCATTGGCACGTGGTGAGCTTCGCTGTGTGGGCGCAACAACGCTTGATGAATATCGTCAATACATTGAAAAAGATGCTGCACTTGAACGTCGTTTCCAGAAAGTTCAGGTCGATGAACCTTCTGTAGAAGATACAGTGGCAATTTTACGTGGCTTAAAAGAGCGCTATGAAGTGCATCATGGTGTAAAAATTTTAGACTCAGCGATTATTGCTGCTGCGAAAATGTCGCATCGTTATATTACAGATCGTCAATTACCTGACAAAGCCATCGACTTAATTGATGAAGCGGCTTCACGTATTAAAATGGAATTGGATTCAAAACCTGAGCCATTAGACAAGCTTGAACGTCGTCTTATTCAATTGAAGCTTCAACTTGAAGCAGTGAAAAAAGATGAAGATGCAGGCAGTAAAGCTGAAATAACGCATCTTCAAAATCAGATTGATGAAGTGCAAAAAGAATATAGCGATTTAGAAGAAATTTGGATTGCTGAAAAGCGTTTGGTTCAAGGTGATCAGCAAACCCAAGCAGAACTAGATCAAGCACGAGTTGCACTACAAAAGTCACAACGTGAAAACGATTTATCTGAAATGGCACGTTTGCAATATGGTGTGATTCCTGAGCTTGAAAAACGTTTAAGTGAAGAAGAAGTTGTTGAAGATAAACCTGAACCAAAACTTTTACGTAATAAAGTCACAGACAACGAAATTGCAGAAGTAGTGAGTGCTGCAACAGGTATTCCTGTGGCAAAAATGATGCAGGGTGAACGTGAAAAACTGCTTCAAATGGAAGACTTTTTACATAAACGTGTGGTTGGTCAAAGTGAAGCTGTGGTTGCAGTGTCGAATGCAGTGCGTCGTTCACGTGCAGGCTTGTCTGATCCGAACCGTCCAAGTGGTTCATTCCTATTCCTTGGCCCAACAGGTGTGGGTAAAACTGAGCTGACTAAAGCACTTGCGAATTTCTTATTCGATAGTGATGATGCGATGATTCGTATTGACATGTCAGAGTTTATGGAAAAGCACAGTGTAAGTCGTTTAGTAGGTGCACCTCCGGGTTATGTCGGTTATGAAGAAGGTGGAGTGTTAACTGAAGCTGTACGTCGTAAACCATATAGCGTGGTGTTATTTGACGAAGTGGAAAAAGCACATCCAGACGTATTTAATATTTTGCTTCAAGTATTGGATGATGGTCGTTTAACAGATTCGCAAGGTCGTGTGGTCGATTTTAGAAACACGGTGATTGTGATGACATCGAACTTAGGTTCACAAGATGTTCGTGAATTGGGCGAGGGTGCATCTGAGGATGAAGTGCGTACTGTTGTAATAGGTGCTGTAAATCAACACTTCCGTCCAGAGTTTATTAACCGTATTGATGAACTGGTGATTTTCCATTCGTTGAAAAAATCACAAATTCGCGGCATTGCTGATATTCAGTTAGATCGATTACGTGCGCGTTTAGCCGAACGTGATTTAAGTTTAACTGTAGATGATTCTGCATTTGATTTATTGATTGATGCTGGATTTGATCCTGTTTATGGTGCGCGTCCGTTAAAACGTGCAATTCAACAGCAAATTGAAAATCCATTGGCTCAGAAAATATTAGCTGCTGACTTTATTGCAGGAGATACAATTTTGGTTCAATCTGAAGATGGTCATTTAAGTTTTCAGAAGTTAAAACTAAATTAATTTAGAAAGTAACTATTAAATAGTAAGTAATTAACTTATTTATAGCTTGCTTCTGTTTACTTAAATTTAAAAGATAAAAAAACCGAGCCTTGGCTCGGTTTTTTTATGCAAAGCTAAACTTTATTATTTGTTCTGCTCATTTTGTGGATGTGAAATTTTCCACGCACGGTGAATTTTTGTATTACGTTTAAAGTCAGGACCAATGGTTTCGCTAGAAATTTCTTCTACATCGTAGAATGCCAAAATTTCTTCATCCATTTCAAAACCACGATAGTTATTCGAGAAGTACAGTGTACCTTCTGTGGTTAAGCGGTTCATTGCACGTTTGAGCAATGACAAATGGTCACGTTGAATATCGAAAGTACCGTAGAACTTTTTAGAGTTTGAGAATGTAGGAGGGTCGATGAAAATTAATTCATATTGTTCATGACCTTCTTTTAACCATTCAAAACAGTCACTAGCAAAGAATTGATGCTGTTGATCTGCATGATCTACAGTTAAACCATTCAATACAAAGTTTTCTTTAGACCAGTTTAAGTACGTGTTTGATAAGTCGACACTTGTTGTACTTGCAGCACCACCTAAAGCAGCGTGTAAGCTTGCAGTAGATGTGTAGCTATAAAGGTTAAGAACATGCTTACCTTTCGCTTCTGCGGCAATACGTAAACGCATTTGACGATGATCGAGGAATAAGCCTGTATCTAAATAGTCTGTTAAGTTCACTAAAATTTTAGCTTTGCCTTCTTGCACAATAAAGCGCTTAGATGCAGTACTTTGTTTCGTGTACTGGTTTTTACCTTCTTGGCGCGCACGTGTTTTGATGAAAATTGCATCACGACCTAAACCTGTTACAGAACGAATTGCTTGTAATGCAAGGTTAAAACGACGTTTTGCTTTTTCAGGATCGATAATTTTTGGTGGCGCATATTCTTGAACGTGTAAACGATCGCCGTATAAATCGACTGCAACGTTAAAGTCAGGTAAATCTGCATCGTATAAACGTAAGCAGTAAATGCCTTCTTTTACAGCCCATTTTTTAAGGTTTTGCATGTTCTTGGTTAAACGGTTTGCAAACTCCATTGCACCTTCAATTTCTTCAAATTGTTGTGGCTGCCATTCTTCAAGGAATGGTTTCGCTACAGGTGCAGGCTTAATTGTGCCAAAACGAATGTAAATTGGTAATTTACCATTCATCAAGCGTAAAAGTTGTGGATCACTGAAAGCAAGAACATCGGCTTGTTCAACTTGCGATGCAATAACTGCCGCAGTTTGATTTGGGAAATGCTTTTGTAATAAAGCAGATAAACCTAAATATAATGCACGATTCGATGATTTTTCACCTAAGCGCTCACCATAAGGAGGATTGGTAACGATGAATGACGTTTTACCTTCATTTTCAAAGTTTGGCCAATCTGCAAGCGTACGTTCTTCAATTCGAATTTGATCTAGAATTGATTCAAAACCAGCCGCAATAATATTTTGTTTGGTTGCTTTAACTGCTTCCCAATCTGCATCGTATGCATAAAATTTTGGAAGAGGCTTTTCTAATGCAGCAGCATGACGTTCAGCAGCTTCATTTTTAATAGACATCCACAAGTCATGGTTATGACCATTCCAGCCATTGAAACCAAAACGACGAACTAAACCAGGTGCGCGGTCTGTGAAAATAAATAATGATTCAATAATAAATGTGCCTGAACCACACATTGGATCAAGAATGATATCTGGGTTTTTTTCGCTTAATTTTGCTTTTTGTAAGATTGCAGCAGCTAAGTTTTCTTTAATAGGCGCATCTGTCATGTATTGACGGTAGCCGCGCTTATGCAAAGAATCACCCGATAAATCTAGGCAGTAAGTATGCTCAGTTTTACCTGCTAAAACGAATAAAGTAATTTCTGGTTGTTTTGTATCGATGCTAGGACGACGACCAACCGCTTCCATAAATGAATCGACCACGCCATCTTTGGTGCGAAGCGTAGCAAATTGAGTATTCACTTTAATATCACGTTCAACGTGTAAGCGAATAGCAAAGGTACTTTGTGGTGCAAAAAGAAGCGACCAATCAAAGTTCATTGCACCTTCATAAAGCTCTTCTGCAACATCACGAGCATCGTGAGTGAAATCAAGTTCATGTTTATGAACAGGCATAAGCACACGAGAAGCCAATCGTGACCACATACAAATACGATATGCGTTTTCTTGATTGCCTTGGAAAATTAAACGACCAGGTAGACGTTCTATATTTTGAATACCTAAACCTTCCATTTCTTCTTGGAGTAAGGTTTCAAGTCCATCTGCACAGGTAACCCAATATGTAGAGAGACGGGGTTTCGAATTCATGTAAATTTCCAAAAGCAAAAAAGCAATCGACTATTTTAACGTATTTTAGGGCTTTTGGGCTGATGAAGTTTCGAAGATATGTATGAAAATTCAAATCTTGTTATGCAAATGATGAAATGAAGATAAAAATATTTTTTAAATTTACTTCTATTAATGCTAAAAATTTTATGAAAATTCATAAATTGGTATAGCTTTTGCTTCATTAAAAACATAAATATTTTAAAGCGTTATTTGTTTTCGGGGGATATAAATGGAAGATGATTTATTGGGTGGATTAGTCGCTAAAAATAGTGCATTTAATACAGCAATTTTAATTTATACACGTTTAAGACGCGTTACAGGTCGTGTGGTCGATGCATCATATTTATCTGAAAATATTCAATATGCTCAACATGTTGATGCACTTATTCAATCAAGTGGTGATGCAGAATTATTGAAGTATATTGAAAAATTAAAACATGCCTTAGGTTTTGGTGATGATTTTGTTGAAGAGCAAAACGTATTGTCTACGCAAAAAAAATCTCCGTTAACAGAGGCGCAGGAACTTGAACCAAGTTATCAAGCCACGGAAGAAGAGGTGTATCAAGCACAAGTATCACATCACTATATTGGAAGCTTACGTTAATACTAAACTCTTTATGTTTAGATGAATTTTAAATGAAGTGAAATAGATAAATAACGATAAAAAACAAAAGAAAAATAAATACAAATTAAAGTTTAAGCCACTCAAGTAACCTTAGACAGTTACTTGAGTTTTTTTTGAATGATTAGATGAGCATTTAAAGTTGAATTGGATAAACTGTTGCTTTACTGGCATTGCTAGAAAATAGACTAGAGAACCACATCATCACTTTTTGGAAAATATTGGCTTCTTCAACTTGAACATTTTGATCTAAATGAAGCGTATTAATCAGTACGTTATTTTGATAAACCTGAACTGTTGCAAGTTGCATGACTTTTGCAATAGGCGCAATGATTTGATTTTCTTTGACTTGAACTTCAGCACGAGTATTGGTTTCAGTTAAAGGGTCAATTTGTTGGATTGTTCCATTGCCTGTATTTAACATCACACGTTGATTTACTTTGTCGTAAGTTTGAAGATCGATGGCATAAGTTTGGTTATATAAAGATGTTGTAACTAATTTCGGTTGATTTGCAGTCACTTTAAACATTTTTAATGTCGATTTAACCACTGGGATATCTGCAATAGTTTGTTTTTCTTTTACCACAACTTCGTTACGTGTGTAGGTATAAGCGAGGTTTAATAAAGTTTGCGCAACTTCGGCACGTTTTACGGCACTTTTAGCCCCCATCACCACCACAATTAAACGACGTTCAGGCGCATTTAAATCACCGGTTGGACGATGTGCAGTTAAAGTTAAGTTATAACCTGCTGCACGGGTAAAACCTGTTTTTAAACCATCTACACTTGGGTCAGTTTTTAAAGCTAAGTTTGTTGCACGATGAAAGCGTTGGTTATAGCTAAAACTTGGCATTACTGAATAATGTAAATATTCAGGCGTTTGTTTTGTTACGGCTTGACCTAAAAGCGCCATATCGTATGCAGATGAAAAGTGATCATCCATAGTAATGCCCGCAGGGTTTGAAAAATGCGTATCTTTCATGCCCAAAGCTTGTGCTTCTTTATTCATGCGCTGAACAAATGCAGGAACAGAACCTGAAATACGTTCTGCAAGTGTTACCGCAGCATCATTTGCAGACATTACAATTAAACCTGCAAGTAACTGATCTACAGAAATCGTTTCAGTCGGCTTGAGGTACATTTGAGACTCATCCCATTGCACCATATTCACTACAGGTGTTGCCGTGATAATTTCATCTTTAGACAAACGACCTGCTTCAATTTCTTTAAATGCAATATAAGCGACCATCATTTTGGTCATAGATGCGGGTGCTCTTTGCACATGGCTGTTATGTTCTGCAATCACTTGACCTGATTGTGGGTCTAAAATGGTCCAAGCCTCGGCTTCCACACTTTGTGGAACGATATTTATTAACCCAGCTTGGGTTAAAGTTGAACACAATAAGCTCAAAATTGTGAGCACGTAAATAACAGCTTTCAATGAAAATCCTTAGTCAAGTCAGGCCGTGACTGTAGTAGCGCAAAAGAGGGTAAATGCTATGCTTTTTTTTTCAAGCTGACTAGTCAAAAATGTAGACATTTAATACAGTTCAGCACTGTATTTGAAAAAAATGATAAGCTAGATATAAGTTTTGTAAAATATTTTTCGAATTGCCTATTATGCTTCATTATCAAATCGAATTTGACGATTATCGTCAACATCTTGTACACGTAACACTTCGCTTTTTGGCAGATCCGACACAAGTTCTGACTTTACCGACTTGGATTCCGGGTAGCTATTTAATTCGCGAATTTTCTAAGCATATCGAATCTGTAAAAGCATCGGATGAAGATGGTCGCCTTTTAAAAATTAGCAAATTTGAAAAGAACAAATGGCGTTTGTTTAATACAGATCATGAGCTAATTACGGTTGAATATGAGGTATATGCGTATGACTTATCTGTACGTGGCGCATATGTAGATCAAAACCGTTTATATATTAATCCTGCTTGTGCATGTATTGGTTTAGAAGGTCAGGAAGATAAACCTGTTGAAGTTGAAGTGTTCTTACCACCTGAGTTAAAACATTTCCAATTGGCAACGGGCTTAGAGTCTAAAAGCTTGGTGAAAGGTCGTTATACTTTAAAAGCGAAAAACTACGCTCAATTGATCGATTCTCCATTTGAATTGGCAGATCAAACGCGTTTTAGTTTTGACACAAATGGTATTGCACACGAATTTGTTGTTTCGGGTCAGCATAAAATGAATGCTGAACGTATGAAACAAGATATTGAAAAAATCTGTTCAACTGAAATTTCAATGTTTGGTTCTGCGCCATTCGAAAACTATACTTTTATGACCATGGCAACAGCCAATAGTTATGGTGGCTTAGAGCATCCGAACAGTACAAGCTTAATTAGCCCGCGTGATGATTTGCCAAAAGCTAATGAGCCTGTAGAACCATCTGAAAATTATCAACGCTTTTTAGGTTTATGTAGCCATGAATATTTTCATTCGTGGTTGGTGAAATTTATCCGTCCTGAAAACTTTGTGAATTACGATTTAAACCGTGAAGGCTATACGTCTTTATTGTGGATTTTTGAAGGTTTCACTTCGTATTACGATGATTTAATTTTGCTTCGTAGCGGTGTAATTAACCAAGATTCATACATTAAATTGTTAAAAGCACAAATTGATCGTTATTTACAAAACCCAGGTCGTGAAGTTCAAACGGTTGCAGAAAGTAGTTTTGATGCTTGGGTGAAGTTTTATCGTCAAGATGAAAACTCGAATAATGCAGGTACAAGCTATTACAACAAAGGTTGTTTGGTTGCGCTTTGTTTAGATTTGGGCTTGCGTTTACGTGGTTCTAGCTTAGATGCCTTAATGCGTAAATTGTATGAAAATGCACAAAATGGTATTCAAGTGAATGAAGGTACCATTTATGAATTGTGCAATGCGCTTACAGGTGATGATTGGGCTGAGCAGATTAATCACTTGATTAATACAACAGATGAATTGCCTTTAGATCAGTTATTCCCTGAATTTGGTGTTTCTTATACTTTAAAAAATGATAAGACTTTGCCATTTGGTTTGAAACTTGCCGATAAGCCTGAAGGTGTTGTGGTTCAGTCTGCGCGTCGTGATGGTGTGGGGGCGAAAGCAGGTCTTTCTGCTCAAGATGTGATTATTGCTATTGATGGTGTGAAAGCATCTGCAAAATTACTTGAGCAATATGCGAAAGAACAAGGTGTATTTACTGTTTATGCGTTCCGCCGTGATGAGTTTATGCAGTTTGAAGTGAATGCTTCGGGTTCTGTTTTAACAGAAGTTGAACTTAAAGTTGAAGATGCGACAAAAGCTGAAAAATGGCTTAAAGCTTAGTTGCATATAGTTGAAGGTTCATGTAAAACCCATACTTAGGTATGGGTTTTTTATTGCCTAAAATTAATTATTTATGAGTAGAAAAATAAAGTGAATTCTAAAAGTTTGATTTGGGGAATGGTTGGAACAGTTACTTGGTTGCTTCTTATTTTTCTATTTGCTGTTCTAAAGGGTTATGAGTTACCAAACTCTTTAAATGAGTTAGGCGATGCATTAGCAGGAATAGTTGCGCCGATAGCATTTTTTTGGCTGATTTTAGGTTATTTACAACAAAGTAAGCAGTTAGAGTAAAATTCCATTGCGATTAATCAGCAAGCGGATTCTTTAAAACAACAAGCTGAAGCACTGAATTTGCAAATCATGGAAATGAAAGAGAGTGTTCAACAGCAGAGAGAAATGGTGGATGTACAAAATAAGCAATATGAAGCAATGAATATAAGTGTAGAGCCTTGTTGGGAAATCAAGGGTTATCATTATGAAGAAACTGTAGATGATATTTATGAATATGATGAGTTTGGAAATTCTATAGACTTAATAGGTCACAAAGAACGTTTTATTGTGTATTTAGATATTATGAATAAAGGAAAAGAAGCGAGAAAAGCTAAAATTAAGGATAATAATGGCAGTCAGCATTTTATAGCTGAAGTTTGGGAGGGCGGTGAGATTAAGCTGGTAGCGATTGATTTATCAGATGAAGATAGAGTGAGAATTTCAAACTATCAAAGTGTTTGTGTGAAATTGAACTTTAATTATAAGAATAGGTATGGCAAAAACTATAATAAATATTGGCAAATGAGTATTCAGAAAAATCCAAATGGTGATCAAATTGATATTTCATATACTCAAATTAAACCCCTCAATTGAGGGGTTTAATTTATAACAAATTTTTAAATCTTAACGAGCATTACGTCCGCGACCACGTGGCGCTTTCGTATTTGGACGAGTCGTACCATTGGTTCTACGCTTCGGTTTCTCGCTATCATCCATCTGCCAAATACGCTTCGTACCAGAAGACTTCTTCACAGAACCATCTTTATTCTTACGAACCATAGGCTTACCACCAGTACCACCTGGTTTCTTCACATAAGAACGTGAACGGTACGGCTCTTCCGCAGGAACATTTTGAAAATCAGGATATAACAAAGGCTCAATTTCTTTCGTTTCACCTGGTTTTAACGCCATTTGAACTAAATCGATTTGACCAATTTTAGTACGAATTAAACGTAAAGTAGGGAAACCAACCGCAGAAGTCATACGACGAACTTGACGATTACGACCTTCACAAATAGAAATTTCAACCCAAGACGTAGGCACAGAAGCACGGAAACGGACAGGAGGAACACGTTCCCATAACCATTCAGGCTCTTCAACTTTTTCCGCTTTCGCAGGTAAAGTCATACCATCTTTAAGTTCGATACCTTTACGAAGTTGCTCAAGCGCTTCTTCAGTTACATCACCTTCAACCTGAACCAAATAAGTTTTAAATTTCTTATTTTCAGGATTAGTAATATATTGGTTTAAACCACCGTGATCGGTTAAAAATACTAAACCTTCAGAGTCCATGTCCAAACGACCTGCAAGACGCAAGTCAGGATCGTTAACGAAATCTGCCATCGTTTGATGTTTTTCGTCAGCACGGAATTGAGAGAGAACGTCATAAGGTTTATTAAGAATGACGATTTTCATAAAAATGCTTCTTTAATAAGGATAAATACAGAAATGCTTAAGATTTATTCGATGGAGAAATAACATGATTTCTCATTAAATCTTAAAAATACAAAATATGGATAACGCTATTATGCTTTAAGATGGCTTGAAAGTATTGTATATCGCCAATTTTTTTTCAAAGTTCCTTCATTATTCGGCTTAGATCCGATAAATAGCAATAAAATAGGGGCGATTTAGGCAATTAAATTGTGGAGGTCTATTAAAACGGATTTATTGTAAAAAGATTATAAGTTCATATTTTTTGATTTACGATGCAAAATATGTTGAACAGAACCCTTATTCAAAATAAGCCTATCTCAAAATTCTCTGTATACTTAAATTCATGTTTGAAATTCGATACTTATAAATTTTGATAAAACTATCTAATTGAAATTATTATTGGATATTGGGTTTTTAATTGTAATTGTTAAATGTATTTTGATCATTCGGTGCCTTATTTCACTGCAAAGTTAGCGTGAATGTCTGTATAATATGTTGACTTAGCATATAAGGAATCCACCATGTATTTGGCGGCACTGCATACCCCGAGCCAGATTCAGCTCAACCAAAACGGAAACCTAAAGCACTTTTTGACCATTGAAGGTCTATCTAAAGAAACTCTTACAAAAATATTGGACACTGCACAGTCCTTTTTTAATGACCAAAATCAGCTTATTACCAACAATCTTCTGGAAGGTCGTACGGTAATGAATCTCTTCTTTGAAAATTCTACCCGTACACGTACCACTTTCGAAGCCGCTGCAAAACGTCTTTCTGCCAATGTTTTAAATATTGATATCGCACGTTCAAGTACATCTAAAGGTGAAACTTTACGTGACACGCTTTGGAATTTAGAAGCAATGGCGGCAGACATCTTCGTGGTGCGTCATTCATCTTCTGGTGCAGCACATTTCATTGCAAAAGATGTATGTCCAAACATCGCCATTATTAATGCGGGCGATGGACGTCATGCACATCCTACGCAAGCAATGTTAGATATGCTCACCATTCGCCGTGAAACCAAGAAAAACTTTGAAGATATCTCTATTGCCATTATTGGTGATATTAAGCATTCACGCGTTGCACGTTCGGATGTTGCAGCATTGCAAACATTGGGCTGTAAAGACATTCGTGTGATTGCACCAAATACATTACTTCCTTATGGTTTTAGTGAATATGGCGAAGGTGTTCGTTTATTCAATAATATGGAAGACGGTATTCAAAATTGCGACGTGATTATTACTTTACGGATTCAAAACGAACGTATCGATTCTCCTGCATTGGCGTCACAATCTGAATTCTACAAAATGTACGGCTTAAATAAAGAACGTCTTGCATTAGCAAAACCAGATTGCATCGTGATGCATCCAGGACCTATGAACCGTGGCGTAGAAATCGATTCAAGCATTGCAGATGGTACGCAATCGGTGATTTTGAATCAGGTAACAAACGGTATTGCTGTTCGTATGGCAGTATTGGCGTTGTCTATGCAAGGTCAATTGCAAGAAAAAGGTTTATTAGAAGCGATTGCGGTATAAGGGATAGTCATGAGTATTGTTAAAATTGAAAATGTACGTGTCTTAGACCCAATTGCTAAAACGGACAGCGTACAAACTGTATATATCGAAAATGGTAAATTGGTTGCTGAATCAAGCAATGTTGCAGAAACCATTAATGGTGAAGGCAAATGGTTAATGCCAACCATGTTAGATTTGTGTGCGCGTTTACGTGAACCGGGTCAGCAACAACATGGTACGTTAAAATCTGAAGGTAAAGCGGCACGTGAAAACGGTATTTTGCACGTATTTACTCCACCAGATTCAAAACCAATTGTTCAAGATAATGGTGCTTTAATCCACGGCTTAGTTGAAAAAGCAATGTTGGATGGTGGCATTTATTTACAAGTGATTGGTGCACAAACTCAAGGTTTATTAGGCAAGCAACCTGCAAATATGGCAGGTTTGAAAAAGGGCGGTTGTACGTCTGTTTCAAATGCTTATGCAACATTTGAAGATGATGATGTTGTACTTCGTACTTTAGAATATGCGGCTGGTTTAGACATGACTGTCGTGTTCTATGCAGAAGAACATCAAATTGCCAAGGATGGTTGTGTACATGAAGGTTTTGTTGCATCTCGTCAAGGTTTACCAACAATTCCTGCTTTGGCAGAAACCATTGCAATTGCAAAATACTTGTTGATGATTGAAGCTACAGGCGTACGTGCTCACTTTGGCTTATTGTCATGTGGCGCATCTGTAGAGCTTATTAAAATTGCAAAAGACAAAGGCTTAAATATCACCTGTGATGTGGCAATGCACCAATTGCATTTAACCGATCAATTGATTGATGGCTTCAATTCACTTGCACATGTACGTCCGCCACTTCGTTCTGAAAAAGACAAAGAGTTGCTTCGCCAAGGCGTAAAAGATGGTGTAATTGATGCGATTTGTACACATCATGAACCTTTAAGTAGCTCTGCGAAAATGGCGCCATTTGCTGAAACACTTCCGGGCTTTACAGCATTTGATACTTATATTCCATTTGGCATTCAACTTGTGAAAGAGGGTTTGTTCGAGCCTTTAGAGTGGGTTGAAAAAGTGACTGTTGCACCTGCAAAAGTGGCCAATATGTATGATCGTTGGGTGGCTGAATCTGGTTTAGTATTAATTGATCCTGAACTTGAATTGACACTGAATAAAGATTCAATTATCTCTCAAGGTAAAAATACGCCGTTAATTAATCAAACTGTTCAAGCAAAAGCAGTGCGTACTTTTACTGCGTAATTTTGAAATGATTTAATGAAAAGTCAGCTTCGGCTGACTTTTTTGTTACAGAAATATAAAAGGAGCTTAATAAAATATTTTACATAGATTAAAAAATATCCTATAACTACAATGTAATGACATTTAAAAATCGTGGGGGCGAGATGTCTTTTAATATAATTAATCTATTACAACAACACGTTACACCTATCGTTCTTGTAAAAGAAACAGATGATTTATTATTTAAAAAACAAGCACTCACTAGCTTTTATCCAATTTTATTGGCAGCTATTAATTCTAAACCTGAATTGTTTGAAAAACTACGTAATCAACTTGAGCCAGATATCACTGATATTTTTGATGAAAACTCAGATATTACACAGCAGATCTTAAATTATATTAGTGGTGAGGCATCTACAGAAGAGGTTAATCATCATCTCAATGCATCTCTTGCACCTGTTCTGAATTTGTTGGTAAGTGAAGCAGGATCGGGTGATATTCAAGTGATTGAACATTTAATTAAAGGGCAAATGCCATTGGTGTTAAATGCATTACCACATTGGTCTGTCGATTTGCTTGCTATGGCAGGTATAAAAAATTCATTAGAAAATATTCGGGAAGAATTGAAAAAGCCTGAAGCCTTTGTTTCAACAAGTTCGAATAAAAAGAAAAAACCATTTCCATTGCAATATGTAGTGCTGTTCATTGTCATTGCACTTTTGATTTTGGTGATTAAGTCACTTTTTCAGCATAATTCTGAAAGTTCAGAGCTTAAAAATAACGATGTTGCATCTGAGGTTTTATCTCAACCATATGCACCTAAAATAGATGAGCAAGCAGCTTCAACAGTATTGGTTAAAAATCCATTACCTGAAATAGAAAAAGCGGTTCAACCTGCATCAAGTTCTGAAATAGAAAAAATTATAGAATAGAATGACTTATTGAATTTTGATTAATGCATCTTAATAAAGTTTGTTAATTATTGATATCTATGACTCGTTTTTTAATCAATTGTTTGCTTAAATGCGCATGAAAATAATGACAATCATGGTTGAAAATCAAAATGAATAAATTTTTAATTTATAGCTTAGCTATTTCAACAAGTTTAATGGTGGGTTGTAATAAATCGACACCAAAAGAAAAGGAAGTTGCTGCAAGTGAGGTAAAAGAAGAAGTTTCAGATTGGAGTTGTACAGCTCAGGCGAATATCGATCAAATTCAAAACCGTTTAAAAGAAGATTATTTAAAAGAATTAGATCGTAGTCTTCGAAACTCTCATTACGAAGCCAATCAAGATATTTTAGCGACGATTCAAAAGGGTATTAAATTTGAACTAAAAGGTGTGACCACGCTTACTCAAGATATTAAAAATACCAATATTTTAGAGTGCTCAAGTCAGTTGGTTGTTCATTTGCCCAAAGGTTTACAAAAGCGCTCTGAAAATGCATATAAAGAAATGCCATGTGCAGATGAGGGTGAATATTGTGGTGGTCGATATGAAGGGGATGGCTATACAAACCTTCATGATTATCTTGAAGATAGAGAAAATGATTTAAGTCTTGCAAATGATCAACTGGTGGGTAGTTTAAAATATAGCATTACCAAAACAGACAAAGACGGTTTGAGTTTAACGGTTCCATCTCAAAGTGCGGTAATTAATGCAATTGCGTTTGTTGCGAAAACTGCAGCTCAGTATGAAGCTTATGTAAAAGAAAATGCTGAAGGAAACCGTGAAATTGAAAAGAGCCAAAAAGAGCAAGCTGAACAAAAAGATTTAGCCAAGAAAGCACTCGAAATTCGTAAAAAAGAATTAGATAAAGAGAAATTATCTGGAGTTGAGCGATTAAATCAATCTTGGGATAATTTAAGTGTTGAATTAAAAGCAAAGTATAAACAAGAGCAAGTAACTTGGTTTGAAAAACGAGATGTAGACTGTAAAGTGATTTCACAAAAGTCTGTATATCAATTATCAGATTCTGAAAAAGAAACTTATCAGAAACATTCACGTTATTGGGATGAAGCTTTAGAAGCTCAAAACACGCAAATGCAGTACAACAAATGCTTTATTGAGCGTACCAGTGAACGTGCAGATGTATTGGATGAAATTTCTAATTAATATTTGCAAGTTAATATTTAAACATAAAAAAAAGGACGAATTGATTCGGCCTTTTTTTATTGGCATGCTGTAACAAAGGAATGTTGTGTAGAAATTATGAAAATTAGTTTTATTGGTGCAGGACGTGTTGCAAATCATTTAGCGAAAGTTTTAAGTGAGCATCATCAAATTGTGCAAATTTTTAGTCGAAACTTAGAGAAAGCACAGTGGCTTGCGAACCAAGTTCAGGCAGAGGCCATTGCAGATTTTAAATCGATCCATGCCAATATTGATTTAATGATTATTGCGGTAAGTGATCAATCGATTGCAGATGTCATTGGACAAATTAGCCCATATTTGAAAGATGTCTGTATTGTGCATACTTCAGGAAGTACGCATTTAAACATATTGGGTGAAAAACATGAAAAATCAGGTGTTTTTTATCCGCTACAAACCTTTAGTTTGGAACGTGAAATAGATTGGAAAAATACACCATTATTTGTGGAAGCTATGAATGAGCAAGATTTAGCATGTTTGCTTGATTTAGCAAATAGCCTAAGCAATAGAGTGTATTCTTACAGTTCAGAGCAACGGTTAAGTTTACATTTAGCCGCTGTCTTTGCTTGTAACTTTAGTAATTATTGTTGTGACATGGCAAAACAAATTGTAGATGATAAACATGTCGATTTCAGTTTGTTGTATCCCTTAATTGAAGAAACAGCCCATAAAGCATTGGTCAATGACCCTAAAGATATGCAAACAGGGCCTGCAATGCGTGGCGATGAAAATATCATTCACATGCATACAAATATGTTAAAGCAAGATCAACGAGAAGATTTAAAAGCGGTGTATCAATTGCTCAGTCAGCAAATTTTACAACGACATCAATAGAGATTAGATTGCTTTTAGTTGTGTTGTAGCAAAATTTATCCAAGAAAAAGGGCTCTTATTGAGCCCTTAAATCTTATTTGATTTTCTTGAAGAGGAAGTCGTTAATTTTATGACCTTCTTCTAAACCACGACGCTCAAATTTCGTTTGTGGGCGCCAATCTGGACGAGGGTAGCTGTTGCCTTTTCCTGCCATATTTTCAAGATTTGGACGGTTGTCTAAAACATCTAACATCCATTCAGCATATGGTTCCCAGTCAGTTGCAGAATGGAATGTACCACCCATCTCTAACTTTTGCTCAACCAATGGCATGCGGTCATGTGAAACAAAACGACGTTTGAAATGACGTTTCTTTTGCCAAGGGTCAGGGAAGTACAATTGAATAGCATTAATACTGTTATCAGGCATTTCACGTAATACTTGAATTGCATCTGCATCAAGTAAGCGTAAATTTGTTAAGCCTGCCATACCTGCTTCATATACGCACTGTGCAATACCAGGAATGTGTACTTCAATACCCACATAGTTGCGTTCAGGGTTGGCTTTTGCCATAAGTACCAATGAACGTCCCATACCAAAACCAATTTCCACAGTTAGCGGGCGTTCTGGATGTTCAAAGTGTTGGCGTAAATCACCCACTGGGTATTCCAAAATTAGCTGACCGTATTGTTCAAGCGCAGTACGTTGAGAAGTATTTAGTGGAGATGAACGACGCATGAAAGTTACGATTTCACGGTTCTCATTCAGGTTTTCCAGCTCTACGACTTGCTGGTCTAATTGATCGTTCGACATAATTTTGGCAATGTTAAAAACTACGAATGCGATATTTTAAGTGCTGAGCCTGACAAGTCAAACTTTTATATGGCTTTATCTAAAAATTGAACAAAAAATACAAGAAAAGAGCCAAATAGGCTCTTTTCTTCTTTCAAACTAATTATATTTATCTATTAAGGTGCTACTTGCTTCATTTAATCCAACAATATTCACTTCAATATTTTTCTCATTGAATTTCTTCACCACGCTGTTAAACATGTTCACAGAAGTTACATCCCAAATATGTGCATGGGTTAAATCAAGTTCTACAGATTTAACATTTTCTTTAAAGTCGAAAAATTGGAAAAATTTATCTGAACTGCTAAAGAAAATCTGTCCTGAAACAATATATTTACGTTCATTGTTACGAAGTGTAGATTCAACTTTTACCGAACTTTCTAGCTTATTAATGATGAATAATGCAGACAGTAGAACACCAACAAATACACCAAGTGCCAAATTATGTGTCGCAATGACTACAATAATCACAGCAATCATCACCACATTAAAAGACAATGGATGGTTTTTAAATTGCTGAATTGAATGCCATTGGAAAGTGGTAAATGACACCATAATCATAATGGCAACAAGTGCAGCCATAGGAATATAAGCAAGCCAATCTTTTAAAAATACAACCAAACAAAGTAGGAATATACCTGCAACAAGTGTAGAAAGACGTGTACGTGCGCCCGAACTCACGTTAATAATCGATTGACCAATCATGGCACAACCTGCCATACCGCCCATAAAGCCACTGACAATATTGGCAAAACCTTGACCACGACATTCTTTATGTTTGTCACTTTCGGTTTGGGTAACTTCATCCACCACTGTTGTTGTCATCATGGTTTCAAGTAAGCCAACAGTTGCTAAAGTTATGGAATACGGAAAAATAATGCTGAGTGTTTCAAAGTTGAGTGGAATTTGCGGAATGAGGAAAATAGGTAAAGTATCTGGGAATGTACCTAAATCGCTTACTGTACGCATATCTGCGCCTAAAAAAAGTGCTAAACAGCTTAAAACTACAATACAAATCAGCGGTGATGGAATAGTTTTTCCAATTTTAGGCAGGTAGGGGAATAAATAAATAATGGCTAAACCTAAGCCCACAAATAGATATGCTGTGGTATCCATTTTACTGATTTCAGGAAGTTGAGCGACAAAAATTAAAATCGCCAAAGCATTTAAAAAACCATACACCACAGATTGCGAAACAAAACGCATGAGTTTGGCAACTCTAAAATAACCTGCAATCACTTGAATAATGCCTGTAAGTACGGTTGCGGCAAGTAAATATTGCAAACCATGTTCTTTTACAAGTGTAATCATCAACAAGGCAAGCGCACCTGTTGCTGCTGAAATCATGGCAGGGCGTCCGCCAAAAAATGCAATAGAAACAGCAATACAAAAAGATGCGTATAAACCGACTTGAGGATCTACGCCTGCAATAGCAGAAAATGCAATTGATTCAGGAATTAAAGCTAAGCCAACCACCAAACCTGCCAAAACATCGGTGCGTATGTTGGAAAACCATTCATCTTTTTTTAAGCTAATCACGTGCAATATTCAATAAACTTTAAAGTCGCTTATGTTAAATCAACTTTGTTTAAAAAAGTATGAATATTCGACTTGATTAATTCATTCAATTGAACAATATTGAAGATGTAAATGTGCAGTTAACAGTTACGATTTTCTAAAAATAAGTAAGTTTCTTCACTTGAAAGTTTGACAGAAGCAATTTAAAACAGAGTATAGAGATATAACAAGGATCAAGAATGAAACTTTATTATTCACCGGGTGCATGTTCACTTGCATCACATATTATTTTAAATGAAATTAATGTAGATTTTGATTTAGAGCGCGTTAATACAAAAACACATATCACAGAAAAAGGCACAGATTATTACACCATTAACCCGAAAGGTTATGTGCCTGCATTGGAAATTAATCCGGGTTTAATTTTAACTGAAAATGTCGCAATTCTTCCTTTTTTAGCACAACATGATCCTAAACAAGACCTTATTCCACCATCGGGTTTGGGGCGAGCAAAAGTTTTAGAGTGGCTAGGCTACCTAAACTCAGAATTACATGATGCTTATGCCGTATTTTTTGGTGCAACATTAGATGATGAAGCGAAGCAAAAAGCCTATGCTGAAATTGATCGTTTGTTGAAATATATCGATGACACGATTGCGAAATCTGACAATGAATATTTAGTTGATGATAATTTTGGCCCTGCAGATGCGTATTTATTTGTGATTACCAATTGGTCAAACTTAATTCATCATGATTTAACGCCATACCAAAATGTTGTTGCGCTGCGTAATAAAGTGGCTGCACGTCAGTCTGTGCAAATTGCAATGCGAGATGAAGGTTTAATTCCTTAATCTATTCAAGATCTTTCATTTTCTTGCGAAAGAAATCTATTGAATATTGTGAAATAAAAAAGGACTCAGATGAGTCCTTTTTTATTTATTCTTCATTTAAATATTCAAATGATTATTTAAAAAAGCTATTTAAAAAAATAACCTGTTTCAGGCGAGCTTGCATTTGCCATACGTTTACGTGGCATACGACCTGCTAAAAATGCTTCACGACCTGCTTCAACCGCTTTTTTCATGGCAGAAGCCATTAAAATAGGGTTTTTCGCAGCAGCAATAGCAGTATTCATTAATACGCCATCGCAACCAAGCTCCATAGCAATAGCTGCATCACTTGCTGTACCTACACCTGCATCTACAAGTACAGGAACTTTCGCATTTTCTTTAATAATAGAAAGAGTATGTGGGTTTAAAATACCTAAACCAGAACCAATTAAACTACCAAGTGGCATAATCGCAACACAGCCCATGCTTTCAAGTTCTTGCGCAACAATCGGGTCATCCGAGGTATACACCATAATCTCGAAGCCATCGTCAATTAAAGTACGCGCTGCTTTTAGGGTTTCTGTGATGTTTGGATATAAGGTTTTTTCATCACCCAAAACTTCAAGTTTTACTAAGTTATGACCATCTAACAATTCACGAGCAAGCATACAAGTACGCACAGCGCTATTTGCATCGAAACAACCTGCAGTATTTGGGAGAATTGTATACTTTTCAGGAGGCACAACAGAAAGTAAATTGGGTTGATCTGGATGTTGACCAATATTCACGCGTCGAATTGCCACAGTCACAATTTCTGCACCACTTGCTTGAATAGCAAGATCGGTTTCGTTTAAATCTTTGTATTTACCTGTCCCTACAAGCAGGCGAGAATTAAACGTACGTGAACCAATAATAAGGGGGGTATCTTCCATGGAAGCTCCAATTTAGCCGCCACCGACGGCATGTATAATTTCTATTTGATCTTTATCGTTAATGATACTTTGCTGTAATTTGCTTTTCGCAATAATCATTTCATTATGTTCAACAGCAAAGCGTTTGCCCTCTAGAGCAAGTTCCTGAATAAGTTCTAATAAGTTGGAACATGCAGTATTTTGAAGTTCGCCATTTAAGTAAATTTGCACTTTGGTTTCCCTAATTTGCCATTATTTGGCGTATTTAAATGCATTCCATGCAAGAATTAACCATCCTGCAATCATCAACGCGCCACCAATAGGGGTAATTGCACCTAAACCACGTGGTAAGCCTAAAGCCATGATGTATAAAGAACCACAGAAAAAGAAAATACCTATTTGGATGAGTAGAAAACTGGTTTTAATAGGTAAGTTTGGCACAACTTTCGCAATAATCGCTAAAGCCAACAACCCTAAAGCATGATAGAAAAAATAGTCAGTTGCTGTTTGCCACCAACTTAATTGAGCTTCTGTTGCATGTGCTTTTAGTCCGTGCGCCCCAAATGCCCCAAGTATGACTGCAAATGCTAAATTTAAAGCGGAAATAGCAAGCCACATAAGTCATCTCACTTATACAAAATTTGCGCTTAACCTTAGCATAATTTTCTTATTTGATTAAATGGTATAGATGCTCAAAACAAATTTTAAACAATAAAAAAGGGCACGAAGCCCATTTTTATTTTGAAGAAAATTAATTCGAAGACATTGCAACTTTAATTTTTTCCATGGCATTTTTTTCTAATTGGCGAATACGTTCTGCTGATACATTATATTCGGCAGCAAGTTCATGTAGGGTAGATTTATCATCATCTAACCAACGACGTTGTAGGATAGTGCGTGAGCGATCATCAAGTTGTCCCATGGCATCATGAAGCGCGGCAGTACTTTGTTCTTCATAATCTTCATTTTCAACTAAATTTGCAGGATCGTAACGGTTATCTTCCAAATAAAGTGCAGGGGCTACATAAGTAGAACCTTCATCGTCATCATCGCCAGATGCTTCAAATGCAGCATCGTAGGCAGTTAAACGACCTTCCATTTCTAGCACTTGCTCTGCGGTCACATTTAAGTCTTTCGCAATAGATTGTGCTTCAGCTAAAGTAAGTTTTTTACTCGATTTTTTTAAGCTGCGTAAATTAAAGAATAATTTACGTTGTGCTTTTGTGGTCGCAATTTTGACAATACGCCAGTTACGAATTACATATTCATGAATCTCGGCTTTAATCCAATGCACAGCAAATGAAACCAAACGCACGCCCATAGTTGGGTCAAAACGTTTTACAGCTTTCATTAAACCTAAGTTACCTTCTTGAATTAAATCGCCTTGTGGTAAGCCATAACCTGCATAACTACGGGCAATATGAACCACGAAACGTAAGTGAGACATCACTAACATTTTTGCTGCGTCTAAATCTTGATCGTAAAAATAGCGATCAGCCAACTCTTTTTCTTGTTCGGCAGTTAAAATTGGAATTTGATTGACAGTACTAATATAAGCCCCAAGGTTTGAACCTGGCGCTGATAATGACAGGGGCATCAACTGATTGCTGCTGTCACTCATAGGAACTCCTTTAGGATGTGTCGATGAAATATCAATGACATTCATATTAATGCGAATAACCGACTAAATTAAGTGGAAATGGTGAAGAAATGTAATTTTTTATGCCAATAGATCAAAAAATGCAATTAACGCGTAATTATATAATGAAATTCGTGCTTTGAAATACACTGTATATCACATTTTAGATTGTTAATTTGGCAATAACGTAGAACATCTTGTTGGCTATGTGGGTCAGATGATTTGAGTAAAAACTGCTGACTCGAAGCACTTTTTAAGGCACGTTTTAGCATTAATAGTGGCATTGGGCAGGGTTTCCCCATGGCATCAATGATATCTATTGCTTGTTTTACATCTTCCATTAAGTTTTAAAACCGTTTAAAAACGCTTCAATTATACTAATAAATGGCATAAAAAAGCGAAAGTGTGATTTTTTTATTTATTCTGAACAAGATTAAATGCTTAAATTAATTCATGATAAATAAATAGGCTTAAATCTGAATAAGATATATGAAAAAACTCTATTATTTGTCAGAAACCCATGATAAGCTCGAAATGAATTAGGGGTTACGGTAACTATAAAGTTATTGGGCAACCTAGTTAGAAATGGATGTAACCGGATTTTGTTAATAGTTTCACAGAATGATTATAAGTTTAGAAAGAATGAAATTTTTAGGCTTTGTTGGTCTGCTGCTTGCAACACCGGGTGGTCCTTCAATTAAGTCTATGAGGATTAACTTATGACAGCTGCTCGCGAACAAGGCGTAGTTAAGTGGTTTAATGACACTAAAGGTTTTGGTTTTATTCAACGCAATGGCGGTGATGACGTATTCGTTCATTTCCGCGCTATTCAAGGCGATGGCCACCGTTCACTTCGTGACGGCCAACGCGTAGAATTCAGTGTTGTTAAAGGCCAAAAAGGCTTCCAAGCTGAAGAAGTTCAGCCGTTAGACTAATTGAAAAATTAGACTAATAAAAAACGCTCCAATGTTTATTGGAGCGTTTTTTTGTTTATAATGATTAAAATATTTCTATTTATGAGTGAGTGCACATTAATATGTCAGCTGGTTTTGAAACCTTAAATTTACATCCAAATTTGAAAAAGGCAATTGATGCATTAGGCTTCACTAAAATGACATCAATTCAAGAAAAGGTTTTAAAATTCACGTTAGCAGGACATGACGCAATTGGTCGTGCACAAACAGGCACGGGTAAAACTGCTGCCTTTCTTGTAAGTGTAATTAATGACTTATTAAATAACCCGATTAAAGAACAACGATTTCGTGGTGAAACACGTGCACTTATTTTAGCGCCTACACGTGAATTGGCATTGCAAATTGAAAGTGATGCGAAAGAATTAACAAAATATACAGATCTACATTTAGTCACTTTATTGGGTGGTGTAGATTTTGAAAAGCAAAAAGCAGAATTAAGTAAAAACTTTGTCGATATTATTGTAGCCACACCAGGTCGTTTAATCGATTTTGTTGAACAAAAAGAAGTTTGGTTAGATCAGATTGAATTTTTGGTGATTGATGAAGCAGACCGTTTACTTGATATGGGCTTTATTCCATCGGTAAAACGTATTGTTCGTTATTCGCCACGTAAAGAGCAACGTCAAACACTCATGTTCTCTGCAACATTTAGCTATGATGTTTTAAATCTTGCACAGCAATGGCTATGTGATCCTGTAACGGTTGAAATTGAACCTGAAAAGAAAACCAATGCAGACGTAGAACAACGTGTATATATGGTTGCTAAAACAGATAAATATAAACTGTTAGAGGAAATTCTACGTGATGAACCCATTGAAAAAGTCATGATTTTTGCAAATCGACGTGATCAAGTGCGTAAATTGTATGATCATTTAAAGCGTGATGGCTATAAAGTGGTGATGTTGTCGGGTGAAATTGCACAAGACAAACGCTTGAAAATGCTCGATCAATTTAAAAATGGTCAGCATAATATTATGATTGCAACAGATGTTGCAGGGCGTGGTATTCATGTTGATGGTGTTTCACATGTCATTAATTTTACTTTACCTGAACAGTCTGATGATTATGTACATCGTATTGGTCGTACAGGTCGTGCGGGAACAAGTGGTGTAAGTATTAGTTTCTTATCTGAAGATGATGCGTTCTATCTTCCTGAAATTGAAAAAGCAATTGGTCAAAAATTGCCACTTACTCGTTTAGATGGTTATTGTTAATTTCGAATTATTAGCTTTAAAAAACCGCTTTAATAAGCGGTTTTTTTATGTTTGTAATTTATGTGGCTAAGTTATTTTGCTTCACATTTAAAGGTTAGCGTTGTTTGGTAATCATCATCTTTAGAAATATCTGCGCTTTTACCTGCAATTGTGCCAAGTACGCTTGCAGCAGCTTGAATCATTTTACCTGTTTGCTCATCGACGATGCTTTTTAAAGCACCGTTATATGTTGTTTTCTGATCTGAAATAATAGCGGTTAATTTTCCGCAGGTTTTATTTGCAGCAATAACAGCATTATTTTTAGCAAGGACTTCAGACTTACCTAAACCTGTCACTTCGTATTGATTATCTGCTTTTTGTATCGCAAGCGTGTTCATTGTTGGGTTTGAGCTACAAGCACTTAATACTAAAGTGGCTAAAAATGCTGAGCTGATTGTAAGTATTTTTTTCATTTTGTTTTATCTCGAAGTGGTGTTATTCATTTATTTGAACATAGATTTTAGTGTTTATAGTGAAGTAATTGTATGAAATTATAAACATTATGGTAGAAAACTGTGGTTGAGTTAAATTTACATTTATTTTAATGCATTATTGGGTGATCAAATAAAAATTAACTCATGTGGCGTATGGATGAGTTTATGCTAATCTTAATTAAATTTTTAAGCAGATTAAGAAGTCAATGACGGATACAGCGGTCGATATCATTCATCAAAATATTCATCAACGTCAGTCTATTGGTCACTTGGTTGAGCCAGCACCAAATTCAGAACAATTAGAAAAAGCATTTCTTGCGGCACTTACAGCACCAGATCATCATAGACTCAAACCAACCAGATTTGTCATTATTCCAGAAGATCAGCGAGATGCTTTTGGTGAGTTGTTGTCACAAGCTTTGGCAGATATGGGACAGACTGAAGTTGCACAATTAGAGCGTGTTAAGCATCATCCATATCGTGCGCCTTTATTGGTTTTGGCTTTAACTCAATTTGTTGATCATGCAAAAGTACCTTATTTTGAGCAAACCTTAAGTACGGGTGCTGCCATTCAAAACTTTTTACTTTCTTTACAATCACAAGGTTTTTCGACCATGTGGCGTAGTGGAGCTGTTGTTGAATCTAAACATTTCAAACAAGCTTTGAAGTTGGGTGAGAATGATTTAATTTCGGGCATTATTTATATTGGCACGGCAGTTAAAGCAATTCCGCCACGTACAGAAATAAATACGCATGATTTTGTTCGTTTTTGGAATAAATAAATTATAAATTTTAGGATGTAAATAAATGTCTGAATTGGATTTTGCGAGCTTAGCGGGTACAGAAAATCTGAATAAGCAAACAGGGTTGCGTGTAACGATTTTAGGTGGTGGTAGTTTCGGAACGGCAATGGCAAATACGGCTGTGCGTAATGGTTGCGATACGATCATTTGGATTCGTGATGAAGCAACAGCAAAAGAAATAAACGAAACACATATCAATAAACGTTATTTGCCAGATTTTCCATTAGAGAAAAATTTAAAAGCGGTTTCTGATATTGAAGTGGCGGTACGCGATCGCGATATTATTTTAGTGGCAATTCCGAGTCATTCTTTCCGCGATGTTTTACGTCAAATTAAACCATTTATTAGTTCACAAGCAATTGTATCTTTAACAAAAGGTATTGAAGCCGATACTTTTAGTTTTATGAGTGACATTATTCAAGAAGAACTTCCTGAAGTTCCTTTTGGGGTGCTTTCAGGGCCAAACTTAGCCAAAGAAATTGTAGCGGGACAACCTGCGGGAACTGTTATTGCAAGTGATTCAGAGCTTGTGCGCAGCGCAGTTCAGCAAGCCTTGCATAGTGCTTTATTTCGCGTATTCGCAAGTGATGATGTAAATGGTGTCGAGTTAGGTGGTGCGCTTAAAAATATTTATGCTGTAGCAATGGGGATGGCTGCCGCATTTGAAGTGGGTGAAAACACCAAAAGTATGATTTTGACACGTGCTTTGGCGGAAATGAGCCGATTTGCTGTTGAATTAGGTGCGAATCCACTGACTTTCTTAGGTTTATCTGGTGTGGGTGATTTATTTGCAACCTGTAATAGTCCACTCAGTCGGAACTATCAAGTGGGTTTTTCACTCGGTAAAGGGAAAACTTTAGAACAAGCAACCACTGAATTGGGGCAAACGGCAGAAGGTATTAATACTATTGCTCAAGTTCGAACACGTTCTGAAGCGCTTGGTGTATATATGCCAATTACCTGTGCTTTATATGAAATTGTTTTTGAAGGTGCGCCACCAATATCTATCGCATTTTCTATGATGAAAACAGGGCATCGAAGTGATGTTGAATTTGTACTGCCACATCAACGTAGCTAAAAAATGAATAAGATGATGATAATTTATGATATCAAATTGTCATCATCTGCAGGTTATACTCTTTGTATATTCAGATAGGGATATTTTTATGCAGCTCACACTAGTTCGCCATGGCGAAGCGATTCCTGCAATTTTTGGTAATGATGAAAAAAGACCATTAACGCCTCGTGGTCATATACAAGCAGAAGAAACTGCAGATTATTTAAAAAACATAATAAAACCTGAAGTTTTTGTCGTTAGTCCTTTATTAAGAGCACAAGAAACACTCGCTCATTTGCAAAAACATTTTCAAGATGTACCTGTGGTAATTTGCAATACCATTAAACCTGAAGACGATGCAAAAGTTGCAGTAGAGTGGTTGTCACAATTGCCTTATGAATCGATTGCAGTGGTTTGTCATATGAATGTCATTGCGTATATTTCTTCAATTTTAACGTCAGATTCATTTCAGCCATTTTCTTTAGCTGAGGCACGAATTTATGATCAAGCTGTTATTGCGGCAGGGTTATCTACACAATTAAAAGCCTTTATTCCTCAGTCTTAGTATCGAAATTTTGTGAAATGTAAAAATGCTATGTTGTATTGATATTTATTACATAAATAACACAATAAAAATTAAGTGTTGATATGTGTTAATTTCTTAAAGTTGATCGTATGAATTATCGGCAATAGGGCATCAACTGGTAAAAATAAAACACTGCAAAGCATGGTGTTTTCTACGACCTATGCCTATAATGTGTCGACTTAAAAAGCAGTAGACTTTTACCGATATGTTGTATTCTCTTGCTCGCCCTTTGTTGTTTTCTTTAGCACCAGAGCGTGCACATGAGCTGACATTATCTTTATTGAAATCAACCCATAAAATGGGCTTGATGCGAAAAAATGTTCCCTCAAAACCTGTAATGTGTATGGGAATTCAATTTCCAAACCCTGTTGGTTTGGCTGCAGGTCTAGATAAAAACGGTGCATATATAGATGCATTAGCAGATTTAGGCTTTGGCTTTATTGAAATTGGTACCATCACACCACGTCCACAAGCAGGTAATCCACACCCTCGTTTATTCCGTTTACCAAAAGCGAAAGCCATTATTAACCGTATGGGTTTTAATAATGATGGGGTGGATCAACTCATTGAAAATGTTAAGGCATCAAAATTCAAAGGAATTTTGGGGATTAATATTGGTAAAAATGCGGATACGCCTGTTGAAAATGCAGTAGATGACTATCTCATTTGCTTAGAAAAAGTTTATAACTATGCATCGTATATTACGGTAAATATTTCTTCGCCTAATACGAAAAACCTGAGAAGCTTACAAAGTGGCGATGCTTTAACAGAATTGCTTTCAACTTTGAAAGATCGTCAGCTTGAATTGGCTGAAGAACATCAACATTACGTTCCTTTGGTTTTAAAAGTTGCGCCAGATTTAGAAGCTGAAGACATTCAATTTATTTCGAAACAGTTGATTGAGTTTAAGATTGACGGATTGATCGTTACAAATACCACTTTATCTCGTGAAGGTGTAGAAGGTTTACCTTTTGGCGAAGAAGCGGGTGGTTTATCTGGTGCGCCTGTATTTGAAAAGAGTACGGCATGTTTGTCTGCTTTTTCCAAAGCATTAAATGGTCAAGTTCCACTCATTGGTGTGGGTGGAATCCTGTCTGGTGAACAAGCTGTTGCGAAGCGTGAAGCGGGTGCAAGTCTTGTTCAGGTGTATAGTGGTTTAATCTATACAGGTCCAGACTTAATTAAAGATTGTATTAACGCGCTGTAATATGAATACATTAGATGTCTTTATATTGATCATTCTGCTCATTGGAGGGCTAAACGGTTTGCGACAAGGATTCATTAAAGCCTTTGCGAACTTGGTTGGATGGATTTTTGCACTCATTATTGCTGCAAAATACTCTTCAAGCCTAGCGCCTCTCATGATTCCACTGAGCTCAGATCCAGTCGTTCAAAAGATATCTGCGTTTGCTTTCATTGTTTTAGTGATTATTGTATCAACATGGATTGTGACATCCCTTTTAAATGGAATACTGAAATCGCTTAAGCTTGGGCCATTAAATAGATTGGCTGGCGGTGCATTTGGTACATTGAAAGGATTATTGGTTGTGCTTGTCACAATGCAAGGGATTGGACCTTGGGTTGAAAGCTCACCGCATTGGAAACAATCTAAATTCATACAACATTTACTTCCGTATGCACCTTGGGCAACTGAATTGTCTAAAGAAGCTGCAAATGAAGCTTTAAAGCACATGAAACCTGAAGATGCTCCGAAATCTTCGGGTTTATCATCTGAACATTCACAAAAAAGTAGTGAAAAATCAGATGAATCAACAAATAATCCTTTTTATTAATCCTAGCTTGTCTGCGAGGTTGTTATGTGTGGAATTGTTGGTATAGCTGGTAAATCGCCTGTTAACCAAATGTTGTTTGATGCTTTGACGATGTTACAACATCGTGGACAAGATGCGGCGGGTATCGTGACATGTCATGAAGGGCGTTTATTCCTTCGTAAAGACAATGGTATGGTTCGTGATGTGTTTCATACACGTCACATGCGTGCATTACAAGGTAATTACGGCATTGGTCATGTACGCTATCCTACTGCAGGTTCTTCAAGCAGTGCTGAAGCACAACCTTTTTACGTAAACTCTCCGTACGGTATTACCTTGGCACACAATGGTAATTTAACCAACGCAAAAGAAATACATGATGACTTATTCAAAACTGACTTACGTCATATGAATACAGATTCAGACTCTGAAGTGTTGCTAAACGTATTGGCACATGAGCTGCAAAATCGTGGTAAGTTAAACCCAACAGCAGAAGATATTTTCCATGTTGTAACGCGTGTACATGAGCGTTGTAAAGGTGGATATGCAGTTGTTGCAATGATCACAGGTCATGGCATTATTGGTTTCCGTGATCCAAATGGTATTCGTCCATTAATTTTAGGTTCACGTGACACAGAATTGGGTAAAGAATATATCTTGGCCTCTGAATCTGTTGCATTAACGTCTTTAGGTTTTAAAACAGAACGTGATGTTGTTCCTGGTGAAGCAATTTTTATTGATGCAGATGGTCAATTATTCACAAAACAATGTGCTGAAAACTCTGAATATCGTCCATGTATTTTTGAATATGTCTATTTCGCACGTCCAGATGCAACTATTGATGGTATTTCAGTTTACAAAGCGCGTTTGAAAATGGGCGAAAAACTTGCGCAAAAAATCTCGCGTGAGTGGGGTGAAGAACATGATATTGATGTTGTTATCCCAATTCCAGATACATCGCGTACTTCAGCCTTAGAACTTGCAAACTTCTTGGGTGTGAAATTCCGTGAAGGCTTTATGAAAAACCGTTATATCGGTCGTACATTTATTATGCCTGGTCAACAACAACGTGAAAAATCGGTTCGTCAAAAGCTGAACCCTGTTGAGCTTGAGTTCCAAAACAAAAATGTTTTACTTGTGGATGACTCCATTGTGCGTGGTACAACGTGTAATGAGATTATCCAAATGGCGCGTGATGCAGGTGCAAAAAAAGTATTTTTTGCTTCAGCAGCGCCAATGGTAAAATATCCAAACGTTTATGGTATTGATATGCCAGCAAGAACTGAGCTTATTGCATCAGGTCGTAGCGTTGAAGAAATTCGTGAAATTATTGGTGCAGATCGCTTAATTTTCCAAGATTTGGAAGATTTAAAAGATGCAGTAAGAACCACAAAAGTACCTGAAGTTAAAGACTTTGATTGCTCGGTATTTAATGGTGTTTATGTTGCGGGCGGTATTGATGAAGCATATTTAGATAATTTGCAAAATCAACGTAACGAAAGCGCAAAAAAACGTAAAGATGGTTATATTGACGTAAATGTTGATGCGGCATCTGTAGATTTGACAGGTTTGCAAGAAGAATAAATTTTTTCTTGTTCATAGAAAAGCGGGAAATTCCCGCTTTTTTAATTTATGATGTTCCTATAGACAGCAAAAATATTGGGAAAATTTACATTGAAGGATGTAAGTTATTATTTTATAAAAAATAAAAATATGGTTTTAACAACCTGTATTTGGGCTATTGCGGTCATTTTAACGCTTGGGATATTTAATATTCTTCTTGGGGTTGTTGTTCATTATTTTGATCAGAGCCAAGCCATCTTATTGAATGAATTTAGTCTGTGTTCTGTCATTATTATTTTTTCTATTATGTGTGTGTCTATAGCCATTGAATGCTATATCCATCGGTCGGGTGGACATTCTTTAGCAAAAAAATTAAAAGCACGATCTTTGAATTTTTTAGAAAGTACGCCAGAAGAATATGCAGCATTAACAATTGTTTCAAACTTAGCGAAAAAATTTAAAATAGAAACACCTGCTGTATATGTCTTGCCAGATGAAGTGGGTGTGAATGCCTTAACAGCGGGTTTTCATCCTAAAGATATCGTGATTATCTTAACGTGGGGGGCATTACAAAATTTAGATCAACAAGAGTTATATGGTCTGTTAAGTCATGAATTTAATCGTATTTTATCTGGCGAAACTGCAAAAAATACAAAAATTAAAATTTTATATAGTAGTTTGACCTCGTTTAGCCAGTTGGGAAGTAAATTGGCGAAAAGAGGGTTTAATCGGAACTATATGCAAGATCCGCATAAGCTTTCAACGGCTTTTATTGCATTGGGTGGTGTAATTTGGTTGGTGGGTAGCTTAGGTGTTTTGATTAATCGATTGGTTAAATACATCACATTAAGCGGGCGTACATTTGAAAATGATTTAAATACAAAAAAACTGATTAAAAATAATGCCAATATTCAAATTTTATTGCGTATTTATGTGCATCATGCAGGCTCGCAAATACATAGTGAATTTTCAGAATCTATCTCACATATGTGTTTTGCAAACTCTTTAAGCCCACAAAGTTGGATGAATATTCATCCAAGTATTGAAGCGAGGATTTTTGAATTAGATCCAGCTTTGGTTAAAGATTTACAGCTCGAAAATTTAAAAAAAATTCGTTATTTACCTTGGTTTAGTTTATTTCGCTCTTTAGAAGAGTTGAGTGCAGATTATGCCACGCCATGGGAATCACCACAGCCACTGCCATTGCTGCGCTTGTCTCCCATTAGTTTTGCATTGAAAGATGCCATTAAGCCTTTGAATCCTGAGGTTCGTGCGAACATGACTCGCCCAGAGTTAATTCAACGTGCGCTACAAACTTCTACAGGCTCACGTGAAGTGATGGTTGCCATTCTCATGATTCGCCAATATCGTGAATTTATTCCTGCAGATGCAGAAGTAAGTCGTGCAATTGTTGATGCATTATTAAATGAAGATGGACGTATTCATGTCGCTATTTTTCATGAGGCTTGTGGCAATATTGGTCGAATGCCTTTGAGTGTTGCGCGTCAATTTTTAACAAAACTGGCAAAAATCATTCAAGAAGATGGTGAAATTGGCTTATTAGATGCTTTGCTATTAGAGCGTGTAAAATATGAGTTAAACCTTTTACCAACCCATATTCCAACATCTTTAGCAGAAGTAAAACTTCATATCGTCCGCTTAATTGATGCACTTTTACATGTTCAACAAATTAATAGTGAAAGTCAGTTAGAAGTTCGAGAGAGAATATTAAGTCGAATTCTAACTCCAGAGGAAGTGGTTTTTTATGAAGATATTTCGGACGAGCCGATAGATTTAGCGGATATATTACAAGATATGTCGGGTTTATTATTGCGAGAACGCTTAAATATTCTAAGTATTGCTGAAGTTTGTTTATGGAATGATCGAATTATCACGCAAGATGAGCTTGATGTTTTAGAACTTTTATATTGGCGACTAGGTTTTGAAAGCGATGAAATTGTGGAATTGATGCATAAGAAAAACAGTTTGATCATTATTTAATTTAGTGGTTTAAATATAAGAGAAAATTAAACGTATTGTCGTTAGAATAGGCATAGAAATTTAATAGATAATTTAGTGTAGAAAATTTGATGATTGGGCATTCACGTGAAGTATTAGCAAGCTTAGGAATTGATGTTTGGATTTCTAGAGGAGCTGTGTGCCAAGAATTATCAAACCCAAGTATTTGGCGCGATCAAAATACTGTAGAGCTTGTGATGGAACAAATTCCTCATCACCAGCCGATTATTGAAAAAGTTCCACTTTTACCAGATCCAATTGTATCTTTTGAGTCTGAAAAAGTTCTTGAGCAATCAAAAGAAAAACCACTTGAGCCTATTATTGAGCAAGATGTTCGTCCTGCACTGAAAATAGAGTCATTTAATATTCAGGCTTTGGTTTTACCTTATTTGGTTATTTTAATGGAAGGGTCGAATATTACTGCTGACCAACAACTTTTGTGGGCAAATATACAGCGTGGCATTCATGCTGAATTTTCTGAATTAAATTGGCCATTTGCGCTACCAGATTTACAAGATGGTTATGCTGTTGAAAGTTATATCCAAGGTTTCTTGGATGTTATTTCCATGGATAAAAATATCTTAACTTTGGGGGAAATTCCCCATTATCAAAAATCGAACATTACACATTTGGCAAGTTTGCAAGAAATGTTAGATGAGCCTCTATTGAAAAAAAGGTTATGGAAATTTATACAAACTAAAACGGGATGAAAGGGAAAGCAATGCGTAAAAAAGTCGTGGTATTTAGCCAAATAGATTTAGAAGTATTAGAAAAACTTAAAGAAAAATATGATGTAAGTGTAATCAACCCTAAACTGGGTGATTTAAATGAACAAATATTAAAAGAAGTTACGCATGCAGATGCCTTAATTGGTGCAGGTCGCTTACTAAATGAAAGTAACCTACATTCTGCAACAAAGCTAAAAGTGATTTCTAGCGTAAGTGTTGGTTATGATAATTACGACCTAAATTATTTGAATGATAAAAATATTCTGCTGTGTAATACCCAGCATGTTCTAACTGAAAGTACCGCTGACTTGGCATTTACATTACTGATGAGTGCTGCAAGAAAAGTCCCATCACTTGATCGTTGGGTGAAAAATGGTGAATGGACACGTACAATCGGAGCTGATGAGTTTGGTCAGGATATTCATGGCAAAGCATTGGGTATTATTGGTTTAGGGCATATTGGTGCAGCAATTGCGAGACGGGGGTTTTATGGCTTTAATATGAATGTTTTATATCATAACCGTAAGCCAAAACCAGAGATTGCACATTCTTTAAGTGCGCAATATTGTAGTTTGACTGAATTGTTGCAGCGTTCCGATTATGTTGTTGTGGTGGTAGATTCAAATGCAGAATCTCAAGCATTAATTGGTGAAAAAGAACTCAACTTAATGCAGAAACATGCCGTCATTATTAATATTTCTCGTGGTGCTGTTATTGATGAAAATGCATTAATTCAAGCTTTGAAAAATAGAAAAATATTTGCAGCAGGTCTGGATGTTTATCAAACAGAACCATTACAAAGCTCTGAGTTATTTGAACTCGATAATGTGGTTACGCTACCGCATATTGGCTCAGCAACCGCAAGCACACGTAAAAAAATGGCAGAACTTGCTTACCAAAACTTGGTGGATGTTTTAGATGGGAAGCAACCACAATATGTTGTGAATGCTTCATTGTTATCAATGAAATAACACATCATTGCATATCTATTCATATTTGAATGCTATATTTTAATAGGTAGACATCATGGATAGAGATTAATTTTGAAAAAAATTATATGTGCAATTGGACTTGGTTTAAGTTCGGTAATGACATGTGCAGATGATCATTCATTTAATCAAAAAACTCAATTTGATGTTCCTGAAATTGGGAGTGGTGTTGGACTTTTAGATCAACAAAAAGAAAAATTTATTGGCGAAAAAGTTTACCGTGAAGTACAGCGTCAAATGCCTGTACTTCACAATCCATGGTTGGAAGATCAGTTATTTTCCATATTTACTCAAATTTTAAGTCAAACTCAGCTTTCTAAACCGGTGGGTTTGGTTGTGGTTAATGATAATCAAATTAATGCTTTTGCGGTACCTGGTGGTTTATTCGCATTAAATACAGGTCTTATTACATCTGCAAAAACAATGGACGAAGTGGTAGGGGTGATGTCGCATGAAATTGCACATGTTACACAACGTCATTACAGTCGTTCGCAAGAAGCATTCAAAGGACAAGGATTATTAGCGCTTGCAGGTATTCTGGTGGGGGCTTTGGTTGCTACGCAATCAGACTCCAATGCAGGTGCTGCTGTTATGTTGGGTTCGCAGGCTGCGCTTATTGATAAACAGCTTTCTTATAGTCGTAATCAAGAGCGTGAAGCTGACCGTATTGGTATGCAATATATGTATGCTGCAGGATATAACCCTGAGGGTATGGCGGACTTTTTTGAGGTGATGAACCGTGCCACTGCTCGTGTAAGTTATTTACCTGATTTTTGGTTTACACATCCACTTACAACAGAACGAATGAGTGAGGCACGTTTACGGGCGAGGCAATTACCCAAAGTACGACAAAAGCTAGATCAGACTGATTTTGAAATATTAAAACAATATACGGCAGTGCTATCGAATCAACGTACTGAACAACAGCTTAAAAATTTGGTATCTACAAATAGTGTGGCAAGTTATATTGCACTTGCTGCGTATTATTTAAATTCAGGTGAATATGTTGCTGCACAAAATGCATTAAATGAAGCTAAAAAACACAATAAATCTCATAACTTATTAACGTTAATTCAAACGGATATTTACTTGGGTCAAAATAAGATTGATTTAGCATTGAATGAAATTCAATCTTTAGCGAATGTCACTCCAGAAAATCGTGCATTAAATTTTAAGCTTGCAGAAGTATTGATTCGAAAAAATATGCAATCGGAAGCTCAGGCAGCAATTCAAAGATTTATAAGAAAGAATCCAATCGATTCGGCAGCATGGTTGTTGATGCAGCAATCTGCTAATGCAGATAAGACAAATCCTTTACGAACCGTTAATGTATTGAGATATAGGGCAGAAGTGCAGTATTGGACAGGTTGGGAGGATGACGCGATTAAATCTTTATTACATGCGCAGCGTTTATCTAAGGAAAATTTAGCCATGTCGGAGACAATTAAAAAGCGTTTAACTGAAATGCAAAAAGAAAGGCAGTATAGGGTATAAAAAGAAACGGTAATGAGTTTAAAGGGGGTAATTATTTTATTTTAGTGGTATTTTAAATTTGACGTTATGAACTGACTTTCTACAAAGACAGTTCAACGTAATTTCACTGATTTAAGATATTAAGCCAGTTTCGCTTTAATTTTGCTAGAAACTAGAGAAGGATCGGCGCGCCCGGCTATGAGCGGACGCAGAGAGTTCATCACCTTACCCATATCTTTCATGCTAGTAGCTTCTTGCGCAGAGATAGTTTGCGCAATGATAGAATCAAGTTCTTCCTCAGTCATAGCTTCTGGTAGAAATTGAGATAAAACCTCAAGTTCGGCTTGTTCTTTACTAGCTAAATCATCTCGATTAGCACCTAGAAAGGCTTTAATCGATTCTTTACGTTGTTTTATTTGCTTTTCAATGACCGCAAGAACTTGAGCGTCGTCAAGTTCAACACGATCATCGACTTCGATTTGCTTAATTGCCGCCTGCAGACCACGAATTACCGTTAACGTTGACATTTCTTTAGCACGCATTGTTGCTTTCAAAACGTCTGTTATTTGGTTTTTTAAAGTAGTCATTTAGTTATCCAGGCAGTCAATCACAAATTAATCTTAGTAAAGGCGAGTAGTACGTACTGATTCACGCGCCAATTTCTTTTGGTAGCGTTTAACAGCAGCAGCTTTTTTACGTTTACGTTCTTGAGTTGGTTTCTCGTAGAATTCGCGTTTACGAACGTCAGCTAAAACACCAGCTTTTTCGCATGAACGTTTGAAGCGACGGATAGCTACGTCTACTGGTTCGCCTTCTTTCAATTTAACTTGTGGCATGAAGAATCCTCATTAAGTTATGGATAAGATCTAGACTGGATTGTCTTAGATCACAAGTGAAGTGCAGTATTTTACTCATTTACATCTCATACCACAAGTCTATAATAGGTCTCGCATTTGATTTGATACAATTTATAGGCAATTTAATGATCGTTTTGGGCTTAGAAACGTCTTGTGATGAAACAGGACTTGCGTTGTATGACAGCGAGTTAGGGTTACGAGGGCAGGTACTTTACAGCCAAATTAAATTGCATGCTGAATATGGTGGTGTTGTACCAGAGCTTGCATCTCGTGATCATGTTAGAAAGTTAATTCCATTAATAAATCAATTGCTTGAAGAAAGTAATTTAAAGAAATCTGAAATTGATGCGATTGCTTATACTCGTGGTCCAGGCTTAATGGGCGCATTAATGACAGGAGCTTTATTTGGTCGAACCTTAGCTTTTGCTTTAAATAAACCTGCAATTGGCGTTCATCATATGGAAGGTCATATGCTTGCGCCATTATTGTCTGAAACTCCTCCAGAATTTCCGTTTGTCGCTTTATTGGTCTCTGGTGGGCATACACAATTGATGGCTGCATATGGAATTGGGCAATATGAGCTACTCGGTGAGTCTATTGATGATGCAGCAGGTGAAGCATTTGATAAAGTAGCGAAAATGTTGAAATTGCCATATCCAGGTGGTCCAAACATTTCCAAGCTTGCAGAACAAGGGAATAAAGAAGCGTTTGAGTTTCCACGACCAATGTTGCATCAAGGGTTAAACTTTTCATTTAGCGGCTTAAAAACAGCAGTTTCCGTACAGCTTAAAAAGCTTAATGGTGAAGAGCATGATGCAGACATTGCAGCAAGTTTCCAAGAAGCACTTGTAGATACTTTGGTGAAAAAATCTGTAAAAGCCTTAAAGCAAACAGGTTTAAAGCGATTAGTGATTGCTGGTGGTGTAAGTGCGAACAAGCGTTTGCGTGAACGTTTAGAAGCAGGTTTATCAAAAATTAAAGCACAGGTTTATTATGCAGAACCTGCTTTATGTACTGATAATGGTGCGATGATTGCATTTGCAGGTTATCAACGTTTGAAAAACGGGCAAACGGATGGTTTATCTGTAACCACTACACCACGTTGGCCAATGACGGAATTAACAAATCCGAATCAGGCTTAGTTAAACTTCATCAGAGAATCTTATAAATAAAAAAGAGGCTTAATGCCTCTTTTTTATTTTGAAATTTTAATTTTTAAAATATAGCTCACATCTACTTATATATTTTTGAATAAAAGGATCATTTATATGGTTTTAAAAAAATGAAACGGATGGTTTTACCATTTTTATTGTAATGGAAATCGATTAAAAATATATCTAAAAAACGTCATTCTTAATCACATTTGCTTGGTTGGTATTTTCTCATTTTAAAAATAACCTTGAACAAAATAGAGCGTTTTAAATTTTGGAGAATATGGATGACTGTATTTATTGACCCGAGTCAAAATAAAATAAATAGAAAATATGACTATATTGAGAGTCAGGAATTTAAAGACTTTTTAAACTTTTTAGAACAAGATGCCAATGAACGTCAAATATTGGGTGGGGCTGCACCCTATAAAGCTATTGAGAAAATAAAAGAACTTAAATTAGGTGCGTTAAGACTACCGATTGAACTTGGCGGAAAAGGCGTAAGTATTGAGGAACTATTTAAAATTTTTATTGAAATTGCTCAGTTTGATAATGATATTCCACAAATATTACGCTCACATTTTCAATTTGTTGAAGATTTATTAAAATCGAATCATGCAAAATTTCAAGCACATTGGATTGAAGAGATTCTTAAAGGAAAAGTCATTGGTAATGCATTTACTGAGCCTGTCAGTTCGGCTGTTGTTGGTAGTGGAGAGTATCAAACAAGACTAGTAAAAGTAGAAAATCACTACGAAGTAACGGGCACTAAAATATTTTCTACAGGTACACTTTATGCAGACTATGTATCTATTCGTGTAAGTGATGAAAATAATTTAGGTTTATCTGTCATTGTTCCAACAAATAGAAAAGGTGTTTTACGTTTAGATGATTGGGATGGAATAGGGCAAAAATTTACGGCAAGTGGAACAACAAAATTCGATAGAGTAATTGTCAATTCAGACGAAATTCATCCTATTGAGGCTGAACAAGTCAAATTTAAACCATTTACCCAATTGTTATTACATTCTGTGATTGCAGGAATTGTGAAAGCCATTGCACGTGAAGCAACAGATTTAGTTAAAAGCCGTCAACGGACTTTTGTTTATGCGGTTCATCAAGACCCAAAACAAGATCCTTTGTTGTTGGAAAAAGTTGGTGAAATTGTTGCATCTTCATATATTGTTGAAAATGCCGTATTAAGTGCAGCACATGCACAAGATCGAGCATTTAAAACAACGAAGGATGGTATTACAGATTATCAACTCAGTCATCAAGCTGCATTGGAGGCATCATTGGTTAAAATATCAATTGAACCATTGGCATTAAAAGCAGCAAGTTTATTATTTGATGTTACTGGTGCTTCATCTACACGCTTAAAATATGATTTAGACCGTCATTGGCGCAATATTCGAACGCTGGCTTCGCATAATCCTGCTCAATTTAAAGCGTATGCAGTGGGAAATTTATGGGTGAATGGTACTGATTTGCCGAATAATGTTTATTTCTAAGTTTGTTCATCATTAAATTAAAAAAAGCTCATAAAAATGAGCTTTTTTTCATCTTAAATTAAGATTTTTTAAAATAAGAAATGGTTAAATTTATACAAATTCCAAGCTGTAAAAGAATAAAGCTGAAACCTAAAAACTTCCATAAATGGGTAGGGACTTGTTTCATCACATCTAGAAATAATGCTATGAATGCAATAAGTACCAAAGATAAAGCAGATGCATGAATATATTTATTGGGTATTGCTTTTTGATAAATAAAATATCCAACAAAGACAAAACCTAAAAAGAATATAGGTTCAATAAATTGTGAAAGCTGATCTTTTGTCAGGAACAAATTGCCAATCATGGTTAGTATGACAACACAAATCACCATGGCAAATAACATGCTCATTCCAAAGGCAAAAAATTTGAAGTTCATAAGTGATATAGGATTGTCTGAAAGTGCAGTACTTTAAGGAATAATGAAGTACTAAGCAAAATTTTTTTATAATCTAAGTTATAAAAATAAAATAGAGACTAATTGTTTTTATTATTAATGCAAAGATACGTAATCGAGTAATATCGATTACGTATCTTAAATCGATATTACTTAGCTTGGTTAATGCCAACTAAGAATTGACTGCATGTAGAATCAGGTGAAGCAGCATCAACTTGTGCCTTAGTTAGCGCCAATTTTGATGCAACTGAAGCATAGCTTTTATTCAGTTCTTGACCTGTTAAAGTACCAAGTTCTTTTACTTGTTCAGCTGTAAGTAATTTGTTGTCAACAGCTTGGGTGATAATTGTACATGCAGTTGTTGCAGCAACATATCGAGCTGTTAATTGTGAATAAGAAACATAACCAGCAATTGAACCAATCGCTAAGCTAATAACAATTAGCAAAGCAGCTTGACTTTTTTTCATTATATAAAGCCTATAATTTATGAATAAAAATATACTTTATATTAAAATAATGTGATTAACTTTACGTTTTTAATTATTAATTTGTTGTTTTTGTGTACAAATATAAAAAATAAAGACCTGTAATAATGATACAAGTCCTTATTTTTTACTTGAAGGGAAGTGTAAATTAAAGTTTTTCTTTCAATGCATATAATTGTTCAAGCGCTTGTCTTGGCGTTAAATTATCGACATCAATAGACTGAAGATATTCTAAAGCAGGAGATTGCTTCTCAATTTCAATAATACGCTCCACAACTTCAACTTCGGGTTCTATCGTAAATAAATCATTTTGCACCGATGTATTTACATTTTTGTGCTGTTGTTTTTCTAGAATTTTTAATCGGCTTTGTGCATCCTTAATGACATTTGCAGGTATGCCTGCTAATTTTGCTACTTGTAAACCATGACTCTGACTTGCAGGACCTTGCTGAACTTTATGCAATAAAATCAAATTTCCATTTAATTCTTTGGCTGTTACATGGTAGTTGTCTATTCCTATTTCTTTACTGAGTTCAGTTAATTCGAAATAGTGCGTAGCGAAAAGACATAAACATTTAATACGTTTTGTGAGATCTAGAACACATGCCCACGCCAAAGATAAACCATCATATGTACTTGTTCCACGACCTACTTCATCCATAAGCACTAAAGATTGGTTGGTGGCATGATGAAGAATTTGCGAGGTTTCAGTCATTTCAACCATAAAAGTTGATTTGCCCGTAGATAAATCATCAGCAGATCCAATACGTGTAAAGACACGATCAATAGGACCTAATATTGCCGATTGAGCAGGAACATAGCTTCCACAGTATGCAAGTAGGGCAATTAAAGCAGTTTGACGCATAAAGGTAGATTTACCACCCATATTTGGCCCAGTCACAATTGCCATGCGATGACTAAAATCTAAAGTGGTGTCATTTGGTGTAAAGGCAGATTTACTTAACTCTTCAACAACAGGATGACGACCTGCAACAATTTTGAAACCAATTTCAGGGCTAAATTCAGGTCTATTCCAACGACGTAAACGCGCTTGATGAGCAAAATTGGCAATCATATCAATTTGAGCAATTGCACTGCTCATCATTTGTAAATGACCAATATCGGTACGTAATTCTTCTAATAGCATTTCGAAAAGCATTTTTTCACGTGCAAGTGCGCGTGATTCACTTGATAAGACTTTATCTTCAAATGATTTTAATTCTGGTGTGATATATCGCTCTGCATTCTTGAGCGTTTGACGACGAATATAATGATCGGGAGCTTGCTCGGCTTGCGAACGTGTTAATTCGATGTAATAGCCGCTTACACGGTTATAGCCAATTTTTAGAGTAGAAATACCTGTGTTTTCACGCTCTTGAATTTCTAAATCAATAAGGAATTGACCTGCATGATCTCGGATTTTACGGAGTTCATCAAGTTCGCTGTCAAAGCCTTCTGCAATGACATTTCCATCACGAAGTAAAACTGGTGGATTCTCAACAATTGCAGATATTAAGCGTGTATGTAATCCATGAAAATCGCCTAACTCTTCATTTAATTGTTGAAGTAATTTAGATTGATTTGCTGAAATAATCGGTTGAAGTGCATGTCTTAAAAAGGGAATTTGAGCACATGTTTGACGTAGTTGTACTAAATCACGTGGACGCGCGCTGCCTAAAGCAATACGGCTTAAAACTCGCTCAACATCCCCAATTTCTTTTAAAACTAAACGTACAGGTGCTTCGTGATAGCCTTTAAGTAATACTGAAGTTCCGTCTAAGCGCTCATCTAAAATAGCGGTATCACGTAGCGGTTGCATCAGTGTGCGGCTCAATAAGCGACCACCCATTGCAGTTTGGCAATCATTAATGAGCTGGAATAATGATGTGCCATGTTCGAATAAAGGTTCAACTAACTCTAAATTACGACGGGTCACAGGGTCTAATGCAATAAAATCGCTACTTTGTTCGAGCTTAATAGAACGAATATGTGGTAAGGCTGTTTTTTGAGTTTCTTTGGCGTAGTGAATTAATGCAGCTGCAGCAGCTTTCGCAAGCGGTAAATGGTCTATACCAAAACCAGAAAGCGTAGATACACCAAGTTGATCGCATAAGGTTTTCTGAGCATTGTTAAAATTAAAATCAACATTTGGACGCTTGGTAATAGGGCAGTCTAAAAGTTGTTTAATATTTTCAATAATATTTGGATCTACAATATTCTCATCAACCAAAATTTCACTTGGCATTAAACGTGAAAGTTCGATGTTAAGTTGATCTATTTGAAGCGCTTGTTGTTGGACTTTAAAAATACCTGCGCTGATATCAAGTAAAGCGATACCAATTTCATTTTGTTGAATACAGATAGAAACAAGATTTGAAGATTGGTGTGCCGTAAGAAGCGCATCATCGGTGAGCGTGCCTGGTGTAATAATTCGTACAACGCCACGTTCTACAGGTGCTTTTCCTGTTACTTCACCAATTTGTTCACAAATTACAACGGTCTCGCCTTTTTTCACTAAACGAGCCAAATACCCTTCAGCTGCATGATAGGGTACACCAGCCATAGGAATTGGGTCACCATTGGCTTTTCCACGATGGGTAAGTGTAATACCTAATAATTTGGCTGCTTTTTTTGCATCATCAAAAAATAATTCGTAAAAATCGCCCATGCGATAAAACATTAATGAGTGAGGATGCTGCATTTTTATTTTAAGGTATTGCTGCATCATGGGTGTGTGGTTTTCAATATTTATTATGCTATTATTATCTTTCATTGCTATAAAACCCTTTATTTACAATGTGTTTGATAGTTTTTAACATAAAAATAATATCCGAAGGTGTGTTAGTGAATTTGATGAAATTCGATCTAAACTAAAACATTAGTGTAGGCGGCTTTAGTATAGATTTTTTTAGTTTAAACTACCGACCATTCCTGATCAATCTTGGAAAATCGGCAGTTTGAAAAAGGATAACAAAAAAAGTCAATATTTCTCTGAGTGTTAGAATAGATCGTGCAAAAGATCATCCAAATACAATAAAAAAAGTACTTTTAGTGAAAGCTATTGAAAAAATGAAAGTAGGTAATACAGATAAATCAGATATTGGATAGTATATAAGGTTAAGAGTGCATTATAGTAAAGTAGGAGTAAGGACTTTTTGCCTGACCATTCCTTTATTTGCATTAAATTCTGTTATATTTTTTAGAACATCGTTACATTTCTTAATTCGGCATATCTAAATCATCATATTCCGCCAAATTTTTACCTTGTTGAGTATGTTGTAAATAATGGTTTTCACGGACTTTATCCAACACTGAGCTTGATACACCTGCTTTCCAATATCCTGAAATCTTCACATCATTTTTATCCATTTTTTGATTTTCTAAAAAGAAATCACGTAATGCTCGAGCTTCACTCCGTTCGCAAGCTGCCCAAATCGTTTTATTTGTATAATCATTTATTTGTAATGCTGAAGCAAATAACCAGCCCTTTTGATGATGATTGGTCTTATGATGAAAATGAATTTGGATTTGATCGAATATAACTAATTGCTGAATAATATTTTCTTCAAAACTTTCAATATAAAGATCAGCACTGACGCCATGCTGCCAATGTTGCAAAATAGAATAAATCGCTGGGATCGCCGTATCATCAGCAAACATCACGACGTGTTTATCTGGGGAGAAATTAGGGGAAAAATGTGGGCGTGGTCCAATGATATTAATACTATCGCCAACCTGAACTGTATTTAACCACTGCATAGCAGGGCTAAAGTCTGCATGTTTGACTAAATCAATTTCTATTTCAGATTTTTCTGCATCAAATGCTCTTACAGTATAAACACGAGAAATAGGCTGATGACCGTCATTATTGGTAAAGAGCAGTCTTAAAGCAACGTTGGGAAGTAGCCATAATTCAGCTTGAGAAGTGTCAATTTTACCCCTAATTCTTGAGATAGATGAAAAGGGTTGAGTGATTGAGACGATGGACATTTCAATTTGTTGCATATCATGACGCGCAGCATTTTTATCTGTTAATGATTTTGAATTTTGTTTAGATGTTACTGTACTCATGCTAATAACCTTTTGAAGATCGAAAACACGCAAGTTGGTGATCTTTTATTTGAGCCATTCAGTTCACTAAGATAAAGTAAGATGGTATAAATGTAAATAATAATTATTATCATTTAAAAGGTGCTTAAAACGGTTTAATATATTTCGATTAGGCAAAAGGCAGACTTAGACACAGATCCTAATCATTGTTCCTAGTAGGCTTTAGTCTCTCTCAATTACAGTATTAAATAAAAAAGATAGAGGAAATTTACTGATGAAAGTAGATATTGATCACATGTTTGAAATGAATAATTCATATAAAAATACGGTTAAATCACAGCTTGAAATTATAGAAAATGATCATGACCTTGCTGGTGTTTTAGATTATCTACATTGCATTCAACAGCATTTGTTTTTTCAGCCCTTGAGTAAAACCGCACTAATTTATGATGAAAAATGTATTAGCTATACTGAGTTAGCACATCAAGTTAATCAGATGATGTTGGCATTGGATCGACTTCAACTCAAAAAAGGCGCAGTGGTAGCTATTCAATTAGGTAAAAGCCCCGAATATATTTATAGTGTTTTAGCTTGTGCTTTAAAAGGTTTGATCTGGTTACCGATAGACATGGATTCACCAGCACTACGACGTGAATATTTATTGGCAAATAGCCGAGTTGATTTGGTCGTTTCGAAGCAGTCGATTGAAAATTATTGTTATGTGTTGACAGATGAAATATTTAGTGAAAATACGCATAATTTTTCACAGTTAAGTACTGAAAAAGTTAATCCAACGTCTCTGATGACTTATAGCATGAGTCGTGATGCAGCTTATTATCTATATACCTCAGGCAGTACAGGTACACCTAAATGTGTAGTTCTTAATAATCGAGCAACTGCCAATGTGATTGAGCAAAGTATTGAAAAATGGCAGATGACTGCGGATGATGTGATTATGGCTGTCACGCCATTTCATCATGATATGTCTGTATTTGATGTTTTTGCATCTATGTCATTGGGAGCAACTTTAGTGATTCCAACGGCAGAACAAAGTAAAAATGCGCTGGCATGGGCAACGTTAGTAGAAAAAAACCAGATCTCGATATGGGTTAGTGTACCTGCAATTGTAGATATGTTGTGTAGTGTCGCCTATCCAGCTCAATTGCAGTCTTTGCGTTTGATTGCGCAAGGTGGGGACTATATCAAAGTAAATTTGATTGAAAAATTACGCTTACATTTACCCAATGCTCGATTATTTTCCTTAGGTGGACCGACCGAAACTACGATTTGGAGTATTTGGCATGAGATAAAAAATGCTGATCAGGATATTATCCCTTATGGTAAAGCACTGAAACATAATCAATATTTTATTTTAAATGAAAAAATGAAAGTTTGTCAGGTGGGTGAAGTTGGTCGTATGTATATGATCGGGACAAATTTATCTAACGGTTATCTTTTAGATGGAAAAATCAGCCAAAAAGATTTCGTACCTATCAGCATTTCAGTTGGCACAACTGAGATTGCATTTAGAATGAGTGATCTAGGTTATGTTCGAACAGATGGAAATATCATTTTTGCTGGACGAGAGGAAGGGTATCTCAAGGTTAAGGGGGTGCGTATCTCAGCAACTGAAGTAGAAATGGCTTTGATGAAATATACACCGATTCAAGAAATCGTGATAGTTTGCTGCACTCATCCTCAAACTGAGATTACTGAATTGGTTGCGATGTTTAGTTTGACAAATGTCCAAAAAAAAATAGATATTCAAGATTTGAAATGCCAGTTAAAAAATTATCTACCTCATTCACATATTCCCACAAAATGGTATTGTGTAGATCATTTACCTTTAACGCAAAATGCCAAAATTGATCGAAAGTTATTGCAAAAAATAGCTCAGGAACAACTGTATCCTCAAGCTCAAAATTTAAAAAATAAGCACATTGCTTTAGAGCATATTTCAGATACGGTTATGGATATTTTTCGGGAAATTGTTAAACATGAATTTTCATCTAATATTTTTTATCAAACTGAAATTCTTCGACTCGGAATCCGTACTAAACAATTAAAACAAATCGCTGAAAAAATCTCTGAAAAATATGATATTCGTTTGGACTTTTACGCACTTGCCAGTTGTAAGACCGTACAAGACGTGGTCAATCAAGTACAAAGAAAGAGATTAAATTGATCGTTGAGAGATTTAGTTAATTTATTAGAAATATAGAATAAATTTTCTGTAGATGCGGAATATTACTTTAATAACATTAAATAAAAAATGATGATTACACAGCCATTATTTTGTCTTTTTGATTATGAGTGGTTTGTGTAGGTAATCTACCTAACTTTTAAGGATGAGGCTGCAAAAAATCTCTGTTGGGCAGATGGACTACGTTCTTGTAATCCCTGTCCAACGAACGGAATTTTACTTTGTCACGGTAGTAGATTCTATCGTGAATTCGGATTTGAGTAGTTGATATCGCAAGTTAAATTTAGAATTTCATTTCAATAAGAAACCTATTCAATTTATTTTATATTCGCTTAATTTAATTCAAATCGTTTAGTCCTTTCCCTTTAGGGGGAAGAGCTACTTCGTAAGGGGGGATTAAAGAATTCTCACAGTTAATTCGTTTGTGTGGATACCTATTTTGTTAAAGGGTAAGCCTTCTTCTGACTGTATCTTGCATTGCGATTAAAGCAGTGCTTTGATTCTTGATCAGAGAGAAGGATGTTTGGTCTTTTTATTAAATGGATAAACGATCTAAACCGTTTATTTGATATTTAATTCATTCAAGATTTTTTGAATGGTTTTGCTAATTTGCTCAACAAGCGCTGTTGGATAACGATGCGTTTGATAAGTCACAATGAGACTTAATTGATGTTGATCGTTGATGAGATTGTCCATGATTTCAAAATGTAGTCCAAACATAGATTCATTACGCTCAGGCAAAATTTGTCGATATTGAATATCACCTTGAGGTGTTTTAAATGCTCCATTGAGTGCATTATTTGAGTGAATATGGATATAAACATCAAAGATTAATCCATAGTCATCAGCCAAGCCCAAAGCTTTTTGAATGTAATTGATTGGGATATCTGCATAAGCCATCGATTCATTCAACATCTGACTGGTTTTTTCAAGAAGCTGTGCAAAGTTTTGTTCAGGAGAGAACAGAGTACGATGCGCCACCATTGTGGTTAAATAACCGACAGTATCAAAGAAATATGGATCTGTACGACCAGAAGCGGATGTTCCGATCACAATCTCTTTTAGATCGCCAGCCTTTTGTAGTGCGCTGATAATTGCAGTGTAAATCACACTAAAAATAGAGGAATGATGCAACCTAGAAAATGCTGAAATGCTTTGATAAGTCTCTGGACTAAATTTCAACTCTAGCCATTCGACTTTCGGTTTAAGCATTGATTTGGCAGTTGAAGTTGCTGGTTTTTTTAGATCTAAACCATACGTCGCACCTTCTAACATCTTTCTCCAATACTGGATATGTTCAGGATTTAAGCCATTCTTTTGTTGTGAGATCGCCAATTCATGAATGCTATTTGCAGGTATGCTCCAGAGCGGTGTTCGTTGATTTGAACGTGCATAATATGCTGTTTCAAGATCAGACATGATGCTGTTGAGAGACCATTCATCAATCACCATATGGTGTACTAAAAAGGATAATGTCTGTTGCTCATTTGCATTTTTGAGAAAACAAATTCTGATTGGAAGTTCACGCGAAAGATCAAATTTATAAGCTGCTTCTTTAGCGAGTGTAATGCCTTGACTTTCACTACTGCTCCAAAACCATTTGTATTGATCGAGCGATGCAAGGGGAACTATAGATTGGGTAACTTTTGTATTTTCTATTTTAAATAAAGTCCGTAAGCCGACATGGCGGATAACGAGATCATAAAAGGCTTCGAAGAATATCTTTTCATCAATTTGATCATGAAATTCTATTGCAAAAGGTAGGTTATAAATTGGACTAAAACCAAAAGCAGAATAAGCTTGCCATAAGAAATCTTGTGTAAATGTTAAGGGGGCTTGCTCAAGTTTTTCATGTGAATTTTTTTGAATCGTTGTATTTTTTACTGAGGCATATTCGGCTAAAGCTGATGCAGTTGGCGATTTAAAAAAATCGTTAAAACTGAGCTCAATGCCATGACGGTTTTGTAAATATCCAATCACACGTGTAGCTAAAAGAGAATGGCCACCAAAATCAAAGAAATCATTTTCTGCTGTCATCTCCGGTTCAGCAAGTATTTTTCTAAACTCCGTTAAAATAATCTGACTGATCTCGTTTTGACTAATTTTATTGCCCAGTTGATAATCGTGATTTTGATCATTGATTGTTGGAGTTTGACTATTCGGTGTCTGTTCTGAAGTCTCAAGTACGATAGTTTGTAATTTATTATGGTTTTGCTTTTTATTATAATGAAATTCTATTTCATTAATAATATCATTTAGTTGGTGGGTTTCTTCTAAGATCGGATGAAGACGCAGCGCCAGTAGAGTATCTTGTTCAGTTTGTATAATGAGGGCACTAAATGGTGGGTCAGTTTCTGCATTCCATGATTTATTTTTAAAATCGGATGCGGTCTGTTCGAGCTGATCGACATTCAGTTCTAATGTATGGATACCAAGATCAAAAGAAAGATCAATCTTTTTGTTTAGTTCTCCATCTTGACTGAATATGAAGCGACTATTGAGATCGGGATGATGCTCGATGACATTTCTAATACTCAGTTTGAGCAAAGAAAGCTCAGGCTCGGTAACAAATTTAAACAAATAAAAATGTTGAACAACCTGTTCAGGTTGTTGCAATTGTAGCATCCAGATATATTCCTCGTGTTCACTGACCGCTAGGGGTGATGCTTCATAATACTGTTCTAACATTGAATAAATCCTATTTTATAAAGCTGATTTTGATGAGCTTTTTTTTCATTTTTTGAAATCTATTGAAAGACAAAACATTTCATTTATTTAGTTTTATCTCGTTCACAATCGCAGGCTTTATGCCACTGTAAATTACTTGAGTTATTCGTTATTCAAATATGTGAGGGTTACATTTTGTCCAAAGTATATTATTATAATGATAATCATTTGCAATAAGATTATCATTTTTATTCCGAAGTAAAAATAATAACTTAGAAAAAGTTGTTTTTTTAACCTTTCTAGAAGTAACTGATATTAGGTAATTTCTCAGATTTTTATATAGGTCAAATGCAATATTTACCAGGAATATAACAAGTAGAGCTGATCAATGGAAAGAAATAGAGGCGTTGGTATCTGCGACCCATTTCAGCAGAAGCCAGAACTGAGAATACAGTTCCTGTGGCTAGGTTATATCCATGATCGAGGCATCAATTCTTCTATCAATAGATGGCTTAGCCAGTGTTTTTATGGAGTGTGTACCTGATGCGTTTGGGGCTGTTGAGTATATTTATTGTACTTTGTTTGATCTCGTTACTGCTTGGTGCAATGCCTTTATCGTGGGCTGAACTGATCAATTTTTCGGGGGATAGTTGGCTGACTTTGACTGTAAGTCGTATTCCCCGTTTGATTGCGATTGTTTTGACAGGGGTTGGGTTATCTACTTGTGGGGTGATTTTACAGCACATTGTTCGAAATAAATTTGTTGAGCCAGGTACCTCAGGAGGTTTAGATGCCGCAAAACTGGGAATTATGGTCTCGTTGACGATGATTCCCTCTGTTGGTGTTTTTAGTAAAGCCTTGTTTGCAATGTTTTTTTGCTTCATAGCAAGTTTAATTTATATCGTAATTATTGCACGGATTCGTTTTCGTAATACAGTCTTGATCCCTGTGATCGGGCTAATGTATGGCGGTGTATTGAGTGCCATTGCTGAGTTTTATGCTTATAAAAATAATCTCTTACAAAGTGTTCAAGGTTGGTTGTTGGGTGATTTCTCCAGAATCATTCAAGGGCACTATGAAATGATCTATTTCATAGTGCCCTCAATTATTTTGACTTATGTTTTTGCCTATCGTTTTACTTTGCTCGGTATGGGTGAAGAAGCAGCTTCAAGTTTAGGGTTGAGCTTTAAACGAATGGCGGCACTAGGTTTGATTTTGGTTTCTGTAACAGTTTCAGCAACAGTGATTACTGTAGGTGCAATTCCTTTTGTTGGTTTGGTTATCCCCAATTTGGTTGCACTTAAATATGGTGAAAATCTATCTAAAACATTACCGATTATTGCACTCGGTGGGGCATGTTTGCTGCTGATTTGTGACATTGTTGGGCGGTTAATTATATATCCATTTGAAGTTCCAATCGGGCTGACTGCTGGTGTTGTTGGAGGCGTAATATTCCTCATTTTAATTTTGAGGGGGCTTCGATAATGCAAACTAAACTTTGGATTTTATGTGGCACTGTCCTGTGCTTGGCAATCTTTTTTGTATTGTTTGATTCGGGATTAGATCTCGAATATGTGATCCCGAAACGCTTATTGCGTTTGGGGACGATTATTTTGGCAAGTGTTTGTATTGCCTTTTCTTCAGTTGTTTTTCAGACCTTGGTCTCTAATCGAATTTTGACGCCTGCGATAATGGGCTATGAATCAGTTTTTCTGCTTTGGCAGGTGCTGTTGTTGTATTTCGTAGGAACACATGGGCTAAATATGCTCGGTCTAAATGGCAACTTTTTTGTGTCAATCATTTTAATGTTGCTGTATTCGTGGTTGATTCATCGTTGGTTGTTACCAAGAGCACGACATGATCTGTTTATATTGTTGTTGTTCGGATTGGTACTCAGCATGGTCATTTTGACCTTGACCCAGTTTATTCAACTTAAAATTAGTCCCGGTGAATTTTCTGTTTTTCAAGGCTTTAATTATGCCTCTTTCAATCGTTCTCAACCTGAAACACTATTTTATGCATTGATCGCTGTACTTGCTGTCTGTTGGATCGGTCGTAAATATTTACCGATCTTGGATTTGATGTCTCTGGGGCGTGAACAAGCTATTTCTCTGGGTGTCGATCATCAGAAATATTTACGTATCTGCTTTGCTTTGATTGCAATTTTAGTTGCCGTTTCAACCAGTTTAGTCGGACCTACTGCATTTATGGGGGTATTTATTGCCAATATCGCTTATGCATTTTCAGGCAACTATCGACATAAATTTACATTATTTTTCGCAAGCATGATTTCCATCTTAGTCTTCCTTTTTGCTCAAATTTTGGTAGAGCACATTTTCAATTATAAAACCGCGGTCAGCATTTTGATTAATTTAGTCTGTGGTGTTTATTTCCTTATATTGATGGTGCGTGCTCGAGGTATCACATGATTCGTATTGAAAATATTTCCAAGTCCTATGGTAGCAAAAACGTAATTTCTGAGCTGAATCTCGAACTGCCGATGCAACAAGTAATTTCTTTGATTGGACCCAATGGGGCTGGGAAATCGACTTTGTTAATGATGTTAGCAAGGCTGCTTAGTCCAACCCAAGGCGATATTTTTTTCAATCAACAAAATATTGCCGAGATCAGTATTGCCGATTATGCCAAAACTGTTGCGACCCTCAGGCAATCAACAAACTTTAATTTACGTCTGACGGTTGAAGAATTAGTGTCTTTTGGGCGTTTTCCTTATAGCCGAGGAGCCTTAACTGCCAATGATCACAAGGTGATTGATGAATCGTTGGATTTTCTATCTTTGGATTCACTCCGTGATGCTTATGTCGATGAGCTCAGTGGTGGACAAAGACAAATGGCTTTGTTGGCAATGAGCATCGCACAGCAGACCGAAATTCTTTTACTCGATGAACCGCTAAACAATCTGGATATGAAACATGCAGTTCAGATCATGCATGCCATGCGCCGTTTATGTGATGAACAAGGTCGCACTGTGATTTTAGTGATGCATGATATTAATTTTGTTGCGAATTATTCGGATCACATAGTTGCACTGAAACAAGGGGAACTTTGTTTTAGCGGTGCAAAAGCGCAAGTTTTAACCGAATCACTTTTGCGTGATTTATACGAGCTTGATTTCAAAATCACATCTAACGAACAAGGTTATATGTGCAACTACTTCAACTCATCTGGAGCTTGAACATGAACTGGAAACATAAAAAATGGGTAATAACTATTGCAACAGCAGTTGCCATCTCGATATCAGGCTGTGATAAAAAAACTGAAAATCAGACCCAAGTGGCTGAAAAATTAAATGCTCCAATCAGCATTAAACATGGGCTTGGTATAACTACTATCGATCATATTCCTCAACGTATCGCGGTTTTAGATATGAATGAGGCTGACTTTCTTGATCAGTTAAATATCCCAATCGCAGGAATGCCAAAAGATTTTATTCCCCATTTTTTAGATAAATATAAAAATGATGGAAATATTTCAGATTTGGGATCAATCGTACAGCCCAATATGGAGCGTATCCATGCATTAAAACCAGATTTAATTTTAATGACACCTATTCAGGAGGATAAATATAAAGAATTGTCAGTGATCGCACCGACGTTACATTACGACATCAACTTTAAAAACAGCCAAAAGAATCATATTGAAATGGTGAAAAATCATTTGATCACGTTGGGTGAGATTTTTAATCGTAATGATTTGGCGCGTGCAAAAGTGGCTGAGTTAGATGCTGAAGTGAAGAAGGTTCAAGAGGTCACATCAAATCGACCAGAAAAAGCTTTAGTGGTTTTACATAACAATGGTGCATTTAGCAACTTTGGTGTGCAGTCACGTTATGGTTTTATTTTTCATGACTTAGGGGTGAAACCTGCCAGTACGGTTGTTGATACGAGTCTGCATGGTCAACCGATTTCAAGTGAATTTATTAAAAAAGCTGATCCAGATGTTTTATATATCATCGATCGTACTGCCGTCATGGAGCATCGTCCAATTATCAATGCTGAGAATGTTAGCAATCCTTTGCTTCGAGAAACTAAGGCTTGGAAAAACGGTCGTGTGATTTTTGTTGATGCAGATGCTTGGTATATCACTGGGGCAAGTCCGACATCATTGAAAATACTAATCAGTGATGTGCTCAAAGGCTATCAAAAATAAGTACTTATGCCAAACAACAAAGTTTCAAACCAACAAAATTTTAATAAGTAAAACCTGATTGAAAAATATAAGGAAACTCTGATGAGAAATGATGTTCGCAGTAATAGAAAAAAAGCTGCACAAACAATGATGCAGTCAACAAAATCATTTGTGTTAAATCATATTGCATCCTCACAAATGGCGTTATTGATGGGCGTGAGTGTAGGGACAGTTTTTATTTGTGTACCTTCTACTTATGCAAATACGACGATTGATAGCATTGAGACACTGAAGAAAAACCAAAATGAAATACAGCCCAATTCACAGCTTCCAAGGATCAGTGTAGTTGCAACGGAGGACACAATTTATGCGGGTGGGCAAGTAGCTAAAAGTAGCCAGTTAGGCTTTTTAGGCAATAAGAAATTTATGGAAACTCCATTTAATACTATTAGTTATACAGATAAATATATAGAGGATAAGCAAGCTAAGGACATTACGAGCATCATTGCTGCGACAGATCCATCTGTATTTACCAATGGTGCTAGTGGGGGGTGGAGCGAAAACTATTACATTCGTGGTTTTGCCTCGAATACTAGTGATATGTCAATGAATGGTTTATTTGGTATTACACCATTTTATCGAACATCTCCTGAAATGTTTGAACGTGTTGAAGTACTTAAAGGGCCATCAGCATTGCTTAATGGCATGCCACCTGCAGGTTCAGTGGGTGGTACGGTCAATTTGGTAACTAAAAAAGCAGGAGATGAACCTCTTGCGAGATTTACGACGACTTATATGTCTGATTCTCAGTTTGGAGGACATATTGACCTAGGTCGTAGATTTGGTGAAAACAAGGAGTTTGGAGTACGGTTCAATGGTGTATACCGTGATGGTGAGGGTGCTGTAAATAATCAATATAAAAAGACTGATCAATTTTCTTTAGGGCTCGATTGGCGTGGTGAGCGCGCCAGAATTTCGGCAGACTTATACACTGCAGATGATCGTGTTGATGGCGTAACACGTGGGTTGAATCTGGCAGCAGGCGTTGCCATACCCAAACCACCCAAAGCTGAGCTATTACTGAACCCGGATTGGTCTTATGTAGAGAACAAAGATAAAGGGGCTATTCTTAAGGGTGAGTATGACTTAACTGATAAGACTACAGCTTATGCAACTTATGGCCAAAGCAAAACTGAATATAAATACAATGGTGCAATGTCTGCAACCGTTCTAGACAATAAAGGGACATTTCAGACTGTGATTGGTCAGTTAGCTTTTGATGTAGATAAGAAATCTGCGGATGTTGGTGTAAAAGGAACATTTGAAACGGGATCGATTAAGCATCAATGGGTGGTCAATGGTACTTATTATAGACATGAACAAGATGATTATGGAGTTAGAAGTGTTGCAGGAGCGAATTGGACAACTAATATTTATGATCCAGTTTGGGGTAAACCTGTTCCATTTAATGCGCCACAGATTTCACATTCAACTCTTGAATTGAATAGTTATGGTGTCGCGGATACTTTATCTTTCATTGAGGATCGCTTACAACTTACACTTGGGACTCGTTATCAAGAAGTGAAAAGTACTAGTTTGAGCCTTTTGTCAACACCACCAGCGCTAACAAAATATGAAGAAAGTGCAATAACTCCAGGCGCAGCGATACTATTTAAAGTAAATGATAAAGTTTCAGTATATGCCAATTATATTGAAGGTTTAACAAAAGGAGAATCTGCTCCATTGACTGCGGCAAACTACCCAACAACATTTTCACCATATAAAACTAAACAAAGTGAAATTGGTACTAAGTTAGATTTGGGTACATTTACCAATAGTTTCAGTGTGTTTCAAATCGAAAAGCCAAATAGTTATACAGATCCTGTAACAAATATTTTTACATCGGGTGGTGAGCAACGAAATAGAGGAATAGAGTGGAATTTCTTTGGTTCACCGATAGAAAATGTACGCATGATGGGAGGTGCATCTTATATCGAACCTGAGTTAACTAAAGTAGCGAATAAAGCAAATCAAGGAAATATGGCGACAGGAGTACCTAAAACTCAAGTCAAATTAGGAGCTGAATGGGATAATAATGTTGGAGATGGCATATTAACCTTATCAGCAAATGCTACTGCTGTTTCAAAACAATATATCAATCAGGAAAATACTTTATCTGTCGCTGGGCGAACTTTGTATGATGTAGGCGCACGTTATAGCACTAAAATTGCTGATCGTCCTGTTACAATTCGTGGGAATATTTATAATCTGACCAATAAAGCCTATTGGGGGATGCCACAATTATCTAATTTAGCTTTAGGTGCACCACGTACATTTATGCTTTCAGCATCATACGATTTTTGATTTTAGACGTTTGATATTAAAAAAAATCGCCAAATATGGCGATTTTTTTTAATGTTAGTTTATATATAAAATATTGGTTTATTCGACCAAACCATAATGCTGAAATGCTGAGCGTTTCGGAATACGATAAGCTTCACGTCCAAGCAATTGATTGATAATCACTGAATTTCGAGTGGCTCCAATTCCCAAGTCTGGTGATCCCACGCCTTGCTGAAAAATTTCTGCATTTTGTATAAAAATGCGTCCTTTGCCTTGATCACAGCGTTCAGCAGTGAAATCTTCCTGTACTAAACAGTCATTATACTCATCGGTTTTAAGCACTTTATTTTTAAGTTTTTCAAACCATTTCGGCCAATGGTGGCGATAACCTGTAGCGGCTATTACAGCATCGCTTTGTATGGTTTGCCGTTGATCAAGTTGCGTATGCAAGCAGCTTAGATTGATCTGACCCGATGATGAAACTTGCAAATCTTCAACTTCACAATTTGAATACAAAGTTAAGCCTGCATCGGCTCCTGCCACCGTTCTTTCATAGAGTAGATCATAGATTTCACCAATAGTTGAAAAGCTGATGCCTTTATAAATCAATCCTTGGCCTGCAGCGATTTCTCTTCTTTTCTCTCTAGGAATGCTCTGAAAGTATTGCATATAAGAAGGGGTGAAACATTCTTGCCCTAACTTAGAAAACTCCATTGGATGAAAACCTGCTGAACGAGTGATCCAACGGATCGATGCGCCTGCCTGAATTTTTTCGGGACTAAGTGTGCGATATAAGGCAAGAACACATTCTGCAGCACTTTGACCTGAACCAACGACAGTCACTTGTTTGCATTGGTTTAATTCTTTTTGCAACGTGGCAAACTCGGCTGCATGTTTGACTAAAGGATGAACACAAGCGCTTAACCATTTTGGATAATGTGGCTGTGTACCGATACCAATCACCAAATCTTGGCTGAGATAAAAATGATTCTGTTCGTTACTCGACTGGCTTTCGATAATAAATTTGTCACGCTTTTCATCATAAGTAACATCAAGGACATTTTCACCAAAATGACAATCAGGCAATTGTTTGGATGCCCAGCGACAGTAATGATCATATTCTCGTCGAGGGATCAAAAGATGATCATAATAATAAAACTGATGTAAACGATCATGTTGATGTAAAAAATTAATATAACTCAAAGGATGACAAGGATCGGCAATCGTCACCAGATCCGCAAAAAATGGAATTTGCAAGGTTGTGCCTTCTAAAAGCAACCCTTCATGCCAGTGAAATTGTTGTTTCTTGTCTAAAAAAACGGCTTTAATTTCTTGATGATGAGAAAGTAATGAGGCAAGCCCAAGATTGAACGGACCAATACCGATACCCAAGATATCTATATTTTTCATATTTCTATTATTCCAGATCTATTGATATATAAGGAGTGAAAAAATTCATTTATTAATTCAATATTTAATGAATGGATTGCGTTGTATGTGTAGAAATGAGTTTTTCGACAGCTACAACATTTTGGCAATGGATTAATTGCAGAGGCGTTAAACTTATTTCAAAGGTTTCATTGATTTGTTTAGTAATCATTTTGAGATGTGAAGGACGTAGTCCCATATGGCTAAATTGCATGTCATGATGCGATACATCTGAAGGCTGTAAATTTAAGTGATTCAAATAAATTTTCAGGATTTGATCACGTTGAATATTAGCTTGATTGATCTGATTCTGATTGTTTTCAAAATGCAGTTTAAGATCTACGTTTTCCAGACCAAACTTTAATAACTGTTCTATGCTTTTTTCAAGTTGCAACAGAAAGTCAGCGATAAACTGATCTGAAATAGCGGCTTGTGCATAATCAATATCAAAAATGAGTGCGCCATCATTCTGCAGTTTAAAGCGTACATCAATCGCGACTTGAGGTGTTTGCGTTAGCCCATCAATATGTTTGATTGGATTTGATTCCGGCAAACTTGGCCAAGACAGACCATTGGTAATGACTATAGGGAGTACAGGGGACGACTTGTATTTTTCGAACAACATTCTCGACAAATCTACGCCTGAAAATGCTAAATGTTGTAGGGATTCGAGTACATTTTTTTGTAATTGCTGAGCATGCTGAACGAAGTCAGTAGCTTGTTGCCATGTTGTAACGATAAACGTAGATTGATTGGAAAAAGCACTGTCATATAGAGGCAGGACAGGGATACCAACTGCTAGAGTTTGATCAGTTGTTCGTTGAGAGAGTATTTCCAAGACCAATGCCATGATCAACGAATTTTTAAATAAGCCTTTACATGCTCCGAGTTTACTCAATTGTTTAAACTTTTCACAATTGATGTGCAAGCTTTGGCGACGATAGAGCGAAGTGGCGATATTGTCTAATGGTTTACACCACGGCAATTTCGGGATGTGAACATTATTGGTGAGTTTATTTTGCCAATATTTTTGGTCATTAGTACGATTTTGTGCTGTGATGGTGTTGGGTTTTGAATCTTGACTAGTCTGCGTCGGTATTTGAGCTGAAAATAACTCTATCATTAATGAAGCAATCGCACGACCATCTAAAATTTGTGCATCGAAACGAACAAATATTTTAAATTGATTATCTGACAATTTAAATACTGTAACATCCCATGGTGATTGATTTAAATCAAATAATGTTTGTCGGTATTGATCTCGAAATGAGGAAAGATGTTCATTTGCTATAGTTTTCTCAAAGTTGATTAAATCAATAATGTTGAGATTGACGACGATTTCATCACTGATATATTGCGACAGTTTTTTTTCATCAATATAGGTTCTAAGGCTTGGATGATGGCTGACCATGTCGGTTAATTGCAGCTTAAACTTCTCAAGATCTAGTATTCCCTCATATTCCCGATATTCTTGCATGGCAATGCCGCCAAGGGGAAAAGCTGTAGTTCGACCTAATAAATATGCTTTTTGTAGATCATTGAGCGGTGTTTCACTATGTCTTTTATTGATCAATTGGTTTGGGAACTTGAATGAAAGTGACTGTAGATCTTGGGTGAATATGTCTGGACTTGATGCTATTTTTTTGAGCAAATCTATATAATTTTCAAATAGTGGGTTAATCCATGATTCAGGTAATGCATCAAGACGGATATCCCAATTGATCAGAAGTTCATTGGCTACATTGACCACTTGAACATCTAGAGCCACTTGAGGACCTTGTGAGATTGTCCAATTCATCTGACCAAAGATTTGATGCACTCTTTTTGAAAATAGTTCTCCTCCTGTAAGATCTACCGCTGCGGTAAACACAATTGGCGCAGTTTGGGCAGTGCCGTGATAACGGGAAAGATCACGCATTACTTGCACACCTGAATATTGATAATGCCCAAGTGTTTCAATCCATGTCTTAGCGAGATTTTTACAAAACTGAGCGAGATTTTCAGTTATAGACATATCAATATTTAAAATTGAAACATTGGCAAAATCACCAATGGTTACTTCAATATCTTGCATCACAGGCTCACGCCAAAAAGTTGGAACATTGAGACGGTAACTTGGATCTTGCGTCTTTGTTCCTAAACAATAGGCAAAAATCCCCATCAATAATGCAGAAAAAGTCAGCCGATGCTGTTTGGCGATCGCTTGTAAAGCTTGCCGTTGCTGTGTATTTAAGGTGGTACTTAGCCGATGACTTTGTATTACAGCTGAAGTTGGTTGTTTAAGTGGAATGGTGGGGGGGAGCAATGTCAGCTATACGTGATTTCCACCACACACGGTCACGATTTCGTTGTTTTGGCAAATTGGATCGTATTTTAGTTGGGTATTCCATGAGAAAAAATCAGCTGTATGCAGTAATACAGCATCTGCATCTTCATAAAAAAGTGCAAGATCCTCCATTAATATACGAAAACTAGAGGGATCAATGGCGATCATGTCAGCATCAACATGTAGTCGAAAATGTTGTTCATCTAAAAGGCTGATCGAAAATTTCACAGTCTCTGCTTGGGTCAAATCTAGTTTTTGATGCGTCCAGCACTGTCTTTTGGTTTCGAGGTTTTGCTTTTGTTGGTTTTTTGTGAGTTTTGAAAAATCATTAACTTCTATTTCTAAGTCCCGATCAACTGAAATGATACTTGGGATAGCATCAGGGGCGAGCCGTAATCGTAGCATTTCATGTCGTTGATAGAGGCGTTTAATGGCTAGATTTAGTTTTTTTAGATCAATATCTTGACCATCAAATTCGCTATAAAGATGAGCTGAAACCCCACCTAAGGTTGCTTCACTTGAGCGTCCAAACCAACAGGCCGCTTGCATCGGAGTGAGTTCACGCATTGCTTAATTGCTCAGTTGACAAATGAATAATTGTTGAGCACTATAAATATAAATGAGAATGATTACTAGTTGTATTTAAGAATCATTACCAAATATGTTGTTACTTACTATAATTAAATATCGTCAATCTGAAATGAAAAAGCATGCTCTAACTTCTATGTTGTTTTATTTCTAGATGGAAATTTTAAAGCGGAAATAGGAGTGCTTTTACGGCACAAACTCCCGTTCAGTATTTCAAAAATGAAGAATCAAATGATTAAATATACGCATTGGCCAGAGGATTTGGCGCAAAAATACAGGGCAAAAGGTTATTGGATCGATCAACCTCTGACGAGGATTTTAGCCGAAGCAAATGAAAAAACACCGCATTCCACTGCGATTATTTGTGGTGAAAGGCGATTCAGTTATGCAGATCTCAATCAATTTTCAGATCATTTAGCATCACATTTTGTCGCAAGAGGATATGGCATTGGTGATACAGCACTGGTGCAATTACCTAATATTGCTGAGTTTTATATTGTATTTTTTGCTTTATTGAAAGTTGGTATTGCTCCTCTAAATGCCTTGTATAGTCATAGGCAACTTGAGTTAAAGGCTTTTATTCAGCAAATTCGTCCCAAACTTGTGATCGCATCTCGTGCACATGAAGTTTTTGCTACAGATCATTTTGAAAATGATCTAAAAGGTTTAGGTTTAAGTCCAGAATTATTTGTCATGCTGGGTGCAAATGAGCATGATTTGGATTTGACAGCATCTTATAAAAGAGCTAGTTCGGAACAAGTTGAATATCAATCTACTCCAGCTAATGAGGTCGCATTTTTTCAATTATCGGGTGGTAGCACAGGTACACCGAAGCTGATTCCTCGGACGCACAATGACTATTATTATAGTGTGCGGGCTAGTGCTGAAATTTGCCAGTTAAGCTCAGACACGCGGTTACTTTGTGCTATACCGATAGCGCACAATTTTATGCTCAGTTCTCCGGGAGCATTGGGGGTGTTTCATTCGGGTGGCTCTATTGTCATGGCTGCTACACCAGAACCCCTCCAATGTTTTGCATTGATCGAACGGAATCAAGTCAATATGGCTTCATTGGTTCCAAGTGCTGTCATTATGTGGTTGCAACAAGCACCACAACATTTAACACAAATTCAATCTTTAAAGTTACTTCAAGTTGGTGGTGCAAGTTTTCCAGAGTCTTTGGCAAGACAAGTTTCGATAGGTTTAGGTTGTCAGTTACAACAAGTCTTTGGTATGGCTGAGGGTTTGGTAAATTACACCCGTTTAGATGATCCAGAAGAACAAATTGTTAGTACTCAAGGTCGTCCGATTAGTGAGGATGATGAAGTTTTTATTGTGGATGAACAGGGTAACGAACTTGCCGATGGCCAAGTTGGCATGTTGAAAGTACGCGGACCTTATACATTTTGTGGTTATTACGAAAGCCCTGAACATAATACTCAAGTTTTCGATTCTGAAGGATTTTACTACTCAGGTGATTTGGTGGTGCGCAACCAAGTAGGCAATTTAAAAGTGGTTGGACGTATCAAAGATCAAATCAATCGTGGTGGTGAAAAAATTGCATCTGAAGAAATTGAGAAATTGCTGATTTTACACTCAGATGTGGTTAATGCAGCATTGGTTGCAATTTTTGATACGCATTTTGGTGAAAAAAGCTGTGCTTTTATCATATCGAATAATCCTCAATTAAAAGCAATACATTTGAAGCGCCATCTTTTAGATTTGGGTATTGCTCAATACAAATTGCCCGATCAAATACTCTTTATAGATGCTTTACCACTGACTGCTGTCGGTAAAGTGGATAAAAAACAATTACGTGAAAATTTAAGTAATTTCCAAATCGCTTAAGCGGCTCAGTAAAAAATATCGAGAAAAATATGACCATTGCAAAGATTTCTGAATATTCAATGCCAGACCCAAGTCGTTATCCAAAAAATAAAACCAACTGGCAACTTGATCCTGATCGAGCAGTATTACTCATACATGATATGCAGCGTTATTTTATTAATTTCTATGATGCTGACAGTCGTTTAATTAAGACGATGACTCAAAATTTAGAACAGTTACGTCAATGGGCAGACCAACATGGCGTACCTGTGGTTTACACCGCACAGCCTTATGAACAATCTGCAGAAGATCGTGCCTTGCTGAATGCCATGTGGGGAGCTGGTTTGCCTGCTTCAACACCTGATCAGCAAGCCATTATTTCAGTATTAACACCGAAAGAGGGTGATGTTGTCCTGACCAAATGGCGCTATAGCGCATTTCAACGATCTAATTTGCAAGAACGCATGCAAAATTGGCAACGTGATCAGCTGATTATCGGTGGTGTTTATGCGCATATCGGCTGTATGGTAACTGCGATTGATGCCTTTATGAATGATATTCAGGCATTTTTTGTTGCAGATGCACTGGCAGATTTTTCAGAGCATGAGCATTTAGATGCGCTGAAATATGTGTCTTCACGCTGCGGTCAAGTGACCAATACTCAAGCCATTACGGCATCTACTATGCCAAAGTTAACCGAGCAATGGTTATACGAAAAAGTACAGAAGTTGGTTGAGGAAGAAGAGCTTGATCCTGCCGAAAATTTGATTTTGTACGGTCTAGATTCATTACGCATCATGCAGTTTTCCGCAGAACTCAAACAATATGGTTTGGATATTTATTTTGAAGAATTGGGACAAGAACCATCGATAGAGCATTGGTGGAATTTAATCCAGTCTAAGCAAGCTGCAAAAGTCGCTTAGATTGAAATATATGCTGGCACTCAATCATCAGAATAAAACGGAGAAAAACATGATTTTATCAGCGTCAGATTACGAACGAATTGAAAATTTTTGGGCTTATTGTCAAAAGCATCAATATTTTAATATCGGTTATCCTGAATCAGCAGATTTTGATTATTCCTCTTTGTATCGATTCTTTGATTTTTCTATCAATAATTGTGGCGACTGGAAAGAACCCAGTAACTATGCGCTGAATTCTTTTGATTTTGAGAAAGATGTGATGCGTTACTTTGCAGAATATTTTCGGATTCCGTTCGATGACAGTTGGGGTTATGTGACCAATGGTGGGACGGAAGGTAATATGTTTGCTTGCTATTTAGCCCGAGAGTTATTTGCACAAGGCACTTTATATTATTCAAAAGCAACACATTATTCAGTATTGAAAATAGCCAAGCTTCTACAAATGAAATCTTGTGTGGTGGATTGCTTAGAAAATGGTGAAGTTGATGTTGCGGATTTGCTTAGAAAAATACAGAACAATCACGAAAAAAATCCGATTATTTTTGCCAATATTGGAACCACGATGTCTGGTGCAATTGACAACATAGCTCAAATCCAAACAGGTATAGCACAGCTTGGGATTACACGAGATCAATATTATTTACATGCAGATGCAGCACTTAGTGGCATGATTTTACCTTTTGTTGATCAGCCTCAAGCATTTTCATTTGCTGATGGTATTGATTCGATTTGTGTGTCAGGGCACAAGATGATTGGTTCTCCGATTCCATGCGGCATTGTGTTGGCAAAACGTGAAAATGTCGAAAGAATTTCAGTCAATGTTGATTATATTTCTGCACGAGATCAAACCATTAGCGGTTCGAGAAATGGGCATACCGTACTTTTGATGTGGGCAGCGATACGTAGTCAAACTTTTTTACAAAAGAAACAACGCGTAATGCATTGTCTGAAAATGGCGCAATATGCTGTAGAGCGTTTCCAAGCAAATGGAATTAATGCATGGCGTAATCCAAACTCCATCACAGTCGTTTTTCCTTGTCCTTCGGAAGCTGTCTGGAAAAAACACTATTTGGCAACTTCAGAAAATATGGCACATCTGATTACCACAGCACATCACAAAGATACCCAGAAAATTGATTTGTTGATTGATGATGTGATCGAAGATTTAAGCGGGAAAACTCAGCGAATAGCATAACTTATTTTTATACAAATTGAGGTTAGGTGGTTAATTTTAAAGTATTAATCTTAACAAACTAATCCACTATTTTTTCTTTAAGATAAGTTTTATTTACAGTTTGATTCTTAAATATATCCCAATAAATATTCACAACTTTTGTTCAGGAAATGAAACATGAGTGATCCAAATTTACGCACTTTGTTTACAGGTTCGGTATTAAGCCCAGCACTTCATGTAGCGTTTCCAAAATTATTTGCAGGAACTTTTGCAGCTGTAATATCAAGTGTAGCCATGCTAGCAGCACTGTGGTCTTTAGTACGATTCATCGGGGATTTTTCGGGACAATGGCTTTTATTTTCAGTTTTGCTTTGGATCGTTGCCGCGCTATTCGCAGCGTGTTCGTCATGGTGGGTTCATGATGCTGAAGCACGTTTTTCTGGAAAGTTACGTCGAAAAATCGCTCAGCATTTGGTTCGGTTACCTACTAGTGCACGTCATAAACAAGATGATCATGCACTTAAGCGTTTGGTATCGGACGATATTGCAACATTGCATCACATGGTGGCGCATTTACCGAGTGAAATTGCAATTTTCACTGTCATTCCCTTGCTTTCTATCGGGATATTGATCGCCACAGTTGGTGTATCTGCACTTTGGGTATTACTGCCAGGATGTCTTGCTGCACTTTATTATCTGATTGTCGTACCTTATATCAGTAAGCGTGATGGTGTAGCGCGTATGCAAGTCATGTTCGATATTATCGCTAAAGCTGACGACTATGTGCGAGGAATCAGGATCAATCGTATCTATGGTCAGCAATCCGGGGCATTGGCAGCGTATAACAAAGCAACAGAATACTTTACTAAAACGATGGTGATGTGGGTCGCTAAAGTGGCGATATTCGCTGCAATTGCTGTGGCATTGTTGCAGGCAGTTGCAACTTTTGCCATTGCTTATTGGCTTGCTTTTCAATATGACACAATGACTTTGGCTACGACATTATTGTTTAGTTTGGCAATTGTCACACCTGCCTTACGTTTGGGACATGGTCTGGATTATGTGGCAGCAGGTCGGGCTGCAGCTGGTCGTTTAGAAGTGTTTTTACAGCAACCTATTTTAACTTCTGGGCAGATGAAAGATTTACCAGATCATAAAGCTGCGCTTAGCTTGGTGGATGTGACTTATGCGACTGAAGATCGCAATATTTTACAAAATTTAAATTTTGTATTTCCTCAACATAGCATCACCATGGTTTCTGGAATAAGCGGTGTTGGTAAAAGTACTTTATTAAGACTTATCGCAGGTTTAGAGCCATTAAAATCTGGCAAGATTAAAGTCGGTGATAGTGATTTAGCTGATTTAAATGCACACGCACGGCATCAAAATATTTTATTGATTCCTCAGGGAATGGATGTTCTGGCTAGTTCTGTGCGTTCCAATCTTGCATTGAGTGCTCCTGATGCGACAGATCAACAGCTACTCCAAGCTTTAACAAAAGCTCAGCTGGATGTAATGCTCGATACAGATGCTGTTTTACTCTCTGGAGGTGAAAAACAACGTTTGAATATTGCTCGAGTATTTTTAACTCAAGCTAATATTATTTTATTGGATGAACCGACTAGTGCTTTGGATCAAATGCATGCTGAAAAGTTAATTCAAGCTTTGCAAGAACTTGCACAAATAGAACATAAAACCTTGTTAATTGTGTCGCATGACCCGTCGCTTCTAGCAAATACTCAGTCCACTTTAGTTTTGCGAGGGGCAAGGAATCCATCATGAATAAGAGCATTTCCAAAAATAATTTTATCATTTCAATGTTGCCTCAAGCTTCAAAATACAGGCTTTTGGGGGTGGCAGTGGGTTGGATTGGTATCGCACTTTTTGAAGCCGTTGCTTATATCATTTTAGCTTTTTCGATTGTGGGGCATTGGCAACCACAATGGGTTCTACTCAGCGCATTGGTAGCAATTTTGATGACTATCATTGTTACACGTGCGGGCTATTTAACTGGTGTGCGTTTAGCAGGTGATTTATTTGCAGATTTGGGCAAATCTTTGACTGGTGCAAAGTTGTCTTGGTTTAGTCAGGAAAAACGTGCGCAGATCGGTAAGATAGCTGGTCAGGTGATTCCTGGTTTTATGAGTATTCCTGCGCATCAATTTCAAACATTTTTACATGCACCGTGTTTACCTATTTTTATTTTGATAGGGATGGCATTTTTAGCTGGATGGAAGGTCATGGTAGTGGCATTGCTACTAGTGTTGATTGCGTTTTTTTCACAAGTTTTGGCACAGCTTAGCCTAATGAAGTCTGATAAAAATAGACATCAAACAGAATTGGAAACAGCGGCAGCAACGATCGAATTGGTAGACCATCTTGAGCTTTTACAAAGCGCTGCAGGACCTGAAAAAATACTAGAGCGAATAGAACATCGTTGGTTATCTCAAGAAAATGTTTTTAAAAAAATCAATTTAAGTGCAGCTTGGGCAACTGCGATAGCGACATATGCGGGCGTATTTCCAATCGTTGGACTTGCTGTTTATTGGCTTTACTTTGAGCAGGATAATGCTGCACTTTTATTGGCATTGATTGTACTCATCGGTCGTGCCTCCGCACCTTTGGCTGAGTTGGCTACAGCAGGTTTGAGTATTAATGATGTTGTAAATTCACTACGAGATTTCTATCAAGTCACCCATGCACCAGTGTTGAGTGAACCTGATGTATCAGAAGCTCCAAATCAATATGATTTTACGCTTGATCAGGTCAGTTATATGCCTGCACTTAAAAAGCTCAATATCGTTATTCCATTTGGAGCTCGAGTAAATGTTCGAGGCAGAAGTGGTAGTGGGAAGAGTACATTACTTGAGCTGTTAATGCGTTTTGATGATCCAGAACAGGGTGAAATTAAGCTTGGTGGCGTTCCACTTTCGCATATTCAATATCAAGATTTAATTAAGCATATTGCTTATGTATCCCAAGAAGCGATTATTTTTACAGGCACTCTGGCTGATAATATACGTTTAGGAAAATCAGATGCAAGTGATGCAGAGATTGAAGAGATTGCGAGACGTTGTGAGCTAGGAAATGTCATCGAGCGTAAGCCTGAGGGAATTCATCAAAGCGTAGGACAACAAGGCGCAACATTGTCAGGCGGAGAACGTCAACGTCTTGCCATCGCGCGAGCTTTGATAAAAAAGTCATCGATACTCATCATGGATGAAGCGACCTCAGCTTTGGATGAAGCGACTGAAAAAGCAGTCATACACAGTATTTTAGCAATGAGTCAAACACTTATTTTTGTGAGTCATAGAGATACCGTGCTTTGGCAGGCAACACAAAATATAGATTTGGGCGATGTAAATTAACGTATTTTAAAATGGAAAATACGTTAATTGGGAGGGAAATATGCAGCAACAACCGTATCATATGTTTTGTTTGCCACCAGCAGGAAGTAGTGCCAGTATTTACTACCCATGGAAAAAAATGAAGAGTCAGTATTTCGATATAATTCCGATTGAATATGCTGGGCATGGTATGAAAATGCAGCAAGCATTAATCAATAATTCTGATATTTTGGCAAAAAACATAGTTGATGAAATTTTAACTTATCAAGAAAAGCCTTTTATATTATTTGGGCATAGTGTTGGTGGGGGATTAATTTGGAAAGTTAAAGATCAGCTTGAAAATATAAATAAGCTGTATTTACTTAAAATGATGGTGATTAGTAGTCGCCCAGAACATCAATATATTCAGCATATTAAAGATAAAAGGCAATTTTCTGATCAAGAGATAATTAGTAATTTAAAACGCTATAATCATTTTCCTGATGAAATATTAAAGCATGCAGATGCTTTAGCATTTTTTCTAAAAATTATCCGTAATGACTTTTTGCTGAGTGATCAATTACTCAGTGAAAACATTTTAAAAACATCGATTCCAGTTTTGACATTTCATGGAAAAGATGATCCTGATATACCTGATCAAAAAGCGATGAAAGCTTGGCAGCAACATACTGAACAATGGTTGGGAAGTATAGAGCTAGAAGGTGATCACTTTTATTTTTTAAACAAAGAGATATTGGATCAACTTATTGAACATATTGAAAATAATGTAGAGAAAAACATCTTAAATGTTACTTGAAAATACCCACTCTATAAAGCTTGAGCATACAGTGATTATGCTGAGTAATATTGAAATACATAAGGTACATTTAGCGAGTTTTATAAAAAAATGTGAACTTGATGATTTATATCAAGCGTTTGATATCCTACAACCAGATGATGTTATACAAAGTCATTTTTCTCGAAAGTTAGATTATTTTATGGGAAGATTGGCTGCTAGATTTGCATTAAAAAAATACAATCTAGCAAGTTTTAATATTGTAAAAGGAGAATATGGAGAACCGATTTTCCCTGAGCATATTCAAGGCAGTATTAGCCATGTAAATGATAGACATGATTATATTGCTATTTGTGCTATACAAAATTTTAGCGGAAATCAGGCTTATATTGGGATAGATATAGAGCTTTATAAACATCAAAATTTATTGATTAATCAAGCCGAGGTTATCGATGTATTTTTAGATAAAGAAGAGCAATTAAAAATACAAATATTAAAATCACGATATCGTGATAATGAGAAGACAAAGGAGCTTGTTATATTCTCAGCCAAAGAAAGTATTATCAAGGCAGTTTTCAATAAATATAAAACAATAATTAATTTTAAATCCATTCAGCTTCAGCAATTTTTAAAGCATGAGCTGCATTTTAAAGTCAAAATAAACGAAGACGATTTACACTTTTTTATTGCAAAAGTAACGTATTTTCAAAATCATCAACAGCTCATCACAATAGCTTGCATTTAAACCAGATATACTAATTGATAATAATAATCATTTGCATTAATATGATTGCACTGCGTATTTAGAATAATCACATCATTCAATCCGCTTGAAATTTATTAATGAATAGAGGTGAAAAAAATGATATCTACAGAATTATCAGAAGAACAACAGCTTGCAATAACATCTCAAGAAAAATTTTCTTGTTTTTCCACGAAAAATTATCATATAACGGCTAATCGATTGCTCAAGACGCTACATACACCTGTTGAGAAAACGACTCAATTTAATGCAGAAGTTGCTGAATATTTTAAACAATTGAAACAATCTGGTTGTGAAAATCCAATTTTGATTGGTGCGATTCCCTTTGATATTTCCCAAAACTGTACTTTGAATTTTTATGCAGATTTCCAAAAAACAGAAAAGACTTTAAAAGAAAGTGTGACACAACAAGCACCAGTTTCTGCAAAGTCTATTGATGGGATAGATATTATTCAGAAGAAAACTCTAATCCAACGACAGAAATTTGAAAATACAGTGCAAATGGCACTAGATGCATTTGATCGAGAGCAAGTTAAAAAAGTTGTACTTTCGCAAGCAATTGAATATGAGTTTGATCAAAAGCAACAACCTGAACATTTATCACAAACTTTATCTAGACAAAATCCTTATGCTTATAATTTTGTAATTCCTGTGGAACAAAATCGCTATATTTTTGGTGCTAGCCCAGAATTACTTTTATCCAAGCAAGATCGTTTGGTATGCAGCAATCCATTGGCGGGTTCTAGACCTCGCAGTTTTATTTTTGAAAAAGATGCGATAGCGAAGCAAGAATTGCAGGCATCAGAAAAAGATCAACATGAGCATCAGATCGTGGTGGAGAATATTCTGAAAAATTTGGTGACTTACTGCATTGAGCTCAAAGTTTCTGAAAGTCCAGACATATTAGAAACTTCGACAATGCTGCATTTATCGTCAAATTTTCAAGGCATCCTAAAAAAAACGGCACCTAATGTTCTCAATCTTGCTCTTGAATTACATCCTACACCGGCAGTTTGTGGTACGCCGACAGAAGCGGCGAAGCAATTTATTTTAGATCACGAAGGATATGATCGAGATTACTACACAGGCTTGGTCGGTTGGATGGATGCTGAAGGCAATGGTGAATGGGTGGTGACAATCCGCTGTGGACTTTTAAGTGAAAACAAAATGCGTCTCTATGCAGGAGCAGGCATTGTTAAAGGCTCAGAGGCAGATAAAGAATGGTTTGAGACAGAAGCTAAGATGCAGACCATGTTAAATGTATTTCAATTGCATTAATCAAAACAAATCTTAAAAACGGAACATATACAACATGCAAAATAGTATTATCGTGACAGGTGCAGCGCAAGGTATTGGTGCTGCTGTAGTGATTCAATTATTAAAAGAAGGTTATAGTGTTATAGGTTTAGATCGGCATCCAGATATTAAACATTGGGAAGTCAATCAAATGATCATGGAGCAATATCGAGAAAATTGGCATGCTTTTTCTCAAGATATTACTGCATTTGAAGATACTGAAAAGCTTATAGAGCAAGTGCTCGAACAATATCATGTGGTTGCTTTGGTGAATGTCGCTGGGATCTTAACGATGACTTCGTTGTTTGATGCAACACTTAAACAATGGCAAGACAGTTTACACGTTAATTTGCTAGCACCAATTATGCTGAGTCAGCAAGTTGCACGACATTTTTATGCAAATAAGCAAGGCGCTATTGTGACAGTCAGCTCAAACAGCGCTCGTATGCCGCGAACACAATTGGGTTTGTATGCAACAACGAAGGCAGCTTTGAGTCATTTTTGTCGAAACTTGGGCTTAGAGGTTGCACCTTATGTTCGAGTCAATATCGTTTCACCAGGCTCAACTTTGACACAAATGCAAAAGCAACTTTGGAGTGACGATAGACCACCTTTGGCTGTTTTAGAAGGTGATTTGGCACAATTTCGTACTGGTATTCCACTTAAAAAAATGGCTGAACCTAGTGATATCGCAAATTCAGTCTGTTTTTTGCTCTCAGAAAATGCAGCACAAATTACTATGCAAGAAATCGTGGTGGATGGTGGGGCAACGCTTGGTGTATAAATTATGTGAGGTATGCCTTTATTCAGGACAACCAGCATATATTGCCGATTCGACGTTTATGATTAACTTTAGATATTCATCACTGTGACTTGAGACCATTATATTCGTACTCATGAAAGATAATTGTATCTTGTAGTAGCAATCGACCTATTCTCACGGTTAGTCGTTGGCTGGTCTATGAAGTCGAGAATCACAACAGATTTGGTTTTAGATGCTTTACTGATGGCTTTGTAGCGACGAAGCCCAAAGAACAAAGTCCTGATTCATTCTGATCAAGATAGCCAATACACCATCATGAATGGCAGACATATCTCAAGCATCACAATCTTGAAAGCAGTATGGGCCGTGTGTATGGTTAGAAAGATTCTTCATCATATTAATTGAATAGTTTATCCATTCGATTTTAGCAACCTTTCAAGGGAAAATTACCCTTAGATAGCGTTTAATGCGATTTAAAAACAATCAAATGATGGTGTCAGAGTTATGCGCAATTTGATAGCAATTACGCCCTGATTTCTTTGCTTCATATAATTTTTTATCGGCTAGTTCAATGTAATCACTAAGTAGATCATCTTTTTGTGGAACTGCAGTAACAATACCTAAACTTACCGTGATATATGGGTGAATTGGGCTATCAGGATGCTGAATCTCTAATTTATGAATTTGATCCATAATTGAATTTGCAATTTCTTTTGCCTTGGCAGAGTTCGTCTGAGGGAAAACCAAGATGAATTCTTCTCCACCATATCGGGCTGCAATTTCGGAACCACTATTTGTAATGGCTTTTAAGACCAATGCAATTGCTTGTAAACAGTGATCTCCTGAAATATGTCCTAATGTATCGTTATAGTTTTTAAAATAATCGATATCTAGCATAATCATAGACATGGGGGTTTGTTGCTTGAGTGCTAAAGTCCATTCCGCTTCTAAAATACGATTTAAATATCGTCTATTGGCTAAACCTGTGAGTGGATCGAGTAATGATAACTCTTCAAGTAATTTTGATTGCTCAGTGATTTCTTGTTGTGTTGCTTCAATAATGCAATTTTGTAAATAGTTTTCTCTATGCTGTCGGTCTATGACGTAACATAAAGACATCCCTAAAAAACTACTAAAAATATAAGTGTGATTTAAGTATGTCCAATCTATATATAAATTATAATAATTAGAGAATATGATGCCAATTATTCCACCCAGCCAACCTGCAATAATTGCGGTATAGAAACGCATACCAATAAAGCTATAAATAATAACAACTGCGTACATCATCGCGGCATGAAGCAGGGCTGTGTTATATGCTGTTGCTAATAAATTGATAATCACAAAGGTGATAGAAACAGCACCAATAGCGCCAAGAGAGGTATATAAATCAAAATACTTTGACCAAGATTTTTTAAATGAGCAGAACCAAGCAATAGAAACAATAATACCGACCCACTTATACAAAGACAGCCATTCGGAACGTATATATAAGTCTGAAATATTATTATAAACACCAACTGTCAAGAAGGTATATAAAAACAAAACCATCGGTGCGCGATATCGGAATTCGTAAGCAGCAGCCGATCGATATTGCTTGCGGTACATTTTCTCTATAGGTTTTGAAAAGTGTAAAATATTTAATCGGCTCGCAATGAGTGCATCAATTTGATCACGATTTAAGTTTTTTGTACCGTGTAGTTTCATATTGAATTACTTATAGTTAGATTAATATTTATGCTTAAGTTCTATAGTTAAAGAAATAGCATATTTAATTTGGAATATGCAAGTATTAAAAAAACCAATCTATATTTAGATTGGTTTTTATGAATTGAATTCTTAGGGTTTATGTAAGCCTAAATCAACCAAGTGTAATTTTAGAATTCGCCGAAGTTCTAAAACTGCTTCTGGTGTTTCTTGAATTGAGTGCCCACCTTTAATAATTTTTTCTGAAAGAGCACCATCTAAATGTGCACTTTTATAGGGAACAATATCATCAGAGATAATATTTATATCATCACTCGCTGTATTATTACCAATAATGCTGTGGTATTTAAATCCTTTATAAGGCATTACATTTTTGGTGATTTCAGTGAATTTCGAATTGTTACTTAAATCACTTGGACCATTTTGAATTAGTCCATGTCCAATTTCTTTGGCAAAGTTTTTCATATTCGCATTACCATCTTGCATTGAATTTGCAAGTGCTCCTAAAAAGGCTACAGGTAAACGAATGATTTTTCGTGCCGCAAGTGTAAACCAACGATCTGCAAATGCAGTTCCTCTATGGGGTGCTGCCAGAAAAATTGCACGACTGAAATTAGGTATATGATGCATTTCTAAACGTGCTTTGAATAATGGATCATTGGCATATTTATTTGCGCGACTATTGTTTAATAATGTCAGTGCAGGTTTTACTAAATCTGCATCACTGACTAATAATCTAGAAATAATACCACCCATGCTATGACCAATTAATACAGCATCTTTTTTGGCAGATGCTGAAGGTGCAACTTGGTTGAATGTTTGTGTGATGAGTGCATGAATTTGGAAACGACTTTCCAAAATTGGCATATTGGTTGAATAAAATACTTGCCAAACTTGATAGTTGTCGCGAAGGACAGGGTCGCCCATCATGTCATTGGTTAAGCGTACCCATGCTTCAGGGCTACTTGCGAGACCATGAACCAAAACAATCACTTTTTTGTTCGGATTATAGGGTTCTAGCATGAATAGATGTGGCATGGTTAAATTATCATCACGATCGATAAGTGATAAATATGCTGAACGTAATAAATTATTTTGAGCAAGCCATAATCCATAAGGCGCTGAAAAGTTTGCTGCTAAAGGATATGAGTTTCCTGAAATTTTTACACTATCATGATTATAAGGATCATAGACTTTTAGGTTTAAAACTTTGCCATAGAGAATATCATCTATCGAAGATACCTTTTCTGGTTCAACTGTAACAGTAACAGCTAAGTAGCGTGCATTGTGAATATTGGGGTTGCTACCATTAGGGTATTTGTGGTGTAAAGGATCTGTAATGTATTCGGTTTTTGTATTCATTGAATTTTCATTAGGATCTTGTAACACCATTAAAAATTCAGAACCAAAACCATCTCGACGTGTAATAGATCTTAACCCTGAAAAGTTCATGTTGTAGGTCGACATTACATTTTCAATTTTTTGTGATTTAAGTAAGGGGTAGTTATCGAAATTGATTTTGTAAATACTATTGCCAACAGTCATACTTGGTTGAAATGTTGTGTATTTATATTTTAAAGCATGCGCATTTGAAAGTTTTGCAATGGCTTGGTTGTAAAAGTCTCGTATTTGAACTTGTCTGTTGTCAAAAATTCGATCATTTACATTACGTTTTGTTTTAAACATATATGCATAGCTATAACGAATACTTTGATCAAGCATGTGAAGCTGATTATCTAAACAGGTGTCATAAGCTTGCTGAATAGTTTTTTGTTTCTCTTCTGAACGATGGCTCGTTAAAATACTTGTTTTGCAATTTGATGAGTTTTCATAAGCAAGTGCTTTGGCTAAATACAGCTCACTTGCGGTGGAAAATAATTGTTCATCTTGAATTTGAGCAATTTCTTTGAGTTCTTTTACACAATGATCAGGATCATCTGAGCAAATTTTAGCTTCACGACCTGTCATGGAAAGCACATTTAAACTGGCTTCACTGAGTTTGTTGCGTGATAAAATACTGTCACGTTCTGTTGCAATCGTGGCATTGAGAGAGACGGTTTTAACACTGACAACCTGACAGCCTGAAAGTAACAAGGTACTAAAGGCTGCAAGGAATGTTATTTTTTTTATAAGTGGAGTCATGGACTTAATATATTAAATGTGCAAATTTCATCATACGATTTTTCGTTATTATTTCAATCTACAAATATAAAAAAAGACCGTCTAAACGGTCTTAATTTGTTAACAGAGTAAATTACTTAGATGGATTCATCACTTGCCATACATTCCAACGACCTTTCTTCTCAATTTCTTGAATAAGTTGATCCGCTACATGTGCTTCTTGTGAGTACTGTAATTTATAATTTTTTAGAATTTGAACAGCATTCTTCTTCTGTTCCATTGCTAAATAATTGTTTGTTGCAGAAAGATACGCTTCTTGAACACCAGCTTTCATTGCTTTATCTAGATATGGAATAGCTTCACGTTGACCACCACCTTCAGATAGTGCAAAACCAAACCAGAAGTTAAGTTCAGGATCTTCTTTATTTAACTTTTGAAGACGTTGTGCATAATCCATAGATTTAGTGGTATATGCAGAACCTAAGTCTAGGTTGCGTGCCATAACACTTGCTTTAAATGCGCGAATCAGTACATCAAAAGATGCATTGTTATTTGCTGTTAAAGTTTCAAGTTGTTGATTGACTTGTTTTAGTTTTGCTTCAAAGCCTTTACGTTCTTGGCGTTCTGTAAAGCGAGGTGGGTAATGACGAGCTTTACCCTCAACTAACTGTAAAAAATCATCAATTTCAGTCACATCTATTTGGTTGCTAGATGCCGATGTTGCATAAGAAACTTGACGCGTTTTACTGTTTGTTGCAGGAACAATTAAACGATTTTTACTTGAGCCTACTTTTTTCAACTCTAATTCAAATGCAGGTGGTTCATTATAATTAAATGGATTAAGTGCATAAAATGGAGCAGAAAGGGATGGTTCTTTGAAAACGATTGGTTCGTTACTTGTTGGTAGAACTGAGCAAGCAGATAAAAGTGCAGCTGATAGTACTGTACATGCCAACGGCTTAAGCATCATCATGATTCATCCATTCATTTATTTTAAAGTGTGATTTGGAGCATATCTATTCGTTTCATCAGTCTAGAAAAACGAAAAAAAATATGCAAGTTACGGCTTGTTAATTTGTGAAGTCAAACGCTTATGCTTTAGATTGGCTACTTTGAGCTTCACATTCACGTCTAACATCTTCAATTATTTTCAATTCTTCCGCGCTAAAAGGTTGTTCTTTTACATGTTGCTTTTTGAATGTAGGGTCAAGTAAGGATAAACGTTGACATAATGTATTCATCCGTTTTTCATTTTGTTGAATCCGATCCAATAAAACACGCATACCATCAAGAATTGGGTCAGATTGGTCTTGTGTTGCAGCATAGGGTTGGAAGCCAATGCTTTCTGCATAATCACGACGACGTGCTTCTTCTTCACTGGGTTTGTTTTTCGTGATAAAACGCGCAGGATTTCCAACAGCCGTGGTATTTTCAGGAACTTCCTTTGTTACCACAGCATTTGAACCGACTTTAGAGTTTTTACCCACAGTAAAAGGCCCTAAAATTTTTGCACCTGCGCCTACAACCACACCATCTTCAAGTGTCGGATGGCGTTTACCTTTGTTCCACGTTGTGCCGCCCAATGTCACGCCATGATAAAGCGTCACATCATCGCCAATTTCAGCAGTTTCACCAATCACAACACCCATGCCATGATCGATAAAAAAGCGACGACCAATTTTAGCGCCAGGGTGGATTTCAATACCAGTTGAAAAACGGCTAAATGAAGAAAGTAAACGTGCTGATCCTTTACAGTCTTTTTTCCATAATTCATGTGCAACACGATGCATGATTAATGCATGAATGCCAGGATATGTGGTTAAGACTTCAAGTGTGTTTCGTGCGGCAGGATCGCGCGCGAAGACAGCGTTTATATCTTCTTTAAGCTGTTTTAGCATTGGATTGATCCCCATTATTTTTCAGACTTCGACTGTTTCCATGTGCCATTATTTAATGCCTGAACACGGCTAAATATGCCACGAAGTAAATGATATTCCATACGATCTAATTGTATACGACCAAATAGACGACGCAAGCGTAAAGGAAGTAATCGTGGGTTTTTAGGGTCTAAAAACTCAATTTCAGCTAACATTTTTTCAATATGCGGATAAAACTGTTCCATTTGTTCATGTGTTACAAGTGGTTCATCCCATTGCATATCTTCGGTATCTGTTACATGCATGGTCGCTTCAAGATCAACTTCTTTGCCCATTGTGTCCATGGCTGCCATACGCATTTCATAGCAAATGACTTGAATGGCTTGTGCAACATTTAAAACGCCATAATCTGTATTTACAGGAATGGTCACATGAAAGTTTGCAAGAGCAAGTTCATCATTGGTTAAACCACGATCTTCACGACCAAAAACAACAGCAACTTCTTGTTTGTCATTTATTACGGCTTTTAATGATTTTTCAGCCGCAGGGCGTGCATCTAAAAGTGGCCAAGGAATTGTGCGGCTACGTGCGCTTGTACCAAATACAATGTGACAATCTTTAATGGCATCTTCTAAAGTGTCTACTATTTCAATATTGTCGATTAAATCGGTTGCGCCTGCTGCAAGTGCATTGATATCTGGATGCGGATATGTTTTTGGTGCAACCAAAACAAGCTTAGATAAGCCCATGGTTTTCATTGCACGTAAAGCACTCCCAATATTTGCAGGTAGTGTGGTGTTTACCATGACAATACGCACATGGGAGAGATGTGCTGAAACAGCAGCATTGTCAATATGACTCATAATAATTCCAATTTGACAGTCTTAATTTTAAGAAAATTGTTCGGCTTCAGCCTGATATTGTTCCATTGCATCATCCATAGACATACCATCTGGTGGAGGTGCAATTTGAGTAGGTTTTGTAGCTTCGTAGCTTACGACTTTTGCAGCTTTCGATTTCACTTGATATTCAATGTGTAAGGCTTCTTTACCGAAATAGTCTCTTACTTTACTGAGAAGTTCATCTAAAGGTGCAACTTTCCAGTTTATTCCCAGATGCAATTCGGTTGAAGCATATGCAAAATCAAGTTTTAACTGTACAGGAATGTGCGTATGCATATCGACATTACAGTACGGAAGAAGCATATTTTGCAGATCTTTATTTAAAGTTTTGCTGATATGTTCAGGTGCTAATTTAATTTGAATACTATTGGCACGTTTTTGGCGAATTTCATTGAGGTTAAATGCTTTGGTTAAACGACCCATAGGGCGGTCAAAGCCTTCACGCTCGTAAATTTCACCTTCAATCACCACAACTTTTTCATTCACAATCACATCTTTAAAACGTTGGAAACGTTCGTGATTGGCTGAAATTTCAATACGTGCTGTGCCATCGTCAAGTGTGACCATCATGCGGTTAGGGAAGTTGGCAATATCTACCACTAAACCTGCAAATACTGTGGTTACGCCACGACGTGTTGGTGTTAATTCATTAATTTTATTCGATACAAAAGATTTAAGTTCTGTTCTGTAAACATCTATAGGATGTCCTGTTAAGTACAATCCTAAAGTGTCTTTTTCACCTTTTAGGCGAACTTCATCTGACCAAGGTTTTACGGGTTTTGCAGGTTTACGTTGAACTTCTTCAACCTCACCAAATAAATCCATAATACCTGTTTCACGATTCGAACGAGCCTGATCTGCTGCTTGAACAGCTTCTGGAAGTTGTGCCATTAGACTTGCACGTTCAATGCCTAAACAATCCATTGCACCTGCACGAATCAGCGCTTCTAAGGTACGTTTATTGATTTTTTTCATGTCTACACGATGGCAGAAATCGAATAAATCCTTATATGGACCATCTTGAATACGTGAATCGATGACAGACTGCATTGCAGCCTCACCAACGCCTTTAATTGCACCTAAACCATAAACAATGGTTGATGGGCTACTTGCATGGAATTGGTATATAGACATGTTGATAGAAGGTGGAAGCACTTCTAACTTATTAATACGACAGTCATCAATTAAGAACACAATACTGTCTGTGTTCTGCATTTCAGAGGTTAAAACGGCTGACATGAATTCAGCAGGATAATGCGCTTTTAACCACGCTGTTTGATAAGCGACGAGGGCATAAGCGGCAGCATGTGATTTGTTAAAACCATAGCCTGCGAATTTTTCCATATAGTCGAAAATATGGTTCGCTGTTGCTTCATCAATATCTTTTTCAGCAGCACCTTTAATAAAGATTTGGCGTTGTTTCACCATTTCTTCAGGTTTTTTCTTACCCATGGCACGACGAAGTAAGTCTGCACCACCCAAGCTATAGCCTGCACAGAACTGTGCTGCCTGCATAACCTGTTCTTGGTAAACCATAATACCGTAAGTCGGTTCGAGTACTTTTTCTAACAGTGGATGTAAGTATTCAAAATCGCCACCATGCATACGGTGAATAAAGTCTGGAATAAGATCCATTGGACCTGGACGATATAACGATACAAAGGCAATAATTTCTTCGAATTTACTTGGGCGTGCTTCCTTGAGCATTTTTTTCATGCCCACGGATTCAAACTGGAATACCGCTGTTGTGTTTGCCTTTGCAAAAATTTCGTATGCAGGTTTATCGTCTAATGGAATATATGAAATATTCACAGGTTCTGTTACGTCTGTGCGTGCATTAATATGCTTAATCGCATCTTCAATAACAGTTAAGTTACGCAAACCCAAGAAGTCGAACTTCACTAAGCCTGCGGCTTCCACGTCGTCTTTATCGAATTGTGCAACACGTCCTGTACCATCTGCATCACACATGACAGCCGAATAGTCAGTTAGCTTGGTAGGTGCAATGACAACACCACCTGCGTGTTTACCTGTATTACGGGTAATACCTTCAAGCTTGAGTGCCATTTCCCAAATTTCAGATGCATCATCGTTATCTGGGTTAGATGGGTTAGTCACAATATCTTTAAGTTGAGGTTCTGCTTCAATTGATTCTTCTAAACTCAAACCTAAAGGTTTGGTTGGAATCATTTTTGAAATACGGTCGGCTAAACCATAAGATTTACCCAATACACGGGCAACATCTCGAATTGCACCTTTGGCAGCCATAGTACCAAAAGTTGCAATTTGCGATACAGCATCTCGACCATAGGTACGTGCAACATAGTCAATAACACGGTCACGACCTGCGATACAGAAATCGACGTCGAAATCGGGCATGGATACACGTTCTGGGTTTAAGAAACGTTCGAAAAGTAAGTCATAACGTAATGGATCAAGATCGGTAATTTTTAAGCTATAAGCTACAAGTGAACCTGCACCCGAACCACGACCTGGGCCTACAGGTACGCCATTGCCTTTAGACCATTGAATAAAGTCCATGACAATAAGGAAGTAGCCGGGGAAGCCCATATCTAGAATGATTTTAACTTCAAAAGCTAAACGTTCATCGTAAGGTTTGCGAATTTCAGCCCAATCATCTCCACGCTTTTCAGGTGGATAAAGGAAATCTAAGCGTTCCTCTAAGCCTTCTTCCGATAAATGTGCGAAGAATGAGCCAATGGTATGACCTTCAGGAATTGGATAATCGGGTAAGTCGTTAAAACCTAAACGTAATGTTACGTTACAACGTTTTGCGATGTGATACGTATTTTCAATTGCTGTAGGAATATCCGAAAACAGCTCAATCATTTGCTCAGATGTTTTGAAATATTGCTCTGGGGTGTAACTTTTTGGTCTGCGATTATCGCCAAGCACATAACCATCTGCAATACATACACGTGCTTCATGTGCTTCAAAATCTTCACTTTTAATAAAGTGAACATCATTATGTGCAACAACACCAATATTATATTTTTTTGCGAGTTTTACCGCTTCGTGAATGAAATCTTCTTCACCAGAATGATTTGTACGAGAGAGCGCGAAGTAAACTCGATTACCAAATTTTTCAACCCATTCTTCTAATAGTGGTTCGGCTTTTTGCGGATTAGATGTACATAGCATTTTGCCGACATCACTTTGCATGCCTAAAAGAACAATTAAGTCTTGGTTTTGTTCTAAAATTAATTCTTTTTTTACACAAGGAATATCGAGTTGTTGTCCTGAAATATAACCTTCAGAGACAAGTTCAGTGAGGTTGCGCCAGCCTTTATTGGTCATAGACAATAAAGCAACACGATGCTCTGCATCATTTAAACGTAATGTTGCACCTAAAATAGGTTTAATGCCTTTGCCCAAGCATTTCTGATAAAACTTTACCGCAGCATGTAAATTTGATAAATCGGTAATGGCAAGTGCAGGCATTTGATCATCTGCTGCAACTTTAACAAGTTCAGGTATACGAACAATAGATTCCGTAATTGAAAATTCTGTTTGAATACCAAGATGTACAAAGTGCATAAATGAGTCCCTGCAAAAACACCCGCTATTTTAGCACGCTCTATTGTTATTCTGAGTGTAATTGAATTGAATTGATGAAGTTTTATCTAATATTTTATAGAAATATAACATGATCAAAACATTAACAAATGAAAAACTATAGAATTTGGATGTTTTATCTAAAAAGGCGGGAGATCTTGATGGTTTTTCTAAACGATAAAATAGATGAGCTAAAATAAAAGCCCTCAATTGAGGGCTTTTATTTTTCAAATTTCATCAAGAAAAAAATCTGCAATAGGTATTATCTTAAACGAGATAACCATTCACCTAAAGACTGAACAATTTGAACCAGAATAATCAGCACAATTACGGTTAAATAAATCACGCTATCATCAAAGCGTTGATAACCATATGAAATAGCAAGGTCACCAATACCGCCTGCACCAATTGCACCAGCCATTGCAGTTGCGCCAATTAAACTAATGAGGGCAGTGGTTAAGTTTAAAATAAGCGAGCTACGTGCTTCAGGAACAATAAACTTAAACACGATTTGTAATGGTGTTGCACCCATTGCTTGAGCAGATTCAACAATACCGCTATTCACTTCAAGCAAAGAAGATTCAACCAAGCGACCAATATATGGCCCGACATAAATGGTTAAAGGCACAATTGCAGCCCAAGTACCAATGGTTGTACCTGTAATAAATTTTGTTAAAGGATAAACCGCAATCATTAAAATAATGAAAGGTAATGAACGCAATGCATTAATAATTGGGTTTAAGCCATAATAAATTTTAGAGTTGGGCAAAATACCGTCTGCACGCGTCATAACAAGAATAATCCCTTGAATGAAGCCCCAGATTGTTCCAAAAATCATTGCAAAAAACACCATGCTAAATGTTTCTTGTAATGCGGTAACAAACTGATCCATTGAAACTGAACTAGTCCAAAACGGTGCTGTCATTTGTGTCAGTAATTGAACAATGAGCTCTCTCATGCGATTACTCCTGATTGTTCAACTTCTACGCCGTGAGATCTTAAGAAATCGATGGCTTGTTGAATAAGTGCATCATCACCTAGAAGTTGAATAAACATTTGTCCAATCACAGTACCGTTAATTTCGGTCATATTGGCAAAAAGAATATTCAAACTAATATCAAACTGTTTAATAACTGCCTGAATAACTGTTTCTTGTGCAGAACTACCTAAGAATTTAAGGCAATACACACTGTTATGATTTTGATTTTCTAAATTACTCAAAATATTTACAGGTAATTGTTGCTGTAAAACTGTTTGAATGAAATTTTTGGTTGTAGGATGTTTCGGTTGACTAAAAATTTCTAAAGTTGAACCTGATTCAATGACCTTACCTTGTTCCATTACAGCCACATAGTCACAAACAGTTTCAATTACGTCCATTTCATGGGTAACCATTACGATGGTAATACCGTGCTCTTTATTGATTTTTTTCAATAAAGCTAAAACAGATTTAGTTGTTTGAGGATCTAGTGCACTTGTTGCTTCATCGCAAAGTAAAATTTTAGGATGATTGGCAAGGGCACGGGCAATACCAACACGTTGCTTTTGACCACCCGAAAGTTCATCTGGGTAGGCATTGGCTTTATGTTTAAGGTCAATAAATTCTAATAATTCATTTAAACGTTTTTCACGCTCAGCTTTGCTGTAGCCCAACAGTTTCATTGGCATTTCAATATTTGCAGAAACCGTTTTGGTTTGCAGTAAATTGAAGTGCTGAAAAATCATGCCAATATTGGCACGTTCGCTACGAAGTTCAGAAGCGCTTAAAGCGGTGAAATCGGTTTGATTGATAATCACTTGACCGTCATTTGGACGTTCTAAAAGATTAATCAGACGGATTAAAGTACTTTTACCAGCTCCGCTATAGCCAATGATGCCAAAAATACTGCCATCTGGAATTTGAAGGTTGATCTGATCTAAGGCACGAATAGTTTGGCCATTGAGCGTGTAATGCTTGGAAATATTTTTAAATTCAATCATATCGTCAAAATTAATCTGGAATGAAAAACAGGCAAAGAGATTTGCCTGTTTTAGTTATTATTAATTATATTACTATTTAGTTTCAGTTAAATAGCTGATTGGTTTATTTACGTCAACTTTAGTACCTTCAAATTTCTCTTTAATGAACTTTTGAGCGGCTTCAGTATGATATAAAGCACCAACTTTTTGTAATACAGGATCATTTGCACGATCTGCAACAACAGCTAGAACATTCACGTTAAGTTTTGTACTTTGGTCAACTGGCTCATAAAAAACAGAATCTTTAAGAACGTTTAAACCACCTTCAAGTGCAAGTGTATTACCTAAAACAATTGCATCTACTTCGTCTTTAACACGTACAGCAGTTGCCATTTGAATAGGTTTAATCACAATTGCTTTAGCATTTTCAGTGATGTCGTTTGGTGTACCAGTTGCAGGGTCAAAGTCAGCTTTTAATTTCAATAAACCCGCAGATTGAAGAAGAAGTAAAGCACGTGCTTCATTTGCTGCATCGTTTGGAATAGCAATTGTTGCGCCATTTGCAAACTCTTCAACTTTTTTAACTTTGCTTGAGTAAATACCCATTGGCTCTAAGTAAGTTGTAGATACAGGTGCAATTTTATCTTTGTTTGATGCATTGAATGCAACAAGATATGCATAAGATTGGAATGCATTGATATCAATTTCTTTGTTTGCAACAGCGGTATTCATTGCAACGTAATCTGTAAAGCTTTTCACTTGAAGATCAATACCTGCTTCTTTCGTTTCAGGTAATTTTGCAATAAAGTTCCAAATATCAGCATCTGAACCTGTAGAAGCCATAACAACTTTTTGTAATTCTGTTGTTTCTTTTTGCGCTGCTTCAGTTGCAGGTGCTTCAGGCTTTGAACAAGCTGTTAAGCCAACTGTAAGACCTAAAATAAGTCCAAGAATTTTTTTCATTTCTTCGTCCTAAGTAAATTTATAAGTGATAAATTTACGATAACCAATGTTGGAGAGATTATAGGTTAAATAAAGCCTTAGCGTGTTGAAGCTAACGTGAGCGTTATTTAATAATCAATTACTTATATGGCAGTTTCCATACTAAACAATGACTTTATAGATTGAACTAAATAAAGGCAAATTTTGTTTTCTTTGGAACAGTTCATAACTTGGCAATATCATAACAATAAATAAATATTCGATATAGTGATGAAAAACAGAATACTTAGCTTAATTATTGAATAAGGGTTGTAATTTATTCTATTAAATTTATTTAAAAACAATAAATTATCTAAATATTAATTTAATTTAGCTTAATAGTAATGTCTTTATTCATCTTTATAAGATTTTATCTGATATAAAGATGAAAAATGAATATAGAAGTAAACTTATAAATGAAAATGTTGAATGAATGAAGCCTTATAAAATGCTTGTGTAAAAGAAATATGTATTCTATGTTCAATCGCAACTCTATATATTTTCATTTTGCTTATTATTTAAGAGGGAAAGAGGGTTTTGTTGCTTGGAAACTTAAGACTTTCTTTTATATGCAAAAGGAAAGAGATCAAAAATTTTTCTAACAGGATAGTCACGTAAATATTTATATGTAGATAGGCGATAATATTCATTCCAGTAACTTACAGATCTTTGATAAGTCAGATAACAGAATTCTTTATTTTGCTGAATAAATTTATTAATAACAGATTTATTTGCTTTTATATACGGGTAGAGATCCTCACAAATTTCCACAACATACTCGCCTAAGAGCATAAAAATATAAGGAATAACAAAATCGTCCTCTTCTAATAGGGGATGAATTTGCATAATATTTTTAATAACTTCATGACGGATAAATCCATTGTGATGACGCGTAAAAATACAATTTATTATGAGTTGTTGGTGACATGTGAATGAATCGAGTTGAGCCATCGTTAAGGGTTTATTATAAATTCGATAAGGAATTTGAAGGAAATTTTGATTCAAAGTAATATTACGACATGCATCGATATCGTCTAAAACTAAATAATTTTTTATGGAATTGATGTCATTCCTACAATGTAAAGGAAAAGCATTTTCTAATGAATTAATCATTTTTAGTCACTTTGAAATTAAATTGTATGTACATTTTGAAGCCATTTAAGTAGAAATTTATATAATTCTCTATATATATGTTGAGCTGTCGTGTTAGAAACTAATTGTATTTGATCATCATAGATAATGATGTGGGTATATAAATTGCCTTCATGTAATTTGTCGCTAAATTCATGTAAGTATTCGGAGAGAAACACTAAATTATCAAGATGATATTCATATTGATGATCTAAATTGTGTGGCAACTTTTTTTGTACATATTCTTCTAAAACGGACAGAGCGATTTTTCCTGTATCGATTTTTAAAAGTTGCGGATTGATCTCGATAAAATATTTTTGAATTTTATCTGCTGATTCCATAAAACAGAGATTAAGCGCAAATTCGTTATGGACGTCTTTTAGAAGGGTTGCTTCTGCCCAATATTGAATGTCTTTTGCTGTACATAGTCCTACAATCAATCTTATTTTTAAACAAAATTTTTCTTCATCATTCATTTTTTAAATTTTTAAATAAAATTGTTGATTTAATTGTGGCATAAAAAACCCCGCACTAAGCGGGGTTTTTATTTAATCTAAATTTAGATTAAGCATTTTCACGAGCAATTGCGCGGTAACCAATATCTTTACGGTATTGAACACCATCAAACGTTACTTTTTCGCAAAGTTCCAAAGCTTTTGCTTGTGCTTCGCCAATCGTATTACCTAACGCAGTTACGCAAAGTACACGACCACCCGCAGTTAAGATATCGCCATTATCATTGGCTTTAGTACCTGCATGGAAAACTTTAGCATCAGTCATAACTGTATCTAAACCTGTAATGACATCGCCATTGCTTGAAGTTTCAGGGTAGCCTTTAGATGCTAAAACGATACCTACAGTCTTACGCTCATCCCATTGTGCTTCCGCAGGTAAGTTACCGTCTAAACCTGCTTGAACTAAATCAACCAAAGATGATTTTAAGCGCATCATGATTGGTTGAGTTTCAGGATCGCCAAAACGACAGTTGAATTCGATGACTTTTGGTTGACCTTGTTCATCAATCATCAAGCCTGCGTATAAGAAACCTGTGTAAACATGACCATCTTTTTTCATGCCTTCAACAGTTGGACGCATCACTTCATTCATTGCTTTTTCAAACACGTCTGAAGTTACAACAGGAGCAGGAGAGTAAGCACCCATACCACCTGTGTTTGGACCTTGGTCGCCTTCAAAAATACGTTTGTGATCTTGGGATGTTGCCATTGGCAAGATGTTGTCGCCATCAATCATGCAAATGAAAGATGCTTCTTCACCTGCAAGGAACTCTTCAATCACAACACGAGAACCTGCATCGCCAAATTTGTTGCCTGAAAGCATGTCATCAATCGCATCGAATGCTTCTTGATTGGTCATGGCAACAATGACGCCTTTACCCGCAGCAAGACCATCCGCCTTAATCACAATTGGCGCGCCATTTTTTTCAACAAAGGCTTTAGCAGCATCTACTTCTGTAAATACGTCATAAAAAGCTGTTGGAATATTGTGGCGTTTTAAGAAATGTTTAGCGAAAGCTTTAGAGCCTTCAAGTTGTGCAGCAAATTGAGTTGGACCCCAAACTTTAACACCTGCCGCGCGACAAGCATCGACAACACCATTTACAAGGGGAGCTTCAGGACCAACAATAATCATTTCAACAGTATTATTTTTTGCAAATTCGATAATCGCAGCATTGTCTAAAATGCTTAAGTTTACGTTTTCACATTTATTTTCAGTTGCTGTACCTGCATTGCCTGGTGCAACAAATACTTTTGTTACTTGATCGTCTTGTGCGATTTTCCAAGCGAGGGCGTGTTCACGACCGCCATTACCCAATACTAAAATATTCATTTAAAAAATCCCTCGAAAATGATAATCCCCCTTGCGAACTCAGAATATATTCTGAGGATTCTCACCCTTTAAAAAGGGAGGAGTATCACGAAGTTAAAGTACACTCTATTTCGTGAAAAGTCCCCCTTTTTTGAAAAGGGGGATTTAGGGGGATTTATAAATACGACTTATAATTAATTAGTGGCGGAAATGACGCATGCCTGTGAATACCATTGCAATACCTGCTTCATCAGCAGCTGCAATTGTTTCTTCATCACGCATAGAACCACCCGGTTGAATAATGCATTTGATACCTGCTTTCGCAGCGTTATCAATACCATCACGGAATGGGAAGAATGCATCAGACGCCATTACAGCACCTTCAACCACTAAACCTGCATGTTCAGCTTTAATTGCAGCAATACGAGCAGAGTTTACACGGCTCATTTGACCTGCGCCAACACCAATCGTTTGACGACCTTTTGCATAAACAATCGCATTAGATTTAACGTATTTCGCAACTTTCCAAGCAAAAATCATGTCATCAATTTCAGCTTCTGTTGGTGCGCGTTTAGTTACAACTTTAAGATCAGACGCTTTGATCATGCCTAAGTCTTGGTCTTGAACTAATAAGCCGCCATTTACGCGTTTGTAGTCAAGTTGTGCAGCACGTTCATCAATGTTCGGTAGTTCGCCACATACAAGTACACGTACGTTTTTCTTCGCACCTGTTACTTCAAGAACGCCTTCAGCAATGCTAGGTGCAATAATTACTTCAACGAATTGACGGTCAACAATTGCTTGAGCAGTTGCAACGTCTAATTCACGGTTGAATGCAATGATGCCACCAAATGCAGATTCAGGATCTGTTGCATAAGCAAGATCGTAAGCCGCGTGAATACCATCTAGAGAAACTGCAACGCCACACGGGTTTGCATGTTTAACAATAACACAGGCTGGTTTTACAAAAGATTTAACACATTCAAGTGCAGCATCTGTATCTGCAATGTTGTTATAAGATAATTCTTTACCTTGTAACTGCGTTGCTGTTGAAACAGAAGCTTCTGAAGCTGTGTCTTCTACATAGAAAGCAGCAGATTGATGTGGATTTTCGCCATAACGAAGATCTTGTACTTTATTTAATTGAGTATTGAAAGTACGTGCAAATTTGTCAGCTTGACCTTCTTCTTTACCTACGCGAGCGCCTAAGTAAGAAGCAATCATGCCATCGTATTGTGCTGTATGTTCAAATGCTTTAACTGCTAAGTCAAAACGTGTCGCATGAGATAAAGCACCCTCAGCTTTAAGTTCAGCAACTACAGTTGAATAGTCAGATGCATTTACAACAATACCTACAGATGCATGGTTTTTCGCAGCAGCACGAACCATTGTAGGACCGCCGATGTCGATATTTTCAATCGCATCTGCAAGTGAACAGTTTGGTTTAGCAACAGTTGCAGCAAATGGATAAAGGTTAACAACAACTAAATCGATTGCATCAATGTTATGTTCAGCCATCACAGCTTCGTCTAGACCACGACGAGCTAAGATACCCCCATGAATTTTAGGATGTAGTGTTTTAACACGACCATCCATCATCTCTGGGAAACCTGTGTGCTCTGAAACTTCAACTACGGCAACATTATTGTCTTTCAACAATTTGTATGTACCACCAGTAGATAAAATTTCTACCCCTAGAGCAGCAAGTTCTTGTGCAAATTCAACAATACCAGTTTTGTCGGAAACAGAGATTAAAGCGCGTTTCATAGTCATGATCTTCGTCACAGTCTTTAAGGAACAGATTAAAACAAATTAGCCAATATACAGATAAAAAAAATGCCCGCGGAAGCCGCAAGCATTTTATCATTTATTCACTCATTAAACCGTGAGCTTTCAACTTTTTACGTAGAGTACCACGGTTAAGTCCTAGAATCTCAGCAGCGCGGGTTTGATTCCCTCGCGTATATTCTAGAACCACAGATAAAAGAGGTTTCTCCATTTCTGCCAACACCATGTCGTAAACTTGTGATGGTTGCTCACCTTGCAATTGTGCAAAGTAGTGGCGAACTGCGCGATCTACGTGAATACGAAGAGCAACATCAGATTGAGCAGTAAAAATAGGAGATTTGCTATTCATGCGAATTAATCCGAAACAAATATCACTTGGGTAAAGTGATATATAAATATGGTCTATAAAATTTAACGAATATTCTGTCTTAGATCCTAAAACAGAATATTTTAAAACTGGTATATAGCTTGCCACAACTCAGGGCTTTGGTCGAAATTTAAGCGTAACAATAGTTAAAGATTTGTTACAGACCAATATCAAAACAAAAAAATCTACTCATACGCATTATGGTTGATAAGGCGCATTTTGTTGATCAGTATTTGTTGTGAATTTTGCGAGGAGTTTGCAGCACAAAGCTTTCGTGGCGCGTATAATACCATTGTATAAGGAAAAGTGAGCAAGAAAACTGCATTTTTTTTACTTTTTTTTGCAATTTTTAATAGTTTTTTTCAATGTTCAGGGGCGAATAATTTCCAAGTGGTAATTATCGAAGTCTTTTTTGTCTATAGGCGCAATAATATTGAAGTTAAATGGGCTGTTCTGAGGAATTCGTTCAATATTAATAAGACTTTTAATTAAGTATTCTTTTGGGCGGTAGGTTTGAGAATGAACTGCAACATTATTCTTAAAGAAAGTAATACTTACTAAAGGTAGCGCTAAACTGTGTTCATTGTGGTTAATAATGTAACCTGAAACATTTGATGATGTTTTATGAATAGGGGTGACTTTTACATTTACAAAATCTACTAACTTATATTGCTCAATTAAACTTTCACATTGGAACATGCCACATATTTTTGTGTAAGCACTATTAATAAGAGAGTTGTTATTTAGCATTTTAGGGTTAATCATTACAATTTGAAGTACAAATATAGCGATTAAAGAAAAATTAATGATTCCCCAGATGGTGTAATAACGCGTCGTGTTTTTCTTTTCAGGATTAAAGTCTGCATCTTTTGCTAAATTTAAAGTGGGAAATGCACTAATAGGTTCAGGGTTGAACGCATTCAAATTATTAAGATATGTTTTTAAATTGATATTAGAGTTTTCAACTTTTTGCTCAAAAATATTGAGAACATTCTTTGCTAATAGCGGGGTGTATGAAATGTCTTCATTGTTAATGTGCTGATCAGGTCGATTTTCTTGATATGAGATTGTCTCGTTTGAATCTGAGAGAGTAGATGTTAAATATGAAATGGCATTAAAGGTTGCTTCACATTTAGGGCAACAAACCATGCCCTGAGCCGCAGTAAGCTGCGGAACAGTTACTTTATAAGTAGATAAGCACTCAGGACATTTAGTTTGTTTTTCACTCATAATTTATACTAATAGTGGTATTAGAATGAATGACGTTTCCCGGAAATTCTGCACCAGTATTCGTCGCGCGTTTCAACTTGCAATATATCAAAAAATTCAGAATAAACGCTAGAAACATCATCAACTTGTTCCTGAATAACACCTGCAAGTGCAAATTCACTTTCAGATTTTACAAGTGTCGCAAATTGTGGTGCAAGCATCATGAGTGGGCCAGCAAGAATATTTGCCACAAACACATCTGCTTTTTGATCTTTTAGTGTTTCATTAAACTCGTCGGGTAAACCAACAAATAAGTTATCTAATACGCCATTGAGTTCAGCATTTTGTTTTGTTGCTAAAACAGCTTGAGGGTCAATATCGGTCGCATATACTTTTTTAGCACCTAATAATAGTGCTGCTACACCTAAAATACCTGAACCACAGCCATAATCAATCACAATTTTATCTTTTACGTCGGTTTGTCCAAGCCATTGTAAGCAAAGGAATGTACTTGCATGGTTACCTGTACCAAATGCCAAACCTGGATCTAACTTAATATTTACAGCATCTGCTTCGGGTGGTTGCATCCATTCAGGAACAATCCAATATTTCTCACCAATTTGGATTGGCTCGTATGCATCCATCCAAGTGCGTTCCCATTCTTGGTCTTCCATGAATTCGCTACGCATAGGCTCTGTAGGAAGTTGAGTGCGAATAAATGTTTCTAAAGCAGCAACATCTATTTCTTCATCATCTTCTTGAGCATAAATACCTGTAACAATCACTTTATTCCAAAGTGGCGTTTCGCCTGGAAGTGGTTCAAGTAAGTCTTGATTTTCAGCATCATCTAAAGTCACGCTTACTGCGCCAAGAGATTCTAAAAGCGTTTCTGTAAAATCAACTTGTGCTTGATCAACGGTAATATGAATTTGTAACCACTTCACGGGAATAACCTAAAAAATTTTATATCTTGCATATTGTAGCCGATCTGCATGATGACTGCTTGAAAATCGGCACAGTGAATAGAAGATACTGCACCGATTTTAAATTTATTTCATTTAATCACGTCATATCGTTGGTTGATTCTTTTGTGCGTGTAATCATAAAGCCGAATATTGCAGCAAAAACATACATAAAAATTGAATAGACTGCGGCAGGCATTGCAATCGTTGTATTCGCCATAACAGTTAATGCAATGGTCATGGCTAATGTACTGTTATGAATACCAATTTCAAAGGCACATGCACGTGCTTGAGTACTACTAATACCTAAAACACGTGGTACAAAGTAACCAATGGCTAAACTACATGCACAGAATATTGCTGTTGCAAGTCCAACTTGGGTTAAATAAGTGGCGATGTTTGTACGCTCTGCAAAAATAGCAAGGGCGATAATTGAAATTAAAAAGATCACCGCAAATATTCGTAATGGTTTATTTAATTTCTCGGTGAGTTTTGGTGCGTAATGACGAATCAACATTCCAATGCCCACAGGAATAATAATGATTGCAAAAACTTGAAGGATTTTAGAAAACTGTAAAGAGATTTGCTGACTTTCTTGCATAAAGTGCAAAATTGCAAAATTCATTATTAAAGGTAGTGTAAATGCTGCAATCACTGAATTAATTGCTGTTAGGCTAATATTCAGTGCAATATCACCTTTAAATAAATAGCTAAATAAGTTTGCGGTACTACCACCAGGGGATGCTGCTAACAACATTAAGCCCACGGAAAGTAATGGTGGTAAGGAAAGCACTTTACAAAGAATAAAGGCAAGCGCCACCAATATGACTAATTGGCAGAATAGGGCAATGAGTACAGCTTTAGGATGTTTAGATACACGTTTGAAATCGTTGAGGGTGAGTTCTAAACCCAAGCCAATCATAATAATGGCAAGTGCTAAAGGTAGAAGAACGGTAATTATTCCCATATTCATATAAAACTCCTTTTAATTTTATCGTTTTCGCATCATCCAGATGCTTTGCTTGTCGCTTATAAATTTTTAATTATTTGAATATAAATAGATATTAACCATACTTATATAGGGCTTGTAAATACTAAAAAGTGACTGCTCTGCAATGGTCGGTTTTGAGAAATATTCTTTTTTTAAAGTATTGTATGAATCACGTATTTTTTTATTACGATAAATTCGACTTAAATTGTCAACTTAGACACTATTTTTTGCTACAATCTGCAGTCATTATTTTTATCTCTCATTTACCATTATGCATTATCCTAAAGTTTACGATGTCATTGTTATCGGCGGTGGTCACGCAGGTACAGAAGCGGCATTGGCTGCGGCACGTATGGGTCGACAAACCTTACTCTTAACTCATAACATTGAGACTTTAGGGCAGATGAGCTGTAATCCAGCCATCGGTGGTATTGGTAAATCGCATCTTGTGCGTGAAATTGATGCCTTGGGCGGTGCAATGGCACTTGCTGCCGATAAAGGCGGTATTCAATTCCGTATTCTAAACTCACGTAAAGGTGCAGCGGTTCGAGCAACTCGTGCCCAAGCTGACCGTGTGCGTTTTAAAGCTGCGATTCGTGAAACATTAGAAAACCAAGCCAACTTAGATATTTTCCAACAAGCAGCAGACGACTTAATTGTTGAAGGCGATACCGTTAAAGGTGTTGTAACGCAAATGGGCGTTCGCTTCGATGCGAAAACGGTTGTATTAACCACAGGCACATTCTTAGGCGGTGTGATTCACATTGGTCTAAACAACGCTTCTGGCGGTCGTGCGGGTGATCCTCCTTCAATTTCTTTGGCTGCGCGCCTTCGTGAATTGAACTTACCTGTAGGTCGTTTAAAAACAGGTACGCCTCCACGTATTGATGCACGTTCGGTCGATTTTTCTGTGATGACAGCACAGCCGGGTGATTTCCCATCTCCGACCATGTCATTTATGGGTGATGCATCTATGCATCCTGAACAGGTGAATTGCTATATTACGCATACCAATGAACGCACTCATGACATTATTCGTGGCGGTTTAGACCGTTCACCTATGTACACAGGCGTTATTGAAGGTGTTGGTCCACGTTACTGCCCATCGATTGAAGATAAAATTCATAAATTTGCAGATAAAGATTCGCATCAAGTGTTCATTGAACCTGAAGGTTTAGACACGCATGAGCTTTATCCAAATGGTATTTCTACATCTTTACCATTCGATGTTCAGTTTGAATTGGTTCGCTCAATTCGTGGTATGGAAAACGCGCATATTATGCGTCCGGGTTATGCTATTGAATACGATTACTTCAACCCACAAGCGTTGAAATTCTCTTTAGAAACTAAAGCCATTAATAACTTGTATTTTGCAGGTCAAATTAACGGTACAACTGGTTATGAAGAGGCTGGTGCACAAGGTTTACTTGCAGGCTTGAATGCTGCGCGTCGTGCATGGGATCAAGAGCAATGGACACCAAAACGTGATGAAGCGTATATGGGTGTATTGGTTGATGACCTCATTACTTTAGGTACTAAAGAACCGTACCGTATGTTCACATCACGTGCTGAATACCGTTTGATGCTTCGTGAAGACAATGCCGATCAGCGTTTAACAGCGATTGGTCGTGAAATGGGTCTTGTAGATGATGAGCGTTGGGCTTCTTACTGTGACAAAATGGAAGCAGTAGAGAAAGAAACAGGTCGTTTGCAACACCTTTGGGCTGCGCCAAATAACCCAATGGGTAAAAAGTTCGTTGAAATGACGGGTGCAGATTTATCTAAAGAATGTTCAGCAATTGATTTGTTGAAACGTCCAAATATTAACTTTGCTCAAATTGCAGAATTAACGGGTTCTGAAGTTACGCCATTTGTGGGCGAGCAAATTGAAATTGCTGTGAAATATGCAGGTTATATTAACCGTCAGCAAGAAGATGTTGCTCAAATGAAGCGTCTTGAGGAAACAAGTATTCCTGCCGATTTTGATTATGACGTTGTTTCTGGTTTATCTCGTGAAATTACTTTGAAATTGAAAGATATTCGTCCTGAAACTTTAGCGCAAGCAAGTCGTATTCCGGGTGTTACACCTGCTGCGGTTCAATTGGTGATGATTACAATTCGTAAAAATAACCAAGCTAAAAAATCTGCATAAGATTTTGAAGTGATAAAAAGCCCGCATAATGCGGGCTTTTTTAATGAATGAATTTTTATCTGAGAAATATTGGTGAATTTAAGTATCTGATTGAAAAAGTAAAAAGGCTTATCTATTTTTTGTATAAAAAGTACACATTAGTTCTTAAAGATAAAAAGTGATTTAAGTTTCACATCAACTTATTTCACAAAAATTATAGGAAAGTTTAAATTAGCTTCATGTTCAAAACACGAGGTAAATACCATGACTATGAAGCGTATTCGTTATAACAATTCAGATTTAGCCTGCCAATGTTAAAACTGAACTGTAAAATAACAAATATAAAGAACAATGAAGTTTGTAATGTCGGTTGTCTTGTTTACAAGCTTCGATTTCTATAAACCAACAGCGCAAAGAACGATAACAATATAAATATAAAACTATAAAAGCCCCTTGAAAGGGGCTTTTTTTTAATCTTCGATTTCATGAACTGCGTTATAAACATCTATAGGTTGAATATCTTGAATACGACTACCAAAACTACGCAACCACCAAACCAATTGAGATGTAAAAGGAACTGAAGCCTGAACTTGAACAAGACCATTGCCTAAATCTTCTAAAACCTGATCTTTACTGAGTTGGCTTTCTTCAAAATATGCAGCATTTACATCTGTCATTATTAGTTTTAACTCAATGAGATCTGTGGGCTTAGAATAATCGACACGGAAGCCTAATGCACCAGATTCAATATATTTATCTATATCAAAATCAACAGGATGCAATGCACGAGAATTTAGCACTTTTGCTGTCTTGAAACGGTGCAACGCAAAAGTTTGAATATCGGTTTTGTCTAAACGAGTGCATATTAAATAAATAACCGCACCTTTTTGAACCAATGCTAAAGGATTGAGAACATAAGTTTTTTCTTCTGCACCGACAGTACGCGCATGATAAACACATTCAAGCTGCTTATCTTGTAATAAGCCTTCATAAATGGCTTGCTGAGAACCCCGTTCAACCAATGGTGGAATAAGTGGTTGGTTTGCAGGAACAATACGAACACGATTAATCCATTGGCGTACATTGTTTTGTGTTGAAAGGCTACGACGTGCGAGGTCAAACCAAGGATTCATTTCTTCAACTAAACTAGGCGGAAGTAAATGCTTTAAATGCTCTTCAACCATCATAAATGTCACCGCTTGTGAGCTGGTCATATGCGGTAAACTTTGAATAGGTGCATCTGCTCGCCAACGCCAACCTTGTGGCACAGTGCCGTTATTTTCAATAGGAAAGCGTTGCGATATTTGGTTCAAGTCACGTTGGATAGTACGCAAACTAATATCAATGCCTTCGCGTTGCAAAATTTCTTGTAGCTCACGCGTACCCATCCATTTTCCTGTAGATAAGCGTGAAAGAATTTGCCATTGGCGATATAAGGTATTCGATGTTTCTTTTTCTTGTGCTTGCATAATAGATCAAAGTACGATGAATTGAGAAAAAAGTATTGCTTGAATACAGGACACAATAAGAAAACTACTTACTTTTAGCAAGTAAATTTAACAAAATCCTATTCAATCAATTTTTACTCTAAATTTGCAATTTCCTTAAAAACTAAATAAGTTTTATTCAATATGAAAAATAATTGGCATTTAAATTGCTTACACATAATTACATAAAATTACAATGAAGAGGTTTGTATGCTTAAAGAAGATCATGCTGTTACTACAGTTTTAGATGATGTAGCTACAAATCAAATGAATGTTGGGTCTACGTTAGATTCAAGTACTAGAAAAAATACGCATGGCTTATTTGAACAAATTAAAAAGCAATTTTTCAATGAATTGTTTGATGATAAAACGATGTCGGGAAATGCTGGTGAGAAAATAGAAAACTGGCTATCTCAACATAGTCTTACAGATTTGCAGTCATTAAATGATGCTGCAAAATCACATTTTTTATATGAAGGTATTACATTTTCGGTATATGGAGAGCAAGATGGTTCAGAGAGAACCATTCCATTTGATGTGATTCCAAGAATTATTGCTAAAAAACAATGGAATACAATTGCTTTAGGTTGCTCGCAACGGGTTCGTGCACTTAATTTATTTTTACATGATATTTATCATCAACAAGAAATTCTAAAAGCAGGAATTGTTCCTGAGCTTCAAGTGCTTACACATGAGGCATATCAACCACATATGTATGCACATGACTTAAAAGGGAAAATATATAGTCAAATTAGTGGTATTGATATTATTCGAGACAAAGTAGGTGACTTTTATGTGCTTGAGGATAATTTAAGAACACCATCAGGCGTGTCTTATATGCTAGAAGGGCGAAAAATTAGTCAAAAGCTGATGCCTGAGTTGTGTAAGCAAAACAATATTTCAGCCATAGAGCAATATCCGCAATTACTCAGAGAGATTCTTGCGGAAAATGCTTATGTCGATCGCCCGATGATAGTGGTGTTGACTCCGGGTAGATATAACAGTGCTTATTATGAACACGCATTTTTAGCACGAGAAATGGATGTGCCATTGGTGACATCAAAAGACTTATTTGTTGAAAATGATAAGGTTTATGTCAAAACTGTTCGTGGTCGTCAGCAAGTTCATGTGATTTATCGCCGTTTGGATGATGCTTTTATCGATCCGCTTTGCTTTAAGCCTGATAGTACGCTCGGTGTTCCGGGATTAATGTCTGCGTATTTGCAAAACAATGTGGTGATTGCAAATGCACCGGGAACAGGTGTAGCAGATGATAAATCTATTTATCCTTATGTCGATAAAATGATTCATTTTTATTTGGGCGAAGAACCTGTTCTTAAAAATGTACCAACGTATCAATGCCGTGAACAACAAGATTTAGATTATGTTTTGGAAAATCTTGAAAAATTAGTGGTAAAAGAAGCGCAAGGTTCGGGTGGTTACGGCATGTTGATTGGACCGCATGCCTGTGAAAAAGAATTGGCTATTTTTAGAGATAAACTCATAGCAACGCCGCATTTATATATTGCACAGCCTACGTTAGAACTTTCTGTATCTCCAACTTTAACTGAAAAAGGTATTGCGGAACGCCATATTGATTTACGTCCATTTGTGTTGAGTTCTCCGTATAGGACTGAAATTGTTCCAGGTGGCTTAACACGTGTCGCAATGGAAGAAGGTTCTTTGGTGGTGAACTCATCTCAAGGTGGCGGTATTAAAGACACATGGGTTGTCGATTCTTTACATTCATAAGTTTGCGATACTGAGGAGATAAGAATGATTTTATTAAATTCTAGTGCAGAATATATTTTTTGGTTGGGACGTTATATTTCACGTATTCAATATTTGTGTCATCAATTTCCATTTAAAGAAGATGCTGAAGCAGCAGAATATGCAAAAGCTTTTTGTTTACCTGCATTTGATGCAATGTCTTTAAATGAACTTGTTTTAAACGAAAGTCATGCTGTTTCATTTAAACAGCAGTTTCTTTACGCAAAAGATAATATTCACGAATTACGTGGTGTGCTTACAGCGTATGGCTATGCAGAATTAAATCAGCTGATTAAAACGGCAAGTGAAAATCCGGGATACATTTGTGATGTGGTGGGTGAGTGTTTAGATGTTTTAGAAGCTGAGTCACATGATGTATTTCTATTTTTTAAATTAGGGCAAAGCATCGAGCAAATTGATAGGCAAATACGTTTAAATCAAAATTTAAGTGCAGCTTTACAGGCGTTAAGCATTGTCGTTAAATTGCTGGAAGAACTAGGTTGGGATTCATTAGCAGATACTTGGAGAGACTTACAAAACTCTTCAAGTTCGGAAAATTTTTATCGGTTCAGTGATCAAGTTCATCAAATGTTCGAGGTGAATGCATGAGACTCATGGTAAATCATCAAACGCATTATAGTTATAGTGAAGAAGCGTCGAATAGTATTCAATATATTAAAATGATGCCATTTAATAATAGCCATCAGAACGTGAAATCTTGGGATATTAGTGTTCCTGGTGAAATGCAAATGAAGCGAGATGCTTTTAATAATATTTGGATTACAAGTTCACAGCGTTTTGCATATCAGCAAATGACCATTATGGCACAAGGAATCGTAGAGCTAAATTTAACATCTGAAAATGGTTTAGATGATCAGATGAATCCTTATTTGTTCATGCAACCGACGCCAAGTACTCTATGTAATCCTGAAATGAAAGAATTTGCACACCGTTATGTGCCTGTTGTAAGCCGTGAAAATTTGATGCATTTGGCTGCTGCAATTCTTGAAAGAATTCCTTATATCTCTTATACGACGAATGTAAATACGACTGCAGTAGATGCTTTTGAGCATCAACAAGGTGTTTGCCAAGATCATAGTCATGTTTTTATTGCAATGTGTAAGTCTTTAGGGCTTGCTGCACGTTATGTATCTGGCTATTTATTTGTACCAAATACTTCTCACCTAGCGAGTCATGCATGGGCAGAAGTTTTTTTAAATGATTTATGGTATTGTTTCGACATTAGTAATCAATTATTTACACCTAGTTCACATATTTATGTTGCTGTTGGGCGTGATTATTGGGATGTTGCTCCTGTTCGTGGAATGCGCGAAAAGGGCGGGCTAGAAACAATGCATTCTATTGTGCAAGTTTTAGCATGTTAAAAATAAAAAAGAGGATGTTATGACTTATTGTTGTGCGCTACGTTTAAAAGATGGATTGGTTTTTATCAGCGATACGCGTACAAATGCGGGTGTAGATCATATTTCTGTTTTTCGAAAACTATATATCTTTGGTATAGAGGGAAAACGCTTTTTCACCATTCAAACTTCAGGTAATTTGGCAACAACGCAAGCGGTGATTGGTTATTTAAAAAATCAGTTAACATTAAATCAAGAGCCTAATTTATATAGCGTAAATACGATGTTTGAAGTGGCTGAATTGGTCGGTCACACACTTAGAAAAGTCATTGCAGATGTGACAGCCGATACGTTAGAGCAAAGTAATTATTATTGTAGTTTACTTGTGGGTGGGCAAATAGGCGAAGAACCTATGCAACTTTATAACATTTATCCGCAAGGTAACTTCATTAGCGCAACCAAAGACACGCCATTTTTCCAAATTGGAGAAAGTAAATATGGTAAGCCAATTTTAGATCGTGCACTTAGTTATGATATGCCAATAGATGAAGCTTTACGATGCGCTCTTATTTCATTTGATTCAACGCTCAGATCAAATGTATCTGTTGGAATGCCGCTTGATGTTTTGGTTTATAAAAAAGATAGCTTAAACCTTCCAGAAGGTAAGCGAATTAATGAATCAGATGAATATTTTGAAAAAATTAGCAAGCAATGGTCTGAAACATTGAAAAAGGGGTTACAAGATTTGCCTAAGCCAACCCATGATTATTTCGATTAATTTCTGTATTTTTTGTTAAAGTAATGACGTTGGTTAGATAAAGTATTGTAATTTTTTACAATAATAAGAGGAGCATAAATGTACCAATTATGTTATGCCAGTTGTGCAACATCGGATGGTGAAAAATTATTAGAAGATCTTAGGAATACATTGAAAGAAGCGCGTGATTTTAATGTTAGACATCAAATTACAGGTGTTCTTTATTTTGCAGACGGTTATTTTTTTCAATGTTTGGAAGGGGATAAGGCTGATTTAGATGTTTTATGTGAAATGATTAAAAAGGATAATCGCCATAAAGGCTTTACACTTTTTGAATATAAGCCGATTGAAAAGCAGCATTTTGTAGATTGGTCTATGAAATACGTGAAAAGAAATAGTGTGATTCAGCAATATATGCGTGATCATGGCTTTGAGTTATTTAGACCAAAATTATTACAACTAAATCAGGTCGATGAATTGGTTTTATTATTAGCAGATATAAAAGATTAGAGAAAGCATTGTTGGATCTTTTTTTATAAATTAAAACCTGTTTTATGAAAAACTGTATTAGACAGATAAAAGCCCAAGATCACTTGGGCTTTTATGTATTTAGATTTTTTTTCGAATAGGGCGATGACTTAATCGGCATAATAATTCATAGCCAATGGTACCATTCGCTTCAGCAACATCATCAACTAAGCGATTTTTGCCCCAAAGTTCGACTTCTGTACCAATGGGTGCATTTATGCCTGTCACATCAATTGCAATCATATCCATTGCAACACGACCAATAACAGCTACTTTCCGCCCATTGATTGCAACATGGTTTTGTTTTGGAAAAGCACGTGGGTAACCATCTCCATAACCAATAGATACAATAGCCAGCTCAGTTTCTTTTTCTGCAATAAAGGTAGAACCATAACCTACAGATTCACCAGCTTGAATGGTATTTAAAGCAATAATTTCAGCAGTGAAAGTCATGACAGGTTTAATATCTAAATCATGTGCAGTTTTATCGGCAAAAGGGCTTGCACCATATAACATGATTCCAGGACGAACAAAGTCAAAATTAAGTTCAGGCCATTTGAAAATAGCTGCGGAATTACAGCAAGATGCCATAATAGGTTCACAGGCTTCTTTTACTCGTAAAAATTGTGATTTTTGTTGTTCATTTAATGGGTGGTTTTCTGCATCGGCATTTGCAAAGTGCATAGCTAAAACACAGGTAAATCCTTCGGCTTTTAGCGTATGAATGACACTTATAATGTCGTCGACTTTAAAACCTAAGCGGTTCATGCCGCTATTGAGTTTTACCCAAACTTTTAAATTTTTAGCAATATAAGCATCTTTATGTGTAAGCAACCAATCAAGTTGTTGTTGGTGGTGAACAATCAACTCAATATTCTGATCTATCACAATTTGCATTTCTTCTGCAGAAAAAATACCTTCAATAAGTGTAATGGGCTGTTGGTAGCCTAATTCACGTATTTCAATGGCTTCTGCTAAACAAGCGACACCAAAAGCATCTGTATTTGCTAAGGCTGCTAAACAGTCTTTAACGCCATGTCCATAAGCATTGGCTTTGACCATGCTGACAATTTTAGCGGTTGGGGAAAGTTGTTTAACGCGGTTTAAATTATATTGCAGTGCTTCACTATCAATATAAACAGTTGCTTGGCGCACCCGAAGAACTCCTTTAAATAGGAAAAAGGTAAGTGAAATTTTATTCAATGACCAATGCGGAATAAAACATGCTGAATTTGGTATCACTTGATGAGGTGATGTAAATTACAGTGAGAATCTTAGGCATTTCATACAATTGAAATTAAATAAACAATCGTTATAAATGCAATTGTTATTGTATGCCTATATCTAATATTTTTGAATATTTAGTCATTATTGTTGTGTATTTTTTCTAAATGGTTAAAAAGTTATTTGGGTGGTAAGCGTACGGAAAAATCTACTTCTCCATTTGTATCTGGACGTAAACTAATATAGTAGGTTTTACTATTATTACATGCACTTACAGTCCAATACTCAATGACTTCTTTAATTTGTCCTTCTGGTGTTTGGTCAATTTTGAAAATTTGAGTTTGAATTGAATCAATTTTTCTACAGCTTGATCCAAACCAAGTTGTTAAAGTTTTTGAAATTACTTTTTTAATGTCTTGTTTAAGAATTTGGTCAGAAGCACTTTCACCAGTAAAGTTTGAGTTTGCCATACTTGTACTGTTGAAATTAAGAAGAATAAAGATGGAAAATAAAAACTTATTCATAATATTAGCTCTTCGTTATAGTTTTAGGATGAATAGAAAATCAATTGAATTGGTGAGCTATTCATCCTAAGTTATTTTGAGACCTAATAATATATACAATAATGACAGATGAAAAACTTATTCCTCATCATCGTATTGCGAATAGAACTCAGGAGATAAGTTACTAAAACGCGTATATTGACCTTCGAAAGCAAGGCGAACAGTACCAATAGGGCCATTACGTTGCTTACCGATAATAATTTCGGCAGTACCTGCTTCTTTTGATTCTTTGTTATAAACCTCATCACGGTAAATAAACATAATCAAATCGGCATCCTGCTCGATTGCACCAGATTCACGTAAATCGGACATTACAGGGCGTTTATTTGGTCGATTCTCTAGCGCACGGTTAAGCTGTGAAAGAGCAATAACAGGGCATTGCATTTCTTTAGCGAGTGCTTTTAGGCTTCGGGAAATTTCCGAAATCTCACCAACACGGTTATCGCCCATACCTGGTACTTTCATCAATTGAAGATAATCGACCATGATGCATCCCAACTTACCGCCATGCTGCTTGGCAATACGACGAGCACGAGAGCGTAATTCTGTTGGTGGTAATGCTGATGAGTCATCGATATACAGATTTTTTTCTTGTAAATGGACGATGGTACTGGTTACTTTAGACCATTCATCGCTATCCATTTTACCTGCGCGTAAATGTCCCTGATGCACACGTCCAAATGAAGAAATTAAACGCATTGCAATTGAATCTGCGGGCATCTCCATTGAGTAAACAAGAGCTGGTAAGTTGTTGTTAAATAATACACTTTCAACTAAGTTCATCGCAAAAGTAGTTTTACCCATAGATGGACGAGCAGCAACAATAATTAAATCACCTGCTTGCATACCAGATGTTTTATTATCGAGTTCAACGAAACCAGTTGTTAAACCTGTAATGCTACCTTCTTGTTGCGATAATTCATTTAGCTTATCGAAAACATCTGCAACAATGGTATTAATTGCTTTAGGGCCGACATTTTTCTTATTGTTATTATGTTGCTCTGCAATTTGGAAAATATTAGTTTCTGCAAGATCTAAAATTTCACTAACATTTCGACCTTTTGTATCATATGCATTTTGTAGAATTTCAGAACTGACTTTAATCATGTTTCTTAAAGTTGCAAATTCTTTAATTTTGGTTGCGTAGGTTTCAATGTTATAGAAGCTTGATGGGGAGTCTGCCATCAACTGCATTAAATATTCTTCACCGCCAGCTGCATCTAATAGGTTCTGCTTAATGAGCCAATCATTCACCAAAACAGCATCGTAAGGTGAGTTTTCTTTGGTTAAAGTATCAATTGCTCTAAAAATATATTTATGGCGCGTTGCATAAAAATCAGACTCTTGTATTACATCACCGACTTGTTCAAAAGACTCGGCAACCGTCATTAATGCGGCAAGTACTGCTTGTTCAATTGCCAAATTATGTGGTGGCGTACGAAACTCTTTAAGTTGACTATTTTCATTGCTCAAAGTGTTTGTTTTCGCTGAATTTTGCTTAGCAGTGGCATTCGCCTGTGACATATAAATCCCTGATTTTTTAAAACAGTATATGCAGAATTATTAATGTTTGAATAATCATTAAATTATCAATATTGAATTTAAATCATACGTGTTCTACATAAAAAATGCGAATTGAATTTCAGTTTTTTAGCAGTTGTAAATAACGTGAAATATAAAAAATAATAGAGAAGGGTATTTAAAAGATAAAAAAAGAGCATGCGAAAGCATGCTCTTTTTTTTGCAAGAAATTACTCAGATACGATAGTAACGAGAACTTCAGCAGTAACATCATGATGCAATTGGATTGCGATGTTAAATTCGCCAGTGTGACGAAGTGCACCGTTCGGTAAACGAACTTCTGCACGGTCAACAACAAGACCAGCGTTTGTTAAAGCGTCAGCAATATCACGAGTACCGATAGAACCGAATAGTTTACCTTCATCACCAGCTTTCGCAGTGATAACGATGTTAACTTCGTCTAATTGGTCAGCACGTGCTTGAGCAGCAGCTAAAACTTCAGCTTCAGCTTTTTCAAGATCTGCACGACGAGCTTCAAAAGCAGCAGTATTCGACTCAGTCGCTGCTACTGCTTGACCTTGAGGGATAAGGTAGTTGCGGCCGTAACCAGCTTTAACTGAAACTTTATCGCCTAATTTACCAAGGTTTTTAATGCGTTGTAATAAGATAATATCCACAGCTCAACCTCACTTATGATTGTCAGTGTAAGGGATCAAAGACAAGTAGCGAGCTTGTTTAATAGCAAGCGCTAATTGACGTTGGTAACGAGCTTTAGTACCTGTAATACGGCTAGGAACAATTTTGCCGTTTTCAGTAATGTACTGTTTTAATGTATCGATATCTTTGTAGTCGATATACACAACTTTTTCTGCTGTAAAGCGGCAGAACTTGCGACGACGGTAAAAACGTGCCATTGAATGTTCTCCTTAAGCTTCAGCAGAGTCTTGATTAACTTGTTGTGCTTCTTCACGTTGAGCTTTACGCGCACGTTTTTCTTCAGCACTCTTAGCCAATAATGACTCTTCAGTAATTGCGTTTTCACGACGGATGATAAGGTTACGAAGGATCGCGTCATTATAACGGAACAATTCTTCAAGCTCATCAAGAGTCGTTTGACCACACTCAACATTCATAAGAATGTAGTGAGCTTTATGGATCTTGTTAATTGGGTAAGCCAATTGACGACGGCCCCAATCTTCTAGACGGTGAATTTGACCTTCAGCTTCTTTGATGTGAGTTAGGTAACGTTCTACCATACCCACTACTTGATCGCTTTGATCAGGGTGTACTAAAAGTACGATTTCGTAGTGACGCATTGTCAGCTCCTTACGGATTATGCAGCCTATAACTAAAGTTAAAGGCAAGGAGTCACAACCAAAGTTGTGTCGCTAAATTGCGAAGCGTAATTTTAGTGCTTTTAGCTAGAAAATACAAGAGATGAAGGCAATAAACTAATAAATAGGATTTGGAGATAAAAGGTGGAAAGAAATAGCCAAATTTAAGTATTAATTTTAATTTTAATTTTAATTGTTGAATGGAAAAATACCCTATTAAAAGATAGAGAGGGCTCTATCTTTTAAAAAAGTACGATATTTGTTGTTGGGGCAATGGAGCTAAAACTGAAGCAAATACTAACAACAGTAATTAAAATAACCGAAAATAGGAAAAAACGTTTTGCCCATAGTTGATCATTTTGTGTTCTAAAGCCAATAACAGCAATATACAACCAATAAATGCAAAGCGCATTTAAGATTACAAGGTATATCCAATTTGCATAACCAAATACAAATAGAAGATTCATTGTAATGGTGAATAAAACAACATAAATCAAAGATTCGATTTTGGTGCGTAATATTGTGCGTGCTACAGGTAAAATTGGAACACCTGCATTTTTGTAGTCATCAAAGCGATAAATTGCAATTCCCCAAGAATGAGGCATTTGCCAAAGCGCATAAGCAATAAAGAGTATTAAAGCACCTAAGTCAAATTGAGCTACAACAGCCGTGTAACCAATAACAGGAGGGCTTGCGCCTGAAATACTTCCAATAACTGTTTGATGAATTGTGGTTCTTTTTGTCCAAAGACTATAAAAGAACACATAAACTACAAAACCAATAACAGCAAATAAAAAGGCATAACCATTAATAGCAAACCATAAGATACTAAAACCAATAAGACCTAAAACAAATGCATATACCAATGCGACAGGAACAGAAATGGTTTTTTGAACAAGTGCACGATTTTTTGTGCGTTGCATTTTTTGGTCAATGTCTTGATCAATGACGTTATTGATCACACAGCCAGAGGCAACAACAAGTGTTGTACCAATGAGGGTGGTGAGTAGGAGAAGGAAATCTACAGAACCTTGGGCGGCTAAGAAGAAGCCGCCCAAAGTGGTAACAAAGTTACCAAAGAGAATTCCTGGTTTAGTCAGGAATAAATACTTTTTCAGCATGACAATCAGTTTAGATCATCATGTTGAGGTGTAAGTAGTTCATGATCCACACAGAACCAATCAATAACACAGCAATACAAAGAATTGTATAAACAAAAGCAATTACGTTCCAACGTTGCTCAGAAGATGAGTTCATGTGCAAGAAGTAAACTAATTGAATAAGTACCTGTGCAATTGCTGTAATTGCAATAACCGCAACCAATAAACCACGGCTAAAACCACCAGCCATTACCATACCAAAAGGAATTAAGGTTAGGATAACTGAAAGGATGAAGCCAATTGTGTATTGTTTAGCGTTACCGTGTGCAGCACCAGCAGCGTTATGTTCGTGACTCATTATAGTACTCCTAATAAGTAAACTACGCTGAATACACAAATCCAAACGATATCAAGGAAATGCCAGAATAAGCTTAGGCAAGCAAGACGACGCGTGTTTGGAAGAGTCAAACCATTTTTCTTGATTTGAACCATCAACACGATCATCCACACTAAACCTGAAGTTACGTGGATACCATGCGTACCTACCAGCGTAAAGAACGCAGATAAGAAAGCAGAAGTGCTTGGACCATGACCAGCGTGAACTAAATGATGAAATTCATAAAGTTCCATACCGATAAACGATGCACCAAATACCCAAGTTACAGCTAACCAAGTTAATACTTGAGTAACATTCTTTTTGTATGCAGCAAGAACCGCAAAACCAAATGTTACTGAAGAGATTAAAAGAGCGAAAGTTTCAGTTAAAACGAAACTTAAAGAATCGCCAAATAAATCTTTTGCACTTGGAGTGCCAACAGGGATATGGCTACTTAAAACAGCGAATGCAATGAAGAGTGTACCGAAAAGGATCAAGTCACTCATCAAGTATGTCCAAAAACCAAAGACAGTGATGTCAGTATCATCGTGGTGATGATGCTCATCGTGTCCATGGTTTTCGTGATGAAGTACGTCAGCCATTGTCTTAGTCCTTCTTCAAATGTTTTTCAAGAATCGCATAGCGTTCGTTTTCAATACGCTCAACTTCGGCAGCAGGTACGTAGTAATCAACTTTCTTCGTGAATGAAGAAACGATGAAACTAATAATTGCAGCAACGAAAGAAACAACCGCTAACCACCAAATGTGCCAAATTAAAGCAAAGCCCATAGTTGTGATGATTAGACCAATAACGATACCAGCGGCACGGTTAGTAGGCATGTGGATGTCTTCGTATTGAGTTGGTTTAACGTATGCAACACCGTTTTCTTTGTCAGTCCAGAAAGTATCAATACCATTGATTTTTGGAAGATGAGCAAAGTTATAGAACGGAGCAGGTGAAGAAGTAGACCATTCAGGTGTACGACCATCCCAAGCATCGCCTGTGTAATCGATACGTTGATTGCGTTGTAAGAAACCAACAACAATTTGCATAACGAAGCACAGAATACCAATCAAGATTAGTACTGAACCAAATAAAGCGATTGCTAAGTACGGATCCCATTCTGGGTTGTCATATGTATTCAAACGACGAGTCATACCCATGAAACCAAGGATATAAAGCGGCATGAATGCAAAGTAGAAACCGAAGAACCAGAACCAGAAAGATGCTTTACCCCAAGTTTCATTTAATCTCCAACCAAACATTTTTGGCCAGTAGAAAATGATACCCGCAAACATTGCGAATACTACACCACCAATAATTACGTTATGGAAGTGAGCGATAAGGAATAAAGAGTTGTGTACAAGGAAGTCCGCAGGCGGAACAGCCATTAATACACCAGTTAAACCACCGATACCAAAAGTCACAAGGAAGCCAAGTGTCCAAAGCATTGGTGTTGTATAGGTAATACGACCCTTATACATTGTGAATAACCAAGAGAAGATTTTCACACCTGTAGGAATCGCAATAACCATGGTCATGATACCGAAGAACGCGTTAACGTTGGCACCAGCACCCATCGTAAAGAAGTGGTGAACCCATACCACGAACGCAAGTACTGTGATCGCGATTGTTGCATACACCATAGATTTGTAGCCGAATAACGTTTTACGAGAGAACGTTGAAACAACTTCAGAGTAAATACCAAAAGCAGGTAATACTAAGATATAAACTTCTGGGTGACCCCAAGTCCAAATCAAGTTCACGTACAACATTGGGCTACCGCCTAAGTCGTTAGTGAAGAAGTGGAAATCGAAGTAACGGTCAAGCGTTAACATTGCAATCGTTGCAGTTAACACAGGGAATGATGCAATGATTAACACAGCAGTACATAAAGATGTCCACGTGAAAATCGGCATATCCATAAGACCCATGCCAGGCGCACGCATTTTGATAATGGTAACGAAGAAGTTAACACCAGTTAACAATGTACCAAGACCAGAAACCTGCAATGCCCAGATGTAGTAGTCCATACCTACGCCAGGAGAATATTGAATGCCTGAAAGTGGAGGGTAAGCCATCCAACCAGTCGCAGCAAATTCACCTAGAACAAGAGAAGCCATCATCAAACCAGCAGCACCAGCGAATAACCAGAAGCTTAAAGAGTTTAATAATGGGAATGCAACGTCACGAGCACCAATTTGAAGTGGTACTGAGATGTTCATTAAACCAACTACAAGACCCATTGCTACGAAGAAGATCATAATTACGCCATGGGCTGTAAAGATTTGATCGTAATGCTCAGGGTGTAAGTAACCTTCACCGCCACCACGAGCGAGGAACAGTTGAAGGCGCATCATAATCGCATCAGCAAAGCCACGAAGTAGCATGATGATAGATACGAGAAGATACATGATACCAATTTTTTTATGGTCTACAGATGTGAACCATTCGTTCCACAAATAAGTCCATTTTTTGAAATAAGTAATACCACCAATTACAGCAATACCACCTAGAACCATGAATGCAATCGTCACCAACACGATCGGATCGTGAGGGATTGCATCAGGACCTAACTTACCTAATAAGCTCATGTGTTATTCCCCTTGAGAAGCAGTTGCATGTGCTTCAGAAGCTGAATGATCAGCGCCATGATAGTTTGACATGTAAGTATTGATTACAGATTCAAACAAACCTTGCTCTACAGAAGAATAGTAAGTCACAGGATGTGGCTTAGTCGGGTAAGGACCTTCTGCTTTAGCAGTCGCAGCAAGTTTCTTCTCTAGATCAGTAGTTGCATTGGCATCCATCACTTCAATTTGGTGCGCAGAGCGGTTACCGTCACGTAAAGTTGCAAATTCAGTTTTGTCTAAAACAGTTTTTTGAACCGCTTCTGGATTTACTGAAGTGCCTTTACCTGCTTTAACAGCTGCTACCCATTCAGCAAATTGAGCATCAGTCACAGAGTGAGCGCGGAAACGCATTTGTGAGAAGCCATAGCCTGAATAGTTAGAAGAGAAACCGCGGAAGCCTTCGGCTGGGCTAGTTTCATTTGCTAACAAGTGAAGATGAGTTTGCATACCCGCCATAGCATAAATTTGACCGCCTAACGATGGGATGAAGAAAGAGTTCATCGTGAAGTTAGAAGTTAAACGAAGGTTTACAGGTGTTTTTTCCGGGAAACGAAGTTCGTTAACAGTCGCAATTTGTTGCTCTGGGTAGATGAAGATCCATTTGAATTGTTCAGCAATAACCTGAACAGTTACTGGAGCTTTATCAGATTCAAGAGGCTTGTAAGGGTCATATTTATGTGAACCAACCCAAGTTAGAACCGCTAGAATACCAATAATAATCACGGGGATACCCCATACTACAATTTCAATTGCAGTTGAGTGTGCCCATGTCGGTTTGTAGTCTGCATCTTTATTTGACGCGCGATATTTCCAACCAAACCATAAAGCCATAACAATTGATGGAATTACCACCAAAAGCATTAGCCAAATCGCAGTCATCATCAAGCCACTTTGACCTGCTGCTACTGGACCTTTTGAGTTTAGAAGTACTAGATCACCACCGCAACCTGTTAAGAGTGCGGCCATCATTGATAAAGACAATACAGCTAAAGTCGTTTGTCTCATTTTACAACCTCGGTGAAGAGTCCCATTCCCTAAATTAAATATGGGATAGCGATTAAAGTGCCGTATAACTGAGCGCTTTGATGTTTGATAAAAACATGAAATAGCTTCTAATCATTAGACACCGCTACGTTGTAGGGCATTATGCCTTATATCTAAGAACTAAGCTATATGTAAAGATGCTTTAAATGACTGTAATAAAAACCAATTTTGTTGGTCGGGATTGATTATTTTTATAAAAATTTATTCGTAATATCAATGAAGTGTGTAGTAACAAGGACATGTTTATGCCCTTGTGTATTTTAGGTAATTTATTGCTTAGTGACTTTAGTTTTTGCTAGTTTATCGTGCAAAGTTTGACGTTTTTTGCCAAAACTAAATGCCCAGTCGATAATGGAAAATAAGGGGAATAAATAAATTGTAGGTAAAACAAACAAAACACTGCGTAATGTGAAGCTACGCATTAATGGAACTTTAGCGTTGGTATTTGCATCTACAATTTGAATTTTAGCTAAACGTTTGCCCATGCTTTGTCCATGCTTTGCAAGCATCACCGCTTGAATTGCAAGCATAATTAAGATGTAAAGCCCTACAGCAATCCAAGCTTCTTGTGGAATAAGGTGAAATAATTCTGACTGAACTTGAAGCGCTTGCTCTGAAGTTGTTGCTGTCTGCATTTTTTGTTGTATTGAAGCAAGATCTGTAATTTGATTTTGATTCAAGAAAAATGATGGAATAATTGCAGCAGGAATCCAAAGTAGAATATCTAAAACTTTTGCAAAAGCACGTGAACCCAGAGATGCAAGTTCAGGTTCTACTTTACTATGAGAACGGTTGTTCTGAATGCTTGGATTAAACGTTGTTTGCGTTTGTTGATTTGGTGTTTGTGCAGATGTAGAAAGTGAAGGTGTTATATAACCTGCAGGTTCGTATATGAGTTTTCCTTGTGTAAGTTCACCTAAAGCTTTCCATTCCACCATGCCTTGGTGCCAAGCTAAATCTGTAAGTAGGATTTGTTGGCTTGCAAGCATTTGGTTAACTTGCTCAATTGTATATGGACCAGCTTGTTGATTATTTCGCGCCAAGTAAATCTGCATAAATTTTAAATCTCGAAAAACGAACAAAGAGTATAAATGAAAAAAGACCCTAATTAGGGTCTTTTTTAACACAGTTTCTTATGCTTGTTGAGACTTTTCTTCTTCAGCTAAGAAGAACCAAGTTTCTAATACTGAGTCTGGATTTAAAGATACAGATTCAATACCTTGTTCCATGAGCCATTTTGCAAGATCAGGATGATCAGAAGGACCTTGACCACAAATACCCACGTATTTACCTGCTTTACGACATGCTTGAATTGCCATTGAAAGAAGTACTTTCACAGCAGCATCACGCTCATCAAATAGGTGAGACACAATACCTGAGTCACGATCTAGACCAAGTGTTAACTGAGTTAAGTCATTTGAACCGATAGAGAAACCATCGAAATGTTCAAGGAATTGTTCAGCCAATAATGCGTTTGTTGGAAGCTCACACATCATGATCACTTTAAGACCATTTTCACCACGTTTTAAACCGTTAAGTGCTAACAATTCAATAACACGTTTCGCTTCTGCAACTGTACGTACGAAAGGAATCATGATTTGGATGTTTGTAAGACCCATTTCATCGCGTGCTTTTTTCAATGCACGACATTCAAGTTCGAAGCAGTCACGGAAATTGTCAGAAACGTAGCGACTTGCACCACGGAAACCAAGCATTGGGTTTTCTTCTTCTGGCTCGTATAACTTACCACCAATTAAGTTTGCGTATTCGTTTGACTTAAAGTCAGACATACGAACAATAACAGGTTTGTCTGCAAACGCAGCGGCAAGTGTTGAAATACCTTCTACTAATTTCTCTACATAGAAATCGATAGGAGAAGAGTAACCTGCAGTACGAGCCATTACAGCAGCACGTGTTTCACGCGGTAAGCTTTCAATATTCAATAATGCTTTAGGATGCACACCAATCATACGGTTGATGATGAATTCTAAACGTGCAAGACCAATACCTTCGTTAGGAATAGTTGCGAAATCGAATGCGCGGTCAGGGTTACCTACGTTCATCATTACTTTGAACGGAAGTTTAGGCATAGATTCGATAGAGTTGCGTTGAATTTCGAAATCTAACGCACCTTCGTAAATAAAGCCTGTATCACCTTCGGCACAAGAAACCGTAACTTCTTGACCATCGGTTAGAATTTCAGTTGCATTGCCACAACCTACAATTGCAGGAACGCCAAGTTCACGCGCAATAATTGCAGCGTGACAAGTACGACCACCACGGTTTGTAATAATCGCAGCAGCGCGTTTCATTACTGGTTCCCAATCTGGATCTGTCATGTCAGATACAAGCACGTCACCGTCTTGTACTTTATCCATTTCCTTGATTGAGCTCACAATGCGAACTTTACCAGAACCAATGCGTTGACCAATTGAACGACCTTCACAAACAACAGTACCTTTTTGTTTCAGTAGGTAGCGTTCCATTGTGCCGACATTTTCACGGCTTTTTACAGTTTCAGGACGTGCTTGAACGATATAGATTTCACCATCATCGCCATCTTTAGCCCATTCGATGTCCATTGGAGAACCGTAATGTTTTTCGATGATGAGCGCTTGTTTAGCAAGTTCTTGTAATTCGTGATCGTTTAACGCAAATTGTTGACGTTCTGCTTTTTCAACATCTACGATAGACACTGATTTACCCGCAGAAGCATCTTCGCTGTAAATCATTTTTTGATGTTTAGAACCCAAGTTACGACGCAAGATAGAATGTTTACCTGCGTTTAGTAATGGTTTAGATAGATAGAATTCGTCAGGGTTTACTGCACCTTGAACGACCATTTCACCCAAACCATAAGATGCTGTAATGAAAACAACATCACGGAAGCCAGATTCAGTATCGAGTGTGAACATAACGCCCGCAGCGCCAGTTTCAGAGCGAACCATGCGTTGGATACCCGCAGACAACGCAACAACGTCATGTGCGAAGTTTTGGTGTACACGGTAAGAAATAGCACGGTCGTTATATAACGATGCAAATACTTCTTTAATTGCAACAAGTACGTTGTCGATGCCGCGAATGTTCAAGAATGTTTCTTGTTGACCCGCAAATGAAGCATCAGGTAAGTCTTCTGCAGTCGCAGATGAACGAACGGCAACCGCGATGTCTGGGTTGCCGTTTGAAAGCGCTTCAAATGCAGTACGAACTTCTTTTTCAAGATCAGCAGTCAGTGGAGTGTCGACAATCCATTGACGAATTTTTGCGCCAGTTTCAGCAAGAGCGACAACATCATCTACATTGAGTGCTGCTAGCTCTGCATTGATTTTAGCGTTTAGGCCACTTTGCTCGAGAAATTCACGATAAGCTTGAGCGGTTGTTGCAAAACCACCAGGGACAGATACACCAGCATTAGAAAGATGGCTGATCATTTCGCCTAGAGATGAGTTTTTCCCACCTACAAGCTCAACATCATGTTTCCCTAATTTTTCTAGACCAATTACGCGCGCTTCCAAAGTTGTTACTCCACTTTTGCAGTATTTATCACTATCTTGGCATGAAATTATAACAAATTACTTAGTAATTTTATTGAACTAAGTTACAGTCATGTAAGATGGCTTACTATAAAGATTTAATGACACTAAGACAAATGTTTCGGGAGAATTTTAATGTCAGAAGCTAAACAAATTAAGCGCAGTGTTTTCTTTGTTTCAGATGGTACTGCAATTACCGCTGAAACCCTTGGCCACTCGCTATTAGCGCAGTTTCCACATGTTAATTTTGACATTCATATTATTCCCTATATTAGCTCTGAAGAGGCTGCGACTAATGTCGTAGCAGAAATTAATGCAAGAGCAAAATTGGATGGGCAAAAGCCTTTGGTATTTGATACTTTGGTCGACCCCTATGTTCGTGACATTATTAATACTGCAAAAGCAGTAAATCTTGATGTATTTGAAGGGCTTATTAGTAAATTGTCTGAAGAGTTAGGTACTGCGCCTACAACTTTAGTCGGACAAACCCATGCGGTGACAGATTCTGAGTCTTATAAGTCACGTATTGATGCGGTTCATTTCGCTTTAGATAACGATGATGGGGCAAGAACACGTCATTACGACAAGGCAGATTTGATCTTAATTGGGGTGTCTCGTTCGGGTAAAACGCCAACATCTATTTACTTGTCATTACAATTTGGTATTCGTGTTGCAAACTATCCTTTGACTGAAGAAGACTTAGATGACAACCGTTTGCCTGCTGTTTTAAAAGAACATAAGCATAAATTATTTGGTCTAATGATTGACGCAGATCGTTTAGTAGCAATACGTTCAGAGCGTAAAGCAAATAGTCGTTATGCAAGTTTTAGTCAATGTCAGATGGAGCTTCGTGCAATTGAAGGTATTTATATTTCAGAAGGAATTAAGCACTTAAATGTCTCTGAAATGTCGATTGAAGAAATTTCTACACGTGTACTTCAGATGACGGGACTAAAACGTCGTATTAGCTAAAACATAAGTTTTTATATTTAAAAAAGAGTCAAAATGTGGCTCTTTTTTTTATTAAAAATAATGAATAGGTAATCATAAAAAAATATAAATAAAAGATTGTAAGTGATTAAAAAACTAGCATTTTTGTGTGAATGTCGTGATGATGATATCGGGAAAATAAGCCAATCTATCAATACTATGGATGGCAGAGGTTGAAACTTTTTGAATTGGCCAAGCATTTAAGCTGCAATTTTCACGCTGTAATGCTGCGTAATAACTATCCGATTTAAGAATGTTTTTGGGTAAATTTGCACTATTGGGTGTAAGTAAGCGTCTTAACCATGGGTCAATTACTTGAGACTCTAAAAAACGTAAAGACAAAAGGGCTTTAATTCTATTGCTAAATAAACGACGATTTTTAATCAGTAAAGGATGACTAATTAAGCGATGCAAGCCTTTATCTGTTTTAGGTAAAATATATTGTGGCGAAATTTGAAAAACTTTAATGTTTTTTGCAGCTAAGCAAATATTCTCTAAGTGCATCACAATAAATTGGTCTGTGCCAATAATTGCAACATTTAAATGTTCAAAGTTATGTTGTGTAATGACATCGGACGATATTATTTTTCCTTGAAATTCTGAGTAATCTTCCTTTAAGTTTTGAAAAGATGCGAATATTTCCCGTTGACTTTTAATGGCCATGATCATTCCCCAAGGATTTTTATTTTTTGAAATTTTAATTTTGAACAATATTTATACAGTTATTTTCTTTAATCGCAAATCACTTTTTTATTGTTATAAAGAAAATAAAAAACAAAGACCTATGGGTTTCCATAAGCCTTGTAGGGGAATCAATGATTATTGGTTTTTTAGATGAATAAGATGATCAAAATTTTCTAATCTTTTATCTGTGTCATAAATATCACAAGTAAAGATAAACTCATCAACATCGAATTGGCAAAGTAGCTTTTCTAAACCATTTTTAACGGTTTGTTGATCGCCAATTTGTGCCATTGCATAAAAATTATTAACCGCCATTTTATCTGCAGAAGACCATAATTCATCCATGCTTTTTACTGGGGCTTTGAGTTTCAAGCTCTGACCGCGCATGAGTCCAAGTACGCGTTGATACGCACTAGTCGCTAAATATTGAGCTTCTTCATTGCTATTTGCGACTACAGTTGGAACGCCCATAGAAACATAAGGTCGATCTAGATATTCAGAAGGTTGAAAGTTCTCACGATAAAGCTGAATCGCTTGACCTAACATGCGTGGAGCAAAATGTGAGGCAAATGAATAGGGAAGTCCTAAACGTGCAGCAAGTTGCGCGCTGAATAAGCTTGATCCTAAAAGCCAAACGGGGACATGTGTACTTTGACCTGGCGTGGCTACAATTTTTTGATTGGGTTGAGGATCTGCAAAATAGCTGAGAATTTCTAAAACATCTTGCGGAAATTGTTCTTCAGTTTCTTGGCGACCGCGTCTTAAAGCGCGCATGGTCACTTGATCTGTACCAGGTGCACGACCTAAACCAAGTTCAACACGGTTCGGATATAAAGTTGCTAGCGTACCAAACTGTTCTGCAACCACGAGTGGTGCATGATTTGGTAACATAATTCCGCCAGATCCGACTTTTAAGGTCTTGGTGTTGGCAAGAATATAACCCAATAAAACCGCAGTTGCTGAACTCGCAATACCATCCATATTGTGATGTTCTGCTAACCATAAACGGTCATAACCTAACTTTTCAGCATGTTGAGCAAGTTCTAAAGAATGTTGTAAAGAAAATTGCACAGATTGATCGTCGCGAACGGGGGCGAGTTCAAGAATAGAAAATTTAGTCTCTTGCAATGAACGCATGATGTATTCCGAAATTAAAAACTATTTTCATCATACGACTTGATTTTAAGTTTGTATATCGAAAAAAAACGATATATTGTTTATGCATCGGTAAAATATGTATATAAAAAGCATCCGAAGATGCTTTTTTAGATGAATAGCTAATTTGTACTAGATTCTGAAATAATTAGCGTTTGCCGTTTTTATACCAACCATTATGTCGTCCATTGTCATTACGGTGACCACGGTTGTTGTAGCGGTAATCATTATTTCGATAGTTGTTGTTGCGACGGTCGTATCGATCATCATAACGTCGATCTTCACTTACTTTTTTGCCTAAGACTGATCCGCCTGCGGAACCTGCTGCTGCACCAATGTATCCGCCATTACTTCCACCCATGCTATTACCTACGGTATATCCGCCAGCACCGCCTAAAGCGCCACCAATGATTGCACCATTACGGTCGCGTTTGCTTGAAGATGCTGCAGCACCTGCGCCACCACCAATAGCTGAACCAATCATTGCACCTGTTTGTCCACCCATTTTATTACCAATGGCTGCACCCACTAAACCGCCTAAACCAGAAGTCACAGCAACACGAGTACTATCACTTGCTTGTGCTGTAGTCATTGTTATTGCAGATGCTGTAATGATGCTAGCAATTAATATAGATTGAATTTTCATTTTTTAGCCCTAGCAAGGTATCTGTTGTTTATTGCATCTAATGTAGTTAAAGAGTGAGAATAAACGATGGAGAAAAAGCTCATTGCTTTGTTTCGATTGGTAAAAAATAAATGATATTTCCTCTATATTTCTTCATGATTATTCAGTGTTTATTAAGCAAAAAAAAGCACCCGAAGGTGCGAATGGAGTAAATCTATAACATTGAGGAATTATTAACGACGCTTACGGTTGTGTTTTTTCCATTTGCTATTTTTGCTGCTGGTGTATTGTTTATCTTTTGATACTTTATTACCTAAAGCAGCACCGCCTGCTGCACCAAGTGCAGAACCGATATATCCACCATTTGTACCGCCCATGCTTTTACCTACGGTATAACCAGCACCACCACCAACTGCAGATGATGTGCGGTTGCGTTTATCACTTGCGACAGCTGCACCGCCAGCACCACCTAGGGCAGCACCAATCGTTGCGCCTGTATTGCCACCCATATTTTTACCAATTGCTGTTCCAGCAACACTTCCTAATGCACTTGCTGCTGCAACGCGAGTTGTGTTGTCTGCATGAGCGGTCATTGCAAACATTGAAGCTGTTGCAAGTGCTGTGCTTAATAGAATGGCATTCAGTTTCATGGTATCTCCGAATCCTTATGGATTTTAAATATTTATCTTGATCGCTAATTTATCAAAGGGTTTATTCCACAATGTGAAGAGATCCAAAGGCTTTTAAGTAGTTTGGTTTTTGCTTTGTTGCGCTTTGTTAATTAACACGTGAAAGGTGAAGTAAATATGAATGATGTGTTCAATGTTTCAGCATATGATTCATTTTTTCTGATGAGATAGTGTGAAAACGATTTTAAATTTGTGTTGAAAATGAATTTAATGATATTTTGTGATTAAATTTACAGATAAAACAGAATAATAAGTAGTACATCACAAAAGGAAGGGTAATGTTTTTCAATCATAAACAATGGATGTTTACATCATTAATTCTATGCAATGCAGTATATGTAAATGCATCTAACTTTAACGGTTCCGTAATATTTGGTGATAGCTTGAGTGATGGCGGAAATGTTGGACTTGCGACACTAGGTCAAGCAACTAAATTCACAACGAATCCAGGTATGACTACAGCAGAAATTGTGGCAGATCGTATTGGTCATCATACCACCGCATCATTATTGGGTGGTCAAAACTATGCGTGGGGTGGTGCAACTGTTTCAGATTTGGAAAAAAAGGTACCGAATTTACAACAACAACTCGGACAATATTTATCAAGCAATGGAGGACAGGCGAATGAAAATACCCTGTATCAAGTCTGGGGAGGGGGTAATGATATTTTTAATTTGGTTTCACAATTTCAAACAGGTTCTATAAATTTACAACAATTGCAATTATCTTTAATGGATACTTCAAATAAAGAAGTGTTGATTTTAGACAGTTTATATAATGCTGGTGCTCGTTATGTTGTTGTTTATAATTTACCCGATATGGGGTTAACACCAGATGCAAATGCTAGTGGTCCTATGGTTGCTGGATTTATGTCTCAACTTTCTAATTCTTATAATACTCAATTAAATGCTGAATTAGAGAAAATGAGTACAAAAGGTTTGAATATTGTACCTGTTAATGTATATGGTTTACTGGGTGAAATTAACCAAAATCCATATAACTATGGAATTATCAATAATATTTCGGATACAGCATGTGGTGGCAGTTCATTGGGTTGTACCGCGAATGGGCAAGGCTATATGTTTGCGGATGGTGTACATCCAACATCTGAAACCCATCAACTATTAGCACAAGTTGTTTTGTCTACATTAGCTGCCCCTCAACAAATGTCTTTGTTGGCAGAGCTTCCATTAATGGCACGAGATTCTCAGAAGCGTGTCATACGCCAAGAAATGTTAAAAGATATAAAGCGTGAAGATACACATGTATTTATTAATACGGACTATAATCATCAAAAAATTAAAGCAACACCATCTAATCCTGAATTAAGTACAAATGATGTGAATTTAAACGTGGGGCTAAATTATCGTTTAAGTTCACAAGTCTCGGGGGGAGTTGGTATCAGTTTGAATCAGCAAAAAGGTGATTTTGGTCATCAAATAGGATCTTATGATTTAAGATCTATCAATGGATTTTTATTTGGTATTTATAAAGAAAATAAAAATTATCTAAGTTCATATGCGAATGTTGGACGTTTAGACTACAAGGATATATCACGTCAAATTCAGATTGGTCCAATGCAAAGAGTACAAACTGCTGAAACCAAAGGTTCTCAATATGGTGTTGGTTTAGAATTTGGTCATGTGTTTGATGTGTATTCAAATATCAAAATTACACCATTTACTTCATTAGATTGGCAAAAAGTCAGAATAAATGGTTTTGAAGAAAAAGAAGCTGATAGTACTGCAATGTGGTTTGAGGATCAAAACAGAGAGTCCCTCACTTCAAGTTTAGGTGTTCGATTTCAAAGTGACTGGAAGTTAAATAACTACATATTATCACCTGCCTTAGAAGCATCATGGAGTCATGAATTTAAAGATGATGCTCTTGCCGTGAAAGCGGGCTTAAAAACAATGAATGGTAGTTTTGAAATGAGTGGCTATAAACCAGAAAAAGATTGGTTCAATGTGAATGTAGGACTCAATGCGCAATTAAGGAATAATTTTTCTTCATGGTTTATGGTGAATGCTAGATTAGCAAATCATTCACAAGAAAATATGGGACTTAGCATTGGACTGAAATATCTATTTTAGTTTGTATCTCAATTGATCTCCTTTCATTTTATAAAGAAGACTGAATATAAAGTTTTATTCAGTCATTAATTTCTTATACCCAATCTTATATACAAGTTAAATATGTCATTTACATCAAAGAATCGTTAAACTAGGCCCAATTTTTTATTATGCCGATCTTGTGGAAATACAAGGAATGGCTTTTATATTGAGATCTTTTTTAAAATGAAAGAATCGTTACGTTTACGATTAGATCAGCTTACTGACCGTCATGAAGAGTTGAATGCATTACTTGCAGATCTTGAAGTAATTTCAGATAACAAACGCTTTCGCCAATTATCACGTGAACATAGTGATTTATCTGAAATTACAGATGTTTGGAGAAAGTATAGACAAGCTGAGGAAGATATAGCGACTGCTGAAGCGATGTTATCTGATCCAGATTTTAAAGAAATGGCGCAAGAAGAAATTAAAGACAATAAAGCTTTAATTGAATCGCTTGAAGCTGATTTAAATATCTTGATGATTCCAAAAGATCCAAATGATGCAAACTCGGCATATTTGGAAGTACGTGCGGGAACGGGCGGTGACGAAGCGGCGATTTTCTCTGGCGATTTGTATCGTATGTATAGTAAATATGCAGAATCGCAAGGTTGGCGTTTAGAAATTCTATCGGAAAACCATGGTGAACATGGTGGCTATAAAGAAGTGATTTGCCTGATTAATGGCGATGGTGTTTATGGTCGTTTGAAATTCGAAAGTGGTGCGCATCGTGTACAACGTGTACCTGCAACAGAATCTCAAGGTCGTGTTCATACATCGGCATGTACGGTCGCAATTTTGCCTGAAATTGATGTAGATACATCGGTTGAAATTAACTCATCTGAATTACGTATTGATACGTATCGTGCTTCGGGTGCGGGTGGTCAGCATATTAACAAAACTGACTCTGCTGTTCGTATTACGCATCTTCCAACAGGTACAGTGGTTGAATGTCAGGATGAGCGTTCACAACATAAGAACAAAGCAAAAGCGATGGCGTTATTGGTGTCTCGTTTAGAAAATGCCAAACGTGCTGCTGCTGATGCTGCGACATCAGAAATGCGCCGTGACTTAGTTGGTTCGGGTGACCGTTCAGAGCGTATTCGTACTTATAATTATCCGCAAGGTCGTATGACAGATCATCGTATTAATTTAACTTTATATAAGTTAGATGCGGTGATGGAAGGTGATTTAACAGAACTTCTTGATAGTTTACACCGTGAATATCAAGCAGATCAGCTAGCAATGCTTGCACAGCAGAATGGTGGTTAATTGAATATTGGACAGGCATTAGCCTTACGTGGTGAAGCAGAAAGTTACGAACGCCAAGAAAATGCGTGGCTACTTGAACACATCACGAAAATAGATTCTTTTGACTTGATTATGAAAAAAGATCAAGTGTTAACTTCTGAGCAAGAAAAAGCATATAAAGATGGTTTGTCACGTGTTGAAGCAGGTGAGCCACTTGCTTATGTCACAGGCTCTCAACCTTTTTGGACTTTAGATTTAAAAGTAACGAAAGATACTTTAGTACCACGTCCAGATACGGAAGTTTTGGTTGAAACTGTTCTTAAACTGGATTTACCTGAAGATGCTCGTGTGGCAGATTTAGGCACAGGAACAGGTGCAATTGCATTATCACTTGCTTCTGAGCGTGCTGAATGGAAAATTATTGCTTCAGATATTTATGCGCCAACTTTAGAGGTAGCTGAGTTTAATGCAGAACAGCATGATATTGAAAATGTTGAGTTTGTATTGGGTTCGTGGCTAAAACCTTTGGGTCGTCAGTTTTTTGATGTAATTGCATCGAATCCACCTTATATTGATGCCAATGATGTGCATATGAAGGATTTGGCAACAGAACCTGAACGTGCTTTAGTTTCAGCAAAAAATGGTTTGGCGGATATTGAAGAGATTATTGTTCAAGCGAAAAAGCATTTAACTGTCAATGGTTGGGTGGTACTTGAGCATGGTTATGACCAAGCAGATGCAGTGCAACATTTGTTTAGACAAGCAGGTTATAAGCAAGTTCGTACGGTAAAAGATTATGGCGGCAATGATCGTGTGACTTTAGGTTGTTGGATGCATTAATTTGTTTTAATCATCAAATTTTATTTCCAATAAAAAAGCGACTTTTAAAGTCGCTTTTTTATGTGCTATGGAAAATTACATTGGGTAATCTTTTAAGCTATCAAAAACATTTACTTTTGAAAAAGCATCTGTTTCCATTGCTAAATAATAAGTCGCAATTTTAGCTGTGCTTTTTAAGTGAGTTTTTGTTAAAGCATCACCTGCAAGTAAAGCTTGAATTTCATTTTTTTGTAAATCTAAAGCAAGGGCAGTTTCTTGTGCTTGAGGTTGTGCAAAGAAATTCGCAATCATCGATTTAAGATCATTTTCAGATGTATTTTGAATATATTGATGTAACTGATCTTCAATATGATCTGCTTTAGAAAAGAAAAATTGAGCAAAGTTTTGAACAAGGTTTTGTTCGAATAAATCAATCATCTTAGACATGGGAGTACCTCTAGGGTAAGGTGATTTATAAAAAATCGGGTTAAGCAAATGCTTTAAGTTGATTGAAAATTAACCTATTTTGCGTGTATATACAAGGAAGATAAGATGAACGCTCAGTTCATTAAAAAATACAAATTTGTATGGTAATTAAACTTATTTTACTTTTTGTAATTACAATTATATGGAATAATCAGAATTTTCAATTAAATGTAATTACTTTGTGTGTTGTTTTGGTGTGGTTAAATTAAAACAATATCTTTAGATTTTACTTCATTAAAAATAAAAGCCGTGATTCATAATGGGTAATCACGGCTTGCATCTTATTTTAAAGCGAGGCTCGTTTCGAGTTTATGTTATAGCTTTTTCGGGAATATCAATAAGCACATTAAAGCTGAAACTAAAGCACAAATAGTCATAATACTAATGAGCCCAATACTGCCAGAAGAAACAAATGAGCCTGTAACTGCTGTAATAATTGCGCCAAAACAAAATTGCATAGAACCTAATAATGCTGAAGCTGTTCCTGCTAATTTATGCTGATACATTAATGACAGTTGGCTACCTGTAGGCATAATAAATCCAAGGAGTGCAACTGCAATAAACATACCTATACAAAGTACAACTAAGTGATTCAATCCCATTAAGAAACATGCAAGTAAAATTGCAATCACCACAAAAAAGCCAATATTAATGATTTTATAAGCTTTTAATGGACCAAATTTTTCATGCAATTTAGGATTTAAAATTGCCGCAGCAATTAAGCCAAATGCATTAATCGCAAAAATAAGACTAAATTGGGTAGAAGAAAGTTGATATTCACTAATGAATACACTTGCAGAGCCTGCGATATAAGCAAAAAAACCTGCTTGTGCGATACAAAGTGTTAAAGCAAAAATAATAAATTTACGGTTTGTGATGATGTTTAAATAATGATGAAAAGTTTGTGATAATTTAAATGTTGCTCGATCTTCTACTTTACGCGTTTCAGGCAAAAGCGCAAAAACCAAAATCATCACGATAGAAGAATAGACTGCTAAAAAGAAGAAAATGTTGCGCCATGAACCTAAGGCTTGTAAACCATCACCAATGAGTGGTGCAGCAACAGGAGATAATCCTAAAATTGCCAAAACCATCGACATCATTTTACCCATTTCAGGACCTTGAAATTGGTCTTTAATAATGGCAAAGGCAATGACCATCCCAATTGATCCACCTAAACCTTGAACAAAACGAAGGGTTTGAAGTTGTTGAACCGTTTGAGAAAAAGCACATGCAATTGAAGCAAGTACAAAAATAGATAAACCTAAGTAAATGAGTGGTTTTCGACCAAATTTGTCAGATAATGGTCCATAAACCAATTGACCAAGCATCAAGCCTACAAAAAAAGTCATTAAGCTGAGTTGAACAGCACCTTCGCTACTTCCTAAAGATGTTGCCATAGCAGGAATACTAGGAAGATACATATCGATTCCCATAGGACCGATTGCCGCGAGTAATGCAATAAGAATAGGCATTGCACGGTTAGATGATGCTGTCATAATTACCTGATGATTTTTTTTGAGTGGCGCATTATGAAACTTATGGGTTTCTTAAGTCAAGAGTTGAAGATATGGCTAAATTAGGTCGTCCATTGGCGATGAAAGTTGAAGATCGCCGTAAGGAAATCTTTAATATTGCTGAACAGCTTTTTGGTGAAAAAGGTTTTGAAAATGTCACGATGTCTGAAATTGCATCTGAAACGGGGATGTCTAAAAAAACCTTATATGTCTATTTTAAGGATAAAAAAGAACTGCTTAAAGACTTGATTCTATCTTCTTATATTTGGGAAGAAAGTGCATTACCTGAGCAAAATTTATCTGCAATTCAGCTTTTAAAATATCGGTTAAAAGTGTGTGCAGAACATGTGTTATCAGATCGTCATATTAAATTATGCCGTTTGGCAATTTCTGAAAGCATTGGTATAGAAGGTTTAAGTGATACATTTTATGAAATTGGTATTTCTAAAAGTCGTGATCACTTAATTGAAGCCATTCAAAAAATTGAAAAAAATCACTACAAGATTCATCTCTCTGCTGAAATTCTGGCAGATATGTTATTTGGTGCTTCAATTGCCAAACCATTTATAGATACTTTAATGGTGGGTGAGAAAATTAATTTTGATGAAATATTTATAAAAATAGAACAGACTTTAGATGCTTTATTTGTATCATCTTCCACAAACTTGGCTGGGTAATTATTTTGACACAAGTATTAGACAACAACTTAGATACAGACTTAGAACTTTCTGATGCAGAAATGCATTTATATTCACGCCAAATTTTACTTGATGGTTGGGATATTGAAGCGCAAGAAAAGTTAAAACTTGCGAATGTTTTAATTGTGGGATGTGGTGGTATTGGCTGTACAACAGCAGAATTATTGGCACGTGCAGGTGTTGGGAAAATTACACTTATTGATGCAGATACTGTGGAAATGAGTAATTTACAACGCCAAATTGCTTATACGGTTCAAGATGTTGGTTTTTATAAAGCAGAAGTATTGGCTAAAAGATTAAAATCAATTAATCCACATATAGATGTCATTATAAAAGTGGAAAAATTAGATGAATCGAATGTAGATGAATTGATTGTTCAACAAGACTTAGTTTTAGATGGTTGTGATAATTTCACCACACGTTATTTAGTCAATGAATCTGTTAAAAAGCACAATGTTGCATTAATTAGCGCTTCTGCGATTGGCTTTCAAGGTCAAATGTTTATGGTGGAAGGAGATTCAGCATGTTATGAATGCCTTTTCCCAAAAGAAGATCATATCAATGAAAGCCTTAGATGTGCAGATTCTGGGGTATTGGCAACCACGCCAAATGTCATGGCAAGTTTGCAGGCACATCATGCCTTATTATATTTGGGTTTGGCTTTAACGCCTTTAAAGCAAAAGCTCTTGCTTTGGGATGGTTTAAGCATGAAACAACGCATTGTTAATTTCCAAATTGATACGAATTGTTCTCTTTGTCAGGCAATATAATCCTGCAAAACCTTAAAATTTTGCTACACTCGGTGCAATTATTTTTTCCTAAGACATTATGAAAAAGAAAATTTGGTTAGATGGACTTAAGTCAGTTGCTCGTATGGGTGAAACTGCGGTTGTTGCTGCAAAAGCAGGCATTAAATATGCAACTGAAAAACCAAGTAACGCAAAACTTATGCGTGAAACTTTTGAATCACTCGGTTCAACTTATATTAAGCTTGGTCAATTTATTGCCAGTACGCCATCGTTATTTCCACGTGAATATGTCGAAGAATTTCAAGGCTGTTTAGATCAAACACCAAAATTGCCCTTTAGCTATATTGAAAGTGTTTTAGCATCTGAATTTGCAGGGCGAGATTTAGGTGAAATTTTTGCATCTATTGATGAAACACCGCTTGCATCTGCTTCAATTGCACAGGTTCATGCTGCTAAATTAGTTAGTGGCGAAGATGTTGTCATTAAAGTGCAAAAACCTGGTGTAGAAACCATCCTTTATACAGATTTAAATGTCTTACATTGGTCTGCAAAAGTACTTGAAAAAGTCGTTCCAAAAGTAAAATTTGCATCATTAGCCGATATTGTCGAAGAAATTAAAAACCGTATGGTTCGTGAAGTCGACTTTATTGAAGAAGCAAAAAATATTGATGATTTTGTACAGTATTTAGAAATCACACAAAATAAAGCAGCCACAGCACCCAAAGTTTATCATCAATATTCAACACGTCGTGTTCTGACCATGCAACGCTTTTTTGGCGTGCCGTTAACAGACTTCAATGTGGTAAAAAAACTATCTAAAGATCCATCTCAAGTGCTTATTACAGCTATGAATACTTGGTTTGGTAGTTTAATGATGTGTAATAGTTTCCATGCAGATTTACATGCAGGAAACCTTATGTTGCTTGAAGATGGTCGCGTTGGCTTTATCGATTTTGGTATTGTAGGTCAGTTAAAACCTGAAGTTTGGACAGCATGTATTGCATTTATGGATGCGCTGCAAAAAACAGATTTTCCATTAATGGCTGAAAATATGCTGAAAATGGGCATGACTGATCGTGAAATTGATACCAAAGTTTTGACGGAAGATTTAGAACGCCTATTTAGCGGCGTTTTACTTGCAGATCCACAAGAGATTTTGTCGTCAAATCCTGCCGATTTAAACGATATCATGATGGATATGGTCGCAGTGGGTGAGCGTCATGGTATTCGATTCCCACGTGATTTTGCATTACTCTTTAAGCAAATGCTGTATTTTGATCGCTTTATGCGCATTCTAGCACCATATACCGATATTTATGCAGACCAACGTTTGCAGATGGTGCAAACTATAGATCCAAATCTTTTATTAAAACATTAATAAAGATCTACTTTTAGAACAAGGTTGAGTTATGGATGCAATCATCATTGAAGGCTTAAAAGTTGATACGGTTGTTGGATGTTTCAATTGGGAACGTCAAATTATTCAACCTTTAATGTTAGATTTGACCTTGCAAACAAATCTTGAACAAGCTTCAAATTCCGATGAACTTGAAGATACAATGAACTATGCCGAAATTTGTGAAATATCGGCAAAAGTCATTCAAGATGCTCAACCAAAATTGATTGAACATGCTGCAAAACTCGTGATAAATGCTTTATTTACAGAGTTCTTAGCAATTGAATCAATTATCATCACGATCCGTAAGCCTGCCATTATCCCGCAAGCAAATTCTGTAGGAATTCGTCTTGAACGACACCGAAACGATTTTCGCGCTAGCACTAGCGAGTAATTTCGAGCCTGAATCTAATTTTGAAAAAGCCTATAAAAGAATCCAATCTTTGGGTAATGTGCAGTTTTCAAATATATATTTAATTCCATGTCGTGATGGCATTGGTGAAGATTATTGGAATTCTGCATGTATTTTAAAGAGTAGTCTTTCTGTTGACGAATTATTACTCATTGTAAAAAATATGGAGTCTGAGGCAGGGAGAGTACGCCCATCCCATCAGATTTCACTAGATATAGACCTAATTGCATGGGGATGTCACATAAATGAAATGCAATTTAATCCTAAAAAAATGCCATTGGCTTTAGATGTGAAAATTCCTTTATCTGAGATATTGAGTCATAAGTTATTAATTAGTAATGGAATAAAATTTAATGTTGTAAATGTATAAATTAAAAAAAATTGAATGCTTATTAATTGAAAAGTGTGATGTATTTCTCATATTTTGCTTATTGGGTTAAGATTTGTCCATATTTTATTCGCTCTATTTATGGCTAAAAATATCTACCCTTAATTGAATATGGAAAATAGTATGTTAAACAAAACATTAAAATATAGCCTATTGTTGGCTACTGCTGCTTTATCATCAACGGCATTTGCTGAAAGCACAGTGTCTGTAGGCTATGCTTATTCTAAAATAGAAGATGTAAAGCTTAAGGGTGTAAATGCTCAGTATCGTTATGAATGGGATTCTCCTGTAAATCTTGTTGTTTCAGCTTCATATCTAAAGGGTGATAATAAATTATCATATACTGATGGTTATGATATGTATCATGATGAATATAATGTTAAACAGTTTTCATTATTGGCAGGTCCAGAATACAAGATTAATGATTTCTTAGGTGTTTATGCCCTTGCAGGTTTTGCACATTCTAAAATTGAAGGTCAACAGACGTGGGTAAATAGTACAGGTCATACAAAGGATTTTAATGATTCTTTAAAAGAAACTAATTTTGCTTATGGTGTGGGTGTAAAAATTAATCCAATAGATAATGTATCTGTGAACTTAGGGTATGAAGGTACCAAGGTTGACGGAGCTAAAGCAAAAGGCTTTAACATTGGTGTTGGTTACCGTTTTTAATTTTAAAGATTGCTAAAAAAAGGCTCAGAATTCTGAGCCTTTTTTGTTTAGTGTAAAAATTTACAATCTGATTATTAAATAAAATATGCAAAATTTTTAAAAACTTGAAATGTGACACATTAGTTATATATTTAAAAATGTGTTGTAGAATATGCATTAATCGATTCATCCTGATCGACATTACGAATACTAAAAATCGGAACTTAATATTATGAATAAATACTTAAAATATTCTTTATTAATAGCTATGACTGCTTCTTCATATACATTTGCTGATAATCACTCTTTTAGTTTGGGATATGCTCAAAGTAAAATTAGCGATTTAGATTTAAAAGGTGTAAATGCTCAATACCGTTACGAGTGGAACTCACCTTTTAGTTTAATTTCTTCTGTTTCTTATTTAAAAGGTGATGTATCAGAGCAAGATGGCCTAGATGTATATAAGACTGATGTCAAATATTTTACATATATGATGGGACCAGCTTATCGTTTTAATAATTATGTAAGTATTTATGCGACTACAGGTATTTCTAATATTAAACTTAAGAGTACTGATTTTACCATAGGTGGGACTACAGAGCCTGCAGACCCTACAAAAACGTCTAAGACAGAATTAGCTTATGGTGCAGGATTGATTGTAAATCCAACGCGTAACTTCACTGTTAATTTAGGTTATGAAGGTACAAATTTGAAATTTGCTGATGAGCTGCGTATTAAAGTTAATGGTTGGAATGCAAGTATTGGCTATCGTTTCTAATTATGAATTAAAAGGCTCAGAATTCTGAGCCTTTTTTGTTTTTTGTGAATCAAACAGTCTTAAATGTAATAACTTGTTTTGGTCATTAATTTGGAAATGCCTGTCATCGCAATACGTACAGGTAAAGGTAAATCTACACCGCCTGCATTTAATGCGGTATCTCGATGTTGCAATTCATCTTCGTTCATTTGCGTTAATATTTTACGTGAGCGTTCATCTTGGGATGGTAATTGGTTGATATGATCAATTAAATGCAAGCTCACTTGACGTTCAGTTTCAGCAACAAAACCAAGACTGTATTTATCTCCAGCAATACCTGCTAATGCACCCATACCAAAAGAAAGGCTATACCAAACAGGGTTAAATAAGCTGGTATGGCTGTCTAATTCTTTTAAACGATCTTCACACCATGCTAGATGATCTTGTTCTTCAATTGCTGCATGTTCCATTTCTCGACGTACGTTGGGTAACTTTGCTGTTAAAGCTTGACCGTGATACAAAGCTTGCGCACATACTTCACCGCTATGATTGACACGCATTAGTCCTGCAACATGGCGTGCTTCGCTTACAGCAAGTTGAGTATCGACTTCATTTGCAGGATTTTCACGGTGTGCAGATGTTGCACCTGGTACTAAGCTGCGTAAAGCTTGATCGAATGAATTGATAAGCTTATCGATACCTGTAAATTGACGCATGAATTAATCCTCCAACGAGAGCTGTGCCGTTTTGAGTAATGGCTTTAGTCTAAATAATAGCCAAACTGTAAATATTGCGCTTAAAGTTGCTGTAATACAGAATAGTACTTTCATATCTATTTTTAAGATACTTAATACAATAATAGAAAATATAGCAGAACTGACCATAAAAATTGCGTTTAATATGTTGTTTGCTGCAACTACTCGAGCACGATGTGATCGGGGTGAATAGGCTTGCATCATGGCATAAAGCGGCACAATGTAAAAACCACCACTAATACCCAATAAAGTAATAGCAATCATCACGTGATAATAGCTTGCACCTTGTTGGAAAACTTCACTCAGTGTAAGAAGTTCACCTGTATGTGTAGGTACAAAAGATATGCTCATTGCTAAATAATAAGCAAAAATAGTTAAACCGATAGCACCAATAGGAACCATCTTAATATTTACTTCAGAACCGCCAATTTTTCTACAAAGTAGCGAACCAACACCAATTCCCACAGAGAAGAAAGTCAGTAAAAGGCTCACTACGTTTTCATTGCCATAAAGATATTCTTGTGTGAGTTGTGGAATTTGAGTGAGATAGGTTGCCCCATAAAACCAATACCAAGAATTTCCTAAAAGAATGGTAAAAATAAGAGGGAGGCTTTTAGCATATTTAAGTGTTTGAAAACTGGTTCTGAAAAAATTCCAATCGACTTGAATGTTATTTGTTGTTACTTTCTGTTTCAGGATAAATGTACTAGAGATATAACCTAAAATTGCAATGATCAGGACTGTCGCGCTAATCCATACTAAATTTCCTTGCGATAAGGAAATAACAGCACCGCCTAAAATCATCCCAATTAAAATTGCCATAGACGTGCCAGATTGAAATAAGGCATTTCCTGACATAAGTTCATTGGGTTTTAAAATTTCAGGCAAAATTGCGTATTTAATTGGGCCAAAAAATGTTGAATGTGTACCCATTAAAAATAATGCAAGTAATAACAGCCATAAATTTCCAATGAGGAAACCTGCTGTGGCAAGAATCATAATGAAAATTTCAGCTGCTTTTAAATAACGTACGAGTTGTGATCTTTCATATTTGTCTGCAATTTGTCCTGCTGTTGCAGAAAAAATAAAGTAAGGCAAAATAAATAAAAGTGCTGCAAAATTATTCAGTGTGCTTACATCTGCAGTTTGTTGTTGGATCCATCCGTAGGTAATGACCAATAAAAGAGCTTGTTTATAAACGTTATCGTTTAATGCACCAAAAAATTGCGTGATAAACATCGGTAAGAAGCGACGTGTACCGAGTAGATGTTCTTTGTTGTCCATAATATTGGCACTTATTTAAAAGTTTTATTAAGAAATGTGAGCGATGTCTATAATACTATAAAATTCATGTATGATATTTTAAGTCTATTATGTATTGAAAGTCATATAGTATTTCTACTCGTGTGATAATATTTACAAAGACTTCATATTAAAAATATTAAATTGGTTCGTAGTTTTATGCCTGAAAATTTAAAGTTTAAAAAATCGACATTGTGTTTAAGTATTCATTCCATTTCAGGAAGAATCAATCATAAGCATATATGTATGGGCTTTTTTTTAAGTTTCATGGCACAGCATGGATTTGCTGAGGTTCAGGCTAAGCCAAATTTAAGCCCAATTGAATTGCCTATAGAATATCAAGAAGAAATAAAAGCAAATGCGCTTAAGGCAAATAATGCGATAAAACAGAAACCCAATAAAAATTTGTACGCTATTGATGAAGATTTTGACAGCTATCAGATGCTTCAGAATCAAGTTTCATCACCAGCTCCAGTCGAAGAATTTGCACCGATTGATATTGATGACTTAGAAAATTTACCTGAGATTTCAGCAGATGATCAGATGGTGAATGACATCTTTAAAGTTGCGGAGCAGGCAAAGCAAGATGCTGAGAAAAATCGAGCTGAACAATCTAAAGAAATTTTAGTGAATGATGCAACACAGCAAGAATTGGCAGAAATTAATCAAGCGCCAATTAATGTTGATGGCTTAATGGAAAGTATTCGTTCAGACAGCAAAATTATTGTAGAAGCGAATGAAAGCGGACGGACTTTAAGTGCGCTTAATTTAGATTCTGAAACTGTTGAACCAGAAAAAGTAGGTTTCTTTAAAAAACTTTATTATAAAGTTAGACCTCAACAAGTTGTAAATGCACAAGTGATTGAGCGTATTAGCGCAGATGTTGTGGTTGCAGATGGTAGTTTAGACACATTTACAAATAAAGAAAAATTAGCCGTTACCGCATTAAAAGCAAATGTAAAAGCCAAACTATCTAGTTATACGGTAGAGGCATTTGAAGATTTTATTTCTGCAACATCACAACTCAGAAGCTTATCTAATCAAGCAGCTCAAGCTGTTGGTTTTTATAATGCAGAGTTTAAGTTTGAAAAAGTTGGCAGTGGAAAAGTTAAAGTTTTAGTTGTGCCGAATAAACCTGTGCTTGTGAAAAGTAATACGGTTGAATTTAGTGGTGCAGGTGAAAATCAGGCTCAATTTCAGGTCATTGGAATTTTGCCAGATCTTGCTGAAGATGATGTTTTTAATCATGGTTTATATGACAAAACCAAACAAAGAATTACAGATGCAGCAACCAATAATGGTTATTTTGATGCATATTGGCGCATGCATGACGTTAAAGTTTCGCAGCCACAAGATACAGCAGATATTAATTTAAAATATGAAACAGGTGACCGATATAAATTAGGTGCTGTTGAATTCCGAATGAGTGATCCTAATAAGGAATTCCCTCTAGACCGAGATATTTTAGAAAAATTAGTGCCTTGGACAGACGGTCAAGATTATGCATTTTGGCGTGTCAATACATTGGCAAATAACTTAACCAACTCGCGTTATTTTAACTACACATTGGTTGATGCTGCACGTCCAGATCCAATTGAAAAGAAATTAGAATATGCACCAGATCTTCAAGCCCTAATAGATTTAGATAATTTGGCAAATGGTACTACTTCTAGCGAACCTCAGCAAAAGCAAGTTTCGGCAGCATCTTCAGTTGAAGTGACGCAGAATGTAGTGAATGAAGATCAGTTTGCAGGTTCGGGTGTTGAAGAAAGCAACAGTAAAGTTAAAAAATTACAAATACAGCAAGAAACCAAAGAACAAGAAACTGAACGCCTAAAAGCACAAGCGCGTGAAAATAAAAAAGTGCCTGTCATTGTGACTTTAAATGCAGATAAGTTAAATAATGCCGAGCTTGGTTTAGGTTATGGTACAGATACAGGTGTGCGTTTACGTAGTCAATATCGCCGTGCAATTGTGAACAAACGTGGTCATTCATTTGATGCAAACTTCGAATTATCACAAAAACGTCAATCTATTGATGGTCGATATAACATTCCTTATAACCATCCTTTGAATGATTATATTTCTTTGGTCGGTGGTTACGAACGTGAAGAACGTAAAGATATTTCCGATACAGGTGGATTACTTATTGAATCTGCTGTTTTAGGTGCAGACCGAGTGATTAAAAACCCGCGCGGAAGTTGGCAACATGTGATGGGTGTGCGTTATCGTTTAGATCGTTTAACAGGACAAGGTGTCTTTGATGTTAATGATATTCCTGATAGTTTCTTAGGGACAGGAAATACAGAACAAGAATCTTTATTATTTGGTTATGAAATATCTCGTACAGATTCAGATAAACGCGTAAATCCATCTCGTGGATTTAAACAAACCTATAAAATTGAAGTTGGTAGTGAGAATCTCATGACCGATGTCAATATGGCAATTGCTAATGCTTCATGGCGTTTTATTTATTCAGTGGGTGATAATTTTGATCATCAATTTGTCGGTCGTGCTGACTTAGGTTATATCTTTACAGATGATTTTAGCCGTGTACCGTATAATTTACGGTATGTCACTGGTGGTGATCAAACCATGCGTGGTTTTGACTATAAGAGCCTTTCACCAAGAGAAGACGGATTTAAAGTCGGTGGTCAGGCGCTTGCTGTTGGTTCTTTAGAATATAACTATCAATTCTCTGAAGGATGGCGCGCTGCGGTATTTACAGATTTTGGTAATGCCTATGATGCAGATTTTAAAACGCCTGCGGCTTATAGCGCGGGTGTAGGTATTCGTTGGGCATCTCCAATTGGTCCAATTCGTTTAGATGTCGCAAGTGGTTTATCGGATGAAAGTAAACCCATTCGTTTACATTTCTTTATTGGTTCACAACTATAATTTAATACTAGAGAAGATTTATGGCTGAAGTGGAACAGCAACCAGAATTACCAACACCTTTGCCTAAACAGCGGAAAATTATAAGAAGTGTACTGAAGTCACTTCTTTTTGTGATTCTATTTATTGTTGCTGCTTTAGCAGTTATGTTTTCTACAGATCGGGGGAGTAAATTTCTACTCGATAGTGTGCTACAAAGCCAGAAAATTATTCACTATGAATATGAAGATGGAAACTTACTTAACGGCATTATTCTAAAAAATGTGCTTGTGACTTTAGAATCTGTTGATGTGAAAATTGATCGTGCCGATGTGTCTTTAGGTTGGCGCGCAATTGTAAATAAAGAAATTCATTTAACGCATGCCGATGTTCAAAATCTGCAAATTACCACAAAGGGTCCATCTTCGGATGAACCATTCAAATATAACGAAATTCGACTACCATTTGTTTTACGTGTAGATAAAGCTGATGTTGATAAATTAGAAATTCATACAGGTACAACACAGGTCGATTTTTTTGATATTCATCTAGAAAAGGCATTGTGGAAGGATACCAAACTTACATTTAAAAATACTCGTATGGATATGGGATATTTAAATGTTAAAAATGCCAATGGTGGTATGACCTTTGATCAAGGTAAATATCCAATTAAAGCAACAGCTGATGTCAATATTCCGTCACTTAATGATAGTTTGAATATTCACGGTATTCATGTTGTTGCTAATGGTACTTTAGAAACCATTGAAGCAGGTTTTGCAACCAATACGCCAGATTTACTCACAGGTTGGGGAGTTGTACATCCACTTCGTGACCATGTTCCAATGAAAGGTGAAGTAAAATTCAGAAATTACCATCTTCCATTACTCACAGATCAAAAGCTTTTTGCAAAAAAAGGGACAGCAAAATACTATGGTGATATTGAACGTTTAAATATCGATTTAAATACAGATTTAAGTGGTCAAGATATTCCCGAAGGTCGTTATACCGCATCAATGCATACAGATTTAGTTAATCAGTTAGATATTGAAAATCTAAATGGACAAATTCTAGATGGTGCCGTAAATGTTGCAGGTGTTGTTAGTTGGAAAGATCATGTGACTTGGGATATGAAAGGTCGCTTAGATAAAATTAAACCAACAGATAAAATTATTCCTCAAGTGGTGCGAGATTTCTTACCACCATCATTAGATGCCAATTTAGCATCTACAGGTTTATTGGAAGATGGTTTGCATTTAACGGCTAATGTCGACTTCGATAAATATGAAACATGGAATTTAAAGCTCGATCAAAAAGAAGAAAAAAGCAAAAAACCTGAACCAATGTTAATGAATGTGGCATGGAAGGGTTTAGATCGTGAAATGCCGTACATTGGTTGGTTAAAAAGCGATTCAGGTGATGTAAATCTGACTTTAATTGAAGATCAGCAAAATATTCATGTTGCAACAGTGGTAAAACAACATGAAAAATCATCATTACCTGCGGGGCAATATGTAGCGCAGTTAAATATTAAAAATAATAATTTAAATGTTCCAAGTTTTAGTTTTAGTGCAGGTCAAGGTGGTTTGAAAGGCAGTGCTTTTGTTGAACTTCCAACAGATAAGCGTCAACTTAAATGGAATGCATTACTTGATGCAAATAATTTCAATCCGCAAACGGTGACAAGTGCTGCGCCAATTAATTTATTGAATGGTCGTGTAAAAGCCAATGGCTATGCAAAGCCAAATCAACAGATTATTCATTTAAACCCAATTAATTTAACGGGTCGTTTAGCAGATCAAAACGAAACGATTCGTTTAACGGGTAAAAGTACAGCTGCAGTTTTATTCCATGATGAAAAGCATGGCGGTGCTTTTAAAAGCTTTGCTGTAGATTATGATGGTGCATTGAATGCCAGTAGCATTGAAGGTAGCGAAGGTCATTTAAAAGCGAAAATTTCAGGCACATCACAATATATTAAGATTAATCAATTTAGTCATAATGGTGTTGCAGGACAAATCGCTGCTGATGGTATTGTGAACTTAACGCATGGCATTGGTTGGGATGTTAACGCATCACTTATTCGCTTTAAACCACAATATTTTGTATCGAGTGTACAAGGTGAAGTTTCAGGTGTTGTTAAAACTCAAGGGCTTTGGTCAGATAAAATTAAACGTATTAATATATCGCGTTTAAACTTAGCAGGTCGGATTAACAACAAGCCTATTCGTGGTACGGGTAATTTGGCGATGGTGCTTAGTTCCCAACAAAAGGGTTTATTGCCTCAGCAATTTGAAGCGAATGATCTATTTTTATCGTATGCACAAAACCAAATTCAAGCGACAGGTAATGCACAAAACTTAAAAATTAAGATTAATGCACCTGCGCTCTATGAAATTTATAGTGGTTTGCGTGGTAAGGCTTATGGCTATTTAAATGTTCAAGCTCAGCCAAGATTAAAAGCAACTGCGAATTTAGCTGTAGATGGTTTTAGTTTTAATAATTTATTCAGTGTTAAGCAATTACGTATTCAAGGTGAATTACCAACGTCGGATACCACGCCAACCATTTTAACTGCGAAATTGAATTCATTGCGCAGTGGTGATCGTGAAATTCAACAAGGTGAAGTTTCTGTTGCGGGTACACGTAAAGCACATATTCTAAAAGTGAAAGCGGAAAATAAACTGAGTCAGTTCTATGTGCAATTGGCCGGTGGTTTTAATGCGAATAATGATTGGTTTGGTCAAATTCAAAAAGGTGATTTTGATTCGCTCAGAACACGCTTAGTGCAAAAAGAAAATGCATCGGTTATTTATCATTCTAAAAATAGTGAACTCTTTATTGGTGCACATTGTTGGGTGAGTCAGCAAAGCCAATTATGTTTCGATCAGCCTATTCGTACAAGTAAAACGAAAGGTAACGTTTCCTTTGTTACCCAAAACCTAGACTTAAATGATTTTGCTGCATTTATGCCTGATGGCTTAGCAATTACAGGTAAGGTCAATGGATATGCAAAAGCATCTTGGGCGCAAAATCAAAAACCTAAAATTGATGTAAAACTTTTAACACGTAACGGTATTATTGGTATTACAGGTGATGACCCTCAAGAAATTGGTTCAAACTTAAGATATGACCAAATTTCTCTGATTGCGAAAAGCGTAGCTCAAGGTTTGCAGCTTCGTTTAGATGTGAAAACGCCTGCAATTGGTACAGGTTATGCCAATGTTGTGATCGACCCATATTCTGCCAATAAAGCCATGCGTGGTGATATTGCATTTAACGAATTACAGTTAAAGGTGTTAAAACCATTTATTGCCGATGTGCGCCGTTTAGATGGTAGTTTGTCATTTGCAGGAAAAGTCAGTGGTTCACTTTCTAAGCCATTATTAACAGGTGAAATGCGTTTGAAAGATGGCGTAATTAGTATGATTTCATTGCCTGTGAATTTGACCAATATTCAGTTGTATTCATCTATTCGACAAGATAATGCCGCAATTAATGGCGCATTTAATAGTGGGCGTGGTGTAGGCAGATTAACGGGTGAGTTCGATTGGAAAGGTGAGCCTCGTATTAATTTGAATCTAAAAGGTGATAATTTACTGGTTCGCCAAGCGCCATTAATTACGGCAATTGTGAATACAGATGTTTCTGTGCAAGCTTATCCATTCCTCAGCAAGTTGTCTGTGAAAGGTAAAGTTGATGTACCACGTGCACTTATTTCTATGCCTGAATCTACAGCAAGTGTTGTGAATGTATCTTCAGATGTTCGCATTGTGCATGAAGGGCAAGATCAACTTGCCATTTTAAAAGCGGCAAAACCTTGGGATATTAATGCTGACTTAGATGTGAGTTTAGGGAATCAAGTGGTTTTCCAAGGCTTTGATAGCCGTATTCCGTTGGTGGGTCGATTGTATTTAACGCAACGTGGCTCTGAAACGGCAATGCGTGCTAATGGCGCAATTGGTGTGAGTAAGCGCGTTAAAATTGAAGCCTATGGACAAAGTTTAGATTTAAACCGTGCGATTGCTCGTTTTAATGGTGCATTGTCTAATCCAACGTTAGATGTAGATACCAATAAAAATATTCAAGGAAGTTTGGTTGGTATTCGGGTTACGGGAACAGCAACAAGCCCAAGTATTCAAGTGTATAACGATGCAGGTCTATCTGAGCAAGAAGCATTAAATGCGATTATTACAGGTCGTATTAATGAAGGTGCAAGTGGTTTAAGCCAAACAGAAGGCTTTAAGTCTGATGTAAATAATACAATTGCAGCAGCAGGTATTAGTATGGGCTTGGGTGGAACACGTGCACTGACCAATCAAATTGGTCGAACGTTAGGTTTAAGTGGTTTGGCTTTAGATGCGCAAGGTACAGGTGATGATACGCAAGTGAGCTTAACGGGCTACATTACACCAGATTTATTTATTCGTTATGGTGTAGGTGTGTTTACACCTGTAAATAAACTAACACTTCGTTATCAAATGAACCAACGGTTATATATGGAAGCAAGCCAGTCATTAGAACGTGCAATCGATTTCTTCTATAACTGGCGATTCTAATTTTAAAAAAACATGATTGATTGTAAAAATCTATTTTTATTTGAAGTCTGAGTGTGTGTTATTTGCGTTTAACCCGTTGGTGATTTCAGATTTAAAATATAGATGTAAGCAATATTTTCACATTAACTGTATTGTAATTCTACATACAGTGGATATTGGTATTTTGAAAAAGTACACGGTGTAATATGGATCTTGATTATTTAGTTAAAAGGCATGAGCGAGAATTTGAAAATAAAAAATATGTTTATATAGCAAATGAAGTTAATCGAACTTTAATAGTTGCCATGAGTACACATAATTTTGGTGAAAACTATTATATGCTTCGTGGATTATGTGAGAGTTGCGAATGCAGTTTACTTTTCATTACTGATCCGATCAACTCGTACTATCTTGAGGAGGATCAAGGTGCATCATACCAAAGACTTTTACAAAAATTTGTAAAAAAATATGGGTGTGAAAATATAACTTTATTTGGAAGTTCTATGTCTGGGTACGGAGCACTTTTTCACAGTCTAGAACTCAATACAAATGCTATTGTTAGTAACCCGCAGATTGATTTCAAAAGTAGTTTTGATAATGCATGGTCTGATTTACAAAATACTTTAAGAAAAGTAGAAAAAAATTGGGTTAATATTAATGATAAAATTACATTAATGCAGAATGTAAATGTGCAATGGTTTTGTGCGTACGGAGATAATCAATTGGACGCTCCTAATATTAAAAAATTACGTGAAGTGGTGAAGCCTAACTTAAGAGTTACTTTTCAAAATATAAAGGATGATACGCATGGTTTTTATTTTAAAAATAAAGATAATGTGTTTTTACTTCATAGATTAATGGTTGAAATGAGACGTGTTAAAATTTCATCATAGCACTTCAAAAGTCCATAAGAGCCATGATCTTTAATTGGATTTGGTTTTTAAATCTCAAAGAATTCCCTGATTCCTTTTTATAGCTAAATCTAAAAAAGTAAAGTTTGCCGACTGTAATTAAGATTATTTATAAATTTACTTTAGTCGTATATTGAGATAATGGGAAAAATATTTACTGTAATAATTGCAAATAATCAGTACATAAATATTTGGAATCTGATAAATTTTAGTTTTAACGAGTAGATAATAAGCCATGAAAAAAACATTATTAATCGGTGCATTATTTGCATCTCTTACCGCATGTTCAACGGCACAAACTCAACAAGACACCACACCTAAGTTAGGTATGCCTAATCCTGCTAGTCAGTATTGTGTACAGCAAGGCGGGAAACTGTCTATAAAAAATGAAGCGAATGGTCAAGTTGGCTATTGCCATTTATCAAACGGGCAAGTAATTGAAGAGTGGGAATTTTTTAGAAAAAGCCAAGCAGAATGCGTATCTGAAGAAGCGAAAAAACTGGTTGGACTTAAAAATTTAACAGAAGAGCAAATTAAAGGAAAAACCAAATCTTCAGTAGTTCGTATTGTAAAACCAGGTCAGCCTGTCACCATGGATTATCGTTCAGATCGTGTTACAGTTACGGTTGATCCAATAACTCAAAAAGTTATAACAGCATCGTGCGGGTAAAATTTTAAAGATATTTATTTCAGTATTAAAAAGACTCCAATAAGTTTAATTTCGCGAATTAAGATACTATAGAGAATTAGTTATTGGATTCTTTTTTTATGGTCGATTTGTATGAGTATCGGTATACAAAGTTAGGTGTATTCGGCTCTTTACCCACTCATAAAATTTTTCTTAATGCTAAAGCTCGCAATACAGCAAAATTTGTATTTTCTGATAACACATTCATTTATGGCGTTGTTTCTGATTGGTTTCTCAAAAACTCAGATTTTGATACGCGAAAATCAACATGGACTGAGGAAAATAAAGCCTTCCTAGATACCGAAAAAAGGCTTTTAACTGCTTATAGAGCGTTACATCCATTATTTAAAACAGAAGCAAACACGAATTAGTATTTTCTATGCTTGTTGTTTATATATTGGATTAAATTGTTCAAATCTATTGAAAACAAGCGTGTAAATATTCCATTGTGAATGTAAACAGTGAAAAGATTAAATACGTTAATTTAAGTATTAAAAAAGCTCTAATTGGGGCTTTTTTGTATTTAAAGCTCATGAAATTTCTTATTTCACATAAATTTGATTATGATATGCGGATTAGGAGATTTTGAATGAAAAAGTTACTTGCTTTAAGCATTCTTGTTGCATTAACAGGCTGTGCTGAAAAGAAACCTTTAACTCCGCAAGAGCAGTGGCACGGTTACTGTACAAGCGTTGGTAATGCAGCACGTTCTATTGTTTTAGACCGTCAAAACGGCATTGAAAAAGACAAAGCAATTGAGCATGCAGATAAAATTGATGATGAAACCACCAAAGGTTTTATTTTAAAAATTATTGATGAAGCTTACGCAATACCTGTAGCAGAAATGAAAAATGATGTTGAAGGTTCACGTGATAAACTTAAAGCAAAAGTAACAGAAAGATGTATTGCGACACCGCATGATCAAATGCCAGATTACAAACCGTTCTAAGGAACGGTTTTTTTATATAAATAATAAAATAGCCTAAGCAAGCTCTAAGTTACAAAATCTAAATTAATTTTATAGAAAAGCTTATCTTTTTTTGTCATATTAGAGTGAATAACAAATAAAAAAGGAGCGCAGAATGGAAGTGGTTGAATATCTTCACAATGCAGATTTGCTCTTAGAAGATGAGCAAGGCGTTGCCATTATTTGTGGTAGTAGTTACGTGCTAAGTTTAGGCGATAAAGTCTATATTCAAAATGCTATAGATGAACAAGCTAAACTCTTTTCTGTCAAAATTTCATTTGCAAGTTCAGCGCATAAAATGATGCATGAAGATGAAATTCAGATTAAATTCGAAGGTTGTAGAGCAACTTTAGAACAATATATTTTAACCAGTACTGTACACTAAGGTTGAATATGATTCTTTTTACAAAAGGGGCAACATCATGTTGCCTTTTTAATGATTAATTTCTGACTAAAAAGTGTTAAACATATATCTTTGATGTACATATTTATCGCAATTCGTTTATCGAATAATCAATATGAGCATCATTTAGTTAATAAATAATGAGCATCACGAAGAAACACTTGTAGCGCATTAACTTTTAACTGGAATTTTAGTAAAATCGAGTCGTCCATATTATTTACGAAGCCTGTGAATGGCTGGAATTTGTAGATAATTTTTTAAAGAAGAGGAATAAACCGTGCTAGAAGCTTACCGCCAACACGTTGAAGAACGTGCCGCACTCGGAGTCCCACCGAAGCCACTTGATGATGTTCAAACAGCTGCATTAGTTGAATTAGTAAAAAATCCACCAGCAGGTGAAGAAGCATTTTTAGTTGATTTGCTTGAAAACCGTATTCCTGCAGGTGTTGACCAAGCTGCTTATGTTAAAGCTGCTTTTTTGGCTGCATTGGCAAAGGGCGAAGCGAAATCTCCTTTAATTTCTAAAGAACGCGCTGTTTACTTACTAGGTACTATGCTTGGTGGTTATAACGTTGCGCCTTTAGTAACTCTTCTTGATGATGCAGAACTTGCAGAATTAGCTGCTGAAGCATTGAAGAAAACTCTTCTTGTATTTGATGCGTTCCATGACGTTGCAGATAAAGCAAAAGCGGGTAACAAAAACGCTCAAGCAGTTCTTCAATCTTGGGCTGATGCTGAATGGTTCACTAGCCGTAAAGACGTTCCTGAAGAAATCAAACTTACAGTTTTCAAAGTAACTGGCGAAACTAACACAGACGACTTGTCACCTGCACAAGACGCTTGGAGCCGTCCAGATATTCCATTACATGCAAATGCAATGTTGAAAAACGAACGTGATGGTATCAACCCTGAAAAACCAGGTGAAGTTGGTCCATTAAACCAAATCAAAGCACTCGTTGCGAAAGGCAACCAAGTTGCTTACGTTGGTGACGTTGTTGGTACAGGTTCATCTCGTAAATCTGCAACTAACTCTGTTCTTTGGTTCTTTGGTGATGACATTGCGCACATCCCGAACAAAAAAGACGGTGGTTACTGCCTAGGTTCTAAAATCGCTCCAATCTTCTTTAACACTATGGAAGATGCAGGCGCGTTACCAATTGAAATTGATGTTGCAAACATGAACATGGGCGATGAAATCGTTCTTAAAATTGATCATGCTGCTGCAAAAGTTTCTGCGTCTAAAGACGGTGCGGTAATTGCTGAAGCTGAACTTAAAACTCCAGTTCTTCTTGATGAAGTTCGTGCGGGTGGTCGTATCAACTTAATCGTTGGTCGTGGTTTAACAACTAAAGCGCGTGAAGAATTAGGTCTTGCACCTTCTACTTTATTCCGTGTTCCTGTTCAACCTGCTGCTACAGGCAAAGGTTTTACTCAAGCACAGAAAATGGTTGGTCGCGCTTGTGGTCTTCCTGAAGGTCAAGGTGTACTTCCGGGTACTTACTGCGAACCACGCATGACAACTGTAGGTTCGCAAGATACTACAGGTCCTATGACTCGTGACGAATTGAAAGACTTGGCTTGCCTAGGCTTCTCTGCTGATCTTGTTATGCAATCTTTCTGTCATACAGCTGCTTATCCAAAACCAGTTGACGTTCAAATGCAACACTCGCTTCCTGATTTCATCATGAACCGTGGTGGTGTGTCTTTACGCCCAGGTGACGGTATTATTCACTCTTGGTTAAACCGTATGCTTCTTCCAGATACCGTTGGTACTGGTGGTGACTCGCATACTCGTTTCCCAATTGGTATTTCATTCCCTGCGGGTTCTGGTCTTGTAGCATTCGCTGCTGCAACTGGTGTTATGCCACTTGACATGCCTGAATCTGTTCTTGTTAAGTTCAAAGGTAAAATGCAGCCTGGTATCACACTACGTGACCTAGTACATGCAATTCCTTACGTTGCGATTCAGCAAGGTGACTTAACTGTAGAGAAGAAAGGTAAGAAAAACATCTTCTCTGGTCGTATTCTAGAAATCGACTTAACAGAAATGGAAACTGACTTAACTGTTGAGCAAGCATTCGAACTTTCTGATGCTTCTGCTGAACGTTCAGCTGCTGGTTGTTCTATCACACTTTCTGAAGAGAAAGTTGCTGAATACCTTCGTTCAAACATCACTATGCTTAAGTGGATGATTTCTGAAGGTTATGGCGATGCGCGTACTATGGCTCGTCGTGTTGAGAACATGGAAAAATGGTTAGCGAATCCATCACTTCTTAAAGCTGATGCTGATGCTGAATACACTAAAGTGTATGAAATTGACCTTGCTACAATTACTGAACCTGTTCTTTGCTGTCCAAATGATCCAGATGACGCGAAATTGTTATCTGACGTTCAAGGCGTGAAAATTGACGAAGTATTCGTTGGTTCATGTATGACAAACATTGGTCATTTCCGTGCAACTGGTAAGTTGCTTGAGAAAGTTCCTGGTGGCGTGTTGAATACTCGTCTTTGGATTGCTCCTCCAACTCGTATGGATGAACACCAATTGATGGAAGAAGGTTTCTATAACATTTATGGTAAAGCTGGCGCGCGTACTGAAATGCCAGGTTGTTCATTATGTATGGGTAACCAAGCACGTGTAGCTCCGAACACAACTTGTGTTTCGACTTCTACTCGTAACTTCCCGAACCGTTTAGGTCAAGGTGCTAACGTTTACTTAGCTTCTGCTGAACTTGCTTCTGTTGCTGCGGTACTTGGTAAATTACCAACACCTGCTGAATATCAAGAATATGCTGCTCAAATTGACAGCATGTCTGCTGATATTTACCAATATTTAAGCTTCGACAAAATGGGCGACTATACAGACGCTGCTAAAGATGTTGATACGAAGAAAATTGCTGCTGCTCAATTGTCTTAATTTGTTGAAAATTAAAGTAATATGAGTTAAAAATAAGGGCTGATTAATCAGCCCTTATTTTTTGAGTATAAAAAATGAATAAAATTTTAAAAATAAATTTGGAAAATTGTTTTGGTATCGGGGAGTTGAAACATGACTTTAAGTTTTCAACTGATAAAAATGTTCAATTAATATATGCACCTAATGGAACAATGAAAACGTCCTTATCAAATGTATTTGAGCTTTTGTCAGCAGATAAAAAAAATGAGATAAAAGATAGAGTGTTTATAGAAAAAGTTCCTGTTGTCGATATTCAAATAAATAATGAACCTATTGATAAAAATAGCATATTAGTTATAAATGCGAATAATAAAGATACCGTGAAATCGATAACAAAATTTATAGCAAGTAGTGATCTAAAAAGGAGATATGAGGAAATTTATGATGAATTATCAGAAGAAAAAAATAGGTTTATTACTATTTTAAGAAAACAGTCTAGAAGTACTGATTGTGAATCTGAGATGAAATCAGCATTTGAAGATGGTGAAACAATTTTTGATTATTTAGAGAGAATAGACGTTCTTTTAGGAAAGGAATATCAGAGCTATGACTTTAAGTATAATGATGTTTTTGATAAGACAAATAAGGTAAAAGTATTTATAAGTGACAATGAATCCCTACTTGATGATTATTTTCAGCGTTATAATGAACTGCTTACAAAATCTAATTTTTTTAGAAAATCAGATAATTCTTTTGGTACTTTGCAAGCCAATAGTCTTCTTGAATCAGTTAGTGATAATTCTTTTTTTGAAGCAGGTCATACTATTAGTTTAAGTACAGATGAAATTATTTCTTCAAAAGATGATTTCACTACTTTAATTAAAAATGAAATGGATCAAATTTTAAAAGATGAAAAACTATTAAAAATGTTTGCAAAAATTGATAATGCATTATCTAAAAATCCAGCATTGAGATCTTTTAAAAATGTGATTGAAAAAGATCAAACTTTGCTAATAGAATTAAAAAATTATGAGGGGTTTAGGAAGTATATCTGGTTAAGTTATATATCAGATATAAAAAATGAAAGTAATCGAATAGTAGAATTATATAAAATTAGAAAAAATGAACTAAAAGCTATTATCAGTAGTGCAAATGCAGAAATTGAAAAATGGAAAGAAACAATAGAGCTATTTAATTCAAGATTTTACGTTCCATTTACAGTTGGTCTTGAAAATCAATCAGATATAATTCTTCAGAGTGCAGTACCCAAATTGACATTTACTTATAAAGGAAGCAAGTTAGAAGATAATAATGAAACAACCCTTCTGAATCTGTTAAGCCGAGGGGAAAGTAGAGCATATTTTATTTTGAAATTTTTGTTTGAAATTGAGTCTCGTCTGAGTGATGGTCAAGAACTTATGCTTATTTTTGATGATGTTGCTGATTCTTTTGATTATAAAAATAAGTATGCAATTATAGAATATATTAAGGATTTATTAGAAAATCCTAGCGTTAATGCATTAATACTTACACATAATTTTGATTTCTACAGAACATTACATAGTAGGTTGTTAATTCAAGAACGTGGATTTATGGCGAGTAAATGTAATGAAGGAAAAGTTAAACTTTTTGCAGGTAAGTATACAAAAGATGTCTTTAATAATGTTTTCGTAAAAAAATATAAAATTCGTAAAAATTTTATAGGATTAATTCCTTTTATTCGAAACCTATTTGACTATTTATCTGATGAAGAAGGTAAAACTTTTTTAACAAGCTGTTTACATATTAAGTCTACTACAAGTGAAATAAAAGTATGTGATATTCACGAATATCTAATAAGAGTATTGAGATCTAAATCTGATATTGTTTTGGATTTTCAAGATAAGAATTATCTTGATATGGTTTTTGAGGAAAGTGATTTAATTCTAAATAATATTTCAGAGCATTCTATTGATTTAGAAGATAAATTAGTTTTGGCAATTGCTTGCAGATTAAAAGCTGAAATGTTTATGCTTTCAAAACTTGATCCAGAAGAAGTTAATTCCATTGAAACAAATCAAACTTCGCAACTGTATAAGTTATGTGTAAATAAAGGATTGGATAAAAGGATATTAAAGTCAATAAATAAAGTTAATTTAATAACACCTGAACATATTCACATCAATTCTTTTATGTTCGAGCCTCTTGTCGATATGTCTATTAATTATTTAGCTGATTTATATAAGAGTATTAGTAGGTTGTATGCTGATATACGGGAAGTAGCTTAATATAAGTGGGTATATGGGTGATAAAGGATTCCTTGTACTTTACACCTCACTTAATAAATCGTTTAATCCTCACATTGAAAAATGATTGAACAAGTTGATGTAACAATGGCAAAACAATCTCGATTCCTCTGTATTGGTGGTTTTCTCAATGGAACCCAAGTCAAAGACCAAGGCGACAGCTTTGTCTGTGTCGAAAAGTCTAAAAATGTGACTTACCGAAAACTTGAAATCTTCCATCCAGATTCATGGAATCATGACTACTACGTGTGTGAAGATACAACCGATCTACAAGCCAAAAAGTGGGTCTATGACATCGAATAATCACACTATTTAAAGCAACAAAAAAGATGAGCCGAAGCTCATCTTTTTTGTTGAATTGGAAATTAATTATTTCGCATTCGCAACAGCAGGAACAACCGCAGTAGAATCATTTGCCGCATGACGCGTAGGCGTATAATTCAAACCTAAAGTTGAACTTGTATAAGTACGAACTTGATCTAAAAGAGCAGGGTTAGCACTTAAATCTTGCCCATAAGAACGAACAATTTCATGTAACTTGCCATTCCATTTACCTTTCACTTGTTCAGGGAAAGCCTTTTCCATCAAACTTAACATGATGTAAGGAGAAGTCGAAGCACCCGGAGAAGCACCCAATAAAGCTGTTACAGAACCATCTTTAGAGGCAAAAATTTCAGTACCAAATTGCAATGTTGCATCTTTACCTGGCACTTTCTTAATAATTTGAACACGCTGACCACCTTGGTTTAATGTCCAATCTTCAATTTTCGCTTCAGGATAATACTTTTTAAGCTCGTTAAACTGATCTTCCTTAGACATCGCAACTTGGCTAATTAAATATTTAACCAAATCTAAATTCTCTAAACCAATGGTTGCCATAGGAATCACGTTATTTTTATTCGCAGAATCCATTAAATCAAATTGTGAACCATGCTTTAAGAACTTATTTGAATATGTCGCAAAAGGACCGAATAACGCATATTTTTTACCATCAATATAACGTGTATCAATATGCGGAACAGACATAGGAGGCGCACCCAATTCAGGCTTACCATATACTTTGGCTGTGTGCATTGCAGTTACTTTCGGGTTGTCGGTCATTAAGAAAATACCGCCAATAGGGAAGCCTGCATATTGTTTAGTTTCTTCTAAACCTGTCATTTGAAGCAAACGAATTGCTGCACCGCCTGCACCAATAAATACAAATTTAGATTTCACATGACTTGTTGTATTCGTTTTCAAGTTTTTAACAGAAACAGTCCAAGTATTGTCATCGTTACGGCTAATACCTGTCACTTCAGTTGATGTTTCAAGTTTAAATTGTGGCTGTTTGTTCAGGTTATTCACTAATTGAGTCGTAATAGAACCATAGTTCACATCTGAACCAACATCCATGCGTGTTGCTGCAACTTTTTGTGAAGCATCACGACCTTGCATAACCAAAGGCGCCCATTGCTTAATTTCTTCAGGATTATCTGAATATTTCATTCCTTCAAACATTGGGTTTTGAGTCATCGCTTCATAGCGTTTTTTCATATATGGAACGCTATCGCCCCACACAAAAGCAATATGAGGAACAGGATTAATAAAGCTTGTTGGTTGACCAAGTACGCCATTTTTCACTTGATAAGACCAGAATTCCTTACTCACTTCAAATTGAGATGCTGTATCAATTGCCTTTTTAATATCAATTTTGCCATCTTTTTCAGGAGTATAGTTCATCTCCATAAAACCAGAGTGACCTGTACCTGCATTGTTTAAACCTTTTGAGCTTTCTTGAGCAACTGCATCCAAACGTTCATACATTTGAATATTCCAGTCGGGTTCAAGCTCACTCAAGTAAGTACCCAATGTTGCGCTCATAATACCGCCACCAATAAGCACAACATCTACAACTTTTTCATTGGCTGTAGATTTAACAGATTTGGATGCAATAGGTCTGAATAAGAAAATGAGCCCAATAATGAATAATACAATGATCAGAATAACTAGATATTTAAGAAACTTCTTCATAATACGCCTGATATTTATTTGACTTATATGTAAATGATAAAGAAGATAATGAGCGTATTTCGTGAAGTTGTGTAAGTATTAGGTGAATTATATATTGAATGTTTAATAAAAAAATAATGTATTTATAACGCATGGCTTCATGAAACGCATGAAAATAAAGGGTTGTAATAATCACATATTTTTATTATGGAATTCAGGTATTTATTTACAAAAAATCAACGATTAATCGTTCTATAGTTGCAACAAATCGTTTTATCTTTATCAATGTATTTGTAAATAATATCTATAGACTAATGATTATTCGATTGAGGGATTAACAAAATGAATTTTAAAGCACTTTCTTTAGGTTTGGCACTTGCTTCGGCTGCAACACTTTCAATGGCAAAACCTGTTGCTTACCAAATTGACCCAACGCATACAGCAACTGTATTTAATTGGAATCATTTTGGTTTTTCTACGCCATCTGCTAACTTTAGTGACATTCAAGGTACAATTAATGTCGATAACGCGAAGCCAGAAAAATCATCTGTAAATGTGACCATTCCACTTGCTAGCTTAAATACAAATGTAAAAGCTTTAGATGATCATTTAAAAACAGCAGATTTCTTTGATGCTGCAAAATATCCTACCATTACTTTTAAAAGTACAAAAGTAGAAACAACAGACAAAAAGAATTTCAAAATTACAGGTAACTTAACGATTAAAGATGTGACTAAGCCTGTTGTTCTAGATGCTGTATTAAATAAACAAGCTGTACATCCAATGTCTAAGCTAGAAACTATTGGCTTTAATGCAACAACATCGTTCGATCGTTCTGCATTTGGTGTAGGTGCATATGTGCCAAATGTGGGTGATAAGATCACAGTAAATATTACGACTGAAGCATCTGTTCCTGCTAAAAAGTAAGTTATTTGAGCTAAAAAAAGCACCGAATTCGGTGCTTTTTTTATGCTTTATGATTAGAAAATAGATTAATTGACTAAATTTTATATCGAAAGTTACATTTTTAAAGCAGAAAAAAATCCATTATTTGTATATAAGTATAGGAAATATAAGAAGGATATGAGATGGATTATCAACTTGATGCCTTTATGACGATTGTCATTGCAGTGTTGGTTCTTTTAATTGGGTATGTGTGCGTTCATAAACTGAGCATTTTAAAGAAATACAATATTCCAGAACCAGTTGCAGGTGGTTTGGTCGCTGCTGTAGTGACTTATATCTTATTTAAGCAATTTAATATTACCGTGAATTTTGATGCGCAAATTCAACAAATCTTCATGCTGATGTTTTTCACCTCTGTTGGTTTGAGCGCGAGTTTAGGTAAATTAAAAGAGGGAGGAAAAACCTTAGTCGTTTTTCTTGTCTGTGTTGTTATTTTTGTACTGCTGCAAAATGCATTGGGTATTAGTTTAGCCAAAATGTTGGGCTTAGATCCTTTAATTGGTTTAATTACAGGTTCGGTAACCTTAACAGGTGGACATGGTACAGCAGGTGCATGGGGAACAGTATTCGAGCAAGATCATGGCATACAAGGCGCAGTTGTTTTAGGTATGGCTAGTGCAACATTTGGTTTAGTCATTGGCGGTATGATGGGTGGGCCTGTGGCAAAATTCCTGATTCGTCGCTTCAAGCTTGCTGAAGAAATTGTTTCTGAAACAGGGCGTAATGAAGCACCACCAGCATCTGAAACAGCGCCATTCGAATATCCTGAAAAAACACGTTTAATTACTGCTGATGATGCAGTGAAAACAATGGGGATGTTTGCGACCTGTATTTGTTTTGCATATTTCATGGCTACATTTGCAAAAGGTCAATGGTTTGAACTTCCGACCTTTGTTTGGGCTTTAATGTGCGGTGTGGTTTTACGTAATATTTTTGAACATATTTTCAAAATTGAGATGTTTGACCGTTGTATCGATGTATTTGGTAACGGTTCATTGTCATTATTTTTAGCTATGGCTCTTATGTCATTGCAGCTTTGGATGCTTGCAGATTTGGCAGGTCCATTGGTGATTATTCTTATTGCTCAGACTATTTTATTGGCGCTCTATCTTTACTTCGTGACCTTTAGGGTGATGGGGAGTAATTACGATGCTGCGGTACTTTGCGCAGGGCAATGTGGTGTGAACTTAGGGGCAACACCAACGGCAATTGCTAATATTCAAGCAGTAACCAATACTTATGGTCCATCGCATAGAGCCTTTTTGGTGATTCCACTCACGGGTGCTTTTTTTGTTGATATCGTAAATGCCGTGGTCATTCAACTTTCCATTGGTTTCTTTGGATAAGTATTGAATCTAAGCCATATAAAAAGCACCCAATTGGGTGCTTTTTTAATTTAAACTTTTTGTTTATAAACAATTTGCAGGTTTTGGAATACCTGCTAAACGGCTTAAATGACGCGCGACTAAACCTGTTTTAAATTTGTCCTGAAGCATCGCATTATCTGTTTCGGGACCAACCGTTTTCATTAAAAACTTAATCATTGGGCGTGTTGCAGGAGAGTGCCCAAATTGTGCGTAAAACTGACGTACCGCATTGAGTATTTCAAAATGCCATGCTGTGAGTTCTAAATCTAGTGAATTTGCAAGTTCCTGTGCAACATCTTCATTCCAAATGGTGTAATCAACTAAGTGACCATCTTGATCCAATTCTAAACTCATAAATTGCCTTTAAACTTGTCAAAAAATATTGTGATAGATGGGTTATTGTAAACGAATACTACGCTTAAAATTTAAGACCACGTCTGCAAATTGTGCATATGAAATTACTTGAATATTTGCTAAATCACTTTGCGCTAAATTTTCAGCTTCAGTTTCTAAAACATAAACATGATCTAAATTTTGAATAAATTCAGCATTTTGATGTAAAACAGCTTCACCCATTAAAACTACAGCATCATTTTCAGCATAAAGTTGTTTAAGCTTTTTCAGCATGGCAGGGGTTGTATTGAAGCTTGATTGGACTAAATAAAGTGTATTGTTTGTCATTACATTGTCCCTTTTCACCAATACAATACATGATCAAATTTTTGAATATATTCAGTATTTAGCTCAATAAATTCAATATTTTGAGTGCTATTTTTTACAAAAAAAGAATCCTGATTTTCACTTTCTACAAAAATAGGGCTTAAATCATAAAACTCAAAACTATCGACCATATTAGATGCAACTTTAAATACATGTTTTAGTTGATCGAACTGTAAATCTGATTGAAGAAGGCTTAGCGCTGCATCTTGCAAAACAACTTTAACTTCACATCCAAAGGTTGCTAGAACCATTGTTGCAGATAAACTTTCATGTGTTTGTGAGCTTGCTAAATTGGCTTGAGTTAAAATTATGAGTACATTTTTCACACAATTTACCTTTTAAATGCAACAAGTTTGGGTTAAAAAAAGATTAGAATTGAAGTAGACGATCTGTAGATTGAACTGCATCGGCAAGCTCACCTAAGCCTACTAATTCGAAACCTTGTGCCAAATTGTGCTGACTAAGTTGATGTCTTTTTGCATTTTCTTCATCGCAAATTCCACGTGCAAGCGCAGCACTGACACATACAGGCAAACGAATAGATAGCTTTTGCCATTCAGCTTTTAAGTTTCTTTGGTCATCTGGAACCCATTGCAGTTCATTGGCAACAGAGACGCCATCTTGATAGAAGAAAACACGAAAATCTTCATTTTTACTTTGTAAAGCTTGAGCTAAACCTAAGGCATGCCAAGCTTGAACAGAAGTTGGTGCAGACGTTATTAGTAATAAAGTACTCATCGAAATTCACACATGAACAGTTTCCAACGATAGGGAGACATTCTGACTTGATAAGAAAAAGGTAGTATACAATGATTTTAGTGACAGGTGGATTAGGCTTTATAGGTTCTCATATTGCTTTAAGCCTAATGGCACAAGGGCAAGAAGTACTTATTGTCGATAATTTATCGAATACCGATATGAGTAACTTAGAGCGCTTAGAATCGATTACAGGTATGAGCATTCCTTTTGCTAAAGTTGATGTACGAAACACGCCTGCCTTAATGAGCGTTTTTCAGCAATATGCCGTAGACAGTGTAGTTCATGCAGCAGGTTTTAAATCATTAACAGAATCTTTACTTAAACCACTTGAATATTACAATGCCAATGTAAGTTGCATGATGAGCTTATTACGCGCCATGCAGCGTACAGGTGTTCGTAGTTTGGTTCATTTATCAAGTTTGGCTGTATATGGAACATCTAGTTTAGACTTAAAAGAAGAAGATTCATTTAATTATCATTTTAATAATCCCTATGTTAAATCTCAGCAAATGGCGGAGGAAATTCTAAAAGATACTTACATCACAGACCCTGAATGGAAAATTGTCAATCTTCGGTTGGGTAATGTAGCAGGGGCTTTTGAATATACTGTTTTAGGTGAGTTAATACGTCCATTTCCAAAAAATATTTTGCCTTTAGCAATGCAAGTTGCAGCAGGACAACGCGAATATATTGAGTTGCGTAAACAAGCCAAAACTCAAGATCAAACTGTAGAAAGAAGTTTTGTACATGTGATGGATGTGTGCTCGATTGTCAGTCTTTCTTTGCAATGGCTTTATTATCAAAATAATGTCTATGAAATTTTTAATGTAGGTGGTGAACTTAGTTCAATTCAGCAGCTTTTAGATAATGTTTCTAAGGTTACGGGTACGCCTATTCTAACGGTGGATCTTGATATAGATGATGGTGAGGAGATATCTCAAATAGGAACATCTTCTGAAAAAGCCAAAAGAATATTAAACTGGCAAGCTCAAAAATCTATTCAAAACATGATTGAAGATGAATGGCTATTTTTCCAAAAGCAGTTAAATGCTTAATAAATGAGTTATTGTAAATAATTATCATTTACAATTTGTTGCTTTTTAAATAAGATCAAATGTAAGCAAGATTTGTTGAAGTAGCCAACGCAACAATTAAACAAAAGAATATAGGGGTAGTAAATGCAAACACGTATTGAGCATGACACAATGGGTGATGTTGAAGTTCCAAGTGAAGCAATGTGGGGGGCACAAACTCAACGCAGCTTACAGAATTTCAAAATTGGTCAAGAGCGTTTACCACGTCCTATGATTCGTGCCATGGGTTTGGTGAAAAAAGCAGCGGCAATCACCAATGCAGAACTTAATCAAATTCCTGAAGAACTTGCACAATATATTGTGGGTGCGGCGGATGAAGTGATTGCAGGAAAGTGGGATTCACAATTTCCTTTAGTGGTTTGGCAAACAGGTTCAGGTACACAAAGTAATATGAACTGTAATGAAGTTATTGCCAATATTGCCAATCAAAAATTGGGCAATCCTTTAGGTGCGCAAAAGCCTGTACATCCTAATGATCACGTGAATCGTGCGCAATCTACAAATGACTCTTTCCCAACGGCTATTCATGTGGCGGCAAGTTTACAAATTAACGAGCTTTTAATTCCTGCGGTTACGCGTTTACGTGACACTTTAGATCAAAAATCAAAAGAATTTTCAGATATTGTGAAAATTGGTCGTACGCATTTACAAGATGCCACGCCTTTAACTTTGGGGCAGGAATTTAGTGGATATGTATCTCAACTTGATCATGGGCTAAAACGCTTACAACAAGCTTTAACAGGTTTATATGAATTACCTTTAGGCGGTACAGCAGTTGGTACAGGTTTAAATGCACATGTAGATTATGCAGTTAAAGCAGCAGATCAATTGGGAGCTTTAACAGGTTTACCTTTTGTGACTGCGCCCAATAAATTTGAAGCTTTAGCAGGGCGTGATGCCGCTGTATTTGCTTCGGGTGCTTTAAAAACTTTGGCTGTAAGTTTAAATAAAATTGCCAATGATATTCGTTGGTTAGCAAGTGGTCCGCGTTGTGGTTTTGGTGAGCTTCGTATTCCTGAAAATGAGCCTGGTTCAAGTATTATGCCAGGTAAGGTGAATCCAACTCAAAGTGAAGCGATGACGATGGTGGTTGCTCAAGTTTTGGGTAATGATACAACCATTAATGTTGCAGGTGCTTCGGGTAATTTTGAGTTAAACGTATTTATGCCTGTTATTGCATTTAACCTTTTACAATCAATTCAGTTATTGGGTGATGCGTGTAATAGTTTTAATGATCATTGTGCTGTAGGTATTGAGCCAAACAAAGATAAAATTGATGATTTTTTACATAATTCTTTAATGCTTGTAACGGCTTTAAACCCTGTAATTGGTTATGAAAATGCGGCAAAAGTAGCGAAAACTGCTTATAAGGAAAATAAAACTTTAAAGCAGGTTGCTGTAGAACTTAATTTGGTAACCGCAGAGCAGTTTGATGAGGTGGTAAGACCAGAGCAAATGATTTCACCCAATGTGAAGTGATTTGAATTAAATAGAAAAGCCCTCTAAGTGAGGGCTTTTCTATTACGTTTAGAATAAGGCGAATTTCATATAATGACTGACTCAATAATGATATTGGTCTTGAATTAAGTTATTAAAAATTGTAACTACTTAAAATTTATATTTTACACCTGTAGGAATTGAAGATGTCTTATTTTAATGATTACAAAATACCCATATAGTTAGTATGGATATATGCTTAATTGTTTTTCATAATTGAGCTTAATTATTATCAATTAAATAAAGGTAGCTTAATGAATATTAATTTTTTTGCTCTAGTTGTTGTTTCATTAACAGTTACATCTTGTGCGATTTTTCCAACACTTGATGAAAGAATGGCTAAATGTGAAGCTAAAGGTATAAGTAAAGATGTTTGTTATCAGGTGGAAATGAATAAGGAGCGAGATTTGCTTAATTCAGCAATGCACGCACCTGATACAAGTAAACAGAAATAAATTTGTACGATTGAAACACAGATAATGCTAGGCACGGTTGTTTTCTAACCAGTCGAGTTTTCTTTTTTATTAAAGGATTATTTTAAAAATATCGTTCCAAATGGATATTCATGAGGTGGTAAGACCAGAGCAAATGATTTCACCCAATGTGAAGTGATATTGAATAAAATAAAAAGCCCTCGATGTGAGGGCTTTTTATTTTTAAGTTTTAAAAGTTATATCGAATACCTGCAGCGAAATCATTTGATGTTTGTTTGAAATTTACTAAGGTGTTCTCAACTGCGGAATGATCATGCTTAAACTCAAATTTACCAGCATCAATATAGCGATAGCTTAAATCTAGAGCTACATTTTGTGAAAGATTATAAGCAATACCTAAACCAGCTGCCCATGTGAATTGATTGTCAGATTTTGAGAAAGAATATTCATTATCAGGGTAGTTTGTATTTTTTAAATTATTTTTAATTCGAGTCATACCAACACCTGCACTTATATAGGGTGTGAATTTTGATTGATTTTTAAAATCATAATAACCATTTAACATTAATGATTGAGTTGTTAATGTATTTGTATATGGTGTTGATACATTTTCTGTATAAGAGTTATGTGTACGGATACTAGATGCATTTGTATCAAATGTGGTTTTATCTTTGTAAGTATATTCTAATTCAGCTCGAACATTGACAGGACTTATTGCACTAAAGTCGTAACCTACAGCGACTGCAATATTTGGATATATAGCTTTAGTTTGATTTTCAATTTGGTGAGTTTCGCTACCAGTTGCTGTACTAGTATTATAATTAATTTCATTGTTTTTTAATTTAGTATCACTAATTCCTGCTTTTAATGATGTATAAACACCATTATTTGCATTTGCAAATCCTGAAAAAGATAGCGCTACTATAGTTGTACATATAATATTTTTCATATTTATTCCTTGATGGTTGTATAGTAAATATTTTTGGAACTTATTGGTTATATTGATGATTTTAATTGAAAGCATTAAATTTGATTTTACGTTATGTATTTAATGGTGAGTAGTAATTTCTCGATAAAGTAATAAAAAATAACATTAAAATTCACTTTAATATTATTGTTAGCTATTGGGTGTGTACATGATGGAAATTTAATACAAGCTATTTTCAAAGTTTTGTAAGAATTATTTAACAGAGCTAAATTGATATTTGGGTTGAGTCAAAATAGCTTATCGAATTTTTTATATATGACAATTATTGGGAGAAAGAAAACAAAGTCTCAAGTTCGGACTTTTTTACTTTGATTCGTACGCCATAATTGTTAAAATGCGCCTCGTTTTAAATTACTGCTGTCTACTTACAACAGTAATCAATTTAGGAAATTTTCAATGCTCGATATTTATTTAACAGATGTTCAAAAAAAGGTTCAATTTAAAGATTATCCAGGTGAACATCCTGTTAAATTTGTTTTAAGTTTCAAAAAGATTTTCCCAAGTGTAATGGAACTATTACTTCCAGTTTTACCTGAAAGTGAAAACTTAGATGAAATGACTTGGGAATCGACTACTGCTGACTTTGAAACATTCAAAATGTTATTGAGTGGTTGGGGTGTAATCGAATTACGCTTAAATGCAATTTCACAATATAAAGATAAATCTTTTGCAGATAGCTTAGTGAAAAAAGCACAGCAAAAAGTGAAAGAATACAAAAAGTCACAAGTGAAACTTTCATCAGTAGATTTAGACTATTTATTTATGCACGAAGTGAATGCATTCATTGATGCAGAATTGGTAGATTTAGGTGAAAAATTCTATTTACCCGTATTACGTGATCTTTGGAAAAGCAAAGTTTCAGAAAATGTATTAAACGCAAAATTCTAAATGAGTTAACTCTTTAATTTAGAATAATCAAATCCTCCTAAATGGAGGATTTTTTTTAAATAAATACGCTTATTGAGCTGAAATATAAGCATATAAAGAAAATAAAATAGTAAAAAGAACCGTTTTTGCTTATGTTGTTATAGTTGAAGATTCAATGAAATTTTCATTGTTGAATGTGTGAAAAATTATCTAACAAAGATAGCGTATTTAAGGATTTTATAATGTCGAATCAGTTTTTAGACCTCATTTCAAAACGTCGTTCTATTTATGCCATTGGTAAGAATGTAGAACAATCTCCTGAATATTTAACAGACTTGATTCAAAATACGATTAAGCAAAGTCCATCATCATTCAATTCACAATCTTCACGTGCAGTGATTTTATTTAATACAGAACATGAAAAGTTCTGGAATTTTGTTAAAGAAACTTTAAAAGCATGCGCTAAAGATGAAGCATCAGCTGAAAAATCTGCGGCTAAAATTGACACATTTGCTGCAGGCGTAGGTACTGTTTTATTCTTTGAGAACCTAGATACAGTAAAAGGTTTGCAAGAAGGCTTCCCATCTTATGCGGAAAACTTCCCAATTTGGGCGGAGCATTCAACCGCTATTGCTCAATTTGCAACTTGGACGGCATTAAGTACAGAAGGTTTAGGCGCATCGCTACAGCATTACAACCCAATTGTAGATGAACAAGTTCATGCAGAGTGGGATATTCCGAAAAGCTGGCAACTACGTGCGCAATTGGTATTTGGCTCTGTGGAAGGAGAAGCTCGTACAAAAGAATATTTAGATGATGCTGAGCGTTTTAAGGTATTTAAATAAATAATTTATTGAAATGTGAAATAAAAAAGAGGTCTATTGACCTCTTTTTAGTTTATAAATTTAAGCTTTTCTTGTTTTTGCTGAAGCTTTTCCGTGTAAAAGGTAATACACCGCAATACAAGTAAAGACTGCAAAACTGCTATACAAATAAAGTTCTGCAAAGCTGATTGAATTCAGTGCGATCCCTAAGAAATATGGTCCAAAACCTAAGCCTGCATCTAAGAAAATAAAGAAGGTAGATGTGGCAAATCCCATGCGTTCTACAGAAGTACTTTTTACAGCGACTGTTTGGCAAACAGATTGAATATTACCGTAACCTAAACCAAGTAAAGCAGCACTGAGTAATAACATCCAAGATTCATGGCTAAAGCTGAGTAGAATAAGTCCGACAGCCATAATAATAAAAGCAGGATACATGATGATGTTTTCACCTTTACGATCCATCAATGGACCTGTAAATGGGCGAGAAGCCATAATAGCAATGGCGTACATCAGAAAAAATAAAGAGGCAGCTTCAACCAAATTTACTTCTTTTGCATAAAAGCTGATAAATGATAAAACACCTGAATAACAAATAGATGCTAAAAACATAATCATAGCAATAGGTAAGGCTTTAATTTCAATAAATTGAGATAACCAACTTTCTTTTTTATAAGATTTAACAGAAACAGCTTTATTCGATGTGATATGCGTAGGAATATTAATGCCAAGTGCCACAATTAAGCATGTGAAAGCAATTACACTTGAAATGGCAAAAATTGCTTCATAACCAATATGTAGCATCATCCAAATTGCTAAAAATGGACCAATTGCAGTACCTAAAGTACTACTTAAACTGTAATAACCAATACCTTCACCACGCCGTGTTGCAGGAATAATTTGCGCAATAATGGTTCCCAACACGGTAGATGCTACGCCCATCATAAAGCCATGCATAAAGCGAACAAGCAAAAGCATGCCTAAATCAAATTTTATAAAATACAGCCCAGAAAACAGTAGAAATCCTGTTAAACCTGAAAGTAATGTAAGTTTTTGACCAAATCGTGCGAGAAACTTACCCACTAAAAAACGCCCAATGAGCGTACCAATAATGAATAGACCTGAAACTAAACCTGCTTGTGCTGTAGATGCGCCAAGTTCAGCAACGGAATAGCCAACAATCACAATCACCAAAAGATAAAAGATCAGTACCAATTGAAAGTTAATTGCGCTGACTAATATGAAATTTTTAGTCCATAAAGGTTGTTTTAAATCGCTCATATTAAAGACCTTGTTTTGAGCGAATAAGTTTGTCGCTTAACTGATTTAATAAATTTTTGGCAACTACAATGTCATCTTGAGCAAAATCTTGTAATAGTTCAGATTCAAAATCATCAATAAGTGCAGAGCAGGTTTTAAACAATATTTTACCATTTGGGCTAAGTACGAATTTTTTTTGACGTTTGTCTTCAGTCGGAATTTGTTCTAATAATTCTAAATCGATTAAAGCATTCATACGCTTTGCAATAGAGGGCTTTGAAACATTCAAATAGTCTGCAATTTCAATAGATGTGCAGCCACCTTTTTGATGAATCACGTATAAAGCCTGCCAAAATGAACTATTCAGTTGATGAGGTAAAAGTAGATTATTAATTTCATCATTCATTAAACGTGCCGTTTGTAATAGTGATGCACGGAATTTTGGAAGTGAATTCATTTTGGTTAGCTTGGTTAACTAAATTAAGCTAAATTTACGCTTAAATAAGATAATAATCAAGAGATATGCAGATGGTTGCTATCTGTATATTTCATAAAAATAAATAATTTTAATATAAATCGTTACTTATGCTGTTTACGATAAACACTTGGGCGAACAGGCTTTGAGCTTTTCCATAAACCTTTCTTTTGTTTTTGCGCTTGATTTTGCAATGCCATCCAATGCTGACGTTTATTGGCATTTTTAATGTATTCTTCATACACCCAAGCTGCGCCACGTTTCACCAATTCTTCATTTACATTACGTGTTCTACGATAGACCACCGCAACACAGCGACCATAACGATCAACATCGGTAATATTCACACGAATTAATCTACGATAAACTAATTTTTTAACTAGTTTTTGGCTTTCATCACCATATTCTTGATTGGATTCTGGTGCATCAATATAAGCAAAACGAATTTTGGTTTTAGAGCGTCTTAAATTCAGTCGATAGCAGGTGAGTGTATCGCCATCGCTGACCGCAGTGACTCTGCACCAATAGGTTTTTCCCTTTTTAAATGGTTTAAAGAAATCGACTGTAAAATTATAAATTTTTCGAAAAATAAAAATACATAAGATACCCACGATTACACCAATCGTAAGTAACCAACCTGCTGAGAGATTTGAAAGCATAAAGGCAAAAATCCGCCTTATTACAATGAATAAGTACGGTCATCATAAAAAAGAGTTGAATTCTAATTGAAATAAAAAAAACGAGCGTTTTATAATTAAGCAGATGAATTAAAATGTAATTAATAAACTAATTTTTGAGCAATTTTAAGGGTTAAAGTGCGTTTAAATGATGGGGAATCGTCTTGTATGATTCGATTATTCATCCATATACAAACAAAGAATGAAAGCATATGGATGATGGTAAGAGCTTAGAGTTGTTTTTTCATCCAAATTTCACAGGCATGACTATGACCTGTATTTCCTTTGGGTTCTGTTAAATGCTCAAAACCTAATTTTTCATACAATTTTACCGCTTGCCAAAGCTCTTTTGTTGTTTCTAAATAGCACGATTTGAAACCTTGCTTTTGAGTAAATTCGAAAGCATTTTCCAGAATTTTTTTAGCAAAGCCCAAACCACGAACTTCAGCTAAAAAATACATTTTTTGAATTTCTAAGATGGTTTCATCACCTTTTAAAGGTGAAACACCACCACCACCAAAAATTTGACCTTGTTCATTTTCTACAACCCAATATTGCGAATTTTCTTGTGAATATACGCTATATAAGTCATCTAAAATTGGGTCGGCAACAGCAAAACCTGCTTCAGGAGCTAAACCAAATTCTTTGGAAACTTCACGAATAATTTGTGCAAGTTGAGCGTTATCTTTAATTTGAATAGGACGTAGAGTGTACATAAAGGAAATAGACTTAAATGTTTATAGACACGGGATTTTTATATCATTTTATAAAATAAAAATCCCATAAATTTGCTACTTTAAAATAATGAGAATGTTTGAGTTTAAAACTTAAATGTATTTGGCAACCATTGCGCGAACATTGGTTTTTGCTTCAATGACGGTCATAAAGGTATATGCACCAATAAATTTACGGCTAATAAACATAAATTCTTTAGGTGGAACGCTGAAATAACGTGAAGCCATAGACTTAGATGCACGTTGCATTACACGGCTATGCAACATACTTTTCTTCCAATCGTAACGGTAATTTTCATCCATTACGCCTTCAGGTAAGTTGTCATTATTTTCAGGGCTGCTAAAAGCTTCCGTCGCCAATAAAAAAACTTTCGCCATATCAGGTTTAATGCTTTGCGGAATTGAATCGAAGAATTCATAACCTGTCATTGCATTCACCATCTCTAATGGATCGTGATGATAACCTGCTTGAATGAGGCTTTTAGCGACAGAAAGTAAGTGTTCATCGAATTGACGAATTGCACCAAAATCTAAAAGAACAATTTTATCTTCAATATCTATACCGTTTCCTAAACGAACAAGATAATTACCAAAGTTCGGATCGGTTTGCATTTCACCCCATTCGAAGATTTCACGAACAGCAATTTCAAGTGATGCTTCACCTAATTTATTACGACGATCTTGTGGTAAAGACAGCATGACAGGGCTATTGATTGGAACACCACGTTCAAATGTCATGCATAACACTTGGTTGGTAGAATAATCATCTATAATTTCTGGAACGCGATAACGCTTATCATCCTTTAGGCGTTCGCCAAATCTACGCGTTGTTTCTGCTTCAATGTCGTAACTTACTTCGCGATGCATCATTTCACGAACTTCATCGAACCATTGGTCGAATTCGCGTGTTTGCGGCACAATTCGAGTAAGTTTAAGCATGTTTTTAAATAGATTCATGTCAGAATCTATAGCATCGGCAACACCAGGATATTGAACTTTTAGTACCAGTTCTAAACCATCGGACTTACGGATTGCACGGTGAACTTGGGCAAGTGAAGCTGTGCCAATGGGTTCTTGATCAATCGTAAGATCATTTAATTTTGCGCCAAGCTGAGCTTGAAGTTGTTCTTGAATTGCAGGCCATGCAAGGGCAACGGTTTGGTTGTTTAATGTATTTAGAGCTTGAGTCACTTCTTCTGGTAGAAAATGCTCACCATATAAAGCCATCATTTGTCCAATTTTAACAATTGAACCTTTTAATTTTCCAATTTCAGCAACCAAATAATCAGCTTGTTCTTTGGTTGCTTTTTTACGTTTTTTTTCTTTTTCTTCTTCACTTGAAAAAATAGATGTCGCATTTGAAGCAGCCCAACGAGTACCAGCAAGTAAGGACGCTTTAGCTATGGATAAGCGTCGATCCATAGAAGAGGTTTTAAGATTTTTGAGCTTATCGTGCTGATCCGACATGTAAATTAAACCTTTAATAAGCAATTTGCAGTTTGGTTAGATTGTACTAAATTTTACAAGGACTTCACGTATTAAAAAAGTTTAAGTCCTTAAAAAGAGTCAATAGTTTAGGTTTTTATAAAATAGCCTAAGCAATTATGGTATTAAAAAGCGGGGATTACTTTCATTCCTAAATCATATGTTGTAAATTGTGACGAATATCACAAAAATAAATATGCCTTCAAAGGAATATAAGTTTGATTACGAATGAAAAGAAGCCTGGTGAGCAAGTTTTAGCAACCAGTAAAACAACTATCCCTGGTGGAACTTATACAGTAGCAACACTTGAAAAATTAACCGTTCATGTGTTTTTTGATGGTACGGGGAATAATAGATTCAACACAGCATCGCACCGAGTAAATAATAATAACTCACCCAAAGGTAGTGTGAGTTATGAAAATTATTATTCAAATGTTGCATTGCTCTTTATGGCAATGCAAGAGTTCAACGACGTAAAAAAAATATATATTCAAGGCTCTGGGACAGAGAAAGAAAAAAAAGATGATAGTTTCGGGTTAGGTCTCGCTCGTTCATCTACAGGTCGTATTGCTAGAGTTGAAGAAGCTATAAATAGTTTAAATAAGCTTGTAGGAAGAATAGATAAGAGTAAAGTTGTTCTAAATGTTTATGGCTTTAGTCGAGGAGCAGCTTGGGCGAGACACTTTTGTTGGCTTCTAAAAAACTTTTCATTTAAGAATTGGAGTAAATGCAAAATTAATTTTGTGGGTATTTTTGATACAGTTTCGTCTGACACATTAGAGCATTATAATGATGTAAAAGAATTGGGGCTTGATATTGGTAAACCACAAGGTATTAATTATCTTGCACATCTTACGGCACAAAATGATTATAGAGAGCATTTTCCACTCACGCCTATACATGGTGCAATAAAGGATGGTATAGGTTTTGAATGTAGCCTACCTGGAGCACATTCAGATATTGGAGGAGGATATTCTGAAACCACTGATGAAATAAACAGATTTTTAGGGTTTAAAGAAAAACAACTAAATATTGGAAATTTAAGTCCAATAAGAAATGAATATATTGATTATGATTGGTTTATCAATAAGGGGTATTATTTACCTAAACAAATTATTGAGAAAACAAGAAGCTATTTAGATATCAATGGTAAATATGTACCTAAAATGGCGTTATATGCCAATAGAACCATTAAGTTCCATTATCAGCTTATTCCTTGCAATATTATGTATGAAATTGCCAAAAGAAAAGCGAATTATGTGCTTAAAGACAAATCTGATTATCTAGATAACTTAAAAAAAATGAAAAATATAAGTCTTTTAAAGAAGTTTCATGATGGTGCTTTAAATTATGTATTGGCTAATTATACAAAAAATACAGGTGGTCATAAAGTTCCATTTTTAGCAGAAGCGGAAATGAAAAAAATATTTAATGAATATATTCATAGCTCACTAACTTATAATGCTATAGATAATAAAGGGATAGTATTAAATAAAACTAAAAATGCAGATAGTACTTTGAATTACTCAAAGCCAACTAGACCAAAAGTTACGAAAGGATTTCGATAATTAGATGAAAAAATATTATGTAGTTTTACCTTTGTTATTTTTAGTCATAATTTATGGTTTTGGAAAAGATTTAATGAAAACTCAAACATATGGTGTTTATATTGGTTATCCAACAGGATATATTTCTGAATTTAACAATGCACATTCAGTGTTGCTAAATGAAAAAAATGAAATTATTACCCATTTTGGGGGGCGTAATGCTACTGCAGGTCAGTTAGGGCATGGTGTACAAAATTCATCGAATGAATTAACAGAAATTCCATCCAAAATAGAAGTGATGTGGTTTTCATTTACGGAAAATCAGTTTTGGCGAGGTGAGTTTGAATTACCAAAGGATGAGCTTACTCGCTTATTAAATAAAGAAAAACTTTTGGATTTATTCTCAACTCGCCAAGGAGTTATGCACGATAAATATGATGAGATTATTGTAAATGTAGCACCACAAGGAGAAGTTTATGTTTATGTAGGGGGCTTTGCAGTAAAGCATATTGGAACCTACCAAGCCAAAGCTGTTAATTATGACTGGGAGCAACATGCAAAGGACACATGGTGGTTAACTCAAGATGTCATAGAGCCACGTGATGAATACGTCAAAATGGCGGATGATGATGTTGAATTAATAAATAATTTAAAAAATATTTATAATGAAGATTATTTCCGACCAGTTTCTTGGTCACTTTCGATGAAAGGCGATGAAGAATTGCTAGCTTATGTGACAGATACCTTAAACGGTGAAAATACGCATGTATTAAAAAATCCTACTCAAGAAATGATAAAGTCATTACCAAAAGAAATAGCTTTCGATTATGTACACGATAAAAAGGTGAAAAGACTAAATATAATATTTAACAAGCCTTATAAATTTTTTAAAGAATATCTTGACTTTAGGTCAAAATTTAAAATCGTAGTTGAAATTATTGATGAAGACTATACAGCGGTATATTTTCAACAAGGTGAAAAAATAATTGAATTTGAGGATATTCGTGTTCAAGAGTATGAGCGTTAAGTGTATTTACGAGGGCTGTTTATGTTATAAGTAAATAGCCTAAGCAAGTTGATCATTTATTTTACATCCGATATTTCATTTTAATTTCAGCTTTTGTTTGTAGTTCAGTTTTATGTTCAATAATAAATTGATGAATCATGGTTTTTACGTTGTCATTCATAAAACCTAGTGCATAACCTTTCACAATAATGATGCTCGGGAAATTAAAAAAGAGATATTTTGCATCTTCAAAAGATGGTTCAGGATAAATATTTAACTCGGCTAAAGTGAGTTGAAAGAACTCTTTTTCAACCAACACAGAAGGGGTTTGGGTATCATTCCAATAATTTAAACGCATTGCCATTAAGTTATTGTGTTTATAGCTCATAGAAATAAAAAACTTTGAAGTAGGTTTATGTATATAGGGTTTCTTGAAAAAGATTCAATGATATTTTTGAAAGCGCGCTGAAAAAGTGTTATATACAGTTTTAATAATTAATTGAAATTATTGGTTTAATTTTTTGGGGGTCATATGAAGTTGCTGAAAGTTTTGTTGATAATTACAGCTGGCGGATATGCCATGAATACCTATTCAATGGGGTATTCACAAGATTATGTGGAATGTATGAGATCTTCAAATAATCAAGCAAATACAACTTCAGTTTGCCAAATTAAAGAGTATAAATATCAAAATAAACGCCTTAAAAAACTCTTTAAAAAGAATATGTCATTTTCAAATCCACAAGAAAAAGTAGATTTAAACCGTATTCAAATGCAATGGGCATCGCAACGTGAGTTATCTTGTGGTTTGAAAAATAAAAAAATCAAAGCATTAAGCCCTGCAAGTATAGGATGCGCCTTACAAATCACAAGTTCACGTGCAGATATGCTGGAAGTTCAAGTGGCGAATAAAAACTTAAGAAGATAATTTTGGAAAATCGGTTATCAAAATATTAAAAAACTGTGAAAACAGGGTATCATAAGGCGTTTAAAAAATATGACTTTGGAGACGCCTTAAAGTGGATCGACCGACTATTAGCCCTGAACACATTCAGGAAGCCGCTGAAAATTTAACAACCATTCGTGATTTTATCCGTTTTGGTGTTACAGCATTACGTCAACACGATGCGCACTTAGGGCAAGGTACAGAAGATTATGTTGCTGAAAGTTCAGCATTGGTATTGCAAACCTTGTCTTTGGACTGGAGCGCAAATCCAGAAATCCTAGATTCAAAATTATTGCCAAGCGAGAAAGCAGAAGTTTTGAGTTTGCTTGAACGTCGTATTAACGAACGTATGCCAACATCTTATTTGTTGAATTTAGCGTACTTCGATGGCAAACCGTATTATGTTGATGAACGAGTGCTTATTCCACGTTCACCAATTGCAGAACTTATTCAAAATCGTTTTGCACCTTATTGTTTAGATGAAAATCATCAGCCTCGTGAAGGCGTGAATAATCTACCTGAAAATACAAATGCTAAAATGCCACGCCGTATTTTAGATATGTGCACAGGTTCGGGCTGTATCGCAATTGCTTTAGCATATGCATTCCCTGAAGCAGAAGTTGATGCAACAGATTTATCTAAAGATGCTTTAGAAGTGGCACAAATTAACTGTGAACATCACAATCAACAGTTCAATGTTGCATTGCTTGAATCTGATTTGTTTGCAAAAATTCCTGCTGAAAATCAATACGATTTGATCGTGTCTAATCCGCCATATGTAGATGCAGAAGACATGGCAGATTTACCAGATGAATTCCATCATGAGCCTGAAATGGCACTTGCTGCAGGTCAAGACGGCTTAGATTTGGTTCGTAAAATGTTAGCGCAAGCAGCAGACTACTTAACTGAAGATGGCTTAATTGTTATTGAAGTGGGTAACTCTGAATGGGCAATGAAGCAAAATTTCAATACAGTTGATTTCTACTGGTTACAGTTCCAAAAAGGCGGTTCAGGCATTTTTGCATTAACAGCAGCACAATGTCGTGAGTATCGCGAATTATTTATTCAATCTATCAATTCATAAGGAGTCGTGAAGCATGGCAGGTAATAGTATAGGGCAACTGTTCCGTGTAACGACTTGTGGTGAATCTCATGGCGTTGGTTTGATGGCCATTGTCGATGGGGTTCCACCAGGAATTGAACTTTCTGAAGCAGATTTGCAAAAAGATTTAGACCGCCGTAAGCCGGGCACATCTAAATTTGCAACGCAGCGTAAAGAACCCGATGAAGTAAAAATTATTTCGGGTGTATTTGAAGGTAAAACAACAGGTACATCGATTGGTTTGCTGATTCGCAATACAGATCAAAAATCGAAAGATTATGGCAATATTGCACAAACGTTCCGTCCGGGTCATGCAGATTATACGTATACACAGAAGTATGGTTTCCGTGATTACCGTGGTGGTGGTCGCTCAAGCGCACGTGAAACAGCAATGCGTGTAGCAGCTGGTGCAATTGCTAAGAAATTCTTGTTTGAGAAATTCGGCATTGAAATTCGTGGTCATGTCACTCAAATTGGCACAGAAAAAACAGAAAAACTCGATTGGAATGAAGTTCCGAACAATCCATTTTTCTGTGGTGATGCTGATGCAGTTCCTCGTTTTGAAGCGCTTGTTACTTCATTGCGTGAACAAGGTACAAGCTGTGGTGCGAAACTTGAAATTGTTGCAACACAAGTTCCTGTAGGTTGGGGTGAACCTGTATTTGATCGTTTAGATGCAGATATCGCGCATGCCATGATGTCAATTAATGCTGTGAAAGGCGTTGAAATTGGTGATGGTTTTGCTGTTGCAGAACAATTTGGTCATGAAACACGAGATGAACTTACTACAGATGGTTTCTTGGCAAATCATGCAGGTGGTATTTTAGGTGGTATTTCAAGTGGTCAAGACATTCGTGTTGCGATTGCTCTAAAACCAACAGCATCTATTACTACACCAGGTAAAACCATTACGATTGATCGTGAAAATGCAGATGTATTGACTAAGGGTCGTCATGATCCTTGTGTTGGTGTTCGTGCTACACCAATTGCGGAAGCCATGCTTGCAATTGTATTAATGGATCATTTCATGCGTCATCGTGCACAAAATGCCGATGTGGTTGCACCATTTGAACCGATTTAAATTAATTTGAATTGAAAACCAGACCTAGTGTCTGGTTTTTTTTGATGTATATGATCATTTTATTGAGATTTATAATTTAATTAGTGATGAGAAGTTAAAAAAATTTTCTAATTAATATAGGAATATTACATAAAATTATGAATTATATATTGTACTTTTATAGGCATAATATATTTTTAAAATTGTTATACCGTTGTAATTTAGATATTTAGAAAAAATAATTGGCATTTTTTGAGGTTGTAAATGATATCTAAATGAATTTAATAAAGAGGAGGTTGAATGCTAAAAATAATTGAAATGTGATGTAAGTCACACATGTGGGCACTACATGTTAAAATTCAATACAATATTGGATAAGAATAACCCATATAACAATGACCCATCAAATCACAATTAAAGGCGAAGCTTTGCCTGTAAGTATGTTTGGCACCCCATATTTTTGGTTCGACTCTTTAACGGGCGTAGAAAAACTAAATGAACTCTTTGAATACCAACTGATAGTAAAAATACGAGATGAATACGGTAATCCTGCCCACGGATATATGGGATTAGAAGGCTATATTTCACCAGAACAAGCAAAAAACAGTGGCACACCCGCATCAGACTTAAACCTGCAAAGTTTAATAGGTACAGAACTTACGATCTGTATGCGCCTAGATGGCTTAAAACTCGATATCTCCCAACTGAGCCAAATTAACAACTTCAACCAAGACCACACCTACCAAAACAGTATCAATGGGGCAAGATACTTTAGAGGTATGGTGAATAAAGTCGAAGTACTTCCAGTCCGCAACCGCCATGCCTGCTATAAAATCACCCTCGTACCATGGCTGTGGCTCCTGACAAAAACCACGAACTACCGTATTTACCAAGATGAATCAGTCACCACGATTCTTGAAGACATATTACAAAAATATCCATACCCCGTTGAATACCGCATTAGTGGCAACTTCATAGGACTTGACTACCAAGTCCAATATGGAGAGAGCGACTTTGACTTCATTAGCCGACTCATGCAAGAACACGGAATAAACTACCACTTCGAACACAGCCACAACGAACTCACCCTCGTGATTTCCGACCACAACTCCTCCTTTAAACCCATGCAAGCCGAAGGCTACCAACAGCTAGACATTTACCCACCGAACCAACGCTTTCCCAATAAAGCCGAATACATCGAGTTTTTTGAACCTGCCCAACAACTGGTGAGTGGCAAAGTCTACTTAGGCGACTACCAATTCAAAACCCCACAACTCAAACAAATTGCAGAAGAACAATTTATGTGGGAACACCTGCATGCAGAAAACGAAATATACGAATGGAACCAAGGGGACTATTTCGATGCCAAAGAAGGCGGACAAGACAAAGCACGACAATACATAGAACGCGTTTATCAACACGGCTATAGAGCCCAAGGCAAAGGACACCTCAAAGGTCTACAAACAGGCTTCAAGTTTGAGCTGAATAACCATCCCAACAGCCAATCGAATGGCGGCTGGATTGTACTAGGAACCCAAACCACCATCCAAGATATTAGCCAAGAACAAAACAGCAACCAATACTACGACTCCCAAGTCGAATTTATAGTACAACCCGATGAACAAGTACTCCGCCCAGAACGCAGTATTAACAAACCCATAGGCAGAGCACAAACTGCAATTGTTGTTGGACCAGAAGGCGAAGAAATTTATACCGATAAATATGGACGAGTAAGAGTTAAGTTCCACTGGGACAGAACAGACAAAGATGACAGACACAACCCCTACAACAACAGCAAACCCGAAAAATATGACAAAACCAATACCTGTTGGTTACGCGTATCCACAGCATGGGCAGGCAACAACTACGGAACAATACACTTACCACGAATAGGACATGAAGTGGTTATTGACTTCTTTAATGGCGACCCAGACATGCCCTTTGTAATAGGACGCTTAACCAACCCAGACAACATGCCAGTATGGAACTTACCGTCACAACAAGCACTTAGCGGAATTAAGTCCAAAGAATTTAAAGGTAATCAGTCGAATCAATTGGTGATGGACGACACGCCAGGAAACTTACAACTTCACTTGAAGAGTGATCATCAATCGAGTGAACTTAACTTAGGACACATTACCCGCATCCCCGATTCAAGCGGAAGAAAGGACTTCCGAGGAGAAGGCTTTGAGTTAAGAACAGATGGGCATGGCGTGGTACGGGCAGGTGATGGACTGGTTTTAACGACTTATGAACAAGAAAAGACAAAAGATCATGTTAAGTTCTTAGAAGAAACAGTGAATCAACTTGCACAAGCGGTAGAGCAACAAAAGCGTCAAATTGAAGCATTAATTAAGAGTAAAACAGAAACTCGCCCTTTATCGAGTACAGCACATCCAGAATTAGATAAACAAGAAAAGCAAATTAAAGGGGCTAAAAAGTTAGAAGAGTTGGAAAAGCCACATATTGTGACGAGTACACCTGCGGGTATGGCATTTTTAGCCAAAGATGATATTCATATTAATTCGAATGAAAATATTGCCTTAACCAGTGGTAAAGATGTGTCTATGGCAATAGATGAGCGTTTGTCTGTAAGTGCGAATGATGGGATTCAAATGCATGCAATGGATGGTGGTATACGTACTTTTGCTTCCAATGATGATATTGATATTCATGCACACAAGGGAAATATTGGAATATTCTCTTTAGGCGATATTCAGATTGTTTCTACAGAAAATAAAATACAGATTATTAGCTCAAAGGAAATTAGTTTTAATGCGGGTGGTACCGAGTTTGTGTTGAATCAAGAAGGTATATTTGGTAAAACCGAAGGTGTTTTTGAGGTTAAGGCGGCTAATCATGTATTTGAAAATAAAGCTAAAGTACCGTATCAGTTACCTGAACTTCCTAAAGCTACGTTATTTAGTAATAAGGTAGATTTGTATGAATTATTGTGGAATATGGATTTCAGTAAATATAAATATAAAGTCATCAATGAGGATAATAATTGTTTTGGTACAGGACAATTGGATGAACATGGTAGAACACAGAAGATAATAACGCCAGAGTCAGCTAATATGAAAATTTTGATAGGTACAGATGATGAATGGGGGATTGATATGGAAGGGTATGATGTAGAAGATTTTATTGACGATAATATATCATAAATAATAACTTAGAGAATAAAGATGACAAAAAAATCATTAGTGACAATTCAAATTGTAGATATGCTGAGTAATCCTATCTCCGATGCACAGTATCAGATAAAAAATCAAAAAACTGGGCAATTAATCGCGAGTGGAAATACGAATAAGGCAGGAAAAATAGTAGAAATTAGTCGAGATATTGGTACTACGCTAGATGTATATTTAAAAAGTATGTTTAAAGATGAGATGGTAAAAATTCAAAGTTTTACTATGTCTAAAGAACGAATGGTTGTGAAATTTAGAAGCCCAAAAATATTATTGGATATAAAGACATTAGAAAATAAAGGTGCTAATGGAAGCTATAAACGAAAAACGTATACTGTAAAAAAAGGAGATGCATTATCGGAAATAGCAACAAAAAATAATACAACAGTTAGGGCTTTAGCAAACTTGAATAATATAAAGAATCCAAATGCTATAAGTATTGGACAAGTTATTAGGCTACCAGTTCAAATACAAGCAACAGGTAATAAAACATACAAAGATAAACCTAAAGCGATAGAAAGTAAAAAAAGTGAAAAGCCTTCAACAGCAACTAAGCCAAAAAAAACAAATAATGATGATGGATTTTTAGAACAAGCAAAGAAAAAACTCGAACAAGTTTATGAAGACTTAAAACAAAAAGTAGATGTAGTAGTAAGTGAGCAACAAAAAATTTTAACCACTGAAGATCGAAGTGAACAATCGACCTCGCCTAAAACGGATGTTAAAAATTTATGTAAAAGTAATGCTCAATGTATTACAAGTGGTAAGGGAGAGTTAATACGTGAAATAAATATTCGTTTAGCTGGTTTTGGCGGGGCGCTACCGAGTGATGAATTTACGGAATTAACAGAAAAATGTATTAAACAGTTCCAACGAGATTATATGGGGGTGGAAGAAACAGGTAAAATATGCGGTTCATTATTGGTTGCATTAGACAAATTCTATTATGACTATCCAGTCAGTTCTTTGATGAAGAATATTGCATGCCCATGTGGAAAATGCAAAGGCTATGGGAATAACACAAGAAATGTAAGCATTAAGGGAAGAATTGCAAATGAGTATCCAGGAATGCATAGATCTGTAATATGGATTCTGAAAGCATTGAATTTTTATTTAAAAACAGAGTTTAGTGCGAAAAATATGGAAGTAGCATATATAGAGTCAGGCTACAGGTGTATTGAACGTAATGAACAAACAGATAGACCAACAGTAAATCATATGGGAATGGCATTAGATATTCATATTAATAAGAATGGAGTTAGAACTATAGCTCATGATGATATGGAATATGTTCGTAAAAATGTAATGGCAAAAAAGATGAATGCTACAGAAGTAAGAACTGATAAAAATACAATTCATATGGAACCAAGAATTTTTAAAGATGGTAAATCAGGAGCGACTAACTGGGTGCATTATGATGTATATATGTGGGATTCAAAATATAAGAGTGATGATTTATTTCAAATAGGTGTTGAAAAACTAAATGGTAAGAAACTAGCGGATATTGCTAAAGAACAGAAAATTGAAAAAATATTAAGTTGTGGTGGGGTTATCCTAGGATCCACTAAAGATAATAAATCAATAAATGATTTGTTAGTAGAATTAGGTGATGCAATTTCTAGTGGTGAAGGAACTTATGAAGCTTGGAATTCTGGTGCTCCTGAAGGGAAAAGAGTGAAGTATGGTAAAATGAATGATGTTCCTGGTACCATTACAGCTAAGACAATCAATCAATTAGATAAAGCCTCAAAAGAATATACATGGGAAGATAATAGACGTAGATTTGCAACAGGAAAGTATCAGACAATTCCAGCTACATTAATGGAAGCTAAGAAAAGTATGGGATTGAGTGGTAATGAATTATATGATGCTGAAATGCAAGAAAGAGTTTTTCGAGAATACTTGGCACGAAAACAAAAAAATATGAAACTATTTCTTGATAGCAATAGTGTGAGTGTTGATGAAGCAATGGTGGGTGCAGCGCGAGAGTGGGCTTCAATCGCTTTACCTAAAGGTTATAAGAATAAATTTGGTGTAATTTCTGATGGTACTATTGGTTATCATCAATCAGCTACAAATAAAGCTAGTATGAGTTCTACCAAAAAGGTCAGAGCTATATTGGAAAAGATAAAGCAAATCCATGAACAATAGCGGATGAATAATATGTTAAAAAAAACTTTTTATATAATAATTTTCTTTGTGCTTAATGGGTGTTCAAATGCCAAAGATATACCCATAAGCTTAAATAAGAATCAGGACAATATTGTAGCCTCGCAGGTTGTAAAATGTACTTTTGATGGATTAAAAAATACAGATTTTTGTGATGATGAAAAACTTAAAATTTATCAAAATAAAATTAATAAAGGATTGAATTTTGACAAGGACAAGGTTTTAATTGTAATTAATAAAAATACTACTTTATATAATGGTGTGCCAAGAAGTTTAAATTTTATTGTTGTTTATGATCCAGAAGGCGAAAGAATATATCCTTTTTATCAGGTTGTAGGGAATTTTGTTAATAATAGGTTGGAAGAAGATTTAAGTGATCCAGCATTAATAAAATATTCAAAAGACAGTAATAAGGTATGTTTAAGTGGTACATTATTTTATGAAGGTGATAATGATATAAATGTAGAAGACCAATGTTATATTTTCTCTAAAAAACAGCCTGATTTTTTTAAAAAAATATAATGATTGGATTGTTATTTGAGGTGTAAAACTATTTTTAATGATAGCTTACTTTGAAATTTGCTAAGTTAAATATTTTTTAAATGACTTTATTTATATGAATATAATGGTTAGGTAATGGAATAATAAAACTAAAAATAGAGGAAAAAAAGATTGCTGTTGGAAAAAATGAGTATGTAAGAATAGATGAAAATTTCAATTTGGAGTATAAAGATTTTACAGGTGTGCATAAAGAAAAACTTTAATTAAGCTTATTAAAATTTGTAAAAAAGAGCGCATAAAGCGCTCTTTTTATTGGTGAGGAAGGCTTAAGCCAAGAACCAAGTGTAGTAACCCCATAGCATTAAAGGCCATGAAAGAAAAGGGCTAAAAAGCCATTTCCAGAACCAAAATATTGGTGTGAAACCTACACCATGAATAAAACCACCAGAAATACCAATCATAATAAACATCATGGCGCGATGGCTATATTCACCGTTGGCATCCAACATTGCTGCTGGATGCACCAATAAAACTGCCGCAAGTGGCAATGCCAACAAAAATGAAATGACCATCACAAATTTGTTAGGTTTTTTTTCTTCAGTTGTTGCCACTGTCACTTCAGTCATGTCTTATTCCTCATCTAAATCTTGATTGTGTTCAATGTAAAGGGCACTTAAAACACCTGCAAAACATGCCATCAAAACACCGAGAATCCAAGCAAAATACCACATAATTTCTTCTCCTAAACATAGCCTTAGTACAGGCTATGCGTATTGTCTTGAACGTGTTTGTTTGTAATAACGCCCCACATTTTGTAGTAGCACCAAGTTGTGTAGATCAGAATCAATGGCACAAAAATGCATGCTGAAACTGTCATCACAGTGAGTGTATTTTTACTTGATACGGCATCCCACATTGTTAAGCTTACAGTTGGGTTAATGCTTGATGGCATTAGGAATGGGAATAATGCAAAACCAGCGGTTAAGATTGTACCAATCACAGCAAGACTTGTACCCAAGAAGCTTAAACCAGCTTTTGCTTTACCAGCAGCAGGAATCACAATTAATGCACCTAAAATGGCAAGAACAGGAGCAATAATAGTAATAGGATAAGTACTGTAGTTATTCATCCAACCAGGGTTTGCATTTGTAAGAACTTCTTTAGCTAGTGGGTTCGCAACACCATTTGTATCAAAAGGTTGAACAAGCGTGTAACCTTGGATATTGCCAAAGTATAACCATGCGCCTGCGCCTAAGAAGCAAACTAAGAAGACAATACCCATAATTTGAGTTGCTTTTGCAGAACGTGCACGTAAATCACCATCTGTACGAAGCATTAACCATGCACCGCCATGTGCACACAGCATAGATAAACTTACGATACCGCAAACAAGCGCAAATGGGTTAAGGAGGGCAAAGAAGCTACCTGTATATGTAGAACGTACAGTTTCATCTAATGTGAACGGTACGCCTAAGAACATATTACCAAATGCAACACCAAATACGAGTGCAGGAACAGCACCACCTACAGCTAAACCCCAATCCCAAGACGTACGCCATTGAGTATTTTCAAGTTTAGATCGGTAGTCGAATCCGACGGGTCGCAAGAACAGGGCAAACAGAACCAGTAACAGCGCCCAATACATGCCAGAGAATGCTGTTGCATAAACCATTGGCCATGCAGCAAATAATGCACCACCTGCTGTAATGAACCAAACTTGGTTACCGTCCCAGTGTGGGGCAATGGTATTAATTGCCGCACGACGTTCATTATCTGTTTTACCTACGAATGGCATAAGTGCCATCGAGCCCATATCGAAACCATCTGTAAGTGCGAAACCAATCAGTAAAACACCGACCAATACCCACCAGATTATTTTGAGTAGTTCATATTCGATCATGCTTGAGACTCCTCTTTTGCCTTTTGTTCAGCTTCAAGTTTTTCAAAATGGTATTTACCAGTGTGAAGCGAACTTGGCCCTAGGCGAGAGAATTTAATCATTAAGTACATTTCAATGATAAGTAGAACAGTGTAGAACGATGCTAATGCGATGATTGAACCCCAAACATCACCTGTGCTCAATGAAGATGCAGATAAGTGTGTAGGAAGAACTTCACCAATTGTCCACGGTTGACGACCAACTTCTGCAACATACCAACCTGTTTGCGCAGCAATCCAAGGAAGTGGTAAAGAGAATAGGGCGAATTTTAATAACCATGGTTTGTTTTCAGCATTACGTTTAGCGACAGCGAACGTTGCGAAAGCAAATAACACGAGCATTAGGAAACCTGAAGCAACCATTGCACGGAATGACCAGAATAAGCTTGGTACGTGCGGAATAGTGTCTTTTGCAGCAGATTTAATTTGTTCTTCAGAAGCATCTACAACATTTGATGTGTATTTTTTAAGAAGTAAGCCATAGCCTAAATCTTTTTGAGATTCAGCAAATGCAGTTTTTAGCTCTTCAGATTGATCACCTGCACGTAATTTTTCAAGTTGTGAATAAGCAACCATACCATTACGGATACGAACTTCGTGTTGAGCAATCAGATCTTTAATACCAGTAACTTGCGTATCTGTAGAACGTGTCGCGATAATCCCCATGACATATGGAATTTTCACAGCGTAATCTGTTGTCATTGTTTCTTTATTCGGGAAACCAAATAAAGTAAATGCAGCTGGAGCAGGTTCGGTTTCCCATTCTGCTTCAATGGCAGCAAGTTTAGTTTTTTGTACATCGCCAATTTCGTAACCCGATTCATCACCAAGTAAAATGACAGAAAATGTAGATGCTAAACCAAAGATTGCAGCAATTGCGAAAGAACGACGAGCAAATGGTAGATCGCGTTTTTTCAATAGATAGTAGCTTGAAATGGCAAGTACGAAAATTGCACCCGTCACATAACCTGCTGAGACTGTGTGTACAAATTTAACCTGAGCAACAGGGTTAAAGATAAGTGCACCGAAGTCCATCATCTCCATACGCATAGTTTCATAGTTGAATGCTGAGCCGACTGGGTTTTGCATCCAACCATTTGCAACTAAGATCCATAGAGCAGACATGTTCGAGCCTAGCGCTACAAGCCAAGTTACTGCTAAATGTTGTCCTTTAGATAGGCGATCCCATCCAAAGAAGAATAGGCCAATGAATGTAGATTCGAGGAAGAAGGCCATTAAACCTTCAATGGCAAGTGGAGCACCAAAAATATCACCTACATAATGTGAGTAATATGCCCAGTTTGTTCCGAACTGGAACTCCATAGTTAAACCAGTAGTTACCCCAAGCGCGAAGTTAATACCGAATAGTTTGCCCCAAAACTTAGTCATGTCTTTGTAAATTTCTTTACCTGAAATCACATACGTGGTTTCCATAATGGCAAGAATAAATGCAAGACCTAAAGTCAGTGGAACAAAAATAAAGTGATACATCGCAGTCATGGCAAACTGGAACCGCGATAAATCGACCACGCTTTCAGAAATCATCAACGTGTCTCCTTAGATTGGGATGTGCTGCCAGCAATACGCTCGGCAACTTGATTGTCAAAATTTTTAGGGATAGTTGGGGCGTCAAACCAAATATTTTTGATGATGAGTAAAATAACAATCTTAATAATTAATATGATTGCTATTTCTCGAGTGATTCTTTTATTCAGATTTTTGGGGACTAAGCTCATTTTACTAAGTCTTAAAATTAAACAATATTTATATTATTAAACATTTGATATGTAAAATAAATAGACTGAACGGTATAAATAAAAATAATTTATTATTATCAATATAAACAATAACTTATAAACACACTGTTTTTTATTATACTAATTTTTTTTATTAATTAAATCCGAGTATTTTGGTTGAATTAATATATTTAAAACCAACTAAAATGCTTTGATAATAAATTATTTAATATTATGTTGATTTAAAGCAAACCAAATTGGTTGGTTTTAAGTGTAAACTAAAATTGCAAGTTTTAAATATATGTGACTTGGTCTATATTTTAATACTTCTATATGATGTCAATTTACTAGGCAGTGTGGTGTGTTAGCATTTTTTAAGGAGAAAAAGTGTTGAAAAATTCATTGTCTTATTTTTTTGATTTTTATGTATGAGATTTGGCTGAAATTTTAGAAAAATAAAACTGATGATAAATCAAAATTTCAATAGATTTGTTGCATGAGGCGAGTTTCTAGAAACTAAAGGATTCTAAACGAATTGCCTCATTGAATGACTTATTTGAATAAGTCTTTAGACTTCGAGATTTTCTGAGCAATGTAGTGAGATTGTTTTTTTCTCACAATAATAATTTGAGTCTGAAACTCGAGCTCACCAAATTCTGGCTCTACTTGTACATAGTGAAGTTGTCCAAATTGATCTCGAACACGCGCTTGGGCAGAAGAGCCTGGGCGTGCATGTCCGCTTGAAATGGTGGCTAATCGACCAATTAAGCTAATATTTTGTTTAAGTGTTTTAGGTTTAATGACTTGGTCTAAGCAGTGAATCATAAATACAGTAAAAAATACTGCAATAATTAAAGCAGGTAGAATAATGTAATAAGATGGCACAAATGAATGATGTTTAGCGAAAATAAAGAACTGAATGAAATAGCCAGCAACGCTGAAATTTAATAATAGAAAGATGAAAATAAGCAGTTTGGAAAATTTAACATTGATTAAGGGGGAGTCTGTCAGGCGTTTAGGGAAAAGGTGGTTGAATAGGTTGCTGGGCTTAATATGAATATAATAACCAATAGTTTCCGCCATACTCAGCACAATTAAGATGGTTAAGCTTAAATGGAAAGGAAATAAGTCAACATCTGTTAAGAATGCATGCATGGCGAAAACCTATAAAAAATTATTCTTCGGTTAAGTAAATACCACCGTCAGAATGTACTGAAATTCCTACTTTTTCAAGTGATTCGCCTTGGCATGGCCCAGAAATACACTCACCTGTTTCCACAACAAATAAAGCCCCATGGCTAGAACATTCAATATATTCTTGATCACGGTCTAAAAACTGATTTTCAAGAAACTCAAGTTCGACTTGTAAATGCGGACATAAGTTTTGATAGGCATAAAATGCACCATCACGTTGAGTCACAAAAATAGTATTTCCATCAGAGAGTTCAAAAGAACGTGCCTCACGTTCTGGAACTTCTTCCATCATGCAAATTCGATTCATTTAAGCAGATTCCTGATTAAAGCCATTAAGTAGGTCAGCATATTGGTTTACAGCAAGGCGAGGACCAAATTGAGAAACCACTTGGCTCGACATTAATATTGCAATTTCTGCTGCTGTTTTTTCATTTAATCCAGCATTTAAAGCATACAAGAATGATCCTGAAAATGCATCGCCAGCACCATTGGTATCTACGGCTACGACTTTACGTCCTGCAACTGTAAATGTTTCTTGTGCAGTTGAAATAAGTGCGCCATTTGCACCCAATGTAATGACAATGGACTGACTAAGTAATTTTAATTTAGCTAATGCTGCATCAATGTTGTCAGTTTCTGTATACATTAAAGCTTCTTGTTCATTACAGAATAGTAAATCTACACCATCATCAAGGAGTTCATCTAGGCCTTGGCGGGCATATTGAACCATTGCGGGATCGGATAAAGTTAAAGCAATTTTTACGCCATTTGCCTTGGCAATTTCACGTGCTTGTTTTACGGCTAAACGTGCAGAATCACTTGTAGATAAATAACCTTCAAGATATAACCATTTTGCAGTGTTTAATGGTGTAAAGTCGATTTGGGCATCTGTAAGCTCGGCAGTAATACCAAGGTAAGTATGCATTGTACGTTCAGAATCTTCGCTGACCAGTACCATGCAAGTCCCTGTAACACCCTCACTGATTGATTTTGTAGAGGTTAAGATGCCTGCGTCATTTAAGCCATTTAGATAAATTGAGCCAAGATCATCATTACCAACGCGGCAAGCATAAAAAGCTGAACCGCCTAATGCGCTAAAAGCAACTGTTGTATTTGCAGCAGAACCACCAGAAGCTTGACCTTTATAGCTTTGAGTTTTGAGTAAGTTGTTGTATAAATTTGCTTGTGTTTCACCATCTGTTAATTGCATGGTGCCTTTTTGCAAGTTTTGTTGAATAAGGAAGTCATCAGAGACTTTAAATTCTTGGTCAATTAACGCATTACCAATTGCAAAAAGATCAACAGTTGCCATGTTCTTCAGTCACGTAAAAATTTAGAATGATGAGTTTACACCAATGCTCAAAATAGCAATAGATTCATGAATAAAATTCAACATTTAATGGGTGTGTTGGTATACATATTTGTATGACGGTTAAGGGAATTAATATGACAATAGATGTGAAAGAAGTTAAGGAACTACCAGAAGAAATTTCTAAGCTAGCGCAACAAGCAAACAAAGAGGGGTTTGAGTTTGTTGTGCGAATGATTGAAGAGTTTGAGAGTGGAAAAAATAGATTTGATAAGCCGAACGAGTTTCTGCTTATGGCTTATGATGATGGTCAACTAATTGCATGTGGTGGCTTAAACTTGCAATGGAATGACCAAGATGTTGAGACGCGTATTGGGCGTGTACGTCGTTTTTATGTTTTACCCCAATATCGTAAACATGGTGTAGGTAAGCAATTACTGCAATATTTAGAGAAAAAGGCAATTTCTAATTTTTCTGCATTGTGTCTAAACACAGATACAAAATCTGGTGAAAAATTTTACCAAAAAATGAATTATGTATTTGTGGAAAATCATCCAAACTATAATTATTTTAAGTATTTGATATAGTTTTTATAGCATTACGGGTTGTGTGCTCGTAATGCTTTTTGATGGTTAAATTTATAAACGAAACGTTATGATTTCATCACGTTTAATCTGAATAATTGTGTCTTTTAGAATACTTATTCTAATACGCACTAAAAAACTAGGAATACAGAGATTGTGACATTTCCAAGGCTTTTTTAAGGTATAATCGCCACACTTAAAAAAGCATTAAATTTGGAGATCACATGACTGTAGATGTCACTGAAACTATTTCTCAAACTGTTCATCCAGCGTTTCAGTTGGTACGTCAACACCATGTTGAAGCCTTAGACATATTAGTATGCGAATATAAACATAAAGTGACGGGTGCAGTGCATTATCACTTAGCAACCAATCACGATGAAAACGTGTTTTTAGTTGCCTTTCGCACACAGCCTATGGATTCAAAAGGCGAAGCGCATATTTTAGAACATACAGCACTTTGTGGTTCAGAAAAGTTTCCTGTACGCGACCCATTCTTTTTAATGATTCGTCGTTCACTTAATACCTTTATGAATGCATTTACGTCTGCCGATTGGACAGCGTATCCATTTGCGACACAGAATAAAAAAGATTTTCAAAACTTACTTTCAGTGTATTTAGATGCAACTTTTGCCGCAAATTTAAATCCTTTAGATTTTGCACAAGAAGGTATTCGCATTGAACTTGAAAATGGTGAGCCTGTTTATAAAGGCGTAGTATTTAATGAAATGAAAGGTGCGATGAGTTCGCCATCAGATCAGCTATATCATCAATTAGCACATCATTTATTCCCTGAAACCACGTATCACTACAATTCAGGTGGCGATCCTAAAGATATTCCAGATTTAACTTACGATGAGTTAGTTGATTTCTATAAATCACATTACCATCCAAGTAATGCTGTATTTATGACTTTTGGTAATGAGCCTGCATATAAGCTTCAAGAGCAATTCGAAACTTTAGCTTTGGCAAAATTCGATAAAGGTCAGACGCTAGAATCTAAGCCTGAAACACGTTTGACTGCGCCTGTTGAAGTTACAGAAACTTATGCGGTAGATGCTGAAGATTTAAATGATAAGACTTATCACATTATTTCTTGGCTATTGCCACAAGCAAGCGATATTAAAATTCGTTTAGGTATGCGTCTTGTAGAAGGGATTTTACTTGAAGATTCCGCATCGCCATTACGTCATTATTTAGAAACGTGCGGATACGCACAATCTACAGGTCCAATTATGGGTGTAGATGATTCTAATTATGAAATGACATTCTTCTGTGGCGTTCAAGGTTCTAATCCTGAACATGCTGAAGAATTTAAAAATGGCGTATTCAATATTTTAGAAGATGTGGCGTCTAAACCTGTTGACTCACAAATGGTAGATGCAATTTTGCATCAAATTGAATTACATCAACGTGAAATTAATGGCGATGGTATGCCTTATGGTTTAAGCCTGATTTTAAATGGTTTAAGCAGTGCAATTCATCATACAGACCCCGTCGATGTTTGGGATGTAGATACAGCAATTGCCAATGTGAAAGAAGAATTGAAAGACCCAATGTGGTTATCAAACTTAATTAAAGAACATTTAATTGATAATCCACATCGTGTGCAAATGACTTTAGTGCCAGATGCAACAAAATCTGCAAAAGAAGCGGAAGAAGAAAAAGCGCGTTTAGCTGCAATTGGTGCAAAACTTACAGAAGCTGAAAAAGCAGAAATTATTGCGCAAACTGAAGCTTTAAAAGTTCGTCAAGATACACCAGATGATTTGAACTTATTGCCAAAAGTTGGCTTGGAAGATGTGCCCGCTGAAATTCAAATTGTGCAAGGTCAACTTCGTGAAATTATTTCGAATCAAACCGATACGCCTTTAAATTTATACCATGCAGGCACTAATGGTATTTATTACAATCAAGTACTAATTCAAATTCCAGATGACATCGTAAAATCTCCTTACTTTAGTTTATTGTCTATTTTGATGGGTGAAGTGGGCGCAGGTGAATACGATTATCTAGAGTTGCAACAACTGCAAACTGCTGTAAGTGGTGGCATTGGTATGGGTGCATCTTTACGTTCAAAAGTGGACGATAAAGGTAAAATTACGGCATGGTTAACCCTTACGACTAAATCATTGGTCAATAATTTTGAAGCAATTCGTTTGTTAAAAGTTGCTTTTGAACAATTACGTTTCGATGAAAAAGATCGCATTATTGAGCTTTTACAACAACGTAAAACGCGTTGGTCTTCACGTCTTTCTGGTTCTGGTCATAGTTATGCAATGCAAATCGCAGGTCGTAACCACAGTGCCTTAGCGTTGCGTGATTACAATACAACAGGTTTAGGTGCTTTAAATTGGTTAGGTGAATTGGTTAGCAATATTGAAAAAGATGATGCTGCTTATGATCAACTGATTCAAGAATTAAAAGTCATTCATAATCGTTTATTGAAAGCACCAAAACAGTTCTTATTGGTCTGTGAAGAGCATCAGTCAGATCGTTTAATTGAAGAAGTTCAAAATGTTTGGGATAAGTTGTCAATTCCAAATATTGATGCTGAACTGACTCAAGTTTCTTTTGAAAATAGCGATAAAGATGAAGCTTGGCTCATTCAAGCCAATGTTCAGTTCTGTTCATCTGCTTACGCAGCTGTAGAAGTTTCACATCCCGATGCTGCGCCTTTAATGATTTTGGCTGCTTATTTACGTAACGGTTTCTTGCATAGTGCTATTCGTGAAAAAGGTGGTGCTTATGGTGGTGGAGCAAGCTATGACGGCAATGCATGTTCTTTCCGTTTTTATAGCTATCGTGATCCACGATTAGTTGAAACATTCCAAGACTTTGAAGCAAGTGTAGATTGGTTGTTTAATGCTGAACAATTACCGCATCAATTAGAAGAAGCCATTTTGGGTTTAATTGCAGGCATGGATAAACCAGGTTCACCTGCTGGTGAAGCGATTACAGCATGTTATTCATTATTGCATGCACGTACACCTGCGTTTAGAGCATTGTTGCGTGAACGCTTATTGGCTGTAAATTTAGATGACTTGAAGCGTGTTGCTGATGTATATTTGCGCAATAAAAAGCCAACTAAAGCTGTTGTAGCACCTGTAGCTAAACGTGAGCAATTACAACAACTTGGTTTCGATATTAAGCAAGTTAATTAATTTTTTCGGGGAAGTTTAAATGGCGTTTCAACATAAACCAATTTTATTGAGTTTAAGCACAGCTATGTTTGGTGCTGGGTGTATCGAGCAACTTCATGCGGCTAATGCAGTTTCACCTGCAAGTGCAGATGCATGTGTGGCATTACAATCGAATCCAGAGCGACTGGCTTGTTATGACGCGCTATTTAAAGCTCCAACATCAGAAACATCTTCTTTGGTTTCGGAGCGTGAAGCAGCACGTTCTATTTCAACTGAAACCGAAAGTTTTAAAGAAAAAATTAAAAATAATGTAGTTGCTGTTGATGCACCAAAATTTGATCCAAATACATCTTTACTTGATAGTCGTTGGGAGCTTTCACCCGAAAGTAAACTTGGCACATGGCAAGTTCGAGCGTACAAACCTGTTTATGTTTTACCTGCATTTTGGACATCTAAAAAAAATGAACAACCTGTAAGTAAAAATCCTCAAAATGTAGTTGCTTCTGATGAAATCGTGCCGCTAGATTCAATGGAAATGAAATATCAACTTTCATTGAAAACCAAGGCCTTTGAGAATATTTTTGGCGATAACGGTGATTTATGGTTGGGCTATACGCAATCATCTCGTTGGCAAATGTACAATGCGGATGAATCTCGTCCATTTCGTGAAACCAATTACGAGCCTGAAGCAAGCTTAATGTTCCGTACCAATTACGAAATGTTTGGTTTAAATGGTCGTTTATTGGGAGTGACATTTAATCATCAATCGAATGGTCGCTCAGATCCTTGGTCACGTAGTTGGAATCGTGTCATCTTCAATGTAGGTTTTGAACGTGAAAATTTTGCGTTGATGATTCGTCCTTGGTATCGCATTGAGGAGAATGCAAAAGATGATAATAATCCAGATATTGAAGACTATATTGGTCGTGGTGATTTAACTGCATTTTACCGTTATAAAGAGCAAGATTTTACCTTGATGTTACGTCATAGCTTAAAAGGTGGTGATGACTCACGTGGTGCTGCTCAGTTCGATTGGAACTTCCCAATTAGTGGTCGTTTACGTGGTAAGTTTCAATTATTCCATGGCTATGGTGAAAGCTTAATTGATTATAATCATAAAGCCACTTATGTCGGTTTGGGTGTATCTTTACTCGATTGGTTCTAAGTTTTAGTTTCAAAAAAAAGCCACTTTTAAAAGTGGCTTTTTTATGTCTAATTGATGACTTAGAAAAGATTAACCAATTTGTATGTCTGTTTGGGGATGTTTAATGCGACTTTTCTTAGGTGTAGCAATTAAATATGCCAAGGTTAAAGGTCCTAAACGCCCTGCGAACATAAGTAACATCAAAATAAACAAGCTTGCGGGTTGTAATTGACCTGTAATACCACGCGATAAACCAACGGTACAGGCAGCGGAAACAGCTTCAAATAGTAAATCTAAAAAGTGATGATTGGGTTCTAAAAGCAATAAGCTAAACAATCCAATAAAGATCAAAATACCTGTAATTGAAACAACAGCAAGTGCTTTAAATGAGGTTGCTTTGGCAACAGAATGGTTAAATATACGCAGTTCTTCAGAGCGTCTTAAAAAGGTGATGACGCTTAAAACCACAATAATAAATGTGCCAACTTTAATACCACCTGCGGTACTTAAAGAACCACCACCAATAAACATAAGTACCATGGTGACTAATGTTGAAGCATCTCTCATATTGCTGAGTTCTAAACTACTGAAGCCCGAAGAGCGAGGAACTGTGGCATGGAACCAAGCATTTAAAGCCTGATCACCCATACTCATAGGTGCTAAGGTGAGCGGGTTATTTGCTTCTATTGCCCATAAAATGATAAATGCTGCTAAATTTAAACCTGCAATGGTTGAAATAATCAGTTTGCTATTGGCTGAAAGCTTTTTCCAGCGTTTGGCACGCCTAATATCCATCAGTACCACAAAGCCAATACCGCCAATAATGTAGAGCATACTAATGGTAAAGGTAATAAAATACTTGTCGTGGAAGCTCATTAAGCTATTGGGAAATAAAGAGAATCCACCATTATTAAATGCCGAAACACTATAGAACGCGGCATAGAAAAAAGCTTTTGCAAAATCGTAATCTTGCATCCATGCAATGGTTAAAATAACAGTGCCAATTGCTTCAAAAAATAAGGAATAAAGTAAGACACCTTTTATGGTGAAAGAGACTTTGGTTAAACTGGTTTGTCCAATAGTATCTTGAGCCATGACTTGCTGTTTTAAACCAATTTTAGGTGACAAACTTAATGCAGCCAATATGGCAAAGGTCATAAAGCCTAAACCGCCACATTGAATGAGCAACATAATCACGACTTTACCAAAGGCCGTATACGCTTCGCCTACGTTGACCACAGACAGACCTGTAATGGTCACGGCTGATGTGGCTGTAAATAGAGCATTAAACCAAGACAAATCACCATGATTTGAAAATGGTAATTTTAATAGTAGTGTTCCGATAATAATAAAACTAAGGAAACCAAGTGCTAATAAACTTGGTGGGCTTAAATTAACGCTATTATTATTTTTGTTGCGAAGCTGCTTCATAGCGATGTTCCTATTTCGCAGTGAAGTGTTTAGATAAGCGACGCAAAGGCTCTAAAGCACCTTCAATCACTAAAATATCACCCTCTTGTAAAACTAAATTAGGATCGATGATATAGCTAATTTCTTGTTCACGTTTATGCAAAATGGCACGAACTTCGGGTACATGATCCATCACATGATGAAAACGAGTTCCTTTTAAATTTTCGGTAATATCGACTTTTACTAAGTAATGATCATCATTTAATGCCATATAACGGCTAACCATCGGATAACTCAAAGATTGTGCAATACGAACGCCCATATCTTCTTCGGGATGAATAATTTTACAAATCCCTAAGTGAGTCAAAATCATGTGATGCGCTTTAGACTTAGCTTTTACCCAAATTTTTTCTACACCCAAATTTTTAAGATGCAAAACACACAAAATACTGGCTTCGATATCTTCACCAATGGCAACAACAACAGCATCACATTGCGTGATATTAAGTTCATCTAAAACATGTTCATCGGTTGCATCGGCAATCACAGAATGTGTTAGTACATCAGAAATATTTTCTACATACTTTTTTTCAATATCAATGCCAATCACATCATGTTTTAAACCGACTAGCTCTGTTGCAACAGTTGCACCAAAACTACCCAATCCAATGACTGCAAACTGCGCCATAGTTTTTCCTTAAATCAAATGTTTTGTGATGTTTAAATCGCCATGAATTTTAGCGTGTTTATTTTGCTTGCTATAGGTGAAACATGTTAATTCAGTATGTTGTTTTATATATGCTGAGATGAAAAATATATCGAATTAATACAGATCTTGATAGTGATATTTAAAAATCATGGTGAAGATCGATTTGTTAAAAATAGATGTAATGCTCGTGTGAATTTTATTGGTTCATTGATAAGTGGAGTATGTCCAGATTTTTTAAAGATGACTTGATGTGAATTCGCCACACTTTTCGCAATGATCTTTTGCCCTTGAATGGGGTATAACGTCGATTTTTCACCACTAAAAAAGGTGGTTGGGCAATTTAGCTGTGAAATTGTCTGACGATAATCTTCCTTATGATACAAGTAGTTATCGATATACCACTTTAAATAATCGAGGCGATGAATCGGTAAAACATATTTTTGCAGTTTTGGTTGCTTTTCTGCCAGTTTGAATAGAAATGGACTAATTTTATTGCTCGATTGAAAGGCAATAAACTCAGCCCATATTTTGACTAATTTATTCCGACTTTTTTCACTTAAATCTTCAATAAAAACTGTTGTGGAATGCTGATTTAGAAAAGTAGAAATTTTCTTTAATAATAATTTAAATTGCTGATGTTCTTGACCAAACAGACCATATTGCCATGAATCATCTACTGTGATTTTAGGTGTTTGATCGATATGTAAATAACTGCGTAAATGTTCTGAAAGATTGCCATATTGCATGCCGTGCATTGCCGTTGTTGCACCCATAGAATAGCCAATCAATTGAAAATCTTTAAGCTGCATTTTGTCGATAAGTGTACTTAAATCTTGCCAATGACTTGAAATGGCATCGAGTTGGGGAATTGCACATTGGCTTGAGCGTCCAAAACCACGCCAATCTGGAATAATAAAATGAAATTGATTTTTTAAAGCATAAAGAAACGGTAGCCACTGCCAACTTTGCATACCTAAACCAGAAAGCACTAAAACAGGTTGACCTTGCCCAAATTCACGAACATATAATTTTTCATTATCTTGCATGGTGTAATAAGGCATAAGATTGTCCTAATATTTGTGTGATTAATCATTGAACTTTTTAAGTTCAGGAATAACTTCTTCTAGCCACTCAATCCAACCAATTTCTAAATTTATACCCAATTGTAAAATCATTTTATGGATGTAAAGCGTGCGGCTTTGTACATCTTTATCATCAAAATCTTTAGCGAAAATTTGCTGATAAGTCTGTAATTTTTCTTTGTGTAGAATTAAATGTTGTTCAAGTTCAGGTAAAACGGTATTTCCACCTAATTGTGCTTCTGCACGTAGGCGCACCATCAATTCTTCACGTAATTGAGCGGGTTCGCTATGTTTGACCATCCAATGTGCCAGTTCGGTTCGACCTAATAACTCAACTTGATAGGTTTTTGTGCGACCAGCATAGTCAGAATCCTCAAGGGTTGAAATCCAACCTTTTTGTAGCATTGCATTTAATTCGCGGTATATTTGTTGATGCGTTGCATTCCAAAAGAAGCCCATTGATCGGTCAAATCGTCTTGCTAGCTCAATACCTGTACTTGGTTTTTCTAATAAGCTGGTCAGTAACACATGCGCTAAAGACATAAAGGTACATCATGTAATTTTTAATGGGTTTTATTATGCAACATGTTGCATAAAAATCAAATCTCGAATATAAAAGTATGCAACAAGTTGCATTAAACATAAAAATAGCCAGCACAAAGCTCGCCAAGGAGTATGTATGTCGAATTTTCCAAATTTATTAGCACCCTTAGATTTAGGTTTTACATCACTTAAAAACCGTGTGTTGATGGGTTCTATGCATGTGGGCTTAGAAGAAGCACCTGGTGGATACGACCGTATGGCGGCATTTTATGCAGAACGAGCAAAAGGTGGTGTGGCTTTAATTGTGACGGGAGGAATTTCCCCAAATGATGCAGGTGTTACATTCGCAGGCGGATCAAAACTCGATACCACAGCAGAAGCAGAAAAACATAAGGTTATTACGCAAGCGGTGCATGACGCGGGCGGTAAAATTGCCATGCAAATTTTGCATACTGGTCGCTATTCATATCAAGCTGAAAACGTTGCACCATCTGCAATGCAAGCACCTATTAATCCAACGAAACCACATGCTTTAACTTCAGCAGAAGTGAACCAAACCATTGCAGATTTTGTGAATTGTGCAAAATTGGCACAATATGCGGGTTATGATGGTGTGGAAATTATGGGGTCGGAAGGCTATTTAATTAACGAATTCATTGCTGCACGTACCAATCATCGTGATGATGAGTGGGGTGGATCTTATGAAAATCGGATTCGTTTTCCTATTGAAATTGTAAAAAGAACACGTGAAGAAGTTGGTGAAAACTTTATTATTATTTATCGACTTTCAATGTTGGATTTGGTGGAAGGTGGTTCTACTTTTGACGAAGTGGTTAAGCTTGCAAAAGAAATAGAAAAAGCAGGTGCAACGATTATCAATACAGGCATTGGATGGCATGAAGCACGTATTCCAACTATTGCAACAAAAGTTCCTCGTGCTGCATTTACCTGGGTTACTGAAAAGCTTAAAGGACAAGTCAAAGTTCCACTGATTACATCTAACCGTATTAATACGCCTGAAATGGCTGAACATGTATTGGCTTCGGGGCATGCAGATATGGTGTCTATGGCACGTCCAATGCTTGCAGATCCATTTTTTGTAGAAAAAGCAGAACAAGGACGTAGTGATGAAATTAATACTTGTATTGGTTGTAACCAGGCTTGTTTAGATCATATTTTTTCAATGAAAGTTGCATCTTGTTTGGTTAATCCACGTGCGTGTTATGAAACTGAACTTATTTTTAAAGATGTTTCTGTGGCTAAGAATATTGCGGTTGTTGGGGCAGGACCTGCAGGTTTGAGTTTTGCAATTTATGCCGCAGACCGTGGGCATAAAGTCACAATTTTAGAAGCGTCTAATCAAATTGGTGGGCAGTTTAATATTGCGAAAATGGTTCCGGGAAAAGAAGAATTCTATGAAACATTGCGTTATTTCAAACGCAAAATAGAATTACAACCGAATATTAAATTAAAGCTTAATCATCTTGCGACTTACGATGAACTAGCAAACTCAAATTATGATGAAATTGTGGTTGCGACAGGGGTAACACCACGCAAGCTCAATATTGAAGGGATCGATAACGCTAAAGTTCTTTCTTATATTGATGTATTGAAACATAAGAAAGATGTAGGTCAACGTGTTGCTGTTATTGGTGCAGGCGGTATTGGTTTTGATACAGCGGAGTATCTTTCTCATGAGGGAGATAGTGGTAGCTTAAATCCTGAAAAATTCTATGATGAATGGGGAATTGATACTTCTTATGAACATATTGGTGGCTTAAAACAGGCAAAAGTTGAAGAATCACCACGTGAAGTTTATTTATTGCAACGTAAAGCGAGTTCGGTGGGTGGTGGATTAGGAAAAACCACAGGTTGGATTCATCGCACAGGTTTAAAACACCGTGATGTCAAAATGATTGCAGGTGCAAGTTACGACAAAATTGATGATCAAGGTTTACACATTACGGTAAATGATCATCCAACTATTTTAGATGTCGACAATATTGTGATTTGTGCAGGACAAGAATCTTATACTGCAATGTATGAACAACTTGAAAGTTTGGGTAAAAATGTTCACTTGATTGGTGGTGCAAAAGAGGCGGGTGAACTTGATGCCAAACGTGCTATTCGTCAAGGTGCAGAATTGGCTGCAACAATTTAAAAGTAAATAGATTCCTCCCTTTTTAAAGAGGGATTGTGGTTGATGAGCCCCCTTTGCTAAAGGGGGCTCATTAAAGATGGAAGATAACAAAAAAAGGAATTTAAAATGACGTTAGAAACCACCGAAAAAGCCATTGCACGTTGGCATGAAATGTTAGAAACACGTGATATGAGCATCCTTAATGAATTGCTAGCCGATGATGTTGTATTTCGTTCACCTGTGGCATATAACCCTTATGCAGGTAAGCAGGTTGTATTTTTTATTCTGAGTAATGTCATTCAGGTCTTTGAAAATTTTACATATCATCGTGAATTTTTAAGTGAAGATGGGTTGAATGTGGTACTTGAATTTTCCGCGAGTATTGGTGAGAAAAAATTAAAAGGCATCGATATGATTCAATTTAATCATCAAGGAAAAATTATAGATTTTGAAGTGATGATTCGACCAAAAAGTGGATTAGAAGCTTTAGCTGTCCTTATGGGGCAACGTATGCAAAATATGAAATAGCTGTGTTGAATGAATTGTTTTTGAGATAGGCATGTTTTTTGAACGTCAATATTGGGTTAATTTTGGTAGATCAATAAAATGAAATTGAGTGTTAAGAATGTTCGTAAAATATCTTCCATGACCTTAGATAAAGTCACTGGCGCAGAAGTGCCGAAACTTTATTGTAAGCCTGATGGGTATTTGAAAGACATTTTGGATCAATTGCCACAGCTATCTCAAAAATATCGACCAACGCCATGGTTAAGTAATACGCATGCACATTTGTTATATTTCGATTTAATCAAAAAAAGATTTGTACATCTTGAATATGATTTGATTGAGCAACTTGAAATGCAAGACGGTGGTATCACGGGTATTGCTTGGTACGGTCTCCATTTACCCTCTGAGACACCTACAATTGTGGTCATGCATACAATAACAGGTTCGCCTGAAAGTATGCGTGAGTTGGTGCGTGATTTACATGATTACACAGGATGGCGAATTGCTTTATGTTTACGCCGTGGTCATGCAGATTTACCTTTAACTGTGCCTCAGATGAATCTTTTTGGGTCAACTGCAGATTTAAAAGAACAAATTTCTTATATTCAACATAAATTTCCGAAATCAAATTTGTATGGTGTCGGTTCGTCTGCAGGTACGGGTTTACTTGTCCGTTATTTGGGTGAGGAAGGTGATAAAACCCCATTGAAAGCAACTTTTGCGCTATGTCCGGGTTATAACACCGAATTGGGCTTTGCAAATGTTCATCCTGTTTATAGTAAAATCATGACGCAGAAGTTATTTAAAAGATTTATTGTGCCTTATCGGCAAACGTGGAGTTCGACGGAGTCTGTCGCAGAAGTATTACAAACTAAAACCTTGGTGGAATTTGAAAAAGCTTATTTTGCTTTGGCAGGTTTTGAAAATTATGAAAGTTATACTCAAGCAACAAATCCAATTTATGTTTTTGAAAATATTAAAGTCCCTTTACTTATTTTAAATGCTGAAGATGATCCTGTTTGTCATATTAAAAATTTCTATCCCTATCAGCAAACGATTGAATCTATGGATGATGTAGCTGTTATTACAACCAAAAAAGGCAGTCATTGTGGATTTTATGAAGGGCTTCATTCACGTTCTTGGGCGACAAAATTAATAAGTGATTTTTTAAAGAAATTTGAATAAAGGTGTCAGAAATAAAAAAAACCAGCAAAAGCTGGTTTTTTTTATTTCTAATTTGCTAGGTCTTATAAAAATAATAACTTAGTTTTCTAAAGCAGGTGTTGCTGCTGCAATTGCTGCTGCGACTGCATCATCTTCAGATTGATTGCTCGTGCTACGGTTTGCTTTAGGCTGAACAGCGGGCTTTTCTTCAACTTTTGGTGTTACTGCTGCAATAGGAGCAGGAGTTACGCTTTCTGTTGTTTCAGTAGGTTGTGCTTCTTGAACAGAGCGACGTATTTCAGTTGTTGTATTTTGAGTTTCAGTACGCTCAATCTGAACAGTCTCAGGGATAGCTTGAGGAGCTTCTTCAACAGGCTGTTCAAGTGGTTGAAGATTTACAGGTTCAGATGAGGCAACATCAGTTTGCTCTTCTTCTTTCGGTGCTTCTTTTTTTACGCATGCTGTTAATAATAAGCCGGTCGCAATTGCTGCACAAATTAAAAGTTTTTTATTCATAATGGTAAAAATAGTAGCTTGAATGGATTTTACTATTATAGCAGTAAATTAAAATATGAAAATCCTATAAATGATTGGAATGACATAAAGCAAAAATGATTATAAAGTGATCAATTGTCGAATGTTCGAAGAATAGATGCGGAATGACTTTGCTTTATGGGTACAAGGTAAAGTAAAATCACGCAACATTGTAAGCCGATTTAGGCTCGTTTGTATGAGAAACCCAATGACCCATTTTATTTTCGTTACTGGTGGTGTTGTATCATCACTAGGTAAAGGTATTTCAGCTGCTTCAGTTGCTGCACTTTTAGAAGCTCGTGGTTTAAAAGTAACCATGGTCAAAATGGATCCATACATTAATGTCGATCCAGGGACAATGAGCCCATTCCAACACGGTGAAGTTTTTGTCACAGAGGATGGTGCTGAAACTGATTTAGACTTGGGCTATTACGAGCGTTTCTTACGTCGCGCGAAGATGACAAAGTTAAACAACTTTACATCTGGTCGTGTATATCAAGACGTATTGAACAAAGAGCGCCGTGGTGATTACCTAGGTGGTACAGTTCAGGTTATTCCGCATATTACGGATAATATTAAAGAACGTGTAATTCGTGCAGGCGAAGGCTATGACGTTGCGATTGTGGAAATTGGCGGTACAGTAGGTGATATCGAATCACTTCCATTTATGGAATCTGTACGTCAGTTAATGGTTGAGCTTGGTCATAACCGCACTATGCTCATGCATTTAACATTGCTTCCATACATCAAGTCTGCAGCAGAACTTAAAACAAAACCAACTCAGCATTCTGTTAAAGAATTGCTTTCGATTGGTATTCAACCCGATATTTTAATCTGTCGTACAGAATACGATGTAGATGCGGATACAATTCGTAAAATTGCATTATTCACTAACGTACAAGCACGTGCAGTGGTTGTATGTAAAGATGCAAAATCTATTTATCAAATTCCACGTACGTTCTATGAACAAAATGTTGACGATTTAATTTGTGAACGTTTTGGTTATAACGATTTACCAGAAGCCGATCTTACAGATTGGGATAATGTTGTTGAAGCATTATTAAACCCTGAATACACGGTTCGTGTTGCAATGGTGGGTAAATATGTTGAACTTCCAGATGCTTATAAATCTGTAAACGAAGCACTTTTACATGCTGGCGTTAAAAACCGCGTTAAAGTTCAAATTGACTATGTCAATGCTGAAGAGCTTGAAAGCCAAGATGTTGCGACAGTGTTAAAAGATGCTGATGCAATTTTAGTTCCAGGTGGTTTTGGTGAACGTGGTACTGAAGGTAAAATGAAAGCAATTCAATTTGCTCGTGAGAACAAAGTTCCGTTCTTAGGTATTTGCTTAGGTATGCAGTTGGCTGTAATTGAATATGCACGTAATGTTGCGGGCATTGCAGATGCGACATCTACAGAATTTAACCGTTCTACTAAGTCACCACTCATTGGCTTAATTACAGAATGGTTAGATGAGCGTGGTGAAGTTCAACAACGTAATGCTGAATCTGACCTTGGCGGCACAATGCGTCTTGGTGCTCAAAAATCTGAATTGGTTGAAGGCACTAAAACACGTGAAGTTTATGGTCATGCTGAAATCATCGAACGTCACCGTCATCGTTACGAAATGAACAACCGTTTTATTCCTGCTCTAGAAGAAAAAGGAATGAAAATTTCAGGTTATTCACCGGTACAACACTTAGTAGAAACTGTTGAGATTCCTGCACATCCTTGGTTTATCGCTGTACAATTCCATCCAGAATTTACAAGTTCACCACGTGATGGACATCCATTATTTGCTAGCTTTATTGACGCTGCTAAACAGCAGTACAAAAAAAACTAAATAATGGGTTTTTAGGATCAAACTAGGGAAATTTAAATGTCAGCATTAAAACCACAAGAAATTGTAAGTCTTGGCGATATTCAAATGGCGAATCATTTACCATTTGTATTATTTGGTGGAATGAACGTACTTGAGTCGAAAGACTTAGCTTTTGAAATTGCTGAGACTTATGTCGATATTTGTACACGTTTAGGTATTCCTTACGTGTTCAAAGCAAGTTTTGATAAAGCCAATCGTTCAAGCTTAACCTCTTTTCGTGGCCCAGGCTTGGAAAAAGGACTTGAGTGGTTAGCTGACATTAAAAAACACTTCAATGTACCAATCATTACTGATGTACATGAACCTTATCAAGCTGCACCTGTTGCAGAAGTTGCTGATATTATCCAACTTCCAGCATTTTTAAGCCGTCAAACTGACCTTGTTGAAGCGATGGCAAAAACAGATGCCATTATCAACATCAAAAAAGCACAGTTTTTAGCACCGCATGAAATGCGTCATATTCTAAATAAATGTTTAGAAGCTGGAAATGACAAGCTTATTCTTTGTGAACGTGGTTCAGCATTTGGCTATAACAACCTTGTTGTAGATATGCTTGGCTTCGATCATATGAAAGAAATGAATGTTCCTGTGTTCTTTGATGTAACACATGCACTTCAAACTCCAGGTGGACGTTCTGACTCTGCGGGTGGTCGTCGTGCTCAAATTACAACATTGGCACGTGCGGGTATGGCAACAGGTTTGGCTGGTTTGTTCTTAGAGGCTCATCCAGATCCTGAAAAAGCGAAGTGTGATGGTCCTTGCGCATTGCGTATGTCGCAACTTGAACCATTCTTAGCTCAGCTTAAAGAATTAGATACCTTGGTAAAAGGCTTTAAAAAGCTCGATACACATTAATTATAGACACATTGATGCCTTCTAAAGCATCTCGTTATTAATCAACAGAGGAATTGTTCATGAGTCAAATCGTTGACATTCGTGCACGTGAAATTTTAGACTCTCGTGGTAACCCAACCATCGAAGCTGACGTAATCTTAGCATCTGGCGTGGTTGGCCGTGCATGTGCACCATCTGGTGCTTCAACTGGTTCTCGTGAAGCTTTAGAACTTCGTGATGGCGACAAAGCTCGTTATTTGGGTAAAGGTGTTAAAACTGCGGTTAATAACGTAAACACTTTAATCCGTGATGCTTTATTAGGTAAATCAGTCTTCGAACAAAAAGACATCGATAATACGATGATTGCGTTAGATGGTACTGAAAATAAAGAAAAATTAGGTGCTAATGCAACTTTAGCTGTTTCATTGGCTGTTGCTCGTGCTGCTGCTGATGAAAAGAAAATTCCATTGTTCCAATACATTGCAGATCTTCGTAACAATACGAACTTGATCATGCCTGTACCTATGATGAACATCATTAATGGTGGTTCACATGCGGACAATAATGTTGATATTCAAGAATTTATGATTGAGCCTGTTGGCTTCACTTCATTCGCTGAAGCTTTACGTGCAGGCGCTGAAATCTTCCATTCTTTAAAATCAGTTTTAAACAAAAAAGGTTTAAATACTGCAGTTGGTGATGAAGGTGGTTTTGCGCCAAACCTTCGTTCTAACGAAGAAGCGATTACTGTTATTCTTGAAGCAATTGGTCAAACAGGCTACAAAGCAGGTTCTGATATTATGCTTGCGCTTGATTGTGCATCTTCAGAATTCTACAAAGATGGTCAGTACATTCTTGCAGGTGAAGGCAACAAAGCATTCACTAGCAATCAATTCTCTGATTACCTTGCAGGTCTTGTAAACCAATATCCAATTATCTCTATTGAAGATGGTTTGGACGAGTCTGATTGGGAAGGTTGGTCTTACCTAACAGAAATTCTTGGTGACAAAATCCAATTGGTTGGTGATGATTTATTCGTTACAAATCCTAAGATTTTACAACGTGGTATCAATGAAAAAGTTGGTAACTCGATTTTAATCAAATACAACCAAATTGGTACGTTAACTGAAACTCTAGATGCAATCTATCTTGCGAAAGATAATGGTTACTCTACTGTAATTTCACACCGTTCAGGCGAAACAGAAGATTCTACAATTGCAGATCTTGCTGTGGGTACTGGCGCAGGTCAAATTAAAACTGGTTCACTTTGCCGTTCTGACCGTGTAGCGAAATATAATCAATTACTTCGTATTGAAGAGTTGACTAAAGCTGCTTATCGCGGTAAAGCTGAGTTTAAAGGTTTAAACTAAGCGACTATATGTTAATACTACGTTTATTCGACTCAATTTCGAGTAAAGTGTTATTGGGCCTCGCGATCATTTTGATCGCGGGGTTTCAGTATGCCTATTATTTCGGTGAAGGTGGGGCGTTAGACCATCAAAAACTGACTCAAAAGATACAACAACAAACAGAACTTAATGTAGATTTAAAAGAACGTAATCGCATTTTAGCGGCAGAAGTATATGATTTGAAAAATGGTGTAGAAGCCATTGAAGAACATGCTCGCTTAGATTTAGGCTTAATTAAGCCACATGAAACGTTTATTCAAATGAGTACAATTAGTACGCAATATAAACCCTTATATGTTAATCCTTATCAAAACTCAGACTTAAGAACAAATGAATCAGAAGAAGAGCTTCCTCCAAACCAATAAGCTTTGGGCTGTCATTCCTGCTGCAGGTTCGGGAAGTCGATTTTCTAAAACAGAATTGAAGCAATATCAAAGTATTTTGGATAAAACTGTTCTTGAGCATTCTGTTCAGCGTTTAAATCAATTGCCATTGTCAGGTTATGTACTTGCCATAGGTGAGCAGGATAATGTTGCCAAAACTTTAGATTTAGCAGAAAAAGATAAAGCACATTTTTGTATTGGTGGACAAGAAAGAGTTCATTCTGTATTAAATGCACTCAATTATTTAATTGAAATTGCATCGGAAGATGATTGGGTTTTTGTGCATGATGCAGCACGTCCTTGTGTAAGTGAAGCATCTTTAATTCAACTCGTAGAAACAGCTGTATCACAAAATACTTGTGCTATTTTGGCAATACCAGTTCGTGACACACTTAAGTCTGTCGCTGAACATCATCAAATTGATAAGACGGTCAGCCGTGATCATTTATGGCAAGCGCAAACGCCACAAATTGCTCGTTTAGGCGATTTAAAAAAGGCAATTGAAAAAGCTTTATTCGATAATATTGTCATTACAGATGAAGCCAGTGCATTAGAATATGCGGGTCATGCTGTTAAGGTTGTGCAAGGGCGAGCGGATAATCTCAAAATTACATATCCTGATGATTTAGTGCTTGCATCGCTGATTTTACAATCACAAAAATAAATTTTATGTTTATTAAAGCAATTATCAATCATAACGCTCATATTTCCGATTCCAACTCCTAGATATTGCTCATATAATTAGATGTATTCGGAACCTAAAATAAACTTGAAAGCTAATGATACCATCACAGCAGTATCGTTTTTTACGTCACGCACTACGTGATGGTAGAAGCATTAATGATAAATCATCAAAATGGACTAAATTACATTTAGACCCATGGTTGTTGTGCTTTTTAATTTTAAATGCAGTTCTTGGTTTAATGGTTGTGTACAGTGCAACTGCCGAAGACTCGGGTATGTTGCTAAGGCAGTCAATTAGCTTTGGTAGTGGCTTTGTCATAATGTTTTTATGCGCCCAAGTTCCACCTAAAGTTTATCAAGCAGTCAGCCCATATCTTTATATATTCGGCATATTTATGCTGCTCTTGGTTTTCGTGATTGGTGAAACAAGATTAGGTGCAAAACGTTGGATTACCTTGCCGGGCATTGGGAGTATGCAACCCAGTGAGGTCATGAAGTTTGCAATGCCACTGATGATGGCTTGGTATTTTGCAAAACGTGCTTTCCCACCGAAATTAGTACATATCATCATTGCGCTTGTTTTAATGATGATTCCGTTTATTCTGGTTCTTTTACAACCCGATTTAAATATTGGTCTGATTATTCCAGGTATTTTCGTTCTTTTTTTAAGTGGAATGTCTTGGCGTTTGATTGGTGGGGCGCTTACAGCATTTGCTATAACAATGCCTGTCATTTGGATGTTTGTTTTACAGGAATATCAAAAAAAGCGCATATTAACGCTTTTCGATCCTGAAGCAGATGCACTTGGTGCAGGTTGGAATATCATTCAGTCAAAAATTGCAATTGGCTCTGGTGGCTTAATGGGGAAAGGGTTCTTAGAGGGAACACAATCTCATTTGGGTTATTTGCCTGAACATCATACAGACTTTATTTTATCGACCTATTCAGAAGAATTTGGCTTTATTGGTGTATTTTTATTATTTAGTTTATATGCCGCAATTATTTTTCGCTGCTTATATATCAGCATGAATAGTTACGATAATTTTGGCAGATTGATGGCAGGTGCAATTGGTCTGACATTCTTTTTCTTTGTATTTTTAAATTCTGGAATGGTCAGTGGTATTTTACCTGTTACCGGTGATCCATTGCCATTGTTGAGTTATGGTGGAACGGCTGTTATTAGCTTGCTTGCAAGTATGGGTATAGTCATGTCAATTCATACTCATAAATAAAATTAATAAGATGATCAAAGCCCTGAAAAAGGGCTTTTTTTATGTCAGATGGATCGGTTAAAAGCATAAAAATATACGACTTAAGTTGTAACAATAGTTCAATGCAGCTCTATTGTATTTACATTGTTTAATCTATAAGCTTATTCCGAGCGTAAATTAGACATCTTAGAAATTAAAAGAATTTAAACTTTAAATTGGTATAAGAATTGCTCGTATTAAGACAATAGATTATTGCAGGAGAGAAGCACATAGAAGTGCTCGCCGAAGGAGCAACACCCCAGGAAACTCTCAGGCAAAAGGACTGTAATAATCAAAAAATCTGGAGAGAAGTGCATATAAAGGCACTCACCGAAGGGGATGGTTGATTCATTTTTAATGATAGATCGAAGCTCTCAGGTACAAATGACAGATGGGGCATACACAAGGAACAGAGCGTCCAAAGGAGTGCTTATGCCACATATTATTGTAATTGGTGCTGGTATTACAGGTGTTACATCTGCATATGAACTTTCATTACTTGGTTATCAAGTGACAGTTCTAGATCGACATTTATATCCCGCAATGGAAACATCTTTTGCAAATGGTGGTCAGCTATCAGCATGTAATGCTGAAGTTTGGAATCAGAAATCTACAATTCTGAAAGGGATTAAATGGATGTCGCAAAAGTCGGCACCACTTTTACTCAATCCATCTTTCAGTCTACATAAATACAGTTGGTTATTTGAGTTTATGGGGAATATTCCTCATTATGAAGCGAATACACATGAAACAGTGCGTTTGGCTTTATTGGCGCGTAAACGCTTGTTTGAAATTGCAGATGAAGAAAATATCGATTTCAATTTAGAAAAGCGTGGGATTCTGCATTTTTATCATAATAAATATGATTATGATGTTGCGATTAAAGTGAATGACATGCTGTGTAAAAGCGGTCTTGAGCGACACGGTGTAACAAATCAAGAAATTAAAGAAATTGAGCCAACATTAACAGGCGACTACTACGGTGGTTTTTATTGCCCAGGTGATGCGACAGGCGATATTCATAAATTCAGTACAGGATTGGCGAAAGTTACTGAAAATAAAGGTGTTAAATACTTATTCGGCACCAATGTGACAGATGTAAAACATCATTCAGATCATGTTGAAGTCATTTACAGTAAAAGTGATGAAAACATGAAAGATGAAGATCTTGAATCTACATCTTTGAAAGCAGATGCGATATTGGTTTGTGGTGGTGTTGGAAGTTACCAGCTTGCAGATATGTTGGGTGATCGTGTCAATATTTATCCAGTAAAAGGTTATTCAATTACGGTAAATTTAAACGATGCCAAAAGTGTTGAAAATGCACCTTGGGTTAGCTTACTCGATGAAAGTGCAAAAATTGTTACTTCACGTTTAGGCGAAGATCGTTTCCGTATTGCAGGAACTGCGGAATATAATGGTTATAACCGTGATATTCGCGCAGACCGAATTCAGCCTTTGGTCGATTGGGTAAATCGTAACTTTGATGTGTGCACGGAACATGCAGTTCCTTGGTCAGGTTTACGTCCAATGATGCCAAATATGATGCCTGTTGTTCGTGAAGGTAAGCGTGAGCGCGTCTTCTATAATACAGGTCATGGTCATTTAGGTTGGACTTTGTCTGCGGTAACCGCTGCAATGATTAGTCAGATTATCCACGCGAAACATCCTGTGTAAATATTAAATGCTTTATGGGTCTTTTAATACTTGTAAAGCAATATCAATAAATGCCTGTGTTGCTGGTGTAACACGGGCTTTATTTTTTACAGCAAGTCCAATCTAAAGCTTTATATTAGGTTAATCAAAGGCTAATGCTTTTTTTAATAACGAATAATTTGAATACTTCATTTATTTTCAATCAATTTTAAAATACTTAGAATTGCAGATTGAGAAACATGATTTTTTATGTACACTTCTATTTTCACTAAATAAAAAAGTATTTGTATTCATGTCTTTATTGATTTTTGTATCTTTATTTCCGCTTATTGCACTTATTGTAATGGGGTATGTACTTAAGCAAAAACTATTTGTTGATGATGTATTTTGGAAAGGTGCAGAAAAAGTAAATTATTATCTATTTTTTCCCACAATGTTATTTCTGAATTTAGCATCTGCCGATATTAATGCGAATGCAATTCATCAAATCATGTTAGTCATTGGTATTGCATTTGCAGTAGCGATGAGCGTACTTTATTTATTAAAAAGTATAAACAAAACATCATCTGGACGTTTTGGTGTTTATGTTCAAAGTATTCTTCGTTTTAATACTTATATTGGTTTAGCTGTTGTTGCATCATTATTTCAGCAAAAAGGAATGACAATTTTTGCAATTATTTTAGTATTTTGCATTCCTATCGTGAATATTTTATCTGTTTTGGCTTTTACAAGTGCAGATCAGATGAAACCCTTAAAGGTGTTTATTTCTTTATTAAAAAATCCATTAATTATGGGCTGTATAGTTGGTGGTTTATTTAATATTTCAGGATTAACACTTTGGGTAGGTTTTGAAAATTTTTTGAAGCAGTTAGCCTTATGTAGTTTGCCTTTGGGTCTAATGTGTGTTGGTGCCGCTCTACAATTTAAAGGTTTAGGGCGAGATATATTACCAATAACATCGAATACATTGGCACGTATGTTTATTATGCCAAGTTTAGCATTTGTTTTATGTTACCTATTTAATATCCCAAAATTAGAAACACAAATATTAGTATTGTTTTTTGCATTACCAACAGCATCTTCTTCTTATATTTTAACCAAGGTTTTAGGTGGTGATAGCCGTTTAATGGCAAGTATAATTAGTATTCAAACGGTATTTGCTGCGCTTAGTTTACCTATTATTTTGTATTTTCTTTTTTAATGAAGAAAGTGATTAATCTAAAAAAGCAGATTAATGAACCTGCTTTTTACTACATCAGTATTAATCATAAAGTCTATAAATTCCGACAAATCTTTCGCAATTTTTTTGCTCAGTTTTTACCAATAAATAAGCTTTACTGTAATTAAATTGATACTTACAGTCATTTTCATTGTCTGTAATATTATTTTTTTGCTCAGTTGTTGAGTAGGCTAAAAAAGGAATAATTTGCTTTTCTAACTTATTATTTGGATTACGATATGCAATGCCTTCAACTTTTATATTATTTTTAGTGAGTTGATGAATTTGAATATAAATAGGTTGAAATGCTATTTCACCATTTTCATATTTTAAATAATGCTGAGTTAAACTTTGATTCATTGATGTATAAAAATTAAGTTGCTCAAGGCGATTATCAAATTGTTGTTTATAACAATTAAAACTTTTGCACTGTTTTAAATGGTTTACCCAAAGTTTCTCTGTATCTTCAATTAAACGTAGTGGGGCATCTGTTATTAAAGTTGCTGTTAATGTCTTTTCTTCAATTGCATTACGTTCAGTTATATATTGAGCTGAACATGCTAATTTTAGAGCAGAATTATTTTGACTAGAACAATTCAGGCCTTGGGCAAATGCTGAAGGCGAAGCCATGCAACTCAAAAAGAATATTGAGCCTAAATATTTAAAAAGATTAATGTCTGTTTTCAACAGCATGATCGCTTATACTTTCACTACGTTGTTTGCTTACTATAGCGAAATAGAAAGCATGAATACAAGATTTCGATGATTTATTTATGAAGGAGCTGAATGTGATTGCACAAATTCGAATTGGACAAGGTCTTGACGTTCACGCATTTGAGGAAGGTGATTTTGTTACGCTTGCGGGCATTCAAATTCCACATACGCATGGTCTAAAAGCACACTCAGATGGTGATGTTGTGTTACATGCTTTATGCGATGCCTTATTGGGTGCATTGGCTTTAGGTGATATTGGACAGCATTTTCCAGATACAGACCCCAATTTTAAAGGTGCTGACAGTAAAGTACTTTTAAAACATGTATATCAGCTTATTCTAGATCGTGGTTATCGCTTAAACAATGCAGATATTACAGTCGCTTGTGAACGCCCAAAACTTGCAAAACATAATTTAGAAATGCGTCAAAGTATCGCTAATGTTTTAAATGTAGATGTGACTCAAATTAGTATTAAAGCCACAACCACAGAACAACTAGGTTTTACAGGTCGTCAAGAAGGGATTCTATCTACGGCAACAGTTCTTATTGCTCACGCAAAATGATCGGGGCTAATTAACGATTGTTGTAAATCTTGTGTTGCTTTACGACCTTGAAGTTGTAAGGCAACAGCATGAATTAAGCCAGTCCACGTTTCATTTGGTTCCCAAACTTGATGAAACTGTTCTTGTGCAGTTGGCATATCAATATTCATATAATATTGACGATATAAGTACATAAGGCTAGCAACGCGATGATTCTGAGCGCAGTGAATCCAAACCATTTGTTTTTGTACAAGATGATCAATCAAGTCTAGAATAAGTAAGCACTGATCATCTGAAGGTGTATCCCAAAGAATAGGCACATGAAAATAATTTAAACCTAATTCTAAACAAATACGATCTTCATTTTCTAAATGTGGATCTGCATCCACCAAAGCTAAATTAATGACTGATGTAATGCCATATTCTTTAATCGCTTTGAACTGTTCTTCTGATGGTTGCCCAGAACTAAATAAGTGTTCATGAATAAACTGAAAATTAGATATTTCAGATAATTTATTTTCAATGTCATTCATATCGTCTTTCTTTTTAAACCAATATGAACCTTACTATAAAGCAAAACGCCATCTTATCGATGGCGTTTTTGAATTTTCTTTCTATTAACGATGAGGTAATACATCTTTTAAAGCTGCATCCATTTCTAGAAGCACTTTTTCAGTTGTTTCCCAGTCGATACAGCCATCTGTTACAGACTTGCCGTATTCGAGGTCACATAGATTAGCAGGGATGTCTTGACGACCACCTTTTAAATGACTTTCAACCATAACACCAACAATAGACTTATTACCTTCTACAATCTGTTCTGTTAAGTTTCGAAGCACAAGAGATTGTAAGTACGGGTCTTTATTTGAGTTTGCATGGCTTGTATCAATCATAATTTTGCCACTTACTTTTGCTTTAGCTAAAGCTGCTTCAGTGTCTGCAACAGAGCCTGCATCGTAGTTTGGTTTACCATTACCACCACGTAATACAACGTGTGCGTAAGGATTGCCGCTTGTACGAATTACGGAAACTTGTCCATTTTCGTTCAAACCAAGGAAGCTATGACTGTGTTTAACAGATTGCATTGCGTTGGTTGCAACAGTTAAACCACCATCTGTACCATTTTTAAAGCCAACAGGAGATGATAGACCTGAAGACATTTCACGGTGAGTTTGGCTTTCTGTGGTACGTGCGCCAATTGCAGACCATGAAATTAAATCTTGGTAATATTGCGGTGAGTTCGGGTCAAGTGCTTCAGTTGCACAAGGCAGACCTTTTTCATTCAATTCAACTAAAAGTTTACGACCAATACGTAAGCCTTTTTCAATATTGAAAGAATCATTCATGTCTGGATCGTTAATTAAACCTTTCCAACCAACTGTTGTACGTGGCTTTTCAAAATAAACACGCATAACAATGTATAAAGTATCTTTAACTTTTTCACTTAAGACTTTTAAGTGATCTGCATATTCATGAGCCGCAACAGGGTCATGAATAGAACACGGGCCAATAACAACAAATAATCGTTTGTCATTACCATCTAAAATATTACGAATGATTTCACGACCATGAAGTACTGTTTGATAAGCAGTTTCAGTCAAAGGTAGTTCTGTTTTTAATTGTGCTGGAGTTACGAGTGGTTGAAAACTTTCAATATTCACGTCGTCGATATCTGGCTGTGTAATTTGATTTGACTGTAGAGTATTCATTGCCGTCACTGGTTTGATTATACAAAAGGTTGCTTAATAGCCCGAATATAACATGAATGCCATGCATCTTTGTTATAAAAAAGACGAATACTAGTTTGAAAAAAAAGTGATGAATCGGGTATTTAATTTAACCGAGCTGATTTTTTTCAATATTTAAAACCATTGCAGATGTTGGTTTTTCAACAGGTTTTGCTTTTACAGGATTCAACATGAAGTTTATACCCAGTGCAAATAATGTAATTCCTAATATTTTACGAATCAGTTTTTCAGGCATGCGTGAACTAATTAAAGTACCCACAACAATTGCTGGAATAGAACCGCAAAGCAACCATCCTAATAATGTGAAATCTACATTACCCGAGCTCATATGACCTAAACCTGCAACTAAGGTCAGTAAAACTGCATGTACAACGTCTGAGCCAATAATACGAATCATGGGTAAATTCGGGAACATTAAAATAAGTGCCATAATGCCGAAAGCACCAGCACCTACAGAAGAAAGCGTGACAAAGACACCTAAAACGATACCCATAAAAATAATATAAGGACGTTTTGATTTTGCTTGTTGTTTAATGATTTCAATATCATCGGTTAATTCTGTTTGATGTTGCTTACGCAATTTATTGAAAAATCGCTCAATATGACCACGGAATATAATTGAAATGCCTGTAAGCGTTAGCATGAAACCTAAAACAGTTGTTAAAACTGATTTATAGTTTGAAGATTGGCTTAGATAATTATCTAAGACCCAATGTGTAGCAAATGATGCAGGAATACTACCAACAGCTAACCAAATAACGATTGGCCATACGATATTCATTTTTCTAGCATGAACCAAAGAACCGCAAAATTTAGAAATTGCGGCATAAAGTAAGTCTGTACCAATAGCAATATGCGGTTCAATTTTATAAAGACTAATCAAAATTGGTGTCATTAGCGAACCACCACCAACCCCCGTTATTCCTACACAGAAACCAACTAAAACACCTGCTAAAATAAACTCGATTGGGCCAGCCATGAAAAATCGCCAATTATGAAAAAACGTGCATATCTTATGACTTTAAAAGATAAGCTGTTGTCTTGATTAACGATTTGCTTATGCAAAAAATTGCTAAAGAATCTTATTGATGATCAATATCCTAATTTTTGATTTTAGGTTTTAAATCGTTTTTAAATAAAATAAAGATGGCTAAAATAGGTGTTGTGAAAATCCAAATACTTAAAAAAGCTATTGATAAACCATATACATATGTTAAAAGTATCAATGCTAAAATAAAAAATAAGCTTGATATAATTTTAGTTCTTTTTGTATTTTTAGAGAAATATTTTAATGGGCTATTTAATATTTTTTTACACTGTTTTTCGCTTGAGTAATAAAAGCCATAAGTAGATAAAAGAATAAAAAACAAACTCATTACGAGGAGAAAAATCTTCATTTTGTATATCCATTATTCGCTTTATCTTTTGCAATTTTGGCTTTTATTTTTTCATGAGATTTGAATTTTATGGGCTCAATTCGCTTATAAAGAAAAATGGCAAAAAGGATAAACATTAAAATAGAAATATCTATTCGAACAATTTTCCAATAGCTGAAATGGGCTGTTTTTACTAAAAATTCTGATATGTATATTGCATCTACAATGATTAATGTAAAACCTAATACAATGAATATTTTTAAAAATATTTTCCATAAATACTGTTTGGCAATAAATAATGAAAGAATAAATGATACGAGCCACGCGCTAAAGAATACGAATGTTTCTGTGCATATAGGCTTAAATATTGAATTTAGTCGATATGTCAAAAGGAAACTTAATATTGAAATTCCTAAGCCAATGAGAGCTGTAATGTTTAGTCGATTAACCAAATAATGCCCAAAATGAAATGCTTGAGTGTGTTTCTGAATTTGTCTTTTTAAGCTCCATAGCAAAAGTCCTGAAGCAATCATCACACAGCCTAAAATCCCAGATATGAATAGTGCGATTCGTAAAAAGGGTTGTGCAAAGGTCATCATATGAATGCCGTAAACACCAGCACTTAGTTTAGCTACAGCGCTTTGATTTTTAATGCTTGGTCGAATTTCACCTGTGACAGCATTGAATGTAGTTTGTGCGACATTCTGCGTAATGGTGTGATCTTCTAATGCACTGAATGTTGCTATGGCTTCGGATGTATTTGGATTTTTGATAGTAATAATATTGAGAGAAACATCGCCCATATTTTTCCGTACAAGATTTTGCATTTGTATAGAACTTAACATTTTTTCTGTTTGAAAACTGGGGTTTTCAATTGTTTTTACATTACGTATTTCTTCAAAAAATTGGAAATTATTTTCTGGATAAGTCTTTTGTATTCCTAAGGGGAAATATAGGTAAAACAAGATAGCTAAGCCTGTAAATGTAATGGTCAGAAAAAAAGGTAAAGCGATTACAGAACTAACATTATGTACATCTAAATAAGAGCGTTGTCCTTTAAAAGCACGAAGGGTAAAGAAGTCTGTGAATATTTTTTTATGTGTGATAATCCCTGAAATTAAACTGATGAGCATAATAAATGCAGCAAATGATACGATTGTGCGAGCAAGTAAAATAGGCATGCCATAGAGCTGAAAGTGAAATAAATATAAAAATTCACCTGCTTGGTTGTTTGAGACTTCTAATTCTTTTGCTGTATTTGGATCTAAAACTTTGCTATTAAATTGTCCATCTTGTGTTTGCCAAAATATTTTATTTACAGGGTTATTTTCATTTGCAATTTGCAAGTACCAGCTTTTAGCATTTGATGCATTTTTTTCTAAATAATTTAATGCACTATTAACAGCTACTTCTTGCTTGACTTGCATATTGGCAAGTTGTGGCTGACTCCATAAATTAATTTCATGGCGGTAATAGGTTAAAGAACCAGTTAAAAAAATAGTAAATAAAAACCAACCCAAAAGAAGACCGATCCAAGAATGTAACCATGCCATAGATTGACGAGCAGAGCTTTTCATTATTTATCCTAAAGTTTTGCTTAAAATAAATAGCAAGCTAAATAAAATGAGACTGAAGATTGTGAGTTTCATTAGAGATTGAATAATAAAACTATAAATAACAAAAATAATAAAAAAGAAGATCGTAATAAATGCGGCAAGATAAATTGCTTCAGCATTTCCCATGATGAATTGAAATAGCAAGGTAAGATTAAAAGCAAAATAGTTAGCACATAGGCAACCAACGATAAATGCTAAGAAAAATCGATAAAAAATGGTCAAAGCGTGCCAATGCTTAGAGTCTGTACTGATCATTTTACCTTCTATAACATTTGAATAGTGATTGGTGCGAAGTATTGAAATAAAAATATACAGTCTGCAATTACAGACCGTATATTTTAGAAAGTTTAGTTACCACTTATACGTTACACGCATATCTACAGAACGAGATGTGCCATAGTAACAATAGAATGAACAAGAACTTACATATTGTTTATTGGTTAAGTTCGTTGCATTGAGTTGGATATTAAGCTGTTCATTTAAAGGATAGCTTGCCATTGCATCGACTAATGTATAGGAATCTACTTTATATCCCGCATAATATTGTTGATCATCAGTACTACCAACATAACGTACGCCTGCACCAATACGTAATCCATCAAGTGGATGATTCCCTAAGAATAAATATTGAAGTTTTGCAGAGAATTGATCATTAGGGATAGCAGGAGTGCGAATGGTACTTGTAGTTGATAAATCTTGTTTAGAGTTGTTGTGGGTATAAGCAAATTGTGTAGATAGGTTATCTGTCACATTTAAGTTAGCTTGTAACTCTACACCTTTGTTTGTACGCTTACCAACCTGAGCAGAAATGTTCGAGCTATCAGCAACAAGTGCATTTTTTTCTTTTAAATCGAAGTAAGCAAGTGTGATATCGCCATCAATCCACGTAGGTTTGTATTTTAAACCAATTTCATATTGTTCACCTTCATATGGTTTATAGCCACGACCATTAGCGTCTTGCCCAGTTAATGGTCTGAAAGATGTTGAATAGCTAATATATGGAGAAATACCATATGGCGCATGGTATATAACACCAGTGTTATAAGAAGTGTGATTTACCTTATAACTATCGTGTGTAGCACCTTGCTGTGATTCACCTTCAGCTTTATCGTGGCGTACACCGACATTGACTTCAACTAAATCATTCCAATTCATTTGGTTAGATAAATAGAAACCGAGTTGTTTTGTATCTTGGGTATAAATATCACCAGTTCTAGCAAAATTAGGTGTATGAACTGGGTTAAATAGATCAATATCGGGAGCACTCCCAAATCCATTATTTACACCATCTGTTTTATTTTTTTGGTAATCAATACCCGCCATAATTTTACTGGTAAAAATTCCTGCGTTAAATTCTTTAATGAGTCGATTATCGATACTATATGTATCAGATGTACCATCTGTAAGACTATAACCACGCTTACCGATGCGATCATTATCAGAGCCATAAACGAAAGTACTAGTTAAATAGTTATTCATATGACCAAAACGGAAATTTTGTGCAAAACTTAATCCGTTATCAAACTCATGTGAAAATTCATAACCGGCAGAAACTTGCTCTAGCTTTAAGCGATCTGTATCTGGTTCACCTAAATTGTCTTTAGGATTAATTGTACCGTGTGGCGTATTAATTAAAGTACCCCAAATAGGGAGAAAGCCTGAGGTAGGCACACCATCTTTCTTTAAATAACTGGTTAAAACAGTAAGATTAGTTTTATCTGAAATATCCCATGCAAAACTAGGTGCAAAATAATAGTGCTTCATATAAGCACCATCCATAAGGCTGTCTGCCTGACGGTATAAACCGACTACACGATAGCGTAATGAGCCATCTTCATTGAGTAAACCACTATAGTCTGCACTAGCTTCACGTTGATCTAAATTACCAGCACTTAGATTAAACTCACCTTGAGGTGTTTTCGTTGGGCGTTTTGATACAAGGTTAACATTTCCCCCTGAACCAGTAGCACCGTAGTTAAATGAATTAGAACCTTTAACAACTTCTAAGCGTTCTAAGCCATAAATTTCAGGCTCCCATAAAAAAAAGCCATTGGGCGCTAATGCTGTACCATCTAATGTTTGACTAGCATCAAAACCGCGGATTTTAAACCATTGAGATTTATTATCTAGACCATAGGGTTGCGATAAAACACCGGCCTCATAACGTAAAGCAGCATCTAGTTTTTTTGTACCATCATCTTTAATTTTTTGTTCAGTAATAATATTTGCTGATAATGGTTGATCAAGAAGACTATCACCTGTTTTTTGTGCTGCGCCAACCACAATTGTTGGGAGGGTAACAGAATCATTATCTTGTTTAGTTTTACTTGGTAATTCATCATCTGCATAGGCATTTGTGTGAGCTATGAGTGTAGTAGATGATATGCATGCCATCATCAAAATGAGAGGCTTTAATTGGGTTTTCATCGCTTATATACATGTAATGTTAAACAGCATCATCTTAAATGATAATTATTATCTTTTGAATAGAAGGTTTATTATTAACGTAAATTAAACTTACTACTTGCAATTTTATTTTCCTATATCAATGTTTTTATGTGATTCGTGTGACATACAAGAGCGTGTTTTTTATGCATAGGTTAAATCTAATATTTGTATTTCGTTTAAATTTTAAGGACTATGTTAAAATTCAATTCAATCTGCATAGATAAAATAAGGAACTGGATTTGCAAAATCGAAAGCTTAAAATTGGAATTGTGGTTGGGGAAGTCTCAGGTGATACGCTTGGGGCTAAACTAATACGTAGTTTTCGTGAGCAAGGAATAGATGCCGAATTTGAAGGTATTGGTGGTCCTCAAATGATTGCAGAAGGCTTTAAAAGCGCTTACCCAATGGATATTCTGTCTGTAATGGGGATTGTTGAAGTACTTAAAGATATTAAAAAATTATTTGCTGTGCGTGATGGTTTAGTTGAAAAATGGACTAAAAATCCTGTAGATGTATTTATTGGTATTGATGCACCAGATTTTAATTTACGTTTATCTAAAAGCCTTAAGCAAAAGAATTTACCCATTAAAACAGTGCAATATGTGAGTCCATCTGTCTGGGCGTGGCGTCAGGGGCGTGTTCATGGCATTAAAGCCAATATTGATTTAGTTTTATGTTTATTTCCTTTTGAAAAAGCCTTTTATCAAAAGTTTAAAGTACCTGCAGCGTTTGTTGGTCATCCACTTGCAAGCCAGTTACCTTTGGAAAACCCACTAAATTCTGCAAAACAAGAATTAGATTTAGATATTGCACAAAAGCATATTGCATTATTACCAGGAAGTCGTCGTGGTGAAGTTGAGCGCTTAGGACCTTTAGTTTTAGACGCAGCACAAATTATTTATAAAAAATATCCTGAATATATATTTCTTGTTCCTGCAATTAATGACGCACGTAAACAGCAAATTGAAGCATTATTAAATAAATATCCTAATGATTTTAAAGCCAATGTTAAATTGATGGAGAATACGGATACAGAATCTAAAATTGGTCGTCAGGTGATGAATGCATCTGACATCATTGCTTTAGCTTCAGGAACTGCAACGTTAGAGGCAATGTTATTACACAGACCAATGGTGACATTTTATAAGCTGAATTGGTTAAGCTATATTATTATTAAATTATTGGCAAAAATTCCTTATTATTCTTTACCTAATATTATTGCAGGGAAGAGGATTATTAAGGAATTAATTCAGCAAGATGCCACGCCTGAAAAACTGGCAATTGAAATTGAAAAATTGATGGATGTTGAAAAATCTCAAATACAAGTCATGCAAAATCTGACGATGCATAAAAAGTTATTGGCTGGAAATAGTGAAGATCCGGTGAAAGCAATTTTAAATATTCTTTGAACGTTTTAACTTTTAAATTAAAAAATCGAGTCTAAGACTCGATTTTTTTTGTGCGTATAGAAGTCGACTTAAAATAGCCTAAGCAAAAATTTGATTGATTTCCTTCCTCAAAAAAATATGCCGACTATTTTCAGTTAAATCTTTATGCCAATACATCCCAATATTCAATTCTGGCATGTCTACAGGAACATCAAAAAAGTTGAGATTTTCAGCAGCTTGTAAGTGCATCAGTACATTTTTAGGAATAGTTAAAATTGCATTTGGATATTGTTCCAAAATTTGTAAGGCAGTTGAATAATGCTGACAGCGCAAAAAAACTTGTCTTGAATGTTGCTTTTTAGACAAATAAATATCTTCAACCAACATTCCTGTGCGTCGTGAAGAAACACCAATATGAGGGGAGTTCAAATAGACATTTTGATCTATAAAACTCAATTGTGAACACGCAACAAAATGATCTGACATTAACGCTGTAAACTGAATTTTTTCATCAAAATGACGTTCTAAATCGATGACAAAATCAATTTGCTGAGAGGCAAGGTCAGCTAAAACAGTCTTTCTATCTAACTTACTACTTAAAAATTGAATGTCTAAATTATGTTGCTGAAAGTGTTGAACGAGCTTGGGAAAAATCATCGGCTCAATTTCATCATGTATCGCAATTTTTAAACTTTGAACCATATTCGGTTCAAATACTTTTTTCTGAACTGAAATATTTTGAATGGTCGAAAGCGCTTTTTTAATGGATGAATAAATTTGTTCTGCAAAAGGCGTCGGGAGCATTTGACCACTTGCACGTACAAATAAATCATCATTTAATTGTTGTCTTAATCTTTGTAGAGCATGACTCGCGGCAGATTGACTAATACACAACATTTGAGCCACTTTTGAGATGTTTTTATGTTCATAGATCGCAATAAATAAAGGATATAAATTGATATCTATTTTATGAAATAGTGATAAATCAATGACGCTTTTATTATGCAAATTATTCATAGCAATATATTTAGTTAAATCATTTTATTCATAGTAAGTTTCGAGTTAATGTGTGTAAAGGATATATATAAATATTTTTAAGGATATTGTGATGTTTGAACTTTCCGCTCGTGCACAAGATTATCTTGAAAGAACAAAAAAATTTATAAAAGATGAAATTGAACCCATTGAAAGTGACTTTTGGAAAGAGGTTCATACACTAAATGTTGGTGCCGATTGGACAAAATGGCAATGGCCACAGCAATTAGAAATACTGAAAGAAAAAGCCAAACAAGCCAATCTTTGGAATATGTTTTTACCGTGTCCTGAATTGGGTCAGGGTTTATCTGTTCAAGAATATGCACATATTGCAGAACTTTCAGGTCGAAGCTTAATTGCACCCATCGTCTTTAACTGTAATGCACCAGACAGTGGCAATATGGAAGTACTTTGGCGTTATGGCTCCGAAGCACAAAAACAACAATGGTTAATGCCTTTATTAGATGGAAAAATTCGTTCAGTTTTTTGTATGACTGAACCTGCTGTTGCTTCAAGTGATGCAACAAATATGGAAGCGACTGCCGTTATTGATGGTGATGAAATTGTACTCAATGGTCGTAAATGGTGGTCTTCAGGTTTGGGAGATCCAAATGCAAAAATCATTATTTTTATGGCACATACACCAGATGCAACAAAAGACCGTCATCATCAACATTCAATGGTTTTAGTTCCTATTGAAACTACGGGCGTAAAAATAGAGCGTATGCTGCCTGTTTTTGGTGATTATGATGCACCTCATGGACACGGCGAAGTCAGTTTTAATAATGTGCGTGTGCCTATAGAAAACTTTATTGGCGGTGCAGGACAAGGCTTTGAAATAGCACAAGGGCGTTTAGGGCCAGGGCGTATTCATCATTGTATGCGTTGTATTGGCGCTGCGGAAAAATCACTTGAATTGATGATTGATCGAGGCATGAGTCGTACCGCTTTTGGTAAAGAAATTTTAAAACTTGGTGGTAATTTAGAACGTGTTGCAGAAGCTCGAGTTGCCATAGATCAAGCGCGTCTTTTAACCCTTTATGCTGCTTATAAAATGGATACTTTGGGCAATATGGCTGCACTGACTGAGATCTCAGCCATTAAAGTTGTTGCGCCAAGTGTTTTAGAAAAAGTGGTGGATATGGCAATGCAAATTCACGGTGGCGCAGGTCTTTCACAAGATACGCCACTCACAGGTTTCTTTGCACAAGCACGTTCTTTACGTTTAGCAGATGGGCCTGATGAAGTACATAAAGGCATGATTGCAAAACTAGAGCTTGCTAAGCGTGGATACAGCACACGTTCTAAAAAATAATGCACGATGATATATAGCATGATTTTGAAAGGACTTTGCGGTAAAAAACATGCTATAACAAATGATACTAAACATAAAAAATGAAATTTTAGGGTATTAGGAAAGAAAGATGTCAGCAATTGATGTTGGTGGAAATGTTCGAAATGGCGAAGAACTTGATGCTCGTGCTGTCGGTAATTGGTTGATCGAACATGGTGAGGAAATATCAGGTCCTGTAGAAGTTACCCAATATTCAGGTGGCGCTTCAAATTGGACTTATCGCCTAAAATATGAAAATGCGGATTTAATCTTACGTCGTCCGCCGAATGGAACAAAAGCCAAATCTGCACATGATATGTCACGTGAATATCACGTACAGCGCGCGCTTACCGAATATTATCCCGTTGTACCCGAAATGCTTTTACTTTGTCAGGATGACTCTGTCATTGGTTGCGATTTTTATGTCATGAAGCGAATTGAGGGAATTATTCCACGCGCAAATTTGCCTAAAGACATTAATTTTGATGAAAGCCAAATTCAAGAACTTTGTCGCAATTTCATTGATAAATTAATTGAACTTCATCAAGTGCCTTATGCAGGAACAGATTTAGAAAAATTAGGCAAGGGGGATGGTTATTGCCATCGTCAAGTTGAAGGTTGGGACAGTCGTTATAAGAAAGCCAAAACCCTGAATGTGCCATCTTTTAAATATGTTCGTAATTGGTTGAAAGATCATATTCCTGAAGATTCAAAAACGTGTGTAATTCATAATGATTGGCGTTTTGACAATATTATTTTAGATCCTGAAGATCCTACAAAAATTATTGGTGTTTTAGATTGGGAAATGGCAACTTTGGGTGATCCTTTAATGGATTTAGGCTCTGCATTGGCATATTGGGTTGAAGATTCTGATAATGCTATTTTTAAAGCCACACGTCGCCAACCGACACATCTAAAAGGCATGTTTACGCGTGCCGAAATTGTTGAATATTACTTAAATAAAACAGGCTTAAAAACGGATAATTGGACATTCTATGAAGTGTTTGGGATATTCCGTTTAGCCGTGATCGCTCAGCAAATTTATTACCGTTATTATCATAAGCAAACCAATAATCCTGCATTTAAAGATTTTTGGATTGTTATTCATGCCTTACACATTCGTGCGTTGAAGCTCATTGGTTTACAAAAAATTGAAGCCAATGAAATTGCACAAAAATATATCGCTAAATTTAAAGAGTTAATGCCTAAATGACTACAATTTACCTTGTTCGCCATGGACAAGCTTCTTTCGGTGCTGAAAGTTACGACAAGTTATCACCCAATGGTGAAATTCAAGCAAAAGTATTGGGGCAGTATTTAGATAAAATACTAAAAGAAGAGCCTTATGTTGTTGCGGGCTCTATGCAAAGACATCAACAAACCGCAAAAATTTCTTTGGCTGAATATTTCCCTGAAGTAAATATTGAAACCAATGATGCTTGGAATGAATTTAATCATCAGCAAGTTTTTGAAAGATATGATCCTAGCTTTTCAAACCCTCAAGCTTTAAAACAAAGCTTTGCTCAATCTGAAAATCCACATCAGTTTTTATCTGAAGTTTTTGGTCATGCAGTTAAGCGTTGGACTGCAAATGAACATCAAGATTATGATGAATCTTGGCCTGAATTTCAGAATCGTGTTGAAAATGCCCTAAATAGTCTTTGTGAGAAATTGATAGAAACAAAACCTCCCTATGCCGTTGTTTATACTTCAGGAGGGGTTATTTCGATTTTAATTGGAAAATTATTGGGTTTATCTGTAGAAAAAACGTTTGCATTGACTTGGGCAATTGCCAATACAAGTATTACAACATTGCGTTTAGTGGGCAATGAACCACAACTTTTGAGCTTGAATGAGCATCAGTATTTAAAAGCAATAGATCCGCAATTGCTGACTTGGGTTTGATAAACATTTTGATATAAATATAGGGATGATGATATCGCCATGACAAAAACAATTTTAATTACAGGTGCAAGTTCAGGAATTGGTGCAGGAATGGCACGTGAATTTGCACAAAAAGGATATAACTTGGCTATTTGTGCGCGACGTTTAGAACGTTTAGAGGCATTAAAACAAGAGTTAGAGTCCAAATTTGGCGTTCAAGTATCAACAAAAGTACTTGATGTGACCAATTATGAGCAAGTTTTTGAAGTATTCCACGCATTTAAACAAGAACTTGGACATATTGATCGTGTCATCGTGAATGCTGGTATTGGTGATGGTCGTCGTATTGGTAAAGGTCGGTTTGAAATAAACCGTGCTACGGTTGAAACTAATTTTATTTCTGCATTAGCACAATGCGAAGCTGCTGTAGAAATTTTTCGTGAACAAAATGCAGGGCATTTAGTGGTTATTTCATCTATGAGTGCTATTCGTGGAATGCCAAAACATTTAACGGCTTATGGTGCAAGTAAAGCGGGTGTTGCTGCATTGGCTGAAGGAATTCGTGCTGAACTACTTGAAACACCGATTAAAGTTACGACCATTTTCCCTGGATATATCCGTACTGAAATTAATGAAGGTGCTAAAAAATTACCTTTTGAGGTTGATGAAAAAACAGGCTCTCGCTTATTAGCAGCTGAAATTGAAAAAGCACCCGTTAAAGCCTATGTACCTAAATGGCCTTGGTTGCCTATTGGTTTAGCGATGAAAATACTGCCTTTGAAGTTGGTGAATAAATTAGGCTAATTCCTTCATAAAAATAAGTTTCTTACGAATATCTTCACATTTCCACTTTATAATAAATGATAACCAATATCATATATAAAATGGATTTTGAAATGAAAAGAGCAATATTTGTAATAACTACAGCATTATTGATAATGACGACTGCAAATGCAGCGCCAGATTCACAAGGAAAACGTCCAGATTTTGGCAATTTATGTCAGGGTAAAGCTGTTAATAGCAAAGTTACAGCTAAACATGGCGATCGAACGATTGAAGGAACTTGTCAAATTGGCTTTAAAGCAACAAATCCAAATGCTTTAGACCGTAGTGCTTCACGTGATCCAGCAATTCAAAATGCATGCAAAGCAAAAGCGAAAGGAAGTGCAGTTGTTGCAAAGTTGAACGGTAAAAATATTGCAGGAAAATGCGATATAAACTTTAAGCCTAATATGCGTCGCTAAGTTTTTAAATGCCTGTAAATTTTACAGGCATTTTTATATACGAAGTAAATTAGAGTAAAAAATCTAATTTAAAATCAATGTGATGAAAAGATAATCAAATGATTATGTATTTAATTAAAACACGTTTCATTTTTATTAAAATACTTTAATGTACAACTGTCCATTAATTTAAGGTTCACCCATATGTCTTTTTCTTCAGAAATGACAGATCAACAAAAAATCTCGAAAGTCAGATCTGTTGTGATGAAAGCAGGAGAAGATTTACGTCAAAGTTTTCCTATTCTTAAACATCAAAATTTTATTGGCGCGAGCATTTTATTTGTTGCGCTTGTAGGTATGGTTTTATGTGCAGTAGGTTATGCTTATGATTATCTACCTGTATGGGCATGTATTCCTTTAATTGCAATATTTGCATCTTTAACACATGAATTAGAACATGATTTAATTCATTATATGTATTTTAAGAAAAAACCATGGGCACATCATTTAATGATGGCTTTAGTTTGGTTGGCTCGTCCAAATACCGTTAATCCTTGGACACGTAGACGTTTACATCTACATCATCATAAATATTCAGGTTCCGAATACGACTTAGAAGAACGTGGCATTAGTAATGGCATGCCATGGGGCATTCGTCGTATTTTGGTCATTAGTGACCAGTTAATGACGGTATATTTACGCCCATTTCAAATGTATAAAATGATTGGTCTTTTTATCGAAAAACAGCCTGAAAAGGAACGTAAATCTGCAGTCATTTCTCAATTATTAGGTTTTATACCATTAAGCGTTATTTACTACGGTTTGTGGTATATCTTTGTTATTTATCACGTAGCAAATGGTATTGCACCAATTTTGGGTCAGAGCATTACTTGGTCTACAAGCCTAATTAAAGCCATGCCTGTCATTAATTTCTTAGCTGTTGTTTGGGTTATTCCTAATTTTATACGCTCATTTAGTTTGCAATTTATTAGCTCGAATATGCATTATTATGGTGATATCGACCCACGTGATGTCATTAAGCAAACTCAAGTGTTAAATCCTTGGTGGTTAATGCCATTCCAATTGTTCTGCTGTAATTTTGGATCTACGCATGCAATTCATCATTTTGTGGTAAAAGAGCCATTTTATGTACGTCAATTAACAGCTAAAACAGCACATAAAGTCATGAAAGAAGTAGGTGTTCGTTTTAATGATATTGGAACATTTAAACGAGTGAATCGTTGGAATTAAAAATTAAGTATATTCAAATAAAGAATCCCGTAATAAAAGCGGGATTTTTTTATTGCATATTTATCTAAATATCATTTATTTTCAGCAAAAAAGTCAATTAAAGCATCTTGTAAAATGACTTGCCAAATTGCATAAGAATGACCACCCACATAATACTTAAACGTGACATCATGTCCTTTACTTTTTAAGTCTTGAGCAACAATGGGTGCAGTTTCCAAAATGCTGAGTTCATTATTATTACGTGATGATTCATATGTATTTGCTGAAATATACCAATGTTGTGGTGGCTGAATTATTTGTTCACGAATAATTTTACTCATACCATTGGGTAAATCATTCGAGTTTTCTTGCCACCAAAATGAACCTGATAAAGGTACGATATGACTAATTTCATTTGGATTTTGTAAGCCTAAATAAGCAGAACTTAATCCACCTAAGCTTGAACCTAAAATCACGGTTTTTTGCTTATTTCTATTTTTTAATTGTTGATCTACCCAAGGAATAAGTTCTTCACGGAAAAATTGTGAATACTCAGCATTTGGGGTTAATTCTTTCGGTCGTTCAGTGCTGCTCGGATGCGCAACAAATATAGCTTGAATAGGAGGAAGCTTTCCTTGTTGTACTAAAATATCAAGGGCTTTTGAAACATTTAAAAGTTTGGCATATTCTTCTCCATCGAAAAAAATAGCCGTAATGTAGTCCTTATTTTTTATAGCTTTAGATTTATAGATGTAGGCTTTTCTATCATTTTTTAATATTTGACTATGTACTGTATATGCTACAAGTTCGGGCTGTTTATGTTTAGGATAATTCTGCGGATCTACAAAATTTGGAACATTAGATAAAGCTAAAATATTTTCGTTTCGTAATTGTGATGAATCATCTACAGCTAAAAATGTTTTGTTATTGAAAGGATCTAGTTTTTGAACCTGTAATACAGCACGGCGTTGAGCTCTAGATTCTTTTAAAGTTACGTTTAAATGTGGGCAATAATGAGATAAATATCCATCAATATTAGGTAAATCCACAGTAAAACTATAACTACCAATAAAGCGATTATCTACAATACTTTCCTTAAACCAAACATCCGTATCTTTTAAACGTGTTAACCATTCGTGGTCATTGCTAGGACCACCTATTAAACGAACATTTTGCTGAGCACCTTTCCATAAATAAATAATACGGCTATGTTTTGAATCGATACGTTCAATCATTGGTGCACCGTATTTTTCAATGTTTTTCCAAAATTGAACGATTATTTTTTCTTTATTTAAATAGTTTATATTAATTTGATTCTGTAAATTTAATAGAAGTTTGCTTTGAGGTTTTACATCTTCACATGGCTGAGCATATTGCAATAAACTTGTTGATGAACTTTCCGCATAAATTTCTAAACTCACTATACTTAATATACTAGTGAATAGGGTTGTTCTCATTTTTTTAAGCATATATATTCAACTCATAAAGCAAACTTAAGTATGATAATGATTCTTATTAAGAATAACGAGCTTTATTTAAATAAATGAATAATCAGCTATTTATTGTGGTTTTTGGACACTTCGGTCAATGTCTATAATCATGATAAATCATACAATTTATCTATAAAAATCACTCCAAAGAACTGATATGTTTTTAAAAGCTGCCACCATCGCTTTAATCCCTGCGCTGATTATTCAAGGTAAAAAAGTGAAGAAAAATACACCACGTTTGCCTGAACCTGAAGGTGTCCGTGAGGGTATAACAGGACAAGGGAAAAAGCTTTCGATTTTAATTTTGGGAGATTCTGCAGCAGCAGGTGTTGGTGTAAAAACACAAGAAGATGCTTTGCTTGGTGGTGTGCTTTCAGAATTGAAAGATAATTATGAAATTACATGGAAACTTCATGCAAAATCTGGTGATGCGACATCTCAAATTATACGTGCAACAGAAGCCTTACCTAATCAGCATTTTGATGTAGTGCTTACATCTGTTGGTGTAAATGATGTGACTAAATTAATGTCTTCAGATATATGGATAAAAAAACAAGAAAAGCTCTATGCGCTTATTCAAAATAAATTTCAACCAAGTTTAGTGATTGCAGCAGGTGTTCCACCCATGAATCTATTTCCTGCATTACCCAATCCTTTAGGATGGTTATTTGGTCAATATTCGAAAAAAATGAATGAAGAACTACAAAAACTAGTAGAAAAAACAGCGTATTTAGAATGGATTGAATACGATATTGTAAAATATCAGCATCTGAATTTACCCATGGCACATGATGGTTTTCATCCAAGTAAAGAAATTTATCAAATTTGGGCAAAAGAAGCCGCTGATAAAGTCCGTAAAAACTTTTAATATAGCTGAGTGCTTATTTAAAATGATGATTGCATAAATATGCAGAATATTGAAATTGAAACACATCCCTTAGCGCCATTTTTACCAAAAAACGGTAAGCTTCTTATGCTCGGAAGTTTTCCACCACCTAAAACACGTTGGAAAATGGATTTTTATTATCCGAATTATCAAAATGATATGTGGCGTATTTTTGGAATTTGTTTTTTTCAAAATAAAGATTATTTTTTAGATTTACCAAATAAAAATTTCCATCTCGATAAAATTGTTGAATTTTTAAATGAAAAAGGCATTGGTATTTTTGATACGGCGTATCAGGTACGACGTTTACAAGCGAATGCTGCTGATAAGTTCCTGCAAATTGAAACAGTAACGAATATAAAAGCTTTATTAAGTGAAATGCCAAACTGTTTTTCTATTGTTACTACAGGTGATAAAGCAACAGACACGCTAATGTTGTCTATGCCTGAAGGAGTGTTGAAACCACAAATTGGTCAGTCATCTACATGCATTTTTAATAATAGAGCTTTAAATTTATACCGTATGCCTTCTTCATCTCGTGCTTATCCATTGGCTTTAGAAAAGAAAGCTGAAGCATATAATGTATTATTTAAAGAAATAGGCTTACTATAAGTAAGCCTATTTCTTTTTATTAAGCATATTTCTTCGCTAAACCAACACATATAACAACAGCAATACTCACTACAATCATGGCAAGGTCAATATTTTCATGTAAAACTACTGCCGATAAAACCATACCAATAAAAGGTTGCATTAACTGAATTTGCCCAACTTTGGATATTCCACCTATAGCTAAGCCTTTATACCAAAAGAAAAAGCCTATTAGCGTACTAAATAATGCGACATAAATAAGGCTTAATATTGGTCCAATTTGAACGACTGAATAATCTATAGGTGCATATAAATATGAGAGAACAAGCATAATAGGGAGCATGATGGTTAAAGCCCAACAAATAACTTGCCAACCACCTAATTCGCGTGAAAGTTTTCCACCTTCTGCATATCCTAAACCACAAATTAAAACCGCAGCAATCATGTACAAATCACCTATTTGTAAAATTTGCCCTTGATCATGTAGCAGCATATAACCTGCAACAAAAGAGCTTCCTAAAATTGCAAATAGCCAAAATATAGGTTTAGGCTTTTCATTTGCACAAATCACGGCAAAAATAGCAGTTGAAAGCGGTAGCATTCCTACAAAAACAATTGATCTTGCTGCGGTAATGGTTTGTAAAGCCAAAGCAGTAAGCAGGGGAAAACCAATCACAACACCCGAAGCAACAATAAGTAATGATTTAAATTGACGATAATTAGGTTTTATTTGTTTTGTCGCAATTAAACAAATTAATCCAATAATTCCTGCAATAGATGCTCGAGCAAATGTCATAAATTCAGGACTAAAATCCATAACACCAATACGTGTGGCAGGTAGTGAGCCTGCAAATATTACAACGCCAATAAAACCATATAAAAAACCGTCATTAGTACTATTCATTGTTCAATACTCGTTAATCACAAGCTGATTAAACGATATTGATCATCTTATTTGGATATACAATCCAATACAATTTAAAGTAACTGTTATGGTAGATATTACAGTACAATTTTAAAAAAGCATGAAATCAAACTATGACTAAAACGAAAATAGAATCTGTTACAGAAATTATTCAGCAACAAATAGCCAATAAAAGTTTGATTACAGGCTCAAGGCTGCCATCTGTACGTCAATTTGCAAAACAAATGAATTGTTCTGTATCTACAATTGTTGAAGTTTATGCACGTCTTGTTGCCGAAGGTATTTTAGAATCAAGAATTGGTGCTGGTTATTATGTATTGGGTCATAGACCGAGCTATGACTACATTGAGCAAGAATTTAATTATCAAAGAGAAATTGATCCATTATGGATTTCAAGGCAAGCTTTGGAAGCATCTAATGATGCCTTAAAACCTGGTTGTGGATGGCTACCTGAAGATTGGATGCCTGAACAAACTATTCGAAAAGCTTTAAAACTCGTTGCAAAATCAGAAACATCTTTATTAATGAATTATGCTGTTCCACATGGTCATTTACCGCTAAGACAACTTATCGCACGAAAAAAAGAAGTATATGATTTAAAAGTTCATCCAAATCAAATTCTTATCTCAGATTCTGCAACACAATCCATCGACCTGATTTTTAGGCTTTTATTACAAGCAGGTGATGTCATTTTAATTGATGATCCTTGTTATTTTAACTTTCAAACGTTAATAAAAACTCATCATTTAAAAGCGGTAACTATTCCATTTACTGAACATGGTCCAAATATTGAAAAATTTAAGCAAGCACTCAGTTTGAAACCTAAAATTTATTTAACCAATACAGGTATACATAACCCTACAGGTGCGATTCTTTCATTACAAACAGCATATCAAATCGCAAAATTAGCTGAACAAGTAAATTTAATGATTATTGAAGATGAAATATTTGCAGATTTTGAATATACACCGGCACCAAGATACGCATCTTTAGCGGGTTTTGAGCATGTGATTCAAATAGGAAGCTACACAAAAACATTATCTGCTGCTGTACGTTGCGGGTATATTATTTCTAATTTGAAACTTGTTGATTCTTTAATTGATTTAAGAATTTCAACAAATTTTAGTAATAGTAATTTAAATGCAGAGATTATTTATCAATCTCTCATGGATACAAGTTTTCCTAAACATATTGATTGGCTTAAAAAACAGCTACTTAAGCTCACGAAAGACACCTTAATCAAACTTGAACAATTAGGCATTGAACCATGGATTATTCCAAAAGCAGGGATTTTTGTTTGGTGTAAATTACCTGAAGGTATTCATGCTTCTCAGCTTTCACAATTATGCTTAAAACAAAATATTATTCTTGCCCCTGGAAATGCGTTTAGCCAATCTGAAGGGGCTGAAAATTATATGCGTTTTAACGTTGCACAATGTATAGATAAGAAAATATTTGATGTACTTGCCAATGCTATTCAAGAATTACAGCAAGAAAATTAAGCTCAAAATTAATGATCGTATTCCACATAATCCCAAAGGTTTAAGCGGGCTTTAATTTCTTTACGCAAGTCTGGAATCATTGTTAAAAGTGTGCCGTCGATCCATAAAATTAAAGCTTGTGTTGAAAGCTTTTGTTCATTTTCATCAACTAATTGTGCACCTTTTACAATAGCTAATGTTTCATGGTTAGCTGGTGTTTCAATGCCTTTGAATAATACTTGTAATTCGTGTCCTGTATCTTGAATTAACCATTCCAATTCAATTTGAATATTATGATTGGATTTTAAAACAATTTGTCCTTCCAAAACTTCATTATCATTTTCACAGTCGTCATCTACACGAACTTTAGATAAAAACCATTCTTGCTGGCTTAAATCTTCTAGAGTCTGAAAGGGCGTTAAAATATTACTTAAATTAAATTGGCGACTTAAATCAAAGAATTGCATTACAAATAAAAGGGAGATAAATAAAGTGTGAATATTAAATTAAATATGCACTTAATTAAATACAAAGTTCGACATAAGTAAATTTAGGATTCATTTTTAGAAATATAAGCGCAAAAGTAATTCCTTTGTCATTACATCATCCATTCAATAGGTAAGTAGGATACGGCTTTAAAGGCAAAACGTTGAAATTTCGTCGTTTCAGGTTCTGTTTTATGAATAACAGTAGAACCATCAAATTTATGGTCTAACCAAATAAGATTACCTTTTTCATCTAGTTTTAGTTCATAGGCAATTACTGGAAGGTATTCATTAAGTGTTTGACTGATTTCATTTTCTAAGTCTTGGGATTCAACAACTAAACCGACTTCAGTATTTAAATATGCTGATCTTGGATCAAAATTAAAAGAGCCGATAAAGACCATTCCATCTATATCGAAAAATTTAGCATGTAAGCGAGATGCATTTTTATTTTTAGCAGGTATGACATTTCCTGTTGCCACTTCATACCATGTGCGTTTTGTACGTTCGATATACGGTTTAAACTCATACAGTTGTACACCAGATTGAAGTAAATCTTTTCGATATTTTTGATAAAAAGCATGCACAACAGGTACATCATTTGCCAAATAGGAGTTGGTTAAAACACGAGTCGTGACATTTTGACTCTGAATGCTTTGTAAGTATTTTAACCCTTTTTTTTGTGGCACAAAGTATGCAGATACAAGATCCATATGCTGTTTAGGTTGTCCCATAATTTTGAATATTTGCGTATGAATCAGTTCTTGTTCTGCTGCATTTGCTCTAATTTTATTTGGGGAGTCTGCTAAAAAATGAGCTTTTGCCCAGTGAATAGCACTACTTTTTAAGGTGTCACGAATCACTTTTTCGGCATTATAAACTTTCTGTTCTTGTTGCGTTTTTCTTAAATCATCTAATTCATATTTATCACGTAATTCTTTAAGAGCTTCAGCTGAACCTGCGCCCAATAATTGCTTTACCGAATAACTCAAATCATCATTCCAGAAAGTACTAAAAACCTGATTTGCCTGTAAAACAGATGGACCATAAAACATAATATCTAAGTCAGTAAACTGAAATTGGTCGCTAGCATCGAAGTATTCACGGCTAATGTTACGACCACCCGTTACTGCAATGACACCATCACCAATGATTAGTTTATTGTGCATTCTATGGTTTACATTTTTAAATCTGAATAAATAGTCTATTGCACGTAATTTTCTAAATTTGTAAGGATTAAATAGTTTAATTTCAAAATTTGGATGTTGTGCCAACTGTTTCAATGTTGAATCGAGTTGTATACCATTTTGATCATCAATCAATAGTCGAACTTTTACACCTCTATCCGCAGCTTTTAGTAGTTCTGAAAGTAAAAGTTGTCCAATGCTATCGTTTTCCCAAATATAATATTGTAAATCAATACTATGTTTGGCTTTATTAATAATATGAAGTCTAGATGCAATACTTAAAAATGCATCATCTAAAGCTAAATATGCCGTCAGATTTTGTTCAAGTTGCGTATTAAAGTTTTTGCCATGCAACCAATAAGCGCTATTTTCTTTAAGATCGGCAGAAGCTTGTGCTTGTTTTTGTGCTTCATTCATTGGCAAACTACATCCTGTAAGTAATATGATTAGTGTTGTAATTTTAAGAAATTTTCCATTTTTCATTAAAAATATATTCATATGGATGATTAAATCTAATTTCTCTTTAATATAACGTATGTTAAAGGTTGAAACTGCGAATAAAATAACGATACTGTAAATTAACTGTAAGCCGGTCATTAAATAAAGGAATGCATTCCATGAAATCTCGTGCAGCTGTCGCATTTGGTCCAGGTCAACCATTACAAATTGTTGAAATTGATGTCGCACCACCAAAAGCAGGTGAAGTATTGGTAAAAATTACCCATACAGGCGTATGCCATACAGACGCATTCACTTTATCTGGTGATGATCCTGAAGGTGTTTTTCCTGCTGTGCTTGGTCATGAAGGCGCAGGTATTGTTGTAGAAGTTGGTGAAGGCGTTACAAGCGTGAAGCCAGGTGATCATGTTATTCCACTTTATACAGCAGAATGTGGTGAATGTTTATTCTGTAAATCGGGGAAAACCAATCTTTGTGTGTCTGTTCGTGCTACACAAGGTAAAGGCGTAATGCCTGATGGCACAACGCGTTTTTCTTATAAAGGCGAACCTATTTATCACTACATGGGATGCTCTACATTCTCTGAATATACAGTGGTTGCAGAAGTTTCATTGGCAAAAATTAATCCTGAAGCAAATCCTGAACATGTTTGCTTACTTGGTTGTGGCGTAACAACGGGCTTAGGCGCTGTTAAAAATACAGCAAAAGTTCAAGAAGGTGATTCTGTTGCGGTATTTGGTTTAGGTGGTATTGGTCTTGCCGTTGTTCAGGGTGCAAAAAAAGCGAAAGCAGGTAAAATTATTGCAATCGATATGAACCCTGACAAATTCAAACTTGCAAAAGAGTTTGGTGCAACAGATTTTATTAATCCAAAAGATTACGATAAACCTATTCAAGAAGTTATTGTAGAAATGACAGGCTGGGGCGTAGATCATTCATTCGAATGTATTGGTAATGTCAATGTAATGCGTTCTGCACTTGAGTCTGCTCACCGTGGTTGGGGACAATCAATTATTATTGGTGTTGCAGGTGCTGGACAAGAAATTTCGACACGTCCATTCCAATTGGTTACAGGTCGTACTTGGAAAGGAAGTGCTTTTGGTGGTGTGAAAGGCCGTTCACAATTGCCAGAAATGGTTGAAGAAGCAATGAAGGGTGATATTAAGCTTGAGCCTTTTGTAACGCATACAATGGGATTAGAAAAAATTAATGAAGCTTTCGATTTAATGCATGAAGGTAAATCGATTCGCTCGGTTGTTCATTTTTAAAATTTAACCTTTTCGTGAGTTTATAAAAAGCCTAAATCATTAGGCTTTTTATATGCCTCAAAATTCTTTCATGAATCAAATAATGATCATTCATTAATATTCAATTTACGAATGAAAGTTCTATCGTCTCTAGGCTAAAGAATATATTCAGTAAGAATATGAAGGTGGTTTTTGATAAAAGCTAATCTTTATAGGAGAGCGGACTTCAGTTATGAATTTTCTGGTAATTAGAAAAGTGATTTATGAAGGAAATCTAGTGAAATTCTAATAAAATAAAGTAATCGATAATATGTAAAAAATTAACATAAATAAAATAAAATGGATAACAACTTGCTATATATAGATTTCCTTAAATCTCATATTATTATTGCTGAATAGTTTCTATTTGGTTTTTTATTTAATATTAGGATTTTATATGACTCATTTACGTATTTCTCAAGATTCCAAAACGAATCTGGCAGAAACATCCATGAGTCATAAAGATTCAAAAATTATATTCAGTGATGATCTTAAACAAATATTAGAAATGACACCGCAACTCATCTGGGTGCATAAATCAGAGCAAAATTATTGCAATTCAGCAATGAGAAATTATTTTGGGCATCCTACACATGATCTTCAAGTGCTAGATGCGCTAAAAGCAATTCATCCCAAAGATGCAGAATATATTTATACGTTTTGGAATGATGCAAAAAAAACAGGTTTAAGTTTTAAAAAAGAATGTCGTATTAAAGATGCAAACGGACTTTATCAATGGTTTTTACTGATTGCAAAAAGTACGAAAAATTCTGAAAATCAACTGGATTGGTTCGTCAGTTGCACCAATATTCACAATAGCGCAATTGCATTACGTGAAACTACAGAAGCCTTAAATACCAATACAAGTATGCTCGATGCAAGTGTTGATTGTATTAAAGTCATTACACCAGAAGGTCATGTTTCACACATGAATCGATCAGGATGTAATGCTTTACTAGGTCAAGATCGTGTCGATAAATTTGGCATGGAATGGTTGAGTCTATTGCCACCTGAAGCAAAAAAAGAAGGTCGTAAAGCAATTAAAAAAGCAGCGCATGGAAAAAATGCTCGATTTGCAGGAAAAAGTACAGCAGGTGGAAAAATCATGTACTGGGACAATATTTTAACGCCTGTGCTCAATGATAAAAACCAGACAACACGTATTTTATCCGTTTCGAGAGATATCACATTACAACGTCTAGCAGAACAAAAATTAAGATTAGCAAGTGAAACCGATGAGCTTACAAGCTTAATGAATCGACGAGCATTAAAAAAACGCATTTATAAAACATTAAAACATGCAAAAACTAAAGACTTATCTTTTGCGGTGATGATTATTGATCTAGATCATTTTAAACATATTAATGACACATTAGGGCATCATGCAGGCGATCACTTACTCAAAGTATTATCTAAAAGACTGCTTAAAAAATTACCTGAAAATACCTATATCTCAAGATTGGGTGGAGATGAATTTGCAGTTGTTGTTGAAAATGTCCGAAACTTAAGTGATTTAAGCAACACATCTAAAGTGATTTTAAAGCAAATTCAATTACCCATTAAATACAAAGGAAAAATACTCAGTGCAGGGATGAGTATAGGTTGTTCTTTATTTCCGAAGGATGCCCAAGATATTACGCATTTATTGAAATATGCAGATACTGCTTTAAATGATTTAAAATCACAAGGACGAGGTGGTTTCAGATTGTATGACTCTAAAATGATGAAAGATGTCCATTTAAAGGCGCAACAATTATTCACGGCACGTCAAATTATTCGCAATCATAATATTGAACCCTTTTACCAAGCCAAAGTTAATCTAGAAACATTACAATTAGTAGGATTTGAAGCACTTTTACGATGGAAAGATGAAAAAGGATGCATTCAATTTCCTTCAACAATTGCTGATGCTTTTAATGATTATGATTTGGCGAGTCAAATTAGCGAAATTATCCAAACTCAAGTTTTCCAAGATTTATCAACGTGGATTGAGCTAGGTTTAAACGTTGTTCCAATTGCAATTAATGCATCACCTGTTGAATTTATGCGGGATGACTATGCAGAATTAATTTTGAAACGTTTAGAAAAATATAAAATACCGCACAAATTAATTGAAGTAGAAATTACTGAGCATGTTCTTGAATCGAGAGGTTCGGAGTACGTCATTAGAGCTTTAACTAAATTAAAAAATGCAGGAATACGTATTGCTTTAGATGATTTTGGAACAGGGCATTCTTCTATGGCGCATTTAACCGATTATCCCGTCGATTGTTTAAAAATTGATTACAATTTTGTTCATAGATTAAATAAGGAAAAATCCGTAAGCGCCATTGTAGAAGGCATTACTAAACTAGGTCCTATTTTGTCACTCGATGTTATTGCTGAAGGCATTGAAACAAAAGAACAGTTAGAGAATCTAAAATCCTTTGGATGCTGTGTGGGGCAAGGCTTTCTATTTAGTAAAGCAGTACCTGAAAATCTGGCAAAAGACATGCTTACCAATAATATGTTTTTGTGAAATGTAGGTTTTTTGCTATGAAACAAAAAATATCTTGTCAAAGCTAGTCATTACAGGTATTTTGGTTAAAAGCTTATTTTTATTAGATGAAAAGATGTTAAAGCAACCTGTTATCTCAAACGCAACTTATTATTTCTGGCAATTTAGATAATTGCCTGAACGCGTTTGGGCAGATAAATAGGTTGCCCACCAGTTTATACCTGATCGGCAACCCGATCAGGTTTTTTTATGTCTTTTAATTTATATTTTGGAGAATTTTCATGAAAACATTAACTTTGTCATATTTTAGCAACTCTTATTGGTTTTACTTTAATCAACTTATGACGCAATCCACTAGACCCAATATGCTCAAATAAATGATCGGACTGAAAAAATACAGTCCAAAGGAATGAAAAATGAATGCTTTAGTAAATACATTAGAAAAAACAACCAACAAAGAAACGACTTTAAGTTTGCCAACAGAATTAAAGGCAGCGTTACCATTATCTGCAAAATTAGTACATCAAATTTCTGAACAACGCCAAACCATTCAAAATATCTTAAATGGAAAAGATAAACGATTGATGGTGATTACAGGTCCATGTTCTATTCATGACCCGATTTCTGCATTTGAATACGCTGAAAATTTATTAAAATTACAAGCACAAGTATCTGACCAAATTTTCCTTGTGATGCGTGCATACATAGAAAAACCGCGTACAACAGTGGGTTGGAAAGGCTTTTTATACGATCCAAACCTAGATGGATCTGCAAATATGCAATTAGGCTTAGAAAAATCGCGTCAGCTTTACTTAGAAATAATTGAAATGGGTTTACCCATTTCTTCTGAAATTTTAAGCCCTATGGCAACAGCATATTTTGATGATTTATTGGCTTGGGGTGCAATTGGTGCAAGAACAAGTGAATCTCAAATTCACCGTGAAATTTCAAGTCATATGCCGTTTAGTATTGGCTTCAAAAATGGTACAGATGGTTCAATTCAAATTGCTTTAGATGCCATTCAATCGGCATCAAATTCGCATCAATTTTTAGGTTTAAGCCAATCAGGTTTACCATCTATTATTGAATCGGATGGAAATCCACATGCACATTTAATTTTACGTGGTTCAAATACAGGTGCAAACTTTGCTTTGGTTGAAATTGAAAAAATCAAACAAAAAGCAAAAGGTGAATTACCTGCATTAGTGATTGATTGTAGTCATGGTAATAGTAGTAAAAATCCGTTAAATCAGCCTGAAGTTTTAAAAACCATTGTTGCAGAACGCTTAAGTACGAATGTTCGCGGTGTGATGCTTGAAAGCCATTTGGTTGATGGAAATCAGAAAATTTCGGATGAAATGACCTACGGTCAATCTATAACCGATGGCTGTTTAGGTTGGGATAAAACGGCACAACTTTTAAACGATGTTGCTGATACTTTAAGATGCCGTGAAATCAAGCTTAGTGCCTAAGTTGTTATTTGTTTAAAAAAAACCTCTAACTTTTAGAGGTTTTTTTTATTATTTCAGATGAAAAACAATATGAAGTTTAGATTAATTTTCATTTAAATATAAATATGTGAAATACTTCAGGTTTTTACATCTCGTAACACAACACAAATTATAAGAATATGACTTTAGATAAAATATAAAATGTTGTTAATTAAAGCAATATTTTTAATATTTCATATAATTTTAAAGTGAATTTATTAAATGTACACCACAGAATTGCTCGACGAAGCGCGTAAATTTATGTTCCACATGCTCACCAAAGTGGTTGAGTATGGCGGATCTGACTTATTTATTACCGCAGATTTTCCGCCTAGCATTAAACATCAAGGTTTAATGAAGGCATTCGGTCAGCAAGAATTAACATATGAAAAAACAAAGTTATTTGCCTATAGTTTGATGAATGAACGTCAAAGAGTAGAATTTGAAACTGAACTTGAATGTAATTTTGCCATTAGCATTCCCAATGTTTCTCGTTTTCGTGTCAATGTATTCCAGCAACAATTAAATGTAGGCATGGTTATTCGTACCATTACTGCTGAAATTCCAAATTTTGAAAAGCTAAAACTTCCTGAAACGCTAAAAAGCGTGATTATGGAAAAACGAGGTTTAGTTTTAGTGGTGGGTGGTACAGGTTCGGGTAAATCGACATCTTTAGCTGCGATGATTGATTACCGCAATGAAAACTCGGCAGGGCATATTATTACCGTAGAAGACCCCGTTGAGTATGTACATAAACACAAAAAATCGATGATTACACATCGTGAAGTCGGTGTAGATTGTCATTCTTGGCACAATGCTTTAAAAAATACGCTGCGCCAAGCACCAGATGTTATTTTAATTGGTGAGATTCGTGATACTGAAACAATGGAACATGCTATTGCTTTCGCTGAAACAGGGCATTTATGTTTAGGTACGCTTCACTCAAATAATGCAAACCAAACACTTGATCGAATTATTAACTTCTTCCCTGAAGAACGTCGTAATCAATTGCTTATGGATTTATCGAGTAATTTAAAAGGCATTATTTCACAACGGTTAATTCGAACCCAAGATGGTAAGGGGCGTCGAGCTGCTGTTGAAATTATGTTGAATACGCCATTGGTTGCAGATTTAATTCATAAAGGTAATTTCCATGAGTTAAAAGAAGTGATGTCACGTTCACGTGAATTGGGCATGCAAACTTTTGATCAAGCATTATTCGATTTATATAATTATGGTGAAATTTCATATGAAGAAGCATTACGTAATGCCGATTCACTCAATGAATTGCGTCTACAAATTAAGTTAAAATCGACACGTCAAGATTCAAGTATCCCAACAAAATCATCTTCATTTAGTATGAATCATAAAGCTGATGATTCATAAATCTACACTTTAAAATTAAAGTGAATCATCATAAAAAAAGGCATCGAATAAGATGCCTTTTTATTTATTTTTACGAATGTTGTTTTATAAATATTTAAATTATAAGCCAGCTTCGTATTGTTCAGCTGAAAGTAATGCTTCAACATCTACAATATTGTCAGGCTTAATTTTATAAATCCAACCTTTGCTATATGGCGCATCATTTACAAAATCTGGGTCATCTTCTAAGTCAGCATTTACTTCTACAACTGTACCTGAAATAGGTGCATGAATATCTGAAGCTGTTTTTACAGATTCGACCACACCTGCTTGTTCACCCGCAGTAATATGCTGACCTACATCAGGAGCTTCAACATAAACTAAATCGCCCAATGCATCTTGTGCATGGTCTGAGATACCTGTAACAACAAGATCACCTTCAATACGAACCCATTCATGCGTTGTCGCATACTTCAATTCTGTAGGGTGATTCATTGTGGTAACTCCTTAAAATACGGCAAAATAACATTTGTTATGATTTATACATGTTTTTACAGCAAAACAAAAGCTGAATTCGCAAAGATATAGAGATCAACTGTTTAGACTTCAATCACTCTAACAAATAAATATAAATAGGCTATGTCAGCATTGCGAATGGGACGATATTCAGCATAAAAATGGCTTATTTGGGCTTTCTAAAAACCAAAATTTTAGTGGATGAGTTAAGTAATACATCATCATGTTGGTTTAAAGCTTGAGTGTTGTAAATCACAATACCACGATCAGGTTTTGACTGAGATGGAATAATATCTGTAATTTCAACTTCAACATGCAAAATATCATTTGGTCGAGTGGGTCTTGGCCAACGCATATTAACTTCAGAACCAATTAAACCATCTGCAAGTGGAAAACATTCTGTCCATAACCGCATAACGATAGAAGATGTATGCCAACCACTTGCTGCAATCCCTTGAAATATTGGATGATCTTTAGCTCTTTCTTCATCTAAATGAAAAACTTGAGGGTCGTATTTACATGCAAATTCTTTAATTTCATCAAGAGTTACCAAATAGTCGCGACTAATAAATTTATCACCAATATTTAAATCTTCTAGATACAACATTCATTAGGTTCCTTTGCTTTTAGTTGCTATTGATCTATTAAAAATCCGCCTGTTTGACGCTGCCAAAGCTTCGCATAAATACCATTTTTAGCAACCAATTCATCGTGCGTACCTTGTTCTACAATATGACCTTGATCAAGAACAATTAAGCGATCCATTTGAGCAATAGTCGAAAGACGATGTGCAATTGCAATGACCGTTTTTCCTTTCATTAATTCATTTAAGCTACTTTGAATTGCTGCTTCAACTTCAGAATCTAATGCACTTGTGGCTTCATCTAAAATTAGAATAGGGGCATCTTTTAAGAAAACTCGAGCGATTGCAATACGCTGGCGTTGACCACCTGAAAGTTTTACACCGCGTTCACCAACATAAGCGTCATAACCTTTTTTGCCACGTAAATCGGTTAAATATGGAATAAACTCTTCAGCTTTGGCTTTGCGAACAGCTTCAAACATTTCTTCATCTGTGGCATTTGGACGACCATATTTAATATTTTCAGATACAGTACGATGTAATAAAGATGTATCTTGCGTTACAAGTGCGATACTTTTTCTTAATGTATCTTGTGTGACATCTTCAATATTTTGACCATCAATGAGAATACGGCCTTGGTTTAAAGTGTAAAAGCGAAGAAGCAGCTGAATAAGTGTAGATTTTCCTGCTCCTGAACGTCCCACAACACCAATTTTTTCTCCTGGCTTTATGGTTAAATTCAACTGTTCAATCACATTTTTATCGTTATAAGCAAAATTTACATTTTCAAATAAAATTTCGCCTTTATTAACGGTTAGCTCTTTAGCATCTTTTTTATCTTGAATACTAATAGGGCGCCCTAATGTTTTCATACCATCTTGAATTGTGCCTACATTTTCAAATAATGCGGAGGTCTGCCACATAATAAATTCTGCAATACTATTAAGTTTTAAAATCATAGCTGTTGCAGCGGCAATTACACCTAACTCGGCCTTACCAATTGTCCAAAGCCAAATGGCAGTACCTAAAACACCAACATATAAAACAATGCTCAACATATTAATGCTGATTTCATACATTGTGCCTAAACGCATTTGCTTATAAACAGTGGTCATGAACTCTTTCATCGAGTCTTTTGCGTATTGACTTTCACGACCCGCATGTGCAAAAAGTTTTACTGTTTGAATATTAGTATATGCATCTGTTACGCGACCTGTCATTACGGCGCGAGCATCTGCTTGAGCATGTGAAATTTTGCTTAAACGTGGAATGAAATAAAGTGCAGCACAAATGAAAAGTGTAAACCAAACCAAAAGTGGAATAATTAAAATAGGTGATATTGAGCCTAAAACTAAAATCATGGTGAAGAAATAGATAAATACATAGGCTAGGATATCACCCAAAATGACCCAAAATTCACGTATAGCTAAAGCTGTTTGCATGACTTTTGACGATAACCGTCCAGCAAAATCATTATGAAAAAAATCTAAACTTTGTTGTAGAAGTAAATTATGAAATTTCCAGCGCAGACGCATTGGAAAAGTACTATAAAGAATTTGATGTTTGATAATTGATTGGAAATTAGCAAAGAAGATGTTTGCAATTAAAATACACGTTAGAAGTGTTAAATTTGTTTTGTGATCCGCTAAAAATGTTTCAGGCTGACTTTTACTGAGCCAATTGACTAAATCGCCAATTTTTGCATAAAAGAGTGCTTCAAAGCTTGCTGCACCTGCTGTACATAGTACAAGAATCAATAAATAGGGGCGAACACCTTTTGAGGCCTCCCAAACAAAAGGAAAAAAGCGAGTTGGAAGCGGTTTATTAAGCCCTTCATTTGGATAAGGATTTAATAATTTTTCAAACCACTTCAACATATTCAAACTCACTTTAATGTGCTGTAAATACTTAAATTACATTCTTTATTAGAATTTCATTTAAGTTTATTTATTAAATGCAAGTTTATCATGAAATTCTAGATTTAATGGGACCGTTCTAAACATGTAATTAAATTGTAAAAACCGTATATTCACATGATGTTTTTTGTGAAATTTATATAAATACAACAATGATATTGTAGAAATTCTTTAAAATAATGCTCAATAAAAAGGTTTACTGTTAAATTAATTTGAGAATTTTATGAAAAAATTTGTTTCATTTCTAATAATGAGTTCTATGACTCTGCCATTTTATGCATCTGCGAATGCAAATGTTAAAAGTAAACTTTTTATTCAACAAAACGATGAGACTAGTAACGAAATTAAAGACAATAATAAAGTTGATTTTTTTGAGTTGGCTAAAAAAAACGAACAACCTCTACCAACACCCAATTGGGATTCTTCAGATACGGTTAATATGAGCCAACACGACAGATCGCAATATTTATTTAATCAACGTAATTACTCTGCCTTGAATCATGAAGTGAATATCCAAAGAGCTGATGCACTTAAAAAAGCACGTGATGATGGAAAAATTAGTAATAAAAAATATCACAGAGAAGTGCAAAATCTTAAAATGTACAATCAACCTAAAGGACCTGGGTCTGTAGGTTTTTCAATTCCTTGGGAATAAGGTCACTTATTCCACTTTTTAATGCCTTGAATATTTAAAAAGAATTAAAAAATCCCCTAAAAATTGGGGCTTTTTTAATGAGGTCAGTGAATGCTTTTTACCACATTAAATCATCTGGAATAACATAAGCAGCGTACGGATCTTCTTCATCTGTAATGGCTTCATTTTTCTCTGAATTATTCACAATAATAAAGCCTTCTAACTTACTATTAATTCTGTCAGCAAGTGCTTTGGGTAAAAACGCATAGCTTTCACCATCTTTTGCAATAACAAGGCTACCTGCAACTAAGGCATTATAAATTTGTTGATTGATATAAACTTTTTTAATTTTACTATCATCAATAAATTGATACGAAACATCGCCATCAGTATTACGAATTTTATGTTGATTGATCATTTGTAAGATAGAAGCATATAGCTCTTTTTCTTGCAGAATAGCTTTTTTCTCTAGTTCAATTGCTTGATCTTTAGCAAGTTTAGATTGCTTATCTTGTTCAATCTTTGCTTTTATTTCAGCATCATGACTATCGCCCGTGCGTTTTTCATGAACAGCTTGTTTAGACAGTTTTTTCGCTTTTTTATTATCGACTAAACCCGCTTTGAGTAACTGAGCTTGAAGTGCATTTTTAACCATAAGAAATTATAAACCTATACTTTGTGTCGATAATGGAAATAAACGCCCCAATAAATGAAGCTTAATACAAGGCTTAAACTAGCAGGTATGAGGAATGAATCTAATTGTAAACGTGGATAAATACATGCCGCAATAATACCGCCAATTAAGAAACCAATCAAAATGAGTAAATGTAGAACAACTCGTTTTAGATCGATATCTAAACCACGCAGGCGATAACCTAATGCGAGCCCTAAATCTGTTAATACGCCAGATAAGTGTGTTGTACGAATGATGGTGCCTTTGTAATGGCTGATCATTGCATTTTGCACACCCATTGCAGCACTTGCCCAAAGTAAAGCATATTGCGGGAAATAGGGTAGAAATATCCAACATAATAAAATAAAAAAAGCCACCAAGCTTAGCGGAAAACCATAACGGCGACCTAAGCTGAAGTGACTATTTCCAAGAATCAGCCCACTATAAAATGAGCCAACAACATAACAAACAACAATAAGAAATAAATAGAGAAGCTGTGATAGATTCCAATCGAGCAGTGCCATTGCAAACATACTGACGTTACCCGTCATATGTGAAACAGATTGATGAAGTACGGTCACTAGACCCAATACATTCACTATTCCTGCATTAATAGCGAGGAAAAAAGTCCCAAATTGTAGCCAATATGGCAAAGTTTGAAATGGCATAGCGACATCTATACTAAGTTAATCATTTTATTAACTTATTTTAAACCACGATCTACTGCTGCTGTAAATAATACATCAGTCGAAGAGTTTAATGCTGTCTCGGTTGAATCTTGTAGAACACTGATGACCATACCAACGGCAACCACTTGCATTGCGATATCCGAACTAATACCGAATAAACCACATGCAACAGGAATAAGTAGTAATGAACCACCTGCAACACCAGAAGCACCACATGCAGAAATTGTGGCAACAACAGACAAAATTAACATTGTTGTGAAATCAACAGAAATACCTAAAGTATGAACAGTTGCTAATGTTAAAACAGTAATTGTTACAGAAGCACCTGCCATGTTAATTGCAGCACCAAGCGGAATTGCAACACTCGCTGTTGATTCAGGAACACCTAAGCGTTTTGCAAGGTCTAAATTCACAGGAATGTTTGCAGCTGAACTACGTGTAAAGAACGCGGTAATACCACTTTCACGTAAGCATTGAAAAACTAACGGATACGGATTAGAACGCGTCATCATTGCAACCATAATTGGATTGATGACTAAAGCAACAAAGAACATTGTGCCGAGTAGTACCGCAAGAAGGTGCATGTAGCTTGAAAGTGTTTTTAAACCTGAATCTGCAAAAGTCACAGCAACTAAACCAAAAATACCAATTGGTGCAAGGCTAATAACTAAACGAATCACACGGTTTACAGCATCAGCGGCATCGGTAAGGAATGATTTTGTTGTTTCAGATGCATGACGAAAAGCAACACCAAGTGCAACAGCCCAAGCCAAAATACCAATGAAGTTTGCTTCACTAATAGCAGTTACTGGGTTTGCAACAAAACTTAAGAGTAGGTTTTTTAAGATTTCAGCCAAACTACCAGGAGGCGACATATCTGCTTTAGCAAGATCTAAGATTAATTGACTTGGGAAGATCATGCTGACAATAACTGCACTTAAAGCCGCTAAAAACATACCAACGGCATACATCACCATAATTGGTTTAATGTAAGCATTACTACTTCCAACCTTGAAGTTTGCGATAGATGCAAGAACTAAAACAAAAACAAGAATAGGTGCTACAGATTTAAGCGCTTTAATGAATAAGTCACCAAGTAAACTTAAATATGGTGCTGCATTGGGGAAAACGACTGCAACTGCGACACCAAGAATGATGGCAAGAATAATTCGTTGTACTAAACTTAATCGCGTAAAAGCAGAAAACATAGGAGGGCCTTGTCAGAAACTACGAGGACATATATAAAATTAGTTGCGTATTTTATACTGAAAATAGATATAGCTAAAAAAATAATTTCAATATAAAAAATAAGCTCTTATTTTTACAGTCAAATTTTATTGTTTTACATCATATTTAAAAAAATATAACACCAAAGTTTTTACTAAATTCTTAGATTTAGTTGTTTTTGTGAGCAATAATCTACTCGATATTTAAGTCCTTGGAAAGTACTTGTATCGATTTATAGTGCGTTAAGAAAATTTGACCTTTCAACTGTGCCAAGAGTTTCGACTGTTGTAATTTATCCATAACAGGTCCTTTGATTTCGGATAGGTTTAAGCAAATATTTAATTTAGCCAATTCTAAATTTAAGTCTTCAAGCATTTCTAAAGCGCTTAAATCAATTGAACTTACACTGGAGCAGTTTAAAACAACATGTTTTAAATCGTGATTTTTACTAACTTCATTAATTAAAAAGCCTTTAAGTGCATTTGCATTTAAAAAACTTAAATTTTCATCTACACGAATAGATAAAATATGAGGATTGGTCACAACATCATATCTTTGTACATTACGAAAATGATGGGTACCCTCAATTAAACCAATAACAGCAATATGAGGTCGACTAATACGCCATAAAAGCAAAATAAAAGTTGAAATAATACCAATGATCAAACCTGTAGAAATATCAATACAGATCACACCAAAGAAAGTCACCCACATGGCAATACCATCGGCTTTCGAATATTGCCAAGTTTCAAAAAAAGGCTTGAAATCTACAAGCTTCCAGATAGAAACAATAATGGTGGCTGCCAATACCGCTAAAGGTAGGTCACTAAAAAAGCCTGTAAAATATAAGCTAACGATAACAATAAATAAAGAAGATAAAACACCTGCCATGGGTGTTTTTGCACCGGCATCGGCATTGACAACTGTTCGAGATAAACTGCCTGTTACAGGAAATGCAGAGGTGATTCCGGCACCAATATTCGCCAAACCTAAGGCAATGAGTTCTTGGTTACTATTCAATTGGCTACGTTGTTGCAATGCTGTTGCTTGAGCAATTGATAAAGACTCGACAAAACTGATCATTGCAATCATGGTTGCACCAGGGAACAAGGTAATCACTAAATCCCAAGTCCAATAAGGCATACTCAGCGGAGGGAAACCAGAAGGGATAACGCCTACGGTTTTAATGCCAATATTTTGTAGATTTAAGAAATAAACCAAACCAATAGATATAACAACTAAAAACAAGGGTACTGCACGAGATAGAAAAGCACTAGATTTAAACAAACCAGCAATTGTTGGATGATTAAAAACTTTTGGAATAAAAATTAAAAATAGAATTGCAGCAATGCCCAAGAACAAACTTTGCAAATGAATTAGGGAAAAATATTCAAAGATGCTTATTAAAAATTCGGGGATGTTATTGGCTTGTAAAGGAACATCAAATAAAAACTTTAATTGTCCCAATGCAATTAAAAGTGCTGATGCAATAATAAAACTTTTAATGACAGGATGGCTGATCAGCTGAATTAAAAAGCCAAAACGCATCATTCCTAAAAGCAAAGAAATGACTCCAACCATAAGTGCAAGTAAACAAGCTGCTTGAATATAAACAGGTGAACCCACTTCAAACAGTGGATTCAGGGTGGCAAAAGTCATCATTGAGATAATGGCAACAGGCCCGATAGACAACGTTGGACTGCTGCCCACCAATGCATAAATGATCATAGGGACAATACTTGCGTATAGTCCCATTACAGGTGGTAAACCTGCCAACATTGCATAAGCCATACCTTGTGGTACTAACATTGCAATTACAATAAGAGATGAAAGCAAGTCGGACTTAAAAGCATTTTGATTGTAATGATGTAACCACAACCAAGCAGGGATCTTTTTAAGAAGTGAGTGCTTGCTATTTTGCATAAAAAACTTTAAATCATAAATTCATATATATTATGCACAAAAAAAGCTAAGAAATCTTGAAAGATATCTTAACTTTTTAAAGTTGAATAGTTTGAATGGCTTATGCGCAGTACAAACGGTGCATCACTTTAAGAACTTCGACAAGTTTATGGTCTTTTATACTATAAAAGATTTGTTTACCATCTCGTCGTGTTTGCACTACATTATTTTTTCTTAAAACCATGAGCTGTTGAGAAAGCGTTGGTTGGCTAATTTTAGTCAATTTTTCAATTTGAGAAACATTAAGTTCTGCTTTAGAAACATGACATAAAATGAGAAGACGATCCGTATTTGCAATTGACTTTAGAACATTAACCAAAAGCTCGGAAGAATCCTGTATAGAATGAATCTGAAAGCCACTGTTCATCACTATTCCCCTTAAAAAAAGAGCTCTAGTATATGATGCTAGAACCCTTTGTTCATGGGCATTTAGTCGTATTTTTAATGGGTATTTATTATATGCTTACAACTTTTTATGATAAGTAAATATAATAAATTCATTAAACTTAATATATAAAAAACTATTTCTTCACCGTATCTTTTAGCTGTTTTAACTCTTTCTCTGCGAAATCACCAAAAGAATAAATTAATTGCTGAAGTTCAGGATTGTACCAAGACAAATGCGCTTTCGTAATCAATTCAAATTCTGCGCTAGGTTGAATTCCTTGTTTTGCTACATTAACCAAAGTCATATGTTTTAGAGTATTGATATAGCTTCTAAGTGTTGCACTATCAAAATAATAACCCGACTTAAAGTCCTGATGTGTAGATAGACGCTTTAAGACTACTTTTGCCATTTTTTCGAGTACTTTGATATCTAATTCTATGTTTGAACTATAACGTGGTATTAACTGAGAAATGAGTACCATATTGTTTAAACTTAACTGAGAAAGTACAGCGAATGTCATTACAATTTGCTGATTTCCTGATGATGAGAACTCAATCATATCGTGCTGAAGCTTAACGGCATTCAATGAACTCAATTTATTGAGTATTCTATCAATTTCATCATTCAATTCTGCATCGTTCCATTTTAAGAAAAACTCTTCTTTAAAAAATGGATAAAGTTGATGAATTTTCATTTTCAAAGAGGAAACTGAATTAAATTGCTGAGTCACAATAAGTGCACAAATCAGCGAAGGTAAAATAAAGCAGTGCAGAATATTATTACTAAAATAACTCAGTAGAATTTTTTGACTTTCTGAAACACGAACAAATTGTTGTTCATTTTCAGTGAAAATTTCAACTTGTTTAAGTTTATGCGCGTATTCAATAATTTCGGTATCAGATAAATCGGTAATAATCATTCGATCGTCATAGCGTAATGATTTTAAAACATCACGGAAAATACCAATTTGTTCAACAAGATTACTTTGTGAAAGTGTATGGTTTTCTGTATTAAGAAGAATAAGCGAAATAATTGAAATTGGATTAATCACCACCGCCTTATTAATATTTTCTAGAATTTCATTCGCAGTTTGATCCACTGTTTTTGAAACAGACTCAGGTAAATCATCATTCAAGTTTAATTTTACATTTTCAGCATCGTTATCTTTTAGAACTTCATTTAAAAGAATAGGTTCGCCAAAATTCACATAAACTTGCCCAAAAACTTTCTCAATTTTACGTGCAGAGTTCAAAATACCCCATAAAGATTCTGCTTCTTTCGGTTTGCCATTTAACTCATTTAAATAAGATGTGCCTTCCATCAGCTTTTCATAGCCGAAATAGGTTGGAATAAAAGCAATGGGTTTCGTTGAACCACGTAAATGACTTTCAATGGTCATGGCGAGCATGCCTTTTTTAGGCGGTAGCAATAAGCCAGTGCGAGAACGTCCACCTTCAATAAAGTATTCAAGTGGTGTATTACGCAATAAAAGGCTATGTAAATATTCTTTAAATACCGATGAATAAAGCGCATTACCACTAAATGTACGACGAATAAAGTAAGCACCCGCACCACGCATAATTTGCCCAACGACAGGCAAATTCAAATTAATGCCTGCGGCAATATGCGGAACCATCAAACCACGGTTAAAAATCACATAAGATAATAATAAATAGTCGATATGGCTACGGTGGCACGGCGTATAGACAATTTCATAATCTTTGGCAAGTTCGCGAACAGTATCAAAATTATGAACTTCAATACCATCATAAAGCTGTGTCCAAAGTTTGGTTAATGCCAATTCTGCGAAGCGTAAAGTTGAATATGAAAAGTCAGAAACAATTTCTGTTAAGTAACCTTTAGCACGGTTTTCTGCTTCAAACATGCTGACTTTTTTATCGATGCTTTCTTTACGAATAGCCGTTTGAACGGCTTCAGTTTTCATTAATTTATTAATTAAGTTTCGACGATCCGATAAATCGGGTCCTAAAATAGCTTCTTTATGCTTGTGAAAGCTTTCATCTAGCTCTTGAACAATGAGGTGAGCAGGAGAGAAGTTTGGACGTTCGGCTTTAGCTTTTTCAATTAATTCGCGTAGAGAAAGTGCTTTATGGAATTCAATGTAATTATCGCGTCCATATAACGAGACATTAATGGTCTGTTTGATTTTATTGGGTTTTGCCCAAGCATCGGCAAATAAAGCTTTAAGCCATGAGTTTTCATAGGCAGGAGAACGCCCCCAAAGTACAGTGACAGGAACAAGTTCAATATCGTACTCGTTATTTTTTTCTAAGGCTTCAATTAAACGAATGAGTTTTGCAGAATAATGGTAACTTTCATTTTTTTGCTCAGTTTCATTTAAGGCTAATATTGAATCTGCTTCATTCATATCGGCAATGTTTAACTGTGAAAATACTGAAGGCAAACCACGTTCTAACGCTTCTTTATCAATAAGAACGGTGTTGCTTAAAGAGGAATCTTCTAAGACATAACAAACTTTTGTTTTATCTGATTGTTGTGCAATTTTTTGTTCAAGTTCTGCTGTATTTCCTAATACTTGAGGCGACACAATTTTATCTAGAATTTTTTTTGTGAGATTACGATAAATTTTGCTATAGCGTGTGTTAGACATTATGTTCCCTAAATATTATTGCTGCCGAAGATGGTTGCAGGTCTTAAATCATGTTAAAAAACTATCTTTTATATATCTATTTTTTTCACATACGATAGAAAATAAACAGGGCATATAAACCGTATAGAAAGAAGTTTAATAACAGAATTTAATTATCATCTTGATATCACGGTATAAGTTTAACCCTATATGAGGTTTTTGCAGACATTTTTCAAATTTAATAGAGTAAAAAATCTAAATCTTATTCATATTTTGTTGAAAGTTAATCATATTTTCTTGTAACTATTATTATATAAAGTTAGTCCTTCTATATTCATAAAGATGTATGATAATTTTATCTTATAGATTCAATAATGATATAGGAACCTAAAATGACAACCGATTCAGCATTCAAAACTCCCGATAATCTTGGAATTGCAGTTTATAGCAATAACGCGGAAGCAATTGGTAATACGCCGTTAGTTCGTATTAATCGCTTAACAAATGGCGCAACTGTGTTAGCAAAAGTTGAAAGTCGTAATCCTGCATTTTCTGTAAAAGACCGTATTGGTGCAGCACTTATTGCAGATGCCGAAAAACGTGGTGTACTTAAAGCAGGTATGCACATTGTAGAACCTACAAGTGGTAATACAGGTATTGCTTTGGCTTTTGTTGCTGCTGCGAAAGGTTATGCGATTACTTTAACCATGCCTGCAAGTATGAGTATTGAACGCCGTAAAGTGTTAAAAGCTTTAGGTGCTAATTTAGTGCTGACAGAACCTGCTAAAGGCATGAAAGGCGCAGTAGAGGAGGCTGAACGTCTTGTTGCTGAGAATCCTGAGTTATATTTCTTACCACAACAATTTGCCAATCCTGCAAACCCACAAATTCATGAAGAAACAACAGGTCCTGAAATTTGGGCAGCGACTGAAGGTAAAGTTGATATTCTTGTCGCTGGCGTAGGTACGGGCGGCACCATTACAGGTATTTCACGTTACTTTGAAAAAGTAAAAGGACAAGCGATTTATTCTGTGGCTGTTGAACCTGCGGAATCTCCAATTATTGGTCAAGCAAAAAAAGGCGAAGACCTAACCCCTGGACCACATAAAATTCAAGGTATTGGTGCAAACTTCATTCCTAAAAACCTAGATTTAGACTTGGTTGATGAAGTCATTGCAATTGAAAGTGCTGAAGCAATTGAATTTGCCCGTAAATCTGCAACGCAAGAAGGTTTATTTGTGGGTATTTCAAGTGGTGCTGCTTTAGCTGCTGCTGCAAAACTTGCGGCACGTCCTGAAAATGCAGGAAAAACCATTGTTGCTATTCTTCCTGATACAGGCGAACGTTATTTATCTTCTGTACTTTTTGAAGACATTTCAGCCGATTAATAACACGAATTAGTCCTTTTAACCTAAAGTAAGAACTTATCAAGTATAGGTTCTTACTTTTTTATAAGTATAAGATTAAAATAACAAAGAATATTGTCAATTTTTCACCTTGAAAATGACTCCAAAAAGCAGATGATAGAGACCTGTATTGACATAAAAAGGAATTAATTTAAGTGTTCGATCTCGATTGCAAAGTACTCAATATATTTTTATACATTTATAAGTATAAGAGTGTGTCTATTGCGGCAGAACACTTAGGTATGACTCAGCCGACCGTGAGTAATATCTTAAATAGAATTCGCCAACACTATAACGATCCTCTATTTTTACGCATTGGCAATGAAATGATGCCAACAGAGTTATCTAAACAATTATTTCCGTTGATTAGTGAAGCATTAAATAAAGTCGAAACCATTAATAATTTTAATGTCGCATTTGATGAAACCACATCTCATCAGCAATTTACCTTAGCAATGACCGATGTTTCGCATTTGGTTTTATTACCAAAAATTTCTCAATACTTAAAAAAATACGCCCCACATATTCGTTTAAATGTACGTCAAATTACTACCGAAACAACGTATCAAATGGCGAATGGTGAAATTGATCTTGCACTCGGATTTTTGCCACATTTAGAAAATGGTTTTTATCAACAAAAACTATTTGAGCAATATTACGTTGTGATTGCATCAAAAAATCATCCTCGCTTAACCGATGAAAACATTACAACTGAGCAATATTTAAAAGAATCGCATATTGATATTGATGCAGGAATTGGTCATTACCATATTGAAAATGAGCTTTTAAATTTAGATTTAAAGCGTAATATCTTAATGCGTTTACCCAGTTATTTAGGTGTAGGCTTAGTTGTACAAGAAACTGATGCCATTGCCACTGTGCCTTATTATTTAAGTGAAGTACTTTTATCGCGTGGTAATTTGCAAATTTTTAATGCGCCAATTTCATTTCCAACATACGCAGTAAAACAGTATTGGCATATGTCGTGTCATCATAAAACCAGCCATCAATGGTTGCGTAAAATGTTGCATGATATTTTAGTAAAATAATCAAATGAATAATTCCTACACATTCAATCTTTATTTTTAAAAATCAATTAGAAATGACAGTGTGAAGGGAGTACATTTGCCGTACTTTATAGGAACCCCATATTTGTCATGGCAATAAGCTGGATACTTTTTACATTAATGGCTGCCTTTATGCAGGCATGGCGTAATGCATTTCAAAAACAACTTAGTGTCACTGTAGATGCTTATGGCGTCACACTTGCACGATTTATTTTTGCATTTCCATTGGCAGGTTTGTATTTATCATTTCTATACTATCAGCAACCTGTGAGTCATATCGTAAGTTTTCATTTTAAGTTTTGGTTATATGTTGGCATTGCATCACTTAGTCAAATTTTAGCGACTATTTTACTCGTACAACTATTTAAGCAAAAAAATTATGCGATTGGTGTTGGTTTAGCAAAAAGTGAAGCCATTCTTGCGGCAATTATTGGTGTTGCATTGTTGGGTGAACACTTAAGCCTATTGGCTTGGTTAGGGGTCTTTTTAGGTGCATTTGCGATTTTTTTATTAAGCAAAGGTGGAATTCAAAGTACGAAGTTTTCTTGGAATACCTTAATTATTGGCACAGGTAGTGGTTTATGTTTTGCCATTACATCGTTATTGGTACGTCAAGCAAGTTTACAGCTTGATATGTTACCTGTATTGCACCGTGCAGCGTGGGTATTATTTACCATTACAGGTATACAATGTTTTGTTTTGCTGTTTTTTTTATTGATTTTTAAACGTGCCACATTATGGGCATTGTGGAATCGCTTAGGTCTTGTCTTCAGAATTAGTTTTAGTAGTTGTGTTGCATCAATGGGGTGGTTTACCGCCATGAGTATGCAATCTGTTGCCATTGTGACGACACTTGGGCAAATAGAAATTTTGTTTAGTTTGCTTATTTCGGTGTACTTATTTAAAGAAAAATTAGTATCTACAGATCACTGGGGATTATTTTGGGTTGTAATTGCTGCGACCTTAGTCATTTGGGCGTAAATAAATAATGATGATATTTCTTTCACAAGTGATTTTCTTTTAAATGTCTAAATAAAATAGCTCAACAAAAAGGAGCTATTTTATTGTTTTGGTTTTAAGCCAAATTCAATTTAGAATTATTGAGTACGAACCCAAGTCTGACCACGTCCTAAAGCAGAAATTCCAATATAACCACGACCACTTAGTGTCTGACCATCTGCAGATAATTTTGCATTGAAGCTATATGTCTTACCATTTTTAGGATCAATAATTTTTCCATTATCATAACTATTCTTATCAACTTTCTGTAAACCTGAAACAATTTGCAGACCTTGTAGCTGTTTATTTTGAAATTTACCCGTACAGTCTACACATTTCGCAACATCATTAGGATTTAAAATTTCAATAATTTTAGCGGAAAGAACACCATTTGATGTTTCGGTAAATTGCACAACAGAAACAGCTTTTTGCGCTTTATCATCAATAGTTTTCCATTTTGTTCCATGTAATGGATCTGCGCCTATTGCCAAGCTAGATATAGTAAATAAGCTAATTAAACCTAAACTTCTTTTGAACATATATGTATCCCAATCCATTTGAGAAAATTATTGTGCCTATAAAATACATACAATACAGGCTAGATTAAAGCGATTAATGAAGATTTACTCGATTAACCTTTAAAATAATATTCACCTGATTGTTCATGTATATTGAATGAGTAGCTGATATAAAGATAGACAGTATCATTTTATTAACTTAAAACTGATTAAAATAGAAATACTTTGGAGAATAATCATGCCAATTCAAGTATTGGGTTACGCAGCCGAAACATCTACAAGCCCACTCGCACCTTATACCTTTGAGCGTCGCGACCCACGAGAAGATGACGTTGTTATTGATGTTGAATATTGTGGTGTGTGTCATTCAGATTTGCATCAAGCACGTAATGATTGGGGTTTTAGTACCTATCCAATTGTGCCTGGACATGAAATTGTTGGTCGTGTAACTCAAGTTGGCGTGAAAGCAACAAAATTTAAGGTCGGTGATTTGGTTGGTATTGGCTGTATGGTCGATTCTTGCCGTACCTGTTCATCTTGCGATGCAGGGCTTGAACAATATTGTGAAGAAGGAAATACAGGCACTTATGCCAGTGTCGATCGACATGATGGTCGTACCACGTATGGCGGATATTCAAAAACGATTGTATGTAGTGAAGCTTTTGTATTAAAAGTTCCTGAAAACTTAGATACCAAAGCCGTTCCACCATTATTATGCGCAGGAATTACTACATGGTCGCCATTACGCCATTGGAATATTGGGGCAGGTTCTAAAGTTGCTGTGGTGGGCTTAGGTGGTTTGGGTCATATGGCAATTAAATTGGCACATGCCTTAGGTGCAGAAGTTACATTATTCACCCGATCTGCCGATAAAGAAAAAGATGCGAAAATCTTAGGTGCTCATCATGTGGTGTTGTCTACAGATAAAAACCAAATGAAAGATGTGAGTAATCATTTTGATTTGATTATTGATACTGTTCCTTATAACCACGATTTAAAACCATATATCCCAACATTGTCTTTAAATGGAACGATTGTACTTGTCGGATATTTAGGTGAAATCAGCACAAATACCGTTCCACTCATTATGGGGCGTAAATCTGTTGCAGGTTCTTTAATTGGCGGTATTGAAGAAACTCAGGAATTACTCGATTTTTGTGGGAAGCATAATATTGTTTCAGATGTTGAGATGATTGATATGCAAAGTATTAATGATGCTTATGAGCGCATGCTGAAAAGTGACGTGAAGTATCGATTCGTTATTGATGTGAAAAGTTTAGTTGAATAGTTTCACTCTTTAGAAAATGATTGAAAAAATCGTCATTCAGTTTAAGCCTCATTTATGAGGCTTATTTTATTTGTAGATACTCATTTAGAATAATCAAACATCATATTATTCAATATAAGAATGTAAAACTTATGAATATTAGAGATATATAAATCTGTATTTATTAAATAGTAAAAAAATATATTCAAAGGAAATAAAGTTATTTTTCATAATAAAGCCAAATGTTTAGCATATGTGCTAGTTATCGCATTTAGTGAAAAAGATATGACGAATAAATCAAAACCGTTAATTGTGACGGTCATTGCGGTTATCGCAATTGCTGCTTTTCTCTATTTCCAAAATAAAGGCACTGAAAACAATACAACGAATACATCTAATAAATCAGAAAAAGCAGTTGTTATTGCATATCAAACAGGGGTAGATCCATCAAAAGTTGCTCAAGCTGATGGTGAATACGAAAAAGATAGTCAACAGTCCATTCAATGGAAAAAATTTGATACAGGTGCCGATGTTGTAAATGCACTTGCATCTGGTGATGTCGATATTGGTAATATCGGAACAAGCCCTCTTGCTGCTGCCGCAAGCCGTGAGTTACCAATCGAAGTTTTCTTTGTTGCTGCAAAATTAGGTGGCTCTGAAGCTTTAGTTGTGAGCAATAAATCAGGCATTCAAAAACCTGAAGACTTAATTGGTAAAACCATTGCTGTACCTTTTGTATCTACAGCACATTACAGCTTACTTTCTGCGTTAAAGCATTGGAATATTTCAGAATCTCAAGTCAAAATTGTGAACTTACGTCCACCTGAAATTTCAGCAGCGTGGGAACGTGGTGATATTGATGCAACTTATGTTTGGGAACCTGCGCTAAGTAAAGCATCTGCAACAGGTAAAGTTTTAACAGATTCTAAACAAGTCGGTGATTGGGGCGCTCCAACATTTGATGTATGGGTTGTACGTAAAGACTTTGCACAGAAAAATCCACAATTCTTAAAATCATTTGCTCAAACATCTTTAAAGAAAATAGATGAATACAATCAAGATTCTAAAGCATTTGAAGCGAATGCAGAGAATTTGAAAAAAATTGCAGATTTGACAGGTTCAGATGCCAAAGATATTCCATTGTTGTTATCGGGAAATATTTATTTAAACCAAGCTCAACAAGCGCAAATTTTTGATGGTGAATTTGCGAAGAATATTTTTGATACAGCAACATTCTTAAAAACTCAAGGCAAAGTAGATGCAGTAAAAGTAAGCTACAAAGACAATGTAACTTCTGAGTTTGTTAAGCCTTAAGGATGTAAAAATGAGTATCTTAAAAGCTGAAAACATTACATTAACGTACCCAAATCAGGACGTTTCTGTACTGAAAAATATTAACTTAGAGATTCATGAATCATCTTTAACGGTGATTTTGGGAGAATCAGGTTGCGGTAAAACCACTTTGTTAAATATTTTGGCAGGTTTTCAGAAAGTAAACTCTGGCGCTGTAAAAATTGATGATGAAGTTCTTGTCGCACCTGATGCACGCCGTGCTGTGGTGTTTCAAGAACACGCATTATTGCCTTGGTTAAGTGTGGCAGATAATGTCGCATTTTCCTTGAAGCTTAAAGGCTTAAAAGCGAATGAAATTAAAACTCAAGTCGATTCTATTCTAAATACCGTTGGTTTAGCTCACGTTGCAAATTCAAATATTTGGGAGCTTTCTGGTGGAATGAAGCAACGCGTTGGTATTGCTCGCGCTTTAATTAGTCATGCGCCCTTTATTTTATTAGATGAACCATTTGCAGCTTTAGATGCGTTTACACGTGAAAACATGCAAGAGTTTGTCCTAAATTTATGGATTAAGGAAAACAAAGGTTTTTTCCTCATTACGCATGATATTGAAGAAGCTTTGTTATTGAGTAATCAATTGGTTTTAATGACGGCTCGACCAGGAACAATTGTTGAAACATTACATTTAGATTTTGCTCAACGATATAAAAATGGTGAGTCAATTCGTTCAATTAAGTCTGATGCGAAATTTATTCAACTTCGTGAACAGCTATTTGAACGTTTAAAAAATCAAAAGTTACATGCATTGGAGATATAAATGAGTATTCAAACACAACAGATTGCTCAGAAATCTATCTCGACTATAAACGAAGAACATCTGCAGGCAAAAGTCACGCTTTCTCGTAAAATTCAGCAATATGTGAAAGGGCATTTGAGTTTAGTTTTAAGTATTTCAAGTGTACTCAGCATTCTTGCACTTTGGTTCTTAATTACTGCATTACATATTGTTCCTGAATTGTTTTTACCAAGCCCTGCAGCAGTGTGGAAAAAATTTATAACCGTTAGCCAAGATGGCTTTATGAAAGCGACGCTTTGGCAACATCTTGCGGAAAGTATTGGTCGTGTTTTCACTGCATTAATTGCAGCAGTTGTAATTGGCGTTCCTGTCGGCTTGTGGATGGGACTAAATAAATGGGTACGTGCTGTAATAGATCCATTGGTTGAATTATTGCGTCCAATTCCACCTTTGGCATATTTACCTTTATTGGTGATTTGGTTTGGTATTGGTGAAACTACGAAAATTCTCTTAATTTTCTTTTCAATTCTAGCGCCAGTCATTATTAGTTCAACACACGGCGTGATTAGCCATCAACAAAACCGTGAACGTGCAGCTTTGTCTTTAGGTGCAACACGCTTACAAGTTTTACAGTATGTGATTTTACCTACAGCATTACCTCATATTCTAACGGGTATTCGCATTGGGCTTGGCGTAGGTTGGTCAACACTTGTAGCTGCAGAGTTAGTCGCAGCAGATCGTGGAATTGGTTTTATGGTGCAGTCTGCGGCACAGTTTTTAATTACAGATACAGTTATTCTCGGCATTATCGTGATTGCGGTTGTGGCGGTGAGTTTTGAAATATTACTTCGGTGGTTACAAAAACAGTTAGCACCTTGGTATGGACAACAGTTGTAGAAGATTAGTTATGTCATTACAAATTAAAGAAATTAACCCAAACATCGGTGCAATTATTGAAGGTTTAGATTTAAACCAACTCAATGATCAATCTATTCAAGATATTCATAGTGCTTTATTGAAACATCAAGTGATTTTCTTTAGAAAGCAGCAACTCACTGCTCAATCACAAGTTCAATTAGCAAAAACTTTTGGAACTTTGCATATTCATCCTATTTATCCATCTATGGATGATGCGCCTGAAGTGATTGTTCTAGATAGTCATCGACAAGATTTACGTGATAATGATCTTTGGCATACAGATGTGACATTCAGCCAAACACCACCATTAGGTTGTGTACTTCAAGCCATTAAAATTCCTGAATTTGGCGGTGATACGCTTTGGGCAAGTGGTACTGCTGCATTTAATGCTTTAACGAGTGATCTACAAAATAAGCTTCGTGGCTTAACTGCGACCCATGACATTCGTAAATCATTTCCAATAGAACGCTTTGGTACAACACCTGAGGATCGCGAGCGTTTAGAAAACTCATTCCGTAAAAATCCACCTGTAGTGCATCCTGTGGTACGAAGCCATCCTGAAACTGGTGAGGATATTCTGTTTGTCAATGAAGGGTTTAGCACTCGAATTAACGAGCTTTCTGAAGCTGAAAGTGATGAATTGTTAAATTTCCTATTTGAACATGCCGTAAAAGAAGAATTTCATTTACGTTGGACATGGCAAGAGGGCGACGTCGCAATTTGGGATAATCGCTGTACGCAACACAAGGCTTTATTTGATTATGGAGATGCACATCGAATTATGCACCGTGCAACGGTAAATGGTTCAATTCCGTATTTCAAAAAAGCAAGTTGATTCTAAAATGCTTACATAGAAATTTTAGATATAAAAAGCCCTAAAAAATTAGGGCTTTTTTATTCTGTTTTCTTAACTTTTTATAAATATTGAACAGAGAACATGATTCCGCACAGAGCTTAGACTTTTTAATTGTTATTAAAGCTAAAAATTTACTAAATAATATCTGACTATATATCAATTGCTTGAAGTGCAGCATGAAATGATACCGTGTAAGTAAGATGAGTATTTCAAAATATTAACAATATAATTTATATAAATTACAATGTATTAGACTATGAAAAACAAAAACCATTGGTGTAAAGCAAAGATCCGCAAGATTCTTGACTTTTGTTAATGATAATTATTATCATTTGATCGGTATTTATTTAGAGTCTGATCGAAGTGAACAATTTTACAATACATATAGATCAGTTATATCGAAATCATCAAAGTTGGCTTCATCAATGGCTAAAATATAAATTAGGAAATGCAGATCAAGCTGCCGATATTGTTCAAGACACCTTTATTAAGCTTATACAAACTCGTGATGAATTATTGGGAGTGAAAGAACCACGTGCATATCTAACGTCAATCGCAAAAAACTTACTTATCGATCAAGTTCGCCGTAAAAAAATTGAACAAGCTTATTTAGATGGTTTGAGTCAACTGGAATATATGCTTGAGACGGTAGCATCTCCTGAAGATCAATTAGAAATTATTCAAGCAATTAATCAATTGTGTAAGGCTTTAGACGATGTTTCACAAAAAGCCCAACATGCATTTATTCTGCATTATTTGGAAGGGTATACCCATAAAGAAACTGCGGAAAAGATTGGTGTTTCGACTAAAATGATTCAAAAATATTTGGCAGCTTGTTTGGTACGTTGCTATCAAGTACGTTCAGAAATGGATTGTATTTTTAAATGGCAATAGAAAATAAGCATGAATCTATTCATCAACATCTTATTCAAGAAGCAGCGGAATGGTTGGTCTTATTAAGTTCCGATGATTTAGATATACAACAAGAAGCACAATTAAAATTTAATGAATGGAAATTAAAGAGTAAAGATCATCTTAAAATTGGTACCGATATTGAACATTGCTTGAATTCGATTCAAAAATTAGGCAGCACAACGCAACATAAAAAAATTGCCAAAACAGCATTAAATGCAGGTCTAAATTCAGGGAAACAATATAAGCACATATTAAGCACAACAGCTTTAGCATGCGTATTTTTTATTGCGTGTTATGGGTATATGCAATTCACCGATACATCTATAGGTTATTTAACAGCAGATATAAAAAGTAATTCTAATGCGTGGACAACAACCACACTTAAAGATGGATCTCAGCTGATTTTACGTGGAAAAAGCGCTGTAAATATTACATTTAATCAAGAGCAGAGAAGTATTGAATTAGTCCAAGGGCAAATGTATGTCGATGTCGCCAAAGATAAAACCAGACCTTTTATTGTTGAAACATCTCACGGATCGATAACAGCACTGGGGACTGCATTTAGTGTGGCTTATTCGCCATCATCAACCGAATTAAAAATGTTGCATTCTAAAGTTCGTGTTGAATCTTTACCTTTACATAAAGAGATGAATAGGCATTTAAATTCAACGGTAGTTCGTTCAGGGCAAGGTGTCGAAATGAATCAACAAGGGATACAAGCGATTCAAGAGATCAATGTTTATAACGAAACTCAGAAATGGAAAAAACACAAATTACTGGTCGAAAACTTGTCTTTAAGTAAAGTATTGAAAGAGTTAGATCAAAATTATCAAGGAAAAATCATATTTAATAAACAAGAGCTAGAAAACATAAAAGTAAGTGCAGTTCTACCTTTAGATCAGACACAAGATGCACTTCAATTACTTAATACGGTTTTCCCAAATTTAGCTATTAAAAAAATTACGCCTTATCTTATTGTTATTTCATTAAAAAATTAGTTTTTGAATGTTTTAATAAAATAATTTAGAAATAATTCTAATTTTTGGTTCCACTTTTTTAAATCTCATTCGTCATATTAAGTAGAAGCAAAACAATTGACTCATTTTAATTACGATTATTGAATGATTCTTATTACGTTTTAATTGGAAAATATGTAATGAAGATAAAAAAGCATAGCTCCATGAATCGTCGGGATTTATTCCGATTTTCAGCGCTTGCATTGGCAATAAATACAATATGCCTAGGTAGTATCATAATCCCTATGCAAAAAGCCCATGCAGAAGCGGTTGCGGTGAAATCTTATAATATTTCGAAGGGAACATTGGCGAATGTGCTGAATCAGTTTGCAGCACAATCGAATACTTCAATTGCTATAGATGCGACACAATTAAAAGACTTAAATAGCTCGGGTCTACAAGGTCGTTATTCGGTAGAACAAGGTTTTAAGCATCTTTTAGGTACAACACAATTTAGTGTGGTTAAAGTGGGGCAAGGTTATGTGCTGACTAAAAGCACCGCTCAACCCATTCAGAAAAATACATCAATACCATCACAAGAATCATCAAGCAATATATCGACAACAAATCTTGTTAATCCTTTAGAAAAACCCAGTGTAAAACTTTCAACTATTGTTGTTTCGGGGCAAGAAAATAAAGATGTTGCAGGTTATAACAAAGTCTATGAAGCCAATCATTCTACGGTTTATGCAGGTAAAGAATATGTAGAGCGCTTCAAAGGCACAAACCCTGCAGATGTGCTACAAGGCATGGTGGGTGTTTATAGTGGTGATGCGCGTAATAGCGGTGCATTAGATCCTAGTATTCGTGGGGTTCAAGGCGTTGGTCGTGTTCCTTTGACCATTGACGGTACAGAACAATCTATTGCTGTTTGGCGTGGCTATAACGGGGTGAATAATCGGAACTATATTGATCCCAACTTAATTGCCAATATTGAGGTTGTAAAAGGTCCATCTCTAGAACGTAATAAGACTACATCGGTTGGTGGTGGTGTGGTCGTGAAGACCTTAGAAGCAGAAGATATTGTACGCCCTGGCAAAAGTTTTGGTGCAGAACTAAAAGTTGAAGGTTCTTCTAATTCAATTGATCCATCTTTACCTAATATGAATAAAATTGGGCAAAATTATGATGATACTGTTCCGTGGATTAAAGTAAATGGGGCTTCATTTGACCCAGATATTTACAAGAAAAATAGAACAACGGATGATAATTCATTTTTTTCAGGTGATGATTTAGCGGGTCGTTTAGCACTTGCAACTAAACAAGATAAATTTGATTTATTGGCTGTTTATGCTGTTCGTGAACGTGGTAATTATTTTTCTGGTAAAAAAAATTCAGACTACTATAAAAGAGCAGAACCAAGTGGTGGTTTAGACTTCATTCCTTATTTTGCGTATGCATATAAACCCGGTGATGAAGTCCCAAATACATCAAGCCATATGGAGTCTTGGTTATTTAAAGGAACATATCGACCAACCGATGACCATACTTTAAAGCTGACTTTTAGAGATACAAAAAACCAGTTTGGTGAAATTATGCCTTCACGCATTACGTGGGGAGTAACACCTGAAATTGGCGTTCCACAGTGGCCATTAAGTCATGTTCGTTCAAAAGCTTACAGTTTGGAATATAAATATAATCCTGAAGCATCGCCGTGGATCGATTTTTATGCAAACTTATGGCAAACAGATACAGAAAGTCAGACATATACACGTGGTGGTTGGCCAACGGAAATTGATTACGATACTAAAAAGCTTATTAACACTGCTATTAGTTATTCAGATAATAAACGGCAAGGTATTACGGTAAGTAATAAATCTAATTTTTCAGATAATTTAGATTTAACATTAGGTGCCAGTTTTTTAAAAGAAGAACTTAGCTCTAAAGATGTTTATGGTAATTTTGGTGAATATGTTGCTTTATTTCAAGCATTACCACGAGCAGGTCGTAGGGAAGAAACATCATTCGATTTTAATATAGGATATCGACCATTTTCTTGGCTTAGTTTGAATGCAGGAATGCGTCATCGTTCTTATTGGGCATTTGATGATTTCCAAAATAGATCTATAAATGGTCAAGTAGATCCTAAACTAAATCCATTATTTACTAAAAAAGTAAGGTCGACAGAATATACGTACGACTACATGACAATGCCAGATTCGTACACACCAGCTCAACAACGTCAACTTGATCGACTTATTCCAAATTATGCAAAGAAGAATCCTGATTGGGATGGCAATTTAGCATCTATACCTAAAACTGAAAATTTATTACAACGCTTAATTTGGACCCAAAAAAATTCAATTGTTTGGAAAGCAGATGAAAATGGAAAGTTCTCTTTAGAAAATAATCCACTTGATCAACTTAATGCCTCTGGCGAAAAGTTTATCAATGGAAGTTTTTCACCGATAAAAAATGAACTTATTCCTATTACTTCAGTTGAAAAAGTAAAAGACAGTGGTTGGGCGCCACAGTTAAGCGCATCGGTTCAAATCACACAAAATAATAGAATATATGCGCGCTATGCCGAAGAATATCGTTTACCAAGTTTATTTGAAAGTACTGTTGGCTTTTCAGCACTTATTCCTTATGAAGGAATTAAACCTGAACATGCTTTTAACTATGAAGTTGGTTATGTGTATGACATGCGTGATTTATTCAAAAGTGCAAGAAATGCAGACTTAAAACTCGCGTATTACTACAACAAGACTAAAAATGTCATTGAACGAAATCAAAACTTAATTTTTACCAACATGGAAGAACAAAAGCTTTCTGGCTTGGAACTACAAAGTCGATTTGATAATGGCGGTTTTTTCACAGACTTAAGCATGTCATATAACTTAAAAAATGAAGTTTGTGATACCAATAGTGCCATTTTAAGAACCATTAATAGTCGTACTGTACAAACAGATCAAGGCGTTCAATTTGTCCTTCCATACGAACGTTGTGTTGATGATGGTTTTCCAAATGGATATTTAGTCACGATGGCTACACCCAAAATTAGCTTCCATGGATTATTTGGGGCTCGATTCTTCGATGAAAAACTGGAGCTAGGTGCACGTGCAACTTTTTACAAAGGTTATGAAAGTCCAATTCGTACAGGTGGTGATTCTAGTATTAACCAAGGTTATTACCTAAGTGTGCCATTGGCTTGGGATGATACATGGATTTTTGATGCCTATGCACGATACCAAATTGATGAATACAACACATTCGAGCTTGTAGGAAATAACGTTACCAATCAATTTTATATAGACCCATTGACGCGAAGTGCAATGGCGGCACCAGGTCGAACGCTAAAAATGAGTTGGACCACGAAGTTCTAGCAAAATATTTAAAAGAATTTAATTTCAACACAATAGTTGAAATTGATGGGCGTAAATAATAAAGGATTAATGATTATTATTTACAAAATAAAAGTAAGCATTTATCACTTTGCTTGCTCTATAACGCAATAAAGAAAACTTAATTAATCAATAAATAAGTCAATTAAAGACGGAGTAACAAAAATGAAAGTTTCTAAAGTATTGGTCGGTCTATTTGCTTGTTCTGCATTTTTAACACATGCAGGCATTGATGGCGCGACAAGCAATGAAAATAACATTGCAGTTGGCACTTCAACAAGCTCGAATCATGTAGGTGGTACAGCTGCCTTAGCTGTTAAAGCAGCGGGTGCTCCTTATGACGCATTCACAGGTTTTAACGCATTAAAAGGCATGGCTCAACGATTCTCTGACCAAGGGACAAGTAATACTAATGTAACAGCGGGTTCTGCTAGCTTTAATGTTTCTCATATTCCTGTCACTGCTGTTCCACCAACACACAGTGCATTAGGTAATTTTAATTTTGCACAAGTTGGTTCACAAGAAGTCTTTTTCGGTGATTGGTGGAAGGCAGGTGATACACCAGAAAGCGCAAGTCATACTGTTTATTATGCAGGAGACAATAGTAATACGACGGTTCCAACTGCTGGAACGGCAACGTATTCTGTTGCAGGTATAAATGGTTCTGCAACAAACTTATTAACGGGTAATTTCACAGCAGATTTTGGTGCGGGAACACTTGAAGGTTCTCTTGCAGGAACAGGGACTACGGTGTCTAATTTAACATTAGATGGCGTTACATTTAATGCAGGAAGTGCTGCATTTTCTGGTGGTGCAAATGCAAATGGCACTGCGGGCTTGGATCAATCAGGTCTTGTAACAGGTCAATTCTTTGGTGCCGATGCTGCAGCATTGGCAGGTATTGCTCAATTTAATGACGCCTCATACAACACCTCATTTGGTGGTGCTAAGAATTAATTTTAACAAAAGGAATCTACATGTGTAGATTCCTTTTTTATTTTTCAATGTAATTAAATTGGTTGTTCATTGCGTATGAAGCGTACTTTTTTGTGTTGTCTAAGTTTATTCAGTTATACGCATATACATGCAGATAACGAAACACAATTACGTCTAAATCAAAACTTAGATCAGAAACTCTTACAACAGCAACAAGCGTTGAAACAAGATCTATCTATTCAAAATTTAAATGAATTACCACAAATACAAATTAATGGGCAAAAATATCATGTAGAACAAAGCGAAGATGATTTGGCAAAAGCACTTTATCTTACTGTTATGCAAAAAAACTGGGCTAATGTACCCATCTATTTAGAAAATTATAAAAAGTTCGAGAATTACGATAAAGCACTGACTGAATTTGCCGAAGGTGCGATGTTGCGCGCGCAGGCTAAGTTAAAACAAGCAGAACAAAAATTTAGAAACAGTTTATCCATTCAGCCAAATAACTTAATTTGTGAACTTGAATTGGCACGCGTTCTATTCGAACAACAAAAAAATAAAGATGCCTCTCTGTTATTTAGCCAAATTCAAGAAAAATCTACAATCAGTGATCAGCGAGTTATACCGCCTGAAATTTTAAAGACTATCGATATTTTTCAAAAGGCAATTGAAAAGCGAGATTCATGGCAAGGTTCAATGGCTATAGGACCTACATATGCCAATAATTTAAATAGTTCATCTGAACAAAGTAAAACTTGGACTTTATATGGCTTAGATCAAGATAAAAATGTAGTTCCAGTTCAGCAAATTACACGAGGAAGCCCTGCGGCTGAATCTGCAAATGGTGTCGATTTTGATGCAAGCCTAATCAAAAGATTTTCAATTAAAGGGAATCATGGACTTTCAATTCGTGGGCTTGCTTTTGGTCAATCTTATGATGATTACGTTCAATATAACGAATCAACTATAAACATTGCCGCAGGCTATAGTTATTTCGATCAGAAAAACCAAATTACGTTCAGTCCTTTGTTTGAACATAAAAATTATGGCAATAACAGTTTATACAATGCTTGGGGCGTGCGTGCAGAATGGATGAGATTCATCTCCAATGACAAGGCATTCAAGCTTGAGGCGGAAGCAAAAGATTTAGATTATCAAAGATTTAAAAACTTAGATGGCTTAGAAACTTCGGCATTATTTACCTTTTGGAAAATCTTACCTAAGCGGTGGACGCTCTTTAGTGGTGTAGATGTACTTGACCACAATACCAAAGAGAAATTTCTAGCATCTTACCAACAACAAGGTGTGCGCTTAGGTTTAAGTAAAGTTTGGAATACTGGTTTTAACACCACACTCTTTAGCTCGTATCGCTGGCGACAATTCGATGAACATGTCGCAACTTTTGGCACACGCCGTCATGATTTTGAAGAAAATTATACTTTTGTATTGCAAATGCCACGCTTCAAATTTTATGGAATGACACCTAGCTTAACCTATAGATATAACCACAATAAAAGCAATGTTGATTGGTTGTATTCCTATGACAAACAAAACCTTAGTTTAAAACTCGAACATCGGTTTTAAGGTGAATTGATGATTTTCTACAATTAAGTTTGATTGATTAATAATTCATTTTAGGAGAATGATAATGAATACATCAGTAAATATACAAAATACACAAAGCTTATCTTACAGATTAAAGCATGAAACGGCTTCAGAACATGAGCGTATGCATCAATTGATGGCAAAAGCAGATGTTTTTTCAAGCCAAGAACAATATGGAAAATTCACTTTATCTCAATATTATTTCCAAAAAGAAATTGAAAATTTATTCGATAAAGAGGGTATAGCAGAACTTATTCCAGACTTAGGTATTCGTGGGCGTTCAGATAAAGCTTTGCAAGATTTAAGCGATTTAAACATTCAGCCACAAGGACAGAGCTTGCAAACTGAGCACATCAAATTACCCGAAGCGCTTGGCTGGATTTATGTGTCTGAAGGTTCAACTTTGGGCGCAGCATTTTTATTTAAAGAAGCTCAGAAAAAATTAGGTTTGTCTGAAAGCTATGCTGCGAGAAATTTAGCTGCATATCCTGAAGGTCGTGCAAAAGTGTGGAAACGGTTTGTAGAAGCGTTAGATGATTCAGGATTTGATCCAAAGCTACAGAATCGTGTTGTACAAGGTGCACTAGATGCTTTTGAATATTTCGGACAAGCGCTTATTCAACTTAAAGAGCTGAAATAAATAAAAGGATATCGCAAATAAAACTAGGAATAATAATGTCTGAAATGGAAAATACATTGAATAATATCAACGCACAAACTCAAAAACCAGAAAGCAAATTGGCTCGTTCATTATTTTGGCGAATTATATTTATTTGTCTTGCTTGGATCTGTATTTTTTTAGGCGTATTGGGCATTTTTATTCCTGGTTTACCCACGGTAGATTTTATTTTATTGGCTGTTATTTTTTCTGCAAAAGGCTCAGAAAAACTGCATGCATGGTTTTTAAAAAATCGATTTATAGGACCTATTATTCACGAGTGGAAAGAACATCGTCGTATTCCTAAAAAAGCAAAGTATATGTCTACAATGAGTATGAGCGTTGCGGCAGGACTCATGATTTGGACAATTCCACATCCTTGGTTTGTTTATCCTGCAATTGCATGTATGGCTTGTGTACTGATATGGATGTGGCGTAAATGAAGATCTATAAAATTGAAAAGCTTTGTTATAAAAAATTAAACATCGGGAGTCCGTTATATTTTTTGTAATTTAAATAATAATGATAATCATTATTGATGAATTAGCACGTAATATACGCATACAAAAAGTTGAACTTTGGATTAAAAAAATGCGTTTGTCTTATTTAACCATCAGTATTTTAGCGACAACGACAAGTATGCTGAGTTATGCAGACGAAGTGAAAAATACTTCGTCCGAAAGTAAAACACTAGCACCCATTATTATGACGGCAACAAGAACCCCAAAAAGCATTGCAGAAATTGCAGGCACTGTTCAGAACATTCGTGGTGATGAAATTAGTCAACAAGCTGCTGCGGGGCGTAAACTTGCCGATGTTTTAGCACAACTCGTACCATCTTTAGCACCAAGTAGTGGAACTACAAGTAATTATGGGCAAACCATGCGAGGACGTAATGTTTTAATTATGATTGATGGTGTTTCACAAACAGGTTCACGTGATGTTGCACGTCAATTAAATAGTATTAGCCCAAATATGATTGATCATATTGAAGTCGTTTCAGGTGCAACAAGTATTTATGGTTCGGGTGCGACAGGCGGTATTATTAATATTATTACAAAACGTGCCAATAAAGAAAAACCACTTAGTTTTGAAACAAAACTAGGAATTACATCTGCTGATAATTTTCGTGGCGATAGTTTAGCGTATAACGTGGGTCAAACCATGTCCTTTAGTCAAGATCAGGTCGATGGCTTCTTCGGAATTGATTATACTCGTCGAGGTTCTCAGTTCGATGCTCAAGCTAATCGAATTTCATTAAGTCCTTGGCAAGGCAGCACTATGGATACAGATACAATTGATATAAATGGACGTTTGAATTTCAATTTAACTGATACACAAACTTTAAGTGTTGGTGCTCAGTACTATCAAGATAAACAAGATACAGATTACGGGCCAGATTATCGTTATATTGCAGATAAAACTCCACCATCACATCAAGCAATTAAAGGGTGGAATTTACCCAATCAACCCTTTACCAAGCGCTATGCGATTAACTCACAATATCAAAACCAAGATTTCTTGGGTCAAAACCTGAATATAGAAGCATATTATCGAAATGAAAAATCTCGATTTGTGCCTTATGGTTATTTAGCAGATGGTAAAACAGTCAAACAAAGTCAATCTAATGTCGATTTTGCAGGTATACGCAGTACGATTCAATCTGACTTTAAAATTGCAGATCGAGATTTAACATTAAATTACGGTCTAGATTATGATTGGGAAAAAGATCATCAATGGGCTGACTTATATATCGCTAATAATCAAGGTTTAGAATATATCCCTACAGGGCAAAAACAAGGACAGGGACCAGACACACAAATTCAAAATATTGGGACTTTTGTGCAAGGTGACTTTGCTTTAAATGATCAACTCAATATTCAAGCAGGTGTACGTTATCAATATGTGCAAGCAGATACAAAAGGCTATTTAACTGCACGTGACCCTGCAACTTGGATGCCTGCAGATTCAACCGATTCAGGAAAATTCCTATTTAATATTGGGTCTGTTTATAAAATTAATGATGAACAACAAATATATGCCAATTTTTCACAAGGCTTTAGCTATCCAGATGTGCAACGTGTATTACGTGATGTCGCAGCTTATACTCTAACAACATCGGGTATAGAACCCATTACAGTAAATAGTTATGAACTAGGTTGGCGTTTAGACCAGAATAAAGGGCTTAATTTAGGGCTTACAGGTTTTTATAATACCTCAGATAAAGTCGTTCAATTTAATTCTAACCGCTCTGTGAATGTTGTAGATACCGACCAACGGATTTATGGGCTAGAAGCAACAGCATCATATCCATTTCTTGAGAACTTTAAAGTAGGCGGAACTTTAGGTTATACACGTGGTCAATACAAAGATGCAGCCAAACAATGGCATGAACTTAATTCTTTTGTCGTATCGCCTGTAAAGGGAACGATTTTTGCTGAATGGGACAATAAAGAAGGTTCTGGTATTCGTGCACAAATGCAGGCAATTAAAGGCACTGACAAAGCGTATAACGATGACTTAAAATTAGATGAATTAGGTTTAGCAAAAAATGATAGTAATAGTGCAGCTAGAATTAGGGGGTATACCACTATGGATATCCTCGCACATTTTCCGATTGCAAAAGGTCGTGTAGATTTTGGTATTTACAATGTTTGGGATAAACAGTATCTATCTGTTTTTGCACAACAGGCAGCAATGACCAATGATAATGGTTTATTGCGTATTCCATCGGAAGGTCGAACATTTGCGCTAAGTTATACCATTAACTACTAACTAACATCTTAGGATTAGATTATTAGAGCTTCCCAATATTCTTTGGTTGGCTCTAATTTGTAAGCAGTTAAAAAATTTAGAGTGTTAAATCGTACAGCATAATATTTATCTTAATCATTATGATTGTCTACAAATTGAGAAACCAACCAATTATAAACTTTCATAAGGTTTTCAGTATTTGATGAATGACGAGGTGAAACTAAATAAAAGCCCGTTTCCATCTTTAAAGTATGCTCAACAACTTGAATCAGCTTTTTAGTTTGTAATTCCTCACGAATAAAAATTGGATTTACCAACGCAATTCCTTGTGCGGAAATTGCGGCATCAATCGCAAGAGTTGTTTGATTAAAGCGAATATTCTTAAGTGTGTTTAATGGTAATTCCACGTTAGATTTTTCTAAAAAAATAGACCATAAATTATGTGCATCGTGTAAGAAGGTATAGTTGAATAAATTATCTAAACTTAAGTATTGATTTTCTAACTTTACTAATTGCGGACTTGCAACAATAACAAAAGAATCTTGCAAAAGTAATGCTGTATTCAAACCTCCTCCCAATGGAGGGCTACCATAGCGTATTGCTAAATCTACACCGTCATTTTGAAAATGAGATATTTTTTCAGTTGCCAAAATTTGTAATTCAATATCAGGGTGCATCGCCGTGAAGTCGGCAAGCCTTGGGATTAACCATTTAGAAGCAAAAGTAGGTGTCGCACTAATGGTGATATGTTGCTTTTCATGGACAAAAGATTGAGTTGCTTCATGAATTAAAGCAAAAGCTTGATGGATACTATAAGCATAATTTCGCCCATTCGCTGTTAATGAAACACCTTTTGAATGCCTTTCGAATAGTTTTACACCTAACTCTTCTTCTAAACTGCGAATTTGTTGTGCAACAGCACTTTGTGTCACATTGAGTTCATTCGCTGCCAATTTAAAACTTAAATGTCGACTTGCTGACTCAAATGCTTTTAAAGCATTTAATGAAGGGAGTTTTTTTAGTATTTTCATAAATATATACAGTAGTTTTTCTACAGTTAAAACAAAGAGAATCTTGGGTAAAGAATAAAAACTAACATGCTATGCTGTTTTAAATAGAGCAATATATAACATTAATTGAATTTTAGGATAGCACACATGACTGTAGAAAAAGTAGCGTTAGTTATAGCAGGTGGTAGTGGCATGGGTGCAGCTGCTGCGCGTCAATTACATCAAGATGGCTTTCATGTAGGTATTCTTTCATCTTCTGGAAAGGGAGAGAAACTTGCAAAAGAGTTAAATGGTATTGGAATTACAGGCTCAAATCAGTCTACAGAAGATATCAAAAAGCTTGTTGAATTGGCATATCAAAAATGGGGACGTATTGATGTTTTAGTCAATAGTGCAGGGCACGGACCACGTGCGCCAATTCTAGAGATTACAGATGATCAGTGGCATTTAGGATTAGATACTTACTTCATGAATATTATTCGAGCAACTCGAATTGTCACTCCAATAATGGAAAAACAAAATTCAGGTGTGATTATTAATATTTCAAGTGCTTGGACTTTTGAACCAAGTGATATGTTCCCAACATCTGCTGTATTTCGCGCAGGTTTAGCTTCATTTACCAAAATATATGCAGATCAATATGCGGCAAAAAATATTCGAATGAATAACATTTTACCTGGTTGGATTGATAGTCTTCCTGAATCCGAAGATCGCCGTATATCTGTACCATTACAGAGATATGGTACCAGTGAAGAAATTGCAGCAACCGTAAGTTTTTTAGCATCTAAAGGTGCAGGATATATTACGGGACAGAATATCCGTGTTGATGGTGGCATTACACGTTCGGTTTAAAATACATACAAATATGATCAATCAATTCTAGTATTTTATGATTGTTTGATCATTAAAACTCCCCAAACCCATACATATAAAATAGGACCTAAATACAAATACTCAGTTTTATGCTTTATAAATTGATGATTAATCAAATCTAAAAACCACAAACATGAATATTACTCATCTTTTATTGAATTTATATCGTTTTACTCATCTTTTGATTCAAGCTTAAATAAGCTCATACAGAAATTTAGCTTTTTATAAAAATTTAGGGTGAATCTTCATGAGTAAGAAATTTGAGTGTTCAATTAAGCGTATTCGCTTTGATGAAAACTATGAGCCAGCAAATAATACACGTTTAACAACTAACTTTGCCAATTTGGCTCGTGGTGAAAGTCGCCAAGAAAATCTTCGTAGAACATTAGCGATGATCAATAATCGTTTCAATACTTTGGCAAGTGTTGATAATCCTAAAGCCGATCGTTATTCACTTGAAATTGACATCATTTCTGCTGAAATTGATATCGAAGGTAATGGTCAAACGTTTCCGTTCATTGAAATGCTGAAAAGTACCATTACAGATCACAAAACCAATGAACGTATTGAAGGCATGATTGGTAATAGCTTTTCATCTTATGTACGTGATTACGATTTTAGCGTCGTTTTATTGGAAAATGGCTTCAAAACAGGCGAAAAACCTGAAAACTTTGGTGATTTACACGGGAAACTTTATCAACATTTAGTAAATTCAGATGTGTTTAAAGCCGAATTTAGCAAACAACCTGTGATTTGTTTGAGTGTTTCAACATCTAAAACTTATTTCCGTACGGCAAATCTTCATCCTGTATTAGGTGTGGAGTATAAAAATGATGAACATTCACGTACAGACGACTATTTCGCAAAAATGGGTTTAAGCGTTCGTTATTTCAAACCTGAAAATGGTAATGCACCTTTAGCATTCTACTTTGCAGGCGATTTACTCCGTGATTATACCGATTTCGAATTAATCAGCGCGATCAGTACCATGGAAAGCTTTCAAAAAATTTATCGTCCTGAAATTTATAACAGCAATTCAGTTGCAGGCGTTGTGTATCAGCCAAGTTTGAGCTATCAAGATTATTCATTGACTCGAATTGTCTATGACCGTGAAGAGCGTGGTCAACTTGCAGTTAAACAAGGGAAGTGGACTGAGGAAAATTTCATCAAGCCTTATAACGACATCCTGAATAAATGGGCTGCAAACTTTAAAGTGAAAACAGCTCAGCAAGATCACGCTGCTTAATACATCACCGTTATTTACGAATTTAGAGAAAGAAGATTAGACATGGCAATTTTATTACCAACATCAACAGCAGGCAGCTTACCAAAACCATCTTGGCTTGCCGAACCTGAAAAGCTTTGGTCACCTTGGAAATTACAAGGCGATGAATTGTTAGAAGCAAAGCAAGATGCATTGCGTTTGTCATTACAAGAACAAGTACATGCTGGCATTGATATTGTGAGTGATGGCGAACAAACTCGTCAGCATTTTGTGACAACCTTTATTGAACACTTAGATGGCGTAGATTTTGAAAAGCGTGAAACGGTTCGAATTCGTAATCGTTATGATGCAAGTGTGCCATCGGTCGTTGGTGCGGTAAGCCGTCAAAAGCCTGTATTTGTTGAAGATGCTAAGTTTTTACGCAGCCAAACCAATCAACCAATTAAATGGGCGTTGCCTGGCCCAATGACTATGATTGATACGCTATATGATGGTCACTACAAAAGTCGTGAAAAATTGGCTTGGGAATTTGCAAAAATCCTTAATCAAGAAGCACGTGAATTAGAAGCTGCGGGTGTAGATATTATTCAGTTCGATGAACCTGCATTTAATGTGTTCTTCGATGAAGTGAATGATTGGGGTGTTGCAACATTAGAACGTGCACTTGAAGGCCTGAAATGTGAAACTGCTGTACATATTTGCTATGGCTACGGTATTAAAGCAAATACAGATTGGAAAAAGACTTTAGGCTCTGAATGGCGTCAATATGAAGAGGCATTTCCTAAACTACAACAATCTAAAATTGATATCGTATCTTTAGAATGCCAAAACTCACATGTACCAATGGATTTAATTGAGCTAATTCGTGGTAAAAAAGTGATGGTTGGCGCAATTGATGTTGCTTCTAATACTATTGAAACACCTGAAGAAGTCGCAAATACCTTACGTAAAGCACTTCAATTTGTAGATGCAGATAAACTTTATCCTTCAACAAACTGTGGTATGGCGCCATTATCTCGTCAAGTTGCACGTGGCAAGCTCAATGCTTTAAGTGCAGGCGCAGAAATTATTCGTCAAGAACTTGGTGCTCAGTAATAAATTTTTAGCTATCAATAGCACATGAGATATAAAAAACACCTTCAGCACATGCACCCATATGAGCAAATTGGGTGCGTTGCGAAACCAAAAAACGAGGGTTCAGATGTAGAACCTAGGAACAAAGTGATGATTCAAGCAACAGACTTTAAAAATGCAATGTCTTTATTAACAAGTGCCGTAAATGTTGTAACTACAGCAGGTACATCTGGTATGCATGGATTTACAGCTTCTGCAGTATGTAGTGTTACCGATACACCACCGACATTATTGGTCTGCATGAATCAATCATCACGTTCTCACATGCATTTTATTGAAAATGAAATTCTGACTGTGAATGTTTTGGGCGCACAACATGAGCAGATTTCTAATGCATTTGCATCGAGTAAATTCACTTCAGATCAGCGGTTTAAACTTGGTTCATGGACAACACTAGAAACTGGTTCGCCTGTTTTAAAAAATGCTTTAGCAAGTTTTGATTGTGAAATTGATCAAATTCAACAGATAGGAACTCATAGTATTTTTATGTGTCGTGTGGTTGCCATACAACAAAGCCAGCAGGAGCAAGCTTTGGTTTATTTTAACCGCGCTTATCATCAAGTTGGTCAATTAGAAAATGCTTAAATAAAACATAAAACCCATATAAAAATATGGGTTTTAATCACTCAAAAAATAGATAATTAATTGATTTAAATATAAAAATAATAAAAATTTAACAGATTAATAACAACCTATACTCACCATCATTTTCAATAGGCGCTCGATGAACACAAGGTAAAACTTGTTGTGTAGGATGATCAACCGCTAAACGCCATAAATGTCCTGTCGCTAAATTTGTAGGTTTGGCATTTGGTTTGGGTTGATAGTGTAAATCAAAAAAATACTCTTCTAAAAATTGATCAAATTCAGCATCTTGATCATTTTGTCCATCATATAAGTCTTTCAGTTTTTTTCTAATTTCAGGAATTAATATTTTTTGTTCAACTTGATCATTCGCAATAATATCGCTTGCAGCACCATAATATGTACATAAAAAAGTATCTGTTGCTATAGGCGAACGATCAACATGATATGAGTACACATCTGTTGAAATAAAATCGAGTTCATCATCACGTTCGTAACATTTAAGCAAATTCAAAGAAGGAGAGGCTCCAAAATCGGTTAAAAGCTGAATATCGCTTAAAATTATTTTTCGAGCTAAATTTCCATTTTCAGACAGATTTAACGCCAATAGATCTTCAATTGAAATCTCTGTGATATTTTCTTCTAATGAAAGTTTGCAAACAATCTCTTCGAAATCTCCAAACAAATTCCTTTGCCAGCAAATCGCATTATTTAATCCTTGAAATGTTGTATTAACCAATTCAGGGAAGTCATTCACGACTTTAATTTGAGGATTATCTAAAAATGGATTGTTCATGCAAAAATGGAAGATTCATAATATGTGTTTCATCATACACGCAGGTTTGTATAAATACAGCGTGATTAATCTACATCTAGGCGTTAGAACGTCTAAAAAGATAAATAATGAAAGAAACAATATTGAAGGAGAAATATCTGATGATGTGTAGTGTGCAGGCTAATTCTGTTTGGCTTTTTGGCGTAAGACATACAAATATAAGCTTTCTACTTTTTCACGTGCCCATGGTGTGGTACGTAAGAATCGCAATGATGATTTAACACTTGGATCTATGCAAAAACATCTAATTTCAATTTTATGACTTAAACCTTCAAAGCCACCGTAGTAATCTAATAATTCTTCTAAAATGTCAGCAAGTTTTTTGCCGTGTAAAGGGTCATTGGAGGTGTTCATAGTAGACAACCATATTGTGGGAGACCATTATTATAACCTGAGCTAGTTGGAAAATGAGAGCTTTGGAAGATGCATAAAGTATTTAAAATAATTAATAACTAGAAAGCTTTTTAATGTATGTATGGAATTCATGATTTAAATCTGCAATGTATTGTAGCAGCGTCATGCGGCATATAAGTTGCCATTTCTGCAGTCTAATAATCAATAGCTTAAGGCTTTAAATGACAAAGAATGTCAGCAATCAACGACACATAAGTTGTCATTTTTATACTCAATGTATTCAATTACTTGAAGTAAATATTTCAAAAAATCAATTAAGCACTCATATATATTCTTCAAAACTACTTTTATCCAAAAAGATTTTTATTTAATTCACTATTTTTATAAGACATTAGGCTAAAATAGCTATTATGTTATTCGCCAGCCTAACCAAATTTAATCAAAATAAGGTTTTAGATATGAAAATTAACAGCTTAGAGGATGAAAGTGATATAGCTACCGCAGCAGTTAGGGAACTTTGTAAAAGTTTTATTGAGAATGCACGTATCAACACAGTACTTTATGTGGAGAATGATGCAATATGGAGCAAGGCTCCTAATAGCCCTCCCGTCTTAATTAAAAAATATTTGGAGTCAACCCTAAGCTAACCAAAAAAAATGCTAGATCAGGTACTTATAAAATTAAAAAACGGAATATTAGTACATAAAACAAATAGTTCATACTAAGCAGACCTCTACAAAAATAACGTAATTCATAATTATATAAATTTAGAAAATGGTAAAACAACATGCTTTATGAAGAACTAGCAAAAATAGAATTTTCAAAACAACAATACATTTTTAAATTATTAACTGGAAAATTACTCCTAACAGCTATGGCAGTCCAAAAGGATAGTTAGAAACACTACACATTTGGACAAATATTTAGGTTTATCTAGTAGCCCCTAAATTTATAAATTCTATCTGTACGTCATAGCATCATTTTCATTAGGGTAAACCATGATTGAAGGGCTAAGTGCAAAATTCCCATAACTAGGGATTACCATTTGATTGTTAGTAAAATTATTTAATTTATAACCAATATAAGTTGCTGTACTATCTTCTCTCATTAGGGCCATTACTTTACAACCAAATTTTGTACATCTAACTAACTGAAGATAGCCACCTATTGTAAGATAATTATGTTCATGAATTACTTGAGCTAAAGTATATAAGGGTGCTCGTCTCTTTAATAAATCACTGTCTATATTTTCTTTAAAGTTTTCAATTTGGGTTTCGATTTCGTCTTTTCTGTCGCCTATTATTAAATACTCTTTATTACTAAAATCATGAAGTGTGCAAGTGATTTTCGTATCATTTGGGAATACAGTCTTGTTTGACTATATTGAGATTTATTACAATCGGGTCAGAAGGCATTCCGCAAACGGCTGGTTAAGCCCAGAAGCCTTTGAACAGAAATATTTTAAGAATTTAGAGGGATTTGTTGTCCACGATACTGTCTAGGATCACCTTTTGAGCACAGAACTTAAATAGGCATACAGATCTAACCCATTCAGGACTTTATTCTTGATAAAAATCATCTAATACCACAGAGAATCTATAAATAATAATGCGTAAGTCTTATTAAAAGACTACGATATTAATTTTTATTTATATCCATTGTATCATACTCAAAAATTCCGACTCTAAATCGACGATTTGCATCAATTTGATGTGTGCTGAAAAAACAGGAGGTTTTAACTTGGTAAACTAAACACACTCATCAGGAGTTTACCATGAGCAAGAAACACAAGACTTACACCACAGAATTTAAAGCTGAAGCCATCAAATTAATTGAAGCCAATCAAGGCAATGTCTCGGAAACAGCCAGACAACTTAGCATTTCAATGCAAACTCTTTCAAATTGGAATACCAAAGCAAAGGCTGGAACTTTAGCAGGTACAAAACAGTATTCACCTGATCTAAACGCTCTACTCGAAGAAAATAAAAAACTCAAACAACAGCTCAAAATAGCTGAAATGGAACGTGAATTTTTAAAAAAGGCAGCAGCGTACTTTGCCAAAGAAAGTCAGTAAGGTACGCCTATATGAAACAAAAAAGATATTCTTTTCCAATTACCTTAATGGCTCGATTACTTCATGTTTCAGTTTCATGTTTTTATGATTGGCTCAAGAGAGGCGTGAGCAAAAGAACGATTCAACGAAATCAACAGACGATATTGGTGAAAATAGCCCATGAGGAGACAAAGCAGAGTTATGGTTATATTCGATTAACCAAATACTTACAAGCTCAGGGCATAAAAATGAGTATGTACGCTGTACGTCAGATAAAAGCGCTGAACCACCTGTATTGTAAGCGACACAAGCTTTTTAAAAGGACTACGAATAGTGACCATAATCGAGCGATCTATGAAAACCTGCTGGAGCAACAATTCTCAATGACTAGACCAAATCAAGCATGGTCAAGTGATATTACGTACATATGGACTGTTGAAGGATGGCTGTACTTAGCAGCGGTAAAAGACCTTTACACGAAGCAAGTGGTTGGCTATAGCTTAAATGAGCGCATGACAACACAGCTTGTTTGTAATGCGCTAAATATGGCTATTCACAATCAAAAACCAACCAAAGAACTGATTGTGCATTCAGACAGAGGAAGTCAATATTGCAGCCATGAATATCGAAATATACTTGAGCAATATGGTTTTCAAGGTTCAATGAGCAAGCGCGGAGACTGTTACGATAATGCACCGATTGAAAGCTTTTGGGGAATACTGAAAAATGAGTTAGTGCATCATTACAACTATCAAACCAGAGAAGAAGCCAAAGCAGATATTATAAAATACATTGAATTATTTTATAATCATCGAAGAATTCAAAAGGGTTTGGGTTTTAAGACACCAAATCAAATGGCCGAAGACTTTTATAAGTTGGCTGCCTAGAATCTCCCAAGGGAAAGTCTCCTGATAATTCAGCGTATATCAATTTGACCTTCATCTTTTTGGCAAAGCTCTATTGCTTCGGCCAATAAACTTTTGGAAAATTTCCCCCATAATTCAACAACCCTTTCTTTCAAATAGTTAATAGACTCTTCAGTCAATTCATTTGCAAAAATTGCTTGTTCTAAAAAATAGTTTTGATTTTCAGTCAAATTATGAACGCCAGCAGCGATATGATCAGATAAATTTTCAGCCAGAATCTGTTTTGCTTGATGAGCTTCAGAAGCAGGTGTAAAACTTTCTTGATGTAAAATTACTTTTCCCCCTGCTTCTGTTACTAGTCCAATCCTCTGTAACTCTAATAAAATAGATCGGGGATGTTTGTCTCTAGAAATTTGTTTGACTAACCCTTCAAAACTATTTTCATTACCAGTAAGGGGTAATATATACGGCAAATCTTGGTGCACCCATAATGCAACGACTCGAGCAGGCACGCTGATTGGCATAGTATTTCTATAAGTCAGAGGGATTATAGTATGTTTACCTCCATTCTCTTGCTTAATTTGACTAACATCCCGTCTATTTAAACCTGAAAGTAAACTAATTGAAGAGTCAGTTGTTTTTTGACCTAGATGTTCTAATTCTTTAATAGCCTCATTATAGAAGAGGGGACGAATCGCATTAGAAAACTCACTATAGCCAATTCCTGATTTGACTAACCAATGAGTAAGTTCTCCCATAACTTTTAGTGTATATTCTAATGTAGATTTTGATTCTGATGAGAGGACTTTATTTTTATCAACTAAATAAGCATCTACATCAGATTCATTCAAATTAAATTTACTTTCCATTGTGCCTTTATAGCCCATTTCCATTGTGCCTTTATAGCCCATCTAAAAAGTTTTTATATTATATTTTAAAAAACTTTACATCACATTTCTTCAATTTTTAATGAAATTTCCCTAGCCTCGCAAGTTTGAGAGTTTGGTCGATCTACAACGCGATTTATGCTGAAAAAAGTTCTATAATTGATAGTCCATGTTTGATCTTTAAAAGGCAAATCATACTTAAGATCAAATATTTTTTCTTCATACGGTTTATATATCTGTAAACTCTGATTCTGAGTACAAGATACTTCAATATTTTCATTGAACGGAATCAGGTTTTGATCTAGTAAAGTAAAGCCGGATTTACAGTCCTGATTATATTGGTAAATAGTTTCTGAGCTTGAATTCTTAATATGTGCTTGTAAATGTAAATTATGTAAATCATTCGACTCCGTATAACTTAGATCAGTTCCGTAACCATCAGGAAGTATTTCGTTAGTTGTCTTGTTTACAAGATGAAATGAAATTTCTAAGGGAGCACAATAATGCATATTATTTACAGGAGTCCATACAACAAACCTGTCTTGCATTTCATTTTCATCCTCCGGTAGTCGCGGAGGGGTTGTTGGTGGTCTTGATGGTAAGGGAGGAGATATCGGGCCAGAGTCAGTATTCTGCCCAGAGCCTGAACCTCCAACACTTACTCCAACGCTATAATTTTCTTCACCACAACCAGTAACCAAAACAACAGAAATTACGGTAATTTGTTTTAATACTTTGTTAAACATATTAAAAATAAAGAATGATTGTATTTTTTGATTATACTATAAAATAGATCTCTTGCATAAATCAAAAAACGACCAATCTAGTGATAATTTTTTGTAGCGATCAATAAGCCGTATTCGGTTATCGTTGTTGCATGAACTACTCAAAAGTAAAAACACTGCTAAGTCAGCAGTTTAAACGACTTATCGGAATACAACCCTCAACTTTTGCAGAAATGCTTGAAGTATTGAGAGCCGCTCAAAGTGATAGTCGACGAGGAAGACCCTCAATACTTTTGCTTGAAGATCAGCTGTTGATGACCTTAAGCTATTGGCACGAATATCGCACACTTTTCCATGTTGCGATGACCTATGGTATCCATGAATCAAGGGCTTCACGCATTATTCAAAAGATTGAAAACCTTTTAATTAAATCCGATAAATTTCATTTACCTAAAAAGTTACCAAAAGGTGAAGGTGTAGATTGGGAAGTTATCGTGATTGATGCCACTGAAATGACGATAGAACGTCCCAAAAAAATAGAAAAATTACTATAGCGGCAAGAAAAAACGTCATACGATCAAAGCCTAGCTGACGATGCACTACAAAACTAGCCAGATTATATCAACAGCCATTGCACAAAGTAATGTGCATAATTTTCAGTTATTTAGAAAACACCGTAAAAAACAAGATGCCGTCTTGGTAACCAATCAGGTTTTGAGATTATTAGACCAATAAATAATCTTTTTGATAGGCAGTCTGATGTTTTAAAACGCCATAACACAGACGTATAAGCTTGCGCATTGCAACACCTAAAGCACACCTTTAATTTTTATCCTGACTTAATAATTATTGATATAAAGCTTCAATGTGTGGATTCTATTGAATCGCTGTTAAGGTTGACATATACAATACTGAGCGTATTTTACTGTCATCTGCTTTTGATAAGTGACTTTTGCTTGTTGGCCGAACTGCCAAACAGCTGATGTACTGGAACCAAATCTACATATGCAGCAGCTTAACTTGCTTTTTTAAACTTGTACGAATGAAATAACCCCAACAATAATAAGTCTGATTGTTCACCATTGAAGAAATAGTTTGTAGTAATTTCAAATCCTATTTCGATGTGGAATTTTGGTCTATATGGTTATTTATTAGCTTATATGAGTGGACTGCGCCTTTTAAGTAGATTCTTTTCCCGTAATAAACTACCTAGGTAAACATCACGTCTGCCTATTAAAGCTTTTAATAAGCTGAAATTTTTAGGTTAAGGTTGCTGTAAAGAAGCGTTCTTTATACCATGTGCTCTGTATGATTTTTGTAATGCTCATCAAAATAGAAATTTGATGAGCTTTTTTTATGGCGACCAATATTGATCAAGTGAATAGGTGGAAACTTTTTGAATTTAGTTGCATCTTGTTGATATATTTGATTTTTAATCTTCGTTTAATTAGGACTATCTAGTTAAGTATTTCTAATAAAACTATAAAGTGATACAGTTGACACAAAAAATAAATGTTCAAAATACACATTTATTTTGATATAAAGATGTTGAAATGTGCACTGCGTCACAATAATAATTTTTCAGTAGATTCATGGAAAGATATTTGTGTAGGAAATGTGCTTGAAATTGTTCCTTAAATTGTTCTAAGTCCACAAGGGGTAGTTATGTTGAGATTGTCACTTTTAGCTGTTGTAGCTTCATTGGGAGTAGCGGCTTGCACATCAAGCCCATATACGAAGCCATCAGATTTACGTTTTCAGAAAAAAACGCAAGAAAATAATCAACCTATTGTATTAAAGCGAGATGAGAAGCTGTGTGGTGGTGATACAGCAGAACAGCAAAATTGCCCGATTGAATTTTATATTGACAGTATTAAAGCTGGAAATTTTTATATAAATAATTCGGCTCAATATGCATTGAAACCAGAAACATATAATTTCAAAGTAAAAAACTGTACTGAAGAATCATGCCAAAGTTGTGATGTTGACTTAAACGTAGGAAAGCTAACAAGCAATGAATTTTTACTCTCTGTCAATACAGACGGTAAACCTTTTATTTCCAATAATGGTCAGCCTTTAAGTTGTGAGGTGAAGCATCAGGTTGCTGCTCAGGAACAGATAATACGAGTGGATTTAGCTGCGGACACTTTATTTAAATTTAACGGTTCTTCCTTGAATGATTTACTGCCAAAGGGGCGTCAAGAGGTCTTGAATGTTGCTTCGCAAATTCATAACAACTTCGTTTCTGTAAGCCGCATTAATTTAGTTGGTCACACAGATCGTTTGGGAAGTGATAGCTATAACAATCAATTGGGGCAAAACCGTGCAGACACAGTACGCAACCTGTTGGTTCAAAATGGTGTGGCAGGGAATGTTATTTCGACTGCAAGCGCAGGTAAAGGCCAGCCTGTGACGAATGGTTGTTTTGATGTAAAACAGCGTGAAGAACTCAAAGCTTGTTTACAGCCTGACCGCCGTGTAACTGTCGAAATTACAGGCATTACTAAATAGTTAAAGTTTTAGAAGATAAAAGAATATAATTTTTTGGGTAAAAATATGACTAATTTTATTGTAATTGAGAAAGACTCATTAAATAAGTCTACAGTAAATGCGACACAGATTACATTAACCGAAGCTTCTATTGTTCATACTAAAATGAGCCGTGATGACGTCGACGAATTTATCCGTGATGGCAATAACTTAGTGCTTAAGTTAAAAAATGGTGAAGTTGTTGTTATTGAGAATTTTTTTATAACATATGACGATGTCGCTTCAGATTTGGTTTTTGAAGAAGATGGGTGTGTTCTATATTGGTTTGATGGCGTATCGGGTTTTAAAGGCATTCCAGGATTAGAAGCATTATTGCCTGCTGTTGAAGGCAGTAAACTTGTTGGATTGTTACCTTGGTTGGTCGGCGCTGCTGTAGTTGGTGGTGCTGCGGCGATTATTGACCACAATGACAAGGATAAGACAGATTCGATCCCGAATGGCACTAATACGCTTAAAGTAAATACAGATGGTACAGTTACAGGTAAAACAGAGAATATCCCTGAAGGTACTGACGTTAAAATTACTATTAGCGGCAAAGATAAAGATGGGAATAATATTGAATATCAAGATATTGTTAAAGTTGATAAGGATGGCAATTACGTAACGGATGTGCCACCAAATTTTGCAGATGGTGACTTAGTTGTTGAGTCTGAAGTTATTGATCGCAATGGCAATACGATCACTGCAGAAGACAAATTGGGCACAGGCAAAACTGATGATCCAGCAACTCCAGGTGATGAAAGCGAAGGCCTAGATCGCGTTGATGGCAAGATCACGGTTGAAGTTGACAACAAAGGCAAGATCACGGGTACAACCGAAGATGTTAAGCCTGGCGAGAAAGTAATTATTACTGTTGAAGGCTTTGACAAAGACGGCCAGCCAGTATCGAAAGATGTTGAAGCAATTGTTCAGCCAGACGGTAGCTATAAAGCAGATGTGCCAGCAGAAATTGCAGACGGTTCATCCGTTGATGTTGAGGCGAATACAACAGACCGTAATGGTAAGCCTGTAGGTCCAGCAACAGATGCGGTTGAAGGCAAGACTGATCATGACAATGATCCAAGCACACCAGACCAAGGCGGCCTAGATCGCGTTGATGGCAAGATCACGGTTGAAGTTGACAACAAAGGCAAGATCACGGGTACAACCGAAGATGTTAAGCCTGGCGAGAAAGTAATTATTACTGTTGAAGGCTTTGACAAAGACGGCCAGCCAGTATCGAAAGATGTTGAAGCGATTGTTCAGCCAGACGGTAGCTATAAAGCAGATGTGCCAGCAGAAATTGCAGACGGTTCATCCGTTGATGTTGAGGCGAATACAACAGACCGTAATGGTAAGCCTGTAGGTCCAGCAACAGATGCGGTTGAAGGCAAGACTGATCATGACAATGATCCAAGCACACCAGACCAAGGCGGCCTAGATCGCGTTGATGGCAAGATCACGGTTGAAGTTGACAACAAAGGCAAGATCACGGGTACAACCGAAGATGTTAAGCCTGGCGAGAAAGTAATTATTACTGTTGAAGGCTTTGACAAAGACGGCCAGCCAGTATCGAAAGATGTTGAAGCAATTGTTCAGCCAGACGGTAGCTATAAAGCAGATGTGCCAGCAGAAATTGCAGACGGTTCATCCGTTGATGTTGAGGCGAATACAACAGACCGTAATGGTAAGCCTGTAGGTCCAGCAACAGATGCGGTTGAAGGCAAGACTGATCATGACAATGATCCAAGCACACCAGACCAAGGCGGCCTAGATCGCGTTGATGGCAAGATCACGGTTGAAGTTGACAACAAAGGCAAGATCACGGGTACAACCGAAGATGTTAAGCCTGGCGAGAAAGTAATTATTACTGTTGAAGGCTTTGACAAAGACGGCCAGCCAGTATCGAAAGATGTTGAAGCAATTGTTCAGCCAGACGGTAGCTATAAAGCAGATGTGCCAGCAGAAATTGCAGACGGTTCATCCGTTGATGTTGAGGCGAATACAACAGACCGTAATGGTAAGCCTGTAGGTCCAGCAACAGATGCGGTTGAAGGCAAGACTGATCATGACAATGATCCAAGCACACCAGACCAAGGCGGCCTAGATCGCGTTGATGGCAAGATCACGGTTGAAGTTGACAACAAAGGCAAGATCACGGGTACAACCGAAGATGTTAAGCCTGGCGAGAAAGTAATTATTACTGTTGAAGGCTTTGACAAAGACGGCCAGCCAGTATCGAAAGATGTTGAAGCGATTGTTCAGCCAGACGGTAGCTATAAAGCAGATGTGCCAGCAGAAATTGCAGACGGTTCATCCGTTGATGTTGAGGCGAATACAACAGACCGTAATGGTAAGCCTGTAGGTCCAGCAACAGATGCGGTTGAAGGCAAGACTGATCATGACAATGATCCAAGCACACCAGACCAAGGCGGCCTAGATCGCGTTGATGGCAAGATCACGGTTGAAGTTGACAACAAAGGCAAGATCACGGGTACAACCGAAGATGTTAAGCCTGGCGAGAAAGTAATTATTACTGTTGAAGGCTTTGACAAAGACGGCCAGCCAGTATCGAAAGATGTTGAAGCAATTGTTCAGCCAGACGGTAGCTATAAAGCAGATGTGCCAGCAGAAATTGCAGACGGTTCATCCGTTGATGTTGAGGCGAATACAACAGACCGTAATGGTAAGCCTGTAGGTCCAGCAACAGATGCGGTTGAAGGCAAGACTGATCATGACAATGATCCAAGCACACCAGACCAAGGCGGCCTAGATCGCGTTGATGGCAAGATCACGGTTGAAGTTGACAACAAAGGCAAGATCACGGGTACAACCGAAGATGTTAAGCCTGGCGAGAAAGTAATTATTACTGTTGAAGGCTTTGACAAAGACGGCCAGCCAGTATCGAAAGATGTTGAAGCGATTGTTCAGCCAGACGGTAGCTATAAAGCAGATGTGCCAGCAGAAATTGCAGACGGTTCATCCGTTGATGTTGAGGCGAATACAACAGACCGTAATGGTAAGCCTGTAGGTCCAGCAACAGATGCGGTTGAAGGCAAGACTGATCATGACAATGATCCAAGCACACCAGACCAAGGCGGCCTAGATCGCGTTGATGGCAAGATCACGGTTGAAGTTGACAACAAAGGCAAGATCACGGGTACAACCGAAGATGTTAAGCCTGGCGAGAAAGTAATTATTACTGTTGAAGGCTTTGACAAAGACGGCCAGCCAGTATCGAAAGATGTTGAAGCAATTGTTCAGCCAGACGGTAGCTATAAAGCAGATGTGCCAGCAGAAATTGCAGACGGTTCATCCGTTGATGTTGAGGCGAATACAACAGACCGTAATGGTAAGCCTGTAGGTCCAGCAACAGATGCGGTTGAAGGCAAGACTGATCATGACAATGATCCAAGCACACCAGACCAAGGCGGCCTAGATCGCGTTGATGGCAAGATCACGGTTGAAGTTGACAACAAAGGCAAGATCACGGGTACAACCGAAGATGTTAAGCCTGGCGAGAAAGTAATTATTACTGTTGAAGGCTTTGACAAAGACGGCCAGCCAGTATCGAAAGATGTTGAAGCAATTGTTCAGCCAGACGGTAGCTATAAAGCAGATGTGCCAGCAGAAATTGCAGACGGTTCATCCGTTGATGTTGAGGCGAATACAACAGACCGTAATGGTAAGCCTGTAGGTCCAGCAACAGATGCGGTTGAAGGCAAGACTGATCATGACAATGATCCAAGCACACCAGACCAAGGCGGCCTAGATCGCGTTGATGGCAAGATCACGGTTGAAGTTGACAACAAAGGCAAGATCACGGGTACAACCGAAGATGTTAAGCCTGGCGAGAAAGTAATTATTACTGTTGAAGGCTTTGACAAAGACGGCCAGCCAGTATCGAAAGATGTTGAAGCGATTGTTCAGCCAGACGGTAGCTATAAAGCAGATGTGCCAGCAGAAATTGCAGACGGTTCATCCGTTGATGTTGAGGCGAATACAACAGACCGTAATGGTAAGCCTGTAGGTCCAGCAACAGATGCGGTTGAAGGCAAGACTGATCATGACAATGATCCAAGCACACCAGACCAAGGCGGCCTAGATCGCGTTGATGGCAAGATCACGGTTGAAGTTGACAACAAAGGCAAGATCACGGGTACAACCGAAGATGTTAAGCCTGGCGAGAAAGTAATTATTACTGTTGAAGGCTTTGACAAAGACGGCCAGCCAGTATCGAAAGATGTTGAAGCAATTGTTCAGCCAGACGGTAGCTATAAAGCAGATGTGCCAGCAGAAATTGCAGACGGTTCATCCGTTGATGTTGAGGCGAATACAACAGACCGTAATGGTAAGCCTGTAGGTCCAGCAACAGATGCGGTTGAAGGCAAGACTGATCATGACAATGATCCAAGCACACCAGACCAAGGCGGCCTAGATCGCGTTGATGGCAAGATCACGGTTGAAGTTGACAACAAAGGCAAGATCACGGGTACAACCGAAGATGTTAAGCCTGGCGAGAAAGTAATTATTACTGTTGAAGGCTTTGACAAAGACGGCCAGCCAGTATCGAAAGATGTTGAAGCGATTGTTCAGCCAGACGGTAGCTATAAAGCAGATGTGCCAGCAGAAATTGCAGACGGTTCATCCGTTGATGTTGAGGCGAATACAACAGACCGTAATGGTAAGCCTGTAGGTCCAGCAACAGATGCGGTTGAAGGCAAGACTGATCATGACAATGATCCAAGCACACCAGACCAAGGCGGCCTAGATCGCGTTGATGGCAAGATCACGGTTGAAGTTGACAACAAAGGCAAGATCACGGGTACAACCGAAGATGTTAAGCCTGGCGAGAAAGTAATTATTACTGTTGAAGGCTTTGACAAAGACGGCCAGCCAGTATCGAAAGATGTTGAAGCAATTGTTCAGCCAGACGGTAGCTATAAAGCAGATGTGCCAGCAGAAATTGCAGACGGTTCATCCGTTGATGTTGAGGCGAATACAACAGACCGTAATGGTAAGCCTGTAGGTCCAGCAACAGATGCGGTTGAAGGCAAGACTGATCATGACAATGATCCAAGCACACCAGACCAAGGCGGCCTAGATCGCGTTGATGGCAAGATCACGGTTGAAGTTGACAACAAAGGCAAGATCACGGGTACAACCGAAGATGTTAAGCCTGGCGAGAAAGTAATTATTACTGTTGAAGGCTTTGACAAAGACGGCCAGCCAGTATCGAAAGATGTTGAAGCAATTGTTCAGCCAGACGGTAGCTATAAAGCAGATGTGCCAGCAGAAATTGCAGACGGTTCATCCGTTGATGTTGAGGCGAATACAACAGACCGTAATGGTAAGCCTGTAGGTCCAGCAACAGATGCGGTTGAAGGCAAGACTGATCATGACAATGATCCAAGCACACCAGACCAAGGCGGCCTAGATCGCGTTGATGGCAAGATCACGGTTGAAGTTGACAACAAAGGCAAGATCACGGGTACAACCGAAGATGTTAAGCCTGGCGAGAAAGTAATTATTACTGTTGAAGGCTTTGACAAAGACGGCCAGCCAGTATCGAAAGATGTTGAAGCAATTGTTCAGCCAGACGGTAGCTATAAAGCAGATGTGCCAGCAGAAATTGCAGACGGTTCATCCGTTGATGTTGAGGCGAATACAACAGACCGTAATGGTAAGCCTGTAGGTCCAGCAACAGATGCGGTTGAAGGCAAGACTGATCATGACAATGATCCAAGCACACCAGACCAAGGCGGCCTAGATCGCGTTGATGGCAAGATCACGGTTGAAGTTGACAACAAAGGCAAGATCACGGGTACAACCGAAGATGTTAAGCCTGGCGAGAAAGTAATTATTACTGTTGAAGGCTTTGACAAAGACGGCCAGCCAGTATCGAAAGATGTTGAAGCGATTGTTCAGCCAGACGGTAGCTATAAAGCAGATGTGCCAGCAGAAATTGCAGACGGTTCATCCGTTGATGTTGAGGCGAATACAACAGACCGTAATGGTAAGCCTGTAGGTCCAGCAACAGATGCGGTTGAAGGCAAGACTGATCATGACAATGATCCAAGCACACCAGACCAAGGCGGCCTAGATCGCGTTGATGGCAAGATCACGGTTGAAGTTGACAACAAAGGCAAGATCACGGGTACAACCGAAGATGTTAAGCCTGGCGAGAAAGTAATTATTACTGTTGAAGGCTTTGACAAAGACGGCCAGCCAGTATCGAAAGATGTTGAAGCAATTGTTCAGCCAGACGGTAGCTATAAAGCAGATGTGCCAGCAGAAATTGCAGACGGTTCATCCGTTGATGTTGAGGCGAATACAACAGACCGTAATGGTAAGCCTGTAGGTCCAGCAACAGATGCGGTTGAAGGCAAGACTGATCATGACAATGATCCAAGCACACCAGACCAAGGCGGCCTAGATCGCGTTGATGGCAAGATCACGGTTGAAGTTGACAACAAAGGCAAGATCACGGGTACAACCGAAGATGTTAAGCCTGGCGAGAAAGTAATTATTACTGTTGAAGGCTTTGACAAAGACGGCCAGCCAGTATCGAAAGATGTTGAAGCAATTGTTCAGCCAGACGGTAGCTATAAAGCAGATGTGCCAGCAGAAATTGCAGACGGTTCATCCGTTGATGTTGAGGCGAATACAACAGACCGTAATGGTAAGCCTGTAGGTCCAGCAACAGATGCGGTTGAAGGCAAGACTGATCATGACAATGATCCAAGCACACCAGACCAAGGCGGCCTAGATCGCGTTGATGGCAAGATCACGGTTGAAGTTGACAACAAAGGCAAGATCACGGGTACAACCGAAGATGTTAAGCCTGGCGAGAAAGTAATTATTACTGTTGAAGGCTTTGACAAAGACGGCCAGCCAGTATCGAAAGATGTTGAAGCGATTGTTCAGCCAGACGGTAGCTATAAAGCAGATGTGCCAGCAGAAATTGCAGACGGTTCATCCGTTGATGTTGAGGCGAATACAACAGACCGTAATGGTAAGCCTGTAGGTCCAGCAACAGATGCGGTTGAAGGCAAGACTGATCATGACAATGATCCAAGCACACCAGACCAAGGCGGCCTAGATCGCGTTGATGGCAAGATCACGGTTGAAGTTGACAACAAAGGCAAGATCACGGGTACAACCGAAGATGTTAAGCCTGGCGAGAAAGTAATTATTACTGTTGAAGGCTTTGACAAAGACGGCCAGCCAGTATCGAAAGATGTTGAAGCGATTGTTCAGCCAGACGGTAGCTATAAAGCAGATGTGCCAGCAGAAATTGCAGACGGTTCATCCGTTGATGTTGAGGCGAATACAACAGACCGTAATGGTAAGCCTGTAGGTCCAGCAACAGATGCGGTTGAAGGCAAGACTGATCATGACAATGATCCAAGCACACCAGACCAAGGCGGCCTAGATCGCGTTGATGGCAAGATCACGGTTGAAGTTGACAACAAAGGCAAGATCACGGGTACAACCGAAGATGTTAAGCCTGGCGAGAAAGTAATTATTACTGTTGAAGGCTTTGACAAAGACGGCCAGCCAGTATCGAAAGATGTTGAAGCAATTGTTCAGCCAGACGGTAGCTATAAAGCAGATGTGCCAGCAGAAATTGCAGACGGTTCATCCGTTGATGTTGAGGCGAATACAACAGACCGTAATGGTAAGCCTGTAGGTCCAGCAACAGATGCGGTTGAAGGCAAGACTGATCATGACAATGATCCAAGCACACCAGACCAAGGCGGCCTAGATCGCGTTGATGGCAAGATCACGGTTGAAGTTGACAACAAAGGCAAGATCACGGGTACAACCGAAGATGTTAAGCCTGGCGAGAAAGTAATTATTACTGTTGAAGGCTTTGACAAAGACGGCCAGCCAGTATCGAAAGATGTTGAAGCGATTGTTCAGCCAGACGGTAGCTATAAAGCAGATGTGCCAGCAGAAATTGCAGACGGTTCATCCGTTGATGTTGAGGCGAATACAACAGACCGTAATGGTAAGCCTGTAGGTCCAGCAACAGATGCGGTTGAAGGCAAGACTGATCATGACAATGATCCAAGCACACCAGACCAAGGCGGCCTAGATCGCGTTGATGGCAAGATCACGGTTGAAGTTGACAACAAAGGCAAGATCACGGGTACAACCGAAGATGTTAAGCCTGGCGAGAAAGTAATTATTACTGTTGAAGGCTTTGACAAAGACGGCCAGCCAGTATCGAAAGATGTTGAAGCGATTGTTCAGCCAGACGGTAGCTATAAAGCAGATGTGCCAGCAGAAATTGCAGACGGTTCATCCGTTGATGTTGAGGCGAATACAACAGACCGTAATGGTAAGCCTGTAGGTCCAGCAACAGATGCGGTTGAAGGCAAGACTGATCATGACAATGATCCAAGCACACCAGACCAAGGCGGCCTAGATCGCGTTGATGGCAAGATCACGGTTGAAGTTGACAACAAAGGCAAGATCACGGGTACAACCGAAGATGTTAAGCCTGGCGAGAAAGTAATTATTACTGTTGAAGGCTTTGACAAAGACGGCCAGCCAGTATCGAAAGATGTTGAAGCAATTGTTCAGCCAGACGGTAGCTATAAAGCAGATGTGCCAGCAGAAATTGCAGACGGTTCATCCGTTGATGTTGAGGCGAATACAACAGACCGTAATGGTAAGCCTGTAGGTCCAGCAACAGATGCGGTTGAAGGCAAGACTGATCATGACAATGATCCAAGCACACCAGACCAAGGCGGCCTAGATCGCGTTGATGGATTGTTAGAGATTACCGAAATTAATGAAGATGGAGTGGTAAAAGGCCAAACTACTGATGTGCCAGTAGGCAGTGATGTTGTTCTGACCTTCAAAGATCATACCGGTAGTCAAATTAATGACCCAGTAACAGGAAAACCAGTAACAGTAACGACAGTAGTTAAGCCAGATGGTAGCTATGAAGCTCAATTACCTGAGGATTTAACAAGCCTGACAGATCAAATTAATGTAAAAGCTGATTCATTTGATAACAATGGTAAACCAGTTAGTGACAATGAGGATACCAAAAAGCCAATTACTGAAGTAACTACAAATGGTAATGATAGTCTAATAGGAACCTCTGGTAATGATGTACTTGCAGGTGATACAGGAGGTTTAAAAACCAACTTTGTAGCAGGCGCTAATTATAATGTTTCGATAGTTCTAGATTTGTCTGGAAGCATGTACTTTGGAATGGATGGTACAAGACCTAAAAATCCAATAACTGGTCAGGATGATTACAGTCCGACAGGGGTGCTTCCAAATGGAATGTTGTCACGTTTGGAAATTGCTAAAGCTGGATTAAAAGCTTTTATAACGCAAATGGCAGATCATGATGGGGTGATTAATCTACAGATATCTACATTCTCCGCAAATAATGGCGTGGGTAACGACCCTCAATGGGATAAAGTTTTCTTAAATATTACTACTGATAATATTGATGAAATTTTTGAGCATATTGGTAGTGGTAAAGGTGGTGCTGGAGATGGATTAACAGCAGGTGGAGGTACTAATCCAGAGCTAAGCTTTAAAGAAGCTACAGATTGGTTTAATTCAACTGATATTAAGTCAAATGGTTATGAAAACCAGACCTATTACATTACTGATGGGGAGCCAAATACGGATCAGACAACACTAGATAATGCATTCAAACCATTAGCTGAAACTAGTAAAGTTTTTGCTGTCGGAGTGAGTTCTTCTGTAAGTAATGAGACAGTCTCACGTTACGATAACACTAATGTGAATGGTGATAAAATTACTGATACATGGAATGGTAATAGTAATTTTGGTTCGGCACAAGCCATTGCTGATGCAAGCAAATTGATCGCTTATCTTATCGGTGGATCTGAAAACTTTATTCCAGCTGATGTTGGAAATGATGTTGTCAAAGGTGGTGCGGGCGATGACATTCTGTTTGGTGATGCCATGAATACAGATTGGATTACAGGTCTAGATTCTCTGCAATATCCAAAGTATTCAGGTTATTCGAAACTAATTGCACATTTAAAAGCGACAGAAACAGGTGGAGCAGAACCAACACAGCAACAAATCTATGATTTTGTAAAAGCTAATTATCGAGACTTTATTGCTGCTGATGCTGCTGATCCAGCAACAAAAGGTGGTAATGACACCATTTATGGTGGTTCGGGCGACGACATTATTATTGCTGGTGCTGGAAATGACATTATTTATGGTGGTTCAGGCAATGACATTATCTCAACTGGACGAGGTGATGACACCATTATGTATGATGTTCTCAATGCTGCGGATGCAAAAGGTGGAAATGGCACAGATACATGGGTTGATTATGCAGCTAATGACAAAATTGAGTTTGGTGCAGATTTCTTTGAAGGTCTACTTGCTGATAAGTCGAATATTTCTGAATACATTAAAGTTGAAGATGTAAACGGCAAAGCAGTATTGAAAGTCGACCGTGATGGTGCTGCTGATGCAACTGGTGGTACAACCCATGATTGGGCAGATTTGTTAATTATTGAAGGTAAAACCGCATCGGAATTACAGGATTTAATTAATAACCAAATCATCATTGGCTAATCGCTAAGTGATGGATTGGTTTTAGGCTAATCCTTCACAAGGAGCGTTATGTCAAACATAACGCTCCTTTCATTCGTTTTAAATTTGAATTTATCTTAAGTTAACTTTGGACAAAGATAGATAAAAATTTGCAATGAAAATGGCTGCAATTACAGTACTCATTTAATGCTATGACACAGCATTTGAAAACTCCCACGGTATGAATTTACCAAGATGCTTAAATCATGAATTTTATAAAATCAAAGATATGGCTTGTGCTATTTCTTCCGTTTTGTGCACCAATAACGCCTATTTATGCAGCAAAACCAAAAAATTATTTAGACTCAGCTAAAGCAAACATCGAACAGTTTTTTTCGTCGCAACCTGCAGATTTGAATCAAGTGAGTATTCAAGAACTAAGTAAATACTCATGGGGTGAGCAGACAGCGCAAGATACTTTGCCAGTTATCAAATCGAGTGGTATTCAACCACAACTTAAAGGTATGGAAAATATAAGCATTAACTCTGAAGCTGAGCTAACACTTTTTGATGCAATTCATCAAGCGCTACAGCGTCGACCTGAAATCACTCAGAGTATTGCTACTATTGCAGGCCAAGGTGCAAACATTGATGCGGCGAAAGCACAATATTTTCCTCAAATCTCTGGTGGTATTAGTACAGCTGATTTAACGACTGGCGAACGGGGAAGACAGCTTTACAGTTTATCAGCGACACAGGTTTTATATGATTTTGGAAAAATCAAAAGCGATATCAATATAGAAGAAGCGAAGTTATTACGAGAACAAGCAAATACATTAAATAGCATTGATGATATTGCATATCAAACAGCGAATGCGATGGTCAATATTAACCGTTATCAAGAAATCGTTCGTATTGCTAATCAACAAATCAAAGGAATTGCTCGAATTGCAGAAATCGCTAATTTACGGGCTAAAGCGGGTATTAGTAGTCAGGCAGATCCGATTCAGGCACAGTCAAATTTAGAAGCGGCGCAGTCAAATTTACTCATACAAGAAACGCAGTTAAAGCAGTATCAGCAAAAGTTACAAATGCTGCTGGGCTATGATGTGTCCCATTTAAAGATGAGGATTCCAAATACTATTATTCGTAATGCAGGTTTATACAATGACCCTGAATTTACGCATCTTCCTAAGATGATAGCAGCTCAGGCAGCAGTACAAATTGCCAAATTTCAAAAAGAACAAACAAAACTAAGTACATATCCAACAATTAATATTAAAGGTAGCTTAAATCAAGCTTTGAATGGGAAAAACCCAAATAATAATGAAGATGATGGTTTTTATAGCTCTGTCATGTTGGAAGCGAATAGCAACTTTTTCCAAGGCGGGGCAACCCGATCAAAACTCCGTTCTGCTAATTATGCGGAAGAAGCAGCAAAAGCAGCAGTTAACACAGTTTATTTAGATGTTTTGGATCAGGTACAGCTCATTCGTGTGCAGGTCGAAAATAAGCAAAAGCAAATGGATGTTCTAGCTTTAAGAAAAGAAACCACGGCACGGACAAAAGAGTTGTATCAAGAACAATATAAATTAGGCACCCGCACAGTGGTGGATTTATTGAATTCTGAACAAGCAATTCATGCTGCCGCACAGGAAATTGAAAATGCAAGATATGATATTTACGCGGCCCTAATTCAGTATATCTATGTTACTGGTGCTTCAAGAGCATTTTATCAACTAAATAATACTTCTATTCAAGGGTTTGAAATTTTACCATGAGCAAAACTATGAATTATCAGCCATGGCTTCAAGCCGTTCTAGCAATTGCAAAACATTATCGTATCGAACCATCTGAAGAGCGTTTACGCTTGCAACTCGATTGGAATCCGAGCCAGTCACTTGATGATATTTTGATTTTGGTGAGCCGTCAGATCGGGATGAGTCTAAGAAAAACTGAATTTAGTGAAGATATTTTGAATCCGTGGCGTTTACCACTTCTTATTCAAATGAGAGATGGGCAAGTTGGCGTATTGAATCAACTCGATGCCAATGGGAATGCGAATATTCAGTTCAGTGGTGATCAGGGATTAGCACAAGTACTTACTGTAGAGTTATTAAAAGAAAATGTGAACAATGTTTATATTTTAAGACCTGAGAAATCAATTCCTGATGTCCGTATTGATGAGTATATTAAACCATATGAGCAGAACTGGTTTTGGACGATTGTACTAAGAGATTGGAAGCGCTATTTGGATGTGATGTTTGCATCATTAATGGCCAATATCCTTGCCTTGGCGACAATTTTATTTTCAATGAATGTTTATGATCGAGTTATTCCTGCACAGTCTGTTCCAACTTTATGGGTATTAGCCGGTGGTGTACTCATTGCAGCAATATTTGAATTTTGTTTACGAGTCGCACGTATTTATTTATCAGACATTATCGGAAAACGTGCAGATCTAAAAATCTCAGATAAGGTATTTGGTCATGCTTTAAGAATTAAAAATAAAGAGCGATCCAAATCCACAGGTACGTTTATTTCGCAAATACGTGAATTAGAAGGTGTTCGTGAATTAGTCACTTCTACAACCATTTCAGCGATTGCAGATTTGCCTTTCTTCTTTTTGTTTTTGGCAATTTTTTGGCTGATCGGTGGCAATCTGTTTTGGGTAATGGTTTTGGTTGTACCTTTAATGATTATTCCTGGAATTTTGATTCAAAAGCCATTGGCAAAATTAGCATCTGAAGGAATGCGTGAAGGTGCTATTCGCAATGCAACACTGGTGGAAGCTGTTCAAGGTATAGAAGATATTAAGTTATTGCGAGCGGAATCTCGATTTCAGAACCAATGGAATCACATGAATGAAGCTGCTGCAGATATTTCAATGCGCCAGCGGAAATTAGTTGGAATTATGGGGGCGTGGACTCAGAAAGTGCAAGGGCTTACTTTTGCGCTTGTCGTCCTTGTTGGATGTTTTGCTGTGATGAAAGGGGAAATGACTACAGGTGCATTAGTTGCTTGTTCAATTTTATCATCGCGCATGCTTGGACCAATTGCACAGATTTCAGGAGTTCTAGGGCGTTTTCAACAAGCTAAAGTTGCTAAGACAAGTTTAGATGAGCTTATGAAGAAACCAGTTGACCAAGCACCAAATGCACATTTAATTCATAGACCTGTTTTGAATGGACATTATGAACTTAATAATATTGTCTTCAAATATAGTGAAAACGATGCAAAACCTACTCTCATCATTCCTAAACTTGAAATTCAAGCGGGTGAGAAAATTGCGATTTTAGGTCGTAATGGTGCAGGTAAATCAACGCTATTACAGTTGCTATCAGGGATGCAGGAACCTGTTCAAGGGAAAATCAAATTAGAAGGGGTTGACTTGGGGTTAATTGATCCAACGGATGTACGTCGAGATATGGGCTTACTCAATCAAAATGCACATTTGTTTTTTGGTTCTGTACGTGAAAATTTAACATTAGGTTCACCTTTGGCGACTGACCAAGAGCTTTTAAATGTGCTCAAGCTCACAGGGGCATTAAGCTTTGTATTAGATAAGAAAGAAGGTTTAGATCATCAAATTTTAGAAGGTGGTGTCGGTTTTTCTGGTGGCCAGCGTCAAGCTTTACTTTTGTCTCGATTATTACTTCGCCAACCAAATATTTTATTGCTTGATGAGCCTACAGCCGCGATAGATGACGTTTCTGAAAAACAATTGATTGAGAACCTTAAGGGCTGGTTAGGACAAAAAACTTTGGTCATTGCAACGCATCGTCGAGCAGTACTTGAGTTGGTGGATCGAATTATTGTAGTACATGATGGAAAAATTGTTATGGATGGTCCTAAAGAGCAAGTATTAGGTAATACTCAAACCAATATAGCGAGTACAGCATCATGATTAGAAAATATATAAAAAGTGATACTGTAAAGGCTAAAGAATTAGAACCTGCATTACCGAGAGCTAGCTTATTTATCTGGATTATTTGTATTGGTCTTTTGTCATTACTCATCTGGGCATGGCTTTTTAAACTTGAAGAAGTTTCAACAGGAATTGGCAAAGTTATTCCATCTTCTAAAGAGCAAGTAGTACAGTCTCTTGAAGGTGGAATTTTAACAAAGCTTTATGTGCATGAAGGACAAATCGTACAAGAAGGGCAGGTACTTGCTCAACTTGACCCAACTCGCTTTGCATCAAATGTTGGTGAATCTGCATCCTTACTACTAGCATCACAAGCAACAGCAGCGCGACTACGTGCAGAAGTTAATGGAACTAGTTTAAAATTTCCGAGTGAAGTACTTAAAGAGCGAGATTTAGTTGAAGAAGAAACAGCACTCTATCATTCACGACGATCTAATCTAGAAGAATCTTTGTCAGGTTTACAACAAGCACTTATTTTAGTTGAAGAAGAGCTGCAAATGACTGAACCATTAGTAGCGAAAGGTGCAGCTAGTGAGGTCGAAGTATTGCGGCTCAAGCGCCAAGCAACAGATTTGCGCAATCAAATGAATGATGTGAGAAATCAATATTTGGTAAAAGCTCGAGAAGAGTTGGCAAAAGCCAACACAGATATCGAAACGCAATTACAAGTCGTAAAAGGTAAATCAGACTCTTTAAATCGTACTCTTTTTAAATCACCTGTACGAGGGATTATTAAAGAAATTGATGTTATGACTATTGGCGGAGTGATTTCTCAAAATGGCAAGTTGATGACAATTGTTCCGCTGGATGAACAACTTTTGGTTGAGGCACGTATTTCACCGCGAGATATTGCTTTTATTCATCCTGGGCAAGATGCACTCGTGAAGATCACTGCCTATGATTATTCTATTTATGGTGGGTTGAAAGGAAAAGTTTCAATTATTTCACCAGACACATTGAGAGATGAAGTTAAGCAAGATCAATTTTATTATCGAGTGTATATTCGAACGGATTCAGGAAAATTGATGAATAAAGCAGGCAAACAATTCAGTATTACTCCTGGCATGGTTGCAACAGTCGATATTAAAACAGGGGAGAAAACGATTTTAGATTATCTAATAAAACCATTGAATAAAGCGCAAGAGGCTTTAAGAGAAAGATAGTTTTGAGTCTATAAATAATTTACAGGCTCTAGTTATTCGGTGTCTTGCGCAACAGTGTTGCTCAGGCCCGGAGTTTATCAGTCATGAATTTGTACGCTAGGCAACTGAACAAGGTATTCGTATTGAATATATTCAACCAGGTAAGCCACAGCAGAATGCGTATATTGAACGTTATAATCGGACTATACGTTATAGCTAGCTAAGCAAGCATCTATTTGACACACTGGAAGAAGTACAAGATTATGCAACGAGTTGGCTGTGGCATTACAACTATGAAAGACCACACCAAGCAAACAAAGGAAGGCCACCTCTAATGGCTGCTTAACCTCTACTTTTAACTTCGGTTATTTATGGGAGGATTACCGATGTCATAATACTTCCTCTTATATAACTTAGATTGTTAATACTGCGATAATATTTTTAGCTTGTTCTTCATGCTCACCTGCTAAGTCTGCATAGACAATATCTTTGGCCTTTTACGATTTACATTAATTGCTAAGGTTATTTAACTAGGAATTTAGAACTGGAGGCTTTTTTGTAAAGTCCATTACTTTAATTTACAGGTTTTAAATTTTTTCGACTTGCAAGAAGATGGGTGTCTTTTGAATTAGAATTTATAGAAAGTTCCTTTAAAATATTTTGTTGAGTTTCGGGAGTCCAATAAATTTTCAAATGTTCACGAGCTCTGGTAATAGCTGTATAAAAAATACTATGATTTATTTCATTTTCATTAGCATCAGTAATTACCACCTTGACTGAATCATATTCGAGTCCTTGAGCTTTATGGATAGAAACAGCATAAGCTACTTGGAAGGGAATAGTAGAATACGAAGAATCATCATCTTCGTCACTAGAAAGTGAATTGAGAACAAAAAAGCTAACAATTGAATCTCTTATCCAAACCAGTTCGGTGCCCCAAACACTCGATTCATCTAGAGATCTATCTAGTTCTACTTCAAATTGAATGCCGCCAGTAATTTCAATAATATCTATAATTTTTCCTTTAAGATTGTTATAGATCACTGGTTTAAATCTTTCTGTTTCTGAAAATAATATTGGGTCACCCACTTTATAAGTAGACACTCCCCAAGTAACGGCTTTCCCTTGATTACTACATTGAAGAAAACGATTAATATTATTTATCCCATACAACCCATCATAGTTAAGACAGAGGATAATTTCATCTTCAAATTTTTTTTCAAACAATGCATTATCTAATATTGTCGTATAGTTATTACGTACCATTGTTTCAGCAATATCATCTTCAATATACCTAACTTTATTCCAAAAATTTAATAAATTTTGATTAGATGTTCTATAAGGGGTAGTTAGTTCAAATATAGATTTTTTAGGGATAAATGACTTAATTATATTAAACCAATTGCCAAATTGTATTGATTTAATTTGATATGTATCTCCAACAAGAACTATTAATTTACAAGAGGTTTTTTCTAAAACATTTAAGATGTCAGTATTACTTACCGTACTACATTCATCAATAACCATAAGATCATATTCGGTAGAGTTATATCTGCTAATATGACTTTTAATAGTACGAAATTCTGAGTTTTGGGCACTTATTTTTCGTTTCAGGTTATCTATAGCAGGATTTGTATGAGCAAGAAAAAGTTTTTGCTTGTCATTAAAATAATGTGCCACATGGTCAACCATAGTAGATTTACCTGTACCTGCTGCCCCATAAATTATAGCTACTCTAGATTCGCTAAATAATTGTTTTATAGCACTAATTTTAAGTGGATCATCAATTGTTATTAAAGGTGAATTTAACCAGATTCCTACAGCATGAGAGTATCCAGCTATGCCTGAATCAGAATAGCTTTGTAGTTTTCTTATAATCTTATAAGTATCGCTCTCATACTGATTGATGAATATGTGCCCTTTATCAAAAACTAACTTTCTATTTTCTTTGTGTGAGTGATAGAGCTGATTGTTATACTTATCAATTAGTTCTTGGGGTAACTTAAAATGTTCTAATTCTGCTAAGGATGTATAAAGAATACCATTTTGTTCAATATTGTTTTTTATGCGTCTAGCTAAAAACTCCTGATTTCTTTCCTCTGAGGTAATACATTCTATTAAATCTCTTAATTTAGGATTATGTCCTTTTAATGATGTGCAAAAAGGCATTTCTTCAAACGGGATGCAACTATATGAAAGCTTTAGATTAGAAAGAGGTGAGCAGCCTCTAGAATCATATTGTGCCTTGATAGTTTGATTATTCATTTTTAAAAGCAGATATCTAAGAACATTGTGACCTGAAAATTTATTCTCACTTAAATATCTAATCCTATCTAAAATTTTAAATATTTGAATGTTGTTTAGATCGTTGTCTACTGAAAAATATTTAATATTTGAATATATTTCCTCCTCTTTATCAATTAGTTCTAGTAAACTACATGATCTTTCAGTGAGCCAACTCATTAAGAACTTATATTCATTTGATTTCGTGTTAACTTGTATTTGAAACCCCAATAATTTTGCATAATTATTGAATTCACATTGTCTAATTGCTATTTGCCAGTTTCGGATAATAATAATTGGCATATGATATCCTAGCACTTCAATAGAGGTGTTTTGTAGAGTTAAAAGACATGCGTAATTTTTAGATATATCTATACTTGTAAAGGCAATTATTCGATCGTGTTTGTTAACTTTATTGATAGCTCGAAAGAATGTGACCTCATAATAAATATTACCTCCCATAAAAAAAGGACGGGTCTTGTGAATATAGTATCTTTCACTATTATAGTTTTTTCGATCTTTACTATTTATTTTATTTGCAATTTTTTCGTGATACTCATGTAGAGATGGATCTAGATCAACAGGGAATAATTCTAGATTGGGTAATATTGAAATATTGAAAATATGTAGTAATAAACTTCGTATTCGATATAAATATTCATAATACTTCAGCATTAATCTTTCAGATGAATCACCATCCAATGTATAATGAGAAGAACTAATCTGGATTAATTTATGAAACCTACCAATAAAATTATACTTTGATTTTCCTTTAACAAAGGATAATCCAGACTCAATAACATGGTAATTAAATTCTGTATTTGGTGATTGTGTCTCTATTAGAACTGCTACACCTTCTATTAAGTTCCGTAGCTGGGAGAGAATATTTTGAGAAAGTATTTCTCTTTGTTCTGTAAGTACTTCAATATTCTGTGAAATAACATTACTTGCATTCTGGATTTGTGAATAAACAGTTGGCATTCAATTACCCCAATTTTCTAAATTATTTATCTAAAAATTTGTATATATTGTTCTTTTAAAGATACATACTTAAGTTAAGAAAGTGAAGTACTTAAGAATTGGAGAGGTGTATTTTGGATCATTTCTCTATTCGATTTACTTCTATTAATCTGGATTAGAGTTGCAATTCCAAACATTCCTGTACAAATTGCAGAAAAACGCCAGTCAATCAAAGAGATTTTTTTACATCGAGGTGTTCGCTCTGTATTAGCAGTAATCTTCTTATGGATACTTGCACATAATGTTTTGTATACCTTTATTTCACCTCAGTAGGTCTTGGTGACCGGGTGGACCCAGTATTTTATTATCTGACGTATCCTCAATCATTGGGATTTGGGTTGAGAGATCATTACGCTAATTAACTTTGTTAAGTTTAGTAGGCTTTGCTGTTGTTGCTATTCTAATAGCATTAGGTGGTGCTCCAACTTTGTGCAAACAGCAATTGCTGGTACTGTCGGTGAAGATGCTGATGTTGCTCAATCCATGTTAGTTACTGTCTTTAATTTGGCTGTTGCCGGAGGAGGTTTGCTAGGCGGGCTATTACTTCAAAAAATCGGCCCAGCATCATTCACAATAGCAATCCCAACTTAATTAAACATTTGTCTGGACGCAACCCAGATCCAGCCCCAAAAATTGCTATAGGGGGAACTTATAAAATTAAAAAGCGAAATCTTATTACTTAAAACAAATAGTTAATAATATGCATGACTCTTCAAGTCTTTAGCATGAACGTAGTAATCTTCAGTAAAATTTAATAGCCATATTTCTTATAAAATTTATTTTTACCCTTGAAAATTAAAGAAGTAACTCAAAATATTCAAAATGTAGCTTTCAACTTCCATCTTTGCGAGTTGCGCTGCACGTATCCAAGCGGCAATGTGATACCAAGGTCACTAGTTGGTCATGTGTCACAGGCGTGTCTCTGGCCTATTCATTCGCGCATGACGTGGAGAGTGGGGCGGTCATTCCTTTCCTTTTAGCGCAAACCCTAGGGTTAAGACGTTTGCGACAAGAGTTAAAATGATTAAGAAAAATAAAACTTGTTTAGCTCAGGTTGCTGAGTTTTCAAATCTTGAACAAGCATGGGTCCATATTTGGGCAAATGCTAAAAGACAATCTAAAAACTCTTTAGATTTAGATAACTTCAGTTTAAATGACTTCAATTTAGATAAGAAAAATAGATTAAGGTCAATTTCCCGAAAACTAGTTGAGGGAAATTATAATTTTAACAACTTACATCCTTTTTTGATTCCAAAACCGAATGGAAAATTTAGACTAATTTGTGTTCCAACAATTGAAGATCGAATTGTCCAACGTGCCTTACTACTTGTACTAAATCAGTATTATCATAAAAAATTTGATAATGGGATTAGTTATGGTTTTATAAGTCAAAAGACTGTTAAGGATGCAGCTCTTCAAGCCTGTATGCTCAGAAAAACACATCAATGGGTGTATAAAACAGACATTTCAGCTTTTTTTGATAATATCGATCGTGAAAAATTGATTGAGAAAATAAAGTCTTTTATTAAACATCGCTCTCTCCATAAACTTTTATTCTTAGCTGTAAGTCGAGAAGTACAGACAACGTCGCTGGCGCAAGAAAAAAGAATTAAAAAACTTGGTATTCAAAGAGGCCTTGGTATTCGACAAGGCATGCCGTTATCTCCATTTTTTGCTAATTTATTTTTAGAATCATTCGATAATGAAATTAAAGCTACAGGCCTTAAAGCAGTTAGATATGCGGATGATTTAATTTTTTTTTGCAAAAACAGAGGCGGAATGCCTATTAATAGACAATTTTTGTCGTGAAAAATTGAAAAAATTAGACTTAACTATTCCACATTTAGAAGAGAAAAACTCAAAAACTGTTATTTATAAACCGAATGAAACAGTTGAGTTCTTGGGATTAGGATTAAGTACCAAAAGATCAGGTGCAGATTATGAGTTGATTCTAACCAAGCAGCAGATAGATGCAATAAGAACTGAGCTCCTGCAATTAGGTTCAATTCAACAGCTTTTAGATAATAATATAAAGTTAGCAAACTTAGGAAATGCTATAGATTCTCGGATTTCTGGCTATAAAGCAGCTTACGCTGACTGTATTACTAATTATAATGAACTTGAAAATCAGTTAGAGAATTTACAACAAAAAATACTTTTAAATATCTTCGGGCCAAGTGGGTTAGATATTAATATAAGTAAATTAACAAGTGAAAAACGAAAATTTCTTGGGTTAACTTAGATCTATGTGTATGTTTTTAAATATATAAACTAAAAATGGTGAAAGGATATGCTCTATGACGAACTAGCAAAAATACAATTTTCAAAGCAACTCTACATAAGTGGTATGAGAGCTTTAAATATCAATGACTATGAATTTTTAACAGGTGATTGGCATGTACATGAGACATGGCATCCTGATTCTAATTTAAGTTCCTTCCATATTATGGGAGAGGGAAAAATTGCTTTATTTGATACAAATGTATATTTAGGTGAAGAGGGAGTATTTGAAGCTAGCGAAATCTTACGGACAATGGGAATTCCAATTTTTTCACCCACAGTTTTTGCTGCCACACATGCTAGAGCAATTGCCGATAAAATTATTGCAGAAGCTTTTTTGGCTATAGAACTAAATGGCAGTAAACTATTTAGATATATTTCATTACATGATTTTGATGACTATATGCCAGAAGATACTGATAAAAAAAAACGTGTTTATGAACTACTTGAGAAAGCCATAAAGCTTTTACCACAAGAACAATCCGATCATGTAAAAGAATGGTTATATCAAGCAAAATGTAAATTTGAAAACTTAACTCTTGAACAAAAGAAAATTAGAAGTGCATGGTTAAGTGCGCAAGCGAATGTTCGGCAAGCATTTCCAGAAGAAGTAGTCAAAGCTTGTCGAAAAAATTCAAATTTAAGATTAAGAAGAATATTAAATGGTGAAAAAACTGTAGAGGAAGAAGAATCAGAGCTCTTAAAAAAATGGCAAGAGCTTAATAAATGATTCAGCCTGCAAAGAATTCTTTGAAAGAATAGATCGGTGTAAAGTCTATAATGTTTGTTATAGATAGTCTTTTTTCCTAGAACATTGAACCGTACCGGGTTTGTCGGAGACTCAATATTCTGAGAGACTATCCCGATGACAAAATTAAAATATGCCCCTGAAATCAGAGAAAGAGCGGTTCAATTATTGATTGAATCTGAAAAAGATTATCCTTCTACTTGGGCTGCAATCACAGCAATTGCGCCTAAGATTGGTTGTACTCCTGAAACACTTCGTGCCTGGCATCAAAAGCATTTAGATCAGCAAAATCCTATTAAAGTACAACAGATATCTGATCAAGAAAAAATGAAGCAAATGGAACGTGAAATTAAAGAATTAAAGCGTGCCAATGAAATTCTACGTAAAGCAGCCGCTTTTTTCGCCCAGGCGGAGCTCGACCGCCCACACAAATAATGGTGGATTTCATCCATAGCAATAAGGCGCTATATGGTGTTGAGGCGATTTGTAAGATTTTACCGATTGCCCCTTCAACCTATTACCGGACTTTAGATCTCACAGTAAATCCAGAACATCGAGCGAAACGGGATCTGCATGACCTGCATCATGCTGAACAAATTAAACGAATTTGGAAAGAAAGTTCAGGTCGATATGGTGTGCGTAAGGTCTGGCAACAACTGAAACGTGAAGGCTATGTTATTGCACGCTGTACAGTTGCTCGATTGATGCAAAAGCTAGGTATACAAGGTGTTTGGCGTGGTAAGAATAAACAAACCACCCGTAACCGAGATGATCAAAAAAGAGCAGATGATTTAGTGAAACGTAATTTTAGTGCTGATCATCCAGATCAGCTGTGGGTCGCTGACTTTAGTGTGCCGCAGCAAGCGGCGTAAGAGATGAGGGTATGGCCCCTCGCTATCGGCTTGCAGGAGCAGGTAGCAAACCACCATAAGCGGCTTGGATCAAAAGTCCCGGTCGTGAGCGTTATGGAAAAGGCATCGTAGAGATGTCAGGTAAGAATTAGGAAGGCGAACAACAGTGAACTGCCGTTCAAGTGTCGAAAGTACTCAAATGACATCAAAACCGGGGATGGAAGTTACCCCGCGATTAGTTTGGCCGTTACCTGCTTACGGGCCATTCGGTGTCCGGCGTAGAGGCAGCGCGATCCTAATTCAGGCTCTTACGTTGAACTGCGGGAACCTTCGGTGGCGATGTCAAGCGAAAGGCACAAGCTCAAAAGGCAAGGCTGATAATAGCAATGCGTCACCAAGGGGCGGAGCAACTCGTAGTAGTGTTGAAGTTACTGTAATGGTAATGGAGCGAAGGGGTTGCATTATCCAGGTCTACGGATTTGTCAACTGTGCAAGCAGGAGGAGCAAAACTTTATGACCAAACCATTTAACATTCCTAAAGCGTTAATCTGGGAGGCATTTAAGAAAGTCAAAGAGAATGGTGGCGCTCCAGGCGTTGATCATGAATCTATTGAGCAATTCGAAAAGCATTTAAAGAACAACCTATACAAACTATGGAATCGACTTTGTTCTGGCAGTTATTTTCCACCGCCAGTTAAGGCTGTTCCGATTCCAAAGAAGTCAGGTGGCGTGCGTATACTAGGTATTCCAACAGTTGCAGATCGAGTCGCGCAAACAGCAGTTAAGCTCTTATTAGAGCCGAAAATTGATCCATTATTTCATCCAAACTCATATGGATATCGTCCGGGGCGTTCTGCCCATGATGCAATTGCGATAGTGAGGAGACGAAGTTGGGATTATGACTGGGTTGTGGAATTTGATATCAAAGGTCTCTTTGATAACATCGACCATGATTTACTCATGCGTGCACTCAAGAAACACTGTGAAATTCCATGGATTCTTTTATATGTGCAACGTTGGTTAAAAGCACCAATGCAACACATAAATGGCCATCTTTTAGAAAGGAATCGCGGCACACCACAAGGTGGTGTTGTGAGTCCTTTATTGGCGAATTTATTTATGCATTATGCTTTTGATATGTGGATTACGAAACATCTTCAAAGTGTACGGTTCTGCCGTTATGCAGATGATGGCGTAATTCATTGTCGGAGTTTATCTCAAGCCAAACTTGTTTTACAAAAGATCGATGCACGATTTCGTGAATGTGGTCTCGAATTGCATCCAGACAAGACAAAGATTGTTTATTGCCAAGATATTAATCGTCGTAAAGCATATCCCGATGTTCAATTTACTTTTCTCGGGTACACGTTTAGGCCCCGTAAGGCTGTGGACAAGTATAAAAGAGTTTATGTAAATTTCTCTCCTGCAGTCAGTCGTGATGCACTTAAAACAATGCGACAGACTATTCGGAAATGGCATCTACATCTGATGTGTAATCGCGAATTAAGTGATTTATCTGCAATATTCAATCCAATTCTTCAAGTTTGGCAGCAATACTATGGTCGATTCCATGGTTCAGCAATGTCAGCGATCTGGCAACACATGAATGCTTATCTTATACGCTGGATGAGGCGTAAGTATAAAAACTTGGCCCGTCATAAAAGACGGGCTAGATATGCCTTAGGGCGACTTGCGCGTGATTTTCCAAATGCCTTTGTGCACTGGAAAATGGGATGTTTACCATCGGTTGGATAATGGGAGCCGGATGAGCTGAGAGGTTCACGTCCGGTTCTGCGAGGGGCTAAGGGTGAAATTCCCTTGGTCTACTCACCCGTATATTCAAACTCATTCAGGCTGGGTCTATACCGCCTTTATTATTGATGTGTTCTCACGAGCAATTGTTGGATGGAAAGTATCAATACGTATGAATACAGACATGGTCCTGGATGCATTGGAGCAAGCATTGCATGACCGAGGCATGCCAAAGAATGTGATTCATCATTCCGATAGAGGTGTTCAATATCTTTCCATTCGCTATACCAATCGTTTAGAAGCAGCAAATTTACGAGCTTCAGTCGGTACAACGGGTGACTCATACGATAATGCTTTGGCTGAAACGGTGAATGGCTTATACAAAACAGAGGTGATTGAATATTTAAAAGCAGATTGGCAAGGTTTAGCGGATGTACAACTTGCGACACTAAACTGGGTAGATTGGTTCAACAAAAAGCGTGTACACAGTGCACTAGGTTATGTATCGCCTTTTGATTTTGAAGCAATGTACTATGATAAGATTAACCCGTTAGGTCAGGTGGCCTAACTTAAATAAAAAGTCTCCGACAAACCCGGTACGGTTCACATTCTTGAGAGGATTGTCTCTTTAATCCAGAATTCTTAATAAAGGTCTTTTCTTTGGTAGCTCTAATTTAGCTAGTGAGTCGAATGTAAGTTGATTAAAATCATTTTCAGATATACCTATCTCATCAAGCATTTTATTTTTATCAAAGCCAGGTTGTGATGCAAGTAAGCCAATGATTTTTGGTAACATCACACTTTCATCACGATGAGTTTCTTCTGGTTCATTTGTGTGATATCCCATTGAGGTAATTTTCATCGAGTTGCTTCGATTAACCCAATCACTAATTAGTTTTAGCTTATGAGCCTTGTAATTTATAGCTTTTAAAGATGTTCGCCATGTTTTTTTATACTCGATCATGTTATCAATAGATAGATAGCGCGGAGCGGTGGCAAAAAAAGCATCTGTTGGCATTAAGAATTCTGATGAAAATTGATCAGCTTCTGTCTCAAGAATTCTGTTGTCTCTCTCGAAACGAATATCTTTATTGTGAGTATGCATAACAATATGCCCAAGTTCATGGGCACAATCAAAACGTGACCTTTCGGCAGATTTAAAATTATTTACAAACATAAATGGACTGCCGCTTTCGTCATCAAAGAACGACAATGCGTCAATCTCTTTAATTTCAAGTGGCAATCTAAAAACCCTAATTCCTTTTAATTCACATAAAGAAATGACATTGTTAATAGGTTGATTTCCTAATCCCCATAAGGCTCTTAGATCTGAAGCAATTTTTTCTGGATAATTTTTTTGACCTAATGCCTCAGTAATATCTAAATCCGGTCGATGAAACTCTGGTAATTTCATTCTTTGAGTCAAATATTTATTAATATTCATTGCTAAAAGAGTATGGGCTTCATTGGACTTTCTATGTTGGGCTTTGATTCGTGCAACAGAACGATAAAAAATATGTTCAGTTTGCTGAGGTTGTAATCCATCATCAGTGATAAAAAAAGACATTGGCAAATTCAAAGCAACACAAATTGAAGCTTGATCATTTTCATTAATTTCTTTATCTGCATCTAATAGTTGTTTTACTTTAGATGTAGAACAACCAAGTTTTTCTGCAAATTCAGAGTTGCTAAGACCACGTAATTCTTTAGCAATACGTAAACGATCCTTATTAAACACTTTAACCTCAAACCTATCCTACAAGCTGAATATCAAAATCATCTGGCTTAATTTCATTAGATGGTTCTAACACAGGCTTGGTATCAACTTTTATTGGGAGTGTATTATCTATTTCACAAGCAATTCTGCAAGAGTGATTGCTAGGTAAAATGTCGATTTTTGTTTTATTTGGTGTTTGAACAAAACTGGTAGGATAAGCAATTTCAAAAGGAATAGCTGGGATATCGGTTGCTTTATAAGCTGGATGAGAAGTAGATGGGAAATATAAAATCCATGTACGCAACTTTGATCCATCATCATAAGTAGATTGATTTTCTTTAATGTTTTTTAAAGTCATGTAACCTTTTACACACGATGCAGAAAGGACTTGATCCTGGAGTCCTAATGCTAAGTTACCACTCATAAAAATAATTTGGATATTTTTAGCTGTATTTTCAATTCTCGGCTGACTATCGTTATGAAACTCCCACGCGAGGTCTGTTTTTCTTAGTAAGAGCGCAATTTGTTCACCAATTTTCCCCCAGCGGGAGATAAATCTAGACTTATGATAAATTGTATCCAGTCTAAAGTTCGCATCGCCAATCATAATGGCTTGTTTGATTAATTCTGGATCAGGTAATCCTAGTTCTAAAGCTTTTAACCGACCACTCTCACCAAAAAAAAAGTCACAGGGAGTAGGTTCTGAGTCGTTTAGAGAATCTTTGTCAAGAAGGTTAAGATTCATATTTTATCCCAAATAAGGTATAAGTAATGTCTTTTTTATAGCATCATTTGATGTTTAAAAAAAGACATTTTTAATATTTCATGGTATATTCTCTCTTGTGAGGACTAATGCTTATATACATTAATCTAAGAACTAAATTTTGAACATAATAGGAATTTGTACGGTGTCTACAGAAATTTTAATGAAGTTTTTAAAATTAGGGCTTATAGATCTTCAAGGGAGTGATGAAAAACTAGATAAACTTGAAACAACATCAATTTCACTAGCAAAAATCTTAGAACTTAGTCCATCAAAAGCACTAGCTTATACATTAATTGCTCTTGACCCTAAAGCTCCTGAAAATGATCCTGTTGTACAAGAAACAATTTCTATCCTTGAGGAAAATTGGACTACCTACTTTAATACATTCGCTAGTACGCCAATTCAGGTTGTTAGAGCCTTGTTACTACAAGCATTAGTTATTAGTGCAGAAGAAAATAAACAGGTAGCAATAGCCTTTGTATCAATTACTCGTAATGTTTTACCACATATAGAAATTGGTAATGAAATAGATATGTGGCATAAGCTTGTTGCTAGATTTGAGTCTGAATTAAACATAGCAGCAGAGAAAGAGTGGGCGACTCCCGAGAATATTTACATTAAGACTTTTTCATACTCACCACCAAAACAAATAAAGATATCAGCAGCAGATGTGATATTAAATCGTGATGCTCTTCAAATTGGAATTGAAAAAGCTGCTGGACCTCAAAACAAAAAGAATGAGACAACAAATGGTAATCCTCACTGGCCTAATAGCCCAACTCATTGGGTTAATGAATTTAGCCCGCTCATGGTATCTGCTATTTCTGATGTTGTTGATAGTGCTTTAGCACAAGCAAAGATTGAACCTATAGATCTTTCAAAACCATTAAAAGACCTATCTATTGCTGTGGGTACTCATCTTGACATTGCTTTAGAAGCAGTAAGTAGAGCAACAGCTGGCTTACAGCGTCGTAGTAACTTAATTTGGTGGAAAGAATCTCTTTATTCTCAAAGTACTTTTTGTAGTTATAGAAAAATGCCAGTTACAGTGGCCTCGACAGTAATGGCTTTCGATCTTTTCAAGATGATTCCACTTCACTCACCAGCCAGTGTTTCAGCATTCTTATTTGAATCAATATCATTAATTACAAATTCTCAAAAAGAAAAAAGTATGGGATTAGGGCAGAGGATTAAAGATGTAAAGCAATCGGAATATGTCGAACCTCTTCGTAAATATATCAATCAGAAATATAAAGATCTTGAGGGGCGTGGACCATTATTAAAGTTACTTGGATCCAACATAAACCCAGATGATCAGCAATTTAGGGGACTAACGGGTTTAACACCAGATATACAACTTTCTAACGCAGAATGGGCTAGTTGGGTATTTAATGAATTACAGGCTATAAGAGCAGTAATCTCAGGAGAAGATGAGGATGAGTAAATGCTCAAATCCTGATTGTTATGCACCAGATGTTGGTTGCTCCTTAGGTACGCCAGATTTATCCAAATGTGAGCATTGGAATTGTGAAATCAATGAAGATAAAGCGTCAAATTTTGTTCTAGCCACAGATATACTTCTACCTTGGACTGGAGCAGCTTTTGGATTAACTGATGTTGGATTCTTAAGTGGATGCTCTAAACCTAAGATTGTTGGTATTTTAGGTGCCGAAAATGCTGGTAAAACTTCGTTATTAGCTGCTTGGTATTTGATGATTTCAAGAGGCCTTTCATTAAATATTCAAAGTCAATTTGCAGGATCTTACTCTTTAGCAGGTTGGGAGGCTGTCTCTGCTAACTTAAGGTGGGAACCAGGACATATCCCTTGCTTTCCTGCCCATACACCCAGCGGCATTAAAAGAGCACCAGGTTTATTGCATATGGCTTTTAAAAACAAAAGTGATGGTACAGTTGAAGATTATTTATTTGCTGATGCGCCTGGAGAATGGTTCAGTAAATGGGCTGCAAATTCAGAAGCACCAGACGCGGAGGGTGCCCGTTGGCTATCAACTAATGCTGATATGTTTCTGCTTGTAGTTGATAGGCAAGCTCTATCAGGAGATGCGAAAGGTCGTGCTAGATCAGAACTTAATCGTTTAATTCAAAGAGTAGGAGGGATACTTCAAAATCGTCCTATTGCATTAGTATGGTCTAAAAGTGATATGCCTAAGGACGAGATTATTGAAAATAGTATTAGAACAAGCACTTTTTCTGTAATGCCCCAAACGACTGAATTTGAAACACAGATACTTGCGAATGAGAATCCAAGCTCTTCTCCTGAGAATAATATTCTAAATCTTCTAGACTGGGTCTTAGTCCAAAAAAAGCAGAAAGGTAAATTACCAGCATTTGAATATGAAGGAAATGATCCTTTGTTTATGTTTGGTCGAGGGTTTTAATATGAAAAACTCAATACTAATTATTGGTGAATCTGGAGTAGGAAAAACTCATTTTGGTGCACAGTTACTCATGCGGTTACAACAAAATCTAGGTCAATTAAGTATGGATGGAGCAGCGACCAATCTTGAACCGTTTATAGAGGCGATGGATCGCCTGAATGAAGGCGTTACAGCAGAGCATACACCATTGAAAACCTATGTTGAAAGTGTATGGCCTGTAAAAAGTAAGAATGGCTATACAGGTCAGTTGATTTGGCCTGATTATGCTGGAGAACATGTATCTAATATTGTTATATCACATAATATTTCAAATGAATGGCATCAACGCATTGTAGAAAGTTCATCCTGGATAATTATCATTCGACCACATTTGTATCGTATATCTGCGGATATGCTTTCCAAATCATCTGAAAATAATTCTGAACTGAATTCTCCTACTGAAACAGGAGAGCTTTCTGATCAATCTCGTTTCATAGAGTTACTACAAATATTTTTATATCTATATAGTAAATCTAATCCTAACTCGAAAACTCCTAAAGTATGTTTTTTGATAAGTTGCTGGGATGAATTAAATGTGAAAGAAAAACCATTTGAGTTTTTACAAAAACATTTACCAATGCTATCAGAGTTTATTCATTCTAAATGGGAAAAACCTTTAATTATGGGGTTATCTGCTCTAGGGAAAGCATTAGATAAAAAAATAAATGACAGTGACTACCAAACTTCTGGTCCTGAAAAATTCGGTTATGTTGTAGAGATTGATGGTGTCCATAATTCTGATCTTACCTTACCTATTAACTACTTAATTGAATGAATTAAAAGGTAGAACAATGGATACAATAAAAATAGAAAAAGCAATTTTTGGTCAGGTAAATCAAGGACATGGTTTGCGATGTTTTAGTTCAAATAAAGATTTTTTTAACAAGGCTAGCCCTTTGCTTGATCTTCCAGATGTTATTCCTTCTGGAGTAAACCCATTCCCCTATATTTCAGGGTTTCCTTTAGAAAATTATTATGTAATCGCAAAAACATTTTTAGATGTCAATGCGTCGAGAGCTGGGATGGTGATTGTTTATACATTAGCCATACCTTTAGAAGAAATAGTATATCTAAATGAAATTAATCATTTAATTGATTTACTTCCTAATGAACCTATTAACGAAAATGATTTTCTAAATCAAGCTCTTGTTTTTAATATCTCCCGAAATATCAATGTAATTAATGGATATTCAAATATTCAGCTTGCAGAGCTATTAGTTGGTAGAAAGAAAGAACCTTTTATTCATGTTGGCCACTTAGATTTTGATAAATCAGTTATTTCAATTTGGGCAATACTGTGGCCAAGTATGCGTAAAAACTTTATTTTCAGATTAAGTTTGAGACCTGGAGACTGTATTGAACCAGCATTACCAAACTTAGTTTGTATACCAGAAGCCTTAGTTGCTCGTTGGAATCAAGATTATAAAAGAATTAATCAGGCTTTCAAAATTGAGTCGACATCATCAGCAGCTCAGGCTTTGTGCTCTGGGTACAATGAATATAAAGATTTTATTGAAAAATTCGGAATTCAAATAAAAAACCCACAATCCTTAAATTTATTAGTGCAGGCTAAAGAGAAATACACAACTAATTTTAATAAATTTTCTGAATTCTTAAATCTAGTACGATTTATTGAAGTACTTTCACCAAGCAGTACAGCAGGATATGCTGGTAAGCAACTTCTCATAAGACAATTTGAGAATTTAATAAAAGGATCTAAAATCGAAGATATCTTAAAACTAAGAAATTTAAAAGGTCATGGTTTCAGTAATTTTCAAGTTGTTTGGCAAGCAATAGTATCTAAGATAGAGAACGATCAATTCATAACAGATGATGATCATTTTATCATTGAGGTGTTAGGGGATGCTTTAGATGCTGAAAATGGGTCCTCAAATAATTGGAAAGATTCTGTCCAATTGGGATTTAGCTTGGCCTTTAATAATCTAAACACATCAATTTTTTTGTCCACCTGGAGGTGGTTAAATCTCAACCCTCAATTGATATTGCAATTGTTAGATACAATCACTATATCGCCAGTTATTGAAGATCAGTTAGTAGTCCATGCTCCAAGGAATATTTCTAAGGAAATTGAAGAGTTTTTAATTCCATTTTTGCGTGATCGTAACTTGCTTCACTTACATGGCTTAATTGTGGGTACTCAGTATTCTACTCTTGAGGCTTTTAGACAGCAGTTATTAATTGATAGAGATATATCATTTACAACTGGATTGGAGGCTCTTACGAGCAGAGCAAAGGCATCAGAATTATTACAAGCTTGCCTAGATATGAATGATGAACGTATCAATGATATTGTGGTAAGACAAGCGGCTAAAAATCCACATATACTTAAGGATGTTAATTTCTCATCACCTAACTCTCTTTTTATTTGGACTAAGGTTTTAATTAATAATCCAGAGGTTTGGAATGCACCAAAAAATTCTCAGGAGATTCTATTTTCATTGCTGAATGAATATTTGACTTCAAGAGGGTCAAATCATGTTGAACTAATACGGTTGCTTTCCAATAGCCCTGTAGCAGATCTATGCGATTTTTTGAATCGTATTCATATATGGAATCTAGAAGATAAGACTCTTTGTGATAACTTTCTGAAACAGACGGCTCTTGGTTGGTATAGTCGAGCATTAGAGTCTAATCATATTGATTTAGATAGTATATTGGAGAAATCAGTTTGTGAGATACCTGGCTTAAACGAGAGATTAAAACAGGATTCCTTGTATAATGTTAAAGGTGTACTTACAATTTTTTCTTCTATCAATCTTTTCTCCGAATCTGAGTTTATAGATTGGTTAATTTTCTGGCTTAATTCATCTTCGCAAAAAATAGAAGCTGATATGAAGATGATTGGTCAGATTATTAATCAAAACAGATGGGATAAGGCCGCTACTGTGGTTTTTAACGAATCAAAACTATTAACTCTAAATTTGAATCCTATATTGAACTCGTGCAAAGGATTGTTATCAATTTGGAATCGTTTAACACTCGGCAACGTAAGTGATAATGATCGCTGGGAGGCTTTTTGGGTGTTACTAGAGTCACTTTATCCTAAAGGTCCAGATGATCAAGATATATGGGCTAGAGCTGGAGGAAAAACCTCTTTTCTTCGAGTATTGGGATCTGGTCGTGAAAATTGGAGGGATGCTATAAGGAAAATTCGAAACGGAAGTAAGCCACATCCTTCAAATTTAATCCGTGAAATGAAGTCCGACTTTCCTAATAATGAAAAAGTTTCTATTTTAGGCAACTTATTCTAAGAGTTAAAAATGAATCAATACAAAACATTTCCTCAAGCATATGCACTTATCATTGCGATCGCTGAATATGAAGGTGTCAATGCATTACCTTCAATAGTAACAAAAGATGCTTGTGATGTAGCGAGTATACTTACGGCTGAAAACTACTGTGGCTATGAAGCGTCAAAAGTTAAAATGCTTCTTAATTCTGAAGCTACTCTAGAAAATATAAAAAATGAAATTATTAAAATAGCTCAAAAAGCTACTTCAGATGATTCTGTTTTTATCTATTTTTCTGGTCATGGCTACAATAAAAGTGATGCAGCTAATCCAGATTGTTCGTTAGTTCCTGTAGACTTTAATCAACCTGACGGAGGAATGCTATCCGCAACCGAATTATCTAGCTTATTGTCAAATATTAACTCCGAAAGATTATTATTTATTATTGATGCCTGTCATTCTGCTGGTGTGGCTACTATTAAAAATTTTACACCTAATGTAACTTTAGGATTTTCAGATAAATCTTTAGAAAAGTTATCACAAGGACGCGGTAAAGTGTTAATAGCTTCATCAAGAGATTCAGAAACATCCATAATTTTACCTGGCGATAAGAATAGTTTGTTTACGAAACATTTTTTATCTGCTCTAAAAGGAGAAGCTGGGCCTTCTAATGAGGATGTCGTTCGTGTATTTGATATTTTTTCTTATTTGGAAAAAACAGTATCTGTAGAAGCAGCAACTAGAAACCATCCACAACATCCAGTATTTAAAAGTAATTTGGAAAATAATTTCCCAGTAGCTTTACGGTGTGGAGGTGTCATAAAGCAAGTATCAACTAACGAAACATCAATTAGTCTGATTAGAGATAAAAAATTAGAAGATATAATTGCTGAACTGTATCCAGCGGGACCGATTGACCAAGATATATGGCAAAGAGCCGGAGGGGATATTTCTCGGCTTAGATTAAATGGTACAGGGCGTGCACAATGGTTTTCAGCGCTTCGAATCTTAAAACAAGGCGGTGGTGGAGAAAATATTAGTATTGATAGTTTAATGCTAGAGATTAAAAGTGATTTTCCAAATCATCCATCTTTGTCTTAAATTTTCATCGCAAAATCAATTTTTTTGTAGAAGACACCATTACCCTCAACCAGCTTATCAATTGTACGACCAATTTTTGGATATTTGAGTATTTTATATCATCATGTTGATACTATTTTTTATAAACACTTGTTTTTCAAGAAGTTAGGTGCTCTTGCAGCGCTATGTTGATTGATTGCCAAAAATTAGTTTTGATCAGTGCATCTTAGTTTAAACCAAACTACACCGATGATAGTCTGACCATTTTTTCCATCGCATCCTGCCGAAACGTTTAACTGTTTGAAGTAGTTCATTTCGCTCTAGCGAATGAACTTTTATAGCTTTCCAAGGCTTTGCATTTTTTCTTGGCGGAATCACCGCATTTGCTTGTCGATCTGCAATGAGATGACGGCATTGCTTTGTGTTATAAGCCACTATGAATAAGTTTGTGCAACAAAGCCGACTACAACCTTAAATTAAAAATATGTAAAATCAGTCATATAGGTATGTTTTGGGTAGTGTATAATCATGAATCTAAAAGTTTTTTTCAACTAAGTTTAAATCTACTTTTTTAATTTTAACTCCCATCAAAACTTCGTTATAATTAAAATTATACAAAAAAATAGGACTGTAAAATATTTTATCAAGCAATTCTAATTGTTTGCTTGGTGGAAAATTATGAAGAAAAATATATTCACCCTTAATATATTCAAAGCTTAAATTTTTAGATAAACTTTTACAAAAGTGAATAAAATCTTCTAATTTAATCTTATTATCTTTATTATATTTTTCAAAATACTTATTAATTACCAAATCTGAAACATCATCAGTTGTGTTCAATATTTTTTTAATATTTAAATCAACTTCCCTTTGACCAAAACTTATATTGTAATAATTCAAAAAGTTATATAACTCTTTGTCGTAATTATTAGAAATATTTTCAACCAACTCAAATCCCACAATATTCGAAAGACTCTCTCTAATTTTCAAACCAATTAAAGAAATGCTATTTATCAATCTAATTATTCTAAGCACTAATAAGAAAAATTCATATCTAACTGCTTTACAATTAGGAAATCGAATATCAGTTCTTATGAATAACTCTCTAAACTCTTTGATAATAAACAGATCGGGTTGCATTAAAAAATCAATAGACTTTCTCAATCCTTTATATAAATTATTTAAACTATACTGCTCACTCCTGCTAGGCGATATACCTTTCAAATCTAAAAAATCATTATAAATTATAAAAATATCATTTTGGCTTATTTTTTCATCATATTCAACGATATAATCACTAATATTTGAATAAACAGAAATCTTGCAGAATTTACAGATTTCAATTTTTTCAGCATTCCAATCTAACAACTTATTACAGTGGGGACACCTACTTATATATGGAATCGAGTGGGTGGGGCATATCGCATTTCTTTTATATCCAGTAAGAGAGACATAACAGTTCTGCTTAATACAATATGGACAAATTAATAGACAACTAACTATATAAAAATTGTTTTTATTAGTTATACACAATTTATTTATATCATCTTCTGCTAAGTCTGTAAATTTGTAAAAAACCGACTTGTCAAAATTTCCTTTAACTATATTAATAATATTTATCTTCTTATCAAAAATTGTTTTTATAACAGAATTTAGTGAAGGGTAAGCATTAGCTATTTTTATACGGTTTAAAAAACTCAGAATAAATTCATCTTCTTCTGGTATAGGGATGACAAGAAATTTTCTATTAAAATTTGGCTTATCCATTGCTTTTACTCTACTTAATGAAAGTATGATTACACATATAATCAGAGCTAAGAGTTTCTTATTTTCGAAGAAATACTAGTCATATCTAGACGAAATGGATTTGATTTAGTTTTACTTACATAGGAAGTAATACCGTCATCCCATGCTTTAATAAACTCTTCAATCGTTATTATATATTTATCTTTTTTCATGACTTGGAAAAGACAATTTTCTAAAAGAAGCATTAGGTAGGCATGGTGACCATTTGTAGCTATATAAATCTGTAAAGCTAATAGTTGACTTGTTAAAGAAGGTTCAAATTTAATATGTAAATATTTTTCTATATTTAATGAAATCTGATGAAGGAAAGCATGTAATGTCCCTGGTTCATCTATTTTTGTAACTCTAAGCTGATTCAGCTTAAAGGTTTGTGAGAATCTTCGTGCAAGCTGACTGTCAATCTTCAATAACGACTCAAACTCAGGTAGACCTACTAGGCAAAAGCAAATACCAGTTTCATTTACCAAGGTTTTTATCCAGTTGCATACCACTGTATTCATTCGTTTAGTCGAAGTTTGAAGATCAAACAAATGATGAAATTCATCAATAAATATCAGCCTTGTTTCACATACTTTTAACAGTGCTACAAGTTTGTGATTCATCTGCGCTGTGCTTCCTGAAAAAGGAGCAGGATCATGCAAAGCATTTAACATACAACTTGCAACAGATTTTACAGTAGCTGGTGAGGGTACTTCTATATAAAACACAGGGACTATGGACTTCTTAAATCCCTCCTCAGTCCGATAAGTAGGGGGATGCTTTTTCACAATAGTTTGGCAGAGAGTTGTTTTTCCTAAGCCACCTTTTGCTAATAGCAAACAACCAAATGGCTGCGCGTATGTTTTATTTTTTTCTGCACAAAGTAAAATCCCTTTATAAGCTGTATTAAATTCAGATGAAACTACAACTAGTTGCATGATTTTATTAATTTTATCTAAAATAATTTGATCACTATTCATTATCAAACTCCCAAGTCAAAAAATCTGAATAGTTATCTTTTTTATCAGATAAACTATCTAAAACTAAGTCTTTGGCTTGTGATGACATCAGCGGTAAAGTACTGAAACAATCTTTTTTTTGTTCATCTAGATTAAATTCTATTGGATCCTCCAAAAGAACTTTTAAATGATTTGGCAGCTCAATCTTAAGTTGTTTCGCTTTTTTATTTAGCTTAACATCTGATTGAATACGCTGATGTAAAGCCCATCGTGCAAAATCTGTTATATGTTCACCTAATTTTTCTTTATCTGCTTTTGATATTTTCTTTTTTTCTTCGAGAACTAATTCATGTTCATACAATGTCAATCCTCTTGTATAGGTTGGATCAGTTGAATCAGCTCGAATATAATTACTACTATCTAATGGATCTTGAAAATAAATATATTCTAGATTTGATTCATCTACCATAAGGAAAACTTCAAGTATCCCCTGAGCTGACAATGTTGCGAGTACATGAGATTTATAAGTTAAATACAGAAATTTAACCTGACCATGATTTATATTTCTTTTAAAAGTTTTCCGTGTAAGGACATCAATCTGATATTTTGAGAGCAAAATAGGAGGGCTTATTTTAACCGCATCTTTCCATGCAAGTATGGGTGCTCGACTTATACTTGAATGTATACTTTTATGATAAATTTCGTCGATCCATTCGGTTAGATAGGATCTTAAATTGGCTAAAGTAATGCTAGCATTTTTTTTTGGATCATAATCAGCTTTTTCTCGAGGATTTGAGAATGTAGTACCCTTTATTTTCTGAATCAGATTATGAGTTATTGTCCCAAAAAAACGTTCAATTTTAGCTTTATCATCTGGGGTTCTATTTTGAGCTGGCTGAATCGTAATACCTAATTCACAGCATATTTTGCTCATTGTATTGTTTTTAAATTCCACACCATTATCAGGGATAATCAAACTGGGAATACCACCAGGAAGACCCTGATGTGGTCTGTCTAACATATCTTTAATGGTTGCAAGAGTACTTGAAGCATTAACTGGTAACATACTTAGATACCATCCAACAATACAACGAGTAAAGATATCAATAGCGCACGTTAGAAAAGGACGCCCCATAACTTCTTTTGACTCTTCATCGATAATAAATATGTCTAAATAATGAGTGTCAATTTCGACTATTGCCATTACAAATTGGCTTTCTTTTTTTATTCCAGCAGCTTTAAATGTTGTATTTGCAATTCTTGTACCTTTTTTTGCTCGTAGTACGAGGTAAGGATCCAACTGCTTAATTCTTCGTTGGATAGTACGTAATGATGGACATTGATTAACATTTATATCTTGCTCAAGCATTTTTGCTTTGATAAATGAAACAACATCAATGCTACTTCGACGTTCTTTCGGTTCTAAATAGCACTCTTTAATTGCAAGAGTTATAATTTGTTCAATTTCAATATTGAAGCGAAGGAATTTATTTCCCGGCTTGATTTTATTTAAAACATAGAGATCCTTGTCATTATCTAAATACAGTTTTATCCACCTCATGACTGAACGGGGTGAGGGAGGAGAATGGTCCTTTATTCGTCTTGAAACATCGATAATTGTCTTATAAACATTAGAATGTGAATAGGGATGACTAACTGAATTTAACACGGTTTTAATGTATTCTTGTTTTCTCAATAGATCTCTAGTTTTTTCCTTACTTAATACTGAGTCAGATAAATCTCCATTTAATTTGATCTCACCTGAATGATATTTTTCAGTAAATTTTTCGATACTAATTGAGTAGATTTTTCCCCCAGTGATTGCTGAGTAACGTACCATCCCTTGACTTGTCCAACTAACTTCAAAGGAGGTTCCAGTTAGTAAAAATCTTAACCCTATCTTTGGAATTAACAAATGTGAGTTCATAGTAGCCCCCGAGATCTAACTGCTTCTACTAGAGCTGGGATGTAAACTGGCATAGGAATATATTTATAAAATATTAAGTAATATGCTATATCAACAGGCAAACTATTGTTTTCAAGTATTTTTTGTATTTCTGTGAATAGTAATTGACCATGAGTAGGAATGACTTTTATTGCTTTATCTATCAGCTGATCTGTCCACGATTGTATTCCTAAGCGTTGATAAAAATATAATAATGCAGTTTGGTTAAATCCCAACACAACATCATTTTTATCGACTACCTTATATTGTATGTTATGGTAATTTATTATTTTTTTAATTCGATGGTGTTTCTTAGCTTTTTTTTCTGTCAAATTATGTTTATCTGGTTTTACTTCATGGACTTCAACACGGCCATCAGAGTATTTAACTAAAAAGTCAGGATAATTTGATTCACTTTGACTTAATTGGATTTTTAATGCTTGTGTCCGATAGGAAACAACAGAAAGATCTCTCTCTAATTCAATTGCATATGCTAATTCCAAATTACTTTCAACAGGTATCATTCCAGCATTTTTCTTACTAGGAAATAATGATGTACGTTTACCTACGCTACCTTGATGAATTTTCCTGATGCCGCGCAAGACACCTGCAATATCAGAGCCACGCTTAAAAGCAAGTTCGATCTGCTCATGAAAATTTGAGTTTGGATCATCTTTATATTTTTTCATTTTGAGTATCTTCCTTAACAAACTCGCTAAAAATAAAACAGCAGGGCTGCTATTCAGAAACGAGCCTGTTTATTCACTTTGTAAAAAACAAAATGTTGGGCTTGACGAATTACCCAATACAGAAGATACTTAAATTACTGTGTTTCAGTGCTTCTGTATTGGAATCAAACGACTTATGTTTGCCGACATAAGTCGTTTTCTTTTATAGAAACCTATAAGAATAAATTTCTATTGCTTTATACCTAACTTCACAGCGATCAGATGGCTTTTTCCTCTTTGCGGAATGCGTGTGTGATTTAATATTTGGTAGACCAATGGAGCAGGAAAATTATTTTCCCTTGACCATTCCGCAATTGATATACCAGAACTATTAAATTCTTCTTTTACTTGCTGGATACTTTTTATCATCTCGAAAGCTCCTAAATTTTTTATAAAAATATAGTAATTTTATAAAAACTACAATTTTCTATATTTCTTGTTTAAGACCAAAATTTTCCATAAAAATCAAAAAATAGAGTAATAATTACACATAAGATTTTGTTTTTATTAACTAAATATGAATTATTAAAAGTCAAAGGCCTTTAATATCTTGTCTAAAATATCTTAAGAGTTTAAGAGCTAAGTTTAATTTTTTTTAAATAGTTATTATTAACTTATAACTAAGGTTTTAAGCAGAATTAATTTTCTAATATTTTTATATACTTAATAAAGATAGAGGGATTTAAATATATTTTTATTAAACCCCAACGATACTTTTAACGCTTCATGAATATATTTTAAAAAGCCTAGGAAAAGGGACAAAAGTATTTTAAGACATTGAAATATTTTATTACATTTTCCTAAAATATTTTTTATAAATTAGGACTTACGCACTATCATTTATAGATTCTCTGTGGTAGCAGATGATTTTTATCGAGAATAAAGTCATCAATGAAGTTTTTGATAATTGGTCTAAATAATTTCTTCTGCCAACGATATATATTTTCAAAGATCCGCTCAAACTGGTTCTTTTGTATCTCAACGTAGGCCATCAAGGCTGAAAAAATATGATTCAAAATCAGTTTAGATCGTCTTACTTGAAACTTTTCAATATGACAAACCTGTTTAATCACCCGGTGATATTGCTCTATTTTCCAATGACTTGAATGTAATTCATGAAAACCTTCAAAGGACAATAAATCATCTTCATCTTGATGCACAATATAAAACCTCTGCTGTTCTTTTAACTGAGTCTTAAATAATTGTACAAAGCCAAAATCTTTGAGCCAGACCACTTGACCCTGATGGAAATCTGGCAATAAGCGCAGTTGAAACCATTGTCCTTTTTCTGGGGAAACCTTACGGTTACAGTCGATACCAAACATAAATCGAATACCATATTTTCTTATGGTTTTTAGATTTCCAGTCGATGAATACCAACTATCACCTGTAATAAATTGAATCTTTGCACCCCAACTGAGTACTTCACTTAACATATCCATAAAGTAATCATTCTTGGTTTTACTTTCAGATTTGTCATAAATTCGGAAATTAATTGGAATATTTTGACCATTTTGATCTGTCGCATACAAGGTAATGAGATTAATACCCTTGACGGAACGGTGGTGTTTGCCTGACCAAAAATAGCTAACTAAGTCCATATGCTGACTATACGGTTTATCTAAAACAGTATCATCAATACTGACTATAAGTTTATTATTATCAATATGTTGAATTGCTTCCTGATATAGGTCGTGAGGTGTGTAGTCTTCACGCTCTAGAAAGCGATTTACACTATCATGCGAGATATTATAAGTCTCGGCAAGTTGTGTGCAGCTAATAGAGTTCGGTTCTGTCATGAGAAAGCCCATATAAATGGGTAGAGTACAAGTTGCTGTAGAAGCATTTTTAATTCGTCTGATCACAGATACTTTATAAAGTATTTTAATACTTTTTTGAATCCGTCAATGCGTAAGTCCTATAAATATGAAATATTCAGGAGTTTTTTTAATAAAACAGTAGCCAAGTAGTATTTTATTAGAGCTAAAAGAATTGCTAGGAGCCTTCTTAGGTGAGACGTTATGGAATATAGGAGAAAAGTTGAGTCTAAGAGTCAGACCAATAAATTTATGTATGTTACGTGTAATATACATTTGAATGACATAACATCTGTCGCAAATGACAACTTATCTGTCGCGTGACGAGCAGTAGGTATATGAAGCTATTTTCCAGTATATTTTATTTAACATAATATACATTATACGAAATAAATCTGTAAGTCCCAAATAGAAATGTCCGGTTTCTCCAAAGTAGAAATGTCCGCTTTTAGAATACTCAACTAGAGATTTTCTTAGCGGACGATTTAATATGTTGGTGTCTATGTCGGATAAAGAACTTAAACGATTGTCAGTCTTACAAGAAGTCTGTGATCGACGCATAACGCAATCTAAAGCTTCAGAGCTTTTACAACTCTCAGAACGCCAGATCCGGCGCTTAATTCAAGCCTATAAAGCTCACGGTCCCGCAGCATTGGCTCATGCCGGTCGTGGTCAATCGAGTAATTCTAAGCGATCAGAAGAACTAAGATTACACTGCCTGACTATCATTGCAGAACAACTCTATGGTTTCGGGCCGACCCTAGCACATGAAAAGCTTAGCACTGTACATGGGTTGGATATTTCAGTGGAAACGCTACGTTGCTGGATGATTGCAGCTGGCTTATGGATTCCACGCTCCAAACGCATGAAACGCCCATATCAACCCCGCTATAACCGTGATTGCTTGGGTGAACTCATTCAAATCGATGGCTCATATCATGACTGGTTTGAAGGAAGAGCCGCTAAATGCTGTTTACTGGTTTATATTGATGATGCGACCAGTAAATTACAGCACTTACGTTTCTGTGAAACAGAATCAACCTTTGATTATATGCTTTCGACACGCTGCTATATCGAACAACATGGCAAGCCTTTGGCTTTTTATAGTGATAAACATTCAGTATTTAGAGTGAATCAGAGCAGTAAACAAGAAACTAAAATAACGCAGTTTGGACGTGTGCTGAGTAGATTGAATATTGATATTATCTTTGCCAACTCCCCACAGGCCAAGGGTCGTGTAGAACGCGCCAATAGAACCCTTCAGGATCGTCTGATTAAAGAGATGCGCCTAGAAGGTATCAATAGCATTGCAGAGGCGAACGCCTGGTTGCCCTGCTTTATTGAGCAATTTAATCGTAAGTTTGCCAAAGTGGCATCGAATCCCAAAGACCTACATCGCTGCAGCACTGAAACCCCTCAGGAATTAGATAGTATTTTTACTTGGCGGGAACCACGTAAAGTCAGTAAAAGCCTCACCATTACCTACGATAAGTGCATTTATATTTTAGAAAATATTGAACAAAACCATACTTTGATGGGTAAATATATTGAGTTCTTAGAATATCCAGATGGTACGGTTGGCATTGAGTATCAAGCAAGAAAGATCAATTACAGCATCTTTGATAAATTAAGTCAGCTGAATCAGCGAGAAGTAGTTGAGAACAAGCGTTTAGGGTCTGTCTTAGCGCATATTCAACAACAGCATGAGGAATTAGAACAACAAAACAAACGTAATCGCTCTCAAAAAATGCCAAGCAGACGTGCACAGAAAACAGTAATTCAACAACGAAATATAAATCCTGCGCTTGACTTAGAAATGTCCTTATAGGACATTTCTATTTGGTTATTAGGTAGGACATTTCTACTTTGGAATAACAAAATCTGTTAAAACCCATTTAAAGTGTCTATATTCTCACCAATAAAAATGTCTGGTTTATGATGGTTTTTATCATCATGGACTGGATATAAATATAGATGCTAATCACTATGTCTAATAAAGAAATTCAACGTCTTGCAGTCCTGCAAGACGTTCGAGATCATCGTATTACCCAAGTCCGTGCTGCTGAAATTCTGAACCTATCAACTCGTCAAATTACCCGACTATTGCAGAAGCTCAATCAAGATGGTGTTTCAGCTATGGCCCATGCTAGTCGTGGTCAAGCTGGTCATCATCGCCATGATGAATTGGTCAAATCAAAATGTCTTTCCATTATTTCTGAACATCTGCTGGGCTTTGGTCCTACCTTAGCGCATGAGAAGCTCAGCAGTATGTTTAACCTGACTATCCCAGTAGAAACGATTCGGCGTTGGATGACGGCTAATGAGCTATGGATTCCACGCTCCAAACGCCTGAAACGTCCATATCAACCGCGCTATAACCGTGATTGTCTCGGTGAGTTGATTCAAATTGATGGCTCATATCATGACTGGTTTGAAGGTCGGGCTGCTAAATGCTGCTTGCTGGTTTATATCGATGATGCGACGGGCAAGCTGTTACATCTGCGCTTCTGTCAGGCTGAAACGACCTTTGACTATATGCTTTCAACCCGAGCCTATATTGAACAATACGGCAAGCCTTTGGCCTTTTATAGCGACAAACATTCAGTATTTAGGGTGAATCAAAGTAGTACACAACAAACGAAGGTGACTCAGTTTGGTCGAATTCTGAATGAGTTAAATATTGATATTATCTTCGCCAACTCCCCACAGGCCAAGGGTCGCGTAGAACGCGCCAATAGAACCCTTCAGGATCGTCTGATTAAAGAGATGCGCCTTGAAGGTATCAATAGCATTGCAGAAGCCAATACATGGCTGCCCTGCTTTATTGAGCAGTTCAATCAGAAGTTTGCCAAGTGTGCGAGAAATCCGAAGAATTTACATCGGCCCTTAACGGAATCTAATCTTGAACTAGATGATATTTTTACCTGGCAAGAACCACGTAAAGTGACGAAGAGCCTAACGATTAGCTATGACAAATGTATTTACCTACTTGAGCCGACAGAATTAAATCAAACGCTCATAGGACAGCACATTGCATTCTTGGAATACCCAGATGGGACTGTGGCCATGATGCATAAGGGAAGAAAGCTTAACTACAGCATCTTCAATAAACTGCTTGGATTACAACAAAATGAAGTGGTGGAGAATAAAAGATTAGGTTCAGTTCTAGCCCATATTCAGCAACAGCATGAAGAACTGGATAAGCAAAACAAACGCTCTAGATCCAAGAAAAGTATGCCGAGTCGTAAAGCTCAGAAAGCCATTATTGAACAAAGAAAGTTAAATCCTGTGCTTGACTCTTGTGGTTAAAAACAGGACATTTTAAATGGTTTATCGCATAGACATTTTAATTGGTGAATAACAAAATCAACCTTAGAATTCTACATACTGAATACTATCGATTGTTCATTATTTTCTGTTGCTTGCACAAATATATCTGTTTAAAGCAAATAAGATGTCCGTGCTCACAGTTCGCATAAGTTGTTGTTTTATTTTCAAACCAATACAACCTATTTAGAATGAAAAAACTAAAGAACACTTCGAATGAAATATTCTTTAGTTTCTTATAACTTGTATCGCTCTATCTAAGTTGCTGAATGTTTTCTAATGCACGACCAAAATGTGCAAATCCTTGTAATGCTCCATCAACAATTTTATTCTGCTGATCTTGAGTAAAATCTGCCTGATCTAATGCTTGTTTAAATCTTTTCCATACACGCATACGACCTTCAGGATATGCAGCTAAATTACTAGCACCGAATGTTTCAGATAAACCTAGTTTACTTTGTGCCTCCTTGAACAAAAATGCAGCACCCAATGTAGAACCTTCAGAAACATAGATCCAACCCAATGCCTGTAAATAATCTACTGATTTTATGGAAGTTAAATCACTTTTACCTTTTGGAATCGCATCTAAATCCTTTAAATCTTTTAGTGCAGCTTCAGAACGGCCACGAATTTCTAAGTCAGGAATAAGCTTTGAAACTTCAGGATATGTATATAGATGTTCAATATCTTTTTGGAAATAGTACTGTGATAAGGTGAATTTTATATAATTTTCTCTACTATCAAAGACTTTTGCTTGAGCCATTAAAACTTCCATTCGATCATGTTCATGCGATGTTTCCGCTTTTAATCGTGCTGAAATTGAACAATCTGTTGCTGTATTTTGTTGATTATTCATTTGTAATCCATCCAATTTTTAAGTGTATATTTCTGTTTTTCGTACAATAAAACGCTAATCTTTAAAATTTCACGGTAAAACCGGTTTTAAATGTACGCCCTGGACTTGGCATAAAGCTTTGCGCTAAAGCATCTAAGTAATAGCGGTTGGTAATGTTCTGCAAAGACGTATTTAAAGTCATATTTTTGTTGAGTTTATAACTAACAAATGCATCTAAAAGCGTTACAGGTTGATATTCAATTTGCGGTGTTGTTGCACCTGTTTGCCACGGTTGATTAATGACTTCTGTAGGCCCAGACATATAGCTCACTCGCCCACCCACTGTTAATTTTTGATCTAAAAAGTGTTGTCCTAAAGTGATATTTGCTGAAAATTTTGGTGGGTTTTGCGTGTTGGTATAAGAACCCATATAACTTCCAGCTGTGCAATTTGGCGTGTTATATGTTTTTTGATATTCCGATGCGGTTAAACGCAAATGTTGTGCAAATTTTGCATCACAGGTTTCAGTTTTCAAATAATAGGTTGCAGATAAGTCTGTAAAGAATCGATTGCTATTGTAGCTAGACTGAAACTCAAGCCCATTGGCTGAATAACTGTCTGCATTGGTCATATACATTGCACCAAATGTTTGTGAGTCATAATAACGCGTAATATAGTTTTTAATTTTCGTATCAAAATATGCAATTTTAAAAGATGCAGAATCATCTTGTGTAATGACATTATCAATACTTGTATTTGCACCAATTTCCCATACCCGTGAACGTTCTGGTTTTAGTCCAATAATAGGTGAAACTTGTTGCGTACCAAAGGTCGTTTCAAAAAGTGAAGGCATACGCAGACCTTCAGTATAGCTTGCATAAAGATTGGTTTGAGGCAAGATTTCATAATTAATACCAAACGCAGGTGCAAAGCCATGATCTTTAGATGACAGCGCTTCTTTATGACTAAAACCAACGACCATATTTGTCGTTTGCTCATCATATACAACAGAACCAACAGCGCCATATTCATTATATGGTGTGCCATCATACGGATTATTTGTATTACTAAAAACAATAGCATTATTTAAACGTGGATCTGTTGCATCGGTATAGTTTCCATTTTCATCTGGGAACCAATACATAGAATCGCCCCACTCACCTTCTTTTTTATAAGCTCTCACTTGCTTTGCTTTCATATTTTTACGAATGGCTTTGTATTCTTTATTTTTATCTTGTGAGCTAAATTTCGAAAATTTTGTACCTGCCCAAATATTCAGTTTATCTACAGGGCTATAATTGAGTTGAGCATTCATGTTAAATGCTGTTCGAGATCCATCTCGCATCACTTTATTCATTTGGATATCTGACTCTGAAATCAGCACATTCTTTTGTGGGCTTATATTTTCATGTTGGAATGAGCTGCCAACACTCAAGCTAAATAAACCCAATTTAGATGGAAAATCAAAACGGTTAGAAATATCTCCTCCTATTCTTTCATTGTCCATTCGCACCCATGAACGATCACTCATATATTCCTGAGAACTTGGAGAAAAGAATGAGCCGTTTAATTGATCGCTTTTGGTTTGATTCCACCATGCATTTGCTTTTAGATGAATAAGATCGTTATTTTCTGGCTCTAAAACATAGCGTGCACTAAGCGTATCCATTTTAATTTCACCTAATGGATACTGATAAATACCTGCTGTACCATTACGGAAAATATCAGATGGCATAATTTCACCATATTTTCCATCAAAACGTCGGTAGCTTAACTCTAGTTCATGTCCTTCTTTAGGTCTTAATGTACCTTTTAAAAGCCAAGATTCAGTTTCAGCCGAAGTATTTAAAACTTCTTCTCCAGCAGCATATGATTGTGCAGTTGAATTTTGTTCAGAGCTTCCATCAAAAATACGGTAACGTTCAAGCCCATGTTTACCTGTAAAATAGTTACCTTGTTTACGTTTGGCATATGCCGCAACAATATCGAGTGTATCGCTTGTCCATGCAAATGCCGCTGTACCTGCTTTGGCACTATTATTTAAAAAATTACCTCGTCCACTATGCGGTATTTCCGTAAGTTCAACACCATCTGCTTTGTTTGTATTTTTATATGCAGGATTGACACTATTATCTAAAAATTCTCCTGTAATACGAACACCAGACTTTTGATCTGCTAATAAGATATCTTTTGCCTTTAAGGTAGACATTGCAACTGTTCCACCAATACCACCTGTAGGAGATGCAGCACCACTTGGACCTTTGGTAATATCAACTTGGCTGATTAAATCTGGATCAAAATAGCTTCGTTGTTGCGTTCCTCCATATCCTCTATAGGTATCTAAGGCTTGTTGAGATCCATCGACCGTCACAGCAATTCGACTTTGTCCCTGAATACCACGAATATTAATATCTACACCACCACCATTACGACTATCCCCAACTTGAACACCTGCAACACCTTTAAATAAATCACCTGCGGAAATATTTCCGTAACGGTCTATTTCTGCTCTAGATATTTGTGTTCCAGACTGAGTCGAAGAATTTGCCTTGGTATGAATGGACGGTAATACAACGTTACTTATATCCTTTTTTCCTGTGCTTAAATCTGTTTGCGGGCGAGCTATTTTAGCGATGACATAACCTTGAGTTGTTTTTTGGATATATAAACCATGCGGAAAAAGTAAGGCTTTAAACCCAGCATCTATACTAAAACTTCCTTTTAAGCCTTTGCTCTGTAAATGTTGAATTTGTATAGGATCAAATGCAAATACAATTCTAGATTGTGCACTAAACAATGAAATTGCCCGATCTAAGGACATTGCAGGAATATTATAGTTATATGTAAGTGTTTCTTTCGCATTGACTGTTTGTGTTATGGCAATACTAGATGTTGCTATAACACCTAAAAATATTGCCTGATGTATTGCAAGTGCCAAAGGACGTGCAAAGAACTGTTTCATTTTCTAGAACCCTATTCGTTATTAACGCAATAGCAGAATTGATATAAAAATCTATTGCTCTTATAAGGCTTAATCCGTGAAAACAAAAAAAGTATCATTTATTTTCCGTTTATTTTAACCTGAATGTTAAATCGTCTTTTTAATCAAAAGCTTATTTCCAAAAATATTTTTCTTAATCTCAAACCCATAAGTATCTTCTAACAACGTAATTAATCGCTCTAAATCATTCATTGGATATGTACCTGAAATTTTGAGTTCTGCTTGATGACTTAATGTCGTATCCGCTTCTACTTTTAGACCATAATTTTTTTCAATAACTTTACTAAATTCGGCTAAATTCATTCGATCAACCATCATCAAACTATGACGCCACAACATGTTTTCTATATTTATTTTTTGTTTTGGGTAAAACTGTGTTTTATTAAAATCCATGGAATAACCAGTCTCTAACTTAATTTTTTGATTGGTACTTTGTGTTGTCGCTTCTACGCTATGTTGAGTCACAGAAAGCGTTGTAAACTCATTTTCTTGACGTACATCAAATGCTGTTCCAAGCGCTAACATCGCACCATCTTTATTCAAAACAGTAAATGGACGATGTTTCTCATCTTTGCCTGTTTCCACATAAATCTCACCAAATTTTAAAATAATATTCCGTTGTTTTTCGCCGTATTGAACATCAATAGCTGTTTTACTATTTAAATGAATTTTCGTTCCATCATTTAATAAAATCTCTTTTTGCTCGCCATAAGTAGTACTATAATCAGATGTCCACGCTTGTTCATGAGCAAAGTAAATAGATGCTATAACAACACTACATATCATAATAAGCATTAAATTAAGCGGTAAAATTTGAGTTATTTTTTGATGAGTTAATAGATCTCTTGCAATACTTTTAGGAATTTTTTCTGTATTTTGTTTTAATTTATTTTGAACATTTTCTATTTTTTGCCAATTTTTTTGATGTTGAATACTTAAATTTTTCCATTGTTCGAATTCTATTTTTTGCGTTTCACTTAAACCATTTTCATCCATCAATAAGAGCCAATCTAAGGCTTGTTCGAGAATAATCGAATCATCTTTATCCTTAATGTTCATTCAATACAATCCAAACTTAACTCTTAATCGACTTCAAAAATATGCATACAATTGAGTAATATTTTTTTAATATCTCGTTTTACTGTAATTAATGAAACATCAAGTTTTTCAGCAATAGATGAATACGTTAGCCCCTCAATTTTCCATAAAATAAAAACATTCTTTGTTCTATCATCGAGGTTATTGAGCAACTGCGTTAGCTCTAATAATGCTTGAATCACAATTAACTCTTGTTCTGGAGATGGATGACTTTCAACATCCATTAAAGAAAGGCTTTCTTGATAGGCTTGTTCTATATTTTTGCGTTGCCACCATTTATTCGCTAAATTTCTAGCAATTGTAGTGAGTAATGCCCGAGGATGATCATAGCTGTAACGATCATAATGTTGAATAATTTTGATAAAAGTATCATGCGCTAAATCTGCAGCCAAAGCATCTTGTTGTAATCTACGAGATAGCCAACCATGTAACCAGTCATGATGGTGTCTATACAAAGATTCTACGGAATTAGGCATACGGTATTATTGCAAATGATAATTATTATCAATAATACCTAGTATTGCCTCAATATACAAACCCATAACTACACTTTTTATAACCGTTAGGGTTATGCATAAATATTAATTAAAGCTTATAAGCTTGTAATTTCAAATATATAGCAAAATAAAATCATTCTTAATTTAAGAATGATTTTATTAAAACTAAAACTTCAGCTGTTTTTTCAGCGTGTAGCCAGTGCCCTGCGCCGTCAACAGTTTCAATTTTAGCATTTGGAAATTGTTGCTGAACAGCTTCAACATGGATGTCTTTTTTCAGATAAGGTGATGCACCACCACGAATAAACAGAGCTGAAGTTTCACAGCAGATATTTTCCCATGCAAGAATTTCAGAATAATGCTCATATAATGTATTTACATTAAATAAGAATTTACCCTTATTAAAAGATTTCATTAAAAATTGAATCACCATTTCTTCAGATAAAATTTCACGCATAATAACTAAAGCTTCTTGTCGTGAAGAAATATGAGCATTTTCAACAGCCATTAAAGCTTTAAAAACAGAATCATGATGACTTTCTTGATATGCGAACGGTGTCATATCTAACACAATTAATTTTTGAAGACGATCTTTTGCAAAATCTGCCAATTTCATGGCAATTTTTCCGCCCATAGAATGCCCTACAACATTAAAGTTATGAACGGCTAAATGATCTAATGTTTCTAAAACATCTTGAGCCATTAAGACATAATTCATTTCACTTGAATGTTCAGACTTACCATGATTACGAACATCTATTTGAACAACATGATGTGTTTCTAAAAATGCCCTTGCTAGCATTCCCAAATTACTTAAATTTCCAAATAAACCATGTATAAATACAATTGTTTCAGACTCATTTGTTTTTGGGTTTTTATGAAATTCATAATTTAGTATCATGATTTAAATAGGTCGAAGAAAATTAAATTGATTTTGATTATAGTTGATATTTGATGTGATTTCTTTCAAAAAATATTTTTTACTTAGGCTATTTATAACAACACTATTAATACTTCCGTTCCTCTTTTAGAACTTACTCCCTCTCTATATTTCATTTTGAAAACCGCTGCTATCTTTCTATTTTTTGGGAAGTTGATGGTTATATTTTATAAATTTGCTTAGGCTATTTTATTAAATTCATTATAACAAGTGCTCTTTTAAAGGGTAAACCATAGATTTTTTATGTAACAAAACTAACCAATACCATAATTTCACGAGATATATCCCGAGGATTTTCTATCAGCTTGAAATTACTCTAAAGTTCAACTAAATAAGAGCTAATATTTAATCAAATAAAAGGCTTAATTGATTACAATCAAACTAAGCCTTATTCCCCTACTTTCATTGGTTATACATCTAGAATTTCTGCAAAGGTTGCACCTAATACTTTTGCTAAATCTTGCGGATTTAAACCAATATCTAGACCACGCTTTCCGCCACTTACATACATTTTATTTAAAGTTTCTGCCGTGGAATCAATCACTGTTTTTAAGCGTTTTTTCTGCCCTACGGGACTAATCCCACCGACCAAATATCCTGTTAAACGTTCTGCATCTTTCGGGTCTGCCATATGCAGTTTTTTACACCCCAATGCACTCGCAACTTTCTTTAAATTTAGTTGATGATTCACAGGTAATACCGCAACAAAATAGGCTTTATCATCGGTCACCATTAAAGTTTTAAAAACTTCGTTTACATCTAGCCCCAATTTTTCGGCAGCTTCTAAACCAAAACTTTTAGCATTTTGGTCATGCTCATACTCATGAATACTATATTCAATTTTGTTTGATTTTAAGATCTTACATGCAGGTGTCATCGGTTATTCAATCACAAATCATCATGATATGAATTATATGCCTTTTAAAAAAGGATGTTAATTTGTATGAATCCTATTTTAGTAAAATTCCTGTAAACAAACGCTATAAAATCGTTGCGAATATACTCTTGACGCTTAATGCATGCTTTACTTATATTCGATGCAATATTTTGTCTGAGTTGGTTTGTATTTTGTTGACTTTAAAAAGCGTTAATTTTATTCGTAAAATAACAAAATCTGATATTTTCAAAATTGCGGGAATTTCTATTACTGCGCTTTTATTTACAGGGTGTTCATCTTTAGGTATGGGCTCTGTAGAAAAACGTGCCACAAAATTATCTGCTGGTATTCAACGCGCATATTCTGTAAATCCAACTACGGCAAATCGTGTATCTCCTATTATTGTAGCTACAGCAGATCGCTACGATATGGATCCCCTCCTTATTGCGGCTCTTATTCGCCAAGAATCTTCTTATCGTCCTACTGTGGTTTCAAATGCAAGCGCAGTGGGTTTAACTCAAATAATTCCTCGCTTTTGGCAACAAACTTGCCCAGGTGATTTATTTGATGAAACAGCCAATGTAAATTGTGGTACTTATATTCTAAAAAAATATGAAGCATCAGCAGGAAGTATGCCTAAAGCTCTGGCTTATTATAATGTTGGGCCAACAGGCTATAACACCAACCGACAAATGAAGAAACAAGGCAAACGCTACGCAAAACAAGTGAAACAGCATAGAAAAGACTTAAAACACGCACTTTAATTTTGCTCGTGTGATGATAAAAAAGGATGTATATATGCATCCTTTTTTATCCTTCATTGACTTAAGATTTAGCGAATAAGCCCTTGTGGCTGTAAGATAATCATCGCAGCGCCAATCATCACCACTAATCCACCCATTATATCCCAACGGCTTAAACTGACTTGATCTATATATTTAAGCCACATAAGTGCGGTAAAAATATAAATCCCACCATAAGCGGCATAAATTCGACCCGAAGCTGCAGGATGTAAGGTCAACAACCAAACAAACACGGCGAGACTGAATACTGTTGGAATCCACAACCAATGGCTTTTCCCTTGATTCAAAATTAAATACGGGAAATAGCATCCGAGTATTTCAGCAATAGCGGTAATAAAAAACAAAAAAAATGTAGTGATTATCTTTGTGATCTGAATATCCATCAATCTACTCACAACAACGACTTTTAAGGTTCTAATAAAAAAATAACCCGTGCTGACACGAGTTATTTTCATCATTTATAGATTTTAAGCAGGTTCTGCTGTTTCATCTTCAAAAACAGCAAGTTTTAAACCAACCGCTTTGCCTTTTTCTTTTTTAACCGTAACTGAAACATTACCGCCATTTTCGGCCAATTCACCAAACAAAATCATTTCAGCTAAAGGCTTTTTCAAATGCTCTTGGATAAGACGTTGCATCGGTCTTGCACCCATTAAACGGTCATAACCATTTTCAGCTAACCAAGCACGTGCAGCTTTCCCAACTTCAAGTATCACTTTTTTCTCATCAAGTTGCGCTTGAAGCTCTGTAAGGAATTTATCTACTACGTTTTCAATAACAGTTGTTGGCAATGCTTTAAACTGAATAACGCTGTCTAAACGGTTACGGAATTCAGGCGAGAATGCTTTTTTCATTGCATCTTGATTGTCATTACTATTGTCTTGTTCCATGAAACCAATATTCGTACGTGAAATACTCTCTGCACCAATATTTGTTGTTAAAACAAGAACAACATTACGGAAATCTGACTTACGACCATTATTATCGGTTAATGAGCCATGATCCATAATTTGCAGTAATAGATTAAACACATCTGGATGTGCTTTCTCAATTTCATCAAGCAATAATACACAATGCGGATTTTTATGAATCGCATCTGTTAGCAAACCACCTTGGTCAAATCCAACATAACCCGGAGGCGCACCAATTAAACGAGATACGGCGTGACGTTCCATATATTCAGACATATCGAAACGTACAAGCTCTACACCTAACAACTTCGCAAGCTGTTTAGTAACTTCTGTTTTACCTACACCTGTTGGGCCTGCAAAGACAAAGCTACCTACAGGCTTATCTGGTGCTTTTAAGCCCGCACGAGAAAGCTTGATGGCAGATGCGAGTGCAACAATGGCATCATCTTGACCAAACACAACGCGTTTAAGATCACGCTCAAGATTACCCAATACAGTCTTATCATCTTTAGATACTGTTTTTGCAGGGATACGTGCAATTTTAGACACAATATCTTCTACGTTTTCTACAGTAATTAAAGTATCGTCTTGTTCTGCTTTTAAACGACGTTGCGCACCTGCTTCATCAATCACATCAATGGCTTTATCAGGCAAGAAACGATCATTGATGAATTTGGCAGAAAGCTCTACAGCCGTTACTAATGCTCTATCATCATATTTAACGTGATGGAATTCTTCAAACTTAGATTTCAAGCCACGTAGAATATCAATGGTTTCTGAAATAGAAGGTTCATTCACATCAATTTTTTGGAAACGACGCGACAATGCATGATCTTTTTCAAAAACTTGGCGATATTCTTGGAATGTTGTTGAACCAATGCAACGTAAACTACCATTAGATAGCGCAGGCTTAATTAAGTTTGATGCATCCATTGTGCTGCCCATACTAGAGCCTGCACCAATAATCATGTGAATTTCATCAATAAACAAAATTGCTTCTGGTTTTTTCTTTAAAGCATTTAATAATTGTTTTAAACGCTTTTCAAAATCACCACGATATTTTGTTCCTGCAACCAATGCACCAATATCTAAACTAAAGACTTCTGCATTTTCTAAAGGCTTTGGTGCTTTACCATTCACAATTAACCAAGCCAAACCTTCTGCAATAGAAGTTTTACCTACACCTGGGTCACCAACAAGCAAAGGATTGTTCTTACGGCGACGACATAAAATTTGCGCTGCACGTTCAATTTCCTTTTCACGACCAATTAAAGGATCAGTTTTACCCTTTTGCGCTTCTTGGTTTAAGTTAACCGTATATAGCTCTAAAGGCCCTGCATTAGAAGATGATAGTTGTTCACCATCTAAATCTTCGACTTCTTCCTCTGCATGCTCTTCTTGTTTATGTGCACCATGAGAAAGATACTGCGTTAATGTAAGACGGTTAATTTGATGACGTTTTAATAGATATACCGCAAAAGTATCGCGTTCTGAGTACATAGCAACAAGAACATCGGCACCCTCAACGGTACGATCTCCACCACTCGACTGAACATGAAAAATTGCACGTTGCAAAATACGATCAAAACTTTCTGTCGGATGCGGTGCTAAGTCACTATCTTCAGATAATTTAGGCGTGTTTTGTTCTGCAAATTCTTCTAGTTCTTTACGCAGTACAATAATATCTGCACCACATGCTTTTAGAGCATTTACCGCAGAATCGTTATCTAATAATGCCAATAACAAATGTTCAACTGTCAGAAACTCATGTCTCTTTTGACGAGCCATGCTAACAGCCAAACGTAATGATACTTCTAGTTGTCGACTTAGCATGTGATCCCCTTAATTTTTAGGCTCTATCTGACAAAGTAAAGGATGACCTTGTGATCGAGCGTAATTATTGACTTGGTTCGCTTTTGTTTCCGCAATGTCTCTTGGATAGACGCCAGCAACACCTTTACCTTCGTAATGTACAGTTAGCATTACTTGAGTAGCTTGGTCAAGATTCATTGCGAATTTTTCTTGTAAAATTTCAATAACAAAGTCCATTGGTGTGTAATCGTCATTCAAAAGAAGTACAACATACATTGGCGGACGTTTAAATTCGGGCGGTGCAGTTTGTACAACTGTATCGCCTTCTTCCTCATAATTCCCATCTTGCATATTCGTACGAATATCTAAGTGCCAATCGACTAAGCCCGATTGAGAGAATCCATTCTTAATTTCAGTCAAACACAGTTGACGCTTTAAATTACTCATATTTAATTTGAATACACTATTGAGCAGTTGCTTTGACTTGTGGAATATCTGCTATAGACGTTGATACAGCATCTACAGGTTTTCCTCTTACCCAACTAAAACGTTTAATAATAGGTGCCAACCCTGTACCAGTAATACGCGCTTCAATGAACTGCGGTGTAAAACCTTTAGGTAATGTCCAACGTCCTGTTAAACGCTCGAAGTTATCAAAGTTAAAGTTTGCTTTTTCCATTGGAATCACAAGCACTTCAGAACCTCGAATAACACGCAATTCTACATTCCCAGACGTCATACTTTTAGATGGGCTGACTTGAACTAAATCGAGCTGATATTCATATGAGTTATCAGCCAATGGCTTAACACCTAAGTTTTGAACGGTCAGGCTTAATCCACCACGTTGTCTTAATACTTCACGGTAAATTGTTAACATACCATCCGATTGAACCTTATCGGCCTTTGCTTGAGTAACAGCAGCAAATAAATCATTTGAGTTACTCACAGCAACATCACGTTCCTGAACAGCAGCATTCAATGATTTATTTAAGGTTTCTAAGCGATCTTTTTGTAACCCTACCACTTCTACAAGCTGTTGAGCATCCGCATCATAACCAGACACTGTTAAACCTTGACGATGCCCAACGCTATAGCCTAAAAAGCCACTGCCTAAAATCAATACCGCAGCACCGACAACAAGTGGCATATTGCCTTGTAAATGCAGTTTATTTGACTTTAATTGTTTTTCTTCAGTCTTAGATTCAATGTTGCTCATCGTCATCTCTTTTAAAATGTTTTTCAAAGCACAGATTTAATTCGAAAAAATGCCGTCTGTGTAGTTGAAAAGCGTTACTTATGGTAATAACCCAATAACATCTAAACCTGCATTTTCAGCAAAGTTAAACATTAAGTTCATATTTTGAACAGCCTGACCTGCTGCACCTTTCACTAAGTTATCTTGTACAACCAAAATCACTAGTTTTTGTGGCTGAGGTTTGTATAGTGCAATACGCAATTGATTCGCACCACGTACAGAACGAGTTTCAGGTGAGCTTCCTGCAGGCATTACATCTACAAATTGCTCATTCGCATAGAACTGCTCATATAAACTTTGTAAATCTGCTGTTTGACCTGCTTCTGTTAAATCAATATAAATGGTACTGAACATTCCGCGAATCATTGGAACTAAATGCGGAACAAAAAGAATATGATCAAAAACACCTTTTTGCCCTGAAATATTTTCCAAAGCTTCTACAATTTCAGGATGATGACGATGACCCGCTACACCGTAGGCTTTAAAGTTATCTGCATTTTCAGAATAAATCATGCCTAAGCTTGCTTTGCGCCCTGCACCAGACACACCCGATTTAGCATCAATAATAATACTTTCAGGTTTCACTAAAGCTTCAGTTGCTTTTAATACAGGCGCTAAACCCAATTGAACCGTTGTTGGGTAACAACCTGGGTTACCAATTACATTCGCTTGTTTAATTTTTTCACGGTTTAATTCAGATAAACCATAGGCAGATGCTTTTAATACATCTGGACATGCATGTTCTAAACCATACCATTTTTCAAATTGAGCTAAATCTTGCAATCTAAAGTCTGCTGCAAGGTCAATGACCTTAGTATTTGCAGCCAAAAGATCTTCTGCATATTTCATTGCTACACCATGTGGCGTTGCAAAAAAAACAACATCGCATTTTTTTAATTCTTGAATGTCTAAATCTGAATATTTAAGCTCTGTTTGCCCACGTAAACTTGGGAACATGTCATCTACACGGCGACCAGCTTCAGTTCGAGAAGTTAAAACAGTAACCTGCACATTTGGATGACGCAATAAAAGACGTAATAATTCAACGCCTGTATAACCTGTTCCACCAACAATCCCGACAGAAATCACGCTAGCTACCTCAATTTAAATAAATTATTGATATGTCCGTTGCTTAGTATGGCAGGGTTTAAAAACTTTCTGAACAATTTTGAACGAGTTTGTTGATTTTTTAACTCTTTTATAGCATTGTCCTTATGTGATTCACATAATTTTTCACGAGAATTTAAAAGCCAAATATACAAATTTTGTGTATATTAAGCATCATTATTTTACATGATTATGAATAAGTTCAAGACTTATACAATGCTAAACAAGTCATATTTAAATATAAACTTAATGATTAAAAATACTAAATTTTATACGTGGAACTCTTTAGTTTCACAAGTACTTCGAATAGGGTCGAAACATAGTGCGTACACCAAATAAAACAATAGATCACAGCAACACAGATCCCCAAACAACGCTACCGCCTATTCATTACTCTACTTCAGAGCAAAGCTTGCATATATTAGATCAAATGCCTAATTTCGCCTTGATTATCAAATCCAATAATATCCATATAAATCAAGAATTTCGAAAATTTTTAAAGCAAGAAAAGTCAGACCTAAAGCTTCAAGATGTTTTAGAAGCATTTCATCCTGAAGATGCTGTTAAATTTAGTGAATTACTTAATAGTAAAATACCTCGACCTGAAAGCATTCAACAACAATATCGAATTAAAAATAACAACAATGAATATCAATGGTTTCTTATACAAGCCAAAGCAAACTTAAATGATTCTAAAACGCTAGATTGGTTTATTACGCTAATTAACGTACAAGAACATTATCAATCTCATAAAGATGTATTGATGCAGCTCAAGACTCAAAAGGAAATGAGCAACCAAGTTAAAAATGCATTACGCATTTCGAATGAGACAGATGAACTTACAGGTTTACTCAATCGATATGGTTTAAAAGCCAATGTACAAAGTCTCTTTAAAAGTAATAAAAACAGCTATGGGCATATTGGATTATTTCTTATCGGTTTAGATCATTTTAAAAATATTAATGATACCCAAGGTTACACAGCGGGTGATTTTATCCTTAAAAGTTTTGCTAAAAGATTAAAAAAAGAATTCCAAGATCAAAGCATTCTTGCTCGACTAGGCAGTGACGAATTTGCAGTTGTTTATTACGGCATACAAGATATTGATACTTTTAGCCATATTGGAAACAAAATACTCAATTTGATGAATGAACCTTATGACTATAACGGTAAAATGCTGAGTAGTAGCATGAGTATTGGATCTGCCATTTTCCCACAAGATGCAGATAACTTTTCAAACTTATTGCAATGTGCAGATACAGCACTAAGTGACCTAAAAACACGTGGTCGTGGCGGAATACAATATTTTAACGAAAATATGTTTAATATCACGCGTAATAAAGCCATTCAAATAGAAACAGCACGGCGTATTCTTCGTGAAAATACAATTACACCGTATTATCAACCTAAAATTGAGCTATCAACGTTAAAAGTGATTGGCTTAGAAGCGTTACTACGCTGGTATTGTCCCGAAACAAAAACAATCTTTAGTCCCGAAACAATTACCGAAGCTTTTAATGATTTTGAGCTATCGACCAAAATTAGCACAAATATGCAAAATAAAATTTTTGCAGATATTAAAAAATGGCAATCATCAGGTAAAAAAATTATTCCTGTTGCTATTAATGCATCGCCTGTGGAGTTTTTTAGAGATAATTACGCAGAAACACTACTGCAACGCATTCAAGATGCAGACATTTCCCCTCAGCATATTGAAATAGAAATCACAGAACATTTATTTTCAGATCGTAGTGCAGGTTACGTAATTCGTGCACTCAAAAAACTGCAAGAAGCAGGAATTCGTATTTCACTTGATGATTTTGGTACAGGTCATTCATCTTTAACGCATTTACGTGACCTACCCGTAGACAGTATTAAAATAGACTATAGCTTTATTTCTAAAATTGTTGAGAAAAAACCTATTGCCGCAATTGTCGAAGGTATTGTGAAATTAGGACCTCTTTTAGGCATGAATGTTATTGCTGAAGGCATTGAGAACCAAAAACAACTCGATATGCTCATAAAAATGGGTTGCCCTCAGGGACAAGGCTTTTTATTTAAAGATGCGATTACGAGTGAAGAAGTTGAAAAGAAGTTAGAGGAGTAAAAAATCTAACGAATGTATAAAACTTAAATACTATTCCACCAATACGGCGTTGGCATTTTCTTCAATACGTTTTGATTTTGTTGAAAATCTACATCGTGCTTATGTACCAACTGCCAAAAATGCGCACTATGGTTAAAATGAACCGTATGCGCAAGTTCATGAACACAGACATAACGTACAACGTCTTTGTTATATAAAACCAAAGCACTGTTCAGCATAATTTTTTGTTGTGCTGAACAACTTCCCCATCTTGTCTTTGGTTGTCTAATACTGCATTCAGTAAATTTAAGCCCTATTTCCGCACTTACGCTATTTAAGTACTTAGGCAATTGTTCTTTGGCATATTCAATAACAAAAGCTTTTAAATACTTTTCAGGTGTGCGATCACTTATCTTTAAAATCATATTTTCAACATCAAAAATAAAATTATTTTTCTGCGTTAAATATTCAATTTGAATTGGCTGAGTTAAATTAAATAATTGAATTTCTGTAGGTCGAGTTCTATCCACATGAACAATATTTTGTTGTTGCGCTTGCCATGTTTTAAGCAACCACGTTTCAGACTGATCTATAAAATTCTGGATTTGCTTTTTTGTGCAAAAAACTGGGGCAGTTAAGCGAATACGTGTGGGTTCAACACGAAGTCTTAGCCGTGTAGATCGAATATTGCGTGTAATTTGAATTTCAGGTAAATCAGATAATGTCATTTTTGTTCTTTTCTTATTTAAATCCCCCTAACCCCCTTTATTCAGGGGGAATTCCATTCTTCTATAAGAACGGTTTTAAAGTCTCCCTTTTTTAAAAGGGAGATTTAGAGGGATTCTTGGTGTAGAAAATTTCTCTTAAACCGCAGTACGTTCTTCAATACCGTTATCTGTTGCAACAATCGCAATATCAGCTTTGTTTAATGCAAAGATACCATTACATACAACACCAGGAATATCGTTTAAGGTTCTTTCAAGCTCAAGTGCATTTAAGATATTTAAATTATAAACATCTAAAATAACATTACCGTTATCTGTCACTACGCCTTCGCGATATACAGGGTCACCGCCTAAAGCAACAATTTTGCGAGCTACGGCAGAACGCGCCATTGGAATTACTTCTACAGGAAGTGGAAATTCACGGCTTAATTGTTCAACCCATTTTGAATCATCTACGATACACACGAATTTCTTCGCAATTGAAGCCACAATTTTTTCACGTGTAAGTGCAGCACCACCGCCTTTTACCATATGCATGTGACGATCAATTTCATCTGCGCCATCTACGTAAGCATCTAAACCGCCCACGCTATTCATATCAACAACTTCAATACCTAGTTTTTTAAGACGTTGTGCAGTTGCTTCAGAACTTGCAACGGCTGCTTCTAATTGAAGTTCAGGTAAAAGATCAATTAAAAAATTAACAGTACTACCCGTACCAACGCCTAAAATGCCACCTTTTGGTAAGTGTTTTAAAGCAGCTTTTGCCGCGGCTTGCTTTTTCTCATCTTGGGTTGCATATAGACTCATTACATTACTCAACTATTTTCGACATTTGTTGCTGATTTTACAGCCTAAATGTATTTGGGTTTGTTACAATAAGCGCCTATTTTAAACTGTTAGATGGAAAATTAACATGCTGTCTCGTTTGGTTCGACAAATATTACAAGCAACCGTATACGATGTTGCAATCGAAACCCCACTCGAAGCAGCGCCACGAATTAGTGAAAAGCTAAATAATAATATTCGCTTTAAGCGCGAAGACTTACAACCTGTCTTTTCTTTCAAGCTACGCGGTGCCTATAACCGTATTAGTCAGTTACCGAAATCTCAGTTAGAACGTGGCGTTATTACTGCTTCAGCAGGTAACCATGCACAAGGCGTGGCATTATCTGGTCAAAAGTTAGGAATTCGCGCCATTATCGTGATGCCAAAAACCACACCAGACATTAAAGTCCAAGCGGTTAAACGCTTAGGTGGTGAAGTTGTATTACATGGCGATTCATTTGATGTAGCCAATAAATACGCAATTGCACGTGCAGCCGAAGATGGTATGACTTTTATTCCACCGTATGACGATGAGCTCGTTATGGCAGGACAAGGCACCATTGGTAATGAAATTTTACGTCAATGGCGTGATGTAGATTATGTATTCGTTGCTGTTGGCGGTGGCGGTTTAATTGCAGGTGTTGCAGCTTACTTAGGTGATGTTGCACCACATGTAAAAGTCATTCCTGTTGAATATGATGAATCTGCATGTTTAAAAGCAGCACTTGAAGCAAATGAGCGTGTAATTTTACCTGCTGTTGGTTTATTTGCCGATGGTACAGCGGTTGCACAAATTGGTGAAAAACCATTTGACGTGATTCGCCTACAAAAATCAGATAACTCAGGGCCAATTGTTGAGCCAAATGTTGTATTGGTAAATACAGATGAAATTTGTGCTGCAATTAAAGATACTTATGATGAATGTCGTAGCATTGTTGAACCATCAGGTGCAATGGCTTTAGCAGGTATTAAAAAATACGTAGCCGAACATGGCTTAGAAGGCAAAAACTTAGTTTCTATTGTTTGCGGTGCAAACATGAACTTTGACCGTTTACGCTATATTGCAGAACGTACAGAGCTTGGTGAACGCAAAGAAGCCATTTTTGCAGTGACGATTCCTGAAGAAAAAGGCTCATTCCTGAATTTCTGCCGTGCTTTACAAGGTCGTAATATTACCGAGTTTAACTACCGTGCAAGCCATGCAACAGCGGCACAAGTGTTTGTGGGTATTAGTCTTAAAGCTGGTGAAAAAGAACGCCAAGATATTTATGAAGCATTAAAACTTCAATTTGATGTAGATGATTTATCTGATGATGAAGTTGCTAAGCTACATATTCGTTATTTAATTGGCGGTCATGCAGATTTAGAAAATGAACGTTTATTCCGTGTAGAGTTCCCTGAACGTCCAGGTGCACTACTCACTTTCTTAGAGCGTTTAGGACCAACACATAACATTACTCTTTTCCATTACCGTAACCACGGTGCAGCCGAAGGTCGTGTTTTAGTTGGTTTAGAAGCTTCTGATGCGAAACAAAATCCAGATGGTTTAATTGAAACATTAGAAAGTATTACTTATCCATATGATGAAATTACCAATAACTTAGGTTATCAACGTTTCTTGAAATAAGTTTTCTATCTTTTTATAAAAAAAGCCTCCATAGCGGAGGCTTTTTTTTAAGCAAATTAGGCAGATTGTGTCAGAATAGGATTCTTTAGCAGAAGGAAATAAGCTAAAGCAGAACTAATAGCAACAATAGATGAAATAAGAAATGCGATAGAGAATGATCCTGTATATTCAATACAATACCCTGTAACAATAGGTGCTATCGATCCAGCAATATAACCACCAAAGTTTTGTATAGAACCAAAAGAGGCAACACGATTGGTTTCAACAATTGTATTTACAATCATCCATGCTGTCGCACTTGCCATATTGATACTAAATAAAGCAATACATAATAAAACCACACACGTTGTTAAACTCGGTGATAACGCCAAAGGTAAACTTGCTATTGCTGCAAGTAATAATCCTGTAATCACAAGACTCTTACGACTATTAATATTACTTACACCTTTTGAAACCAACCAATCACATAATCGTCCAGCCGTTAATGTACCTACTGCACCAAAGAAATAAGCTAGAGATACAAGCCATGCGGTTTTATAAAGATTCAAACCATGCTCACGTTCAAAATAACCTGGCAACCAAGTCAATTGAAGCCACAGCATATAAATGACCCCCATGAATCCTAAAATTGCTCCCCAAGTACTTTTATGCTTGAATAAATCTACCCAATTAGCAAATACACTCGGTTTTGCTAATTCATCATTCACTTTTACAGATTCTGTAATCGCCTTTGTTCCAGCTTCTGGATATTGCGCTAAATATTCAGCTTTACTCTTATAAAATGCAAACCAACATATACCCACTAGAACGCCAACCACACCTGTAATAATAAACATTCCTCTCCAACCAAAATTAATCATTAAAATGGTTAATACAGGTGGAGCCAAACATGGCCCTATACAGGTAGAAGACCAAACGATACCCGTAGGTGTTCCTCGTTTTTCCGCATCAAACCACTCTGACAAAGCCTTTGCCGCAGATGGAAACATCGGAGCTTCACCTAAACCTAAGGCAATACGAAGTCCCATAAATCCTGCAAAGCTGTTCACTAGCCCCGTAGCTGTTTGTGCAACAGACCAAATAACCAATGAAGCACCTAAAGCGATTTTACTGCCTAATCTATCAATAATTAAGCCTAAAGGAAGTTGTGCAAAGGCATATGCAAGAGAAAAGGCTGACAATAAAACCCCCATTTCTGATGGACTTATCTGCATATCGGCTTGAATTGATGTATTTGCTATAGATAAAGCACTACGGTCTAAATAATTAATAATTCCTATTAATAAGAGGAATGTGACTGTAATCGTTTGATACTTTTTTAACGGATTCATAATTAAATAACTTCCTTGTATATATTTTAATTTTTTATACCGCCTAACCCATAAAAATAAGTATTTTTTATGAACAAAATGAATCAGGTGAAGTCACTATAATTTAGGAGTTTCTATGCAAGCCAATGAAATTATTTTATAAACCAATAACTAAACATCAATTATGCTTTACAGAACTAGATCATGTATTTTTTTTCTTTAAACTTTTGACATAAAAAAGCCTCTATATAGAGGCTTTTTTATTACTTAATAGCTTCTGCTACATTTATTAAACTTTTAGCAGCAGGTGAAAGTTTTCCATCTCTAACTAACTCACCTTCACGAGAACCATCAGATAAAGTTGTAACTCGATAGCGGACATATTTAGCTTCTTTAATTTTAACCACTGTTAAAACAGGTATAACAAATCCACGAGTACTCATAGGAATTTTAGTTGCCGGCCCATATGTAACTTTAGTATGCGTACTCACAGGTTCATATTCAGTAAAAACTCCATCTATATTTAAATATAGTTTACTAAGGTTTGTAATCGAATTGATGAAGGTAACTTCGGCAACCATAGAATGAAAATTTCCTTTAGTTGCAAATCCATTAAAACCGACCCCTGCACTCATCCAGCCACTTTTACTCCATGACTGAGAAATCCGACTATTGATAGTAGTAGAGCCATCAAACTCGCTTATTGTTTTTTTAGCACTAGCAAGTGAATTTTCATATTTTGTCTGACATCCACTTATCAATAGAACAGTTAAGCAGATTAATTTAATTTTCAATTTTATTACCCCAGGTAAAACTCTTCGTAAACAAATATTTGATCAGCTAATTTTTTTTAATTCCATATTCGCATTATAAGAATGTTATTACTTTTCCACCATCATTTCACATCAAACCATAATAAAATTATTCAGATCATAAAATTCATGTAGACCCCACTTTGTAACCAAAATTACATTTCGTTGCACAAACAATATACAAGAGCCACTCAATTGTTACAGAGCGTAATTTCAACTTTGTGCTTGAATCAGCAACTTGCTAAAAATGCATAAAAATTCATCTTGGATAGATGATTCTTTTAGGACTGACAAAGGATGGCAAAATGATGAGCCAACTGAATCCCACATTAGTAACATTTATGTTCTATATCGTGGCTATGATTGGTATTGGGCTATATGCCTATAAAGCCACAACAAATTTTGATGACTATATTTTAGGTGGACGAAGCTTAGGTAGCGTAGTAACAGCTCTATCTGCAGGTGCATCCGACATGAGCGGATGGCTATTGATGGGCTTACCGGGTGCAATTTATCTTTCAGGTTTATCTGAAGCATGGATTGCAGTTGGCTTAGTCGTTGGTGCTTGGCTCAACTGGTTACTTGTTGCAGGACGCCTACGTACGCACACTGAAATTCAAAATAATGCCTTAACCCTCCCTGACTATTTCACTAGTCGTTTTGGCGATACGAAAAAAATATTACGTTTAATCTCTGCTGTTGTAATTCTAGTATTCTTCGCAATTTACTGTGCTTCAGGCATGGTTGCTGGCGCTCGATTATTTGAAAGCCTATTTGGTTGGGACTACACAACTGCATTATGGATTGGCGCAATTGCAACAATCAGTTATGTATGTATTGGTGGCTTCCTTGCAATTAGCTGGACAGATACCTTCCAAGCCGGTTTGATGATTTTTGCATTATTACTTGCTCCAATTGTGACTTACCTTGCGATTGGTGATCATGCACAAAGCGTTACTGTTCTTATTGAAAGTGCACGTCCACATGCAAACAACATCGTTTCAAACTTAAGCGTAGTTGCGATTTTATCGTCAATGGCTTGGGGCTTGGGTTACTTTGGTCAACCACACATTCTTGTACGTTTCATGGCTGCAGATTCTGTAAAAGTAATCCCTGCCGCTCGCCGTATTGGTATGACGTGGATGATTCTTTGCCTAGGTGGTGCTGTAGCTGTAGGTTATATCGGTATTGCATATTTCCACGCGAATCCACAATTTGGTGCAGTGGTAGATGCAAATCCTGAAATCGTATTCATGGAAGTGACTAAAGTTCTATTTAACCCATGGATTGCAGGTGTCATTTTAGCGGCAATTTTAGCTGCTGTAATGAGTACGCTAAGCTGTCAATTACTTGTATGTTCTACAACATTAACTGAAGATTTGTACAAAGGCTTTTTCCGTAAAAATGCATCTCAAAGTGAATTAGTTTGGGTTGGTCGTTTAATGGTAATCCTAATTGCAATTGTTGCAATTTGCCTAGGTATGAACCCAGATAGTAAAGTTTTAGGCTTAGTTGCTTATGCTTGGGCTGGTTTTGGTGCTGCATTCGGTCCACTCATTATTCTTTCATTGTTCTGGAAACGTATGACGTTAAATGGTGCAATTGTTGGTATGATTGTGGGTGCTGTGACTGTAATTGCATGGAAAACTTATTTTGCAGATACAGGCTTATACGAAATCGTTCCTGGATTCATTCTTTCTACGCTTTCAATTGTTGTAGTAAGTTTACTAGGTAAAGCACCTGCAAAAGATGTTACAGATCGTTTTGAGCTTGCAGAAAAAACTTATGCGCAAGCAATGCACGAAATGAAAACAGACAAAAAATAAGATTTCATTCTTATTGATTAAATAAAATAAGGGCTATATGCCCCTTATTTTATTGCTTTAAAAAATAGCTAAACCACAGGTTTTGGCTGTACTTTAAGTTTAATTTGGCTCGATTCTTTAATCACTTCCATCACAGGATAACTGCGGGTTTCTTTTACACCTGGCAATTGCCATAGCACCTGACCTGAAATTTTCCGAAACTCCTCCATATTTGAGCATCGAATTTTTACAAGAAAGTCAAAACCACCACTAATCATGTGGCATTCTACAATTTCAGGATAATGAACCACAGCATCTGAAAAACCATCCAGTGCATTAGGTGTCGTCTTATCGAGAAGAATTTCCACAAACACCACAAAGCTACAATTCAATTTATCTGGATTGAGCTTAGCTCCATACCCTATAATATAACCTTCCTTTTTGAGCTTCTGCACACGAGCCAAAGCCGCGGTAGGCGACAAGTTAACAGCTTCAGCAAGCTTAATATTTGAAATTTTCCCATCGTTTTGTAGAATATCTAACATCCTGATATCTATACGATCTAGGGTTGAAACATGGTTTGTCATCAGAATTATTCTCTAAAAAACAGAAAAATTATAGTGAGTTGTTCGTCAAAATTTCTGTAATCATAAATTATATCTGGTTTCTTACCTATTATTTTTTGTAGTCACAGGATGCTGACATGAATATCACTGAAAACGAATTTCAAATTGATAGCTCAAAACCCCATTTAGAATATATCTCTCAGTTTCGTGAAAAGAATGAGTACGAAGAAAAAATCAATGCTGCTTGGCGTATTGACGAAAGCGATTGTGTAGAAAACTTACTTGCACATAGCGAACTTTCAGACGAACTAAATGGCAATATTCAAGATCTTGCTTTCCAACTTGCGCATGCATTACGTGAACGTAAAGGTTCTAATGGCAAGGCTGGTATCGTTCAGGGTCTACTTCAAGAATTCTCTCTTTCTTCTCAAGAAGGCATTGCATTAATGTGCCTTGCGGAAGCATTGTTACGTATTCCAGATACAGCAACTCGTGACCTACTTATTCGTGACAAAATCAATCAAGGCAGCTGGAAAGAACATTTAGGCAATAGTAACCTCATGTTTGTAAACGCTGCTGCTTGGGGCTTAATGCTTACAGGCAAGTTGATGGAAACACCAAAACAAACAAGTTTAAGCAGTGTTTTAACGGGCTTACTTGCACGTTCAAGCCGTGGCATTATCCGTAAAGCAGTCGATGTTGCTATGCGTATGATGGGCGAACAATTCGTGACAGGCGAAACCATTGGCGAAGCGTTACAAAATGCCGAAGTACTTGAAGCAAAAGGTTTCCGTTATTCATACGATATGCTTGGTGAAGCTGCATTAACAGATCACGATGCAGAACGTTACTACCAAGACTATACCAATGCAATTCATGCCATTGGTAAAGCTGCTGCCGATAAAGATGTTTATGATGGCGCAGGTATCTCAATTAAGCTTTCTGCTTTACACCCTCGCTATGTCCGTGCGCAAATTGACCGCGTTCATGATGAGCTATATAGCAAAGTTTATAACCTTGCATTGTTGGCAAAACAATACAACATTGGTTTAAACATTGATGCTGAAGAAACAGATCGTTTAGAAATTTCTTTAGAGCTTTTGGAACGTCTTTGCTTCGAACCAAAACTTAAAGATTGGAAAGGTATTGGCTTTGTCATTCAAGCCTACCAAAAACGTTGTTTTTACGTTGTAGATTATATTATCGATCTAGCGAAACGTAGCGAAAAACGCTTAATGATTCGTTTGGTTAAAGGTGCTTACTGGGATAGCGAAATTAAAAAAGCGCAAATCGAAGGTATGTCAGACTACCCTGTTTTCACACGTAAAGTGCATACAGACTTGTCTTATATCGCGTGTGCTAAAAAACTACTTGCTGCACCAGAGCATATTTACCCTCAGTTTGCGACACACAACGCGCAATCTTTGGCAACCATTTACCAAATGGCTGATCCTGCTAAATACTACCCTGGTCAATATGAGTTCCAATGCCTACACGGTATGGGTGAACCACTATACGAACAAGTTGTAGGTCCTAAAAACGAAAATAAATTAGGCGTTCCTTGCCGTATTTACGCACCTGTAGGTAACCACGAAACACTATTGGCATACCTTGTACGTCGTTTACTCGAAAATGGTGCAAACACATCTTTCGTAAACCGTATTGCAGATAAAAATCTTAAAGTTGAAGATTTAATTGAAAATCCTCGCCAAACGATTACAGAAGCACAGCGTAAAGAAGGCAAAGTTGGTCAAAAACATCTTAGCATCCCTTTCCCTATCGATTTATACGGCTTTAACCGTAAAAACTCTTCAGGTTTAGACCTTGCGAACGATAAAGATTTGCTAGAACTGAATGCGACTGCAACTAAACTACAATCTCATCAATGGAATGCCGCACCTTTAGGCAAAGAAATTGTTGCAGATGAATCGGTTGTTGCTCTTAACATCATTAACCCTGCAAATCATAATGATGTTGTAGGTACAGTTCATGAAGCCACTTCTGCTCAAGTTGATGTGGCTTTAAATACTGCTGCAAATGCACAAAGCGATTGGATTAACACAGATAAAGATGTTCGTGCAGGTTGTTTATTACGTGCTGCTGACATCATGGAATCACGCTTACAAGAGCTCATGATCCTTCTTAGCCGTGAAAGTGGTAAAACATCTGCCAATGCGATTGCTGAAGTACGTGAAGCTGTAGATTTCCTACGTTATTACGCTTCACAAATCATCGATTTAGACAAAAATACAAACATTGAACCATTAGGTACAGTGTTATGTATTAGTCCTTGGAACTTCCCGCTTGCGATTTTCTCGGGTCAAATTGCCGCTGCACTTGTTGCGGGTAATACCGTTATTGCAAAACCTGCTGAACAAACACCGTTAATTGCAGCTGAAGCGATTCGTATTTTATGGTTAGCGGGCGTACCACAATCTGTTGTACAGCTTGTTCCTGGTCGTGGTGAAACTGTTGGTTCACAACTTAGCCAAGATGACCGCATTAAAGGCATCATGTTCACAGGTTCTACAGAAGTTGCAAAAATCTTGCAAAAAACTGTTGCTAACCGTTTAAGTAAAAATGGCACGCCTATTCCGTTAATTGCGGAAACTGGTGGTCAAAATGCCATGATCGTTGACTCATCTGCTTTAACTGAACAGGTTATTTTAGATGTTGTGAACTCGGCTTATGACAGTGCTGGTCAGCGTTGTTCAGCTTTACGTGTATTGTGTGTTCAAGAAGATAATGCTCAAAGCGTAATTACAATGCTTAAAGGTGCAATGCAACAACTACGTGTGGGCAATCCTGGTTTACTTAAAACAGATATTGGCCCTGTAATTGATGCTGAAGCTCAAGGTATTATTAGCAAGCACATTGAAAAAATGAGCGCTAAAGGTCATAAAGTTCATCAACTTATGCGTAATGCAAATCATGATGATCTTACAAATGGTACTTTCGTTCCACCAACACTAATTGAGCTTCCAAACCTTGACGACTTAGAACGTGAAGTATTTGGTCCTGTTCTACACTTAATTACCTATAAATACGGTCAATTAGAACAACTTTTAGATCATATTAATTCTAAAGGCTATGGCCTAACTATGGGCTTGCACACTCGTATTGATGAAACAATTCAATCTGTAGTTGCTAAGGCTCAAGTAGGTAACTTATACATCAACCGTAACATTGTTGGTGCTGTAGTTGGCGTTCAACCGTTTGGTGGTGAAGGCTTGTCTGGTACTGGCCCTAAAGCTGGTGGCCCGATTTATCTATATCGCTTAATGGAAAACTGTGATCGTAAAAAGTTAGCTACACCATATGCAACAGGCGAAATTACACCATTAACAGACAATAGTTCTGTATTGGAACAATTCAAAACTTGGGCGCAAAAAACGTTCCCACAATATGAATTGCAAATGCCTCAAGCATTCTGTGTAGGCAATAGCTATGAATTACACGGCCCTACTGGTGAAAGCAACCAATATGTTGTTGTGCCACGTGAACGTGTATTGTCTTTAGCAACGAATGAACGAGACCAAATTCAACAGTTACTTTCTATTTTTGCTGTAGGTAGCCAAGCGGTTGTTCTTGCGGAAAATACATTTATTTTGAAGTATATGTCTAGTATGCCAAAAGCTGTAATTGATAATATTAAGGTTGTAACTGACGTTGTAACTGGCGATTTTGAAGCAGTATTACATCATAATGATGCTTCTGAATTACTTGAATTACAGAAGAAAATTGCAAGCCGTAAAGGTGCGATTGTTGGTATTACTCACTTAAACTCAGGTGACTACAACATTCCACTAGAACGTTTTGTGATTGAACGTGCAATTAGTATTAACACTGCTGCTGCGGGTGGTAATGCAAGCTTAATGACTATGAATTAATTCATTTCATATAAAGTGAAAAGCCTATAACTTTATTGTTATAGGCTTTTTTATTACATTTAACTTTTTGGACTTACAATAATATTTGCAGTAATCGAATTTTTTAATAAATTAATTTAAGGTCGATATAATATTTCGTAATCATTTCCAATTTCTTGTTGTAATTCTTTTTTCATTTCATGTCCTATTTTAATAAATTCTTTTTCAGCTATAGCTGTTTGAAATTTTGAATCAGGTGGATAATTATCTACATAAATGGATTGATATTTATCATCCCAATTTTCAATTTTTTGTTTTAATTCAGCGGATATATTTAATTCGTAGTGATTTATTGGCTGAAAAAATTATCTTGTTCCAGCCAAATGGGATAGCACATAAATTCTGGTGATAACTTAAGGTATTTTTTCATAATATCATTATAAATTCTAAAATTAATATAATATGAGCTACATACTGTTTACTCGTTTTCAAACAGTAATTAATAAAATAATAACTTGATCATCTTTAACCTGATATACAAGTCGAAAACCAGCTTTTAATTTTATACAGCTAGCAAGGTTACCTTTAGCATATTATTTGGAATATGTGATTGTTCTATTACCTTAACAATGCTAGTTGGTACTTATTTCTCACATTTTAAGAATGTTGTACTGTAAGTTTTAAACCTAAAGCATTCACCACACGATTAATCGTATCAAAACGTGGTGCAGAATCCTGACGAAGTGCTTTATAAAGAGCTTCACGCCCAATACCTGCCTCTTTTGCAATTTGAGTCATTCCTCTTGCTTTAGCAATTACACCAAGCGCATGAGCAAGCTCAGCAGGATCATTCTCTTCAAGAACCATATTAAGATACATGACAATATCTTCTTCAGTTTTGAGAGACTCAGCCATGTCAAAACTTGGTAAATCAGCAACTTTAACCATTTTAATTCTCCAATATTTTTGAAAGTTTGACTGCTCGATCGATATCTTGCTGCTGTGTAGACTTATCACCACCACCCAGCATTACAATCACAACATCACCATGTTGGATATAGTACATCCGCCAACCAGAACCAAAGAACTTTCTCATTTCCCAAACACCATTTTGGAGAGGTTTAATATCTCCCCAATTTCCACGTTGAACCTTATCCAATCTACGGTTCAAGCGAATACGGGTCATATTGTCTTTAATTCCATCTAACCATTCATCAAATTCAGGTAGACGTTTAATTTCAATCATGAAGCTTCCTTTTCTTCTCACCCTATTGTATTCGATCAAGTACAATATACAAGTCCGTTCATCCTAATTTTGATGGATTTCACATAACAAGTATTAAGCTAAATGACTTCAAATCACTATTCTAATCATTAAACATTTTTTTCACACCACCCAGCACATACAGTTTTTTCGAGATTTTTACCAATTCCTTTAGTGTTCAACTGCAAACTTTGTTAACATCCCTGTTTTGAACATGTCTGTGATTTTTACTGCATTATGACTTCATCTTATCAGCAACAACTTGAAGCAAAAGTTGAACGTATTTCAGCGCAATTTGCCGAATTTAATCCTCCCTCATTAGAAGTATTTGCATCACCTGAACAAAACTTCCGTATGCGTGCAGAATTCCGTATTTGGCATACAGATGATGATATGTTTTATGCAATGTTTGAGCGCGATGAAGACAATCAAAAACAAGTTGTCCGTATTGATGAATTTCCAATTGCAGACTTAAGCATTAACCTATTAATGCCAAAACTGCTCGAAGCTTTAAAAGCAGAACCTATTCTTGCAAAACGCTTATTTGAAGTCGATTTTCTTGCGACATTAAGCGGTGAAATGCTTGTCACGCTTATTTACCATTGCAAACTTGAAGAAGAATGGGAAATTGCAGCAAAAGCATTATCAGAACAGCTTAATATCAAAATTTTTGGTCGTAGCCGTGGTCAAAAAGTTATTTTGACTGAAGATTATGTGGTAGAAGAACTACAAGTTTTTGACCGCAAATTTGCATACAAACAAATTGAAAGTAGCTTTACTCAGCCAAATGCTCAAGTGTGTCAAAAAATGCTTGAATGGGCATGTAATTGTGCAGAAAAAACAGATAAAGACTTATTAGAACTCTATTGTGGGAATGGTAACTTTACCCTTCCGCTTTCTTTAAAGTTTAACCGTGTATTGGCGACAGAACTTGCAAAGTCTTCTGTATATGCAGCACAGTGGAATATTGAAAAGAATGCAATAGACAACATTCAAGTGGCACGTTTATCTGCTGAAGAATTTACTCAAGCCTACAATGGCGAACGTGAATTTAGACGCTTAGAAGAAGCTGAAATAAATATTTCAAGCTATGACTTCAATACTGTGTTTGTAGATCCACCACGTGCAGGTATTGATGATGACACTTTAAAGCTATTACAGCGCTTTGAACGCATTATTTACATTTCATGTAACCCCGATACTTTACATGACAATCTTGCATTATTAAGTCAAACACATCGTATTACTAAATTTGCAATGTTCGACCAATTCCCATATACGCATCACGTAGAATCTGGCGTATTACTTGAAAAAATTTAAACAATTTGTTTCATGAAATAGTAATGTCATCAAAGAGGTGTAAATCCACACCTCTTTTTTATTTCATATAAATGAATAACTTATAATTATAGATACGTAAAAACATAAAAACTGTCTACTCTTTAAGCCAATGTTACAAAAATAACCCGTTCAAGTGGTGAAATAATCTATCAACAGGACTTGCATTATTTTTTAATTTGGCTATATTTCGATCTATGTTAGGTTGCGTATGAAGGCTCTATGAGTTTTTGGCAAAAGTTGTTCTCGAATGAACAACACAACGAACATAAGAACCAAATTTCTTGTGTTGAAAATGATTGCTCTTGTAAGACAAATGAACAATTAATTGAAGCTTTATCTAAAGCAACAGATGAAGATGTAATTGTCGGCATTAAAAAGGTTTTAGCCTCTCGAGGTTATAGCCGTAAAGAGTTAAATGAACTTCAGCATTTACCACTACAATAGTAGTGAAGAATGACCAAGAAGGTATTTAGTCTAAGACTAAATACCTTCTTTTTATGGTCTATCTAAAGATATCTGCAGAATTCATATCCTCATGTTTTAGATAATTTACATATCTTCGTTTTTTATGATTTAATTAAAGTGCTTAAAATAAACACATAAAAAAGACTAAGGATAAATATGAAAAATCTCATTTTACTAGGTATGGGGATTACACTTGCATCTTTAACGGCTTGCAGCAAAATGCCAAGCGAGTGCCAAGAGTCTTGGAACAAAATGGAGAAATTTGGTAAAAAGTTAGGTGTTCCCAAAGAGGAATTAGCACAAAGAAAAACGGATTTTGAAGAAAAAATTAGCCAGATGGATCCAAAAACAGCGACTCAACTTTGCGCTTCTCAAAACTCTATTCTAGAACTCAGCAAATAAGCCCTATTTCCCTATTAAACATTGAGTCCCGTCGATATCTGCAATCATTGGGCCTATATAGCGATATTGCGTATATCGTCCTAATTGAGGAATTAGGGCGGCAGATATTGAACCATCTAAATAAAGTGCTTTATTTACGTTTAATTCTGTTTTGAAAAAATTTGCAAAATTATAAAAATTAATCTTCTTATTGCTAATCACAAAGTAGATACCCTGCTCATTAACTCCCACACCGTTACGAATTTTCAAAGAATTTGAGTTTTTTACAAAGTGAGTATTAATCTGTCCATTCATTATCAACATTGGACCCGACTGAGTGGCATATTGATATTTTTCTAATGATTGAGAGAATTCTTGCGTAGTAAAGATATCAAATTTATTTTCATTCCATGCAAATATGCCATTGGGTTGAATAAAAAAATTACCAAATCCTTTAATTTGTGTATTGATTGAATATTTTTCTTCCGCTTTTTCTATATACAACCCTACAGGTTCATAATTTGAATGAAACATTCCTGCGTTCATCAAAAAATTAATTCTCTCACAATTGCTTAGACTATTTTCTACATTTTGAAATGTTTTATACATTGACCCATTTTCAGGTTTTTTTAAAAATAATTTTAAATTTTTGCTATTTGATAGAAAAATCACATCTGCATCAATATCGTTATTCTTAAACATCCATGTCTGAAACTCGGCTTGTAATGTACTCGACAAAGTCGCTAAAATTACGACATATACAATTTTCTGAATTTTCTTTTTTATTGTGAGTTTTGGCATTTGTATCATGATGTTTGTATTCGCATAGCGCTATCGTAATCTGAAATCAAACGCTGTAAAATATCAACTTAAAATACATTTGTAACTTTATTGGTAAATACGTCAATGCAACAGCAGAAAAAGCGATTTCCATTAGGGTCTCATCTCATTGTTACCCACTTTGGCTATACCCATCACGGGATTTACGCTGGTCGTGGGCGTGTCATTCATTATTCAGGTTTTGCCCATTTTTTTAAAAAACACCCTATTGAAATCACCTCAATGGACAAGTTCAGTTTCGGGAAACCTATAAAAGTCCAAAAATACAACAACCCTAGATACACAGGTCGTAAAGTGGTACGCCGTATGCGTAGCCGCATGCATGAAAATAACTATCATCTTATTATTAATAACTGCGAACACTTATGTACGTGGGCAATTACAGGTGTAGAAAGCAGTCCACAAGTCATTAAGATGATGAATCGCTTAACAACTATTGGCTACGTTAGTTCAGTCATGAGTTATATGAACAGCATGATGCTTACAGTGACCACAACATGCTTAGCCTTAGTTTTATATATTAAGAAAAAGTTACGTGAAAAAGCCAAAGCGCAAAAAGCACAGCTTGCAGCTTATTTTCAGTTAAAAGAACAAGACCACAAAAATCGGTAATTTTAAGTTTTTTCTCAATAAAAAAACCGCCATTTAGGCGGTTTTTTTATTTCACGAAATTACTTCGCAGGTTTAAAGCTATCTTTTAAATCTAAAATACGGTTAAACACAGGTTTTCCGCTTGTATGATCATGTTGATCTGCTACAAAGTAACCTTCACGTTCAAACTGAAAACGATCTTCAGGGTTTGCTTGTGCCAATGCAGGCTCAATTACCGCTTGAACCACTTTAAGTGATTCAGGCGTTAAGTTTGCAAGGAAGTCACCCCCCACTTCAGGATCAGACTCTGTGAATAAACGATCGTAGATACGAACTTCTGCAGGAATACCTTTAGTAGCAGAAACCCAATGTACAACACCTTTTACTTTACGGCCTTCAGGATTTTTACCTAAAGTTTCAGGATCAATTGAACATTTAAGTTCTACAACTTCACCATTTTCATCTTTAATCACTTCATCGCACTTAATTACATAAGCATGACGTAAACGTACTTCACCATCTGTCGTTAAACGCTTAAAACCTTTTGGTGGGACTTCTTCAAAGTCTTTACGATCGATATAAATTTCAGATGTTAACGGAATAACACGTTCACCCATATCTACGTTTGGATGACGTGAATGAACCAAATCCATCGCTTCAGGCAAATTCGTTAAAGTCACTTTAAGTGGATTTAACACCGCCATACCACGCGCTGCGGTATTTTCTAAAGATTGACGAATGCAGTATTCAAGCATTGCAACATCTACAATACTGCCATCAACTTTGGTTACACCCACACGCTTACAAAAATCACGTAAACCTTCTGGCGTAAAACCACGACGACGCATACCAACAACTGTAGGCATACGAGGGTCATCCCAACCAGTTACAAAGCCACCTTCTACAAGCTTACGAAGCTTACGTTTAGAAGTAATGGTGTAATCGACATTTAAACGGCTAGATTCATACTGATGTGGAACAGCAGGAGATTTAACTTTCTCTACAACCCAGTCATAAAATGGACGATGATCGACAAACTCTAATGTACAAAGTGAATGCGTTACACCTTCAATGGCATCTGATAATGGATGCGCATAGTCGTACATTGGGTACATCTTCCATTTATCACCTGTTTGATGATGTTCAGAATGAAGTACGCGGTACAAAATAGGATCACGCATATGGATGTTTGGAGATGCCATATCAATTTTGGCACGTAGAACAGCTTGTCCTTCACCTAACTCACCATTACGCATTTGTTCAAAACGCGCTAAGTTTTCTTCGATAGTTGCATCGCGTTGCGGAGAGTTTTTACCAAGATCTACAAAGTTACCTCGGTTTAAGCGAATTTCTTCAGCAGTTTGTAAATCTACATAAGCATCGCCTTGCTGAATCAATTGAACAGCCCATGTATAAAGCTGATCGAAATAGCTAGATGCATAACGTGGTTCGCCATTCCATTCAAAACCTAACCATTTCACGTCATTGGCAATACCATCAACATATTCTTGTTCTTCGGCATCTGGGTTTGTATCGTCAAAACGAAGGTTACATAAACCTTCGAACTCTTTTGCGATACCAAAGTTTAAGCAAATTGCCTTCACGTGACCAATATGCAAGTAACCATTTGGTTCTGGCGGGAAACGTGTTACAACTTGTTGTGCGCGGCCAGCATCTAAATCGTCTGTAATGACTTGACGTACAAAGTCCAAGCCTGGCTGTTGTTCTTGCTGCACAGCATCGACAGAGGCATTGTTACTTGGTGTCGGATTGTTCGGCAGAGATGAAACAACATCATTTGGCTTCATAGTAGTAAAATCACTTTTAAAATAAAAAATTGGATAATTAAAACGCTTTTCTGTATTTTTAACAAAGAAAATAACGTTTTTACTTGCCTTGTAGTTTACAGTTTGCTTATGCTTCTCACAACCAAAAAACCCATGGCTTTCATGTCCATGTAAAGGAGATTACACAATGAGTTTTCCTCAAGTTGAATTAAACACCAATAAAGGCCGTATTGTTCTTGAACTGAATGCTGAAAAAGCACCTATCACAGTTGCTAATTTCTTAGAATACGTTCGTGACGGTTTCTATGATGGCGTGATTTTCCACCGTGTAATTGATGGTTTCATGATCCAAGGCGGTGGCATGGATGAAAACTTCAAAGAAAAAGCAACACGTGATGCAATCGAAAACGAAGCTGACAACGGCTTAACAAACGATTTGGGTACAATCGCTATGGCGCGTACTCAAGCACCTCACTCTGCTTCTGCTCAATTCTTCATTAACGTTGGCAACAACGGTTTCCTTAACCACTCTGGCAAAACTGCTCAAGGTTGGGGTTATGCAGTATTTGGTAAAGTAACTGAAGGTTTAGATGTTGTGAATGCAATTAAAGGCGTTCGTACTGGCAACCGCGGTTACCATGCAGATGTTCCTTTAGAGAACGTTGTAATCGAATCTGCTAAAATCATTTCTGAATAAGAATCCCTCCCGACCTCCCTTTTTAAAGGGAGGAGAAAGTCCCTCTTTTATAAAGAGGGATTTAGGGAGATTCTAAAAAGGAAAAGATTCGTGACCTATCTGTTTATCTCAGATTTACATTTGTCACCCGATCACCCTCTACTTGTTAGAGGGTTTTTGGATTTGTTAAAAGAATACGAAAATAAAAACACACAACTTTATATTCTTGGTGATTGGTTTAATGCTTGGATTGGCGATGATTACAGCGCCCCATGGCTAGATGAAATTGTTTTAGCACTGCAAAAATTTAATGCATCTGGAAATGAAATTTATTTCCAATTTGGTAATCGGGATTTTGCACTTGGTCAAAAATTTTTAAATAAATTTAATGGTCACTTATTAAAAGATGTCGATTATTTAGAACTTTCTCATGTGAAAATTCGCCTAGAACATGGCGACTTACTTTGCACAGATGATATCTCTTATCAAAAGTTTCGTAAAGTTATTCGCAATCCGCTACTTTTAGGCTTTTTAAAAAGTATGCCTTTAAGTTTTAGACAAAAACTTGCCAACGGCTTTCGTAAAAAAAGTTCCGAAACTAAAGAATTAAAGTCTTATGACATTATGGATGTGAATCAACATGCTGTAGAAGATGCTTTGAAGCAAGTAGATTTACTGATTCACGGTCATACTCACCGCCCCCAAATTCATGATGTAAATGGGAAAAAAAGAATTGTTTTAGGTGATTGGCGCGAACATGAAGCACAAATATTAGAAGTTCAAACCCCTATCAATACCTCTAAAGTTACATTAACAACTTGGAGGTATTGATAAACGTGATTAAAATTATGCCTAATTAAGCTATACTATTCTTGTCTAAATAAGCATGTCTCACTTCTGGCATATCATTTAATAATTTGAGTAATATCCTCAGCATTTGTTGATGTTGCAATTAAAGTTGCTGCAATCTCCACATCCTCCTCACCAAAAAGATCAACCTCAATATCTTGTGGTGGATAATTGTACCGATTTAAAGCTTCATTTAATCTATCCATCACCTGCTTACTAAATCTCCTATCACAAATGATATAAATAACATTTAGAAGTTCAGATTCATCATCTAAAGGTCTACGGTCAATTGCATGGCCAATTGGACGCAATAAAATATTTGCAGCAAGAATAAATATAGTCGCTAATATAGCTTCTGCAATTAAGTCAGAACCTGCAGCAGCACCAATTGCAGCAGAACACCATAAAGTTGCAGCAGTATTTAAACCATGAATATTACCTTCTTCCCGCATAATGACACCAGCTCCTAAAAAACCGATGCCAGATACAACATAAGCTATTACACGAACAGCACCATCGCTCCCATGTAGCGAAACTGCAATATCTACGAAGATGGCAGCGCCTAACGCAACCAAAACATTGGTGCGCAGGCCTGCAGTTCGTTGCCGATACTGTCTTTCAAATCCGATTAAACCACCTAATATAAAGGCTGTTAATAGACTTAAAAAAGTATCTGCGATTTTATCAATATGAATATACTCTAGAAACTTCATATGTCTTATTGCCAACCATAACGCTTAACATAGAAACTCTTCATCATTTGAGTTAACAGCATATAAGCCAATAAAATGAGTGGTAAGTAAATAAAGTATTGAAGTGGTAATGCTTGTAATTTAACGTATTCCGCCCAAGGTCCCATTGGTAAGAATATACCAATACACATAATAATGACCGTCATTACAATAAGTGGCAAAGCAGCGCGACTTTGAATGAAAGGTATTTTTGATGTACGAATCATATGTACAATAAGTGTTTGGGTGAGCAAACCAACAACAAACCAACCCGATTGAAATAATGTTTGATTCTCAACTGTATTTGCTGAAAAAACATACCACATAAGAGCAAAAGTCAATATATCAAAGATCGAACTAATTGGACCAAAAAAGATCATAAAACGACCAATTTCTTTTGGTTGCCAACGTTGAGGTTCTTTTAAAAGCTCTTCATCAACATTATCAAATGGAATTGCAATTTGAGATACATCATATAGTAAGTTTTGTAGCAATAAGTGTATTGGTAACATAGGTAAGAAAGGCAAGAATGCGCTAGCAACCAATACAGAAAAAACGTTACCAAAGTTTGAACTTGCCGTCATTTTTATGTATTTCAACATATTAGCAAATGTTCGTCTTCCTTCTAAAACGCCTTGCTCTAATACCATTAAGCTTTTTTCAAGTAAAATAAGATCGGCTGACTCTTTCGCAATATCTACAGCTGTATCTACAGAAATACCAATATCTGCTGTTCTTAACGCGGCAGCATCATTAATACCATCACCTAAGAATCCAACAACATGTCCATTTTGCTTGAGCTGTATGACAATTCGTTCTTTATGCAATGGACTTAATTTAGCAAAAATATGATATTTTTGAACAGCTTCTTTAAGAGCCTGATCATCCATCTCATCTATATGATCACCAAGTATAACTTTGTCGCTTTTTAGACCAATATCCGCACAAACTTTTTGTGTAACATATTCATTATCTCCAGTTAAAACTTTAACTGTTACACCATGATCATCTAAAGCTTTTATTGCCTGACGTGAACTATCTTTTGGAGGGTCTAAAAATGCTAAGAACCCGCACAATATTAGATTACTTTCATCTGCAACAGAAAAGTCGGTTTTTTGAGACTCAACATCAAGATATGCCAAGGCAATAACACGCAATCCATCACTATTATAGCTTTGGCTATTCTTTTGGATTTTATGAATAAGCTCAGGAGTTAAATCAACAATTTTATGATTAATTTCTACTTGGCTACAAATTTGAAGCATTTCTTCAACTGCGCCTTTCGTAATAATTCTAACGTTCTTTTGTGGTGTATTAACAATAACCGACATCCGTCGACGTTCAAAGTCAAAAGGGATTTCATCTAATTTACTATAGCGAAGCTTCTCCATTTTTATTTCTGTATTAGCATGCTCTAGCACTGCAACATCAAGTAAATTTTTCAATCCTGTTTGATAGTAACTATTAATATATGCTAATAAAAGTACATGATCAGAATGATCTCCCATTACATCAATATGCTTAGATAAAATAATTTTATCTTGTGTTAATGTACCTGTTTTATCTGTACAAAGAACATCCATTGCACCAAAATTTTGAATTGCATCTAACCGCTTTACAATAACTTTTTTACGCGACAGAAAGACTGCACCTTTAGCCAAGGTTGAAGTCACAATCATGGGTAACATTTCAGGTGTCAAACCAACAGCTACAGACAAAGCAAATAACAGTGCTTCAGACCAATCACCTTTTGTATATCCATTAATGAATAATACAATGGGTGCCATAACCAACATAAAGCGAATTAACAGCCAACTAACTTGGTTAACCCCCAATTGAAATGAAGTTGTCACACGATCATTATTCGTTACTCTTTTAGCAATAGCACCAAAATATGTTTGATTTCCTGTTGTTAGTACAACTGCGGTTGCAGTACCAGAGACAATATTGGTTCCCATAAAAACAATATTATCCAAAGACATCGCATTACTTACATCTTGCTGTAAATGCGTTGCAAATTTTTCTACAGGCATTGATTCGCCAGTCATTGTTGCTTGAGAAACAAATAAGTCTTTTGCAAATATAATTCGACAATCTGCAGGAACCATATCACCTGCTGAAAGTTTGATAATATCACCAGGAACCAAATATTTTGTTGGAATTTCAATAGTCTTAGATTGTCCTAAATCATCAACATCAGTTGCTAATGGTGTTGATTTAGTATCCTTTCTTCTGCGTATTACGTGAGACTTATTACTCACCATTGACCGTAAAGTATCCGCAGCTTTATTAGATTTAGCTTCCTGCCAAAAACGTAGTAAAGTCGATAAAATCACCATAATAGAAATAATGATTGTACCTTCTGTGTCTTCAGTCAATGCTGCAATAATTGCTAAAATCGTTAACAAAATATTGAAAGGGTTTTTATAGCAGTACCAAAGGTGTTGCCACCATTGCAATGGCTTTTCATGATTCAGCTCATTAATGCCATATTTTTGAAGACGACTATCAACTTCATCTTCATATAATCCATCAGAGTGAGTTTTTAAATCTATAAAAAGTTCCTCTGTGTCTTTCAATGCATCATGTTTCAATTTTTGTGAAAGTTGTTCTCCAACCTGTTGCGCATAACTAGATTGTTGCAATTCACGTAGCGATGTAGCTTTTAAAAAATGTTGTGTTAGATGAAATTTTTTCAAAAAACGTAAAAATATTTGTTGCCAGAGGTTGCGAATCATGTCGATTCTCCTACTTTAGACAATAGAAATCTCTTAGCTTTACCAAAGGTAAAACCAACTTTTATGTAAGGATGTAAACTAAATTTAGAAGGAAGCAGAAGCCCAGCTTAGGCCAATACCAACCCATGAGGGAGGCTTAGACTGTAGCGTTTGCCCATATGAGGTATAGATAGATAGTTTTTCTGGTATGATTTGATAGTGATATACAAGCTGTGTAGATGTAACCGAGTCTGAATCAGACTTGTAGAATTCCAAACTCAACTTATTGAGTTCATTGAAGTTACATGTAGATGCCAGACTCCACATCTTATCTAAATGATGATCAGATTGAGTCCATCCCATGTTCACATCCAACTGTAAACTTTCAGCAAGATATAGTGATAATGGCACATTAAATTGCCACTGTTCCAAAGTCTCATTCTGTTTTGGTTGATATTGTACACTCGCTGCGACAGCAAAATAATCATGCATAATCAAAGGCTTTTTTATTTGAAATGCATAACTATTTAAACCATCTTCCGAAGATAATGGTACAGAAAACTCCAATTGGTTAAATAAATTACATGCAGGTGTTAATTCAATATTACTTGAATGATTTCGTGAATTGTGTGATAGCTCAATTTGACACTGATTAACATCTACAATTCCCGCATCATCGGTAATTAACAAAGGTGCCGCCCACGTTTTTTGCCCAAATACGGCTAAAAACAGAAGCGATACATAAAATGATGCTGTAAAGAAAATATAAGGCACACGATACTCCCCATCACTGAGGCGGAATATGACCAAGTGAGATAAACAATCACGTTATCAAAATGATAAAATGATTATTTTCATTAAAGTATAAGCTTTTATTGGACTTAAGCCATCTCATTGCAAGACAGCATCCTTTGTGGAGTCTGTTGCGTTTAGATGGATAAATCTGTGTTATTAAAACACCTACAACTTTGACAACTTCCCACAGAGGGTCTCCGCTTTTAAAAATTCGAAGGCAGTATATTTAAAAAAAAAATTAATTCCTAGTTAAATTTTTAGTGAGAAATACAGTATTAGAAAAATCATAATTTTCTAATATAAAAATATAAATCATTCTTGAGCTCTTTCACTGGTACAAAAAAACTCATATTTTCCCTGACCATATATATACGTTATATCTAAAATTAACCTTTTAATCTAATTTAAGAGTTGTATTTAATGTATTTTTCTCACAATAATATTACAGTTCAAATTTAAATCAGTTTTTTCACATAGGCAAAACCAACGAATAAAAAGCTCCTCACTCAGACTCAAATCTGAACTTTAATTGCTCTCTTTTTTAATCTTTATAGGCGATTAAAAACTAAAAATCAATTCAAAATAACAATAATAAGTGCAACTTTAAACACCTCTTATTTTTAAGAATTACTTAATAATTAAATTAATATTCTGAGGTCATACAATTAAGATCCCCATAACTTAATCTCGACTAAAGTACATTTTTCTTGTTTTTATAATTCTAATATTTTAAATTTCAGCTCTGTGACATATAGACATAGAAATATATACAACAGTAATTCTTCTACTATTACTTCCAAAATGATATTGCGTAAAATATGAAATATTACACAAGAGGATTCAACTCCATGGATTTGTTAAACGTTTCAAAAACTCGATATGCAACAAAAGCATACGATTCAAGCAAAAAAATCTCTCAAGAACAATTTGAACGTTTATTAGAAATTTTACGTTTTGCACCATCTTCAATCAATATTCAGCCTTGGCACTATTTTATTGCAGACAACATAGCTGCAAAACAGCGTATTGCCAAAGCACTCATTGGTAAATACGCCTATAACGCACCCAAAGTACTAGATTCTTCACATACTATTTTATTCTGTACAAAAGCAGACATTACAAAAGAACACCTAGCAAACCTACTTAATCGTGATGATTTAAGCGGTCGCTTTAAAGATGAAACCGCGAAACAAGCCCAGAAAGATGCTCGTACAGGATATGTAGACTATTACCGTAATGAAAAAGGTGATATTCAACGTTGGGCAGAAAACCAAACATTTATTGCGCTTGGGCAGATGCTACTTACAGCAGGTATTGAAAACCTAGATGCAACGCCAATTGGCGGTTTCGATGAAGCAATCATTTCCGAAGAACTAGGCTTAGCAGAAAAAGGTTTAGTTCCTTCTGTCATTATGACTTTAGGTTTCCATAGCGAAAATGACTTTAATGCAAAGTTGCCAAAATCACGTTTAAGTGCTGAAGAAATTTTCACTCATCTTTAAATAGAATCTAAAAAATAGGGACTTCATGTCCCTATTTTTTGGCATAGCTATTGCTTATTTTTTATACAAAATAAAAAACTGGAGAATAAATATGGCTCTTGCACTTATGCCTTTAAAATTTGAATGTTCTGCATGTCAGCATCAGTATTATCAACATTACAAAGATTCTGAGCTGCATTATCCCAACTGCCCTCATTGCCATAAAAATGGCTTACTTATGGGTACAGCAGAACCAGATGACTTACTGAAACATCCTTATGATTTAGTCTGTAGTATTTTTAAATCATTGAATAAGCCAAGCAAGCAACACTTGTAATAGCTAGAACTAAACCAATACCCGAAGCGGTTTTTAATCTCTCTTTAAAGAAGATTAAACCGCTTAAAACACCAAACACGACAACAAGAATATTCATTCCTGCAAAAACCACAGCAGGACTATCTTTTAACAACATGTGTGCTTTTACATACAATGCAATATTGGCAAAATTCATAAAACCCAGTAGTGCGCCAGCGCCTATATTTTTAAATTGACCAATACTTTTAAATTTAATAAAAATATAACTTAAAGATAAGACAAACGCACAAATAAACATCAAATTTAAAGCCACAGAAAACTGCAAACCCAAACCTGTTGTGTATTTTAGCAATACATCTATTAAGGCATAACCCACCCAAACCAAAGCCAAATACACAATGCTTTGATTACTACCACTGCCTTTAGATTTATTTGAGAGTAAAATGAGTAATACTGCGAATATTCCTAAGACTATTCCCGCAATTTTTAAATTATTGAATTGTTCATTAAAAATAAAATACGCAGCTAAAAGCGATAAAACAACAGATAATCGCTGAGCAATTTCTGTTTTTAGAATACCTGCTGTTTGTAAGGATTTAGACAAAAATAAGAAAACACTCGGTAAAAGAATACCCAAAGCGATAATAAGTAACCACGGCGTTTTCACCAAAGAAATATGTTGTAAATCTGGCTTAAACCATAAAAAGCACAAAACACTCGCAATCGCATAATTCCAAGTGATCATTTGAATAGAGTCAAATCCCCTATTTTTCATAACTTTTAGAAAAATTGAGACAAAGACGCTACACAATGCAGCTGCAAGTATTAATTCCATATTTTCATCTACTTATGTTTTTGCTTATAGAATTCTTTTTGTTAAATAAAAGCCCACAATTTGTGGGCTTTTATTTTTATAAACACTTACTTTCGCAATTATTTATAGCGTTCAACCATTTTCTCTAAAGAAATTGGACGAATTTTGTCAGCATTGCCCGCAGTACCAAATGCTTCATAACGATCGATACAAATTTGTTTCATTGCATCAACAGTTGCAGAGAAGAATTTACGTGGGTCAAATTCGCTTGGTTTTTCAGCCATCATACGGCGCATAGCACCTGTAGACGCTAAACGTAAGTCTGTATCGATGTTGATTTTACGAACACCGTGTTTGATTGCGTCAACCAATTGCTCAACAGGAACACCGTAAGTTTCACCGATATTACCGCCAAATTCATTGATTACAGCTAACCATTCTTGAGGAACAGAGCTTGAACCGTGCATTACAAGATGCGTATTTGGTAACGCAGCATGAATTTCTTTAATACGGTCAATCGCTAAGATATCGCCTGTAGGTGGACGAGTGAACTTGTAAGCACCATGTGAAGTACCTACAGCAATCGCCAATGCATCTACATTTGTATCTGCAACGAAGCTACGTGCTTCTTCAACAGAAGTAAGAAGTTGAGAATGATCTAGAACGCCTTCTGCGCCTACGCCATCTTCTTCACCAGCCATACCAGTTTCAAGGCTACCTAAGCAACCAATTTCACCTTCAACCGACACACCACAAGCATGCGCCATTTGAACTGTACGACGAGTTACATCTACGTTGTATTCGTAACTTGTTGGTGTTTTACCATCTGCACCCAAAGAACCATCCATCATTACAGATGAAAAGCCCAATTGGATAGAACGCTGACATACATCAGGGTCTGTACCATGATCTTGGTGCATAACCACTGGAATATGCGGCCATTCTTCAATTGCAGCCAAAATTAGGTGACGTAAAAATGGTGCGCCTGCATACTTACGAGCACCGGCAGATGCTTGTACGATAACAGGTGAATTAGTTGCATCAGCAGCTAACATAATTGCACGCATTTGTTCTAAGTTGTTTACGTTAAATGCTGGTACGCCGTAAGCATGTTCGCCGGCGTGATCCAAGAGCTGGCGCAATGAAATAAGAGCCATAATATCCTCCCAGGTAATGTCCCATATTCTACATTGGGATTTGTTTCAATTCAGCAACAATTCGTATCTTTTAAAAAAAAAGTCCTCATATCGTGAGGACTTTTACAAAAATAACCATAACTCGCCCTATTGAGCGAGTTTTATGGCTTATTTTTCTTCATGCGCTGTTGCAGCATCTGCAGGTGCATTTGCAATTTCAGCAGGAACATCTGTATTTTTCTCATCTAACACAGGTTTATCAATTGCATCAATTGCGGCTTGTTGTTCTGGTGTAGCTTGGGCAGACTCTGTAACTACTGCAGATGCATCGGCTTCTGATGCAGGTGCCTGTTCTTGTTTTGAACATGCTGCTAAAGTTAAAGATGTTGCTAATAATGCAGCCAATGCTAATTGTTGTTTCATCACACATACCTTATATCGAATGATTGAATTCATTAAAGGCATAATATGACAGTGATGTTGCATTTTTATGACGATTATCTAAACAAAAAAAGGCTGACCGAAGCCAACCTTTTTTCACTTTGAATGAACGATTAAGCGCGTTCTAAAAGTGCAGCTACAGCAGGAAGTGTTTTACCTTCAACAAATTCAAGGAATGCACCGCCACCTGTAGAGATATAACCAATTTTATCAGCCACTTCGTATTTATCAATTGCTGCTAAAGTATCGCCACCACCTGCAATAGAGAAACCATTAGATTCTGCAATTGCCAATGAAAGTGCTTTTGTACCTTCGCCAAATTGATCAACTTCAAATACACCTACAGGACCATTCCAAAGGATTGTTTTTGAGTTTTTAATAATTTCTGCAAATGCTTTTGCTGTTTCAGGACCAACATCAAGAATCATGTCGTTGTCTGCTACATCTTCAACTTTCTTCACAACTGCTTTAGCCGCAGCCAATGAACCCAAGAAATCTGCAAAATCAATTTCAGATGCATCTGCAACAACAACGTCTGTAGGAAGTGGTACAGAAACTTTTGCAGCAATTGCTTTTGCTGTGTCGATTAAATCATTTTCGCAAAGTGATTTACCAACATTGAAGCCCGCAGCTGCTAAGAATGTATTTGCAATACCACCACCAACAATAATTTGATCACAAATATCTGAAAGTGAAGTGAGTACATCTAACTTAGTTGAAACTTTAGAACCTGCAACAATGGCAACCATTGGCTTTTCAGGATTTTTAAGCGCACGACCTAAAGCATCTAATTCTGTAGCAAGTAAAGGTCCTGCTGCTGCAACTTTAGCAAAACGTGCAACACCTTCAGTAGATGCTTCTGCACGATGCGCTGTACCAAATGCATCCATCACAAACACATCACAAAGCGCTGCATATTTTTGTGCAAGTTCAGGGTTGTTTTTCTTTTCACCCACATTGAAACGACAGTTTTCTAAAAGAACAACTTGTCCTGCTTCTACTTCTACACCATCTAGGTAATCTGTGAAAAGTTTAACGTCTTGACCTAATGCTTCTGTTAAGTAAGCAGCAACTGGTGCAAGAGATTGTTCAGCTTTTGGCTCACCTTCAACAGGACGACCAAGGTGAGAATAAACCATTACTGCTGCGCCTTTCGCTACGGCAGCTTTAATTGTTGGTAATGCTGCGCGTAAACGTGCATCACTTGTAATCACACCATTTTTAACAGGTACGTTTAAATCTTCACGGATTAAAACACGCTTGCCTGCTAAGTCGAGGTCAGTCATACGCTGAAAGTTCATGTATAGCTCACTGTATAGATATTAAATTCGCCAAGATTTTAAATGATTATGCAAAAAAATGCTTAGCTTCTTTTGCATAAAAGATGTAGAAAGCCAAACTTTTGATTATGATAGGACAAGGTCACTACTAAAATGCACTTATGTCTATTCATCCAGACCCAAATATCAATCGTTTAAATGTTCTTGGCGAGCCACTTTCAAGTTGTTGCTTCGATCCAATTACTGGATATTTCCGCAATGGCTTTTGTCACACAGCCACAACAGACTTAGGTCAACATACTGTTTGTGCGCAAATGACATCTGAATTTCTCAATTATTCTCAAAAAGTTGGTAACGATTTAATTACCCCTTTTCCTGAGGCAGGCTTCCCAGGTTTAAAACCAGGCGACTTTTGGTGTATTTGTGTGACCCGTTGGGTAGATGCCTACCAAGATGGTTGCGCACCCCCCATTAAAATTCAAGCATGTCACCAAGCGGCATTAGCTTATGTTCCGCTTGATGTTCTTATGGACTACGCAGTGTAATGAACAATATGCAACTTATTTTGGCTTCAAGTAGCCAAACTCGTAAAGAATTAATGGATCGTTTACGCATAGAATATCAATCTATTGTTCCCGATATTGATGAATCTCCACGTGGTGAAAACCATGCCGATGATTTAGCAATGCGCCTTGCTTTTGAAAAAGCAAAATTTATTTCAGATCAATATCCAGATGCAATTGTGATTGGTTCAGACCAAGTCGCTTGGCGTGAAGGTGCTCCTGATATTTTTATTGGAAAACCTTTAAGTAATGAAAAAGCCATTAAACAACTTCAAGCAAACTCTGACAAAATTGTATATTTCAGTACAGCTTTAAGCGTACAACAGAAATCTTCAGGCTTCGAAAGAACCTTAGTTGAACACTACAAAGTGAAATTTCGTAAACTTGGGCTTGCTGAAATTGAACGCTATGTAGAAGTAGAACAACCTTTACATTGTGCAGGTAGTTTTAAGTGTGAAAGCTTGGGGATTAGCCTTTTTGAAGAAATGATTGGTCAAGACCAAACGACGCTCATGGGCATGCCAATGATTAAACTATGTGGAATATTACGTGAATTAAATATTCAAGTTCCCTAATGATGTATTCATTGTAATAGGGTTTAAAACATTAGAGCTTACGAATAAAGATCGTGTTTTAAACCCTAGATTTTCTATCAAAAATCAAACATATAATTTCAAATTATAAAATTAAAAATCATATGATGTTTGCAAATAATACGTTCGTGATGGACCTACGTACATACCACCAGTCTGATCTGCTGAACGCGTATAAAATTCACGGTCAAATAAATTCTTAACGCCTACACCAACTTTCAAACCTTTTAAGCTTGTATCTGAAAAATCATAGGCTGCACGGATACCTGCTACGCCATAACCTGAAATATTTCCATAGCGTCCTGTATCATCATTTTTACCTGAAGCAGTTTGACCCGATTGGAAATACATATTGGTATTTAATGTCCAATGATTAATCTTATAATCGAGACCTAAATTACCCACCCAGTTCGAATAAAAGTCTAAATCTTTTCCTGCATTTTCTCCTGCAGATGCTGTTGCTTTTGTATATGTCGCATTTGCATACATCGATACATTTTCTAAAGCATCATTGAGACCAGCAAAATTATATTTAAAACCTAATTCTGCACCTTTATGCTTGGTTGCACCTAAATTTGAATAGGTTTGTGTCGCATCATTTCGTTTTAATTCATCTGCAAAATCAATGTAGAAAAGTGTGAACTCTAAAGATAAATAATCATCTAAATAATGTGTTCCAATTTCATAGTTATCGGCTTTTTCAGGCTGTAAACCATCCATAGTGAGAAAGGCACCATTTTTATCATTATTTACCATTTGGCTATATTGAAACGGTGCAAAAGATTTTCCGTAATTGGCAAATACATTCCATTGATCATTTGCTTTATACATCACAGAAAAACTTGGCAATACAGAATCATATGACTTAGCTGCATGAACGCCATTCATAACCGAATAATCTTTATTCAGTTTGTACATATTCTCAGTGGTTTTGATTTTTTCAAAACGTACACCTGGGGTAAATGACCATGCACCAATATCTGTACGGTTATCTACATAAAATGCATGTGCATCTGTTTTACCGTCAGCTTTAGTCCAACCAAAACTTTCCGCAGGTCCTGAAATAGAATCGTAATTTGCACGATCTACCGCCTCTTCACTGGTTTCATGTAAATAACGATAACCTACAGACACTTCATTTTGAGATTGACCAAGTTGATAAGCATGTGAATAGCGAGGCTCAATTGCGGTGACTTTATAATTACGCGGAGCAGTTTGATAAAGTTCAGATCCACTTCTTTCCATGCCTGCATCTCGGAAAGTATCTGTGTGATAAGCTAAAACTTCAAAAGCATTGTCATCTTTTTTATAACTATATTTAATAGAACCATCTGTTCGATGTCCTTTCATATAATCATCATTACGTAAAGATTGATATGGGTTTTGAGCATATTGCGATGGCGTTAAACCACCTGGCATATCTACATCGGCATCATAACGATGTATATTTGCTTCGATTTTTTCATAATCATTAAAGTCATACGCTGCCTTTAAGCGAATATCATTAATTTTAGATTTGTCGTTGCTATCACGAAAGCCTTCGCCATTTGCACCCGAGTAAAGTAAAGCCAAACCTAAGCCTTGTTCTGTTGTTCCGCCTATAAATAAGTTTGGATTAAATTTCACGTTACCGTTTTTTGCAATTTCTGTCGTCATATCAACAGTACCTGCAAAATCTTTAGGAATAGCGCGAGTATTAAAGTTCATAATACCGCCTACATTTTGCGGCCCAAAGCGTACAGAACCTGCACCACGTACTACATCTATAGATTCAATATTACCTAAGGTTGTTGGCGCTAGTGATAATTGGGACTGACCATAAGGTGCAAATGCCAAAGGAACACCATCGACCATAATTTGTGAACGTGGTGAAAATCTGGAGGTTAAACCACGAACACCGATACTCAATGATGCATCACTTCCCGCTGTTCCTGCATTTTCAGGTGCTTGCACACCCGGAATTTGACGTAAAGCTTCTTTAACCGACGTTGTACCCTTCGCATCTAATTCTTGTTTATTTAAGATCGTACGTGCGCCTGCATGATTAAGAACTTTATTTGCATTGGCATCTTCAAGCCAATTGCCCGTCGCTTGAAGTGTAATTGGTGCAAGTATATTGGTATTGTTGCCTGCTGCATAAATTGATGTTGATAATAAACAAATTGTTAATATTGAAAGTCTAAATTGTCGTGGTTTCATGATATTCCCTAATGGATGAATACATTTGAATCTGTGAGAAATAATGCATTTTTAATAAAAGAATGTATGATATATAAATATATTAGTAAATGAGAATTATTTACACAAACTGAACAATGTAGAACCCGCTAAATTTATCTCCTATTATTTATTACCCTATTTTTAACGTAGATGAACATAACAATTTTGAAAGAATAAAAATCATATCTTCAATGCATTGAACTTGCGCTTATATAGAACTCAAGGGACAATATAGAAAATTTTATGTAGTTATCTTTATGTCCCAAACTCTTGATGTTTTAGGTGGAATTACCGCTGAACAATTTCTTGCCGAATATTGGCAAAAAAAACCGCTCCTTGTTCGTAATGCAATGCCTGAAATTGCAAGTCTTTTAGAGCCAAAAGATGTTATGGAGCTTGCATTAGACGAAAATGTCACAGCTCGTTTAATTAAGCAAAAAGACCGCGATCCAAATCAATGGTCGGTAAAATCATCTCCACTATTAAAAGCAGATTTTCAAAAGATGCCTAAGCTTTGGACTTTGTTGGTTCAAGCTGTAGATCATTATTCTTTTGACCTTGCAGAACTTTGGAAGAAATTTCCATTTATTCCACAATGGCGCCGTGATGACATCATGGTGTCTTATGCACCTAAAGGCGGTTCTGTAGGTAAGCACTTCGATTTTTACGATGTGTTTCTAGTGCAAGGTTATGGACATCGTCGTTGGCAGTTGGGGCAAATGTGTGATGCTGAAACTGATTTTGTTGCAGGACAACCGCTTAAATTATTAGCTGAAATGGATATTCACTTTGATGAAGTTTTAGCACCAGGCGATTTACTGTATGTACCACCGGGTTTGTCACATTATGGCGTTGCTGAAGATGACTGTTTAACCTTCTCTTTTGGTTTCCGTATGCCAAATGTCAGCGATATGATGGATCGTGTGGGCGATAAATTTTCTGAAAATGAACTTCTACGCAATCCATTAATAGATATTATTCGTGACCAAGTCGGTTCTATTGGTGAGGTGAGCAGTAACGAATTAGAATATCTTAAAGATAAAATTATGGAGCAACTTCAAAACTCAAATGTACTTGAAGATGCAATTATGACTTTAATGTCTGAACCTAAATATCCTGAAAATATCCCTGAAGCTGAAGAAATTGGCGCAGGCGATTTAGAAGAAGCATTAGAAGAAGGCTACAAACTTTGTTTAGAACCCTCTTCTCGCCTACTTTATACAGAACAAGATGATGATGTTTTATTCTGGGCAAATGGCGAAGGAGTTTGTGTTTCTGAAGCATTCACAGCGCATTTAAAACAATTGGCAGATGGACAAATTGTCAATTTGAACCAAGATTTATATGATGCAGACATTTTAGAAGATATCGCTCAATTACTGAATGATTCCATTCTTATGCTTGTACCTGCTGAATAAAGCTACAATCGAGTCTAGCTAACAACCTTGACTAGACTCGATTTATTTGTTGATATTTCAACTACATATCTTATTAAGCTTATCTACAAAGTGACAAATGAGCACTTGAAAATTATGTCGAAAAGTTGCAGTGTTAGCACATATTTAATTTTTCGGATTAAAAAGTGTCCAGCCTATCTCAAAGCATAAGACATAAGTTTTTAAATACTTTTTTCTCAAGACACTCGGTTTGGTTTGTCAGCATTATTATTGCTGTCTCAATTACGTGGTTAAGAGTATTCTCTGAAGTTCATTATTTACACTATTTCTTCTCAGATACTGTATTAAATACCATTTGGCTGAGTACCATCGCACTCAGTCTTTTAGGTGTATATGACATTCTACAAAAGCGTCATGCAATTCTAAAAAACTACCCAATTATGGGGCATTTTCGTTATTTATTTGAAGATTTTCGCCCTGAAATTCGTCAATATTTCATTGAATCTGATCAAGATGCATTACCGTTTTCACGTATGCAACGTAGCTTGGTTTATCAGCGTTCAAAAAATGAAAATGCAGATAAACCTTTTGGTTCAATCATCAATGTATATCAGCAAGATTATCGCTTTATTATGCATTCGATGTCGCCATGTAAACCTGCCGATCCATCAACATTCCGAATTTCTATTGGTAATGAGCAATGTACACAACCGTATAGCTCATCGATCATGAATATTTCAGCAATGAGTTTTGGTAGCTTAAGTGCCAATGCCATTCGCGCATTAAACAAAGGCGCTAAACTTGGTAATTTCTACCACGACACAGGTGAAGGCAGTATTAGTCCTTATCATCTAGAAAATAATGGCGATATTGTTTGGGAACTTGGCAGTGGTTACTTTGGTTGCCGTACCATTGATGGTCAATTTTCTCCTGAAATGTTTGCAAAACAGGCACAACTACCACAAGTTAAAATGATCGAGATTAAACTCTCTCAAGGTGCAAAACCTGGTCATGGTGGTATTTTACCTAAAGATAAGATTTCAGAAGAAATTGCACAAATTCGTGGAATCAGCCGTGAAGAAGATTGTATTTCACCATCAAATCACTCTGCATTTTCAAACCCAATTGAGTTGATGCATTTTATTCAGCAATTACGTGAATTATCGAATGGTAAACCTGTCGGCTTTAAGCTCTGTATTGGTCAGCCTTGGCAATTTATGGCAATTGTTAAAGCCATGCTTGAAACGAAAATTGTCCCTGACTTTATTGTGGTAGATGGTTCTGAAGGTGGTACTGGTGCTGCACCTATCGAATTAATTGACAATATGGGTGTCCCTTTGCGTGAAGGTTTACGCTTAGTTCACAACACATTAATTGGTGCGGGTTTGAGAAAACAAGTGAAAATTGGTGCAAGTGGCAAACTCATTAGTGCCTTTGATATCGCAAGTACTCTTGCAATTGGTGCAGACTGGGTAAACTCAGCTCGTGGCTTTATGTTTGCAGTTGGTTGTATTCAAGCGCAAAGCTGCCATACCAACCAATGCCCTGTAGGCGTTGCAACGCAAGATAAAGAACGTCAAAAAGCAATTCATGTTCCAACCAAAGCTGACCGTGTTTACAGCTTCCATAAGAACACCATGCGCGCTTTAGCTGAATTACTTGCATCTGCTGGCTTAGAGCACCCATCAGACATTAAACCGCATCATTTAGCACAGCGTGTAAATGATCGTGAAATTAACAACTATGGGCAGTTACACTTCTGGCTTAAAGAAGGTGAACTTCTAAATTGCGATCAATCAGAAACGGATAATTTCTATTACCGTATGTGGAAAGTTGCAGACGTGAATAAATTTTAAAATTGAGTATTGCAAATTAAAGAGGCTTCGGCCTCTTTTTTATTGTGTTGAATTTGGTAAACACTCTATTATTTTGATGAATTTTTCATCTAACATAAACTCATCAATATTCCATCTATTGGAGTTTTAAAATAATGAACAGAATTAATTTAATTTGCTTAGGTGTAAAAAACATTGAATTATCTTTAGCATTTTATAAAAATATAGGCTTTAAAACATACGAAACTCAAGCAAGCCCAGCCATTGTATTCTTTGATAATCAAGGATCAAAACTTGAACTTTATCCATTAGAACAATTAGCTAAAGATATTAATGCTGAAAATCCACCGCTTATCAATCAAGGATTTAGTGGTATCACTTTTGCCTGCAATACAAAGTCTGAAAAAGAAGTCGATGATATTCTACAATTGGTTCAAACTCATGGCGGAACCATTGTAAAACCTGCTCAAAAAGTTTTTTGGGGTGGTTATAGTGGATATTTCAAAGATTTAGATGGTTATTATTGGGAAATTGCCTATTCAGCAGATTGGAAATTTGATGAGCAAGATATGCTGATTATTGAATAAATCATTTATGCAAAATAAAAAGCTCAAGTCATCAACTTGAGCTTTTTAATGTTTAATCTAATTTCATAGTGAACTACATTAATAATAAACTTTACTTTGCTTTGCATGTAAAAATGCAGGAATTAAACCCGTTAATGCAGCACGAATATCTGCACGTTCATTAATGAGTTGATGTGAACCCTCTTCCAACATCAGTAAAGTCTGTAATCGAAATTTATTACGAATAAACTCTATATTATATTTCCAATCGACCGTTTGATCTTGCGCACCTTGCGCTAGCCAAACAGGAATACGACAAGATGGTCGTTGCTCCATTTCTTGCATCCATTTAGACATGGCTAGAATCCAATCCATTCCCATCATTTTTGGCTGCAATGGATCTTTTAGTCGAATAAATCGTAAAAACTCAGGATTATGATTATTTCTACGGAAATGACGTGGTACTTGCTTTTTAATACGACGAATAATGCCTAAACCTACTGAGTTATGCCACCAAGCAGATTTTGCAGGTCGAACCAATGGTGACAATAATAAAACTCGGTCTACATATGGATTTACACGACGCTGAGCAAAATCTAACACATGATGCATGAGTATAGCTGCACCCGTACTTTGCCCAATACCAAGCCAAGGTTTTGGTAATTGATCTGCTGTCTTCACATATTGATAAACGGCATGTAAAACATCTTGATAATGGTCAAAATCTTTAATATTCGCTGGTGAACCATCGCTTAGACCATGACCTGGTAAGTCGAATGTAATTACACTAAAACCCTGATCTATCAACTCTTTAATAATGGGTTGATAAATACCGCTATGTTCTAAATAGCCATGTAAAAGAAATACCGTACCTTGAATTTCACTATAGCGCGATGATTTTAAATTGGGTTGAAAAACCTGAACATGCAATTTGAACAAGGGAATTTCCACATAACCTTGCCAATGTTCACAATCTAAAAGGTCAAAGCCATATAATTTTCGATATGCTTGAAGTTCTGCATTTGGTGAAAACTGACGATTTAAATTTAAAGCATTTAGTTGATGAGGCGTTGTCTCTCGACTAGGTACAGGTAAATCTAATAATTTTAGTTCATTCGGATTTGAAAATGGAATTTCAGGCATTATGGAACTTCCCTGCAATCACTTGATCCCAAGAAAACATCTCGAATAGATGCAAGCATTTCATAATTTGCTCTACGACTATGATCATAATTTTTAACACTAGGGCGCCATTGTGTCAGTTGAGTGGGCATCGGTGCTTCCACAGGAATCGTTTCAATCCCATTTAAGGCAAATAAGCGTCGTGTTCGTGGCATATGGTATTCATCCGTCACTAAAATAACGGTTGGAGCACCACCTTTTTTTTGTAAAAGTAGTGAACTAAAACGAGTATTTTCACAAGTATTCATACTTCTATCTTCTAATAATTTTGCATCAATTCCACGATCTTTCAGCCATGCTTGCATATAAGGTGCTTCTACACCACTAAGAACAATTGGGAGTTGATATTGCTTTTCTATTTCTAAGGTTTTTTCTAATCTTAGTCTTGTGTAATCATTCACAACAATGGTTTTAGCATCTTTATCAAAAGTTAAACCACCACCTAAAACCACAATAGCATAAGGTTTTGACTTCTCTACGCTACTTTGAACGGTATTTTGATCCTGAATATGTTGAACATCTTGCAAAGTTTCTGTATTCACAGGTTCTATTATGGGTTCGACAATTTCATGCGTTAAAAGAAAATGAATATATTTATCCATCCTTTCTTTATTATCAGCATTGTTTAACTCTAATAATTCACGTACAGCTTGCGTAGATTCCGTTTGAACTTCAGAGCTTGCAGAAACCTCTAGCAAAGGAATAGATGGCTTAATGGGTTCATTATTTTGCTCTTTTTGTTGTTCTTCAATAATTGAGTTCTGCAAAAGTTTATAACGTGTTTGAATGGTGCTTAAATCTGTCATTTGACTTTTATTAAGCTCTTTTTCCATGACTTTTAAATATGCTTGGCGTGCAATCCACAAATCTGAACCCGGCTCTAAAGTATCATTTTCACTTAAAGATGCCATTTTCTGACTTTCAGCAGCCAATTCATTTACCTCTACAGGCACAAATGTATTCAAAGCTTTAACCACCAACTTTGAATAATAAGGTGAATAAACAAAAAGCATTAGACAACCTAAAAATACAAATAACAACGATGCTATTTGTACCAATTTGACCATTAAATGCTTTCTAGCCATATACTATCCTGTATGTTCTGTAATGACATGGTGTGTTCGAATTAAGCCTAATTCGTTATATAGAACAGGCTCAGGCTCTAAAGATACACCAAATTTAGCATAAACATCATGTTGTACAGCTTTATAGGTATTTTGAACATCTTCTAAGTTCGCATTTGCATAATTCACCAAAACCAAAGCTTGTTTTTGGAACATACCTACAACACCTAGCTTTTTACCTTTCCAACCCGATTGATCAATCAACCAACCTGCCGCAATTTTAACTTGGTTATTTGGTTGCGGATAATGCGGTAAGTTTGGAAATTTTTCAGCCAATTGAAGATAAATAGAATAATCTACAACAGGATTTTTAAAAAAGCTTCCGACATTTGGAAATTCTTTCGGATCTGGCAATTTCGCTTTACGAATTTGAATGACTTGGTTTTGTAAATTTAACGCAGTTTGGTCTTCAGCTACTGCATTTTTAAGATCACCATAATTTAATTTTAATTGAGGCTGTTTTAAAAGCTTAAATTCCACACTCACAATTATATATTTGTTTGGGTCATCTTTAAAAATACTATGACGATATGAAAAATGACAATCTGCACCTAAAATCGAACGAAATTCTTTTGAATAGCGATCATAAACCTGCACAGAATTTATAAATTCACCTGCTTCTACGCCATATGCACCAATATTTTGTACTGGGGATGCACCCACCAAACCAGGAATCAGCGCTAGATTTTGTAAACCATATAAGTTTTGCGATGTCGTCCATAAAACAAAATCATGCCAAACTTGACCTGCACCGACACGTATCGTTTTAGATTCTGCATCTTCTGTAATATCTTCAAAACCTTGAATATCCATATGAATAACAAGTGCATTTATTTCTTTGGGCAATAACATATTACTACCGCCCGATAGAACCATCACGTTCAGTTGATTTTCTTCTGCAAATGCCAAAGCTTCAATAAGCTCATTTTGCGACTGAACTTTCATGTAGTGCGATGTAATGACATCCAAACTTAATGTATTAAAAGGTTTAAGTTGAATTTGTGTTTGAATATTCATGTCTTGAAACCTTATACAGCTAATTCATTTTTAAAAATATTTACCCAAGCTCTGCTACTCGATTCACATTGATCAAGCACTCGCTCGAAGCCATTTGCACCGCCATAATATGGATCTGGTAATGCTTGCTGCTTATAGATTTCATCATGCTCGCTCATTAATGCGATTTTTGCACGAAGTTTATTTTTACCAAATTTTAATTCAGCTTGATGCTGAAGCGTTTGAATATTGTCTAAGTTTTCATTATCCATCGCCAGAATCAAATCGAATTCGATAAAATCTTGCACATTTAATTGTCTTGCTCTTAAAGATGATAAATCATAACCACGTTTTAATGCATGTTTCTGACTTCGTTCATCGGGAGCTTTATTCGGATGATAATTACTTGTACCCGCAGAATCGACCCTGATATTTAAATGTTGTTGTTCGCAAAAGTATCTAAGAACTACCTCTGCCGTAGGAGAGCGACAGATATTTCCCAAACAGACACATAACACCTTATATGGCGTTTTGGACGACATAACAACCTCAACGAAACATTTATTTCAAGCGTCTTATGTTAAGTGATTTAGAGGCTTAATCCTATATAGAATATAGAGAATAATGTTGATTTTGGTATTATTTTTCATAATAAAATGATGATGATTTTATTCTAAACAGTATATTTTTATAAAAACTTATTTTGAAATAAACTACTTTAATAACGAAAGTAATTTTAAGCGACCACATAGAAATATTATATTTTGGAATGAAAGTTACACGCAAAAAATTGAAATTAACGTTACTTATCTTACTTAGACGACTTATTAAAAATACTTAATAGATTCTTATTCTTATTTATAAATTACAAATACATAACACAACTGCGCAAAATTTAATCGAATAATCACTCTAAAACAAAACATCATAATAACAATAACTTATATCAATATATGAATTTATAATAAATGATATACATCTGTTTTTATAAGATTTTTCATCAGGCTTGTTTTCTTAAAATACTCATTATTATGTAATTTTTATTAACTTAATATTCAAATTCAAAATTAAATACATACACTGCGCATTAGATTCAAAATCATCTTCTACTTCTATTAAGGGAATATATATGAAGACTTCAATTAAAACGATTCTTCCAATCGCACTTTTAGGTTTAACTGCTGTAACTGCAACTCATGCTGAAACTTCAGATGGCAAAACATTTGGTGTTTCTGCAGGTTGGTTACATGTAATGCCTCAAAGCTCTGAACAAGGTGTTAACAATCAGCTTGGTAACAATTGGAATATGACAGATAATGCAGGCTTTAAAGTAAAAGATGCAGATACTGCTGGTTTAGCTTTTGATTACTTTGTAAATGACAATGTATCATTAGAAATGGTTTTGGGTGCACCACCTAAAATGAAATTATCTGGTGTTGGACGAGTAAACTTAATCGGTAATCTTGGTGTTGAATTAGGTGACTATGACAACATTGCTACTACTCGTGCATACACGCCTACTGTTTTAGCAAAATACCAATTTGGCACAGTTAACAGCAAAATCCGCCCTTACCTTGGTGGTGGTTTGATGTATGCACATTTCAGCGATATTAAAACTGATCCAAACATTGCTATGCCAATGGGTGCAACAATTGGTAATGTCTCTGTAGATGATGCTATTGCGCCTGTAGTTGTTGCTGGTGTTGATTACAATATCAATAAAGAATGGTTTGCTACAGCATCTGTTTCATATGCTCATCTTTCTACTGATGCAACACTAACAATTAATTCTTCTACTGGCAGCAAACTCGTTACAGGTAAAAGTGAAATTGAAATCAATCCAATCATAACTTACGTTGGTCTTGGTTACCGTTTCTAATCTTTAACTAGATTATAAATGTAAAAAAAACAGGCTATTTAGCCTGTTTTTTTATGCTTCAAATTTTATAAAAAACATTAAGACTTAATTTGAATATTCTGCAATTCACCATCAAAAGATTTCATTAAATCTTTAATAATAGGTTCTTCATTCAACAATTCTACAGTGCGCTGAAAAGCTCGATCTTTACGAGCATGTTGCATTGTAAATGGTGTCATTCCACTCACTTCACCATATTGAACCTTAAACAGCGTATTTGACCATTGCTCTTTCAATGCATTTTCTAAATTACCCTGCATTTGAGTCAACAAGTGTTGATACTGTTCAGGAATATGAAATATAGATTCACCATTAATATGACCTTGCATCACACCATATTGAGCAAGCTCTTGAACTGCAGGTGAAAGACCACTATTTCTAAACCAAAATTCCCACTTTTCTACAGTCCATTCACCGTCCAAGCTTTGATCTTGTAAACGTAGAATATCTTGTGGCATTAAAGATGTTTTTTCTACAGACTCAGACTCTTCAACTACTTCTGTAATTTCAACTTGCGCTATAGATGGCTCTAATGTTTCCACCGTCATTTCAGAATGCTGATCTATTTCATTTACAGTATTCACAACTTGTTGAACAGGATGATCATCAAAATTACTAAGACTAAAATCATCTTCTAAAAAGTCATCACTTGATGGCTCATCTACTTGTACAGCAGATTCTTCAGCTTCAGATTCATCTAATCCAAATAACGCATCACCCGTAGATGGATCAAATACAATTTGTTCCGTTTGTGGAAGATTTGCTACTTGATCTTCTATTTGGTGCTCATCTTTAGTTTCCGCAGTGTGTAGAGCTTCAATTTGAACAGAATTCTCAATGATTTTTTCTGCAACATACTCAGCTACATCTTGCTGAACGGCTAAAGGCTGAGTTACTTGTTGAGGAGGTATCGCTTGATGTACCGTTTCTTGTTGTGACTTTAAAGGTGCTTGAACGCCTATAGTATTTTGTTGAGGTGACGCGTGTTGTTGCGTTACAACCACTTCATTTGGCTGTAATGGTCTAAATGCGAGTAAACGTAATACGCACATTTCAAAACCTTGCTCTTGCGTTACCGCAAGTTGTAAATCTGCACGACCTTTACAGGCAATTTGATAGTACAACTGCAAATCTTGTGCAGAAACCAATTGCGATAATTGCATGATTTTTTGGTTGATTTCAGCACTATATTTAAGGCTTAAATCTGGTAAATATTGCAATAAAGCAAGTTCATGCAAAGTCGAAATGAATTGATCAAGTACTAACGATACATCTAAAGCTTGTTGTCTAAATTGAATAAGTAAATCACTTACACGTTGCTTTTGATTTTGATGAATTGCAAGAATTAGATCATAAATAATTGTACGATCAATTAAACCCAGCATTTCTTTTACGTCTTGATGCTGAATTGCACCTTGACCATAAGCAATGGCTTGATCTGTTAAAGATAATGCATCACGCAAAGAACCTTGAGCAGATTCGGCAATTTGCCAAAGCGCATCTTGTTCTGCTTGAATATCTTCTTTACCTAAAATATCTGTTAAATGTGTCGTAATTTCATCTACAGCTAAAGGACGTAACGTAAATTGCAGACAACGTGAAATTACGGTAATTGGCAACTTTTGAGGATCTGTTGTTGCGAAAAGAAATTTCACATGCTCAGGTGGTTCTTCTAATGTTTTTAATAAAGCATTAAAAGAATGCGTTGAAAGCATATGTACTTCATCAATCAAGTAAACTTTAAAACGACCTTGAGTTGGTGCATACGGTACGTTATCTAATAATTCACGTGTATCTTCTACTTTTGTACGTGATGCCGCATCAATTTCAATTAAATCGATAAAACGACCTTCATTCACCGACTGACATGTTGGGCATACTTCACACGGCGTAGATGTCACACCTGTTTCACAGTTCAAGCACTTAGCTAAAATACGTGCGATTGTTGTTTTACCAACACCACGCGTACCCGTAAATAAATAAGCATGATGCAAACGACCACGTTCCAATGCGCTTGTTAGTGCACGTGACACATGGTTTTGCCCAACTAATTCATTGAAATTACGAGGACGGTATTTTCGTGCGAGTACTTGATACATGTATGCTCCTTTTTATAGGTCTAAGGATACTGTTTTTTTAATAAAGAGTGAATGAAAACTATTGATTAGGGCTCACTTCTGCCACAATTTTTTTTGACTTTATTAATTTCAATCAATCTAATGTGTATTTGTTTCCTTGGAATTTCAATTAAATCATCAGCCAAATTAAGACTTATGTAGTTTTGAATTTTATTTTAAATTTCAGTATATTTAGCAAAATTTTATAACAACCATCCCTAATATGAAACAGAAACTACTTTTAACGACTCTACTTCTAGCAATCAATTCAGCTTCTTTTGCGAATTCTTATAAAGCCGTTGCTTCTTTACCTACTTATCAATCACAAGAGGTTAATCGGTCTACCGTTAATAAATCTGAAGAAATTTACGGAAACTCAACTGAACTAAAAATCGTCAAATACTCCGACACAGTTAAAACAACAGCAGCTAGAACAGTGCTCATATTACTTGCTGGTGGCTCTTTTCAAGGTACATCCAAAGACCAACTTAAAGGAAGTAAAATTGAGGATGTGATAAGTAGAGATAAGTTAAAAAATCCATTATTTGATATAGGACCTCTTACAAAAGCATACTCAGACGAGGTCGTAAATAAACATAAAAACATTAAAGATTTAGACATAAAATCATACTACATCAAACCCACACGACCATATTGGTCTTTAATTTATGATAAAAGTGATAAAACTATAGAAAATGGATATGCTCTTTTTTTTGGTGCGGAATATTCTAAGAACTATTTAAAAAACTGTATTTACCAAAGCAAAGCCTATCCTTTAGAACAATGGCAAGCGAACGATTATCAACTTATTGCTGATGAAAGAGAAATAATTATTACCGAATGCGCAAATCAATTTAAGACTCAAACTGATGATTTAATAAAAAGACTTATAGATAAACAGAATGAGGAAAATCTTAAAAAAGATAGTAACGAAAATGTTCAATGAATATATTAGGTGACCGTTAATATAAAAGATCACTTCTGTGATCTTTTATATTTTATGCATAGATCTAAACTAGATCCAATAAAAAATCAGTTTGTGCTTGATACGGTTCTGCTGTTTTATCAACACGAATCTCTAATAACTGATTTTCTACATCTACAAACAATTGATTCCGTGTTTTAACATTCAATAGTTCTAATTTTGTTTGTGCTGCATCTTTAAATAAGATCTTACCTTTTAAGGTTTCAACTTCATTATGACCACTTAAACTTTCACGCTGAAGTACATAAGTCATATCACCTTTAAGTTCTAAATCTACCGCCATTCCTGGACAATCTTCACATCTAGAAGAACACCCCATACACGGCGTAGTTCCCTGATAATTTCCCACCCATAAAGGCTGAACTTGCTTTTCTTCAATCGTATTTTTGACATTTTTAGAATCTGCACTTTCATTTTTTGTCTGATTCGATTCCTGACAACCCAATAAAACAGACGATGCAAATAATGGAATAAGAATGCGATTTTTCATTTCAATAAGAACAAACAGGATCAATCAATTGATTGATATAATATAACATGAATCGCATAAAAACCCATGTCGATACATAAGCTTTACATTAAGTTTTAATTAAAACCAACCTTTATAGCCTTGCAATTCTGCATCTGCGCAGCGCAAAGCTTCTTGTGTCAGCCCCCATAAACGATAATCTCCAGTGATAGAACCTGTTTGAAAATTATGCGTATAAGCAAAACTTAATTTCCTTTGAGGATCACACCAAGCACCTGAACCATTAAAACCAATATGACCAAAACCTTGCGGTGCTTTTTTACCCAAGGTTAATAAACGGTGATATCCCAAACGCCAATGCATAGCAATGGGCATCACACGATCACGTTTTATATATTGAATTGTCGATAAATTTTGGAATATTTCTGGTTTGATAAATTGTTTATTATTCCACTCACCCTCATTGGCAAGCATCGCATATACTTTTGCCAAACTATTTGCAGTAAATACACCATTTGCAGCAGGAATAACAGCTTGTAATGCACGATCATCAAACATGCTTAACTTACTCATACCTTTGGGAATCATGGCATCTTGAAAATCTAATGGATTATGTCCGCTAAATTCCAACAAGCGATCTAAATGCGTTTTTTTACGCTTTATTTTCTTTGCATTCGGATTAAATGGCTTCATCTCTTCTTTATTTATCGTTAATGGTCTAGCAACTCGCTTTATTTCATCAGCAGGAACACCATAAAATGCACCATCTAATTGAAGCGGTTTTACCAAATATTTTTCCATTAATTCCGTAAGTGATTTATTGGTGGCTTTTTCCAATAAACCACCCACTTGCCAACCAAATGTAAATGGTTGATATGCAGCATCAGCTCCTGCATTAAACCTTGGTGTTGATTGTTCAATCACTCTAAGCATATGTGACCAATCAGCCATCTCTAAAGCATCATGAATATTTGACCGAATATCAAATAAACCACTTTGGTGACACAACATATGCCTTAATGTAATTTTACTTTTACCATTTTGTACAAATTCAGGCCAATAATGTGCAACAGGCGTATCGTAATCGAGAAAACCTTCACTCACTAAAATATGCGCTAATGTTGCAAGTACACCTTTTCCTGTTGAATAACAGACAGACAATGTATCCGATTGCCAATTTTCACTGAGTGATTTTTTCCCCGTAAAAATATCGACCACTTTTTCAGATTGAAAATAAATCACGAGTGCCGCACCACCAAATCCTGTCCGTGCATCTTGCATTTGACTGAACTGTTTCGCTAAATCTTTAAATCGTGGATCCACATAACCCTTATAATTTTTTTGATTTGCGAATAAATATTGTGGAATACGTTCCATCTACACAATCCTTTGCATAAATTGAGCCTTATAAAAAAAACCTAAATCACTTGATTTAGGTTTTTTATCTTAAAGTGCTTTTAAACTTCCCGCCACATGTGGTTTCTTATTTTTTGCATTTTGAATTAAGAAACTTGTTTCTTTTCCATCTTGTGCAGTTAAAAACTCAACTTTAGATGGCAAGTACATTGGTAATTTAAACTGAACATCTGCTTCATAAGCATCTGGCAAACTTAAATTAGACAAAGCTTTTGCTTTACTCCACATACCATGGGCAATTGCTTGCTTAAAACCAAAGGCTTTTGCAGTAATTGCATGAATATGAATTAAATTAAAATCGCCCGACGTTAAAGCATAACGACGACCTGTATTTTCAGATATATCCCATTCGCTTACTACTTGATACTCAGGCTTTTTCGCTTCAACTTCTTTAGTTGAAGTTCTTGTTGTGGTTTTCTGACGTGCTAAATATGTGGTTAAAGATTCAACCACAACATCATTATCTACTTTTGCTGTGGTAATAAAGTCAAATTGAACACCTTTATCATGTGGTTTTAACTCACCAAATTTACATGACAAAGAAAGTTGTTCATTCACTCCTACTTTACGGAATTGTTTCACTTGATTACGAATATGCACCAAACCTAAAATAGCAAAGGGAAACGCTTCTTGCGTCATCATATGCATTTGTAAGCTTTGCGATAAAACAGCCAAGTAAATTGCAGGAATATAACCGTTATTTTTAAAGCCTGTCACTTCATTATAAGCTTTAAGATGTTTTGCATCGACTTTAAATGAATCCACCACATATTCAACTTGCGGTAGTACTTTTTCACCTTTTGGCTTTTTAAAAATTAAGCCTTGGATGACTTTTGGATAAGCCAAATAAGGCTTCGGAAGTTGATTAAAATGGCGTGTATTCATAATGAGCCTTTGAAATTCTATTATTACATATTATAAAAAAGCCCCTTCTCCCTCTAGGAGAAGGCTGGGATGAGGGTCATCATAAATCAGTTACCTCTCCCTAGCCCTCTCCTTAAAAGAGAGGGAACTTTCACATGATTCTATCAAGCCCCTAATAAGCTTTGACCACATACACGTACAACATTACCATTTAAGCCTGAAGATGCAGTAGATGCGAACATCGCAATAGTTTCAGCTACGTCTACAGGTAAACCGCCTTGGCTCATTGAGTTCATACGACGACCTGCTTCACGAATCGCAAAAGGAATTGCAGCAGTCATTTGAGTTTCAATAAAACCAGGTGCAACAGCATTAATGGTTACGCCATTTTTCAAAATTGGCGCAGTAAATTTCACAACACCAATCACACCTGCTTTAGATGCCGCATAGTTGGTTTGACCCAAATTACCTGCAATACCTGAAATTGAAGATACGCAAACAATACGACCATTGGCATTAATACCATCGTTTGACAATAAGTAATCGTTAACACGCTCAATTGCAGACAAGTTAATGTTAATTACTAAATCCCAAAGCTCAGGCTTCATATTCGCCAAAGTTTTATCACGTGTAATACCTGCATTATGCACAATAATGTCTAAACCACCTTGTGCAGCTGCAGCCGCTTTAATTTTTTCGCCTGCATCAGCAGCGGTAATATCAATGGCTAATGTAGAACCACCAATTTCACCTGCAACACGGTCTAAATCTGCTTGTTGTTGTGGTACATCTAAGCAAATAACATGTGCACCATCACGTGAAAGTACATGTGCAATTGCTTCACCAATACCACGACTTGCACCTGTTACAACCGCCGTTTTACCTGCAAGTGGTTTTGCCCAATCTACATCTACAGCTTTGGCTTTAGACACACGAATGACTTGACCTGAAACATAAGCAGAACGTGGTGAAATCGTAAAACGTAACGCAGACTCTAAATTATCTTTTGCAGTTGGATCGACATAGACCAAGTTTGCTGCAATGCCTTTTTTAAACTCTTTAGCAACAGACTTTACAAAACCTTCAAGCGCACGTTGAGCAATTGCTTGTTTTACAGTTTTTGCAGATTCAGGGTTAATACCCACAATCACAACACGACCAGAAGCTTGAACTTGACGTGAAATTGGGTTGAAAAATGCATATAACTCATGAAGTTGTTCTGAATTTTCGATACCTGAAGCATCAAAAATAACGACTTTAAATTTAGACTCTTTATCGCCTTCATTAAATGCACTTAGATTTAAACCAACTTTAGCCGCAGCTTGTTGCAATTCTGCATTATTACCAGCATAAGCATTTGCATGAACATTTGCCAATACTTGAGCAATCGAACCTGACAAACTACTTGAAGATGCCGCACCCAATAAAACTGCACCCTGAACCACAGGAGTAACCGATACAAAACGATCTAAAGAAGTTGGCGATGGTAAACCTAGGTTTTTAATGACAAGTTTACCAATGGTAGATTTTGCGAATGCTTGATATTGGTCACTCATGTTTATTATCTCTCATGCAAATTAATTTTTGATGGATCTGAACGTCATCCTTTAACGTCAATATGATGTCAAATACTTATATTTCAACAGATCCATCAGTTTCTCTTGAATAATACTTGAGTTAAAGTCTAGATGTCTTGACCTGAATGCATACCCCCGCGTCATTTTAGTCAATTGAGCTTTTTCTCTATTATGATAATGTACACTATAAATTGATGATCAATATGCTTGGAAAAGCCTTATGAGCAAGACAACTCAAGATAATCCAGCAGTCGAAAATATTGCAGCAAAGCCTGTGTCAAATACATCAAAAAGTACAACTCGCGCTAAAAGTACTGGCACAACTGCTAAAGCAGCAAACACAACGACTAAAACAACAACGACACGTACTACTTCTACACGTAGAGCAAGTACTAATGCTTCTACAAAAGCAACATCAACAAAAACAGTTAAACCAAAAACCCAACCTAAAGTTCAACAAGGTCAATCCATGAGTCAAAACACAGTTCGTCGCGTTGCTATTATTGGCGGCAATCGTATTCCTTTCGCTCGTTCAAACGGTGCATATTTCTCAGCGTCAAACTCAGACATGTTTACTGCTGCGTTAAATGGTCTGATCGAACGCTTTAATCTTCAAGGTCAACGATTAGGTGAAGTGGTTGCGGGTGCTGTTCTTAAGCATAGCCGTGACTTTAACATGACGCGTGAATGTGTTTTAAATACAACACTTGCACCAGAAACACCTGCTTTCGATTTACAACAAGCGTGTGGTACAGGTTTACAAGCTGCCTTTTTAGTTGCAAATAAAATTGCGCTTGGTCAAATTGAAGTGGGTATTGCAGGTGGTGTAGATACAACATCAGATGCCCCTATTGCTTTAGGTGATGGCTTACGTAAAGCATTACTTGAACTTAACATTGCAAAAACTGCAAAAGATCGTTTTAAAGCGTTAGCAAAAATCAATGTTAAAGATTTGATGGATGCACCTAAAAATGGTGAGCCACGCACAGGTCTTTCAATGGGCGATCATCAGGCATTGACTGCGCTTGAATGGGGTATTTCACGTGAAGCACAAGATGAACTTGCTGCATCTTCACATCAAAAAATGGCTGCTGCTTATGAAGAAGGCTTTTTTGATGATTTGATCACGCCATTCTTAGGTTTAGAACGTGACAATAACTTACGTGCAGATTCTACTGTAGAAAAACTTGCAAAACTTCGCCCTGCTTTTGGTAAAGGCGATGCACGCACAATGACTGCGGGTAACTCTACTCCACTTACAGATGGCGCATCTTGCGTACTTTTAGCATCTGAAGAATGGGCTAAAGCAAATGGTCATGAAGTTCTAGCTTACTTAACATTTACTGAAACTGCTGCGGTAGATTTTGTAAATAAAAAAGAAGGCTTATTGATGGCACCTGCTTATGCAGTTCCACGTATGCTTGATCGTGCTGGTCTAAAGCTTCAAGACTTCGATTATTACGAAATTCACGAAGCATTTGCATCTCAAGTACTTTCTACATTAAAAGCGTGGGAAGATCCTAAATTCTGTAAAGAGCGTTTAGGTTTAGATGCACCACTCGGTTCAATTGATCGTACTAAATTGAATGTAAAAGGTTCTTCACTTGCGGCAGGTCATCCATTTGCTGCAACAGGTGGTCGTATTATCGCAACTGCTGCAAAACTGATTAACCAAAAAGGTTCAGGTCGTGTTTTAGTTTCGATTTGTGCTGCTGGTGGTCAGGGTGTTACCGCAATTATTGAAAAATAATTGAACACTTAAAATAAAAAAGCACCTTTTTGAGGTGCTTTTTTATATGAATTTTTAAGTTCTATTTACTTTAAGTCAGTATGGTCACAACTTTTAATAAAATGACGCCACCCAAAGATAAAACAGCATTATTTACAAAATGAATAAGTAACACATGCCAAATATTTCGCGTCCAAATATAAATAAGGTTTAAGAATAATCCCGCAACCATAAAGCTTGTGGTCGCAACAATATCACCACCAAAATTATTATAATGAATCAACCCAAATAAAATTGAGTTTAAAAGTACAACCACAATTCTAAAAAATGTATTTGGAATAAATAATTTATGAAGCAAAGTATATCTAAATACAATGTCTTCAATTAGTGCCATGAATAGTGGCCCTAAAGAAATAAACAACAGTGTTAAAAATGCAAGAGATTGTGGATCTACATCACTTTCGGCACTTTCACCTATAGATGAAACAGGTAAAATTGATCTAGTTAAACTAATCACGACTTGTAATAAGACAGCACCAACAATGACTAATCCCCAAGATTTCCATTTTGCCTTATTAAAATATAACCAATGATCGACCAACATGTTTTTATAAATAAAACATAAAATTAAAAATAAAATCCCTCTAAAAAAACTATCAGCGATAGCAATATTTATTTGATCTGTAAAAATTAATCCTGCTAACCATGCATTTATAAAAATTAAAGGTACAAGTAATAATGCAAAAGTATCCCTATACTGCCATCTAATTTTATTCGGAAAATTTTCCGCGCGTACTTTTTGAGAAAATATCATTTTAAAAAATCTTCATTATTCAATTAATTTTATGACTATATTTTGAATACAAAATATAAAATTTATATGACCAAAATGTAAAAAAAAAGCACCGAAAGGTGCTTTTTTTAAACTTGTAAGTGTTTAGGTTTTGCCCCTAAACGTTCTTCAATAATATCGTAAAACCATTGGAATATAAAGGTATAAACCAAAATACAAGTGGTCAAACTAAAATCGAGCAAAATAGCTTGCCATATTGTCATATTCATTGCATAGGCAACCATTGGAATAGTGGCGAGCATTAAACCACCTTCAAAACCAATCGCATGCAGAATACGAACTCCAACTGTTCTTTTTAACTTCCGCTTGGCTTCAAATTTTTCAAAAAAATGATTGAAAATCATGTTCCAAATCACAGAAGTTACCGCCATTGCAATACCCAAGGAACCTGTAACTTCTAATGGCATACGGAAAATAAAACTCAAAGCTATAGCAATGATCACCAATAGGATTATTTCATAGCTTAATGCATGAATAATCCTTCTTTTGGAAATCAACATTTTAATTCTCTCTAACATTCTTTATTTAAGATGAGTGAATTATATTTCCACTTTATTGATCAATCGAGTTAGAATCTATCAAATATTTTGAAAGATAAACAACAATCAAATTATGAACATCAATCAAGATCAACTGCTTATTTTTAAAACTGTCATAGAAACAGGTTCATTTTCCGCAGCGGCAAGAAAGCTAGGAAAAGTTCCATCGGCAGTAAGCATGTCGATTGCCAATTTAGAAATAGATTTGAATTTACAACTCTTTCAAAGAGTTGGGCGCGAACCTGTTCCTACCGAAGAAGCCTTGGTTCTATATGAAAAAACAGACCAGCTTTTAGTTGAGATGAAACAATGGAAACAGCACGCTTTTGCACTGAGTAATGGACTTGAGTCTTCACTTAATATTGTGGTTGTTTCTGAGCTTCTACATACCAACTGGACAGACTATATTTCTTTACTTGAATCAGAATTCCCACAATTACAAATTAATATATTCACGGCTCCACAAGAAGATGCCACAAAAATGTTAATCAATGGTAATGCACAATTGGCTTTAATGTTTGAACGCGAACAATTAGAAGGTCATGAGCAATTTGTGGAATTAAAACGTGAAGTTTTAGTTCCTGTTTCATCCAAAAACTTTGAACTTGCCAAATTTGATCATGTGAGTTTCGAACAAATACTACAAAGCAGACAAATTGTGGTTGCCAGCCGAGACAGAACCATTAAGCCTGAATTGTTATATTCAAAATCTTATTGGCGTACAGACAACCATCATTCCGCATGTTCTATTATCTTACAAAATTTAGCTTGGGGTGTTTTACCACTTGAAATGTTTAATGAAAACCCTGAGCTTAAGCGTAAATTGAAAATTTTAAACTTTTCCGATTTCACACCTAAATTTGAGTATTTTGTCGATTTAGTGTGGAGTAGAGAAAATCAATTGGGCGCAGCTGCTCGTTTTTTGATTAATCACATTAGAAATGATAGAAAAAACACGAATTAATTCATCTAAATTATGGAATATACTTTGCCATAATAAAGTTTGTGTTATAAATAAATGATGGGTAAACAACTTTAAAGAATATGTAGAAATGACACTTACAGCCTTAAACCAATTAAAAAATTTAACCACCATTGTTGCAGACAGTAGCGATTTATCGGCAATTGAAAAATTCCGTCCTTTGGATGCAACAACCAATCCATCATTAATTACCGCTGCTGCAAATCAATCTGAAAACTTGGAACTGATTGAAAGCGCATTTGCCCAAGCCAAAAATGAAAATTATGAAGGTGATTTCTTAATTGAACGTACAATCGATATTTTAACGGTAAAATTTGGCGTAGAAATTCTAAAGCTTATTGAAGGTCGTGTATCTACCGAAGTCGATGCTGCCCTATCTTATGACACAAAAGCGACGATTGCCAAAGCGAAAGACCTTTTGGCTTTATATAAAAAATACGGCGTAAATCAAGATCGAATTTTAATTAAAATTGCATCGACATGGGAAGGTATTCAAGCAGCGAGAGCCTTAGAAGCCGAAGGGATTCATTGTAATTTGACACTTTTATTTGGTTTACACCAAGCGCAAGCATGTGCAGATGCCAAAGTCACGCTAATCTCCCCATTTGTTGGTCGTATTCTAGATTGGTACAAGAAAGCTGAAAATGTAGATACTTACCCAATTGATAAAGATCCTGGTGTATTGTCTGTAAAACAGATTTATCACTTCTACAAACAACACAATATTAAAACTGAAATTATGGGTGCAAGCTTCCGTAGTATCGATCAAGTTTTAGGACTTGCAGGATGTGATTTACTCACAGTTGCGCCAAATTTACTTGCTGAACTTGAAAAAGATACACGTGTTGTAGAAGCTCAATTAACAGCAAATCATGCACACGCACATTGCGAGCATGACCTTGTTGTTTTAAATAAAGAAAGCTTTAAACATGCCTTAGAAAATGATTTGATGTCATCGCAATTATTGCAAGGCGGTATTGATGGCTTTATTAAAGCGCGTGAACAACTTAGTACTTTGTTGCGCCAATCTTTTGGTGTTGATGCTGAAATACTAGCTTAATCACCTTTTTAAAACATTTTTTAAAGCCGATGTTGCTATAATCGCATCGGCTTTTTATTTGAGTACGGTTTCGTGTTTGGTATCACAGATTTAACAACCTATATTATTGGTACAATTTTAATTGTGGTACTTCCTGGGCCAAACTCACTCTTTGTGATGTCTGTTGCCTCTAGATTTGGTATTAAAGCAGGTTATAAAGGTGCTTTTGGTGTTTATACAGGCGACCTCATTTTAATTATTTTAACGGCTTTAGGTGCGGCATCTTTATTACATGCTTTTCCTTGGTTATTTATTTTACTAAAAGTGGTTGGTGCAACCTATTTAAGTTATTTAGGGATAAAACTTTTAATTGCGTCATATCACACATGGAAAGCTGTACATCGTCCTGAAAAAATAGAAGAAAAACAATCATTAGAACAAGTCAAACCCTTTAGTACTGCGCTGACCATTAGCATTCTCAATCCTAAAGCGATTTTATTTTATTTATCATTCTTTGTGCAGTTTGTTGACCCTGCGTATTCATACCCTGCAATTACATTTACCGCACTTGCGATTATCTTACAAATTATTAGTATGAGTTATTTAACTATTTTAATTTTTTCAGGTGCAAAATTAGCATCTTATTTTTCAAATCGTTATAAACTTACGGCAATTTGCGTTGCAAGTGTTGGAATTTTATTCTGTGGATTTGGACTAAAACTAGCCACTTCAACCCTATAACATATACGCATTTTTAATAAAGATGAGCAAAACTATTCTTTGATCAATAGTATGAAAAGCGTATGATTAGAGCACATTTCAACCACTATAAATAAAGATTGCAAAGGACTCATGCAAAAGCTACTCGAAGATTTCTCCGTTCCTGCCGTATTTGCAGGTTTTATTACTTTCTTAGTCGGTATTAGCGTTTCATCTGTACTCGTCATTCAAGCAGCACAACTTTTGGGTGCTAGTTCTGAACAAATTACCTCTTGGTTTTGGGCTTTAGGACTTGGCATTGGGATCAGTGGTTTATTTCTTTCTTGGAAGTACAAATATCCTGTTGCGACCTCTTGGTCTACAGCAGGTTTAGCACTAATTATTGCCACAGGCAGCGGTTACACACTTAATCAAGCCATTGGTGCTTTTCTAATTTGTGGTCTCATTACCGCAGTTCTTGGCTTTTTTGGTGTATTTAAAAAAGCATTGGAATATATTCCGCAAAGTTTAACCAGTGCCATGCTTGCAGGCGTACTTCTTAAATTTGGGATTGGTATTTTCGCCACCATGCAAACAGAATGGGGATTTATTCTTTCATTACTTGCAGCTTACGTGATTTCAAAACGACTTTGGCCACGCTATAGCATTGTCATTACCGTTATTGCAGGCGTGATTTTATGCCCAATGTTTATGACATTCGCCACTCCACATATTCAATTGGCATTTGCAAAACCTGTTTGGATTAATCCTGAATTTTCCGTTTCTGCCTTTTTAGGATTGGCTTTACCCCTATTTGTCATAAACATGGCATCACAATATTTACCAGGTTTGGCAATGATTCGTAGTTATGGCTATCAACCTAATGTGAATCCATTAATTGGTGTGACAGGTCTTGCACAAACTGTACTTGCGCCTTTTGGCTGTTTTAGTGTAAATATTGCAGCAATTAGCGCTGCCATTAGTTTAGATGATCAAGCACATCCAGATGCAAAAAGACGTTATATTGCAGGCATGAGCTGTGGATTTTTCTATATTCTCATGGGGGTTTTTGCAGCCACTTTAACTAGTTTTTTAATGGCATTCCCGTTAGTGTTTATTACAGCACTTGCAGGTATTGCGCTATTCGGCACTATTGGACATAACATTGCAATCGCCTTTCACAATGTAGATGAACGTGAAGCAGCGTTGCTCACTTTCTTATTTAGCGCTTCAGGTGTTCAATTCTTTGGCATTGGTTCTGCATTTTGGGGATTATTGTTTGGTTTTGCTGTATCACTGATTTTCAAGTTTAAAGCGAAAAAATCTTAAATCAAAATATCAGTATAAAAAAAAGCAAATCTAGGTTTGCTTTTTAATTACTTAAGATTGCTTAGGCTATTTTGGATAAGTACGCTGAATGAGTTCAGCTTTCAGTTTCACTGCCTCTTCTGGCTTTTCCACATCTGTAAATGTTGTCAACCAAAGTCCATCTGCTGCATAGCGTAAAATTGATAAGTCTAAATCGCCATCTGTATGATGATGTCTTTGCACTCTTGAATCCAACCAATCAATCCAATGTTCATTAAAGGTATGATCTGTGAGCATGGTCATAGATATTGCATCCCACAAACTTCCCATGCCTTCAACTTCTTTACTTAACGTGATGGAAATATATGCACGAGTAAATTGTCCATATTGCACAGGATCACTCTTAATATGCACATCAAAAACATCATCAAGCTTTTGGAATAACACAACAAGCATCGCATCGAGCAGTTTTTGCTTATTTGGAAAGTGATGAAAAACCCCACCTTTGGTGATTCCAACCAAATCTGCAATACCTTGAATTGAAACGCCCATTACACCTTTTTGAGATGCAAGCTCAATTGCCGTATCTAAAATTTTCTTACGAACAACTTCAGGTTCTTTTTTACGTTGATGTGGATTTTCCATTCATTTACCTATTAATGCCCTGCCGATGTTGAAAACATATTAATAACCACAACACCTGAAACAATTAAACCAATACCGATAAGAGCAGCAAAATCTAAACTTTGTTTAAAAATAAAGTAGCCTACAACTGCGGTAAGAATAATACCAACACCTGCCCAAATTGCATAAGCAATACCTAATGGAATCACTTTAATCACTTGAGATAGCAAATAAAAAGCAATACTAAATAGAACAATAACAGCTAAAGATGGCCAAAGCTTAGTAAAACCTTCTGACTTAACTAGAAATGTCGAACCCGTAACCTCAGTCACAATTGCTAAAGCCAGCAAGCCATAAGCAAACATTACAGGACTCATATAAAACCTCAATATAAAAGATACCAACCGAACGGTATGTTATGCATTTGCAAAAAAATATGCAAGCTTAGAATGTAATTTTTAATGTGAAGTTTGTTCCAAAAAATCTATGGTTTTAACAAATGTTTCTTGGCTTGCTTTTTTACTCATCATGAACTGATATTCATGTACAAGCAGTTCCTTGGAGTCTGGATAAAAAACTTCGGTAACCTGAATATTCTTATCTTTTAAAGCCTGAATAAATGGTACAGACTGACTTTCAGTTAAAAAGTCTTTATTGCCACCACTAATAAATACAGGTGGATAATTTGCGGTTAAATGTTGATTTGGCGAAATACTTGCTAAAAATTGAGCATCATCCTTTTTACCACCCGTATATGCTTGAACTAAATTATTAATGCCCCATTCAAGTAATTTAATTTCATCTGAACCTTTATTTACGAAGCTTTCCAAATCATAAATACCACAATGAAGAATCAAACCCTTTAACTGATATATTGAAATTTTTGGATGTAACGATGATGCATCTGCAAAATTTGGATTCGCCATAAGTGCTGCATAATGACTTACCATATTTGCGCCTGCAGAATCACCTGCTAAGTAAATTTGATTTGCATCAATTTGATATTTACTCGCATTTTTCGTAATAAAATCTAGAGCATTATCTATTTGTTGCAATTGTTGAGGATAGATTTCTGTTGGTGCAAATTGATATTCAACCGAAATCACGTTATAACCTTGCTCCGCTAAACGTTTAAAATAGCCTCGTGCATGTTCTTTTGAACCTGAAATCCAACCACCACCGTGAATCCAAACAACGACTGGTCGTTTACTCAATTGCTTAATATTTTCAGGCTGATACAAATCAAAATGTAAATTTGGGCTTGTCATATATTCAATATTAGGAGTGACAATAATATTTTCAGGGGCATGCCGATCTATAAGCTTCTTTTGAATATTGGTTGATGCATTGAATGCACCCGCAATAATCTTGCTATTATTTTGCGTACTTTGACAGCCACTTATTGCTAAAGATAAAACCAAACTCATGACAGCAAATTTTAATTGCACCGCTACACCCTTAATTCATATATATAAATTTCTTTGAGTGTAATTTATATTCAAATTTTCACCTATATAAATATGTAAATTTTCCTTCTTTTTCAGAACCATAATCCCGACTATTTCCATATAATTATTCTGTCAAGCAGTTAACAATAATTCCTTAAAATTCAATGCATTTTCAACTATATCTCCATAACATTTGAACCCAATCTAGCAATGTGTTATCAATGAATTAATAAGGTAAATAACGATAACTTTCAGGAGCATTTTTATGTCATACAATCATATTTTAGTTCCCGTAGATGGTTCACAAATTTCTTTTTCAGCCGTTAAAAAAGCTGCTCAAATTGCGAAGGCATTCAATGGCAAACTGAGTTTAATTAGTCTTGTTGCGGAAGACCCCTTTACAGATGCAGACTTCTATTATTCTTCAGCGGTTATGAGAGATTATTTTGTACAAGCTTACCAAAATGCGGAAGCAGCACTCAAAGAAGCAAGTGAGTTTGCAACTGCTGAAGGTGTTGAAGCTGAATTAAAAATCATTAAAGGACAAGTGAGTGCTGAAGGTGTTTCAAATGCAGCGAAAGATGAAAATGTAGATCTCATTGTCATGGGATCACATGGCCGTAAAGGTTTTAAGAAGTTAATGTTAGGTAGTTTTGCTCAAGATGTTTTAAATAAAACTGAGCTTCCTGTTCTTATTGTAAAAAATTAGAACAAACCATTAAGCCCAATTAATCTTGGGCTTAATTTCAAAACATCAAAAAACTACAAGAATTTTTACGTGAAAAATTATCCAAATTTAAATTTTTATTGATTAGAAATTAAGGAAATAATGATGACAACTTATAAGCATATTTTAGTCCCTGTCGACGAGTCTCCTATTTCTTATGCTGCTGTTGAGCAAGCGCTATCCTTAGCAAAAGAATTGAATAGTGAAGTTACTGTCATGAGTGTAATTGCAATTGACCCTTTGGTTGGCATCGACTTTTATAAAATTGCACCTGCAATTACGGACTACTTCATGCAAGCTGAAAAAAATGCTCAGCTACGTTTAACAGATATTGAACGTCTTTTTATTCGGGATGGAATTTCTGTCAATACTAAAGTCATTCGTGGCGTTTCAGCCTCTGAAGGTATTATTGGCATAGCGGATGAAGTGAGCGCAGACTTAATTATTATGGGATCTCACGGACATACAGGTTTTAAGAAAATGGTTTTGGGCAGCGTTGCACAAAATGTACTAACCCAATCGCCTATTCCTGTACTCATTATTAAAGTTTAAGTGAAAAATAAATATCTTAAAACACAAAAAAGCCCGTCTAAACGGGCTTTTTATAGATTAACGAACTATACGCGATGTGGTAGATAGTACATTTGGTTTAAAGCTGTATAAAAACTACGACGGTCTTGATTTAATTCAATTTCACGACCAGATTCTAATAAAATATTTAATCCAACATTTACCCAAATAAAACCTTCGCGCGTATTTTGCATTTTTTTTGAAGGTACTAGGGATACTACAATTTCACTACCATTAATTGCTTTCGCAACCAATTGATTACTATTACTCAATATTTACACCAATTTAATTTAGATTTACGCGTTCACTTTGGAACATTTATAACAGAAGAATTAGACATCTAGAAATATCGCTAAAACGATAAATGAGAGGAGAAATAGAATGTTTTTATTGTCTGTGTAGGTATTATAACACAACTTTATTGATTTATCCAATTAAAAAACTCTTTACTACCGAAATAGTAAAGAGTTCAAATTTAAACGGCTTTTAATTTAAACATTTAGCATGCTATTTAAAGTTTCAGATACGTTTTTAGATTTAACTAACGGCTTCAATGCTTCAAGTTCAGCTTTCACTTGTGAACGTTGTGGTTCAGCAAGCGTATACCAACGCGATAAAGCTTGAAGTAAACGAGAACCCACAATTGGGTTTTTCTCATCTAAGTACTTCGCTAAATTAATAAAATGCTGAACACCAAAGCTCCAAGTGTTCACAGGATTAGCGTTTAAGCCACCTGTTACAGAACGAATTCTGTTTGGTGTTCCTAAATCGTAATCAGGATGTGAAGTTAAATACTCAATAGTTTCCGCATTTGCTTTAGGATGTGCCGCTTGCACCATAAACCATTGGTCCATAGATAAAGCTTCATCTTTAAAACGTAAGTAGAAATCGATTAATGCTGCTTCCGCTTGAGGTGCATCGTTCCAAACCAACACACGCAAAGCACCTAAACGCTCAGACATATTTTTAGTCGATTTATATTGCGCATCTGCAAGCTCAAATGCAGACTCATCGCCCTGACGAGCAATCATGGCTAAAAGAATATTTTTAAGCGCACGAACACCCATTGCTTGAGAAAACTCACTTTGTGAATCTGGATCTAATGCTAAATATGCATCTTTGCTAAAGTCAGCAAAAGCTTGCGCTAAAGTCACAAGTAAATCATTACGCTTCGTTTGAATATCGACAGGATTATAGTTTGCATCAATACGGCTACCCAAATAACCTTCTGTTGGCACATCAAACAAACGTGAAGCGAGCAAAGGATCTTTTTGCATAACTTCAGGCACTGTATTTTTCATTGCCTGAATATAAATATCAGATGCATGACCATTCAACAAAATACGCTCTAACAATGTTTGGGTTGCTTGCCATTGGTTAAAACCATTGGTTTCATATTGCAATAAGAACGCAAGATCTTCATCTGAATAGTTAAACTCAAGATTTACAGGCGCAGAGAAATTACGAAGTAATGACACTACTGGTTTTGTCATTACATTTTTAAATTCTATCGTCGCTTCATCTTGCTCAAACAAATACACACCATCTTTCACACCATTTTCAAATAGTGCTTCAGAATCAAGTACAAGCTGTTCACCCGTTTGCGCATCAAATAAAGCCAATGCGACAGGAATTGGAACTGCTTTTAAATTTGGATATTTTGCATGTGCTTTTAAGCTTTGTTTTAGGCTTAAACGATATGTCTGCGTAGTCGCATCATACTCACCTTTTGCTTCTAATTTTGGCGTACCTGGTTGGTTATACCAAGTTAAGAAGCTCGATAAATCGACACCCGAACCTGCTGTAAGTGCAGCAACCCAATCTTCAACAGTTACGGCTTGACCATCATGACGTTTGAAATATTCATCTGTACCTTTACGGAATTTTTCTTTGCCTAAAAGTGTTGCCATCATGCGGTTAATTTCCGCACCTTTTTCATAAACTGTTGCTGTATAGAAGTTATTAATTTCCACAAAGTGATCTGGACGTGGCGGATGCGACAATGGACCTGAATCTTCAGGGAACTGATGCCCTTTTAAAACAGCCACATCATCAATACGTTGTACCGCAGCAGATTGTAAATCTTCTGAGAACGACTGATCACGGAAAACTGTTAAGCCTTCTTTTAAGCACAATTGGAACCAATCACGACAAGTAATACGGTTACCTGTCCAGTTATGGAAATACTCATGCGCAATCACCGCTTGAACCTGCATAATTGCTGCATCAGTTGTGTATTCTTCATCAGCCAATACACATGAGGTATTAAAGATGTTTAAACCTTTATTTTCCATTGCACCCATGTTGAATGCGCTTGTTGCCACAATCATGTAGTTATCTAAATCGTATGGAAGACCGTAATGCTCTTCATCCCAACGCATAGAATGCTTCAAAGCTTCCATTGCGATATGGCATTTTGGAATATCTTTTTCTTCTGCATAAATTTCCAAGGCAACATCACGACCTTCAGATGTCACGTAACGATCTTTAAGTACCGCCAAATCACCAATAACGCAAGCAAATAAATAGGCAGGCTTTTTGGTTGGATCTTGCCAAATTGTATAATGACGACCTTCACCCGTTTCACCTGCTTCAATTAAGTTACCATTGGCAAGTAAGACAGGATATTTTTTATCGGCTTCTACACGTGTGGTAAATAATGAAAGAACATCCGGACGATCTGGATAGAAAGTAATTTTACGGAAACCTTCTGGTTCATTTTGGGTCACAAATAAATCTGAACCTGCCAAATACAATCCTTCAAGCATGGTATTTGTTTCAGGATGGATAATTACTTGAGTTTCAATAATGGCATCATTTGGTGCATTTTCAATCACAAGCTGTTCAGAATCGAGCTTATACTCACTACTCGTAAGTTGCTTACCGTTAAGTAGAATAGATTTTAATTCTAGATCACGACCTAAAAGTACTAAATCGCCTGCTGTTTGGCGTTGCATCACCAATTTTGTATTTACATTGGTATGATCTGCAAAAACTTGAATATCTAAATGAATAGAGTCGACCAGAAAAGATGGTTTTTGATAATCTTTTAAATAGACAGTCTGATCTGCCTGTACCATTGGGTTTGCCGCAATATTCATGTTGTATCCTACTGTTGTTTTAGCTCAGACTTTCTTGTCAAGATTTACGATCATACGTCAACTTCCAAGATCTGTCTTTGCAATTCATCTGCCTTTATATATGGGACTTTGACGCAATTTTTCAATATAAAACAATTGAATTTATTCGATTTATAATTCTAATTTCTAAAATTGAACAGCCCCTTGAAACAGATTAGATACAAATACACCTAAATCAAAAACCAATTATTTTAATAATTTTTAAAAATTGATCATTTTGTGCACGATTTTTGCTTATTTAAAATCAAGTGCAAATGCACATCATCTCAAACCTTTAAAACAAAAAATCTGGGGTATAAAATGTATATTAAAGATCATATCGTACGCATAGAAAATATTAAAACTCTGCATGCATTAGATGCAGTAAATATTAACCATAAAGTCATTGCGCTGTTTATGACCTGTGAAGGAATTCCGCTTAAAGAATTCGAGGTAAGTGCTATTTTAAATAGCTTTGATTCTTTGGGTAGCAAAAAAATTCCTTCAAAAAAAGTTCAAGCTTTACTTAAAGCCAAACAGCTCAGTGAAGATGATGATACCTTTCCATGTCCTGTGTAATTTAAGATGAATCAGATAAAAATACGGTTTTATACCGTATTTTTATTGCCTATCTTTCAATCATAACTCCATGAATAGACCTTAAATACCGCAAATCAAATTTATCCTTCATCGCTTCTGTGTATAATCAAATAAGACGATTATTTAGATGGATTATTATGCTTCAAATTCTCCAAAAACAACTTGATGAAAGTTCACAATGTCCTTTGTGTCGTGCATCTATGAATTGGATTGAAGCAGAAGAGTTCGATAAAGAAATTTATTATCACGAATGTATCAGTTGTTCACATAAAGTTTTTCAAGACGCTAAAACCAATTGCCATTGCGATACCTGCACATCGCAACGTAAAAAGCTCATGAAAGAAACCATGCAACAAGAACAACAAAAAATTAAGAAAAAAAGCAAAGATATTGTTGAATACGACCTTAACCATCTCAGTTTTTTAAATAAGTTATTTTTGCTTGGTTTATTAGATGAGTTAGTCGATGAACACACTGGACATCAAGAGTTTATAGATTGGGATCAACTTAAATACCGCCCAATCAGTCCGAATTATTTTTTTCAAAGCCACCTTGTCAAACAATTGGTGAAAGATAATATTTTAGTGGCTAAAGAGTTCAGTGATTCTGCCCAACAATATTATATAAATATACGTTTAGATGGATATTCAGAACCAAGCCTTTTCAGTATTACTCAACAATTGAGAAATTGGTTTTATCAAAATTTGGCTTTAGGTGTACCCTTCAAATCTTCCGATGAAGTGAAAGATACTTTACACCTTTTACTTTACCAAGAAATTGTACAATTCATGCAATTCTATTGCAGAACTTGGGGCGTACAAATTGCAGGAAATCTAAGTTTCCAAGCTTTTTGCTTCCGTCTAATGGAATCTCTTGCAGTGGGGCAAATTTATTATTTAATTCAAAATGCTTTGGAATACTTACATACACAAAAAGCATTACAGCCTCGAAATGAAAATTTCATTAATACAAATTTATTGAAAAAAACCTTACAGCAGTATCGTGAACGTGCCCTGACAGAAAAGTGGGAAACATCTACATTACCCCGCCCTCATAACATTCCACTGAGTAGAATGAGTGAAATTCTATTTTATAGATTTTTAGGCTACGACGAAAAAATCTTTTTCCAACCCTTCTGGCGCTCATGGAAAAAAATCGAGCCACGTTTGAAATTCTATTCGTTAAAACGTTGTATGTACTGTGGTTCAAATGAATTAACTGTCGATTATGATGCTGAAGATTACGTTTCTTTGTATTGCCGTAACTGCAAACATCAAGACCATTATTTCACTCATTAAGCACCCAGTTTTATAGAAATTATTGCGAGCTATAGATAAGTTATGAATGCTTCTGCCCAACTTAAAGCACAAATTTTAGATCAAGTCATTGAAGCTTGGACTCAATTACAAGCTCAACAACCACTAGTACACTGCATCACCAATAGCGTTGCAGCAAATTATGTTGCCAATATTCTTTTGGCCGCAGGCGCATCTCCCGCCATGATTGACAACCCTTTTGAGGCTGAAAGTTTTGCTAAAATTTCAGGTGCAATTAGCATTAATACAGGAACGCCCACATCTGAACAAACAGAAGCCATGAAAATTGCGGCAAAAACCTGTTTTGAAAACAATAAACCGTGGGTGCTTGACCCTGTTGGCTATAGCGCAATTTTAGCTTGGCGTTCTGAAACCGTGGATGAATTAGTTAAATATAAGCCAAGCATTATTCGAGGCAATGCATCTGAAATAAGTACGCTTGCAGGTAATCAAAATCAATCTAAAGGTGTCGATAGCACCTTAAATAGTGCTGATGTTTATACGCAAGCAAAAAGTTTACTCACTCAAACAGAATGTGTTGCCATTTCAGGTGAATCGGACTTTATTATTACAAAAGACCTTCAAGCTGTAGTGAAAATTAATGGCGGCTCTTTTTTACAACCTAAAGTAACTGCAACAGGTTGTGCCTTAGGTGCATTAATTGCAGCCTATTCAGCAATCACGCAACCGAGTATTGCTGCTATTACAGCGCATATTCACTTTGCAGTTGCAGGTAAACTAGCATTTGAGAAGACACAATCTGTAGGTGGTTTTAACGTCGCTTTTATAGATGAAATTTACACAATGAATGCAAAAAAACTTCAAGATTATGCAGATATTGAAATAATACAATAACTTATTTTATAAAGGCTGAATATTTAAGTTCAGCCTTTATCATTAGATATAACAGAGAGATCAATCATAAGTTCAATAGTTTTCAATCCACACATATGCACCTTTTGCCAATCAATCAATATTAAATCATCCGAATTCAGCTTAAAAATAATCAAGATTTGAGATAAATCGTCAGTTCTTTTTTCTTAAATCAAGAAGTCAAAAAATGGCATTTTGAACATCGATATATCCCAGACTTATTTTGGTTGTTCTCCATTTTATATTCATAAAATGTCAACATTGAAACAGAACCATTGATTTATCACTTAATTCACAACTATATCACTTAATCCAACACTCAACATAAAACACATAAATCATTGTTTTTAAGATTATATTTACAAAAACAATGTAATAAAATCTTAATTTTAAAATTTTATTTCAAATGTTAAAAGATAAAAAATAGACTTATTTTTCTTAAATATATCGAGTAAATCTGGGTAAAATTATTAGGCAATCCAATAAAACAAAATCACGATCACATTGAATTTTAATCTGCTTCATTTGAATACATTTAGGCTACATAATTTCAATTCATCATTTTCGCCAATTGTCCTACAATGTAAAAATTAGTAACAAATAGATAATTTGTCATTTTTTAACATTGCCATTTATCTGCAAAATTTACATTATATAGCCATGTTTTGGCACGACACTTCTGCGTCATTTAAAAGAAATTATAAAAAAAATGTAGAATTTTATGCCATAATTAGCAAACTTTGCAGAGATCTTGCAAAGTAACTTTGCAACTTATAATTGGAGCAAGCTGAATGAGTGCGACCATTTTGGTCATTCATGGACCGAATTTAAATTTATTGGGAAAGCGCGAACCTGAAGTTTATGGTTATCTTACTCTTGAAGATATCAACTTACAGCTCGCAAACCAAGCACAAAAAGCCTCTATTTCTTTAGACACTTTCCAAAGTAATTGGGAAGGTGCAATTGTGGATCGCATTCATCAAGCGAAACAAGACGGTACACAATTTATAATTATTAATCCAGCAGCACTTACACACACCTCGGTAGCGCTCAGAGATGCACTATTGGGTGTAGCAATACCTTTTGTTGAAGTTCATTTATCTAATGTACATGCACGTGAAGCATTCAGACATCACTCATATTTATCAGATAAAGCTGTTGGCGTCATTTGTGGCTTAGGTGCAAAAGGCTATGCCTCTGCTCTCGACTTTGCCATCGAAAAAATTCAATCTTCTACACAATCTTAAATTAGGAATACTGTCTCATGGATATCCGTAAAATCAAGAAACTCATCGATTTGATGATTGAGTCTGACTTACAGGCGATCGAAGTTAAAGAAGGTGATCAATCTATCGCTTTAACTCGTCGAAATCCGGTTGTCGCGGCAGCAGTTCCAGCAATGCCTACATCTTCTGTAGAAGCTGCTCCTGTTAAAAAGTCACCTCGCGGTGCTGTTGAAACATCGCCTATGGTTGGTGTTTTCTATACAGCAGCTAGCCCTGGTGAGCCAACATTTATCAAAGTAGGTCAAACCGTTTCTGCGGGTGATACTTTGGGTATTATCGAAGCAATGAAAATCATGAACCCAATTGAAGCAACTCAAAGTGGCGTGATTGAAGAAATTTTAGTTAAAAATGGCGAAGTGATTCAATTCGGTCAACCATTATTCCGCTACCGCGCTTAAGACCTCGGGGATTCACAATGTTGCAAAAAGTTTTAATTGCAAACCGTGGTGAAATTGCTTTACGCATTACACGCGCTTGCAAAACTTTAGGAATTAAAACCGTTGGTATTTATTCCGATGCCGATAAAGATCTCATGCATCTTCGTTTCTGTGATGAAGCAGTATGTATTGGTCCAGGTGCAAGTAGTGAAAGCTATTTAAACATCCCTGCGATTATTACTGCTGCTGAAATTACAGGTGCTGATGCCATTCACCCTGGTTATGGTTTCTTATCTGAAAATGCTGAATTTGCAGAAATTGTAGAGAACTCAGGTTTTACTTTCATTGGCCCTCGCCCTGAACATATTCGCCTAATGGGGAATAAAGTTTCGGCAATTACGGCAATGCGTAAAGCAGGTGTTCCTACAGTTCCTGGTTCTGCTCACGCAGTAACACCAACGAATGCAATGGCAGAAGCAAAAGAAATTGGCTTTCCATTGATCGTGAAAGCCGCTTCTGGCGGTGGTGGGCGTGGTATGCGTATTGTTGAAAGCGTAGATACATTACTCGAATCTGTTCAAGCCGCTCAACGTGATGCTGAAATGTGGTTCAGTGATGATACTGTCTATATGGAACGTTTTTTACAAAAGCCACGTCATGTAGAAGTGCAAGTTCTTGCAGATGGTAATGGTCATGCAATTCATTTATATGACCGTGACTGTTCATTACAACGTCGCCATCAAAAAGTATTAGAAGAAGCTCCTGCTCCAAACTTACCTGAAAAAGCTCGTGCAGATATTTTAGAAGCTTGCGTAAAAGCTTGTGAACTTATGCAGTACCGTGGCGCTGGTACATTTGAGTTCTTGTTTGAAGATGATGAATTCTTCTTTATTGAAATGAATACACGTGTTCAAGTTGAACATCCTGTGACTGAAATGGTGACAGGTATTGACATTATTGAGCAACAACTTCGAATTGCAGGCGGTCTCGGTTTAAACATTCAACAAAAGGATGTTCAAATTAAAGGGCATGCAATTGAATGTCGTATTAATGCAGAAGATCCAACAACTTTCCTACCATCTCCAGGGAAAATTGAGCATTTTTACACACCAGGCGGTGCAGGTATTCGTCTAGATTCTCATATCTATCAAGGTTATAGCATCCCTCCTTACTATGACTCAATGATTGCTAAACTTATTGCACATGGTAAAGATCGTGAAACGTCTATTGCACGTATGAAACAAGCTTTAGATGAAATGATTTTAACGGGAATTAAAACCAATATTCCGTTGCATAAAGATCTTATCTTGCAAGATAAAAACTTTTGCGAAAAAGCGATGGATATTCATTATCTAGAAAAGCATTTATTAAAACAGTTAGAAGGTCATCAAGATTAATATCTTCTAAATTGAATAAAAAAACCGCTTCTAGTAAGCGGTTTTTTTATATCTTGGATGGTTTTTTAATTAAGGTAAAACTCGCTGTAATGTTGCAAAACACTGTTCAGAATTTTCACTACTGCATAAACTTAATGTGCGATCATTTTTCCATTTCACAAAATACTGTGTAACTTCACCAGACTGATCTTCCTGAGTTCCTGAACAATCAACTTGATTATTATCATATTGAACTTGAAGTGTTAAAGCAGATAAATCTGAATCCGGATCAGGAGTAGGCTGATAGTCATAAACACCTGTTGACCACTCTTCTCCACTTTTGATTACAACATTGCTATTACTTTTAAAATTATAATATTCAGTACATTTATTTTTTTTATTTTGAATCCCCATTCCCCAAAGTCCAACGATTTCAGGTCTTGTTTGAATACGGATTGTATTTTCACTTATCGCTTGTGCAGCGCCTGTTTTTTGTTGCACTTCAGATGACTTTGTCGTTTCAGCATAAATAGTAGAACCATATAAATTAATCAACATTAACAATGCTATTCTTTTCATAACTTTTCAGAGATATTCCATTTACAATAAAGTTATCATATTTAAAAAAAAATGATATATTACAAATACAAATACAAACAATTTTATCCCTAATTTAAAAATAATTTTGTTTGTAGTATTTTATACATATCAATATATATAAAGAATTTTGATATAAAATATAAACATATACTTTAAATTTAACTTAATAATTAACATAAGTTTCTAGAGAGATCTGATTTGCAAGCTAAATTAGTCCAATTGACCAACAAACAAATTCAGCAATTCTCATTCATGTTTGTTGTTTTTACATTTGCGATTTTTATTGCAGCACTTCTTGGTATTTTTACACGGCCACTTGCTTACTCTGCATTCTTTTGGCCTGCAAATCCCATATTTTTAGGGCTTCTTATTCGATTTCCTAAAATGCGCAATGGCAGTGCCTTATTAGGTGCATTTGCTGGATATATGCTAGCAGACTTATTAACAGGCAATGAACTAGCTTTAACATTTATATTAACAATCACAAATTTTATCGCTGTTTTGACTACATTAAGCATTTTATTGTATGTAAAATCTAAACTTAGGTCCTTTAGTGGTGGCCCAGTTATTGTTTATCCATATATATTTGCACTCATTTGTGGCACATTTTTAGGTGCTCTATTTGCTATAAATACAATTCCATATGTACCGCATACATTTATGTCAACAAAACAATTAATGGTTGATTTTATAAATTGGTGGAGTGGCGAGTTTCTAAATGCTGTAATCGTATTACCGTTGGTATTAGCATTTCCGAAATTTATCGAAATTAAGAATTTTTTTACAGATAAACGTTCATTATCATTAAATGTTTTTGATACATTCCCATTTTTCGCAGTTATTCTATCCATGATATTAACCCATACTTATTATGGGCCTGGTGCATTACTGTATCCATTAGCAACATTAATATGGGCAGCTTCAGTTTATAGTCTTTTTAATATTGCAGTTATTAATAGTTTCGTTTGTTTAGCTTTATATCACAGTGTTTCATTTTTATATTTTTACGATACAACAAATTCATTTTTAAAAGAAATTACATCTATTCGTATAGGTTTAGCCATTCTTGGTTTAGCGACTATTATTCTATGTATTATTAGTCAAAATCGTAAATTACTTTTTAAAGAAGTTTATTATCTCGCAAATCATGACACTTTAACTGAAACCATGAATCGTCGAAGTTTTATTAAACTCAGTGAACGACTATTAAGCAATAAAAAATATAAACAAGCATGCTTTCTTATGTTAGATATAGATCACTTCAAAAATCTCAATGATGGCTATGGTCATTATGCTGGAGATATCGTTCTTAAAAAATTTGCAGAGCTTGTAAAAGAAAACTTAAGAAATGAAGACTTATTTTGTCGACATGGTGGCGAGGAATTTGTCGTTCTTTTAGCCAATGTAGACAAAGCTGAAGCTTTTATGATTGCTGAACGTATTCGAATACATCTTGCGCAAACAAGCATTAATATCCACCAACAACAGCCTATTCATATTACCGTGAGCATGGGTATTTCTCACACTCACTTACCCACAATTTTAGATTTACAACAACTTATCAATTCAGCCGATACAGCACTTTATCAAGCTAAAAACAATGGGCGAAATAATGTCGTTTTAGCTTGATATTCTAAATACTCATCACATTTTATTTATAAATTCAGACTACGTTTTTATAATGTGATTTGGCAAACCTTTTACAAAAAATAGCCCTATAATTGTAGATAAACCTGCAACTATAAAGATAACCGAACCTGTGAGTTGCACCCAATAATGCCCTGCTAAAAGACTACCTATTGCAACGCCAAGCCCCCACATTGTGCTATATATTGCCTGTCCTCTGCCTTGTTGTCCCATAGAAAAATTTTGAAAAATTACTCGCATTGCAATCATATGGAATAAACCAAAACTAAAGGCATGGATCATTTGTGCTGAAAATTGTGCCACAAAACTCGTTGAAAACACCCCAACAATCCCCCAACGTAGTCCTGTAAATAATAAGCAAAGTATCACTAAAAATCGCCAAGAATAGTGTTTAAAAAATACATGCGCATAAGCAAACATGATAATTTCAGCAACAACTCCCACAGACCATAAAAAACCGATTGATGATGTTTGAAAGCCTGAATGGCTTAAATAATTGCTATAGAAACTATAAAACGGCGCATGTGAAAACAGCATAATAAATTCAATAATAAAGAAAGAATACACAACTGGTTTTTTGAGTATTGGCAATAAAGGTTCTAATTTTTTCTGTGATGCGGGTGCCTTATTTGGCTCTTTAATCGTAAATGACCAAATAAATGCTAAAAATGCTATACATAATAATAAAATGGGCAACATAGAAATTGGAATAATTTCCAATAAGGCGCCTATTCCAAATACACCAACAATAAAACCAACAGAGCCCCATTTACGTACCTTCCCGTACAACTCTGTACGTTTCTCTGCTAACCAAAATAAAGTTACACCTTCGAACTGTGCCAAAATTGCATTTTGAAAGAAACTAAAAATAAGCATGAGCAATGCGACAGATTGAAAGTTATTTGGAATAATAAAAATTGAAAACCATACACATGCTTCCATCCATGTTGCTATACGTACTAACAACATTCTTTTGCCAGATTTATCCGCTATCCAGCCCCAAATAAAAGGTGCAAAAAAGCGTGTGATAATCGCTATGGATGACAACAGACCTATTTCTTGAAAATTAAAGCCCTGCTCTTCTAGATAAAGGCTCCAAAATGGCATGAATGTACCAACTATTGCATAGTAGAAGAAGTAAAAACCACTTAGACGATGATGAATTGCAAGAGCTTGCATATAATCTTAGTTCCATACAAATTCAATAACTTAAAAACAAACAAGTTGGCTTAACTTGTATTGAATTTGCCTAGTTTTCAATCCAACAATCTAAAAATAAATTAACAAGAGCTTTTCACTTTTAGACTATTTCATAAGGACGCTAATGTTATCATTTTTAAAATATTCTAAGGGACGAATAAACATGTCTCTCCCATTTTCTTATTCGTTACATACCTATCTTTTATCTTAACTTTAAATAGAAAAACTCCCCACAGGGAGCTTTCTAATAACATTTAAATCAGCTTACGAATTTTTAGTCCATAAACTAGATTGGTAGTCCTTTACGACATCAACAAAACTTTCTGGCAATAAATTTCTAAATAACTGAACCTCACCTGAAACAATTTGAACAATACGTTCAATGAGTTCATCAGGCTGATACTGTTTCAATGGAAACTTAAAGCTATCTTCTGTTAAACGAGTAAAGTTTTTTTGAGGGTTATACCATTTTTTCATTTCTTGCATTTGCGCATCATTAAAACCTGTGTCATATGGACCAGGGTTAACCAAAGAAACTTGAATATTATGATCTTTTAACTCTTCAGACATAACTTCAGCCATCGCTTCTAACGCATGCTTAGTCGCACAATATGGACCTGTCAGCGGCTTGGTGATAATACCTGCTATAGATGATATAAAAATGACTTTACCTGCAATACCTCGATGTACCATTTGCTGCACAATGCCCTGAGTAAGAGCTAATGTGGAAAATACATTAACCTCGAAATTTCTTCTAAAATACTCCATAGGAATTTCAGCCAATGGACCTGTTTCTGCAATACCTGCATTGTTGATTAATACATCAACATTCCATTTAAAAGCTTTCTCACGATCTAAAACATCCGAAATATCTAGCTTTTCAACAGTAAGTTCAACTTTATTTTCTAAAGCCGTTTGTTTTAATAATGCAACCTGCTCCAAAGAGTGAACTGTTGCAATAACCTGATAACCTTTGTTTGCTAAAGCAAGAGCCATCAATTTTCCTAAACCCGTTCCTGCACCTGTAACCAATATTTTATTCATTTTATTTAACCTTACTATTCAAAAAGAAATTCACACATCGTTTTGCTATTTCATAATCTTCATCTGCTGTTCCGCCTGATATCCCTATAGAACCATATAGCTCATCCTGTATAAAAATTGGGATACCACCTGCGATTGTTGTAAGTTTGCCATTACTCAATTCTATCGACCAAATTGGCATATTAGGTTGAGAAAGCTCTCTCAAAACATGAGTCGCAGCTTTAAATAAACAGGCAGTCTTAGCTTTGCGCATTGCTAAATCTATAGAGCCAAGCATCGAATTATCCATGCGTTCAAAAGCAATTAAATTTGCATGGGGATCATAAATAGCGACACAAATGTTCAATTGTTTTTGCGCGCAAAGCTTTAAAGAAAAATCAACAATCTGTTTTGATTCAGAGAGCGTAATCAATATCGTCCCATCCTGTTTAAATCAAATTAAAAATAAATAAGTACTTGAAAGTGATTAAATAGTATTTGATCGAATTACTCGGAACTAGTAGGATTTAATATAAAAGATTTTGAAGCTGTAGTTAAAAATGAAAAATTTAAAACGGATGGCAATTTTTACAAAGGTGATTGAACTAGGCTCAATGAGCGCTGCTGCAAAATTATTAGATATGTCGCCATCTGCCGTAAGTCAACAAATTCGTTATTTAGAAGAGGACAACAATGTCACGTTAATTCATCGCTCAACAAGAAAATTATCTTTAAGCGAAGCTGGAAAGCAATATTATTACTACTGTAAGCAACTTTGTGATGCTGCAGAAAACGCTCAAGCATTTTTAGATTCTGAAATTAAAGAACCTTCTGGAGAGCTTCGAATTTCAGCTCCTGTTGGTTTAGCAAGTTATTTTATAAGTAGCCTTAAAGATTGGGCTCAAAGACTACCTGATTTAACCATCACCCTACTCGTACTCGATCAACATATAGATTTAATTGAAAATAGAATAGACTTAGCTATACGCGTTGGCGAAATGCCTGACTCATCTTATATTGCAAGTAAAATTTCAGAAATGCATTTAAAACTTTATGCCTCGCCTTTTTGGATTAAGAATCACCCACCTATAAATCATCCAAAAGATTTGGCTAACGTTGATATTCTTCTTCTAGAGTCAACGAATTTGAAATTACCAATACTAAAATATTTTACCCATAAAGAATCACAGACTTATTACCCATTGGAAATAAAACCAAAATATATTATCAATAATATTAGTGTATTACGTGAAATGTGTGAACAAGCTTTTGGTGTTTGCGCATTAAGTACATTTGAAGCAGAACAAGCGGTTATTGATGGTAAACTTATTTCAATCTTGCCTGATTGGGATATAGGTATGATGAATGTTTGGGCTGTAATGCCACAACGAAATTCGCAATCGGCAAAAGTAACGCAAGCAATTACCCTCATAAAAGAAAAATTAACAACTAAATCATCTAACTAATTTTAGCCTATTTGGACTTATGTGATGATCATGTAACTGGTCATAATCACTATATTTATAATATTTTTTACATATTGAGTTAAATCATACTCATGAAGCATAGAAAAGAAAAATCTTGAAATATAAATAAGATATAAACATTTAGATCCTACATATCACCACAGATTCCTCTTAGGACTACCACAGTGTTAATGCTTTAAAGGCGCATATTAACTATTCAGCAATTAACGAAGAAGTATTCAAAATGTCTAATTTTAATGATTTTGCAAATAAAGCAACCAAGTTTAGTAATAGCACTCAACCTGTTAAGCAGACAGACTCAAAACCAAGTCAGACGCCAGCAACAACAACAGACAAACCCACTCAACCAGACAAGGTTGCTACTCCAGCTAAGTAACGCCTTCTTTTAATCAGTTGTTCACTTTATATTTTAAACTAACCTTGATCTCGCCTCGAAAGCGAGATTTTGTGTTTTATCTCATATAAATTATTCAAATGAATGCTAAATAAGGCTAGAAGTATCATACATCATCGCCTTAAATTATCATTACCTGAAATGATACAGCTATAAATGAGATGACTTTAATCACTCATTCACCACCTTAAAATAAACCGACTTATTTGAAGCAATTAAGAATAAAGAAACGATTCCCTTATTAAAATCATGTGTTTTTTTCAATCATCCCTGACCTGTATTTTATTTATATTAAGTGTATAGTATTTAAATCCTTAAAATATTTATGGAATAATTTTTATGCTTAAAAAATTCTTTGTTTTATTTGCAAGTTGTTTAGCGCTTGTACTTGTATTAGGTACCGTTTTTATTAAAGCTTTCAGCGACCATAATGTCGTTGAGTTTTGGATTTTATTAATGCTTCCTAGTTTTGGTGTACCCATATTGACCGCAGTGCTGATTAGCAAAACAGAAGAAGTTACAATCTAATAATCATTCATGTAAAAAAGCTCGCAATTTGCGAGCTTTTTTATTCTAAATTTTTGAATTTATAAAATCTGAATAATCAAAAATTAAGCCTGTGAAATCACTCTAACAATAATTGTCTGCGTGTCTTCCTGCTCTTCCGCTAGATAGACGCGCTTTTGCTCTTTCGACTTTACTTTGAATTGATGATTTTGAAAGGATATTACAGCAGGAATTTGATCGAAATACTGAGCATCGGCATCTATTTCTTCTTGAAATAATGGTGTTCCCAATTGGTAATCCATACTTTTTAATACAACATACTTCACTGTGGTTTTCATAAGATGTACCTACTTTCACTGAACACTTTATTTTTATTTTTACCACTGTTTAGCCCATGAAGAAACCTTTAATTTCAAAAATAGCTTAATCAATAATCAAATAGAGATCTATTTACTTTTTATATGAGTTAAAGTGCCTTGCTAAGTCTACCCATTAATCTTAAAGATAGTTCTTAAAACACAATAGCATTTTTAAGTGATTATTTTATTGAAGAAAATTATCCAATCAAACTAATGTATAAATCCCGAATAAATAAAAGCTCCCTATGGAGCTTTTATGATGTTAATGATTCAGTACATTATCGTACATCAATAGGTGGAACTTTGCGAAGTTCTGGTCCTGTATAATCTGCACTTGGACGAATAATACGGTTATCTGCACGTTGTTCCATGACATGAGCCGCCCAACCAGTTACGCGCGACATTACAAATATTGGTGTAAACAGTTTCGTTGCAATATCCATAAAATGATAAGCAGAAGCATGGAAGAAATCTGCATTACAGAATAATTTCTTCTCGCGCCACATCACTTCTTCACAGCGCACAGAAACAGGATATAAAACCGTATCACCTACATCTTTGGCTAATTTTTCAGACCAAATTTTAATGATGCCATTACGTGGATCATTGTCTTTATAAATGGCATGACCAAAGCCCATGATTTTTTCTTTACGTTCAAGCTTCCCTAACATTTCACGTTCAGCTTCATCGGCAGATGTCCAATTTTCAATCATTTCCATAGCAGCTTCGTTCGCACCACCATGTAAAGGTCCACGAAGCGAACCAATTGCACCTGTAATACATGAATGCATGTCCGATAATGTTGATGCACAAACACGTGCCGTAAATGTTGATGCATTAAATTCATGTTCTGCATACAGAATAAGTGAAACATTCATCACTTGTTCATGTAATGCATTTGGTTTTTCACCACGTAATAAATGCAGAAATTGTGCACCAATTGAATCATCATCTGTATTTTCATTTACACGAATACCATCGTGGCTATAACGATACCAATAACAAATAATGGCAGGCAAAGTCGCTAAAATACGATCTGCAACGTCTTGTTGGTCTGAAAAAGAAGCTTCTGTTTCCAAGTTACCTAGCATTGAAACACCTGTGCGCATCACATCCATTGGGTGTGAATTGGCAGGAATTCGCTCCAAAACTTCTTTTAATGCTTGTGGCAATGAACGTAAAGATTTTAACTTTGCTTTATAAGCTTCTAGTTCTTTTTTATTTGGTAATTCACCAAAGAAAATTAAATAGGCTACTTCTTCAAATTGGCAGTTTTCAGCAAGATCTTGCACATCGTAACCACGGTAGGTTAAACCCGCACCGCTTTTACCTACGGTAGATAAAGCCGTTTTTCCTGCAACTTGACCACGCAACCCTGCGCCTGTAAGTACTTTTCCTTCAGCCATTTTTTTAATTCTCCTGTTTAAACAGTTTATCTAAGGTATTTTCAAAGGTGTGATAATCTAAAAATTCATAGAGTTCTTTTCGTTGTTGCATTTTATCTAATACGTTGACCTGTGTTCCTTGGTCACGAACAGCACGCATCACTTCTAATGCTGCTTTTTGCATTGCACGTGTTGCAGAAAGTGGGTACAGCACCATGCGTAAACCTTGTTCTGCAAGTTCATCTACCGTGTAATACGGCGTATCACCAAATTCTGTGATATTTGCCAATACAGGTACGCCCACCGCATCACAAACCGTTCTGTACATGGTGATATCAGTCATAGCTTCAGCAAAAATAGCATCTGCACCTGCTTCGACACAGGCACAAGCGCGGTCAATCACGGCATTTAAGCCTTCTTTTTGCAAAGCATCTGTACGTGCCATAATCACAAAATTTGAATCAGTTTTGGCATCTACCGCGGCTTTTACACGATCTACCATTTCTTGTTGCGTCACGATTTCTTTATTTGGTCGATGTCCACAGCGTTTTTGTGCGACTTGATCTTCAATATGAACAGCAGCAGCACCCGCAGCAATCATTTGCTTCACAGTACGTGCAATATTAAATGCACCGCCCCATCCTGTATCAATATCGACCAATAATGGCGTATCTACACGTTCTGTAATACGACGAACATCTTCTAAAACATTGTCTAAACTAGTCATGCCTAAATCTGGTAGACCGTAAGAGTAGTTTGCAACTCCCGCACCCGATAAATAGATTGCTTTATACCCGACTTGCTTTGCCATCATTGCGGCATAAGCATTTACCGTACCCATAATTTGTAATGGTTTTTCTGCATCCAATGCTTGTCTAAATGCTAAACCTGCAGACTTTTGTTGTGTCATTGTCCTTTCCACAGTATCAATATTATTTATCGAGTCTTGAGTATATCTATAAATAATTTTTGATCTATCCCACTATGGAATAAATACTCTAAAACTTTAGTCACAAGATAGATGAATATTCATGCAAATATATTGTCGATATATACCCCATATGAAAAGCCATGCTTTATATAATATTTGGTATAATTCTATTTAGACTCGCTAAATGATGATGCTAATGCTCAATACTTTTCAGTTTCAACAATCTGTTCATGATGTTCCACAAACAAAACGTGGTCATGAACGTTGTGTCGCACTTCTTGAAAGCGCAACTGAATTGTTTTTAAGTCGTGGCTACGACGCCGTTTCTTTAGACGACATTGTGAATCATGCGGGTGGTTCAAAAGCATCTATTTATAAATTTTTTGGCAATAAAGATGGTTTGTTTAAAGCGATTTGTGATTATCGACGTATCCAATTTTTTAAAGATATTAGTCGGACTTGCGATCAAAATTCCATGGATTTACGCACCAATTTAATTACTACATTACTCAACTTTTATGAGCACATCCAAAAACCAGAAAATGCATCTTTCATGAAACTGATTATGGAACAAGGTCAGCGTAACCCAGATATTGCACGGCATATTCATGAAAATGGTCCACTTAAAATTCAACAAGTGGTTGCAGACAGCTTAAAACAAGCGCATGAAAATGGTCTATTGTTTTGTGAAAACCCAATTTATTCAGCGCAATTGTATTTTGGAATTTTACGTAATTTAGAATGGCGTATTATTATTGGCGTTCCACTCGATCAAAATGATCAGGAAGTACTCAACTACGTGAATTATGCTGTAGATCGCTTCTTAGACGGTCATCAAAAGCGCTAGTTTTTTTGCATTTTTGTATGCTTATGGTATAGAGTGTTCGATTCTCCTTTTTTCATCAACCAACCAACAACTAATTGTTGTTTCTATTCAGCAATTATTGTGGAGTAACCATGGCTCTACGTCACTTTCTTACTTTACGCGACTTATCTACTCTAGAACTTAACCAAATTATCCAGCGTGGTATTGAGCTCAAGCGAAAGCAGCATAACAATGAAGTTTTCCAACCTTTTGTTGGTAAAGTCATGGGCATGATTTTTGAAAAATCGAGTACTCGTACACGTGTATCTTTTGAAGCAGGTATGAGCCAATTTGGCGGTAGCGCAATTTTCCTTTCTTCACGTGACTCTCAATTGGGTCGTGGTGAGCCTGTTGAAGATTCTGCTCGTGTCATTTCAAGCATGCTTGATATTGTAATGATTCGTACTTTTGGTCATGACATTGTTGAACGTTTTGCTTCTTATTCAAAAGTTCCAGTCATTAATGCCTTAACGGATGATCATCACCCTTGCCAACTTTTAGCTGACGTTCAAACTTATGTTGAACATCGTGGTTCGATTGAAGGTAAAACGGTTGCTTGGATTGGTGACGGCAACAACATGTGTAATTCTTATATTGAAGCTGCACATATGTGGGGCTTTAAGTTAAAAATTGCTGCGCCTAAAGGTTACGAGCCTCAAGATAAATTCTTGGCTGAATTTGCACATTGTGTAGAGCTTGTAGATTCTGCTGAAGATGCTGCTGTGAATGCTGACCTAATCGTGACTGATGTTTGGGCGAGCATGGGACAAGAAGAAGAGCAAAAAATTCGTGAAAAGGCATTTGCCGATTTCCAAGTCAATGAAAAATTGATGGATTTGGCTCACCCAGATTGTTTATTCATGCACTGCTTGCCTGCGCACCGTGGTGAAGAAATTTCTGAAAATATGCTAGAGCATAAAAATGCTGTGGTTTGGGATGAAGCTGAAAACCGCTTACATGCTCAAAAAGCTTTAGTTGAATTTTTATTAAATGAAAATTTAAAGAAAGACTAAAAAATTGCTGTAAAAAAGCCCCGAATTCGGGGCTTTTTTTCTTTATAAACATATTTTAAAACAATTACATAAACTCTCTTAATTAAAAATTATGGTTTTATATTTAATTTTTTTAATACATGATCAGGTAAAAAACTTTTATCTATGCTTATTTCTAGCTTAGTTGTTTCACCTTCGTCTTTATTAACCATCAGAGAGACACTTGTAATTTTGATAATTTTAAAACAAGCTAATAATCCCTTATCCATGGTTAGAAAATCACAATTATACGTCTCTGAAAAGCGTACCATATGGTTTCCTAGTCTTGTTATTACTGCAATATCAGCATAAGCATTATGTGAGTTTTTATCTTTTGGTTTCAAAATTTGTAATGCTTCTGACTTTCCGTAAACCGCTCCAATCGTTAATATTACAACTAAATATTGAGGTTGCATATTTATTGTTTTTGCATATTCAATTAACTTATCAGTAAATTCAGCTCTAATTTTCGGGGGAATACTTGAGTTTTCATTATAAGAGCCCCATAAATTAAAAAAAATATTTAAATAACTAACGTATAAAGCCTCGTCTGACTCAATATACCCCCTACTTAAAACATCCGAACTTAACTCAGATCTTTTTTCAAAAAAAGCTATATCCGTATTAGCATGTTTAAAGAAACCTTTTAAAATGTTTATTTCTTCAATGATAGTTTGTGATTTCTCTACTAAAGTTTCTTTTCTCCCCCTTCTACCTTCAATGATAGATAACATCAAACTAACCATATTGGTTGATTTATCAATACTTTTTAATCTACTTTGCATTTCAATTTCATTAGGCTTCGATAATTGCTTATCTTCCTGTAAAGTATGAATAAGTTGTAATACATTCTTATCTAAAAAATAAAGTGTGCCACGTGGCTTTCTAAAATTTCTCCAATTAATTTCAAATAAGTTCACAATTTAGTTTCCAAATTAATAAGTTTAAATTATTTCTTAATAGTTTATATTTTAGCTCACAATTCAAATTTGATATTTAATCAATGTTTCATTCACTAAATTAAACCTATTAACTACTCCACAAACAAAAGCGCCAAACAAACTTGCTCATAATCTAATTTAGGGCTTGTTAATTACACAATCGGACGAAGTTTAATAGAACCAATTTAAACAGCAATAATCCTGTCTTTCCCCTTGTTTTTAGCTTCATACAAAGCTATGTCGGCACGTTTAAGCGTATCTTTGTATGAACGATCTTCAGGCAATATAGTGGTCACGCCTATGCTAGCTGTAACAAGTTCATCATCTACAGAAAACTGGCTTAACTCTTTTCTAGTACAGTCATGTATCCGTTTGGCAAGCTGAATTGCCTGCTCATACCCAGTATTAGGCAAAATAACCACAAACTCATCACCACCTAAGCGACATGCACAATCAGTCTTTCGAATTGTCAAACGAAGAACATCTGCTACTGCTTGAATTGCTTCATCCCCCACATGATGCCCCCGACTATCATTAATTTTTTTTAGGTTATCGAGATCGAACATCAAGATGGAGGTCGGCACTAAATGTCGTACGTATGACTCATAATGTAGTGTCAAGTCATGCTCAAGTTTTCTACGGTTGAAAAGCCCCGTTAATTGATCGGTATGACCCAGTTCTCTCAGTCTAATTTCCAAATCGTGTCGTTTTGAAATATTACTTGCAACCCAGAGTACAACTTCTTCGTCTTCCACCAAAAAACTCAGGGCTTGGATGCGTACTTCAAACCAAATTGGTGCTTCAGGGCCATAATCGGGTAGACCTTTCACATCCCTATTGCTCAACTCATATTCTTCAATAAGAAGCTTTTTAGACTCTAGCGCTTGGCTAATGAGTTTCATAAACAAGTTGGCTTTATCAGGCTTTATCATATCCGATATATATCGACCAACGAGACTGGAGCCATCATGGTAATAGCGCTTATCACGACCACCAAATACCGCAACATATTTTCCACTTCGGGTCAGAATAAAGGCAGGATCTGGCAAAGTATCCAGAATAATGGCCATCTGCTCAACGTTGATCATGAAGCATGTCTTCTGCTTGAGTTACAATATGTAACATATTAGTTAAATGAGAATATAAATGCACGATTTTTTTTTCGCCAAAATTTAAATTTTTAATGAGATAGCTTTTCTAAAATCAACTTAATACAGCCATACGGAATACTTTTTTATTTTCTTTTAAATCAAATCACTATCACATAAAAAAGCCTAGATACATCTTTCTAGGCTTTTTAAATATTTTATCTATGTTTCACGTTTACGATTTTAATAAAGTTTCATTGTACTTAATTCATCTATACCAAACTTAGGCTATTTAACAAATAACAATGCCAAACGAACTTGGTCATAACCCAATTTAGGACTTGTTAAATCTACAATCGGACGAAGTTTAATAGAACCATCATCATTAAAATGATTTGAATCTTTACGCTTCATTAAACGCTTATAAATTTTACGCACTTGCTCAACGACTTCTTCACCTGGGCTTGCCACAGAAATATCTAACCCCTGCTCTTTATGCAAACGCCCTAAATGATTAATAATGGTTGCAGGCGTTAAACCACGCTCAACCGCAATATCTTGAATTTCATAACCATCAACAAAGAGTGCTTTCGTTTCATCTAAAGTTGCAGCAGCGTAATTGGTTTTACCCCCTGTTTTCGCTATTTTTTTCTCATTACGCTCAATTTCAACTTCATTTAACGTACCACCACAATGACGAATAAACGCCTTATGTTGCGGAGTTAAATCAATCTCTTGATAATGTGTTTCTGCTTCATCAGAAAGCTCTTGAAAACGTCGATCTGCTTTAATGGCTAAACTATCTAACTCTAAAGCCTGTTCATTAAAACCAAGCAAACGTAAGCCATCTAAGCTTTTTAAACGAGACAATGCAACATAGCCTTGCCCATTTTCAAAGGTATGACTTAAATTAATTTCAGCGGCTTCTAAAGTCATCCCTTGAGATTTATGAATGGTAATTGCCCAAGCCAAACGTAAAGGAATTTGCGAAAAACTGGCAATGGTTTTGCCTGCATCGTTATCTACAGACCATGTTTCAGGCTCGACCAATAAAGTCGTACCATCTGTTAGTTTTACTTTAGGTAAACAGCCATATTCATCATCTTCTTCAAAACCAATAACTTCACCCAAACTACCGTTAATGTAGCCCATGTCAAAATTGTTCTTTACGAACATGACTTTGGCATTTTTCTTTAAAGTTAAATTCTCAGGCGCACGTACGGAAGATTTTAAAGTATCAATAAGTTTGTCGTTGCCATCACATTGCGCATCAAACTGACGACCATCATTTTCAATTTCATTCAAATGCTTAAAGTTGATGGTGTCGACATCCATATTGTGCGTATATAAACGTGTGAACGTATCGCCAATATCTTGATCGCGCGTATTAATTAAAGCTTGTTTGTGTTCTTGGCTGATGGATTGGCTACGAATGGCATTTAAAATATCGTTTAAATAGTCGTTGCCTTGACGATGCTGCTCGGTTAAATAGCAAACTCGGAACTTAGCTTCAACCCACGCTTCCGACATAAAACAAAATTTATCTCGGTTACGTTCATCGTTGCGACCTACAGGCGGTAACTGGAAAAAATCACCCGCAACAATCACTTGAATTCCACCAAAAGCTTCATCACTTTCTTTAAAAAATTTTAGAACTTTATTTACCAAGTTCAGTTGTTTGGCGTGAAGCATGGAAATTTCATCAATAATTAAAACTTGGGCATTTTCTAAATGCTCTTTTAAATATTTGCGTTCTTTTAAACGTTTCAGCTCATCTTCTGAAATCGCATCTTTAATACCAATCCCTGCCCATGTATGAATGGTCATACCATTCATATGTGTCGCAGCAATACCTGTAGAAGCCGTAATAGCCACAGTCACTTTGCGAGCTTTCAAATAATTAATATATTGATTAAGCGTATAGGTTTTCCCCGCACCAGCCGATCCTGTTAAAAATACGTTCTCACCGGCTTTTAATAACTTCAGTGCAGTTTCTTGTTTCATAAGACCTATAACCATAAATGAACCGCTATAGCCTACAGATTTTTGACTAAAAAGTTAAGGTTAAAAATTGGATAAACGACAAAGCATGTCTTTCAATTTTGTTTAATTGTTTTTCTTTTGATTTAATTCATCAATAAATTGTTTTGCAACACTCACTAGTAGTTGTTCAGCCTTTTTATTATTGGGATATTCCAACTGATCGAAATATAATATCCCATGTCGAAGATGACAACCTAGCGTTAAATGATCTTCATAATGTGGAGATGACATATGAAATGCCACGTATTCCCCATATATTATTTGCTCTGCATAACTCGATGCTAAACAGTGATGAAAACGTTGAGATTCTTCGATAATACGATCTAAATTTGTTAACTCCTCAAATTGCCAATGATTAAATGTAATAGATTTTAGCTGCGTAAATGAAGTCCAATTGAACTGTGAAAAATCTGACTTTAATTTTTCTAGAATTTCATTTTTATGAATTTGATGATGCCACTCAACAGCTTTATGAAATAACCCAACCCACGTAACACCTTTAGATATCTGCGAGTTTTCACTAAAAGAGTGCATTAAATAATCACGAACATATGAATCAAAAACAGATTCTCTTACATGATGATTTCTTAAATAAAAAATCTGCCTAAAATCATTGATCTGAATATTATGCCGTTTTAATGCATATATAAAATCGGCACCTTTTTGCGTTTCTGGCAATATATATGCCATAAGTTCACTTGGTAAATGGCTTGTGATCTGTTGCAAATGCATCATATAAGCTTGCATTACACGACTTAAATTCACGTAAACACGCTTAATAATTGATTCATCTTGTTTGGCTTGCTTCGCTAAAAGCTTAATCCATTCATCTAAATATAAAATTGAAGGAGAAATAATAGAATTTTGAGAAGATGCTTGCTGACTATTTTTTAATGGATGGTTTTTATTAAACTTCCCTTGAATATCACAAAAAACACAACTAAATATAAACATCCGAGCAGAAGAAAATTGAAAATACTGTAAACATGCCAAAATAATACTTGAATGAAAACGACTGCAATCTATAAAGCTCATGGCACTAATAGTAACTCTCACACTCGTATGCTGAATGGACTCAACAACCCAATCAACAACAGACTGATCTTGTTTAAATAGCCAATTTACATCTTTAGGATACTCAAATAAGGGTTGTTGTAAATGTGAAAGCCAAAGCTCTTTTTCAACACCATAAAAATTTTTCTTTGCAAAAATATCGGTTTTAGACCACCGATCTTTATTCATTAATTGAGTGAAACCGAAAAGATTTGAATGCTGTTCTGCATGTTTTAATCGCGCTAGTATTTCCGATTGACTATTTAAATAATCTTTTAAACTAAAAGAACTGGGAAATATGATACCCATGATTCGAAAATGTGCTTTTGGCAAAAGCTCTTTTGCACTAGAACCCAAGTCAATTAAGCTCTGTATTAAGGGTTGAATCGCTAAAAAACTATCGCCTAAAACAACATCTAAACGAAATAACTGCGCAAAAATACTAGAAATTTCATTCGGAATTTCAATTAATTTAGTGCATTTTTTTGAAAATAATTTACCTTTATACACGCCCGCTTTAATCATTAAATGATCAATAATTTCAGCTTGTACTACAGATAAATTATTTAACCATTGCGCTATTCTTTGCTGCCCATTTACCCAAATATAAAGCTGTTCACATATTAATTGGCGAAGTTTTTCAGCCTGTTCTCTCATTAAAATTGGATTATGATTATCTACGTCACGCGTGAAAAATTGTAATTCTTCCATAACAAATATTTCTATTTGAGATGCCATCATATTTTTAAATGTAAAATCAACATCAAGAAAATCATCACTAAACCCAACCTTAAAATGTTGATTCATTAAATAAATCGTTCGTTTTGAACGATCAATTTGAAAAACATGATGCGTATCTAAACGCCCTAAAATATCAAGTTGATCTAAATAAATAGTTTCTGCCGTTTTTGATATTTTTATCATTTGATTGGCTAAATCTTGCAGAACAATATGTGATTGCTGTTCTTTATTTCTTTTCATCACACTCCCTTTTCAGGAAATCCTCATATTTAATAACTATAATCATAAAATGATTTAAGCGTAAATAATAAACTTCATTTGACAAGTATTTACAGTTCTTTGATATTGAATAGATATCATTTTAATGATGACATTTTATTCGAGCAAAATATGACAGCAACAGTACAAAAAATAGAATATAGACCCGATATTTTAGGTACAGGTTATGAATGTACAGATCTTGAATTTCCCGATGATTATGAAGGGAAAGTTATTGCTACTTTAGTTCGGAAAAAAGCGAAAAAGCAAACAAGTAAAGCTGTTCTATATATTCATGGTTTTATCGACTATTTTTTTCAGACTGAAATGGCTGAAAAGTTTAATGAACAAGGCTTCGATTTTTATGGCTTAGATTTAAGAAAATACGGACGCTCTCACCTTTCCCATCAACAGTTTTATAATGTGCGTCATCTTTCTGAATATGATGCCGAAATTAGCAAAGCTTTAGATATTATTGGCTCAGAAAAACATGATTCTGTTTTACTTTGCGGTCACTCTACAGGTGGACTAATCACAACGCTTTATGCTGCACATCATCCTTATCATCCACTCATTAAAGCATTATGGGCAAATAGTCCATTCTATGATTTTAATAAAACAACTATCGAAAAAAAATTAGGGATTCCAAATCTAAGTCTATTGGGAAAATTTTTGCCTAACTTAAAATTTCCAAGTGGTTTAAATCGTTGGTATACATCAAGCTTACATATTAGTTTACATGGTGAATGGAACTTTAATTTAGAGTGGAAAAAAGAACGCTATCCTTATGCGCATCTTAGTTTTGTACGTGCTATTTATGAAGCACAAAAAGAGATTCATAAGGGTGTGTATATGAGTGTACCCACTTTAGTTATGTATTCTCATCGCACAACAAATCCTAAAAATTGGGGTGTTGATGCTCAAAGTAGTGATATTATTTTAGACGTAAAAGACATTGAAAAATATGCACTGAAAATGTCAGGCAATATTCAAGTATGTTCAATTGAAAATGGCGTACACGATTTAGTGTTATCTGCACTTCCTGTACGCGAAAAAGTATATACAGAATTGTTTAAGTGGTTGAATCTTAAAATGGCTTAAACATTAAAATTAATAGACGCATCCTTCTTTTTTATTAGCCCCATAAACTAGAAAATCCTGCGACATGACATTAATTTTGATACTTTAAAATTTTATGATGCGCAGGATGATCATTGGGCACTAATTCTAATAACCGTTCTAAAGCATCCACAGCTTCAGGATAATGAGCCAAATGCTTTAATAAAATATCTGTATTTTGCGCATTAAAAATAGCTTCACTTAAACGAGATTCAATGCAATCACGCCATGTACATAAAAATGGACTTTCTGTTTTTGCTAAAAAAGCTCCATTAAATTGTTTTAATGCTGCTTCTAAATAACCTGCATCTAAAGCACTTTCAACGTGCAGAAAATCTGCCTCAACAATTGCTTGAAAGCGATATGGTCGTGAAATAATTAAATCACCCAAAATGTCCTTAATTTGAGACATTTCAGCTTTTAATGTACCCATACTAATTTTTCGCTCACCGTATAATGCCTGATGTAATTGCTCTAAATTTAAGCCTGTAGGACATAAAGCTAAAATACATAAAATTTCAATTTGTCTTGGTGTTAAAACAATCACTTTGCCATTTATTAAAACTTGGGGCGATGAAAAACCGCGTATATAAATATTGTGCTGACCTAAATCTAATAATGCATTTTGAATAATAGATGCGCAGCGTTCCGCAGCAAGTAAACCTAAACTATTATGCTTTTTCCACACGGTAGATAAATCGATAACACCTAATATTTGATGAGTCGATGGATCGACCACAGGTGCTGCATAGCAGACCCAATCTTGTATAGATTCCATATAATGTTCATTGGAAAATACACAGCTCGATTGTTGAGTTTTTAAGGTTAATGCTAAGGCATTTGTACCGACTAAATCTTCACGCCATTGACCGCCTTCAATAAAATGAACTTGTTCAGCAGCCGAACGCATTTGCTTGCTCGCAGCACTCCAAATAATCGTACTTCCAACATCACCCACGGCAAGTACCATCGAAGATTGATCAGCAATATGTTTAAGCTCATCCTCACAGATTTGAAGTGCACATTTTAATTTGGCAGAAGGTATTTTTTTCTGTTTATTGGGGACGGCGTTAGTCAATGGCGCTGCAGTGCGGTCAGATGGAATGAATGCAGATTCAGAACGATGCCATGAACTGATAATACTTTGTTCAAGCCTACTTGCATGTTGTAATGACAAAGTACTACTTTGTCTTAACCGTTCAATTTCTTGTCGCTTTTGAATTAATTTATGAATTCCGATCATCTGCCTTTTCCTTTCATATAGACAGTCATTATTTCCATTCATTGTTTATTTTTTTTATTTTTGAACAGTTTCCCATTTAGATAATTAACTACAGTTCTATACTTTTGTCTTCAATTTTATTGTGACATTTCGTCAACATAATTAAATATAACGTTCATGTAGTAGGCATACACTAAATTAAAATGCGAATGCATTTTTGACTTAGTTTGAATCCAACCTTTTTCCAACCTTTTCCGTTCTAATCTCAAAAACTACGGAAAAATCTAATCATAACTTCGATAGTACATCGAGAAACAAAAAGGAAATTGTTATGCGCTATGCAGATCCAAATACAGACGGCTCAAAAGTACAATTTAAATCTCAATACGAAAACTTTATTGGCGGGAAATGGGTAGCACCTGTAAAAGGACAATACTTTGATAATATTTCACCCGTAAATGGGCAGGTTTTTACCAAGGTACCTCGCTCTTCTGTGGAAGACATTGAACTGGCTTTAGATGCAGCCCATGAAGCAAAAATTAAATGGAATTCCGCATCACCTACAACGCGCTCTAATCTTTTATTAAAAATTGCAGATCGTTTAGAAGAGAACCTAGAACTACTTGCAGTTGCAGAAACTTGGGATAATGGTAAACCTATCCGTGAAACCTTAGCGGCAGATATTCCACTGTGTATTGACCATTTTAGATATTTTGCAGGTTGTATTCGTGCACAAGAAGGCGGAATTTCTGAAATTGATGAAGACACCATTGCCTATCACTTCCATGAACCTTTAGGTGTTGTTGGACAAATTATTCCATGGAATTTCCCAATTTTAATGGCTGCTTGGAAACTTGCACCTGCACTTGCAGCAGGTAACTGTATTGTTTTAAAACCTGCAGAACAAACACCTGTCAGTATTTTAATTCTTGTTGAACTCATTCAAGATATTTTACCACCTGGTGTGCTTAACATTGTTAATGGTTATGGCGTCGAAGTTGGTCGCCCACTTGCAACCAATCCACGTATTTCGAAAATTGCATTTACAGGTTCAACCGCTGTTGGTCAAATGATCATGCAATATGCGACAGAAAATATTATTCCTGTCACTTTAGAGCTTGGCGGTAAATCACCAAACTTATTCTTTGAAGATATTATGGATCGTGAAGATGACTATCTTGATAAAGCATTAGAAGGCTTTGCAATGTTTGCCTTAAACCAAGGTGAAATTTGTACTTGTCCATCTCGTGCTTTAGTTCAAGAAAGCATTGCAGATCAATTTTTAGAAAAAGCGGTTGAACGTGTTAAGCGTATTAAAACAGGTCATCCTTTAGATACAACCACAATGATTGGTGCACAAGCATCGCAAGAACAGCAAGATAAAATTTTAGGATGTATTGCGACAGGTCGTGAAGAAGGTGCACAAATTTTAACAGGTGGCGAAGCGCGTCATGAAGTTGGTGAAGGCTTCTATATTGAACCCACTATTTTTAAAGGTACAAATAACATGCGTACTTTCCAAGAAGAAATTTTTGGACCCGTACTTGCAGTCACGACATTTAAAGACTTTGATGATGCAATTAAAATTGCCAATGACACCATTTATGGTTTAGGTGCAGGTGTTTGGTCACGTTCAGCGCATACGTCATACCGTGCAGGACGTGCAATTCAAGCAGGTCGAGTATGGACGAACTGTTATCACATGTACCCTGCCCATGCTGCTTTTGGCGGTTATAAAAAATCTGGTATTGGTCGTGAAAATCATAAAATGATGCTCGATCATTATCAACAAACCAAAAACTTACTCGTAAGTTATTCAACTAAACCTGCTGGTTTCTTCTAAATTATCTTAATTCTTTGTTTGCGGACAGACTGCCCGCAAACAAAGCTTCATTATCAGATATCTGAAAACAAAAATGAGATGCCTCGACATCTTCCAAATATGACAGGACGTCTATCTGGCTTGGTATTGAAATTGCATTAACACGCATATCAACAAATTTATTGGAGTTTATCATGTCAGATTCCCACATCGGCAATTCTACAACTGTGCCTGCCGCAGAATCACAACAAGAATATTTCGCGAAACGGCAACTTAAACAAGGTGCCGTTGGTTGGTTACTTTTAGTTGGCTTAGGTGTTGCTTACGTTATTTCAGGTGACTTTGCGGGTTGGAATTTCGGTCTTGCTCAAGGTGGCTGGGGCGGAATGTTTATTGCAACAGTTGTTGTCGCATTCATGTATCTATGTATGTGTTTATCTATGTCTGAAATGGCAACCATGTTACCTACAGCAGGTGGCGGATATAGCTTTGCACGCACAGCTTTCGGACCTTTGGGCGGTTACTTAACAGGAACAGCGATTCTCATTGAATATTCAATCGCGCCTGCTGCCATTGCATGTTTCATTGGTGCCTATTGTGAATCCTTATTTGGCATTGGTGGATGGATTATTTATCTTATTTGCTATCTTGTATTTATGGGCATTCATTTAAAAGGTGCTGGTGAAGCTTTAAAAATTATCTTTGTCATTACAGCTATTGCTGCTGTTGCCTTATTCGTATTCATTATTGCCATGGTGCCTCATTTTAACAGTGCAAACTTATTCAATATTGCAGCGACAGATAAAGCAGGAGCAAGTTCATTTTTACCTTTTGGCTATATGGGTATTTGGGCTGCTGTTCCTTATGCAATTTGGTTTTTCTTAGCTGTTGAAGGTGTTCCTTTAGCTGCTGAAGAAGCAAAAGATCCAACTAAATCTCTTCCACGAGGCTTAATTGGCTCTATGCTTATTTTGGCTGCCTTTGCCCTACTTATTTTAGTCTTAGGTGTTGGTGCTGCGGGTGCAGACTTATTAAAAGACTCAGGAGCACCACTTGTTGATGCATTGGTTGCCGTATATGGCACAAATACTTGGTTAGCAAGCTTTGTTAACTTTGTCGGTTTGGCAGGTTTAATTGCGAGCTTCTTCTCTATTATTTACGCATATTCACGTCAAATTTTTGCATTATCTCGTGCAGGTTACTTACCAACTTCATTATCACTCACCAACAAAAACAAAGCGCCTTATTTAGCCATCATTATTCCGGGCATTATTGGTTTTGCTTTATCACTCACAGGTGAAGGTGACTTACTTATTTTAATGGCTGTATTTGGTGCCACTATTTCTTATGTTTTAATGATGCTATCGCACATCAAATTACGTTTATCTCGCCCTGAACTAGTAAGACCATACAAAACACCAGGTGGTATTGTGACTTCATCGATTGCCTTGGTTCTTGCTTCTATTGCTGTTGTTGCAGGCTTTTTAGTAGATCCAAAAGTTTGGTTTATGGCTGCGGGTATTTATGTTGCCTTTATCGCTTATTTCCTCATTTTCAGTCGCCACAACCTTGTAAATGGGACACCTGAAGAAGAATTTGAAAACATTCGTAAAGCCGAAGCAGAGTTATAAAAGGAATTACTCATGTCATACAAAACATTAATTTCCCATCAGAATTATGTCTTTGCCGATTTAAAAACACTGATGGCAAAAGCAACTCCGCTACGTTCAGGTGATGAACTCGCGGGCGTTGCCGCAGTAAATGCGACTGAACGTGTTGCTGCGCAAATTACCCTTGCCGATGTTCCTTTAAAAAACTTTTTAAATGAAACATTAGTCGATTACGACAAAGATGAAATTACTCGATTAATTATTGATGATCATCGCGCAGACCTATTTGCTCCCATTTCACATTTTACCGTGGGTGATTTTCGTAATTGGCTTTTAAGTGCAGATGCAACACCTGAAAAATTGCAGAAATTAGCTTTAGGGCTTACACCTGAAATGGTTGCAGCTGTAAGTAAGATTATGCGAAATCAAGACTTAATCTACGTTGCAAATAAATGTGAAGTCATTACACAGTTTAGAAACACCATTGGTATTAAAGGACATTTATCAACACGTTTACAACCGAACCATCCCACCGATGATTTATTAGGAATTTCAGCAAGTATTTTAGATGGATTGATGTACGGAAATGGCGATGCAGTAATTGGTATTAACCCTGCAACAGACAACCTACACAATCTATCAGAGCTACTAAAACTTTTAGATCATGTTATTCACAAATATGAAATACCGACACAATCTTGTGTACTCACTCATATTAGCTCTGGCATTCAACTTGCCGAAAAAAATGTCCCTATCGATATCATGTTCCAATCTATTGCAGGCACACAGCTTGCCAATGAAGGATTCGGCATTTCACTAGAAATGTTACGTGAAGGTTATGAAGCAACGTTGTCATTAAACCGTGGCACTATTGGGAACAATGTCATGTACTTCGAAACAGGACAAGGTAGTGCATTATCTAGCAATGCTCATCATGGTGTAGATCAGCAAACCATCGAAACTCGAGCCTATGCTGTTGCACGAAAATTTAATCCATTTTTAGTCAATACCGTCGTTGGATTTATTGGGCCTGAATACTTATACGATGGTAAACAAATTATTCGAGCAGGTTTAGAAGATCACTTCTGCGGAAAACTGTTAGGTTTGCCAATGGGCTGTGACATTTGCTATACAAATCACGCAGAAGCAGATCAAAATGACATGGATGTTCTCCTCACATTATTTGGTACAGCTGGTATCAATTTTATTATGGGAATACCTGGTTCAGATGATGTCATGTTGAATTATCAAACAACATCTTTTCATGATGCGCTCTATCTTCGTCAATTATTAGGTTTAAAACCTGCACCTGAATTTGAACTTTGGTTAGAACAACAAGGTGTTATGCAACAATCTAATCAACATATTCGATGGGCAGATAAAATGCCTTCTCAGTTTGCAAGCTTACTTACTTGAGGATATTCAACATGACAAAAATTGAATTAGACTCACTAGAAAAATTTGAGCTTTCAACTAAAAAAGATGCTTGGGAGCAACTTAAAAATTATACAGATGCTCGTATTGCATTAGGTCGTGCTGGCTGTAGCATTCCTACAAAACCGATGCTCGACTTTCAACTATCCCATGCTCAAGCGCGGGATGCCGTATTTCAACCCCTTGATACAACACATCTTCAACATTTGTTTCGAGAAAAAAATATAGATAGCTTCACAGTACAAAGCCTTGCAGAAAACAAAGAAGTCTTTCTTAAACGCCCAGATTTAGGTCGAATTTTGAATGATGAATCAGTTGAAAAGTGCAAACAATACAAACGAGATAATCGGCAAAAGTTTGATGTTTGTATTGTGATTGGAGATGGGTTATCTGCTCTAGCCATAGAGGAAAATGCATTTTCAATGGCTATAGCGTTAAAACAACAATTTGAAAAACAAGGATGGAGTTTAGCCCCCATTATTATAGCAACAGGAAGTCGCGTTGCTTTAGGTGATCATGTCGTTGAACTTTTAGACATTCCCATGCTTGTTATGATGATTGGCGAAAGACCTGGCTTAAGCTCGCCTGATAGTATGGGGATTTACTACACATGGGGTGCGAAAAAAGGAAATTTAGATTCAACTCGTAATTGTATTTCAAATATAAGACCTGCTGGCTTGAGTATTGAAATTGCAACTCAACGTTTAATGGGCCTCATGATAAACTCAAAAAAACACTCCATTTCGGGTGTTCATCTAAAAGACGATCACATCATTGAAAGTGTAGAAATACATGAAAAACCAAAACTGTTATTTTAGATTTTTAAAAGCGGACTACGGTTCGCTTTTTTGTGATTAATCATCTGAATAATTAAATTTTTTAATAAAAAACTTAGGTGAATCTAGATAATCATTTGCTAAATAAAAACGATGAGCATCTTTTCTATAATCTGCACTTCTGAGTTCTACCCGATCACATCTACGTGCTTGAGCGAGTTGCTCCACATGACTTAATAATATTTTCCCTATTTTTAAACTTCTGAATTTTTCATCAACACAGAAATAGCTAATACGAGCATAATCACCTTCAACCGCCAACTGGGGTACATAATGCATGGAAATAAAGGCACAGACTTGATTTTGAATATGAGCAACTAATAACACCTCATTTCCATCCTCAATTAGTCGCTTAATTTTAGGTTCTAATATGGACAAATCTTGCGGGTATCCCATTTGTGCAAGCAATGAAGCAATACTATTTATATCTTCTATTTTTGCAGCTCTAACTTGAACTTGATTCAACATTTTAAGATCCATCTTCGATGTATATTGATGCTGTTTTAAAACCACTTTACAGCATTTATTTTATCTTAAAAGAATATTAGTGCTTAGAAATATATTCTGACTAAAATTTATAAAAAAATTATAAAGCATCTAAATAATTGAGTTAATTCACACATAGAAAAATAACTTTAGATCATATAATCTGAAAGCGTTTCTATTATTCAAAATATCTAATTTTATGCGTGATTTCCCAGATACCATTTATGCCATTCAACATGTTGCTTTTGAGGATTTAGGTTCTTTAGAAGATACATTTTATCAACTCGGATTCCGTGTTCGCTATTTTGAAGCAGGTATTGATGATCTCACAAAGGCATATGAGCACAAGGGATTAACCATTATTTTAGGCGGTCCAATTGGGGTAAATGAAACTAAAGACTACCCTTTCATACAAAAAGAAATAGACTTACTAAAAGTTCGTTTAAATAATAATTTACCAACAATTGGAATTTGTTTAGGTGCACAACTCATTGCACACGCTTTAAGTGCAAAAGTTTATGCAGGTTCAAATAAGGAAATCGGTTGGAGTAAATTAACCTTATCCAATGAAATTTCTAATCCACTCAATCTACTTCAAAATATAGATGTTTTACATTGGCATGGCGATACATTCGATTTACCTAAAAATGCAAAATTACTCGCAAGTACAGAGGCTTATCCGAACCAAGCTTTTTCAATTGGTAAACACATTCTTGCCCTGCAGTTTCACATTGAAGCATCAGCAGATAGCATGGAAAAATGGCTCATTGGGCATACCTGTGAGTTAAGACATGCTGATATTAATATCGGAAAATTACGGGAAGATAATCAAACTTTTGCACCGCAACTTGAACCTGCTGCAAATCAAATTATTAAAAACTTCATGCTATCTTTAACGAATTAGTGTTTTTTTTTGAATTAAAAGATCTAAGCAAGCGCTTAGATCTTGCCCCAATATTGCCTTGTATACTTATAACTAAAATAGCTTTATTAAAGATTAGATTTAAAACTTAATTATGAGTTTTCTTATTTTGATACCTGCTTAAATAAAATAATTTTAGCGGTTATCTTGTGACGATTGAATTACCACAATTTACTTAGGCTATTTGGTTTTACAAAAAGTCGACTCAGAAATTCCAGTCAATTGCAGACTTTTGTTCTGTCTATCTAAATAATAATTCGATGCAATCCACATATTAGAAGCATTTTCTAATTGTTTATTCTGCTCAGATATTTTTTTAATATTCTCATACGCCTTAATACGTTCACAAAATACTTTACTCTTTTCTTTTGATGTTGCCTGACTCATATCATCATCCAAAATCGCTTTTGAATTTTGAATAATAGTCATGTATTCATTCAATAAAAAATCGTATTTTTCTTGCGTCAGTTTCTCTGCATACGTAAATGATGCAAAAAAACTAAACACAATTATAAGAAACTTAAAGTAAAGTTTCATATATCTTAAGCCTCATCACCCTCTTTCCAAACGTCCTCATAGTCATCACCATCTATCATAAAGCGATAACCAACGTCTAAAGCTAAATATGGAAGAACGTCTGGTGCAATTTCTTGTAATTCACGAACAGTCATTGTTTCAAAATGATCTGTACCGTCTTCAAGTTCTCCACCGTAAATATACCAACTAACATTATCTTCAGTTTCTGTTTTTTTACGAATGCCCACCAACGGATCTTTATTTAATGTTTGAACAGCAACGGCAATGACATCGTCTCCACTGACTTCTATGTAAGCAGACCCAAATTCTTCACATAGAAGCTTTTGTTCTGCAATGAGTTCAGCCAATGCTGAAGTTTGTTGTGGATTTTTAGCCATAATTTAGATAAACAATTAAAATGAATATTGCCTAGCTTATATTAAATTAAAAATTTTCCAATATCACACTTCAAATTAATTAAAATAATGAACATCGATTACATATATTATTTAAATATTCACTCAATAATTTAAACCCCAAAACCATAGGTTTTATTGCTAGTCCATTCAAATTATTAAAAAAAGCACCCGAAGGTGCTCTATTTAATCTAGGGATTATATACACTTGTAAATTGTTTATAAATTGAAGATTCAACACCATCCTTATAAACAAATCTTGAAATTACACCTTGGTCTGTATGTATATTAATTGAAATACGATCCGATTTTAGATCTGCCATTAAGTTTTTAGGAACAACAATACTGTTTTTCGAATGACGTAAATTTAAAATTAACTCTTGAGTGGTCTTAGTTTCAGGATTGAAACTATATGATTTCTCATCATTACTAAACGTCACTTTTTGAATGTCATAATATTGATAAATACTATCTAAACTGACTTTAACTTGAAAATTATCTTTCCTCTGATCATTCCAACTTACTGTCATTAAAGGACAAAGCTCGTTATCTGTACACAATGGCAACCCTTTTGTTCCAACATTCTCTTGTGGCAATGTTGTACAGGCACCTAAAAATACCATTCCAGCTAATACCCATATATTTTTATTCATTCAAAATTCCAATATCTTAATTAATACCTAAAAATTTAAATGCTGGCGTTGCCTTTAACGAACTATTTGCTTTGCCTGCATAAGTAATCGTTTGATCTTTGCCTAAATCTAATTTTAGTGGCTGGGTTGCACTAAAGTTAATATCTTTCAAATCAATCCAAAATGTATTAGGAGATACTGCAGATTCGAAAAAGTATAATTTACGCTTATGATCTACTACTGTTCTCCAACGAGTCGAAGATATATTCGGTTCTTCCTCTGTATTCAATCCAAAAGGTACTGAAACATTTCTGATAACGCTAAACACACTTGCTAACGAATGCTCTGGTGTCGCTTTTTTCGGGATGGCATTGATATAAAAAGATGCTCGTGCAAAACGATCTGCAGCTCTATTTGTACCAGGAAGCATTGTAGTTCCCCCAATTTGTTTCCAATATTCATCTAAAGCAAGTTGCTTTTCAAATAATGGAGAATTTGTCATAACTTGATATTTACGGTCATGATGTATTACTTGCTTACCTTTGACATATTCAATAATTGCACTATCGCCAGAAGCATCTGAAATTGATAAATGTAACGTGGTTAATCTCGCTTCCCCAGGGACAGCATCTGAAACAACAATGAAAGGTTCTTTTTCTAAAGCACGAACTGCCTCATCTACAGTTGCGAAATTATCTAGAATATATTGTGCCCATAAAGAAATACTAATTGTAGGTTTATTATTCTTATCTACATTTGGGTATTCCGACTCAACTAACCACAATAAATTAGCAGCTAAACCTTTTTCATTTAACCCATCTGTAGTTGCAATATCATAACCTGTCGTCACCACACTGCCATATTTAGATACCCATTTAATAGATTTTTCCCTGCTGCCCCATCTCGGCTAACATTGTTTGGCAATACCCATATATTTGAGCCAACATCTGCTTTCCAATCCATTGAACGTGCTGTCATCACATTCTGTTCATCACCTAAATAAACAACACGTGTGCATGCCATTGATAACTCTCCCACAAGCATTAATCCAGCAGTTAATAGTAACTTTTTTTTCAGATCTTTCATTTTTACCCCTTTTTAAATTTTCTAAATCATTTATATATCAATATGCTAGTTATGTTGAAAAATCTAGTATTAATTTTACTTTTAAATAAAAATTTATATATTATGTGAATAATTTCTTTTTCTTTCCCCCTTGCATCCCCCCTGACTATTAAATATTCAAGAAGGCAGTTAAATAACGCTTAGCCTATAAGTTTGATTATAAATCCCGATTTATTCGGGATTTTTTATGGTGATTTTCTAATTTTAAGGCTCTAGCTATAATTCCATTATTTTTCATATTTCTAATTTTATATACATAAAAAAACACCCCCTGTCATAAGACAGGGGGTGTTTTAGAATTAATGAGCTGGCGATGACTTACTCTCACATGGGTAACCCCACACTACCATCAGCGCTAAGAGGTTTCACTTCTGAGTTCGGGAAGGGATCAGGTGGTTCACTCTTGCTATTGTCGCCAGCACAACTGTTTATGCTTACTCGCTATGGTCTTAATTGCTTTCGCATGCCTAGCTTTCGTCAAATGAGTTATTAACAGATATTTGAGTTAAAGTTTAAGTTCTAGCGTTCACTAAATCAAGCATTTTGCTTTGAAATCTTTCGAAACAACAACTGTTTGGGTGTTGTATAGTCAAGCCTCACGAGCAATTAGTATTGGTCAGCTTCATGCATCACTGCACTTCCACATCCAACCTATCAACGTCGTAGTCTTCAACGGCTCTTTAGAGGACATAAAGTCCTTGGGAAATCTTATCTTGAGGTAGGCTTCCCGCTTAGATGCTTTCAGCGGTTATCCCTTCCGAACATAGCTACCCGGCGATGCGACTGGCGTCACAACCGGTACACCAGAGGTTCGTCCACTCTGGTCCTCTCGTACTAGGAGCAGATCCTCTCAAATTTCCAACGCCCACGGTAGATAGGGACCGAACTGTCTCACGACGTTCTAAACCCAGCTCGCGTACCTCTTTAAATGGCGAACAGCCATACCCTTGGGACCTGCTTCAGCCCCAGGATGAGATGAGCCGACATCGAGGTGCCAAACACCGCCGTCGATATGAACTCTTGGGCGGTATCAGCCTGTTATCCCCAGAGTACCTTTTATCCGTTGAGCGATGGCCCTTCCATACAGAACCACCGGATCACTAAGACCTACTTTCGTACCTGCTCGACTTGTGGGTCTCGCAGTTAAGCGCGCTTTTGCCTTTATACTCTACGCGTGATTTCCGACCACGCTGAGCGCACCTTCGTACTCCTCCGTTACTCTTTAGGAGGAGACCGCCCCAGTCAAACTACCCACCAGACATGGTCCTCGCTCCAGATTATGGAGCAGAGTTAGAACCTCAATATTACCAGGGTGGTATTTCAAGATTGGCTCCATCGCAACTAGCGTCACGACTTCAAAGCCTCCCACCTATCCTACACAAGTAAGATCAAAGTTCAATGTCAAGCTGCAGTAAAGGTTCACGGGGTCTTTCCGTCTAGCCGCGGGTACACCGCATCTTCACGGCGAATTCGATTTCACTGAGTCTCTGCTGGAGACAGCGCCCCCATCATTATGCCATTCGTGCAGGTCGGAACTTACCCGACAAGGAATTTCGCTACCTTAGGACCGTTATAGTTACGGCCGCCGTTTACTGGGGCTTCGATCAAGAGCTTCGCTTACGCTAACCCCATCAATTAACCTTCCAGCACCGGGCAGGCATCACACCCTATACGTCCACTTTCGTGTTTGCAGAGTGCTATGTTTTTAATAAACAGTTGCAGGGGCCTGGTTTCTGTGGCTGTCAACCGCTCAGGAAGTAAATTCCGTCACCGTCGACAGCGTACCTTCTCCCGAAGTTACGGTACCATTTTGCCTAGTTCCTTCAGCAGAGTTCTCTCAAGCGCTTTGGTCTACTCGACCTGACCACCTGTGTCGGTTTCGGGTACGATTCCTGTGTAACTGAAGCTTAGAGACTTTTCCTGGAAGTATAGTATCAGCCACTTCGCTAATAAATTAGCTTGCTATCAGTTCTCAGCATAGAGTACCCCGGATTTGCCTAAGATACATGCCTACAACCTTTCACCTGGACAACCAACGCCAGGCTGACTTAACTTTCTCCGTCCTCTCATCGCATTACACAGAAGTATTGGAATATTAACCAATTTCCCATCGACTACGCCTCTCGGCCTCGCCTTAGGGGTCGACTCACCCAGCCCCGATTAACGTTGGACTGGAACCCTTGGTCTTTCAGCGAGCGAGTTTTTCACTCGCTTTGTCGTTACTCACGTCAGCATTCGCACTTCTGATACCTCCAGCATACTTCTCAATACACCTTCATCGGCTTACAGAACGCTCCCCTACCACTTGCAATAAATTGCAAATCCGCAGCTTCGGCATGTAGTTTTAGCCCCGTTACATCTTCCGCGCAGGCCGACTCGACTAGTGAGCTATTACGCTTTCTTTAAAGGGTGGCTGCTTCTAAGCCAACCTCCTAGCTGTCTATGCCTTCCCACATCGTTTCCCACTTAACTACAATTTTGGGGCCTTAGCTGGCGGTCTGGATTGTTTTCCTCTTGACTACGGACGTTAGCACCCGCAGTCTGTCTCCCGGATAGTACTCATTGGTATTCGGAGTTTGCATCGGTTTGGTAAGTCGGGATGACCCCCTAGCCGAAACAGTGCTCTACCCCCAATGGTATTCGTCCGAGGCGCTACCTAAATAGCTTTCGGGGAGAACCAGCTATCACCAAGTTTGATTAGCCTTTCACCCCTATCCACAAGTCATCCCCTGGCTTTTCAACGACAGTGGGTTCGGTCCTCCAGTTAGTGTTACCCAACCTTCAACCTGCTCATGGATAGATCACCTGGTTTCGGGTCTATGCCCAGCAACTAATTCGCCCTATTAAGACTCGATTTCTCTACGGCTCCCCTATTCGGTTAACCTCGCTACTGAACATAAGTCGCTGACCCATTATACAAAAGGTACGCAGTCACCGGACGCAATGCCGGCTCCCACTGCTTGTATGCATGCGGTTTCAGGATCTATTTCACTCCCCTCACAGGGGTTCTTTTCGCCTTTCCCTCACGGTACTGGTTCACTATCGGTCAGTCAGGAGTATTTAGCCTTGGAGGATGGTCCCCCCATATTCAGACAAGGTTTCACGTGCCCCGCCCTACTCGTCATCATCATATAAGCCCTTTCGTGTACAGGACTATCACCTACTACGGTCGCACTTCCCAGAGCGTTCCACTAAAGCTTATATGACTTAATGGGCTGTTCCCCGTTCGCTCGCCGCTACTGAGGGAATCTCAATTGATTTCTTTTCCTAAGGGTACTGAGATGTTTCACTTCCCCTCGTTCGCCTCATACACCTATGTATTCAGTGTATGATACCTAGCTTATGCTAAGTGGGTTTCCCCATTCAGAAATCTCCGGATCACAGGATATTTGCCGCCTCCCCGGAGCTTATCGCAGGCTATTACGTCTTTCATCGCCTCTGACTGCCAAGGCATCCACCACATGCACTTAATTACTTGACTATACAACCCCAAACAGTCGTTAATCCCTACAAGGAGGATAACAACAGATTGTGTCTTTCAACACACTCATACAGTTTGTTGTCCGTAGATTTAACTACAGTACAGCTTCTATTAGATTCATATACCAAAACGCTTGATTCAGTTAATCGCTAGTTTCTCAGTTCTTCATTTCACTCAACAGTAACAAGTTACTGCTAAATTCAATTCAGTTCTGAGCCTTAAACAATTTATTTCAACTCAAATTAATCTGTTAATGATTGCTCTAGCCTTCGTCAGGTCTAGAAACTGTGATAAATCACAGAGATTACCAAGTCCGCGTATATTAACGCTTATACTTGTTAATCTCTATAAGCTATCTAGCTGTTTGTATGTTTCTTAGCTCATCTTACATTCATTTGACTACCAAGTAGTCAATGATGTGATGGTGGAGACTAGGAGAGTCGAACTCCTGACCTCCTGCGTGCAAAGCAGGCGCTCTACCAACTAAGCTAAGTCCCCAGCTTATCATTAGATTCAATGTATCTTTGCTTTCTGTTTGCTCAGTACTCTCATACTGCGTTAGTCAGATTTGGTGGGTCTGACAAGACTTGAACTTGTGACCCCACGCTTATCAAGCGTGTGCTCTAACCAACTGAGCTACAGACCCTCAGATACATCTTCATGAAGAACAACTTGTTGTGGATTCTTACCAATCGTCAATCTTTCGTTAAGGAGGTGATCCAGCCGCAGGTTCCCCTACGGCTACCTTGTTACGACTTCACCCCAGTCGTCGGCCACACCGTGGTAAGCGTCCTCCTTACGGTTAGACTACCTACTTCTGGTGCAACAAACTCCCATGGTGTGACGGGCGGTGTGTACAAGGCCCGGGAACGTATTCACCGCGGCATTCTGATCCGCGATTACTAGCGATTCCGACTTCACGCAGTCGAGTTGCAGACTGCGATCCGGACTACGATCGGCTTTTTGAGATTAGCATCCTCTCGCGAGGTAGCAACCCTTTGTACCGACCATTGTAGCACGTGTGTAGCCCTGGTCGTAAGGGCCATGATGACTTGACGTCGTCCCCGCCTTCCTCCAGTTTGTCACTGGCAGTATCCTTAAAGTTCCCACCCGAAGTGCTGGCAAATAAGGAAAAGGGTTGCGCTCGTTGCGGGACTTAACCCAACATCTCACGACACGAGCTGACGACAGCCATGCAGCACCTGTATGTAAGCTCCCGAAGGCACCAATCCATCTCTGGAAAGTTCTTACTATGTCAAGACCAGGTAAGGTTCTTCGCGTTGCATCGAATTAAACCACATGCTCCACCGCTTGTGCGGGCCCCCGTCAATTCATTTGAGTTTTAGTCTTGCGACCGTACTCCCCAGGCGGTCTACTTATCGCGTTAGCTGCGCCACTAAAGTCTCAAAGACCCCAACGGCTAGTAGACATCGTTTACGGCATGGACTACCAGGGTATCTAATCCTGTTTGCTCCCCATGCTTTCGTGCCTCAGTGTCAGTATTAGGCCAGATGGCTGCCTTCGCCATCGGTATTCCTCCAGATCTCTACGCATTTCACCGCTACACCTGGAATTCTACCATCCTCTCCCATACTCTAGTCTCCCAGTATCGAATGCAATTCCTAAGTTAAGCTCAGGGATTTCACATCCGACTTAAAAGACCACCTACGCACGCTTTACGCCCAGTAAATCCGATTAACGCTCGCACCCTCTGTATTACCGCGGCTGCTGGCACAGAGTTAGCCGGTGCTTATTCTGCGAGTAACGTCCACTATCCTAGAGTATTAATCTAAGTAGCCTCCTCCTCGCTTAAAGTGCTTTACAACCAAAAGGCCTTCTTCACACACGCGGCATGGCTGGATCAGGGTTCCCCCCATTGTCCAATATTCCCCACTGCTGCCTCCCGTAGGAGTCTGGGCCGTGTCTCAGTCCCAGTGTGGCGGATCATCCTCTCAGACCCGCTACAGATCGTCGCCTTGGTAGGCCTTTACCCCACCAACTAGCTAATCTGACTTAGGCTCATCTATTAGCGCAAGGTCCGAAGATCCCCTGCTTTCCCCCGTAGGGCGTATGCGGTATTAGCAGCCGTTTCCAACTGTTGTCCCCCACTAATAGGCAGATTCCTAAGCATTACTCACCCGTCCGCCGCTAAGTTAGGTAGCAAGCTACCTTTCCCCGCTCGACTTGCATGTGTTAAGCCTGCCGCCAGCGTTCAATCTGAGCCATGATCAAACTCTTCAGTTTAATATTGCTTAGTGCCTTAAAGGGCACCAATCTTGGCTCATCAATTTTCTGACAAATATTTCTCAAATAAACTTCGAGTAATTTCTACCATTCAATCAATGAAAATAATTTCGATCGATCAACCAGTAAAAATCCACACAAGTTGTTCTTCATAATCTCTTAATGATCTTCTTGCTACTTCGTCAGTAGCAAGAACAACACACTAAACTCAACCATTCGTTTCGTTCACTGCGTTGGTGTGCTGCGTATTCTATAGAGTTTACTCACGAGCGCAACCCCTTTTTCTTAAATAATCTAATAATTACGTTTGCATGATTATTTTTCATACAAAACAACCTTAAAAACTATAAAATCAGCTTGTTTTACCTATTTTACACATTACTAATCACCACTACCTTCATAAAAAAACCACCTTTTATGGTGGCTTTAATTTACATATTGGTTTTATTGCTCTGCAAGCCAAGTCATAAATTTCTGTCTTTCAGCTTTTGTTGTGTTTTTCCAAATGTGAATCAACTGTTGAGCTTCGCCATTTTGTACACCAATATTCGATTGTGTTTTTGCTATTGGTGCGTTCAATTTGGCTTGTGAAGTGTATTCTGGCGATGGTTGAATGTTCACTTGAGATTTATCTACCGATTCACCTTCAGTAAATAAATTGCTCACAATGCCCAAGTTCGACGATTTTGCACCCTGCTGTTTAACAAGTAGTTGATTTTTACTGTCATACAGTCCAAATATGGGCTGTTTAGCATATTCTCTAGCGACATCTATGTTTTTTGGGTTATTAATTAATGCTAAAACGTAATTTTGATTATCTTCTAATAATGGTGTTTTAATATTAACGATATTTGATCGAACAATTTCATGCGTGCCAATATTTCGATTTTCTTCAAAATATTGTGTATATCTCACAGAGATAACATTTTCACCAGCTTTTAATTGATGTGCATTTTTCTTAGAACTAAATAAGCTTGTATTTACTTCTTGCCCATTAATAGCTGCAACTTTAATTTCTTCTGGTGTTGTTAATGTAATTGCTGCAAATGCAGGCGAAGCCATCATCAATAAAGCTAAGCTTAAAGACCATCTTTTATTCATCAATACTTATCTCATCATTTTTTAAATTTGATGAAACTATGAATGAACGAGATGACACTTTCATTACAACCAAACATCACATTCTTTTATATAAAAAAAAGAGCGCATTCGCACTCTTTTTTACAATGATTTAAATATTAATTGAATGATTTAAAACGTTCCGCATCATCAATAAATGTTTTTTCACCAGCTGGTGCTTCAATAGAACCAAACACAAGCTGTGCACGTAATTTCCAACTTTCTGGAATATTGAACGTTTCTGCAACTTCTACATCTACAATTGGATTGTAATGTTGTAATGATGCGCCAATGTTTTGTTCCGCCAATGCTGTCCAAACTGCAAATTGCGCAATTGCTGTTGAATGCTCAGACCAAACTGGGAAATTATCTGCATACAATGCAAAATTATCTTGCAAATTTTTAATGACAGATTGATCTTCATAAAATAAAACTGTGCCTTTACCTGCCGCAAAACTTTGAATTTTTGCTTCAGTTGGTGCAAATGCTTCTGCAGGTACAATTTTACGTAATGTTTCTAAAGTGATATTCCAAAATTTAGCATGCGATTCACCAAGTAAAGTCACAACACGAGAAGATTGTGAGTTAAATGATGACGGGCTTAAACGTACAGCTTGTTGAATTGTTTTTTCGATTTCTGCGTTTGCAAGTTCTACTTTATTACCAATTGCATAAATTGTACGGCGTTTTTCTAAGTGTTTTAAAAATGACATTAGGATTCCTCTTTGATCTCACGATCACGCTTAATTCGTTAGATACATCTTATTATTTTTAATTTTTAGATAAACACCCAATTTCATAACATAGTGTTTTATTAATGGAACAATCTAGTAAATCAAACTTACGCATATAACAAAAATCGTTATATGCGTAGCTTCATCAGTAAAAAACCTTAAATTGTTGCGCGTAATCTATATGTGGTTTTTCACCTATTTCTTGCTCAATGGAACCAAAAACAAGTTGCGCACGTAATTTCCAGTTTTCATCTATAGCAAAACTTTTGGCAATTTCTTCATCAATAATTGGATTGTAATGTTGAAGAGATGCGCCAATATCTGAATCTGCTAATGCTGTCCAAACTGCAAATTGTGCCATTCCTGATGTTTGCTCTGACCAAATTGGAAATTCTTTGGCATCGAAAGGACGTTTCTTTTGTAAATATTGAATGGTTTTTTGATCTTCATAAAACAAAACCGTCCCATAGGCTTTTACACACTGATCCATCTTAAGTTCAATACCTTCAAATATATGTGCAGGCACAATTTTACGTTGCATTTCCCGCACAATATCCCAAAAATTTTTATGTGAATTTCCATACAAAATAACCACACGCGTACTTTGCGAATGATAAGCAGATGGACAACTCCGCACAGACTCTTGAATAAGCTCTGTAAGATAGGTTTGACTAAAACGTATTTTATTACCTAAATCGCTTACATTTCTGCGTTTCTTTAGCTGATCAATAAATGTAAGATTTTCATCAAAACTTATATTTCTCTTTTTAAATCGAAAATCTTTGGTGATGTCTGACGTTAAAACATGACCAATTTTATCTAACAATGCCATTACCTTAATTTTCCCCAAAAATTGGCATGAATCCCTTTATTATTGTAATGGTTTTATTTTCAATTATTTACTTATAAGGCTTATTCTTGATGTATTTTAAATCAAACACTTAGCCAAAAAACAATAAACTCCGCATTTCGCGGAGTTTATGTGCAGTACTGAATATTCTAAAGATGAAAAGATAAGTTGTTATTTATCTGTTTCAAAAAGTGCAGCAACAAATGATTTTGCAGAGAACGGTCGTAAATCGTCAATTTTTTCACCCACGCCAATAAAGCGAATAGGCACATGTGTACGACTTGCAATATTAAATAAAACACCGCCTTTTGCTGTTCCATCAAGCTTGGTAATAGTAATACCTGTTAAACCAACAGCCTCATCAAACATTTCAACTTGATTAATTGCGTTTTGACCAGTACCTGCATCTACAACCAACATCACTTCATGTGGTGCAGTCGCATCACTTTTTTGCATAACGCGTTTAACTTTGGTTAACTCTTGCATAAGATGGCTTTTGTTGTGCAAACGCCCTGCTGTATCTGCAATAAGAACATCTATACCTTTTGCTCGCGCACTTTCAAAGGCATCATAAATCACAGATGCACTATCTGCACCATGACCTTGTGAAACCACAGGAATATTATTACGCTCACCCCAAATTTGAAGCTGTTCTGTCGCTGCTGCACGGAATGTATCACCCGCTGCAAGCATGACTTTTTTACCTTCGCCTTGTAAGCGTTTTGCAAGTTTACCAATGGTTGTTGTTTTACCTACACCATTTACACCTACCACCAAAATCACATAAGGTGATTTGTTCGGGTCTATATGCATAGGTTTTACACGTGGCTCTAACAAAGCCACAAGTTCTTCTTGCAATGCTTTATATAAAGAATGTGAATAAATTAAGTCGCCACGATTTGTACGTTCAGTTAAATTCGCAATAATTGTTTTTGTTGCTTCCACACCAATATCTGCAACAAGTAACTGCTCTTCAACTTCTTCTAATAACTCATCATCAATTTCTTTACCACCAATGAGAATATTCACCATCCCATCAGCAAGGTTTTTACGGGTTTTCGTTAACCCATCTTTCATTCGGCTAAAGAAACCACCTTGGGATTTTGTTTCTTCTTGTGCAACTTTTGCCGAAACATTTCCTGCTACTGGAGCTGTTTCAACAATAGGCACGTTAACTGAAGGTAAATTCGGTAAGGTAACATCGTCATCACCGATGTCAGCATCAATTAAAAATTTACTCTGCCCATTAGATTGTTGTTGCATGCCGAATCCCTGAAAATACTGCATTAAAATAAAAGTGAAAGTCTAGCATAAACCATATCGTTTTACGTTGTATTGATTTAGCAAGATAAGTTTGAAGATAAAGCCCTATTGGTCTTCAATAGACAATGCTGGAAGCTCGGTTGCTTTTTTCATTTCTACTTGATGCGCATGCATAAGGCGAAGATACTGCCCAAATAAAATAGATTGCTTCTGTAATAAATGTTCCGCCATTTCTTGGCTTTCAGGATGTATAGGCTGATTTGCAATAATTTTGACTTGCTGAAATTTATTCGCATCTATTGGACGGTATAATGCAACTGTTGAAATAACTAAAATCACCGTAATAATAAAAATAATGAAAGCATTATAAATTTGCTCAAGTCTTAACTGAGCATAAAATTGACTCATTTTTTGAATTGCGTTGTACATGACTTACCTCGATTAGAGGTAGTTTATGGGTGTCTAAAATTATTCACAAGATATATAGCTCAATTCCACCCATATTTATGCATAGAATTGAGCTTTAAATTTTAATTAATGTAAAACTGGCGCTAAAAACACAAAATATAAAACAATTGCGATAACAACCAAAACACCTATCATCACTTTTACATTGGCTGGATTTTCATTTTCATGCTGATGTGGACTTTCATCTATAGCCAAACGCTGTAATTCACTATTATAGGTTTGATAAAAATCAGCACGCTGCTCTTCATTCAACTCACGTGTGTAATCATAAACACGTTTTCTTTGTGCTAGGCAAAAATCGCCCAATCGAAGTTCATTATGATAAATCGCTTCATCTAATTGCTTTCGATGCAATTGAGCCAAACCTATAATTTGAGCTTTTATTGGTGGTAAATCTAAAGAAAATCCATCTATTGTCGTTGTCATTATTATCTCCCTTTTTAACTTTTCTTTAATCATTGACGTGTATTTTACACACACGATCAATATTTAATCATCTAAACACATTCAAATACTATTTTTAAGCCAATTTGTTTGACACTTCAAGTAAATTGTAATAATAGTTTAATAATAGAGTGTTAAAAATATCTAAAGACTCAAGATTGGTCTTTATAGTTTGAACATAATTACAATAAGGAGTTATATATGATTCAACAATTCTCTCAACAAGACTTAGAACATGTTTACGCAGATGCAGTAAATACAATCCAATACGAAATGAACTTTTCAGATGCAGTTTCACAGTTGGAAGGTGCAGCACGAGCTGGACATGGTAAAGCGGCAATGTTCTTAGCAGAACTTTATTATCAAGGTTTCCGTGTAGAACGCGATTCGCTTAAAGCACAATTTTGGCAAAACCTAGCCACCATGCAAGCATAATAAAACGTCACTCAGGTGGCGTTTTTTTACGACCTTTTTCATATAATTTTACGATTCTACGCAAAGCTTAAACAATACTGTCATCATAAGTCCGTACAATAGAATCAAACAAACCACTTAGAACGATTATGAATAAGGTGAATGAGCTACACCTCCTACCCAAAGATTTTTTTCTGAAAATTACTATTTTAAAATCGATGATGTATTGTGGCGTACTTTGGGGTTTATACCGTCAAGGTTGGGCAATGACTTCCGATCAAGAACATCATATTTTCCCTTTTTGGTTAAGTTGCGCGCAAGCAGAAAAGCATGCACAAAAGCATTGGCCCAATTATACGCCACGTAAAATTACGCCCGAAGATTTTCAAAAATCATTATTACCCACACTTGTTCGTTTGAATGTGACACCTACTTTGTATAATTCAAATCAACAGAAGTTTAAATTTTCATCACAAATGATGAAATACTTTTTCTTTAATAAACCCGACAATTTACTTGCCTAGCAGTATTAAATACTTATATAAACAATACAGGGATGTATTCCATATTCACAAAATCTGACCATAAAGGTCTTTGTATTTGTAAAATTTCACGTTAAGTTAAAAGTGAACCAACAAGAACAATGAGAAGAGGATAATTTTAATGAGCAATGTAGCACATGTTTTAAAGGATAAAGGCAACCCTGCTATATATACCGTAAAGCCGAATTCAACTGTACTTGATGCCATTAAACTCATGGCCGAAAAAGGAATTGGTGCGCTTGTTGTGACCGATGATAACAACAAAGTGGCGGGTATTCTTTCTGAGCGTGATTACACACGTAAAATTGTTTTGATGGAACGTACATCTAAAGATACAACGGTAAGTGAAATCATGACCGCAAAGGTTCTTACAGTTACCACCACATCTACCGTAAAAGATTGTTTAAAGTTGATGACTGATAAGCATTTGCGTCATTTACCTGTAGTTGAAAATGAAGAGTTATTAGGCTTGATTTCTATTGGCGATTTAGTTAAAACTGCAATGGATGACCAAAAGAAATTAATTGATCAGTTACAGCAATATATTTCAGGTTGATTGATTTAGTTAAACAGCATGATTTTTTAAAGTAGATAAGTCATGCTGTTTTTACTGTGCATTCATTTATATAAAAATAAAATACACTATGCGTTCTTTTATTAATATTTATGATAAATATATGGTAATAAAGATTCTTTAATACTAGTAATAGATGTATTTAAATCTTTTATTATTTCATGTAGCTCTTTAAGAAAGTTTTCCCTCAATACCACATCCGAGATATCCCAATCCTCGAAAAGCAGATCTAAGCTATCAATAAATTCAAATAAATCAGAAACATTTTTATCATAATCATCCATTTTTTGTTTCAATAAAGTATTATTTTTATACGTAATAATAATATTAATTAAACTTTTGATATAATTACTATCATCCATAATATCTATAAACCCAATCCTAAAATCACTAATATTTAATTGATTTTTCTGGCAAAAATCATCCATAAAAACATAAATAGATGCATCTAGTTTTTCAATTTTCAATATTATCGTATCAAGCTTAAAGTAGATTTTTGTTGAAATATCAGACGATACTTCACTGCCTTTTTGTTTTCGCCATAGATTCGCAATATATAAAGCAACTCCTGCCCCTGTAAAAGTAGCTGTAGCACTCGCAAAACTTCCAAATACATCCCAATTTATTGTCCCCACAACGCCCCTACCTTAGCACTTTTACAAATATAAAATTATTATCATTACTTATACTAGAAAATAAAAGAGCCCCGAAAATTTCAGGGCTCTTTTATCTCAAAACTTAATTCAAACCTAATTTTTCAGCGACATAATCAGCATCTTTATCACCACGCCCCGATACGTTTACGACAATTTTCACATCTTTACCCAATTTAGGTGCTTCGCGTAAAGCCCAAGCAACAGCATGAGAACTTTCCAAAGCAGGAACAATACCTTCTACACGAGAAAGCGTCATAAAGGCATCTAAACACTCTTGATCTGTTGCTGTTGTATATTCAACACGACCTAAATCTTTCAACAAACTATGCTGAGGTCCAACACCCGGATAATCTAACCCTGATGCAATTGAATGAACAGGCAAAGGCTCGCCATTTTCATCTTCAAGCACATAACACGCCATACCATGAATTTGGCTTGGCTTACCCAAAGTTAAAGTCGCAGAATGCATGTCTGTATCCAGACCATGACCCGCTGGCTCAACACCAACCAATTTCACATTTGGTTCATTTAAAAATGCCGTAAATGCACCAATTGCATTAGAACCACCACCTACACAAGCAACCACATAATCAGGATTTGAACCAAAACGTTCATTGGTTTGAACTTTAATTTCATCACCAATAATGGCTTGAAAATCACGAACCATCATTGGAAATGGATGTGGTCCTACAACTGAGCCAATGGCATAAATATAATCTTTTGGATTTTTTAAATATTCTTCAAATGCACTATCTACCGCATCTTTTAGCGTTGCCGTACCACGTGTTACAGCAATTAAGTTTGCACCCAAAATTTTCATTTTGACAACATTTGGATGTTCTTTTTCAATATCAACCTGCCCCATATGAATTTCACATGGAATACCTACAAGCGCACATGCTGTTGCCAATGCCACACCATGTTGACCCGCACCTGTTTCAGCAATCACTTTAGTTTTACCCATATATTTGGCAAGTAAAGCTTCACCCAAACAATGGTTAATTTTATGTGCACCTGTATGATTTAGATCTTCACGTTTTAAATAAATTTGTGCACCACCTAGCTTTTCAGATAAGCGCTTTGCATGAAATAACGGACTTGGACGCCCCACATAATGCGCAAATAACTCATTAAGTTCAGTTTGAAATTCAGGGGTTTTACGAATTTCTTCATAAGCAATATTAATATCATCCATGGCTTGTTTTAAATCTGGCGGAATAAACTGTCCACCATAAGTACCAAAAAAGCCTTCTTCGTTTGGTAAAGCAATGCCATTAATTTGATGATTCATCGTAATCCCTGAATATAAAAATCTATAAAAGATGAGTAATCTTTATACTAAGACAATTTTTTTCAAAGTACTAATAAATATAAATAAAGTGACTTATAGATAAATAGAATTAACGTGCCAAATATTTGGTCATATCTTCAATGCCTTTTAATGTCATTGGATACATTTTATCTTCAAAGATTTGTTTTATTAGCCCGATAGTATGCGTGTAATGCCAATAGTTTTCTTCTTCAGGATTTAACCACGCTGTTTTTTCAAAATGTTGACGTAAACGCTGTAACCAAACATGCCCTGCTTCATCATTCATATATTCCACAGAACCACCAACAGATTGAAGTTCATAAGGCGCCATACTTGCATCCCCCACAACAATCACGCGGTAATCTCGACCATAAGTATTGAATAAATCCCAAGTATTCATTCTTGAAGATGAGCGACGGAGATTATCTTTCCAAACGTAATCGTATAAGCAATTATGGAAATAAAAATATTCGAGGGTTTTGAATTCTGTTTTGGCTGCACTAAAGAGTTTTTCACATTGCGCAATATGTGCATCCATAGATCCGCCAATATCAAACAACATTAAAACTTTAATACGATTACGGCGCTCGGGTACAAGTTGCACATCTAAAATGCCTTGTTTGGCGGTTTCACGAATTGTACCATCTATATCAAGTTCTTCTGCTGCACCTTGACGTGCAAATTTACGCAAACGACGTAATGCCATTTGCATTTGGCGGCTTCCTAGAATTTGCTCATCATCTAAATTACGATATTGACGTTGCTCCCATACTTTTACAGCAGAACGTTTACGCCCTGGCCCACCAATACGCACACCTTCAGGATGATCACCATAAGCACCAAATGGCGATGTGCCACCTGTACCAATCATTCGATTTCCACCTTGATGCTTTTTATGCTGTTCGCGCAAACGCTCTTCAAGCATTTTCATCAGCTCTTCAAGTGAGCCTGCTTTTTTAAGTTCTTCTCGTTGCTCTGGGCTAAGATGTTTTTCTATGAGTTCTAGGTCAAACCAATCTTTAGGAAGTTTATGAACTTGATTTAACAAATCATCTAAATCGAATGTTGAAATACCATCAAAATAGTCTTTCATGGCACGGTCAAATTTATCGAAATATCGTTCGTCTTTGACCATAATTGTTTTTGCGAGCTGATAAAATTCTTCTTGATCTGCAAAAAACAAACCTTCTGCAACAGCCTGATTTAAGTCAATCAGCTCTCGAGTTGAAACTGGAACACCATATTTTCTTAATGTATAAAATAATCGCACAAACATGGCGAGCCAATTCCTTTTTCAATTCAAAACAATGCGCTATATATCTAAATATCAGGCATGAAAGCATTATGCTTACTCAAACCATTATCTTAAATTGCTGATAATGAGTAAAGAATGTTTCTTGGACTGCGCTGTCACCAAATAAAAATAAAGCCTCTAAAAAGAGGCCTTATTTTTTCAAATTTTACAGTTTTTCAACCAAAATTCGATCTACATGCTTGTTACCTGTTTGCTTTTCGTGGTTTTTACGACGAATTTTAAGCACTTTATCTTCTTGTAAGTCTTGAAGCATTAATTCTACTGCCATCATTGACTCAAGTGCTAAATCTTGCCCAATCCACTTTTGCTCACCAGCATCCATTAATACAATTTCATCATTAATTTGATCATATAGGCTCATATTTCCCTCACTTCTGGCAAATTGATTACCAATTGTCTGAATATTTAATGAAGCGCAATACTATATACTGATTAATAAAAACTGCAATGCATTCTACGTTTTGAGTTTTTTTGATAGTGTCAAAAAACACGTTATATTCTAAAATTGTAAAATTAACCAAACATAAAATTTTATTCACAATACAGAAGATTAAAATGAGCCTTTATCGGAATATTAGCTTAGCATCGACTCTCATCATTACAACCATGCTTAGCACATACTCTTTTTCAAAACCCACTCAATTTTACAAACCTTATAAAAGCACTGAAACTGTTGAAAACATTCAACCTCGTCTTTATAAAATTAATGACTTAAAAGTGAATTTAACAAGTCGTATGGAGAGACCCGAATATTTAAATCAGGAAAGTATGACGACACTTTATAAAGAACAAATTGAAAGTAAATTAAAAGAAAAGAATATGCTTGCTGATGAAAATACAGCTATACCCATTAATTTAAATTTAGAAATTAATCAAAAGCGCGTATTTATGGGTGAAGGATTCTCTAGGGTTGGTAAAGAAGTCCTTGTCGGGAATTATTCAACAAGTGAAATTCAGTACAATTCCACAATCACAGCAAATAATATTGAACTTGCAAGCTACAAATCAGACAAATATGTCAGTATAGGTAATCATGGCTCTTATGCTAAGTTATTTAGAGATTTAACAGGTAAAGGCAAGCCAGAACATGAAATTATTGATGTTCAAAATTTTGCCGAGAGAATTGTGAATTCTATTCCAAAATAAAAAACCGCCTCAATTGAGGCGGTTTTTTATTCAATTCTAAAAAGAATTAAGCAGTAATTTCTTTTACAGCAGCAACAACAGCTTCAGTGGTAATACCAAAGTGTTGATATAAATCTTTCGCAGGTGCAGATTCGCCATAAGTCGTCATACCAATAACACGACCATCTAGACCAACAAACTTCCACCAGTAGTCTACATGTGCAGCTTCAACTGCAACACGTGCACGAATGGCAGCAGGTAAAACAGCTTCACGGTAAGCAGCATCTTGCTTAACAAATTCTTCAGCACATGGCATAGAAACTACACGCACACCTTCAAGTTGTGCATAAGCTTCCATTGCTAATGAAACTTCAGAACCCGTTGCAATAATAATTGCTTTCAATTCGCCTTTTTCTTTCGCAAGAACATAACCACCTTTCGCAACATCAGCAATTTGTGCATCTGTACGTGTTTGGAATGGTAAGTTTTGACGAGAGAAAATTAACGCAGTTGGACCTTCCGAACGTAACAATGCAGATTTCCAAGAAATAGAAGCTTCTACAGTGTCACATGGACGCCAAGTATTTAAGTTAGGTGTACCACGTAAAGATGCAATTTGTTCTACAGGTTGATGTGTAGGACCATCTTCACCAAGACCAATTGAGTCATGTGTGTATACATGAATTACGCGTTGTTTCATCAGTGCAGACATACGTACTGCATTACGCGCATATTCCATAAACATAAGGAATGTCGCTACGTAAGGAATGAAACCACCGTGAAGTGCAACACCATTGGCGATTGCAGTCATACCAAATTCACGTACGCCGTAATGAACGTAGTTACCAGCAGCGTCATCTTGAACGCCTTTAGCACCTTTCCAGAGTGTAAGGTTTGAACCTGCTAAATCGGCAGAACCGCCTAAAATTTCTGGAAGTTGTGGTGCAAATGCTTGAATCGCATTTTGGCTCGCTTTACGAGATGCAATTGTTTCTGCTTTTGCATTTACTTCAGCAATATAAGCATCTGCTTTTGCAACAAAGTCAGCAGGTAAATCGCCAGACATACGACGTTTAAGTTCAGCCGCTTCTGTAGGATATTTTGCAGCGTAGGCAGCAAATGTTTCATTCCAAGCAGCTTCAGATTTAGAACCTTTATCTTTTGCATCCCAAGCGCTATAAACGTCAGTAGGAATAACAAATGCTTCTTCTGTCCAACCTAAAGCTTGACGAGTTAATGCAATTTCATCATTACCTAGTGGCGCACCGTGGCAATCTTCTTTACCTTGTTTGTTTGGTGAACCTAAACCAATAATAGTTTTACACATTACTAGCGTTGGTTTAGATGTTTCAGCTTTCGCTTCTAAAGTTGCTGCACGTAATGCTTCTGCATCGTGACCATCAACTTTGATCACTTGCCAACCGTAAGCCAAGAAACGTTGTTCTGTATCGTCAGAGAACCAACCTTCTACTTCACCGTCAATTGAAATACCGTTGTCATCATAGTAAGCAATAAGTTTACCTAGACCCAAAGTACCAGCCAATGAACATGCTTCGTGTGAAACACCTTCCATTAAGCAACCATCACCTAAGAAACAATAAGTGAAATGATCAACAACTTTAATGTCATCTTTGTTGAATTGCGCTGCTAACGTTTTTTCAGCAAGTGCAAAACCAATTGCGTTTGCAATACCCTGACCTAAAGGACCAGTTGTCGTTTCAATACCAGGCGCATAGCCTAATTCTGGGTGACCAGGTGTTTTAGAATGCAATTGACGGAAAGATTTCAAATCTTCAATTGAAAGATCATAACCAGTCAAATGTAACAATGCATAATGAAGCATTGAACCATGACCATTTGATAATACGAAACGGTCGCGGTTCGCCCATTGTGGGTTTGTCGGGTTATGATTTAAAAAATCACGCCAAACGACATCAGCGATATCTGCCATCCCCATTGGAGCACCAGGATGTCCTGAGTTTGCTTTTTGCACAGCATCCATTGCTAATACACGAATTGCATTTGCAATACGACGTTCATTCAGCGGGGTTGTCATAGGTCAGTGTCCAGATAAATCGTTTAAAGAAGTTGATATGAATAAAAATTCAAAGATAGCCTTATTGTCTTAAAAAAACACCTCACCGTAAAGTGCGATAGACAACATTTATCTCTTAGATACACAAAAGGTTAAAAAACCATCCATTTATTTCAATATAAACACAGCAATTGTAAATTTAATCATCCTTTTGCTTCATCTTCATGAATCCCAATAATTTCAATTTCAAGCTTATAAATGTAGATTTTAGTCCATTATCAATTTTTCCGATGTTAATATCAGATAAAACGTCCATAAATTGAAATAATTTCATCAATTTTCGATGACTTGAACTAGTCCTAAATCGCAAGTCGTTGTACCATATTGCGTCTTTTAATTTATTAACTGTGATAGGACTTATGCGCGAGTACGCTGTATTTACCTCGGAATCTGTAAGCGAAGGCCATCCTGATAAAATGGCTGACCAAATCAGTGATGCTATTTTGGATGCAATCTTAAAGGAAGACCCATATGCGCGGGTTGCTTGTGAAACGCTTGTAAAAACGGGTGCGGTTGTACTTGCCGGTGAAATCACAACAACTGCAAATGTCGACTTTGAAGCGATTGTTCGTAATACCGTAAATGGTATTGGCTACCATCATTCAGATCTTGGCTTTGATGGTTCGACTTGTGCCATTATTAATATGATTGGTAAACAATCTCCTGAAATTGCTCAGGGTGTTGACCGTCAAAAACCTGAAGATCAAGGTGCGGGTGACCAAGGTTTAATGTTTGGTTATGCAAGCCGTGAAACTGATGTTTTAATGCCTGCCCCTATTTCATACGCACACCGCTTAATGGAAAAGCAAGCAGAACTTCGTAAACAAGGCACTTTGTCTTGGTTACGTCCAGATGCAAAAAGCCAAGTAACTTTTGCTTATGAAAATGGCAAACCTGTTCGTTTAGATGCAGTTGTACTTTCAACTCAACACGATCCGTCTATTTCTCAAGCACAGTTGAAAGAAGCTGTTATTGAAGAAATCGTGAAAAAAGTAATTCCTGCTGAAATGTTCCATGCAGACACTAAATTCCACATTAACCCAACAGGTATGTTCGTGATTGGCGGCCCTGTAGGTGACTGTGGTTTAACAGGTCGTAAAATCATTGTAGATACTTACGGTGGTATGGCACGTCACGGTGGTGGTGCATTCTCTGGTAAAGATCCATCAAAAGTTGACCGTTCTGCTGCTTATGCAGGTCGTTATGTAGCAAAAAATATTGTTGCTGCTGGCTTAGCTGACAAATGTGAAATTCAAGTTTCTTATGCAATTGGTGTTGCAGAGCCAACTTCAATTTCAGTCAATACTTTCAATACTGCTAAAGTATCTGAAGATTTGATTATTGCACTTGTACGTGAACACTTTGACTTACGTCCATACGGCATTACACGTATGCTCGACCTTATTCAACCGATGTATCAACAAACTGCTGCATATGGTCACTTTGGTCGTCAAGGTTCTGACACTGCATTTACATGGGAAAAAACAGACAAAGTGGAAGCACTTAAAGCATCTGCTGGTCTATAATCTTTTTAGATTAACCTATGAAAAAGCCTGCATGATGCAGGCTTTTTTAATGTGCTCAATTTATTTATGCTTATCATTAATCACTTGTAAAACACTTTGTGAAATAGGTACTTCCTGATGATCTGAGAAATATAAATGTGTTAATTTCAGCACAACAATAAGAGCCAAACAGGTTAATGAACAAAAGATCCAAAAACCATAAGGACTTTTTATATTATGTGAACCGCAATTCGGGCAATCTTTTTCTGCTGAAGACACCACCTGATTACAGCAACCACAATGATATTGAATAGATAACATTACATGTTCCTCCCTATTATTTTTATTTTAAATTCGTAATTACTCATATTTCATACAGCCAATCAACAATATTTGATTATTTATCGACCATCAAGTCACTATTGTTAAATCTTACACAATTACACAAATATCCCTCGCATTAAGAAATGTGTACAATCAAAAATGTAGATGGAGTAGAAAATGGTTCAATTAATTAAGAAAGGCGGCTTACGTGAAAGGGCCAACCGTAGTCGTAAATATCAAGGTTCAGAAAATACTGAAACGACTTTAAAGCCAAACACATACGAAAAAGCGCAAAAAAAAGAGGAAGCTTCCACTTCCCCATCATCAACTGAATTGCAAATAAAACCATCTAATCTTTAAAACATGACAAATGCTTCATAACACAGCACAATTGCAAAGATTAGAAATAAAGAGCCTGACAATACATCGATATATCCACCTGAACGCTGATATGCACGTTTAATTTTAGGCAAAGATAAAACCAACATTAACAATGCAAAGGTAATAAATGTTTGTATTGGAATAATAAAAGCCAATTGTGTTTTTAAATACTCACCTGCATTTGCACTCAATGCCAAAGAAAAGACACTACTAAAATAAATCAATGCTTTAGGATTGGCTAAATTTGTAAATAAACCCAATAAAAAATAGTTTTGTTGTTTTGGGACGTCTAATTCAATGTCATTTTCCAAATTGAACTTCTGTTTTAATGACTTTAAGCCACCATTTAACATTGCCCATCCCATTTTTGCGAGGAACAAACCACCAACAAACATCAATACTTGTTGAATCCATGGAAATTGATCAACCAGTACAGTAAAACCCAAGAGTGTAAGAACAACCCAAACCACAATTCCTGCTGTAATACCTAAAACAATTTTTAAAGTATTCGTGCGTGTTGTAGATGCTGAACATTTTGCAATAATCAAAACATCTGGACCGGGACTTAACTGAGCCACAAAATGAAGCAAACAAATTGTTAATAACAAAGACATATTTTCTAATTCTAGCAATGAATAAATTTAACTTTTAAATATTATACAGCCATAAAAAAGCAATATCTGTAAGGCTTTGGTGGAAAGTTAAACTTTTATATAAAAAGGCCGAGTATAAATACTCGGCTCAATATTTTTGAAATCTAAATTATTTATTTAGGATTTACATCTTTCATTTCAATTTTTTTCGCATCAGGTGTAATTTCACGTGCTTCACCATCAATAATGGTTGAATCATGTCCACCTTGATGATTTTGCATATCTTGCATTTGACGCATCATATCTGCAAATGGATTTTGACCTTGCGCCCCACCCATGCCGCCCATACCACCCATCATTCCGCCCATCATTTTATTCATCATGGCTTGTTGACGTTTCATCATTGCGTTCATCATCACTTTCTTAAAGACATTCTGAACGCCTGGAATTAAGATAAGTAACGCAATAACATCGCTAATTAGACCTGGAATTAAAAGTAAGAAGCCTGCAATAATTTTAGGTAAATTTCCAGTTAATGCTGGATTCGCACCCATCTGTCCCATTTGCATTTGCTGCATTTGTGGCATAACACCTGCTGAATATTTACGAATCATATTCAAGCCAATGAAGAAGGCAGCAACATACCAGAAGAATACATACCACATGCTACCCACGAGGTCGCCCACGCCAATCCATACAAAAACTTCTAGAATTAAGCTTGCTAATACAATAAGAAATAATTTCATGAAAATTAGTCTGATCTCAATAAAATAAATAAGGTCTGCTGATCAACTGCTTAATCACTATCAAGCTTTTTTTGATACGCTTATGTAACAATATGGGCATTCTACAATTTTTAAAGGGCTTTAATAAAACAGTAGCAACTTTATTAACAAAAAACTATAAAAGCCCCTGATATTTATAAAATTATGATACTTTAAGCTGATTTTTTTACATAATTTTCATCTTTTAGGGGAAGTATAAATGAGTATTTACTCACCACAATCAAATGAAATTGAATTTTTCAATCAAAATGAAACAGTAGTCACCAATGCAAGATTCATAGTTGAAAATCAAACATATGCAATGAATGGTGTTACATCTGTGAAACAAGGAGTAAAACCTGCAAATAGAACCGCAGGGATTATCATGGCTATTGTTGGTTTTATTCTTCTATTATCACTAAATGGTGGAAATAAAATTTGGGGAATACTTTTACTTGGAGTTGGAGTTTGGATTGCATATTCAGCCAAACCTACAGGATTAGTATTATTACAATCATCATCAGGTGAAGTTCAAGCATTGTCTAGCCAAAATTTAAATTATATATCTGATGTTGTTTCTGCCCTGAATCAGTCTATTATTCACAGAGGATAATAAGGCTAAGTAACCCAAATCAAAGAACAGGTTAAAACCTGATCTTTGATTGTTCTATATTTTCAATATTCATATCTTCTGTATCATACTTATTATAAAATTCCGTTTAACTTTAATATTGTTTATAAAAATATTCATGGCATTAATTATCGGAATTGATCCAGGTTCTCGTCTTACAGGTTATGGCATTATCGAACATGAAGGCTCAAAACTCCGTTTTGTCGATGCAGGAACAATTCGAACAGAAACAACTGAAATGCCCGAACGCCTAAAAAGAATTTTTGCAGGTATTGATCGCATTGTAAAATTTCACGGCCCAACAGAAGCAGCTGTTGAACAAGTTTTTATGGCGCAAAACCCAGATTCAGCTTTAAAACTTGGTCAGGCACGTGGTGCCGCAATTGCAGCACTAACCAATTTAGATTTAAATGTAGCAGAATATACTGCACGTCAAATTAAGCAATCAGTGGTTGGCTATGGTGCTGCAGACAAAGAACAAGTGCAAATGATGGTCATGAAGTTATTAAATTTAACTGTTAAGCCACAACAAGATGCTGCCGATGCTTTAGCCGCTGCCATTTGCCATGCACATGCCTCAGGTAGTATGAGCAAACTTGCTGTTTTAAATGCACTTGGCGTTGGTATGGCACGTGGTCGAAGCAGAGGTACTAGTCGTCGTAGATAATAGAACCTAAATTTAGCTCTGCATGAGCCTTTATTTTAAATAAAGGCTTAAATTAATTGAATAATAAAGTAATAATGTGCACATCTTAAAACCTGATAGCATAGCTACTTAAAGATAAAAATAATATTAAACATCAAAGGATAGATAAAATGAAATTTCACTTTTTATTAGCCTCATTTTCCTTATCATTGTTCAATTCAAATCATACTTATGCAGAAATATATCTCCAAAATTATGAAATACCTCAAATTGTAAAATATGGGGTAAATACCATTGTATTTATAGAACCTAAAAAAGATGCGTGTTCACAAAAAATGTGTGCTGTCGTCACACCTAAATGGAATTCTGGCGAACCTAAGAAACTCCAACTAAGAAGCCATATTGCACAATTACATGTCAATATTCGCTCTGCATCTATACTTATTGATGGTCAGGAAATTATTTTAAATACCGAAAATAGTACAACACGGAGTGAAAATTTAGATGGAAGCAATAAACTCAGCATGCAAAATCACTACGCAAATTATGACATTATCGACAGAATTTTAAGTGCTCAAGAAGCAATTATAAAAATACGTACCACCAATGGAGAAGCTGAGGCTTTAATCAAAAGCCAAGGTCAAATGAGCCAACAAGGCGAAGTATTAGAAGTATTTAAATCTAAAGTTAATTCCGAAAAATTAAAAATGGGTATTGAGTGAATGGCTCGAACTCTAAAACTTTAAATGGTGTGTAAAATCTTTCTTCATTTCACTTACTGACGGTTGCTTAGGATAAGTCGCTATCAGCATTCTTCCGCTAAAACGAATATTCTTTTTCTGGTTCGGATCAATACGAATAAAGACCAACTCATCGGGTTCATTTCGATGATTAATCTCGCAAATCATAATGGTTCTATTTCTTTCAATTACTGAAAACTTTGGAAAAGCACTTTGAACAATTTGCTTGAATGATTTGTTTTTAGATGAACTTCCATCCATTTGTGTATACATAATCAGTGCAATGCACAGCAGAACAACCACTAAAACAATTGTATATTTATCCATAACATTCCCCTATTTAAAACTAAATACAGTTTGCATTTCATTGTAATTACCAAATAATTACAATGTCTCGTTAATAATTTTGTAAATTGCCTTTGGCATATCGAAAGCTTGTAAACCACGCATCCCTTCTTTTGCTAGTTCATCCCCTGCAAGTGCATGTAAAGTCACAATTTCATGTAAAGCAATTTGCTCATTTAATTGTGCTTTTAAGCTTGCAATCATCCCAGATAAAACATCACCCATACCGCCCGTTCCCATACCTGCATTTCCTGCGGTACACATCCAAAGTTTCTCATTTTCTAAAATTAAACTTCCCGAACCTTTTAATAGCCATTGACCATCATATCTATTTTTAAGTTCATAAATTGCCTTAATTCGATCTGACTCAACATCTGTAACACTAGAATTTAAAAGTTTTGCAGCCTCACCTGGATGTGGCGTTAAATAGGTTTTTTGATTTAATTTTCGTGGATTTTCAGCCAAGAACCATAAAGCATCAGCATCTAATACAATATCTAAATCTGAATTGATCAGTAAATCAAACCACATTTTATATTGCTGTTTAGCCCATTCATCTCGACCTAAGCCCATACCAAAACAGACTGCATCTATTTGTGATAATAAAGTCCGAACATCCTCTTTGCTTAGGCTATTTATATCTTTCAACATAATATTGGCCGCACGTGCAAGTATTGCAACATGATGCCGTTCATGACATATCACCGTCACTTTTCCCGCACCTGCTGCAAAAGCAGATTCAGCCGCCATAATCACAGCACCACCCATTTCTTCATGTCCACCCACAACAAGCACATGCCCATAACTGCCTTTATGACCAAAAGCCTGTCGTTTAGGCAAATAAATCTTTAATGGTGTAAGTTGTGCGATTGGGTGAATTTCGGAATCTAATGGAATTAAAGATATTGCTGATATTTCACCTGAATATTCTTTGGCTTTTCCTGTAAATAAACCTGCTTTTAAGCCTAAAACTGTAAATGTAAAATCGGCTTTAAATGCACATGGTAAAGGCTGTCCTGTATTGGCTTGCAAACCACTAGGAATATCAATTGCAACTTTTAAAGCTGAATGCTGATTCATCTTCGCAATAATATCTTGCCACTTTTCATCTAACTGGCGGTTTAAGCCGATACCAAATAAAGCATCAACAATACATCCATATGATTTTTGAAAATCAAATCCTGTAAATATTGGAAGATCGACTTCTTTTGCCTCAAGATAAGCGCGCTGTAAATCTGAAGATTCACCTAATTCTGCAGCATATAGATCTACCTGAAAACCATTTTGCTTTAGATACTTCGCAACAAGATAACCATCTCCAGCGTTGTTCCCTTGCCCGCAACATACAGTAATAGTCGATATGTCACGTTGTTTTAATAAAGGAATAAGACGCTGTGTAATTGACCAAGCGACCTGTTGCATCAAGCCATATGAACTATTTTGTTGCGCAAACCAACGCTGTTCCCATGCTTGAATATCGTAGCTATGATAAACTTGCTGATGCATTGTTCTTCCTTTTTATTTCATTATGACATCATCCACAGCCAGTCAAAAAATTTCTGTGAATCAACAGGATCCTGAAGCGCTCAAGGCGTGGATTAAAGCTCAAGCTTTAGAATTAGGCTTTGCTGATTGTGTCATTGCGCGTCCAGATGCTCAAGAGGAATTGCCACGTTTACAAGAATATTTAGATCGTGGTTATCATGCAGATATGAATTTTTTGGCAGAGAATTTAGAAAAACGTGCCAATCCAACACTTTTAGTACCCAATACAAAAAGTATTATTTGTGTACGCATGAATTATTTAGTTGAAACACCCAAAGCGCGTTTGGTGCCAGATGAACCCAATTCTGCCATTATTGCCCGTTATGCACGTGGACGTGATTATCACAAAACTATGCGCGGACGCTTAAAAACTTTAGCTTCACGTATTCGTGAAAAAGTGGGCGATTTTGAATCTCGCCCTTTTGCAGACTCTGCACCTGTGTTTGAAAAATCTTTAGCTGAAAATGCAGGCATGGGTTGGACAGGAAAACATACCTTACTTATCCATAAAAAATCAGGATCTTTTTTTGTTTTAGGCGAACTATTTACATCTTTAGAATTGCCTTTTGATACACCAACCACCAAACATTGTGGCTCATGTACAGCATGTATTGATATTTGCCCAACTCAGGCCATTGTTGAACCCTACATGCTCGATGCTCGAAAATGCATTGCATATTTAACCATTGAATATCAAGGCATCATTCCTGAAAGTTTACGCCGTGGTATTGGCAATCGAGTATTTGGTTGTGATGATTGTCAGCTTATTTGCCCTTGGAACAGTTTTGCAAAAACAACCCCTATTGAAGATTTCCATCCTAGACATGGTTTAGACCAAGCATCATTATTGGATTTATGGCAATGGGATGAAGCAACCTTTTTAGCCAATACCGAAGGTAGTCCACTGCGTAGAACAGGCTACCAAAGTTTCATGCGGAATATTGCTATAGGACTAGGTAATGCGCCATTTAGTTCGGCAATTATCGACAATTTAGAAAAAAATAAATTACTGCATGATGATATTGTGCAAGTCCATATTGATTGGGCAATTCAAGAACAACGCTTAAAACAACAATTTTGAAATTTAATTATTAACTTGTACTAACAATTTTCGCAGTAAAATCTTAAATTCCTATTCAGTGCAAAATTTGCAATATAGATTCATCTTAGTTGCATATTCATAACAATATACAAAAACACAAAATAAAACTTTGCGAGCATATTTGTAGGATAAGGCTGAATTTTGCAGATAAATATACATTCATAAATTTATTAAAAGAGTAAATTTAATTTTCAAAAATGATGCGAAATTTTGAAATCTTATGCCTTTGGATTCACTATTATTTCTGTATGATAAATGAAGATAAAATAATCATGGACATTTTTATGACGATTCGTAATGATTGGACGCGCGACGAAATTCAGGAATTATACAACCAACCTTTTTTAGATTTGGTTTTTCAAGCACAACAAGTACATCGCCAGAATTTTCCTGCAAATACAGTTCAGGTCAGCACATTACTTTCCATAAAAACAGGTAAATGCCCAGAAGATTGTAAGTATTGCTCACAATCTGCACGTTATGATTCAAAATTAGAAGCAGAAAAACGCATTGCTGTCAGCAAAGTGATTGAAGAAGCCAAACAAGCCTTAGATGCAGGCTCTACTCGCTTTTGCATGGGTGCTGCATGGCGTAACCCACATGAACGTGATATGCCTTATGTTTTAGAAATGGTGAAAGAAGTTAAAGCATTAGGACTTGAAACATGTATGACACTTGGGATGCTTAATCAATCTCAGGCGGAACGTTTAAAAGATGCAGGCTTAGATTATTACAATCATAACTTAGATACATCTCGTGAATATTATTCAAATATTATTAGTACACGTACTTTTGATGATCGCTTAACCACCATTGATTTTGTACGTAATTCAGGTATGAAAGTATGTAGTGGCGGTATTTTAGGCTTAGGTGAGCATCAAAATGACCGCGTAGGTTTGTTACATGAACTTGCGACCCTGCCTATTCACCCAGAATCTGTTCCTATCAATATGTTAGTGCCAATTGAAGGCACACCTTTAGCGAATGTTGAAAAGTTGGATGTGACCGAATGGATTCGTAGCATTGCGGTTGCGCGTATTATTATGCCAAAAAGCTATATTCGCTTATCTGCAGGTCGTGAGTCTATGTCCGATTCAGATCAGGCACTTGCATTTATGGCAGGTGCAAACTCGCTATTTTCAGGTGAAAAACTTTTAACCACACCCAATGCAGGTAAAGGTAAAGATAAAATTTTATTTGAAAAGTTAGGAATAAATGCTGAAAAAGCAAAACCAACTGTAAAAGAATTGAGCATAGATGCCATGTCTGCTTAATGCTTTTCTCAGCATTCTATGTTTTAATAGACTTAGTATGAGATGAGCCTCTTACAGTATTTAGACTTAGATTCTAAATACGACTAGCCCCTAACCATGGGGCTTTTTATTGTCTCGAAAATAATAACTATCTTCTTTTTCAAATTCAGGGGAAATTAAATGGATATCAAAAATAAGATTCTCAATTGCTTTGCAATAGCCTTTATTTCTCTGTTATTTCTATTCGCATTTACTTGGATTATTTTTGATTTTCAAAATTCAGCCAATGCCTTAAAAGACACTTGGAGTATTGTTAGCTCCCTTTTTGGTGGGATATCAACATTAGTTGCTGCCTATACTGCTGTACTTTTATTTACAGATTGGAGAGATAACCATAATGCAAATATTAGAAAAACCCTTATCGAAGAGGCTTTAAATTCCTGCAATTTACATGAATCTAATATATTTAACTCTATAGAAAAAATTGCATCTTTTAAAGAAAAACTTCAACTTGAAATAAAATTTCAAAAAAGCTTCACAAAAAAAAATTTATTCAATCCCACAAAAAGATTGGACGATATATTACTACCCATTCAAGATAGTCATTCTTCATTTTTGTGGGGGAAAAACATTATATGGAAGCATCTATTATGTTTAGAAGATAAAGTGCCTAATGAAATTAATATTTCTGAAGTTATTGAAAGACTACAAACAGACTCAAGAAATATATCTAACATTTATCTAGAAATAATCAAAAATACAAATATCCAAATAAAAATTAAAAAAACAGATGAACTAAACTCAATGCTTGCCAACTATTTAAGCTTTATTAATTGTGATATTTATTTACCTCTTTCATCTCATAGATTCGAAAAATAGCTAAATTTTTACATAATATTTAACTCTTACTTGTGCTGTTAAACAAAGAAACCCACTATAAACGTGGGTTTCTTCACAACCAAAATGCTTAACGTCTTGCCATAAAAGCCAAACGTTCAAGCAATTGAACATCTTGCTCATTCTTAATTAACGCACCATACAACGGCGGAATAGACTTGGTTTTATCTGCATTACGCAAAATATCTTCAGGCATATCATCAGCCATCAACAAACTTAACCAATCTATTAATTCAGATGTTGAAGGTGGTTTCTTTAAACCTGGAACTTTACGTAGTTGAAAGAAAATTTGTAAAGCTTCATTCACCAATGTCGCTGAAATATTCTTGAAATGTACATCAATAATTTCACGCATAGTTTCCTCATTTGGAAACTCAATATAATGAAAGAAACAACGGCGCAAGAATGCATCAGGCAATTCTTTTTCATTGTTTGAGGTAATAATCACAATGGGACGCTGAGTCGCAGTAATCGTTTCACCTGTTTCATAAACATAAAAAGACATTTTGTCGAGTTCGTGCAACAAATCGTTTGGAAACTCAATATCCGCTTTATCAATTTCATCAATTAATAAAACACAGCGCTCTTCACTCGTAAAAGCTTCCCAAAGCTTACCGGGTTTGATGTAGTTTTTAATATCATAAACTCGATCATCCCCCAACTGACTATCACGTAAACGTGAAACAGCATCGTACTCGTACAAACCTTGCTGTGCTTTGGTTGTAGACTTAATGTGCCATGTCATCAGCTTTAAACCAAGGCTCGATGCAACCTGCTCTGCAAGCAACGTTTTACCTGTCCCCGGCTCACCCTTAACCAAAAGTGGTTTTTGTAAACTACGCGCAGCTTTTACTGCAAGCTTTAAGCTGTCTGTAGCAATATATTGATCTGTACCTGAAAATTGTTGCTTATCGACCGACATGACTGAACCTTATTTTTTTTAATTTACAGTGGCAAATCTTTTTTACTTAATTCGATTTCTGTTTTGTTTGAGGTGTATTTCGACCATAAATAGCCAATAATTGCCCCTAAACCAATCACAAACAGAATAAGTGATAAATTCAACCAAATAAGTGGTGAATCTTTAGTTAGCACACCAAAAAGCACACCAAAAACAGCAGGTGCAATAGATGCATTATTACCATCCGATGCTGTTGGTGTAAGCAATAGAGCAAATAATACAATCCAACTCATACCGCCTAAAAGCTTAGGCAGTCGAATTGCAATACCATACCAACATGCCAAAACAATCACACTACCCAATAAATAAACGGTAATTGCAATCATTCCTTCAGGAATTGCGTCTAACATTGAAAGAAAACTATCCACAGCACAACTCCCTAGTTGAATTAAGCACCACGTAAACCTTCAGGTGCAACAGCATTTGGATCAATTAATCCTTCTGGCGGCACTTGAATAAAAAAGCCTTTTGTATTAATAGAATCCATTACATGCAAAACGTTAACACGTGCAAGTTTACGAGATTCACTTAACTCCAAATCCATTACAAATGTTGCACGACCAAATGCAGGACGCATCGGTTCAGGCAAAACTTCTAAAGGATCATTTGTTTCAGCTTGGTTTTCGCTTACTTCAGGACGAGCAATGTAAAGATACATTTCATCTTTCTTGCTAGATTTGTAGATTGAACACAACATATTCGAATTAATACCCATATAATGCACGATAAAGCATACAACAAAAAAAAGACCGATACATTAACGATTATTAACGCATCAGTCTAGATTTTGTATAAAAAGAAAGAGTTTGAACAGTTTGCGTATGTTTTATACAGAAACTTTCATTTGAGTTGATAAATAATCCACATCATTATGCAATGCATTAATTAATGGCTTGGTTAACAAATCGTATCGCCATCCTAACAAATAGTATGGCAAATCTTGTTCATCATTTTTAAACACAATGTGTTTATATAAAGCATTGAACCACTTTTTGCGCAACAACACTTCTTTAGGAATCGTTGTTTCTAAGGTAACACGGTCAATAATAGCATCTAACTTATCTGAAACTTCTTTAGAGGAATGACGAATAGGTCGAGCCATTCTTAGCGGCCATTCTTCCTGAGGTGGTAAAAATTTCAATAAATCGATGATGGTTTTACCATGCTCACGAATAATATTCGGACGAATTTGTTTTATATTCGCCAATAAAAAATTATTCTTAGGATTATTCTCCACCAAATCAATCATCGTTGCATTTTTTAAAATAAAACTACGTGGTTGATTCAAGGCTTTCGCCATTTGCTCGCGCCACACGGCCAAATGTTGCAATTGCATAAGCTGACGGCGTGAATGTCTGTAATTACCAATATCTGTATACAAAAGCTCTGTGGGCAATTCTGTACCAATTTCTTGGGTCAAATTACGGCAATCTTCTAAAGCAAAAGAAAGAATATTCTTAGATGTTAATTCGGTCTGAATTTTATCTGAAAGCTGCATGATATAAAGCACATCATTTGCTGCATAATTCAGTTGTTCCGTCGTCAATGGTCTTGCTAACCAATCGGAGCGCGTTTGATCTTTATCAATATCAATATTCAAAACCATTTTTAATGCATTTTGATAGCTTACTTGTAAGCCATGCCCTAAAAATGATAAGCCAACTTGGGTATCAAAAACGTTGGTTAAATTTTTATTTTGCGCATAATGATAAATTAAGTCGATATCTTCACTACATGCATGAAAAATGTTTTGTTTTGCGTTAAATAATTTATTCCAAAAGTCGGACAGTTCTAATGCTGTTCCATCGAGTAGATAAACCTGACCATTTACATTTATTTGAAAAACACCAAGTTTTGGCCACAAGGTATCTACTTTAATAAACTCGGTATCAAGTCCGTAAGTATTGCATTGACTCATTAATGCTAAAACATTTTCAAAGTCTTTTTGTTGTTGAATAAACTGAAACATAACGACGAGATTTAATTAGCGATTCTCTTCATCGTATTGTAAACAATAAATATAATTTAGCTATATGAATAATTACAAAATATCGTATTTTTATTGTTATTTACCGTGAATATTCACATTTTAATTTTCTATTTATACTTAAAAGCTCTTAATCAAAACATATTTTATACCCATCGATATATTCTGAATTAAATGAAATAAACTTCGTAAAGCTTATTTCATTTGCATACGATTATGAACAGCTTGGCTGAGTGTATGACTATCGACATATTCAAGCTCGCCACCTTGCGGTACGCCTTGTGCAATACGTGTCATATGTACAGGTAAATGCTTTGTCGCTTCTACCAAATAATGCGCAGTTGCTTGACCTTCAACGGTTGCATTGGTAGCAAGAATCACTTCTTTAACCTTACCATCGCAGAGTCTTTGTACCAAGTAAGGAATACCAATTTCGTCTGGACCAATGCCATCAAGCGGTGATAAATGCCCGCCCAAAACATGATATTTACCTCTAAAGCTACCACTTTGTTCAATTGCCATTACATCTGCAGGCGATTCCACTACACATAACAAATGCTCATCTCTTTCATGAGATACGCAGATATTACAGATTTCATCTTCCGTAAGTGAATGACAAATTGAGCATTCATGAATATAACTTGTAGCTTCATTCAAAGCATGTGCCAAACCCACCGCGCCCTCTTTATTTTTCATAATGAGGTGTAATGCCATACGTTGAGCCGATTTTGGCCCAACGCTTGGCAAAATACGCAGTGCTTGTACAAGTTGATCAAAACGATCACTAAACACTGAGGCTATTCCTTAGAACAAGCCAGCTAAACCTGGTGGTAAACCCATACCAGAATTTGCAGCTTTCATTTTTTCTTCAGAAACAGCTTCTGCTTGACGTGCAGCATCATTCATTGCAGCAGCAATTAAGTCTTCAATCATGTCAGCATCATCTTGAAGAAGTTCAGGATTAATCTCGATACGCTTTACCACATTGCGGCAAGTCATTGTTACTTTAACCAAGCCACCGCCTGCTTCTGCATGAACTTCAGTTTGGGCAAGTTCTTCTTTTGCCTTTTTCATGTTGTTCGCAACTTCTTTTTGCATGCGCTGCGCTTGCTGCATTAACATATTTACGTTCATAAAAAACTCCGAACAAATCTTAAATTAAATCTAAACCACGACTGATGTCGGCAATAATATCATCAATATCTTCTAAACCAACAGATACGCGAATTAAACCTTCACGAATTCCCGCAGCTTCTTTTGCTTCAGGTGAAAGTTTACCGTGAGTTGTGGTTGCAGGATGAGTAATTGTCGATTTTGCATCACCCAAGTTACCTGTAATAGAGATAAATTGTGTATTGTCGATGACTTTCCAAGCACCTTCTCGACCGCCTTTCGCTTCAAAAGATACAATACCGCCAAAACCTGTTTGCTGTTTCGCTGCAAGTTCATGACCTACATGCTCAGGCAAACCTGCGTAATATACTTTTTCTACTTTAGGATGTGCATTTAAAAATTCAGCAAGTTTTTGCGCACTTGCAGAATGTTCACGCATACGTAAACGTAAAGTTTCTAAACCTTTTAAGAATACCCATGCGTTAAATGGACTCATTGATGGCCCTGTTGTGCGTACATAACCAAATACTTCTTCAAGCAATTTGTTATTTCCTACAACTGCACCACCTAAAGCACGACCTTGACCGTCTAAATATTTCGTTGCTGAATACACCACTAAGTCAGCACCAAATTTGATGGGTTGCTGTAATGCAGGTGTACAGAAGCTATTATCAATCGCAAGTAATGCACCGTTGGCATGCGCAAGATCTGACAATGCTTGAATATCTGCAATTTCAGACAATGGATTCGATGGAGACTCTACAAATAACAATTTAGTTTCAGGCTTAATTGCATTTTCCCATGCATTTAAATCTGTTAAATCTACAAAAGTTACTCCCACGCCAAACTTAGCAACATATTTTTCAAACATTGCTATTGTTGAACCAAATACAGCACGTGAACAAATCACGTGATCACCTGTTTTAAGGAATGACATTGCAACAGCCATAATTGCAGCCATACCAGAACTTGTTGCTACCGCACGTTCCGCACCATCAATTGCAGCTAAACGTTTTTCAAACATTGCTACTGTAGGATTGGTAAAACGTGAATAGATATTTCCAGGTTCTTGTCCTGAAAATTTAGCCGCAGCTTCAGCCGCATTTTCATAAACAAAAGATGAAGTTAGGAAAATGGGTTCTGCGTGTTCACCCTCGAAACTACGCGTATGTCCTGTGCGAATTGCTAAAGTTTCTAATTGGTATTGACTGTCGTCTTGTTGGCTCATTTCAATTAATCAGTCTGTAGACTGCCTTTGTAAACAATTGCCAACATTTTGAGCGTCTAAGGTCTTTATGGTCAAGGTATAATATTGAAATATTGTTTAGTCTTCGTTCAAATCGGCATCTCATTTGATAGATTTTTATATGAAAGCATTAAAATTAATACTCGATAATCAAAGTGAAAAATTAAAGAATCTATCTATTCGTGTATTTAATCGAAAATCTTTGGTTCAATCTGAACAGACGCCTTATGAAATCATTGATGAATATCAAAATACCAAAATTCGCTATTACGCATCTCCAAATAAAAAATACAAAGAACCTTTAGTCTTTATTCCACCTTTGGCGGTTAGCACAGCAATTTACGACTTACATCCGCACAGGTCTTTAGTTCAATACTTTCAAAATCAGGGTTTCGATCTTTATTTACTTGAATGGGATCGTTTCAATTACAGTCATCATTCACTTAATTTTTTATATTTTATTGATGATTTAATTCCAAACTGTATTGAACGCATTCAAAAGCATGCTCAAGTCGAGGATCTTTCAATACATGGATGGAGTATGGGAGGTGTATTTGTCACGCTTTATACGGCGCTTCATCGACCTCAATATGTTAAAAATTTAATTGTTTTAGGTAGCCCGATGAATGCTCACAAATCTGGTAAAATTGGTAAACTTTTCGATATTACACATCAATTTTTAAATAAAAAATCTAAACTTCAAAGCCTATTTTTAAAAGAAAATATCGCAACCCAATATATTCATACTCCTGGAATCATTAATTCTATTGGTTTCAAATTAATCAATCCAAAGTCTTGGCTCGACAGCAAAATACAGCTTTTAAAAAATTTGGGTGATGCCCAATTTTTAACTGAAAATGCCACAATGTCGCAATTTTTAAATCATATGATTGATTACCCAGGTGGCGTGAACAAAGACATGATTTTGAATCTTTGGTTAAAAAACCCACTTAAAGATGGTCATATACAATTAGTCGATAAGCTCATCGAATTAAAAAATATAGACTGCTCTGTCTTTATTGGCGCAGGAGATAACGATCAAATTGTTTCAGAAGCCGCAGCCAAGCCTTTAATTGAATTGACAAATAGTAAAGATGTCACGTTTACTCTCATTCCAGGCGGGCATTTAGGCTTAATGTCGAGCCAAAAAAGTGCTGAACAATTTTGGCCAAAACTTTCAAATTGGCTTGCACTCAGATCTACACAGATATAGGGAAACATCATGATTCAATCAGTTGCATTTATTGGTTTAGGCGCAATGGGCTACAGAATGGCAGCACATCTTCCTAAGCATTTCGACACAGTTTATGTTTGGAACAGAAACTTTGAAAAAGCCAAGCAACATGCAATTGAATATGGCACCCAAGCTGTAGAACTTCAACAAGCGGTACAAGCCGATATTATTTTTTCATGCTTACCTACAAGTAAAGATGTTGAAAACATAATTGCAGGTGTTCAATTAAAAGCAGGGGCAATTTGGGTCGATTGTACAAGTGGCGTACCTGAATCTGCCAAACAACTTGCAGAGCAATTAAAAGAACAACATGTTGCCTTTTTAGATGCCCCTGTTAGCGGACAAACCATTGGTGCAGAAAATGCAACGCTCACCGTAATGATTGGCGGTGATGAAACTGCGTATGAGCAAGCATTACCTGCAATACAAGCTTTTGGAAAACTTATTAAGCATGTTGGAACATCAGGTGCTGGTTTTGCCGTAAAAGCCGTCAATAATATGCTACTTGCTGTTAATTTATGGTCAGTAGCGGAAGGTTTTACCACACTAAAAGCCCATGGTGTAGATTTAACGGAAGCCTTAGATTGTATTAATGCATCAAGTGGTAAAAGTGGCGTAACAGAAAATGTATTGGCTCAACGTGTGTTAAATAGAAGTTTTCCTTTAACTTTTGCTCTACCACTGCTTGCAAAAGACACAGGAATTGCTTTAAATTTAGCCCAAGAAGTTAAATTACCTACGCCTCTTTTGAGTTTGACTCAAAACCTTATACAAACAGCAAACCTAACTGCTGAAGCAGATGCAGACTTCTCCGCTGCTGTAAAGTTGTATGAATCATGGAGCAAAATTACAATTAGCTAAAGTCCTGCCATTGATTAATACGCATCAAACGTATTACTTTGATGTGTATTAACGATAAGCAATCACCAAGGATACTCTTATGAAGAAGTTAACCATTGCAGCCATTGCAAGCCTTACAACTTTAATTGGGGTAAATACTGCTTTTGCTTCTGAACAAGAATGCAAAAAACTGAAAAATGATTCAGATGTGATTTATGCATCTAAAGGTTTCTGTTTTAAAGATCCTGAAGCAAAATCTCGCTTTAATGACAATGCCGATTGTTATACAGATAAACCAAAATTTTCTGAAGCAGAGCAAAAAAAGCTTGACGCCATCAAGGATCGTCAGAAAGAATTAAAATGTAATTAATTACATTCACAATATTCAATCAAGGAGTCAAAATGGCTTACGATGACCAAAACATTTTTGCAAGAATTCTTCGTGATGAACTACCTGCCATTAAGGTTTATGAAGATGAATATGTTCTTGCATTTATGGACATCATGCCTCAAGCCGATGGTCACACATTGGTTATTCCTAAATCTCCAGCAGAAACATTATTAGATTTAGACCCAGAAGCGGCTGCATATACCATCCAAATTGTTCAAAAAGTTGCAAAAGCAATTGAAAAAGGTTTGGATGCGAAAGGCATTGTTCTTATGCAACTTTCTGGTTCTGCTGCAGGTCAAACTGTTCCGCATGTTCACTTCCATTTAATTCCAAGCTCAGTTCATGAACTTGGTAAACATGCATTACAAATGGGTGATCAAGAGAAAATTAAAGTCTTGGCTGAAAAAATTAAAGCAGCACTTTAAATTTCGAATTGAAAAAGGAGCTTTTTAGCTCCTTTTTTTTGCATCTAAATACCTAAAATAAATAAGGAATTATCCTAAATACAACCCTTCTAGAGCTTAATTTCAATACTTATCTTTTAATATTTCTGCAATAAATCCTTAATCTTACTGACTTATTTGTCATCAATACTAAGCTCAAATGAAGTGCAGTTGTTACATAAAAATACTTCTGCTGACTATTTTTAAGACGATTTAACAAAAAGCTTGTATTGGAGTTACACATGAAAAAGACATTTTGTGCATTAGCAATTGGGGCTACAGTTTTCACACCAATGATGGCAACCGCAGCAGACGTACAAATTTATGGTCGCGCACATGTATCGCTAGATTATTTAAATGATGGTGCGGAATATGGTGAAGCCAACCTATCATCAAATTCTTCACGTTTAGGCTTCAAAGTAAATCAAAAAGTAAATGATGACTTAAATGTATTTGCTCAAATTGAACAAGAAATTAACTTCGCAAGCGGTGGTAACGATTCTAAAGGTGTTGATTTTGCCACGCGCGACACTTTTGTTGGTTTAAAAAGTAATGCCTATGGTCAAGTCCGCGTAGGTCGCTTCGACAGCCCATTTAAAGTTGCTCGTAGCCCTGTAAACCATTTTGGCGACATGGTTGGTGATGTCCGTAATGTAACACGTCAAGGTAATTTGAAGTTTGATGAGCGTAATGCCAACACCATTGAATATAAATCACCAAGTTTTGGTAATGGTTTCAATGTTCTTGCTGCACTTTCAATGCATGACAAAACCCAAATTGAAAAAGAAACCGATACAGGTGATGGCAAAAATAACAATAAAGCTTACGACATCGCCTTAACGTATAAATCTGGCGCAATTGATGCCGCTGCTGCATATGAAAAATATGAAGAAAATGCATCAAATAAAGCAGGTTCAGGACGCGACTCTTTCCGCCTTGCAGGTGCTTATAATTTTACAGAGCAATTTAATTTAGGTGCAATGTATCAATTCTCTCAACACGATGATGACAAAGCCAATCCTGATGTTCAAATCTTTGGTGTATCGGGTGAATATAAAATCACACCAAAAACATCTGTTCGTGGTGAATACTTCTACCGTGATGTCGATGCTAACGATGCAAATGCAAGCTTAATTGCAATTGGCGTAGAGCATAAAATTGATAAAACATTACGTGTATACAGCAACTTGGCAACTACACTGAATGGCGACAACTCAGACATTACGCCATGGAAAGAAGGTCGAAGTACTTCTGTAGCAGGCGTAAAAGGTGAAAATTCAACCGCCCTATCTCTAGGTTTACGTTACGACTTCTAAGTTAAAGCTTCATAAAAAAAACACGCAATAAGCGTGTTTTTTTTATGCTTCAAATTTAATGAAATATTACTTTTTCAAGAAACCCGAAACTAAATTCATCACATTCGCAATATCTGCATTTGCTTCTGTACCACTTGATTGCTCACCTTTAGGTGTTAAAGAATCAATAATTTGTGGAAGAACAGTTGAAATTGCGCTAAGTACATCTTGCTTAGGTGCTTGAGCTTGCGCTGCAACCTGTTCAATTTCAGCATCTGAAAATAAGTTTTGAACATGCTGAGGATCTACGGCCGCATTATCACCAGGTCCTGTAGAAACCCAATCTTCTACTTGGCTTGTAAGCCCTTGACCTTTCAAACTATCCAAAGCGCCTTGTAAGCCGCCTTGTTTTTGAATCCATGCAAGTACCAATGGAAGCACAGCTATCAGTAATTGTGAACCACCACCTGCATTTGAATTTTGCTGAGTTTGTCCACCACCCAACTGACCTAAAACTGATCCAAGTACTCCACCCAATCCACCAGTATTTGATTGTTGAGATTGACCACCCAATTGACCTAGAACCGACCCTAGGATTCCCCCTAAACCGCCTTGTTGCCCCTGCTGTTGATTGTTACCAAGTGCTTGTTTTGCCAAAATTTCTACAATATCATTTAAGTTTGTCATTTTTATTTATTCCATGGTTTGTTTAGGTTAAAAGAATACGATGAAAAATTTAAAATCTTGCCATTAACATTGTTAATATTTGCAATCTTTTAAATTTTTGATGATTTATCTTACCATCTAAATTTATTCCAATTTTCAGGATTTGCCCAAAATTTAGAATTAAACCAATCTGGTACATGCTTATACGTCAAAATATTAAATTGCCATAAAGCGAAGTCATTGTCATGCATTGTTTTATCAATAAGTTGCGTGAAACCTAAAGATCGAAGTAGCTTTTCATCATCCAACCTCGATACAACTACTAACCTTTTCGCCATCAAATCACGTAATTTAACCAATAATTTTGACTTATCTTGCATCGATAAATTTAAGGTTTCATCTGTATCAAATAAAACAAAAGCTAAGTCATAACGTTGTGTAAATGGCAGATTTAAAAAATCAGATACGTTAAAATAGCACCATTGAATTGTTTGATTAAGATCGTATTGCTCTAAATTTTGACCAATACAAATTGCAGTATGAACGGGCTGTTCTTTCGATAAATCGTCTAGCATTGAAGTGATGACGTTTAATTCAGCCATAACTGCATCCTATTTAAAAGTGAGTATCTTCATGGAATTACAAGGCATTTGCCACAAAATGCACGCAGGCCTCAAGGATATTAGTGTAACCGATCACCAGACACACAAGGCAAATGTAGAATATAAATTTATCTTAGATCGCACAGAATTTGATCTTCCATTCAGTTTAGGTCAAGAAATTGAATTAGAAACTTCAGGAAATATTTATTGTATTTCTTGTGGTACAAAAACATCTAAATCTTTTTCTCAAGGTCACTGTTTTAAATGCTTTAAAACAAAAGCATCTTGCGACATGTGCATTATGAAACCTGAAACTTGTCACTACCATTTAGGGACGTGTCGAGAGGAAAGTTTTGCGCAAGAAGTATGCTTCCAGCCTCATATTGTGTATTTAGCAAATTCAAGTGCATTAAAGGTTGGCATTACACGCTTAGGGCAAATGCCTACGCGTTGGTTAGATCAAGGTGCTACCCAAGCACTGCCGATTATGAAAGTAGGCTCACGTCGCCTCTCTGGTCAGCTTGAAACTATGTTTGGCACACAGGTCGCAGATAAAACTGATTGGCGCAAACTTCTAAAAGGTGAAGCCGAGCCTTTAGATTTAATTCAACTGAGAGATGAACTTTTAATTGAGTTTGAATCACAAATTGAAGAAATTCGTGATGAATTTAGTATGAGTTTAGATTTTAACGAAAATGTTGAAATTCTAGAAGATGAACTCCCTCGCGAATTTATTTACCCTGTAAACCAATATCCTGAAAAAGTTAAATCACATAATTTAGATAAAACCCCCGTTATTCGAGGGAAACTTCAAGGTATTAAAGGGCAATATCTCATTTTAGATACAGGCGTAATCAACATTCGTAAATACACAGGCTACGAATTAAAAGTTCGATCTGAATAGAATAATGACATTAATTTAAACCGATATACCATTTTAGCGATATCGGTTTAATTTTTTGAAACTAAGTTTTTATCTTATAAATGCGTTATGACTTTATATTTAATAGATTATTGTTACAAAAAAACCACATTCAATCTTTCAAGCTTATACGGGATAAACTTAATAAAATAAGTATTTTACATATTTATATAATGAAAAATTAAATGATAAGAATAAGTAATTTACATCATAACAAATATTCATATATTTGCTAATCCACTCATAAGACTCCAATTTAATTCATAAAAAAACACTTATACCCCGCTACAATCACATTATAAAAAATAAAGAAACGATACGAAATACTCATTAATGCTACACATATTCAAAAAATCGAATCAGGTATTAAATATTGTATCTGCTAATAAGCCGATGAAAAAAAATGATCTATCAATTCCAAAGCAACAGGATGTTGCCTAGAAAGCATCTATCAAATGTCTTCTCTATTAAAAAAGGTTCTTTAAATGCAAAAATCAACCAAAATTCTTTTTGCAACACTCATTCCCACCCTACTTGTTTCAAACACTTATGCTAGCGAACAAAGCGATGCAAAAGGTTTTATAGAAGATGCAAATGGCTCTGTTCTTTTTCGTACAGGATTAAATACCCGAGATAAAAAAAATGGAAAAGCCGATCAAAATTCTGCAGGTCAAAGTGCAATCTTCAAATTAGATTCAGGCTTTACTCAAGGAACTATTGGTTTTGGTGCAGGTATTCTTACCGATGGTGGCTTTAAAATTGGAAACAATTTTAACGCAGGTCCAGACATGATTCCTGCAGAAAATCAAGGTAAAACCGATGAGTTTGGACATGTAACACCAAAAGATCATTGGCTTCGTGGTGGTGGTTACATCAAAGCACGAGTATCTAATACCACCTTGGTTTATGGTACACAACTTGTAAATTCACCAGTATTTGCTAGCAACTTAGGTAGATTGGCACCTGAATATTACGAAGGTCTTTCTATTACCAGTCATGAAATTAATAATCTTGAATTATCTGCAGGTAAATACACAAAAAATGTGCGTTCTGGTCAAGTCGGATCAGATGCCAATAATCTTGATAAAGCCATTACATGGGGTGCTAAATATAAAATCAATGAGCAACTCAATGCCTCATATTATGGTTTAGATATTAAAGATCGCCTAAAACGTCATTATGTAAATACCAACTTCAAACAATCTTTAAGCAATGATCGCTCACTCACTTACGATTTAAATGGTTATCACACAAAATGGGATCCTGACGGAAATACCTATTCAGAAACCACAAACGATAAAAATGATCGTGCAAACACCATTTGGTCAATTTCAGCTACATACAACACAGGTCCACATAATGTGATGTTGGCTTACCAACAAAATATTGGTAACACAGGCTATGACTACAACAATAATGGCGATGGTGGCGCAAGTATCGCCTTACCGAACTCATATTTATCTGACTTTGCCGGTGCAGGCGAAAAATCGGTAAATCTTCAATATACCTTTGACTTTAGTGCATTCAATATTCCAGGACTAACATGGACATCAGCCTATGTCTATGGTTGGGATATTAATGTCGCAAATGCAGATCGAACAAAACTAATTACAAGTAGTGCCAAAGAAACTGAATTTTTCAACCAAATTAAATACACCGTACAATCTGGTTTTGCTAAAGATGTTAGCTTCCGCGCAAGAAACTATATATATCGTGCAGATGAGGCGTATCGTGACAATTACATGCCAAATACCAACGAATGGCGTATCTTCCTAGATATTCCAATTACATTGTTTTAATTAATTTTCTTTCTTGCATAAAAAACTCGGATTCTAAAATCCGAGTTTTTTACATCATTTAAATTATTTTCTACATTACTTAATTTTAGCTTTCGATTTTAAGTAAGCTGTATAAGCATCTAACTCTTGCTGAGCGCGAAGCTGTTGATACAACTTAGACACTTCTTGAACTTGCTGTTCTGGTAATGCAGATTCCAATGGATCTTCAACCTTAGATACAGCAACAACAACCATTTCGTTTGCTAACTCCGCTGTAGTTGTAGACCACATACCTGCTTTAGGTGGCATTACACTAAAAGCAGCACGTTCAATTGGACGCTTCAACAAACCATCAGCACGAGTAAACGTTCCTGCATTTTCAAATTTAATCCCACTCTCAGATACAACCACAGCAGCAGGTTTTGTTTTGAAATCATTTAATGCTTTTTGGATTTTAGCTTTAGCAGCTAAATATGCCTTTTGTTCAATCAATTTAGCATTCACACGAGGTGTTGCTTCTTTTAAGCTTTGAACACCCGCAGCATGATAATCACGAACTTTAACCCAAACAACATCGCCATTTGCTAGCTGAATGCTACTTGTTACATTACGATCGCCATTTTTAACGTCATCGTTAAATAATTTCGCTTTAACAGTTGGATCACTCAATACTGCGTGATGAGATCCTAATGAAAAGTTTTTAACCGCTTCAACTTTAGTGCCTTTTACTTCCTGAGTAACCACATCTAAAGAATCTGCGCCAACCACCATTTCATTTAAGCCATTCACAGCATCAGCAAAAGCATTTTCTGTTTTCGCTTTTTTCAGCTCAGCAGTTAAACGTTCTTTTTGACTTTCAAGACTTGGGACATTCACGCTTGGTGTTTGTGTCTGAATAATTTCATAACCAAATTGAGTTTTTAATGGTTTAGAAATCTCACCTACTTTTAAGCTTGCAACTGCCTTATCAAACTCAGCACCAAACAAACCTTTATCGTAGGCAGCTAACTGACCGCCTGTATTCTTAGACGTTGTATCATCTGAGAATTTTTGAGCAACAGTTGCAAATGACTCACCTTTATTCAATTCAGCATAAGCAGTGTCAATCAATTTTTTAGCATCAGCATCTGTTTTACCATCTGTAGCCACTAAAATATGCTTAATAACAGGTTCTACTTTCGCTTTTTCAGTTTCAATGAATTTTTGATATGCTTGTTGCAAATCTGCATCAGAAATGACAGCTTCTTTCGCACCAAACAATGCAGGTGTTACAAGAATATAGTCTGCATTTACACTTGCAATTTGTTTGAACGTATTTGAATGCTTATTGTAATAATCTTGAATTTCTTGAGGTGTTACTTTGATGTTCTTTTTATAGTCATCAAGCTTAATACTTGCCAAATGCAAGGTACGCTTTTCTGTTTGTAAATCGACAATTTGTTTAAGGTCGACTTTACTGACCAAAGCAAAATCAGAAACAGAAGTCGTCAAGTTTTTCAAAGCATGATCTTGTCTAATATTCATAATAAAAGACTGACTATTTGGAAAGCCTTGAGAACTTAAATAGTTTGCAAACAATTCTTCAGAAAACTTACCATCTTTTTGGAAACTTGGTTGTTGTGCAATCATTTGCTCAATTTGAGTATCGCTTAAAGCAATGCCCAATTTTTCAGCTTGTTGTAATAATAAAGTGCGCGCAACAAGCATATCCAAAGCTTTATTTTTAATGAAAGACTGATTTAAAAGCGTCTCATCACCATTTGTATATTGTAAGTATTGCTGTTGAAACGATTTCGTCAGCCCTTCTAATTCTTTTGCAGAAATATCTTGGCCATTTATCGATTGAACTGAATCTTTAGAGTTTCCACCACTAAAATACCCTTCAATACCTACAAGTGCTAAAGGGGTCATAAACAAAACGAGCAACGCTTTGCCCAACCATCCTTTAATAACTTTACGAAAAGATTCCATAAGTATTCCAAATTTTATTTACGCGAGATTTTAACCGAAAACCCTCTATGAAAGAATGCATCCGAGCAGTAATTTATCATTATTCATAAAAAAACGCGCCGAAGCGCGCTTTTTATAAATTTAAAAGATTAAGCAACAGAATCTTTTAAACCTTTACCAGCTTTGAAGCTTGGTACTTTGCTTGCTTTAATTTGTAGCGTAGCGCCAGTTTGTGGGTTACGACCAGTACGTGCTGCACGTTCTTTCACAGCAAAAGTACCAAAACCAACTAGAGTAACAGTATCACCCTTCTTTAAAGCTTCTGAAATTGAAGCAATTGTCGCGTCTAAGGCTTTACCTGCATCAGTCTTAGACAATCCCCCTTTTTCTGCAATCGCATCAATTAATTCTGATTTATTCATGAAGATTAAGTCCTCTTAATTCGTTTATTTAAAGTACAGAAGTTTAATTTGAATTACTGTAATGCCTTTATAGCAATGGTTTAAGTGTAAAAGCAATACTTACCCCACCCTTTTATGCAAAATAAATTGTAAAAAACCGATAAAAATCGTGAAATGATTCAACATATTTCATTTTTCCTTAATGAGTTTTTTTATTTCCTTATTTTCTTCTAACAAAGAATCTACTTTGCCGCTCAATTCTAATACTATTTTCTCTAAATGGTGAAGATCTTTTATCGAAACTAACCCAATTTTATTCAAAGAGTGACTAATACTTTGGTCTAAACGCTTTTCCAATTGATTTTTAGTTTCACTAACGGAATCTTTGACTTTCACCGAAACTTGCTCAACAGCCAAATCTGCCATTTCGATCGTTTTAGACTCAAGCTCCTCCCCAACTTGTACTAATGAGTCAAACAACTTATTTCCTTCTTCTTCTGCACGTGAAAAAGCACCTAATCCAGCCAACCAAATTTGCTTTGTATACTTTCTAAAATCCAAGGAAGATTTCTTATTACTATTTGTTTTTAATTTATTTTTATGCATCAAATCTTGATCAAGTGCTTCCGCATTATCTGCATTTAATATTTTTTTCACTTTAAAATTCTCCATAATGTTTTATACCTAAGCAGATATATACATCCTCATATTTTCACCATAATAGCAAAACTAATGCTTGCGACTTTTGCTAAACTGTTCTACAAAGCAACATTCTATGTATTTTTTCAACGTCCTTCATACATTCGTAATTTAGGACGCGCTTGTTTTAAAGGGATTAAGTTTCATGAGCGAATCGCAACAAAAACAAAATGATACACATTTGTTGCTCAACACAGTTCTAATTGTTTTAGAAACTATTTTTACATTAATCCTAAAGCATGACCGTGTAATTGCATTACAAGCAAAAAAGTTTGTAGACAACAAAGTTTCAATTAAAATAAATAGTTACATTCCATTTTTTGACATTTATGTTCAATTTAATGAACACGGCATTCTATTTGATGCCAAAGCTCCTGCTCAGGCGGTAGATCTAGATGTACGCACATCACTAATGGATCTTTGTAAGATCTTTTTACTTGGAAATAAACGCAGCATAAAAACAATGCGCATTGATGGTGATTTAACGCTCAAAGATGAATTTAAAGATTTACTTTTACTATTTAATGCGCCCAAGATTCTTTCCGATTGGAAACAGTGGTTAAAAGAACCTACCGATGAACAAAATATTGTTACATCTAAAAAGCGTATTGCACCACTTTTAGAAAAAATCGATCAACAACGTTCAAAAATCAATTCATTACACGTTGAAGTTAAACAATATAAAAACAGAATACGTCGTATTGAACGCAAACATAAACAAATGAATTTTTTATTTATTTCAATAATTGTGCTTTTAACAACACTTTTAGTATATAATATGCTCCCATAATTATTACTAAAAAATTCAATCTTTCCAAACACATTAATCAACCATAAAAAACTTGACTATTTTAGTCAGGATTCATAAAATCAGCATATCTAGTCTAACCATGTGTATCGAATCATGCGCTTAACCACTCGCGGTCGCTACGCAGTGACTGCTCTAGTTGATTTAGCTTTGCAGCCAACTGAACAAACGATCACTCTTGCTGAAATTGCATCTCGTCAATCTATTTCTGTAGCCTATCTTGAGCAATTATTCGCGAAACTAAAACGTCATGGATTAGTTTCGAGTGTTCGTGGTGCCAATGGTGGTTATCACTTAGCACGCAATGCCGAAGATATCACTGTGTTAGAAATCATCGAAGCTGTAAATGAAACCGTTGATGCGACTCGTTGCGACCATAAAGGCAACTGCCAAAATGGTGCAATGTGCTTAACTCATGATTTATGGCAAGAACTCTCCCACCACATCGCCGATTATTTAGGAAAGATCTCACTTGCTGATCTTGTAGCTCGAGACAACGTACAAACCGTTGCAATTCGCCAAAATTCAGCTTCTTTTGATTCAGACTTACTATCGGTTACAGGTATTTGACATGAAACGTCCAATTTATCTAGATTACGCAGCAACAACTCCTGTTGACCCTCAAGTTGCAGAGCGCATGATGGAGTGCTTAACTTTTGATGGCACTTTTGGTAATGCGGCTTCTCGTTCTCATGCTTACGGTTGGCAAGCAGAAGAAAAAATTGAATATGCACGTGAACAAGTTGCTAACTTAATTAAAGCAGATCCACGTGAAATCGTATGGACATCTGGCGCAACTGAATCAGATAACCTTGCACTTAAAGGCGTAGCTCAATTCTACGCATCTAAAGGCAAACACATCATTACAAGTAAAATTGAACACAAAGCAATTTTAGATACTTGCCGTGAATTAGAAGAAGAAGGTTTTGAAATTACCTATATCGAGCCACAACCAAAGACAGGTTTAATTACACCTGAAATGGTTGAAGCTGCGATTCGTCCAGATACAATTCTTGTTTCACTCATGATGGTAAACAACGAAATTGGTACTGTGACTGATGTTGCTGCAATTGGCGAAATCACACGTGCTAAGAAAATTTTCTTCCACGTAGATGCTGCTCAAGCTGCTGGTAAAATCGAAATCGATCTTTCTACAATGAAAATTGATTTAATGAGCTTCTCTGCTCACAAAATTTATGGCCCTAAAGGCATTGGCGCACTCTTTGTTCGTCGTAGTCCTCGTGTACGCCTAAAAGCTCAAATTCATGGTGGCGGTCATGAACGTGGTATGCGTTCAGGTACTTTAGCAACTCACCAAATCGTGGGTATGGGTGAAGCATTTGAACTTGCTGGTAAGAACTTAGCATCAGAGCAAGCCCGTATTCGTGTACTCCGCGATCGACTTTGGAATGGCATTCAAGATTTAGAACAAGTTTTCTTAAATGGTCACCCAACTCAAAGCGTTGCAAACTATTTAAATGCTAGCTTCAACTTTGTTGAAGGCGAATCTTTAATGATGGCTTTAAAAGATGCTGCGGTTTCTTCTGGTTCTGCATGTACATCTGCAACATTAGAGCCATCTTATGTACTTCGTGCATTGGGTCTTTCAGACGAACTTGCACACAGTTCAATTCGTTTCAGTTTTGGTAAATATACAACTGAAGCAGATATTGATCATGTTCTTGAAGTGACTAAAACTGCAGTTCAAAAATTGCGTGATCTTTCACCTCTTTGGGATATGTACAAAGACGGTGTTGACCTCTCAACTGTTGAATGGGCTGAGCACTAATTCATCCCTCTCGAGACAAATTCAAGTGAACTTGTCTCGTTGATAAACTTAATTTCATCCCCATTTAATACTAGGCTGACCCCGAGTTTTGGAGAAGCGTCATGGCTTATAGCGAAAAAGTAATTGATCATTATGAAAACCCTCGTAATGTTGGTGTTTTAGATAAAAACGCTGAAAATGTTGGTACTGGTATGGTTGGCGCGCCAGCTTGTGGCGATGTAATGCGCTTACAAATCCAAGTAGATAGCAATGGTGTAATTGAAGAAGCTCGCTTCAAAACTTACGGTTGCGGTTCTGCAATTGCGTCTAGTTCTCTTGTTACAGAATGGTTAAAAGGTAAAACTTTAGATCAAGCTCAAGAAATTAAGAACATTGATATTGCAACTGAACTTGCTTTACCACCAGTGAAAGTACACTGCTCTGTTTTAGCTGAAGATGCAATTAAAGCTGCTGTAGAAGACTACCGTAGTAAAAAAGCGAAAGCTTAATTGTTTTGCGTATTGAACAAAGTATCACGGAGTTTTCATGATCAATTTAACTGAAAATGCTGCAACTCATATCAGCAATTACCTGAAAAATCGTGGTAAGGGTGAAGGCATTCGCATTGGCGTGAAAACTGCTGGCTGTTCAGGTTTGGCTTATGTACTAGAATTTGTAGATGAAATCGACACACATGACCAAATGTTTGTTCAGCATGGTGTAAATGTATTCATTGACCCGAAAAGCTTAGTTTATCTTGATGGTATGGAGATGGACTACGTAAAAAATGGCTTAAATGAAGGCTTCGAATTCAACAACCCAAACAAGAAAGGCGAATGTGGCTGTGGCGAATCGTTTACAGTTTAATATTTAATAAGCTTTTCTGCGAATTAAAACAGTGTTCAACACTGTTTTAATCGTATTCAATGTATCTGATTTTCAAATTTATCGTGGACCCAATCCCCATGAATCATTTTGAGTTGTTCAATCTTCCAGTTGCACTTGATATCAATTTAGCGACACTCAAAGCCGAGTTTTTAAAACTTCAACAGCAATATCACCCAGATAAAGCCGAAGATAAAGATCAAGCATTAATCAAATCAAGTGAAATTAATCAAGCATATAAAGCCTTATCAAATGTAGATAGCCGTGCCGCTTACTTACTGAGCTTAAAAAAGCAAGATTATCACCTTGATCAATCGATTGGTGATTTTGAGTTTCTTCAGTCTGCGCTAGAAATTCGTGAACAACTTGATGAAGCCAATTCTGCTGATGATCTTCAATCGCTTAAAAAAGAAGTTCAACAATGGATTGATGGCTTGGTTCGTGAATTCAAAATTGATTATGATGATGAAGATTGGGCAGAAGCCCGAGATACTGTTCGTAAACTTCGCTTCTTTCAAAAAGTTTTAGCAGACATCCTTAAAGCTGAAGATCGTTTCTTAGATGACGATAGCTTTGACTTAGATGATGACTTTTAAGCTTAAATCATTTTTTAAATTTTTAACTTTTAACGTGCAAAGGATGTAACACAATGGCTCTCTTGCAAATTGCAGAACCAGGTCAATCAAGTGCACCGCATGAACACAGAATTGCGATTGGTATCGATTTAGGTACAACTCACTCCCTGGTAGCAACGGTTCTTTCAGGTAAAGCCAAAGTGCTCAATGATGAACAAGGCCGTGTGTTACTTCCATCTATCGTGCATTATGCGAATCAAAAAACGCAATTTGGCGATGATGCAAAACCATTTCTTACCACAGATCCTAAAAACACAATTACATCTGTAAAACGTTTTATGGGTCGTTCAAAAGCTGATATTAAGTTTCAACACCCCTACACACTTGTGGGTGAAGATAATCAAATGCCTGCTTTTGAAACTACACAAGGTCATAAAACACCTGTTGAAATTTCAGCTGAAATTTTAAAGCAATTAAAAGATCGTGCAGAATCAAGCTTAAAAAATGAAATTAATGGCGCGGTTATCACTGTTCCTGCTTATTTTGATGAAGCTCAACGTCAAGCAACACGTGATGCTGCTCAACTTGCAGGCTTAAATGTTTTACGCCTTCTAAACGAACCTACCGCCGCTGCGGTTGCTTATGGTTTAGATCAAGAAGCAAACTTAGAACATGACCAAAACTATGTGATTTATGATTTAGGTGGCGGTACATTTGACGTTTCAATTTTACGTTTTTCACAAGGCGTATTTGAAGTTTTAGCTACTGGTGGACATACTGCGCTTGGTGGTGATGACCTAGATCGCTTAATTGTGAAATGGGCTAAAAAACAATTAAACATTGAAACTTTAGATGATGTTGCATACGCACATGCAATTGTATCGGCACGCCAAGCAAAAGAAGCTTTAACCGATATTGAATTAGTCGAATTAAAACTTGCCGATCAATTATTAACTTTAGATCGCCCAACCTTTGAAGATATTATTAAAGTTGCTTTAGACAAAACCATTAGCGTTTGTAAACGTGTAATGCGTGATGCCAAACTTGAATTAGATGATATTCAAAATGTAGTTTTAGTGGGCGGATCGACTCGTTCTTACGCTGTTCAAAAAGTGGTACGTGAGGTCTTTAATCAAGAACCACTTTGCACAATTAATCCTGATGAAGTTGTTGCGATTGGTGCATCCATCACTGCAAATCAGTTGATTGGTAACTCGAAAGACGGCTCATTACTTTTAGATGTTACACCGCTATCACTTGGTTTAGAAACTATGGGTGGATTGGTTGAACGTTTAATTTCACGTAATACCGCCATTCCAGTTGCACGTCGTCAAGAATTCACCACTTACCAAGATGGTCAAACAGCAATGTTGATTCATGTGGTTCAAGGTGAACGTGATTTGGTTGAAAACTGTCGTAGTTTAGGTCGTTTTGTTTTACGTGGTATTCCGCCTATGGTTGCGGGTCAAGCACGTATTGAAGTCACTTATCAAGTCGATGCAGATGGCTTATTAAGTGTCTCTGCAAAAGAAACAACTTCGGGTGTTCAAGCTCAAATCGATATTAAGCCATCTTATGGTTTATCTGATACCGATATGGAACGCTTGCTTGTTGATGGTTTCAAATTTGCTGAAGAAGATAAAAACCTTCGTCACTTACAAGAAACTAAAGTTGAAGCAAAACGTGAACTTGAAGCACTTGAACAAGCTTTAAAAGTAGATGCTCATCTTTTAGATAGTGAAAAGCTTAATCTACTTTCAAAAGCAAAAACACATTTAGAAACGCAACTTGAAACATCAGAAATCAAAGCTATTGAAGATTCGGTTGAACAGCTTAAAATATATAGTGATGCATTTGCAGCTGCTCGTATGAATCAACACATTGATGCCGCTTTAAAAGGCACCAAGCTTGATGACTGGTCAAACTCAAACTAATTTAAGGTAAAAAATATGCCACGTATTAAAGTTCTTCCACATGCGCAAATTTGCCCAGAAGGTGCTGAGTTTGAAGTTGAAGAAAATGCCAATCTTTGTGAAAGCTTACTCAAAAACGGCATTAAGATTGAGCATGCTTGTGATATGTCAGCTGCATGTACAACTTGCCACGTTGTTGTGCGTAAAGGCTTTGATGGCTTAGAAGAAATGAATGATGTAGAAGCCGACTTGCTCGATCGCGCTTGGGGTTTACAACCTGACTCTCGCCTATCATGCCAAGTTAAAGTAGTTAATGAAGACTTAGAAGTTGAAATTCCGAAGTACACCATTAATCATGCTTCTGAAAATCACTAATCGATTTTCAAAATAAAAAAACCACGCAGTAGCGTGGTTTTTTTATATCTCAACTTAAATTTTAAATATCATCAATAAAATATTAAACTCTATCTTCTTCAACAATCACTTCATCAGCTAAACGAAGCTTCACAATCCCTTGAGAATTGGTAAGCTCTTGTTGAGTTTGAATACGCTTAATCATTTTTTCTAAAACTTGAATAAGCTTTGAATATTCAAAATTTTGTACTTCATCAAAATTTAATAGCAGATGGAAGCCTTTATATTCGTAATCAAACCATTGCTGATATTCGGCTAGATCTGACTTGTACTTTTCCATCACCTGCCAAGTTTGCACAGGCTCTTGAATACCTTTCAAAGAAATTGGCGCTCTTGGTGCACATAAAAAACTACTTTTGACTAAATTATACGTACCTTCAGATACTAAAATTTCATCGACCTCAGCAGCACTTTGCAAACGAGCAGCTAAGTTAGCATCACGTCCAACAATAGTATAAGCCATACGATATGCCGCACCATAGTTCCCGACGTGGCAATATCCCGTACTAATACCCATCCGAATATGTAAGGCTGGATATCCCATCTTAATCCATCGTTCGCGCAATAGTTTCATTTGCTGACGCATGGCAATAGCCATTTCCACACATATTTTAGCATCCTGCTCTGCACCTTGAGAGTTTGGATCGCCAAAGAAGATAAGAATGGCATCACCCATAAACTTATCGACTGTTGCCTCATAGTGCTTTGCAATTTCAGTCATATGACTTAAATAGTCATTTAAGACAAATGCTAAATCATCTGGAATAAGTGTTTCAGATAATTCAGTAAAGCCTTGAATATCTGAAAAGAAAATTGTCATTTTCTTACGTTTGTATTCAATTTTTGCTTCAGACTCACCTTTCATAATCGATTGCCACAACTGTAAAGGCGCATAGCGACTTAGCTGATTTGCAAATTCCATATAACGATGCATCTGTGAATAGTAATATTCTTGTTTTGCTGTTGCCATTTTTACACGGCGAATTTGATAAATAGAGCCCATACCAAAGAAACCAATCACGCATAAAAATGCAAGAATGGTTAATTCACTACTCGTTTGTTCAAAATAAGGACCAAAACCAAATAAAAATATATTGGAAAAATAAAAAACAACAATACCAAAAAGACCTGATATCGCAATCAGAATAAAGGGAACTTTAACGTTTATAACAGTATATAAAAGTGCAATTAAAACTAAAAACGTCAGCACCAAATTCAAATGAATTGCAGAAAGTATGACTGCAACAATTGCAATATCTATAATAAAAAATACATTACGCTTAATGCGTGAATTATTATATTTATAATCAAGCCAACGACTTAACTTTGGTGTAAAAATAAGTAAAAGAACAAGAAAAACAGGAATATATATTTGGAACGAAGTTTCTGGATATGTAAAGTGATAAACAACCAAAATAAGCGCAAGGCTGCTATATCCTACAATCCTATGTAGATATTCAAACTGCTTTGGCTCTCTGTCCATCCAACTGTCTAATGACAAATCCTTTCTCCCCAAGGATTAAAGCCACGAAAACTACCCGTGGCTTAATAGAATCGATCAGTCCATTCTCCAGTCAAAAGGCATTTCACCTTGACCACGTAGAGCAAGCATTAAAGTCTGACGCATATGCGCAAGTACTTCATTGCTATATGGAACTGCTTGTGTTCCCCAAACTGGTTTAGGCCAAGCAACATCATTTTGATAACGTACAACATGATGAAAATGCAACTGAGGAACCATATTCCCAAGTGCTGCAACATTCATTTTGTCTGCACGAAATACGCGAGATAATTGACTAGATAACCAGCTAGATTCACGTAAAAATTGTTCTTGGTCCGCCTGACTAAGTTCATATAGTTCAGTAATTCCTGGCACACGTGGAATCAAAATGAGCCAAGGAAATTGCATATCATTCATTAAACGACATGTTGATAACGGAAAGTCGCCGACAAAAAAAGTGTCTTGAGCAAGTTGTGGATGCAAACTAAACATATCTTTATTCATGATGCAAATTAGAATGATGGCTAATACTACCACATCCCAAAGGACGTGAATATTCTATATAACGTGTTTCATTACAAATAACTGATCATTTGTTTTGAACTTGGTCATACATTTATATGTAATATTTTCTCTAGAAAAATACAAGCATCTACTGAAATATATTAAAAAAATATGACCAACGACCTATTCCAAACCATCCATTTAAGATGGTTTGAGTTCCTTAATTAAGTGATTCAACAAATCATTAATAAACTGCAAACGCTTCGTATAATCCTCTAGCATCACCATAACTCTCAAACGCTGCCCACCATCCATTCGATAATAAGTGGGCTGTTTCTGCATCATTTGAATAATACTCATCGCCTGAACTGGTGTATCTGGTGAAAACTCAACATATCCACCATTTGCACTTATATCAACCTTCGTCATTCCAAGTATTTCTGCTTTTAAACGTATTTGATGTACTGCAAATAATTGTTTAACCGATTGTGGTGGAATACCAAAACGGTCTATCAATTCCATACGAATATTATCGAGCTTTTCTTGAGTATCGGTATTACTAATACGCTTATAGAACAATAGGCGTTGATGCACATCACCCAAATAATCATCTGGAATAAGTGCTGGCATATGTAAATTAATCTCGGCGGTTAGTGATAACGGTGCATCAAAGTTTGGTGTTTTGCCTTTTTGAATCGCTTTAGTCGCCTTTTCAAGCATTTCCATATACAAACTATAGCCAATCGCTTGCATAGAACCACTTTGTTGTTCACCAAGTAATTCACCTGCACCACGAATTTCCAAATCTTCCGTTGCAAGCATAAAACCTGCACCCAAGGTAGAAGCACGCTGAATAGCATCTAAACGCTTCTCAGCATCGCCTTTTAAGCCCTTGATAGATGGCACAAGTAAATAGGCATAAGCCTGATGATGCGAACGCCCTACACGACCACGTAATTGATGTAATTGCGCTAAACCAAGTTTATCTGCACGTTCAATTAAGATGGTATTGGCACTTGGAACATCAATCCCTGTTTCAATAATGGTTGAGCAAACCAAGACGTTATATTCTTTATGATAAAACTGCTGCATAACTTGTTCTAGTTCACGCTCGCGCATTTGACCATGTGCTACAGCAACTCGGGCTTCAGGCACTAAATTACGAATACTTTCAGCAGCACGTTCAATGGTATCTACTTCATTGTGTAAAAGATAAACCTGACCACCACGAAGTAGCTCACGTAATATCGCTTCTTTAACTGCATCATTCGTGTGTTCTTGTACAAAGGTTTTTACCGCTAAACGACGTGCAGGTGGTGTCGCAATAATAGATAAATCACGCATTCCACTAAATGCCATATTCAAAGTTCGTGGAATTGGCGTTGCGGTTAGAGTTAGCATATCGACATCGGCACGCATGGCTTTAATGCGTTCTTTATCACGCACACCAAAACGATGCTCTTCATCGACAATCATTAAACCTAAGTTTTTAAATTGAATGTTTTCTTGAAGAATTTTGTGCGTACCAATCACAATATCAACTTTACCATCGGCTAAATCTTCAATGGTTTTGTTATGTGTTTTGGTAGAACCAAAGCGTGAAAGCACTTCAATACGCACAGGCCAATCTGCAAAGCGATCTTTAAAAGATTCATAATGTTGCTGAGCAAGTAAAGTTGTAGGAACAAGTACCGCAACTTGTTTGTTATTTTGTACGGCAACAAATGCTGCACGCATTGCCACTTCTGTTTTACCAAATCCAACATCACCACAGACTAAACGATCCATAGGTTTTGCAAGTTGCATATCGTAAAGCGTTGCTTCAATGGCATTTGCTTGATCTAATGTTTCTTCATAAGCAAAGCCCGAAGCAAATTGCATATAAAGTTTTTCATCACGTTCAAAACCAAAACCAGGCTTGGCTTGGCGACGTGCTTGAATATGTAAAAGTTCCGCTGCAACATCATGAATTTGTTCTAAGGCTTTACGTTTTGCTTTCGACCATGCATCTGTGCCTAGCTTATGTAATGGTGCTAAATCTGGGTCACCACCACTATAACGGCTAATTAAATGCAAATTAGTCACAGGCACATACACTTTGGCAGCATCGGCATAATCAAGCTGTAAAAACTCATGGTCTTGATCATCAATACTTAAGGTAATTAAACCTGCATAACGCCCTACGCCATAATCGATATGAACCACAGGTGCACCAATACTCAGTTCAGTTAAGCTACGAACCAAAAACTCTTCAGAGACTTCCTGTTGACGTTTACGACGACGCTGAACAACACGATGCTCATACAATTGATTTTCAGAAATAACACTGAGCTTTCCTGAAATTACCAAGCCACGATCTAAAGGTGCGCTTGTAATTGCAATAGCATGTAAAGATGTTTGAAATTGATCAAAAGTATCGACATTCGGAATATCACCCAAAGATGCTCTTAATGCATCTTTAAGTGTTTCACGTCGACCTGCACTTTCCGCCACAATTAAGACAGGATAAGTCACATCATCGACATATTTTTTAACGGCAAAAAATGGTTTTTCTTGTTTTGGATCTACAGCTAAACGAGGCGGAGTTTCAGTATTTAAATTGGTAACACCCACTTTTTCATCAAAAACTTCAGACGATGCAATAATTCGACCAAAACTATTGATTTGTTCTAACACCTGATTCGGTTGTAAGAACAAATGTTCAGGTGGCAAAATTGGCTGATCTACATTGTGTCGACGATCTTCATAGCGACGAACAATATCTTTCCAATAGTTTGTTAATTCATCATCTAAATGCTTATCTGTAATGACAATGCCATTCTTTGGTAAGTAAGATATTAGCGTGCTTTGGCTTTCCATGTCTTTTGCTTCAAAGAACAATGGGAAATAATATTCCAAACCTGGTGATGCAATTCCTTCTAAAGCATCTTGATAAATAGGATTTCGTTTAGGATTTGCAGATGGAAATACTTCCGCATAACGATCTCTAAATATTGCTCGACCTTCTTTTAAAGGAAACTCTTTTGCAGGCAACACAATAAATTCTTTTAAAGCTTCAGTTGTGCGCTGTGTTTCAGGATCAAAAAACTTTAAGCTTTCAATTTCATCATCAAATAAATCTATACGAATAGGCGCATTTTGCCCCGACGCATAAATATCCATAATACTGCCACGAACAGCGAATTCCCCATGATCATAGACTGTATCTACAAGGTGATATCCTGCTTGAATAAGTCTGATTTTTTGTTTTTCTAAGTCAAATTTCTGCCCGACTTCAATATCAAAATGCTCACCTAAAACCCAAGTTGTTGGTGCGACACGTTGTGCTAAAGTCGTTGCTGAAATAAGTAAAATACCCTGCTGAGGCATATTAGACAAAATAGACAAACGCTCTGAAACGATATCTTGATGGGGAGATAATCGGTCATATGGCAAAATTTCCCAATCGGGAAAAATAGTCGGCTTTATACCATAAAACTCGAGTTCGCTTTCAAGCTGCCCCAAATGCTGATTATTACGTGCGACAAGAATAAATAGCTGCTTATTTTGCTTGCTGATTTCTTTAAAAAGCAAAGCTGTCGCAGAACCTTGTAAATTACCAATCCAGCGTTTTTCGCCCGATTTAAGGCGTTGCAAATTCAATTGAGATATTTCTTGTTGGAACATTTAATCTAGCTTTTAAAGTGGAAACAACGTGGTTCATATATTAGCACGATGATTTTTATGAATTGATTACTTTTTATAATAGAAAATAAACAAAGCTGAGATAACATCCTTGTCATTTCAAGCTAGAGAATTTAATTTTTACTTTTTATCTCGAATAAAATTTCGATAATAATCATTCAAAAGTTTCACTACCTGCTTAAACTCAGTTAAGTTTTCTTTTGTATTTTCTAAACGCGCAACAAATCTTTGCGTTGAGATTTCTAAATCAATTTTTTCATTAATGATCATACCCGCATCATAAAGTGCTTTTAAGTCATCAAATTTTTTCAGTCTGCGATTCGACAAATATTCCAAGCGTTCCGACCATTCATTAACGATGACACCATTGATGATAAAACCTCGCTCAACATCATATTCAATGTGATTTTCTTTTAAATAGACTTGTTCAGGTGTTTCTTTATCACTTTTGAAGAAATCGACAATTTTATTTAACATTTCAATTCAAACTTCATACAGCATTTTGCTGTGTATTTTATTCCTCAAATTGTTTTTAAGCGAATCTATATGACATATAAAAAAAGATGAACTATCCGAGTCCATCCTTATATGTTTTATCTTTATATTTAAACTACAAATCGACTAATTTTTCTTTTGAAACAATAATGCCGTTATTGTCTGCATAAACATAATGACCTGAATTAAACTGAACATTTCCAAAGGAAATTTCAATATCAGTTTCACCTACGCCTTTACGATTACTCTTTTGAGGAATAGCAGCTAAAGCATGCACCCCCAAATCCAGTTCAGCAATCGCGTCGACATCTCGAATGCATCCATAAATAATCACACCATTCCAGTGATTATTTACCGCAGATTCAGCGATCATATCTCCCATTAAGGCACAGCGCATTGAAGCACCACCATCCACCACCAAAACTTTACCTGTTCCATCTGTTGCTAAAAGCTCTTTTACACGTGAATTATCTTCAAAGCATTTCACAGTAACCACTTGCCCGCTAAAACTTTTACGCGCGCCATAACTTTTAAAAAACTTACCATCTAAAGATGGAATCAACACTTGAATATCTAAATCTGGATGATCATCTAATAAATCACAAGTTACGAATGCTACATTTGACACAGCAAAATCCCTCTATTTTGTTTTATGTAGAGCTAAATTATCATAAATTTTAACTTTTTCAGTTTGATTGCAGGCAGCCTCGACCATAGTATGAGCCACTTGCTCCGCTGTCACAGGCTTATATTTAAAAGAATCGGGCACTAAATGCGAAAACTTTAAATATAACTTTTGGGTAAAATCTTCCAAAACTCGTTGTTCATGTCGCTCACCCAATAACAATGATGGTTGAATGATCGATATTTTGGATAGTTGTAATTTTTGAATGTCTAATTCTAATTGCCCTTTTACTTGGTTATAAAAATTTTAGATTTTGGATTCGCACCCAAAGCACTAATCAATAAATAGTGTGTTTCTGTATTTTGAAATAATTTTGCAAAGTGAAAGTTTATTTCATAATCAATTTTGTAGAAATTTTCCTTTGATCCTGCTTTTTTAATGGTCGTTCCCAAACAACTAAATGCATGTGTATATTCATCAAGATGTGTCTGATCGAGTGAAAAAAAGTCACTCAGCACAATTTGATGCACTTTTTTTAAATTTTTTAATTCTAAATTTTCACTTCGTACAATTGCTGTAATTTTGTGACAATTTTCCGATGCATTGAGCATATTCAACAAATGCTTACCCACCAAACCTGTTGCACCTATGACTATTACACTTTTTATTGAATTGATCATTTTTAAAACAAACTCCCTTCATATTCATTAATCTAACGCTTTCTTACAGTTTTTTCTGCATCTTAGATAGAGTCAAAGCAAGTCAAGACTTGACTTAACTGCATAATTTAATCAAAATATGCCACTTGTTTACGGGCTGGTGATCATTCTTCTGGAGATGGTTTTCAGATGCAATTTCAGCCCGCCCAGACCAATCTAATTCAAGGAGTGCACGAGTGGCAAACTCTGCTCAAGCTAAAAAACGTGCTCGTCAAAACGTTAAAGCACGTAAACACAACGCAAGCTTGCGTTCTATGGTTCGTACTTACCTCAAACGTACAGTAGCTGCTATTGCTGCTGGCGACTATACTGTTGCATCAGAAGCGTACAAAACTGCTGTACCTGTGATCGACCGTATGGCTGACAAAGGTATCATCCATAAAAACAAAGCTGCTCGTCATAAGAGCCGTTTGAACGCACAAATTAAAGCATTAGCTAACTAATTTGTTGCAATAAAAAGAGCCCTATTCGGGCTTTTTTTATTGCCTACGGTTTTATAAATACATCTAATCTATAACAAAAATCAATATAAAAATATTTCTCATGATTAAACAAATCCCATAAAAAAAATATGGTATTATTTTTTAGTCGTTAAATACCATATAAGCAAAATTTCTTAAATTGGGACAACACAATGATTAATAAATTTCTACCAACACTCGACAAATTCCAAGAAACAGAAAATCAGTACATTGAATATTTCAATTCCAAAGGTGAAACCGACATTGTTGGCAAAGTTATTTCCAACATGAGAGGTACGGCTGAAATTCAAGCATCACAAGGCGTCGACTCTTGGCTTGGCTATGGCGTTTACTTACCCGCTATTGAAAGAATATTCGCCCTGCATGAAGGCGAGACTGAAGAAGAGTTCTATACTCGCACACAATACCCTAAAGATGTTGTAAGCGCCTATACCATTCCAGATCATGATATTGCGACCTTAATCGCTGCGGATAAATACAACCGCATCCATCAACAAAGTATTCCTGTAAATACCTATGTTTGGCCTTTGAATGATGATGGTTTTACCATTAACCTATTAAAATTTGAAAAATGATTAAAATCTAATATTTAAAATAAAAAGACCAGTTAAAAATTAACTGGTCTTTTAAACTCAATTCGATTCATTTTTTATTTTTGAAAATCACGAATATCCAACTGATGCAATTCACCACGCCAAATCCATTTTAATTTAGATTCTAAAAATACATCACCCTCAAACCAAACAAACAAGCCTTCCATCATTTTTGGCCAATCTTCTTTGGTAATAACCGATCGACCTGATATAACCGCCAAAATAGCCGCTAAAATGGTGTCATGGCTCACAGCCAAACTTAATCCATTTTGTGTAGGATGAGTATTATAAATAAGCTCAAGTACATCTACAGCACCATTAATTGGCTTTTTCATCCCCGGAAGCGCATTGTTCACAAAGCTATTAATAAAACCTAATGCACCTTGTTTTTTGAAATATGGACCTGCTTGCTTAATATCCAGTACAAAGCTACCCGGCTCTACAAGTAAACCTTGTTCAATAATTTCAATATGATGCGTATGTGATGCCTGACCAATATCATCTGCGCCTTGAATCATTAAAGCAGCTGTATCAATACAACGTTGAATTGGACTTGAAATACAATGCTGAATGGAACGATCTGTATTAGAAATTAAGTATCCACCCCAAGCTTCTGCTAAATCTCGCCCTTGATTGGTCAATTGCAAGTCATATCCTGCTAAGCCCTTACCTGCAACTTCTTCCCGAATTGAATGACGTGTAAATAATGTGACAGGTATTTTTGTATCGGGCAATAAATCGATAGCCTTTAACATGCTTGCAGGAAGAAGATCTAATGCCATAATAAAAATATTGAAAAGATTTGTTCCACTATAGCATGAAGCATTATTTGCTCAATGCTTACTAGCCATAAGTTCTAGTGCCTGAAATGCCAAATTCTTCATATGCTTATTTCGATATGCAATAAATCCACCATTCAAAAAAGTCTCTCTTTGGTTATACAGAAATGTACGCGCCTTAAAATCGACCAAGCCACCACCAATCCGCTCAAGTAAACATTGACCTGCGCTTGTATCCCACTCACATGTAGGATGAAAGCGTGGATAGATATCCACCTTATCTTCAAGCATCATACAAAATTTGTATGCACTTCCTGCCTTAAACACTGAATATGATGATAATTGTGCAATAGCTTCTAAGTATTCAGAATATTGGGGCTTATTTTGACTGCTTTGGCTTAAACCAATTTTCACAACTTCCTCTTGCTCACTGTGTGCATAAATAAACCATTGTTGATTTATAACATCATATTTCAATGGTAAGCCTGTTTCAGGAGCTATATATAAGGTGTATTCACAAGGAATTGCCAAAATAGCAAAACTTGTATTCTCACCATCAATCACACTTAAATTAATGGTGAATTCAGGTCGCTTATGTAAAAACTCTTTCGTACCATCTAAAGGGTCAAGCATCCAAAACTTTTGCCAGTTTTGTCGTGTTAAATGATCACCTTCCTCTGAAAGTAATGGCAAATCTGAAATTTTTGTCAATGCCGAAGTTAAGAATGTATTTACCCGATAATCTGCTTGAGTAACAGGTGAATTATCCAATTTCTTTTCAATATCAAAAGTTCCACCTGCACAATATTGTTGATATTCTTCTCGCAAAATTTCACATGCTTGTGTCAAAATGGGCACAAGCTGCAAAGTCAAACTGTCTTGCGGTGCTGTTGTAGGCTTAAACATAGATTACCTTTAAATATGTCAAATCAATCTAAAAAACCAACAATCATTTTCGACATGGACGGGACATTACTCGACCTTGCTTATGATGATTTTATTTGGAATTATCTTTTACCTATTCGTTATGCAGAAACACATCTATGCACACTCGAACAAAGTAAAAATACACTTTATCAATTTTACCAAGAACATAATCATACGCTAAATTGGTACTCTTCACGCTTTTGGACAGCAAAAGTTGGCGTTGATGTTTTAGCTATGCAAATTGAATACAAAGATAAAGTTAAAAAACGTGAAGGTTGCTTAGAACTACTCACCTACTTAAAAGAAAATGATTATCCTATTTGGTTAGCAACAAATGCCGATGCAGCAGGCTTAAAATTTAAATTAGAAAAAACAAATCTTGCACATTATTTTGATGTCATTGTGAGTTCTGAAACCATTGGCCACGCCAAAGAATTTATCGAATTTTGGCAAATACTCGCAAATCAGCATCCTTTTGACCCAAATCATTGCTATTTTATTGATGACACCGAAAAAGTACTCAATGGTGCAAAAAAATTCGGAATTCAAAACTTATTCAGCATTCAGCAACCTTCTTCCGATAATGCACCACGTAAGGAATTTACATATCCAATGCTGAATAACCTAACCGATTTAATTCAATATTTAGAACAAGCTGAGGAACGTGAAAAATATGCGTAAATCGAATCTTGCGCCAGACGCTGTTGGCATGCGTATTGATAAATGGCTTTGGGCTGCTCGTTTCTTTAAAACACGCTCTATTTCAAAACATGCCATTGAAGGCGGTAAAGTTCATCAAAATGGCGAACGCGTAAAAGTCTCAAGAGAAGTTCGTGTTGGCATGGAACTCACCATTCAACAAGGCATAGAAAAAAAATCTGTCATCATTAAAGCACTGTCTGATGTTCGCGGTCCTGCGCCTGTTGCACAATTACTCTACGAAGAAACCGAAGTGAGTATTGCCCGTCGAGAATTGATTAATACCCAAAGAAAGATGCATAATTTAGCCCGACCCGATCATCGCCCAAGTAAAAAAGATCGTAGAGATATCAGCAAGTTTAAACAAGAAAATGATCAACAATTTGACCAATCTTGGTCTTATAATGATGATTGATACACGCGTCATATTGTGTCGTACACAATATGATTTCAATAGAACATATGGAAAATTTCTGTCACTATAGTCATGTGGAAAACGTTTAAATGAAATACATCCACTTGATTATTAATTTAGTGACATCGTATTGAGGCTATAAGATGGATGATAATAAAGGTAAAGCGCTAAATGCTGCACTAAGCCAAATTGAAAAACAGTTTGGTAAAAACACAGTAATGCGTCTAGGTGATAACACAGTACAAGCAGTTGAAGCAATTTCAACAGGTTCATTAACGCTTGATGTTGCACTCGGCATTGGTGGTTTACCAAAAGGTCGTATCGTTGAAATTTACGGTCCAGAATCATCAGGTAAAACAACCATGACATTACAAGCAATTGCTGAATGTCAAAAAGCGGGTGGTACTTGTGCTTTCATCGATGCTGAACATGCGCTCGATCCACAATATGCACGTAAAATTGGCGTAGATATCGACAACTTACTTGTATCTCAACCCGATAACGGTGAGCAAGCTCTTGAAATTGCCGACATGCTTGTACGCTCTGGTGCAATTGACATGATCGTTGTCGATTCTGTTGCAGCACTTACGCCACGCGCTGAAATTGAAGGTGAAATGGGCGACTCGCACATGGGTCTTCAAGCACGTTTAATGAGCCAAGCACTACGTAAAATTACAGGTAATGCAAAACGCTCTAACTGTATGGTTGTTTTCATTAACCAAATTCGTATGAAAATTGGCGTAATGTTTGGTAGCCCAGAAACAACAACAGGCGGTAACGCTCTAAAATTCTATGCATCTGTTCGTCTTGATATCCGTCGTGTCGGTCAAGTGAAAGAAGGCGATGAAATTATTGGTTCTGAAACCAAAGTTAAAGTTGTAAAAAACAAAATGGCTCCTCCATTCCGTGAAGCATTCTTCCAAATTCTTTACGGCAAAGGCGTTAACCATCTTGGTGAGTTAATTGACCTTGCTGTTCAACAAGAAATTGTGCAAAAAGCGGGTGCTTGGTACTCATATGAAGGTAACAAAATTGGTCAAGGTAAAAACAATACCATCCGCCATTTAGAAGAGCATAAAGAATTAGCGATTAATATCGAAAAGCTACTTCGCGAGCAACTTCTTACAACCGGCACAGTGGTTGAAGAAGATACCGATGAGCAAGAACCTGATCTTTTAGATGCATAAGGCTTTTTAAATAAATAGCACGTTAGATGAATAATCTTTAAGCATCAGTACAGAGCGCCCTACGGGGCGTTTTGTTACTATATTCTTGTTATTTAAACCGAGAGAATCATGTCAGACGCAAAGTTTAATAAACTGCTCGATTATGAAAGCTTAAAAAAGCAATTTGGTGATGATGAAGATCAATCCCCTTCATCCCCCACAACCAATGCTTCTGTACTCGCGTTTGACCCCGAAGAAAGTTTATTTGAAAATAACCACAAAGAAGATAAAAAACCAGGTCTAACAGGCTCTCGTTTGCGTTCTTACGCATTTGCCGTACTTACACGTAAAGAATACTCCAAAGCAGAACTCATCGAAAAACTCGCCTTATACGCAGATCAAAGAAATGAGGTTCTTGAACTTGTAGATGAGCTTTCAAAAGAAAATTATCAAAGTGATCAACGTGTCGCTGAAATTATGCTTTCAAGTCAAAAGCGTAAAGGCAAAGGCCCGAATCAAATTAAAATGAAACTGAAAAATAAAAAAATTGATAGCGCATTAATTGCAGAAGAATTAAAAGAAACAGACTGGGTGCAACAAGCGTACGAACTTAAAGTCAAAAAATATGGTACAGAAGTGAGTAAAGAGCCAAAAATCAAAGCAAAGCAAATTCGCTTTTTGATGTATCGAGGTTTTGAAATGGATGCAATTATTAAAGCAATTACAAGAAAACCGAATGATTTTGAATAAAGCTTAAAGTAGGAATTAAAAAAGAAGATCAATAGAATATTATTATTTTAAAACTGGTGGCAACCCTACCAGCAAGACTTCGGCACATCGCTATTCTGTTACCGTTGCTACCTTCCGGTCCTGGCGGGGTTCACAGAGAACAATTGCGAAGTAACCGGCAGGGCTACCATTGCAAGGACAGAGTATAGAGATTTTTAATGAACTTGCAAGCATACAAAGTTAATTTTCAGTAATGATTCATCCAATTGATTATTAAAAAAACAAAACTATCAAATATACATTTTATCTTCTATTTTCTTCGCTACAATCTATTAGCTTAAAATAAGGCAACATTGTAAAAGCGTATTGCAATTCAGTGTCTAGACGTTTTAAATATCAAGATCAAAATAATTTTTGGTCATAACGTTTTGACCTATACACTAATCTAAAATGGAAATTATCTTATGCTAAAAAAGCATACTTTATTTACAATTACCTTGCTCTGCTCGGCTCCCCTATACGCTATTCCAATTGAATCTAGAGGGTTAAGCCAAGATGCAGGCAATTATGTAGCAGCAACACCAACTGCAATTAACACCTCAAATTCAGCAGATGATAGCGTAACGACAACACCAACCAATCTAAACTGGCAATTAATGCAAAAAGCAGAACGTTTGGAAAATGATATTCGTAGTTTAAGAGGCAAAATGGAAGAGCAAGACAATGAAATTGCTCAACTTAAACACGATTTGCAAAACCGCTACACAGATTTAGATCAACGCTTAGAATTACTACAAGAAAAGGTAGATCCAGATTCTGTTGCTAAGCCAGAGGAGGATAACCAACAAGATACTTCTCCCAGCACAAACACAAAATCCGCTGTAAATACGACCACCACAGCAGTAAAAGCTCAAAGTACACCATCTGCACAAGTCAACCCAAGCAAGAATAAAGATGAAGCAGATAAAGTAGCGTATACCGTTGCTTTAGAAGCATATAAACAAGGCGGAGCAAAAAAAGCCATTGCCCCGATGCAGGCATTTATTAAGAACCATCCCAATAGTGCTTACATCAGTAATGCCTATTTTTGGTTAGCAGAGTTTAATTTAGGGACAGATCCTACAAATTATTTAGATGCAAAAAAGAATTTTGAAATCGTTGCCAACAAGTATCCAAACTCTTCAAAAGCATCTAGCGCACTCTATAGACTCCATAGTATTTCATTGAATGTCGATAAGAATGCAGCTCTAGCCAATAAATATAAAAATCAAATCTTAACAAATTATCCAAAATCTGAAGAAGCTGGCTTTTTGAAGAAATAAAAAAAAGACACCTTTAGGTGTCTTTTTTCTAGACTTAAAACAAAGAATCTTAACGAACGATACCTCGTTTAGATTCTTCAACAGAGTCAATTAAACGTTGAACTTCTGGCACTTCTGGCAAAATTTCTTTACGAATTTTATCAAGCGCTTCGGTTGTTGTTAAACCAGCCTTATAAATAAGTTTAAATGCTTCTCGAAGACCTTGGATCACTTCCTTCGACCAGCCTTTACGTCGCATACCCTCAACATTCATTGCAGATGCATGCGCTGGATTACCAGACACCATGACATAAGCAGGAACATCTTTTAAAATTAAAGATGCACCACCAATCATGCTATAAGAGTCAATTTTACAAAATTGATGAATACCTGAGTTACCACCAATAACAACAAAATCGCCTACATGCACATGCCCTGCAACACCCACATTATTTGCAAAAATATTGTGATCGCCCACAATACAGTCATGTGCAATATGTGTATTTACCATAAGTAAATTATGGCTACCTACTTTTGTAAGGCTATTATCTTGCACAGTTCCTCGATGCAAACTACAGTGTTCGCGAATCGAGTTATGGTCACCAATTTCAAGCCATGTTTCTTCGCCAGCGTATTTCAAATCCTGACAAACTTCACCAACGCTCGCAAATTGAAAAATTTCATTATTTTTACCAATGCGAGTATATCCACCAACAACAACGTGTGAGTGTAACTTTGTGCCTGAGCCAATGGTTACTTTAGGGCCAATAATACAATATGGACCGATCTGTACATCAGATGCAATTTCAGCTGATGAATCAATAATAGCCGTTGGGTGAATAAGTTCGTTATTACTCATGCCTGCCCTGTTCTTTGGTGTGAAATCATAATTTCTGCAGCTGCGGCAACAATACCATCAACTGAAGCAGTACAATGATACTTGTAAATGCCACGTTTTTGCATTACTAATTCAGATTTTAATACAAGTTGATCACCAGCAACGACTTGTTTTCTAAATCGAACTTTTTCTGCGCCAGCAAAAAGGAACAATGAACCCGATGTTGGCTTTTCATCATTCATAATAAAACCAAGCACGCCTGAAACTTGCGCCAAAGCCTCAATAATTAACACACCCGGCATAATTGGATATTCAGGAAAATGTCCTTGAAAAAATTCTTCATTAATCGTGACATTTTTATAACCAACAATCGCATTTTCAGTTACCTCAGTCACACGATCAACGAGTAAAAAAGGATAGCGATGCGGCAAATACTCACGAATTACATTAATATTCATGGGTAGCGTTGGTTTCGTGAACGTTGTAACTGTAGACTCTGTCATCATAATTATTTACGCAATTTTAGTGTTGATTCAAGGGATTCAATTTTTGATTGCATATCATCAATTTTTTTGACCAATTGGGTCAATGGCACATCTGCTAATTGTTTCAACCTTACAGCTGCACGTTTCCATTGAGAATTTGGCATTACTACTGTTCCAGAAGAATATGTTCCTTCTTCTAAAATACTTTTTGTGACCATTGACATTGCCGTAATCGTTACATTATCAACGATTTGAATATGCCCAACCACACCAACAGCACCTGCAAGTACACAGTTTTTGCCAATTATTGAACTACCAGCAATCGCTGACTTTGCAGCAATTGCTGTGTTAGATCCAATTTTAACGTTATGCGCAATTTGCACAAGGTTATCAATTACCACACCATCTTCTATAATCGTGTCGTCTAAAGCACCACGATCGATACTACAATTTGAACCAAGACGCACATCATTACCAATACGTACTGAACCTAATTGTACAATTCTATGCCATTTTCCCTGATATGGTGCAAAGCCAAAACCTTCACTCCCAACAACAGTATTTGCATGAATACGAACTCGATCGCCTACTTTACACTCGCCTGTTAACGTAACATGAGAGTCAATAAAGCAATTTTTTCCAACTTCAACAAAATCATCAATTTTAACATGCGAGTGAATGACAGAATCATCACCCACAACACAGTTTTCACCAATCACGACATAATGACCAACGTATGCCGTTTCTGAAACAATTGCTGAAGGATGGATTTGTGCTGTACTTTCAATACCACGTTCTAAATGCTTACGCTCAAAAACATGGGTTAAAATCGCAAAAGCCAAATATGGGCTATCCACAACTAAAAAGTTTGAATGATATCCCTCAAGCAAGTCTTTATAAGCTTGTGTGACAATGAGTGCACCCGCTTTAGACACTTTCGCTTGATTGATATACTTTTCGCCATTCACAAAAGCAAGTTGATTTTCACTCGCATGCTCAAGACTCGCCAACCCCATTAATTGCAGATCGGCTTGCCCTGAATATTTCGCTTGTACTTTCTGTGCAAGGCTTTCTAAGCGATAAAATTGATGTTTCATATATTATTTAATTGCATTAACCTTTTGAATAATTTTATCAGTTAAATCAGCACTAACATCAGAAGCGAGTACTGAATTTTTATTTAAAACCACATCTAGTTTATTTTCTTTGCGCACTTGTTCAGCAGCTGTTTTCACACGTGTTTCAAATGTTGTGTTCGTTGCTTGCATTGTGGTTTGCACTTTAGATTGAACCTGTTGCTGTAAAGAATTCAACTGAGTCGCTTTCGCTTCGAAATCAGTCGACATTTTCTTCTTTTCAGCATCTGTCAATTTAGCTGTTTGCGCTTTTTGTTGAAGCGCTGCTAAATCTTTTTGAAGCTGTTCAATTTGAGTTGTTTGTGACTTAATAGATTGTTGCAATGTATTTTGCTGTTGTTTCAAGTAAGTGCTACCTTGCACCACTTTTTCAACATCAACAATACCATAATCTGCTGCTTGAACTGCTGTGAATGCCAAGCCTGTAGTCAACGCTAATAATATTTTTTTCATGTTATATGTTTCCTAGTTAATATAAAGACTTAGCCGCACTTAGAAAGTACGACCAATTTCGAATTGAATATTTTTGGTTTCATCACCTGGTTTTTCATTCAATGGATATGCATAGCTCAGTGATAATGGACCAATCATGGTAATCCATGTAAAGCCAACACCTACGCTATAACGCATATTCCCCATATCGAAACCATTATTATCTTTACAGAATTGTTTACTTTCCGCAGATTGTGGTACATCACATTTAGTATCAAATACTTGTGCACCTTCAGCAAAAATAACTGGTCTAAATTGACGTGCCCAATCACCTTTAAATGGAACAGGGAGTGCAAGCTCAGTACCAAATTGCACTAAAGCATTACCACCAACTTCTTCATTATTCGAATAGCGCGAATCTGTACTTACACCACCATTTTCAGAGTTAACAGTTGGATATTTAGGACCTAAAGTACTATTGTCATAACCACGTACCGAACCATAACCACCTGCATAGAAGTTTTTAAAGAATGGTAAATCGTTACCGTAGCCTAACTTACCATAACCACGGAGTACAAAATCTTTACCCAATGGGAAAAACGCTTGTGCATCATAAGTTAATTTTTGATATTCAACATCGCCACCCGGAACAGCAATTTCAGCATTCACACGATGTGACATACCCGATGTCGGGAAAACTGGGCGGTTTAACGTATTGTATGACCAACCTAAATTCAGGTTAAATGTTAAGAAGTCACCCTTAAATTCATTCCCTTTAAAATCACCACACGAAGCACCACCAGGTGTTGCATTGCAATAATCCCCATACCCTGTCACTTTACCGCCATGTGACAATAAGTAATCGCGAATATATGTAGATACATAAGGGCCTGTCGTTACTTCTGTATTATCAATATTTAGACCCATACTAATGCTTTGATTTTCATCAATAGGATAACCAAAGGTTAAACCACCACCCAAACTATCTGTTACATAGTTATTAACGTTGTAATCGTCGTTTAGTTTTGTTTTACGGTAGTACATATTGTATCCACGACGAACACCATCAATCGTGAAGTATGGATCTGTAACGCTAAGGTTGTAGTAATCTTGAGTTTGCGAACGAGATAAATCAATTGCAACACTATTACCAGTACCAAAGAAGTTGGTTTGACTTAAACCTGCTTGATAGGTCATACCACCACTTTGTGAGAAGCCAACAGCGAGTGTACTTGTACCTGAATGCTGTTCTTCAACTGCAACATTTAAATCGACTTGGTCTGGCGAACCTGGCACACGCTCAGGCTTAACATCAACAGTTTTAAAATAACCTGTACGCTCTAAACGTACTTTAGATAGATCAATTTTTTCGTTGCTCGCTAATGCACCTTCCATTTGGCGCATTTCACGACGAAGCACTTGATCATCAGTTTTTGTATTACCTGAGAAATTAATACGACGTACTGTAACTTTTTGACCTGGATTGATGTAGTAGTTTAATCCTACTTGCTTTGTTTCATTATCAATTTCAGGAACAACATTCACTTCCGCATAGTAATAACCTGCATTACCATATTTACGCAGTAGTAATTGCTTAACGTTATTTACTTTTTCTTGTGAATAAATATCGCCTTCTTTATAGATTTGAAGCGTTTTTAATTCATCAGATGAGTAAAGAGCATCGCCCAAGAACTTGGTTTCAGCAAACTTAAATTGCTCACCCTCATCCACAGATACTTCAACAAAGATATTTTTCTTATCTTCACTAATATTTAAATTAGAATTATTGATGTTAAAGTTGATATAACCTTTATTTAAATACAAAGCACGTAATGACTCTAAGCTTGCAGCCATTTTTTCACGTGCATAGCGGTCGTTACGTGTAACAATTGAGCTCCAACCACTTTCTTTAATCGCAAATGCTTGTTTAATATCACTGTCTTTAAATACTGTATTACCAATAATATTGATATCTACAACTTTTGCAGCTTTACCTTCAGCAAACTCTACCGTTAAATCTACACGGTTATTTGGACGAGGTGTTGAAATCACTTTTACAGTTGCTTCATAGCGACCTTGTTGCATATATTGCTGTGCAAGTTCTGATTCAAGTGTTTGAATGGCAGACTTTTTAAGAACTTCACCTTCAGCAACACCCATTTTCTTCAAGCCTTCTTGCAAAGCTTCTTTTGGAATGAGTTTATTGCCTTTAAATTCCACTTTAGAAATAATTGGGCGTTCTACAACACGATATACAAGCACATCATTTTCATTTGACACTTTAATATCATCAAACAAACCCGATGCGTATAAAGCATGAATTGAATCGGAAATAGTGGCATCATTTACACGATCACCACTACCTACGGGGATTAGACCATAAACATTGGCTGGCGTTAAACGTACAAGTCCATCTATTTTTATATCTCGTACGACAAAGTCATTTGCTGCATTTACTTGTTGTACTGCTGCCATTGCACTGATCAGTGCTAAAGGCATAAAAAGGTTTTTGTGATGCATGCCAGTATTTTCCAATGTTAATTATATCATCCACGTTTTTTTATAAACGCATAAAGTCGTTAAATAATGCCAAGAGCATCATGCTCCCAAGCAGTACCATACCAATTTTCAAACCAACCATTTGTATTTGTTCAGAAACTGGTTTACCACGTATTAGTTCTATAAAATAATAAACTAAATGTCCACCATCCAGCATAGGAATTGGCAATAAATTTAATATACCAAGACTTACACTCATAAGCGCCATAAATGAGATAAATGTTTGCCATCCCATTTCTGCACTTTGCCCAGCGACTTTTGCAATGGTAATTGGACCAGATAAATTATCTAAGCCAATTAAACCACGAAACATTTTAACAATTGAATTTAAAATCATCCCTGAAATTTGACCCGTCTTATCAACAGCCATAGTCAAAGCTTCAACAGGTGAATATTGAATCATTTGTTTATATTCAGCAGGTACTGTAACCTTTCCTGGATCACTTTGTACACCAAGAACACCAGAAACATTACCCATATTATCTCGTTTACCCTGAGGCATCACCTCAAGATGAACCAATTTATTTTGTCTTAATACATCTATTTTTAATAGTTTTTCTGGTGAAGATTGAACCACTTTAACAACATCAAACCAATCATTCATTTTAATGTTATCAATGGCAATAATTTTATCACCTACTTTCATCCCTTGACGAATTGCAGCACCATCATCACTAAGTTTGGTAATAAAAGCTGAAATATGCGGACGGTATGGCGTAAAACCTAATGATTCTAATGGTGATTGACTTTGATCTTTTAGAAAATCTTGAATTGGAAGTTTAAAGTTTTCCGATTTGCCAGCACGATCAGCATCAACACTAATCACACCTGTTTCACCTACTCGATCAACCAGTGCAAAGTTTAATTTTTCCCAAGATGAAACAGCTGTCCCATCAATTGCTGTAATTTTATCACCGACTTGCATTTGTACAGTTGCAGCAGGTGAATTTGGAACAATACTACCAACTCGTGTATTTAGCTGTTCTTGAGATGGAAGAAATAATATCCAAAATAGAACCACAGCAAAGGCTAAATTAATCAATGGTCCCGCAGCAACAATTGCAATTCGTTTCCATGGATGTTGTCTATTAAATGCTTTTGGCAAATCTTCTTCTGAAACATTACCTTCGCGCTCGTCTAACATTTTGACGTAGCCACCCAAAGGCAATGCAGATAATTGATATTGAATACCCGATTTTTTAGATGTCCATTTTAAAAGTGTTGGACCAAAACCAATGGAATAAACAAGAACTTTAACGCCTAATTTACGTGCCACAAAATAATGACCAAATTCATGAATCGCAATTAAGGGACCAAGCAATAAAATGGCTGCGACTATCATAAAAATGGCATTCATTTTGTTACTCCGTTAACATCCAATCACAAATTGTTGAGCAACTATACGAGCTTCTTGATCGACTTGTAAAATTGTTTCAATCGATTCAGCAGGTGCAATTGCAATACTATTTAAAGTTTTTTCAACAATTTTAGGGATATCTGTAAATTTTATTTTATTCTTCAAAAATGCAGCAACTGCAATTTCATTAGCAGCATTTAAAATTGCAGGTGCTAAACCACCTACTTTCATGGCTTGTCTTGCTAAATCCAATGCAGGAAAACGTGTTGTATCAGGTTCTTGAAAATCTAATTGATTATTCATAAATAAATTAAGCGGTGGCACATGTGTCTGAATGCGCTTAGGCCACGCTAAAGCATGAGCGATAGGTGTACACATATCAGGATTGCCCATTTGTGCCAAAGTTGAACCATCTACATATTGAACTAAAGAATGAATAATACTTTGTGGATGAATTACAACTGTAACAAATTGTTCTTCTACTGCAAACAAATGACAGGCTTCAATCAACTCCAAACCTTTATTCATTAGTGTCGCAGAATCGACAGATATTTTCTGCCCCATTGACCAATTTGGATGCTTACACGCTTGTGCAGGTGTAACCGTTTCCAATTGCTCTAACGAATGATTTAGAAATGGCCCACCCGAAGCTGTAAGCAAAATTTGTGAAACACCTTGCTTTGGCTTTCCATTACGCTCAGTTTGTAAATAATCTTGAGGTAAACTTTGGAAAATTGCGTTGTGTTCTGAATCTACAGGCAAGAGTAAAGCGTTTGACTCACGTGCAGTTTGCATCATGATATCACCAGACATCACCAATGCTTCTTTGTTTGCAAGCAATACCCGCTTACCTGCTTTCACTGCAGCCAATGTTGGTAACAAACCAGCCGCACCCACAATTGCCGCCATCACAATATCAACAGATGAATGTTCGGCAACAGCTATTAATCCTGCCTCATCTGATAAGATTTCAATATCAACAAGCTTTTCAGCATTTAATTTTTGCTTTAATTCATCTACTTTTTGAGCAGGAACAACTGCAACTTTAGGATGAAACTGTTTGCATATTTGAACAAGTTCATCAATTCGACTATGTGCTGTAACCGCAAATACCGAATATTGATCTGGATGTTGCTCTAGTATTTTTAAGGTACTTTGACCAATTGAACCCGTAACACCTAATATACAAACAGTTTGAGACATTTATAAATCTACGCCAATAAGTTTTAAAACATACAGACCTACTGCAAATACTGGAGCTGCAGCAAGTAAAGAATCAATACGATCTAATACGCCACCATGACCAGGTAAAATTCGACCTGAGTCTTTAATGCCTGCACGACGTTTGATCATTGACTCTAACAAGTCACCCAATACTGAACTAAATACAGTAATGACTGAAAGAATCAAAAATAGAATATGTTGAATCAGAGTTAAATCTAGATAAACCACTTCAACCACAATAATAATAATTGTAGTTACAAACACACCACCTAATAAGCCTTCAATCGATTTATTTGGGCTCACATGAGGTGCTAGTTTACGTTTACCTAGTTTACGCCCCACAAAATATGCACCACTATCTGCGCCCCAAACCAATAGGAACAAGTACATTAACCACCAAGGAGAACTATCCCAAACGGAAAAAATTGCAGTAATAGCTGCCGAAATGAGGACAAAACCAATAAAATGAAGGGAAATATTATACCAACCATCATATTCTGGGTATGACTTCACCCAACGAATACTCAGGAACCAGATAAATATAGATGCTATCCATAGCAACAGTGCAATATCACTGTAATAGAGAGCAAGCGCTGAAAGTGCTACTGTAATTACACCAAAACCCCAAGCCATTGGTTTTATTACACTATCAGTTGTCTTAGGCATGAGTTTAAACCACTCATAACCAGCAACCCCAGCAGCAACAATCATCAACACCAGCATTGGATAGTCTGATTGCGTTGCAAACATACAACTCAATACCACAGCCACCAAAACCAATGCGGTAATAATCCGCTCTAACATGTATTAATTCTCAAATTTCTTTTGTTGAATTTGCTCTGAAGTTTTACCAAAACGACGTTCGCGATTTGCAAATTCTGCAAGCGCAAAATCGAACTCTTCGACAGTAAACTCAGGCCATAATGTTTTGCTAAAATATAACTCTGCATATGCTGCTTGCCATAATAAAAAATTAGACAAACGATAATCTCCACCTGTACGGATCAACAAATCCACAGCTGGTAAATCACTCAAGCTAACATATTGACCAAATACTTCTGTATCGATGTCATCAAGTTTTAATTTATCATTTTTAACATCTAAGGCAATTTGTTTTGCAGCTTGCGCCATATCCCACATACCACCATAACTAATTGCAATAGTTAAGGTCATGCTGTCGAACTTAGCAGTCCTTTCTTCAGCTTGCAACATAAGGTCACGCAATTTTGAAGATAACAGAGTCCGATCCCCAATAAAACGCAAAGCAATATTAAACTCTTCCATGCGTGGAATTTGCTCAAGAATTGTGTCTTCCAACAATTGCATGAGTAAATCAACCTCGAACTGAGGGCGATTCCAGTTTTCACTCGAAAAAGCAAAAACAGTCAGTGCCTCAATTTTTCTTTTTCGGCAATGCTCAACAATTGGATCTAGGACATTTTTACCTTCGCGGTGTCCACTACCTGTATCCAATTGATTTTTTTTAGCAAAACGATTGTTGCCGTCCATAATGACGGCAACATGTTTCGGAAGATATAAACAGTCTTCAACTTGGGTCATTAAATTAGACCTTCATTAATTCTGCTTCTTTCGCAGCCAAGCGTGAATCTACTTCAGCTACGAATTTATCTGTCATTTTTTGAACTTCATCACCTGCGCGACGATCATCATCTTCAGAGATTTCTTTCTCTTTCAATAATGCTTTAACATCACCCAAAATATCACGGCGAATATTACGAAGTGCAACTTTTGCATTTTCTGCTTCAGAACGCGCAACTTTCTGCATGTCACGACGTGTTTCTTCAGTTAATGCTGGAAGTGGAACACGAATTGCATCTGCTGTAATAGGGTTCAAACCTAAGTCAGACTCACGAATGGCTTTATCAATTGCAGCAACCATTGTACGTTCAAAAGGTTGAACAAGTAATGTGCGTGAATCTTCAGCACCTACGTTTGCAACTTGGTTCAAAGGCACATCTGAACCATAGTAAGGCACCATTACACCATTGAGAATTGATGGGTGCGCGCGACCTGTACGTACTTTTTGAAAACCTAAGTCTAAAGACTCAAGTGTCTTTTGCATGCGTTGTTCGCCGTCTTTCTTAAGATCGTTAATCATATGATCTTCCTTACTAAATTCTTTGAGATGTAATTACTAAAATAGCGTGTAGTATAAAGAGCTTTCAGGCCCACGTACATTAATTCGTAACGTGAGTTCCTTCTTTTTCACCCATTACGACTGAAAGTAAAGCGCCTGATTTATTCATATCGAATACTTGTAGTGGCACATTGTGATCACGACATAAACAAATTGCTGTTAAATCCATCACACCTAATTTTTCGTCAAGAACTTGATCAAAAGTTAATGTGTCATATTTAACAGCATCATCAAATTTACTTGGGTCTTTGTTGTAAACGCCATCTACTTTTGTTGCTTTCAAAATTAAATCAGATTCAATTTCGATACCACGTAAGCATGCAGCTGTATCGGTTGTAAAGAATGGATTACCCGTTCCCGCAACAAATACACATACTTCACCACGTGTTAAATGACGAATCGCATCACGGCTTGAGTAAGACTCAACTACAGTACCAATAGGCAATGCAGACAATAAACGTGTTTTGATATTACGACGCACCAAAGCATCACGTAATGCCAAACCGTTCATCACAGTTGCAAGCATACCCATTTGATCGCCCGTTACGCGACCAACCAAACCATCTTTTTGTAATTGGCTACCACGGTATAAATTACCACCACCAACAACAATACCAACTTGAACACCTAAACCAACTAAATGCGCAATTGCCAAAGACATTTGATCGAGTACTTGTGCATCGATCCCCATGTCTTTATTACCCGCAAGCGCTTCGCCTGAAAGTTTTAACAGAATGCGGCCAAAACGTGGCTTTTTAGAATCCATCATCAAAAACTCCAAATTATCTAATTTAAATTATTAGGTATTCAAATCTTAAGCAGATTTAATCGAGATCAGTTTTGCATATAAATCGTATTCATCTGCATCTGTAATTTCGACTTCAAGTAAATCACCAGACTTAATTAACGACTTATCGATATCTTCAACAAAAACATTACCATCAATTTCAGGTGCATCCGCATATGAACGTGCAATTGCAACTGGGAATTCTTCATCCAAGTCATCAACCAACACCGTCATCACTTTACCAATACGCTTTTGTAATTTCGCAGCAGAAATGGCTTGTTGGACTTCCATGAAGCGCTCGTAACGCTCTTGTTTGATTTCTTCAGGAACATGATCTGGTAAATCGTTTGCTGTTGCACCTTCAACTGGTGAATACGTGAAACAACCCACTCGATCTAACTGAGCTTCTTTCAACCAATCCAACAACATTTGGAAGTCTTCTTCGGTTTCACCTGGGAAGCCAACAACAAATGTAGAGCGAATAACAAGATCAGGGCATTTTTCACGCCATACTGTTAAACGATCTAAAGTATTTTCACTATGTGCTGGTCGCTTCATCAGTTTTAAGATGCGCGGACTGGCATGTTGAAAAGGAATGTCTAAATATGGCAGGATTTTACCTTGTGCCATTAAATCAATAACAGCATCTACATGTGGATATGGGTATACATAATGTAAACGAACCCAAATACCAAGCTGACCTAAAGCTTCACACATGTCGAAGAATTTAGTCTTAACCGGCTGACCATTCCAGAAGTCAAGTTTGTATTTAGTATCTAAACCATAAGCAGAAGTATCTTGGGAGATCACTAATACTTCTTTCACACCTGCATTTTTCAATGCTTGTGCTTCGCTTAATACAGAACCAACAGGACGAGAAACTAAATCACCACGCATACTTGGAATAATGCAGAACGTACAACGATGGTTGCAACCTTCTGAAATTTTCAAATAAGCATAATGTTTAGGCGTAAGGCGAATACCTTGCGCTGGAACTAAATCGATAAATGGATTGTGTTTTGGTGGCTCAGGCACATATTCGTGCACAGCTTCCATCACTTCTTGATATGCCGCAGCACCTGTAACCTTTAATACATTTGGATGCATTTCACGGATTTTTGCTTCGTCTTTACCGAGGCAGCCTGTCACAATAACACGACCGTTCGCGCTCATGGCTTCGCCAATTGCGTCTAAAGACTCTTGTACTGCAGATTCAATAAAACCACAGGTATTTACAACAACTAAATCCGCACCGTCATAATCTGACGCTACATCATAACCTTCAGTCTTCAACTGAGTTAAAATTCGTTCGGAATCTACCAATGCCTTAGGACAACCTAAAGAAACAAAACCGACTTTGGGGATTTCATGAATCTGCGCTCCACTATAATGCGCATATTGTATGTCTTTTCTAAACATAAAAATAGTTATAAAGCCCACTCTTTACATGTCGCACCAAAATACAGCCATAAAAATAATCATATAATTACAGTCGCACCATTATTGTGCATAAACTATTTACATTGTTTTCTCTATCCGCTATATCTTTGTAGATCGGAACAATTTAAGGGCATTTTTGAATTTTTAGTAGCAATTTTTGCCCAATTTAAACAAGTTGGCTCAGATGTTGCAGTAACTTGCATCAATTATGTTCTTTTTTTCGGAATTATTGCTTTACGAAGATGCTTCTGCATTTTGCAAACAGGACTTTATAACAAATGGATCAAGACTCGACTATCGACTATCGTTTGTTGGTAGATAATTTGGCCACTGCCATTCTACTGGTCGACAGTAATCTGAATATTTTTTATCTAAACTCATCTTGCGAAACCTTGTTTGATATTAGTTTATTACGTGCTGCGGGTCAGCCTGTTCTTAATTTACTTCACGTTCCAAGCGATGAGTTTAATACAGAAGAAGCCTTAAATAATTCTATTCGTACGGGGCAACCTTATACACGTCGTGAAGCAACCATCAATGTTAACTTCAAAGACATTCATGTCGATTACTCTGTTTCTTTATTAAATTACTCAAAAACATATCACCCTTTACTGTTGATCGAATTAAATCCGATTGATCGAATGTTAAAAATATCAAAAGAAGAAAAATTCGTTCAACAACATCAAGTGGCACGCCAACTCATACGTGGTGTTGCGCATGAAATTAAAAACCCTCTTGCAGGCATTCGAGGTGCGACCCAACTACTTGCAAGAAGCCTGAACGATCCACAATACGCAGAATTTACCGATATTATTATTAGTGAAGTTGATCGTTTACGTGTATTAGCAGATACGATGCTAGGTTCAAGACAATTACCAAGTTACGAACCAACGAATATTCATGAGCCTTTAGAACGTGTACGTTCGCTGATTAGCAATCAAACCAAAAAGAAAATCAAAATTACACGTGACTATGACCTCTCTTTACCCGATGTCCTTGCCGATCGAGATCAACTCATTCAAGTCATTTTAAATATTGGCGCAAATGCCGTACAAGCCATGACAGAAAATAAAGAGTTCTTTGTCGACCATCAACCAGAACTATTTTTAAGAACAAGAATTCAACGCCTTGTCACCATTAATAGCGTATTGAACCGCTCTGCTGTTCGTATTGATATTGAAGACAATGGCCCAGGTGTACCAGAAGATATTTTAGAGTCTGTATTTTATCCTTTAGTGACAGGACGTGCTAAAGGAACGGGACTTGGTTTAAGTATCGCGCAAAACATAATGCATCAACATAACGGAATGATTGAATGCCAATCAGTTCCAGGAAAAACAATCTTTAGCTTATATTTACCTTGGGAGTCGAATCATGTCGAGAAATAAAATATGGGTCATTGATGACGATCGCGCCATGCGCTGGGTATTAGAAAAAACATTTAGAGAAGAAGGTTTCGATGTTACAAGTTTTGAAGAAGCTCAATCTGCTTTAGATCAACTTACATTAGAAGCACCTGATGTCATTTTAACAGACATTCGTATGCCGGGAATTGATGGTCTTACATTCTTAGGAAAAGTAAAAGCCAACTTCCCCGACCTTCCTGTCATTATTATGACGGCGCATTCAGATTTAGAATCTGCAGTTTCAAGTTATCAAACAGGTGCTTTTGAATATTTACCGAAACCTTTTGATATTGATGAAGCTCTTGCCTTGGTAAATCGTGCAATTTTGCACATTACTAAGCTACAACAACAAGAATCTGCAAAAACAGCACCGCCAATTCAATCTACAGAAATAATTGGCGAATCACCTGCAATGCAGGAAGTATTCCGCGCCATTGGTCGTTTATCTCAATCGCATATTACTGTTTTAATTAATGGTGAATCTGGTACAGGTAAAGAACTTGTTGCACATGCGCTTCATCGCCATTCTCCACGTAGCAGCAAACCATTCATCGCACTGAATATGGCTGCCATTCCAAAAGATTTAATTGAAACTGAATTATTTGGACATGAAAAAGGCGCTTTTACAGGTGCAAATACGCAGCGCCAAGGTCGTTTCGAACAAGCCAATGGCGGTACGCTATTTTTAGATGAAATTGGTGATATGCCCTTTGAAACGCAAACACGCTTACTTCGTGTTTTAGCAGATGGCGAGTTCTACCGTGTTGGCGGACATATTCCTGTAAAAGTAGATGTACGAATTGTTGCTGCAACACATCAAGACTTAGAAAAGCTAGTTCATGATGGACGTTTCCGTGAAGATTTATATCACCGTTTAAATGTGATTCGTATTCATATTCCAAAACTTGCACATCGTAGCGAAGATATTCCTATGCTTGCACAGCATTTTCTTGCTCGCGCAGGTAAAGAACTTGGTGTTAGCCCTAAAATCTTACGTCAAGAAACCCAAGAATACATTCAAAAACTACCTTGGCCGGGTAATGTACGACAACTTGAAAATACGTGTCGTTGGCTAACGGTGATGATTACAGGTCGTGAAGTTTATCCTGAAGATTTACCATCGGAACTTAAACAAATTCCGTTAAGTAAAATGCCTGAAGGTGAAATTCCACCTAATATTGAGCGCATTACGATTCATCACTGGGATGAATTATTGGGTCAATGGGCAGGTCAAAAGCTTCAGAATGGTGAAATGAAGATTTTAGATATCGCCATTCCAATGTTTGAACGCTCACTCATTAATGCTGCGCTTCAACAAACTCGAGGTCGTAAACGTCATGCTGCCGAATTACTTGGCTGGGGACGTAATACACTCACACGTAAGCTAAAAGAATTAGGTATGGACACTGTAGATGATGACGTTGAAGAAGAAGTAGAAACTCCCAATTAACTTAATACATCTAAAATAAAAAAGCTCCAATATGGAGCTTTTTTATTACATTCTTTTTAGCAATTTATTCATCAAACTTAAGCTTGAACAAAACCGACATATCTTGAAAGATTTTGTGCACCTAAATCGCTTTGATAAATCACATAATTTGGATAATTTGTATTGGTCAATTCTTCAAACATATTGAGCTGATCATCATGTGCGTGAATTTCATCTACGCTACGCGACATACTGTGTTCAAATTCATCTGAAATATATTCAAAACCCAAGTCCATCGCAATAAATAAAACATGATCACACGGCTGAACATATTGCTCCTCAGTCCAGTCAATTACAGCATGTTTACAATGAGGACATTGAATATTATCTGTTGCAGTCATATTGGTTTGAATAAGTTGATAAGCCATTTTAGTCACAACAGAAAATTAAATATCCGACATTATAAAAGAATATGCAGCAGAAATTAATCAAAGAATTCTACAATTGCTGTATCCATACTGAATTTAGCCGCCACAATTTTTAATTCCCCATCTTCAACACGTTGCTTTAAGAATGAAGAATTCTCACATAACTCAATCACAATATTCTTCGCATTTTCTTGTATGGCTAATTTTGCAATTTCAGCTAATTCTGCGGTTTTATTGTTTTCATAAACATCAATAACCGTTGGCTTAATATCATCAACTATTTGCTGTAAGTTTTCAGGTAAAACTTTATTCGGATTACGACACACATTAATAGTCGATGCAATTGCACCGCAATCACTATGCCCAAGAACAACCACCAAGGGAATTTCGTATTGCTTTACGGCATATTCAATACTTCCAATTTGTGATGGCTTAGCGATATTCCCCGCCACACGAATCACAAATACATCACCAAAACCTTGTGAAAATATTTGCTCGGGCAATACCCGTGAATCTGAACAACTCAAAATAACAGCCATTGGCTTTTGATCCGCCATCATAATTTGATGTGCATCTTCAAAACGTTGCACAGCAATCTCACCTGAGCTAAATTTACGATTCCCTTCAACTAAAATATCTAAGGTTTGTTCTGCCGTATAACGCATAATATGAACTACAAAAAGTGGAAGTTTCAAATCTTAGAGAAATGTAAAATTAGCAACAAATAAAACAATTCAAATCACACTATTTAAAACATAAAACCTGAGTTCCACTACATTTAAACTCTTATAAATACACGAAAAAAATTGATAATTTTACTAAATTAAAATTGACTTTATAGAACAATGAAAATTTAATGAGCATATTGTTGCATAAAGAGAATATAAAAATGCTTACAGATTTAGATGATTTTTCTTGTTTTGCTATGGTTGTTGAACATGGCGGCTTTAGTGCAGCCGAAAGAGCAACTGACATACCAAAATCAAAATTAAGTCGTCGCGTACATAATCTTGAAGAGCGTTTAGGTGTTCGCTTAATTCAACGCAGTTCACGCCATTTTGCTGTGACTGATATTGGTATGAATATCTATCGCCATGCTCAAGTTATGCTGAATGCAGCTCAAGCAGCACACGAATTAGTGGATCATTTAAGTACCCAGCCTCGTGGCTTAATTAAAATTAGCCTGCCTGTATCAATTGCTCAAAATGAAATGGCAAAAATTTTGCCAGACTTCCTCAAGAAATACCCTGAAATTAAACTACAGATGATGGTAACAAACCGTCGTGTAGACATTATCAATGAAGGGATTGATATTGCTTTACGTGTTCGCTCAAGCCTAGATGATGACCCAAGCCTAATCATTCGTCGTTTTGCAAATATTGAACAACATTTATTTGCAACACAAGCCTATTTAAATGAACATGGCGACCTCAAAACACCTGAAGATCTTACAAAACATCAAATATTAAGTATGGCTGATGAGCATATAGATCAATTTATTACCGTTTATAACAATCAAAATGTGCAGAAAAAAATCAAAGTAAACCCTACGATCATGGGATCAGATTTACTCATGATTGCTCAGCTTACAAGTCAAAACTGTGGCGTGGCTTTACTTCCAGACCCTATTGCAAAAGATTATGTACAAAATGGGCAACTTGTTCGTGTTTTACCCGACTGGAAATCACAACATGGTATATCTCATGCGGTTTATCCATCTAAACGTGGTTTACTACCTGCTGTTCGCGTTTTTATTGACTATCTTGTTGAACACTTAAGCCAACACTAAGTTTTTCAGAAATGAATGACAATAAAAAGCCCATCAAATAGGATGGGCTTTTTTCATATACGCATTTCGTTCTTTTTAAATTTCAGGATATGAACCTACACCTTCAGGCCATGGCGTCAACAACTCAAAACCAGTATCTGTCACAACAACCATGTGTTCCCACTGCGCAGACAAAGATTTATCTTTTGTAACTACAGTCCAACCATCTTTCAGCTCTTTCACGCCAGATTTACCTGCATTAATCATAGGTTCAATGGTAAAGACCATGCCTTTTTTCAGCACCATACCTTGACCCGCTTGACCATAATGTAAAACACTAGGTTGTTCATGATAAGTCGTGCCAATACCATGTCCGCAATATTCACGTACCACTGTATAACCATCTCTATGTGCTACACTTTGAATAGCAAAACCAATATCACCCAATGTTGCACCTGGTTTTACCGCATGAATACCCGCAACCATGGCTTCATATGTCGTGTCACATAATTTTTTTGCAGCAGGTGAAACATCACCTACATAGTACATTCGACTTGTATCGCCAAAGTATCCATCTTTTATAATTGCAACATCAATATTAATAATATCGCCATCTTGCAATACCGTTTTCTGAGATGGAATACCGTGACATACCACCTCATTCACAGAAATACATGTGGTTTTGGTATAACCGTAATAACCCACATTGGCAGGAATTACCTTTAATGTATTAACAATAAAATCATTACAAATATCATCTAAGTATTCAGTCGTGACACCAGGCTTTACGTATTCCCCTATCATCTCTAAAACTTGCGCAGCCAGTCGCCCAGAAATACGCAACTTTTCTATATCTTGCTCAGTTTTAATTTTAACAGCGGAAGCTCGCATCTCTTTATGTCCGAAATTACATGAATGTTTATTATAGTCCTTTTAAACCTACATGTAAGCGAATGTACAAAATTCTCAAGCACCACCATAGGTTGGTTTTTAAACACTTAACCATTTTTTACAAAAAATTAAATAGATGCTTTATTTATCAAAACTGGCTTAACCATGATGATTTATTCTTAATTTACACTTTAAAATCATATGTATAATTTAAATCATATTTTAATTTTAGTTTAATTTTATATTTCGCATATTAAAAACACTCATATCTCACTGTATTTCGATTAGAAAATAAGAGCTTATTACTCTAAAATCGCCATTTTTGTTAAATACCGATCTCCTCCATGACGAATTTACGTACACGGGATATTATTGCCTTAGGTTTTATGACCTTTGCACTATTTATCGGTGCAGGCAACATTATCTTTCCACCTATCGTGGCACAGCAAGCAGGTGAACACGTTTGGTTAGCAGCTTTTGGCTTTTTAATCACGGCTGTTGGCTTACCTGTAATTACCATTATTGCTCTTTCACGCGTTGAAGGTTCTATTCAAAACCTCAGTTCACCTTTAGGTAAAGTGGCTAGTCTTATTTTGACGATCTCATGTTACCTTGCTGTAGGTCCTTTGTTTGCAACACCACGAACTGCAACCGTTTCTTATGAAATTGGCTTCTCTTCTTATTTTGGTACATCTGCTTCAAGCTTACTAATTTACAGTGCGATTTATTTTTCACTTGTAACGCTTGTTTCTTTATATCCAAATAAAATTTTAGATACGATTGGATATTTCCTATCTCCACTTAAAATCTTATCTTTGGTTATTTTAGGTGTTGCTGCATGTTTCATCCCATCGGGCTTTGTACCATCTGCCATTGGTAACTATGTAAATAGTCCAGTTTCTGAAGGTTTTGTAAATGGTTATTTAACCATGGACACTTTAGGTGCATTGGTATTTGGTATTGTGATTATTAATGCAATTCGCTCACGTGGTGTAACCGATGCAAAATTAACAACACGTTATGCTGTTATTGCAAGTTTAATTTCAGGTGTTGGCTTAACTTTAGTTTATTTAAGTTTATTTAAACTTGGTTTAGGTAGCCATGAAGTTGCTGCAAATGCTGCAAATGGTGCGGTAATTTTACATGCTTACGTACAACATGCTTTTGGTGACTTTGGCTCGATTTTCCTTAGTGCGATGATTTTTATTGCATGCATGGTTACAGCTATTGGCCTTACTTGTGCATGTGCTGAGTACTTCTCACAGATTACTAAACTTGCCTACAAATACTGGGTATTTATTTTAGTTGGCTTCTCATTTGTTATTTCTAATTTAGGTTTAACAAAACTAATTGCATTCTCTGTACCTGTTTTAAGCGCACTTTACCCACCTGCTATTGTCGTGATTCTTCTTGGTTTCTGTTGGAATTTTTTCAACAATCCATCTCGAGTAATTACACCTGTTACAGCAATCGCATTTCTTTTTGGTATTGTAGATGGCTTAAAAGTTGCTGGTTTAGATCAATATCTACCTGCTTCTCTCACACATTTACCATTAAGTTCACAAAATTTAGCATGGCTTATCCCATCTTTATGCGTACTGGTGATTTGTATTGTGATCGACAAAGTTAAAAAATAATCAAAATTAACCTTTGTTCTTTAAAGTTATGTTTTACCCAAATATAACTTTGCATATAATCAATAATTGTCTAGTTTTACCCAAACAGACTTTTATTGTTTATAGATCACAATTCAAAGCACAAAATTGACATAAAAATAATTTAATACTTTTATCCAATATATTTGGCATACATTATGCTTTAACTTTATTCATGTATTTTTAATGAAATCCATTGTTCGATAAATATTAAAGCCACCTTATTTATGTAACCAATTAATATTTATTATGTAAATGGTAGTATTAGCCATTGAAATACAATCAAATACAGCGTACAACTAATAAATCAATTTCCGATCAAAATACTATGATTTAGTAAAACCCTAAGGAGGGATGGAGATGTTATCAACACATTTCAACAAAGAAATCTTCATTAACACTCTAAAGACCAAACACATGGTGACGTATTTAAGCACCACTTTTGCTCTTATGATGATTTTAGCTATACATGGCGTCATTCAAGGCAACTTAAAACCTGAATTCTTTGTATATGCTTTTGTTGTTTCACTTGCTTTTGCTATGTGGAACATCATCGATCACAAATGTCGTAAAACCTTAAAGCGTAAAACATTTGATTAGAAGGTGGATGCTCGTCATCCATCTTCAAAATCATACAAATACAAATACAAATACAAATACAACCTAATCATGAAAAGCTTATCAGCATTTTCAATATTTGAATCCACATTCCATTCAACATCTGACCTTCAAGTCAAAAATATCATTCAGTTTCTTTTGGGAACTTGTGTACATTATTGGCTATAAATTACATTCAATGACTGAATTCCCGCTATGACCACATTTGAAGATATCCAAATTCAATGTCGCGATAATTATGTATTATCAGGACGATACTACCCTTCGAAATCAAATACAAAACACTCCCACCCCATTCTTATTTGTCCTGCTACAGGCATTACAAAAAATTTCTATCACTCATTTGCTGAATGGTTAAGTGAACAAGGCTATAACGTATTAAGTTTCGACTTTAGAGGCATTGGAGATTCACTTCACGGTCGAATTAAAGACTCAAAAGCCAGTATTGTGCAATGGGGTCAACTCGATATTCCTGCGGCAATTGAAACACTATTAACAAAAACAGGCACAGAGAAAGTCATTATTTTAGGGCATAGTGCTGGAGGACAGCTTTTAGGGATTGTGCCAAATTATGAAAAAGTCGCTAAAGTTGTTGCTGTATCAGGCTCTACAGGACATGTGAAAGGCTTAAAAGGTCGCACAAAAATTCTTGCACCTCTTATGTTTAAAGCTGTTTTCCCGTTAGCAAGACACAGTATTGGCTATGGCCCAACAAATGCTATTGGTATGGGTGAAAACCTACCGAAAGATGTTGCAAAACAATGGGCTCAATTCTGCGGTAAATCTGGCTATATCATCAATGCAATTGGGCACAGTGTTCATGTAAATGACAACTATCATGAAAAAATTAGCGCACCTATCATTTCTCTTTGGTCATCCGATGATAAAATTGCAACCGAAGCCAATGTAAAAGATTTACTGCGTTTATACCCCAACAGCCAAACCCATATGATTGAACTCAATCCTCAAGCTTATAACCATAAAACGATTGGGCATATGCTTATGTTTAAGAAATCCCATCAAAACTTATGGTCAATTATTGAAAATGAGCTCCACATAAATTAATACCCAACCCTGCACTACGAAATGTAAAAAGCCTCACAATCGTGAGGCTTTTTATTTACAGCTTAAAATTAGTGACGAATTAAAACTGTTTTGATTCTATTAGAATCCATTTCGGTCACTTCAAAGCTAATTCCTTGATAATTCAATGTAGAACCAACCTGCACTTCACTTTCAATTTTTTCTAGTATTAGACCTGCAACACTAATATATCCTGCATCATCTTCAACAAGATCTAACATTCCAAGTTCAAGCTCAAGCTGATACACATCAAGCATGCCACTCGCCTTCCATGTCGTCTCATCTAGCTTCACCAAATCAAGCTGTTCATCTGCATCGGGGAATTCACCCGCAATAGCTTCAAATACATCTAAAGGTGAAACAAGACCTTGAACTGCGCCAAATTCATCACTCACCAAAACTAAAGATCCTTTTGATGTACGTAATGTATTAATAGCATCAATCACTTTCATTTTCTCGAAAATGTAAATTGGACGATGACGCTTAATCAAATCTTTCAACTGATCTTGATCATCTACAACATCCAGTAATTCTTTGGCACGAACAACACTAATCACTTTATCTAGGCTGCCTCGGCACACTGGAAATAAGCTGTGTGGTACAGATAAAATCTTTTCACGGATTTCTTCTGGACTATCGTCTAAATCCACCCAAGAAATTTGGCTTCTTGGCGTCATAATAGAAGCAACCGAACGCTCAGCAAGTGTTAATACGCCACCAATCATGTAACGTTCTTCATCAGCAAATGTTTCTTTTGCCTCACGAACATGACCATCAGCATCTTGAGTTGTAAGCTGTCCGCCCATCAATTTTAATATCGAATCTGCAGTACGGTGACGTAGTGGAATTTTCGACTCGTGTTTCACCACGTTCCGCTTTGAAAATTGATTAAATGCTTCAATCAGAATTGCAACGCCAATACCTGAGTAAATATACCCCTTAGGAATATGGAAACCAAAGCCTTCTGCAATTAAGCTAATACCAATAAGTAAAAGGAAGCTTAAACAAAGAATGACCACTGTAGGATGTCTATTTACAAATACAGTGAGTGGTTTAGATGCAATTAACATCACAATAACAGCAATGGTCACAGCTGCCATCATCACGTAAATATTATCGACCATACCAATGGCAGTAATAACTGAATCTAGCGAAAATACGGCATCAAGCACAACAATTTGTGCAACCACCATGGTAAAACCAGCATATACAACTTCTGAGGTTGATTGAACTTCTGGCTTTCCTTCAATTTTTTCATGTAGTTCTGTAACGGCTTTGTACACCAAAAACAAACCACCAAATAATAGAATCAAGTCTCGACCAGAGAATGATAAATCTGCAAATTGTACGATGGGTTTTGTTAAAGTGACTAGCCACGCAATAACAGAGAGAAGTCCTAAGCGCATAAATAACGCTAAAGAAAGACCAATAATACGTGCTTTATCTCGTTGTTCTGGAGGAAGTTTTTCAGCTAAAATAGCAATAAAGACTAAGTTATCAATACCAAGAACAATTTCCAAAATTATTAGTGTTATTAAACCAACCCAAATTCCTGGATCTAATAAAAACTCCATTAGTCCACTACTCCATTTTGGTTAGTCGGAAACTGTGTATAAAGACCTGCGCGCTGCGACGGATCCATGTTTTAAACCTATTCAACAATAATTAACACTATTATGCATAAACTTTTAATTTTGTAATTTATTTTTTTAGAATATCTCATAAACCACTAATAACTAATAATATTTTTACAATAAAAACAACACAACAATTTTTTAAGTTCAAATATTATAATTAGAGTAATTTTCACATATAGCAGCCATTTTTTTTATTTAACCACCTCATAAAAATATACAATAAAACAACATTAACACACATTAAATAACATTTAAATTAACCAATAATGTGAAGCAATTTACCTAAGCCATTAAAAACAAATACCTTGACCACATTAAAGAATTTTAAGAAATACTTGAAATAGTGAACGACTTCACATAAAATATTAACCGTTCAGAAACTAAAATTAGAAAACAATTCAAATATAAAGGCAAAACCATGAGTAAAAAATACACAAAATTTCTACCAAGTTCAGAAAACTTTTCATTAGAACAATTTCCATATTATTGGATTTCTCAAGTCTATTCTCAACAAGTCAACCAAGTTGATCATGCATTAAAGAAATATGGCCTAGATAATTCACGCCGTCGACTTCTTATGGCATTAAAATCTAAGCCAGATGCTAGTGTTTCTGATTTATCAGATATGGTTATATCTAAGATGTCAACAACAACTAAAATCGTATACCGCCTTAAGGATGAAGGTCTAGTACAGACTTATTCTTGTGAAGATGATGCTCGTATTACTCGTGTTGTTCTTACCGATAAAGGAAACGAAATGACAAACAAAATTAACGACCTAACAGCCGTTGTTTTAGAACAGTCTTTCGAAGGATTAACACCTTTACAAATTGAAAAAATGATTGAAACTTTACGTCATATTTTCAAAAACTTATCACGTTAATACTTTTAAAATACAATAAGAATGTATGGAATATTTCTTTTAATAAAAAATATATCTCCTTAAATTAAATTATTTCCAACAATAAAGTCCCCATTTAACGGTTTAATTTTAAAAACAACTGAACATAAAAAAGCCTCGAAAGAGGCTTTTTTATTTAACAATTAGATCTCAGATGAAATTAATCACCTGTATAACCTTTTAGCTTCAAACGTGCAGCATGCAATAGAGGCTCTGTGTAACCAGATGTCTGTTCAGCCCCTTTAAAAACTAAGTCATAAGCCGCTTGATAAGCATAACCATTAAAGTCAGGTGCCATTGGCGTATAAAGTGGATCATTCGCATTTTGCTCATCCACAATTTTAGCCATACGTTGCATAACTTCTTCAACTTGCTCTTTGCTTACAACACCATGACGCAACCAGTTTGCAACGTGCTGTGAAGAAATACGTAATGTTGCACGATCTTCCATTAAACCAACGTTATTGATGTCTGGAACTTTAGAACAACCTACGCCTAAATCGACCCAACGAACAACATAACCTAAAATACCTTGAAGATTGTTTTCAAGTTCTTTGGTTTTTTCTTCAGCAGTCCAGTTTGTATCTGTAGCCAATGGCGGTGTTAACAAATCATCTAAAGGAAGTGCTTCGGTTTGTAGCAACTCTTTTTGACGTTCAGAAACATTACATTGATGGTAATGAATTGCGTGAATTACCGCACCAGATGGAGATGGAACCCATGCACAGCTCGCACCTGCTTCAGGATGTTCAATTTTAGTTTTGTACATATCTAAAAGCATATCTGGTTTTGGCCACATGCCTTTACCAATTTGTGCTTTACCACGTAAACCTGTTTGCAAACCAATCATTACATTTCGGTTTTCGTAAGCTGGGAACCAAATTTGCGATTTAACTTCAGTTTTACGAACAAATGGACCTGCTTCCATAAAGGTATGAATTTCATCACCCGTACGATCCATGAAACCTGTATTGATAAAGATCGTACGATCTTTAGCTTGAGCAATACAGTTTTTCAAGTTTACAGATGTACGACGCTCTTCATCCATAATACCTATTTTTAGCGATTTTGCAGGTAAGCCCAATGCTTGCTCTGAACGAGTAAATAATTCAACAGCAAATGCAACCTCTTCTGGACCATGCATTTTTGGCTTAACAATATACATAGAACCCTTACGTGAGTTTCTATTTTCGTTTTCGCCTTTAATGTCTGCAAAAGTAAGTAACGGTGTAATTAAGGCATCCATGATACCTTCATAAATTTCAGCACCATCTACCAAAATTGCAGGATTCGTCATTAAGTGACCAACATTACGAAGTAACATGAGTGAACGACCATGAAGTTTCGCAACACCACCATTTAAATCGCTATATGTACGGTCTTTATTTAAAGTACGTGTTACTGTTTTACCATTTTTTTCAATAGATTCAGCCAACGTACCTTTCATTAAGCCTAACCAGTTACGGTAGCCTTCTACTTTTTCTTCTGCATCTACAGCAGCAATTGAATCTTCTAAATCTTGAATAGTTGTTACAGCAGACTCAAGAACAAGGTCTTTTACGCCAGCAGCATCTGTTTGACCAATTGGGCTTGTCGCATCAATTTCAATAATGACATGCAAACCATTGTTCAATAGTACGATTTCTTTTGGAGAAGATGTATCACCATTAAAACCAACAAATTGAGCTTCTTTTACTAAAGTCGTTGTCGAACCATTTTTTAGCGTTATAGCTAATTTTTTACCATCAACAGCATATTTTGTAGCATCTGCATGCGAACCTGATGCTAATGGGAAGGTTTCATTTAAGAAGTTTTTAGCAAATGCGACAACTTTTTCGCCACGTACAGGGTTATAACCTTTGCCTTTTTCAGCACCACCATCTTCAGGAATTACGTCAAAACCGTAAAGTGCATCGTACAAAGACCCCCAACGTGCATTTGCTGCATTTAAGCAGTAACGTGCGTTACGAACTGGTACAACCAATTGTGAACCTGCTAAAAGTGCGATTTCTTCATCTACATTTTCAGTGGTAATTTGAAAATCTTCTACTTCTGGTAGCAAGTAGCCAATTTCTGTTAAGAAAGCTTTGTAAGCCCCCAATTCAAATTTGTTATTACGGTGCCATTCATCAATTTTTGCTTGAATGTCATCGCGCTTTGCAAGCAATGCTTTATTTTTAGGACTAAGATCAACGACAACTTGTTCAAAGTTTTTCCAGTAAGTGTCACTGTTTAAACCAGAACCTGGTAATGCTTCATTTTCGATAAAATCGTAGAGTTCTTTAGCAATTGCTAACTTGCCTTTTTGAATACGTGCAGTCATTGTCTTTCCTGATATTGCTACTTTTTATACAAGAGTTTCTAGTATACCCATTTATACTTTAGTGAATAGCATTATCACATTGCTAAATATTCATCATTTATTATCAAATAGATACCTATATTTTTAATAAATTTATAGCTAGAAATGCAACAATAATATTCGCTTGAATACTCTTTTATAATGTATAAATTTTCTGTATTACGAAATTAGACTTAAGTTCAGATTTTTGTTTTAAAACTATACAAAGCCTAGGGTTCATTAAACTAAATGGACAAAGATTAAGCCATGAAATTCCCTACTTGTCGACCCAATCAACAAAAATACACACAATAAAAAAGCACCTAAATTTAGATGCTTTTAATTAAAAACCTAAGGACTTTAGATGTTTTTATGTTCAGTATTTAAGTAGTCATCTGACTGCATTTCGAGCAACCGTGAACGCGTGCGTTCAATTTCAAAGGCTAATTTTTCACCTTCGTAAAGATCAATAATTGAATCTTCAGATGTAAGAAGCAATTTTACCCCTCTATCATAGAATTCATCGACCAAATAAATAAAGCGTCGCGTCCCCTCAGATAAATAATCATTCAAATGCGGAACATTACTGACCAAAACAGTATTATAAACATTCGCAATTTCAATAAAATCTGCAGGACTACGTGGTTTTAAACAAAGCTCTGAATATTCACACCACAAAACATCTTCAGTATGGCTAATTGTTTCCACAATACGACTATTAATAATGATCGGCTCTTGTGACTGAACTTGAGTTTGCGTTAATGCTGCATAACGCTGAGACATCCACAATTTATGTTCATGCGTTAATGGCGATTTAAACAATTGTGCCTGCTTTAAAACACGCAAACGATAATCCACACCAGCATCTACATTTAGCACGATACAGTTTGTTTTAACTAGCTCAATTGTTGGAATAAAACGATCGCGGTGAATACCATTTTTATATAATCCATCTGGCGCAATATTTGATGTTGCAACCAATGTTACTCCACGAGCAAAAAGCTTTTGGAATAAATCACTCAAAATCATTGCATCCGTTACGTTAGAAACAAAAAATTCATCAAAACAAATCACCACAGCATCTTTATAAATTTGATCTGCAACTAAATCTAAAGGATTTCTTTGCCCTGAAAGTTTATTGAGTTCTTTATGTACGTGCTGCATAAAATGATGAAAATGCATGCGTGTTTTTCGACGAAATGGTACTGAATCGTAAAATTGATCCATCAACCATGTTTTTCCACGTCCTACACCACCCCACATATAAACGCCTTTAGGCGGCACTTGTTTACGAAAACGACGAAATGCTTTTTTAGATGCTTTATAGCGCTGAATTAATTCTTGCCATACTCGATCTAACTCATGCACAGCCTGAGCTTGAGCCTCATCTGGCATAAATTGTCCTGAAGATATTGCCTGTGCATATCGGTCTGCAGGTGACATCGGATTAAACGCTGTATTGATTGAGTGTAAATCTGGCATATTTTTCAAGACTAATTTTGGGCTGATGGATTATAACGAAGATTCTCATACATTTTATATAACACTTTTGAATAAATAAGCTTAGGCTATTTATATTGCCGCGGGCTATGTCCAAACCATCTTTTAAATGCATGGTTAAACGCAGCTGGCTCTGAATAGCCCAGTAATTCAGCAATTTTTTCAATAGAATATTCCTGATATTCTATTAATTTAAGTGCTTTATATTTAATGATATCTTCACGAATTTGTGTGTAGCTCGTTTGCATTTGTTGTAACTGATGACGCAATGTTCGCTCAGGTATTTTTAATACCTTAGATGTTTCAGCCATAGTGGGCATTGATCCCACTTGAAGCTCTAAATAATCTGTAACACGCTGTATAAGTGATGGCTCCAAATAATGTACATTTAAACGAATTAACTCCGCGATACATTTCTGCTCATAAACTTTAAATGAAATTGGATCAGCAGATGTTACTTTCTCATTCAATACCACTGAGTCAAAATAAAAGATGGTATGCTCTGAATCAAATTTAATATTATCGCCAAATATATCTATATACATTTGCTTTATAAAAGATTTTTCTGGAGATTTAAATGGTAAATTCACACTTAACGATGGAAATTTTAAATCCATCATATTGTATAAGTCTTGAATAAATCGATAAGTACCTGAAACTTCACAATGCGCCAAAAATTGCCCCAACTGCGTTTTCAAATCTAAAGGTTTCAATATTAATGCAACTTTATCGTCCAAATACTGAACATGAATTTGCCCACTTAAATGAGTTAAACAGCTATATTCCATAACCTTTTCAAGCATTTTTTGAATATTTTCACTTGTAACAAGCAACATTAACAATGAACTATAACCCACTAAAGAATAATGCTGACCAATTATTAATCCTTGTTCTGGCTCAAGTCCTTCACCTAATATTTCTAAAACATCTCGCTCCAAACTTGGGTGAATAATAGAGCTTGGGTCTATCGCACTTTCACTCAACCCTATTCTTTTTAATTTTTGGTCGACATCAATCCCTGCTTTACGCATTCCTTGAATTAAATACAATAAACTCAGAATTGATCTTTTCATGTAAAACGATATTTAGGCTTTTGTATTTTTTACTCTATTTAATATAACTTTCATATTGCCGAAACTATCAATATTTAAGCCTATAGAAGCATATGACTGCTGTGATGAGCTATTTATATCAATATTCGATATAGAAAATAATAAATACATGATGTTCTATTAGATATACATTCCCCTTCATTTAGACCAAAAAATTTCGGTGTAGGCGATGCTTAATCCATGACATCCCTAGAAGATAAAGCAAAAAAACATCAATGTGAAATTTTCATTCTATACAATAAAGTCATCAATTGATTCAGACTAAAGATGCAAATAATAACTGAAAGCTAAAAATTGATGATGATCGTCTTTTATATCCATAATCGAGTTAAAATTTAACTTTATGTAAATGATAAAAACAAATACACATTAAAATAGTCATAATAGCCGAGTGTTTTTAATCTACTTTTTTATATGCAATCTATTTGGCTTATTACTCAGTTACTTATTTGTTTAGCATTGGGCTTTTTATGTGCCCATCGCATTCCAAAATTTATAGAAAAAATTTCATTTAAAGTTTTACCCTATTTTTCTTATATTTTGCTATTCGCAATTGCTTTTGAATTTTCACAAATCATTGAAACGATTTCACACCCTCAACTTATACTTAAAAATGCCCTCGCACTTTCATTAAGTACCACTTTGGGTACTTTTATATGTTGCTATCTCATTTTTAAAACTGTGGGATATTCATCAACACACGGTAAAGTTTCTTTAGATTTATTTTTAAAATCATTAATTAATATTAGCTACGCCCTTATCACACTTGCCGCAGGTTATTTCAGTGCATCACTATTACAATCTATAGATTATTCACTACATTTAAATTCTTGGTATTTACTTCTTATTTTTATGTTCTTAATTGGTCTAGATTTAGCCCACTCACCGCTCGATAAATCTTGGATCAATTGGAAAATTTTGCTTGTTCCTGTAGGTGCAATTATTGGTTCTTTATTGGGTGCATGTTTTAGTCTTTTAATCACTCAGAATATAGCCTTAAAAGACCTGATTGTGCTTTCACAAGGATATGGATTTTATTCCATGACAGGCATTGTTATTACAGAATTACGTAATGCTGAATTGGGAAGTATTGCCTTAATGAATGATTTATTTAGAGAAATTATCGCAATTTTACTCATGTATATACTGGGATGGAAATACCCAAGATCTGCAATTGCAGCAGCGGGTGCAACATCAATGGATGCAACATTACCTATGGTTAAACAAGCATGCGGTAATGAATTTATTCCGCATGCCATGGTCAGCGGTTTTATTCTCTCTATTCTCGCACCCATTGTGGTGAGTATATTGGCAGCCATATAGCCCTATCTCTAACTCTCTCCCAATGGGAGAGAGAAATCTATAATTCTATTCTTGATTAAAAGTAAAAAATCCCCCTTACAAAAGGGGGGTTGGCAGGGATTATTAAAGCGTCGCTAAAATATCTTTTAAAGCCTGACCTGGGTTTTCAGACTTTGTAATTGGTCGACCAATCACTAAGTGAGTAGAGCCATCTAACATTGCTTGTTTAGGCGTAACAATACGTTTTTGATCATCTGCATTTGAACCCTCTGGACGAATTCCCGGAGTCACTAAAGAAAAATCATTCCCTAATGTTTCACGCAACATTTTCGCTTCTTGAGCAGAACAAACCACACCATCTAAACCACTATCTTTGGTTAAAGCAGCCAAACGTTTTACGTGTTCAAATGGCTCAACATCTAAGCCAATATCTCGAAGATCTTCACGGCCCATAGACGTTAAAACAGTTACTGCGATTAATTGTGTATTGTAATTACCTGCTTTTAAACGTTCTACGCATGTTTCCATCATTTTACGACCACCAGAAGCATGCACATTCACCATCCACACACCCATTTCTGCTGCTGCACATACAGCTTGTGCAGTCGTATTAGGAATATCATGGAATTTTAAATCAAGAAAAACTTCGAAACCACGATCGTGTAAGGCTTTTACAACAGCTGAACCTTCATGTGTAAATAACTCTTTACCAACTTTTACTCGACATAATGCAGGATCTAACTGCTCTGCCATTGTTAATGCGTCATATTGGCTTTTAGCATCTAATGCAACAATGATACTCAAGAGATTTACCTATCGTTCAGACAAAAAGAAAGCACATTATAAAGCTTAATCCTGCATGAACAAAAGAAATAAAAGTTAAGAAATATGAAGCAATTAGTTTGAATTACATTTTTCATCTTTTCATCGACATAAAAAAACACCCATCAGAATTCTATGGGTGTTTAATTTTTTATCAACTATATTAAAAGCTTCCTAAATAAAGGAAACAAAAAATTATATTTGACACACAATATTTAAAGACTGCTTGAACGATCCTCAGGACTTATATCCAAAACTGTCTTCTCATGTCGTGTATTCGCAGCCGCTTCCGCTGCTGCAGATTGAGCAGTTTTAATTTGCTCTTTACGAAGGTATTCAATATCTTTACGCAAGCGCTTAATTTCCCAACTTTTTTGGAATACTCTAAATATTTGAACACCAAGCAACAATCCTAGAACAAGACCCAAAGAAAGTGTTAGTAATAACAACAATCCTAAGCGCATTGCAGGTACTTGTGTAAATAACAAGTCTACAGATAGTTCCGTACTATTTTGTAGAACAAGTGCAAGAGAATACCCAAAAAGTACAAGTAAAATTATGACTAAGACGTAACGCATAAATATTCCTTCAAATATATTTATTCTGCTGATTCGTTCACAGCGTCGCGCAATGCCTTACCCGGTTTAAAGTGAGGTACAGCTTTAGCTGCCACTTCAACTGATTTACCAGTTTTTGGATTACGACCAACACGTGGTTCACGATGATGTAGCGCAAAGCTACCAAATCCACGAATCTCAATTCGATCATCTGAAGACAATGATGCAATCATTTGATCGATCATTATTTTAACAGCTTCTTCCACCAAGGGTTCAGCCAAGTGTGGGTTTTTTAGAGAAATTCGCTCTATTAAGTCAGACTTATTAAGTGCTTCGCTAGTCATCTACGACCTCTTTAATTATCAAGCTACCTTAGAATACCTATGATAATAACCTGTTTAAATACAAAACGGTAGCGTAATAAGTTAATACTACGCTACCGTTTATTGTATTTGTGTAAAAAGTATTGGTTAATTTACATTAACAATACCTTAAAACGAATACTTAGTTGCCCATTTGAGCTTTGATCAAATCACCAATAGTCTTAGGACCATTTTCTGAAGTAGTTGCTGCAGTTTTCAAGTTTGCAACAGCTTCTTTTTCTTCAGCTTCATCTTTCGCTTTGATAGACAAGTTGATAGCACGTGACTTACGATCAACGTTGATGATTTTAGCTTCAACTTCTTGACCAACTTCAAGGAACTTAGTTGCATCTTCAACGCGATCGCGGTTGATTTCAGATGCTTTAAGAGTCGCTTCAACTTCGTCAGCTAACTTAATAGTAGCGCCTTTAGCGTCAACTGCAGTTACAGTACCTTTAACTAAAGCACCACGTTCGTTAGTCGCTAAGAAATCATTGAACGGATCGTTGTTCATTTGTTTGATACCAAGGCTAATACGGTTGCCATCAGCATCTACAGATAAGATAACTGCTTCAACAGTGTCACCTTTCTTGTAACGACGAATAGCTTCTTCGCCTTGTTCGTTCCAAGAAATATCAGACAAGTGAACTAGACCATCGATACCACCAGGTAAACCGATGAAGATACCGAAGTCAGTGATTGACTTGATAGTACCTGAAACTTTTTCGCCTTTATCATGGTTTTTAGAGAACTCTTCCCATGGGTTAGCACGAGTTTGTTTAATACCAAGAGAAATACGACGACGTTCTTCATCAACTTCAAGAACCATAACATCAACTTCATCACCAATCTGAACTACTTTAGATGGGTGGATGTTTTTGTTAGTGTGATCCATTTCTGAAACGTGTACTAAACCTTCAACGCCTTCAGCGATTTCTGCGAAACAGCCGTAGTCAGTTAAGTTAGTTACGCGAGCTTTAACGATAGAACCTTTAGGGTAACGGTTCATGATCGCTAACCATGGATCTTCGCCTAATTGTTTAAGGCCTAAAGATACGCGGTTACGTTCTTTGTCAAATTTAAGTACTTTAACAGTAACTTCTTGACCAACTTCAACAACTTCTGATGGATGCTTGATACGTTTCCAAGCCATGTCAGTGATGTGAAGAAGACCATCGATACCGCCAAGGTCAACAAATGCGCCGTAATCAGTAAGGTTCTTGATAGTACCTGTAACTGTTTGACCTTCTTCAAGCTGAGCAAGAAGAGCTTCACGGTCAGCTGAAGATTCAGCTTCCATAACAGCACGACGAGATACAACAACGTTGTTACGTTTAGCATCAAGTTTGATTACTTTGAATTCTAACTCTTTACCTTCAAGGTGAGTAGTATCACGGATAGGACGTGTATCTACTAAAGAACCCGGTAAGAATGCACGTACTGGACCGATGTCAACAGTGAAACCGCCTTTAACTTTACCAGAAATAACACCAGTAACGATTTCGCCATCTTCAAAGATTTTTTCAAGTTTAGTCCAAGTTTCAGCGCGTTTAGCTTTTTCGCGTGAAAGAACTGTTTGACCCATACCGTTGTCAAGAGCTTCAACAACAACGTCTACAGTGTCGCCAACTTGAACTTCAAGTTCACGTTGTTCATTTAAGAATTCAGCACGGTCAACAACACCTTCAGATTTAAGGCCAGTGTCAACAGTTACCCAATCAGAGTCAATGCTTACTACAACGCCTTGGATGACAGCACCCTTTTCAACGTTGAGGTTTAATTCGCTTTCTTCAAAGAGGGCTGCAAAAGATTCGGTCATGATATACCTGATAAAGTCAGCGGTCTTGGATCAGACAAGGCCGGTTTAATAGAGCGTTCACATAGTCCGTATAAGACTGATCAAGCTATGCTTCTGCTAAAAAATTATTTAGTTTACTAATTTCTTGTCGATATAAGTTGTCATTAACTTGAATACTTCATCGATGTTCAAAGCTGAACTATCAATCATGTATGCATCAGTTGCAGGCTTGAGTGGAGCGACTTCGCGCTCCATATCTCGCTTATCTCGAGCTTCGATATTAGCTAAAATGTCGCTTATTTTAACATCTAGCCCCATAGCCTGCAACTGGTTTACTCGTCGCTCGGCTCTAGACTGAGCAGAAGCGGTTAAATATATTTTCGCTTGTGCTTGTGGAAAAATAGAAGTCGCCATATCTCGACCATCTGCAACTAAGCCAGGCGCTTGTGCAAAATCGCGTTGGCGTTGTAATAATGCAGTTCTAAGTTGTGGAATTGCCGCAACTTTTGAAGCAAAGCTTCCTACTTCTTCTGTACGAATTTGCTGTGATACATCTTCATTATCTAAAAGAACTTTTGTACCTTGTTCGCTACTTAAAAATTGAATGTTTAATTGTGACGCAATGTGTACGCATTGCTCTAAATGCGTCTCTAATTTTTCCAGTAAATCTTGCTTTTTTAATGACAATCCAAGTAAACGATAAAGCGCACCCGAATCTAGAAGATGGAATTGATAATGCTCTGCAAGTTTTGCAGCGAGTGTTCCCTTGCCTGAACCACTTGGACCATCAATCGTAATAATTTGAACTGTCATTGCATTTCCGTTTTAACTTATACAGTTTTAGCGAGTTTGGAGAAGCCTAGTTTAATACCAGATTTTAGCTGCGCAAGAATTAATTTACTTACAAAAGGTAAATACATCTTTAATTCAATGGTATATGTTACGCGCGTTGTTTTTTCATCTACAGCTTCGAACTCAATGATGCCAATATGATGCTGAACGAGCGGATTTTTAATAATTTTGTATTCAATTCGCTCATTCGGCAACAATAATGTGATTTGTTCTTGAAGTGGTTTTATCCTACCAATACCCAGTTTACGTATAGACCCCACACCATCTGGTCGATTCACATCTAAGGCATCTTTTATGCGTTCAACCTGCATGGGAGCGAAAGCTACATTATAAGTATCGTGCTTAGACAACAACTCAAATACTTGCTCGATTGGCGCATTAAAATCTTTTCTAATTTGTATTGAATTCACATGATCCCTCGCAATATTGATTCGTAGACAACGTCGACTGAATATTAATTATTTCAAATTATTCAATAATGAATCTTGCTTCTTTAAATTTCGCTTTTGTTCTCTACGCATTTTAAAAAATGCTGATAATTGCGCAGAACATTCATCTGCTAAACAACCAGATTCAAACTCAAAAACATGATTGTAATAACCACTATTTAATAATTGACGTGCACTCACCAAAGAACCTGCTTTCGGCTCTGTTGTTGCAAATACAACACGTTTAATTCGAGAATGAATAAGCGCACCAACACACATGGTACACGGCTCAAGTGTGACATAAAGTGTGGCATCTTCAGGTAAGCGATAATTTTCAATTTGTGCACATGCTTGTCGTATTGCAACAATTTCTGCATGCGAAGTAGGATCATTTGAAGATATTGGTGCATTAAAGCCAGAACCAATGACTTGATTCCGACTTACAATAATTGCACCCACAGGAATTTCACCCATTGAAGCAGCTTGAGCAGCAAGTTCTATCGCCTGCTGCATCCAATATTCATCTGTAAACTTTTCTGCCATAAATTAACTGATAACACCATAATGTTTCAGCAAGATATTCCAGCTTTCAATTGTTGTTACTGGAAGATGATCGCCTAAAATTCCTTTAAGTGATAAATCCTGACCCTTATGCCATTCTGGAGATAAGTCTTTATCTACCAAACGCGCACGAACACCTTCTACAAAATCTGGGTGACGGATTTTCCAATTTGAAATTTGATTTTCAAGTTCAAAAACTTCATTCCAAGAATGAATTTGCTTACCCCATTGCCATAACAACCAAGTTAAAGCAGCTGTCGTTGGCGAACCTTTTTGCAAATTTTCACTTGCTTGACGTAACCAATCACTACGCGCATCACTCAAACCAATAATAGATTCATAGTCATGCTCAAAATTCACACCGCGACAAACACTTTGAATGACATCTAAAGAGTTTTGCAGTGGACCAGGGCCAACAGGTCGATGCATACTATTTAAAGTATCATCAATTGCTCTAAAATCACCTGCAGGATAATGATTCCAATCAATATTAATCACTTTGCTTAACACTGAGTCGCGCTGCGCATCACAAATATGCGTTGCCCAACCAATACCATAAGCACCCGCTGCTGTCATGATTGAACCTGTCAATCCTGTGAACAACCCAATAGCACCACGATCAGCTAAAAAGCGAGTTGCCCCAACATCTGGATATAAACCAATATTAATTTCAGGCATTGCTAAACGTGAATATGGTGTCACCAAACGGAATGGCGCAGCCATAAATAGACCTAAACCACCACCCATGACATAACCTTCACCCCATACAAGTACCGGTTTTGCATAGTTATGTAGCAGTAAATCTAAAGCATACTCTTGCTCAAAAAATTGATTTGCAGTTTCAACTTCATTATTAATGACAAGCTGGCGTAGTTTGCGAACATCCCCACCTGCACAAAATGCTTTTGGTGTTGTTGAATCTAACCAAATTGCCTTAACGCTATCATCGACATGAAAATCTTGAAAAACTTCCAACAATGCAGAAACAATAGACTCATCTAAGGCATGCAAGGATTTTGGACGATTTAAGCGAACAATGCGCCAACCATTATTTGCCTCCTCAACAATTAAGTCAGGATGATATTGTTTTGATATGGGAGAATAAGTCATGCGTCCAGCTGCCAATCTATAGGCTCAATGCCATTTTGTTTAAGATAATTATTTGTTTTTGAAAACACTTTACAACCAAAAAAACCGCCTCGGTTTGCTGCCAATGGAGATGGATGCACAGCTTTTAGCACCATGTGTTTATTTTGATCGATTCGTTGTCCTTTACGCTGTGCATATGCTCCCCATAAAATGAAAACAATATGCTCACGCTGTTCATTTAAAACATCAATCACGTGATCTGTAAAATCTTCCCAACCACGTTTTTGATGCGACGTTGGTTGTCCTGCTTCCACCGTCAATACACTGTTTAAAAGCAGTACACCTTGTTCCGCCCAACGACTTAGATCGCCATGTTTTGAAATAGGGACTTCTAAATCGTTATGTAATTCATGAAAAATATTACGCAAAGATGGTGGTAATGCAACCCCTCTTTGGACAGAAAAGCTTAATCCGTGTGCTTGATTTGGCCCATGATAAGGATCTTGACCCAAAATAACGACTTTTACATTTGGTAAAGGTGTTGTATTTAAAGCATTGAAAATTAAATGACTCGGTGGATATACAACCTTATCTTCTTTTTTCTCTTGTCTTAAAAAGTCTTTCAGCTCATCCATTTTAGGGCTAAGTAAAAAATCACTTAAACTCTCTTTCCAATTTGCCTCCAACTGCACTTTTTCTAATTTAGTGAGCTGTTGATCTGTAAAAGGCATATCTTTTCCTTAAGTCCTAAAAATAATGTCCAAAAATTTTACTAAAGCGATTTAAAGTTTTACTTGCAAATCTACAACTGGATTTTGAAACTTAATCCCTTGCTTCAATTTATCATACATCGCTGAATCTGCCCATTCTGCTTGTATTTGCTCTGAAAACTCAATTTGATCTAATGTTAATAAACCCATTTGTTCATTATCAATATCTTCAGCAAAGCTTTGTGCATATCCTGTATCGGTTTCATGCACAATTACAGAGTAAACTTCTACATCACCCTCTCCGTTTTGAGTTTCTGTCGAAGCCAAAACTTGTTGAGCTAAATAAAAGAAAATACGTGAAAATTGTTCTGCCGATGGAGATACAGGTAAAGACACCCAACGTGCACTAAATGTTTTACATGCTTGAATATATTCTTGGCTATCATGTCCCCAAAAACAAATCGCATGATCAAAAGAATCGATTAAATCTTTAATTACACCTTTAAGTAAACCAAAGTCATATACCATTTGACCATGATCTAATTTCGTAGCTTTAAGCAACAACTCAACCTTATAACTATGGCCGTGTATAGAGCGCTTGCATCGGTCTGACGTGCAATTGCGAACAACATGAGCGTTTTCAAACTTAAATAACTTACGAATAATCATATGTCGTGGCGTGTAAAATATGGATGGATTAATTTGATTATAATGCAAAAAATCAGTTACACACATTAATTTTACAGTTCATTATGATAGGTAAAACATATCGTGCTTATCTCGACAATTAAATTTTGATTAAATTATTTTTACTTTTATAAAATAAAGGTTGTTCTATTATTTTTATGCTTTTCTAATTCAAAATTACTCTCTAATTTAATTAGAAAATTTAAATAAATGCGCCCCTTAAATTTCACATAAAAATCATCATGATAAAATTAGCACAAATAAAAGACGACGATTTATTGAAATAATCTCTTCCAAATAAATCGTCGCCTTTTATAAAAAATTAATCAGATTGCAAAATCTAATAATTTTCCTTGTTTGGGTATTGCTAATGCTTGGTCGATATAAGCGACACGTAAAGTATCTCGCGAGCCTAAATAGCGCTGATAAAAACTTGAGTTTAAAATAGCCGCAGCACCGTATGTTAATGCCCAAATTGAAGCCAAGTAATCTCGGACAGACATTCCACTTTCAATTGTTTCCAAATATGTTTCTGTCATACGAATGATAATTCGTAAACGCTGTTTTCTAATTTGGTACAACTCTGTAAATAGATGATTTACACCCACGCCCGTAGTCGACAAACGCTCTTCAATTTGGTGAAACAAAACCGTTCTTTCAGGATGATGTAAGTGATGCAACATAAAAAATGCTAAATGTTCAGAAAATGCTTTTTCAGCATCCTTAATCATTTCAAGCAACATATTTTCATTGCGAACAATGAGCATCATATAAAGCTCATCTTTACTTTGAAAATGTTTATAAAGCGTTCCCTTTGCCAAATCCAATTCAGCGGCTAAAGCATCAAGCGTCATGCCTGATTCGCCATTTTCTAGAAGCAATTGTTCTGCAACTTGGAAAATTAAGGTTTCTCTTGCTCGAAACTGAGCCTGACGATCCATCTTCACCCTATAAACTCTCTTCTGCTTTTAGCCATCGAATGATGGTATTTATTTCATATTTAGGAGGTTTTCAAAATTTTTCATTGTTATGAAAGCCATTTCCTCTAGAGACTTATCATATACATCACTTAAGGCTTTGGCTACATAGGGAACGTACTTTGGTTCATTAGACTTTCCTCTATAGGGCATTGGTGCCAAATAAGGACTATCTGTTTCGATAAGTACACGATCTAATGGAACTTGCTTCGCAACATCACGTAAATCTTGAGCATTTTTAAAAGATACAATGCCTGAAAATGAAATATAATATCCACAATCTAAGACCGCTTTTGCCGTTTCCCAATCTTCCGTAAAGCAATGCAAAATGCCATGTGTCGATTTTTCAGCGCGAATAATATCTATCGTGTCAGACTTAGCAGCTCGAGTATGCACAACTACTGGTTTTTTCACACTTTGCGATGCGTGAATATGTCGAGCAAAACATTCTTTTTGTTCTGCAACAAATTCCGTGCTATGAAAATAATCTAGACCTGTTTCACCAATTGCCCAAACTTTATCTGCTTGTGCCAGCTCAATTAAGTGTTCTGTTGTTGCACGTGCCATTACTGCAGGATCTTCACACGGATGTACACCAACCGTATAACCAACATCATCATGACGAGCTGCAATTTTAGCAAGCTCAATATGATCATCTAAATCGACTGAGATACCCATAAATTTGGATACACCCGCTTCACGGGCTTGTGCCAAAGCTAAATCTAACTGTCCATCATAAGGTGTTAAATCCAACATCGTTAAATGGCAATGAGTATCTACAAACACGATAACTTCCTAAAATAAATTGAATTACATAGTGTAACTATTACGACCTACAGCTTTAAACCCTGCAAGCATTTTTTCTGCTTCAGACTTATAAAAAACACCCTTTTCGCCTGTTAACTGAATACCAAAACCTTGTAATTTGATGCCATTTTGCTTATGAGAAATCCAAATCACCTTACCTGTAAGTGGAATTTTCTGAGATTGTTCAGGCAATGTTGCCAAAACAAAAACTTCTTCTCCCATTTTTACAGCTTGTTTCGATGGAATAAACAATCCACCACCTACAACGTAAGGCATATAACTCTGGTACAGCATGTCTTTATCTACAATATTTGCCTGGATAATACCGCCACGTGGTTGCATCTTGTTCCCCTAAATATTCATTAATTTAATACAAAGTTGATCGATAACTAAATTACCTTGCACATTCTGCAAGGTGAGTTTTTTTGCTTGTTGTAATTCTGAATATATCGTAAATAGTGTTTCTAGTGAATATTGCTCGGCTAAAACAGTAAAATTCAAATCAATATTTTTAATTTGTTGATCCAACTTAACGCAAATTAAATCTGCTAAAAGATATTCAAACATCTGCGTAAAATCTGTAAAACTTAGCTCTTTATTCCACTTACTCGCAATGGCCAAAGGCATGTTCTTTTGCATAACCAATCTTTGCCAATCTTGAATAAATAAATCACGTTTAACAACCCAATCTTTTCCCGCCAATTCCAATGCAAATAAAGGCATTTGGTTCGATAGATTCATTAGTAATGGAATTTTGGGTTGTAAATCTTCTACTAAATTTTCAAGTAAAAATTGAGTGGTTTGACTCTCTTCAATACGATCTAAAGCAAAATGCTGCAATCTGCTTCGAATAGTTGCAGGCAACTTCAAGTAATGATCTGCCAACAAAATAAGAATTGTTCGCTCACCTGGCTCTTCTAAGGTTTTTAGAAGCGCATTTGATGATGCCATATTAAGTGCTTCTGCCGGCTCAATCACAATCACACGCCAACCATCTACAGTTTGTTGTACAAACGGTTGTAAGTCTCGAACCTTTTCAATTTTTATTTTGGCATTTTGCTTTTTATTGTCTTCATCTGTAGAAATATAGACATAATTAGGATGTGTATCTGCTTTTAGCCATAAACAGCTACCACATGTTCCACACGGCTCATTTTTTTCATGTCTATTCAGACATAAAACCCATGCAAGAAATTGTTGCGCAAATGCTTCTTTACCACAGCCTTTTTTGCCATAAAAAAGCAAGCCATGACCAATTTTAGGAAAGCGTGATGTTAAGTTTTCCCAAACTTGTTGTTGCCATGGATACACTTGCCCACGCTGTTCTTGCATGTTAAATCCCTAAATTATAGAAAAGCAGAAACATCCATCGCATTTAAACGATCTAAATCTTCTTGAGTATCAACACCAGGGGGTAAATTCGCTTCTGCAACGGCAATCGCAATTTTATGTCCATTTTCCAAAACACGTAATTGCTCAAGGCTTTCCAAACGCTCTAAAGCACCCATATCCCAAGTCACATATTCTTTTAAAAGTTGTACACGATATGCGTATAAACCTAAATGACGAAAAGCCTGATCATGCAATTTTTGCTCAGTATTTTTCGCACCATCGCGATCATAAGGAATTGTTGCACGGCTAAAATACAAAGCTTGGTTGTGCTTAGACATCACTACTTTTACGATGCTATCACGCTTAAATTCTTCAAGATGAAAAATAGGTTCACACAATGTCGACATTGAGCTTGCAGGTTGATCTACCAACAATTGAGCAACTTGCTTCACCAATTTAGCAGGTAAAAGTGGCTCATCACCTTGTACATTTACAATAATATCTTCACTCGCCCAACCTTTAATACGTGCAACTTCACTTAAACGGTCTGTACCAGATGGATGGCCACTTGAGGTTAAAACCACATCCACACCATCTGCATGACAAATTTCAGCAATTCGTTCGTCATCTGTTGCAACACACAAATCATCAAAGCCTTCGACTTTTTTTGCTTGATCAACCACACGTAAAATCATCGGTCGACCATGAATTTCAAGGAGTGGCTTACCCGGAAGACGAGAGCTTGCAAAACGAGCAGGAATAACAATGTGTTTCATATTTTGACCTTAATGAATTTGAATGCCCAGCTCTTTAAGCTGATCATTCAACAACGCATAACATGGCGTACTTAATACTGCTTCTACAGGTATCACCCAAATTTCACGTTTAAAATTTGGATTTTTTTTCAAAAGTGGCAATAGCTTTACTGCATCTTTTTCTGTGGTAATAATTGGATTTGCATCTTCAAATTGTAAATCTTGAATTTCATAATCATGATGATCTGGAAATTCATGACATTGAAATTGCGTGACCCCTAAAGATTGAAGGGTTTTATAAAAACGTTGTGGATAACCAATACCTACAACAGCGTAATAGTCTTGATTGATATCAAATAAAGTATCGGTTTTTGCATTTAATAAATATGGAGATGAAACTTCTAAATGCATATTTAAATGAGATTGTGGATGTGCCGCATGCTCAATGACTGTTGCGGTGTCTAAGCGACTTTTTGGCTCTCGAAGATAACCTTCTGGCAGAATTTTTTCATTACCTAAACCACGGTTATTATCTAAAACAATCCATTCTAATTGGCGATTTAATGCATAATGTTGTAAACCATCATCACTAATAATTAAATCTAGTTCATGTCTAGATAGCAATAATTCAATATTTTCTTGTCGATTTGCTCCAACCACCATTGGAACAGCTGTAGACTGAACAATGAGACATGGCTCATCCCCAACTTCATTGGGTTCAGAATTTACATCTACATAAGCAGGAAAAGGACCTTTACCACCATAACCACGACTAATGACACCAACGCGAACATTTATTGACTCTAGATAGTCAACCAAATGTATGAGTAATGGAGTTTTACCACTACCACCTACCGTAATATTACCAATCACCATTACAGGCAAAGGTGCTGTATATGAGGACTTAATTCCCGCTTGATATAATTTATGATTAAGCATGGAAACTGAGCGGTATAAAATAGAAAGTGGTCGGAACACAATTAACCACTTCGCTTGTTTATTCCAAGCATCCTGAATAATTTGTGCAACCGACATTTATACTTTATTCCTCAAAATTACGTTGATGTAATTGGAAATACGTGCCTTTTTGTGCAAGTAATTCTAAATGTGTACCACTTTCTAAAATCGAACCTTGATCCATTACAACAATACGATCTGCATTTTCAATTGTAGATAAGCGATGCGCGATCACAATGGTGGTTCGGTCTTGCATAGCGGCATCAAATGCCTGCTGAATAAAGTATTCAGATTCATTATCAAGAGCACTTGTTGCTTCATCTAGAATAAGAATTGGCGCATTTTTAAGAATGGCACGAGCAATAGCAATACGTTGACGTTGACCACCTGATAAATTCAAACCTTGTGCACCAAGCTCTGTGTTATAACCATCAGGCAGTGCCATAATGAAATCATGTGCATACGCTGCTTTTGCAGCAGCAATGACATCTTCATCACTTGCTCCTTCAAGCTGTCCATAAGCGATGTTTTCGCGCACTGTACGGTTAAACAATACAACTTGCTGATTTACCATTGAAATTTGTGTTCTAAGGTTATTTAACTCAATATCATGAATATCATACTCATCAAGCATTAAACTGCCAGACGATATTTCTTGATAGCGTACAAGCAAATTCACCAATGATGATTTACCCGCACCTGAACGCCCTACAAGCGCAACAGTTTCACCAGCTTTAATATCTAATGTGAAATTTTTAATTGCATTATGTCCATCTGAATAACTCATATTTACGTTATTAAAATGAACATTACCTTTTAATTTTGGAGTAAGTGTTCCTGTATTTCCCTCTTCTTCCATGTCTAAAAGTTCAAATACAGAATGTGCCGCAGCCAAACCACGCTGCATTTTTTCATTCACTTCAGTTAATGCTTTAATTGGTTTACTTAACATACCCGCAGCAGTGATATAAGCAACAAATTCACCCGCTGAAATGTCACGTAAAATTTCAGGGCGCAACGCAATCCAAATAATAATACCCATCGCCATAGACATGCAAAGCTGAACAACAGGGCTATTCAGTTGAGCAATTGCCGTCATTTTTAAACCACGACGTAAATTTTCCATTGAATGCCATTTAAAGCGTTCATGTTCATAACTTTGACCACCAAAGCCTTTCACAACAACATTACCACTTACCGTTTCTTGCACAACATGGTTTACATCACCCATTGTGTCTTGCACAAGGATAGAAAGCTTACGCATGCGCTTACCCGCTTTACGAATAAGAAAACCAATAAGCGGAGCAAAAATCAAAATACATAAAGTTAAGCGCCAGTTGGTATAAATTAAGAAACCAAGCAAACCTAATGTAATTAAACCTTGTTGAACCACCGTTCTTAGTGACTCTGTCGTTGCCGCAGTGAGCTGCTCAACGTTAAACATGATTTTAGCGGTAATATGACCACTGGTATTGTCTAAGAAATATTGAGATGGAAGACGTAAAATTTTCGCAAAAACTTCTTGTCTCACATTGAAAACCAAATGCCTAGAAATAACTGCTGTGTAGTAACCACCAATATATTGTCCTAAGCCACGAAAGAAAACCAAACCCACCACAAGCAATGGAAATATTGTGGTAAAGCTTGTATCTCGATGCTGAATTGCATTAATGATTTTTTCTAACAATTTAGCAACAGCAACTTCAGTTGATGCACTAATTGAGAAACCAATAAACACAACAATAGCGAGCCCCCAAAATGGGACTAAATATTTAAGCAAACGACGATAAACCTGAACATCTGGCTTCACTAATAACCTCGGGTTGGTACTTTTGTACTAATATTAATATTAACAAAACCAAGCTGACCCGCAACATCCATCACGCGTATCACATCTTGATGAGTTGCTTTCGCATCGGCTGCAATAACAAACATTAAATCTCGACGATCATTCGAAATTTGTTTGATTGCTGTATTTAAATCAGCAACTTCATTTGTTGAAAGTGCTTGACCATTAACAGAATAATGTCCTGAAGCATCAACAACAACTTCAATTTTGTGGTCGTATTGTTTTGGTGGTACGCCTTGTGCATCAGGCAAGGTTAAATTCATACGACTCATTTGATTAAATGTTGTAGATAAAAGCAAAAAAACCAAAATAAACAACAAACAATCGATCATTGGCGTTAAGTTTATGTGAATATCTTCAACCTGTGAACGTTTAAATTTCATAGGCTCACCTTAGCTTACTTTATCAAGGTCTTCATTTGTCAATTTCTCGACAAAAAGTCCAGCATGAAATAACGTCGCTTGTTGTTCTAGTTCAGCAATATATTCCTGAACCAATCTTTGAAAATAACGATATGCAAACAAAGCAGGAATCGCAATAAACATACCGGCCGCTGTTGTAATTAAGGCTTTTGAAATACCAGGAATCATGAGTGTTGGATTACTATTTGTGCCTAAATCAATCACCAAAAAAGACTCAATAATCCCCAATACTGTTCCAAGCAAACCAAGCAAAGGTGCAACCGCACTTAAAGTCCCCAAAAAATTAATGTTTTTTTCTAGGTAACTAATTTCTTGCGATGCTGTTACTTCCATTTGCGCACGAACATATTCAGACGACTTATTTTTACTTTGATAGCCTGCTAAAAAAATTCGACCTAATGTACTATTTTTTAAAGTCGTTGATTGTTTCAACTGTTGTACAACAGTTTCCGAACTTTGCCCAACTTTAAGCAAAATAGGATTTGGTAAAATAAGTGCTTTTTTTAATCGGATAAAGCGCTCTATTGTAATTGCCACGGTAAAGATTGAACACAAAACCAAAGGCAGCATTAACCAGCCACCTGCTTTTACCAATTCCCACATTTGATTTTCCCCAATAAATCAAAAACCGCACTCAACTTCTTTCATCTACCTTTTATATTCTCAAACTAAAAACAAATAAAAGAATGTAAACAATAAAAGCGATCTGTTATTTAGCTAAACAAATATTCAAAATACCATCGAGTTCATCGAGTGAATGATAGTTAATCACAAGCTTTCCTTTGCCTTGTTTATTATAATCAATTTTAACATCAGCACTGAATCGCTCAGATAACTGCTGTGTTAATTGCTGAATATCATGTGAAACATCTTGCTTTGTCTTTTCAGTTTTCGGTGCATTTAAATCACGAACAAGTTGCTCCGTTTGACGAACCGATAAACTTTTCTCAATGACAATCTCTGCCACTTTAAGTTGATCTTTTGCCTTTAAAGTCAAAATTGCACGCGCATGCCCCATATCAAGCAAGCCTTGTTGCATAAAATCTTTTACAGCATCTGCAAGTGACAATAAACGCAGTAAATTGCTCACCGTTGTACGAGCTTTACCCACAGTTTCTGCAATTTCTTGATGGCTTAAACCAAACTCATCATGAAAACGCTGTAAAGCCATTGCTTGATCAATTGGGTTTAAATCTTGGCGTTGAATGTTTTCAATTAATGCCAATGCAATTGCAACTTGATCCGTTAAGTCGCGAACAATGGCAGGAATTTCTGTTAAACCTGCAAGTTGCGCTGCACGCCAACGACGTTCACCTGCAATAATTTCATAGGGATGTTTTTCATCTTCCGTCGGACGAATCACAATGGGTTGCATCACACCATGTTTTTCAATAGATGCTGCTAACTCTTGTAAATCTTGCTCATTGATAAAACGACGTGGCTGATATTCGCCACGTTTTAATAAATGAACATTTATCTGTTTGAGCTGACCATGATCGATCGCTTGAGCCTCAAGTTGCAATTTTTCTTTTTGGATTGACCCAAGTAAGGCATCCAAACCACGACCCTTAGCTAATCCGCGTTTTTTTGTGGTCATGCTTTACTTCCTTTTTTAACTTTGCTTTTCTTTAACATCTCAGCTGCAAGATTTAAATATGCAACCGCACCCTTTGAACTTTTTTCAAAATAAATAATAGGTAAACCATGTGCTGGCGCTTCCGCCAAACGAATATTACGCGGAATTACAGTGTCGTATAGTTTTTTTCCAAAATATTGTGATAATTCTTCTGATACATCTTTTGTTAAAGCACTACGCGCATCATACATTGTACGTAATACACCAATGATTTCTAACTCTGGATTTAAAGCTTGCTGAATACGATCAATAGTTTGAGTTAGATCCGCCAAACCTTCCAATGCATAGTATTCACATTGCATTGGAATCAATACACCCTGTACTGCTGATAAAGCATTTACAGTAATAAGGCTTAAACTTGGCGCACAATCTACAATAATATAATCAAATGAACTTTCAACTTCTTTTAAAGCGTCACGCAAAATAAATTCACGACCGTCTTGTTCAGCAATTGCAAGTTCAACACCTGCTAAGTCACGGTTTGAACCTAAAACTTTATAGCCTACTTCAGACTTTGCAATTGCAGTTTCAATGGGTACTTCACCTAACAAAACATCTGTTACTGAATATAAAAGATCATTCTTTTGAACGCCTGAACCCATAGTGGCATTCCCTTGTGAATCCATATCCACAAGGAGTACACGTTTTTTTAATACGGCTAAAGATGCGGCTAAATTTACTGCAGTCGTGGTTTTCCCTACGCCACCTTTTTGGTTCGCAATCGCAATAATTTGTGCCATAAGTTTCCCCAATCCTTTGAAAATTAAATACGATTTAATAAAAGTAAATGACGTTGCTCATCTAATCTTGGCACTTTCAAAGCAATGATGTCACAACTAAACTCTTCTTTTAACGCAATAATTTCTTCTTCTGGAACTAAACCTTTCATTGAAGCAATAATACTTTTTTCATGCATAAATGGCGTTGATGCATTAACAAAGTCTGTTAATGATGCAAAAGCACGACTTGTAATGACATCGAACTTACCTAATTCTTCAATGCTTTCTTCATTTTCTACACGTGTTTGCACTGCAATCACATTTTTTAGTTTTAAATCTGCAATAAATTGCTTTAAAAAGCGAATTTTTTTACCGTTTGAATCGAGCAAAACGCATTCACGTTCAGGTTGACACAAGGCAATAATCATACCCGGCATACCACCACCCGTACCAATATCCAATAAACGACCTTTAGGAAGATCATTCAAGATACTTAAACTATCCAAAAGATGTTTCACCAACATTTCTTTCGGATCACGAATTGCCGTTAAATTATATGCTTTATTCCACAACACCAAAGCGTCTTGGTATTGAAGTAATAAATTTAAAGCCTCTTCACTCAGCTCTAAACCTAAAGCCTGACTACCTTGCTTTAATTCTTGATAAAACGTATGCATATGAAATAACAACTCGATTAAATTAAGTGGAAGTATACCGATTTATCCACTAAGGCACAGTAGCATGTGCTTAGTGAATATTCATTTAAGCGTATAAGCCTTGTCTAATTTGCAAGTCCAAAGCAGCTAAACGCTCTGGAGTACCAACATCAACCCATGCTGCTTGCATTTTTTCAGCAGAAATTTTGCCATTTAACATCGCCTCTTTCAAAAGTGGTGCTAAAGGACGTTTTCCGTTTTCTAAACCATCAAACATTTTGGGATGAATCACTGAAACACCACTAAATGTCAGATTATCACCATCAATATTTTGATCAAATGTATATGCACGTCCATCTTTTAAAGTGAAATCACCTTTAGGATGTTGCTCTGGATTTTGCACAAATACCAAATGAGCCAAATCATCTTTTAGGTCAACATTCAGTAAATCAGTAAAATCAAACGTTGTCCAAACATCACCATTGACCAAAATAAAAGGCTCAGAACCTAATAATGGTAAAGCATTGATAATTCCACCCGCAGTTTCCAACCCTTCTTCTTCACGCGTCCAAAGAATTTTTACGCCAAACTGTGAACCATCACCTAAAGCACCAATCAGCACATTCGCCAACCATGCAGAATTAATAATAATTTCAGTTACACCAATGCTTTTAAGTTTTTCAATATGCCAAACAATTAAAGGCTTTCCACCTACTTCCAATAATGGTTTTGGCTTATAAAGGGTTAATGGTCGCATACGATTTCCCAATCCTGCGGCCAAAATCATCGCTTTCATTTATGCAACAACCTCATATTTGCCATATTTTTCTTCAAATTTAGGCATCACTTTTTCTTCAATAAATTGCATAAATGGCTTAAGTTCATCATATGCTTTACTTTCTTCAATTAAATACCACATTACACGCGGTAAATCTTTTAAATATCCAGATTTTCCATCACGTTCAAATAAACGCACAAAAATACCTAAAATTTTAAGATGACGTTGAACCGCCATGAAATCTGCATCTTTTTTAAATTGCTCAAAATCACGATTTTCTTTTGATGCTTCTGGCAGCATGTCATAAAAAACTTTAAACCACGAATAAACACGATCCGCACTCCATTGCACATAAGCATCACGTGTAATCGAAATTAAATCGTAAGTATCTGCACCAATTACAGCATCTTGAAAATCAATAACCCCTAAATCGGTTTCACCTTCAATTTTCATTAAATTACGGCTGTGATAATCACGATGAACAATCACCTGAGGTTGAGCAACAGCAGCATTGGATAAAATGGCAAATGTACGTTTAATGAGTGCAATTTCATCTGATGTTGGCTTAATTTGTAATGATGGCAGCATCCAATCTGTAAGTAATTCCATTTCAGAAATAAGCTTTTCATATGAATATTCAGGAAATTTTGATAATCCGTCGATTTGTTGTAATTGGATTAACTGTTTAAAACTTTGTTCGTAATAGGTATCTACGGTTTCATTATTAAGCAGTGTAGAAAGTAAAACATCGCCAAAGTCCTCTAATAGCAAGAAGCCTTGAGTTAAATCTTTAGCAATAATATGCGGTACTCGCACCCCATTTTGATGAAAAAACTCATCGATTGTCACAAAAGGTGCACAATCTTCTTTATCAGGAGGTGCATCCATCAGCATAAATGTTTTATGATTAAACTGGATTCGTGCATAACGACGGAAGCTTGCATCGCCTGCTAAATAATTAATTTCAAATTGATCTGAACCGAGTACAGATGTAATCCATGATTGTATCAATTGTTCGCGTTGTATATTCATTTGCAATAAATTCTAAGACAGGCAGAGTTTTTTGAAGTATTAAGTGTAGCCACTTATAAACTTTTTCTCTATGATGCGACAATAATTAATTGCGATTAAGCATTCTTGGTTAATGAGACAAATGAAGCATCAGTTTAAATTTAATCCTTTAGCGACTGCGATCTTAACCCTTTTATGTGGCAGCACTGTCACGAGTTATGCTTCATCAGCAGATAGCACATCATCTTCTACAAATGAACAATTAAAAACTGCAATAAAAGACGTTTATCCAGGTCAACAATTTTTCGAACAGTATTATGTAGATAAATCTTCACCTGAAGCGCAGCAACGCCAAAATGGCAAGCTAAGCTCTGGATTTTGCCAAGGTACGTGGGTTACACCTATTACGCCAGGAACAAAGTCTGGAGATACAAGCACAGATAGTTCAACAGTTACTGCCGACTACGGTCATTACAACCCAAATGGCGATTCAATTTTAGAAGGCAATGTTGTAATAGAACAACAAGGTCGTTTAATTAATGCCAATGAAGTAACCATTGATAAGACACAAACTTTTGCACATGCAAAAGGCAATGTGCAAATGGCTCAAGGTGGTCTACTTTCTCAAAGTGATGAAATCAATTACAACTTAAAGACCCAACAAGGTGATTTAAGCAATAGCTTATATATTTCAGAAACACAGCACGCACATGGTAGTGCTGAAAAAATTTCTAGAACGTCCAATAATATTACTGTGCTGAATAATGCAAGCTACACCACTTGCCCACCAAATGAAGCACCAACTTGGAATATTAAAGCCAAAGAAATTAAAATTAACCAAGAAACTGGACGCGGTGAAACCAAAGGTACAAAGCTTTACGTGAAAAATGTGCCCGTTTTAGCCGTTCCTTATTTCAACTTCCCAATTGATGACCGTCGTACTACGGGTATTTTAACGCCAACATTCGGCTTTACCAATAATGGTGGTTTGGAACTTGGTGTTCCTGTTTATTTAAACCTTGCGCCTAATTATGATGCAACCATTACGCCTCGCTACATTAGTGACCGTGGTGCAATGTTCCAAGGCCAATTCCGTTATTTAACAGAAGGTTTTGGTTCAGGTTTATTGAGTGGTGGCTTCCTTGGATCTGACAAAAAGTATAATGATGAAGATCGTAAAGAATTTCACTTTGAACACTTTTGGCAAATTAACAAACAGTTCTCTACAAAAGCAGAATACAACTATGCTTCTGATAAAGACTATTTTGCTGACTTAAACAATAATCCCGATTCTCGTACAGATCTTAACTTGCGTCGTGCGTGGGAATTAAATTACAGCAATGGTATTCCTGGGCTTAAAGCAAAGTTAAAAGTAGAAGACTTCCAAACACTCGATCCTACTGTTAAAGATAAAGACCGTCCTTATGCGCGCTTACCGCAATTTTTATTAAACTACAAAACAGGCAATCCACAAGGTTTCCAAGTTGAGTTTAATAACGATACCGCATATTTCCAAAAAGATATTTCGGACTTTGCAGACACAGCAGAACCAAGTGGTACTCGAATTTATAACGACTTCACCGTACGTTACAACTACAGTAATCAATGGTCGTATATTCGCCCTGCTGCATCTATTCGAAACATTAATACTTTCTTCGATAAAGATACAAAAGATAGATTTAACGCTGAAAACTCTACCAGTGACAATCAAAACATTTCTGTAACAGTGCCACAATTTACTTTAGATGCTGGCTTACTTTTCGAAAAAGAAGGCAAATATCTACAAACGCTTTCACCTCGTGCATTTTATGCATATGCACCATACAAGAATCAATTAGGAAACCCTAATTTCGATTCTGTATCTGCATCTATTGGTTACGATCAATTATTTAGCCCTAACCGCTTCTATGGCCATGACCGCTTAGAAGACAATAACTTTGCATCTCTTGGTCTTAGCTACAGCTTATTTGACCAAGTTGGCTTAGAACGCTTACGCGCAAGTGTTGGTCAAAGCTTTTTCTTTGAAGATCGTCGAGTAAGCTTAGATGGCACTTACGATCAATTTGACAGTCAAAAACGAACAGGCCCAGTGGTTAGTCTTTCTAGCCAACTAACCCAAAACTTTAGTGTAAGCGCGAATAGTTCATGGCTATCAAATGGTGACAATTCACAATATAACGTGAATGCATTCTATGGTACGGAACAAGGTCATCTCTACAGTTTAGGCTACATTTACCGCAAAGATCTTGGTGATCGACAAGATGCCTACGACCAAGTCGTTGCCTCTTTTGTTCAACCAATACACAATAATTGGCGTATTTTAGGTCATGCACAATACGATATTGATAACCGTGTAACGAGAGATCTCTTATTAGGTATCAACTATGAGTCTTGTTGTTGGGGCATTTCAGTATATGGTCGCTCATACTATAACGATTTAGATAATGTAAATTCACCAGATGTTAAAGCGAACCGCGCTGTAATGGCTGAGGTCACATTTAAAGGACTTGGTGGTTTCAATAATAAACTTGCATCTTTACTAGAAAACCGTATTTTAGGATTTAATAAAGTAAATCAATCTTGGACACAACGTTAATGAAGACGACACAGATAAAATTATTATTTAAAGCCAGCGCTTTAGCATTAAGTATTTCATTTGCAGCACCAACATTTGCACAAAATTCAGATGAAGTTGTAGCTGTTGTCGATAACGGTGTTATTTTAAAAAGTGATTTAGCTCAAAGCATTGCTGAAATTCAACGACGCTTCCAAGCACAAAAACAAGAGTTACCTCCGCAAAATGTGTTAGAACAACAAGCATTAGAGCAACTTATTATACGTCAGGCGCAACTTGAACAAGTTGCCCGTTTCAACATCAAGCCAGATGAAAAAGCATTAAACGACGCTGTACTTAGCGTTGCAAGTCAATCTGGCATTAAAACTTTAGCAGCATTCCAACAAAAGTTAGATGCTCAACAAGCAGGTATGTACGCAGCAGTTCGTAATCGTGTTGCAGAAGATTTAGCAATTAACCGCTTACGCCAACAAGTGGTAATGTCACGTATTAAAATCAGTGACAAAGATGTAGAAAACTTCTTAAAAACACCACAAGGTCAAGCAGCACTTGGCAACCAAGTACATGTACTTCATTTACGTGTATCAGGTACTGGCGACACACAAAATGTAGCACAGCAAATACGCAAAGAATTCAGCAACAATAATGATGTCAATGCGATTGCAAAACAGTTCTCAACTAATGGCGTTAAGGTTGAAGGTGCAGATATGGGCTTCAGAAGCCTGTCTGCTATTCCTGCTGAATTAGCTGCTCGTGTAAGTCCACTTGAAGTTGGTCAAACGACAGATTTAATTAGCGTTCAAGATGGCATTCACATTTTGAAATTAATTGATCGTAAATCAAGTGAACAAAAAGCCATTATTCCGCAATACCAAACTCGTCACATCTTAATTCAGCCATCTGAAGTGGTTAGCCCTGAAAATGCAAAACAAACCATTGATAGCCTTTACAAGCGCTTAAAAGCAGGCGAAGACTTTGCTGTACTTGCATCAACATTTTCTAATGACACAGGCTCTGCACGTGATGGCGGAAGTCTTGGTTGGGTAACGCCAGGTGTAATGGTTCCTGAATTTGAAGCGAAGATGAAAAGCACACCAAAAGGACAAATCAGTGAGCCATTCCAAACACAATTTGGTTGGCACATTTTAGAAGTCACTAATACACGCCAACAAGATATGACAAACCAATATCAAGAACGCATGGCTCGTCAAATATTAGGTGAACGCCAATTTGATACCGAATTAGATAGCTGGTTAAGAGAAACTCGTAACAATGCTTTCGTTGATATCAAAGATCCGAAATTAGACCGCAAAAATAACGGTAAATAATATAAAAAGAGCGCTAAATATTTGGCGCTCTTTTTCATCGTTCTTTTAAGATTTTAAAATCAAAAAAAAGCCTCTCAATTGAGAGGCTTTTTTATAACTCAAAGATTAACGATTGTTTTCGTCTTCTTGAGCATCATCAAATTTAGTTTCGCCAGCTTCAAAGCCACCTTGACCACCGAAGCCACCTTGACCACCGAAGCCACCTTGTTGACCGCCAAAGCCGCCTTGTTGACCACCGAAGCCACCTTGACCACCGAAGCCACCTTGACCACCGAAACCACCTTGACCACCAAAGCCACCTTGACCACCGAAGCCAGCACCTTGACCACCAAAGCCAGCGCCTTGACCACCAAAGCCAGCGCCTTGACCACCACCAAAACCAGCAGCGCCTTGAGCACCAGCAGGAGCACCAGCAGGACGTGGATTACGTGCAGGAACAACTGTTGAAATAGCGTGTTTGTAAACCATTTGGCTTACTGTATTTTTTAATAAAACAACATATTGGTCAAAAGACTCGATATGACCTTGTAATTTAATACCATTTACAAGAAAAATAGAAACTGGAATGCGTTCTTTACGGAGAGAATTTAAGAACGGATCTTGTAACGTTTGACCTTTAGACATGTTATAACTCCAAAAAATTTTAAAAATATCAGCGCAAAAGCTATCTTTATTTTTCAATTAAAAATTATAAAAAAGATAGCGTGTAAATTCTGCTTTAATCGTAGCAGTTTCGCAAGTCTTCTTGTGCTTGCTTTACTGTACAGAATGTTTGAATTTCATGCGTTTTTTGCAAAGAACGCAACCAAGTATATTGACGTTTTGCAAGTTGTCGTGTCGCGAATAAAGCTTTATCTTCCATCTCCACGACCTTAGTGTGAGATTGGTCACCATTTTTAAGAAATTCTAATACTTGGCGATAACCAACAGAACGCATTGAAGGTAAATTTTCATTTAAATCGTATTTTTCAATTAAGAAGTTAACCTCACTCAAAAAACCGATATCCCACATTATTTTTAAACGTTGCTTTATTCGCTTATGCAATTCTACACGATCAGGCATCAATGCGTAGTTATGAAAATTGTAACGATATGGTAAATTTTTAGGTTGTTCTGCTTGCAATTGTGTAATTGGCTGCCCTGTAAGCTTATATACTTCCAATGCACGAATAATTCGTTGCTTGTCACTCACGTTAAATTTTTGCCCTGCCAATGCATCCACAGCACATAATTCCGCATAAACAGCATCCCAACCTTCGCTTTCTGCTTTCGCCTCAATCTCATCTCGAATTGCTTGATCTGCATTCGGCAAATTGCTTGAAAGCCCCTCAAGTAAGGCTTTGAAATACAGCATTGTCCCACCTACCAAAATAGGCGTTTTACCCTTTGCATGTATTTGATCAATCAATAAAGAGGCATCATCTACAAATTGTGCAGCCGAATACACTTCCAATGGTGAAATAATATCAATCAGATGATGAGGATACTGCTCTTGTTCGGCTTTTGTGGGTTTTGCAGTACCAATATCCATATCTTGATAAACAAGCGCAGAATCGACGGAGATAAGCTCGAAACCACCTCTTTCATATAGTTCACATGCCAAAGCGGTTTTACCACTTGCAGTAGGTCCCATTAAATTGATGACCGGCAATTGATTTGACATGTACAACTACTCTCCTCGAGCAAAAAGTTTATCTAATTGAGCCAATGGAAATGCACGCCAAGTTGGACGACCATGATTACATTGACTTGCAAATTCGGTTTGTTCCATTTGACGAAGCAATGCATTCATTTCAGACAAACTTAATAATCTATGCGCACGAACAGCACTATGACAGGCCATACCTGCCAAAATTTGATCTCGTTTTTGCAGTAAAGCTTGTGCTTCATCATTTGGATCTAAATCATTTAATAATTCAGGAATAAGCGCATCAAAATCTGCTTTATGCAAAATTGCAGGCACACCTCGCACAATCACTTTTTCATCACCATATTGATCGATATCAAGCCCTAAACGTGACAACTGATCTTTAAGATCATCAATACGCATCGCTTGCATACGACTAATATGAATGACTTTAGGAATAAGTAATTGTTGTGATGTCCAAAACTCAGGCTTATCCCAAGCAGATTTCATTTGTTGCAGAACAATGCGTTCATGTGCCGCATGCATATCAACAATAATTAAACCTTCAGTATTTTGCGCAAGTACGTAAATACCATGAAGTTGTGCAATCGCGATACCCAATGGATGCTCATCTACTTTTGGCGATGCATCAAAACTACTTAATTCATGATCTGAAGATGACGAATCTATATTTTCACGTAACGGTGCTAAATAGGTTTTAAGTACGTTATTAAGTTGTTGCGAGCCTGCATAAGAGTGATTATTTTGCTGTGCATAATGAACTGTAGGCTGACTTGCATTAAATTCAGTTAATAATTCTGTCGAAACTTGAGGCTGTGTCGCTTCTGATGTTTGGTCTTTATGAAGCTGAAACTGTTCTTGATAACGTGGTTGCGCTTGATAAGGTTGCGCCTGTTCAGCAGCATCTAATTTCATTGCAGAAGATAAGTCAGCACCTGCCGTTTGAAATTGAGCTAAGGTCGTTTTTGCATAATGACGCACAAACTCATGTACTTCACGCTGATTTAAAAAACGAATTTCATGTTTAGTTGGATGTACGTTTACATCAATATTTTCAGGTTCAACTTCTAAAAACAACAAATAAGCTGAATGTTGATGTCCATGCAAAATTCCATCATAAGCCATACGCAACGCATGAGAGATAGTTTTGTCTTTTACAATACGACCATTCACATATACATATTGCAAATCTGCTTGCGAACGTGCATCGGACGGATGACCCAACCATCCTGTTAAACGCATTGAAATACTGTCGGAATCTATCCAATAGGCATTTTCAGTAAATGAACGACCCAATAATTGTTGCACACGCTGATAACGAAGTTCACCACTATCTGCGATAGGTAAGTTCAATTTCACCGCATTATTATGTTTAAGCACAAAACGAATATCAAAATGCGTAAGCGCTAAGCGACGAACAATTTCTTCAATATGGCTAAATTCTGTACCTGGCTTTTTTAAAAATTTTCGACGTGCAGGTACATTAAAGAATAAATCTTGCACACGAATATGTGTGCCTTTGGGTGTTGCAACAGCCTGAATTTCTTGATGATCAAAAGCTGTTCCGTTGACTTCAACCTGATAACCGATACCATCATCATTTTGACTACTGGTTAAGGTTAAGCGCGATACAGCAGCAATTGATGCCAAGGCCTCACCACGGAAACCCAAACTCACAATCGCGTGTAAATCTTCAGAGGTTTGGATTTTACTTGTCGCATGACGCATAACAGCCAAAGACAAATCATCGGGATGAATGCCTTTGCCGTTATCCATAATTTCTATAAGCGTACTTCCGCCTTGCTCAACACGAATGATGAGCTCAGTAGCACCAGCATCTATGGAATTTTCTAGTAATTCTTTAACTACCGATGCAGGACGTTCAATCACTTCACCTGCTGCAATTTGGTTGGCTAATGCAGGATTGAGGGTTCGAATACGACGTACGCTTAATTCATCACGCATGCTTAAAAGCGCTCTCCAAGGCTTGTTGTAATTCAGAAGATGACGATGTTAATGTCACAGAACGTGTCAATTCATCTTCAGATTTTTCAATATTAATAATTAGTTCCGCTTCAGGAATTTCTTCACCACCTTTCGATGGCCATTCAAATAAAAATAAAGCATTTTCAGTTTCTAAATAATCACGAATCCCCATGAGTTCTAACTCGTATGAATCGTTCAAACGATATAAGTCGAAATGAAAAACATCTTTTCCTGAAATATTATAAGGTTCAACCAATGTATATGTTGGACTTTTCACAGAACCTTGATGTCCCATACTTTGCAATAAGTATCTCGTGAGCGTGGTTTTACCTGCACCTAAATCACCAATCAAATAAACCACGCCTTTGTTAAAATGTGACGCCAAAATTTTCGCTAAATTTTGGGTATCATTTTCACTATTCAGCTGTAAATTAAATGAATACTGCATAATACTCACGATATGAAACAAAAGAACAAATATGATAGCATCGCACCGCTTTAAAGCCTATGTAAACGTAGCGAAATGTCTAATTTTAATACGCCATATTTTTGACTGAAACAAAATAGTTTGATGCCTAAATGATGAATGCTCTCGAATTTTCACCACCGATGATTAATGGTGTCAGTGCAAGCAAGGTTTTTTTACCTAAAATTAAACCAGCACCTGTCAGTGTTTTTGAATATTTGTGTCAAGAATTTCAACATATTTCATCTATTGAATGGCAACAGCGTTTTGACGACGGCTTAATTTACGACGCCATTGGCAATAAACTAACTCAATCTTCTGCATATTTAGAAGATACCCATGTGTTTTATTATCGATTTTTAGCACATGAAATTCATGTGCCATTCGAACATCAAATTTTATATGAAAATGAACATTTACTTGTAGTCGATAAACCTCACTTTCTGACCATGAGTCCAACAGGACAATATGTACAAGAAACTCTGTTAGTTCGATTAAAAAAACAAACCAATAATGAATTTTTAACCCCTATTCATCGACTAGATAGAGAAACGGCAGGTGTGGTTCTATTTTCAAAGAAAGTGGAAAGTCGTGGTGCATATCAGCAAATGTTTGCAGAACGAAATGTTGAAAAAATTTATCATGCCATCGCACCATATAAGAAAGAACTTAATTTCCCTTTAAATATTCAACTTCGCATGGAAAAAGGTGAACCGTTCTATACGATGAAAGTAGTTGATGGTGTAGCAAATAGCGAAACTAATATTTATTTGCTAGAACACAATAGTGAATGGGCAAAATACGAATTAAAACCTAAAACAGGAAAGCAACATCAGCTTCGTGTTCACTTAAATTCACTTGATATTGCCATTAAAAATGATCCATTTTACCCCCAACTACAACACAAAAAAGACACTGACTTTTCTCAACCATTAAAGCTTCTAGCCAAAGAAATTTCTTTTACAGATCCTATATTATTCACGCAATTGTGCTTTAAATCCTCATTTGAATTGACACTGTAATTCATTTGTCATTACAATGAGTGAAAATAAATACTGTATATTTATTGAAATTACGTTTAGTTCCTTTACAATAAACGCTTAAAATTTAAGTAATTTGCCGTTATAAAAAATCATGAGAAAAACTGAAGTTTATCAAATCCGCTTAGATTCCCAAGAAAAGAAACAAGCATTTGCCGTGTTTAAACAGCTTGGTATTACGCCTGCTCAAGCAGTTCGTTTATTTTTCAAACAGGTCGTTCTAACAAAATCGATCCCCTTTTCTATTGAAAATCAGAATATTAATCTTGAACAGCTCATTAAGTTAAGGAAGCTAAAACAAGAGCAAAAACATTCTAATGGTGAATCTACAGAAACAGTAGTGAGTAATCATGAACTGATGTTAGACGATGATGACAGCGATTTATTTGAAGAACTGAATGCCTTATTAGGCGATTCTGACAAAAATTAACATTGTCATATTTATAAATATTTTTCTCATTTAATTTTTTAAATATTCACTATGCTTCATGTAATGGTTTTTATACATGAAGCATATGATGTATCGATCGCAAAGCAACTTATTGATACTGCAATTCATTTTCCACATGATGAAAAGGCTTTGCGAATTCGCTTAGAAACTCAAAAAATAATATGGAATCTCATCAACTATATGAACAAATGAGTTTTGTTGAAGATACAGAATTTAAAAGCGACTACTGTTTTCTATAAGTATTTCTATAGTTAGATTTCATCTCGTTGCTTTGCACGTTGAATTTGCTCTTCAGTTAGAAAAATCCATTCACCTTCAGCAAGATTTTCTAAGTCGAATTTTCCAATTTGTTGGCGATGCAAACTCTCAACCTTATTCCCCACAGCAGCAAGCATGCGTTTCACTTGATGATACACACCTTGATGAACCGTCATTTGTAATTCATTTGCACTTAAACGCGTTACATTTGTCGCAGCAAAAATGCCTGTTTCATTACGCAATTCTACGCCCGCTTCTAATTGCTGAACTTGCTCATCTGTAATTTCATCTACAGTCATCATTTTATACACTTTAGGCACATGCTTTTTTGGATGTGTTAAAGCTTGTAGAAATTGCCCATCATCCGTTAACAGCAGTAAACCTGTCGTATCTTGATCTAAACGTCCAACGCATTGAATCCCACGATTAAGCAAAATATCGTCAAATAAATCGAATACGCTAAAATGATGTGTCGCCTGATGTGAGCATTCATAGCCTTTCGGTTTATTCAGCGCGATATACACTTTCTCTCGGTAAGTATATTTCTCACCATAAACCTGAAACTCTAATCCCTCTATTTTCAATTTTTCTTTAGGATTTAAAACAACCACACCATCAATTTCGACAGCGCCATTTTTAATCAGTTGCTGACAATGTTTTCGTGTACCAAAGCCTTGTGACTGCAACACCTTTTCTAAAAACATAATCAACACCTAAAATTTAAAACAACATAAAACGTTGAGCATTCTATACCGAAATATTTTTTTATTCTTATCTTTCATTCATCACACTACTTATCGCTCAAAAACAGCTACAATTTAGCTTAATTTCTACGCCTAAATACACCTAATGATGTCTAATTTAGATTTAAATTTAATTGTTCTACTCATTTTATTAGCATGTGGGATTTTTAGTCATAACACAGCTGTCACTATTGCCACAGGCGTTTTAATTGTATTTAGAATTACACCTTTAAGTGAGTTTTTTCCTTATTTACAAGCACATGGCTTAAATATTGGCATTATTATTTTAACCATTGGTGTTTTAACGCCTATCGCAAGTGGGAAAATTTCAGGCGAAGCCATTTTAAGTTCTTTCATGAGCTGGAAATCTTTAGTTGCTGTCGCAATTGGTCTTTTTGTGGCTTGGTTAGGTGGTCGTGGCGTAACGCTCATGTCACACCAACCCAATGTGGTTGCGGGCTTATTGATTGGGACAATTGCAGGCGTAGCCCTTTTACGTGGCGTTCCCGTTGGCCCTTTAATTGCAGCTGGCCTACTTTCACTACTTATTGGTAAATCATAAAACCTCCGTCATATTTTATGATTTACCAGATCTATTCTTTCATCTTAAAACCAAATTTAAGATGAATAATAGTGATTACGTTTTTGTGAAAATTTTTCCAAATGTTTTAAGAAGCCTTCAAAATAACTCTTATCTTTTTCATCTGTGCGGTAACCTGCATATAAAGTACGACGCAAACCTATAGGTGAAACACAGCTTAAACGCTTCGATGTTACCCATCCCTTTTGCTCATACTCATTCACCACCCAATCGGGTAAAGCCGCAATACCTCTACCACTTGCCACAAGCTGAATCAACATTTGCGTTAAGTCTGTTGTACGAATAGATTTCGGCTGAATATTCGCAGGAATAAAGAGTTTCGACATAATATCTAAACGATGCTTATCGACAGGATACGTAATTAACGTTTCTTCAGCCAATTCTTCAACTGTAATATTTTCTGCACGAACCAATGGATGTGTATTTGAAAGCACCAAACGTGATTCATATTCAAAAATTGGAAAATATTCAATGCCCGTTAATGCAATTGGATCTGCTGTAATCAGTAAATCAAATTCTGAATTTTGCAATAATTCATGCGGATTTGCTTCAAATCCTGATGCAAAATCTAGATCTACATCTGGATATTGATGACGATATTGATTCAACAACGGCATTAACCAATCAAAGCAGCTATGACATTCTGAGGAAAATATAATTCGTCCCGTTTGCCCATGCACAATGCGCGTAATATCAGATTGGGTTAATTGTATTTGCGGTAAAATATCATCGGCTAATTTTAATAATCTTTGTCCAACATTTGAAAAAGTGACAGGACGACTACGTCGATTGACCACTTCTACCCCATACCAATGATCTAGCTCTTTTAATTGATGTGAAATGGCAGATGGTGTTAAACATAAGTCACTTGCTGCCGCAACCAATGATCCATGCTCGCGTAAAGCAATAAGTGTCTTTAAATGACGAATTTCTAACATTAAATGATCCAATTTATCGCTTAGATAAATGAAATTAAAAGTGAATAAAATTCATCTTATCACATTTTAACTTATATATTTTCATATAATAAAAAACTCTTTTGATCTAAAACTTTTTGTTATTGTTTGATTCTTTTAATTCATCAATTTTGCTATGTAAGCTATACGTCCCTTAGGTATGATATCCGACAACAAATTCATAGGAAATGTTCATGTCTACTCTTAAAATTACTTGTGTCGAAAAATATGTTTTGATTGATCGCACTTTTAACTTTCAATTTCCATGTGACTTTCAAGAATTTGACAAACTTTCTCAAGAACAATTTGAAAATGATGTTAAAAACCAAGATGTCATTATTTTAAGTGATTTAATCATCAATGAAAAAGTTGTAAACAACAACCCTAACTTAAAGTTAGTTGCTCTCTGTTCGACAGGTTACAACCATGTAAATATGGAGTTGTTGCGTAAACACAATGTAAAAGTGTGCAACATCCGTGGTTATGCAGGTGATGCGGTATCTGAACATGCTTTTATTTTAATGATCAACTTAATTAAAAACTTTAGCCTACAAGCTGAAGGTATTAAAGAAGGATTATGGTCAACAGGTAATAGTTCCTTTTATTTGGCAGCCCCTATTCGCGAGCTAAAAAATAAAACTTTAGCCATTATTGGCAAAGGTGAAATTGGTTTATCACTTGCTGAAAAAGCACAAGCTTTTGGTATGAATGTGATTTTCAGTGAACGTAAAAATGCCACTGAATGCCGTGATGGCTATGTTTCATTCACATCGGCAATTCAACAAGCAGATGTTGTATCGCTACATTGTGAACTGAATGCATCTACTCAAAATATGATTGATGCTGATGTATTGTCACAAATGAAATCTAACAGTATTTTAATTAATGTTGGACGTGGTGGTTTAGTTCATGAAGCAGACTTGGTACAGGCTTTAGGAAATAAAACGATCTCTGCTTATGGTGCAGATGTTTTAAGTGTTGAGCCACCTGCAAATGATCATCCATTGATTGAATTACAACGTAAAATGTCAAATGTGATTATTACAGGTCATATTGCTTGGGCAACGGATGAAGCTCAGGTTCGCTTATTTGATATTTTAGAAAGTAATGTGAACAAAAATATGCAAGGTATTGAAGCGAATTTAGTTTAAACAAAAAAACCAGCGATATGAGCTATCGCTGGTTTTTTATTCCAAAACTTCTTTTATTGTCTAAACTTTTTAATACTTTTTGATAGATGTGCACGCATCATTTGACGTGCTAACAAGCCATCTTGATCGATAATTGCCTGATAAATATTCATGTGATCATGATGTACAGCTTTTAGATAATCTTCTAAATCGAGCGGACTTTTTTCAGCAGCATTCACACGTGCACGTGGAATAATTTTCTCGCCTAAATATTTTAAGAAATCGACAAAATATTGATTTTCAGATGCTTCTGCAATTGCGATATGAAAGTCATAATCTGCTTTTACTGTTCCATCATTGGCACTTGGCCCAATATGAGATTCGAAATCATCTAATGCCGCTTTCATTTTTTGAATGTGCGTATCTTTACGTCTTTCTGAAGCCAAAAATACGGCTTCCGACTCTAAACTAATTCGTAATTCTAAAAGTGAAACAATGTCATTAATCGTTTCTAAACTCGCATTTGAAAGTAAAAAACTTTGTTCTTCTTTTTGTTCTTTTACAAATGTGCCAATACCATGTCGAGTTTCAACATAACCCAAAGATCTTAATTCTGTAATGGCTTCACGAATAACAGAGCGACTTACATTATATTGGTCAATCAATTCCAATTCAGTTGGAATTTTTTCATCTACCTTGTATTCATTCGATTGAATTTTTTCAATCAAATTTTCAACAATAATCTGACTTAATTTTTTTGTAGATCTAGGTCTAATCGGACTAGACATATATAAAAGTGCTCAATAAACAATCTAAAATTTAACAGCAATTATAACAGAAATAAATATATGAAATAACTTTTGGTGCAAAAGGCGAACCAAAATCATCAATTAATACATTGTTTTACTTTACTGATTCATCATGTATTTGCTTTGCATAAGCAAATTCCATTTTCTTATATTTTTCATAAGCAAGTTTGCTAATAATAACTGCTTTAGCCTCACCTTTTTTAGTAATTTCTATCGCTTGACCCGCACTCACTTTGTCTAAAATCTGTGAAAGCACAGCTCGAGCATTGCTGTAATTCATACTTTCCATGTAAATCTCCAAAAAAAAACAACTCAGTGACTATGCACTGAGTTGTTTTTATTAAAACTTTTATAGTGCTGCAGAACTCAGCTGACCATTCACCAATCGATTTAAACCAAGTGGATTTTCATCTTTTAAAGCATCTGGTAGAAGTACTTGAGGCGTATTTTGGTAACAAACTGGACGCAAGAAACGATCAATTGCTGCTGTCCCTACTGATGTACCACGCGCATCACTTGTTGCTGGGAATGGACCACCGTGAACCATTGCATCAGAAACTTCAACACCCGTTGGGAAACCATTAAACAGCACACGACCTGCTTTCTTAGCAAAAAGATTGAGTAAATTTTCCGCACCTACGAAATCTTCATCTTCACCAATAATTGTTGCTGTTAATTGACCTGCAAGTTGATCGATACCTTTTAACAAAGTCTCTTCATCATCTAGTGCAATCACAACAGACATTGGACCAAATACTTCATGCTGTAACTTAACATTACCTGAAAGCAATACGCTTTGATCTGCTTTGAATAATTGAGCCGTTGCTTGAGAAACTAAAGTCGCTTCTAAACCTACTGCTACTTTTTCAAAACCAGCTTCATTTTCTAGTTCAGCAATACCTGCTTTATAACTTTTCAATGTACCTTGATTAAGCATTACTTGAGGTGCTGCTGCTTGAGTTGCCGTTACTAACCCTTTAACAAACTGATCAAATTCAGGGCTCTTCACACCTAAAATAAGACCTGGTTTTGTACAGAATTGTCCACATCCCATATTAAAAGATGCAACGGTTTCAGCAGCAATTTGCGCACCACGGTTAGCCAATGCTTGTGGTAAAACAACCACTGGGTTAACACTCGACATTTCAGCAAATACTGGAATAGGTTGAGGACGTTGTTGAGCAATATTGTAAAGTGCCATACCGCCATCTAACGAACCTGTAAAACCAACAGCTTGAATCAGCGGATGTGCAACTAAGTCTGCACCAATACGGCCACCGAAAACCATATTGAACGTACCTGAAGGCATACCACATTTTTCAACTGCTTTTTGAATTGCAGTACCCACCAATTCAGCAGTCGCCATATGACCTGAATGTGCTTTAAACACAACAGGACAACCTGCAGCAAATGCAGCAACTGTGTCGCCACCTGCAGTAGAAAATGCTAATGGAAAGTTACTTGCACCAAAAACAGCGACAGGACCCACACCAATTTTTGCTAAACGTAAATCTACACGTGGCATAGGTTTACGATCAGGTAATGCTTGATCAATACGTGCAGAGAAGAAATCACCACGACGTACAACTTGAGCAAATAATCGAAGCTGACCTGTTACACGACCTGTCTCACCTTGCAGACGACCTAATGGCAAGCCTGTTTCAAGTGAAGCAACTTCTTGTAATTGAGGACCAAGTGCTTCAATTTGTGTCGCAATTTCTTCAAGAAATTGCGCACGAAGTTTTGGTGTAGTTTGATTATAAACTTTGAATGCATCATGAGCAGCTTGAGCAGCGTCATTCACTTCATCTAAAGTTGCTTGGCAAAACAAATAACCTGTTGGTTCATACGTTGTTGCATTAATACTGTCCAATGTAGGCGCATTTGTTGCAACGCGCTGACCATTGATAAATTGTTTTCCAATTAATTCACTCATTAGGATACTCCAAACTACACCGACAACTTAAAACTTACTGAGGACCTAATTTTGCGATTAAATCTGCAAGCATTTGTACTTCTTCAGCATTTAAATCGCTTAATGGAGCACGTACAGGACCACCGCTATGACCAACAATTGTTGCACCAGCTTTAACAATACTTACGCCATAACCAGCTTTGCGGTCACGAATTTTAATGTACGGTAAGAAGAAATCATTTAATAAACGATCTACTGTAGCCGAGTCATTACTACGTACTGCATTAAAGAATTCAATTGCAGTTTTCGGAATGAAGTTAAATACAGCAGATGAATAAACAGGAACGCCTAATGCTTTATATGGTGCAGCAAATAATTCTGCTGTTGGTAAACCACCGATATAAGCTAAACGATCGCCAAGCGCATGAGTAATTTGGGTAATGGTATCAATTTGACCTAAACCGTCTTTGAAACCAACAAGGTTTGGACACATTTCAACCAATTTAATAAGTGATTCAGGTGAAAGCTGAGATACGCTACGATTATAGAAAATCACGCCGAAATTAACAGAGTCACAAACTTGTTTAACGTGCTCGATTAAACCTTCTTGACTAGCTTCAGTAAGGTAATGTGGCATAAGAAGAATACCATGAGCACCTAAACGTTCAGCTTCTTGAGCATGAGCAATCGCTTGACGAGTTGGACCACCTGCACCAGCAATAATTGGCACTGTACCACGACAAGTATCAACAGCGGTTTTAATCACTTCAGAATATTCTTCACTTGTTAAAGAGAAATATTCACCCGTACCACCCGCTGCAAATAATGCACTTGCACCATATGGAGCTAACCACTCTAAACGCTTAATATATGAAGCTTTATCAAAATTGCCATTAGCATCAAAATCTGTAATTGGAAATGACAACAAGCCATCAGAAATAATATTTTTAAGAACTACTGCATCCATTTGAAAAACTCCATTGCGTTGATGTTGTATGACATCTTACGACATAAATAAATATAATCAAGTTGATTTCGTAACTTTTTCAAAAATTTATTGAAAAACACACTTTAAATCATTGTTATTCAATGATATTAAGACAAACCCAAGCATTAAAAAAACTTATAATAAAATTATTATTTTTTTATTTTTCAATGCTTTATTTATATCAAATACAAGAAAATTAAAAAAAATCTTGCAAACAATAAAATAAAAAACATAAGATGTCATACTTCTTCTTAGTGTTCAATTAATACACATCGTATGTATATCTAGATGACACTTAAACTAGACATATATGAATTATCAATTCCGACATGAAGTCAGCTTAATTTGATTTATCTAAATTAAGATCATTAATATGAGTTTGGTATGGAAAACTTACAAACGCAAAATGGCTTAAATAATAAAAAAGCCGTCAATCACACAAAAACTCGCTATTACATTTTAGCGATGATTTTCTTAGTAACTGCCTTAAATTATGGTGATCGTGCAACGCTATCTATGGCTGCATCACCAATGTCACAAGAACTTGGTTTAAATGCAGTAACAATGGGGTATATTTTTTCTGCATTTTCATGGGCCTATGTAATTGGTCAAATTCCAGGTGGATGGTTACTCGATAAATTTGGTGCTCGTAAAGTATACTTCTGGAGTATTTTCCTTTGGTCTTTATTCACTGTATTTATTGGCTTTTCAAATATTTTTGGTAGTACAGCTATTATCATTAGTGTGCTGTTCTTACTCCGTTTCCTTGTGGGTTTATCTGAAAGCCCTGCTTTTCCAGGAAACAGCCAAATTGTTGCAGCTTGGTTCCCAACAAAAGAACGTGGTACAGCCGCTGCAATATTTAACTCCGCGCAATATTTTGCCACTGTCATTTTTGCACCATTAATGGGCTGGTTGGTAACTCAATACCAATGGCAATCTATTTTCTGGGTGATGGGCGGTTTAGGTATTGTCATTTCATTTATTTGGCTAAAAGTAATTTATAGCCCTGTAAATCACCCAAGTATCAACCCTGCAGAATTACAGTATATTAAAGATGGTGGTGGTTTAGTCGAAATGGGCGAAACCAAAGCTGAAAATAGAGCTGCCAACAAAGTTAAATTTTCAGACATCAAACAACTTTTATCTTCGCGTATGCTTTTGGGTATTTTCATTGCTCAATATTGTATTAACTGCCTAACTTACTTCTTCCTGACATGGTTCCCTGTTTACCTTGTAAAAGAACGTAATATGTCAATTTTACAAGCAGGTTTTGCAGCAGTTGCTCCAGCATTATGCGGATTTATTGGCGGTATTTTAGGTGGTTTAGTTTCAGACAAACTCATCAAAATGAATAAGTCTGTGACATTTGCTCGTAAATTACCGATTATTCTCGGTTTATTTTTATCTACAAGCATCATCATTTGTAACTATGTAAGTTCACAAGCAGCAATCATCTTCTTCATGTCATTAGCATTCTTTGGTAAAGGCTTTGGTTCTTTAGGTTGGGCAGTTATGTCTGACGTTGCACCAAAAGAAATGATTGGCTTATCTGGTGGCTTATTCAATACCTTTGGTAACACCGCAGGTATCGTCATTCCAATCGTGATTGGTTACATCATCAACTCAACAGGTTCTTTCAACGGTGCGTTAATCTTCGTTGGAATTCACGCTGTTATTGCCCTTCTTTGCTACTTATTAATTGTAGGAAAAATTGAGCGATTTGAACTCAAAAAAACAAGTCACTAATCAATTAAGGAGGTGGGCTTAAGCCTCACCTCCTGACATAAATGCGTAAAACAAGGAACGACTATGCAACGACCATTACTCATCAAAATTAATCCCTTAGATAATGTCGCAATCGTGGTGAACGATGGTGGTCTGCCAAGCGGAACATATGTGGAACAATTTGATCTCACACTTAAAGAATTTATCCCTCAAGGACATAAAGTTGTTTTAAATGCTTTAAAAGAAAATGACGAAATTTTAAGATATGGCGAAATTATTGGATATGCCAATAAAGATTTAGCCGAAGGTTCTTGGGTAAACGAAGCTGTAACGCGCATGCCTGAAGCACCTGAACTACATACTTTAGAAATGGCGACTCGTCCCGCTCCAAACTTAGAACCATTAACAGGCTATACATTTAAAGGCTATAAAAACAAAGATGGTTCTGTTGGTACAAAGAATGTTTTAGCCATTACCACAAGTGTGAACTGTGTTGAAGGTATTGTAGATTATGTTGTACAAATTGTAGAACGTGAATTATTGCCGAAATACCCAAATGTAGATGGCGTTGTCGGCTTAAACCACTTATATGGCTGTGGTGTTGCTATTGATGCCCCTGCTGCAATCATCCCAATTCGCACTATTCACAACTTATCATTAAATCCTAATTTTGGTGGTGAAGTGATGGTTGTAAGTTTAGGCTGTGAAAAGATGCAACCCGAACGCTTACTGAATATTCCTGCTGAAAACAAAAGAATTCCATTAGAAGACCAAGATATTATTCAGCTTCAAGATGAAAAGCATAATGGCTTCCAAAGTATGGTTGATCATATTCTTGCAGTTGCAGAGCACCATCTAGAAAAACTAAATAAGCGCCAACGTGAAGTGGTTTCTGCCGAACACCTCGTTGTAGGTATGCAATGTGGTGGTAGTGACGCATTTTCAGGAGTCACAGCCAACCCTGCTGTAGGTTTTGCATCGGATTTGATTGTACGTTGTGGCGGTACAGTTATGTTTTCTGAAGTAACAGAAGTACGAGATGGTATTCACTTACTTACACCACGTGCTGCAACCAAAGAAGTTGCTGAGGATCTCATTCGAGAAATGCAATGGTATGACAATTACCTTCAACAAGGTAAAGTTGACCGTAGTGCAAACACTACACCAGGCAATAAAAAAGGTGGCTTAAACAATATTGTAGAAAAAGCGATGGGGTCTATTGCAAAATCTGGACGCTCTGCAATTGTTGAAGTATTAGCTCCTGGAAATAAACCGACTAAAAAAGGGTTAATTTTTGCAGCCTCGCCTTCAAGCGATTTCGTATGTGGTACACAGCAAATGGCTTCTGGTATTACCGTTCAGGTATTTACCACTGGTCGTGGTACTCCTTACGGTTTAGCTGCTGTTCCTGTAATTAAAATGGCAAGTCGCAATAATATTGCGAATCGTTGGTATGACCTGATTGATATCAGTGCGGGTGATATTGCCATTGGGAAAAAGACCATCGAAGAAGTGGGATGGGAGCTTTTTGAATTAATTTTAGCCATTGCAAGTGGTGAGAAAAAAACGTGGTCTGATCACTGGGGATTAAGAAATTCACTTGCAGTATTTAACCCTGCACCTATTACTTAAAATTTAAAATCACCTCATTACACATAGCGCTAGCCGCTATGTGTTTTATTCTAATTTGTTATTTAATTCATATATTTATTTTATTACACATATAGTTAATTAGTCTAATAGAGATATAAAAATAATATCATTATCAAATGATATATTTATACTCCATGGTCTAAATTCCATCTCCAATTTACCCAATATTTTTTCAATTTTGTTGAATACAAAGGGTTACATTTGAGATATTTTATGTTGTATGATGTCTCATATCATATCTCTAATCATTTATAGCAGGATGCTATTCAATGAAAATCTCCAAAATTGAAATAATCCGTATTGCAATTCCATTTACCGCAGGTCGAAAACAAGTAAATGATGCAGGACAAGATTTCAATGCTGCCTCTCCTAATCTAGATAAGATGGAAAGTTTAATTGTCAAAGTTCACACCCAAGATGGTCTTATTGGCTGGGGTGAAGCATTTGGTCACTTAATGAATCCTGTAACTTATTCTGCTTTAGAACATCAAGTTGCACCATTTTTCTTAGATAAGCAGTTTTCAGATCAAGAAAGTTTAAGCACTTTAATGAAAGATGCCGAATATGCATTTCATGGTTTTGGTCGTACTGGTCCTATCCGTTATGCCCTTTCTGCCATTGATATTGCTCTTTGGGATTTATTGGCACAGCAAGAAAAACTACCACTATGGAAATTATTGGGCGGAAAACGTCAAAAAGTATCTATTTATCCAAGCTTGGTTAGTTATGAAAATGACCCTGCCGAAGTAAGTAAAAAAGTTCAAGACGTTGTTTCTAAGGGTTTCAAACAAATCAAATTACATGAAACAACTTTTGAAGCGGTAGAAGCAGCTAAAAATGCTCTTTTACCAGATTGTGAGTTAATGGTTGATGTGAATTGTTGTTGGAATAAACAAGAAGCTGAAGCTGAAATTGCCAAACTAAAAACCTTGAATTTGAAATGGCTAGAAGAACCTGTTTGGCCTGTAGATGATTTTGATGCACTTAAAGATTTAAATCTGCAAGGCATTTCTATTTCTGCAGGAGAAAACACTGCAGGTGAACAAGATGCTATTCGATTAATTAAAAATAAAATTGTCGATATTGTTCAGCCAAGTGTTGCCAAAATTGGTGGAATAAGTTCAGCCATTCAAGTGATTAAAGCAGGTTTAGAAAACAATGTAACTGTTGTACCTCACTGTTTTTATTATGGTCCAGGCATGTTAGCCACTGCACATCTTGTGTCATTACTTCCAGATTCAATTCATTTAGAAGTTCCTTATATTCAATTTGCTGAACATCTACATGCTTTAACGCAATATCAACCTGAAATTTTATTGCCTGAAACACCTGGTCTAGGTTTTCAGATTAATGAAGACATTCTTCAAAAATATACCATCACATCAAAAACTTGTATGAATCAAGGAGTATAGATTCATGTTTAAAAATAGATATCGAGTAGTAGTTGCAATACTATTATTCCTTGCAGGGATCTTAAACTATTTAGACCGAGCAGCCCTTTCTGTTATGGCACCCTTTGTCAAAAAGGATTTGGTACTTAATGATGCGCAAATGGGTCTGCTATTCAGTGCATTCTTTATTGGTTACTGTGTATTCTGCTTTTTAGGTGGTATTGCCGCAGATAAATTTGGTCCACGTAAAGTATTCGCTTCTGCGGCATCAGTTTGGTCTGTGTTTTGCGGTGCAACTGCTGTTGTAACAAGCTTTAGCCAACTACTATTTGTTCGTGTTTTATTTGGTATGGGTGAAGGCCCAATGGGCACAACCAACAATAAATCTATTTCTAATTGGTTCCCTAAAAAAGAAGTAGGTCGTGCAGTTGGTTTTACTAACGCAGGTCAACCCTTAGGCGCAGCAATTGCAGCACCTATTGTCGGTTTAGTTGGTTTGTATTATGGCTGGCGTATTGCCTTTGTCATTATTGGTTTATTGGGCTTAGTTTGGGTTGTTGCATGGTTATTTTTATTCCGTGATAAACCTGAAGATCACCCTTCAGTTTCACAAGAAGAACGCGACTTAATTGTTGAAAACCGTCCTGCTTCTATTGCCACTACAGATGATGGTGTTGAACAAGTTCAAACATCTATTTGGACATATATTTTCTCTGGTCCTGTTTTAGGTATTGCAGCAGCATTCTTCTGCTTTAACTATATTCAATTCTTCTTCTTATCTTGGTTACCAAGCTACCTTGTAGATTACCAAAACCTTGATATTAAAAGCATGAGTATTATTGGTATGTTGCCTTGGTTAGGTGCGACTGTCGGCTTCTTAGGTGGTGGTATTATTTGTGATTTCATTTTCAAGAAATCAAATAATTTCCTATTCTCTAGAAAAGTCATTATTTTTGTTGGTTTAGTGATTGCTGCCATTGCAGTATTTGCAACTGCGTTTGCTCAATCTATGTGGATGGCTGTAGGCTGTATTACAGTAGCAACAATCTTTGCCTATATGACTCCGCAAGCATGTTGGTCTTTACTACAAGATATCGTACCAGCGAATAAAATTGGTAGTGCGGGTGGTTTTGTACACTTACTTGCAAACCTAGCAGGTATTTTATCTCCTGCTTTAACAGGCTTTATTATTCAATACGGTGGTGGTTATCACACTGCATTTATCTTAGCGAGTGCCTTTGCATTTGTAGGTATTATTGCATTACTTATTTTAGTAAAAAGCAAAAAACCTGCTGAGCCTGTCGGTGCTTAATTACCGTCGTTAAGAGTATGATATGAAAAATTAGTAATAAAAAAGCTCCTATTTAGGAGCTTTTTTATTACGCTAATCTCAGATATGTTTCTATTCTTTAAAAATTAAGATACAGCCACAAACTTTGCACGTGCTGCATGTAATTTTTTATAGCTATCGATTAAACGTAAATGACGGTCTAAACCTTCAAGCTGCATATTGGTTTCAGTTAAACCATAGAAACGAATACTTCCATCCATTGAACCAATCACCGCATCCATACGCTCATCACCAAACATACGGCGGAAATTCGGTTCAAAATCATTGAGGTCTAAATCATCATCGAGTTCAACTTCTAGAACCACGTTCATGCATTGATAGAACAAACCACGTTCAACTGTATTTGTGTTGTATTGAAGGAATGTTTCTACCAACTCTTTCGCTTCTTCAAACTGTTGTAATGCAATATAAATCAACAATTTCAATTCAAGAATCGTCAATTGTCCCCAAACGGTATTATCATCAAATTCAATACCAATGAGGGTTACGATGTCGGTGTAATCATCCGCTTCAACTTCTTCTAAACGCTCAACCAAAGCTTCAAGTTGTTCGTCATCTAAACGGTGAATATTTAAAATGTCTTCGCGGAATAAAAGTGCTTTATTGGTATTATCCCAAACCAAATCTTCGACCAAATAAATCTCAGAATAATCGGGCACTAAAATACGACAAGCTGTTGCACCTAAATGCTGATAAACCGCCATATAGCTTTCTTTGCCTAGCTCTTCAAGAATACCAAACAACGTTGCAGCTTCTTCCGCATTGGCATTTTCGCCTTCGCTTGAGAAATCCCACTCGACAAATTCATAGTCTGATTTTGCACTGAAGAAATGCCAAGACACGACACCGCTTGAATCGATAAAATGTTCTACATAGTTATTTGGTTCGGTTACTGCATTAGAACTAAAGGTTGGTTTCGGAAGATCATTTAAACCTTCAAAACTACGACCTTGTAGCAATTCCGTCAAACTACGTTCCAAAGCAACTTCAAGTTTAGGGTGTGCACCAAATGATGCAAATACACCACCTGTACGTGGATTCATTAAAGTCACGCACATCACAGGAAATTGACCACCTAAAGATGCATCTTTCACCAATACAGGGAAACCTTGTTCTTCTAAACCTTTAATGCCTTCAATAATACTTGGATACTTTGCTAAAACGTCTTCAGGAACATCTGGAAGTGTAAGTTCACCTTCTAAAATTTCACGTTTTACAGCACGTTCAAAAATTTCAGATAAACACTGAACTTGTGCTTCTGCAAGTGTATTCCCTGCACTCATCCCATTCGATAAGTATAAGTTTTCAATGAGGTTAGATGGGAAATAAACTGTTTCACCATCTGACTGACGTACAAACGGCAATGAACAAATACCGCGTGCTGTATTGCCCGAATTGGTGTCGTATAAATGCGTACCTAAAAGCTCATCTTCAGGGTTATAAATTCCTAAAGTGTATTCATCTAGAATTTCTTGAGGTAATTCACCCTTTGAACCTGGTTGGAACCACTTTTCATCTGGATAATGAACAAATTCTGCATTGGCGATATCTACACCCCAGAATTGATCGTTATAGAAGAAGTTACAGTTTAGACGTTCAATAAATTCGCCTAAAGCAGAGGCTAATGCACTTTCTTTTGTAGAGCCTTTACCATTGGTAAAACACATTGGAGATTGTGCATCACGAATATGAAGTGACCATACATTTGGCACAATATTACGCCAAGATGCAATTTCAATTTTCATGCCTAAACCCGCTAAAATAGCAGACATATTGGCAATGGTTTCTTCCAGTGGTTTATCTTTACCTAAAATATACGTGCTATTTTCAGAAGTCAGGCTTGGCATAAGCAAAGCTTGAGCATCTGCATCAATGCTTTCAACTTCTTCAATAATAAATTCAGGGCCTGTTTGAATGACTTTTTTAACAGTACAACGATCAATTGAACGTAAAATCCCTTGGCGATCTTTTTCAGAGATATCGGCAGGAAGTTCGACCTGAATTTTGAAAATTTGTTTATAACGATTTTCAGGATCTACAATATTGTTTTGAGATAAACGAATATTGTCTGTTGGGATGTCACGAGCAGCACAATATACTTTTACAAAATATGCAGCACATAAAGCAGATGACGCAAGAAAATAATCGAATGGTCCTGGTGCTGAACCATCCCCTTTATAGCGAATTGGCTGATCGGCGATTACTGTAAAATCATCGAACTTTGCTTCTTGTCGAAGATTATCGAGATAATTAACCTTTATTTCCATGCATGCACCTAAATATTTCTATATGCCTGCATTGGCACATAAAAATTTGAATTTTGTAACCTAAGCCGTTTCAATAGGATGAGTTTGACTTAAAAAAGATGTGACTTATGCAAAACTCAGTTCTCAAACTAAATTTTAGCATTCGTAATAATGATGGCTATTATAGAGGGATTTGCAGAGATATAACCACAGTATACACTCATAAAAAATGTAGACCTATTTAAGTGAATTTATGCCTAAACCCTTTGTACAACTATTAAATAATTACTTATACAATGACTTATACTGTTATTTAAGTTCATTTTCACTCATCAAAGTCACTTAATTTCGCCTTAAATGCAATGGCTTTAAAATCGGTTATGTCTTTATAACCAAATGGATTTTGAATTTCTTTAATCTCAAGGAATGATTTTAAATTTTCACTCAGTACTACTCGGTAGATATAAGCTTCTTTGCCTTTTACTTGAAGAACTTCATATTCATTTGCGCTAAAAAAGAATTCTGTATTTGCATTTACGGTTGTAGTTTTCACCTCAATATAGCGTGATTGACCATTGAAATGACTTTCAATGTCTTAGCCTTGGCTGACATTGATTTTTCTACGATCAATCAGATATTCTTCTATTTTTGATAAATCAGCACCTAGTTTTTCTAAACGTGCTTTTTCATATGCAATTGCAAAATCTTCACCTTTTATTCCAATAGCATCTTGGCGTTCAAGCTTTTTTAAAAACTCTTCAGGGGATAATTCTTTCTCTGATTTTTTTGCCCTTTGAAGATGAGGAATGTGCTGTATCTTTAGGAGGGTTAGATAACCCCATCACACCATCATGTTTTATATGCAAATCAATAATTTCTTTTGCATGGGCTATATCAATTTTTTTAAGTAAAAATGATGGATTTTTTCACTCGGATTTAGCCAATCAAATTGATCCAAGTAAGTGTTATAACCTTTTTTTGATTGTCCAAGTTTACTTACCATGTATTTATCAGATATATAAGTTTTTAAATGGGGTAGCAACTTAAATATATCATCCCCATTTTGTAAATATTGTTTGATATAGACGCTTGGTAAAGTTTTATTTAGGGCAATCATGATGCCACTACTTAGCCCAATACTGTAAGTTAAAGTACCTTTGAGTTCTGTACCTTCTTCTTTACCATGCCCACTGCTATGAACTAATACACCGCTTTTTTCCTCAATGTGATTTAATAGTTCAAGTACATGCTTAGAAGATGGTTCTGTGAGTTATCTATTTATTCTGCACTAGAGTGACCTGGGAAGATTCGGGAAGAAATGGGATATTGCGGGATGAAAGCTATTAATAGTAAGGATTTGAGTGAATTAAAAAGGGCGAATCATATTTGTGCTGATTTGCCCTTTATTTTGCACTGAATTTAACATTCCCTCTGAAGATGTGTTTTTTTAGTTTTTATTCTGCACTAATTTCACAAGGGGTATTTGATTCAAAAATGCTTCTACTACTGCGCCTACCACCTTTGTGACAATAGGGCTTGGTTTTTGTATATCATCTAAATTAACTTGAAGCGTGAATGGCTCACACTCTGGTAATTTAATCTGTATAGATACATTCGTATCCTGTGAATCACTTTCAAACACTTCCATGGCTTTGGTACTTAGCTCAATACCTTTAATTTTTAAATCATTCAATCCAAAGCCAGCTTCACAACTTGTCTCATGCATACTAAGACTTCAGCGATTTCAAAATGGCGTGATTTAAATAATCGCACTAAAAATATTAGCTCTTTTTTTAAATCTGATGATGAAGATACGCCTGCTGAATTAAACGATCTAGCAAAAACATTAGACACCGTTGCATCCGTAGCTGTGACTCAAAGTGTTATTAATAATATTCAACGTGAGCTAGTAGAAAACAAAGGAACCAGTAGTAATGGCTACATTAAAGAAACTAGTCTAACGCCTGATGATTTGGCAGTTATCCGCCAACAAAACCGTAACACGATTAATGAATCAATCAATTATGAACGCTCAAAAATCAACAGCATGGAGGCAATTGCTCAAGTCAAAGAATACAAAGCTTTAGCTGATCAAGTTCATCTTCAAATTCAGTCACTCATTGATGTACGTCCTAACCTGACTAAAACGACCATATTAGTGCCCTGCACTATGCATTGGTTATCACATTATTTATACGATGATATGAGTCGTGCTGCTGAAATTCGTCGTTTAAATCCATTAATTCAAAACCTCTCACTTTTAGAAAAAGGTATGGAGGTATCTGTTTATGCAAGATAAAGAATTACGCTTAATTATTGGCGATGTTGAGATTAAAACTTGGGATAGTGCCTCTATTGATTCTGCTATTGATACACCAGCTGAAAGTTGGAGTTTTGCGCTATTTAGCGAAGAAGATTTAGCCCTACCCGATTCAGTGAAAGCAGGTGCAAAAGTTCAAGCTTTTTATGGTGATGAACTCATTTTAACCAGCGTAGCTGATGCTGTGAATGAAGCTTGTGACCGTTCAGGATACGGTTTAAAAATCTCAGGTCGTGATTTGGTTGGACAGCTTATCGATTGCTCTGTCCCTATATTCAATGGTCGCCAAGTTAACCTTGACGTGCTTTTAAGTAAATACGTGCTTGATGGTGAATTAAAGTCACTATTTTCAAATGTAAAAATTCAAAATGATGCTTGGCTTAAAAATAAAATTTCTGTTGAACCTGGTGAATCTTTATGGGATGCAATTGCTAAAGCTGCAATGGTGACAGGTCAGCATGTTTGGTTAGATCCTGATGGCACAATTCAAATCGGTGATCCATTTGCTTCTCCTTATCAGGTGCAAGAACCATTAAGGCTATATCGAGAAGGTTCTGAAAATAACGTGCTAGATGCAAGTTATGACGAGGACATTTCTAACGTTTATTCAGATATTCGTTTACTAAGCCAGGACTCGAAAGCACAACATATTATTTCGTCTGCAAAAGTCGACACTCAGTTCAGTTATAACCGTTTGAAACTCATTACATTAGCTGATGCTGAAACAAAAGCGGAAGCTGATTCAGCACTTGATAAAGTTAAAAAGGATAATAATTTACAGGCCTATGCACTCAACATAAATGTAAAAGGTTGGGATGTTGACCAAAAAACGTGGGCAACTGGCATGTATTTAAACTTTGAAACTGATCGTTTAAATCGAGCGACTGCGAAATGGGCTGTATATGGTCGAACACTCACCCTATCTCGTTCTAACGGTAAAAAGACTGCTCTTAAATTACATCGCCAGGGCGATTGGGCACAGCCGTTAAAACATAAAGAAAAGCCTAAATCGACGACTAAGAAAACTAAGAAAAAATCTAGTAATCAAGGACAAAAACCATGAGTACTGTTGGAGCAATTCAATCACAAGTTGCTAAAGGGCTTGGTCAAGTTAGACAAGCTTTTTGGGGTATTGTTGCCCGTGGCGGTGCTAAGGCTTTGCAATTATCAGGCTTTGCAGGTGAAACACTACAAGAAGTTGAATTGGTTCAACAAGTTGGCTTTGCATCATACATCCCTAAAAATGCAAAAGTTGTAGTGATCCCCTTACACGGTAAAACAGCCAAATCTATTGTCATTGCTACGTCTAACGGTGCTGTTAACGTGAATGTTGGTAATGGTGAAACATGCGTCTATGACCAACACGGACATACCCTTTGGCTAAAAGCTGATGGTACACATGTTGGTGGCGGTGATCTGATTGTTGATGAAGGCAATTTAAAAGTTAACGGCAAAGTAATTGCAACACAAGACATTGAAAGTGCTGGGCAAATATCTGACTCAGGTGGCTCAATGCAAAGTATGCGTGAAACGTATAACAGTCACGAAGGCCATAGTAGTGGCGGCACACCATCGAATCAAATGTAGAGGCACACATGGCAGTTATTCATTCAGAAAATAAAGATTATGAACTTCAAAGTCTTGATGATGTATTCACTCAAGATGAAATTCAATGTGTGCTTCATCGACTTCAAATTGAGCGTTTTCGGTATTGGGCTAATCCTAACTTAGGTAGTCGCCTCTATTTACTGAAACGATCTAAGGATCGTTAGACGCAATCATCTTTTGGCAAAACAATATGCTGAAGAAGCACTTGAAGATTTAGTACCGGGGCGATTTTTAGACCTTAATGTTTCTGTACAAAACAGTGAAGTGGGTCGTATTGATCTTTTAATTGAAGTAACACGCCTGAATGGGCAAATCGGCAAAATTTTATATTTTGTACCCGTTGGAGGTTAATACATGTACCCAATTCCATCATATAACAAGCTTTATTTGACGATTGTTCAAGAGATCCGTGGATTAACAGGATTAACTATTACCGATGACAGTGATGCTGGTATTCGTGCTGCGGGTACAGTCTCTGTTGTAGAGGGCTTATATCATCATCAACAGTACATTCAAAAACAACTTTTTGTAGCAACTGCGGATGAGCCATTCTTATATGTTCATGCTGAAGAAATTGGACTACCTCGCCAAGGTGGTACATTCGCATCTGGACAAGTGAAAGCAATTTCTAACGAAGCTTTAACAATTACAGCAGGTAGTAAATTAACCAATGGTAAAGGTTATTACTGGACTGTTGTTGGAGATGTAATTTTACAGCAAGACACTCATTCTCTTGTGAGTGTTGTTGCTGATCAAGCTGGCGCATCTTGGAATGTTGCTGAAGGTGCTTTGCTTTGGGTTAGTCCTCCAGCTGGCTTAGATGGTTCTGCAACTGTGATTTCCATTGGCGGTGGTACAGATCAAGAACAGCTTGAAGTATGGCGTTTACGTTTACTCGAACGAAAGCGCCTTGGTGAATATAAAGAACGTCGTGATGATATTGAATTCATGGTGAAATCTTCTGGCAATGTTGAACACGTTTACCACTATCCTAAACGTCGTGGTTTAGGCTCATATGATGTTGCGATTACAGCAAAAGGTACACCTCCAACAGTGCCATCTGCTGAACTATTACAAGAGACTCAAGTCATTATGGATTCTTATATTGGCGACCTAACTGATTGCCGCGTATTTAGCCCTACCCCACAACTTGTAGACATTAATGTCGTCTTAACTGGTGGAAGTGTTGATGATGTAAAAGAAGTGATTAGAAACTACTTTGCTGAACTCGCCCCATCTGATCCATATCAATATGCAATTCTACTTTCTCGGATTATTGCTGTAGGTGGTGTAACTGACGCGGTTCTAACGCCAAATGCCAATATTATCCCTGAAGTAACTTGGCAACATTTGTACTGGTTACGACTAGGCCAATTGGAGGTCGTTCATTCATGATTGATCTCCAGCAGCGAACTCAGAAATACGTTGATGTATTGCTTCAACTATTACCACAAGGTCTGTATGACAATGCGTTAGACACGGACATTACAAAAGATGTTCAAGGGCACGCTAAAGTATTGGCTCAGGCTGATATTGATGCTCAATCACTCTTGGAAACCATTCCAATGGTACAACCAGAGCTAATAGAAGAATATGAAGTAGATTTTGGTTTACCACTTAAATGTACGCTATCTACGTCCCTTCCAATTGAAGAGCGTGTACGTATCGTGAAATGGGTTCAAACCAAGTTACGTGGTCTTGAATATTATCGTGAACTCTTTTCATTTTACGGCATTGAGTTAATTGATTACATCAAGCCCAAACCATTTCAATGCACTCAAAGTTGCAACTTGTCCATAAATACAGAGCAGTTGCGCTTCAAAATCAAATTGATCGTATCTAATCCTAATTCAGTAGATACCGAGTGCATTATTAATAGCTATTTCCCTGCATTTTTTGAAGTGAATGTAGTTGAGGTCTAAATGAAGCGTATTGACACAATTAATGCCCGTGAAAACATGTTTGGTATTGGTAAAAGTGGCTTTCATGACAATGCTGATTTGCCAGGGCAAGATGCAACTTATGTAAGCCCTGAATGGTTTAATACTGTACAGGAAGAGCTATGTAACTTGCTTGAATTACGAGGCATTACGCTTGATCATGCATCAAAACGTCAGTTATACGATCTTCTAACGACACAGGTTGATCTTGAAGCACTAGCTGATGAAATTGAAACCAATTTTATTCGTAAAAATCAAATCACAGATAACCTAACAACAAATGATGCAAATAAACCTGTATCAGCAAAACAAGCGAAAATTCTTCAAGACAATAAGCTTGAAAAAACAGGAGCGACAGCAACTAATTTTTCATTGTCAAATGTAGTTACACGTGAAGTTACTGGTTCAAATTACACAATCACCTATAATGATTCGAACAGAATTGCAATTATAAGAATGCGTGTTTTTACAAACAAGACCGTTGATGGTAGTGGTGTTTTTACTGTTGATGAAGGTGGAGGTTATTACAAAGCTCTAATCACACTCCCGATCACACTTCAGAAAAGAATTTCTGCTGATTTTTTGCTTGCAGCTGCAAGTGGCGGTGTGTCTTGGATCAATGAGGCTGGCGAATGGCTTGTTCAATGTGACCCAATTGGTTCCAATGGTGTAACCGAATCAAAAGTCGGTGTACATTTGACAGCGTGGCGTGGGTCTGCGCGTGAGGAAGTTGACGGTTATTTAGAAGTTGTGGGGATATTTTAATGAAATGTTATTTTAATTTAGAAGCTCAAGAATTACGAATCAATGAAAAACTACATGATGATGATGTTGAAATATCATTTGATGAACACCAAAATATATTAAACGCACTAAATAGTGGCTGCATTATTTTACCCGATCTAACAGCAACATCACCTCGACCAACCGCACATCACAATTGGGATGGTGGAAATTGGATAGATCAACGTACGGAAGAAGAAAAGCTTGCATACAAACGCTCACAGTATCCTAAACTTACACGCTATCAATTTATGCGTGGCTTACTTGAAATGGGCTTTAACTCCTCAGACATCGAAGCTCAAATCTTATTAATTGAAGATGAATTTACACGTGAGCTCACAATGTTGGGTTTTAGAGATGCTGGATATTTTGATCGTAATGACCAAAGCATTGGCGTTATGCGTGACATGCTAGGTAAAGCTGATATGGAAATTGATGAGTTTTGGGAGTTGTGTATGGTTTTTTAGTGCAAATCAAATGCAAATTTTAAGTGCAAAATAAAAAACAAAACAGTGCAAAAAAAACCGAAAACTTACACTTACATAATGCTTACATGAATTTTAAAATTAAAAAACCGCTTAGGATTAATGCACCTAAGCGGTTGTTTTATATGGTGGGCCCAGACAGACTTGAACTGTCGACCAACGGATTATGAGTCCGTTAACATAGTAATTTAAAATCAACAAATTAAAAATATAATGTCAATACTATCATATATTTATGTAATTTTAATAATTTATTATTAACTCTTTTTGTTGATTAATATATATTGATTTTGCTTACTACTTGCTTACCAGATGCTTACTAGAATGAAGTTAACAAAACCTGCTATTGATAAAATTGATTGCTCAGACAAAAATAAACCAACTTTTTTTTGGGATGAGAAAACACCAGGATTCGGCGTCAAAGTTACACCTAAAAATAATAAAAGCTACATTTTCCAAGGCCGTATTGGTCTTCAAAACCGTCGTATCAAAATTGGTGACGTTGATGTATGGAAATTAGATGAAGCTCGTAAATATGCACAAGAATTGGCGATTATGTGCCACAAAGGGATTGACCCATTAATCGAGCGTAAGAAAGCTTTAGCTGATAATAAAGAACTGCTAAAACAAGAAAAACGCAAAACTATTAAATTTAAAGATGTATGGTTTGAATATTTAAAAGCAAGACAACCTAATTGGCGACCAAGAAGTTATCAGGACCACATCGAATTATCTAGAGGTGGTTACGATCCTGAAAAAAATAGTGTTTATACCAGTCAACCCATTTTTCAACTGTTTGAGTACAAACTTTCTGAATTAACTGCAGATGTATTATGCGATTGGCTTGATCACAATGACTTCCGTCCAACAACATCAGCTAAAGCATACAGACTTACACGAGCTTTCCTGAATTGGTGTGATGAACACGAGGATTATGAAAACTTAGTGCCTCCAAAATCATACAACTCAAAAAAAGTTAAAGATAAAGTCCCTTCCCCAAAAGCCAAGAATGATTGTTTGATGAAACAGCATCTAAAACCATGGTTTGAAGAGGTAAATAAGTTAACTAGCAGAAAAATAGCGATTTTTTTGATATGTAGTTTAATCACTGGTTGCAGAAAGAATGAGCTGCTTTCATTAAAATGGACAGATGTCGATTTTCGTTGGAAAACAGCAAAAGTCAGGGATAAAATTGAAGATGAAGGTCGCCTAATTCCTCTAACTGCATATGTTGAAAGCTTATTATTAGAACTAAAGAAAAATTCTGATTCTAAATTCATATTTAGCAGTAAGGGCGCTGAATGTGGCCATATTGTTAATCCTTACGATAGCTTAGAGAAAATATGTAAAAAACTAAATATTGAACTTACTCCCCATGGATTGAGGAGATCATATAAAACGTTAGCTATTTGGGCAAAAATCAATGAAGGATCTTTAGCACAGATATCAGGTCATAAACCAAGTGCATTAGTTGAAAGGCACTACATCGTACGACCTATGGATATGCTACAAGAAACACTACAAGAATATGAGGATTGGATTTTGCAACAAGTGCGAAATGGCATTAATTGAAATACCTCGATACGGACTAATGCCAGTCAGTTAAGAAATTGACTGGTAAAGGGTGTAAATAATTCTGTGTAAATACAGTTTTAAAAATACTTGGTTACACGCTCTTCAAAAGAGGGCGTTCAAAAATCTATGTCAGTAAATTTGACTACATTTTAATTATATCGATCTAATCGACCTTCAAAGTAAATGGATAATTGAGTAATGTGTGAAAATTGAGACTTCTACTGACATTTTGGTAAATTTTACCTCATGTCATAGGAGTTTGAATTTTGAGTACAAAAGCCCAACGGGAAATTGCCCATAAATTAAAAGTGTTTGCTCATGCTGAACAAAATGGCAATGTTGTATTGACCTGTCGATATTTTGGTATTTCACGAAATACTTTTTATCGTTGGAAGAAGAATTATAAATCCAAAGGAGAGATAGGATTAGTCAACAGTAAGCCATGTCCACAGAACCTGAACCGTACCGGGTTTGTCGGAGACTTTTTTATTTAAGTTAGGCCACCTGACCTAACGGATTAATCTTATCATAGTACATTGCTTCAAACTCAAAAGGCGATACATAACCCAGTGCACTGTGTACACGCTTTTTGTTGAACCAATCTACCCAATTTAATGTCGCAAGTTGTACATCCGCTAAACCTTGCCAATCTGCTTTTAAATATTCAATCACTTCTGTTTTGTATAAGCCATTCACCGTTTCAGCCAAAGCATTATCGTATGAATCACCTGTCGTACCGACTGATGCTCGTAAATTTGCTGCTTCTAAACGATTGGTATAGCGAATAGAAAGATATTGAACACCTCTATCTGAATGATGAATCACATTCTTAGGCATACCTCGATCGTGCAATGCTTGCTCCAATGCATCGAGCACCATATCTGTATTCATCCGTGTAGATACTTTCCATCCAACAATTGCTCGTGAGAACACGTCAATAACAAATGCGGTATATACCCAGCCTGAATTTGTTTGAATATACGTAAAGTCACTGACCTGAGAAGCACTGCTTCGCAAGGGTCAGGATGATCAGCTCTAAAATTCCGTTTCACCAAGTCAGGTGCTCGTTTTTGGTCATCTCGGTTACGGGTGGTTTGTTTATTCTTACCACGCCAAACACCTTGTATACCTAGCTTTTGCATCAATCGAGCAACTGTACAACGTGCAATCACATAGCCTTCACGTTTCAGTTGTTGCCAGACCTTACGCACACCGTATCGACCTGAACTTTCTTTCCAAATTCGCTTAATCTCCTCAGCATGCTGCAAGTCATGTAAATCTCGTTTCGCTCGATGTTCTGGATTTACTGTGAGATCTAAAGTCCGGTAATAGGTTGAAGCAGCGATCGGTAAAATCCTACAAATCGCCTCAACAGCATATAACGCCTTATTGTTATGGATAAAATCCACTATTATTTGTGTGGGCGGTCGAGCTCCGCCTGGGCGAAAAAAGCCGCTGCTTTACGTAGAATTTCGTTAGCACGTTGCAGTTCTTTATTTTCGCGTTCCAGTTGTTTGATACGTTCTTGGTCTGAAAGCTGCTGTGCTTTAACTGGATTTTGTTGATCTAAGTATTTTTGATACCAAACACGTAGTGTTTCAGGAGTACAGCCAATTTTAGGAGCAATTGCTGTGATTGCAGCCCAATTCGATGGATAATCTTTCTCGGATTCAATCAATAATTGAACCGCTCTTTCTCTGATTTCAGGGGTATATTTTAATTTTGTCATCGGGATAGTCTCTCAGAATATTGACTCTCCGACAAACCCGGTACGGTTCAACCTTAAGCTACGCACGCCTGCTGTGATTGAAGATAAGATTATTTATTTACGTCAACACTATCATTTTGGACAACTACGGATCAGTTGGTATTTATGGCGTTATCACCAAATTAAAATTTCAGCAGCTGGGGCGTACCATGTTTTAAAACGGCATGGTATGAATCGATTACCCCAAAATCAGCGTAAACGTTCTATTCCTATTCCTCAACGTTATAAAAAACAAGTGTAAGCGTCCGCTGAACCCCATGCCTATTTTTTAATTTGAGTTGGATTTCCAGCGATGTGGTAGTAATTCTTCTATTTGGGTCGCTTTATGCGTCGGCAGCCTTTTCAGCACATCACTGAGATAGGCATACGGATCCAACCCATTCAGCTTTGCTGACTGGATTAAAGTCATGATATTTGCCGCTCGCTGTCCACTGCGCAGCGAACCTGCAAACAACCAGTTCTTACGGCCCAATGCCCAGGGACGCATTGAGTTCTCTGCCCAGTTATTGTCAATGGGTAGATTGCCATCATCCAGATAGCGGCTTAAGGCTGGCCAACGCTTCAGACTGTAATTGATGGCCTTGGCGGTTGGAGAACTCGATGGCACCGTCAGATAATGTTGGTTGAGCCATTCACACAGTTGTTGCATCACCGGTTGGCTGTGCTGTTGTCGGTATTCGCGGCGGTGTTCTGCTGTACCATCGGTCTTTTTCCTGAGTTCTGCTTCTATCGCATACAGTTTCTGAATCATCAGTAATGCCTGTTCAGCGATCTGACTTTTCCCGGTCACATGTAGCTCATGGAATTTACGACGTGCATGCGCCATGCAGCCCACCTCTATGACATCGCCTGATTTAAAGCGTGCTTTATAACCACTGTAATCATCACAGACCAGATGGCCCTGCCAGCCATTCAGGAACTCTTCTGCATGCTGACCTGAACGGCTATCCTGAAAGTCATAGATCACCGCTTGAACTGGATTGTACTGTGTAGTGGCATAGGCCCAGACATAACCTTTCTTCGGTTTTTTCTCATCATCACCCATCCGCATGATGGTGACCGGCGTTTCATCGGCATGGATCACCCGCTGTTGCAGCACCACCTGTTTTAAGGCATTGGCCAGAGGTTCCAGTTCCACACCGCAGCGACCTATCCAGTCAGATAACGTTGATCTAGAAAGCTCGATTCCCGCCCGCTGATAGATCAGACGTTGACGGTACAGCGGTAAATGATCGGCATACTTCGATACCAGCACATGGCTGAGCAGTTCAGGTGAAGCAATGCCTTTATCAATCACATAGGCAGGCATCGCTTGCTGAGTCAGGGTGTCACACTGATCACAGACCCATTTGCCACGCACATGCTGTTCCTTATAGAACTGTGCCGGTCTGAAATGCAGTTTTTCACTGATATCTTCGCCGATACGACGTAACTGGCAGCCACAACTGCATTGGGTTGATGCAGGTTCATGCTCAATACGGATGGTGTGTAGATGATCCGGCAGCAGTCGACGTTTAGGTTTGTTGACTGTGGCTTTCTCTGTCGCTGCATCGGTTTTATCTGCATTCAGCCGTTCCAGTTCCAGATCAACGGCTGCAATATCTTCTTCGACCGCTTCATCCCAGAGATGGATTTGTTTTGCAGTGAGATGTTCGTTTTTACTGCCGAATTTGTGCTGTTTAAATAGTGCGAGTTCATGCTCGTATTTTTGATTGAGAATAGAAAGATGTTGAACTTTAGAATCTAATTGCTGATTGGTGACTTCAAGATGTTGAACTCTGGCATCTAATTGCTGGTTTGATTGTGCTAGAGACTGATGCTGCAGCGCCAACTGCCTGGTGAATTCCAGCAGTTGTTCATGGGTCAGTTGGCTTAAGTCAGGCAGCGTATTCATGACCGCAGTATGCCTGAGGTCATGAGAAGAATGAAATAGAACGTTTGGAGAATAGCAGAATGGAACAGCCTGGTTTAAAGCATCGTCACCACCTGCTGTCGTCCAATGCGCTGCCAGGGCAAACCTTGGATCAGTGCCTGTAACTGTTCCGGGCTGAGGGCCACGGTTTCACCTTGGTGAACTTGAGCCCAGTGAAATTTGCCCTGTTCCAGCCGCCGGGCACACAGCCAGATGCCCAATCCATCATGTACCAGTACTTTCATGCGATGGCCACGTTTATTACAGAACAGGTAAGCACAATGCGGTTTGATGTAGCCAAAGGCTCTCACCACCTGAGCCATGGTCGTATCCATACCTGCACGCATGTCCATGGGCTGAGTAGACAACCAGATTTCATCAATGCGGATCATGTTGCAAGTGCCTTGAGTAATTCTGCCAAGGCAGGTATTTCTGATGTCTGCCATTTTAGCTGAATATCATTATTCGTATGAGGCACGGTGATACACAACGTGATCCTCTCATCAATAGGTTGGCTGATTGCAGCAGTGTAAGGCAAAGCAATAAATGCTGGATTCACATGAGTAGGATCCTGCACGGCACCCTCATGATGGCTGAAGATCCTGATCCAACGACTGACAAGGTTGGCATTAATACTACGTTGCAGTGCGACCGAAGCGATCGAGGTATTAGGATTTTTGCAGGCATTGACAATACTGAGTGGCTTTGTTGCACAAAGATTTGAAATGCAAAGCGCCCCTAATTGAGCCAAATTTAAGGCGTAACTTGGGTAAGTGGTCGACCTAATTCCGTAAATCTGTTGAGGACTGCTACACGTGCATGAATTTCATTCACCTGACTAGGAAAGCTTCTTGCCATTAATTTATCGCCTAATAATTTGATGCAATGCATCTTGGTTTCCACCAAACTGCGGCGATGATAGCCTGACCATTTTTTCCATAATGTCCTGCCTAAACGTTTAACTGACAGGAAAAATATTATGGGTTTAAAGGGCATATCGTGATTAATTTATCAGGGATGATTACGAACTATACTTTTGCTCCAGCAAATTGTGATGAAAGAGATGTTGCACCTGAAATTACACAAAACATTTATGGTTTATTGGGAGCGGATAAGGGATATATAAGACCTGAATTAAAACAATATTTTAGGCATCAATATTTAGACTTACAAACACCTTATAGACGAAATATGGTTGATCTAAGACCAAAAGAATCAATCAGAATATTGATGAATGCTCGAAGGCAAATTGAAACTGTTATCGGTCAGTTGACTGACCGATTCAACATTCAAAAAGTAAGGGCAAAAGATCTGTGGCATTTAACACATCGAATTGTTCGTAAGATTCTTTCACATACTCTTTCAGTTATTCTAAATATGAAATTAGGGAATCCTCCTATACAGCTTGAAACCATAATTAAAAGTTGAGATTGGCGTATCTAATTTAAAAATATAAGTTTGAAATAATTTTTAACAATGAAAAAGACAAGAAAGCGACATATTTGATATGTCGCTTTCTTTAAAGACTCAGATTAACCAATAATGATTTGGTTATTAATTAAATCCTGTAATTCCAATGCGGTCTTACCTTCAATAATTAACAAATCAGCCCAATCATGAGTTGTACCACTCGTTCTATTAGCAACACCATCACGGTCAATTTTCAATACGGCATCGCCATTACCATCATCTTCAACTTTGATGTAGTTAGCAATATCCGATTGATCTACTGAAAGTAGACCTCCGAAGAACCCAGCACCAAACTCAATTTTGTCATTGGCTTCGTAATCGACCCATGTGTCTGTACCATTACCACCTGTCGCATCGGCAGCATTTAAGACCTCATAAATCGCTGTGTATGAACCAGAACCACCAATCAAGGTATCATTGCCTGCACCACCATTTAAGCTATCATTATCGAAACCGCTTATCAGCATATCATCACCGAACGAATCGGCGGCGAAGCTTTCGATAGATACACTCCTGCCGGTAATGTTCTGAGGTGGGGTCAGGGTGATGTTGTCGACCTGCAAAGTGAGGTTAGAGTCCCACGAATTGTCTGCAACCGTGAACACCAACCGGTATGTACCGGCATCATTGATTGTCTGAGTAATAGACTGGTTGCTCAAATTGATGTTGCTGAAGAAGTTGTGCGTACCACTGGCCCCTGTCACATTACTCCAAGTCCCATCATTGACATCCTGCTTTTGCAACTGGTAACTGACCGAATTACCACTCCGTCCCTCACTCGTCCACTGGCTGAACGTCAAGCTACTGCCAGAGTGATTGACCGCAAAGACTGTACTGGTAGCAACGGCATTAGTTCCACCATTGTTGCTTGAATCATCAATCACCAATCGCCCATCACTATTAATCGCCACCGTTCCTCCCGTAACAGTCCACGCCGAGGTATTGCCCAGCACACCACCGCTGAATGCACCCAGCACGACTGGCTCGACCGCATGCACCTGCACCACCAGATTACTGGTGTTGCTGGCGGTATCGCCGTTCACCCCTTCGGTGCTGATAGCCTCCACCTGTAGCGTTACCGCACCAGTGCTAGCATTGATGGGCGGGGTGTAAGTCAGCGCAGCCTTGTTCCAGCTCTGAACATCCACTTGCGTGTTGCCACTTGTGGCGGTGAAGCTGTTGTTGCCATCGCTGAGCTTCGCACCCACAGGGATGTTCTTGACCCACACCACCAAAGTTTCGGAGCCATCGGTATCCACCAGACCTGCAGCAATGCTGGAAATCTTGATGGCAGTACCAGCCTCACCTTCATTGGCACCATAGGCCTTGTAATAGCCGTGGCCACCGGTATCGTTGCTCAGACTGCCCAGTTCACCCCCTGCCACCCCAATCGCTGCCACATTTGTAAACAGTTGTGCAGACGTCGTCGACAGCACGGCGGCTGGGTTCAACCCTTCTTTAAACAAGATGCTATAGCCACCATCCCCAGATTGGTTATGCACATAGATGTCCAATGTGTAGTAACCACTGGCAGAGGGCGTGAACGTGCCTTGAAACTTACCGGATCCACTAGAGCCATCAGGACTGGTACTAATGCTGCCCCAACGCCCCGAAGCCACAGTGATACCACCGACCACGATGGCAGCGCTGTCATCGGCAGTGCCACCAAAGGTATATGACTTGCCTGCTTCCAGATAGATCAGGCCGGACATCTTGACACCTGCGTTAGCAGTCAATCCGTTGGAGATGTTGACATTGGCATTGGTAACTGTGGTGCTGGTGCCACCGGAGGCAGCAGCAAAACCGACCAGCAAGTCTGTTGCAGACACACCATTGCCACCAGTGCCACCAATATTCAAACCCGTATAAGTGGTCCGCATGAGTCCATTGTCCACTGGCGACTCGACCGTCGGCGACGTTAAGGTCAACGTGGGCGCGTCGGCCACCGGCGTGACGTTGATCGTCGTGGTGTTATTAACTGTCTGCCCGAAGTTATCCTTGGAAACCACCGCCAAAGTATCGATACCACTCCAGTGAGTATTACCTTGGTAGGTCAAGGTCTGCAAGGTCGCGTTGATCGCCGCCTCGCTGCCGACCAGGGTCAGGGTACCGCTACCGTTGCTACCGGCACTGATGGAAGCCCCAGTTTGCAACGTCACTTTCATGACACCATTGCCCACACTGAGCTGCACGCTGGCGAGGTTGGTGTCAGTCACCTGAACCGTCGACAGGCTCAACGCCGTGTCTTCATTGACTGTCTGCGCCACGGGCACCGTGTTGACAGGCGCGCGGGTATCCACGGTCATGCTGACCACGTTGCCTGCCAAGCCGGCATTGCCCGCTGCATCGGCGTAACTGCCCGCCGCAAGCGTCACCGAGGCAACACCTTCGTAACCCGCTGTCGGGGCGAACGTGGCCGTCCAGACCAGCGGGCTAACCTGCTGCAGGTTCGAGACCGTGCCACCGGTTGTGGTGATGTCGCCCACGACAAAGCCCTGCGGCGCTTCATTGAAGGTGAAGGTGACCATGACGGTCTCCGCGCCGGTCAGGTTCACATCGTCCACACTGACACTCACCGTCGGCGGGGTACCGTCTACGGTGAACTCAAACGGCACAGATGCCGGACCTGTCGAATTGGAATCTGCATTGTAGGCACGTGCCACTACTTCGACCAAACCATCACCAAGGGTGCCAGTGGAAGTGAGCAGGGCAAGCTGTTCCGAAGTGATAGTCCAAGTCCAAACTCCAATCTCTCCGTCTGGTACTTCGATACGGATCGGGCCAAGGCCACGCACCGTTACCCAAACTTCGTCCACCTTGTCGCCGCCAGTCGCACCTAGATCAATCGTACCACTAATGCTACCCTGCCTATCGTTGGTCAGTCCATTGTGTCCGATATCCCCAGTGTCACCACTTCCGCCCGCGCCATTAGAACCAGCAACAGCATCTACATAGGCAACCACTATCGGTGTTGGCAGGCTCTCTGGTGCCAGAGTCACGGTTCCACTGTCACTGGTACCAGTATTGCCCGCCTTGTCGGTGACATGAACCTTAAGCAGATCAGCATTGTAGTCATCAGACAAGGCCTGATTAAGCGCTACATTGATCTGCAAATATTGCCCGTAACCAGGAGCCAGACTACCAACCGTACCCTCGCCATAGAACACACCGTCGTAGTACACCTCGACCTTGTCACCAATATCGGCATGAGTTTGCTTGGCGTTAGACAGGTCACCAGACACGAGCGCGGTGACATGACCAAATCCAGTGCCTTCTGGTGCGACGTAATCAACATAGGTCGCTTGCGGGGCGTAAGTGTCGGACACGAAGGTGTACTTGTCGGACACCTCGCTGACGTGCCCAGTGACGGTATCAACCAGCTTGACCTGCAAGTAAATTTCATCGTCGCCGCGCAACTGATCGGCCCACCAGATGGTTTGCAGCACTTCACGCAACTGCTCGGGACTGATCGTCCATTGGCCGCCGCTGACGGTGACCACCACATCTGCACCGTTAGGATAACTGACATTACCGTAATCTACGTCGCCATTATCATCGGTGCTTTGCTTATTGGCGTACAGACGCAGAGTAATCTGACCATCAGGTGCATCTACCCTACCAGTAATACGTCCCATGACGTCATTGCTGTAAGTTACCAAGCTATCGATTATGGTGGTGCTCTGCGGCGTACCTCCATCAATGCTGTAGCCCAGCGTAATCGAGCCATCAGCGTCGTAAGGCTCGAAGGTGTAACGGCCGTCAGCGTAAACCGTGATCGCGCCCTTATCAGCCAGTTCCAAAGTCTGACCGATGGTGACGGGCTGGCCGTTAGCAGTCACGTTTGTGACCACACTACTACCATCCGATGCAGTACCTTCCAGTTGACCTTCTACCTCGGAGCTATTAATCTTGTTTTCTTCCTTCAACGCCACAGTGGTAGCAGTTACGGTGGTTACAGTCGGCGGGAACATGTCGTGGATCGACACCTGCACCTGATACTGCTTGCCCTCACTGTCAGTGAGGGTGAGCTGATCATTCAACGGTGCGTTGCTTGCGGCAAGTGCACCAGCCAAGCCTGTATTGAGCACGTAGCTCCATTCGCCGGTGGCGGTGTTGAAGGTGAAGGTGCCGTAGGTACCGGCCAGCGTGGTCGGCGTATTGAAGCCAGTGAGCGCTTCGCCATAGCGGTCCAACACGCTGCCCGAGACCGTAGTGGTGCCGTCAAGCGCAGCCTGCGCACTGGCGCTCCCCTGCACATACTCGATGTTATCGTAGTAACCAGTGATCACCGGTGCTGGCGGCGCGGCAACCGTGTAGGCCTGAACATCCTTCGCGCTATTGCCTGCGGCATCGCTGACGGTAGCCGTGGCCAAGCCGTCCTTCAACAGTGTGGCGTGTTCCTTGATGACCTTCGCCGACCAATTGCCATTCGCATCGACCGTGCCGGTGACGCTGATCGGGTTATTGTCGGCACCGAGAATTGGATCACCATTGGCATACTTGAAGGTCACCGTGACGTTGGTGCCCACATCCACGCCCGACACCGTGCCATTAATGATGAATCCATCTACCATCTTCTCATTCCAATCCACGATGTCATTGCCATCCGCAACGTGGGTGATTGTGATCGTCGGTAAGACTGTATCCACAGAAATCGGACGCGTTGCCTGGACAGCAGGGTTGCCCGCCGTATCGGACACATCCGCAGTTACGGTCAGCGCACCTTGCGGTAACAGCGTTACATGCGCCCGTGGCACATCCAGCGTCCAGGCATTATCCGTCACCACAGCCGTATAGGTCTTGCCATTGAGGGTAACTGTTACCGACTGGCTATTCTCTACGCCAGTGGTGGTGCCCCTGATGGTCAAGTCTTGCTGGGATTCAGCCGCATTGATCACGTCGTCACCCGCCAACGGGCCAGTGATGCCGATCGTTGGTGCGATAGTGTCAATATTGACGTTGCGATTGCCAACGTTACCTGCGTTACCAGCCTGATCGTAGTAACTCCCAGCGGCAATCGTCAGCGGCACCATCGTTTCGGTGTTTGTCGCTGCGGTGACCGTACCCGTCCAGGTGAGTCCGCCATCGCTCGTGCTCAGCGTACCCAGCTTGAGATTGGCTGGATTACCTAGCAAAGCCAAAACCTCCGCTGCCGATAGTGCATTGCCTGCATCATCATGCGGCACTTCGGTAAACTTAATGGTCAACTCGCCAGAATTACTCTCACTAACACCATTTAGCACGTTTGGATCCACCGTGATCGTCACTGTGGGAGGCGTTTTGTCCACGGTAATCGTGTGCAAATCCTGTGCATAATTACCTGCGCTGTCGGTCACGCTTGCAGTGATCTGCGGAGAACCTGTGAGCAAAGCCACATCTTCGACAGGCACTGTTACAATCCAGTTCCCGCTCGTCTCGACTATTTCGAATGTATAAGACTTGCCACCGATCTGAACCTTGATAACCTGGCCGTTTTCCACGCCTGTGGTCGTACCACTGATGGTTAATGGCTGTCCTTTTTCAGTCGCATTGATTACGTCGTCACCAGCCAGAGGACCTGTGATCGCAATCGTCGGTGCGGCGATGTCCACGCTGATCGGGTTGCTTGCCTGCGTTGCAGGGTTGCCAGCCTTATCGCTCACGTCAGCAGTCACAGACACAGAACCTGTTGTAGGCAGTTCGCCCACAGCTTCCGCCGGTACCGTCACGCTCCAGGCGTTGTCCGTCACCGTCGCGGTGTAGGTCTTGACGCCCACGGTCACCGTCACCTGCTGGCCGTTTTCCACGCCTGTGGTCGTACCACTGATGGTTAATGGCTGTCCTTTTTCAGTCGCATTGATTACGTCGTCACCAGCCAGAGGACCTGTGATCGCAATCGTCGGTGCGGCGATGTCCACGCTGATCGGGTTGCTTGCCTGCGTTGCAGGGTTGCCAGCCTTATCGCTCACGTCAGCAGTCACAGACACAGAACCTGTTGTAGGCAGTTCGCCCACAGCTTCCGCCGGTACCGTCACGCTCCAGGCGTTGTCCGTCACCGTCGCGGTGTAGGTCTTGACGCCCACGGTCACCGTCACCTGCTGGCCGTTTTCCACGCCTGTGGTCGTACCACTGATGGTTAATGGCTGTCCTTTTTCAGTCGCATTGATTACGTCGTCACCAGCCAGAGGACCTGTGATCGCAATCGTCGGTGCGGCGATGTCCACGCTGATCGGGTTGCTTGCCTGCGTTGCAGGGTTGCCAGCCTTATCGCTCACGTCAGCAGTCACAGACACAGAACCTGTTGTAGGCAGTTCGCCCACAGCTTCCGCCGGTACCGTCACGCTCCAGGCGTTGTCCGTCACCGTCGCGGTGTAGGTCTTGACGCCCACGGTCACCGTCACCTGCTGGCCGTTTTCCACGCCTGTGGTCGTACCACTGATGGTTAATGGCTGTCCTTTTTCAGTCGCATTGATTACGTCGTCACCAGCCAGAGGACCTGTGATCGCAATCGTCGGTGCGGCGATGTCCACGCTGATCGGGTTGCTTGCCTGCGTTGCAGGGTTGCCAGCCTTATCGCTCACGTCAGCAGTCACAGACACAGAACCTGTTGTAGGCAGTTCGCCCACAGCTTCCGCCGGTACCGTCACGCTCCAGGCGTTGTCCGTCACCGTCGCGGTGTAGGTCTTGACGCCCACGGTCACCGTCACCTGCTGGCCGTTTTCCACGCCTGTGGTCGTACCACTGATGGTTAATGGCTGTCCTTTTTCAGTCGCATTGATTACGTCGTCACCAGCCAGAGGACCTGTGATCGCAATCGTCGGTGCGGCGATGTCCACGCTGATCGGGTTGCTTGCCTGCGTTGCAGGGTTGCCAGCCTTATCGCTCACGTCAGCAGTCACAGACACAGAACCTGTTGTAGGCAGTTCGCCCACAGCTTCCGCCGGTACCGTCACGCTCCAGGCGTTGTCCGTCACCGTCGCGGTGTAGGTCTTGACGCCCACGGTCACCGTCACCTGCTGGCCGTTTTCCACGCCTGTGGTCGTACCACTGATGGTTAATGGCTGTCCTTTTTCAGTCGCATTGATTACGTCGTCACCAGCCAGAGGACCTGTGATCGCAATCGTCGGTGCGGCGATGTCCACGCTGATCGGGTTGCTTGCCTGCGTTGCAGGGTTGCCAGCCTTATCGCTCACGTCAGCAGTCACAGACACAGAACCTGTTGTAGGCAGTTCGCCCACAGCTTCCGCCGGTACCGTCACGCTCCAGGCGTTGTCCGTCACCGTCGCGGTGTAGGTCTTGACGCCCACGGTCACCGTCACCTGCTGGCCGTTTTCCACGCCTGTGGTCGTACCACTGATGGTTAATGGCTGTCCTTTTTCAGTCGCATTGATTACGTCGTCACCAGCCAGAGGACCTGTGATCGCAATCGTCGGTGCGGCGATGTCCACGCTGATCGGGTTGCTTGCCTGCGTTGCAGGGTTGCCAGCCTTATCGCTCACGTCAGCAGTCACAGACACAGAACCTGTTGTAGGCAGTTCGCCCACAGCTTCCGCCGGTACCGTCACGCTCCAGGCGTTGTCCGTCACCGTCGCGGTGTAGGTCTTGACGCCCACGGTCACCGTCACCTGCTGGCCGTTTTCCACGCCTGTGGTCGTACCACTGATGGTTAATGGCTGTCCTTTTTCAGTCGCATTGATTACGTCGTCACCAGCCAGAGGACCTGTGATCGCAATCGTCGGTGCGGCGATGTCCACGCTGATCGGGTTGCTTGCCTGCGTTGCAGGGTTGCCAGCCTTATCGCTCACGTCAGCAGTCACAGACACAGAACCTGTTGTAGGCAGTTCGCCCACAGCTTCCGCCGGTACCGTCACGCTCCAGGCGTTGTCCGTCACCGTCGCGGTGTAGGTCTTGACGCCCACGGTCACCGTCACCTGCTGGCCGTTTTCCACGCCTGTGGTCGTACCACTGATGGTTAATGGCTGTCCTTTTTCAGTCGCATTGATTACGTCGTCACCAGCCAGAGGACCTGTGATCGCAATCGTCGGTGCGGCGATGTCCACGCTGATCGGGTTGCTTGCCTGCGTTGCAGGGTTGCCAGCCTTATCGCTCACGTCAGCAGTCACAGACACAGAACCTGTTGTAGGCAGTTCGCCCACAGCTTCCGCCGGTACCGTCACGCTCCAGGCGTTGTCCGTCACCGTCGCGGTGTAGGTCTTGACGCCCACGGTCACCGTCACCTGCTGGCCGTTTTCCACGCCTGTGGTCGTACCACTGATGGTTAATGGCTGTCCTTTTTCAGTCGCATTGATTACGTCGTCACCAGCCAGAGGACCTGTGATCGCAATCGTCGGTGCGGCGATGTCCACGCTGATCGGGTTGCTTGCCTGCGTTGCAGGGTTGCCAGCCTTATCGCTCACGTCAGCAGTCACAGACACAGAACCTGTTGTAGGCAGTTCGCCCACAGCTTCCGCCGGTACCGTCACGCTCCAGGCGTTGTCCGTCACCGTCGCGGTGTAGGTCTTGACGCCCACGGTCACCGTCACCTGCTGGCCGTTTTCCACGCCTGTGGTCGTACCACTGATGGTTAATGGCTGTCCTTTTTCAGTCGCATTGATTACGTCGTCACCAGCCAGAGGACCTGTGATCGCAATCGTCGGTGCGGCGATGTCCACGCTGATCGGGTTGCTTGCCTGCGTTGCAGGGTTGCCAGCCTTATCGCTCACGTCAGCAGTCACAGACACAGAACCTGTTGTAGGCAGTTCGCCCACAGCTTCCGCCGGTACCGTCACGCTCCAGGCGTTGTCCGTCACCGTCGCGGTGTAGGTCTTGACGCCCACGGTCACCGTCACCTGCTGGCCGTTTTCCACGCCTGTGGTCGTACCACTGATGGTTAATGGCTGTCCTTTTTCAGTCGCATTGATTACGTCGTCACCAGCCAGAGGACCTGTGATCGCAATCGTCGGTGCGGCGATGTCCACGCTGATCGGGTTGCTTGCCTGCGTTGCAGGGTTGCCAGCCTTATCGCTCACGTCAGCAGTCACAGACACAGAACCTGTTGTAGGCAGTTCGCCCACAGCTTCCGCCGGTACCGTCACGCTCCAGGCGTTGTCCGTCACCGTCGCGGTGTAGGTCTTGACGCCCACGGTCACCGTCACCTGCTGGCCGTTTTCCACGCCTGTGGTCGTACCACTGATGGTTAATGGCTGTCCTTTTTCAGTCGCATTGATTACGTCGTCACCAGCCAGAGGACCTGTGATCGCAATCGTCGGTGCGGCGATGTCCACGCTGATCGGGTTGCTTGCCTGCGTTGCAGGGTTGCCAGCCTTATCGCTCACGTCAGCAGTCACAGACACAGAACCTGTTGTAGGCAGTTCGCCCACAGCTTCCGCCGGTACCGTCACGCTCCAGGCGTTGTCCGTCACCGTCGCGGTGTAGGTCTTGACGCCCACGGTCACCGTCACCTGCTGGCCGTTTTCCACGCCTGTGGTCGTACCACTGATGGTTAATGGCTGTCCTTTTTCAGTCGCATTGATTACGTCGTCACCAGCCAGAGGACCTGTGATCGCAATCGTCGGTGCGGCGATGTCCACGCTGATCGGGTTGCTTGCCTGCGTTGCAGGGTTGCCAGCCTTATCGCTCACGTCAGCAGTCACAGACACAGAACCTGTTGTAGGCAGTTCGCCCACAGCTTCCGCCGGTACCGTCACGCTCCAGGCGTTGTCCGTCACCGTCGCGGTGTAGGTCTTGACGCCCACGGTCACCGTCACCTGCTGGCCGTTTTCCACGCCTGTGGTCGTACCACTGATGGTTAATGGCTGTCCTTTTTCAGTCGCATTGATTACGTCGTCACCAGCCAGAGGACCTGTGATCGCAATCGTCGGTGCGGCGATGTCCACGCTGATCGGGTTGCTTGCCTGCGTTGCAGGGTTGCCAGCCTTATCGCTCACGTCAGCAGTCACAGACACAGAACCTGTTGTAGGCAGTTCGCCCACAGCTTCCGCCGGTACCGTCACGCTCCAGGCGTTGTCCGTCACCGTCGCGGTGTAGGTCTTGACGCCCACGGTCACCGTCACCTGCTGGCCGTTTTCCACGCCTGTGGTCGTACCACTGATGGTTAATGGCTGTCCTTTTTCAGTCGCATTGATTACGTCGTCACCAGCCAGAGGACCTGTGATCGCAATCGTCGGTGCGGCGATGTCCACGCTGATCGGGTTGCTTGCCTGCGTTGCAGGGTTGCCAGCCTTATCGCTCACGTCAGCAGTCACAGACACAGAACCTGTTGTAGGCAGTTCGCCCACAGCTTCCGCCGGTACCGTCACGCTCCAGGCGTTGTCCGTCACCGTCGCGGTGTAGGTCTTGACGCCCACGGTCACCGTCACCTGCTGGCCGTTTTCCACGCCTGTGGTCGTACCACTGATGGTTAATGGCTGTCCTTTTTCAGTCGCATTGATTACGTCGTCACCAGCCAGAGGACCTGTGATCGCAATCGTCGGTGCGGCGATGTCCACGCTGATCGGGTTGCTTGCCTGCGTTGCAGGGTTGCCAGCCTTATCGCTCACGTCAGCAGTCACAGACACAGAACCTGTTGTAGGCAGTTCGCCCACAGCTTCCGCCGGTACCGTCACGCTCCAGGCGTTGTCCGTCACCGTCGCGGTGTAGGTCTTGACGCCCACGGTCACCGTCACCTGCTGGCCGTTTTCCACGCCTGTGGTCGTACCACTGATGGTTAATGGCTGTCCTTTTTCAGTCGCATTGATTACGTCGTCACCAGCCAGAGGACCTGTGATCGCAATCGTCGGTGCGGCGATGTCCACGCTGATCGGGTTGCTTGCCTGCGTTGCAGGGTTGCCAGCCTTATCGCTCACGTCAGCAGTCACAGACACAGAACCTGTTGTAGGCAGTTCGCCCACAGCTTCCGCCGGTACCGTCACGCTCCAGGCGTTGTCCGTCACCGTCGCGGTGTAGGTCTTGACGCCCACGGTCACCGTCACCTGCTGGCCGTTTTCCACGCCTGTGGTCGTACCACTGATGGTTAATGGCTGTCCTTTTTCAGTCGCATTGATTACGTCGTCACCAGCCAGAGGACCTGTGATCGCAATCGTCGGTGCGGCGATGTCCACGCTGATCGGGTTGCTTGCCTGCGTTGCAGGGTTGCCAGCCTTATCGCTCACGTCAGCAGTCACAGACACAGAACCTGTTGTAGGCAGTTCGCCCACAGCTTCCGCCGGTACCGTCACGCTCCAGGCGTTGTCCGTCACCGTCGCGGTGTAGGTCTTGACGCCCACGGTCACCGTCACCTGCTGGCCGTTTTCCACGCCTGTGGTCGTACCACTGATGGTTAATGGCTGTCCTTTTTCAGTCGCATTGATTACGTCGTCACCAGCCAGAGGACCTGTGATCGCAATCGTCGGTGCGGCGATGTCCACGCTGATCGGGTTGCTTGCCTGCGTTGCAGGGTTGCCAGCCTTATCGCTCACGTCAGCAGTCACAGACACAGAACCTGTTGTAGGCAGTTCGCCCACAGCTTCCGCCGGTACCGTCACGCTCCAGGCGTTGTCCGTCACCGTCGCGGTGTAGGTCTTGACGCCCACGGTCACCGTCACCTGCTGGCCGTTTTCCACGCCTGTGGTCGTACCACTGATGGTTAATGGCTGTCCTTTTTCAGTCGCATTGATTACGTCGTCACCAGCCAGAGGACCTGTGATCGCAATCGTCGGTGCGGCGATGTCCACGCTGATCGGGTTGCTTGCCTGCGTTGCAGGGTTGCCAGCCTTATCGCTCACGTCAGCAGTCACAGACACAGAACCTGTTGTAGGCAGTTCGCCCACAGCTTCCGCCGGTACCGTCACGCTCCAGGCGTTGTCCGTCACCGTCGCGGTGTAGGTCTTGACGCCCACGGTCACCGTCACCTGCTGGCCGTTTTCCACGCCTGTGGTCGTACCACTGATGGTTAATGGCTGTCCTTTTTCAGTCGCATTGATTACGTCGTCACCAGCCAGAGGACCTGTGATCGCAATCGTCGGTGCGGCGATGTCCACGCTGATCGGGTTGCTTGCCTGCGTTGCAGGGTTGCCAGCCTTATCGCTCACGTCAGCAGTCACAGACACAGAACCTGTTGTAGGCAGTTCGCCCACAGCTTCCGCCGGTACCGTCACGCTCCAGGCGTTGTCCGTCACCGTCGCGGTGTAGGTCTTGACGCCCACGGTCACCGTCACCTGCTGGCCGTTTTCCACGCCTGTGGTCGTACCACTGATGGTTAATGGCTGTCCTTTTTCAGTCGCATTGATTACGTCGTCACCAGCCAGAGGACCTGTGATCGCAATCGTCGGTGCGGCGATGTCCACGCTGATCGGGTTGCTTGCCTGCGTTGCAGGGTTGCCAGCCTTATCGCTCACGTCAGCAGTCACAGACACAGAACCTGTTGTAGGCAGTTCGCCCACAGCTTCCGCCGGTACCGTCACGCTCCAGGCGTTGTCCGTCACCGTCGCGGTGTAGGTCTTGACGCCCACGGTCACCGTCACCTGCTGGCCGTTTTCCACGCCTGTGGTCGTACCACTGATGGTTAATGGCTGTCCTTTTTCAGTCGCATTGATTACGTCGTCACCAGCCAGAGGACCTGTGATCGCAATCGTCGGTGCGGCGATGTCCACGCTGATCGGGTTGCTTGCCTGCGTTGCAGGGTTGCCAGCCTTATCGCTCACGTCAGCAGTCACAGACACAGAACCTGTTGTAGGCAGTTCGCCCACAGCTTCCGCCGGT
>NZ_JAAARQ010000003.1:0-21451 GCF_010646905.1 Acinetobacter portensis
AAAACACATTATCTTTTTGCATAAAACACTCTATTGCTTTAACTTTTTACACTATCCAGATTTGTATCAATATGATCATACGTTAACAGGGTCCGATGAATTTTGATTGATGAACTTAATCAGCGTCTCTTGTATAAATTCTTCCATCTCAATCCCTTGCGCTCTAATCACTTTTTCGACCTTTTCAATTGTTTCAGGCTCAAGTTCAAATGAAATTTCTGCCGAGGTCGACATCAATAAATCATAATTATTTTCTATGACTTTTCTAAAGACTTCATCTAGATTTTTGTTAGATGCAACGTTAAAAGAAAATCGCAGAGAACTGTTGATAATTTCAATATGAGTATATCCAACATATTCAGTGCTTTTTCCAACAAATCCCAAGTGCTTCATCATCATTCTTCTTCATATTTTGATCGTAATATCATCATACTCGAAGTAGCATGATTAATACTTTTCAAGTGCGTTTAGCTGCATACAATCTGCATGAAACTGCTCTAAATTCTCATATTTTTTCGGGCTAAAACGCACATAATGTAGGTTCTTCGGCCATTCAATTTTATCGTAAAAATCTGGATAATTATTTTGAACTAATCTTCTAACACGAGAATTTATTTCACCAATTTGATGTCTGACACCGTGAAAATTAGCTTTCGCATATAATCGCTTCATCGAATCTTCAAACAAATATCGACGCGTTGGGATATCCTTCAATTTAGCGCGTAATTCATGACTGAATTGATTCAAATAATACTGATCGAAGTACCAAGTTAATGTTACTTTTTTCTCTACATTACTCTGTACAGTATCTAAATAACGCTGACTAATTCGACGATGATATTTAAACAGCTGTTGCATCAACATATTATAGGATGCCGTTTCATCAACAGTGACGCCATAAATTTTGCGCAATTGTGCAATCACATCAGTTTTTTTCAGGCCCAAATATTGTGGTCGCTGTTGCGCTGCATAAAATAAAAAACCAAAATTTCGCTGAATACTATCGAGCTTTCCTCGTTGAGGATCAACATCATCAATTGACCGAAATGACAAATTTATCGTCGCTTGATTCATCGCTACATTCTGATCAATTAGACCGAATTTATACGGTGAAAAATACTGCTTATTAATACCGGCTTGCAGTCCGTCATACACCATATATTGACCCAAAACATAGTCTTTAAATCGAATCAGCTCATCTAAATTTTCAGTTATCACACACTTCAAATGCTCAGTCTTTTTCAGTTGCTCATTCAGTGCTTTAATCTGATCTGTGCAGTCTTTTTTACTACGCTGATTGTTTCGAAAACCGGTACAAAACAACCAGAATCTTACCCCTTTTTCAGCCACTTCATAATGTAGAACCAGACTCCAGACTGGCTGGCCTTTTCTTAATTTTGTTCTGCGTGCTTGATCAGTTTGATGCAAATCATACTTCTCAATCATCTTCGATAAAACTGAAGTCAACTTAGATTCTTCAATTGTTGAACTCATCCAAAATTGTGCTTTTGCAATACTGACACAGTTCAAAATGGCTTGCAGGCAGTCTGTGGTCTTAATCGTATAGATGATCACTTTTCATCCTTTTTTCATAAAAGTGGCACAACTATAAAAGTCTAGCATTAAAAACAAAAACATTGAGAGCTTTTTGCTTTTCAATTTCTGCGCAAACGCAATGGCAGTGGCCTTTGCATAAATAAGAGTTCCTGTCAGATGGACGTGGACCAGCTATTTGCATTGATTTTCACTGTGGCTCTGCTAATTTTGTGACTGCCAAATATGAAATAAACTTTCCTGAGTTAGCCGTTCAGTGAGTGAAATTTTCTAAAACTTTGTCTTGTTGTTTCTATGTGTATGCGACAGCCATCGCATACTAAAGACCGTGTAGCTGCATACGTCCGAAAGGTAGTTGGTGCGGCTGCGAAGGGCACTAGATGGTGAGACCCCATCTTTTGACCCGTTCTGCGAATTTCAGAACTTAGCCCTATGAAATGGGTACTGAATTTCTAAATAAATAATTTTGAATAGTTGGGCGACACTGAAACGGGCATCATGGTGACATGATCAACCCTGCTTAACAGAGAGTGTGAGTATCTACAAGGAATGATAGATGCGTTAGGAACACACGTTTACCGCTTCAATTCCTTCAAAGGGCGGTATGCGTTGCGCACTGGTGGGCTTATGAGAGCATCGTGAGATGTTAGGGTCATGAGGAGAAATCTGGACTGATCGGCACTTAACGATTGACTGAATTGACTTGTCGTCGATGACATATTCAGTCGGTTGTTAAGGTCTATGGATAGCTTAAGCCAGTAACGGTGACACGTTGGAGATCTTCAATAGAAGATTAAGCATGTTGCTTTGCGTTGATCAAGTGCTCTACCTGTAATGAAGCTTGATATTGACTAATAATGAGGGTTTTTGGAACTCTTACCTCAAAAAACAGGAATAGTTAATATTGCGTGGAACAGATGGGCGTACTGATCGTTATTTTTATTTAAAAGTTGATTTATTTTATTTAAAAATGACAAAGACTGTTAATGCTAAAGTGGGAATCTCTTAAGTCGATGATTATTTATGGTGGTTCCATAATATAGGCTTTCGAACTGAAAACTTCACTAGAGGAAGGCATAAGGTTTGATTAATAAGAGAGGGAGAGTTGCTTATTAGGTTTAATTTGAATTTGTTGTATTGGATTTAGATTAATTAGTTTACTTCGAGCGAATAAAAACGTAAGCGGTAAATGAACGAAAGGCAATACGGTGTATATCTAGAAACAAAGACAAAGTTTTATAGGTGAGGTGTGGCAACTTCTATAACTATGAAACGTTATCAACCTATTGGCGCGAGTGAAAACTGATTAACATTATTATTAATCGGATTAGTAATCCTATTAATTTTATATATTGGTAATTAACTATTAAGAAACTTTGCGGTGGCTCCGTAAAGGTTTGCGCCTTTAAACATCTAAGTTGGTTCCGACAAGCCTTGGCTTGAACGAATCTGCTGTTGGCATTTCATGCAGCAACGATGTGATCGAAAGAAAACTAGCGGTGAAGTGTTATAGGAAATCCTGACTGCGGAACTAAAATTGCAGTTGAAGTTTGTCTATGTCTGATATTGATCTGAGTGCCGTTACTTAGCATTCAAGGAATTGTCATAGATTCGCTTCCTCATTCCTGAGAAGATGTCGTAAGTTGATAACTACGAATTCATACCAAGCGTGAATTAAAATAGAGGCTCGGCAAGGAGCATGTTCGCTTAGTGGGTTGTACACTTAAAAATCAACACTAAAGGCAGCCTCCATAGGAGGCTGCCTTTCCTTTTGCGCTGATTTGCGCTCTAAGGCCACTTATTTAAATAAATCACCCCCTCCTATAAAAACTCTAATCAGGCTAAAAATCGCGAATTTAAGCCCCTCAGTGACAGATATAAAGCGAGTGTCTACGAGCAACTTCTTAGAACAAGCCTATTCGGATATTTTAAATAAGTTTATGGCACGTTTTACAAATATTTTTGAAGAGTCGCTATTTTCAAGCTGATCTAATTAAAGTTGTGAAACATTGCTCACTAATTAAGCGTGGAACGTGATGAATCATTTAAAAAGCCCATTCGGCGACGAATGGGTTTTTTTTCTTAGGCTAAATAATTGAAAGATATGGTTTATTGATCAAGAATTTCGCATAACGTGCATTATATTAATTTTAGATTTTCTAAAAAATCTATCTTATAAAAGATAAATGTAACCTAAAAACTATATAAATCTAAAAATTATAATAATTAGTCCTAGGTCTTTGATTAATTATAGATTATATTCATCTTGTTAATTCTGAAGCGCTGCCAAAACACGGCAAAAACTTCAATGATGCGACCCGAGTACAGCACATCACACATATTTCAGCAGAGTCCTTGACAGGATGCTATACGTTCATCGAGTTATTAGTGAACAGCGGTGATGGTGATATGCGTAGAATCCTCGTTCCTCTTGCTACCATTTTTAGAGAGGAATCCAACAGTAATTCGGAGGCTGCAATAATGAAGGCACAACAGAATCAGCATAGTATGACTTTATTTCAGAACATATTTACGGCAGTAATGATATTAACCATGATAATGGTGTTATTTATTAGCCCTTTTAGCATCGGAATGCTACTGTCATGTTTTGTTACAATATCATGCTTGACAAATGACTATGTAAAATGCTATAAATATATAGCTATTAATCATGAAAAATCGGTTGATTCGCAAAATTCTGAAGCGCTGCCAAAACACGGCAAAAACTTCAATGATGCGACCCGAGTACAGCACATCACACATATTTCAGCAGAGTCCTTGACAGGATGCTATACGTTCATCGAAAAATTAGTGAACAGCGGTGATGGTGATATGCGTAGAATCACTTCGTAACTGTATGGGTAGCCTTGTGAACATACAGAGAAAAAGTTAATGACATTCCATGATTATATTAAAGAAAATTTTATTAAAAGTTTTTTTAATCTATTTAATAAACAACGCTTTTACTTATTAAATATTAAGTACTATCCTGAATATCTATCATTTAATGAGTTCAATCTAAATAAAGAAAAAATTTTAGTTGAACTTCTAGATAATTTATCTAAAAAAAATTACTCCCCTCAACCATTACATCCAATTTTAATGGACAAACCAGATGGTTCGCTAAGATTAATATGCGTTCCTACAATACAAGATCGTATAGTTCAAAAACTTCTTTTAAAATATATAAAAGAACATCATAAGAATAAATATATACTAGCTACTAATTATGATTTCTCATCCAAGATCAGTGAAGCCGGTGCAATAGCTGCACGAGTAAAGGCCTTAGAATTAAGAAATCAATATCCATTTGTTTTAAAAACGGATATTTCTGCATTCTTTGATAATTTAGACCGTAAATTAATGAAAAAAAATATCGAAGAAAAACTAAACATATCTGAAATAAATTTCATATTAGAAAAAATTATTAAAGTTGATACTAGACTTAAAGAAACTGAATTAATCGGTGCTAAAGAAATAGAGTTTTTAAAATTAAAAAGGGGAAAAGGCATTAGACAAGGCATGCCAATGTCATCATTCCTTGCATCCTTATATCTTTATGAATTTGATACTTTGATGAATGATAAAAAGATACCTTATGTAAGATATGCCGATGATTTAGTTCTATTTTGCTCATCTCGCTCAGAAGCTTTAAAATATTTAGATTTAGTAAGAGAAGAATTAAAAAAAATTGGTCTCGAAATTCCACCTCTAGAAGATAAAGGAAAAACTAATATTTTCAAAAACAAGCCAGTTGATTTTTTGGGATTAGAGTTCAGATATAGTGGCAATAGATTCAAATCATATATACCTAATTCAGTTTTCAAAACAATTAATAATAAATTAGATATATATGATTCTTTGAATAAAAATCTTAAAAATAAGAAAGATTTTTCCGATGTAATTCAAGATATAAAGTATATATCTAATGGATATAATTCATCATTTTCAGATGCTTGTAATATGAGTGAATTACAAGAAGAAATTAATCATAAAAAAATAGTTATTTTTTCAAAACTTTTAAAATCATTAGGACTAGATATAGAGCGCCTTAGCGCTCGTCAAAAGAAATTTTTCTTCAGTTTATAAGTACCATAAAATTAACAACTAACAAAAAATGGCTGAATCTGCGGACGCTGTTTTTGTGATTCCATCCAAAGTGAATGTTTCGATTGAACACGCATTAACAAATCTGCACTGATTCCCAAAGCATCATGCAAACGTAAAGCCACATCTGCCGTCACTGGTGCTTTACCATTAATAATTCGAGAAAGTAATGGGCGTGTCACTTGGATACGTTCAGCAAGTTCTGTGATCGTAATCGCTTGTCCTTCTTCTTTTAAACCATCTAACCATTCTGAAACTAACTCACCTGCATGAGCTGGATTATTCATTATCATATTCACCTCAATGGTAGTCCTGATAGTCCACGATATACGCATTACCATCTTTAAAAATGAAAGTCATACGCCAATTGGCATTCACAGTAATTGCCCAATGATCTTTTAACTTCCCTTTCAAAGGATGAAGCTTCCACCCTGGGAAATTCATTTCATCAATGTTTTGAGCTTCATTCAAAGCAGTTAACTGTCTTTTTAACTTAGTTGAATGAACAGACTGAATGCCTGCTGTAGAACTGGTTTTAAAGAATCTTTCCAGTCCCTTATGATTAAAATCTACAATCACAAAAAATCATCCTTTGTATAGTTTTAATATACAGCAATTCGTTCAGTAAAACTATACAGAAATATATACTCAAATAAAATCAAAAGCCTTAAAAACAAATGCACTCACTCTCTCAAGATCACCACAGCCGTCGCTTCGCTTGGGGCTGATGGTGAACGTTGAGTGAGTTTCGGCAATACTCACCCTAAGGGCGTGATTTTGAAAAAAATCATCATCCCTTAAGTATTGCCGAATAACCTGATTGGGCTGACGGAGCCACGCATCGGTCGTATCCGCACATAGCTTTGCTAACTATGCAGACAAGGACTAAAGGCTTTGCACCTCTCTCCACGCGCTCCCTGTCGTTACACAGCTGTATCTCTGCGAGGGTTTCCCCAACATGCAACTTAACAGTCTAATGCAACTACTCCCAACGCTCCGCTTATGTGAAGTTCCCCTGTAGCGGTTTAGCCTTTCGACTATAGCTACAGTACGCCAGTGACACTTATTCCTACCACACGTACTGCATGCCGACCGTAAAACGGACACGCAGAAGCGGGCAAAGCTCGATCTTGGGAACTTATTTGATGATTAAAAACACTGATTTAACGAAGACTTTTCATTTTAGGTCTTGAACTAAACGCATTTTGCTGTGAAAATGGAGTTCAGGTACAAGCCTTAGCGTGAAATCATAACGGTCGCCAAACCTTATGATCTTCGTTATTCGATGTTCTTACCATCAAATAACTGCGTACCGCTGAATATAAAGCGAAACCCCAAAATGTTGCAAGGCATTTTGGGGTTTTTCTTTTTCTGATCAATAATTTAACTTTCACTCTTTTTAAAAAAAAGTTTCACCAAATTTTCGACCATCTCTGCATGTAAATGATTTCTATCTGTTTTCATCCGGAAAAAGTTTCACTCTTTTTGAAAAAAAGTTTCACTCTTTAGATTTTTTTAAAATCTATTTGTTCGTTTTTTAATCAAAAAAATATCCAAAATAAATAACCTAAAGCTATAAAAAAGAATAATTATTTAAATAACTTACGCAACTTATACAAGTTACGTAATTAATATTATCTCGAACTATTGATCTATTTCAGAAACTTTATATAATCAATAATTAAATAAGTTACGTAAGTTACATAAAAATATTATGATTATTTTAGTTGGCGGTGAAAAAGGAGGCTCTGGAAAAAGTTGCCTCGCACAAAATTTAGCGGTTTATTTACAATCACATAAAAGAGACATTTTATTACTTGATGCAGATCCTCAAGGTACTACAACAGATTGGGTCAAAGAGCGTGATGAAAACTTAGATCTTAAGAATATTCCTTCTGTTCAAGCAGCAGGAAATATCAGACAAGTTTTAGATGATTTATCTAAAAGATATCAGGACATCATTATTGATGCTGGTGGGCAAGATTCAGAAGCTTTACGCTCTGCGATGACTATTGCCACCCACATGCTTTTACCTTTTCGTCCTAAACGTCGTGATCTAAAAACCTTAGTTCACGTCGAGCAACTTATTAAATTAGCTAAAGCAGTGAATCCAACTTTAATCACTCGGGCAGTAATTACTCAATGTCCTACTCTACCTAGTCAGGTTCAGCGAATTCTTGATGCAAAAGATGCATGCGAGTCTTTTGGTCTATCTCCATTGAATCAATTTACGACAAATCGAAATGTATATGATGATGCTGATGAAAATGGACTTTCTGTATTTGAAGTTAATACAGATAAAAAAGCCATAATTGAAATTGAGCAACTCGCATTAGAATTTTTGGGAGAACTTTAATGGCACTTAAAGGTTTAACAAAATCAGCTCAGGAATCTAAATCTACAGACCAAACAATTGAGGACTTCATTAGTGGCTCTACTAAGCGTGTAAAAAAATTAGAGTGTTCACAACAGGTATATCGTCGATTTACGTTTTCACTAACAGAAGACGTTAGCAAAGAAATTGATGATCTATTGATAGATTCTAGAGTAGCCAAAGCAAATCGTTCAGTCATTTTGAAAGCAGCTTTACACCAATTGCAGAAACTATCGAAAGAAGACCTACAACAAGCAGTATTAAGTGAAGTTAAATAACATGCGCAACTTACGTAAGTTATTTAACTTACGTAAAAACTCCTATATCTAATAATGAATTAGATTGTTTGTTCTAGCTAATGAAAAATTTCTAAAAATGGTTAAGAAACAGGCTTATCGTGTGAATGATCCACTAAAAAATCAAGTTTATACAAACTAAAATTTTTAGTGGATCTCAATTTACTGATTTAATTACACTTATTAGATGCTGTTATTCACCAATTAAAATGTCTATGCGATAAACCATTTAAAATGTCCTATTTTTAACCACAACAGTCAAGCACAGGATTGAGCTATCGCTTAAAAATGGACAGCAAACAGAAAAGTTAGAAAAAGCCTCAAAACACTTGGACACTCTTCAAGCTGAAATAGATAAGTTCTCAATAGCCGAAAAGGACTATAAGCAAGAAATTACAAAGCAAAGTAATACGATTTTTAGCCTCACAGCCTTCCTCGCATTCGTCGTTTTAATAGTGTTCGGCTTCGCCTATAAATCGGGTACATGTACGTAGAAAAGACGATTTTTAAGAAATTGTAAACTTGGAGTACACCCTAAAGTAACGTAATGGCAGCCAAAATTCTGAACCTAAAATCAATGGTTTAGAAGCCGTGGAACATTGGTTTGTGTATGCTCAAACCAAGTCTTATATTTATACGTGACACTAAAAAGCCAGTTGTATGCACTGGCTTTTTGATGTTATTCCAAAGTAGAAATGTCCTACCTAATAACCAAATAGAAATGTCCTATAAGGACATTTCTAAGTCAAGCGCAGGATTTATATTTCGTTGTTGAATTACTGTTTTCTGTGCACGTCTGCTTGGCATTTTTTGAGAGCGATTACGTTTGTTTTGTTGTTCTAATTCCTCATGCTGTTGTTGAATATGCGCTAAGACAGACCCTAAACGCTTGTTCTCAACTACTTCTCGCTGATTCAGCTGACTTAATTTATCAAAGATGCTGTAATTGATCTTTCTTGCTTGATACTCAATGCCAACCGTACCATCTGGATATTCTAAGAACTCAATATATTTACCCATCAAAGTATGGTTTTGTTCAATATTTTCTAAAATATAAATGCACTTATCGTAGGTAATGGTGAGGCTTTTACTGACTTTACGTGGTTCCCGCCAAGTAAAAATACTATCTAATTCCTGAGGGGTTTCAGTGCTGCAGCGATGTAGGTCTTTGGGATTCGATGCCACTTTGGCAAACTTACGATTAAATTGCTCAATAAAGCAGGGCAACCAGGCGTTCGCCTCTGCAATGCTATTGATACCTTCTAGGCGCATCTCTTTAATCAGACGATCCTGAAGGGTTCTATTGGCGCGTTCTACACGACCCTTGGCCTGTGGGGAGTTGGCAAAGATAATATCAATATTCAATCTACTCAGCACACGTCCAAACTGCGTTATTTTAGTTTCTTGTTTACTGCTCTGATTCACTCTAAATACTGAATGTTTATCACTATAAAAAGCCAAAGGCTTGCCATGTTGTTCGATATAGCAGCGTGTCGAAAGCATATAATCAAAGGTTGATTCTGTTTCACAGAAACGTAAGTGCTGTAATTTACTGGTCGCATCATCAATATAAACCAGTAAACAGCATTTAGCGGCTCTTCCTTCAAACCAGTCATGATATGAGCCATCGATTTGAATGAGTTCACCCAAGCAATCACGGTTATAGCGGGGTTGATATGGGCGTTTCATGCGTTTGGAGCGTGGAATCCATAAGCCAGCTGCAATCATCCAGCAACGTAGCGTTTCCACTGAAATATCCAACCCATGTACAGTGCTAAGCTTTTCATGTGCTAGGGTCGGCCCGAAACCATAGAGTTGTTCTGCAATGATAGTCAGGCAGTGTAATCTTAGTTCTTCTGATCGCTTAGAATTACTCGATTGACCACGACCGGCATGAGCCAATGCTGCGGGACCGTGAGCTTTATAGGCTTGAATTAAGCGCCGGATCTGGCGTTCTGAGAGTTGTAAAAGCTCTGAAGCTTTAGATTGCGTTATGCGTCGATCACAGACTTCTTGTAAGACTGACAATCGTTTAAGTTCTTTATCCGACATAGACACCAACATATTAAATCGTCCGCTAAGAAAATCTCTAGTTGAGTATTCTAAAAGCGGACATTTCTACTTTGGAGAAACCGGACATTTCTATTTGGGACTTACAAAGCTATTTCGCATAAGGCCCATTATGTTAAATGGACCTAAATTCCTTAATGCGACAGAACAAAACTATACAAGCAGATGAACCAGAAAAGGACCTACCAAAACCATAAAAATACCAGCAAGCACCATTGTTAAGCTGGCAATCACCCCTTCTTCTTTATCACGACTATAGGCTTTAGTCGTTCCAAATCCATGTGCTGCGTTGCCCAAAGATGCGCCCATGGCAAAATGAGATTTTAACGGTAAAGCGCCTAGCACAGTATCACCAATGATCATGCCTATAATACCAGTAATCATGGTAAACAAAATAACCAGTTCGACAGAGCCACCTATATGATTGCTCAACTCCATTGCAAAAGGTGTCGAAATGGAACGCGCCATTAAGCTGTAGGTTGTTGACTGATCAAAATTAAACAGCTTAGCCAGATAAAATGAACTGATCATTCCTGCTAGCATCCCCATCACTACGCCCATACTAATAGAAAGTAGATGTGTTTTGATTATTTCACGGTATTCATAAATTGGAATGGCAAAAGCGACTGTTGCAGGGCCTAACATCCAGACAATCCATTGACTATCTTGCATATACGTATCATAGGATATATTCAAAGATAATATTAAAATAATCAGAAGGATAGGGGGAAGTATCGCTGGTGATAAAATCAGATAAGGATATTTTTGATGGGTTTTTTTTGCGATAATATAAAACAGTAAAGTTGCAATCAGACAAACAATGGCAATTAAAGTCATGATTATTTTCCATCCAGATCTATATTACGCAGAGATTGGGAGCGATGATTTTTGATTTTATTTTCAAATTTAAAGCCAATATGTACACTATATGCTGTAACCACCATGACACAAATGGTTCCCAGAATAACAGTAAGGATTAATTGCCAGCCTTCTGTTAAGAAAAGATGTTTATATTTAATTAGTCCAACAAAACAGGGAATAAAGAATAGAACCAACTCACCTAAAATAAAATCGGAGCCACTCTTGATCCATTCAAGTTTAAAAAATCCGGTCAATAAACCTGTCAAAACAATAAAAAGCCCGATCACTGCACCAGATACTGGAAGTTTAAATAAGGATTGAAGTATGCTGCCAATCCACCAGAAAACAAGTAATAAACTGATTTGCAAAATGATTTTACTGAAATAGTTAAATCGGGTCGGATGTTCGATTTGTACGGGCATTGATATCACAGTTTGATTTTGAAGATAAGGTAATTTTATATGCTGAACATATGCTAAATTATGAATAATTTTATAATTATTATTCTATATTGGGATGATTTATGGATCTAAAATCCCTTAAAATTTTTGTTGAAACTGTCAATAGCCAAAGTTTTAGTTTGGCTGCAGAACACTTGTTTATGACGCAACCGACTTTAAGTAAGATCATTAAGAGCTTAGAAGAAGAGTTGGGAACAGCACTATTTAAAAAGGGTGCAGCAGGAAGAAAACGTGAAGTCGTACTAACTTATACAGGCGAACTGATTTATCAGCATGCATTAAACATATTGTCAGAACATGAAAAAATTTATAACACGATTGAGCAAGTTCAGTTACTTAAAAAGGGGAAACTGACTTTAGGTTTACCACCATTAGGTTCTGTCTTATTTAGTTCACTTATTGCCTTATTTCATAAGCAACATCCGGATATACAGCTTAGTTTTTTAGAGGTAGGCTCAAATAGTATTGAGGAAGCAATTGCAGATAAACGTATTGATGTTGGTATTTTACTTGGTAATTTTCGACCGACTTTTGCGTCAATCCTGGTTGTTGATTCAGCAATGTGCTTACTATCCATAAAAGATTCACAGTGGAGAAATAGAAAAACAGTCAATTTGATTGAATTAAAAGAAGAATCCTTTCTATTATTTTCTGATACTTTTACTTTGAATAGTATGATTATTAAAGCAGCAAATACAGTAGGTTTTGAACCTAAAGTTGTTTGTAAAAGCAGTCAATGGGACTTTATTGCAAAAATGGTTGAATCAAATATGGGAATCGCATTACTTCCTCAAATATATTGCCAGCAATTCGATCAGGAAAAATTCAACACTGCCGTATTGGAAAATCCAGGTTTAAATTGGACTTTAAGTATGGCCTGGAATACGACTATAGCAATGAGTCCTGCAACTAGAGCATGGCTAAATATTGTAAAAGATCATAAACAGAAAATTCACTTTTAGTTCAAGGCTTTTACAACCAGTTTTTAATTGTCGCTACAATCAGTTCTGACTGTTTAATTCATCGGTTCTGTCGCATTAAGGAATTTAGGTCCATTTAACGGTAATACCCCCATTTTTAATTGAGTTAATGAGTAGAAAAACCAAAGCCCTTATTGTTGTTTAAAATGAGGTGGACAACCATTAACTGCCATATGAGGTCGTTCATGATTATAAAAGTGTTGCCATGTCGTTGTATAGTCCTGAACTTCACTCAGCTCTCGAAATAAATACTGATTTAAGCACTCATATCGAACTGTACGATTAAATCGTTCAACATAAGCATTTTGCTGTGGATTGCTTGGCTGAGTAAATACATGTTCAATCTTATTCTGCTCACACCATAGAGTTGATAGGTTCAGAATTTCAGCAGCACGGACTTGGGTAATACGATGATCTCGAACGTCTTGCAGGACTGCAAGACGTTGAATTTCTTTGTCAGACATAGTGATTAGCATCTATATTTATATGCAGTCTGTGATGATAAAAACCATCATAAACTAGACATTTTTATTGGTGAGAATATAGACACTTTAAATGGGTTCTAACATGTGATGTTATTCCAAAGTAGAAATGTCCTACCTAATAACCAAATAGAAATGTCCTATAAGGACATTTCTAAGTCAAGCGCAGGATTTATATTTCGTTGTTGAATTACTGTTTTCTGTGCACGTCTGCTTGGCATTTTTTGAGAGCGATTACGTTTGTTTTGTTGTTCTAATTCCTCATGCTGTTGTTGAATATGCGCTAAGACAGACCCTAAACGCTTGTTCTCAACTACTTCTCGCTGATTCAGCTGACTTAATTTATCAAAGATGCTGTAATTGATCTTTCTTGCTTGATACTCAATGCCAACCGTACCATCTGGATATTCTAAGAACTCAATATATTTACCCATCAAAGTATGGTTTTGTTCAATATTTTCTAAAATATAAATGCACTTATCGTAGGTAATGGTGAGGCTTTTACTGACTTTACGTGGTTCCCGCCAAGTAAAAATACTATCTAATTCCTGAGGGGTTTCAGTGCTGCAGCGATGTAGGTCTTTGGGATTCGATGCCACTTTGGCAAACTTACGATTAAATTGCTCAATAAAGCAGGGCAACCAGGCGTTCGCCTCTGCAATGCTATTGATACCTTCTAGGCGCATCTCTTTAATCAGACGATCCTGAAGGGTTCTATTGGCGCGTTCTACACGACCCTTGGCCTGTGGGGAGTTGGCAAAGATAATATCAATATTCAATCTACTCAGCACACGTCCAAACTGCGTTATTTTAGTTTCTTGTTTACTGCTCTGATTCACTCTAAATACTGAATGTTTATCACTATAAAAAGCCAAAGGCTTGCCATGTTGTTCGATATAGCAGCGTGTCGAAAGCATATAATCAAAGGTTGATTCTGTTTCACAGAAACGTAAGTGCTGTAATTTACTGGTCGCATCATCAATATAAACCAGTAAACAGCATTTAGCGGCTCTTCCTTCAAACCAGTCATGATATGAGCCATCGATTTGAATGAGTTCACCCAAGCAATCACGGTTATAGCGGGGTTGATATGGGCGTTTCATGCGTTTGGAGCGTGGAATCCATAAGCCAGCTGCAATCATCCAGCAACGTAGCGTTTCCACTGAAATATCCAACCCATGTACAGTGCTAAGCTTTTCATGTGCTAGGGTCGGCCCGAAACCATAGAGTTGTTCTGCAATGATAGTCAGGCAGTGTAATCTTAGTTCTTCTGATCGCTTAGAATTACTCGATTGACCACGACCGGCATGAGCCAATGCTGCGGGACCGTGAGCTTTATAGGCTTGAATTAAGCGCCGGATCTGGCGTTCTGAGAGTTGTAAAAGCTCTGAAGCTTTAGATTGCGTTATGCGTCGATCACAGACTTCTTGTAAGACTGACAATCGTTTAAGTTCTTTATCCGACATAGACACCAACATATTAAATCGTCCGCTAAGAAAATCTCTAGTTGAGTATTCTAAAAGCGGACATTTCTACTTTGGAGAAACCGGACATTTCTATTTGGGACTTACATGTGAATTTCGTATAAGCGCCATTATGTTAAGTGGGTATGTTTTTCCGCTGAATAGTGAATTAAGAATGCTCTATAAAATCATTTGTTATTTGCCTTTTAAAGAAGGATTTATCTATGGGAAAGTGGCAATTAATACTTTCTTTACTTCATCTGACGTATTTGGATCTACTTTAAGCTCATTAACGGCTTCAATAATCCGTTTACGAACAGCTTCATTCTCTGGCAGTGAACCCTTAATCTCATGTTCTTTCTGAGTGAGTAGCGAAGCATTATTAAGAGCACCCAGAGCCAAAATTTGAACCTTTGGGTTCGTATCCTTTAAATAAGGAATAATATCGTCTGCTGCTTCAATTGGGTCTAAATTCGTTAGGGATACAAGAATTACACTTAATGCATCAGGGTTCGATTCATTTTGTTTCAACAAATCAACTAGCTTATGGATTTTATCTTCTCGTGAATATGTAGGGCTATCATTAATAGTAATCGTACTTTTTACCCATTTAGGAGGCATTCCATGAGGGAGATTGGGCGCATTGTTAGTGATACCGTCATTAGCATTAAGAGTATTACGGTTGGAACTGATCTTTTCTTGAGTTTCCATCAGCTCTTTACTATGTACATCATCACTTTTTTTGGCAAAAATAAAAAATCCAATAAAAGCTACTACGATTGCCGTAATAACTAAATAAATCAACTTACTATTATTTTTCATATTACCTACGTTTTTAAATAAGAATGTTGTTACATCAATAGAAAAAGCATCAAAGAAACTTTAAATTATATTATTCACCAATTAAATAGGCTCATTCAACGCTTTTTCCAAGAGTTGATATAGTGTAATAATTATTGAGTAAATAAGAGAATTAAGTTAATGAAATACTCAAAAGAAAAAATAGTAAAAGCCCTATTACTTGCTCCTTTACCACTACTTTTTTTCACAGCATTGCTATTTATCATAATGAATCGTGAATATAGTCTATATTCAATTTTTGTGGTTTTTGCAGGGCATGGTCTTGTTTACTTAGCTTATAGTATTTTGACAGTACCTTTTAGCTTTATGGTCTCAATTCTTTTAAATCGTTATAGTATTCTTAATTTGCTAACTATCTGTATTAGCTCTTTAATTATTGCTATGCCATTTTTTGTTCTTTTTGGATGGAGCCATACAGGAGAAGTTTCGAAAGAATGGTGGAAGATGTATACCGACACTTGGACTATCTTTATGGCTCTAATTCCAGGCTTGTCTTATTGGTTATTTTTAACTGATTTTAAAGTTAAAGAATTATTAAAGAAAAAAATAATATATTTCAATATATTAGCTTTTGTTTTGACTTATTTGTCTTTGTTTCATCAGAAATATACATTGATAGACCGGATAGTTGTAGACAAGCTTGGAAAAGTTGAAGTTATAGGAGGAGGATTTCCATTACAGTTTTTAGTAGATGGTGAAATATCTCCAGGCGGTAGTATAGCGCTAGATCCTTTAAATATTATTATAGGAATAGATCAATTCATTTTTTTATATTTTATTCTTGATTATTTATTTTGGCTTATGTGTCTTTTAGTCGGTTATGCGTTTTTTCGAAAGATAAAAGTGAAATTATAATGTCTAAAATATTTATAAAATTAGGAATTTTACTTGTAGGTCTATGTCTACTTCTAATCATTAATTCATACAAACAGAAATTAAATCATGATAAAGAGATGGCAACACAGACAACAATACTTTTCTTTAATTCACTTGCTAAACATGATCTAGAATCAGCAATCAAATATGTTTGGCCAGATGCGCGATTACATGAAGATTTAAAAAGTTCTGAAAGGTTTCTCTCTTTCAAAGACTCAAAAATTTTAGAAGTAGTAAGGATTAATTATGATTCAGCGGAAAGTAGACCTGAGTATTATCAAGAATTTTATAAAATTATTTCAGTGATGGTAAAAGTTAAAGTCGTCCATATAGATGATGCTGGTAGTCCAGTAGGTGACTATATTTTATTTATTACTCTTGTGAAACAATCTCCTCAATCTGATTGGCTAATTACAGAATTTGGTAGTGGGCCTTAAGATAGTAATTATAGAGAAAAGCTAAAATTAACATAATACGGATTATACGAAGCCCCGATGTTAAAACCCATTTAAAGTGTCTATATTCTCACCAATAAAAATGTCTGGTTTATGATGGTTTTTATCATCATGGACTGGATATAAATATAGATGCTAATCACTATGTCTAATAAAGAAATTCAACGTCTTGCAGTCCTGCAAGACGTTCGAGATCATCGTATTACCCAAGTCCGTGCTGCTGAAATTCTGAACCTATCAACTCGTCAAATTACCCGACTATTGCAGAAGCTCAATCAAGATGGTGTTTCAGCTATGGCCCATGCTAGTCGTGGTCAAGCTGGTCATCATCGCCATGATGAATTGGTCAAATCAAAATGTCTTTCCATTATTTCTGAACATCTGCTGGGCTTTGGTCCTACCTTAGCGCATGAGAAGCTCAGCAGTATGTTTAACCTGACTATCCCAGTAGAAACGATTCGGCGTTGGATGACGGCTAATGAGCTATGGATTCCACGCTCCAAACGCCTGAAACGTCCATATCAACCGCGCTATAACCGTGATTGTCTCGGTGAGTTGATTCAAATTGATGGCTCATATCATGACTGGTTTGAAGGTCGGGCTGCTAAATGCTGCTTGCTGGTTTATATCGATGATGCGACGGGCAAGCTGTTACATCTGCGCTTCTGTCAGGCTGAAACGACCTTTGACTATATGCTTTCAACCCGAGCCTATATTGAACAATACGGCAAGCCTTTGGCCTTTTATAGCGACAAACATTCAGTATTTAGGGTGAATCAAAGTAGTACACAACAAACGAAGGTGACTCAGTTTGGTCGAATTCTGAATGAGTTAAATATTGATATTATCTTCGCCAACTCCCCACAGGCCAAGGGTCGCGTAGAACGCGCCAATAGAACCCTTCAGGATCGTCTGATTAAAGAGATGCGCCTTGAAGGTATCAATAGCATTGCAGAAGCCAATACATGGCTGCCCTGCTTTATTGAGCAGTTCAATCAGAAGTTTGCCAAGTGTGCGAGAAATCCGAAGAATTTACATCGGCCCTTAACGGAATCTAATCTTGAACTAGATGATATTTTTACCTGGCAAGAACCACGTAAAGTGACGAAGAGCCTAACGATTAGCTATGACAAATGTATTTACCTACTTGAGCCGACAGAATTAAATCAAACGCTCATAGGACAGCACATTGCATTCTTGGAATACCCAGATGGGACTGTGGCCATGATGCATAAGGGAAGAAAGCTTAACTACAGCATCTTCAATAAACTGCTTGGATTACAACAAAATGAAGTGGTGGAGAATAAAAGATTAGGTTCAGTTCTAGCCCATATTCAGCAACAGCATGAAGAACTGGATAAGCAAAACAAACGCTCTAGATCCAAGAAAAGTATGCCGAGTCGTAAAGCTCAGAAAGCCATTATTGAACAAAGAAAGTTAAATCCTGTGCTTGACTCTTGTGGTTAAAAACAGGACATTTTAAATGGTTTATCGCATAGACATTTTAATTGGTGAATAACACCCGATTGTAAGCCCCAAATAGAAATGTCCAGTTTCTCCAAAGTAAAATGTCTAATTTTAGAATGAGTCCATTGCTATCTCATTCAACTTTTTAATTAGTGGAAAAGTAATTCAGTAATAAAAAATTATTAAAAAACCTATTAAATAAAAAAAATAATTTTATAAATCATATGCTTAAAAAATAATAATAAATTAGCTGTTCAAAATTCTAAAAAAAATGGAATCACGAGTGGAATTAATTTCAGTAAAAATATTTTTAATATTAAAATAAATCAATACCTTAATATTAATACAGAATTTTTTAATGTAATAAATACAATTAAAAAGATATTTGCATAGTTTTGATGTGATAAATTTGGCTGAAATCGACCTTTTGCATAGTTTTGATATGAAGTTTTTCTCTCAATAACCGCCATCATCTTCAACGAAATCTATAATGTCATCATCTGTGATCACTTCTATAATCGGCAAACTAACGCTCACTTCAATTAATATCTCTGTATTTGAATCATTATCTGCTACTTCCATTACATCCCCTGCAAACGTTTAAAAGCTTTTTCATGGCGAATTAATATCTTTTCTGTCAGTGATTTAATGATCTTTTCACCTTTCACTCCAGATAAATCAAACTCCTTTATCGGCTTAATTTTAGGACGATCAACAATCTCAACGCCATACTTTTTCATTTTAAACCTTTTTAAAAATAATAGAATTTCAAACTAATAAAAACCGCTGAAAGTATTGATGCTACAGTGATACCACCGATTTTATTGCCTATTTTATTTTTTGAAAATAGAAAAAAGCCAACTCCGACCGCCATAAAAAATCCAACGACCAAGGAAATTCGGTCTTGAGATGGTTCAACGTTAAATACTGAACCTATGGCCAATTCAAAAAAAAGAGCCGTCGCAAAAAAGACAGTAAAAGCTAGACCGGCAACAATAAAACCACTAGAAAAATCCTTAAAAAACACATTATCTTTTTGCATAAAACACTCTATTGCTTTAACTTTTTACACTATCCAGATTTGTATCAATATGATCATACGTTAACAGGGTCCGATGAATTTTGATTGATGAACTTAATCAGCGTCTCTTGTATAAATTCTTCCATCTCAATCCCTTGCGCTCTAATCACTTTTTCGACCTTTTCAATTGTTTCAGGCTCAAGTTCAAATGAAATTTCTGCCGAGGTCGACATCAATAAATCATAATTATTTTCTATGACTTTTCTAAAGACTTCATCTAGATTTTTGTTAGATGCAACGTTAAAAGAAAATCGCAGAGAACTGTTGATAATTTCAATATGAGTATATCCAACATATTCAGTGCTTTTTCCAACAAATCCCAAGTGCTTCATCATCATTCTTCTTCATATTTTGATCGTAATATCATCATACTCGAAGTAGCATGATTAATACTTTTCAAGTGCGTTTAGCTGCATACAATCTGCATGAAACTGCTCTAAATTCTCATATTTTTTCGGGCTAAAACGCACATAATGTAGGTTCTTCGGCCATTCAATTTTATCGTAAAAATCTGGATAATTATTTTGAACTAATCTTCTAACACGAGAATTTATTTCACCAATTTGATGTCTGACACCGTGAAAATTAGCTTTCGCATATAATCGCTTCATCGAATCTTCAAACAAATATCGACGCGTTGGGATATCCTTCAATTTAGCGCGTAATTCATGACTGAATTGATTCAAATAATACTGATCGAAGTACCAAGTTAATGTTACTTTTTTCTCTACATTACTCTGTACAGTATCTAAATAACGCTGACTAATTCGACGATGATATTTAAACAGCTGTTGCATCAACATATTATAGGATGCCGTTTCATCAACAGTGACGCCATAAATTTTGCGCAATTGTGCAATCACATCAGTTTTTTTCAGGCCCAAATATTGTGGTCGCTGTTGCGCTGCATAAAATAAAAAACCAAAATTTCGCTGAATACTATCGAGCTTTCCTCGTTGAGGATCAACATCATCAATTGACCGAAATGACAAATTTATCGTCGCTTGATTCATCGCTACATTCTGATCAATTAGACCGAATTTATACGGTGAAAAATACTGCTTATTAATACCGGCTTGCAGTCCGTCATACACCATATATTGACCCAAAACATAGTCTTTAAATCGAATCAGCTCATCTAAATTTTCAGTTATCACACACTTCAAATGCTCAGTCTTTTTCAGTTGCTCATTCAGTGCTTTAATCTGATCTGTGCAGTCTTTTTTACTACGCTGATTGTTTCGAAAACCGGTACAAAACAACCAGAATCTTACCCCTTTTTCAGCCACTTCATAATGTAGAACCAGACTCCAGACTGGCTGGCCTTTTCTTAATTTTGTTCTGCGTGCTTGATCAGTTTGATGCAAATCATACTTCTCAATCATCTTCGATAAAACTGAAGTCAACTTAGATTCTTCAATTGTTGAACTCATCCAAAATTGTGCTTTTGCAATACTGACACAGTTCAAAATGGCTTGCAGGCAGTCTGTGGTCTTAATCGTATAGATGATCACTTTTCATCCTTTTTTCATAAAAGTGGCACAACTATAAAAGTCTAGCATTAAAAACAAAAACATTGAGAGCTTTTTGCTTTTCAATTTCTGCGCAAACGCAATGGCAGTGGCCTTTGCATAAATAAGAGTTCCTGTCAGATGGACGTGGACCAGCTATTTGCATTGATTTTCACTGTGGCTCTGCTAATTTTGTGACTGCCAAATATGAAATAAACTTTCCTGAGTTAGCCGTTCAGTGAGTGAAATTTTCTAAAACTTTGTCTTGTTGTTTCTATGTGTATGCGACAGCCATCGCATACTAAAGACCGTGTAGCTGCATACGTCCGAAAGGTAGTTGGTGCGGCTGCGAAGGGCACTAGATGGTGAGACCCCATCTTTTGACCCGTTCTGCGAATTTCAGAACTTAGCCCTATGAAATGGGTACTGAATTCTAAATAAATAATTTTGAATAGTTGGGCGACACTGAAACGGGCATCATGGTGACATGATCAACCCTGCTTAACAGAGAGTGTGAGTATCTACAAGGAATGATAGATGCGTTAGGAACAC